>CAWBHA010000001.1:0-127337 GCA_963788585.1 uncultured Acidimicrobiaceae bacterium
TAGGGCCCGTCGGCGGTCTCGACGCCGTACCGCTCGATGTAGTCGGCGAATGCCGCGGCGAGGCCGGCGTACGTCCAGCCGAAGTCGCCCGGGTCGTAGCGGTGGCGGCCGTAGCGGTCCTGGGGTCGGTGTTCGAGGAAGGCGTGCATGCGGCTGGCGTGGAGCGGGCCGACCTCCTCGCCGAATTGCCGGTACAGCGTCCGGACCGACGCCACGGGATCGTTCACCAGCGCGTCGTAGTGGAGGTGCTGGCACCAGCCCTCGCCGGCCTTCTCGTCGAACGACATCGCCGAACGCAAGGCGAAGGCGCACTTGCGCCGCCATTCCTCGGCGGTGGGGCGTGGGTCACTGCGGCTGGTCAGGACGCGTTGGCTGGCGTTGGCCAGGCTGGCCAACGACGTCACGACGGGACCCGGGTCCCGGTGGGTCCAGATGACCCGGGCGTCGGGATAGGCGGCGAGCAGGGCGTCGAGGTGCCAGAGGTGGTTGGGGGTCTTGAGGATCCAGCGCTCCGTCGGTTGGCGCGACTGCAGGGTCTGGAGCGCGAGCCGGTGCTGTGCGTAGGCGGACGTCATGTCCGTCTTCTCGAGCCAACGCCCGTACGTCGGTACGTGCGCCTGCGTCTCGAGCGCGAGGGCGCGCACGTCGTACATGAACAGCGCGACGCATTCCTCGGCCAGCGTGGCCCCGAAGGGGTGCATGGCCTGGAGCGGCGGGTTGAGCTTCATCAACCCCTGCAGGTCCTTGGCGGTGCGGGCGATGCGGGGGTCCTCCGCCGCCTCCTCGAGCGTCGCGGGGGGGACGGGGTGGGCCGCCTCCCATTGGAGGAGGGGTCTGGCGACCGGGTCGAGGCCCAGCAGGATCGACAGCAGACTGGTGCCGGTGCGCGGCAGCCCGACGATGATCCACGGGCGCTCGATACGTTCGTCTGCCACCTCGGGGTGCTCGGCCGACCACCGGTGAAGCGCGATCCGGTTCGACAGCGCCGACGCGAGCATCTTCGAGATCAGGATGCGCCCGAAGGTGGTCAGCTCGGCCTCGTCCTCACAGGCGCGCAGATAGACGTCGAGTGGCTCGCGGAAGGAGTCGCTCCCGAAGTCGTCCGATCCCGCCATCTTGGCGGCGCCCTTCATGACCGCCGCGGCGTGCAGCGACGGCCGTTCGATCCCCAGCCGGCCGAGGCGGCCTCCGACCCAGTTGACGGCCCGGAGCGGCCCGCTGCGCAGCTCGGCGTCGCGCCAGGTGTACTCGACGTCGGTCATCCGGCTGCGTCCGACCTCGAAAGGCCGGAGCCGACCACGACCACGGTGCGTCCCACGGACCGGCGCGCCTCGTGGTCGTCGAGGGCTCGTCCGGCCTCATCCATGCCGACCCGCCGGCCGACGACGGGTCGGATCTTGCCCTCGGCCGCGAGCCGTAACAGGTCGCCGTGGATTTCGTCGGCCACGTCGCGCCCGAACGGGTTGAAGCCGAAGCGGCGCATGCCCGGGTCCACGGAATCCACCCAGGCCAGCATGACCGCCACGATGTCGATGTTGCCGATGCACGCCATCCGCAGTGGCCGGCCGGTCATGCCGTTGGCGTCGTCGTCCGCGAACCCCACCGCCAGATAGCGGCCTCCGTGGGCGGTGCAGCGCCACGACCGTTCGACGAAGTCGCCACCCGCGAGGTCGTAGACGACGTCGGCCCCGGCGTCGTCGGTGGCCGCCAGCACCGCCTCGACGAAGTCCTCGGCGGTGTGGTCGACGACCTGGTCCGCTCCGAGCGCCGTGCAGAGGGCCACCTTCTCCGGTCCGCCGGCCACGGCGATGACCCGTGCGCCCGCCGCCTTGCCCAACTGGATGCCGGCCGTCCCGAGCCCGCTGGCGGCGGCCTGCACGACGAGCGTCTCGCCGCCCCGGAGGCGGCCTCGGCGGAAAAGCGCGAGGTGCGAGGTCTGGAACGAGAGCAGGAACGCCGTCGCCTCGGCGTCGTCGAATTCGCCGGGCGCGTCGAAGACCGAGATGGCGTCGGCCACGACGTAGTCGGCGATGCCGCCGAGCGCGTTCTTGGCGATGGCGACGACACGCTTGCCCAGCCACGCTTCGGCGCCCTCGCCGGCCGCGTCGACCACGCCGCAGACATCCATGCCGAGCGTGAACGGCGGGGGAGTCGGCACCGAGACGAGGTTGCCCCGGCAGCGGTCGATGTCGTTGAAGTTGAGCGACGCCGCGCCCACCTTCACCCGTACCTCGTTCGGCCCGGGCTCGGGGCGTGCGACGGTGCGCACCTCCAACACGTCGCCGGGTGGGCCGTGACGGGTCACCTGCAAGGCCTTCATGTCTGCCATGCGCCCTCCTTTGGCTGTCCGCCACCCCGGCGGCCCGTCACCGGCGCCCGGTCGCGGCCAGGGCGCTCGAGGTTAGCCCTCTGCGCCAGGTCGATCGTTGCCTGGGGCGCGCGGGGTCCGCATCGTTCCGTCCAGGCCGACCTACCCTCTGCGAGATGCACACGTCCCGATGGGCTCGCCGCCTCCCGCCCGTTGCGCTCGTGGCGACGAGCGCGCTGTGGATTGCCGCGTGTTCGAGCGGGTCCGCGCCCCCGGCCTCCACGACGTCGACGACCAGAGCGGCCGTGACCTCCACCACGGCGGCCCGTTCGCGCACGACGTCCACCACGACTGGGTCGACGACCACGACGTCGGGGACCCTGCAACCGCAGACCCAGACCTCGACGGAATTCCTCTCGCCCTCGAAGAACATCAGCTGCGAGATCGACAACAGCCTCGGTCCCAGTGCCATCACGTCTGCCTTCTGCCTCACGTTCTCGCCGGCGGCGTCGGTGACGCTCAAGACGGACAGCTCGTTGACCGAGTGCACCGGCCAGCAGTGCCTCTCGAACGCGGGAGAGGGCACACCGACGCTGCAGTACGGGCAGTCGATCACCCTGGGGCCGTTCACGTGCGCATCGTCGACCGCCGGCGTCACGTGCACCCTGGGCAACGGGGACGGGTTTCAGATCTCGTCGTCGGGCGTGCAGGCCCTCGGGCAGGCCAAGGTGTCCGGAGGCGGGTCGAGCGGGTAGCCGTCAGCGGGTGTTCGGCGACGCGGCGCGTCGGAACGTGCTGCGCAGCGATGTCATCACCCTGCGCTTCGTGGAGATGAGGCGCTCTTCGAGTGCGCTGAGCGTGATCACGTCGGTGTGCTCCGAACCTATGCCTCCCCGGGTGCCGCGGCCGTTCTCCTCGACGACCGGTATGGCGCGGCGGAGGCGCTCGCGTACCGCATGGGCCGGCCCGGAACGGTCGACTTTGCGCAGGCTGACGAAGAACTCGAGGGCGTTGCGCGGGGTGGGGGTGAACGCGGCGACTTCGTACCCGATCAGCCCGAGGTCCGTGAGCTCGGCCACTAGGCGCAGGAAGCTCGCCGGCGTGAAGACGTGGCAGTGGATGTCGATGGGGTGGTCCGGATGGTCGCGGTGCTCCAGGCACACCCCGAACGCGGCCAGGGAGGGGTTGGCGACGTCCGAACGCACCACGCCGGCATAGTCGACGGTGCCGTCCCACAGCCCGACCGTGTCGACCATGCCGTCGACGGTGACGGTCCGGGAGAAGTTGTCGAAGATCTGCTGGTAGCTCGGGTGCCGCAGCCCACGCAGGTACGCGTCGACGAGGAGGCTTGTTTCGGTCGGTGTGCGGTTGACGTCGAAGCAGAACCGCTTGTCGGGAACGACGAGCGAGAAGATCCCACCGGGCCGGAGCACGGCGGCGACCTCCTCGAGCCACCCGATGAGGTCGGGGATGTGCTCGATGACGTGCGACGCGATGACGTAGTCGAACGGAGCCCGGGAACCGACGACGTCGGCCAGCGCCTGGCCGGCGTGCTGGACGAAGTCCACGTCGACCAGGTCGTCGATCTGGGGCCGCAACGTCTCGTTCTGCTCGTACTTGGCGCGGAGCTGGTCCGTCGTCGCATGGTCGAGGTAGGAGACGGGCCCCTCGGCCTTGCGGACGCGGGGGTTGGCCAGGGGCCCGATCTCGAGGCCGCGCATGGCCGAGACGTCGATCAGCGCCAGCTCGGGGCCCCGGGGCGGCTGGTCTGCGGCATCCATCGCTGCCGGCGACTCTATCGCTCGACCCTCAGGGCCGATCAGACGTGGGCGCCCCCGCGCGACCGGTCGCTACCCCGTGGTCACGACGTCGAGGACCACGGGCGGGAGGGCGACACCTCCCGCGGTGCGCAGGTCGACACGCAGAACGGCGGAGCCGGCCGCCTGGCCCGTGACATGGAGGGTCTGCCGCACGGGCTGCGGCGTGCAGCCGCCGCCGGATCCACCCTTGGGCGTGGCGCGGGTCAGCGTCAGTGTTCCCGACGTCGGAGTCACCTGCATCCCCGTCGGGATCGAGGAGACATGCCAGGCGACCTGCCCCGCCGCGTCGTTCGCCGGCGCCACACCCAGTTGCACCGCAGCAGGCTGTCCTTCGGTCAGGCTGACCGAGCCACTCGGGAGCGAGAAGCCGACGGCGGGGAGCGCCCCGGTGCCGTACGAGGGGGGACTCGCGTCCGCAGTCGCAGCCCACGTGGCGTCGGGCGTGCTGGCCAGCGCATAGCGCAGCGTGCCGCCGCTCCTGAGGGCCGAGGCCGGGAGCCAGGGCTGTTCCCAGTTCGTGCCCGAGGACGCTGCGGAGGGTTGCCGACCACACGCCGCGGTCGGCCCGGTCGCGGGTTGGTCGATGCCGGTCACGTGCAGGGCGTGAACGAAGGGTCGGGAGGGCGCGGCGGCCGGGGCGTGCTCGACGAGGCGGTGTCCGTCGGGAAGGGTGATGACGACGGTCGGGAAGAGCGGACTGGCCAGCGCCAGGTTGGCCTCGCCCGGGGTCACGGGGAACAGTCCCACCGCACCCCACACGTACCAGGAGGACAGGGCGCCCAGGTCGTCGTTGCCCGGCTCGTCGACCGGGCCGTCCGCGTACTCGGTGTCCACGATGGCACGCACCGCCCGTTGGGTCTCGGCCGGCGCGCCGAAGTAGTCGAAGAGCCACGGCGCCCACTCGCTCGGCTCGTTGCCCGACCAGTCGTAGGGCGCGTCGCGCGTCGCGTTGAGTTGGTCGAAGTACATCTCGAGCTCGCCGGTCGCCGCCGCGTCGCCCCCCATGAGCGAGGCGAGCGCGGCCAGGTCCTGGGGGACCGCCCACGTGTACTGCACCGCGTTCCCCTCCTCGAAGCCGGTCTGGCCGCCGGGCTCGAGCTGCGAGGGCTCGAAGGCCTGACCGGGCGGAAAGGCCCCGTCGGGGCCTCGTGCCTGGATGTACCCGGTGGCGGGATTGAAGAGGTACTCCCAGTTCGCCGCGCGCTGCGCCATCGTGGTCGCCTCCGAGCCTTCGTGCTCGGCGGCGGCGATCTGCGCGATGGCGAAGTCGTCGAGGGCGTATTCGAGCGTCGCCGAACCGCCGATGGAGTAGTCGATGGAGGTCAGGTCGAGAGAGCCTGCGTTCACGTAGTGCTGGGAGAGGTATTGGCTCAGGTACTGGCGCTCGATCTGGAACCCGTGACCGGACTCCTGCTCCGTGGCGCCCTTCTCCATGTACCGCAGGGCGGTCTTGACGTCGAAGTCCCGCGCACCCATGGCGTACGCGTCGGCGATGATCGGATCGGCCGAGTCGCCGTCCATCTGGGATGCGTCCCCGCCGACGATGGCCCACTTGGGCAGCCAACCGCCCTGCTCCGCGTCGTCCACGAGCGACTGGACCATCGCACCCACGGTGCCGGGGGCCAACAGCGCCTCGAGCTGCACCTCGCTCCGGTAGATGTCCCACTCGGAGAAGTTGGCGTACTCGTCCCGCCCACGGGCGCGGTGCACCCTGCCGTCGCTTCCGGCATAGTCCCCGTTCACGTCGGAGACGACGTTGGGGAACAGGAGCGAGTGGTACAGCGCCGTGTAGAACGTGTGCTGCTCGGCCGGCGTGCCACCGCCGACGGCGATCCGTCCGAGGAGGGCGTTCCAGCGCGCCCGGGCCTGGTCGCCGACGCGCGTGAGCGACCAGCCCGGATCCTCGGCCCTCAGGTTCTGGGCTGCGTCGCGCACGCTCACGAAGGAGACCCCGACCTTCATCAGCACCTGGCGGTCCGCGGTGGTGTCGAACGTGGCGAAGGCGCCGCACGAGCTTCCGCTACAGGAAGGCGTCGCCGCAGTGCCGGCGCCGCTCCACGTCCCCGCGGCCGTGAAGGGCCGGTTGAAGTCGGCCACGAAGTGGAGCGTGTAGTCGGTGCCCGTCCCGCAGAATTGGCCGCTCGTCACCGCGCCCTCCACCTCGTCGCGTCCGATCACCCGGACGTCGGACGCGGCTGACCGGGTTGCTGCCGTCGGCCACCTTGAACAGGACGTTGGACTGCCGGCTGGGCGGGAAGACGAAGCGCGAGATGCCGCTGCGCGTCGTGACGGCCAGTGCGACCTCGATCGGGGCGGGGCCGAGCTGCACCTGGTAGCGACCCGGACTCGCCTGTTCGTTGTGGTGCGTGAACGATGCCAGCGCCGTCGACGGCGAGCCGCCGATCGGGCCCACGGTGGGAAGGATCGGCACGTCCTGGTACGAGGGGCAGCCCGTGCCGCTGAGATGGGTCAGGCTGAAGCCGTCGATCTCCGAGTCGGTGTAGGCGTAGCCGCCACCCGACTGCACGGCGTCGGGACTGGTGTCGGGGCTCCACTGGATCATGCCGAACGGCGTGTCCGCCCCGGGGAACTCGCCCACCGTTCCGGGGTCGACCGGTCCGGTCCCCGTCCCGTCGAGCGGGTGGACGAGTCCCGCCGGATCGGTGCTGGCGGAAGCGGTCGGCGGCAACCCGGCCGCACGTCCGACCGAGAAGGTGGTGCTCACCAGCGCGGCGAGGACCGCACACGCGGCTGCCGTTGTCGGCAAGGTCATCGAGGACCGCCCGGATCGCCGATGGCGAATCATTCCCCTGGACGGTAGTGGTCGGGTCGGGGCGCACGCGGTCACCGAGTCGGGCGGGCTCCGCCGCGGGCATCCGCGGTTCTGTCACACCGCGCTGGCAAGCTCGGCGCCATGGCGACGTGGGCCACCGGTGAGGTGCTCGGTCTCGACCTCGAGACCACCGGCGTCGACCGCTTCAACGACGTGCCGGTGTCCTACGCACTCGTCTCTGTGATCGACGGCGTCTTGGTCCGGAGCTGGTCGGGCCTGATCGATCCCGGGCGAGAGATCCCCGCCGATGCCGAGGCCGTGCACGGCATCTCGACGGCGCGCGCCCGGGCCGAGGGCATGCCACTGGCTGCTGCCGTGAGCCTGGTGTCCGATGCCGTCGTCTCGGCCGGCCGGCGTGGCGTTCCGCTGGTCGGGATGCGGCTCGACTACGACCTCACGATGCTCGAGACCCAGGCGGGCGCCCTGTGCGACCGGGGCATTGTCGGGCGCGGCTGGCGCGGTCCGGTCCTCGATGCGGGCGTCATCGACCGTCACTTCGACCCGGCGCGCGAGGGCAGGCGGACGCTGGTGGACCTGTGCGGGCACTACCGCATCGAGATGCAGCGCCCGCACGACGCGGCGGCGGACGCCGTCGCGTCGATCGAGGTGGTGTTGGCGCTGGCGTCCCGCCACGAGGTGCTGTGGCGCTACGACCTGACCCGGCTCCACGAGGACCAGATCCGCTGGCACCGTGACTGGACCACGCAGTGCGACGGGCGACGCCTCTCTCGGGGAAGCATGCCGGTGGATCCCCGGGACTACGTCTGGCCGGTGGCACCCGCGATGCTGCCGCCGGCCGCCTGACGGTGCGCAGCCACGACGCTCAGACCTTCAACAGGTCCCAGACCATGTCGACGCCCTCGTTCTCGGCCAGGACGACCTTGGCCGGGTGCTTCTTGTCGATGTGGCCGACGAGGCCGTTGTAGACGGAATAGCCGATGAGCTCCTGAAGGCGCCGCGGGAAGGTCTTGACGAGTGCGGGCGGCACCCCCAGCTGTTGGTTCTCCTGCTGCCGGATGTAGCCGGCGCAGTAGTTCATGGCGATGCCCACCCGGCGCCGGTCGGTCCGGTTCGCCCCGCCTCCGTGCCAGAGGCTGCCCACCCAGACGAGCACGCTGCCCTTGGGCATCTCGGCCGCGATGGTCTCGTACTGCTCGAGCGGGTTCGGCGGCTCCTCCCGCAGGTGACTCCCGGGGACCAGCCTTGTCGCGCCATTCTCCTCGGTGAAGTCGGTGATGGCCCACATCGTGTTGCAGATAATGGGGACGTGGGGACGGGTGAGCGGGATCAGCTGGTCGTCGGCGTGGATCGGCTGGGCCTGCTCGTCGGGCCCGATGGCAATGGAGGAGAGGGACGAGATGAGCAGCCCCGGGTCGAGCACCCCCTCGACGACGGGGAGCACGTGCGGGTGCACCGGGATCTTCTGGAACGTCCGGCCGTGGACGAGGAGGTTGTAGACGCGCAGCGTGTGCACGCCCTCGAAGAGGTTGTCGGCGGGGGCGGTACCGAGCTCGCGCTCCAAGGCGAGCAGCGCCACGTCGATCTCGTCCACCAGTTCCGGTTCGATGGCGTCCGGGAGGATGGTGTAGCCGTCCTCGGCGATGCGCTGCAGGTGGGCGTCGAGCTGGGGGAGGGGATCGGTCGCCGTGCTGAGGGCGGCGGTCGGGGTCGGTTCGGGAGCCTTGCCTGGAGTCACGTCCCCAATTGTACGGACCGACGCCCCGCATCTCCTCACGGCGCCCCTCGACCGGTCCGGCACCGTGGTCCCGGTGGCCTCTCCCTGCGACGACGCGGGCCGCATGCCCCCCGTCCCGGGGTGTGGCGTCAGCGGAAGGGGCACCCGGTGTGAGCAACACGGGCTCGAGCCTGCGGCGCTTCCGACGAGTGTCCCTCGTTGCGGTCGTCGCGGCGGGCGTTCCCTATCTCTGGGTGTTGTGGGACCTCTGGACCGGCACGATCGATCCGCTTCGGATCAACGGGTCGGACGCGGCGCCCGTCTACGACGTACAGACGCGCGCCATCTTGCAGGGACACCTGTGGTTGCGCAAGGGAAGCATCGGCCCCCTGGCGTTCGTCCACGACGGGCGCCAGTTCACGTACTTCGGGATCTTCCCCTCGCTCCTACGCGTCCCGATCTTCCTGTTCACGCATTCGCTCGATGGGCGGTTCACGTCGGTGTCCCTCCTCGGGGCATGGGTCGTGACCGCCGTGTTCAGCTCGCTGCTGCTCTGGCGTCTGCGCGTCGTCCTGCGTGGCGACACTGTCCTCGGATGGTCCGAGGCCGCGGCGTGCGGGGTGCTTCTCTTCTCGATCTTGGCGGGATCGGTCCTCGTCTATCTGGCATCGATCCCCGACGTCTACAGCGAGGACATGGGCTGGAGCGTCGCCCTCGCGTGTGCCAGCCTCTTCGCGCTCGTCGGCGTGGTCGAACGTCCCTCCTGGGGGCGAGTCTGCACCTGTGGCGTCTTCATCCTCTTGACGGACCTGAACCGGATCACGACGGGGTATGCCGCGATCGCAGCGGCATTGTTGCTCGCAGCATGGTTCGGCCTCGGCCGAGCGGGACGCGATCGACGACGGTGGGCGCTCCCCATGGCCATGGCCGGCGTGGTGCCACTGGCGATCGGCTGCATGATCAACCAGGCGAAGTTCGGTGTGGCGTTCGGCATCCCCTACACGGACGAGCTGCTGATCCGCTACACCGGCGTGGAGCACGTCAACGGGGGCCACTTCCTGGACGTGCGGTACCTCCCGAGCACGCTGCAAACGTACGTCGCACCGAGCAACTTCCGGGTGAGCTCGGTGTTCCCGTACATCACTCTGGCCGACGTCCCGAGCGCCCTGTACCACGACGGGAGGATCTTCTACCACGCGCCCACGGCGAGTGCGGTGCTCTCGATGCCCGTGCTGGCCGCCGCAGGACTGTTCGGCGTGATCACGGTCTTCACCCCCCATCGCCCGAGGGTGTTCGAGGCACTCCGCATCCTGATCGCCACCTCGGCATTGACGGCCGGAATCATCATGATCTACGGGTGGATCCTCGAGCGCTACGAAGCCGACTTCATGCCACTCTTGGTGCTGGCGGCGATGATCGGCGTGGTCGAGCTCTGCCGGCAGTTTGCCGGGTGGTCTCGTGTCACCAGAAGGAGCGTCTCCGTCTCCGTCTGCGCGCTGGGCGTGTTCGGGCTATGGGCGAACCTCGGGTTGGCCATCACGCCGAACCAAAACTGGAACCGGACGCAGTTGACGCAGTTCGTCGACGTCCAGAAGGCGCTCAGCGACCTGACCGGGCACCCGCTCGAGCACTACGTCGTCCTCGGCACGCACTTCCCGGTGACGGCGCCGAGGGGCACATTGTTCGTCGTGGGCCGCTGTCGCGAGCTGTACATCGCCGACGCGAGCGTGCCGCCCACCTTCTTTGACTCTTCGACCCTCTGGTTGCCTCTCGAGCGGGCTCCACGGACGCCCATCTGTCATTCGCTGGTCGGCCCGAGCACGGCGTCCGGACGACGCTGACCCGATCGAGTGTTCCCGGGTGGTGGGTCCCACCCGATGGTGCGGTGTCGAAGAAGGCGAAGACGGCGGAGAGGTGGGAGAGATGGGGGAGATGGGGAGATGGGGGAGGCGGCCGACCACCGGTCTCTTTCCCTGCCGACGGTTTGCGGGAAGTCGTCCGCAACGGCGCTGCCGAACGTCGAACGCGCCGGGTCCGTGGGGGACGAGTCGTTTGTGTAACCTTGTCCTGTCTCTCCTGGTTGGGTTGCCCCTGAAGCTCCGGCCTCAGAAAAACCCTCTCACGAGGCAGAACAGGCAAATGGGCCGTTGGCGCAGTTGGTAGCGCACTTGCATGACGCGCAAGGGGTCAGAGGTTCGAGTCCTCTACGGCCCACCAGCTCAGAGGCATTTTTTGATGCGGTACCGGGACACGGGGTCCTTTGGGGGAGCAGTCGGGGGAGCAAATGCGTTCCTAACCCCCAGCCGCTCGATCAAAAAATCACTGGTCCCGCGCCCCAAGCCGTTCCTGCGCAATTTCGAACAATTGGGCGCGTCACGTCGCTTGAGGCCGCGCAACGTCGCCTGAAACCGCGTCGGGTCGCGTCAGGTCGCGAGAGTTTGCGCATGTCACGTATTTCCTGAAAGTCGCTCCACACGGTTCTGTCGTAGGGACCTGGCGGCCGTACAGCGACGGCGTCGAGTATGGTTGGAGCTCTTCTCGGGCTGCTCTCGCGTCATCCCTTCAACGCGCTGCACGAGGTAGTCGCTCCTAAGGTTGGAAACGACCGGTTCCGGGGGTTCTTTTCTTTGGGCTGAACGGCTTGGACCGGCCGTCGGCTGCGTCTGGTGGCGCGGTTCAATGGATGTTCGGTGTGTGCATGATGTGTTGCCATGCGATCCAGGAGTGCCGCGATGTAGTACCGCTAGCGGCGGTTATCTGATTAGGGATCTGCAGCGAGCATTTGTGCGATAGTTCCCGCTTCTATCGTTTGCGTTGTGGGCGATCTTCTCTTCACGCTGCTCGTGGTCGCCCTGTTGCTGGCGATCATAGGAACGGTCGCCTACAAAGCGCTGGAACCGCTGCCGTACTTCTGAGGGGCCGAATTCGGACCTTGGCCGGCCTTAGCTCGCGACTAGCAAGGGACTGTCCTGAAGCAACTGACGTTGGAGGTCGACTAAGTTTTCGGCGTCATGACGGCGAGGATCGCTGGTTCATTGGAAGTACCGAAGGTCGCCGAGGAGCCTTCTGCGATAGAGAGCGGCACGCCGCCCCGGGAAGCGCACTTTCCCTGGTTCGATGTCTTCGGCATCCTCTGGGTGATCGTCGCCGCGTGCTTGGCCTTGGTACCCACTCTGATGCGCGGCTCGTATTTCGGTTCGTACGACGTGCTCTCGAGCTACGGGTTGACGACGCGCCCTGGAGTGATCCCCCACGGCGTGCTCAGTTCAGATCAAGTCACCGAGGTCGTTCCGTGGATCTCATTGGCCTGGACCCAGGTTCATCAAGGACACCTTCCGCTCTGGACTAACTACGAAGGCCTTGGGATGCCGTTGGCGTTCAACTTCGGATCCGGAGTGTTCAGCCTTCCCGCTTTGGTGAGTTACCTCACACCACTCCGGGTCGTCTACTGGGTCCAGATCCTTGTCTCATTCATCGTCGGAGGGACGGGCGCATACTTCTTTGGACGGGTGCTGCGGCTCCACCCCATCGCCTGTGCATTCGCGGCGACGACATGGGTATTAAGCGGTGCCTTTTTCGGCTACCTCGGTCTTCCGGACGTGTCTGTGATGTCATGGGCCGGCTGGCAGTTCGCCGCCGTCCTGCTTATCTTGCGCGGCACACACCGCCTCTGGTCGATCGTGTTGTTGGCCGTCGCTCTCGCCTTTTCCGTCCTCGCGGGCAACCCACAGATCGAGGTGCTGATCCTACTTCCCCTGGCCGCGTTCGTCGTAGTGATGCTCCTGTGCCGAACACGGGCATTTCACGGCAGTGGTCCGCTCCGACAACCGGTCATCGATTTGCTGATCGCCGGCATCGCCGGAGCGGGTTTGGCTGCGCCGCTTGCGCTTCCTGGTCTTCAACTGGCAGGTGCCGCGATCCGGAATGAGGCCACCCCCTCCGCGGCCCTGCCTATCTCACAAGTCCTCGGCCTTTTCTTCCAGAAGTTTTGGGACCAGTCCGACGCACTCGCGGGCGTGACCTTCAACGCCCCTGAGAGCTGGGTGTGGGTGGGAGCGATCGCCGTTGTTCTCGCCAGCCTCGCGATCGCCATCCGTTGGCGCCGACCCGAGGTCATCGGGCTTGCGGCTGCCGCGGCCGTCGCCGCGGCAGCCAGTGTGCTCCAGCCCGTCGAACTGTTACTGAACAAGCTCCCATTGATCGGTGGCTCGTGGTGGAGCCGTTCCCTCATCCCCCTCGCCTTCTGTATGTCGATTTTGGCCGGTATCGGCCTGGACGCCGTGCTTCGTACGTCCGAGCGACGACGGGCGGCAAGGCTCGCCCTCGGGACCTCGGGGGCGATTGCGGGAGTGCTGGCATTGGTCTGGGCAAGTGCCACGAGCGTCCGAGCGGACAGCTTCGTATGGCCCGCCGTGTCGACTGCTGTGGGGGTCGCCGCGTTCGGAACGCTCGTCGTCGTCGACCGGCGGTCTGTTCGGCGCTCGGAGGGCGTCCGGCGATCATCGTGGCTGGTGCTAGGGGTCGCCGGATCGCTTTTGCTGTGTCAGACGGCTCTCCTGCTGGCTGTCGACGCGCCGCTACCCTCGTCAACGTCGACGCCGTATCCACTGACACCTGGGATCGCTGCTCTGCAGCGAGCCGCGGGCTCCTCGCTCGTAGGCTTGGGCAATATCTCGTATTTAACCGGTGGATATGGCCTCGGGCTGCGGCCGAACACGAACGTCGCCTACGGCATCCATGAGTTCGCCGTGTACGACCCCATAACGCCATCGGTGTGGTTCGCCAAATGGAAGCCGACGAACGGGACACGCGTGGGGGTGACGTCACCGTTTTACGACTTCGCCCCCGGCATTCCCAGCGCCGTCGTCGCCCGCCGCTATGGCATCTCCTACGTCCTCGAGCCAACGGGTGCCGCTGGTCCCTCAGGCAGTGTCTTCGACACCCGGGTAGGAAACGAAGTGCTCTACCGTATTCCCGGTGCAGCGACCGCCACACTGGTGCCGGAGTCTTCGTCGGCCGCATGGCCGTCGACGGACGTGCGAGGCAAAGCGGTATCCGTCGACTGGCCGGGTTCCTCGGAAGTCCGCGTACTCACCAACACATCATCAGCCCAAGTCCTCCGATTGCGTGTGGCTTCCCTCCCCGGTTGGCATGCCACTATTGATGGTCGACCGTTGGCATTGACGCCCTATCTCTCCATGATGCTCCAGGCGCATATTCCGTCAGGGAAACACATCATCGAGCTGCGATATTGGCCCGATCGCTTCACCGCTGGGCTGGTCATAGCCGCCTGTACCGTAATCTTGTTCGTGATCGCTGCCTTCATCGCTGGGCGTCGCTCTCGAAGCGAGCGAACCGCGCAGACTTTGGTCCCCGAGCGCACCTGAGAGACATCAGGAGGCGGAGCTTTTGAACGCGGGAGGTCCCCCATGGGTGCCTGCTTGAGACTTGATGCAGACACTGGGCTACCTACCACGGGCCACGAGAGGCATTGCTTCCGGCCGAGCTCCCGCAGTCCCGTCAGCCCGTCGAGGTGGTCCGGCCGCCCCCCATCCCCGAACCGGTGCGGGCGTTCGGGGGCACCGTTGCGTAAGCATCTCGATCTCATGGCCCCCATTTGACCCGTGCTCCTACTTGAGAGGAACGCTTCGACACCGTTGGGACCCTGCAGGAGATTCGGAAGATTCGCTATGAGCATTCAGGATATGAGACGTTGAAAGCTCATGCACGCTCGAACCGGTCTTTTGACTGGAGGAATGGGCCGCAAGTCACTCACTGAGGAGCATCATGATCCTGGCCTCAATCGATCTTCGTCTAGATGCTTTGGTGGTCGTTCTCATTGCGTGCGCTGTCGCCGTCCTCGTGATCGCTTATTGGCGCTGGTCCCTCGACCTTGTTCCCACCCTTGTGCTTGCTCTTGTGATCCGAGTGGTTGTCGCATATCTCGCTCGCCCCATCACCCCGTTTGACGTGACCTTTTGGTTCCAGGCGGCGGGTCATGAAATAGCACAGGGGCGTGATCCGACTCTTAGCCTTCCCGCTCACAACTGGAACTTTTTACCGATGATGCCGTATATCTGGGACGGCCTCCAACACATAGGACTGCCCTGGGTAGACGTAGTCAAGATTCCAGTGATCCTCTGTGACGTGACCAACGTATGGCTCGTCGGAATCCTTTCAGGTAAGGCGAGCGCCGGGAGAACAAGGCTGCTTTATGCCCTGTCTCCGATCGCCATCATCGTCACGTCATACCACGGCCAGGTTGATCCCATTTCTCTGACGTTGCTGCTGGCCGGAATCGTACTGATTCGGCAACAACGCGATATAGCTGCAGGGCTTCTGTTTGGATTTGCCATCGCTAGCAAGACGTGGCCCGTTCTGATTATCGCAGCAGTCCTAATCGGCCTACCACGAAGTCGCTCTTACAGAATTGTTCCGCCCATAGTCGCCGTGCTCGCCTGTTTCTTCTTGAGCTCGGTTGTCTTCCTAGCCTCTCCACCGCTAAAGCTTGCTCGTGCGCTCGTCTCGTATACTTCATTCGTTAGTACTTGGGGCTGGGCGGGGACGCTTTTGAGTTTTGGCCACCCGAGTATCCGCGGGTACGACTCGTCTGCTGCTCTGCCTGGAACCATACTCATCGCCATTGCGGTGATTCTTGTGGTCGCCGTCTTTCGAAGGTCGACCGATCTTGTGCGTGCTTGGACAGCACCAATGGCGATGCTCATGGTCACGGCGGGGTTTGGGCCCCAATACCTCTTATGGCCACTTCCAACGGCCATCGCTGCCGGCGAAGCCACCTCCTTCTACACCGTCGCCGCCACGGCGTTCATGCTGGCCCTGTATCTTCCGCTGTTTCCCTTAGGTGTCGGACAACAAGAATTCCTTGCAGGCCTTTCGTGGATCGTCATAATTTCAATGGCTCAGATGCTCTGGCTCGCATTCCAACGTGAACGAGTGAAACACGAGCCGAGACATTTCCGGCCAAGAGTTGAAGATAGAACACCAGGAGTGGAGCTACCACCCGGCACCTGATCCGATTGCCTTTGATCTGGTTGATCTCAGCGGAGCCTCGCGTTCACCGGGTCCGAACCCGCGCGACCAAACATGCCAAGTCCCGGTTAGGGCTAGGGAGCAGCCCCGCCCATACCGCCGGGACGAGCTGTCTCGTTCCGGCGGTATGGCTTACAATCGCCGGCCAAATTCCTTGACGCCGTCAATCGGAACACCTTCATGTTGGCTCGGCCGGAGACCTCGCCCACACCCGGCGAAACGGGGACGGTTCGAAAAGAGTACGGAGCGGCTAGTGGAAGGCCAACGTCCCGACCCTAACCTCGATGCCCTTAATGCGATCGAGAGTGCGCGCAGGGGGAACAGGCCGCGACCGCACCAACACGACGCCAGCGGGCTCGGGTATGCATTGCCCGGCCTCCGAGTCGACATAGCTGCAACTGGGTACGACAACGAGGATGCGTTCTAATGGTTCCCGCAAGGCGTCCTGAGTCAACCATGCTCGGCGGTCGTAGAACGGGACCAGCGTGTTGAGTCCAGCAATGGCAGCGCAACCGTACGCATCATCGGAGTTGTTCGTGGCGAGGAGCTGAGCATTCGTGGAGCGGTAGACCTTCGCGAGGGCGGCACAGTGTGCGCTGAGAAGCGTCGGATTCGTGACACTTACACCCACGGTCGGCCTGATAGATCGTGTGGCGACACTTGAGAATGTGATCTGAGTCACGAGCAAGCTGATTGTGGCCACCACGACGACGGCGGCCACGTAGTAGCCCCTATGGGAAGGTCCCCGCACTCCAGTCCTCTTTGCAGAGTCCAACGCCCCGAAGCAGAGGAACCAGACGGCGAACGGGAGCGGCAAAAGAATGCGCGAGCCTGCCAGGTACAGTCCAGGCTCGACGACCGAGCTGCTGGTCAGAGCGAGGAGGATCAAGATCAGCAGGCTGACCGTTGCCAGCAGCAGGGCGAGCGAGCGCCACCGAACGGCAAGCACCACCGCCAGCAGAATCGCCGCCGTCACGACGACCACGGCCACACCGGCCACCGGCGCCAACGCCGGCGCGAAGTCGCTGAAGTAGGCCGAAAGGTGATGGAGGTTGTCGAACAAAACCGACAAATGCGGCTTGGTTGCCGGACCTGGAAACGTCAGATAGATGTGGTGAGCGTTCCACCATGAGGTCGCGAAGAGGAGCCACGCCAACGGAGGCAGGGCAGCTGCAACGAGCAGAAGCGCGGTCTGTCCGACTCGCCGTTTGTACTGAGACCAATCGGTGCAAATCACATAAACCAAAACGGGGATGACGACGAGGGCTGCGGCGTTTTCCCACAGAATGGCTAAGCCACCGATCGCAACTAGTGAGCAAAGCCGGACCTGATAGCGGTGTGCTGCACTGAGGGCGATCGCCACGGCGAGCACGGCGCCGAGGTCACCAGCGAGGACGCCCCTTGGGGCGTCAAAGAGCAGGAGGTACTGGACCCGCATGACGAGCGGGGCTGCTAACGCAAGGAGCGCCGCTATGGGCTGTCCCCGGCGATAGGCGGCGGCTGCCAACAGAACCCAGGCCAAGGTAACAAGGCCTGCTGAGGACATGGGGAGCGCCGTCCCCCACTGCACACCGGCACTGTGGAGGATCGCTCCTGGGATCGTCTCGAATGTGGTGTTGTACCGCTGCCCAAAGAAGTTGGGTTCGTAGATCCTCCCGTTCAGCAGCTCACGACCGGCATACCACAGGATGGTCTGGTCCTCGTTGGTGTGAGAACGCCCGAAACCGAGGACGACTCGCAGCTGATCAACCAACAGCGCGGCCGCAAGCACACTCGCACCGACCCAAAGGATCCACCGGGTGCTGACCTGTTGGGAATTTTCCGCCACGACCGCCACGTCTCGCGGTTTCCGACCGCCGAGCCAGAGATCATCCGCCTGCCCTTTGGCTTTCCCCACGACCTTATTCTCGCCTGGATGGCTGCGGTCGTACGACACCCTGGAAGTGCTCCACCTGTCTGTCGGATGCCCCTTCGTTCGCGACAGTCTTAAATGCGATTGGAGCGGCAGATGGCGACCTTAGGGAAGCAGGGGCGGAACGTGGCAGCGTGAACCCGACGACCACTAGGGGGAGCCGACCCCGCTGGCCTCTACGTACCGCTGACAAGTCGAGGGCACCGGCGGAAGTCCGAGCCCGCGGTAATAACGAACTGAATCGGGCCGAAACTCGCCCAACCGATCCGTCATAGCCTCACGAACGTTGGTAAGATTTCCGATCTCGAAATAGACGACTGTAAACAGTTGACAATAACCCGCCCTCTCCTTCTGGAGAAGTTGGAATCGGACAAGGATTTCAGCTTCGTCGTTCTGTCCTCTGCCGATCAGACGACCGTTCGTCAAGCCGGAGCCTGTTGTTGTCGCCACTTGGATTACCAGGAAGATTGCAAATGCGAAGAGGGCAAAGTACTTCAGGTAGACCCGCAGGTTGCCCCCGCGAACCTGCGGGTGTGATGGAACGCGGGCCAGCGCGTATATGACGATTCCCGCGAGAAGGATCAGGTTGTAGATGACGTAGCGATTACCAAACACTTGAGAGGTTCCCTCTCCATTGCGGCCGACGGTAATTAACGCATCAACGAGTAGAGAGAAGACGATCAACAAGAGTGGTAGCGGGAGACGCTCCCGAGAGTGTCGCTCACGCCACGATCGAATCAGAATAAAGAGGACTGCGCCGAAAAGAACCACACCTAACGCCTCAAATTGGATGACGTCATGCACAGAGCCGAGCCTGCCGGGGATGACGTAGCCGATCAGGAGGCTGAAGAGCCCGAGATCTGTCCCTGGGTGAACCAGGGTGGAGCCGAGGCCGTAAGTGCATCGTGCATGATCTAGACAGACATTCCCCTCGCCGAAGTTGTATCCACGTAGATACAAGAGAAGGGTGAGAACCATTGCTCCCAACCACGTAGCTACTTCACGGCGCACTCGGCGTGCCCTCAACGGTTGATTCCAGAGGAGGCAGATTGCACCCACAGGCCAACACACAAATCCTTGCAAGGTCGCCAGCGAAGCGGCCGCTGCACAAAAGACACCAACCGCAAACCACCGTCCTCGTCGGCTGTTCGGCACGAGGAGGACTATCAACATCAGTACGAAGAAGAGGACGGTCAGAAACACCGACAGCTGGGCTGCCCAGAGGGCATTCTGGACGTCTGCCAGGCTGAACCAAATGACTCCGGTGAGGAGGACCGGGATCGGGGTTAGTCGCTTTCCGTAGTATTCACGAACGAGCACTAACAGGCCGACATATGAGGCAATGAGAATTGCGGCGCTCAGAAAGATTACTGAACGCAGATCAAATCTGTCGACCAATCCAAAGAGCACGTCGATCATGTTGCCAATGAAATAGCGGGATTCGGTGTGCTGTGACCAAAGCTGGCTTAAGGTCAGTTGTCCATGGAGAGCTGCGTGGATCATTGGAACGACGGACCAATCGTCAAGGGTGAATGAGTTAGTCGCGTCGCGATAGATGAACCACAGGTAGAGGAACGGAGCCACACTGGCCGCGCCGATGGTGAGGAGTGCGTTATGTCGTGTTGCCCACAAAAAAAGCTTCCTCATCGCAGTCGCTCCCTGGACGAGCATCCGCAGAATCCGCTATCCCTCCGATTCTCAGCGCCCGCTGCATCTGTTCACTGCACGGAACCGCAATGTTAAGGGAGCGGAGGCTGGCGGATCCATCCCAAGCTTGGGTTGCAGGTCTTGGGTCAACCCGCCAGTGGCGCTCGCCGGCCAGGACGCAACACCTTGATGTCCCAGAAGGCTCCCGTGCGCTCGTCCCTGATCGCACAGGCAGCCACCTGCTCGACCACCTGTGACTGGATCTGGGACCAGATGTAGTGCGCGCCGAGCCCTCTGTACATCGCCACGACGGCGATACCGTCTGCCGTCAACCAACCGAGCGCCCGGTTGAACATCTCGGATGGATCGTCGGCGTAGCTCAGACAGTTGTTCAGCACGACCGCATCGAACCGGTCGGTCGTCTCCCAATGGTTCATGTCGGCGATCTCGAACCGCGTGTTTGGGACCGAGAGGAGCCGTGCCTGCTCGACTGCTTGACTCGACCAGTCCAGACCCACGTAGTCGGCAAAGTCGAAACCGGCCAGAAGTCGCAGCAGTCTCCCGTGCCCGCAACCGACATCAAGGATCGTCGGCTTCTTTGTCCCGTAGGTCAGGTATCCCATGATGACGGCGTGATGGGCGACGTGGTTGATGGCTTCGAGGCGTTCGGTGTAGTCACCGGCGGAGTACTCCTCGTCCCACTGGTGTACGTCCACGGGGTGGCGTCGAGAGAACAGATACAAATCGCGCAATAAGCGATGTACGGGACCCCGCCGTTGGACGACGACTGACCCGCGCAGGAGCGCACTTCGGCAGGAAGTGCGGAACTGCAATGCCGACCGAACCAGGCGCTGACGTAAAGGCGGCATCAACTCGCAGCCTAGTTTCGGTGATCGCGGCGGGTCGAAGGGAAAAAGGACCTCGTCGCTGGCTTCCCGTCGGGGACGACGTTGTTCGGCGCAGCCGGATAGATCACGTCTCGCTCGAAGTCGAGCGTCGCCCAGCTCCGTATCCCAGTTCGCGTACCGCCCTCACCAGGCCAGCTCGGCGCGCCAACTCGTACGCGGCCGGCTTGTGCCGATAGCCGAGGTTCCACCGCACCAGGCCGGCCCGGGATGCCAGGTGGTGCCATGTACGAGCAGCCGGAGTCTTGGCCGTGACGGCAGCGATGCCGTGGCGATCCGTACGCATCTGTCGCTCGCGGACATGATTCGATTCGCGCGCATAGTGGCGGATCTTGCACGTCACCAATCGACGCTGCGCGGTGAAGGCGGGAATGGTGTCCCACTCGTCGTTGAGCCACAAGGTGCCTTCGCCCCACTCCGTGGGCGCAATGAAGCGGTCGGGATCGACGCTGTACCCGAGCAATCTCATGGCTGCGGCTTGCTCCCAAGGATGAAGCTGTAGATATCCGGCTCCCCCGTTCCAGACAGCGTCGAGAAAGGCAACTGCTTTCTGGACCCGCCGCAAGAGCCATACCCCTGTACAGGCACCCTCTTCGTCGTTCCATCGATACCGGACCAGGGCTTGATAGTGGTCCTCTCCAAGCAGTGCGGCGGGATCGACGGAGTCGTCGAGAATGATGGCGTCCGCATCAATCCACAAGACGTAGTCGTAACTATCGAGAAGTCGCTGCAAGAGCAGGACCTTGCACCATGCCGGAGCGCGACCCGGGATGGCCTCTTCTCCTCCCACGACGACGTCATAGCCGTGCCGTTCGCCAAAGCGCCGGAAGGTGTGAAGGCTCTCGTTGAGCACCGGTTGCATCGCCCCTGTCCCGATCGTTGCCACTGCCTTGCGAGCCAAATATTTGCCTCTCTCGTCGTGCCGCGTCGCGGGATGAGCCAGAAGACAATACCTATCTCGCCACCTCGTCCTCGACGACGCTGCATGAGCCCGGCCACGATCGGGATCCAGTTGCCAGAGCAAATGAGGTAAGCCATGCTTTGTCGGCGATGACCTGGGCTGCTCGGAGCTGGAATCGACTCGCGGCTGTCTCTAAAGAGCGTAGTTTCGGGTGGGCCTGCCTCGCCTTCGTCGTCGGGCCGACTGTTTTTCTCTTCCTTCTCGCGAGTGCGTCGGGGAGCACCTTTACCGGTGCTGTCCCCGGAGGCGTGTCTGCTCCCTCGGTGTTCGGACAAGCCGCCCGGGCGTTGGGCATGGGGCATCTCACTTCGCCACGAGCAGCGGAGCTCGCGTATGTCCTGATCGCCATGGCCTGCGTTGGCTTCGTGGGTGTGCTTTTCGCGAGCAGACACGGCGGCATATCGACCCGAGTAGTTGCTGGATGGTCGGTGGCCCTCATAGCGCTCGCTTGCATAGGTCCGCCCCTCTTCTCACACGACCTGTTCGGATACGCCATCTACGGCCGCCTCATGGTCTTCCACCACGCAAATCCCTACGTCCAGACGCCCTCGGTGGCGCCGCACGACCTGTTCTACCCCTACAACCCCTGGACCCACTTCCGCTCGCCCTACGGTCCGGCGTTCACCGATATATCGGCGGCGCTCGTCTGGGTTTTTCGATCGGCCGCCGCAACCGTTGCCGCATTCAAGACGCTTTCCGGGGTGTGCTGGGTGGCCACGGTGCTCTTGGCGGCAAGACTCGGGCGTCGATGGGGTCCGACCCAGGCTTGCTTCGCCGCTGCGGTGATCGGCCTCAATCCTGTGGTGATCTTCCGCATCGTCGCCGGCGGCCACGCAGACGCGCTGGTGGCGCTCGCCATCATTGCGGCCCTCACTGCGTGGTGTGACGCCCGCCCTCTGCTTGTCACTGTGTTCTTGACGTTCGCGATGCTGGTGAAAATTGTGGCGGTGATCCCGTTCGTCATCTTCCTCGTGGTGTCGCTTCGCGCAGTGCCTACGACGCCGGACCGGATGAAGAACCTGGGAAAGCATCTCGTCGTCGTTATCGGTCTGTCGGTTGTGTCACTCTTACCCTTCGGCTACACGCCCAGCGTGCTGTCCGCGAATCTGAACCAAGGCACACTTAGCGGGGGCAGCCTCCGTCCGCCCGAGGTCATGATTGCGGCCAGGGCGGGGCCGCTCCTCCGTCATGTCGGCCTGTCCCATCACGTCGCCCTCTCCAATCGGGTCATCGAAGCCATGTTTCTGGTCGTGGCGGCGCTCGCCCTCCTCTTTCTCTTACGTCGCGGTGAAACGCGGCCCGTGCCGGAGCGGGTGCTTCTCGCTCTCCTGATCTTTCTTTTGTGCTCGCCGTGGTTGGAGCCGTGGTACCTTGCCTGGTTCATCCCGGTTGTCGGATTCGTGACCCGGAGGACGGTCATCGCGGTGGCGGTCGCCCTCTCGCTCATTGCATCGGAGTCGCTCGTCACGCAGCTTACGTCCGGGCTGGTTCTCCACACGCTTGCCCGGCTGTCCTACGACGTCTACCCGATTCTTGGTCTGGGCCTCCTCATTGTCCTCCTGGTGGAGCTAGTCCGCCCAATTCGGCGCAAGAGTCCGGTCGGCAAGCACGCTTCCGCCGACGAAAGGGTTCCCGACTACGTGGAAGCGTCGTAAAAGGGCTCCGTATAGGTTCCGTCGAAGCGGGAGTGTCGCTGGAAAGCCACGCCAGATTTGGGAGACCAGACGCAGTCAAATGGCCGGGCGACGCGGAGCCACAGTCCTCTTGCGGGCCGCGCGTCGCCTGCGGGTCAGTTCCCAGACGTAGCGCGGTGGGCGATGACGTGGGCCGCGGGGGATGCACAGCAACACCAGATAGAGGGGCACCATCACCGTCGCCTCCCGATCGATCAAGCCCAGGTTGCCAAGTGCGGCGAAGAAGTAGCAGAAACTCACCACGTAGACGAAACACATGATCAGGTAGGGGCGGGCGAATGCTGCTCGAGGCAAGATCCGCAAGTTTCGGAGGGAAGCGAGGAGCATCCCTAACAACACGGTGTTCTGTAGTGCCTGGAACTTCTCCCCGCTGCTGTGGGCATTGAACGGCAGCGGATCGAAGAGCACCACGTAGACGTCCTTCGGATAGTAGAGAGGGCTCTGCGAGTAGGCGACGCCGCTGCTCCCGAACCCGGCGCCAGTCGCCTGGTTGTTCTTGTTGATCGATTCGAGATTGACCGAGCCGTGGAGGCCGGGCAGGAAGTGGAGCGTCAAGAACATGACCACGCCAACCAAGGTGGCGAGGAGGACGAGTGAGCCCGTACGGCGCGCCGGCTCGAATTTCGCTGATGCGCTGGTTGGGCGGAAGATCATGGCGATGGTGAACCCTCCCAAGACGAGCAGCATCTCGTTCGGGCGGATGAACACCGAGCCTGCACAAGCGCCCAGGATCAATAGCCAAGCGCGGAAGCCGCCCTGGCGGGCAAGAACCTGCGCGCAACCGTACGTGAGCAAGCCGAGCAGGAAAAGCATGATCGCCTCTTTGCTCACGTCCGCGGTCCAGAAAATCAGGCTGGGTAGAAAAAAAATCAGATATCCGTATCGGCGATTGCCCGCCCCGCTAAAGGTGAGGGTGAAGGCGCGGTAGAAGCATGTGATCCCGATGAAGGCAAGGAAGCTCATGATGAGGAACGCGGCCGCTTGGTTTATGCCGACGAGTGCGAAGAGAATGCCGGCCACGATGCTGATGGAGCCGTTGTCGACGATTCCTCCGAATCCCTGAGGAAGAGAGAAGTCGAAATGGCGGAAGCCGCTTGCCAGCGGCGCCCCCTTGTAGATGTATCGGGTGTAGTCGGCGATGCCACCATAGAGATGGTTGACGGCCCAGATCTGCCCCGGGGCTGCGAGAAGGTGGAGCACCAGACAGACGGTGAGGGCCTTGGTCAACCACGGATCGCCACCCTCGGCCTTCACGATCCGGCGGATGTAGCGTCGTCCGAGGGCGAAGAGCGCGACCGCGATGACAATCACGACAATCGGATTTGAGCCGATGGTGCCGTTGAAGCTTCCGTTATTCATGGAAGTGAGCTGGTCGCCTTCGCGTTCACCGGTTGGATCGAGTTGGACGAGCGATTCGCCCCTCCAAGCAGCCCACCCTAATGGATCGATGCCCGTGCCTAGGAATGGCCCTCGAGGCATCTCATCCGCTTGCCTCCGCACCGTTCGCAACGAGTGTTCAGGAGCGCCTCAGACCAGAAGCCCGGTCCGGGGGCACCGCATCGACGCCGGCGCCGGAGCGCGGGCATCAGGCTCGACGAGCACGTGAACCCGTCTGAGCTGCGGTGCCCCGGGATTGGCGACGCCGCAAGAGCGTGGCCTCGTCATAGGAGGCCGCCGATTGACGAAGAATTGATCGAAGCGCTCACGAATCCGCTCGGTCACGCCCGCGGACCCGTGTCTGACCTACAAGATCCTTGCTGCGAACCGCGATCCGGCTCGTGCAGTGATGAATGGGCGGATGCCTCCTAAGCCCGGTTGGGATCCCATCACGCTCACGACTTTCGGCGCGACGTAGAACTCGTTCGGTACCGCACCGACGGGGAGGCAGGATTCAGGTGAATTGGATGCCATGGCCGCCTGCGAAATCGGTCCTTGGCAACCTTCGCCTTGCCATGGCTGGGCAGAGGTGGAGGGTTCGGGTGGCAGAGCGCGTCGAGGCCGACCCCACGTCGCCCTCCTCCTCACGGTTAGGGACGAAAATGCGTCGTGGGAGGCCGGCGGGAATCGATCGCCTCCCGGGTTCCTTTCCTTCGTCCATCCCGCCAAATCCGCCAGATCCCTTTGAGGTCATCGGTCGCGGTCGTAATGATCTTGACCCTGGAGTCGTCGTCCTCGACCCAACGCACCGGTATCTCGTTGATCCGCGCCCCATTCGGTGCGCCAGGGCGAGGAGCTCAGTGTCGAAGAACCACCCGTTGTCCTCGATCTTCGGGATCAATTCGCGGGCCAGGCTGGTGCGGATCGCCTTGAAGCCACATTGGGCGTCGATGATGTCGTAGTGCAGAAAAGCCCGCGCGATCAGGTTGTAGATCCGAGAGATCACTTCACGTCGAAGGCTTCGGACGATCTGGGCGCCCGGGGACAGCCGCGAGCCGATGGAGACTTCGCAACTGCCGTCGACGATCGGGTCGAGCAGTGGGCGCAGCGACTCAAGCCCCGTGGAGAGATCGACGTCCATATAGGCGACAACCTCGGCCGTGCTGGTGGACCAGGCCTCCTTGAGGGCTCCTCCGCGGCCGCGTTCCTCGAGCCGGATGACTCTCATGCGCGGGTTCAGGGTGGCGAAGGACGTCGCGAGCTCCAACGTCTGGTCCGTGCTGCCGTTGTCGGCCACAGTGATGGACCAGTCGTAGGGGCACTGGGTGTCGAGATAGGCGGCCAGTGTCGTGACACTGCTCACGACCGAGCCCGCCTCGTTGAGGACCGGGATGGTGATGTCGACGCTTGTGCGTGTCACCAGACCTCCCCTCCCGTTCGGCCGGCGCGGAAAGACGACTCTAGGAGGCCCAACCACGCGGCCAACGACCCTCGCATCCCCTCGAGGTCCGGAGCATAACAAGGCAGGTTATCGAACGATTCTTCTGGGCACGTCTGGCGGTGCCTGAGAGGTTGACCTCATTCACGGGGCATAGGGACGACGGCCAACAACCGCCGTCATTGTCTCCCCCGCCGGCGCTACCCTTTGACGCCGCCCGGTTTGAACGGTGCACTAGGGAGCTGGCGATGCGACGCTGGGAAAAATCGGGAGCACGGCGAAGGTTGCTGAGGGCCGGGGGAGCCTTCGTTGTCCTTGGCAGCACTGTGGTGCTGGGCATCGCAGGGCCGTCGGGTGCCAGCAGTCCACCGACCCCCGTCACCGAGGCGAGCACGAGCGCACGGGGCGTCACGGCAAACGCCATCAACGTGGTCTTCCCGATCATCTCGTTCACCAGCATCGAGGGGGAGTTCGAAATCGAGTCGGACGCCGAGTACGGCGAGCAGACCAAAGCGATCCACCTCTTCGTGAACCAGATCAACGACGCCGGGGGAATACACGGTCGGAAGATCAACCCGATGATCGTGAGTTTCGACCCGACCAACGCTGACGAGGAACGAGCGCTGTGCAAGCAGTGGACCCAGGGCAACCCGCCCGTTTTCGCCGTCATCGATGGGCTCGGCACATACGAAGGGACCAACGAGCTCTGTATCACCCGAGAAGGTCAGACGCCGATGCTCTCCCAGTGGACGACGACCACCAACTGGACGGACCTCGGCTCTCCGTACCTGTGGTGGACGGGAGCTGATGACGCGCCCATCCTCGCAGCCACGGTGCGTTGGGGCCTCAGCTCGGGCCGCCTCGGTCACGGCAAGAAGGTCGGTGTGGTGGTCTCGGACCAGGACAGTGACCAAGGTGCGCTCGACTCCTATCTCCTGCCGGACCTGAAGAAGATCGGTGTGGTCCCTCAGGTGGTCACGGTCACGGCGGACCTTGGCGAGACCGCCACTACCGACTCGACCGCCACCCTGGCGGTCGAACGGCTCAAGGCAGCGGGCGTCCAATCGGTGATTCCCTTGTTGCCCGAGAACGCCTTCACCCCCTACATCGGCGCCGAGACTTCGCAGGACTACTTCCCCAAGCTCCTACTGAGCGATTACCAATCCGAAATTGAGATTGCGCTCGGACTGATCCCCATCCCCTACGAGAAGGCGCTCAATAACCAGGAAGGTGTCACGGCAGAGACGCTCGGTGGCATCGACCTTCCGATACCCGAGTCACAAGGGGGGTACGACCCGGGGGTGCGGAGCTGCTGGGACGTGTGGCACGAGGCCTACCCGCAAACGCCCAAGGGCAATATCAACGACGACATCGAGGAGCAAGGGCCGGTCCAGGGCTGGTGCCAGGAGATCCGCCTCTTCGCTCAGGCGGCGAGCATGGCGGGTAAGGACCTCAATCGGCGGACCTTCGTCGAGGCAATGTCGCGCGTGACCGACTTCCCAGGCGGTTACTCACCCGTTCTGAGCTACGGCCCGGACAAGTTCTATGGTCCAACGGAGTACCGCGTGGTCGAGGTCCACGACAATCATCCACCGTCGAGCCTGTGCAAGCACGGCCCGGTCGGGTCGCCTCCGGCGGGCGTCTGTTGGGTGGTCGAGCAGAACTGGACGCCGCTGGCCGACAAGGAATGAATCAGGTCGGGTGCCTCCTATGCCGGGGGAGCAAGCGGGACCAGCTCTCCTGTGACGATCGCAGTGGACAACTGCCTCGTCGGCACTCTGTCCCCCGATGGGCGTCGTTGCACTTCGTGGACGTCGTGACGCGCGCCGGTGTCGAGGTGTCCCGCGACGTGCTCAACCCGGCCGGCGGGGGAGCGGAGGCGTGACCCTCCATTCCGCCAGTTCGAACACGACGCCGGCCGGGCCCGGCAGGAAAACGAGGCGACGGTCATGGAAGTCCATGATCTCGTTCTGGGGTTTCACGCCGATGGCCGCGAAGTCGGCCAGCGTCGCGTCGAGATCGTCGGTGCGGAAGCAGACGTGATTGAAACCGGTGCGCGCCAGGAAGCCCGATTCCTCGTCGACTTCGGGCCTCGGGTTGTGGAACCGGAGGAGTTGGATCTCCTGACGAAAATCGACTTCCTGGAGTACCAGGGTGACGTGGTCGGACTCCCAGCCGGGGATGCCCATGTAGGCAGCGATGGTGTCACCCGAAGCGACGACCGTCATCTCCTCGCGGAAGCCGAGGATGGCGAGGAAGCGCTTCGCCTTCTCCAGATCCGTCACTACCAGGGTCAGATGGTCGTAGCCACGTGACATCGGGGCACTCCTCACCGCGTACCGACGAGCAGGCCGAGCGTACTGCGTCGGGCTGCTCGTGCCTGGCGACACGGCCTCCAGTCCCGAGGGCGGTCACATTCGCGTCCGCGCCCGGGGACGTTTCGATGGCTGGCGATCTCTGTCAGGCGGCGGACCGAAGGGCGGTGAAGATCTCGTGGTAACGCTCGAGCGTCATGAAGTGGCCTTCGTCCCGGCACAGCATGAGCTCGGCCTGCGGGATCCCGTGCGCGAGGCGTTCACCCCACTCCGGCGGCACGAGCCCGTCGGCGTCGCCCTGCCACACCGCGACCGGCCGGCCGATCCCTTCGAGGGTGAAACCCCACGCTGATCCCAAGATTCGGTAATCCTCGACCACGCCGGCCGGATGCCGCAGGCCCTCGGCGATCGGCGCCGCGTAGCTGCTGGCAGGCTCGCTCAGCACCACGCGCCGTGAGGGTCGGTCGAGAAATCGAGCCGACGCCTTGTGAAAACCGTTCGGGCGTGGGCAGCGACCGTTCCCATGGCACCCAGCGCGACGGCAGCGAGGGGACGTGCGTGGATGGAGAGGCGCAAGAGGCCCCGGTCCATCCGGTTGATCTGGTGCGCCATCTTCGGCCAGTCGCCCGGAAGGGCGCTCGCCACGAGCGCCACGCTCGTCACCCGGTCCGGCGGCGCAGACGCGCACGCCGCCGCGAAGGGCCCGCCGGCGGACCAGCCGAGGACACCGAATCTCTCGATGCCGAGTTCGTCCGCCAGCGCCGCTACGTCCGCCGGCCAGTCGAGCAGCCGTCGGCCGGGTGCGGGCTCCGATCGACCGATGCCCGGACGATCGGGCGAGATCAGCCGGATCCCGACTGTGCGGGCGACCTCCGCACAGCGTTCGACGTCGAGGCGGCTCGTGGCCCCCCGTGGCAGTTCACGACCGGTGTCCCCGCCGAGTCGCCATACTCGCTGTAGGCCAGACGCCGCCGATCCGGGAGGGAGACGAAGGACGGTGGGGGCATGGTGTCGAGGTCCCGAGACGCCGCCTCAGGATTCAAGGTCGAACCAGCGCTTGCGCCTGGTTGCTCCGAACTCGACCTTGGACGCGGCGAGGGCCGGGGAGGCCTCGGTGAAGGTGCCGACCGGCGTCGGCCCAGAGAGGAAGTCAGCCTCGAAGCGCGCCACCTTCTCGCCGCCCATCTCGATGTAGCACGTGGCGATGCCCCGGTAGGGAGCAGGGTCCTGGCCGCCCTTGATCCCCTTGATGAGGACCTCGGCCAGGGTGCGGGCCTCGCCCTCGGCGATGGCACCCACGCGTGGCACGGGAGCGCTCGTGATGTCGCCGACCGCGTAGACGTTCTCGAAACGGGTGGCGAAGGTTGCGGGGTCGACCGCGATCCAGCCGTCGTCCTCGACGAGGGCGGACTCTGCGACCGCCCTGGGCGCCCGGTGGACCGGCACCCCGAGGAGCAGGTCGTAGTGCGTGGATCGTCCGTCCGCCAGGGCCGCCGTCTTCGCCGACGGGTCCAGCGAGGTGATCTTGGACTCCGGCCACCAGCCGATGTCGCGTGCGGCGCATGCGTCGAGGATCCCCTGCGAGGCCTCGGCCGAGATGGGAATCGGTCTGGGCATCGGGCTCACGATCTTGATGGTCGACGACGACCGCAGACCACGGCGGTCGAGGAAGTCGTGCATCATGAACGCGGTTTCGAACGGCGCCGCCGGACACTTGAAGAAGGGCCCGAGCACGCCGACGACGACGTCGCCTCCGCCGAACCTGGGAAGCATGGCCCCGACCCGAGCCGATCCTTCGAGCGAGTAGTACTCCGTGCCCTCCTCGACCATGCCCGGTGTCGCCGCAGGGTCGAGGTCGGCCCCGAGGGCGACGACGAGGATGTCCGGCTCGTACGTCGTGGCACTGGTGATGACGCGGCGGGACTCGGGGTCGATCGAGGTCACCGTCTCCCGGACGAAGCGGACGCTCGGCTTCCGGACCTTCGCGTAGGGCAGGCGTACGTTGGCGAGCTCCTCCCGCCCGAACATGACGTCGAGCTTGGAGAACCCGAACACGAACGCGTCGCTGCTGTCGATGAGGGTGATGTCGACGTCGTGCGGGACCTCCTCGGAGAGTCGGGTCGCCAGCTCGAGGCCGGCGAAGCCGGCGCCGAGGATCAGCACGGTGCGCATGGGTCTCCGTTCGCCAAAGGGACGGGGTAACACTAGGCCGGGGGCCGCGTCCCGACTCGTGCGATTTACGCGGCGTGGGCCGCCCCCCTCGGGCCCCTAGGTGTGGTCCCCGTTCGTGTCGCCGTGGCGGTGCGGATGACCCGCGTCGTCACCAGGGCCGCTGGGCCCGGTGAAGGGACGGGATCCCGGTCCACCCAAACCCGGACTTGGCTGCGTCGGCACCGTGGCCGGCGCAGCCGGAGGGGTCGCTCCGGCCGGCGCGAGGACGTCGAGCACGTCTTGGTACTGCCCTGACGTGATGCCATCCCCATCGAGCAGCACCTGGGCCAACGACACGGCCTGTTCCGCCTGTGCCGTGCGCTCGGCACCCGGCGGCTCGGCCGCCGCCGCTTCCAGGGCCCGCGCCAGCGGCGGGTCGCCCGGCAGGCCGCCGCCGGCGAGCGCCGCCGCAAGCGAATCCATGGCCGTGCGCTCCGGGTCCGTCTTTTGCGTCTGCGCCGTCGTGTGCGCGGCACCGGGGGCGGACGGGGTGGCGGCAGGGCCCGTCGGTTCGCTGGCGCTCTCCACGAGGACGAACAGCGACGCGGCGAGCGTCGCGACTCCGAGGAGGCCCGCCGCCGCGGCGAAGCGGGCCCGGTGCCGGCGCCGGAGAGGGCGATGTGTCTGCGGGACGGGGAGCGTCGTCACCGGCATCGGCGTGGTGCGCACGGGCGCGATTGCGGTGCGCGGTCCGCTGCCCGGCCCGAGCGCCCGGGCCATCTCGCTTGCCGACCTGAAGCGCGCCAGGGGATCCGCAGCCAGCGCCGCGTTCCGCGGCGGCGGTCACGGTGGGCGGCAGGCCCTCGGGGAGAGCCGGGGCGAGACCGGCTCGCCGGCCGGTGCAGCACTCGAAAATGACGGCACCCACCGAGTAGAGATCGGACTGGATGGTGGCTGGGTGGCCCATCCGTCGCTCGGGGGCTAGGTAGCCGGGCGTGCCCAGGATGACACCGGTGATCGTCACGTCGTCGGCCACGGGCCCAGGGCCGCGCCGCGCGTCGAGGCTCTTCGCGATGCCGAAGTCGGAGATCTTGGCGTCCCCCTCCTCGGTCAGGAGGATGTTGCCGGGCTTGACGTCGCGGTGCAGCACGCCGAAGCGATGGGCGGCCTCGAGTGCGGCGAGCGTCTGCGTGACCACCTGGAGGAGCCGCGGCAAGGGGAGCGGTCCGCGCCGGATCTCCTCGCGGAGGGTGGTGCCGGGCAGCCGCTCCATGACGAGGAAGGAAGTCGAATGATCCTCCCCGAAGTCGAGCACGGCCACGATGTTGGGGTGGACGAGGCGCGCCGCGATCCGCGCCTCTTGTTGGAAGCGCTGGCGCATGCCCGCGAGCGCCTCGGTCTCGGGCCGCAGGACCTTGAGTGCGACGCGACGCTCGAGGTGCTGGTCGAAGGCCTCGAACACGCGGGCCATGCCGCCCTGGCCCAGCAGGCCGCCGATGCGGTACCGGCCCCCGATCACGGGTGCGGCGGTGCGCGGCTCCACGCGGGTTGCCATACCCCGGCCCGGTGTCGTTACTCCTGGCGCACGGCCGCGCCGTGCGAGCGGGTGGGGGTGGGGCGAGGGTCTCAGTCGGCCAGCTCCGCCATCTCGCCCATGAGGGTGAGGGCGTCACCTGGAGCGTCGGAGCCGAATTCCCGGTAGAGGGCGTGGATGTTGGCCACCAGGCGCTCTGGCTCGCTCCAGCCCGCGTACGGCCCGAGGTCCACGTCCCGGGCCGCCTCCAGGGCGGTCATGCCGCCGTCGAAGCGCGTTCGCGCTTCGACGCGCGAAGTAGGCGAAGTACCCCCGGAGATCCTCGACGGCGGCAGTGGTGGCGAGGGGGCCGTGGCCCGGCACCACCACTGCCGGGCGCAGCTCGAGGATCCGGTCGCACGCCGCCATCCAATTCGCCACCGGCCCCTCCCACACGATCGGGTGCCCCCCGTGGAAGAGGATGTCCCCGGTGAAGACGACGTCCTCGTCCGGCAAGTGGACGATGACGTCTCCCGCGGTGTGCGCCGGCCCGACCTCAAGCAGAGAGACGCGCCGGCCGCCGACGTCGAGGTCGAGCCGTCCCTCGAACGTGGTGGTCGGCAGGGTGAGGGGGATGTCGTCGAAGGAGAACGGGGCGAAGATGCGTGCCAGGAATGCTCCCGCCGGTCCGAGGTCGGGCGCGGCGCGCAGCATGGCGGCCATCGAGGACGGCGGCAGCGCGCCCATCTCGTCGGCGCAGCGAGCCGAGGCCACGATCTCCGCGTCGCCGAGCAGCGAGTTGCCGTAGCAGTGGTCCCCGTTGGCGTGGGTGTTGACGACGGTGCCGATTTCCCGGGCCGCCGGCGTGGTGCGCCGCATCGCCTCGAGCATCTCGCCTGTGAGGCGAAGGTCGAAAAGGGTGTCGACCAGCAGCGAGCCGTTGTCGCCGGCCACGAGGCCCGCGTTGGACCAACCCCACCCGCCGCCGGGTTGCAGATAGGCCCAGACTCCGGCCGCCACCTCGTGGAGTCCCTTCTCGTACGGCACGATGCAGATCGTCGCGCGGGGGAGCGTGCAGCGTCAGATGGCGCCGTGTCGCAGCGCGGCGCCATTGTGAAGACTTGATGAACTCGGCCTCTCAGCTGCGCATTTGCCGCAAACCCTGTGATATCTAACTGCCCAATCTCATTGGTTCGGCACGCGAGACGCGCGTGTTCGACGGGATCGCAAGGGAGACGGCACATGCAAGAGCGCAGCCCAGCCGAGGTCGTCCGCCTCGTGAAGGACGAGGGTGTGGAGGTCGTCGATCTCCGCTTCTGTGACCTACCCGGACTGATGCAGCACTTCTCTGTTCCCGCGCACGGACTGACGGAGGCGGGCTTCACGGAGGGGTATGGGTTCGACGGCTCGTCCATCCGCGGCTTCCAGCAGATCCACGAGTCGGACATGATCCTGCTGCCCGATCCGTCGACCGCGGTCATCGACCCGTTCCGGTTGCACAAGACGCTCAACCTGAACTGCTTCGTCCACGACCCGCTCACCCTCGAGCCCTACAGCCGCGACCCGCGCTACGTCGCCAAGAAGGCCGAGGAGTACGTGAAGTCGACCGGGGTCGCAGACACGTCGTACTTCGGTCCGGAGGCCGAGTTCTTCATCTTCGACGACGTGCGCTTCTCGCAGGACCAGCACTCCGCCTTCTATCAGGTGGACTCCGTCGAGGGCATCTGGAACTCCGGACGTGACGAGGACCCGAACCTGGGCTACAAGCCGCGCTACAAGGAGGGCTACTTCCCCGTCCCCCCGATGGACCACTTCCAGGATCTCCGTTCGGAGATGATCCTGACCATGGAGAGCCTCGGCATCGAGATCGAAGTGCAGCACCATGAGGTGGGCACCGCCGGCCAGGCCGAGATCGACATGCGCTTCGACACGCTGCTGAAGATGGCGGACAAGCTCATGCTCTACAAGTACGTGGTCAAGAGCGTCGCCAACCAGGCCGGGTACACCGCGACGTTCATGCCGAAGCCGCTCTTCGACGACAACGGGTCGGGCATGCACGTGCACTCGTCGCTGTGGAACGGGGGAGATCCGCTCTTCCACCAGGAGGGGACGTACGCCTCGCTCTCGGACATCGGCCGCTGGTACATCGGGGGCATCATCAAGCACGCGCGATCGGTGCTTGCCTTCGCCGCACCGACGACGAATTCCTACAAGCGGCTCGTCCCCGGCTTCGAGGCGCCGGTGAACCTCGTCTACTCGCAACGCAACCGTTCGGCCGCCTGCCGGATCCCGGTGTACTCGCCGAGTCCGAAGGCCAAGCGGGTCGAATTCCGCTGCCCCGACCCGAGCTGCAACCCGTACCTCGCCTTCTCGGCCATCCTGATGGCCGGGCTCGACGGAGTGACCAATCGCATCGAGCCGCCGGCACCGGTCGACCACGACCTCTTCGACATGGCCGCCGACGAGCTGGCCAAGATCGGCCAGGTCCCGTCGTCGCTCGAGGAGGCGATGGAGGCGCTGGAGGCGGACCAGGACTACCTGAAGGCCGGAGGGGTCTTCACCGCCGACCTCATCGACACCTGGATCGACTACAAGCGCTCCAGCGAGATCGACGCGGTCCGCCTGCGGCCCCATCCGTGGGAGTTCATGCTCTATTACGACATCTAGTCGCGAACGCGCGTGCCGGCGGGCAAGCCCGTTCGGCGCACGGCTCGTGACCGACGTCATGTCCAGCGGGCCGAAGCGCGGTTCCAGGTGAAATGCGCTCATGGCGTCCTGTGGGACTCGGTCGCCGCGCGTCGGGCGACTTCCCTCCTCTCGTCACGCGACGGTGGCAAGCGGCCTCACGCGCGGAAACCTCGATGGACACGCGGGGGGCGACGGTATTGCGGTGCGGTCAGGAAATGGGCCAGCACCCTCAAGATACGGGCACGTTAGGAAAGGGGAGCACGTCCGGGCGGCCGGCGCGGCACGATTGAAGCTCTTTTAATGCTTCACCGAGGTAGTCGCCAACGCCTTCGTCTTTGGACGCCAGGTCTTGCTTTATAAGCTGCGTGGCTTCGACGAGCTCGTGATTTTGGTCGACCTGGAGGCGTGTCACGTCTCGTTGGCCTTCGAAGGCGTCGTATGCGAGGAGGCTGTCCTTGAGGGCCGCGTTCGCGTGGGCTTGGCCTCCGAGCGCGAAGAGGATCGCTGCGGCAGCTCGCAGCGCCTTGGACCGATAGACGGGGTCGTCTGCCTCTGGCCCTGTCCCCGCAGCAGTGAACGAGATCAGCGCCAATTGGAAATCGCCCGAGGGCTCGAACCCGACTCCGAGCTCGAACTTGTCGACTGCCGGCACGCGACCACCGAGTTCCTGCACCAGTGCGAAACCTTGCTCTGCCTCGACCGCCATTTCTTCGTGAACCGACGCAACCTCATCCGACGGTGTTTGCAGCAGCGACTTCGAGAGGTCAGCGATGTCCCCGACCAACTCCACAAAGGACTGCTGATTGGCCGCCGTGGCAGTGGCGACTGCCTGCTGGTCAGCGGCGCTATGTGTCACCTGAGCGAGATGTGCCTGCTCATTATGCGTTGACCGTGCCGATAATCGCCAGAATGGTCACGAGCACAGCGTTCAACTTCGACACCCCAGCCCAACGAGACGGCTTTCCTCCCTCACTCGAATCCTCGGTGGCGTCCGGTTCGCCCGATGCGGCCGCCCTGCTCTCCGCCGGCGCGTCGTTACGCGACTCGCTCATCACGGGGATTCTGAGAGGTCGAGGTGGTCATTGCAACTTTGCACTGGAACTCTCAGCAAGTGGATCGCGACTCTCGGCGCTGGCGATCTGAGGTTGGTCGCAGATGTCGTCGCAACGGTCGGCTCTCCGCGACCCCGCGAACTATCTCCAAAAGTTCATGCCCATCGGCCCTTGCGCTATCCCTGGAGAGCCGCACGGTGGCACCCTGAACCCCGGCGGCCCGATACTTCATGCTCTACGACGACATCAAGGAGCACCAGGGGAGCGGGGTCGAGTACCAGGTGGGCGCGGCGGAGTTCGACGACAACAGATCGGCGGCCGGCTGAGCGGTCAGTAGACCCAGACGGTCGTGCCGATCGGGTCGATGTTGTTGGCCCAGATCCAGTCGATGGCCTCGTTGCTCACCCGTGCGCACCCGTGCGATACGGGATAGGGCGGCACGGAGGTGTCGCCGTGTATGGCGTAGCCCTCGTAGAAGAACCGCGGCATCCAGAGGGTGCCGAGGGAGTCCGTGACCGTCCCGTTGACGACCCGGAACGTCTGGAACATGCCGGTGGGGGTTGTGGCCACCGAGGTGGTGCCGTCCTCGGTGTAGGTGTACCCGCCGCCGGTCGAGGTGTTGAGGGTCCACTCCAGGTGGCCGTTGTTCACCACCATGAGGAGATCGTCCGACAGATCGATCTCAATGACGTAACCCGACGTGCTGGCCGGATGGGGGACGACACCGGATTGGAGCGCCGCCCAGGTGCCGGGCCCGACGACGCCGTCGGTGGAAAGGCCCGCCGCCTTCTGGAGCGCCCAGACCGCTTGTTCCGTGCTGTCGTCGAAGGAGCCACTGGTCGTGTCGACCCAGTAGCCGAGTGCGAGCAGCTGCTGTTGGAGCTGGGTGACGGCTGCGCCGCTGTCCCCGGGGCCCAGCGTGGGCGGTGCGGGCGGGGGTGTGGTCGGTAGCAGCCAGTAGCCGCCACCACTCGGCGTGGCTGCGATGTCGGTGATGGGGTTGCCGTTCGTCTGGCCCCCCATCGAACCGAAGAATGGCGCCCCGAAGGTGAAGATGCCGCCGTCGCGCGCCGCCATCCAGTAACCGCCGCCCGATGAGGCCATGGCCACGATGGGCGCGTTCAACGGGGTGCCGCCCATCGAGCCGAGGAAGGGCGCCGTGCCGAAACTGAAGATGCCGCCGTCGGATGCCACGAGCCAGTACCCGGTGCCACCTGGTGCCGCGGCCATGCCGACGACGGGCTGGTTCAGGTGGATGGACCCGGTCGAGCCGTAGAACTGGGCGTCGCCGTAGGAGAAGATGCCGCCGTCGGATGCCACGAGCCAGTACCCGCCGCCGTCGGGCGTCGCCGCCATGCCGACGATGGGCTGGTTGAGCGTCATGCCCCCGGTCGAGCCGTAGAACCGGGCGTCGCCGTAGGAGAAGATCCCGCCGTCCGACGCGACGAGCCAGTAGCCGCCGCCGTCGGGCGTCGCCGCCATCCCCACGATCGGCTTGTTGAGCGGGATGTTCCCCGCCGACCCGAAGAAGCCGGCGTCGCCGTAGGAGAAGATGCCGCCGTCGGACGCCACGATCCAGTAGCCGTTCCCCGTGTTGGTCGACGCCATCCCGACGGCCGGGGCGTTCAACTGCAATCCGCCGGCGGGGCCGAAGAAGCCGGCGTCGCCGAAGTTCACCGGCTGCGCGGGGTTGTCCGGGTAGGCGGCCGAGGCCGTGCCGGGCGAGAGCGCCAGCAGGGCTGGCAGCAGTGTCATGCAGGCGACCGCAGCGGCCAGGAGGCGGCGCGCCCGACGGGGACAGCGAGAGGCGTCGGGTCGTGCGGTCGCGGGGTGGTTGGCCGGCATTCCAGGGCTCCTTAGGGTCGGGTCCGGGCAGTCAACACGTCGGGCTTCACCACGTTGGCCGGCGAACCGTCCGCGTCGGCATTGATCTGGTCGAAGAGGTGCTGCACTGTACATCGCGCTCTCGGCCGAGCACACGCCGCTGCGAGGGAGCGGGCGTGCCTCAGACCGTGCGCTCCCACCGCACCACGTCGTCGAGCTCGCCGCTCTCCACGTCATAGATCACGCCCGCGATCAGCCGCAGCCCGGACAGGTACGGCGTGTGCGCCAGGAGCTCGACGTCCTCGTGCAGGGCGGCAGCGTGATCGTCGATGGGAAGGAAACCGAGGTCGGAGCCCGTGAGCGCGCGGAGCTCAGCATCGCTGACACCGGCCAGGCCGCACTTCGTGTGCTGCATCACGACCGCGGTGTCCACTCCGAGGACGCCGCTCGAGAGGGCCAGGCTGCGCAGCACGTCGTCGGTCACCCGGCCGCCGGCGTTGCGGATGACGTGTGCCTCCCCCAGATGGAGCCCGAGCACGGCGAAGACATCTATGCGCGCGTCCATGCACGTGACAATGGCGAGCCGGCGCCCGGGTCGTGGGTCGTCCACGTTCGCGCGCGCTGCGGCGTAGCCGCGGTTGGCTGCGAAGAGGTTGCTGATCTGGGTCATGGCGTCACGGGCGGCAACCTAACAGGACCGGCGGTTGGTCAGGGGCGTTCGCGGAATCCCTCTCCGCGGTGTTGGTCGAGCGTCGGCACCGCGCCCGGAGCGTCGGGCAGTCCGAGCCGGATGGGGAAAGGCGGGAACGGAGCGCCGGCCAACATGCCGGGGCGATCGAGGACGGGTGCAACGGGAACCCCGGACGCCACGAGCTCGGCGACGAGCTCGTCCCGGTCTCGCGACGCGACCGCGACGGCGACGGCGTGCTGCAGCGCCGCGCCGCGTGTACTCCGCGCGGCGAAGTCGAGGTCGGCCTCGTCGTCGAGACCGAGAGTCCGGCACAGGCCGGACCAGAACGGCTGCTCGTTCAGGACCCCGAGGGCGATCTGTCCGTCGTCCCCCGTCACGAAGAGGCCGTAGCCGGGTACCGGATCCGCGCGCCCGTGCCGCGGCCCTGCGCCGGGCCCCTGGTCCCCGGCGGCGCCCGCAGGGCCGGTCCAGGTGGAGAGAACGTCGGTCATCGAGACGTCGAGGTACGTGCCCTCGCCGGTCGTGGTGCGGCCGAGCACGGCCGCGCAGATCCCGAACGCGGCGGTCATGCCCGCGGCCAGGTCGGCCGTGGGCAGCGGGGGCATCGCTCCCGGACCGCCTTCGGGCCTGAGGGCGCCCGACCAGGCCTGGTAGTTGACGTCGTGTCCGGGCAGTGCGGCGCGGGGGTCTCGCTGCCCGTAGCCCGAGATGGAGCAGTAGACGATCCCCGGGTTGACTGCCCGGACCGCTGCATCACCCAGTCCGAGGCGGGCCAACACGCCCGGCCTGAATCCCTCGATCAGCACGTCGGCCTCTGCCGCCAGCTCGAAGGCCCGGCTCCGTCCGGCCTCCCCCTTCAGATCGAGCTCGATGCTGCGCTTGCCGGCGTTGATGGGGCCGAAGAGCGAGGGGTAGTGGCGCATCGGATCGCCCCCTGGGGGCTCGACCTTCACGACGTCTGCGCCCAGGGCCACGAGGAGCGAGGCCGCGTAGGGGCCGGGGCGCCAGATACTCACGTCGAGGACGCGCAGTCCGGCCAGGAGCGTCGCAGCATTCATCCGCCGCAGAGTCTTGCATCGTCGGTGCCGGGTACCCTCGCTTGGCGTGCTGGCGTTCTTTTCGTTCACCGAGGTCACCGACCCCTCCGCCCACGAGGCGTACAACGCCTGGCACCAACTGGACCACCTGCCCGAGCAGTTCACCATCGACGGGCTCTTCTTCGGCCAGCGCTGGGTGCGGTCCCCGCGCTGCCGCACCGCCGAGCTGGGCGACAGTTCTGAGCTCCGATCCTTCCATTACATGACGCTCTACCTCATGCGTGACGAGACCGTCCTGCCCGACTTCTTCGCCTTGGGCCGCGAGCTGTGGAAGAAGGATCGCTTCTTCGCCGCCCGGCGGGCCGTGCTCTCCGGTCCCTTCGCCGTGGAAGAGCGCTGGGCCGCGCCACGGGTCGCCGTGTCACCCGGTGCCGTGCCGTTCCGGCCGTCGCACGGCGTCTACGTCGTGGTGGGGCCCCAGGTCGACGGTGCCGCGTTGGTGGAGCACCCCGGGGTGGCCGGCGCCTGGCGGTTCGCCGACGCCGGCCGCAGCGTGACCGTGGCCTTCGTGGACGGCGACCTGTGGCAAGCGTCCGCCCCCCTGTCCGAGGTGGCACGCGCTGCGGGGAGGTCGCCCGAGTGGGCCGGGCCGTTGGAGCGTGTCGACGCCTTTCGCTGGGACTGGTTCGCTACGCTGACCCCGCAATGACTAGTCAAAGCAAGTCGAAGGCGGAGCGCAGGGCCGAAAACCAGCGCCGCGCCGCGGAGAAGCGCGCCGCCGAGCTGCGCAAGAGGCGGATCCGTGTCGGCGTCCGCGTGGGTGGGGTGCTCGTCGTCATCGCGCTCGTGATCGTGATCATCACGCAGGTGACCGGCGGCGGAGGCTCGAACAACGTGCCGCCGCAGGAGAAGAACCCGAAGGTGGCCACCGAGGCCATCCCCGCCTCCATGTCCTCGACCTGGGTGCAGCCCCCAGCCACCACCCCCGGACCCGAGGGAATCCCTATCCCCAAGGGGGCGAAGCTGGCGTCGCTCGTCAACGACGCGACGGGACAGACCGTTGACGGGGTCCAGTGTCAGGCGGGTGAGCAGTTGGTCGTGCACGTGCACACCCACCTCACGATCTTCGTCAACGGGCAGGCCCGGGTCATCCCCTACGGGATCGGCATTCCTGGCGCCCAGGCCGTACAGACCGCCCAAGGCCCGTTCGTGCAGACAGGGACCTGTTTCTACTGGCTCCACGTCCACGCGTACGACGGGATCATTCACATCGAGTCGCCTAACACGACGGAGTCGTTCACACTGGGTCAGTTCTTCGACGAGTGGGGTGTGCCGCTGAGCAGCACCCAGGTGGGGTCGGCCACCGGCCCGGTGACGGTGTTCTTCACGTCACCCGGCAAGAAGGCCAGGCTCTACACCGGCAACCCGCGGGACCTGCCGCTCGGGTACCACTACCAGATCCAGCTCGATGTCGGGAACCCCGTCGTGGCGCCCGTGCAGCTCACCAGTTGGGGCCAGCTGTAGTCGCCGTCAGGCCGATGTCGTCGTCGTCGGCCTCGGCCCGGGCGGGGAGCAGGTCGCGGAGGACCTGGCGGAAGCCGGACTCGACATCGTCGGCATCGAGGCGGAGCTCGTCGGCGGGGAGTGTCCCCACTGGGGGTGCGCGCCCTCGAAGATGATGGTCGCGCCGCTGGATCCATCGCGGCGAGGGTTCGTGAAGCTGATTGCACGCGGCGACGTGCTGGTCGGGGCGACGCCGATGGAACCGGCCGGCGGGGAGGTGCTCGGGCTGCTGGCCTTCGTCGTGCACGCGCGGGTTCCCGTCGGCACGCTCCGCTCGATGATCTTCGCCTACCCCACGTTCCACCGAGCCGTCGACTCGGCGTTGTGGTCGCCGCCGAGCAGCGCGGCCAAGATGGCGGGCGCCTGATGGGGGAGTAGGGACAGGTGGCCCTCGCCCTCGACGACCGTGACGCTCGCACCGCGGATGTGGCGCTGCAGGAAGGTCCGGTAGTCCGGCGGGCCCGTGCGGTCGTCCGAGCCCTCCCAGATCTGGACGGGGACGGCGATCTCCTCGAGTGCGAAGCCCCATGGGTCGCCGAAGATCCGGTAATCCTGCACGCACCCTTCGGTTCCCTGGCGTAGGGCCTCCCGCACGAAGCCCAGCGCGTGGTCGGGGGGGCCCCACTCGGTGAGGACCGTCCGGTCGGCGGGCGGGAAGGACCGCATGGCGGCGCGCAGGAGCCGGGTGTTGCTCGCATTGACGATGCTGATCTGCAGCACCGCCGAGGCCAGCCAGGGGGCGTGCCGCGTCAGCGCCAGGAGCACGCGGTCCTCCGCAGTGAGCCCTTTCGTGGTGCCGTACACGTCCAGCGGCACCGAGCTCGAAAGAAGGGCCGCTGCCGTCACCCTGTTCCCGAGCTTGGCCGCACAGGCGGCGGCGTAGGCGCCGCCGGCCGACCACCCCATGACCGCGAATCGTTCCATGTCCAACGCGTCGGCGAGGTGGGTGACGTCCGCCGGCCAGTCGAGCAGCCGCCGTCCGGGCTGGAACGTCGAGAGGCCCATGCCAGGGCGGTCGGGTGAGACGAGGTGCACCCCGAGCGCCGCGGCAGCCTCGTCCGCGGGCGCCGCGTCGAGACGGGAGCTCAACCCTCCGTGGAAGCTGAGGACGGGGAAGCCGGTTGGGACGCCGTAGGACTCGTAGGCGAGGTCCCGCCCGTCCGGCAGGCGCACGGTGCCGGTCATCGGCGCACCGTCCCACCCGCCCGCACCTGGCCGCGCGCCACAGGGGCGGACTCGCCGCGCGCCACGGGGCGGACTCGCCGCGCGCCACAGGGGCGGACTCGCCGCGCGCCACAGGGGCGGACTGGTCGGGGGGATAGCGGATCGGTGCTGGCACGAGAGCACGCTATAGGGTTCGGGCATGAGCGCGAACGTCGACGAACTGGTTGACAGCCTGCTGGACGACTATCCGCCGGACGCCGTGTCGGCGCGGGAGTTCCTGGGCGCACAGTTCGACCGGGGCCTCGCCTGGCTGCAGTTCCCGTCCGGCAATGGCGGCCTCGGCCTCACGCCCAAGGATCAGCAACAGGCGATGGCGCGGCTCAACGCCGGTGGCGCACCCGCCCCCGGCGTCCGCAACCCCATCGGCTACGGCATGTGCGCCCCGACCATCGTCACCCACGGGACACCGGAGCAGAAGGAGCGCTACCTGCGTCCGCTCTTCGCCAACGAGGAGATCTGGTGCCAGCTCTTCAGCGAGCCCGGCGCCGGCTCCGACGTGGCGGGCCTGTCGACCCGCGCCGAGCGTGACGGCGACGAATGGGTGCTGAACGGGCAGAAGGTCTGGACCACCCTCGCCCACATCTCGTCCTTCGGGCTGCTCATCGCGCGCACCAACCCCGAGGTGCCCAAACACAAGGGCATGACGGCCTTCCTCGTCGACATGCAGTCCCCCGGCGTCGATGTCCGGCCGCTCTTCCAGATCACGGGTGAGGCGGAGTTCAACGAGGTCTTCTTCTCCGACGTGCGGATGCCCGAGACGGCGCGCCTCGGTGGTGAGGGTGATGGATGGCGCGTCGCCCTTACGACGCTCATGAACGAGCGGGTGTCCATCGGCGGCGCAGTGACCCGCCGCGGCGGCGGGCCCGTCGCCGAGGCCATCAAGATCTGGAAGGAGCGCTGGCTGGGCGACACCTCACCGCACGCGCAGGCCCTGCGCGATCGCCTCGTCTCCAGCTACATCCGGAGCCAGGCGTACTCCATGACCAACGCGCGTGCGGCGCAGAGCCGAAAGGCCGGGACCCCGGGCCCCGAGGGCTCGGTGGCCAAGCTGGCCTTCGCCGAGGAGAACAAGCGCGTCTACGACCTCTGCATGGACCTCTTGGGCAACGAGGCCATGCTGTTCCCCTCGGGTTACCCGATGGTGCGGCCCGAGCTGGTCGGAATGAGCTCCCCGGACGCGCGCAAGATGTTCCTCCGGGTGCGGGCGAATTCCATCGAGGGCGGGACCTCCGAGGTGATGCGGAACATCCTGGGCGAGAGGGTATTGGGCCTTCCCGGCGATGTCCGCACGGACAAGGAGCTCGCCTGGAAGGAAGTCCCGCGCAGTTGAGGGCGCGGTGGTCATGACCCCCGACATCCCGGCGGAGAAGCGGGCCGCCGCCCGGGCGGCGGCGGAGCTGGTGACCGACGGAATGGCGGTCGGTCTCGGCACCGGGTCGACCGTCGCCGAGCTCGTGCCGGCCCTCGGGCGACGCCGCCTCGACATCACCTGCGTCGCCACGTCGCCGGCCACCGAGGAGCTGGCGCTCGCCCACGGCCTCGCCATGCGGCCGTTCACCGACGTCGACCGCCTCGACATCGCCATCGACGGGGCGGATCAGGTCGACCCTGCCGGCTGGCTCGTCAAGGGTGGTGGCGGTGCGCACACGCGCGAGCGGATCGTGGCTGCCGCGGCCGACCGTTTCGTGGTCATCGTGTCCTCCGACAAGCCCGTCGCGCACCTGCGGCCACCGGTCCCGCTCGAGCTGCTGGCCTTCGGCCTGGGTGCCACGCTGCGCGCGTTGGCCGAGGCCGTGCTGCGCGACGCACCGCCGACGCCCGACGGTGGGGTCCTGGCCGACCTGCACGCTCGCGTCGGTGATCCCGCCCGGCTGGCCGCGGCGCTGGACGCCGTGCCGGGGTTGGTCTCGCACGGCCTGTTCCCGCCCACCATGGTGAGCACGGTGCTCATCGCTCGCGGCGACACCGTGGAGGCCCGTCCGATCACGGCCTGAGGGCCGCCCTGCCCGGTCAGGCGGCGGGGCGGAAGCGCACGGGGAGCGCGGTGGGGGAGCGGAACACGTCACCGCGGATGTGCGGGTCGGTGTCACCGGGCTCGAGGGCGAGGTCCGGCAGCCGGTCCAGCACCCGGTTGAGCAGGGCGCGGGTCTCGAGGCGCGCCAGGTGCATGCCGAGGCACATGTGAGGGCCGTGGGCGAACGCGATGTGGGGGAGGGGCGGCCGGAAGATGTCGAACCTCTCGGGGTCGTCCCACCGTGTCTCGTCGTGGTTCGCCGAGCCGAGATGCGGGGTGACGCTCTCGCCGGGGCCGATGGTGACCCCACCCAGCTCGACCTCGACGGTCGTCGTCCGGTTGATGCTGAGCAGCGGCGGCTCGTCGCGCAGCCCCTCCTCGATCGCCTGCGGGAGCAACGAGCGGTCGTTCCGTACGGCCTCGAGCTGGTCGGGATGGGTCAGGAGGAGGTAGAGCAGGTTGCCCGACGAGCGGTACGTGGTTTCCGCCCCGGCCGGCAGCAAAAGGCGCAGGAAGGCATAGATGGCCTCGTCGGTCAACCGTTCGCCGTCGACCTCGGCCGAGACCAGGTCGCTGATCACGTCCTCCGCCGGCCGGGCCCTGCGTTCGGCCACCACGCCGGCGAAGTACTCCCGCAGCGATTCGGACGCGGCGAGACCGCGGTCGATGTCCGCCACCAGGCCGATGAGCTCGACCGACCAGCGCTGGAATTGCGGGAAGTCTTCCTCGGGGAGACCGAGGAGCCGTGCGATCACGCGCACGGGGAACTCGAAGGTGAGCTGGCGCACGAGGTCGGCCCGGCCGTCGGCCGCGAAGCGGTCGATCAGTTCGTCGATGATGGGTCCGATGAACTCGGGCTCCCAACGCGCCAGCGACTTCTCGCGGAAGGCATTGGCGACGAGATTGCGGTTCGTCCGGTGCTCAGGGTCGTCCATGCCCAGGATCATGTGACCCATGACCATGCCGATGGTGGCGTCGTACGCGGTCGAGGTGAACGTCTTGGCGTCGCGCAGGATGCGCGAGCAGTCGTCGTAGCGGTAGGCGATCCAGCCGGGCTCGGCGTCGATGCCCTCCGGCAGGCTCTCGGGCGAGATCGTGAGTCCCTTGACCACGGGGGTCTCGCGGCGCTTCGCTGCGAGCTCGGGCCAGGGGTCCCGGGTCGTGCCCGCCACGACGTCGTCGAAGGCCGCAAACGGGTCGTACTCCTGTGCGTTGGACGTGCTCATGACGCGCTTCCCTCCCACCGGACGCTCTCTGACGTGGGCGTCAGGTTAGAGGCCCGCGCCCAGGCCCGGCCCACGGGCGCCCCGGGGCGGCCCCGGCGCCCCGGGGCGTAGGCTCCCGCCTGCATGAAGACCCTCCGCACTCCCGACGACCGCTTCGCCGGCCTGCCCGGCTTCGACTTCGCGCCCCACTACGCCGATATCGCCGACGGCGAGGGCGGCGCGCTGCGGGTGCACTACCTGCGGGAGGGCGACCCGGACGCGCCCGTGATCCTCCTGCTGCACGGAGAGCCGTCCTGGTCGTACCTGTACCGCAAGATGATCCCGCTCCTGACCGGGGCGGGGCTGCAGATCGTCGCCCCCGACCTGGTCGGCTTCGGGCGCTCGGACAAGCCGGCCGATCGTGGCGACTACACGTTCGCCCGCCACGTCGAGTGGATGCGCGAGCTCCTCTTCGACCGGCTCGACCTGCGCGACGTCACCTTGGTGTGCCAGGACTGGGGTGGGCTCATCGGCCTGCGCCTCGTGGGGGAGCACCCCCAGAGGTTCGCCCGGGTCGTCGCCGCCAACACGTTCCTTCCCACCGGCGACACCGACCCCGGCGACGCCTTCTTCGCCTGGCAGCGGTTCTCGCAGGAGGTGGACGAGTTTCCGACCGGAGTGATCGTCCGGACCGGGTGCGCCAAGGAGCTCGCAGAAGACGTGCAGGCGGCCTACGACGCGCCCTTCCCCGACGAGACCTTCAAGGCGGGCGCGCGGCAGTTCCCCATGCTGGTGCCGTCGCGACCCGACGACCCGGCCCACGACGCCAACGTCGCCGCGTGGGTGGGCCTGGCCGCCTTCGACCGGCCCTTCCTGTGCGCGTTCAGCGACAGTGACCCCATCACTAAGGGAGCCGACCGCAACCTGAAGGAGCGCATCGCCGGGGCGAAGGGGCAGCCGCACACCACTATCGTCGGCGGCGGGCACTTCCTCCAGGAGGACTGCGGAGAGGATCTGGCCAAGGTGGTCGTGGACTTCGTCGCCGCCACCTCGTGACCCACGAGCACGACGTCGTCGTCGTCGGCGCCGGCTTCTCCGGCATCGGGATGGCGGCGCGGCTGCGCTCCATGGGCATCGACGATTTCGTGATCCTCGATCGGGGCAACGACCTCGGCGGCACGTGGCGCGACAACGCCTACCCCGGCGCCGCCTGCGACGTCCCGTCGAACCTCTACTCCTACTCCTTTGCGCTAAATCCCGACTGGTCCCGCTCCTTCCCGCCCCAGGCTGAGATCTGGGACTACCTGCGCGCCTGCGTCGACCACTTCGGGGTCGGGGACCGCCTGCGCTTCGGGCAGACGGTGGACGAGGCCCGCTGGGACGGGGAGGCCGAGCGGTGGGTCGTCCGCGTCACGGGCGGCGAGGAGTACCGGGCGCCCGTGCTCGTGTGGGCCACCGGCTCGCTCAGCGAGCCCTCCATCCCGGACTTCCCGGGCCTGGCGTCCTTCCGCGGCAAGGTCTTTCATTCGGCCCGCTGGGAGCACGGGTTCGACCTCGCGGGCAAGCGGGTGTGCGTGGTGGGCACGGGCGCCTCGGCCGTGCAGTTCGTGCCCCAGATCGCCCCCGTCGTCGGGCACCTCTACCTGCACCAGCGGACGCCGCCCTGGATCTTTCCGCGGCGCGACCGGTCGGTGTCCCGCCTGCGCAAGGCCGCCTACCACCGCGTCCCTGCGCTCCAACGCTTGTCCCGGCTGCGCACCTACGCCACCTTCGAGTCGCTGCTCTCGGTCTTCGTGGGCCAGGGGGAACGGCGCAAGGCCGTGGTGCGCAAGGCCGCCCTCGAACACCTGGCCCGGCAGGTGCCCGACGAGTCGCTCCGGCGGACGCTGACGCCGCAGTACGAGCCGGGCTGCAAGCGGATCCTGCTCTCCGACGACTACTACCCCTCGCTGACCCGAAGCAACGTCGAGGTGGTCGACTCGCCCGTGGCGTCGTTCTCGGCCCACGAGGTCGTCGGCCAGGACGGCATTGCCCGTCCGGTCGACGTGGTGATCATGGGGACCGGCTTCGAGGCGGCCGAGCCGCCGTACGCGGAGCACATCGTCGGCCCTGGGGGCGCGCGGCTGTCCGAGGTCTGGAAGGCCAACGGTGTCGAGGCGTACGTCGGGTCCACCGTGGCCGGGTTCCCCAACCTCTTCCTGATGATCGGGCCGAACTCGACGCTGGCCCACAATTCGATGATCTACATGATCGAGTCGCACATCAACTACATCGCCGGCGCGTTGGCCTTCCTGCGCCGGCCCGGCGTCGGGGTCGTCGAGCCGAAGCTAGCCGTGCAGCGCCGGTACAACGAGCGGTTGCAGGCGAGGCTCGAGCACTCCGTCTGGGTGGAGGGCGGCTGCGCCAGCTGGTACCTCGACCATCGCGGCAGGAACACCACGCTGTGGCCGGACCACACCTGGAGGTTCCGGCGGCTCACCCGGCGCTTTCACCCGGGTGAGTACATGGTCCGCGCGTAGGCGCGCACGGCCAGCGTCACCAGTACGGTGGGAAAGGGGGCCAGCACCCCCACCTCGGGCAGCACCGACGTCAGCCCGGCGTGGTCGTCGATGAGCTTGACGAAGGCGTCTATCGCCCGGGCCTGCGGGACGACGTGGTCGACCGCGCACACCACGGGACCGACGACGTCGAGCGGGCGCCAACGGGGTTACCCTGGGCAATGTGGAGAGCGCACCGGACGCCGTCGACGCGCTCGTCCTCGACCTGCTCGAGTGGATCGGGCCGGCGGAACGGCCCTACGACGAAGTCATGGAAGCCTGGCGCACCTCGTGTCCGCGCCTGCCGGTGTGGGAGGAGGCACGCGCGAGCGGCTTCGTGGTCTGCCACGACGCCGCAGGCCTCGGGCGGGTCGTCTCCGTATCGGCGGCCGGCCGGGAGCATCTGGCGCAGCAGCGGCAGGGCGCGACCGCCCGTCAGTCGGCTCCGGCCTGAGCGCGCCGGGCGCCGCGGGGCTCAGTCGAAGCTGGGTCGGCGGTCCCGCGTGCGCTTCAGCTCGAAGAAGCCGTCGGTGCCGGTGCAGAGGAGTACCCCGTCCCACAGACGCCCCGCCGCCTCGCCCTTTGGAGCGGGGGTCACGACGGGCCCGAAGGTGGCGTGCCCGTTGTAGTGGATGACCGGCGTGCCCACGTCGTTGCCGACAGGCGCCATCCCCGCCTCGTGCGACGCCGCTAGCGCCTCGTCGAACTCCTCGGAGGAGGCCGCGTCGGCGAGCGAGGCCGGGAGGCCCAGCTCCGCGAGCGCCTCGGCGACGATCTTCTCGCCCTCGCCCTCCTCGCGGCCGCGCCGTTCGAGGTGGATGCGCTTCCCCAGTGCCGTGTACAGCGGCAGGAGAATCTCCTTGCCCCGCAACTGTTCGGCGGCGATGCACACCCGCACCGGTCCCTTGGCCCGCGCCATGCGCTCCTTGTACTTCTCGTCGAGCTCGGCGCGCCCGGCGTTGAGGATGGCCAGCGACATGACGTGCCACTCGGTGTGGATGTCGCGCACCTGCTCGACCTCGAGCATCCAGCGCGAGGTGATCCACGCCCAGGGGCACAGCGGGTCGAACCAGAAATCGGCCTTGTCGGTCATGGGATCCCTCCGTCGACGCGCAGGATGGCGCCGGTCGTGAACGATGACGCATCGGTGGCGAAGTAGAGGGCGGCACCCACGACCTCGGGCGGCTCGCCGGCCCGCCCGAGGGCGTGACGCGGCATGCCGTGCTCGCGGGCCGCCGGTCCCCAGGAGTCCTCGGCGATGTCGGTCAGGAAGGGACCGGCCATGATGCAGTTCACCCGCACGGTCGGGCCGAAGGCTTTGGCGAAGCCCTCGGTGAGGGTGTTGAGGCCGGCCTTGGCCGCGTCGTAGGGGAGCATGTCGGGGGCGGGGCGCAGGGACCCGGTCGTCGACACGTTGATGATGGAGCCGCCGTCTCCGGCGGCCATGCGCGTGCCGACCAGGGCGGTGAGGCGGAAGGGGCCCTTGAGGTTCACCCCGATCACCTTGTCCCAGAGCTCCTCGGTGACCGAGGTGAGATCGGGGTACAGGGGGGACATGCCGGCGTTGTTCACCAGGACGTCGACGTGGCCGAACACGCCGTAGGCCTGCTCGACCAGGCCGTCGATCTCGCCCCAGTGGCCCACGTGGAAGGCGACGGCGAGTGCCCGCCGTCCCTTCGCCTCGACCTGGGCCGCCACCTCTTTGCAGCCGTCGATCTTGCGGCTGGCGATCACGATGTCGGCACCCGCGTCGGCGAACGCCAGCACCATCTCGCGCCCGAGCCCGCGGCTCCCGCCGGTCACGAGTGCCACCTTGCCGGCCAGGGCACCTTCGGAAGTCATGCCACGGAACCTTATGGGGAGCGCAGGAGCTCCGCGACGGCCTGCGTGACCGCCTCGGCCATCGGGATGTGCAGCGACTCGTTCGGACCGTGCGCGTTGGAATGCGGGCCGAGCACGCCCGTGGCCACGAACGGCGTGTGGGGGAAGCCGCGCCGGAGGTCGGCCAGGAAGGGGATGGAGCCGCCCTCGCCGACGAACCCGGGCCCGCGGCCGAAGCGCTCCTCTGAGGCGTGCGCCAGCCGGGCGACGATCTCGGCCGACAGGGGCTCGGCGATCCAGCCCTGGGCGACCATCCCCATGTCGATGGTGACGTGGGCGCCCTCGTCGGTCCGCAGCGCGGAGACCAGGGCGTCGGCGGCGCGCTGTGCCTCGACGTCGGGCGGCAGGCGCAGCGACAGCTTCAACGTCGTCTCGGGGCGCAGCACGTTGCCCGCGTCGCGCGGCTTGGGCAGACCGTCGGCGCCGGTGACCTCCATGGCGGCCCCCCACGTGCGCGCGGCCAGGCGCGCGGCCGGATCGGCCGCTAGCAGCTTGAGGCCGTCGACCACCGGCGCCGCGCTGTCGGGGAACTCCGATGCCAGTGCCTCGAGGTTGGTCCGGTGGGCCTCGGGGATCCCCGCCCCGAGGAGCTCGGGAAGAAGGATGCGGCCGGTCGTCTCGTCCTCGATCCCGCTCAACATGCGGCGCAGGATGCGGAACGACGACGGGACGACCCCGCCGCCCTGCCCGCTGTGGATGCCCTCGGTCAACACCTCGACGGTGACCGTGACGACGAGCGCGCCACGGAGCGACGTGGTGAGCCACAGGCGGTCGTAGCTCAGCCCGCCCGAGTCGAGGCAGATAACGAGGCGCGGCGTGCCGATCCGGTCGCGCAGGTGCTCGAGGTACGCGGGCAGGTCGGGGCTGCCGCTCTCCTCGCTGGCCTCGATCAGGACGAGGACGCGGCCGTGCCCGCCGCCCGCGGCCAGCAGTCCGGTCACGGCGGCGAACGTCGCGTAGCCGTCGTCGGCCGTGCCCCGCCCGTAGAGGACGTCGCCCTCGCGCACGGGCTCGTAGGGGCCGAGTCCGCTGCGCCAATCGCCGAGGGGCGGCTGCTTGTCCATGTGCCCGTACACCACGATCGGGTCGCCGCTGCCGCCGTTGTCGACGAGGAGCACCGGGGTGCGGCCGGGCAGCTCGACGATCTCGGTCGCCAGCGCGGCGTCCTGGTCGCGCACCCAGGCCTCGAGCAGCCGGGCCGCCTCCCGGATGGCGCCGCGCTCGGCCCAGTCGGGGTCGAACGCGGGGGAGAGGCACGGGATGCGGGTGTACTCGCTCAGGGCGGGGAGGATGCGCTCCTCCCAGGCGCTGTCGATGGCGTTCACGCGCCGATCACGACGCAGCCTCGATGATGTCCGCCAGGCGGTCCAACGTCTTGGACATCGCCGTCGCGGTGTGCCGGCCCACGCCGGTTCGCTTCAGGATGAAGGCCTGTTTGTCCTCGCTGATGTCCCACGACTCGGTCACCTTGGTCCCGCCGTCGTCCTCCTCGAGCTCGTAACGCCAGATGCGCCCGCCGATGAACCTCCCCAGCGGCCCCGCCAAGACGGTCTGCCAGGCGATGCGCCGATCCTGTTCGAACTCGATCACCGTGTTGGACATCGTGTAGGGCACGCCGAGCTTCATCGACATGCCGAAGGTGGAGCCCAGCGCGAGCACCTGCGGCGTGCCGTCCTTGGGCTTGATCACCGACCCCGAGCCGTCGATCTCGGGATGGCGCGACGCGTCGGCCACGACGGCGAAGATTGCGGCTGCGGGGGCCTTGATGACCCGGTCGACGCGTACGACGGTGTTGGTGTCGTCTGCCATACGGGGTCTCCCTACGACTCGTTCTCGACCGCGTGGGCGACGAGGTTGCCCAGCTCCACCCACTCGAGGGTCGCCGCGTGCGTCGACTCCAGCACGACGGGGGGCGCCATCCCCGCCTCGAACGCCTCCTGCCACCGCGCCGCGCACAGGCACCACCGGTCGCCCGGTTGGAGGCCGGCGAAGCCGAATTCGGGATGCGGGGTCGACAGATCGTTGCCCACCGATGCCGAGAAGGCCAAGAACTCCGGTGTGACCCGGGTGCACACGGTGTGGACGCCGAAGTCCTCCGCCCCCGTGTTGCAGCAGCCGTCGCGGTAGAAGCCCGTGACGGGGTCGAAGTTGCAGGGTTGGAGCTCTTCGCCGAGGACGTTCTGTGCCATGGCCCATTTGACCACGCCGGGCCGCTACCCCGGACCGTTGCGCGAGGCCGCTACCCCGGACCGCTACCCCGGACCGAACGGTGTCCCTTCGTAGCGGTCGACCCAGCTGAACGAGCGCACCGACGCCCGCGTGAGCCGGCTGGGTTGGTTGACGGGCCGCCCCAGGACGACGAGCGCAGCGACGGCGACCGAGTTGGGGATGCCGAACAGCGCGCGCAGCTCGGGCTCGCGCCGGATGGCCACCGTCGTCGTCACACCGCCCAGCCCCTCCGTCCGCGCCGCCAGCAGCAGGCTCCATACGAACGGGTAGATGGATGCCCCGCCAACGAGCGTGTAGCGGGGGAGGTCGCGGTCGACGGTGGCGAGCGCGGCGAGGTCGGCCAGGACGAGCAGGAGGGCGGGCGCCGTGTCCAAGTGCTCGGCGAAGCCGGGGGCCGCGCCGCCCGCCGCCGCGAACCGCGCCGCCTGTGTGGCCGCTTCCGCCTCGGCCCCCCTGTCGGTGACCGGCGCCCAGGGGACGAGGCCCGCGGCGCCGATGGCGAGGTACTCGTACCAGCCGGCCAGGTAGATGTCGCGCAGCGCGGTGCGAGTGACAGGGTCCTTGACGACGATGACGCGCCAGCCCTGCCGATTTCCACCGCTCGGAGCGAAGCGAGCGGTGTCGAGGAGGCGTGCGAGGACCTCGTCGGGCACGGGTTCCGGCTCGAACTGGCGGGCCGCACCGGTGCTGCGCAGCGTGGCGACGAGGTCGAGGTCCACGAGTTGCCCACCGTAGTGGTCGCTGGGTAAGTCTGGGGCGTGACCGGCCACGCGTCCTCGGGCTTCTCGGGCCTTCCGGGCGGCAGCGCCAGCTCCCGGATCAGGCACGCCCGCCTGCGCGCCCTGTCCGAGTTCCCGCTCGTGGTGTCGCCCATGGCGGGGGGCCCGTCCACCGTCGAGCTCGTGGTGGCGGTCAGCGGCGCCGGCGCCTGCGGGTTCCTCGCGGGCGGCTACACGACGGCGGCGGCCCTGGCCGACGAGATGGCCGCGGTGCGCGCCGCGGCAATCGGCGCATTCGGGGTCAACCTCTTCGTGCCGGGCGCACCGACGGAGGATCCGGAAGGGCTCGCAGCGTATCTCGACGCGCTCGGTCCCGAGGCGGCCGAACTGGGCGCGACGCTGGGCGCCGCGCGCTGGGACGACGACGACTACCCCGCCAAGGTCGAGGCGGTGTTGGCGGCAACACCCGCTGCGGTGAGCTTCACCTTCGGCCTCCCCCAGCCCGCGGTCGTGCGGGCGCTGCAGGACGCGGGCTCGCTCGTGCTCGTGACGGTGACGACACCCGAGGAGGCCGGGCGCGCGTTGGCGCTCGGGCCTGACGCGCTGTGCCTCCAGGGTGCCGAGGCGGGCGCACACCGGGGGAGCCTGGCCAACGACGACCGCGTGGACGAGGACCGGCCGCTGCGGGCGTTGCTGGCCGCGGTGGTGCGCCGCACCCTGGTCCCGCTCGTCGCGGCGGGTGGCGTCGGCGGGCCCAGCGACGTCGTCGACCTGCTCGCGCGCGGCGCGACGTTGGTGCAGAGCGGCACCGCGTTCCTGCGCTGCCCCGAGAGCGGCGCGCCACTTGTCGGCAAGGACGCGCTCGGTGCGGCCGGGCGCGCGGGCGCCCCAACGACGGTGACCCGTGCCTTCAGCGGCCGCCGGGCCCGCGCCGTGGTCAACGCCATGGTGCGCGACCACCCGGGCGCGCCCGCGGCCTATCCCGAGATCAACAACGCGACGCGCCCGCTGCGCGCCGCCGCGGCCGTTGTCGGCGACACGGAGCACATGAGCCTGTTCGCCGGCACGGGGTTGGCGGGGGCCGAGGCGCGCCCGGCTGCCGAGATCGTCGCGCACCTGACGTCGGGACTGCGCCGATGAGCGGCCGCCGCGAGACCATGACCATCGAGTTCCGGCCGCCCGACGTGGCCGCGGTCGCCGATTCGCTGGCCAAGTTGCGGGCGGCGGGGAGCGGCTGGATCAACCTGATGCCGGGCGTCCCCGAGGAGGCCGCCGAGCTCGAGCCGCGGGCCGGGCTCTTCGCGTTCTTCGGCAACCGGGCGCAGCCGGTGACCATGGGGACCGTCATGCCGCCGAAGGCGGACCGGCGCGCCGCTGAGGGCGTGACGGTGGGCCTGATGCACCCGACGGGCGGCAAGGCCGTGGCGCGGCTGGCCGAGGCCGGCGTGATCGTGCCCGACGGATGGATCGTGCGCCAGGACCACGCCCGCCGGGGCCTCCTCCTGCAGACGCCGCCCGACGCCGACGACGCGGACGTGCTCACCTGGGCGATCGGCGCCGGCACGGCGCTGTGCCTGGCCGAGATGACCGGCCAGTGGCGCGCCGTCGTGTACCTGCCGTGATGGCCACGGGGGCTCGGCGCAACGACGACGAGCTCCGGGTGGGCCTCTCCCGTTGGGTGGCGGCGCATCCCGAGCTCGTGCCGGGGTCCCCGGGCGGATCGGGTGGATCGGGTGGATCGAGCGGCCTCGCCCGACGCGGTGGCGCGGACGGGGCCGGGATCGGAGCGCCGGCGGTCCGCGCGCTGACCCACGCCGACGGTGGTCTGGCGAACGAGACGGTATTCCTCGACCTCGGGCCCTCGCACCCCGGCGTGGTGGTGCGGCTGCCGCCGCTCCAGCCGACCTTCCCCGAGTACGACCTGGCGCCGCAGGCGCTGGTGCAGAACGCGGTCGCCGCAGCCGGGGTGCCGGCACCTGCGCCGGCCGTCGTCGTGGACGACCCGGCGTGGATCGGCACGCCCTTCTTCGTGATGCCGCGGGTCTTCGGGGACATCCCCGGTCCGGCGCCCGTCTTCGATCCCTACGTGCGCGACGGCGGGCCCGCGTTCCAGCGCGTCATGCACGACGGCCTCGTCGACACGCTGGCGGCGATCCACGCCGTGCCCTGGGAGGCCGACGGCCTGGAGGCGGCACTGCCTGGGCCGGGAGTGCGCGACGCGCTGGACCGTTGGTCGGCCTACGTCGAGTGGGCCTCGGAAGGCGACCCGCTGCCCGCGCTGGCCCAAGCCCTCGACTGGTGCACGCGGCACGCCCCGCCCGAGCGTGCGCCCGTGCTGCTGTGGGGCGACGTTCGGCTGGGCAACCTCGTCTTCGACGAGGCGCGCGCGGTGGTGGCGGTGCTCGACTGGGACCTCGCCTCGATCGGGCCGCCCGAGATGGACCTCGGCTGGCATCTCGGGCTCGAGTTCATGATGGAGGAGCTGTTCGGTCGGCGGGTATCGGGATTCCCGTCCCGCCTCGAGACGCTCGAGCGCTACGGGCGCGCCAGCGGCCGCGAGGTGCACGACCTGGGCTGGCACGAGGTGTTCGCGCTGGCGCGGGCCCTCGCCGTCAACGACCGGCACCAGCGCATCACCGGCGACCCGGGCCGGCGCGACAACCCGATGGGGCGTGTCCTCTCGGCGCGTCTGGAGTCGGCTACGTCGGGCAGGTAGTCGGCTGGTCCCGCCAGGACGATTCCGGCGGCCGGACGCGGCGGCCAGTCCCGACGTCCACGCCCAGTCGCGACGGCGGCATCAGGGCGCGCCCTAAGGGCGCGGGGTCAGGGCGCGGGGTCGAGAAGCGAGAACCCCATGACGCCCGCCTTGGCCACCTCGTAGCAGAGGGTGTCGTACGGTTCGACGAGGCCGTAGGTGACCTCGCCGTCGCACGTGACGCGGCAGTGGTGCTGGTCCTGGCCGGCCAGGTGGCCGCGCACGGCGGGGTCGTTGACGTCGAAGGTCTCGGCGTGCACGACGACCTCGTCGCCCTCCGCGACGGCCATGCCGTGCCACAGGTCGCCGTCGGGCGTCCCGCCGTTGGGTCCGCCGTACATGCCGCAGCGGAGGAACGCGATCTGATTGCCGAGACGCTCGAAGGCCATCGTCTTCACCGTGCCGTCGGCGAAGACGAGATCGACCTCGCCGCTCTGGAGCAGGTGCGTGTCCGGCTCGAAGCGCATGCGATGGACGCGCCGCGCCAACGTCGCACTGCGTTTGCGCGGATCGCCGATGTTGTAGAGGACGTGGTCGCCCCAGACGCCGAAGTCGGCGAACTCGACCCACTCACCGCTGTGCGGGTGCTGCATGCCCATGTAGCGCCCCGGGCCGCCCACGCCGTCGCGGGTGCCCCAGTGGTGGTCGCGCGTGCCGAGGTGCGTGTGGCTCTCGAGCGTGAAGCGCTCGCCGTCGGCCTCGACCCACCCTTCCTGGCGGCCGAAGCCGTCGTAGCCGGCGATTGGGCTCATGGCGCGGGCGCCCACGATGACGCCGGCGCCGAGCTGGCGGAAGACCGGCCGCTTCGTATCGAGCCAGGCGATGTCGAAGCCGACGTCGTGGCCGGTCTCGGCGTGGACGGCGGCGCGGTCGAGGCGGAGCCGCCAGCGGCGGAAGGGCTCTTCCACCGCGAAGTCGAAGGGGCCGAGCGTCATGTCCATGCGGTCGGTGCCCATCTTGCGATGTGCCCGCACGGTGGTGTGGCTGCCCCGCACGTTGACGATGGCGAAGGCCTCCGCCGTGCCGAGGTTGGGGTAGAACGCGAGCCCGACGACGACGAGGAGCTCGCCCGCCTTGTCCTGGCAGGTGAACCACACCCGCTCGTAGGCCTGGGCGTCGGGCGTCCACATGACGCGGACCGGGAACGGCGCGTTGTGGACGAGGAACTCGTCGAGGCCGCTGAGGGGGGCGTGCTCGGGCGAGGCCGGGTAGGGCGAGGTGCTCACGAGGCCACGCCGCTCGGCCTGTGCTCGCTGACGCCTCTGAGGCCGTCGGATTCGGTGCACATCGCGGCTGCACAGTACGCTCGGCCGGTGGCTGGCGACCAGCGCAGCGATCGGCGCACCGGTGGGCGCAGTGATGAGCGGATCGTCGAGCGCATCGACCCCCGGGAGGCGGCGTTCTTCGCTCGGCCGGACTACTACGACGTTCTAGCCCGGCTGCGCGCCGAGGAGCCTGTGCACGAATGCGAGCCCGGATTCTGGGTGCTCTCCCGGTACGGGGACGTCCGGGACCTCAGCCGAGACCCGCAGGGTTTCTGCTCGGGACGGGGCGCTCTGATCAACGATCCCCTGCGGTCCGCGGGCAACCCCATGGGGGCGCCCTCGCTCCTCCACATGGACCCGCCCGAGCACGCGTCGTTCCGCCAGCTGGTCAACCGGAGGTTCAGCCCGAGGGCGCTGTCGGGCCTCACGGATTCGATCCGTTCCGCCGCCGCGAGGCGCCTTCGACGCGGCAGAGGCGCACCGGGAGATCGACTTCGTGGCCGAGCTGGCGGCGCCGTTCCCGCTCACGGTGATCGCGGAGCTCTTGGGCATCGACGAGGCGGACCGGGAGAACTTCCGGCGATGGTCCGACGCAGCCATTGAGTCACCCGACCTGCCGCCCGACGAGACGGCGTCGGCACTGGGGGAGCTGTCGGGGTTCATCGTCGAGCACATCCGGGCCAAGCGCGAGCGTCCCGGGACCGACCTCGTGTCCCTGCTCGTCGGGAGCGAGGTCGACGGTTGCCCCCTCAGCAGGGACGAGCTGTTCATGTTCCTCTTGACCCTGCTCGTCGCCGGCAACGAGACGACGCGCACGCTCCTGTCGGGGTCGGCCCTCGTGATGCACGAGCACCCCGAGCAGCGCGCGGTCTTGGCCGGGGATCCCTCCCTCGTCCCTGGCGCGGTGGAGGAGTGCCTGCGGTGGGTGACGCCGGTGCATGCGTTCTGTCGCACGGCCGTGCAGGATGCGGACGTGGCCGGGACCCGTGTGCATGCCGGTGACTACCTCTGCATGCTCTACGCCTCGGCCAACCGGGACGAGCGCGTCTTCGGCGAGGACGCGTCCGCCTTCGACGTACGGCGACCGGTCAACCCCATGCACCTTGCCTTCGGCTTCGGTGAGCACGTCTGCCTCGGGGCGAGCCTGGCCCGGCTCGAGGCACGGGTCTTCGTGGAGGAGCTCCTGGTGCGCTACCCCGAGTACGCCGTCACCGGGCCGCCCGAGCGCGTGCTCTCGACGACCGTTGCCGGCATCCGGTCACTGCCGGTGCTGCTGTCGCCCGCGGCCTGAGGAGACGCCAGCTCTGCGCCGCCCGCCCCGGCCAGGACGACCTGGCGCAACTCGCCGAGGAGGGCCTCGACGGCGTTCGGGTCGGCGCTCAAGCAGAGGCGGCCGTCACGGCGCTCCGAGCGCACGAGCCCGCCCTGGCGCAGCACCTTGACGTGCATGCTCACCGTCGGCTGGGCCAGGCGGAACAGCACCGCCAGCTCGCCCACGGTGCTCGCCGACGTCGCCAGCGAGTGCAGGATGGCGAGGCGGGTCGGATCCGCCACCGCCTTCAGGCGCCGCGCCACCGACTCGGTCCGTGCCCGCGCCACGGTGTCGCCCGGGCCCACCCCGGTGCCGATCACGACCAGGCCGGGGAACTCGAGGTACATCGAGGAGCCGAAGAACAGGCAGGGAACGAACAGCAGCGAGGTCTGCCCTTCGGCGACGTCCGAGACGATGCCGGGCAACCGGTCACGGAGGATGTCACACCCCGCCGGGATGAGTACCTCCAGCGACCGTCCGCGTTCGTATTGCGCCACCACGTGGCGCCCGGTCTCCTCGATGACGGGGAGCGCCTGTTGCCACGTCGCGTCCACGGGGGCCCAGACCGCCCGCAGGAGGTCGATGTACTCGGCCAGCAGACTCGGGTGACCCCTGCAACCGGCGGAAGCGGTCCAGGAAGACGGCGCGATCCTCGCGGGACTCCGAAGGCATCTCGAGATCGAGCGGCACAGTGGCCACCGCGCCCTCGATGGCCAGCCACAGCGCCGCGGGGTCGGTCTCGGTGGTCGCCCCGGCATGGTGTGCCAACACCTGCATCTCGGTGAAGCAGAGCTCCTCGGAGTCGTCGCCCCAGAAGGCGCGGACGCGTTCCGCCAGCGCCTCGCGCCCTTCGAACATCTCCGCCAGCTTCGGGTGCCGGGCCTGCATCGAGGGGCGGGCTGCCACCGACAGGAGCCAAGAGAGGTCCGTCGCCAGGGAAGGCGCCGCCGTCACCCCCGCCGGTCGCGGCGACGTTTGCGTCTCTTCGGTGAACATAGGCATACGGCTATATTAGGATATGATTGATTACCTGTCAAACCTTGAGTAAGCTGATGCTTCGTTGAGCGGGTGTTGTGGAACGGAAACCGGGCGAGCGAGCGAGGTGATCCCATGATCCAGGCGCAGGCAGTCCAGTCCCAGGCCGACGCGCACCGCCGGGAGCTCGAGCGTTCGGCCGGTTCACGACGGTCGGCACGCGGCGGCCGGCATCGGTTGGACGACCCGTTCGACGACCGGCTCGACGACACACGGGGGGCGCAGCGCTCGGCCACCGGGGTCCCGGTAAGCGGTGGCCGAGCCGTGCGCCGTGGCATTGCACCGCGCGTCGGCGGCTGGCTGATCGAGTTCGGGACCCGGCTCGGAGGAGCCACCGTCCGCACGTCGTGAGTGCGGCCGCGGGCCATCGCCCCCCTTTCGGGTGGCCGGCCCGGGCGTGGGATGCGCCGGAGGCAGGAGCGGATCGGCAAGAGTTGAGCCATGCCGGCGCCGCGCAGCGTCCTGTTCATCACCCTCGACCAGTGGCGGGGTGACTGCCTGTCGGCCCTCGGCCACCCGGTGGTGGAGACGCCGACGCTGGACGCGCTGGCCGCCCGCGGCGTCCTCTTCGCCAACCACTGGGCGAACGCCGCACCATGCGGGCCGTCACGGGCCTGTCTGTACACGGGGACGTACCAGCACCGGAACCGGTCCATCCTCAACGGCACACCCCTCGACGCACGCTTCACCAACGTGGCGCTGCTGGCGCGCGGGCTGGGGTACGACCCCGTGCTCTTCGGGTACACCGACACGTCGGTGGATCCGCGCACCGTCCCGGCGGGGGACCCACGCCTGTTCAGCTACGAAGGGATCCTCCCGGGCTTCCGGGTCCTGATCGAGGACCCGTGGGAGCAGGGCAGCCCAGCCTGGGGGCGCTGGCTCGCCGGCCAGGGCGTCGACGTCCCGGCCAATCCGCACGACCTCTATGCGCCGATCGAGGGATTCCCCGGCACCGAGGCGCACGGCTCGACGTGGGCGCCGGCACGCTTCCCGGTCGAGCTGTCCCAGACGACGTTCGTGCGCCAGGCCGTGATCGAATGGCTGGAGCAGAACGGTGACACGCCGTTCTTCGTCCACGCCTCCTTCATCCGGCCGCATCCGCCCCGCCGTAACCCACTCGGCTATCACGACCTCTACGACGCCGAGGCCGTCGGGCCCTTCAGGGGCTGTCCGACGCCGGAGCAAGAGGCGGCCGTCCACCCCCTCGTCGCGGCCGCGCTGTCGAACCCCGGTGTCGGGGCGCCGCGCGATGAGCGGGAGCGCCGGCAGCTCCGGGCCACCTACTACGGCGCCCAGCGCGAGGTGGACGACGGCCTGGCGCCACTGTTCGCGTTCCTGCAGGAGAGCGGGCTCGCCGACTCGACGCTGGTCGTGCTCACCAGCGACCACGGCGAGATGGGAGGTGACCACTGGCTCTTGGAGAAGCTCGGGTACTGGGACGAGAGCTATCGCGTCCCGCTGATCGTCGTGGACCCCCGGGCCGAGGCCGAAGGCGCGCGGGGCAGCATCGTCGACGCCGTGACCGAGTCGGTGGACGTGCTGCCCACGATCTGCGACTTCCTGGGGGCGGAGGTGCCGCTGCAGGCCGACGGCTGGTCGTTGGCTCCGTTCCTCCGCGGTGAGCCCGTCCCGTCGCACTGGCGCACCACGGCGCACTTCGAGTGGAGCTTCGCGGACCCGGTCGGACCGCTTGGCCGAGACCGCGTTCGGCATCCCGATGAGCCACTGTTCCCTCGCCGTGTCGCGCGGGCCTCGGCCACGTCTACGTCCAGTTTGCCGCCGACGCCCGTCTCTTCCCGCCGCTGCTCTTCGACCTCTCCGAGGATCCCGAGGAGACCCACAACCTCTTGGCAGCGGGTGGCGCGGGGGTGAGCGAGACGGCCTGGGCCGCAGCCGAGGAACTGCTCCAGTGGCAGATGCGGACGGCCGAGCGGACGCTGAGCGGCAGCTTCCTGGACCCCGATCGGGGTTTGGTCGAGGCCCGCGACACCTGGCGCTGACCGACGACGGGACCCCGGCGCTCCGTGGCGGTGTGGAATGCTGACGCCCTCCGCTCAGGACGACGAGGAGGCGGCACGGGGTGCCCGACATGCAGGGGAAGACGGTCGTCGTCACCGGCGGCAATTCGGGCATCGGGTTCGAGACGGCGGCGGCGCTGGCGGGCATGGGTGCGCGTGTGCTGGTGACGGCGCGCAACGCCGACAAGGGCCGTGCGGCGGTCGCCGCCATCACCCAGCGGCTCGGTGGCGCCGGGAGCGTCCAGCTGGTCGTCTTCGACCTCGGCGACCTGGCCTCGGTTCGGCGGGGCGCGGCCGAGATCCTCGAGCAGGCGCGGAGGCTCGACGTGCTGGTCAACAACGCCGGCCTCGTGCTGAGCGAGCGCACCGAGACGGTCGACGGCTACGAGGCCACGTTCGCCATCAATCATCTCGGCCCCTTTCTCCTGACGAACTTGCTGCTCGACCGCCTGCGCGCCTCGTCCCCGGCCCGCATCGTCAATGTCGCCTCGACGGCCCACGCCGGCGCCCGGCACGGTCTGCCCTTCGACGACCTGCAGTCGACCCGGAGTTACCGCGGCATGCGGGTCTACGGGCAGTCCAAGCTGGCCAACATCCTCTTCACGCTCGAGTTGGCACGTCGCCTGGCGGGGACCGGGGTGACGGCCAACTCGTTGCATCCCGGCACGGTCCGCACCGGGTACGGCCACGACGGCGACGCGCGGGGGTTCCTGGCCTTCGGGATCAAGATCTCGAGCCCGTTCTTCCTGTCGGCGGCCAAGGGCGCGGGGACCTCGGTCTACCTGGCCTCCTCGCCCGAGGTCGAGGGGGTGAGCGGCGAGTACTTCGTCAAGTGCACACCGCGCCAGCCGCGGCGCTGGGCCCAAGATGCCGACGCCGCGACCAGGCTGTGGCAGGTGAGCGAGCAGCTCGTCGGGTTGGCTCCCCGAGACGAGGGCTGACCCGGCGAGGGAGGAGGCGCCGGCGTGGAGAAGCTGATGTACCTCGTCTGGCTCGAGCCGGCGAGCACGCGGGCGGAGGTCGCCGAGGTCCTGCTCGGGCCGCTGGGCGAACGCCTGCTGGCGCTCGACCCGCTGCGGCTGGGCATCGACGTGCGGGACCCGGCGAGCGACATTCCGGCCCCGGTCCCGACCCCCGAGGGTGAGACACCGCTGCACGGGTTGGTCTCGCTGTGGGTCGACACGATCGAGCGCCGGGCGCCCTTCGAGGAGGTGCTGGACGACGTCGCGACGCAGGTGGCCGGTTATTCGGTCGTGGAGTCCCTCTACTGCGACTACGGGGGCAACCGGTGGTCGTCCCCCCGGGACTGGCCCGACGGCGAGCGCTCACCGGGGGTGCTCACGGTCGGGCTGCTCCGCCAGCACCCCGAGCAGACCTTCGACGAGTGGATCACGCGGTGGCACACGCGGATCTCGCCGATCACCGAGGCGATACAGCCGCGCTGTCGCTACGTGCGCAACGCCGTCTTCAGGGCGGTGACCGACGAGGCCCCACCGATCCGGGGCATCGTGGAGGAGGCGTGGCCGTCCCTCGAGCACGTCACGGACCCGATGCTGTTCTACTGCGCCGACGGCGATCCGGAGCGCCTGCAGGCGCATGTGTCGCAGATGGTCGAGGAGATCTCCGGCTTCATCGACCTGGCCACGTTCCGGAGTGTCACGATGAGCGAGTGGATACTCAAGTCATGACGCCGAGATGGACCCGGGACGAGCTGGAGCGGGCGCACGGGCACTACGTGGACACCGCGGCTCGCTCCGCCGCCAGCGGGGAGTGGCGCGAGTGGGCCGACCTCTTCACCGAGGACGCGGTGTACCTCGAGCACGTGTTCGGGACCTTCCGCGGGCCCGACGAGATCTACGCCTGGATCTCCCCGCTCATGGCGGAGTGGCCGAATCGGGCCATGAACGCCTTCCCACACTCGTGGTGCGTGTGCGACGAGGAGCGTGGCTGGTGGATCTGCCGTATCGAGAACCGCATGCAGGATCCCGGTGACGGGTCAGTCCACCAGGCCCACAACATCACCGTCCTGCACTACGCCGGCGACATGCGATTCTCCTACGAGGAGGACGCGTACAACCCCGCCGCGTTCGGCCCGATGATCGAGGGCTGGCTCGCCGCCTCTGCGGCGCACGGCGGCGTCCCCCGCTGAGGCCCGACCGCGGCGCGCCGACGGGCCGGGCGGGTCCCGGCGTTCGTCCTCGCTGACTCGGCGCGGTCCGGCGCGGTTCGGCGAAGAGCGGTCAGGGGGCGGCGCCGGCGCCGGCGAGCACGCCGTCACCGCCCGTGCCGGACCCGGTCGTGAGGCGCGCCAGACGTTCCCGCCCTTGCCCGGTGACGAACTGCCCGAGCGGCGTGATGGCGACCGCTAGCAGCAGCGCCACGAGCAGAAGGTCGGTGAGCACGAACGTGTGGAGCATCCGCACGTAGATGTTGTGCACCGACGTCATGCCGGCAAAGGCCCAGAAGGTACTGATGACGATCGACGCCGTCCGCAGTCGCCCGACCGCTGCCGGTGCGACCACGATGATGCCCCAGGTCACGTACCACGCCCACACGATCGGACCGAGCAGGGCCAGCACGAGCAACGTGAGGCCGAGACAACGGACGACGCCGTCTCGGGGGGAGCGGAGGAGAAGGCGGTAGCCGACGTAGACGGCGATGAGGAGTCCGAGGACGCTGAACACCGGCCGCACGGTCATCGTGGAGATCGGCACCTGCGCGACGTGGCTCACGATGGAGACCGCACGAGCCACCACGTTGACCGGCGTGACGCCGGTGAACGCTGCATCCGCCGTCGTGGTCGTCCGCACCCATCCCCAGCCCGTTCCCGACAGGAACGACACCACCTCCATGGTGGCGAGCGCGATGAGGCCGGCGACCCCCATGTGGGCGATGCGGCGACGCGTGGACGCGCCGGGACCGGCCCAGACCCAGCCGAGGAAGAGCACCCCGAGCAGCGCCGGGGATTTCACTCCGGCGGCGAGCGCGCAGAGGATCACGCCGGGGACGGTGCCAAAGCGTTTGGCCACGGCGATCCCCGCCAGTAACAACCCGACCATCAGCGCGTCGTTGTGAGCCCCGCCGATCAACGACAGCAGGACCAGGGGCGAACCGACGCCGATGAGCATCGCATGAGCCGGGTCGTGTTTCAGGGAGCGGGCGAGTGTCGGGGTCGCCAGCACCGCGAGCGCGATGCCCGCCACTTCGAGCAGGCGGAGCAGCACGAGGTCCGCCACGATCTGGTGGCCGGATGCCTGGTCCAGCGCGCCGTCCACGGTGAGGAAGGTCGGGCCGTACGGGGACTCGGATCCGGACCAGACCACGTCGGCCATCTCGTTGTAGGGGGTCGCCCCGAGCACGTTGGGTCCGTAGGAGTAGGGGTTGATGTGGTGGCTCACCATCTCGCCCTGCGCCGCGTACGTGTAGACGTCCCGGCTGAACAGCGGTGGCGCCAACAGCAACGGCACGGCCCAGATCACGACCACCAGGACGACCCGTTTGACGGGGAAGCCCGGGTTGCGCCTCAGGTGACGAAGGAAACCGAGCCAGACCCGCGTCAGGAGGATCAGGCCGCCGAACACCAGAGCGAGCGAGACGATGGGCGGCAGGCTGGAGCCCGCGCCATAGGAACCGAAGAGCCCACCGGGCATCCCGAAGAACCACGCACCGGCCAGGTGCGTCTCGAAGGACTGCCCGCCGATGAGGGCACCGACGACGATCGCGGTCGTACCGACGAGCCCGAGGATCGCCGTGCGCGCGACGCCGAGGCGCGGCGTGGAGTGCTCCTCGGGCGGGGCGTCGGCGCCCGGCGGAGATGCGGTCGTCGTGGTGGTTGCGCTCGGGGGCACGAGCTCCATCGCGGATTCCTTCGTCGCAGTCCCGCCACCGGCGATCGCGGGGCCAGGAATCGTCATCAAACTGCAGTCATTCTGACACGGCCCCAAGTCTTTCGGGCAACACGAAACCTTCCCTAACAGGATTCTCAGGGCTGTCCCAGATTACAAGGGGAAACTCTGCTTGTCACGCATGTGAAATCTGGCTGTCACGGAACGGAGGGTGTCAGATGCGAATCCTGGTCCTCGGGGGCGACGGGTATCTGGGCTGGCCGACGGCGCTCCATCTCTCACGGGCGGGCTACGAGGTCGGGGTGGCCGACAACTTCGCCCGCCGGGGCTACGACGTGGAGATGGGGGTGGACTCCCTCGTCCCGATCGCCTCGCTGCATCGCCGGATCGACCGTTGGGAGGAGGTCTCGGGGAAGCGGCTCGACGTCTTCGTCGGCGACCTGACCGAGGCCGAGTTCGTCCACGAGATGGTCGGGCGCTTCCGGCCCGACGCCATCGTCCACTTCGCGGAGCAGCGCAGCGCTCCCTACTCCATGGTCGACCGCAAGCACGCCGTGTACACCCAGGTGAACAACGTGGTGGGCACGCTCAACCTGCTGTATGCCATCGCGGACCTGGACCCGACGATCCACCTGGTGAAACTGGGCACGATGGGGGAGTACGGCACTCCCAACATCGACATCGAAGAGGGCTACATCGAGATCACCCACCGGGGGCGCACCGACGTCCTGCCGTTTCCCAAGCAGCCCGGCAGCTTCTACCACCTGTCCAAGGTGCACGACAGTCACAACATCGCGTTCTGCTGCCGGACGTGGGGGCTCCGCTCGACCGACCTCAACCAAGGCGTGGTCTACGGGCAATCCACTCCTGAGACGACGTTGCACCCGGACCTGGCGACGCGCTTCGACTACGACGCGGTGTTCGGGACGGTCCTGAACCGCTTCGTGATTCAGGCGGCAGCTGGGGAGCCCCTGACCATCTACGGCAAGGGTGGCCAGACGCGGGGGTTCCTCGACATCCGCGACACGCTCGCCTGCATCGAGCTGGCCATCCGGAACCCGGCGCAGGCAGGCGAGTTCCGCGTCTTCAACCAATTCACGGAGTCCTTCTCCGTCGGCGAGCTCGCCCAGAAGGTCTGCGACGCGGCGGGTGGTGCCGAGGTCGTGCACCTCGCAGACCCCCGAGTCGAGCTGGAGGAGCACTACTACCGCGCCGCGCACACCAAGCTGCTCGACCTCGGTCTCCTGCCGTTCCTCCTCGGCGACGAGGTGCTGGCCGACCTCCTCGCGATCGCCCGGACCCACATCGACCGCCTGGAGCGCTCCGCCTTGCAGCCCCAGGTGCTGTGGCGCTCCGTTTCGAGCAACATCACCCGCACGGGTCGGATCGAGCCAGAAGGGTCTGCTTCAGAACAGCCTGTGTAGCCTCCGAGGACGATTCTCAGAATGCGTCGTTGCGTGCGCCCGACCATGCGCGCCCGCCGCCGACGGCGGACCCATGATGAGAAGTCCTTGGACGACCACTCCTCACCCGTGAACCGACTCCGATTCCGCATCGGCCCCCTGTGGCCCTACTCTGGTGCTCATCGCCTTGCCGACGGCGGCTTTCATGCTCCCGGACCTGATCGGGGGTCGTCTGCTCATCACGGGCGACAACCTCCAACAGAACTATCCGCTGCACGTCCTGGTCGGGTCGATGCTGCGGCACGGGCAGCTGCCGTTCTGGAACCAGTACATCTTCAGCGGGACGCCGCTGATGGCCGACTTCAATGCCGGCGCCTTCTATCCGTTGATCGGCTTCTTCGTGATCATGCCCGACCGCGCCGCGTGGCTCGCCACCGAGATCGTCCTGTTCTCGGGCATCGCGATCGGGATGTACGTCTTCCTCCGGGTGCTCAAGCTCTCGACGACGGCCTGCATCCTCGCCGCCGCAACCTACGCCTTCGCCGGGCCGGTGCTCAGCCAGGTCAACCACGTGGACATGACCGAGGGGTTCCTCGCCATCCCGTGGATGCTGCTGGCGGTGCACCAGATCGTCCGCAATGGCCGATGGCGGTGGTCGATCCTGCTCGGCATTGCGTTTGCGACCGTGATCCTCGCCGGCGCGCCCGAGGCGATGCTCGACGAGGCGCTCATGATCATCGCCTACGCGGTCGCGTCTGCCGGTTTCAACCGGGAGCGATGGTGGCGCGTCGTGTCGCGGTGCGGCGCAGGGTTCGCTCTCGCCCTCTCGCTGGCAGCCATCCAGTGGCTTCCCGGGCTCGAGGCCATTCGCAATTCGCAGCGAGCGACCGGGGTGGTCGCCGACCGCGGGCAGCTTCCCGAGACCGTTCGCCATCTTCTCGCTCGTCCCCTACCTCGACGGTGGGTACGGGCATCTCGGCGAGGCACAGTTCTTCGGCACGTACAACCTGCCCGAAGTCGGGATCTACCTGGGCATCCTGCCGGTCATCGCCGTGCTGACCCTGTGGCATCCGCGTTGGCCAAGCCGAATCCCGCCGCGTGACCGGCTCACCTGGTACGCGGTCGGGATCTTCGGGTACCTGCTCGCCCTGGGCTCGAACACGCCGCTCGAGCACCTGTTCGACAGCCTGCCGCTGTACGGGAACCAGCGCCTCCAGAGCCGGAACATGATCACCGTTGCCACGGCGGCGGTCGTGTTGTTCGCGGGTTGGCTCGACCGCACCGACGATGTCCCCGCACGGTCCGGGGCGACGACGCGCTTCGACCGAGTGGTCGCCCTCGTGCCGTTCGCCATCGTCGGGGCGCTGGCGCTGTGGGCGCTGACGGCCACCGGTGCGCTGGTGCACGTGTTCGCCGGTGTCCCGGTGAGCCCGGAGGTTGCCTCCACGGTGCGGAAGGCGACACTCATCGCCCTGGCCTTCTGCGCCGGGGCGATGGTGCTCGTGTGGATCCGGCCGCGGCTGTCGAGCGTTCCCTGGGGGCGGCTCGCGGCCGTCTTCGTCGCCATCGACGTCGGGCTGATGGCGGTGACGAGCCAGCTCACCGTGACGCCGCCCAATGACCTGCTGACGGGGACGACGCCGATCCAACAGTTGATGGCGGCGCACCTCGTTCCGGGGGGTCGGATGGTCAACTACGACCCCCAGACGTACTGGAGTTACCCGGACAGCCCCCAGGGGGTGCCGGACCTCAACATCATCCCTGGCCTCCCGTCGGTGTCCGGCTACGCGTCGATCGTGAACGGGAATTACGAGAACGCCACCAATACGCACGAGCAGGACGACCTCGACATCGCCCAGCTGTCGTCGGGGACGCTCGACCGGCTCAACCTCCGAGAGGTCGTCACGGTGCCCGAGTACTTCCTCGTCCCGCTGCAGTCGTTGCCGCGTTCCATCGACAACATCACGCAGGCGTCCGAGCCCCTCGGCACGGACCCAGTCCTGGCCCGCGGTTACGGGGCGGACTACAACGAGACGTCCTATCCCTTCTACCCTGACCCGCGCCCCTCGCTGCGCTCGGGCCAGACGGCCTCGTGGTACTTCGGGGAGTCCCTCCAGCCGCGCACGGCCACCCTCGTGCTCGCGCACGCGGCGACTCCGGGCACGTCGGTGCGCTTCGGGACCTTGGGCGCCGACGGCACGACGCGGTGGGGTCCGATCGTGCCGGTGGGCAGCGGCGTCACGGTGACGGGAGCGCTCCCGTCGGGCCCCGCGGTCGGGCTCTCCGTGCAGGCGCTCGGCGCGCTGCCCTCCCAGCGAGCCGTCGTCACGGTGGGTGGAAAGCCCTACGAGCTCGGCGGGTCGCTGTCGTCGGCGCTCGTGCCCGGACCGTGGCAGCTCGCCGGCTTCTCGCAGGGGTACGCGGTCTTCACCTCGCGCACGCCACCTCTACCGATCTCCGCTTCGACGGCGAATGGGCGGTACCTCCCGGTGCAGGTGGTGTCGAGCACGACCAAGTCGGAGCAGGTCAAGGTGCGCGCACCGAGCCCGTCGACGGTCACCCGCTCGGTCGCCTGGGACTCTGGATGGTCGGCAACGGTGTCGGTCGACGGAGCCAAGCCGGTGCCAGTCCGCGTGGACTCGTTCGACCTCGTCCAGCAGGTCCACATCCCGGCGGGCCGGGACGTCGTGAGCTTTCACTACCGTCCGCCACACCTGCTCCTTGCGAGTGTCCTGAGCCTCGGCGCCGTTGCGCTCCTGCTCGTCCTCCTCGGCGGGTGGGCTGTGCGCCGACGACGTTCACGCGACGACGCTCGACCGGTCGAGCTGCACGACGCTGCCACGCCGCGGCGGCGGCCGAGCGGGTCGCCTGAGTTCGACGCTCTCAGCCCGACGCCCTCAGCAGAACGGGTGAGCCAGGGTGAGCAGGAACTCGCCGTCCTCGGCCCCCCACATCCCCTCGACCATGAACCCAGCCTCGGCCAGCTCTTGCTCGATGCGCTCCGGAGTGAACTTGGCGCTGATCTCGGTGAGCAGGTCCTCACCCTCGTCGAAGCGGACCACGATGCCGGCGCCCGCGAGGGAGACCTCCGTGGCCTCCTCGGCGCGCAGTCGCATCTCGATCCACTGCTCGTCTTCGTTCCAGACAGCGACGTGCCGGAAGCGATCGGGGTCGAAGTCTCCCGCCAGCTGGTCGTTGAGGACGCGGAGCACGTTGCGGTTGAAGTCCGCGGTGACGCCCGACGCGTCGTCGTAGGCGGCCACCAGGCGAGCGCGATCCTTGACGAGGTCCGTGCCGAGGAGCAGCGAATCGTCGCTCGACATGATGCAGTTCAGGTCGAAGAGGAAGCGGGCACGCTGGGCCGGGTCCAGGTTGCCGATCGTCCCGCCCAGGAAGGCCACCATCCGACGCCCCTCGGTCGGGATCTCGGCCAGGTGATGGTGAAAGTCGCCGATGACAAGATGGATGTCGAGCGTGTCGTACTCGTGGGACAGGGTCGTCGCCGCATTGCGCAGGAACTCGTCGCTGACGTCGAATGGCACGTAGCGCGACAGCAGGCCGGTGTCCCGGAGGGCGTTCAGGAGCACCCGAGTCTTGTCGCACGCTCCGGCGCCGAGCTCGACGAGCGTGTCGGCCTTCGAAAGCTCAGCGATCGCCGGCGCGTGCTGTTCGAGCAGGGCCCGCTCGGCGCGGGTGGGATAGTACTCGGGGAGCGTGGTGATCTCCTCGAAGAGACGGCTTCCCCGTTCGTCGTAGAACCACACCGGGGGGAGCGACTTCGCCACGCCCTGCAACCCATCCAACGCGTCCGCGCGCATCTGCCTCTGCACGTCCGACGGGGAGAGGTGCACGTCAATGGTGTATGTCACGATTCAGGGATCCCTCGCCAGTCTGACCCCGCTGAAGGCCCATCGGGCACCTGGCGGGAAGAAGTTCCGGTAGGTCGGGCGAATGTGACCCACGGGGGTCGCACATGATCCGCCGCGCAGGACGTACTGGCTCACCATGAACTTCCCGTTGTACTCGCCGACGGCCCCCGGCGCGGCGCGGAAGCCGGGATACGGCGAGTACGCGCTTCCGGTCCACTCCCAGGTGTCGCCGAAGAGCGCGTTCGAGGAGAGGGCGGGCCGAGGGTGTGGCGGACCCTGCGTGAGGAAGTCGTCGCCCAGGAAGTTGTTCCCCTCGCCGTGCGATGCAGCGATCGTCTCCCACTCGGACTCCGTCGGGAGCCGCATGCCCGTCCAGTGGGCAAAGGCGTCGGCCTCGTAGTAGCTGACGTGGCTTACCGGCTCGTCTGGGTCCACCGGTCGTAGGCCGGACAGCGTGAACTGGAGCCAACGATCCGGATGGTCCGGATCGCGCGACCAGTACAGCGGCGCCTCCCAGCGCCCGTTCTTGACGACCGCCCAGCCGTCGGACAGCCAGAATTCGGGCCGCGCGTAGCCATCGTCTTCCATGAAGGAGAGCCAATCGCCGCACGTGACGGGGCGGTCGGCCAGACCGAACGGCGTGAGGGACACGGTGTGCACAGGGAACTCGTTGTCGAAGCCGAAACCCACGCCGCGGTGGCCCACCTCGACGGACCCACCGTCGTGCTCGATCCAGCCGGCCTTGGGCGGAGCCACGCCGGCCGGCGAGCCCCCTGCCGGGACGTACACCGGGTTCAGCGGGTTCCGCGACAGGACATGCTTGATGTCCATCAAGAGCAGCTCCTGATGCTGTTGCTCATGATGCAAGCCGAGCGTGAGAAGCTCGGCGAGCCCGGGCTGCGAGGGGTCCCGGAGCAACGGCTCCATGGCAGCGTCCACCGCGGCGCGGTAGCGCGCGATCTCGTCGATGCCCGGCCGGGAGAGCATCCCGCGTTCGGCACGTGGAAGTCGAGCGCCGACGGCCTCGTAGTACGAGTTGAAGATGTAGGCGTAGGCGTCGTCGAACGGCGCGATATCCAGGGGCGTACTCACCCAGGACGAACGTTTCGAAGAACCAGGTGACGTGCGCCCGGTGCCACTTGGTCGGGCTCACGTCGGGCATCGTCTGGACGGTCTGGTCCTCGGCGCTCAGCACCGAGGCGAGGCGCTCGGTGGTGGTACGCACGGCGCCGTAGGCGCCCAGGAGGTCGGACCGTGCCGCTCGACCGCTCATTTCCATGAGATCCGTCCCTTCGCCACACCGCTCGGAGCGGTCGCCCACTGGCTGCAGGTTGCGGTTCACCCTACCCATTGGTGCTTCCGGTCAGACGCGATCGTCCGACTTTCCGTCTTCGTTCCAGAAGCCCAGCTGGATGCCGCTCTGTGCCTGCGCGTCATCGCTCGGATCGGCGGCCGTAGGCGTCCGCACGGCCGGGTGTCCCTCTGGAGCCCTCCGACCCTCTTCGCCGGCCAGGCGCCGTCCCGACGCCCCGATGCCGAGGCACGGCGTCTGCCCCTGCCGCGACCGGCTCGAGGGCTCTTTCCCCGCGAGGCTCGGATCGGTCAGGCGAGGACCTTGCTCCGGAAGTTGCGGAGTCCCAGTGCGAGGAAGATGACGCCAAAGGCCACGATGGCGGGATAGATGATGTACAGGTGCATGTGCGCGGCGTCCGTGAACGCCGCGCGCATCCCATCGTTGATGTAGATGAGCGGGTTGACGAGGACGACGATCTGCAGCCAGTGGACCGATCCCACCTTGACCGACGCCAGGCGTGTCCATTGGTAGTACGTGCCGCCGAGGAACGTGATCGGCAGCACGATGAAGCCGAACATCAGGCCGAGGTTGCGCGGCTCGAACGACGTCCCCAGCAACAGGCCGAGGGACGCCATGCACACGCACGACAGCGGCACGAGCGTGACGATGAGCAACCAGTGCAGGTGGATCTGGGCTTCGACTCCCGATGCATGCACCACGGAGGCGATCGGCAGCACGATCGCCGCGGAAATCAGTCCCTGCGCGGCCCCCGAGATGACCTTCGACATCGCGACGAGCCAGATCGGGCACGGCGCCTGCACGCGGTCCTCGATTTCGCGGGTGAAGCCGAACTCCTGCGCCAGCTGCATGGCGACGGCCTGGATGCCCTGGAACATGATCGACAGCCCGACCACGCCGGGAACCAGGACGGTGGCGAAGGCCGACTCGGCCCCCGGCACCCCGCTGGCGGCCCCGATGCCCTGACCGATCTTGGGGAACACGTAGAGGAACACGAAGCACAGGAGGAACGGCTGGACCAGGGTCCGCACCGTGAACTCGATCTTGTGCTTCCAGAGCACGACCATGTCGCGCAGGATGAGCGCGCCGAGGGAGTTCCAGCTGGCGGCGGAGGCCGAGCGCGTCGGCTGCAGGTCGACGCGGCGCGACCCGGGCGTCCCGAAGCTGGAGGCGGAGACAGCCTGTGTCGTCGTGGCTGCCATCAGTCGCGCAGGTCCTTTCCGGTGAGTCCGATGAAGACGGTCTCGAGCGTGGGCTCTGCGACCGACAGGTCGGCCAGGGCGAAGCCGGCGGACTCCGCTGCCTCGACGACCCGGGGCACGAGGCGGTCGACACCCCCCGGACCTGCAACTCCACCCCGTCGGGGAGTGCCCGCGTGCGGGTCACCCCTTCCAGCCCAGCGCTGAACGCTTGGGCGAGTTGCTCCGCATCGCCGGCGGCCTTGACGGTGACGATCGTGTCGGCGCCCACGCTGCGCTTGAGCTCGGCCGGCGTGTCGAGTGCGAGGATGCGACCGTGGTCCATGATGGCCACCCGATCACACAGCTTGTCGGCCTCTTCCATGTAGTGCGTGGTGAGCATGATCGTCTGGCCCTCGGCGTTGAGGCTCTCGAGGAGCTCCCAGAGCGCCAGACGGCCCTGAGGGTCGAGCCCCGCGGTGGGTTCGTCGAGGAAGAGGACGGCGGGCCGGTGGAAGATGGCGCGCGCCACCATCAGGCGCTGGGCCATGCCGCCCGAGAGTGCGTAGACGGACGCCTTGGCGAACCGGGACAGCTGGAACCTTTCCAAGAGGTCGTCCGCCGTCTGACGGGACTCCTTGGCCCCCATCCCGAACAGCCGTCCGTGGAAGTACAGGTTCTCCCACGGGGTGAGCTGGCGATCGAGCGTGTTCTGCTGTGACACGACGCCGATCAGCTGCTTCACCAAAGTCGGATGCGCCAGCACGTCGATGCCTCCCACCGTGGCGCTGCCGCCGGTCGGGATCACCCGCGTCGTGAGCACCCCGACCGTGGTGGTCTTCCCGGCGCCGTTCGGCCCGAGGAGCCCGAACACCTCCCCGGTGTCGACGCTCAGGTTCAGCTCGTCGACGGCCCGGAAGTCGGTGCCGTGGTAGGTCTTGGTGAGGCCCACCGTTTCGATGATGGGCCGGGTGCCCGCGGGCGAAGCGCCGTCGGCCGCGCCTGTGGTGGTCGTCGTGGTCATGGCTCGGACAGCAGAGTACCGGGCCTTCGTCGGATCAGTCCTCGGCGAGGATCTGGTACAGCTCCTTGCGCGCCCGCTGGACGATCGCGATGCCCCGCTCGATCTGTGCCTTCTCGCCGGCGCCGGCGAGCTGCTTGGCCGCGCTCATGAGCTGACCAATGCCGAGACGGAGGTTGCGCACGACGTCGTCCGCCTCGCCGGCAGTGTCCCAGGGCAGCGTGGCCTTCTCGGCCTCCGCCCGTCCCGCGTCCGTCAGGGCGTAGGTGCGGCTACCGTCGACCTCGGACGAGCGCACCAGGCCCTCGTCCTCGAGCATCTGCAGTTGCGGATACACGGAGCCGGGGCTCGGACGCCACAGCCCACCGCTCATCTCCTCCAGTCGCCGCATGACTTCATAGCCGTGGGCAGGCTCTTCGCGGAGGGACGCCAGAATCGCCGTGCGGGTCGCGCCGCGACGCATCCGTCGGCCTCCTGCCCAGCCCCCGCCGCCCCAACGCCCGCGCCGGCCCCGTCCCCCGAAGGAGTGCTCGTGGAGGTGGTCGTGGTCGTGCTCGTGGGGTCCGTGGTCATGCCCGTGGTGGTCGTGCTCATGGTCGTGATGCTCGTGGTCACGGTGCTCATGGTCGTGAGTGTGTGCCATATGAGGTTCAGGCTCCTTCTGCGATCTCGGCGTCCCTCGCGGGGCCGCTCTGAGGTGAGTTGTTGTTATCTGAACTATAACGATATATCGAGATAGTTCAAGCGCGGACCCGTTCTTGGCGACCTGCGGGTTCGAAGAGAGATTGCATCGCCCATTGCAGGCGACGGTCCGCGGTGGCGGACATGGGACGGCGGTCGGCGGGGGGGCAGGTACGTCGAGTCGGGGGGGGCGGGCGAACTCAGCGCAAGGTGGCGAGGCGATCGAGGACGGCCTCGGCCTCCGCAACGAAGAGCCGCACGAGCTCGGCCGCCGGAACCAGTTCGTCGATGGCGCCGACCCCTTGGCCGGCGGGGTAGCACTCCTTGTCGACGTCGACACCCTCGCTGAACGAATCGCCGCCGAGGTGCATGGCGCCGTTTCCGTAGGAGATGCGGAGCTGCTCAGGGAACTTCTTGAGCTCGTCGGGGTGCGCGTCGTAGTAGTCCGTGTAGGAGTTCCGTACGACACGCATCGTCTTGCCCGAGTAGGCACGGCTCACCGTCGTCTGGTCCTCCCGGCTGGCCAGGAGCGTGTCCTTGTAGCCGAGGACGCCGCGTGCCTCCGGTGTGGCGATGAAACGGGTGCCGACCCAGATGCCATCGGCACCGAGCGAGAGCGCAGCGGCGAGGCCCCGCCCGTCGAAGATGCCACCGGCGGCGACGACGGGCACACGGTCGCCGACGGCGTCGACGATTTGCGGAACGAGGGGGAGCGATGCGACCTGACCGGTATGCCCACCCGCCTCCGTGCCCTGGGCCACCACGAGATCACAGCCGGCATCCACCGCTCGAAGGGCGTGCTCCACCTTGCCGCACATGCTCACGACGACGAGGTCGTGCTGGTGGCAGAGCTCGACCACCTCGGTCGGCACGCCCAGCCCGGCCACGAACGCTGATGCACCGCCCTCGATCACCAGCTTGACCTGCTCGGTCATGCCGCCCGGCATGGCGGTGAGCAGGTCCACGCCGAAAGGCTTGTCGGTGGCGGCGCGGACGGCCGTCATCTCTGTCGACCATCTTCGCATCGCCCATGGTCGACGCGCCGAGGCATCCGAATCCGCCCGCATCGGAGACCGCCGCCGCCAACGCGGCATAGGACACACCTCCCATCCCGGCCAGCATGACGGGGTGCTCGATGTGGAGCAGTTCGGTGAGACGGGTTCGCATGGGAGGGGCCTTCCTTGCTTCGTCGGTGTCCCAGCGCCTGTGCGCAGCGGGCCACATCGGCCGCGGCGACCGTAGCGCGGGCACGGACATGGCCGACCGTCGACCGACTGTCCGGCGGTGGGTCGATGCCCGCCGCGCCGGGTCGGGCAGAGCTGGGCGGTGTTCGCCATGGTTGCAATTCCGAACAGCACGTTCCTACTCTGAATCGGTCGTGGCCGAGGTCGGGAGGTGGGTGTGAGCGTCGTCGCAGCGCCTCCCATGACCGAGAAGATCACCGGGCGCCGCCTGTGGCTGATCCTCGGCGCCCTGCTGCTCGGCATGCTGTTGGCGGCGCTCGACCAGACCATCGTCTCGACCGCGCTGCCCACCATCGTCGGGGACCTGCACGGCGGCTCGCACCTGGCCTGGGTGGTGACCGCCTACCTCCTCGCGTCGACGGTCTCGACGCCGTTGTGGGGAAAGCTGGGCGACCAGTACGGGCGCAAGATCTTCTTCCAGGCCTCGATCGTGATCTTCGTCATCGGCTCCGCGCTGTCGGGGTTCAGCCAGACGATGACGGAGCTGATCCTTTTTCGGGCGCTCCAGGGTTTGGGCGGCGGGGGGTTGATGGTCGGCGCGCAGACCATCATCGGCGACGTCGTGTCGCCGCGCGACCGCGGGCGCTACATGGGCCTCTTCGGCGGGATGTTCGCCGTCGCTACGGTAATCGGCCCGCTCATCGGCGGGCTGTGCGTGACCTACCTGACGTGGCGATGGGTCTTCTACATCAACCTGCCGCTCGGCATCCTGGCGTTGTTCGTCACCGGCACGGTGCTCCCGGGCCACCTGCGCAGGGTGCACCACAGCATCGACTACGCAGGGACCGTCTTGCTCGCCGGCTCGGCGACCGCGCTGATCCTCTTCCTCAGCCTCGGGGGGATCTCGTGGGCGTGGGCCTCGCTCCCGAGCATCGCCACGGCAGCCGGGGGGGTCCTGCTGGCGATCGGCTTCGTCGTCATCGAGCGAACCGCGGCCGAACCGGTGATCCCGCTCCAGCTCTTCCGGGTACGGGTCTTCACGGCGGCCAGCGCCATCGGCTTCGTGATGGGGTTCGCCATGTTCGGCGCCCTGACCTTCCTGCCGCTCTTCATGCAGAACGTGAAGGGCGTCAGCCCGACCGTCTCGGGCCTGCGCATCCTGCCACTGATGCTGGGCATGCTCGCGGCGTCCATCACCTCGGGCCGACTGGTGACCCGCTGGGGCCGCTACAAGATCTTCCCGATCCTCGGCACCGCGCTCATGACCGTGGGCGCCTATCTGCTCTCGCTGATCGACGCGTCCACCAACACTTGGGTCCTCGCCTCCTACATGTTCGTCTTCGGCGTCGGCATGGGGTTGATCATGCAGGTGCTCGTCGTCGCGGTACAGAACGCCGTCTCGTACCAGGCCCTGGGCGTGGCCACGAGCAGCGCCACCTTCTTCCGCATGATCGGTGGGTCGTTCGGCACGGCGGTCTTCGGCGCCATTTACGCCATCGTCTTCAACCACACCATCGCGCCGACCCTGGCACGAGTGCCGACCACGTTGCTCAGGAACTTCAGTCCGCAGGCGCTCGACCCTGCGCTGCTCGACAAGCTCAAGTCCACCGCAGCCGGCCTGTTCTTCTATACCAAGTACGTCGACTCGGTGACCCACGCCGTGCAGGTCGTCTTCGAGGTGGCGATCCCGATCTGCTTCTTCTCCTTCCTGCTGAGCTTCCTGCTGCCCGAGGTGGCACTGCGCAAGACGGTGCAAACCGTCGACCAGGGCGAGATCCAGGGCGCGCCACAGACGCGGTCCTCGCTGGAGGAGATCCAGCTCGCGCTCGAGCGCCTGTCGTCGCGGGAGAACCGCGGCGAGCTCTACCGCACGCTGGCGACGCGAGCAGGCATCGACCTGCCGCCTCGCTCTGTCTGGCTGCTCTATCGGCTGGCGGAGAACCCCGCGACCACGGTCGCCGATCTCTCGGACCAGTTGAAAATCGACTCTGCCTTGATCGAGCCAGGGGTCGAGGGCCTGGTGGCGGCCGGGATGATCGAGGAGCGGCCGCGCGGGGCGGCGGTCGATCTGCACCTGACCCCCTCGGGCGATGCTGCGCTCGAGAAGCTGACCGAGGCGCGACGGAATGGCCTGACCGAGCTGCTCGAAGGTTGGGATCCCGAGGAGCATCCAGAGGTGATCGCGATGGTGAAGGACCTCGCGCACGCGCTCCTGGCCGACGACGAGCGACTGGTCGCCGATGCCATGCCGCACGTGCCGGCGGGGGCGGCTGCCGGAGCGGGAGCGGGAGCTGGAGCTGCGGCGGGTGCGGGCTCCGACTGAACGGTTCGGTCGGCCGGGCTCGTTGGACCGGGCCGCGCGGATCGTTCGGTGTGCCGGGTGGGTGTGCGGGATGGCGCTGCGGGATGGCGTTCCTGGGTGGCGTTACGGGGTGGCACTCGAGGCGGACGCCGCATCGCCTGAAGTCGTCCCATCGCTCGTGGTGAGCGCGGCGCGGAGGGCGGCGAGCGTTCCTGGAGAGGCGCCGATGGCGTCGAGGCCGATGAGTGCGGCGCCGAGCACGGGTGGAGCGTCGAGACGGACCAGCTCGGCGTGTGGAGCCGCCGCAGAGATGCCTGCCGCGATCCGCCGATGGAAGGCTGCGTCGGTGGTGTCGAAGATGCCACCCCCGAGGACGACCTCGACGGCCTCGGCGTGGAGGTCGAGGCGGCGTGAGCGCGCCGCGGACGAAGGCCACGACTTCGTCGGCCAGGAAGTCCGCCGCTTCGCGAGCGAGTGGGTCGCCGTCGGCGGCCGCGTCGAGGAGGACCCGTGCCAGCTCGAAGAGCCGGTTGTAGGGGATGGCGCCCGTGTAGATGCCGGTCAGCACGGCCTCGGCGTCGGGCTCGCCGAGATACGCGGGAACCCGCTCGCTGAGCGAGGTCGGCGCCCCGCGTCCGTCGCCGGCCCGCAGCGCCAGGCCCAGCGCGCGCACGCCGAGCCACGCGCCGCCCGGCGCGAAGTCGCCGGAGAGCTCCGCCAGTGCCGGGAAGCGGACCGTCCTGCCGTCGGGGCCGATGCCCGCACAGTTGACGCCGGTGCCGCAGACCACGCCGATGCCCCAGGCCGCCGTGGTCCCGGCCCGTGAGACGGCGAAGGTGTCGTTGCGCAGGACGCTGCGCTCCGTCCATCCCCTTCCTGTGATGGCAGGTGTCAGCTTCTCCTCGTCCACTGGGAGATCGATGCCCGCGAGGCAGTAGACGCCGATCGGGCAGACCGGACGGTCCACGGTCGGCGGGGGGAGCCCGGCATCCTGGGTGACCGCGACGACCGCTTCATTGAGCACGTCGAGCATGGCGTCGAGCCCGACGAGTTGGTGGTTGCTCGGTCCGACCCGTGCCCGACCGAGGACCGTACCGCCACGCGAGACGAGCACGGCGTCGGTCTTGGTGCTTCCCCCGTCGAACGCAAGAACGGCGACCTCTTCGGGGGGTGGGCCGGGCACGGACGGATGTTACGTTGCGCTGCGTGGGCATTAAGGTGGCCGTCGCCGGTGGAGGGAGCACGTACACCCCCGAATTGGTCGACAGTCTGTGCGACTTCGAGGATCGGATGGTCGTCGACGACCTCGTGCTCCTGGACCCGAGCGACCTGCGGCGCGAAGTGGTCGGTGGGCTCGCCGAGCGCATCTTGCGTGGACGCGGATGGGGCGGCAACTTCTGGACGACCGCCGACCCGCATGCTGCGCTCGACGGCGCCGACTTCGTCGTGGTCCAGCTGCGGATCGGCGGTCAAGCGGCGCGCCACGTCGACGAGACGCTTCCGGTGGGGTACGGCTGTCTCGGCCAGGAGACGGTCGGCGCCGGTGGGTTGGCCAAGGCACTGCGCACGGTGCCGGTCGTGCTCGGCCTCGCCGAGGAGATGGCGGACCGGGCCAACCGTGGCGCATGGCTCGTCGACTTCACGAACCCGGTCGGGATCGTGACCCAGGCATTGCTCGACGAGGGACACCGCGCCGTCGGGCTGTGCAACGTGGCCATCTGGGCGCAACGCCGCCTCGGCCACTATCTCGGGGTCGATCCCGACAACGTGGCCATCGAGCACGTCGGGCTCAACCATCTGACCTGGATCCGGTCGGCCCGGACGGGCGGTGGCGGACCCGGTGGTGCCGGTGGTGCCGGCGGTGCCGGAGGAGGGGGAGTGGACCGTCTCGCCGAGCTCTTCGAGCGCTTCGGACCCGAGCTGGAGCTCGAGAGTGGTGTGCCGATCGACGTGCTGCGGCTCCAGCACGCGTTGCCCTCGTACTACCTGCACTACTACTACGAGCACGACGCCGAGGTGGCCCAGCAGGCAGCTCCCGGTTACCGGTCCCGGGCCGACGTGGTCGCCGAGCTGGAGACCACGCTCCTCGAGGAGTACCGCGATCCCGCGCTGGCGTCGAAGCCTGCCGCCTTGTCGTACCGGGGCGGGGCCTACTACTCGCTGGCGGCGGTGCGGCTGATGGCATCGCTGCACGCCGGTACCGGTGACGTCCAGGTGGTCGACATGCACAACGCGGGTGCGATCCCTGGCTTGCCCGACGATGCGGTGGTGGAGACGACTGCGATCGTCGACGCCGCCGGCGCCCACCCACTGCCGCAGCGTGCGCTGCCCCCCGACATGCTCGGCCTCGTGCAGCACGCCAAGGCGTACGAGCGTCTCGCCGTGAAGGCGGCGTGCTCCGGGAGCCGCGACGACCTCGTCCGTGCCCTGTTGGCCAATCCTCTCGTCGGCCAGTACCCATTGGCCTCGGAGCTGGCGGACGACTTGCTGTCGGCCAACCGGGAGTACCTTCCGCGCTTCTCTCCGTCGGGTTCGTGAGCCCAGGGCGCGGCTCGGCGGGCGGCTCGGCGGGCGGTGGAGTGACGGGCTCTGCTGTGCGGTGTGCCGGGAAGACTGGTCGGCGAGGAGTGACACCGTCCCCGATGACCGAGGCCCGCATCGCATGACCAACGCCAATCCTGCAGCGGCCCCACAGCCGGCACGGGTGGACAAGGACCGTCGGAACCTGCCCAGCTGGCGTTGGGAGGAGCTCCGCACCACGCTCTGGGTCGTCCCCAGCATTCTCGTCGTCGTCTCGGTGCTGCTGTTCGTCGTCATTTTCGAGATCGACGTGGCCGCCTACCACCACAACCTGACGCTGCCCGTGTGGATCAGGACCGGCAGTGCCGACGCGGAGAGGCAGGTGCTCATCGCGATCGCCGCTGCCGTCATCACGGTGATCGGTGTCGTGTTCTCCATCACCATCCTGGCGCTGACCCTGGCCTCGCAGCAGTTCGGTCCCCGGATGATGCGCAACTTCGTGCGGGACATCGGCAACCAGATCACCCTGGGCGTCTTCGTCGGCACCTTCGTCTTCTCGGTGCTGGCCCTCGTCTCCATCAACAGCCTGAGCCCCACCTTCGTCCCGTACCTCTCGACGTCAGTCGCCGAGGCCCTCCTGCTGGTCGATCTCGGCATCCTCATCTACTTCATCCACCACATCGCCAAGTCGATCCAACTGCCCGAGGTGATCGCGGGCATCGCCGACGACCTCATGCGTTCGATCGACGCCGAATTCCCCGACGTCGTGGGAGCGGTGCCCGAGCCCACCCAGGCACACCGGGGCAAGGGCGTGCCGGAGTTGCTCACGTTGATCGACGAGCAGGGGGTGGTCATCCCCTCGCAGAAGAGCGGTTACATCCAGTACGTCGGCTATGCACAGCTGATCGCCATCGCGACCCGGACCGATTCCTTCATCCGCCTCGAGCACCGGCCCGGCCACTTCCTGGCCACCGGTCGACCGCTGGCCATGGTCTGGCCGCGTCAAGCCGCGGCGGACGTGGCCGCTGCCTTGTCGGAGGCACACGTCACCGGTCCGCATCGCACCTTGGTGCAGGACCCGGTCTTTGCCATCGACCAGCTGGTCGAGATCGCCATACGGGCGCTGTCGGCTGCGGTCAACGACACCTTCACCGCACTCACATGCATCGACTGGTTGGCCGCAGGACTCGGCACGGTGTCGGGCCGGGTGCTCGACGAGGGGGTGTACCGGGACGCGACCGGTCGGGTGCGCCTCATTGAGTTCGACCCGTCGTACGCCCGGATGGTCAACCGCGCCTTCGACAAGATCCGTCAGGCGTCGAGCGGGATGCCGGCGGTCCTGATCCGCCTCATCGACTCGGTTGGCTCGATCATGCTCGACACGACGTCGCCCGAACAGCGGATGGTGCTGCGGCGCCAGGCGGACATGGTGCTTCGTCTCGCCGAGGCCTCGGTCAATGAGCCCAACGACCAGGAGGAGATCCGCTTCCGCCACCGCCGCATTCCCGGTGAGGACGCATTCGCGGCGGTACGGGGCAGCGCCGCCGCGACGCTCGACCGGTCCTGAGCGCTACCCGGCGTTGTCGGTCGGCGAGGTCGTCGTCGACGATGGTGGTGCGGTGGTCGGCGTCGGGGTGGACGTCGTCGTGCTCGAGGCGGAGGACGACGGGCCCGGGGACGTGGTCGAGCTCCCGGCGGTGGAGCCCCCGATGGTGGTCGTCGTCGAGGCCGGCGCTGCCGGTGGGGCGACGAACGGCGTGGTCTCCCCCTTCATGGTGGCGAGGCTGTCCGACTGGGTGGCGCCGAGGTTGGTGCACGACCGCGCGCTGTTCCAACTCTGGAGCGCGGTGGTGGCCGGGGTCCCCGTGAGGGGCTGGGGCAGGCCGTTCAAGATGGTGGCCGGGCGCCAGAGGACTCCGGTGATGTGACGACCCTGGGCGTCGATGATGAGCGCACCGCTGTCGGTCTCGGGTGGCGTGTCGTCATAGAAGGCGAAGTTGCCGAGGCCATAGTCGACGTACGCACTGCCCAGGAACCCTCCGCCGAGCAAGACGTGGGCATTCGACCCGATCACGACGTCCGCCCCGGCCTTGACCAGCTGCTCGGCCAGCGGGGCCTGCTGGGGGTTCGGACACGTCTGGGTCTCGGTACCCCAGTGCACGTAGACGATCACGGTGTCGGCCGTCTTCCTCACCTGTTGGACCTCACGGACGAGCTCGGTGGGATCGATGGCTGAGGCCACCCCCGGTTGTGTTCCGGTGGCGGTCCACGTGCTCACCAGATTGTCGGCAATCACCTGCGTCGCCGCGATGATGGCGATGCGCTGCCCGTCGACGGTCACCCGGTAGGGCGCGAAGGCCTGCGCGGCGTCGTTGCCGATCCCGATGATCGGGTACTTGTCCTGCGACGCGATGGCGAGGTTCTGCGAAAGCCCTTGGGGCCCGCAGTCAAGTCCGTGGTCGTTGGCCTCCGTGGCCAGGGTGATGGTGGCGCTCTTGAGCGCGGTGACCGCGGAAGCGGGGGCATTGAAGATGTATTGCTTGTTCTGCGGTTCTGGACAGGTGCCGTCGGTCACGGACGTCTCCAGGTTCACCATGCGCAGGTCGGTTCCCGAGAACAGGTTCGGAATGGTGGTGCCGAGAGCGGTGGAGGGGTTCTGGGCCAGGTTCTCGCCGACCGCTCCCGCGAAGTGCACGTCCCCGGCGAAGCCGAGGCTGACCGTCTTCCCGTCGCCCTTCCAGTCCGGGTTGAGGGGCGAGTGCTTCGGGAAGCGTGCTGCCGCGGCGATGTGGTGCGTGGCTGCGGGGGGCGCCGAAGGCGGGCTCGAACCGCCGGCGAAGAAGACGAGGTAGAGCAACAGGAGGAGGATCAGGACCCCGCCGACGGCGAACTGGCGCCGTCTGCGCATGACCCTGCGTGAAACCACGCCGGCACTATGTCACACGGCCCCGGCCCAGCCCCGGGCAGGCGTGTCGCTGACCAGCACGTTCGCGCGGCAGACGCTACGCGGCCCAGAGCGTGTCCCAGTGCGCCGCCAGCGTGGCGACGAGGCCTGCACAGGCCGTTGCGATCATGTCGCGGCACCCGTCGAACACCGCGTCGTCCCCGTAGAAGGGGTCGGGGACGTCAGCGGCGGCGCCCGATCGGACGTCGAACGACCGGAGCAGGGCCATGCGGTCGGGGTCGGCGCCGAGTCCGCGCAGGGTCTGCTGGTGGCGGCGGTCCAGCGCCACGATCAAGTCGATACGGTGCAGCTCCGAGGCGTTGACCTGGTGCGCGACGTGAGCGTGGCGGGGATAGCCCGCCCGTTCGAGCGCGGACGTGGCGAAGGGGTGCATCGGCTCACCCTCGTGCCACGGGCCGGTGCCGGCGCTGCGCACCTCGAGGTGGGCTGCCAACAGCGACCCGTCGCCGAGCTCGGTCGACTCGGCGAGCGTCCGGGTGATGACCTCGGCCATGGGGGACCGGCAGATGTTGCCCGTGCAGACGAAGACGACGCGATAGGGACGGTCCCCGATGGGCCCGGGAGGTGCGATCGCCCGCGGCGAGGGAGTGGCGAGGGGGAGGCTCATGCGCCCGCGTACTCGTCGCGGAGGGACTTCTTGACGATCTTGCCCGTCCCGGCGCGCGGCCAGTCCGAGCGGATCTCGAGTTGTTCTGGGATCTTCTGGGTCATGAGCCCGGCCTTGCGGCAGAAGGTGGCGACCTCGTCCAGCTCGAGGTCCTCGGTGCCCTCGGTCAGCTGCACGACGGCACAGACACGCTCGCCCCGTGCGGGGTCGGGCAGGCCGATGACTGCGACCTCGAGCACCTGCGGGTGGGTGTAGAGGAGATCCTCGATCTCCTTGGCGCTGATGTTCTCGCCCTTGCGGACGATGACGTCCTTGAGGCGGCCGGTCAGGGTGAGGTGCCCGTCGTCGCGCAACCGACCCAGGTCGCCCGTCCGGAAGAAGCCGTCCTCGTCGAACGCCTCGGCGTTCAGGGCGGCGTCGGTATAGCCGTGGAACACCATGGGCCCCTTCACCCGGACCTCGCCCTCCTCGCCGGATGCCGCGCGTACCCCGTCGAGCCGGACGATGCGCACGTCGGCGCCCTCGACCGGCTTGCCGTCGGTGTTCGCCAGCTGCTCGTCGGTGTCGTGCGGCGAGCCGTTGGAGATCATCGGCACCTCGGTCATGCCGTACCCGTGCACGACGCCGCGGCCGCCGATCTCCGCCGCGCACCTCGTAGTGGATCTCCGGCGGCTTCGCGGCACCTCCCCCCGACATCAGCCGCAGGGCGGGGAGGATGGGATCGCCCGGGGTCTTGCGTTGCTCGGCGAGGTAGGCCACGTAGAAGGCGGTGCTGCCCCCCACCATGGTGGCGCCGTGCTCGCGGAAGATGGGCAGCACGTCCGGCGCGGAGAAGGCCTCCACGAGGATGGCCGGGAACCCGAAGGTAAGCATCGTGACCAGATAGTCCGGCCCCGCGATGTGCGCGAACGGGAAGGCGATGGAGCCGACGTCGTCAGGGCCCATATCGAGCGCGCGGGCGAGGCCCCATCCGCCGGCGATCAAGGTCTGGTCGGTGTGCTGTACGCCTTTGGGGTCGGCGGTCGACCCGGACGTGTAGTAGATCCAGCGGATCGGAGCGTCCTCCGGCGCGGCCGCCTCGGGTGGCGGGGGAAGGACGCCGGGGTCGGCCTCGGGAAGACCGTCCTCGATGCTGAGGACGTCGGGACGTGTGGTGGCACCCTCGAGGGCGCGCGCCGCGAGGCTGGCGAAGTCCACGTCGCGCCACCGGCCCGGGATGACGAACAGTGCCGCACCGGTCTGACGCAGCGCGAATCCGACCTCGCGTTCGCGGTACAGGTGGATGATGGGGTTCTGGACGGCGCCCAGGCGGGACAATGCGATGGACAGCACGATGGAGTCGATCCGGGTGGGGAGCTGCCACGAGACCACCGAGCCGGTTCCGACGCCCATGCCGTGGAGGGCCGCGGCGACCCGCGCCGCCCGGTCGCGGAATTGGCCGAAGGTGACGGTCTCGCCGTCCGGTGCGATGAGCATGTGCTGGTCGGGCGATGCGTCGGCCCGGCGATCGACGAGCTCCCACATGGTGCGGGCGCCGGTGAGTATCTCGCTCGTGCTCGTGGTCATCGCTCTCCTTCCGGGACCACTCTCATAGCAGCTCGCGCCAGCAGGGAGGGGTGGGGGCCGCTCTCTGGCGCACCTCCATGGCGCACCCGTCGAGCCCTCGGCGGGGCAGAATGGGTCCATGGCGAGGAAACCGGTGCACACGGACCACCATCCGATGGAGTCCGGCGGCGACGGACCCAAGGACGTCGACCGCCGACGTCAGGCGACGCTCGTCGGCATCGGGATAGCCGTCATCCTGCTCGTCTGGTTCGCGGTGGCCAATCTGCGGGACGTCCGCATCGACTTCTGGGTCATCCACCGGCAGGCCCCACTGATCCTGGTGATCGTGATCTCGGGGCTGCTCGGGGCGCTGATCGCCGCTCTGGTCATGCGGCGCAAGCCGAAAGACCGGGCCGAGTAGCGAGCCCCGTCGGGGGGCGCGGGTTCCACCCTGCCCCCCGGGGGAGAGTCCGGCGGCAGGACGGGGTAGGGCCGCCGGACCCGAGCGTCGAGCGGGCTGAGCTGGGCTTGGGGGGCCCGTTCCAAGTCCGTGACCGCGTTCCGGTCGGCCCGATCGGGTTCTAAGCTGCGGACCGGTGGAGAGCGCCACGATGGAAGGCACCAAGGGGCACATTCTCGTTGTCCGCGCCCGGCGGGCGTGCAAACATGGGGCGCAGATGGATGTGGAGATCCCAGGGGGCAGGGTGTAGTGCCGCTTTCCGACCACGAACAGCGCATCCTGGCCGAGCTCGAGGAGTCCTTGGTCCGCCAGGATCCGGAGTTCGCCGAGCGGGTGCGCTCGGAGACCGTCTACCGGCACGCCGGTCGCTACTGCAAGTGGGCTGCCGTGACGTTCATCCTCGGCGTCGTCATCCTGGTGGCGTTCTACAGCAAGTCGGTCATCGCCGGGTTCGTCGGCGTCGTCATCATGTTCGCCTCCGCCGTGTGGTTCGAGCGGAACCTGCGGCGCATGGGCCGGGCGGGATGGCACGACCTCACGCGGGCCAAAGACGGGGAGTCCAAGCCAGGTGGCGCCTCGAGTGGTATCGAGGGCGCGGTGAGCGAGGCGCGTGACTGGTTCCGCTCCCGCTTCCATAAGCGCGAAGGCTGACGTCGGCGCGAGGGCTGACATCGGCGCGGGGCTGAGCGACGGCCCGCTGGGCCGTGGTCGTTGCGTTCCGTCGTTGCCCGCATCGAGATAGCCGGTCCGTGGCTGACCTCGCCCTGGCCGTCGACATCGGCGGCACCAAGATGGCGGCGGGGCTGGTCGCTCTCGACGGATCCCTGGTGGAACGGCAGCTGCTGCCGACCCGGGCGGGGTTCGGGGCCGGCGAGGGCGACCCGGTCGCCGCCGAGGCGCTCTGGGAGGACCTGGCCGGACTGGTCTCCCAGGTGGGCGGCGCGGCGGAACCGGACGACCGGCTGGTGGTGTGCGGGGTCGGTTGCGGCGGGCCGATGGCGCCCGGGGGAAACAAGGTGTCGCCGCTGAACATCGCGGCCTGGCGCTCCTTTCCCCTGCGCCCGCGCCTCGCCGAGCTGACCGAGCTGCCGACGTTCGTCGACAACGACGCCAAGGCGCTCGCACTCGGTGAGGGGTGGCTCGGTGCCGCGGCCGGCGCCGCCGACTACATCGGCATGGTCGTGTCCACCGGAGTGGGTGGTGGCATCGTCCTGAACGGTCGGCTGCTCGACGGCCGGCTGGGCAACGCGGGGCACATCGGCCACGTCATCGTGGTGCCGGAGGGTCGTGTCTGCCGCTGCGGCGGGCGAGGCTGCCTGGAGGCGGAGGCTTCGGGGACCGCGGTCGCCGCCATCACCGGCGAGCCGGCGCGGCTGGCGCCCGCGGTGATCGTCGAGCGCACCGGGACGCTCGTGGGTCGTGCCATAGCGTCGGTCGTGAACCTCTTGGACCTGCCGCTCGCCGTCGTCAGCGGGTCGGTGGCGCTCGGCTTCGGCGAGCCCTTCTTCCGGGCGGCCCAGGCTGAGATGGACGCACGCTGTCGGCTCGAGTTCGCGCGGGGTGCCCGCGTCGTGCCCGGTGCCCTGGGCGACGAGGGCCCGCTCGTCGGGGCGGCGCGCGTGGGGCTGCGCGGGCTCGGGGCGACGGCGTGAGCGGTCGCCGCTGGAGCCGTGACGCGGCCGTCGTCGTGCGCGCCGTTGCGCCCCGGCCCGGACTGTGGTGGGCGTCACTCGGCGCGCTGCACCGCTTGGCCCGGCCCGGCTGGTGGCATCGCGCGCCGTTCGTCCCGTTGCCCGGGTCGGCGTATTGGCACTTCCGCCTCGTGACGGCGTACGGAGGGGAAGGCGACGACGCCGCGCTCACGCCCGCCGACGTGGTGGCCTATCTGCGCTGGTGTCAGAAGGCGCGTCCCCGCCGCGGATAGCCTCTCCGGGGTATGGAGCGGGTGCTCCTCCTCAATGCGACCTACGAGCCGCTGGCCCTCGTCTCGGATCGCCGTGCCGTCGTGCTCGTGCTGGGTGGCCGGGCAGAGCCGGTCGCGATCCGCGACGACTGCCAGGTGTTCCACTCTGCTCGGCTCGAGATCGAGGTGCCCTCCATCGTCCGGCTGTCGCACATGGTGCGCATTCCGCGTTGGGCGCGCACGCCGCCGGTGACGCGGCGATCCGTGCTGCGACGCGACGGCGGGCTCTGCGTGTACTGCTCGCAGCCTGCCGACACCATCGATCACGTCATCCCGCGCAGCAGGGGCGGTACCCACGACTGGTTCAACGTCGTGGCGGCCTGCAAGCGCGACAACCTCGTCAAGGCTGATCAATTGCTGTCCGAGCTCGGGTGGACGCTCCGGGTGAAGCCGGCGCCGCCGGACGGCCACCTCTGGCGGTTGCGGCACCTGTCGGATGTGGACCCCCTGTGGGAGCCATATCTCGCCGCAGCGTCCTGAGATTGCCCCCTTCCGCGCAGGACCTCTTCGACGTCGAGCAGTTCCGTTCCGAGCCGCGCCGAGTCGCCGTGTCCCGAGAGGTGCGGGCACCGACGCTTGTGCTGGGGAGCACCCAGCCGACCGAGCTGGTGGGGCCCGAGGCCATGCGTGAGCGCGGCGTGGAGCTCGTTCGGCGACGCGGCGGGGGAGGAGCCGTCTATCTCGCGCCGGGGGAACCACTCTGGGTCGACGTCTGGATCCCGCGCGACGACCCGCTCTGGCGCTCCGACGTCGCGGCGGCAGCCGAGTGGGTCGGAGCATGGTGGCTGGAGGCGTTGGACGGCTTCGGGCTGTCCGGCTTCGATGTGCACACGGGACGGTCCGTGCCGGGTGAGCTCGGCGAGTTGGTGTGCTTCGCCGGCCGGGGTCCGGGTGAGGTCTTCCGCGGCGAACGAAAGGTGGTCGGCCTCTCGCAGTGGCGCGCGCGCGAGGGGGCGCTGTTCTCGTCCTGCGCGTACCTCCGTTGGGACCCGGTTCCCTTGCTGGCGGTCGTGCACCTGGACGAGCAGGTCCGTGCGGAGCTGACGCGCGTCCTGCTGCCGTCGGCGGTCGGTCTGGCCGAACTCGACCCACCAGTGAGCCAACTCGATGTCGTGCGAGCCCGCCTGCTCCAGACGATCCCGACGTTCGGGACGCAGCCCGGCGTTGCAGACGGGGCCGACCTGTAGCAGCGGCCTCGGGCGTCCTCTTCCTCATCGTCGTCTCCCTCTCTTCGTCTCGCGTCTTCCATGGGTCCCGTGGCGCCGTCCGCTCGACGGCTGAACGGTCCGAGTCGGCCGCTCCGACGTCAGAGAGGGGTTGGGGGCAGCCCGCCGGTTTGGGTCCGGCGGGACGGCGCGGTGGCCCGTCCAAAGAGCTCCGGCGCGGCGTCGAGGTCGGCGCGGTGGAGCCGAGATGGTTGTTTTTGGGTTGCCGGGGGCCAAAGGTGTTGTGTGGTGGAGGAAAAGGGCGTAAAGTGGCGCGAAAGGGAGTTCCGGAGCGCCGCAAGGCAAGCCAGGAGAGTGGGAGTGAGAGCTGGTGGCAGGTTTCGTCGGGAGATACGAGCACTCGCTCGACACCAAGGGTCGTGTGATCCTTCCCGCGAAGTTCCGCGGCCAGTTCGAGCGCGGGGGCTATCTGACCCAGAACTCCGAGGGGTGCCTGGCTCTGTGGACTCCCGCCGAGTTCGAGCGGCAGACGGACTCGATGCAGGAACGGACGTCCTCGGGGCGGGCCGAGCGGAACCAGGCCCGGATCTGGGCCGCGAACTCGGCCGAGGTCGAGATCGATCGGCAGGGGCGCATGCCTATCCCGTCACACCTGCGCGAGTTCGCCGGGCTGGATGCCGAGGTGCTCGTGCACGGGGCGATCGACCGGGTCGAGCTGTGGAACCCGACGGCCTGGGCGGAGCGGGTGTTGCCCGAGGAGAGCTGGCTGCTCGAAGGCGAGGGGGAGTAGCCGGCTCGGGCCGGAAGTGGAGCACGACAACCTGGAGAGAGACCCCCGGGAGAGAGACTCCCGAGAGAGAGGCGGCAGAGACAAGAGAAAGGACACCGGAAGGAACCACTGACACGAATACTGCGACGCGGAGAACGCACTGGACCATGTGCAGCTCCTCGACCGGCGCACTGGAAGCCCACTCCACCCACTTCCAAGCTGGTCGTTCGGATCTCCACCTCCCTCTCGACCCACCGGCCGGGGGGCTGCAGATGGCCCATACGTTCGAACACATCCCGGTGCTGCGTGACGAGGTGGTGTCCCTGTTCGCATCCGTACCACCCGGAGTGCTTGTCGACGCGACGCTCGGAGGGGGCGGGCACTCCGCGGCACTGCTGGAGGCGAATCGAGGACTGCGCATCGTCGGCGTTGACCGGGACCAAATGGCGCTCGACGCAGCCAAAACCCGTTTGTCGACCTTCGACGACAGGGTCTCCTTCGTCCACGCCCCGTTCTCGTCGTTGGAAGAGATCATCGCGGGGTCCGCACCGGGGTCGGGCCTCGGGCCGCTGTCGGGGGTGCTCTTCGACCTCGGCGTCAGCTCCCTGCAGCTCGACCGGCCGGACCGTGGCTTCTCCTTCCGCCAGGACGGTCCCCTCGACATGCGGATGGACGCGTCGACCGGGCTCACCGCCGCCGACCTGGTGAACAGCCTTCCCGAGGACGTCCTCGCGGCACTCTTCCGCGAGAACGGAGAGGGGCGTCTGGCCGGCCGCATCGCCCGCGCGGTGGTGGGCGCCCGGCCCATCACCTCGACCGACCAGCTGGCCAGCGTCGTGTCGTCGGCGGTTCCCGCGGCGGTCCGTCGCAAGGGCCACCCCGCACGACGGGTGTTCCAGGCCCTTCGCATTCAGGTCAACGACGAGTTGGGCGAGTTGCAGGTCGCGCTCCCCGTCGCGCTTCGGCACCTCGCGGTCGACGGCGTGTGCGTGGTGATCAGCTACCACTCCGGCGAGGACCGTTTCGTCAAGCAGACGTTCGCCGACGCTGCATCGGGTGGGTGTGTCTGCCCGCCCGGCATGCCCTGCGTGTGTGGCGCGGTCCCGCACCACCGCCTCCTGTTCCGGGGCGCCCGGAAGCCGTCACCGGCAGAGGTGGCGGCCAACCCGCGCGCGGAGAGCGCGCGACTGCGGGCCATCGTCCGGACGGACGAGGACTGAGTCTCATGGCCCCCTCCGGCACGGCGACGGCAGCGCCCTCCCGCCGCCACGCCGCCCCTACTCATGGATCGCCTGACACCTCCCGTCGCTGGGGTCGTGGCGCCGCCGACGGAGTCGGCGCCACAACCCCGGCGATCCGGCGTGTCCCGTTGCGGATCGTCCCGTCCCGCCGTCGGCATCGTTCGGGCAGCGGCGCGGGGGCGGGGCATTGGCGCGCCGGCGCCAAGTCGAGCCGCACCCTCACCGTCGTCTCCGTCTGCCTGGTGCTCGGGGCACTCTTGGCCGTCGTGGTCGGGCAGGCGCTGCTCGCCAACGGGCAGGTCCGCCTCTCCGCCCTCCAGCAGCAGCTCTCGCTCGAGCAGAGCGGCCATCGCCAGAGCGAGTTGGCCGTGGCCGAACTCGAGACGCCGGCGCGCATTGTCGCCGCCGCGGCGGGCCAGCTGGGCATGGTCCGGCCCACATCGGTCATCGAGCTTCCGTACGTCTCTCTCTCCACACCCCTTCCAACCCCGAAGGTGACGCCGGCGCCGGAGTCGCCACCGGCGCCGGCCACCTCGGGCAGTGCGACTGGTGGGGGTGCATCGTCGGGAGGATCGGGTGCTGCTCCGGCAGCGGCATCGGGGTCGAGCGGTACGTCGGCCACGACAGCAACCTCGACGCCATGAGCAACAGCACCCGACACGAGCCTCACCGCGCGCGCGCCGGCACGGGTCGTGGCGCCAGCACAAAACCACGCTCGACCGGAGCTCCGACGCGGTCCCCGCGACCGCCGGCACCGTCCCGATCCGGCTCGTCCGCGCGGAAGGCGAGCCCGGCGCGTCCGCGCGGTTCGGCCCGTTCGGCGGCCACACCGGCGAAGGTCCGGCCGCCGGTCCGTCACACCCGCGCTGCGCCGACCCGACAACCAAGGGCGAATTCGGCGAAGACGGCGCCGCGGGCGCGACCGCATCGACCGCCGACCAAGATCACCCGAGTGGCGAGCTCGCGCTCGCGCACCGGTTGGTCGAGTGCCACGTTCCTGCGCCGGGTGCGTGTCGTCCGCTTCATCCTGCTCATCGCCATGCTCCTCTTGGTCGCCAGGCTCGTCGATGTCCAGGTGCTCCACGCCGGGTCGTATCAGGCGCAAGCCCGAGGGGAGTCCTCCATCTCGGTGTCGTTGCCCTCGCTGCGTGGCGGGATCTATGCGCGTGACGGGTCGCCGCTCGCCCTCTCGGTCCCGACCGACGACGTCGTCGCAGACGATTACCAGGTCGCGCACCCGGTGAAGACGGCGCTCGCCTTGTCGCCGATGTTGCACGTTCCCGCCACGACACTCGCCGCAGAGCTGCACCGGCCGACCGGATACGTCGTCCTGGCCAAGCAACTGCCCCGGGCGACAGGCCAGCAGATCTCCTCCGACGCCATTCCCGGCATCACCCTGATCGCCGATTCGGAGCGTGAGGTGCCCAACGGTGTCCTGGCAAGCCCGGTCGTCGGGTTCACCAACGGCGCCGGGAAGGGCGCCGCCGGTCTCGAGTACGGCGACAACCGTCTCTTGGCGGGCACTGACGGCAAGGAGACGGTCCTGGAGTCCCCCGCGGGCGTGGCGTTGCCCCAGTCGCCCGTGAGCGACCGCGTCTCGACGGTCCCGGGCACGGGCCTGGAGCTGTCCCTCGACACCCAGTTGCAGTACGAGTCGGAACAGGCGCTGGCCAAGGCGATCGAGTCGTCCAACGCGGTGAGCGGGACGGCGGTTGTCATGGACGTCAAGACCGGTCAGATCCTGTCGATGGCCAACCTGGCGGCGACCCACCCCTCCGCATTGGGCGCCGCGCCGACTCCGAGCAGCACCAAGGCGACAGCGCCGAACGGCGTCGTGCCCATCGGACCGCACGACGCGGTCAACGAGGCGCCGAGCAACCTCGCCGTCACGCAGCTCTACGAGCCCGGCTCCGTCTTCAAACTGGTCACCTTCTCCGCCGCGCTGCAGGACGGCCTGATCAACCCGACCTCGGTCTTCACCGTGCCCGACCAGATCCAGCTCGACGGATCGACCTTCCACGACGCCGAGCCCCATCCCACCGAGCAACTGAACGCGACGCAGATTCTGGCGCAGTCCTCCAACATCGGCACCTCCGAGATCGCCCAGAACGTGGGCGAGCAGCGCCTGCTTTCGCAGGTCAAGGCGCTGGGATTCGGGCAACCGACCGGGCTGAGCTTTCCCGGAGAGTCGGAAGGCCTGCTGGCGACCGCCGCGCAGTGGGAGCCCACCGACTACGTGTCACTCCCGATCGGACAGGTCGACGCCGTCAGCGCGCTGCAGGTGCTCGATGCGTACAACGCCGTCGCTAACGGTGGCGTGTTCGTCGCCCCGAAGCTCGTGCAGGCGACCGTCAGCCCGTCAGGAACCATTACCCAGACGCCGCCCTCGGCGACCCACCAGGTCTTCTCTCCGCCGGTCGACTCGCAGCTCTCCTCCATGCTCCAGCAGGTGGTCGACCAGGGCACGGGGACCAGCGCCGCAGTCCCCGGCTACACAGTGGCCGGCAAGACGGGTACGGCCCAGATCCCGACGCCCGATCACGACTCCTACATCCCGGGGGCCTACATGGCGTCCTTCGTCGGCTATGCCCCGGCGGTGAACCCGACGTTGTCGATGATCGTGGTGCTGGACCGTCCGACGCCGATCTTCGGCGGCACGGTGGCGGCACCTGTGTTCTCGCAGATCATGAGCTACGCGCTGCACCGCTACGACATCCCCACCACCCCGGGAGCGCAGACCAGCACGACCCCTCCGGGTGCGAGCCCGGCGACGACGACCGACCAGACCCAGGACATCACGTGATCTCGGGTGACATACCCATTGCGAGCGTGACGCATGGGAGCCCGAGGCATGCAACGCTGTCGGGTCGACCATGCCAACCGTCACCATGAACCTCCTCTTCGACGACATCGAGGTGATCGAGTCGGTCGGGGACCCGTCCTCGGTGGAGGTGTGCGGCATCTCGCACGACAGCCGCCGGGTCGTGCCCGGCGACCTTTTCTGCTGTGTGCCCGGCCTCTTGGCCGACGGCCACGCCCACGCCGGCGAGGCAGTCGAGCGGGGCGCGGTCGGACTCTTGTGTGAGCACTTCATCCCCGAGCTGCTCGACAACGGCGTCGTCCAGTCCCGGATCGCGCCCGGGACCATGCGACCCGTCATGGCACGGCTGGCGGCCGCCTTCTACGGCTATCCAGCCAGGGACCTCCTGACGATCGGCGTCACGGGCACCAACGGGAAGACCACGGTGACGCAGCTCCTCGGCGACCTCCTCAGCGCCACGGGCCGGCCAACCAACGTGATGGGGACGCTCTCGGGCGCACGTACCACTCCGGAGGCGACCGAGGTCCAGCGCGTCCTGGCGGGTGTCCGTGATCGGCAGAAGTGGGATGGCGCCCGACACGCGGTCGCCATGGAAGTGTCGAGTCACGCGCTCGTGCAGGCGCGCGTCGAGGGCATCCATTTCGACGTGGCCGTCTTCACCAACCTGAGCCACGATCACCTCGATTACCACCACACGATGGAGGAGTACTTCGAGGCGAAGTCCATGCTCTTCACGCCGAGTCGTGCGTTGCGTGGGGTGGTCTACGCGGACGACCCCTGGGGCCGTCGACTCCTGGATCGAGCCCGGATTCCGATGATCGCCGTCCACCACGGTGATGCGACGGATATCGTGCTTCGACCGGGGCACACCGAGTTCACCTGGCGGGGCCAGCGCGTCACCACCCCGCTGACTGGCGCGGTCAACGTCGACAACACGCTGCTGGCGGCAGAGGCGGCGCTGGCTCTGGAGGAGCTCCAACTCGAGCCCGAGGAGATCGCCCGGGCCATGCGAAGTGTCGCACCCGTACCCGGGCGTCTCGAGGTTATTGCGACGCCAGGAGGCACGGTCGATGCGGGTGGTGACGGTCCTCCGTTCACCGTCATCGTCGACTACGCGCACACTCCTGCGGGGCTCGAGGTCGTCCTCGGCGAGGCGCGAAGCCTGGCGCCCGGTGGGCGGGTGCTGAGCGTCTTCGGCTGCGGGGGCAACCGCGATACGGCCAAGCGCCCGGTGATGGGCGCGGTGGCCGAGCGCGGGAGCGACCTGACCATCGTGACGTCGGACAACCCACGCGCCGAGGACCCGTTGCGAATCATCGGGGATGTGCTGGGGGGGATCCCCGGTGGGCGGGAGAACCCGAAAGTGGCAGTCGAGCCTGACCGCGGTGTGGCCATCCGTCGCGCCCTCGACTCCGCCGGCCCGGGCGATGTGGTGGTGATCGCCGGGAAAGGCCACGAGACGTATCAGGAGACGGCGGGGCGGCGACTGCCCTTCGACGACGCCGTGGAGGCGCGGCGGGCCTTGTCCGCGCGCTATGCGTCCGACCCTCGCACCTGGGTGCCGGGTGCAGGGTCGCATCGTTCGGGGCCTGCCATCGCGGCCGCTCCAGGCGCCGGCGTCCAACTGCCGGAGGCCTGACACCGCGTGCTGGGCTTGCTCGTCTCGGGGGGCATCGCGCTGTGGTGCGCGATCCTCTCCACGCCGTTCCTGATCCGCTACTTCCGCAAGCGCCAGCTCGGCCAGCACATCCGGGAGGACGGCCCGGCCACCCATGTGACCAAGGCCGGAACCCCGACCATGGGCGGGATCGCGATCGTCGGCTCCGTCGTCGTCGGCTACGCCGTCGGCCATATCGGAACGGAGATCCGTTTCTCGCGGACCGGCTACCTGGCCATTGGCGCGGTGGTGGCGTTCGGGCTCATCGGGTTCCTCGACGACTACATCAAGGTGCACCACCGCCGCAGCCTCGGCCTCAACAAGCGGGGGAAGGCGGCAGCCCAGCTCGTGTGCGCGCTGGCCTTCTCCATCCTGGCGGTCGAGTGGGCCCACACGTCGACGGCGCTGTCGTTCACCCGCTCAGACGCCATCGGCATCAACCTCGGCTCGGTGGGCTGGGTCGTCTTCGCCGTGCTGGTCATGGTGGGCTCGTCCAACGCGGTCAACATCACCGACGGCGTCGACGGCCTTGCCGCGGGAGCCGGCACCTTCTGCTTCGCGGTGCTTTCGATCATGGGGTACTGGATCTTCCGCCACTTTTCGATTTACCACGTGCTCCCGGCGTCCGCGATCGACTTGGCTCTCGTGTCCGTGGCACTGGCGGGCGCCTGCATCGGTTTCCTCTGGTGGAATGCCGCCCCGGCCAAGATCATCATGGGGGATACCGGCTCGCTCGCCATCGGTGCGGGCCTGGCCGCGCTCTGCCTCCTTCTCAACCTGGACTTGCTCCTTCTCGTCATCGGCGGGCTCTTCGTCATGGAGACGGTGTCGGTCATCCTCCAAGTGATCTCGTTCCGCGCGTTCCACCGCCGCATCTTCCGCATGGCCCCCATCCACCACCACTTCGAGCTCGGAGGTTGGCCGGAGACCACGGTGATCGTGCGCTTCTGGATCCTCGGCGGGCTCTTCTGCGCGTTGGGTCTGGGCATCTTCTACGGCGATTTCCTGACGGTGGCGAAATTCACATGACCCTCCGCCACTTCTGCCGCGCGGTGGGGGAGACTTGGGCCATGCATCGGGGGTCGGACCGGGCAAGGTGGCGCGCGCGCCCTCAGCGGAGCGTGCCGCAGGGCGTTCGGCGGTGGTGGGTGTGACGATCACGGCGAACCAGCGGCATGGCCGGTCGACGCCGAGGCAGGGGCGGTCTGCGGCGGGGGCGACCGCGACCCACCGGGGTCCGGCCCGCAAGACGGATGCCCCCGGGACCGGCATCAAGATCGGGAGCAGGAGCCTGGCCGTCTCGACGGTCCTCCTGGCCGACACTGGCCTGCTGTGTGTGATCGGTCTGGTGATGGTGGGATCCGCGTCATCGGTGATCTCCATCGACACCTACGGCACCCCGTACGCCATCTTGATCCGCGAGGCGATGTGGATGGCCATCGGCCTGGTCGCCCTCTGGCTGGCGGCGCGCTTCGACTATCGCCGGCTGCGGCGCTTCAGCCCCGCGCTGCTCCTCGTGACCTTTGGGCTGCTCTTCGTCGTGCTGGTGCCTGGACTGGGGGTCCATGCCATGGGTTCGAGCCGCTGGATCGGGTTCGGCCAATTCCGCCTGCAACCCTCCGAGCTCATGAAGCTGGCCCTCACCTTGTTTGCCGCCGACTTCATCACGCGGCGTCTCGATGAGGACGCCACCGACCGCCGAATCATCGGCCCCGTCATTCTGGTGACCGGGTGTGCGTGCGTCCTGATCCTGGCCCAGCCCGACATGGGCACCGCGATGGTGCTCGGGTGCATTGCGCTCGCACTCCTGTTCGTCTCGGGTGTGCGGCTCGGACCCGTTATGAGGGTGATGGCCGTCCTGGCGGGACTGGCCCTGATCCTGGCCGTTGCCTCGCCCTACCGCCGGGCCCGACTGATCTCGTTCATCGATCCCACGTCGCACAGCTCGAGCTCGGGGTACCAGGTCGTCCAGTCGCTGATCGGATTGGGCTCCGGGCACCTCGTCGGGATGGGCCTCGGAGGTGGGCAGGCGCAGTGGGGCTACCTCCCCAACGCGCACACGGACTTCATCTTCTCGGTGATCGGGGAGGAGCTCGGCGTCCTCGGCGCCCTCTGCGTCCTGGGGCTTCTCGCCGCCTTCGGGTGGCTCGGCATCCGCGCCGCCACGCAGTCGCCCGATCGCTTCGGCGCGCTGCTCGCGCTGGGGCTCGTCGCCTGGGTGGCGGCAGAAACGCTGATCAACGTGGGCGCTGTGGTCGGCGTCCTCCCTGTCACGGGGATCCCCCTGCCCTTCATCTCCTTCGGCGGCTCGTCGTTGGTGATCACCATGGCGGCGGCGGGACTGCTGATCAACGTCGCCCGGCAGGGCGAGTCCGGCGTACCGCTGGGCGTCGCCGGGTCCAACCGACGTCGGTGACCGCCCAGCGAGGCGTCGTGGTCGCGGGTGGCGGGACCGGCGGGCACGTGGTCCCGTCCCTCCAGATCGCGCGTGCGCTGGTGGGCCGCGGGCATGCCGCGAGCACCGTCGAGCTCTACGGGTCGAGGCGGGGGCACGAGGCTGCGACGTGGCCAGCGCTCGAGTTCCCGTTCACCTTGCTGCCGGGACGGGGCATCCGGCGCAGCCTGCGTCCCGCCGCGCTGATGGCGAACGTCGGGGCGATACTCGGACTCGCCTGGGCCTGTGTCCGCGCCATCGGCTCGTTCCTCGCGCAGCGGCCCCGGGCCGTGGTCGTCGTCGGGGGTTACGCGAGCTTCCCGGCCGGCTTCGCCGCCCTCGTGACCCGTGTCCCGCTCGTCTGCGTCACGACCGACGCCGTCCCGGGCGCTGTGGTCGCCCTGCTCGGCCGTTTCGCGGCCGCCAACGCGGTCGCCTTCCCCGACACGGATTTGCCTCGATCCCACGTCACGGGGACGCCCGTCGCGCCCGAAATGGCGGCCCTGGACCGAAGTCCCGACGGGCTCGCCCGAGCCCGGGGGGCGCTCGGCCTTCCCGCGGACCGTTGGACCATCGCCGCAGTCAGCGGCTCGCTGGGGGCGCGGCGCGTCAACCGGGCCGTCGCCGAGGTGGCCCAGATGTGGCGCGCGTGCGACGAGCTCGGGCTCTATCACGTGACCGGTCGGCGGGACTACGAGGCATTTGCCGCCGGCGCTCATGGCGGCGCGGGCGCAGGCGCACGTAACGGCGAACGTGACGGCGAACGCGAGGGAAGAGAAGGCGGGAACCGGCCTGACGGTCTGGTGTACAGGGTCGTCCCCTACGAGGACGACATGCCCGACCTCTATACGGCAGCCGACGTGTGCGTCACGCGGGCCGGCGCCATGACGTCGGCCGAGTTGCTGATCGCGGGGGTGCCGGCCATCTTGGTGCCGCTCCCCGGCGCGCCCCGCGACCACCAGACGCGCAACGCCGAGGCCCTGGTACATATGGGGGTGGCCGTGCTGGTCCCCGACCCCGAGTGCGACGGCCCGCGGCTGGCCCGGGAGCTCGAGGCGCTCCTCTCCGAGCCCGAACGGCTGCGTGCGATGCGGGAGGCGGCCCGCGGGTACGCACACCCCGACGCGGCTGCCCGCGTGGCGGAGCTGGTCGATGCGCATGCCCGCTGATCCGCACCAAGGGGGGGCGTCGCCCGACCTGCTCGATCTGGTGTCGCCACGACGCATCCACATCGTCGGCATCGGCGGCGCCGGCATGAGTGCGATCGCGCTGGTGCTGCGGGCCATGGGCCATGACGTGTCGGGCTCGGACCTGAAGGACTCGCCGGTGGCGGACCGGCTGCGCTCGCTCGGCATCGAGGTGGCGATGGGGCACCGAGCGGAAAACGTCATCGGAGCCGAGGCGTTGACCTACTCGCCCGCGGTGCCACCGGAGAACGTCGAGCTCGTCGAGGCGCGGGCCCGCGGGATCCTCGTCGTGCCCCGCTCCGAGATGTTGGCCGCCATCTGTGCCACACGACGGTGCCTCGCCGTCGCCGGGACGCACGGCAAGACCACGACGGCGTCGATGCTCGCGCTCATCCTGGTCGAGGCCGGGATGCGACCGTCCTTCCTCATCGGCGCCGACGTCAACGAGATCGGAACGAACGCCGTCTGGGATACGGGGGACTGGCTCGTGGTCGAGGCGGACGAGAGCTACGGCACGTTCCAGGCGCTCCGGCCCGACCTGGCGATCCTCACCAGCGTCGAGCCCGATCACCTCGACTATTACGGCACATTCGACGCGCTGCGCGACGCCTTTGCGTACTTCGTCGGCTTGGCGTCCGCTGGAGCCGTTGTCTGCGTGGACGACCCCGAAGCCGCCGCCATCGGCGAAGCGCGCGGGGCCGTGGGGGTAGGGATCGCGGAGGGCGCCACGTATCGCATGCGCGACCTCGGGCAGAGCCGCAGCTCGAGCTCCTTCTCGTTGCACGGCCCCGCCGGGGAACTGGGGTCCCTGCGCATCGGCGTCCCGGGCCTCCACAACGCCCGCAATGCCGGGGTGGCGGCCGTCGCCGCATTGCAGGCCGGTGCCCCGTTCGAGGCAGTCCAGTCGGCTTTGGCCCGCTTCGCCGGCGTGACGCGCCGCTTCGAGTTCCGCGGCGAAGCCGGCGGGGTGACCTTCGTCGACGACTACGCCCACCTGCCCGGTGAGGTGCGCATGGCCCTCGCGACGGCCAAGACCGGGGGATGGGGTCGGATCGTGGCCGTCTTCCAGCCACACCGCTTCACCCGGACCGCGGCGCTGGCCGAGCAGTTCGGCACCGCGTTCGTCGACGCGGACGAACTCGTCGTGACCGACATCTACAGCGCCGGCGAGCGACCAGTCCCCGGTGTCTCGGGGAGGCTGGTGGCCGATGCCGTCCGGGCCCAGGACCCGCGGCTGCCCGTTTCCTACGCCCCCGGCTGGGAGGAGATGCGTCAGGCCGTCGCGGCCGTCCTCCGCCCGGGTGACCTCTGCCTCACGCTGGGCGCGGGGGATCTCACGTTGCTCCCCGACGCATTGCTCGAATCGCCTACATGGTGACGCCGAACGACGCCTACGGCGCACTGGCGGCGACCCTCGGGGAACGCGCCACCCTGCTCGGGCCACTCGGGCCGCTCACCACGTACGGCGTGGGTGGCCCGGCCGCGGTCCTGGTCGAAGTCGAGGGTCCGGCCGACCTCGACGTGGTGCGGGCGGCGCTGCACGGCTGGGAGCTGCCCCTCTTCGTGCTCGGCCGGGGCTCCAACCTGCTCGTGGCCGATGCCGGGTTCGACGGCGTCGTCGTCCACCTCGGTGGGGGCTTCGCGGGTCTCGACCTTCCGCGAGCGACCGCGACGGCGGCGCGACGCGATCGAGCGAACCGCCTGTCGTGCGCAGCGGGAGCGGCTCTGGCGCTCCCGGTGCTGGCTCGCCGCGTCGCCGATGCGGGATGGTCGGGCCTCTCCTGGGCCGTCGGCGTGCCCGGATCGGTCGGGGGTGCCGTTCGCATGAACGCGGGGGGACACGGGTCGGACTTGGCGTCGTGCCTCCTGCGCTACACGTGGGTCGACCTCAGCGGGGATGGCGGAGGCACCGACGGTGTCGCCCGCCTCGACTACGGCTACCGGTCATCTGCGGTCGGGGCCACACATCTCGTGCTCGACGCAGAGCTTGCCGTGAAGGCGGGGTCGGTCCAGGCCGAACAGGAGGCTGTGTCGGCCGTCGTCAAGTGGAGGCGGGAGCATCAACCCGGGGGGTCGAACGCCGGGATCGGTCTTCACCAACCCGGAGGGAGACTCGGCCGGGCGGCTGATAGAGGCCGCCGGGCTGAAGGGCCTGCGGATGGGGACGGCGCATGTGTCGGAGAAGCACGCCAACTTCATCCAGGCCGACAAGGACGGTCGTGCGGACGACGTCCGTGCGCTGATGGAGCACGTCCGCGCCGTGGTCGCAGAGCGGACCGGGACGACCCTGCGCACCGAGGTCCGCCTCCTCGGCTTCGGCGACGGGAAGACTGGTCCGATGGTGGAGCGGACGGGCGAGCGAGGAGGGCCGGGGTGACGCCGAGTGCGCCGACCCGTCCGGCGCCGCGACCGGCTTCCGCACCGGGCCGGCGGCGAGCGGCGGGGGGCGTGGGGGTGGTCGTGGGAGCAGAGGCGGTGGTGGCAAGGGCGGGCGGAATCGCATCGACCCGCGGATCTCGGACCGACGCACGGCCGTCATCCGCGCCCAGGGGCGACGGCGATTGCTCATCGTCCTCATCGGGCTCGCCGGCACGGGGCTCCTCGTGGGCGCGTGGTTCCTCGTGCACACGTCGCTCTTCTCCGCCCGCTCCATCACGGTGGTCGGCAATGTGCACGAGACGGCGGCGCAGGTCGTGGCGCAGTCAGGGCTGGCCAGTCACCCACCCCTGCTCGATGTCAACGCGGGCGGCAGCGGCGCGGATCGAGCAATTGCCGTGGGTACGGACGGCCAGCGTCCACGTGTCGTGGCCCGACGGCGTCCACATCGCGGTGACCGAGGAGATGCCGCAGTTCGTGGTCGGCTGCAGCTGCCGACCGCTGGGTCACGTTGAGCAACGACGGGCGCGTCCTGAGCGAGTCGACGACCCGACCGCCCGGGCTGCTGCTCCTCACCGTGCCGCAGCCTCCCGGCGCGCCGGGGACCATCCTGCCCGCCAAGGACGCCGCAGGACTCCGGGTCGCCTCGACCTTGCCCGCCTCCTTCGCCGCTCAGGTGACCGGCGTCACCGTGGAGCCGACCGGCTGGGTGCAGCTCTCGCTGACCACCCCGGTCCTGGTGGATATCGGATCGGCCACCGCAGCTCACGGAGAAGTACGAGGACGTGTCGTCCGTTCTCTCCGGGGCCACCCTGCACAATGGGGATGTGATCGACGTCAGCATCCCCAACGCCGTCACGGTGACGGCAGGGTGACGGTGGTGCTTGACCAGCCCGAACGGCCCCCCGTATGGTGGGATCACGTCGCCGAACTGTGAACATCAACCTTCCCCAAAGGTTCAGGGATGGTTTCTTGATCTCACGTCCCCGGTGACGCTCGGCGAAACCCATCAGCGAGCTACCGGTCGACGATCGACCCGAGGACGAGGGAAATCATGACGACCGTGCCTTCCCAGGGCAACTACCTGGCAGTGATCAAGGTGGTCGGGGTCGGGGGCGCTGGCGTGAACGCCGTCAACCGGATGATCGACTCGGGCCTGCGCAACGTCGAGTTCATCGCCGCCAACACGGATGCCCAGGCTCTGCTGATGAGCGACGCCGACCTGAAGCTCGACATTGGGCGCCAGCTCACCCGCGGGCTGGGCGCGGGGAGCGACCCCGAAGTGGGACGCCTCGCCGCCGAGGAGCACCGTCCCGAGATCGAGGAGGCCCTGCAGGGCGCCGACATGGTCTTCATCACCGCCGGCAAGGGCGGTGGGACCGGCACTGGAGGCGCGCCCGTGTTCGCCGAGATCGCCAAGGGCGTCGGCGCCCTGACGATCGGCGTGGTGACTCGGCCCTTCAGTTTCGAGGGCCGCCGGCGTGCCATGCAGGCGGAGAAGGGGATTCAGGTCCTCAAGGAGAAGGTCGACACCCTCATCGTCATCCCGAACGACCGACTGCTCACCGTGTCCAACGACAAGACGAGCATGGTGAACGCGTTCAGGATGGCGGACGAGGTCCTGCTCCAGGGGGTTCGCGGCATCACCGACCTGATCACGGTGCCGGGGCTGATCAACACCGACTTCGCCGACGTGAAGATGGTCATGACCAACGCGGGCACCGCCATCATGGGCATCGGCTCTTCCATCGGCGAAGGCCGTGCTGCCAACGCGGCCCGCGCGGCGATCACGTCACCGCTGCTCGAAGCCTCGATCGAGGGTGCCCGCGGCATGGTGCTCAACATCGCCGGCGGCTCCGACCTCGGGCTGTTCGAGGTGAACGAGGCGGCGGAGATCATCCATGCCGTGGCCCACCCGGACGCCAACATCATCTTCGGCGCCGTGATCGACGACAACATGGGCGACGAGGTGCGCGTCACCGTCATCGCCGCCGGCTTCGAACGCTGGGAGGACGGTGCGCCGCCTTCCAAGTCGGGTGAACTGACCTCCGCCATCTTCGATACTCCGGAGCCGGTCGACATCTTCGCCGACGCGCACGGGATCCGAGGACGAGTTCGACCTGGGTGACGACGATTTCGACGTCCCCTCCTTCCTCCGCTAACCCTCCCGGCGACCTTCCCGCCGTCCGCGCGGTCGCACAGCGGCTCGTCCGTGTCCGCCAACGCATCGAGAACGCCGGAGGCGATCCCGAACGGGTTCGCATCATCGGTGTCACCAAGGGCTTCGGGCCTCCCGTCGTGGGGTTGGCGCGGGCGGCCGGACTTCGTGACCTGGGCGAGAACTACGCCGCTGAGCTGGTGGCCAAGGCCGCGTCCCAAGGCGAAGGACCAGGCACGTCGAAGTCCGTGGCATGGCACTTCCTCGGTGCGGTGCAGCAGAACAAGGTGGCCCGGCTGGCCCCACTCGTCGCCCTGTGGCAGAGCGTGGCCCGGGAGGTCGAGGGCGCGCGCATCGCGCGGCAGCGCGCCGGGCGCGGCAGTCCTCGTCCAGGTCGAGACGACCGGCTTGCCCGGCCGCAACGGCTGCGCGCCGGCTGCGGTGGGGGAGTTGGTGGGGAAACTCCGCGCGCTCGGGCTCGACGTACGCGGTCTCATGACCGTGGCGGCACCGGGTTTGACGGCCGCGCGGGCGTCCTTCGAGAGCGTGCGGCGCTTGGCCGACGACCTGGAGTTGGAGGAGCGCTCGATGGGAATGAGCGAGGACCTGGAGGCTGCGGTGGCGGCCGGTTCGACCATGGTGCGCATCGGGCGAGCCCTCTTCGGCGAACGTGCCACATCAGGTGAAGATCCACGTCGGAAGCACGCCCCATGTCGGAAGAACGCTCCACGTCAGGAGAACGCCGCACCCCTGGTTCTGGCGGAGACGGAGCTTGACCTCATCTACGCAGCGGGTTTCGAGGACCCGCCCAGGTTGCCGAGCAGGCACTACGCTGTCCGCTGACAGGAGAAGGCATGTCACCCTCGTTTATGAAGAAGACCATGGTCTACCTCGGCCTGCTCGACGACGAGTACGACGAGTACGACGACCTCGAGGATCGCGCGCCCCGTGGGTTCTCGGCCGCCACCCGGGTCGAGCCGCGCAATCAGGAGTACGAGCAGGCCGAGGAATTCAGCGGAGGGATGAGCCGCGTGCGTACCATCCCGCGAGAGTCGGCGGTGCCGAGCCAGCCGTCACGCCCTGCCCCGAGCAACGTGGCGCCGAGGCCCACGCCCGTGCGCGCCATGCCTGTCGACACGACCATCGACCCCACCGGGCCCGCCGCGGCCCCGGCGTCCTCCACGGCCCGTGTGCACGTCGTAGCCCCGTCACGCTTCGGCGACGCCAAGGAGATCGCTGACCGCCTCAAGGACAACCGACCGGTCATCGTGAACCTCCAGATGGCCGATCGCGACCTGCAGCGGCGCATGATCGATTTCTGCAGCGGGGTGACCTACGCCCTGAGCGGCGAGATGGAGAAGGTGGCGGACCAGGTCTTCCTGCTGGCGCCGACCAATGTGAAGGTCTCCGACGAAGAACGGCAGCGACTGGTAGAGCGCGGTTTCGGCCGCGACTAGAAGCACTACCCTCGTGGGCTGGTGAACATCTTCCGTCTGCTCGCGTGGCTGATCGAGGCCTACATCTGGCTGATCATGTTCCCCTACGCCATCTTGAGCTGGTTCCGGATCCAGCCGGGCACGACGCTGGCCCGGATCCAGTACTTCCTCTACCAAGCGACCGAGCCCGTCCTGCGCCCGGTGCGACGGATCATCAAGCCGATGGGGGGTCTGGACTGGTCGTTTCTGGTGGTCATCCTGGTGGCCCAGTTCGTGCTGATCCCCGTCCTGACAACGTAAGCCACAACGTCAGGACCATTACTGGAATCGCAGGAGGGGATGGTTAGACTCGGCCCCCATGGACAATTCCCAGGCACCTGCATCGATTCTCGAGACTCTGCGCACCGTCGAGTTCCGGCTCGGGCTGAAGGGCTACAACGTCGACGAGGTCGATGAGTACCTGGACAAGGCGGCCCAGGAGGCCGAGGCACTCCAAGAGCACGTCCGCCAGCTGAACGAGCGGCTGCGCCAGGCGAGCGAGCGGATCGCGCAGCTCGAGCGCGACAAGCGGGCCGCGCCGGTCGCCGCCGTTCCCGACGAGACGGCCGCGGTGGCGGCCTCGGACGCGGCTGCGCTGTCCGACGAGACGCTGCAGCGCACGCTGCTGTTGGCCCAGAAATTCGTCGACCAGACCAAGCGCGAGAGCGAGGCCGAGGCCGCTGGCGTCATCGCCCAGGCTGAAGAGACGGCCCGAGCCGCGATCGCCGCCGCCGAGGCGACGTCGGCGCAGCTGCAGGCCGAGACGCACCAGGCGCTGCGCGAGGAGGTGACCCGACTCGAGTCCACCCGCACCGACCTGGCCGCCGACGTCGAGAGCATGGCGCGCCACCTCGAGTCTGAGCGAAACCGGTTGCACGGCGCGCTGTCCGAGATCCTGAAGTGGGTGGATGAGAACGTGCAGCCGGCCAATTCGCTGATGGGGATCAAGCCCAAGGCGGTCGCCCCGAAGACCACCCCGGGGGTGGGTGAGCCTGGGCTTCCCGAGGCCGACGACGGCGCACCTACCCTGAACCTGCAGAGCGCCTCGGTGACCGGAGCGCCTCGACCCCTCTGAACACCAGGCCCCCGGTGGCCTGGGGGTGTCCGCAGTGTTGCCCGAGCCCTGGCGGTCCGGTATCGTCACCCGCTCCCCGGACGAGGTCGTGGCGGGGAAATCGGCCTTTTGACCTGGTCCGTAGGAGGGAACGATGACCCCATCGAGCAAGGGTGCCCGGCCCAAACGGGCGTCCGGGTCGCGTTCGGGTGCGCCCACCTCGTCACGGGCCGGGAAGAAAAAGGCAACGGGCAAGGTTGCTGCAACAGCTAGAAAGCGTCCCGCACTCCCCAAGAAGAAGGCAGCTCCCGTTGTGAAGAAGGCAGCCACCACGACCAAGAAGACCGCGCCGGCCGCGAAGAAGACAACGCCGCCGGTCAAGAAGGCCGCTCCCACTGTGGCGAAGAAGGCGGCCACGGCCAAGAAGGCGGCGTCGGCACCCAAGAAGGCCGCTTCGGCAACGAAGAAGACGGCCCCGCCGGCCAAGAAGGCCGCTCCCGCTGTGGCGAAGAAGACGGCGCCGCCGGCCAAGAAGGGAACGGCGTCCGGCAACGGGTCGGCGGCGACCCGGACGGCGTTCACACCCAAACCCAGGCCCAAACCGCCGGCGCCGGTGCGGCCGAAGACCGGCCCCTACGCCAAAGACGCCAAGTTCCTCGAAGAGGTACGGGAGCTCTTGGAGGCCGAGCGTGCCATCTACCAGGAGCAGGCGACGTCGCTGCGCGCCGAGGCCGACTCGCTCGCGCTCGAGCGGGAGCCCGGTGACGTGCAATTCGACGAGGAGTCCGGCGAAGGTGGGACGGTAACCGTCGACCGCGAGCGCAACCTGGCGCTGTCGGGTCAGGCGACGATCGCCGTCGAGGAGATCGACGATGCGTCGCGGCGTATCGCCGACAAGACCTATGGGTATTGCGAGCGCTGCTTCCAGCCCATTCCCAAGCCTCGCCTGCGGGCGCTGCCCTTCGCCCGGCTCTGCGTGGCCTGCAAGAGCGGGGGGCTGTCGCGGCGCTGACCCGGCCGCGGGTGGTGGCATTCGCCATCGCCGCGATCGTCGTGGTGGCCGATCGGGTGACCACTGCCGTGGCCGTCGACCACCTCCATGCGGTGCGGCACCTGTGGGGACCGGTGGGGCTGGCCATGACCTTCAACTCGGGCTTCGCCTTCAGCCTTTTCAGCGGCCGGGCCGTCGTGGTGACGGTGCTTCTCTGTGTCGGCGTGGTGGTCTTGGCGGTCGTCGTGGCCCAGGTCCGGACGATGCCGCTGGCCGTCGGGGCAGGACTGGTGCTGGGCGGCGCCGTGGGCAACCTGAGCGAGCGCATCGCGGGGCCCCGCGGCGGCCGCGTGCCTGACTTCATCACGCTCGACTACTGGCCGACGTTCAACCTGGCTGACGCCTGTGTGACGATCGGCGTCATCATCGTCGTCGCGGCGGTGCTGTTCGGAGGGGGACGCTCCGACCTCCCCGCAGAGGGGGCGGCGTGAGTGCCGGCGTGGGCGCCGGCTCCGGCGACGGCAATGGCGCCGGCGACGGCAATGGCGACAGCGACGGCGAGACGATCTCCGTCGAGGTACCGGCGCTGCTGGCGGGGATGCGGGCGGACCGGGGCGTCGCCATGGTGGCCAACGTGTCGCGCGCCGAGGCCGCCCACCTGATCGGGTCCGGCCGGGTGCTGGTCGACGGGAAACCAGTCACGGTCGGACGGACCACTCTGCGCGAAGGCGCCGTCCTGACCGTGGCGCTGCGGCCGACGGGGGACGGCGTCGTCGTGCCCGAGCCCGACGTCACCTTCACGGTGGTGCACGCCGACGACATGGTTGCCGTGGTGGACAAACCCGCCGGGCTCATCGTGCACCCGGGCGCCGGCCACGGCACGGGGACGCTGGTGGGTGGCCTGCTGGCCCGCTTCCCGGACCTGGCCCAGCTGGTCGAGGCCGGCGTGTGTGCCCCGGATCGGCCCGGCATCGTGCACCGTCTCGACAAGGGGACGTCGGGTCTCCTGGCGGTGGCGCGGACGTCGGACGCCTACCGGGACTTGGTGGACCAGTTGGCGACGCGGACGATGGAGCGGCGGTACCTCGCCCTCGTGCACGGCGAGGTGGGGGACGACCGGGGGGAGATCGAGGCGCCGATCGGGCGTTCGGCCCGCACGCCGACGAAGATGGCGGTGACCGCAGGAGGCAAGCCGGCCCGCACGGCCTACCGCGTCCTCGAGCGCCGCCACCCCGAGGGACAGGGCCCGACCACGTTGCTCGAACTCGCGCTCCAGAGCGGCCGGACCCATCAGATCCGGGTGCACATGGCGGCCATCGGGCACCCGGTGGTGGGCGACGCCCGCTACGGGACACCCGACAAGGAGCTCGGATCAGGCCGCTTCTTCCTGCACGCCCACACCTTGGGGTTCGTACACCCGGCCTCGGGAGCGCAGCTGACTTTCGGGTCGCCGCTGCCCGAGGACCTCACCGCATATCTCGGCTAGCGGCCCGCCTCAGAGTCGGGGGGGGGTTCCGGGGATACTCGGAGGCAGGCCGCCAGCCAAGACAGCGATTCGATTCGGCGCCCGACCGGGCGCCGAATCAGGCTGCTTCGTGGACGCCGAGCACGTCGACGTCGAAGGAGAGGGCGGCCAGCGCCTCCTCCTCGGCACGGCGCACGCGGCGCACGCCCACGCCGAGCCGCTCTGCCGTCGACTGGAGCGACGCCGGGGTGTCGCCGTCGAAGCCGAACCGGAGTCGCAGCACGTCACGCTGGAGGCCAGGCAGGCGCTCCACCGCATCGCGCACACGCTCGTACACCAGCATCTGCTCGACCTCGCCAGCAAGGTCGGTCTCGTCCGGTGCCACCAGCTCGCCGAGCGTGGTGGAGGACTCGAGAGCAGCCGGCTGGTCCAGCGATGCCGTGACCCGCGCCACGTCCTCGAGCGACTCGCGCTCGTCGGCCGTCATCCCGGTCGCCTCGTCGAGCTCGGCCTCCGTCGGAGCGCGACCCAGGGTGCTGGCCAGCTCGGACTTCGTGAGCTCGAGGCGCTGGATCTGCTCACCGACCTCGAGGGGGATCCGGATGGTCCGCCCGTGCTGCTGCACGGCTCGCTGGAGCGCTTGGCGGATCCACCACGTGGCGTACGTCGAGAAGCGGAAGCCCCGCTCCCAGTCGAACTTGTCCACGGCCCGCATCAGGCCGAAGGTGCCCTCCTGCACCAGGTCTGCCATGTCCACGCCACGGTCCTGGTACCGGCGCGCCCAGTGCACCACGAGGCGGAGGTTGGCCGCGACCATCTGCTTCCGTGCTGCCTCGTCGCCCGCTGCGACACGCTTGGCCAGTTCGACCTGCTGCTCGTGGTCGGGCATTGGGAACTGATCGAGGTCTCGCAGCATCAGACCGAGGGTGTCCGATGTGCTCACCGCGCTCTTCATCTTCGCTCCAGACGTTCTTTGCTCGCTCTCAGTCGTACGTACCCGGGCGATCCCGGGATGAATCCGCTCTGTATAACCGTCCCGGCATCCGGATCATTCCAGAGGGATGTTCGGACCCGGGTCGAGTTGCGTCTCCCGCTGTGCCGTGCTGGGGTACCGGCTCATGACGGCCCGGATGGTGCTCTTGCGGCACGGTGCGACGGAATGGTCCAACACAGGCCAACACACGGGACGCACGGATATTCCCCTGCTCGACGAGGGCGAGGAGCAGGCCAAGGCCGCGGGTGCGCTGTTGCGGGAGTACGGATTCACGAGGTTCTCGCAAGTCCTCGTCAGCCCCCTGATCAGGGCCCGGGACACCTGCCAGCTCGCCGGTTTCGCGAGCACGAGCGAAGCCGACGAGGACCTGCACGAGTGGGACTACGGCGACTACGAGGGAATGACCTCCCACGAGATCCAGGCGCTTCACCCCGGATGGACCCTGTGGGACGACGGCGTCCCGGGGGGCGAGCGGGCGGGCGACGTCGGTCGACGGGCCGACCGGGTCGTCCAGCGGGTGCGCAGCCGGGATGGCGACACATTGTGCGTGGCCCACGGCCACTTCCTCCGGGTATTGGCCGCCCGCTGGCTCGGGCTGCCGCCGGTGGCGGGGCGCCTGTTCCTGCTCGGGCCGGGCGGGATCGGTGTCCTCGGTTGGGAGCGCGCCTGGCCGGCCGTGGAGGCATGGAACCTCGGGGCGGCGGAGAACCTCGCCGACCCCGTCGGGGACTAAGCAGGGCAGCGGCAAGGGGCAAGGGGCAGGGGCGACTCGGGCGGCGGCGTCTCTGCGGAGCGGAGGCGCTCAGACCGGTGCGGCGACGTTTCCCCGGGCCCGGTCGACCATGTCGGCCAGGCTGTAGGACTGCAGGTGCGTCCGGATGGTCTCACCGACGTCGGCCCAGACGGCCAGCAGGATGCACTGCCCCTCGTGGTCGCAGGCGCCGTTCTCGTGGGGTTCCCCGAAGTCGCCGGCCGCGATGGGGCCGTCCACGGCGGAGACGATCTGCGCCAGGGAGATGTCCTCGGGCGGACGGGCCAGCACGTAGCCCCCGCCCACGCCCCGCTTGGAGCGGACCAGGCCGGCACCCTTGAGCGCCAGGAGGATCTGCTCGAGGTAGGGCTGGGGAAGCCCGGTGCGCTCGGCGATGTCCCGCACCGAGGTGGGTGTCTCGGCCCCGTGCAGGGCGAGAGAGAGCAGCGCCCTGCTGGCGTAGTCACCCCGCGTGGAAACCCTCACAGGCACAAAGGCTACCGGCCCCCACGTGGGTCGAGGGGCTGTGCGGGTCGTAGGGTGTCCCCCCGTGACCGACGCCGCGGCGACCCACGAAACGGTGGCCACTCCCGGCGGCGACGGCGGCAGCGCCTGAGCCGCTGCTGCCCGACTGGGATGGGCCGTGCCTGCACCACGTGGTACCAGCGCTCCTCCGGCGGGTGGGCCGGCTCGATGGCGAGGCCCTGCCCTCGTGGCTGCCCGACCCCGTGACCGAGGCGGAGCAGATCGTTCTCCTCGTCATCGACGGGCTGGGCGCCGAGCAGATGCGGGAACGCCCGAGCCTGACCCCCGTCCTCTCGAGCGGCTCGGGAGGCTGCATCACGACCGTGGCGCCGAGCACGACGGCCTGCGCGCTCACCACGCTGGTGACGGGACGCGTTCCCGCCGAGCACGGTGTGGTGGGGTACCGGGTGGCGCTCGACGGCGACGTGATGAACGTCTTGCAGTGGACCGTCGCCGGAGCCGATGCCCGCACCCGCGTGCCGGCGGCGGAGTTCCAGCCCTGCCCGCCCTTCCCCGGCGCCGTGGGACCCGTCCCTGTGGTCACCCGCCACGACTACGGGCCGACGGGATTCACGGCGGCGCATCTCGGCAGGGCGGCGCTGCACCGCTGGCACACGCCGGCCGGCCTGGTCACGGCCGTCCGCGGCCTGGCCGACTCCGGCAGCCCGTTCGTGTACGCCTACTACGAGGGTATCGACCGCGTCGCCCACGCCGAGGGCCTGGGCCAGTACTACGACGATGAGCTGTGGGCGGCGGACCGGCTCGTCGGCGACGTGCTGGACGCCCTGCCCCCCGGCGTCGTGCTCGTCGTGACCGCAGATCACGGGCAGGTCGAGGTGGGGGCGAACGTCGAGGTCCTCGGACCCGAGATCATGGACGGGGTGACGCTGATCAGCGGCGAGGGACGCTTCCGCTGGCTGCACGTGCGCCCGGGAGCCGCGGACGACGTGGTCGAGGCGGCCACGGCGCTCCACGGCGACGTGGCCTGGGTGCGGACCAAGGAGCAGATCGTCGAGGACGGGTGGCTCGGCGGCGTGCCGCGCCCCGAGGTCTCGGCGCGGCTCGGCGACGTCGTCCTGGTCCCGTTCGCGCCCACCGCCTTCCTCGACCCCGCCGACACCGGCGAGCAGCGGCTGCGGGCGCGCCACGGTTCCCTCACCTCCGCGGAGATGCTGGTCCCGTTGCTGGCCTGGCGTGCCGCGTGAGCGGCGCGGCGCTGGCAACATGGTCCCCGAGGAACGGACGTGCGCTCGCGCCGACGCCGGCGGCTCTTGGGCACGCACGAGACCGACTTGGACACGCCCACGGACTCGGCCAGCCGGACTCGGACTCGGACACCCAGGGAAGGCATCACCATGACGAACGACAGCAGCAGTCTCGAGAGCCCGGCGGCTGAACCGGCCGCCATCGCACCCGACGAGGTCCTCGCCGGAGATCCACGCGAGGGCGACACGGCGGAGCGCACCGAATCGGTCAACGAGCCGGCGAAGGTGCTGCGCATCGGCTCCATGGTCAAGACGCTGCTGGACGAGGTGCGCGCCGCGCCGCTCGACGAGCGGAGCCGGGTGCGTCTGCGCGAGATCTATGAGCAGTCGATCCAGGACCTGTCCGAAGGGCTCTCGCCCGACCTCGTCGCCGAGCTCGAGGCGCTGGCGCCCCCGTTCGACTCGCAGGCCCCGAGCGAAGCCGAGCTGCGCATCGCGCAGGCCCAGCTGGTCGGGTGGCTCGAGGGACTCTTCCACGGGATCCAGGCGACGCTCATGTCCCAGCAGATGGCCGCCCGCGCCCAGCTCGAAGACATGCGCCAGCGTGGACTGCCCTCGGCCGGCGAGTCGGGCCGGACGGGGACGTACCTCTGAGCATCGAGGGAGCGACGTGAGCGCAGACGACGCAGACGGACCGCCGGCCTTCCCCGGGAACGCACCACCCCCGCCGCCCGGGTCCTCCACGGCTGCACCGGGGTCCCCGGCCGCGCCGCCGGGCCCGCCCGCCTTTCCGACCCATGGGCGGGCCGAGGGCGGCTGGCCACCCCAGGGCCCCGGGACCGGAGCGGGTGCCTACGCATCGTGGGGCATCCGGGTCGGCGGGTACCTGATCGACTTCGTCATCTTCGCGGTGGTGACGGTGTTGCTCTACCTCGCCTTCCGGCACTCCCACACGCTCGACGTGCACCTCATGGCGCGGCGGGGCGGCCACCGGCGGAACATCTCTGCCGTGCCCTTCCTGATCGCCGGCGCCCTCTACGTCGTGTACGGAACCGTGCTCTGCGGCTCGGCCCGTGGCCAGACGGTCGGCATGATGGCGGTCGGGGTGCGGGCGGTCGACGAGCGGGCGCAGGGCCGGCTGGGCTACGGGCGGGCCCTGGTCCGGGCGCTGGTGGAGGGTGTCCTGCGCCTCCTCAACCTGCTCTTCTTCCTCCTCGGTCTGGTCTGGGTCCTCGACATGCTCTTCCCGCTCTGGGACCAGAAGCGCCAGACGTTGCACGACAAGGCGGCCGGTTCGGTCGTCCTCCGGGTCGCACCGGGGCGGTAGGTTTCGGACTCCCCCCGAGAGACTTACACGGGTGTAAGTTTCGAGGACCGTCGCGAAAGGAGGGCCCGTGTCGGAGCGGTCGTTTACGCATCTGCACACCCACACGGAGTTCTCCATGCTCGACGGGGCCGCCCGGGTGGGCGAGCTCGTCGACGCCGCGGTGGCGGACGGCCAGCCCGCGCTCGGTATCACGGACCACGGGAACATGTACGGGGTCCTCGACTTCTACAAGGCGTGCCGCGACCGCGGCATCGCGCCGATCATCGGCACCGAGTCGTACATGGCGGGCGAGTCGCGCCTCGAGCGTCCGGTGCGGCGCGGCCGGGTCGACGACACGGGTGGCGACGCGGAGGGCGGACAGAAGCTCTACTACCACCTGACCCTGCTGGCGGAGAACATCGAGGGCTACCGCAACCTCATGCAGCTGTCCTCGGCCGCGTACCTCGAGGGCTACTACTACAAACCGCGCGTCGACTGGGAGCTCCTCGAACGACACCACGACGGGCTGATCGCCACGACCGGCTGCCTGGGCGGTGTCGTGCTGCAGGCACTGCTGGCGGGCAACCAGGACGAGGCGGAGCGGCGGGCGTCGCGGCTGCAGGACATCTTCGGGCAGGGCAACCTCTTCGTCGAGCTCCAGGACCACGGGCTGGCCGACCAGCACCGGACGAACCCGCAGCTGATCGAGATCGCGCGCCGTATCGGGGCGCCGCTGCTGGCGACCAACGACAGCCACTACACGCACCGCGGCGACGCCGTGGCGCACGACGCGCTGCTCTGCGTGCAGACCGGCGCGCTGCTGTCGGACGGCAACCGCTTCAAGTTCGAGGGCACCGAGCACTACCTGAAGAGCGCGGCCGAGATGCGCCACCTCTTCCGCGAGGTGCCCGAGGCGTGCGACAACACGCTGCTGATCGCGGAGCGCGCCGATGTCCAGATCGAGCTGGGCAAGCCGAGCCTGCCCGAGTTCCCCGTGCCCGAGCACTTCGCCGGGCGCGACCTACGAGGAGCGCGCCCAGGCGTATCTCCGCCACCTCGCCTACGAGGGCGCCAAGGAGCGCTACGGCGACCCCGTGCCGAGCGAGGTGGTGCAACGCCTCGAGTTCGAGCTCAACGTCATCGGCGACATGGGGTTCCCGGCCTACTTCCTGGTCGTGTGGGACCTGATCCGGTTCGCCCGCGAGTCGGGCATCAGGGTGGGGCCTGGACGGGGATCGGCCGCCGGCTGCTGCGTGGCCTACTGCCTCCGCATCGTGGACCTCGACCCCATCCGGTACGACCTCCTCTTCGAGCGCTTCCTGAACCCGGGCCGCAAGCAGATGCCCGACATCGACATGGACTTCGACGAGCGCTTCCGCGGCGACGTCATGCGCTATGCGGCGGAGAAGTACGGCAGCGACCGGGTGGCGCAGATCATCACGTTCTCGACCATCAAGGCGCGGGCCGCCGTGCGGGACGCGGCGCGGGTGCTCGGCAAGCCCTATCTGGTGGGGGACCGCATCGCCAAGGCGATGCCGCCGCTCATCATGGGCCGCGACACGCCGCTGCGGGCCTGCCTCGCCAAGACCGAGGGGCACGAGGACGGCTACGCCAGCGCCGGCGAGCTGCGCACCATGCACGAGACCGACCCCGAGGCCAAGGAGGTCATCGACGTCGCGCTGGGCCTCGAAGGCCTGCGCCGCCAGGACGGCATCCACGCCGCCGCCGTCGTCATCTCGCGCGACCCGTTGACCGACTACCTCCCGATCCAGCGCAAGCCGGACGCCGGCGGCGACCCCGAGGACGCGCCGATCGTCACCCAGTACGAGATGCACGGCGTCGAGGAGCTGGGCCTGTTGAAGATGGACTTCCTCGGGCTGCGCAACCTCTCGGTGATCGAGCGGGCGCTCGATCTGATCGAGGCGGCCACGGGGGAGCGACCGGACATCGACAACCTCGATCTGGCCGACGAGCCGACGTTCGAGATGCTGCGCCGGGCCGATTCGGTCGGGGTGTTCCAGCTCGAGGGCGCGGCGATGCGCCAGACGCTGCGCGCCCTGGCACCGACGAGCTTCGACGACGTGGCCGCGCTGGTGGCGCTGTACCGGCCGGGCCCCATGGCGGCCAACATGCACCGTGACTACCCCGAGCTGAAGAACGGCCGCAGGGAGCTCACGTACCTCCACCCCGACATCGAGCCCATCCTCAAGGACACCTATGGGCTGATGCTCTACCAGGAGTCGGTCATGCGGGTGGCCCAGAAGTTCGCCGGCTACTCGCTCGAGGAGGCCGACAACCTGCGCAAGGCGTGCGGCAAGAAGATCCGCAAGATGATCGCCGCCGAGCGCGAGAAGTTCATCGCCGGCTGCAAGGACGAGGGCTACGGCGAGGAGCTCGGGACGCAGCTCTTCGACATCATCGAGCCCTTCGCCGACTACGCCTTCAACAAATCGCACTCCTACGGGTACGGGCTGGTGGCGTACCAGACGGCGTGGCTCAAGGCGCACTACCCGGTCGAGTACATGTCGGCGCTGCTGACCTCGGTCAAGGACAACAAGGACAAGACCGCGGTGTACCTGGCCGAGTGCCGCTCGATGGGGATCGACGTGCTGGTGCCCGACGTGAACCGCTCGGTGGCGGAGTTCGCGCCCGACCTCGGTGGGGAGGAGGCCGAGGGCCGCCGGGCCATCGTCTTCGGGCTCGCCGCGGTGCGCAACGTGGGCGAGAGCCTGGTCGAGCGCATCGTGGCCCAGCGGGAGGCCGGCGGGCCCTTCATCGATATCTTCGACTTCTGCGCCCGGGTGGACCCCGTCGTCCTGAACAAGCGCACCATGGAGTCGCTCGTGAAGGGGGGCGCCTTCGACTCGCTCGAGCATCCGCGCCAGGGGCTGTGCCTCGTCCTCGAGGGGATCGTCGACCGCACGCTGGAGCGCCGCCGTGAGCAGGACATGGGCATCACCTCGCTCTTCGCCGCTTTCGAGGAGGAGCAGGCGGACCCCGGCTGGGGCGGCACCAAGGTGGATATCCCCGACGCCGAGTTCGACAAGGCGCAGCGCCTCGCCTTCGAGAAGGAGATGCTCGGCCTCTACGTCAGCGACCACCCGCTGATGGGATCCGAGGCGGCGCTGGCCCGGCACACCGACAGCAACCTCTCGGACATGCGGGAGGAGGACGTCCAGGCGGGAGACCGCTCGCCGGTGCGCACGGTCGGGGGCGTAGTGACCGACCTGCGCCGTTCGTACACGAAGAAGGGTGACCTCATGGCCCGGTTCGTCCTGGAGGACCTGCAGGCGGCGATGGAGGTCTTCGTGTTCCCCAAGACCATGGCCGAGTACGGGGCGCTCATCGAGAACGACGCCATCCTCGTGGTGCGGGGACGCCTCGACACGCGCGAGGAGGAGCCGAAGATCGTCTGCATGGAGGTCTCGCGCCCGCTGTTGCACCGGGGGGACGAGGACCTGCATATCAAGCTCCCGCTCGGCGTGCTGACCGACGCCCGGGTCGACGGGCTCAAGGACATCCTGAGCGGCCACCCGGGCCCCTCGCCCGTGCTGCTCCACGTGGGCGAGAAGGTGCTCCGCCTCCCGCCGGAGTTCAACGTCGATTGTCGCAACGGTCTGGTGGGTGAGCTCAAACGGCTGCTCGGACAGAGCGCCGTGCTGTCCTGACGCCGGACGGCTGTGTCAGAAATTGGCCTCTGAGCTGGCCTGACGCGAGCTGACAGCGGCCTTCTGGGGGCCCGGAGGGTCGCCACCGGTTGGGAACGACGCGTGCGCAGCCAGTAGACTGAGTGCATGCCGATCGTAGTGAGCACCAAGGATTGCACTGCGCTCAGCGACGCTGAGCTCGTCGAAATGGCAGATCTCTGTGCGGACCGGCCACCTGGGTACGACATCGGTTATCTGTCCAAGGAGCGCGAGGGCTGGGTGCTCATCACCCAGGCGCGCGAGGGCAGAAAGCTCCGGGGCTACTCGTTCTGCACGCTCGAGCGCATCGGCGGTACGCCGTCGCTCCTCGTGGGCCTGGCGCTGGTCGACCGGACCTCGCGGGCCGAGGCGGCACTCAAGGGCATCATGACGGACCAGTACCGCCGGGCCCTGCTCGCCTTTCCGGACGAGGACGTGCTCCTCGGCACCCGGCTGCTCGGCCCCGAGGGATTCCGGGCCTTCAGCGGGCTCCAGGACGTGGTGCCCTTCCCGGACCACAAGTCCTCGGGCGAGGAGCGGGCCTGGGCCCGTCGCCTGTCCAAGCGATTCGGCTGCGAGAGCCGGCTCGACGACCGCACCTTCGTCTTGAAGGGGGATGGCTCGGTGGCCGGAGGGCTGGACTTCTTCGCCCCCAAGGTGAAGATCCCCGAGGGGGTCGACACGCACTTCGAGGGCTTCGACGCAGCCAGGGGGGACCGCCTGGTCACCTTCGGCTGGGCCATGGCGGAGGACCTGGCCGCAGGCAAGCTCGGGCGCTGAGCCCGGCGGCCCGGCTGCGGCCGGGTCAGCGCGCCGGCAACACGGCGGCGCAGACCTTGTAGCAGTGGCCGTCCCGCGGTGGGCTGACCGTCACGAGGAGGTACTGCGGCTCGAACCCGAGCGCGGTGGAGAGGCTCTTCCCGCTCAGCCGCTCGCGGCGGGCCGCGTCGAGGGCGCGGGCGGCGCTCCGGTCCTCGACGGGCAGCCACACGTCGTCTCGGTCCCAGCCGAAGCGGACCCAGGTCGAGCCGTCGGCCTGGCGCCGGATCAGCTGGGGGCGCCGCGTGGGCTCGATCAGCGCCACCGACGGCCGGAAGCCGCGGAACTCCCAATAGGGCGCGGACGGCCCCGGGAAGCCGAGCAGCGGCCCGTCGGGGGACGCCACCAGTCGCCGCAGGAGCTTGCGCAGGTGCCGCCCGCGCAGCGTGCCGACGTGGCGCGGCAGGTCCGCCACGGTGGTGGCCTCGGGCTGGGCCAGGTCGTCGCGCTCGGGGTCGTCGGCCAGGGTGACCTCGACGACGTCGAAGGTGGCGATGTCGGGGTCGTGTTCCTCTGGCCAGGGAACGCGCACGCGCATGACCGTCCGTGTCGCGAGGTCGACGACTGTGGTGTCCTCGCGTGTCGAGGAGAGCACGAGCAGGTGCAGCGTGGAGCCGCCCGCCGTGGGCACCCGCTCCTTGCGCCGGGCGGAGCGGCGCAGGAGGCGCGCCGGGTCGGTCGTCGAGGCGGTGCGGCGGCCTGGGGTGTCGGAGTCGGTGTCCGTGACTCCTTCGGTGTCTCCGTCGGTGTCGGGGTCGCGCGCAGGGGTCCCGGCCACGTCGGACCGGTCGTCGCCGCTCGCCGGGTCGCCGTCGCTCGATTCAGCGTCGTACACGAGCGGCCCCGAGGGCGGGGCGTCGTCTCGGGCCGCGATGCGGTCGACCTCGAGCTCGTCGGTGGGGGGTCCCGTGTCGTACCCGCTCATCCGAGGAGGGCCTCCAGCTGGCCGGCGAGGGTCTCGGCGTCCGCCGCCGGTGCGCGGCAGGCCCGGGCCCGGCAGACGTACGCGAGCCCGGGTTCCACGGGCCGCCCCTCGAAGAGGGGGCCGTCGTCGGGCTCGCCCCACGCCACGACGGCGGTGGGCAGCCAATGGCGGCGGACCTCGGCGAGCAGGTCCGGGCGCGTCCCGGTCACCACGACCTCGCTCCGACCGCGCCAGACGGAAAGCGCGGCGACGAGATCGGGGAGCGCGCCGGGATGCCGCTCGAGCAACGGCCGGGCCAGCGTGACGGTGCGCTCGACCGCGTCGTCGAGCCCGGGATCGTCGGCCAGCGCCTGGACCCGCAGGAGTGCGGCGACGGCGATGGAGTTCGAGGCCGGGAGCGCGCCGTCGAGGAACTCCATGGGACGGACCACGAGCGCCTCGGCGTCGCTGCCGGTCGTGTAGAAGCCGCCGGACTCGGCATCGGCGAACAGGGCGACGAGCTGGTCGGCGACCCGGCGGGCCCGCGCCCGCCACACGGCGCGGCCCGACCACTCCGAGATCCGGACACACGCCTCGGCCAGCCAGGCGTGGTCGGCGGCGACGGCCAGGTGGCGGGCCCGTCCGCCCTGCCAGCTGCGCATCAGCCTGCCGTCGACGTAGGCCGACGACCAGAGGAACTCGCCGATCTCCTCGGCGCGGCGTCCATAGTCCTCCCGGCCGGTGGCCGCGGCCGCTTCGGCCAGGGTGGCGGCGGCCATGGCGTTCCATTCGGTCAGCACCTTCTCGTCCCGGGCGGGCTGGACGCGCTGCGTCCGCGCCGCGGCCAGCAGCGCCCGGGCCTCTTCGATCTCCGGCGGGCGGGCCAGCGGCGCCCCGACCGGGCGGACCGGGATGGAGCGACCCTCCCAGTTGCCCGCCGCGGTGACGCCGTACCACTCCGCCGCCGGTGCGACCAGCTCCGCGGGCAGGATCCGGCGCAGCTCGTCGAGCGTGAAGGTGGCGTGGCCGCCTTCGACGCCGCCGGCGTCGGCATCGAACGAGGAGTACAGCGCGCCCTCGGGGGTCGACAGGTCGCGCAGCACGAAGTCCAGGGTCTCGGTGGCGACGCCCAGGTAGTCCTGGCGTCCTCCGTCCTGCCACGCGTGCAGGTAGGCGCGCGCCAGCAGGGCCTGGTCGGTGAGCATCTTCTCGAAGTGCGGGACGAGCCAGTGCGCATCGGTGGCGTAACGGCAGAACCCCCCCACGAGGTGGTCGTAGATGCCTCCGGCCGCCATGGCGTCGAGCGTGCGTACCGCCATGCGACGGGCCTGCAGCGCGTGGACCCCTCCCTCGCGGGCGTGGCGCAGGCAGAGCTCGACGAGGGTCGGCCGGGGAAATTTCGGAGCGGGACCGAAGCCCCCCCACTCGGGGTCGAAGCCGGCGACAAGGCCTTCGACCACCCGCCGCGTCAGCGCGGGCACGTCGAGTCCCGGGTCCGCGGCCGCACCCAACGGGTCGGATCGGGTGGCGCCGGCCGGGCCGTCGTCCTCCGCCACCGACTCGGCCAGCCGCAGTTCCTGCCGGACGGCACCTACGAGCGCATCGGCCTGTGCGAGGACGTTGGGGCGGTCATTGCCCCAGGCCTCGCCGAGGGCCTCGACGACGCGGCGGAAGGACGGCATGCCGTGCCGCTCGACGGGGGGGAAGTAGGTGCCCGCGTAGAACGGTCGCCCGTCGGGCGTGCAGAACACGGACATGGGCCAGCCCCCCGACCCGGTGAGCGCCTGCGTGGCCGCCATGTAGAGCGCGTCGATGTCGGGCCGCTCCTCGCGGTCCACCTTGACCGAGACGAACCATTTGGCCAGGTCGGCCGCGGTCGCCGGGTCCTCGAAGCTCTCGTGCGCCATGACGTGGCACCAGTGGCACGAGGCGTATCCGATGGACAGGAAGATCGGCTTGTCCTGCTCCTGCGCGCGCTGCAGCGCCTCGTCGCCCCACGGGAACCACTCCACGGGATTGTCGGCGTGCTGGCGCAGATAGGGGCTGGTCTCGTCGGCCAGGTGGTTCACGTGAGGGATGCTAGGGCGCCGTCGCCGGTTCGCCCCACACCGTCGCGCCCGTGCAAGGCTCGTGCAATGGAGCTCGAGCTGCGGGGAAGAACGGCGCTGATCACGGGTGGGAGCCGCGGCATCGGCCTCGGCATCGCCACGCGCTTCGTCGAAGCGGGGGCCAATGTCATGATCAGCTCCCGGTCGCCCGAGGGACTGGCCGAGGCAGCGGCGAGCCTGGTCGCGGCGGGGGCACCAGAGGAGCGGGTGGCCTGGCGGGCCGCGCACGTGGGGAGGCCCGAGGACGCCGAGTCGTGCGTCGCCGAGACCGTGGCGCACTTCGGGAGCTTGGACATCCTCGTCAACAACGCCGGGACGAACCCGTATTTCGGCCCGATGATCGACATCGACGTGTCCCGGGCCCAGAAGACATTCGAGGTGAACCAGTTGTCGGTGCTGGTCTGGACCGCGGCTGCGGTCAGAGCGGGCCTGCGCGGTTCGGTCATCAACATGGCATCGATCGGCGGACTCGGGGTGGAGCCGGGTATCGGGTGGTACAACGTGACCAAGGCGGCGGTTCTCTCCACATCACGGCAGTTGGCCTTTGAGCTTGCTCCCGACATCCGGGTCAATGCTCTGGCACCCGGCTTGGTGAAGACGAAACTTGCGGCGGCACTTTGGGAGGGGAAAGGGGAGAGCCGGATCGCCGAGCAAATCCCGCTGCGCCGCCTGGGGGTACCTGACGACATCGCGACCGCCGCTCTCTTTCTGGCGTCCGACGCCTCCTCGTGGATCACAGGGCAGATGCTTGTGGTCGATGGTGGAACAACGATCATTCCTTCGGGCGGAGTTGGTTGAGGACCCGGCGACGCCTGGATGTGTGCAAAAGCGCGCGCATCGCGAACCAGCCCAGTCCGGCACTTATGGGCTAGTCGAAATGATGCGAATTCATGCTGATTCGATGGAGGGGAACTGCCATGATCCGTCGATGACCTCGGGGTGTGGCCGGTACAGCCGCACCAGATAGTTCCAGCCCTCCACGATGGGCAAGCAGTTGGTCCGGTCGTCGTCGCAACCTCCGAAGTGGACGATGACCGAGCCGTCTCTCTCCCGTTGTGCGGTAATGCTGTTCAGCGTGTTGGCGTTCCGATCGTTCGGCTCAAAATAGCCGTCGGCGTTGTATACCGAGATTGACCAGAAGGCGTCAACTGGAACGTCCTGGGGAACGATGAGTTTGTACTCGGCCACGGGGAGACCGGGCTCGACGTTGACATAGAACGCTTCGTACTCGGGCAACCCACCCCATCCAGAGGCGCTACCGATCAGATGGCGGACGGGGTCGACTGCATCCGCCCTGCCGAAGGAGTGGCTGTAGCCGTCGAGCCCCCTCGCCAGTGCCAACAAGGCCTCACGGCTGTCGTTGAAGCTGGCCTCCTCATACTCGGGCATCACAAAGGGCCTGTTGGACGGGGTCGTCACCCCCAACTCGTCTTGGAGCGCGTTTACTGCCTTCACGTCCTCGGGGTCAGCAGGATCGACAAGGATGCGCGCAGCGATGAGCGCATAGGGAGCACCGACCTGCTCGGCGGAAAGCGTGTGCACACCGGGATCGTGGAGGACCTGGTTGATGTAGTGATCCTGGTTGACCACCATCACCGATAGGTAGCGATCTCCCGAGTCGGGAATCGTGATGACGACTCCTTCGCTGGTGTCGACAATGGCCGCGCTGTAAAGAGTGTCCCGGTTCATGCGGATCACCGTCTGGTGGTCGAGCGGCACCGGCTCTCGGAAGTGCAGCCAATGGCTGTCGTCAGCACCAGCGAGGAGGTTCGCGAACATCCGGTCTGTTTCAGCCCGAACGAAGTTGTCCACGTTGACCGGAACGGTGCTCATCAGTGACCTCGAATCTGGACTGCAGTGCCGCTCAGATGCGGCCGCGAGCGTGCCACTCTGCCATGGATGTCCGAGTGCTGTACGCCGGGTGGGGGTCGTATTACTCCGAGCCCGCTACGCCTTACGGGCGGTCACGAGCCAGTAGGCGCCGCCCAGCACGACACCCTCGGAGGTGACGTACGGTCGCAGCGCTTCAAGGGCGGCCTCGGTCCCGGCCTGCACCGCCTCGGGGTCCTTGCCCTCGACGAGCCGGCGCCCCATCTCGTCGGAGAGCATGAAGGCGACGACGTCCTCGGGATCGCGGCCCATGCGCATCCCGTCCTTGCGCTCCTCAACGGTGACTTCCGACCACCCGGCGGACTCAAGCAGGCCCTTGGTCCGCTGTGCGTCCGCCAGGGCGAAGGGTCCGGGGGCGCCAGGTTCGGGCAGCTCGGGGATTCCGACGTAGGCCACCATTGCCATCGAAGGCACCGCGATCCACTCGTTGGCGAACATCTCCTGCCAGCACACGAAGGCCAGGCGGCCGCCTGGGCGAGCTGCCTTAGCCAGGTTGGCGAAAGCGGCCTCTGGGTCGCCGAAGAACATCACGCCGAAGCGGCTGAGGACCACGTCGAAGGGTTCGTCGAAAGAGGCGGTCTGGGCGTCGCCCTGGACGAAAGAGACATCGAGTCCCTGTTCCTCGGCTCGCCGCCGGGCCACAACCAGCATTGGTGTCGAGAGGTCGAGGCCGGTCACCCGCCCATGGCGCCCTACGCCGCGGGCGCAGTCGAGGCTGATGGCACCGTTGCCGCACCCGACGTCCAGGACCCGCTCGCCCGACTTGAGGGCGGCGGCCGTTAGCAGTCGACGGCCGAAGGGAGCGAGAAGGGAGTCGAAGCGCTCGGCCTCTTTCACCCAGACAGCGGCGGGGCGCCCGTTCCAGTATTCGGCCATGTCGGTGTTCGCCATGGCCCCAGTTCTAGTGGTGGAGGTGCGGCAAGTGTCACGGTGTGGCCATCCGATACGTGCCGATACCGAGCAGGGCGCAGGGTGTCCCCGAATCAGTATGGAACGGCCGGCTCCTCCGGCTTCCGCATTTACGTGGATCATTCACCTGTCGGTGAACGGAGCCGACATACGGAGGAAGGAGCCAGCCGTGTCCAGTATTGCCCACCGAGGTTTCGTCCACCTGGGGATGGACGTGTCGAAGGACTCGATCGCCGTGGCGGTGCTGTCTCCCGATCGTGACGTCGCCGAGGTCGACAAGATCTTCCACGACACCGACTCGGTCAGACGCCTGGTCAAGCGGCTGGGCAGGCCCAAGGAGATCTGGGCCTGCTAGGAAGCGGGCCCGACCGGTTATGACCTCGAACGCCTGCTCACTTCGATGGGCGTGCGCTGCGATGTGGTGGCCCCCTCCTTGATCCCGAAAGGCTCGGGCGATCGAGTCAAGACCGACCGCAGGGACGCCAGACGACTGGCGGGATTGCACCGGGCCGGTGAGCTCACTTTGATCGCCATCCCGACGCCCGCCGAAGAGGGAGTGCGCGACCTGTGTCGCACCCGCGGTGACATGGTCCAAGATCTCACCCGGGCCCGCAACCGGCTGAGCGGATTTCTCCTTCGTCACAGTGTCGTGTGGCGAGGAGGGTCACCGTGGACCGAACGCCATCGACGCTGGCTCGCCACGTTGACCTTCGACGACCCGGCCATCGCAACGACCTACGCCCATTACCTGGCCACGGTGAAACTGCGAGACACCGCGCTCGAGTCCGTCGAGGCCGATCTCGTCCCGTGGTGCACGAGAGATCCCTTCGGTGACCAAGTGCCACGCCTGGCCGCCTATCGGGGCGTGACCAGAATCGGTGGACTGTGTCTGGCCGCCGAGGTGTTCGATTGGCGTCGCTTTCCCAAGGCTCGACCCTTCATGAGCTTCACCGGGCTGGTGCCCGGGGAGAACTCGACGGGTCTCACCCAGCGTCGGGGTTCGATCACCCGGGCCGGCAATGCCCACCTGCGGGGCCAGCTCTGCGAAGCTGCCTGGGCCTATCAGCACAGCCCCAACGTCGGGGTCGGCATCAGAGAGCGCCAAGTGGGTGTGCCGCCCGAGACCGTGGCCCGCTCGTGGGCCGCGCCGATCCGCCTTTCCCGCCGCTTCGGACAACTCGCTGCCCACAAGAACGTGCGCTCGGTCGTGGCTGCCGCCATCGCCCGGGAGCTCGCCGGGTTCCTCTGGGCCGAGATGGTGGCCGAGGTCTGACACCGTGATCTTCCCGTCGCTCAACGCGCGATCGGCGCCGCGTCTGTGCGAGCCCTCCACGACGCGCCGGAGCACCGCCGCAGCAGATCCGATCCTCGCCGGCGTTGCGCCCACCATCGCTCGATGTGACGATGTCAAGGGCGCTCCGATTCTGACGCAACCACCTGCGAATGGCTTTTCTGCGATTACGACTCGCGTACATCAACGTGGCGGTTCTCCGATCCACTGCGCTCCGGCGCGTCGTCGATGGCTCGCTCGACCACCGCCACTCGCGGCACGGGGACACGAGTAGCAGCCTCCACCCCGGTGTCAACACCGTTCGTCCTCACCCTTCGGGCTCCGGGCGCTCCGTATTGACACCGGGGCCCCACCGACTGCTCAAGAACGATCAGGCGCCGCACCTCTGGTGCGACGCGTCCAAAAGGCAGTGATAAGGACCTTCGCGTGGGAGGTTGACAGGCCGTTCCACATCAACGCCGGGTTGGGGTGCCACCCTCCGTCACAACGGTGGCAGGGCGCTGACCCCTCAGCCATGATCTGAAGATGGACCCGGCCGAAAGAGAACACTGGACCAGGGCAGCGGTAAGCAAGCCGTTCGAAGTGTCACGCAGAATCGAAGCACCGGCAGCCCTCATCTTCAAGATCCTGGCGAATCCGCAACGTCACGTGGATCTCGATGGGTCCGGCATGCTCCGGGGAGCCGTCCTCGACCGTCCCATCTCCGAGGTGGGCGACACCTTCACCATGAAGATGCATCGGCTCGGAGACGACTACCTCATGGTCAACTATGTGGTGGAGTTCGAGCCAGATCGCCGCATTTTTTGGGAACCGGCTCCCGGAGACCCATCGCGGGCTGAGGGTAATGATCCATCCAAGGTCGGCATTCCTGCGGGCTACCGCTGGGGCTACATCCTCACTCCGGACGGTGACCACGCCACCGTCGTCACCGAGGTCTTTGACTCCGGCCCCTTGCCCGAGGACCTTCTACGTGATGGCGGGGCGTGGATCAACGGGACCAATCCGGTGCTTGAGTCCATGGCGGCCAGCCTGGAGAGACTCGAGAACATCAGTACCGAGTAGGACCGCTGCCGGAGCGTCTCTATGGATCGGTCTTCAGGGCGTTCGAGCATGCAGACCCCTGTCCCAGTACATTGATACTTCTCTGAGGGATCCACCGCTTGATTGCTGGTCCTGAATAGCTTCGGGAGTGCTGGTAGGTTCGGCCTGACTTGGAGTCCCGTGACGTTGCAAGACGTCGTCGACCGAGACCAACCAGCGGCACATTGACAGCGGCACGTCCCGTCTCCGAGTTGGGGTGATTGGTCCGGGTTGCTACCAACAACCTGGACCGCCCGTCGCTCCGATCCGGAACGGCCGTGCCATCCCTCAACTCCATTAGACAGGAGGGATGACCATGACCATCGTAGAAGCTGCGCGTGGTGTGACTGGTGGCGTCGACACTCACCTCGACGTCCATGTCGCTGCCGCCCTCGACCCGCTCGGCGGGTTGCTCGGCACGGAGCGCTTCGAGACCAACGCAGCGGGCTACAAGGCGCTGCTCGGCTGGCTCGGAACCTTCGGCGACGTCACCAAGGTCGGCGTGGAGGGCACCGGGTCCTATGGCTCGGGCCTGGCCCGCTACCTGCGCCGAGTCGGCGTCGAGGTCCTCGAGGTCGACCGACCGGATCGCCAGAAGCGTCGTCGGGCCGGCAAGTCCGATCCCCTCGACGCCATCGAGGCCGCCCGGGCCGCCTTGAGCGGTCGGGCCAAGGGCAAGCCCAAGTCGCGCGACGGTGCCGTCGAGGCCATCCGGGTCCTCGTCGTCGCCAAGCGCTCGGCCCGCCAGGCCAGAGGCAAGGCCTTGGTCCAGATGCGCCACCTCGGCTACAGCGCTCCTGAACAGCTCCGTTGTCGCATGAAGGGCCTCTCGGTGCCGGCCCTGGTCGCCGAAGGGAAAGGACTTCGTCCCGGCGCGCTCTCCCGATCCGGTGACTGCGGCCACCAAGGCATCGCTGTCGTCGTTGGCGCACCGGATCAGCTCGCTCGACGACGAGCTGGCCGAGCTCAACGAGCGGATCGAAGCCCTCCTCGTCGCCACGGTGCCCGATCTGCTTGGACCTCTTCGGTGTCGGTCCCGACACCGCGGCCTCCCTCGTCATGGCGGCCGGCGACAACCCCGAGCGTCTCCACTCTGAAGGCGCCTGGGCCCACCTCTGCGGTGTGTCACCCATCCCCAAGGGCTCGGGCAAGAACAGCGGCCGGGTCAAGGCGCACGACGGTGGAGACCGCCAGGCCAACAGCGCGCTGTGGCGCATCGTCATGGTGCGCATCGCCCACGATCCCGAGACACAGCTCTACTTCGAGCGCCGCGTCAAGGAAGGCAAGACCACCCACGAGGTCATCCGCATCTTGAAGCGCTACGTCGCCCGCGAGGTCTATCGCTACTTGCCTCGCGCCTAGATCCCCGAGCTGAGGGTCTGGCTTTCCCCCGTTCTGTCGTCCCTCGGGACTGACTTTCCAGCGATTCGCCGACCCTCAGCTCGGGCCACCATCTCGAAAACGCGTGACTCAATAAGAGCCTGTCCTCGACTCGAGTGACTCATCAATGTTCTGTCCGCTGTTTTCAACTCCCGAACCCCAAAGAGGGGTTGACAAGTGATAGGAGCGTCG
>CAWBHA010000002.1:0-331035 GCA_963788585.1 uncultured Acidimicrobiaceae bacterium
GTTCGCCATCTACGACATGTTCCGGATCGTGCAGAAGATCTCGCTGGTCACCACATCCGCGGGCGCCACTGTCAGCGTGGGTGCGGGTCTGATCTGCGTGCTGAGCGCGGCGGTCCTGGCCATGCTCGTCGCGATCGTCCGGTTGTTTTCCCGGTAACAGCAAGGGCGGAGGCCATCAGCGCCACGTGGCGCCGGCGACCTCCGCCCTGCCTGGGATTCTCGACGGAGTCCCCCGCCTACTGCGGCGGCCCCGAGGACAGCTGGACCGTCGCGGTGTGGGTCTGGCCGTTGCCGTCGGTCCAGCCGACGGTCACCTTGTCGCCCGGGTGGTAGATCCCCATGTCGTTGGTGAGATCGTCGGACGAAGTGATGGTCTTGCCGCCGATCGAGGTGATCACGTCGCCCTGCGCCAGGCCTGCCTCCTGGGCCGGGCCGTTGGTCACGACACCGGCCACCGCGGCACCCGAGGCATCCGAGGTCGAGGAGGATCCGGTGTTGCCCGAGTTGCCGCCGAAGGCCCCGCCGAAGCCGCCGCCGAAGCCACCGCCGCTGTTCCCGCTGTTCCCCGAGTTGCCCGCGTTCCCGGAGTTGCTCGAGGTGCTGGGCGTGATCTCGACGCCGAGGAAGGCGGTCTCTCCGATGTGCACCGTGGACGAGGCGCTCCCGGCCTCGATGGTCCGCGCGATGTCGAGGGCGGTGTTGATCGGGATCGAGAAGCCCTGGTTCCCCGAGGACTGGCCGTTGGTCTGGAACGAGAACCCGGCAGAGGCTGCAGTGTCCAGCCCGAGCACGTCGCCCGAGGTGTCGACCAGCGGACCACCGGAGTCTCCCGGCTGGATGTCGGCGTTGGACTGGATCAAGCCGCTCAGCTGCTCGGAGGTCCCGTCGCCGTCGTCGCTGGCCGTGATCGACTGGTTGAGGGCGGTGACCGTTCCTCCGGCCGCACTGGGCGTCCCGCCGGTGCCGCCGGCGTTGCCGATGCCGACCACCTGCTCACCGACGGACGCGTCGGAGGAGTTGCCGAGGGTCGCGGTCTGCAGCCCCGAGGCGTTGTGCAGTTGGAGCACCGCGATGTCCTTGGTTCGGTCGTAGCCGACGACGCTCGCGGTGTAGGTCTTCTGGTTGCCGACGTCGGTGACGCTGATGCTGGTGGCGCCGTCGATCACGTGGTTGTTCGTGAGGATCACGCCGTTGGAGGTGAGGACGATGCCCGTGCCGGCCGCTTGTTCCTGGGAGTATCCGAGCGTCGTGTTGACGTCGACCAGGCCGGGGTCGACCTTGGACGCAATGGCGCTCACGTCGCTCGGGCCCGAGGAGTTGGACGAGCCCGAGCCCGCGCCGGTGTTCCCGCTGTCGCCCGAACCGCCGCCGCCGAAGGGCGACCCGTTGCCCGAGCCGAAACCGTTCCCGTTCCCGAACGAGTTCCCGGAGGGACTCTGTGAGCCGCCCCCGGGTGTGCCCGAAGGGATGCGGCCGCTCCCCGAGGGGGGGGAGGCCGACAGGTTGACCGAGTCGTTGTTCCAGGCCGCGTGACCGATGCCCACGCCGGCCGCCAGGACGACGAGCGCTGCCGCTCCGGCGAGCAGCCCGTTGCGGGTGCGGTGGTTCGTGGTGCCGGAGGCCCCGGCCGACGGCGGGGCCGGCCACATCGGGGCGTTCGGATCGGTCGGCGGTCCTGCGTAGCCACCTGGCGGACGTGGTGTCGCGTCTCCCAGCATCGGGTTGCCGGCGAGGGCGCCCATGGCGTACGAGCCCGGTGGTGGGGTAGCGGGTGCTGCCCCATGGGGCATGCCCATCGGGGGAGTGTCGGGCTGCTGCGCCAGCGGGAAGGCCTCGGCCGGGGGCTCCGGTGTGGAGGCGGGCAGGGCGATGGGCCGACCGGCGTCGTCCGGCATCTGCGTCGAGGCGGTCTCGGGCTCCGAGCCGCTCCCCGCCGGGTCCGGCGTCTGGTCGTTCTGGTCCTCGGTCATCTCCGTCCTCCGTCTGGGGCCTCGGGCTGCGTGGAGCGCTGCACGGCTTCCATTCGACAGGCCAGGTCTGTACGCCAGGTCACAAGAAGTTATGACCCGGATAAATGTTGTCTGTGACCTGCCGAACGTGCGGAATTCCCGCGCCGCATACCCGCAAGCCGCCTTCAAGCATCGGCTCGAGGGAACCACGGGTACAGGGGCAAGTGGCGGGAGCGGGGCGTAGGCTGGGACAACGAGAACTCGGGACGAGCCGGGGGGACAGGTGGAAACAGCAATTTTCGACGCCGACAGCCACCTCATGGAGACGCCCGATTGGCTGGGCGACTTCGCCGACCAGGGCATCCGCGCCAAGCTCAGGCCACTCGACTTTGCGGGGGCCGGCACCGGCGTGGCGGAGCTGATGGCCTCGCTTCCCGCGGTCTGGGAGGAGCACCGGAACGAGGCCATCGGTCGTGAGGTGCTTTCCGGTCCGAAGGGCTGGATGGCGCCGGGCGCGCTCGACGTCGAGGTGCGCTCCCGGGTGCTCGATGCCTTGGAGATCGAGGCCCAGCTCGTCTTCCCGACGTTTGCGTTGGTGCAGTTCTGGCCAAGCCGGGACACGGACCTCCTGTACGGGGGCACCGAGGCGCTCAACCGGGCCATGGTGGCCTCATGCGAAGCCGACCAGCGGCTCAAGCCGGTCGGCTTCCTGCCGCTCGACGACCCGGAGCGGGCCGCCAGTGTCCTGGATAAGGCGCTCGAAGAGGGGGTGTGGGCCGTCTGGGTGCCGTCCGACGCCCCGGCGGATTTCTCGCCTGCGCACGTCGACCTCGAGCCGATCTGGGCCCGTCTGGCTGAAGCGGGCGTGCCTTTCGTGCTCCACGTGGGTGGGGGGAAGCTGTTGCCCAAGGCATTCCACAACAACGGCAGGCCACGGCCGAAGGACTTCCTGGGCGGTGGTGAGAACCTCCGTTCGAAGGACTTCCCGGTCCTGCACCACTCGCCGGAGCGCTTTCTCTCCTGCATGGTGCTCGACGGGGTCTTCGAGCGGCACCCGGACCTCCGTGGCGCCGCCATCGAGCTCGGGGCGACCTGGGTGCCGGGGCTGTTGCGCAACGTGGACCATGCGTTGCGGTCCTTTTCCCGTTTCGAGCCGGCGCTCGGCGACCTCACGCTCTCGCCCTCGGAGTATCTGCGCCGCCAGGTTCGCTTTACGCCTTTCCCGTTCGAGGACACGGCGTGGCTTCTCGACCAGTGCGGCCCGGAGATGTTCATGTTCTCGACCGACTACCCGCATCCCGAAGGGGGACGTCGGCCGTTCGAAGCGTTCGGCAACGCGGTGGGCGGCTTCGACGAGGCGACCCGTGACCGCTTCTTCTGGCGCAACGGGGCCGAGCTCCTCGGCCTGGTCTGAGCCGGGCGATGGCGTCGGCCGAGTCCGCGACGCTCACGGTCGACCCGGTGGCGGGCGCACTGGGCGCAACGGTCATGGGACTCGACTTGCGGCGCGTCGACGACGCCTCGCACCTCGAGGCGCTGTGCCGGGCGCTGGCCGATCACCTCGTCGTCTTCCTCCCCGAGCAGGACATCACGCTCGACGACCTGGAGCGCGTGACGGATCTGCTCGGGGGCCGCGATGCGACCCCGTTCGTGGAGCCCCTGGAGGACCGGCCCTACGTCATCCGGGTGATCAAGGAGCCGACGGACGTCGTGAACTTCGCCAACGCGTGGCACAGCGACCTGAGCTACCTGTCCGCGCCGCCGTCCTACACCCTGCTCCACGCCTGGGAGGTGCCGGACCACGGCGGTGACACCGTATGGTCCAACCAGTACCTCGCCTACGAAAGGCTCTCGGAGGGACTCCGGGCGACGTTGGACCGCCTGGACGCGGTCCATTCGGCCGGCATGGCCTACGGGACGGGTGGCGTGCTCGACCGGGTGAAGGACTTGACGTCCATGGCGATCGTTCCCTCGCCCGAGGCCTACGCCGAGCAGGTGCACCCGGCGGTGACGGTGCACCCCGTCACAGGGAGGCGAGCACTGTACGTGAATCCGGTCTACACGTCCCGTTTCGCGGGGTGGACCAAGGAGGAGTCGGCGGCGCTCCTGGCGCAGCTGCATCGCCACAGCAGCAACGAGAACTTCACCTGCCGCTTGCGGTGGTCGCCCCACACGCTGGCCATCTGGGACAACCGGTGCACGATGCACAACGCACTGAACGACTACTCGGGTGTGCGCCGCGAGATGTACCGCACCAGCGTCAAGGGCGCCGTTCCGCTCGGCATCGCCTGACCGGCGGTCACGCCGCGTTTGTGTCGATCCCATCGTTAGGGTGGCGTCCGTGACCGGCGACGACGTGCTCACCGCGGCGGAGGCGTGCGAGGAGCTTCTCGAGCCGGCGCTCGGCGAGGACTGGGGTGCGCCCGTGCCCGAGCTGGAATTCACCGTCGCCTCGGTCGTCGCCCACATGGCTCAGGCGACGCTCTGGTATTCGGTCGGCCTGTGGAGCGGCCGGGAGCGCGCGGCATTCGAGGTGAAGGTCCTCGCCGACAAGCCGCCCGAGCGTCTGCTCACGAGCCTGACCGCGGCATCCCGCGCGCTCGCCGCCGGGGTGGATGCTGCGCCGGTCGACACGCGCGGTTTTCACTATTTCGGCTCGCCGGATCCCGAGGGATTTGCGGCGATGGCGTGCGACGAGTTGCTGGTGCACGGTGACGACGCCGCGCGGGGTCTCGGACGCACCTTCGACCCCGACCGGCGCCTGGCGTCGGGCGTCCTGGCGCGTCTGTTCCCGTGGCACGTCATCGACCCCGGAGACGACCCGTGGGACGTCCTGCTCTGGGCCAACGGGCGCATCGAGCTTCCAGGCCGGGAGCGCCAGGAACGATGGCGCTGGCACACCCCGCCGCTCGCCGAATGGGACGGTGCCGGGCCCTGAGCGCCCCGGAACCGGCGTCAGGGATACAGAGGCTGATAAACGGCGTGCCAGGCCGGTCCGAGCACCGCGAACAGGAGCGCCGCCTGGCTGCAGGCCATGAGGGCGACCACGATGCCGGTCCAGCGGCGTGGCAGCTTCCAGGCGAAGGCCACGAAGAGCGGGAAGGCGACCATCGCGTATCGGGCGATGCTGTCGGAGAAGTAGGCGCTGTAGGCGACGAGGAGCGTGCCCACCGTGTACACCCACCAGCCGGCCGGGATCGCCACCGGCCCGTTCCCGGCGAGCGCCGGTCCGGGGCGCCTGGTCATCTGGTCGAGCCACCAGATGCCGAGGAACCCCATGACGAGGGCCGCCCCGGCCAGCGCGTCGGGCACGAAGGTCAGCCCGGTCGGCCCCTGGCGCACCGCCGCAACGATGGACACGGCGGGGGCGAGGAACCAGGCGAAGTGTTGGCCGTGCCAGAAGCGCTCGGAGGAGAGGAAGGCCACGGGGGTCCCCACCACGGACCAGCCGTAGGCCATGAACGCGACCAGCCCGGCCGGCGCGACCACCGCGGCGACGGCGGGACGCCACGAGCGCCCGCGCCATGCCGCCGGGATCGCAGACAGCAGGAGCACCGCGATGACGACGACGCCCGCATCCCGGCTGAAGCCGGCGACGCATGCGCAGAGGCCGGCGGTCAACCAGTAGCGGCGTGACAACGCGAACAGGCACCCCGCCGCGGCCGTCAGGAACAGCCCCTCCGTGTAACCGAGGGACAGGACGTAGGCCGTGGGGCAGAACACCACGAGCAGCACCGCCCGGTCGGCCAGCCGCGGCCCGAAGACTTCGCGCACGGCCAGCCAGATGGCCACGGCGGCGGTGAGCCCGAACACGAAGGCCGCCACCACCGCGGCCGTGGGCAGGCTCAGCCGGGTGATCTCGGCCAGACCCCTGACCGCCGCCGGGAAGGCGGGGAAGAACGCCCACCGGCTTCCGTCGCCCTCGTTGACGAGCCGGTGCGGGTAGCCGTGCTGGGCGATCTCCACGTACCAGTGGCCGTCGAAGATGGTGCCGAGCGTCTGCACGATGCGCACCTTCGGGTGGAGGACGGCCACGACGACCGCCACGACGAACACGACCGCTCGGGAGGCGGCGAAGTAGCCCGCAGGTCGGAGGAGCGGTTGGCAGCGGACCGCCAGACCCACCGGCGCCGGGGGCGGACGTGGAGTAGGACGTGCGGGACCATCCGGGACCCGGCTGGCGTCGCGCACCCGCGCCGGTGCGGGCGCCTTCATCAGGTCGGCCTCCGGGGTCATGGCCCGCTGACGACGGGGCCCGGCGCACGACGCCGCGCCGCGTCGATCGGCCGCGGGCGCACGGCCACGTCCCGAGCCGCAGGCTCCATCGGATCCCCCTCAGGTCACGAGCGCGAGCCGGCCACGTCCGCCGCTCGCCGCGGTTCTTCCCGTCAGGGTACGGACCGTTCCGGCGTCGGCGCATGGGCCAGAAGGACCAGATTTCCGTCACGGGGCTCGCGAATCGACTGCACGGTGGACCGGTGGGGCCTTCGGGTGCTAGCCATGGCGTCGGGACGTCGATTTGTCGGAGAATTGGGGAGTTGTGCGTTGGTAGTTGTTCGCCTCCTTGAGCGTGTGACCATCGGTGTCCTTCTTCGCGTGACCATTGGTGTTTTTGTTGGCATCTCGTTGTTTTTGATCGGCGGCCTCATCTGGCAACCTCCTCTGCCGGCGTGCCCCGGCTGCGCCGTCCTGGCTCCAGGACTGCACTGCCCCGGAGGGGGTCAGGCCGTTCAGGGTGGGCAGAATTGTCGAGTCTGGGTCGCTGACTCGCTGGTCGCTGACGAGCGGGGGACGATCCCGGCGTTTCCGGCGCACGGAGCTCGCCGGCACCGCCGGACAGTTCACACGTGGCGCAGCGTGACCGTGACGCGCCGGATGCCGGGGGACAGGGTGACGGTGCCGGTGGCCTGGTCGACCGTGCCGGCGGACGTGGCCGCGATGTTGGAGATGAAGCTCGGCAGTTGGAAGAGGACCGGTCCGGCCGGCCGCGCGCCAGCCAGCCGCAGCGTGACCGTGCTGCCGGAGGCGGCGATGACCAGGCTGGCCCGCCGCCCGTTCGTCGTCGGGAAGTTGGTGACGGAGAGGGGCGAGCCCGTGCGCAACCAGCTCGGGGGCACACCGCGACCGACAACGAGCGCGCCGTCGGACCGCTGCGCCACGAGCGAGTCCAGGAGTACCTCGTTCGCCCCGGCCATGCCCCAGGCGTGCGGCGAGGCGCCTTGGCCGGATCCCGGGTGGCGGCCCACCCACGGTGAGCCGGGGTCGGGCGCGCTGGAGCTCTCCCACCACGACAGCGGTCCGGCCTGGCTGTTCGCCAGCATGAATTCGTAGTTGCGGATCCCCTGGTCTCGGTGGGCGGAGCCCGCGAGCCCCGCCGCGCCCTGCGCCGCGTTGTAGCCACTCGAGTAGAAGTCGCCCGGGAAGCCACCGGTGGTGTCGGGCGGGAGAAGGCCGCGCAGCCGGCCGAAGCCGTACGAGTAGGTGTCGTCGATCATGGTGAGGCCGGGACCGCTGAGCGTGGCGCCGAGGAGGGAGCCCTCCCAGGCCCAGGACCCGAAGCCGAACGGCGACGTCCAATTGGCGTCCCTCGGGTTGGCGCAGCGGTTCGCCGTGTTCGGCTGCAGCAGCGAGCAGGGCAGGTAGTCGAGGTGGTAGGTGGCGATGGTCTTCCCGAGCACGGCGTTGGTCGCCGCCAACAGGCTGTCGTACTCGGACGTCGCCCAGGCGGCCTCTGCCCTGTTGCCGATCGTCGCCGCCACGTCGCGGTAGGCCGCCAGCCCGAGCAGCGCCTCGTAGTCGTCCGTCGTCCAGTACCCCTGGGTGTCGATGTCGTCGGTGGACTCCATCGTCCCCATGGGTCCCGTCCGGTCGGCCGCAATGGCGTGGGCCGCCTCCTCGAGGCTCGGCGCCGTCGTGCCGGCAGGGCCCGGCGACGCGAAGTTGGCGGCGACGAACGACGTGTCGCCGGTCTTCAGTAGGTACACGGCCCACGGCACCGAAAGTGTCCACAGGCCGTCGACGTACTGGCCTTGCGACCCCACGACGTTGCGGGCCTCGGTCAACAGCGCGTGTGCGTCGGTGAAGGAACCCTGCGTGAATAGGTTGGTGAGGATCCCGATCACGTCGTGGCTGTACTCGCTGTTGTAGCCGTTCACGCCCGAGTTGAGATCGTTCCCGCTCCTCGCGATCTGGGTGCTGATGAAGCCGCTCTCGTAGGCGTCGACCAGCGCGTGGTCGGGCACGCTGATGTGCGCGATGGTCGGCGAGCTGGGAGTTCCAGAACGCTCGCATGTGCGCGAAGTGCTGGTCGAAGCCGCCCGCGCCGGTGAGCGCCTGCGCACTCGGCCAGGGGTCGTCCGAACCGAATCGATCGGTGGCGGTGACGTAGTCGTGCTGCACGGTGCGGTGCGGCGCCACCGTGTCGGGCGCCACGCTGAGCGGGACGAGGGCGGGGGACGCGTCGGGGTTGGCGCTGACGGCGCGACCGGTCGGGTTGGTCACGCGCACGCGGCAGTAGACGGCGACGTAAGGATCGCCGGACAGCACCACCCGATCGGCGAACTCCGTGATCGACACCGTGGCGCCCTGGTCGCGAAAGGTGGTGACCTGCGCCGGCAGGTAGCCGTCGGCGTCGGCCCAGGTGGTGCGCTGTCCGTCGTAGATGCCGAAGCCCTCGTCCTGGAACAGTCCATCCGGGCCGTCCTGGACCAGGAAGGTGCCCCCGAGGCAGGTGACGACGCCCTCGTGGTTGCCGAGCCACCCGATGGCCGAGGCCGTGCCGTAGGCCCCGGTCCATGCGTCGGTATTCACGTTGAAGGCACAGCGGTAGCCCGGCTGCGGTCCGCCTCCGATCGGCGCGGCGGCGGTGGCGACGAGAACCGCTTCAGAAGGGTTCGCCGGTCCCACCGAGACGAGTCCAGCCACCGCAAGGCCTCCCAGCGCCAGGCCACCCACGACGAGGCGCACCGCCCGCGTGATGCTCACGAGGGGTGCTTTCGATGCCGTCGACACACGATCGCCCCTACCGCCCGTACCGTTCGCTCCGGCTACGGCCGGAAGACGACCTTGATGGCGTGCGAGCTCTGCCGGTCGATTGCCGTCGCGATGGCGTCCCGGTAGCCCTCCAGTGGGAACTCGTGGGTGACCACGACCGAGATCGGGCAGGAGGCCCGCCGAGAGTACGTCGAGCGCGCGGTCCACCGAGTGCCTGCCCGCGCCGCCGGCGAGACCCGGCGAGGAGCCGGCGTCGACGGTGTGGTCGATCGAGCCGACGAGCGCGGCCTCCTTGTACCAGATCGGGGTGAGGTCCACCTCGCTGATGCCGGCGGCACCCAGCAGCAGCACCGTGCCGCGGTGGGCGACGGCGCGGAGGGCCTCGGTGACCGAGCCCGGGGAGCCGACCGCCTCGACGACGTAGGGAAAGCCTCCCATCAACATCTGGTGCTTCTTGCGTCCGACCACCCGGGCCCCGGACAGGTCCGCCAGTGCCTCCCAGTGCCCGTTGTCGGGATCGCTGAGGACGACGTGGTCCGCACCGCACGCGGCGGCGGCGTCGCCTTGATGCTCGTGGCGCGCCAGCACCGTCACCGGGCTGTGCGGGAACAGTCCGCGCAGCGCCGCCAGCGCGGCGAGCCCGATGATGCCGGCACCGACGATCAGCACGGGGTCGCCGTCCTCGGGGCTGGCGCGCAGGAGCCCGTGGCAGGCGATCGAGACGGGTTCGTAGAGGCTGGCGGCGCGATCGGGGATGGCCTCGGGCACGGGGTGGAGCATCGACTCGTGTGCCAGCACCGTCTCGGCCCACCCGCCGCCGAGGTCCTGGGTGTAGCCCAGCGAACGACCGGAGCTCAGGATGCGGCTGTCGAGGTTGAGGCACGACGACGTCCAGCCGCGGGCGCAATTGGCGCAGGGTGGGTCGATCGCACGCGGGCGCGCAGGGAATGCACGGATCGATGACGACCCGGGTACCGGTCGCCACCGTGCAGTCGGATCCCGCCTCGACGACGCGGCCGGCGGCCTCGTGCCCCAGCACGAAGGGAAACGTCCCGATCGAGGCGAGGGTAGGGGAGGGCCCCGTGTTGTGGGCGAAGAGATGGAGGTCGCTGCCGCAGATCCCGCCCGTCAGCACCTCGATGCGGGCCCACGAGGGCCCGGGGAGCTCGGGTTCGGGCAGCTCGGTCAGCGAGGCGGGGAACGAGGGGTCGACCATGTCGAACACGACGGCGCGCACGTCGTGAGCGTAGGCGCGTCGGTGGACGCTGCACATGGGAGACGCCGGCCACGGGAGACGTCCGCCTGCGCATAAGGTGCCGGGCGATGCGGGTCTCCGACGCCACCCTCGACGAGGTGCGGGCGCGCGGCTTCTCGATCATGGAGGGCTTCTTGGCCCCAGACGAGCTGTCGGACGGCGCAGGAGGCGCTGTGGCGGCACTTCCCCCGGTCCGAGGAGTACTTCGCCGATCCCGACGCGCACGCGCACTACGCGACGAGTCAGTTCGCCGGCGTCGAGGAATTCCCCTACCGCTCTTGGGACCTGAACCGGCTGGCCGTGCACCCGGATCTGGTGGACGCAGCCGAGCGCTACCTCGGGACCGCGGAGCTGCACCTCTACAAGGTCGAGTTGTGGGCGAAGTACTCGGGCGCGGTGAACTACGACCAGCCCCTCCACCGCGACTACGGCAGCCACAGCCTCGTCGTGCCGCGGCCGGAGGCGCGCTATCAGCAGCTCACCACCTTCGTCTTCCTCTCGGACGTCACCGAGGAGGACGGTCCGACGCGGATCGTGCCCTTCGAGGACGGCAAGGACGTCCCGTACACGCCGCTGTACATCCCCTTCGGATCGCTCGCCGACCGCGAGGTGCCGTGCACCGGACCGGCGGGGTCACTTCTGCTCTACCGGACTGACATCCTGCACCGCGGCTCGGACATGACGGGGCCGGCGCGTTCCCGCTTCTCGCTGCTCGCCGACTATCAGGTGCGCGGCACGACCTGGGGCGGCAAGATGGCGTGGCCGAAGCAGCACCCCGACCGCTGGGCCAAGTTCATCCCCCAGTGCTCGGTGCGCCAGCGGGACCTGTTCGGGTTCCCGCGGCCCGACGACCCCTACTGGACCGAGGAGACACTCGTCCGGCGTGGCTGAGCGCTACCCGGGCATCGACCTCGGTCCCTACCGTTCGTCCTGAGCGCGCCGTCACCCCGCCGGAGCGTCCCGATTGCCGCCGGGCTGATCGCCCGTCGGCGCGGCGAGGGCCACCAGGCTGCTGGCCGCCGCGGGCGCGTCGTGCTCCCGCGTGACGAGCGCCAGTGTCCAGGTCGGCCAGGACCCTCCCAGCGCGTGGAACGTGATGCCCGGGGGAGACGGCTCGGGGAGCTGGGGGAGACAGGCGACGCCCATCCCGCGCCGGACCAGGGCGACGAGCGTGTAGAGGTCGCCCACCTCGAACGCGACCGTCCGTGTGATTCCGGCATCGGCGAAGGCTCCGTCGGTCACCTGGCGGATCACGCTGCCGGGTTGCACGTCGACGAAGCGTTCGCCTTGGAGACGCGCAAGCGGGACCGGGGATCGGAAAGCGGACGCACGGTCGGTCTCGCAGGCGAGCGCGTAGGGCGCGGCGGCGACACGCGTCACGCGGACGCCAGCCGGGAGCGGCGCGGGCAGGGTCACCAGGGCCACGTCGAGTTCGGCCATTCGCACCTGCTCGACCAGCTCGCCCGCGACGCCCGTGCTGAGATGGATCTCGACGTGCGGATGTCGGTGATGGAACCTTGCCAGTAGCCCGGCGACGTCGAACCAGCTGCCGGCGGTGGGGATGGTCCCGATGGTGAGACTGCCCGACTCCACCTTCTCGACCAACGACACGGTCCTCCGAGCCTCACCGGCCGCCGCCAGGAGAGCCCGGGCGGCAGGGAGGAACGTCCGCCCGGCCGGCGTGAGGGTGACCCGCCGGGTGGTCCGGGTGAAGAGTCGCCCGCCGAGGTCGGCCTCGAGGGCGCGGATCGAGGACGACAGCCCCGACTGCGCGATGTGCATCCGGGCAGCGGCCCTGGTGAAGTGCCCCTCCTCGGCGACGGCGACGAAGTGCTCGACCTGGCGCAGTTCCATCCGCTCGTTCCCGCCTCCCAGCCCCTCGGGTCTCCGGGCCCCGGTTCCGATCGGAGCATTAATCGATCCAAACGATCAAAATGATAACGACAATTCATTTGAATCGATGGAAGGATTCGCCCATGCTGGGGTCGATGTCCGACGTACCGGGAAATGGCGCGCCGCGGCGGTCGCCCGGGCCGCCCGTCGAGGACGCTCCGCCGGAAGCGCTGGCCGGGATCCGGGTCCTCGATCTCTCGGCCGTCCTGGCGGCGCCGGTGGCCGCGACGCTGCTGGGGGACTTCGGAGCCGAGGTGATCAAGGTCGAAGAGCCGCGCAGCGGCGACTTCCCGCGCCGGAGCGCCACGTCACCCGGCGGCCGGACCCCGCTGTGGGCCCAGGAGGGACGGAACAAGGCATCGATCACGCTCGACCTCCGACGGCCGGACGGGCAGGAGATCGCCCGCCGTCTCGCCGCCGTCTGCGACGTGGTGGTGACCAATTTTCGCCGGCGGACGGCGGAGAAGTGGGGCCTCTCCCCGGAGCGGCTGCTCGAGATCGACGACCGACTCGTCGTGCTGTCGATCACCGGGTACGGGTTGACCGGCCCCTACCGGGACCGGGGGGCGTTCGACCGCGTCGCCTGCGCCTATTCGGGCCAGACCTATGTGAGCGGGTATCCCGAGCATCCACCGGTCCGGTGCGGCTTTGCGGTCGTCGACTTCATGACGGCCTACCTGGGGGCGTTCGCCGTGCTGGCCGCATTGCGCGCGCGTGACATGGGGCACGGGGGCCAGTACATCGACCTCGCGCTCTACGAGGCGGCGTTTCGGGCCACGGAGGGCGCGCTGGCCGAGTACGCGGCGAGCGGAAAGCTTCGCGAGCGCGTCGGGAACCGCAATCCGTCGATCGTCCCAGCGAGCGATGCAACGGCCCGCGACGGCAAGCGCGTGTCGTACCACGCCGGGACGCCGCCGCTGCTGGCTCGCCTGACCGCCGCCATAGGCCGCCCCGAGCTCGCGAGCGAGCCCGCGCTTCGCCACGCTCTCGGCGCGGGTGGCGAACCAGGAGGAGCTCTACGCGATCATTGACGCATGGATCGCGAGGCGCAACGCCGAGGAAGTCGTCGATCGGCTCTCCGAAGCCGATGTCCCGGCGGCGGTCGTGAACAGCATGGCGGACATCCTCCACGACGAGCACTTTCTCGCTCGTCGGACGTTCGAGCTGGTGGACGACCCCGATCTCGGGGTGCTCCCGATCGCGGCACCGGTGCCGAGGCTGTCGGGCACGCCGGGACGCATCCGGCAGCTCGGAGCGGAGCTCGGCTCGTCCACGAACCAGATCCTCGGCGACCTCCTCGGCTTGGACAGCACCGAATTGGAGCGGCTGAAGAAGGAAGGGGTCACCTGATGGCCATCTCCGTACGCCAGGCGCAGGACCGCATGGGGGCGGCGAGCTGACGATGGACGGGACCTCGACAAGCCCCGACGACGTCGGCCTCGGCACGGGTGGCGTTCGCGGCGGCGGTGGCCGTGCGGGCGACGGGAACGGGACCACCGCCGAACCGGCATCGCACGCCGCGGGACGCGTCAGTGCCCAGGCAGAGGCGCTCTTCGGGCTGCTCGCCGCTCGGCGTGACGGCGGGTACGAGGGCCGCACGCTCGCGGACCGACGCCAGGAGCTCGACGGCATGGCCACTGTGTACCCGCTGCCCGCAGACGTCGAGCACGAGCGCGTCGTCGCCGACGGGGTCCCGGGCGAGTGGTTGCGTCCACCCGGCCACGCTGCAGGGTGCCTCCTCTACCTCCACGGCGGCGGCTACGTGCGCGGCTCGATCGCCAGCCATAGAGAGCTCGCCGCCCGGATCGCGCGGTCTGCGGGTCTCCGTGCCTTGGTCATCGACTATCGGCTGGCGCCGGAGTCCCCGTACCCTGCGGCCGTCGACGACGCCGAGCGGGCGTATCGCTGGCTGGTGGACCAGAACGACGTCGCGCCTGGGTCGATCGTCCTCGCCGGGGACTCGGCAGGCGGTGGGCTCTGCCTCTCGCTCCTCACGCGGCTGAGCGGACGAGCCCAGCCGATGCCGGCGGCCGCCGTGCTTCTGTCGCCGTGGGCCGATCTCCGTCGAAGTTCGTCTGCTTTCGCGGCCGATCCGGACTTCGACCCCATGCTCACCACCGGCGACTTCGTCTATGGCGCCGAGGCATACCTGGGTGACACACCCGACGACGACCCCGGGCCGTCCCCGCGGCTCGCCGATCTCAGCGGCTTGCCGCCGCTCCTGGTGCTCGTCGGCCAACGCGAGCTTCTCTTCCAGGATGTGCTCGACCTGGGAGGGGCGGCGGCCCAGGCCGGGGTCGACGTGCAGATCCTCATCAAGTCGGGCATGTGCCACGTCTGGCCGGTCTTTGCCGATCTCCCCGAGTCCTCGGAGGCGATCCGGGTGATCGGGTCGTTCCTCCGATCGGTCGTGCCCGCCGGGAGGCCCGGCTGACACCTTTCGCGTCGCCGTAAGGGTCGGCGACGCGTCTCGGATGCGGTGTCCACCGGCATGCGCCGTGTGGTCACGTCCGAGGACGCCGCTCCCCGTAGTCGCCGAAGGGCCGGTCGCGCTCGCGGACCGCCTCGCGCCAGCCGACCTCCTGGGCACGGGACACGAAGTCGAGGCCTTCCTGCGTGTGGCGAGCGACGCCGTCGAAGATGAAGCCGAGCAGCCGGCTCGTCTCGGGTTCGTACTGGTGCCGTGCGATGTCGTTGAGCATCCACTTGGTCATCTGGAGCTGGTTCAGCGGAACCAGGGCCATCCGTTGCGCCAACGCCAGTGCCCGATCCGGGAGTTCGGTGTCGGGCACGCACTCGAGGATCATTCCGACTTCTGCGGCTTCTGCCGCCGTGAGCTCGTCGCCGGTGAAGAGGTAGCGCTTGGCCCGTTCGAGCCCGAGTCGCGCGACCCAGAGCCAGGGTGCCTCGGGCACACCCCAGACGCGGGCGGGGGGATAGCCGAAGCGCGCCGACTCGCCGGCGATGATGATGTCGGCGTTGAGAATCATGTCGGTGCCACCGGCGACACACCAACCCTGCACGCCGGCCACAGTGGGTTTCGAGATCGCGTGCAGCTTGGCGAAGGTGTTGCCGAAGCGGCCGATCATCCGCACGTCGGCCACCGTGTCCCAGACGCGCGTGGACGCTTCGTTCGATTGCGCGAGGGTCGACCAGTCCAACCCGAAACCGGCACAGAACGCCGGCCCTTCGGCCGTGATCAACACGACGCGAACCTGATTGTCCTGTTCGGCCTCGTCGAGAGCGGCGCTGAGTTCGTCGCGCAGGGTGGGCGTGATCGTGTTGAACTCCTCCGCTCGGCAGAACACGAGCTGCCGAACGGCTCCGTGGTTCTCGACGCGCACGGCTTCGTTCACGACGGGGGTGTTTACCACACACGACGATTGCGCAGACCGTCGTCGGTCGTCGTGTTCGACCGAGGCCGACGCGGGACAAGCGGGCGGGGCACGCCAGGACCGTCATCGCGCACCGCCGCGGCGCGATTGGGTCAGCGGATGGTTCCGAGTCCGGGGATGAGGGGGAGGTCCAACGGCGTGACCCAGCCGGGTGGGAGCGCATTCACGGCGGGGACTGCGTTGAGCGCCCGCAGGCCGGTGGCCAGGCACCCGGCGGCCGCGGCATCGCGACCCGAGCCATCGGTGAACCGGAAGGCCGTCTCCTGGCGTATGGACGGCGACCCTTCGATCTCGACGCGGTAGACGTCGTCCTCGGTCCCACGCGGCCACTCGGGCGCGGCGTCCGTGCCCACCCGGTTGATGTGCTCGAGCGCGATGCGGGTCTCGTCCCGGTAGACGCCGTTGATCGTGAAATGGATGGCCGCGACCTCTCCGGGGTTGATGAGCCCTTTGGCCGTCGTGATGGGCGAGGGCGTGACCCACTTGTCCCACGTGGTGGTGATCCGGTCGAGTTCGATGCCCGTCGCATGCGCGATCATCGGCACGGTCGCGCCCCACGACATGATGAGGATGTCCTGGTGTTCGAGCAGCGGCGTGAACTCCGGGCCTCTGCCTATGCCCATCTCCGCTTCGTAGTCGCCTTCGTAGTTGATGTAGTCCAGGATCTCGAGTGCGCGCACCGAACGGACCTCCCCGCACAGACCCATCAACGTCATGGGGAAGAGGTCGTTGGCAAAGCCCGGGTCGATGCCGGTGGTAAAGCACGAGGCGCCGCCGGCCTCGCAGGCCTCGGTGATCGGTTCTTTCCACGCCGAGGGCGTGAGGGCCATCGCAGGCCATACCCACGGGGTCATGGCCGTCGAGCAGACATCGATGCCCGCCCGCAGGAACCGACTGATCAGGTCGAGGTTGTCCGCCGCATGCGCCGCGGTGGGCCCGTAGTGCACGAGCGCGTCGGGCCGGAGGGCGATCAAGCTTTCGACGTCGTCCGTGGCCGGAAGGCCCAGCGGATCCATGCCACAGATCTCCCCGGCGTCGCGACCGATCTTTTCGGGCGCGCTGACACCGACCCCGACGAGCTCGAACAGCGGGTGGCGCACGATCTCGGGGATGACCATCCGACCCACGAAACCGGTGCCCCAGACGACGACATTCTTATGCGGCCCCTGGACCGCTCGTTGAGCCATGCCGCCAAGCTACGCAGCGCGACGGGTTCGGTGCGACTCACGGCATTCGGCCCGCGTCAGGGTTATGCGGCGGGCGTCGGGGTGGACGTCGTTCCGGGAAGCCGGTAGATCGCCATGGGATCATCGGTCGGCTCGGAGGCGAGGGAGGCGATCCGCACGAGCTCGAAGCCACACTTCTCGAGGACACGACGGGACGCGACGTTTTGCTCGGCGGGCCCTGCCACGACCGCGCCGTGCGGGTGCACGGACCGGACGAGTCGCACGAGGTTCGTCACGAGCTGCGTCCCGACGCCACGACCGACGCGGGAAGCCACGCCGATGGCGTAGTCGATTCCGATGTCTGCGGGCCCGGCTCCGACGTCGCTCGCCCATTCGAGGTCGATCTCGCAGCGGTACCACTGGCACCACCCGATGGGCTCGCCGTCCTCGACGGCGACGAGCATCTGCACCGGCTGCGCGCCCGTCAGGCTCTCCCGGATGTCCGCCATCTCCTTCGCGACGGAGGATCCGGCCAGAAACCACCGTGCGACGTGCGGCGCAGCGAGCCATTGGCGCACGAGCGGAAGGTCGTCCAGTCGCATGGCCCGGAGGGTCACCATGAGGGCGATCATGACAGGCGGCCCGGACGCGGATGCCTGTTGCCGTAGGGTGCCGAGCGTGGCGCACACCCGTGGCGTTCGCTTCGGGCTCCACTTCTGGGCGCTCCCGAAGGAGTCATGGAGGGAGCGCGTCCGCCGCTACGAGGAGCTCGGCTTCTCGGCCATCACGTTCACCGACCATCAGGTCGTCTCCCAGTGGGATCCGATTGCGGCCCTTGCCGCCGTGGCGCCGGTCACCGCCTCCGTCGCCATCGGCACGCTCGTCCTCGACATGGGTCTGCGGAACCCCGTCCTCACGGCCAAGGCGGCGGCCACGCTGGAGCTCCTCTCCGGTGGTCGCCTGGAGCTCGGTTTGGGGGCGGGATACGTCGCCGCGCAACTTCGCCGCCACTGGCCTGCCGTTTGCCAGCGCCGGTGAAAGGATCGGACGGCTCGAGGAGGCGCTCGCGCTCATGCGCCGGTTGTGGACGGAGCCGTCCACGTCCTTCCGCGGGCGCTACTTCGACGTCACCGATGTGCCGATGGCGGCGGACGAGCGCGTCTCTCCGAAGATCCTGATCGGCGGTGGCGGTCCGAAGCTGCTGCACCTGGGTGGGCGGGAGGCCGACATCGTCTCGATGATCCCCCGACAGGACACGGGCGAGTGGTCGGTGGGCGGATCCCTCGCCGACTCCACGGTGGCGCGCATGGCCCGGAAAGCAGCGTGGGTCCGCGCCGGCGCAGAGGGCGTCGGCCGAGACCCGGCTGGGATCGAGCTCCACACCATGGTGGTCCGGACGATCGTGGGCGACGACGGGGATGGCGCCCTGTCCCGGGAGGCCGCAGAGACCGGAGTCGCCCCCGGCCTCTTGCGCGACTCGACCCTGTATCTGGTGGGCACCGGCGCCGAGCTGCGGGACCGCATCGAGCGCTGGCGCGGCGAAGTCGGGATCACCTACGTGTCGCTGTTCGACCCCGGCGAAGAGCAGATCGAACGCATCGCCGAAGAGCTGGTGGCTCCTCTCGGACCAGGCTGAGAGTTGGTTGCGTCGGGCCCGGCGGCCGCCCCGAGAGAGCGCGGTCGGGCCCGTGGCGATGCGCAAGCAGGGTCGCCCGAGAAGGCATAAGTTCTCTCACTGATCCGTGCCCCCCCATCGGACGACCAAGAGGAGCCACGTCCATGACGCTCACCATCGGCGACACCGCCCCGGACTTCGAGGCAAACACGACAGAGGGAAAGATTCGCTTCTACGACTGGCTCGGGGACTCGTGGGGCGTGCTGTTCTCGCACCCGAAGGACTTCACCCCCATCTGCACGACCGAGCTGGGCTACATGGCCAGGATCAAGCCCGAGTTCGACCGCCGCGGGGTGAAGATCATCGGACTGTCCGTCGACTCGGCCGGTGACCACGAACGCTGGGCCGCCGACATCGCCGAGACCCAGGGGACGGCACCCAACTACCCGATCATCGGTGACGACGACTTCACCGTGGCGAAGCTCTACGGCATGCTTCCGGCATCGACGTCGGGCGACGCCAAGGCGCGCACGCCGGCCGATAACCAGACCGTCCGGAACGTGTTCGTCATCGGGCCGGACAAGAAGATCAAGTTGGTCCTCGTCTACCCGATGACCACCGGCCGGAACTTCGATGAAGTGCTGCGGGTGATCGACTCGTTGCAACTGACCGCCAAGCATCGCGTGGCCACCCCCGTCAATTGGAAGCCGGGCGAGGACGTCGTCATCGCGGGATCCGTCTCAAACGATGAGGCGAAAGAGGTCTTCGGCGAGTGGCGGGAGCCAAAGCCCTACATCCGCATCGTCCCGCAGCCCTCGTAGACCGACTGGGTTCCCGCCGTCGCGCCACCAACGGCGCAGGCGAACCTGCCGTGCCTGTGAGGGGAGGAGGCAGTCCTCGGTCAGCGGGGCGAGCGTCCTCCCGATCATCGGACGCGAACGTTGTGCCAGCGGGGCCGTGACAGCCGAACCTGACCAACCAGCGTCTGGAGGACGTACCAGGTCACCTATCTCACGACACGGACGCGATCGGCCCCCGCCGCCTCCGTGGGCGCGCGCTGCCAAGGGGCCGCTCAGCTGCGGGTCGATCGACGGTTCTTGCGCCGTCGAGAGGGTCGAGCCGCCTTGGCATTGTTGCGCGGCGAGCTGGTGCGGCGTGGTGGGCTACCGGCTGCTACCTCAGACATCCGTGTGCCACGTTGCGCCTTCTCGGGCCGGCGACGAGGAGGGGGAGCGGAAGCGGGAGCGTGACCGGGAGCGACGAGCGCAAGGGAGGGAATGTTAGGCGAGGTGACCGTGCTGAAGAGCCCCAGCCGTCGGCGCAGTTGGCCGCTGTTGGCTCCCTGCTCCTGGGTAATCAGCGAGACCACGTTCCCATCGGCACCGGCTCTCCCGGTCCGCCCGGCCCGGTGGACGTAGTCCGTGTGATCGGCAGGCGGGTCGAAGTGGACTACGAGGGGCACCGCGTCGACGTGGATCCCCCGAGCGGCGACATCTGTGGCGACGAGGACATCGAGCTGGCCGGATCGAAACGCAGCGAGCGCGCGTTCGCGTTGCACCTGGCTGCGGTCCCCGTGGATCGCGGCCGACTGTAGCCCCGACCGGGCCAGGCGTTGGGAAAGGCGGTCGGCCCCACGCTTGGTCCGACAGAACACCATTGCCGGACCACGAGCCGAGACGGTCTCGGCAGTCACCTCGATCCGGTCTTGCGATTCGACCCACCAGAAGTGGTGATGGATCTGTCCTCTGCTGGTGCTGGTGGGCTCCACGTCGTGGCGCACGGGGCTGTGCTGGTAATCGCGTATAAGCCTGTCCACGGGCCCGTCGAGCGTGGCCGAGAACAGCAACGTCTGACGGTCCCGGCTGGTCAGGTCGATCAACTGGCGCACCGCTGGCAGAAAGCCCATGTCCGCCATCCGGTCCGCCTCGTCGACGACGACCAGGTCCACGAACGAGAGGTCGACGGCTCCTCGATCCACCAGGTCGGACAGCCTCCCGGGACAAGCAACGAGCACGTCGACGCCTTTGCGCAGGTCCGACAGCTGTTTGGCGTAGCCGACGCCTCCGTAGGCAGACATGATGCGCGCGCCGATGGCTGTGGCGAGGGAGGCCAGGTCGGTCTGGATCTGGGCCGCCAGTTCCCGCGTCGGGACCAGGACCATCGCGGAGGGGTGGCGCCGGCCACGGCGGCCGGCCGGCGCTGTTCGTTCGAGCCTGGACAAGACGGCTAGCCCGAACGCCAGCGTCTTGCCGGCTCCAGTCGGAGCCTTGCCGCACACGTCCCGCCCCGCCAGGGAGTCGGGCAGGGCGGCCGTTTGGATCGGGAAGGGTGTGATGATGCCCTGTTGCGCGAGTGCTCTGGTCAGCACGTCAGAGACGCCGAGGTCGTCGAAGCGAGGAGCGCGCGGGGGCGCAGCGGAGATGGCAGATGTAGGCAGGAAAAACTCCAGTCGGTCCTAGGGGGTGAGGCCGACTCGATGGATGTCTCGTGGGCCTGGCCGACTCCGATTGTCAGCCGCCGCCGGGTGGAACCCCGGGGCATCGCTTACAGCGTAGCGGACAGCGGCTACCACCGGGTGCAGCCCGAATGGATCGCGTTGCCTGGGTGCGCATTCCTCGCCGGTTGTCCCGTGAGCGTCCTCGAAGCAGCGAGACTCCTTACGGCACGGCAGATCACGCAGGACCGAACGCGATTCGAGGTCCGGCATTGGCGCCAACCCACCACCGCCGAGGTGGCCATGGAAGCGGGTGTGGCGCGGATCGGATCGTCGAGGTGCTCCGACACGCATCGGAGCCGCTCTCGTTGTGCGAGCCATTTGGCCATGACCGGGACGACGAGGTCGGTGACCGGATCGCAAGCGAACACGCAATCTCGCCGTTCGATGCCGCTGCCACATCGCTTCTGTGCGTCCAGGTTGCCAGGCTCCTGGTCGGCTTCGATGATCGTGAGCGCGAGATCTCTACGACTGCGCTCCGGTCTCGACTGGAGCGGGCGGCGTACACCTCGAAGAGGTCGGGGTCTTCTGAGGGCTCACCCACGAGCGAATCGCCAGACCGAGGCACGGGCCGTGTCGAAGCTGCGTCATGCCACAGCGGACGGCCGCTCCCCTGGACCTCGGACGCAGGCGCAGGCCCCGCCTTACCTCACGGGGGTTCCCAAACGCAGGGACAATCCGAGCGCGACGAACCAGCTTCGGCAATCTGAGCTGGTAGGATGAGCGTGTCGTCGGCGTTTCGCCGATGTGGCCCGTTCGAGATGACCCGAGTTGGCCCGATTCGAACGGAGCCCGGACATCTTGCAGACCGTGAGCGACCCTTCGGGGTTGTGTGGGCGGTTACGCGGTGCGTAGGCGCCCGCATCGCCCGCCCTCCAAGAGGCGATCGACATCCCAATCAGAGCGCGGGGGATCGCTGCGGAGCCAACGACACTCGGCTCCGCACCTTGATGTGCAAGTCCTTGCTCTTCGCGACTTCCGAGAGGCAGTCGGCCAGTGATCTCTTTGGATTCGGGGTCGCCCTGTGCACTGTGTAGTCAGGCCGCGACGGTGGCGCTGGAACCCCCGCGTCGTACCCTTGGCCGCGGCCCAGACCCTGATGATCCGTCGTACTCGGTGACCGTGGTCCTACCGGACATCCCACTCTGTCTGGGGCATGCATCCGACGTCCGCACCGGCAACACGCTTATGGGTTGGTGTGACGACGAGCATTGCCGCATCTACGGGGAGATCGGTGAGACCTCCCCGTGTGGTCAGCAGTTCATAAGACTGATAGTGCGCAAGTCGTGATCCACTCGCGCCCTGAGTCAACGACCAACCAGAACGAAGCAGCAGGGAAGGACAACAACGACAACTGGAACCGTGAAGTCCGTCAACAACACGTCGACCGACGAAACCCCACTACTTGACGTGTCGCTCATCGAACGCGCCGACGTCCTGACTCCGGCCGCCGTCGAGGCCCGCGCCACGCAGGACTTCCGCACGCTGACGGCACGGATCCGTGCGGCTGGTCTCATGGATCGTCGGCTGCGTTACTACTGGGTGAAGCTCATTCTGACGGTTGCGGCGTTCGCCGCCGGCTGGGTGGCTTTCTTCGTCCTCGGAGCCTCCTGGGCAAATCTCGGAGTGGCAGTGTTCCTCGGAGTGATGTCCACCCAGATCGGGTTCTTGGGCCACGATGCGGGGCACGGACAGATCTTCGAGACGAGGCGCGCCAATCGGAGGCTCGGTCTCGGCATCGGGAACGTGTTGATTGGTCTGAGCTTCGGTTGGTGGGTCCCCAAGCACAATGCCCACCACGCCCATCCCAACCAGGTCAACCGAGATCCGGACATCGGTGTATCCGTGGACGGCCCCGCCGCAGGTGATCCGGGACGGCTGCCACGACTCTCCGGATGTCTCGGAAGGCGACAGGCGGAGCTCTTCGTACCATTGATGCTCCTCCGCAGCACGGGGTTGTACGTGTCGGGCGTACAAGACCTAATCCGCCGCCGGGATCGCGCTGCGCTGAGCGAGTGCCTGCTCCTCGCGGGGCACGCCGCGCTCTACCTGACGGTTGTGCTCTGGGTCCTTCCTCTCCCCGAGGCGGTGGCCTTCATCGCGGTGCATCAGGCTGTCTTCTCGCTCTACCTCGGATGTAGCTTCGCTCCCAACCACAAGGGCATGCCGATCATCGACGAAGGCTCCGACCTCGGTTTCGCTCGGCGACAGGTCATCACGGCTCGCAACATCGCGGGTGGCGCGTGCACGGGCTTCATCCTCGGCGGGCTCAACTATCAGATCGAGCATCACCTCTTCCCGACGATGCCCCGACCGAATCTGGCCCGTGCGCAGGCCCTTGTCCGAGCGTTCTGCTTGGAGAGCGAGCTCGGGTACTGCGAGATGAGCCCGTTGCGTTCCTACGGTCAAGTACTGCGCGGGCTCAAGCTCGCAGAATCTGGTGCTTTGCGCCCGCTCGACAGCTTCGCACTCACACAATGATCTCTGTGCGGCGAGTCGCTTGGATCGCGCGTGTCGCTTGGATCGCGCGTGTGCGAACAGCCGTTGGCTAAGCACGAGGGCCACGGATATGCGCACGCCTCGCCAGCCCTTCGGCGTCGAGAATCTCGACTGAACCACGCCGGAGGGCGAGAAGGCCATCCGCGGCCGCTTCGCGAAGCGCGCGGTTAGCCGTCGCTCGTGTCGTGCCCGCCAACCCAGCCAGCTCCTGCTGGGTGATCGGGAGAGGCGCTCTCACCTCCCAAAGGTTCGCGACGGACAGGAGCCGCCGAAGCACCCGGGTCTCGGCAGATACGAAGAGCATTTCCATGAGAAGGTCTGACACCCTCCGCAATTCAGAGGCGAGTGCGGCCAAGAGAACTCGGTCGACCGAAGGCTGTTCGAGCCGAAGTCGCTCGAAGTCGTGCCGCCGGACCGACAATGTCTCGACGGCCTCGAGTGCCCGCACTGTGGCGGAGCGTTGCTGACCCTCATCCAGGAGGGACAACTCTCCGACGAAACCGGCCGGGCCGATGAGGCGGAGCATGGTGGCGTCGCCGAGCTCGCTGAACGACCAGACCGCCAGTCGACCCGTCGCGACCAAGTGCAGGGATTCAGCGGGGTCACCGGCGTGAAACACGATGTTCGCCTTTGGCAAAGCGCTGGCGTCGGCAGCTGGCCAGGAACCGGCGGCGCTCGTCATCAGGGAGCTGGGCAAGAAGCGGCCATTCCACGAGTCCGTCTTTCCATCGCCCAACTGGTAGTCCAAAGCCACAAGCTGCTCGGGGGCTGCTCCTGATCCGGCGGCGAGTGTCATCCCGGTTACACAGTGAGTGTTCTTTCGACGACAGACAGGATTGGCCCAGAGGCGCACCATGGTTCGGAGAGGGTCGGCACCGACCTTCCAACAGGAGGGAACGGCAAAGCAACCCGCTGAGGAGGAGTCATGGTGGAATCCGCGTATCTCTCGAAGCGCCTTGACATCCCCACTGAGGAGTTGGCGGAAGTCGCGTCTCACTGGTGCCACGGACTACAGCGCATGCGACGGTGCTCACGCATGGCTCGTGTGAGTCAGGGCTTCTGGCTCGACTCGGAGACCCTCGACTCGGCCGTAGCGCTAAAGGTGCTGCGTGGCCTCGTGTGGACCTATGGTCGCCCTGTACCTGTCATCCTTGAATTTGCCGAGTGGTCGAGGACGCAGTCCGAATTGGGAGTGTCTCCGCGCGGGCTCTCGTGGCCCGTGGGCACAGAACGCTATGTCCGTCGTGTGCTTCTTGCGCTCGAGAGCATGAGCGAAGCCTTGCGTTTGTCCACCCAGCCGGTGGACGTCCTCAGGCAACGTGGGCCGAAGGCAGCCACCTACCGCGAGAGCCTGGCCCCAGTGCCCGGTGGTGGCGTGATCGGCGTGCTTGCCTCGAAATCGTGAGCATTGCGTTTCGAGCGCGGCTCGTGCTCGCGCGTGGGGGCAATTGGAGCTGTCGGGAATCGAGCGTCCTCAGGCCCGCGGCACAGCTCGATCCCGTCCCCTGACCCCACTGACCACAACTCCCAGTCTCTTCCCGTCAACGTGCCTTTGCTGTCCGGCTCGAGTGGGTTCCGCGATTCCGCCTGGCAATGGACATAGACATGGCCATGGGGGTTGCTCTCAGGGTATCTTCAGGTTTCTGATCAAGTCGAGCGCCTAGAAAGCAGGACGAAGTGCGCAGAATGATCATCGCATCGACGGTGGGGATGCTGGCCTTCCTGGCATCCGGAATCGTGGCAAGTACGAGTGTCGGAGTCGGCGCTGCCGGGGCTGCTGAACACGCCAGTAAGGCAACGGCAGCGGCGCGGCGTCAGACGTCGCCCTCTACTGTGGGCAGAACCAATAGGCAGGTTCTCGGGACGAAGCTCAGGGTGGCCGTCGAGTCGAAACTCGGCTACGCGGCCTCTTCCCCTGTGGTGGTCGGGCGTTGGGCAGAATGAGGAATTGCGACTGAATTTTGATCGCGAAGCGGCTTCGTCGTACCGCCGTCATGGCGATGTTCAGACTGGTTTGACCAACAGCTCTGCATCCTGCAATCGGGTTAAAACGGCGTTCTCACGCTTTGGCCCGACCGATGAAAAGAGGATGGCGTCCAGTGGATACCAAAGGCCCACCCAGGCCAAGACCCAACCAGCAAGGTTCGGAAGCGTGAAGTCCTCCTGAGTGTGGGCGACCGCCGTCGCAACGGCAATGGCCAGACCGACAATGGCGACCGGTATTCCTATCTTGAGCGTGGAGTACGCATCCCGTCTAGCTATTCGACGTTCGCGGTTGTTACGACCGATCCGGTCTTCACAGTAGCGAGAAAGCGTTTGTCGAAGACGGGTCGGCGTCTCAGAATCAAGCTGGGGCGCTGGCAGCTCGAGCTCCAAGCGGACAGGTAACCGTGATCGGCGACTACGCAGTTGGCTGATGCAATAGTCGATGCCGGGTTCGAAGCTCCAATGCGGCGACATGGCGTCCCACTCGGATGTTTGAAACATGTCTTCAACGCGCCCCAACCTCAGATGGATCACTTCGGTGTCGTCCATGCGAAGTTCTATCCGAGGGCGCCCGTGCGAGGGCTCATCCGGCACGATGGTAAGGGGCGCCCGACAAGTGCGCAACAGCGATTACGGAAACCTCTGGATAGGGGATGTTGTGGAGCGGCCCGGTCTTCAGCGCCCTCTTTTGGCGGATCTCGCCATCCTTTTGGTGATGCATTCGTTTGAGCGACTGGCCATTTGGTGCTGGACGCCCTTGTGGCGCGCTCCAGCATCGTCTTGCTTTTGTGTCGGCCTCGCGGCAGTCTCGTAAATGAGACACCGACGGGAAGCCGGCCCAGCTGCCGGGTCTCGGGCTGAGATGACCATCTCACGATGGCCACGACCTCAGGGATCTGGTGACTTGTGCACCGGCACCTCTATCCAAGCACGATGCCTCAGGCCGTCGGAGTCGGGCATCGGCGGCACGTAAAGAGCACGGTCTGCGTGCCACTACCCGGCTTTGGCTCTCCCTTAGCCCGCGTTGCGATGCTCGGGGCTTACGGTTAGCGGATCTTCCCGAACGGACTCAGCGCAGCTCCCAGGACAACTGACAACTCCGGAATCTCCCGGCATACTGAGGGGATGGACAGCTTGCGCCACTCAGATTCAATCGTCATCAAGCGCTCTCCAGAGGAGCTCTACGACATGGTGGCGGATGTCACCCGCATCGGTGAGTGGAGCCCCGTTTGCACGGCATGTTGGTGGGACGAGGGTGAAGGACCTCAGGTTGGAGCGAAGTTCACAGGGCGCAACGAGCGCTCGGAACGAACGTGGGAAACACGCTCGGAGGTGATCGTGGCGGACCGTGGCCACGAATTCGCCTGGGTTGTGACTGAGCCGCCTACACGCGCCCGATGGGGCTACTCATTCACGGCGATGGACGACGGCACCGAAGTCACCGAAACCTGGGAGCTGCCTCCTGAGGGCTCAGCCTTCTTCGAGAAGATGTTCGGTGACGACGCGGCGAAGGAGATTGGCATGCGCAGCGACGCTGCAAAGAACGGTATCGGCGCGACCTTGGCTGCCATCAAGGGTGCGGCTGAGGCCTGATCCGGACGATTGTCCCACCTCCTTATGACCACATTCGATAGCGCGGTCACCCGGGCCGAAACAGACCTGGCTCATGTGCAGTCTGCTTTGGATACCGCCCAGCATGCGCTCGAGCTCGCAGATCGGGCCCACAGCTTTGGACGACGCCTCGTCAGGATGATTCGAATCGCCGCCATTGTGTTCGGGATAGGGGGAATCCTGGTTGCGTTGGTGATCGTGCTCGAGCGTCTTCGTCGAGGCGTCCGTCAAGAAGAGGGCGACGAGACCGAAGACGTGATGAGCTCAAGTCGAGCCATGGACCCACCTCTCGACTAAGAAGCCTTGCTCGGTCTGAATGGCAGTTCGATAAGACCCATAGCGCTCCCGTATGCCGGCGATGCAACACCGCCGGGGCGTGATTGGGTTGTGAATCGCATTGCGATTGTGAGTCCGGTTGCCTCCGGCCAAACCACACTTGCAGCACGCTTGGGCGCGAGGCTTGGTTCGTCAGACTTCGACCTCGACGACTACTACTGGCGTCAATTGCCGCAGCCTACGGAGGAGGAATGGGTAGGGAAGCACTCTGCGTTGATCATGGTGACCGCTGGATTGTCTCAGGCAACTGGGCGGTCGCCAGCGCTCGATTCCTGGCCGCGGACGCTGATCTCGGTGCCTCTACCGAGCGACTCTGAGAAACCTAAGGGGCGGTCCGGGCGCTCTCTGTGACTCCTGGCGTCGGATATGGCGCTACGCCAACCACGGCAGACTCTCTCAGCAGAATCGAGAGCTAAGCGGAGCACTGTCCCGGTTTGCTGGGACGGTGGACAGTTCGGTGTGACTGCGACAGCCGGAGGTCACTCCAGGCCGACCGACAGTCTGACCATCCCGGTCGCCCTGGTAGGCCGATTGGACTCCCTAGGGACGGCGAGCAACGATCAGTACGTGGGCGGACCACCAAGCGCCGAGGAAGTCGTGCGGGGTTTCATGGCTGCGTTCATTGCGGCATGGCCGACAGGCGATGCCGCGAGTCTCGGCCGTTTCTTCAGCGAGGACGCCGAGTATCGCAACGGCCCGCTCGAACCAGTCCATGGACGAGAGGCCATCGTGGCGGACCTCGCACGGATGATGGGTCTGGGCGGCGAGGTTGACGCCGACATTCGCCACCTCCTGACCGATGGCGCGGTAGTAATGACCGAAAGAATCGACTACGTGAGGTTGGGCGGAAAGACGGCGGCCCTCATGATCGCTGGCGTGTTTGAGGTGTGCGACGGAGTCATTGGCAGCTGGCGTGACTACTTCGATCCCGAGGAGTTCGGGGCTCAGTTATCCACCGACTGACGCCCTGGGAGGTGCCGATAGCGAGTGGATCCGGTTGTCCCATTCCGCTGGGAGAGGGGCAGAGATAACATCACCCACCGTGTCGATTGAGACGCTCCAAGCACTTCTCGATGCTTCGATGGCAGCGGCCTCTCCGTTTACTCGCTCGCTGCACGGTGAAGATCGCACGGCTCACCAAGTCGAGGAGTTCATCAACGCCACACGTAACGTCACGGTGGCCGTTGTCAGGAGCAACGGTCAGCCGCATGCTGTTCCTGTCATCGGGGGCTGCAGTGATGGCGAGATCTATGTGACAGTTTCTCCCGGATCGTTATTGGCGAACTGCCTTGATCGAAGCCCAGAGATCGCTTTCACAGTGGCGGACCTGGTCCACAGCCTCATTGGTTCGGGCACGGCGAAGAAGGTGGGTCGGCCATCTGAGAGCGTTGAACTGTGCAGGGTTCTTGACAGCGCCTCCCCCTTCGGCACGTTTGCCCCCGACGGTTGGAACGGTTTCGTCTACACGCTCCGTCCCCGCCGTCTTTTCGCCTGGTAGTTCGAGGGCTGCTCTCTCCCCAAGGATGGACTGTGGTTCTCCGGACAGCCGGCCAGGTGTTGCATGCCACGTGAATCGTGGCCACGGGGTCCTAACGGGGGCCTTTGTGCCTTCGGGCACTGGCCAAGCGTCGCCCCCCTGTCACATCCCCAGTTAATACTGCTTCTCTCCGAAGGAGCACCTCATGCACCCCGAACTGCTACGCGCCCTGGCCAAGGCAAGATATGACGATCTCCTCTATGAGCCTCGATCCCGAGGGCGGCCGCGAGTGAGGCTCGATGACGATTCACCGCGGTTCGTTCGTGCACGGCAGCGGGTGGGCTCACTTCTCATTTTGGCAGGTACACGCCTGATCGGTGACCGACGGACCGCGATGGAACTGGCTCACAAATAGCGCGGACCACCGGGGACACGCACGAGCAACCCGAACCCGTTCCCAACTCGCATCGAACTTTCCCGTCCTCGCTGTGGATAAGGCCCTGAGTCGTTGCGGTAGCGTCCCCACATGCACTCATCCCCGCTCGACCTTTTGGGGCGGTCGGGAGTTGAAAAGCACCTAGAAGCAGTAAGTGATCGGCTTACCGCGACCTGCACAGTGGGTGCACCAGATCTCGCTGGTCCTTGCCTCAGAGTGGTGGGCGGCGGTGGAAAGCGGCTTCGTCCTGCCTTAACCCTGGCGGTGGCCAGCGTGGGAAAGAGGTTCGATCCCTCCGTCATAGCGGCAGCTGTAGCTGTTGAGCTGGTTCAGGTCGGCTCGTTGGTTCACGACGACATCTTCGACCACGCGGAGACTCGGAGGGGGACGCCGACCATCAACGCCGTCGAAGGCCAGAACGAAGCGCTGCTGGCCGGGACCTTCCTGATGGCGAGGGCGGCCGCCGAAGCCGCGGTAGCAGGCCAACAAGTGGCATCGGACGTGGCCCGTACGGTGGCCCATCTCTGCGTCGGGCAGACAACTGAGACCCAGCATCTGTTCGATATTGGTCAGGAGATTGGTCGCTATCTCTTCACAATCGAGGCGAAGACCGCTGCGCTCTTCGCCTGCTCGTGTCGAGTAGGTGCGCTCTGCGCGGCGCTACCGAATGAATACGTCAACCGATTCGGTGAGTTCGGAAAGAACTTCGGAATGGCCTTTCAGCTCATTGACGACGTACTCGATCTGATCGGTGACCCTAACCGGTTGGGAAAACCAGTAGGTGCTGACTTGCGAAGCGGGGTCCTCACAATGCCAGTCCTGCTGGAACTCGCCCAGCCCAGTGGAGGCGACCTGCGCGCGCTCCTGCTTCGGCGTCAGACTGCGGATCTGGAACAAGCTTTCAGAATGATTGTCAACTCCGATCGAATCGACGAGGTGATCGAACTTGCCCGCCAGTACGCAGCGGATGCGGCCAAAGCGATTGCCGAGGTTCCAGGTGCATCCAACTTGTCGAAGTTTCCGCCCTCTTACCTTGATTGGGCCCTCGAAGAGTTCGTAGCCGCCTGAGCTGACGGCAGCATGTCGAGTCGGTGGTTCTGGCTTCGCCGAGCGGACTTGTGTCGTAGCGAGGTGGCCTGGTGCTCCGCTCGTCCCTCACGGGCCAGTCCGTTCTCCAGTAGCGTTCGGACAATGAGTGGACGGGCGCGGTATGCGAATCAGGCCCACAAGGTTCGCGTGACTGACGGTCATGAGGCTGCAGCTAAGGCGGCCCAGTTGCGCAAACGCCCAAACCGGATTGGGCTCTTCTTCCTCAGAGTGCTGGGTTTCCGGGGTCAGGTGACCCCGTCGACGGGTCAGAGAGGGCATGACGGGCCGTCCCACAAGCACCCAGTGCATAACGAGCACTCAACCACCGACAACTAGCTGCGAGGGCGACTGCCCGCGGCTGCGCCGAACGCTGGTACCCAGATCCGGCGTCCGTGGACACCATCTGCCGGCATACCGAGGTTTGACTCGTTGGATGGGTCCACTTGCCGGCGGGCCACGCGGTTGTCTATCGACTCGCCAACCCGATCTACGCACAACGTGCGGATGTCGAGAGCTTCTGCCATCAGGGTGGAGATACTCTCAAATGTGAGTTACAGATTCTCGCACTGGCGGCTGCCCGATAGGCCGGCAGCGGGCGCGCCTGAAGCCGAGGATTCTGTACGAACTTCTGTCCGAGACATCGCACAAATTGTGACGCCATTCTCTGCCGAATCTTTCGCAGTGAATTCAAGACCACCGGCGATCGAGAGCACGGCAACCGAGCGTCCTTCGAGCGTCGGTGCGATTCCGGATGACGATCATTGTCACGCTTTGGCGCCGGCAGGCAGCCACGTTTGACGCTCACGGCGAAGTGGGCGCCACGACCAGGTGACGGCGGCGCGACCCGGAGCAATTCCCCTACTGGAGCAGGAGAATTGGGCTCGTGCTCGGGACCGCGAGCGCGGGTCTGTCAGGAGCGATCGGATCGGGGCGAGGTCCGTTCAGACGCCGAGCCCCTTAGCCTCGTAAGCATGGTGATGTCGACAGCGCCTCCGAGCGGCCTCGAACCGCGCCGTGGCTTCGGCCCTCACGCCGAGGCACTGACGGAGATGCTCCTTGGATTCTTCTTGCTCGGTGTGGCGACTCTCGCCGGGTTGGTGTTCGTGCACCGACCGTGGCCCAACCGGGTGGACGCAATCGGGCTGAGGCTCCTGCCCGCAGATCTGTCTTCGAGATGGGCCGCCGACGTGGTTCACCTCGGTTCGGTGACGGTTCTGATTGCCGGGGTAGCTGTGCTCTGTGTCGTGGCGGCTATGTCTCGGAACTGGGTGCGAGCATTCTCGTGTCTCATCGCACCGATAGCGGCGGTCCTGATCGTGCAGACTGTGGCCAAGCCACTCGTCGGTCGGCATTTCGAGGGCACTTCGCCGTCGTACCCGTCGGGAACGGTCACCGCTGTGGCAGCGCTCGCTGCCGCGGCATTCCTCGTCGTGCCTTGGTTCGCCAAGCCCCTGGTGGCCGTAGCGGGTGGAGTAATCGTCGTGGCGGTGTGCGCCGCGGTGGTGGTACTGCGTTGGCACTACCCGACCGACGCTCTGGGCGGTGTGTGTGTTGGAGCGGGTGCCGTGTTCGCAGTTGATGGCCTTCTGCTGTCGATCCGCAACCAGCAGCCGGTCCGCCTGCGCAGCTGACCCTTGCCGGCTACAAGTCACAAATGGAACCACTGGTCGGCAACAGTTTGCCGCGCCCAGGATCTCAGTCTGTATTGCGACCCCGCGCCGACAGGCATCCGGGTCACGATGCGACCGCGTGGGCTGTCGAGCTCATCGACCGCTACGAGAACGACGGTGCACCACCAACGACCCTACGGTCTTCCGCGAGAGTTCCTGGAGGTGCGGGGAATCGAACCGACCAAGGCCGCGGATCCGCAGGCCGAGGTCAGGGGTCGCTTTTCCACCCACTGAACAGGTAGAGGATGGTATTGGTCCGTTGCCGGCAATGATCACCGAACCGCAATTCTGTGTCCCTTCGTGGCACGATAGAGCATCGGGTTCGGCGCAGGTGCACATATAGAGCGGTCGGCCAATGGGTTGGGATCATTCCCGCATCGTTTCCCTGAGCGAGGCCGGCGCAGCGGGCACCTGTGTCCCAGCCCTCTATGGATGACTCGACTCAGGTGACGGTTGAACCGGGGATGATGCGGTCCTTCTACAGGGGCTCATTCGCCCCACTTGCTACGTAGCGCGCCCCCCACTTCTCCTCGATCCTGCCGAGCTTCCAAATGAGGAGGGCGACCACCCACGTCAAGACGAACATCCCCACGATGACGAACCCGGCCGTGTTGATGTTGAAGTTCTCCATGAAGTTCCAAAACGGTCCTTGCATGTGCAGTTCCGTGGGCAAGAGACCAAGGACTTCGATGCTCCCGATGATGAAGCAGATCGCTATCGAGAGACCGGTGATGGCGAGGTTGTAGTACACCTTGCGGACTGGGTTGAAGAACGCCCAACCGTAGGCCCCGTTCATGAAGATACCGTCGAGGGTGTCCATCAGGCTCATACCGGCGGTGAAGAGGATGGGCAGGCACATGATGCAGTACCACGGGAGCGATTGGACTGCGAGTAGGGCCGTGGTCGCGAGCAGTGCCACCTCGGTTGCCGTGTCGAAGCCCATGCCGAAGACGATCCCCACGGGGTACATTTGCCATTCCTTGTTGATCGAGCGCATCCACTTACCGAAGAAGCGGTTGAAGAAGCCGCGGTTCTGAAGCTGGCGCTCCAGTTCGGCCTCGTCGTAGGTACCGTGCCGCATGGACCGCCAGATCTTGATGATCCCCGCCAAGATCACAATGTTCAGGACAGCAATGAGGTAGAGGAACGACGCGGAGACGATCGTGCCAAAGACGCCACCGAACTGCTCCAGTCCCGAGTTGTTGTTGGAGACCGCACCGTAGACCGTCTTCTCGGCGATCACGATGCCGGCACCGATGGCAATCACGATGGTCGAGTGCCCGAGGGAGAAGTAGTAACCGACCGAGAGGGGGCGCTTCGCGCCATTGACGTCGTGGCGGTCGTTCATGAGCTTGCGCGTCGTGTTGTCGATGGCCGAGATGTGGTCGGCGTCGAAGGCATGCCGGAGTCCCAAGGTGTACGCGGTGAGCGCTACCCCGATCCCGAGCCCCTTGTAGTGCGATGGAACGACGAAGAGGATGAACGTCCCGAAGCCGGCGATGTTCAAGAGCGCGATCACGCCGAGCATGCCCCACACCCTCCGCCAGTCTCCGGGGCTCAAGCCCCTCCGGAGCCGTGCGACCCGGACGAATTTTCCGGGAGGTGCTTCCGTCACGGTCATGGCGCAGGGCTCCTCTCGGCGGGGTCTTTCGGGTCCTGTGGATGGACAGCAGCGATTGGGGCGGCCTTCCTATCTCTAAATACGAATCTGTCGCAACTAGTGGATGTCGGCATTTAGGAATACTTCGTCTTAGGCTGGGTCAATGGGAAAGCCGGCGCGGAGCCGCGACATGGTCGACGTTTCCAGCGTGGACGAGGCCTTGGCGCTAGTACGCGCCCGTGGCGGGCGAGCGACCTCGTCCCGCCGGCTGCTCCTCGAGGCCCTGTTCGAGGCGGAGGACCATCTCAGCGCTGAGGAATTAGCCGACGCCGTCCAGCGCCAAGCCCCCGATGTGCACATGTCGACGGTGTACCGAAATCTGGAGGAGCTTGAGCGCCTTGGCGTGGTGGTCCACATGCATCACGGCCACGGATCGGCGACCTACCGACTGGCGTCTCTTGCACACGCCCAATTCGTCTGCGAGGAATGTGGAGCGGTGGTCGATGCGCCAGACGACCTCTTCCGAGGGCTGGCCCGTTCAGCGAAAGCCAGGCTTGGATTCTCTATCGACCCTCAGCACGTCGCCATCCTTGGGCGGTGTGCCAACTGCTCATGAAGAAAGCCTGAAGAAGGGCTTCAAAAGGACGGCTTCCTCCATCTAGTGGGCCGTCCCAGAGCGCCCTACATCAGAAGGATGAGCGGAGCTCACGGGTCACCGCCTTGACATATACCGAGCGTCGGCATATACAGGTGGGCGATGGACTCGGGACTGCGAGAGCCGACCTTTTTCGTGCTGACGGCGCTCGCTGGCGGACCACGACACGGCTATGGGGTCATTCAAGAGGTCGAACGCCTTTCTGAGGGGAGGACAAGATTGCGAGCCGGCACGCTCTATGCGGCGTTCGATCGCCTATCCGCCCAAGGGCTGATCGAGGTAGAACGCGAGGAGGTCGTAGACGGGCGGCTTCGCCGCTACTACCGGCTCACAGACTCTGGAAATTTGATGTTGGGCGTGGAGTCTCGGCGGCGCATGACGATTTCCAAGGAGGCGCTCCGGCGGCTTCGACTCTCAGGGGGATATACGTGAAGAGTCCTGAGAGTCGTTATCGCAGATGGCTTCGTGCCTACCCGAAGGAGTACCGCGACATCCGCGGCGAAGAGATCCTGTCGACGCTTCTCGATGCCAGTCTTGAAGGGAAACAACACGCTCCCTGGGACTTTTTCCAGGTTATTGCTCACGGCATTCGTGTTCGGCTGACAGTGGCCGCAAAGCGATTCGGCCGGGGCACACTGCCTCGATCTGTGCGCAGCGCGATCGTATGCCTCCTCATCGTGGCGGCCTTGAACTTGTTGGATTCAGTAACTGCCCACAACGGCGCCAAGAATTTCAGACGACCACATTGGCAATGTTGTTGTGGGGATCGTTCTCATCGGGCTCTGCGCATTGCTCATGACATGGAGCCGATTCCTCTACGTAACCGTGATAGGAACGCTCGTCGTCTTGATATCCACGAACTTCGTAAGCACATACACAATGAGTGAAGTGAATGTGGTCGTTCCGCTTGTCCTGTTGGTATTCCCTTTAGTCCTATTGGCCGTTGGATGGCGCCGCTATGTGGCGGCTACACCGAACTGCAGCTTCCCCACACCACCGCAGCAGACGCGGACCGACTAGTTGGAGACCCGTTAGTGGGCACTTATCGAGGTCCCGGCGGCCATGGCAGTGGCTTAGGTCTCCAAACGAGGCCTCGAATTGCCGGGGTATGGGAGAGGTGCCAGAGGTGCCACACAAGCGAACCGAATATTGCAAGTGCACCCATGGCCTCTCCGTAGGAGTCGTATTCACCAGAGAACGCGAGTCCGTGTTCAGCAGTTACCAAGTAGGTAACTTGGTCGTCCTTCGTTACAGGCTCTAGCCGGACGATCGGGCCGCCACCCATTGCAAACTCGCCATGCGTGTCCCAGTAGCCATGCCGTTCGAGGGCGGCTCGACCTGAGCTCGGAGTTGGCCCGGTGAGATCCGCCCTTCCTGCCAAGGCTTCCCACAAAAGGGATCCGTCGGCTTGCCTTGTCCGACATACTCCGACACCAGCTCCTGGGTTCGCACATTCCGATCTCAGCCCAACTGGCCGCGGCGCGCAAGCAACCCCTAACAGTGACCATGCGCGGGAGGGACTCAGGCGCTGCTCATCCGTCGCGTTTCCCGAAAGCTTCGATCAGCGGCTCACGTCCTGACGGGCTGCTGGATGAAGTCCAGCGACCAAACTTGATGAGAATGGCAGCGAGCACCGGTGCCCCCGGAATCCCTCACAACAGTCTTGCTCTTGGTGGAGTGGAAAAGGTGCGAGAAACGGGCCCGTCAAAGACACGCCGGGACCGATCGAACCGGAGCCAATGAAGCAACGCAGGAGTAGGCCCGAAGGGATCGGCGAACCACTAGTCAATGCACTCCGGCGTGACTCGGATGTGGGAGGTCTTCGATGATCGGTGATTCACCTCTCGGACGGGAGCACTGGCACCGCCAAAGAGGGCAGAGTTCTCCGATCCGAGGTTTGGCCGCAATCTTTGCTGTGTGCACGCTTGTCGCTGCAGGCGCCTTGGTTGGTTTCGTCAGTCCCGCTTTTTCGGTGCAATCCCCGACGACCTCGGTGATGGTGCCGTCGAACGGTGCCACCGTTTCGGGCACCAGCGTCGCGCTTGACGCATCCGCTTCATCGGGGACAATCCAGGTCCACTTTGTGCTTGACGGGGGCACTGTGGACGATGCCACGATCGGCGTCGTCAACACCGAGTCGATATGGGGATGGGCCGTGACATGGAACTCCACGACCGTCCCCAACGGCACCTACACTTTGCAAAGCGTCGCCTCCGCTCTGGGCGACAACAACGGGGCAAGCACGACAATCACCATATCGGTCGATAACCCTCTCCCGACCACGAGCGTCTTGGTGCCATCCAACGGCGCGATCGTTTCGGGCGCCAACGTAACGCTCGACGCGTCGGCCAGTCCGAACCCCGCAGTCACGAACGTCTCGTTCTACCTAAGCTCGAGCCCCAGCTTCAGCTACCCGATCCTTATCGGTACCGTCACCGCTGAGAGCTACTTCGGCTGGGCTACGACCTGGAACAGTGCCGCCATCACCGAGGATGACTACACCGTCGGTGACGGCACCTACTACCTCGAAAGCGTCGCTGCTTACAGCGGCGGCACGAGCGGCACAAGCAGTCCGATAACGATCACGGTGAACAATCCACCGGTAACCTTGCTGCCGAGCGATAACGCCACCGTCTCGGGCACCGTGCTCCTCGACATGAGTGTCCCGTCTGGGACGACCTACGGAGAGTGGTTCTTGGGTCTCAACGGCATCTTCCAGGGCTATCTCGTCGCAAGCCCAAGCGCATACGGCTGGTACTTGGAATGGAACAGCACAACGGTGTCCAACGGCGACTACACCTTGGAACCCGTAGCTGTCGTTGGTTCCGCCGATATCCTCAACGGTTCGTCCATCACCATCGATGTGAACAATCCCTAGCCGCGCTACGACCAAAGCGATCGCACCAGTCTGAAGAGCGATTGAGTAGGCCACCCGGCCGCCGCTGCCACGACTGGGAAGGCGGATTGAAGTTCTGTCAAAAGGAGACGTGGGGGCCAAAGAAGTTCGCGGGGGACGGACCATCCGGGGGGTCCAAGCGTTGCCGTCCTGGCACGAGCGAGCAGGCAGAGGCCGTGCCACTGAGGCCAAGCCCCTGACGCGAGATGACGTGACTCCCACTATTGGCTATTGACGAGGAACAATTGCCGCCTCGGAGGCGTTGGCACAAGCGTGAAGAAAATTGGCTTCTTATCCTTCGGACACTGGACGCCCTCGCCACAGTCGCAGACCCGCACGGCATCCGACGCCCTTCTCCAATCCATTGATCTCGCGGTCGCCGCCGAGGAGCTCGGGGCGGACGGGGCGTACTTCCGGGTGCACCACTTCGCCAAGCAGCTCGCCTCACCATTTCCGCTGCTCGCGGCCATCGGCGCCAAGACCACCACCATCGAAGTCGGGACCGCCGTCATCGATATGCGCTACGAGAACCCGCTCTATATGGCCGAGGATGCCGGTGCAGCCGACCTCATTTCGGACGGGCGTCTGCAGCTCGGCATAAGCCGGGGATCGCCCGAGCAGGTCATCGATGGCTATCGCTACTTCGGCTACGTGCCATCTGAGGGCGCCGATCAGGCCGACATGGCTCGCGAGCACACGCGAGTCTTTCTCGAGGTCCTCAACGGCGAGGGCTTCGCCGAGCCCAACCCGCGCCCGATGTTCCCGAACCCACCCGGATTGCTTCGGGTCGAGCCACACTCCGACGCTCTGCGTGAGCGGATCTGGTGGGGGGCTGGCACCCGGAAGACCGCCGAGTGGACCGCCGAGCAGGGGATGAACCTCATGAGCTCGACGCTCCTCAGCGAGGACACCGGTATCCCGTTCCACCAGCTCCAAGCCGAGCAGATCGATCGGTTCCGCAAGGCCTGGGCCGAGGCCGGCCACGGCCGTGAGCCTCGGGTTTCGGTTAGCCGCAGCATTTTCCCCATCGTCAATGATCTTGATCGCACGTACTTCCGTGGCCAGGGCAACTCGCAGGACCAGGTTGGGTTCATCGACGGGGGCGTCGCGCGCTTCGGCAAGACCTACGCCGGTGATCCCGAGACGCTCATCGAGCAACTCGCCCAGGATGAGGCGATCGCCGCTGCTGACACCTTGCTCCTGACTATCCCCAATCAGCTGGGTGTCGACTACTGCGCCCACGTTCTCGATTCGGTCCTGACCAGTGTTGCGCCGGACCTTGGCTGGCGCTGAGCGCTGCGCGATTCTCACCGCGAACGGATCGCTTTTAGGAGACTTAGGAACCTGCACCTAGGTCGACGGTCCGGTAGTTCCGCACTTTCGGGCTAGCACCTTCGGCCAGCGCCACGCCCTCGACGGGGCCTGGACCCCAGCCCACGTCACGCTCATCGTGCAGAAGCAGCTCGACTCGGTCTGCGCGGATGGCCCGCCGTCTGGCGATCGACAGCGAGCGAGCGGTAGCTAGGGCGTCGTCGCCAAGGCCGATGGACATCCTGGTAAGGATTTCGCGGTACGAGTGCACCGGATCGCGGCCGACTGCACCAAAGAATCGGGTGAGCTCGAGCGTGATGGTTCTTGACCTTCTGCTCATCGGGGTGGTGATCGACGTTGTACCGTGAGGCCGCGACCGTTCTCGCGTTCGCCCGTCGCCCTTGAGATCCGACCGTACCTGTTCCGAAAGTCGCAGCTATGGGCTTCGGGGATGTTCTTTGCCCTGAACGCGATCGATCTCGTCGACGAGCGCGCCGAACCCGTGGTGTTTGGCGGAGCGAAGCGCGTCCGCGAGCATCGTCTCTGCCCTGCCGGCGTTGGGCGAACGCGCCTTCCGGTCGAGCTGCGCCCACGCGATTCGTGTTGCGATCCAGTAAGGAGCGTCCAGCTTCTGACCAACCTTGAGAGCTTGGGTGAAATGACCGTCTGCTTGATCGAAGCGCCCCAGCAATGTGACGAGACAGCCTGCATGGAACGCAATGGGCCCTTGTAAGGTGACGCCTGAGTTCGACACCTGTGCGTCCCATGAACGCAGCCAGTCGTACAGAAGTGCGGCGCCGTCGGCACGCTCGAGATGGATGCAGATCTCTGACAGGGTCGTCATGGACGATATCCAAGCAGCATCGTAACGAAATTGTCCGAAACCCTTTGAGATGTCGTCGTCGATGACAGCGGCAGCTTCTTTGTCCCGACCCAAGTCGCAGTAGGACCTGGCCAGCGTGGTTCGCAGAACGGGCAGTCCAGGATTGTCGGCAGCGGCAGCAGCAATCAGTTCGGTCATGCCAGCGAGCGCGCGTCCATTCGCCTTGTATTCGGTACACCGAAAGGAGTTGTGCATCGTATGTGGACATCGCCTCGGGCACACTCTGTCCCGCCAACGCCAATGCGCTCTCAGCTTCGGATGCCGAGCGAACAATCTCGCCGGCGAGGAGCGAGCGCATCGATCCCATCGTCAAGGAGCGCCAAGACTCGAATGGCTCGCCTATGCGGACGGCAATGGCGGCGGCCGCGTCGAGATGATGCTCAAATCCCGCGCGGTCGGCAACCTGCAAACAAGCAAGTGCACGCTCGTAGTTCGCGGTGTATCCGGCCGCAGATCTCCGTACTGCTCGGCGAGCGAAACGGCCAAGCTGAAGTCAGCGAGCCGATTTTCGGCGCTGTCGGGTACAAGGTCGTTCCGGTAAACGTCCAGAAGGACCTGCAAGAGGCAAAGAGGATCGTCGAGACGACGGGCGATGGCCAGCGCCTCCGCGGAGAGCGACGACCGCCGGTCCCGGTCCGCTCCCCAGTACAACAATTCAGCACGCAACACTTCACGCTCACGGCCACCTCGTGGCTGGCGCTCATTGGCTCCGGACGGACTGGTCGTGATCTCGGCGTTCTTTCCGTGGTGGATGGCGACCGACACGACGCTCGGGGTCACGACGACTGACTCCGGATCGCTCACCGGGGCCCGGGCGCTTTTTCGCCATAGCCTTCGCGGTCGGCGTGATCGCGCTGGCGTGGCCGGCGTTCGTCCAGATGGGCTTCACCCGCAAGCGCAAGATCGGCCTCATGGTGGCCGTCGCGGTCCTGACGCTCCTCGTCGTCCTGCTCAGCGCCGCGGCCCCCAGCAGCGCGAAGTCGCAGGGTGAGGACAACGCGACCATCGCGTTTGGAGTCCTTCTGTGCTGGGCCGGCGTAATCGTGATCTGGGTCAGCGTGATCCGCGTTTGGCGGTCGGCGCGGGCCGAAAAGGACGGCTGATCGCTTCTACGCGCTCTTTGCGACCTGTAGGGTCCATTTTTTCTCCAGTGCCCTGACCTGGGTCTCCACAGGGCGCCATTGCGTGGGGTACGACCATCAGTGAGACAGGACGATCGGGGTCTCGTGGAGCGGCCAACCTCTTGTGCCATCGCCCCGTCTTTTTCCGAAGAATCAGGGCAGCCTCACCCGGACCCGGCGTTCGAGGGCATCCCCGGCTCTGCGTCCTTGCGAGAGTTCAGGCGGCGCCAAGCGATGAATCACCGCCGGGATTCCAGTGGCGAAACGGTTTACCCCCGAGCATGCTTCGTCAGAACGCGCCATCAGTCGCCGCCTCCAGGTGGGCGCCGATGGCAGGGGTGAGCCAGTTTGCGTAGGTGGCGGTGATGTGATTGTCGTCGCGGTAGACAAGCATGCTCCCGACTAGCACGGTGCAGGTCGACGCGATGCAGAACCACGGGTCCGTGTCCACGTAGCCGGCGCCTGTTGACGCGGCCACGGCCTTTTCTTGCGAGATCCCGCCGGGGTTGTAGAAGGGATAGTGCTTCGGGATCGAGCAGACCGGAGTGTCCGCCAAGTTCTGGCTGAGGCAGTCGGGTACCGACTGCTGCGGGTAGGGGTCGTCGCCCATGAGCACCACCCGGGCGCCGGTGTCCCGCTCGATCGTAGTGATCATGTCGGTCAGCCCGGACAGCCAGGCCGGGCCATCGACGACGACATGGTCGTCGGGGATGCCGTACTCGCGGGAGAAGCCGAGGATCACGACGGCGGGGCGCAACGTCGTCATGCGCTGGAGTTCGGCGTCTCGCCACTCGTTGCACTCGGTGTAGGTACGTCCGAGGTTAGGGCTGAAAATGGTGATGTCAATAGGCGGGCATGTCGCCTTGGCCATGACGACGAGGGCGTCGTGCTGCTGTTGCGCCAGGTTGTCGATGGCCGGGAACCACTGGAGGGCGTGCGAGTCGCCGAAGAGCACGACAGTGCGCGAAGAGGTCGTATCCCCGTACAGGCAGGAGTGCACCGAGGTGTCGGTGAAGCCGTCGAAGCAGCCGTCGCCTTCAGGCACGGGGGCATCGGCCGCCGCGTTGGCGAGCGATGGCGTGAGGTTTGCCGGCACATCGGGGTTGGCGAGCGACTCGTACACCAGCCGGTTGACCTGCGAGTCGAGCGAGTCGGCCGTCGCCACCGCCGGCTGAGTCGTGGACGACGAGCTGCCGGCACCGATGTGGTTTGTCACCAGTCGTGTGGCGATGGCGTGACCGCTGCCCACCGGTGGCGGCACCGCCACCACAATCGCCACAGCCGTGAACGCGGCGACGAGACTGAGCGCTCCGCCGATGACGAGGCTGCGCGTGGTGCGAGCCGAGAGCCATGGTGATCGCCGGAGAGGCTGCTCGAGAAGGACGGTGGTCAGAGCCGCCAGTAGCAGACTCAACAGGCAGACGCCCACGTTCTGCGCGAGTCCGAGACGGTGCCCCACTACGTAAGGAGCAAGCACGAGCGCCGGCCAATGCCAGAGGTACCAGGTGTAGGAGAGGGCGCCTATTCGCTGCAGAGGAGCCAGACCGAGCAGACGCGCCGGCCCGGCCGTCAGATTGCGGGTGCCTGCAACCAGCGCCGCTCCGGTGCCCGCCACCGGGACAATTGCGGCCGGGCCTGGGAAAGGTGTCTGTGGGCCGAAGGCGGCAAGCGACCACGCCACGGCGCCGAGGCCGACCCAGCCGATCGCCCCCAGAGCCCACGCCGGGACCCGTCGGGTGTAGGGCCCTGCGAGCGCGAGGAGTCCGCCCACCGCAAGTTCCCACGCCCTCGTGGGCAGTGAGAAGAAGGCCCAGGGCTGGTCCGTATGCGTCAAGGAGACGCACATCCAAAAGGAGAGGGCTCCGACGATCGCCAGGGTGCCGATAACGGCCCAGCGAGACCGGTCTGCCGAAGTCCGTCGGTGCCGGCCCCGGGAACCGCGGCGAATGAGCGAGGCGGCGAGGAGCAGCACCGGCCAGACAAGGTAAAACTGCTCTTCTACGCCGAGCGACCAGTAATTCTGCAGGGGCGACACTGGCCCTTGTGCGTTGAGGTAGTTGGTCGCCTGTACGGCGAATCGATAATTGCCGACGTAGAGGGCGCACGCCACGGCGTCTTTGGCGACTGCTTTCGCCTCGAGGGGACCGAGCACGGCGACCGACGCCACGACGGTCACCACGATCACCAGCACGGCCGACGGCAGGAGGCGACGGGCGCGACGCGCGTAGAAGCTGGCGAAAGATGTGCGTCCGCTGGAGAGCTCGCCCCAAAGAAGCTGGGTGATCAGATATCCAGAGATGACGAAGAAGACGTCGACGCCCACGTAGCCCCCCGGCACCGGGAGGCCGGCGTGGTAGGCGACGACGGCGAGGATCGCGACCGCCCGGAGTCCCTGGATGTCGGTTCGCCGGCTTCTCTGAGCCACCCTCCCCTTCCTAGCCGCTAACCGTCCCTCCACGGCGTCTTCGCATGGCCCGCGCCGTATGGTGCGCTCGGTGGGAGGTGCGCTCGCAAGACCGGTGAGGGGCGTGAGGAAAGTGATGGGTCGGTACCTCGTTGACGGCGGGTCGGTCGATCACATCAACCGCGCATGTGACGATAACCGGCCGAAGAATCTTGAGCGGCGGATCCCACTGTGCCGTTGCGCATCGAGGCCAGCAATGCGAAGTAGTGGGCGCGTGAGATTTCACGACCGTTGACGGATATCTGTGACAGCTGCTCGTTAATTTTCTCACTGTGGTGCCGTCGATGCCAAGAGTGTCAGCGCGTCTTTCGGCCTTCGAGTCGTCACATTTCGCTGCCCTTCGTGTCGCGCCAGAGACGTGTGCGAGTGTGGTCGCTCCAAACAAGTGAAGTCAGCGATCTGTGCAGTCTGTCGAAGCGTTTCCACTGAGGCGAATGGCAACCGGAAAGGTGGTCGTACGAGGCGCAAGGCCGGTTACGTGGTGGTGCGCGCGCCCGGTCATCCTCGTGCCACGAGTGGTCCTTACGTCTTCGAGCAAGTTCTTGTGGTTGAGGATCTGCTCGGAGATACCTGCGCGATGGTGAAACCGTTCATCGTCGCAATGGCGTTCGAGACGACATCGCCCGGAGAACCTCGAGCTCTGGAGGAGCCCGCAGAAATCAGGCATCCGTGTCAGCGACGCAATTGCCTGGGCGCACTCGATTCTTAAACAGTATGAGGGACGAGGTGGCGGGAATCGAACTGACCGCGGCGCCGATGCGTCCGCCGAGGTCAGGTGCTTGTACGTCCTTTGAATAGGGAAAACTTGGTAAGCGTTCGTTGCCGGTAATGACCGCCACCGATCGCAATCGTGTGCCTTTTCCGTGTTCCTGTGTCTTTTTCGTCGCGAGAGAGCCGTGGGAACGACCCAAATTGTCGAGCGAGGCGACTCACAGGGCTAGCCGGCTTTCGGGCAGCGACACTGCCCTCGTTCGGCACACGGTGATAGTCGCCCACGCGACCGACCAGGCGTTATTCCCAACATTGGGGTCTGACGACGGGTGGTCGGGTCGTCCAACAGAGAGGGACGTGACGTACGCGTCTTTAGGCAATAGAGTCGCAGCGGATACCCCCATTGCAGGTCCGATGACGAATCTCGCGATTACGGCCGTAGAGGGTCTTGGTGACGTATTCCCAGCCTGGGATGACCTGGTGGCTCGCTGCCAGTCCCCCTCTCCCTTTGTCCGATCCTGGTGGGTCGAAGGCATGGGCGCGGGCCCGGGCGGGAGGCTTCGAATCCCTCTGGTCTTCGACAAGAGACAACTGATCGGCGGGATTCCACTCGTCCGGGACCGCCTGGAGGGGACTTTGCCGCGTCTCCGGTCGATCGAAGGATCCGACTATGTCGACGTGGTGGCATTGCCTGGCCGCGAGGCCGAGGTCGTCGCAGCACTTCGCCATTGGTTGTGGAGTCAACGAGCGGTGATAGATCTCGCGTGTGCGGTTCCCGGGTCATTGGCCATCCATCTCGTGCCGTACCCAAGGTGGATAGTCTCCGAAGAGCCTTCCCCATACCAGGAGCTACCCAAAACCTACGAAGCATACCTAGCGAGCCTGTCCAGCCAGTGGCGGGCGAATGTTCGACGGGCACAGCGAGCCGCAGAACGGCAAGGATGGACGGTCCGATGTGTCGATCAAAGCGATATCGGTGCGGCCCTCCAGCGTCTTGCCGACCTGCACCTGCTCCAGTGGCGGCAGTCGGAGTTCGCCAAACTGCGCGAGCGTTTCGGTCGCGCTGCGAGAGGGGCAGCCGCCCAAGGGGAGCTATTCCTTTTCGAGCTGCTCGACGGCGACTCGACTATTGCCAGTCAGGTTTGGTTCCAGGTCGGAGACTGTGCCAGCTATTACCAAGGCGGCCGTCTTCCAGGTGTGCGCTCCGCGGGAACGATTCTCTTTTCGGCTGCAATCGAACATGCCTGCCGCGGCAACCATCGCAGGCTCGATCTTCTTGGCGGCGGGACTCCGTACAAAGCTCATTGGGCGCGCCAAGCCCGTTGTTTGCGGTACGTTCGCGGCGCTACGGGTCATGTGCTTCCCCGTGTCATCGCCGCGCTGGCGATTCGGCGGGATTGGGTGCCGTGGCGACGTGGTGAGCCTCCAGAGCCCCCACCCTGGCCTCCGGCCTGATGCTCAGGGCCCGACGACGGTGCGTGGCCGATGCGACGCATCTATCCGGCGAGAAGCTCGAAAATGGAAGAAGGGGGGCGATGAGGGCTACCGTGCGACGGACGCCGAGTCCCTAGCAAGACTGGACCGGCTTCGCCTCGTCCAATCTCTGGCCGATCAGGGTCCGCGACTTTCAGCCATCCTCTTGCGCAGGTTCCGCGCTGTCCTCGCCACACGGTGAATCGCCAGTTTGACTGCGTCAACGACTTTGGACCTGTCAGGCGGGGATGGCGAAAGGCCGAGCTTGCGCAAGTGATAGTTGACAACATGCAGATTTCCTCGACGAACAATTTCCTTGGTGTGAAATGTTATCGATAGCGAAACGCAAGCGAGACCTTCGTTGGTGACCCAGTGCGGCGCATGTGATGGAACGTAAACTCCCCTCCCGGGCTGCAGGCCGAACACATCAGCCTCTTCGGGCATGTGCTCAATGTTCCGATGGCCTCCGTTGTAGTAGCGCTCGAGCTCTCGCTGGCCTTTCGTCATGGAGGCGAACTGACCTATGTGCATCTGCTTGACGCCATGGATCTGGAGTAGCAAGTTGTGTTCAGGATCGAAGTGAACCGGTGTAATCGACGCCGCGGAGGAGACGAAGACGAAGGCCTCCCTGCGACACATTCCGCCTTCGCGATCACCCAGCAAGGCGGCGATTGGATCTAGGATCTCGTCCAAAAGTGCTCTGTACCGGGGATCGTTCTCGACGTTCCACAGCACGACCCAGTCTTTGCTGGTCTCAATGCCGCGCACGAGGTCGCCCGGCGACTCCACTCCCCCTCGGGGGTTCCCTCCACCGGGAAGAACCACGTCCAGGTCGGTTCTCTGGCGCTCGATACGGTCGGGCCGCATGCTGTCGGCGAGCGCCCCGAGCGCCTCGAGGCAGAGAAGCGGATGGCCCACGAGTTCGTGACTGACCCAAAGAGGACGACGACCCAACGCGGACAGGAACTCCCGTGGATCAATATCTAGTCGTGAGCTCATCGGTGACCTCCGATGGGGTCCTTGCCTCTTTAGCCCATTTTTCGCAGCGCCAGGATAGGGCGAAGGACTGCCTTGGTGATTCGAGAAGGGGGCACCAGCACGTTGGCGAGAGTTCGGCGGCCTGACCAGAGACGGTTGATCATCGAGTTGTGGGGGTCCGTGCAGGAGTCCGCCCACGAGCGCCCCTCAGCGGCGAAGCACTCCATGTCACGAACCTCCAGCTGGAATCCGGGGGAACTGGAGGCATACCGCTCGTCGAAGGCACTCTTGAAGCAGAACACGACGTTCCCCGAGATGAGGCTGCACTTCATGGCCACCGGCCTGCCGGAGACCTCGAGGCTTCTCAGCAGTAGGCAACCCCTGCCGGCAAAGTCCGCGCACACTTCCCTGAAGAACTGTGCGTGTTCTGGCCTGGACGCCAGGGCCGTTCCGTTCTCCGCCTTCCATCCGCTCGCCTCCAGCTCTAAGAATTCATCGATCGCCGCAGGTTCATCGCCGCGTTCGACGACGACGGGAGGAGCCCCCATCTCCTTTTCAAGACGACGACCGATCCTGGAGACTTCCCGGCGAACGCGGCCGCCGAGTACGCAGCCGTTCTCGTCTTGATGGAGGACCGCCCGCTCGAATGAGTTCCCAATCACAGGCTCGTGGTGGCGCGTGCTCATGGCCTGGTTGATGGCCGATTCCACGGGGCCTCCGGTACCCAAAAGGTCGAATGCAAGGATCCTCTGCCGGCCGGTCCAGCGGATCAACTCATCCAGGAGTCCCTCGAGAGCACCCAACGGTTGGTACGCGTCCAGCATGGGAGTGCCCAGGTAGCAATAGGGATGGACCCAGTTGCGAACCACACTGGGTCCCCTCCCGCGCCACAAGCGTTTCGAGTACACCGGGAGCGCAGCTTTGAGGATTCCGTCCTCAACGAAGACTGCGAGATAGACGCTCGACGATTTCAGATGACGTGCCGCTGCGAGGACGAAGTCTGCCTCGAAGAAGGCGTTTGGCTCGGCAGCCCGGCACGCCAAATCCTTCCAGGCCTCAATCAGTTCGCCAGATCCATAAGGGAGTTCGACCACTGTCGTCTGCATGGCACCCCTGGTCCCAAACCCACGTCGCGGCGGTTCTGGAACATGCCTCGCTGTTGAAACGGGAGTGTAGCCCATGCCATGGGCGAGAGATCAGTGGACGAAGCACTTTGTCCGGCACATTCCGAAAGTTGGTAATACTCCCGTGCGCCAGTCACGACGCTGCTCGTCCGCATGGACGGTACTTTGGCCATGGGCGCACGACCTGATTGCAGATTGATTGTGATTCGGTGGCCGAACGGGATCCTCCCGTCACGGGGCGACATGTGGGGCCCGGGCGGCAGTGCCCAGCTCGACTCCCTCGAGCTCCCCGACGCGTACTTCAATCGCATCGCCGTGCTCCGGGACCTCGTCGAGCTCTACGACCGCGAGGTCGGCTTCTTGGACCGCGACATCCACCGCATCCTCTCAGACGATGCCGGCTACAACGCCGTCCAGGCCATCTATGGCGTCGGACAGGTCTTCGCCGCCATCTTCGTGGCCGAGATCGGCGACGTCAGCCGCTTCGACTCGCCCAAGGCCCTGTGCTCGTGGGCCGGGTTCACCCCCAAGCACCGAGAGTCCGACATCCACGTGCATCGGGGCAAGATCACCAAGCAGGGATCACGTCTGGTGCGTTGGGCCGCCACCGAGGCGGTGGTGCGCTACCACGGCGGCGATCCCTTCCGAGGCAAGTTCGAAGCCATCGCCGAGCGCCGCGGCAAAACCAAGGCCAACGTGGCGATCGCCCGCAGAGTTCTCACGCTCGTCTACTACGGCTTGCGCGACGGAGAGATCCGCTGTCTGGCCGGCCAGGAGGCGGCGTGACGCTCGGCACCCGGCCAGGTGCGCGCTCGTGTAACGGCATGGCTCCCGCCTCCTCGGTGGCGCAGCCGGGAAAGTGATTGAGCCCATCTGGTCGTGGCCGAAGACCACCATGCCGATCAACCTCGGCGAAGACATGCCTCAGCAGCCGAGCCTGCTGCAACAGCCTTTCTCGCGTAGCGAGAGGTCCTGGTGGCCTCACCCGGCGTCTCGACGACGCCATTGACAACCTGAACCATTCTGCGTGGCGAGGCGTCGGCCTCAAGGTCGTTCGTCCTCGCGTCGCTGCGGGCGCTCCACCTTGACCCCGAGCGCTCTCGCTCACGCGCGCCCGTGCACAGGTCGCAATGGCAACACCCCGCTCGCCATCTCGAATAAAAGCACCTCGCAGGTATTGACACGACCCCGCTCCTTCAGACATGCCGTACTGGGCTTCCTACTACCGGCCTCGAGAGGCATTCCGCCGGCCAAACTCCTTGAGTCCCTCAAGGCCGTCGAGGTGGTCGGGGAAGCTCCACGCTCGCCACCAGCGGTCACCGCTGGGCGAGAACCAGCGGCCGATCCAAGAGGGCAGCTCAAGATTCAGTGAGCCGCATAAAACTCGTTAACGGTCACCGGGATGGTTGGGCCCGACCCTATGCCTCCGTAGGGGTACTCGGCGGAGCAGGAAAGGGAGTAGTTCCCGTTGCCCTCGGCATATGTGTCCCACGCGAGCAACCAGCCGTAAATGGTGGGAGCTGCGTCACCGAGGAGCACCGGCTCGCTCAGGCCGCCGCCTGAGACCCATAACCAAACCTCGCTCGTACTGATGGGCGAAGCACAGTCGAGGATCTGGCTTGCCCCGTACACAATGGCGCTACTCGCCGGTAGCACCATGGTGGGGCCGGTATTGGCGACGGTGACAGAAGCGGAGACTCCCACGGTATCTCCACTCATATACGACACATTCACCCCCACCGCATAGGTCCCATTCGCCCACTGCGTGCTGTTCCACAACGCGATCCACCCGTAGGGAGTGGGACTGGCGGTGAAGGTACAAGTGGGGTCGTTTCCATAGTTGTCAGATGGACAGCCCGCGCCGAAAAGGCTGAACTGGACCCCGTACACATCGGGTGAGGTCACAACGTCGAGGGGGACAGTGGTGCCCGAAGCGGTGGACGGCAGCACAAGTGTGGGGTTGTTGTCCACGTAGATGGAGACTCCTGGGCTCGTCGTACTGGTGCCACCTTCGGTGGCGACGCTCTGAAGGGTGTAGGGGCCTCCGGGAGGCACGGTGGTGCTGTTCCACAACGCGACCCACCCGTAGGCGGTCGAGGTGGCCGTGGCTATGACTGGCTTGCTCAAGAAGGAGTACCCGGTCAGCTCGAACTGGACCTTGGTAGTCCCCGCAGAGGCGCTGGCGTCAAGCACGACCTGGGTACCCGAGACGCTGCCACTCGAAGGAACCAAGACCTCGGTGCTCGGTGCCTGGGCGCCGGCCACCCGCCCAGGCAGCGTGCTGATGGCTGCCACAAGAGCCACCGCAGCGACGGGGACGAGAACCTTCGGTGACCACATGGCGCACCTCCATTCGCTTCCGGCCCAAACGGGGTAAGCAACGCAACGAGATAACACGTCCCTATCCAGAGTGCAATAGGGGTCGTAAAGTTGGTGGTGGCCCGTCAACGGCACTCGCCTTTTTGGGTTCTGTGGGGACCGAGTGGAGCGGTCCCCACCGTCCAACCTCAGACCGGTCGCGTCACCTGCGCCGCCCAAACTCCTTGAGCCCGTCAACCCGTCAAGGTGGTCGGGACAGCTCCATACCCGCTACCAGCGGTCACCTCGAGGGCTGAACCACCTGCCAGTCCATGAGGGGCGACTCAGCGCAGTGCGTCGCCTGCAGCTGCTGGCTGTAGACCATCGCCCAGCATCGAGTGTGGTCGACGATGAACCCCGGGGACCGGCCACCGGGTTCCGGCGTGAAGGTCACGGGTGCGACGGTACCCCCGGACTGTCACCAGATCCGCCGAGGACGCACACCCGGGCTCTACCGTGGTCGGCCGTGGATTCTGTCGACGTGCTGTGGCTGATGACCCCGGAGACGGCTGGCGTTGACGAGATCCTCGCCGAGCTGCTGAGGCGGCCCGCATGGCACCGACAGGCGGCCTGTCGGGGGATGGGACCGACGCGTTCTTCCCGGCCCGCGGTTTGTCGATCAGGGCCGCTGCGGCGGTCTGTGAGAGTTGCGCCGTCCGTCAGGAGTGCCTCAGTGCCGCGATGGTCGACCCGGGGACGTTGGGTGTGTGGGGTGGCGTGGGCGAGCGCGGACGCAAGGTGCTGCGGCGCGGGGCAGCGTGAGTCTCGATGCCATCGCCGAGCGGCTAGGGGTCAGTGGGCGCGTGCGGCAAATGGTGATCCGGGCCCGCTAACCGCATCGACCCCAACCCCCCAGAGAAGGTTTAAACAGCCATGCCTGAGACTCGAGATGCAGCACTCATAACACCAATCACAGACGAACGTCGACGTCTGCTCGAGAACGATGCTCTCCGTGGCGTTCATCGTCGCGGGTCTCTTTGGAGCGAGGCTGGCAACCACCGGGACTCTGCCGCGCCCTGGTGGAGAGGGAACAGCCCTAACCGATATACGCCAGGATCGGGCCGACGGCGTCGTCGACCTTGAGCACTGGCGTGATCGTGAAGGTCATGTACGGGCTATAGGCGAGGACGGCGGCGTAGGCGTCGTCGAGGCTGTCGTTCTCAGCGACCACGTAGCCGCCCGTGCCGTCGGCCCTGACGTAGTGAGCGATTTCGCCCTCGGCGGCCCCGCGCTTGCCGAACTCGTCCATGAGCTTCTTGACCTCGGCCTTGGGCATGTGTGGATTCAGCCGGTACTCGCTGATGAAAAGCATGACCATTCTCCTCTCTTCGTGTCAGCGGGACGCTACCCGAGTTGCTTGGTCGCTGCCCCGGTGCGTCAGGAGTGCCCCAGCGCGGCAATGGCCAGCCCGGAGAAGCAAGGCGTGTGGGGCGGTCTCAGCGATCGGGGGCGCAAGGTACTGCGGCGTTCGGTGGCGTAAATCTCCTGTGCCCTTTTCGTGCCCTATCGTGCTGTCGAAGGACCGATCCGGTCGATGACAACACGCTGGCCTGCATGTTCGCAGGCAGTAAATTGGTGGAGGTGGCGGTGCCCTGTCCCACCAGATAATGGACAGCCTGTCGCGAGACATCGTGGACACTCCTCTAAAGGGGTGTTGCCATGGATCGGGCTCGTTATGTGGTGGATGCCGTCGTCAGCGAGGGTCGCTCGATCCGTGAGGTCGCCCAGAGCTATGGGGTCTCCAAGAGCTGGGTGGGAGCCCTGGTCGCGCGCTACCGGAGCGGTGGCTACGAGGCGCTCGAGCCACGGTCCAAGCGCCCGCACTCGATCCCGAGCCGAACCCCCGACGAGATTGAGGACGCCATCGTCTCGCTGCGCAAGGAGCTGGTCGACCAGGGCTTCGATGCCGGCCCCCACACGATCCATTGGCACCTCTCAAAGAAGCGCCACGATGTGCCGAGCGCTTCGACCATTTGGCGGGTGCTCTCTCGCCGGGGCTTCGTGGTCCCAGAACCAAGGAAGCGACCACACAGTTCATTCGTTCGTTTTGAGGCAGCATTGCCCAACGAGTGCTGGCAGGCCGACATCACGCACTGGAAGTTGGCCGACGGCACCGAGGTCGACATCTTGGACTTCATCGACGACCACTCCCGGCTTGTCGTCGCCGCCACGGCACGGCGGACCACCAAGGCACGTGATGTGACCGCGACAATGCATCGGGCGGCTTCTATCTGGGGTTATCCAGCCTCGGTCTTGACTGACAATGGTGCTGTCTTTAACGCTCAATCTCGCAAAGGCATGACCGTGCTCGAGACAGAGCTCAAGGAGCTGGGCATCGTCTACAAGCACGCCAGGCCCTATCAGGCAGGCCGCTCGCTGATCATCACCATCCCCGGGATCCGCCCCCGCGTCTCGATGCGCCCTTGCGGCCGGCGCTGGGTCCGACCCGAGCGCAGCAGCGCGCCAACTCACGGCGCAGCTCGCCTCGGCCTTGGACGAAGAGCGTCTTGTAGATCGTCTCGTGGCTCACCCACATCATCGGATCGTCAGGGAACTCGAGGCGCAACCGTCTGGCGATCTCCTGCGGCGACCACCACTTCTTCAGCCACCTGGTCACCTGCAACGCGAGGCGTGGAGAGGCCAGCTTGCGAGGCTTCGGCCGGCGAGCGCACTGCTCTGCCCGCTGGTGGGCGCGCCAGGCTCGATAGTCGTCCCGTCCACCGTTGGCCGCCACCTCACGAGACACCGTCGAGACGTGGCGACCGAGGTTGGCTGCGATCGCGGTCAGCGACTGGCTGTCGCGTAGTCCGAGGCTGATCTCCTGCGCTCGGCGAGCGTCAGACGTCCAGGCGCCGGCGACCAGCTCCCAGTCGACAGAGTTCGCTTCGGGCACTTGTTCACCGTGTTCGAAACCGTCTGGATGCTGCAGCCGAGCTGCTCGCCGATCTCCTTGAACGTCAGACCCCTCGCCCGCAGACGAAATACCAGTGCACGTTCCTCAGCCCTTAGATGCGGGCGTCCCATTCGCAACCTCCCGGTCCCAACGAAGCGTCGTTGGCTCACCGAGAAATTGCGCTGGACCACTTGAAACCGCCCCCCCAGACCTGCGGCAAGATCGAGCGCTGGCACCAGACCCTCAAGCGCTTCTTGGACAAACAGTCCGCAGCTGATTCGATCGCAGTGCTCCAGCGCCAGATCAACCGCTTCGTCCGCTACTACAACGAGGAGCGACCTCATAAGGCCCGAGAGCGACTGACGCCGCGCCAGGCCTTCGCTGCACGGGACAAGGCCCGCCCGGGCACCCCCATCGTGTCGACACACTTCAGAGTCCGCACCGACAAAGTCGACCGAGGCGGCAACGTGACGCTGCGCTACGACTCCAAGATGTTCCACATCGGGATCGGCCGGCCCTTTGCGGGCACCCCGATCCGGCTCTACGTCGCTGACCTCGACATTCGGATCGTCACAGAAGACGGGAAGCTCCTGCGGGAGCTGACGCTCGACCCCAGCCGCATCTACCAACCCCGATGGAAGACCTGAGATCTAGCCTTCTTGCAGGTTCAGATGTCCACGATGTCTCGCGACATCACATGGTGGAGGTGGCGGGAATCGAACCCGCGTCCTCCGGAGCCGCAATAGGCCTTCTCCGAGCGCAGCCGGCATCAGATTGTCGGGGGCGGCACTTCTGCCGGCGGCAGTACCGCCCCGTAACCAACGGATGTGTCCTCAGTGCTCAGTTGGCGTGAGGTACTGAGTAAGCCCTACTACATGACGCCCAAGATCCGATCCGTAGGGCGGGGACCGGCTGGACGTCGCTACCTAAGCAGCGAGCGCGAGCTGTGGTTGCTCGGCGTTTGTTTTTGGTTCCGGCTCTTTAACGTGGCTCCGGAGACCACGGCTCGCTTCTCCTACCTTGACGACCGAAGTCGAAACCGATCACCCCCATGTGGGTTGCCGATCAATCTGACCGGTCCGTCCATTGTAGGCGCCACGGGTTTCGGGATTTCACGCCGGCGCCGCGGCCTCAGCCGACCCACCGGCTCATCTCCTTGGACGCCCGGGCGGCCTCCTGCTCCGCGTCGCGGGCCTTCAGCAGATTGCGCTTGTCGTAGAGCCGACGCCCCTTGGCCAGGGCCAGCTGCACCTTGGCCTTGCCGTCACGGAAGTACAGCGAGACCGGGATGAGGGTCAGCGACTGCTGCTGCGTCTTGCCGAGCAACTCGTCGATCTGGGCCCGGTGCACGAGCAGCTTGCGCTTGCGGTCGGGCTCGTGGGCCCCGACGCCGGCGGAAAATTCCCACGGCGGGATGTGCATCTGGAACAGCCACAACTCACCGTCGTCGACGCGGGCGTAGGCCTCGTTGAGCTGCGCCTTGCCCTGGCGCAGCGACTTCACCTCCGAGCCGCGCAGCACGATGCCGGCCTCGAAGGTCTCGAGGAACTCGTATTCCCGGCGGGCGCGGCGATTCGTGGCGACCGTGCGGTCGCCGGTGCGCTCCTCGCGGGCCGCCGCCCGCTTGGCAATCTGCCTCTTCGCCCTGGCCATGAGGGGTACGAGGGTACCCTTCATGGGTGCTCCGCCTCTCCCGTGCCATGTACATGGAGATGGTCGCCCACTGCCTCGAAGGTCTGCCCGAGGAGGCGTGCGGCCTCCTGGTCGGGTCCTACGGCGGGGACGAGGCGGCCCACCTCTTCGTCACGCCCAACGCGGCCGCCTCGGCCATGGTGTACGAGATCGACCCCAAGGAGTTGCTCCGGGTGGACCGCGCCGCGCAGGCACTCGGCGCCGACATCATGGGTGTGTTCCACTCGCACACGCACACCGACGCCTACCCGTCGCCGACCGACGTGGCCCAGGCGACCGATCCGGGCTGGCACTACGTACTGGTCTCGCTGCGGGACACCCACCCTGTCCTGCGCAGCTACCTGATCCGGGACGGAGTCATCACCGAGGAGCCCGTCGAGGTGCCGGGGCTGGAGGTTCCCGGGTTGGACCTCCCCAGGCTGGACCTCCCCGGGCTCGAAGCCGCCGGCGAGCGGTGGGGGCCGGACGGCGGCGGCTTGTAGAATCGTTACCGGATCACTCAACAATCACCTGACCAGGCTCTGACCAGCCTCTGGGCGGTCGGTGACCACCCGAGAACCAGCGAGGAGGCCACGTGGCCGTCGAAATCCGCCTACCGACCGTCCTGCGCAGCCACGCCGGGGGCGCGTCCACCGTCAGCGTCGACGGGTCCACCATCGGCGAGGTGCTCTCCAAGTTGGTGGCGGAGTACCCGGGGATGGCGGGCCAGGTGCTCACCGACGAGGGTGCCCTGCACAGGTTCGTGAACATCTACGTCGACGACGACGATGTGCGCTACCTGCAGGGCCTCGACACGCCGGTCAAGGACGGTGCCGAGGTGTCGATCCTCCCGGCCGTGGCCGGGGGCTGAGGACGGGCGAGGCACCGGGCCCGGAGCCGTCGTGACCCTGTACCCCTCGGTGCTCGACCTGATCGGCAACACGCCGCTCGTCGACATCAGCGCGCTCAGCCCCAACCCGGCGGCTCGCATCTTCATGAAGCTCGAGGGGCAGAACCCCAGTGGCTCGGTGAAGGACCGGGTGGCGCTGTCGCTCATCGAGGACGCAGAGCGGTCCGGCGTGCTCGTGCCCGGGGCGCCCGACCAGGTGCTGATGGAGCCGACGTCGGGCAACACCGGCATCGGCATGGCCATGGTCTGCCGGGTCAAGGGCTACAGCCTGAAGGCCGTCATGCCGACCAACGTGTCCGTGGAGCGGCGCCAGCTGCTCGAGCTGTGGGGCGCGGAGATCATCGAGTCCCCGGGGCCCGAGGGCTCGAACGGCGCGGTGCGGATGGCCCGCGCGCTGGCGGAGGAGCACCCCGAGTGGGTCTTCCTGTACCAGTACGCGAACCCGGCCAACCCGAAGGCGCACTACGAGGGCACCGGGCCCGAGATCCTGCGGGACTGCCCCGGGGTGACGCACTTCGTTGCCGGGCTCGGGACCTCGGGCACGCTGCTCGGCGTCGGGCGCTTCCTGCGCGAGAAGCTCGGTGAGAATGTCCAGATCTGGGCCGTCGAGCCGCCCGCGGGTGAGATGGTCGACGGTCTGCGCAACCTCGACGACGGCTACATCCCGCCCATTTTCGAGAACCTCGGGGGTGCCGAGCTGTTGGACCGTAAGACCGTGGTTCGGCCCCTGGAGTCGATCGAGTGGACGCGGCGCTTGATCGAGGTCGGCGTGTTCGCCGGGATCTCCACCGGGGCGGCGTTGGCGGGGGCGGCCAAGTGCGCGGCGTCCTTGCCCCAGGGTGAGCCGGCGTCCATCGTGGTGGTCTCCGCCGACGGTGGGTGGAAGTACCTCTCGACCGGCGCATGGACCGACGATCTCGACGAGGTCACCGAGCGGACCAAGGGGATCATTTACTTCTAGAGCCTTCGGTCGGTGTCGCGCGGTCGGCTAGGAGCTCCGGGCCTGGCCCACGGCGCACAGCAGGGCTCCGAGCGCGCCGATCACGACTACGATGAGGCCCCAGCCGACGCTGGCGTTCGCCTGCAACGCGGTGATCGGCGCACCGTTGAAGGTGGGATGGGCCGGCGACTGCTGCGAAATCTTCTGCACGATGCGCACGAGGTCGTACACGGCGAAACCGGTCACCACGACGGCGGTGAGCAGTGTCAGCGTCCTGAACACCGCATCGGCACTGACGGCGGCCATCAACACGAAAACGAGAACCAGGACGCCGCCGGCGAACGTGATCCAGCCGTTGACACCGATCAAGTCCGAGATGCCACTGTTGGTCCCCGAGGCCGAGATGCTCAGGCTGGCAATCGACACGGTGACCCATGGCGTGAAGGAGCCGACGATCAGCATGACGCCGCTGATGAGCAGGCCGATCGTGCCGAACGTCACTGTCTGTTGCTGCCCGCGCCCCATGGGTGAGGCGGCGTACGGACGCGACCCGAACCCCGGGTACGCGCCGGCGCCGGCGCCGGCGCCGGTAGCGGTGGTGGTGGCGGCGCCGGCCCCGGTTGGCATCCCCGGAACCGGTTCCGAGACCCACTGCCCAGCGAGCCATCGCCGCTGGGCGATCCACCCCGTCCCGTCCCAGTACTTCTGGACGTTGGGTGCGACGCGGTCGGGGTACCAGCCCGGTTCTTTCTTCCCGGAGGCCCGGTCCTGCATGGACATGTCCGTCACGTTCCCACCCCGCTTCGCGTCCGCCTCGCGTGCTCTGTCAGGAACGATAGTGCAGGAATCCGGCGCGGCGCGGAGATGTTGAGCATGTGTTGTTCACGTTGTGGCCAAACGCCGCATCGCCTTTGCATAGGCGCGGGGTGCCAGTGTGCGCGCGATCGGCGCAAGCAGGGGCAGTCGCGTCGCGTTGATGTCGACGACCGCCCCGCCCATGCGCTGCGCCGTGAGCGTCGCGACCTGTTGTGCGGTCCGGCGCACCATCCTCGGCGGCTGGGACCCGCCATCCTCGGCGCCGGAGAGACCCATGGCGGTCGGGACCCATCCCGGGTACAGCACGTGTACGTGGACGCCGCGGCCGGCCATCTCGTGGGCCACCGATTCACTGAACGCCGAGAGGGCCGCCTTCGACGCCGCGTAGGCACCTTGCCTGGGTTCGGGTGCCCGCGCCGAGTCCGAGGACACGTTCACCACGATGCCCCAGCCACGCTCGACCATCCCCGGGGCAACCGCGAGCGTGCCCGTCACCGCGGCGAAGAAGTTCACGTCGAACACCTCGCGCACCGTCGCGTCCTGGCCCCCCGGCACCGGGAACATCAGGTCGATGCCGGCGTTGTTGACGAGGATGTCCACCTTTCGGTGGTCGTGCGTGACCCGCGTCAGCGCGCGGCGGAAGCCGTCCGCATCGGCCACGTCGCACACGGCGGTGCCGCTGCCGGGCGTCCGTCGCTCGAGCTCGGCCGCGAGCTCGGCGAGCAGGTCCGCGCGCCGGGCCAGCCCCACCACGGTGGCGCCCCGCTCGGCCAGCGTCAGGGCGATGGCGCGGCCGATGCCCGACGACGCGCCGGTGACGACGGCGACCCGCCCGTCGAAGCGTTGCGGGATGTGCCGCCGGCTCGGCCTGGTTGCGGGTGCGGTTGCGTCCACGTCGCAACCCTACGGTCGGTGGGACCGAGATGGCGTCGGTGCCTCCCACGACCCTCGAGCTCGAGAAAATCCCGTCGGTCTTGTCGTCGGGCAGCATCGTGCCGGGGGGTGCCGGCGGGCCCTCCGAAAAGTGCTCTGCCAGGAGAAATGTGACGCCGGGCTCAGCCTTCGGGCGTCGGCCACGGTGCCTGGTCCAGACAATCTCCTCGTTTCACGGTGCGCAGGACCTCTGCTCGGCTGGGAGAGTTTGGGGCGGGACGCGGCATGAGGTTCGAGGAGAGGGAGGTACATGACGACTCGACCTGTCATCGACCATGGGCGGTGTGAGGCCAAGCGCGAATGTGTGCGGGTGTGTCCGTACGACGTCTTCGAGGTGCGTCGCATGGCCAGCGAGGACTTCACAGCGCTCAACGTGCTCGGCAAGCTCCGCACCACGGCCCACCGAAGAATGACCGCCTACGCCGTGCGAGCGGATCAGTGCCGAGAATGCGGAAAGTGTGTCACCGGCTGCCCCGAAGGGGCGATCGAATTGGTCGAGCTTCCGTCCTGAGGACGGCCCGGCGATCGATCGCTCGCTCGATCAGGCGATTGGGTCTGCTTCCATGCCCATCCGCTCCCGCATCCACCCGGCCAGGTCCGCGATCGCTGTCTCGGTGAGCGGCTCGGCGGCCAGAGCCAGAAATCGGGCTGCGGTGACCGCGCCCTCCTCGTCGCCCGGCGGTGGGTTCCAAGGATGGCCGTTGCGCTGGCAGAACTCGATGGTGGCCACGAGCGCCACCGGAGCGTTGCCGTCCTTGAGAGGATGGTTCTTGACGAGGTGCGCGCAGAGCACCGCTGCCTTGGTGGCGAAGTCGGGATAGAAGTCCTCGCCGCCGAAGCAGGCCATCGGTGCGTGGAGCGCGGAGTCGGCGAGGTGAAGGCTCGACTCCTCCGCGACGCGCTTCGCCGGTATCTCGAGGACGGCCTCGGCGATGAGGAGGAAGTCGGCCAGTTCGAGTGCACGCACGGTCTCCGCGCCGGCCTCTGTGCGCGGGGGAGTGTCGGGCGTCATCGCTTCAGACGGTCGAGCGCGCGCTCGTTCTGGCGGATGGCCCCGGCCAGGCGCAGAAAGAAGGCGCGGTCGGCGCGCCGGCGCCTGACCGCGGAATTGAGCGTCGGCCGGCCGCGCGGGCCGGTGCGCGGCTCAGTGAACGGACTGGCGGCCGGTTCGGCCGCCTCGCGGTGCGCTCTCGGCACTCTCGGCGCACTCGGGTCGCCATTCACGGCTTCGATCCTATGGGGGCCCGGTCGTGGCCCCTCGCGGTTGGCTCGGGAGGTGAGCAGCGCCGCGGGCCCGCGAGGCTCAGCGACTCGCCAGCTCGCACAACTTCGTGACGGTGTTCCAGTTCCTCGTCGTGCTGAGCATGCCGAGGCGCCGTTCGAGGAAACTGCCGCTGTACTTGGTCTCGGCGTAGCCGTCGGGCGTGTGCACGTAGACCTCCCTCCCGTCGACGACCAGCTCGTCGTGTCTGCTGGGGGGCAGATCCAGCGCCGCCAGCGTCTTCTTGGCTGGCGTCGCGGCCAGGAACGTGACGTGATGCCGTGCGGGGTCCGCCCCCGCCCTGGCATAGGGGCTTGCCGCGCCGATGCGGAGCAGCTCGGGCACGCTGCGCAGGATCACCGCGGGGGAGTCGCCGAAGTCGTCGGCCAAACGCTCCTCGATCGCCGCGGCGATCTTCGCCTCGCTCTTCGATCCGGTCGTGAACAAGACGTTGCCGGTCTGGATATAGGTCGTGACGTCGCCGTAGCCGAGTGACTCGAACGACGCGCGGAGCTCCTGCATGGCGATCCGTCCGTGACCGGCGACATTGACGCTGCGGAGGAGGGCGGCGTAGCGGGGCACGGGCGCAAACCTACCCACCAGGGATTGGCGCTCCGGCCCTCGGTGGGTGGGTCACGGTGCCGAGGGTGCCCGGTCGATCGCGAAGCGGCGCAGGTCGACCTCCGGCGGCGCACCCTCGGCGAGATCGGCGAGGAGGGTGCCGAGCAGCGGACCGAACTTGAACCCGTGCCCGCTCGTCCCGCAACCGACCACGACGTGTCCCACCCTGTCGAGGATGAAATCGCTGTCGGCCGAGTTGTCGTAGATGCAACGTTCCGTGGCCACCGGTGTCGGGTCGAGGGAGGGGAGCAGGCGCCGGACAGCACCGGACAGCATGGCCAGCAGCGCAGGGTCGTCGTCGAAGCTGATGTCTTCTGTCCCAGCCGGCAGGGCTCCGGCGCGGTCCTCGTCGGTAGCCAGGATCGGGCGCCCCGGGGTGTGGTGGGAGACCTTGTAGATGGCGGGCGCGAGCGCGTCGCCGGCGGGGACGGGGAGGCCATAGAGCATGTCGTCGCCCCACTCGATGAAGACCGGTGGCAGCCTGCCGGCGGCCGAGGCGGGACGGAAGTAGGCCACCTGGGGGAGCGACGGGGGCGCGGCCACGCGTCGAGCGCGCTCGCCCGCGCTCGCTCCGAGCAGGGCCAGCGTGGCGGGACCGGCGCAGACGATGGCCACGTCGGCATCGAGGCTCTTCCCTCCGGCGACGGCCACCTCGATGCCGTCGGGCCGCTCGTGGAGGCCCGCGACCAGGGTCGCGGTACGGAGTCCGAAACGCCCGTCCTCGCGCAACGCGCGCAGGCAGGCGTCGGCGGCCAGCGACCCCGACGCCGGTTCGAAGAGCGCCGGCCCCGTGACGGCCACCTCGGGGAAGCGCCTGGCCGCCTCCTGTGACGAAAGCTGCTCGGCCGGGGCGCCTGCGGCTGCCAGCGACGCGGCGATCGCATCGAGCGCAGCGTCGTCGCCGAAGGACACCTGCCCGCACACGGAGAGGAGACGTCGCCCGGTCGCCGCCTCCAGATCGCGCCAGAGGGTGCGGGCCCGGACCGCCAGTTCCACGTGGCAGGCGTCCGGATAACCCAGTCGGAAGATGCGGGCGTCACCCTTGGAACCCGCGCGCGGGTGACCCACGGCGGTGGCGGCCTCGAGCACGGTCACCCGCCAGCCCCGGCGCGACAGCGCCCACGCGGCGGACAGGCCCAGCAGCCCGGCGCCGACCACGACGCAACGGCGCTCGTCGGGCACGGCGACGATCATAGGAACGCGGCGTGATCAGCTAGATCCGGTCGCTGGCCCGCCGTCCCGGCGGAGCGCAGCAGTACGCTCGACCGCAGTGACGAGCGGGACGGACGTGTCGACCTCCTCGCCCGACACCCCCGGAGTGCCAGACCCATTTGCCTCTCCGGCGGACGGCGGCGACACCGGGCAACCATCGGTCCCGCAGGCCCCCGAGGACTTGGCCGGGATGGGACCGGTCGTTCGTGCGCTGCGCACCGCCGGCTTCCACCTCTTGGTCCTTGCCGCGTTCACGGTCCCCGCCATTGTCCTGTGGTGGGACATCTGGACGGGACATCCCTCGGCGTCACTGACCTGCGGGTGCGGCGACCCGGCCCAAGAGGTCTGGTTCATGGCATGGCCGGCCTCGGCCATGGCGCACCTGCACAGCCTCTTCTTCTCCGGAGCGGTCAACGTGCCCGACGGAGCCAACCTGCTCTCCAACACCTCGGGAACGCTCGCTGGCGTGGTACTGGCCCCGGTCACGTGGGCCTTCGGACCGATCGTCGCCACCAACGTCGCGCTGACGCTCGCCCCCGGGCTGAGCGCGTGGGGCTGTTTCGCCGCCGTGCGTCCCCTCGTCTCCTGGAAGGCCGGCGCCATCCCCGCCGCGCTCGTCTACGGCTACTCGGCCGCCATCGTGTCGTCGCTGGCGTTCGGCCACGTCTCCGTCACGGTCCTCGTCTTCCCACCGCTCCTCTTCACGACGCTGCACGAGATCGTGATCCGTCAGGAGCACGATGCGCGCCGCGACGGGATCGTCCTCGCCGCGTTGCTCGTGGCGCAGTTCCTCGTCTCGCCCGAGGTGTTCGCGATGTGCCTCATCTTCGCCGCCGTGGGACTGGTGGCCGTCGTGCTGGTCGGATGGCGCCAGGTGCGGCTCCGGGCGGCCCACGCGTTGCCCGCGTTGGCGCTGGGCGGCGGCATCACGGTGCTGGTCCTCGCCTATCCGGTCTGGTTCGGCCTGGCCGGGCCGCAGGCGGTGACGGGGGTGTTGTTCTCCCTCGCGCCGCTCGCCGGTGTTCCGCTGTCGGGCCTCCTCGCGCCGGGCATGTACAACGCGCCCGTCAACGCGTACGTGCGCTTCGGCGGCTATCTAGGACGCAACGGGCCACCGCCCGACTATCTCGGTGCCGGAACCGCGTTGGCCACCGTCGGTGCGGTCCTGGTCGGGCGTCGCCGCCCCCTGACGTGGCTCCTCGTGTTCCTGGCCCTGGTCAGCTTGGTTCTCGCCCTCGGCTCGCGGATCACGGGCGGTCCGGAGTGGGCGCTGCACGTCTGGTTGCCCTGGCAAGCCCTTCGGCATCTCCCGCTCTTCCAGGAGATCCTGCCCGACCAGTTCGCACCGTTCCTGCCCCTGTTCGTCGCCTTCCTTCTCGCGGTGGGTCTCGATGCCCTCTTCGTCACGCCCTGGCAGCCCAGGTCGTGGTCATGGTCGTGGCCGGCGACGCATCGGCACGCGGTCACCGGCGCGGCCACCGCAGTCGTGGCGGCGCTCGCGCTGGTGCCGGTCTTCGTGCCCTTCGACGTGCCCTTCAAGGTGGTGCCGGTTCGCGTGCCCCCCTACTTCCGAGAGGTCGCGCCTCGGCTTTCCTCCGGGACGGTGCTGCTCACGGTTCCCTTTGCCGTGTCGGGCTCGACGCAGCCGATGCTGTGGCAGGCGACCGAGGGTATGTCCTTCCGCCTGGCCGGCGCCGCACTCAAGACACCGAATGCCACCGGGGGACCGGTGGGTGCGGGGACCCCTGGTTCGGCCTGGCGGATCCTGACCGACCTGACCGTGGCGGGCGCCGACGAACCGACCGGGACGCCGGCCCAGGTGGCCAGGGTCCGCCGGGCGTTGCGGGAGTGGCACGTGGGACGGGTGGTGATCGCCGGCCCCAGCAGAGACCCCGTCTATGCGTCCGGCTTCTTCACCAAGGTGCTCGGTGTCGCGCCGAGCTTCGGGCACGGTGCCTGGGTGTGGATCGTGCAACCCGGAGGACCATCGGCTGCGCCGGCCCTGGGCCCCAACCTCTCCGCGTGCCGCGCTGCCGCGGCGACACCGAACCTGCGTGACAAGCCGCTCGCCATGTCGCAGTGTGTCCTCTTCGCCGCGGGCCGCAGCGCGTGAGCCCGGTCGACCCGCCGTAGGCTTGGAGCGTGCAGCCGATCCTCCATCTCTCCATCCCCGTGCGGGAGATGGACGAGGCGAGGGACTTCTACGTGCACACGCTCGGCTGTCAGGCGGCGCGCCGGCGGGCCGACTTCACCGACATCTGGTTCTACGGGATGCAGGTCACGCTGCAGGATCGTCCGGACGAAGCGGTCTCCGCACCGGCCCGGGGCTCGCGGCACTTCGGCGTCACCCTGGCGCGGGACGAATTCGACGCCGTGATCGACCGCCTCGGGAGTCGTGGCGCCACCTGGATCTCTCCGGTCTCGACCGACGACGAGGGCTTGGTCACCGAGCAGACCAAGGCGAAGATCGCTGATCCCAGCGGCAATGTCATCGAGCTCAAGACGTATCGCGACGTCGACGCGGCGCTCGAAATCTCTGCGCACTCGTACCCGGAGACCGTCGCCCGCGGCAACTGAAGTCGCCTACGGTGTCGGCCGAGGCCGAGGTCCAGGCCGAGAGGAACGGGGAAGGAGCGCAATGGGTGGAAGCGATGCGAGCGGGGATCCCCGGGCCGCACGTCAGGACGGCCGTGCCATCGACCAGCTGCGGCCGGTCAGCTTCGAGCGGGACTACACCGTCATGGCGCCGGGCTCGGTGCTGGTGACGTTCGGACAAACCAAGGTGCTGTGCACCGCCTCGGTGGAGGAGCGCGTTCCGCCCTGGATGCGAGGCACCGGCCGCGGTTGGGTCACCGCCGAGTACTCGATGCTGCCGGGCTCCACGCCCGAGCGCGCCTCGCGCGAGGCGGCCAAAGGCAAGCAGTCGGGGCGGACCCAGGAGATCCAGCGGCTCATCGCGCGCTCGCTGCGTGCGGTGTGCGACCTCGTGACCCTGGGCGAGGTTCAGATCACGGTCGATTGCGACGCTCTCCAGGCCGACGGGGGCACCCGCACCGCATCCATCTGCGGCGCGTACGTCGCGTTGCACGATGCCTGCACGCGCTTGGTCGACGCAGGCACCATCGGCACGCACCCGCTGACCGACTCGGTGGCCGCGGTCTCCGTCGGCATCATCGACGGCGTGCCCATGCTCGACCTGCCCTACGCCGAGGACTCTCGGGCCGAGGTCGACATGAACGTCGTCATGACGGGCGCCGGGCGCTTCGTCGAGGTGCAAGGAACGGCAGAGGGGATGGCCTTCACCCGCGGCGAGCTCGACAGCCTGCTCGGGCTGGCCGAGGCAGGGATCAAGGAGCTGACGAGCATGCAGTCAGCGGTGCTGGCCGAGCCGCCGCCTCGGCGGTGAGCCACGGAGGTAGCGGCGTGGACCGACCCCTGCGCCTCGTGGTGGCGTCGGCCAATCCGGACAAGGCCAAGGAGATCGTCGCCATCCTCTCGACCGCGACCGACGTGGAGCTCGTACCACGACCGGCCGACGTGCCCGACGTCGTGGAGGACGGGGAGACCCTGTACGACAACGCCCGCTTGAAGGCGCGCGCACTGGTTGCCGCGACCGGCGTAGCGGCGGTGGCCGACGACACCGGCCTCGAGGTCGATGCGTTGGGCGGTTCGCCTGGTGTCTACAGCGCCCGCTACGCCGGCGAGGATGCGACCTACGCCGACAACGTGGCCAAGCTGCTGCACGAGCTGGCCGCGCTCGAGGACGGAGGCGGGGCGCGGAGGGCCTGGTTCCGCACCGTTGCGCTCGTCGCCTTTCCCGACGGTTCCGAAGTCTGGTGCGAGGGCGTCCTCGAGGGATCCATCGCCACGGCGCGGCGCGGCGACAACGGTTTCGGTTACGACCCGGTGTTCGTCCCGGCCCGGGAGGAAGGCGGGGACGAAAGGACCTTTGCCGAGATGGCCTCGACCGACAAGGACGCCCTCTCGCACCGCGGGCGCGCCTTCCGCTCCCTGGCCCGACAGCTCTCCCGGAACCGGCAACCCTGAACGATGCAGCGCGCCCGGTGAGCTCGGACCACTGACCCCGGGGCTGCGGGTGGCGCGGCTCAGAGAGCCAGGGCGGCCGCCAGCTGCTGGTATCCGGAGAGCGGGAACTCGGCGTGGTCAGCCACGACCTGGATGCAGACGTGGTCGGCCCCCGCGGCGAGGTGTTCTTGGACGCGCGACGCCACGGTCGCCGCGTCACCCCACGGGATGACCGCATCGATCAGGCGGTCGCTGCCGCCCCCCGCGATGTCGGCGTCGCTGTAGCCGAGCCGGCGCAGGTTGGCCGAGTAGTTCTGCGTGGGCAGATAGATGCTGGCGTACGTGCGGGCGAGCGCGCGCGCCTTGGCCGGCTCGGCTTCGAGGACCACAGCGACCTCCGGCGCGAGGAGCGGGTCGGGCCCGAGGATCTCGCGCGCCGTGGAGGTGTGCTCAACGGGGACGAAATACGGGTGCGCGCCTGCCGCCCGCGTCGCGGCCAGCTCGAGCATGCGAGGCCCCAGGGCGGCGAGGACCCGTCGGGCAGGTGGCACCGGAGTCTCGAGCGCGTCGAGGGCGTCGAGACACGCGACCATGTGCGCGTAGGGGCGGGTGTAGTCCGCCGCGATCTCAGGGTGACTCGTGCCCAGCCCGAGCAGGAAGCGGCCCTGGTACTCGTCCTCCAGGCGGGCGACGGCGGGACCGAGGTCCTCGGGGGCTGCGGCCCAGATGCTGACGATGCCGCTGGCCACCGTCACCCGTTGTGTGGCGGCGAGCAGACGCTCGAAGTGGCCCGCCAGGCCGCCGTCGAAGCCGCCCGACGACCACAGCGTGCCGTACCCGAGCGCCTCGATCGCAGGGGCGGCGTCGAACGAGCCGCCGTCGGGGAGGCGCCACGAGCCGCTCCACCACACACCGAATCGGCCGAGGTCCACGGGCCGACGGTAGCGGGTTCGTTCAGCCGAGGTGCAGGAGCTGCGTCGCCGTGCCGCCCAGATATGCCGCCGCCGCTTCCATTGAGAGCGGTAGGTCCCGCGCGGCGTCCATCGCCCGCTCCATGGGAAGGAACGGGTGGTCGGAGGCGAAGAGGACGCGGCCGAACCCGCGCTTCGAGCCCATGAAGGAAACCAGTGCCGGGTCCATGTACTTGGCGAGATACGCCGAGTTGGACAGGTAGAGGTCGGGCCACTTGAGCATGTACTGCATGAGGAGCGCTTCGTAGGGGTGGCCCATGTGGGCACCGATCACGGTCAGTCCCCTGAAGTCGATGAGGACGTCCTCGAGGAGCTCGGGGTGCTGGCAGGCCGAGCGCACGCGCGGGCCGGGAATGCCGACGTTGACGGAAACCGGCAATTCCAGCTCGGTGCAGGCGGCATAGATCGGGTAGTAGAGCTTGTCGTTGAGAGGGTACTGGTGCACGAGCGGCGTGACCCGCACGAGCGCCACGGCGGGGTGCTGGGCCAGGGCACGCAAGCGCGCGCTTTGTCGAGCGGGTCGGTCCGGTCGGTCGACGGTCAGCGCGGCGCGGAGCCGGTCGGGATGCGCCGCAACCTCGGCGAGGATGTCCTCGGTCTCGGGCGCGGAGAGGCCCAGCGCGACGACGCCGATGTCGACGCCGCAGGCGTCCATGGTGGTGAGCAGCTGCGTGAAAGTGGAGGCGGCCGACAGGTCGCCGCCCAGCAGCTCCGGAATGCCCTCGTTGCCGGCCTGCCCCATGAAGGCCTCGGCGGCCTTGCCCGTGAGCGCGTTGACCCAGAGGTCGACGACGGTCATGTGACGGCGGGACCGGTGCCGGCACTCTCCTCGCTGTCCGTCGCGGCCTTGGCCGCGGTCTTCGCCTTCGCCTTGCGCAGGTATCGCACGCCCATCGTCAGCGAGTCCTTGATGAGCCGGTCGTTGTCCTTGGAGATGAACGCGTGAACGCGCTTCTCGAGCAGGAGGCGCAGGAGTGGGTTGAAGGCGTGGTACGACTCGGAGAAGTGCACGCGCGTGGTCCCGTTGCCCAGATCCTCGAGTCGCGTGTGCCCTTCGGCCTCAGAGAACAGGGGACGACCGATGGCGTTGTACTTCCACGACACCTTGGGTTTCACCTCGGTGAGCCACTCCCACGACTGCCCCTTGCCCCGGGTGAGGAGATAGCGCGGTACCCGGAAGGTGCAGTGGCGCACGAGGCCGTCTCCCTCGGCGTCGCCGGGATGGAGGATGTCGATGGTGACGTCCCCGCTCTCTGTGTGGGGGACTCGGGCCCAGAACAGCTGCCACAGCTCGTCGACCGTGGCGTCGATGTCGACGTAATAGTGATGCACCTGCACCGGCTCACCATATCCTCGAACCTGACGCGCATGTCAGGTCAGCGGCCGTGCCGGGCGAGCCGTGGTGGTGCGCGCGCGAGACGTTCAGGATCGCCTACGCGAGCGCACACCGGTCACGTCGGGCGGAACGGTGTGCCGTAGCGGTCCAGGTGGGCCTTCTCGGAAAGCGGCCGCCGTTTCGGCTTGCCCAAGGGTTTCGGGAGCCGTCCGAGTGGCACCACGGCGATCGGGACGACCTCGGGTGGCAGCCCCAGCAGGCTCGGGAGCTCGTCACCGCCGAGCACAGGGAGCGTCGTGAGCGTCGAACCGAGGCCGAGCGTGTGGGCAGCGAGGAGCAGGTTCTGGATCGCCGGGAAGACCGAGGCCTCAATTGTCTGGGGGAAGGCCAGACGGGTGTCGCCGCAGACGACGACCAGTACGGGAGCGCCGGCGATGCCACCCATAGCACCCTGATGGACCTCGCGCAGGAGAGCGGGGGACAGCCGCTGCTCCTCGAGCGTCCGTGCACCCCCTTGCCACGCACGCGCCGTGACTTCACCGATGCGGGCCCGCAGGCCGGGGTCACGCACGACGACGAAGACGAAGGGCTGGCTGTTCTCGGCACTGGGCGCATGCGTGGCGGCCGTGAGCACACGCGCGACCGTCTCGTCGTCGACGTCATCGGGCAGGAAGGACCGGGCCGCACGCTGTGTGTGCACCACGTCGAAGAAGTCAGGCATCGCAGTGTCGGGTCGACGGTCGCCGAGCGTGCCGCAGGCCTCGTCGGAGGGCCGGCGCCTCCCCACCCGCCTTCATGCCGCGCCGGTGGTCACGCGCCGGGTGCGCTGGGACCGGATCGTCTCGAACTCGGCCACGACGGCGCATCGTACCGAGGAGACGGCGCGACCGTGTTACAACGGCTGTCCGGCAAAGGATTGGGCGGCGCCGAGGTGACCAGCTACCGTTGGCGCCGCATCGGCCAGGGAGCCGGTGCCCGCGACGACGCGGTGATCCGGTTCGACGGCGGAGGGGGACAGGAGGCTGACGATGGCAGACGGCGCCGCATCGCAAGAGGAGGTCCTCAAGAGCATCATCGGTCAGCCGACCGGCAAGGCAAAGGTCGTGGTCGAGCGTGCACCGGTCCAGCACTTCGCCGACGCACTGTTGAGCACGAGCCCGATCTACCACAACCCGGAGGCGGCCAAACAGGCGGGATTCGACAACATTCCGGCGCCGCCGACGTGGGCCTTCGCCATGGAGTTCTCGGGCAGTTTCGACGAGCTGCAACCGACCGATGCGCCGACAGGGAATCCGCTGGGAGCCGCAATCGGTCCCCTCATGGCCAAGGGCGGTCTTATCCTCCACGGCGAGCAGGAGTTCATCTATCACCGGCCCGTCGAGGTCGGCGACGTTCTCGTGAGCGAGGGCAAGATCACCGATGCCTACCAAAAGGAATCGAAGGGCAGGATCATGTCGTTCATCGTCCAGGAAACGAACTGGCGCGATGACAAGACGGGAGAGCCCGTGGTCACGACGCGTTTCAACCTGATCCACCGCGCGTAGGGAGCCGAACGGACGACGTGACGCAGGCGACGAGCTCGACCACATGGCTGACGGTTGCCGAATGGCTGGCGGTGCTTCGTATCGGACTTGGTCTGTGGTGGTTCGAGAGCTTCCGTCACAAGGACAAGGCGGCGTGGTTCATGCAGGGTGCAGGGATCTCGTGGGGCCAGTCGGTGGCCGAGAAGCACAAGTGGCCCTTCGTGAAGACGGGATTCAACGCGGTGGTGGTGCCGAGGCCGAAGGTGATGGCCTATGTCGTCGTGCTGGGGGAGCTGGCGATCGGCCTGGGCCTCATCCTGGGTTTCCTCACCCCCATCGCGGCGTTCGCCGGGATCCTTCTCAACGTCATGTACTTCATTCTGATGATCTCGGATTGGGCCGAGCAGGGACAGAATTTCATGATGATTCTCGCCTCAGTGGTGGTCCTCGGGACCCATGCCTGGAACACGTGGTCGATCGACCACTGGCTCCACCTGTTCGGGCCGTAGTCGGCAAGAGGTCTTCGGAGTAATGGACGTTTCGATAGGAGGTCATGACGATGGGTGAGAACAAGCTGTCCTACAGCGAGGTGAAGGTCGGTGACGAGGCTCCGGTGATCTCGCACAAGCTCACGCGGACCGATCTGGTCAAGTACGCCGGAGCCTCGGGCGACTTCAACCCGATGCACCACGACGAGGTGGCCGCCCAGGCGGCCGGGCAGCCCAGCGTCTTCGGGCACGGGATGTTCTCCATGGGGCTCCTCGGCACGGCGCTGACCGACTTCGTGGGGATCGGGAACCTGACGCGCTACCAGGTCCGCTTTGCCCGTCAGACCTGGCCCGACGAGGTCCTCTCCTCCAAGATCGTCGTCACCGGCAAGCGCGAAGAGGACGGCAAGAAGCTGATCGACATGGCGGTCACCCTCTCGAACGCTGACGGTGAGGACAAGTTGGTCGGGGAGGCCACCGCGGCGCTGCCCTAGTCGCAGGCGGCCTGGGCCCCCGCCACGACCCGCCTGCCCCGGTCCAGTGCACCCTCACCGTTTTGCCTGCGTACGGCGCCGCGGGGTGATTGGTTCTCGCTGTATACGCGAGCCTCGTTCACGCGTATGCAGGGGGAACGAGGTCCCCGAAGTCGACGTATACGGCCGGGACGGGCACTACCGCTTCGGGCCGCACGTCAGAGAGACCGGACCGCCCGGCTGAGAGCCGGCGGTCTCGGAGGTCCCCGATCAGCCCGGAAGGACCGGGCCGAAGCGGAGGGGGAGCCTGGCCGGCCCCCAGATGCCGAAGGAGGACGGCTTCCACTCGATGTCGCCGGCCCGCGCCAGGCCCGGCATCCGCAGGGCCAGGAGCGGCAGGGCTTCCTGCAGCTCCGCCCGCGCCAGTGCAGCACCCATGCAGAAGTGGATGCCGGCCCCGAAGGTCATCTGTGCGGTGTCCCGTTCACGCGTGATGTCGAAGACGTCCGGCTGTTCGAACGCCTCGGGATCGCGGTTGGCCCCGGCCAACGAGGTGGCGACGAGCGTGCCCTGCGGGAAGAGGACGTCGCGGTAGACGATGTCCTCGGAGGCGAAACGGGCGGTGCCGCGGACGGCGCCGAGATACCGCATCGACTCCTCGACCGCTCGGCCGGCCAGCTCGGGGCGTTCGGCCAGAAGCGCCCACTGCTCGGGATGCTCGGTGAAGAGGGCGACGGAGCAGGCCAGCTGGTTCCGCGTCGTATCGGTGCCCGCCATGAGCACGGCTTGGGCCAGCATCGCCATCTCGTCGGTCGACAGCCGGTCTCCCTCCTGCTCGACCGCGATCAGGTCGCTGAGAAGGTCGTCGTGCGGATCCGCTCGCCGCGCCGCGATCATCTCGCTCACGTAGGCGTTCAGCTCTTCGGCCGCCTTCGCGATCAGTGGCAGGTCTTCGGCCAGGTTGTTGTTGAAGATGCGGAAGATGTCGGTCGCCCAGGCCGAGAACAGCTTCCAGTCCTCCGGCGGCGCGCCCAGCAGCTCGCAGATGATGGGGATGGGGTACGGATCGCAGACGTCGGCCACCAACTCGCATTCGCCTCGGTCCACGACCCGGTCCACCAATTCCCCGACCACCCTGCGCATCGTCGGCCGCAGTCGGTTGGCTGACGCCGGCGTGAACGCGGGAGCGACCAGGCGGCGGAGCCGGGCATGGGCCTCTCCCTCCATGGTGAGGATCGAGTCAGTTCGCCGCTCTCGCATGTACGAGTCCTGCAGCTCCGGCGCCTGTTCGATGATCGACAGCGCGGAATGAAAGCGCTGATCGCGAAGGATCGCAGTGACGTCCTGGAGCCGGGTCACCGAATAGCCGAGCTCGGTGCGAGCCAGCCAATGGACGGCCCGCGCCGCTTCGATCGCCTCGACGGCGTTCTGACGGTCGAGTCCGATGGTGTCGAGGTAGGGGAGGTCGAGCTCGGAGACGAGTACAGGCATCAGCCCTGCGCTACCCCTTCTCTTTCAGCGCGGGATGCTGCTGGGCCAACAGCGGCAGGATGAGGGCCTTCGGTGCGAGGTGTGCCAGAGCCGCCGCGGCCCGGTTCGCAACGCCAGGGATCACGACGGCCCGGCCCGCGGCCAAGCCGTCGATGGCCGCCTTGGCCACCTCGGCCGCTGGCACCCACATGAACTTCGGCAACGACTCGCCCGCTTCGGCGTCGCTCATTCCTGCCACCTCGGCGAAGCCGCTCTCCACCGGCCCTGGGCACAGACTCGTCACCGTCACGCCCGCGTGCCGGAGCTCGGCCCCGAGGGCTCGGCCGTAGGACAGGACGAAAGCCTTCGACGCGCCGTAAGCGGCCTGACCGGGTAGCGGCTGGAAGGCCGCGGTGGAAGCGGTATTCAGGACGGCACCCCGGTGACGGGTGACCATCCCCGGCACGAACAGCGTGCACAGGTCCACGACCGCCTCGACGTCGGTGCGCACCATGGCAATCTCGGCAGCGCGCTCGGCCCTTTGGACCGGACCCATGGTCGTAAAGCCGGCGTTGTTGACCAGGATGTCCACGACGAGGCCGTGCTGAGCCACGTGGCCGGGAAGCTCGCCCCGCGCGTGCGCGTCAGTCAGGTCCGTTGCGATGACCTCCGCCCGCACCCTGTACGATGCCGCGAGCTCGTCGGCCAGCGCCTTGAGGCGATCCTCACGCCGAGCCACCAGGGTGAGCCCGTGGCCGCGACGCGCGAGCTCGCGCGCCATCTCGGCGCCGATGCCGGACGAGGCGCCGGTGACGAGCGCGGTCGTGTTGTCCTTCGGCGCGGGGAGTGCCATGGGCCAGAGCGTAGGGGACCCATTGCAGGAAGGTCGAAGGCGCAATGGGGCGCCGAGCTCTGGAAACGATGAAGTTCGCGTGTCATCGCACAGATCGACCTGGGCCTTCGCGAATGCCCTGTTCGCATGGGGTTCACACGATGGGTGCCGAGGTGGATACTTGCTCTAGGCGAGCGGTAACTGGAGCACCCGCTGTTGCCGCCGAGTGGAAAGGAGCTGCCGATGCCATCGACACGCTCGACCGAGGAGGCCGGTCCACCGGGTTGAGACCGCGTCGCCGATGTCGGATTCGGCGGCGCAAGAGAGAGCAGCCCGCCAGGCGAGCAGTCCGGCGTATGCCGTAGGCCGCGCGCGCCGGTGCGTGTGCCGGCCGGCCGACAAGGCGGCCCCCGCACCTACTGCGCCAGAGACTGGACCCGGCGGGCTGCTGACAGACAGAGAGAATCACGACGAGTGAGGGCCGGCCGCAAGGCCGGTCCTTCTCGCGTCGGTCGCGGCTCCTGCGCTCACGCAGAAGCAGGAGGGGGAGGGAAGGGGGAGGGGAAGGGGAAGGGAAGGATGGTGCGACGGGGGGATGCGCGGTACGGGGCACCGCCATGCCATCGTTGTGCATGGCCGGCACACGCCTTCCGATGTTCCCGCTGTCCGCGGTCCTGTTCCCGTACGCGTCAATGCCGCTGCACGTGTTCGAGCCGCGTTATCGGGCCCTGATGCGGGACTGTCTGGCCGGCGACCCTCGTTTCGGTGTCGTGCTCATCGAGCGGGGCTCGGAAGTCGGCGGCGGCGACCAGCGCTCGAGCCGGGGACGCGCGGCGTGATCGTGCGGGCGGCCGAGTTGCCCGATGGCCGCTGGGTCCTGGAGGTCCGGGGCGAGGCGCCGATCGAAATCGAGGCATGGCTGGCCGACGACCCGTATCCGGTCGCGCTCGTCTCCGAGACTCGCACGGAGCCCGATGAGGACGGGCCCCGTCGAGACGAAGGTGCGGCGCTGCTGGAAGCGGCCACGTTGCGGGTGCGTCGGGCCCGGGCCCTCCTGGCCGAACAGGGCGGGGCGCCCCCGCTCCCGCCCGACCTCGCGCTCGACGGTGGGGGCGACCCGAGGGCGGCGTCGTGGCAACTCTGTGCGGCCGCGCCGGTCAGTGCCTACGACGCGCAGCGGCTGCTGGCCGCCGAGGGGGTGGCGGCGCGGGCAAGCCTGCTGGTCGAACTCATGGACGACCTCGAGCGCGACCTTCAGCGCATGCTGGCGTCCGAGTGAGGTCGCCGTTGGGCTTCGACGCGGGATGCCATTGGCAGGCGGGGCTCGAGTTGGAGTAGCACGAGCGACAGCGTGTTGCGGCGAGCATCGCCGAGCACCGGAAAACGGGGAAAAGGGAGGGACGGCAGTGGCCATCACGCCGACGAGAGAACAGTTCACTGCGTTCGCGCACGGGGCCCGGGAGGGCGAGGTCGTCATGCTCAACCTCTTGCACTTCGCCCGCCCCGAAGAAGGCGAGAGCGGAACCCAGCCGGCGGACGAGGCGACCGGCGCCCAGGCCTACCGCGACTACAGCGACCAGGTGGTCAAGATGGTCGAGTCCCGGGGCGGCCGGGTGATCTGGACCGGCCGGCCCGAGCACGTCTTGATCGGGGACACGAGCGAGGACGCATGGGACCTGGTCGCACTGGTCTCGTATCCCAGCCGGGCCGCCTTCATCGACATGGTCACCTCCCCGAAGTACGAAGAGGCCCACACCCATCGCGCGCGCGGGCTGGACCGGACGGTCCTCCTGGCCTGTGAGCCCATGCTCGACGCGCTCGGGGTCCGAGGGGCGGACGGGGGCGCAGATGCCTGATGCGACCCCGGCGGACGGCGCGAGGCGCCGGAACATCCTCTTCATCACGTCCGACCAGCAGCGGTACGACAGCCTGGGCTGCAACGGCGGCGCAGTGGCCCGCACCCCGGTGGTCGACCGCCTGGCCGCCGAGGGGATCAACTACCGGCGCGCCTACAACCAGAACACGGTGTGCATGCCGGCGCGCTCGACGATGCTCACCGGGCAGTACGTCCGCACCCACGGCGTCGTGGCCAACGGCATCCCGCTCCCGGTGGACGCGCCTTCGATCGCGCAGTATCTCCACGAGGTGGGCGGCTACCGGACGGCCCTCCTGGGCAAGGCACACTTCGAGCCCGGGTTCGACCCGAAGAACCAATTCGAGGAGAATGCCCGCGCGGCGCGTGGTGACACGGGCCCGTGGCGTGGCTTCGAGCGATCACAACAGGCCATGCACGCGGCCGCGTGGGGAAACCATCCGATCGCGCACTACGGGCGCTGGCTCAAGGAGCACCACCCCGAGCACCTGCACAGCTTCGCGGGGTTGCTCCAGGCCGAGCCGGGCGGCGACACGAAGGCACCCGAGACCAAGGACAACCCCATCCCGCGGGAGTGGTACCACACCGACTGGGTGGCCGACCTGACCGTCGACTGGCTGCGCTCGCTGGCCGGCGACGAGCCGTGGTTCTGCTGGATGTCCTTTCCCGACCCGCACCACCCGTGGGACCCACCGGCGTCGGAACTGCACCGCGTGCCGTGGCAGGACCTCGACCTGCCGCCCGGGCATCCGGGATCGGACGACGCGACCAGAGAGATCCTGTCACGCAAGCCGGCCCACTGGCTCGGCTTCTGGGAGGGCACCTTCCCCAATATGGAAGGCGGGCCGGCCGTCTTCGTCCCGTCGCGGCTCACGGACGACCAGTTCCGTGAGATCAACGCCAAGGTCCACGTCATGAACGAACTCATCGACGAGGCGTGCGGGCGCGTGCTGCGCACGGTCGAGGAGCGGGGGTGGCTGGCCGACACCGACGTGATCTTCACCACCGACCACGGCGAGATGCAGGGCGACTTCGGCCTCCTCTACAAAGGCCCGTACCACACCGACGCGCTGATGCGGCTTCCGTTCGTGTGGCGGCCGGCGCCGACCGCCGCCGTGACGCCCGCGGTCGTGAGCGATCCCGTGGGGCAGGTCGACCTGGCGCCGACGTTCTGCGCCATCGCGGGGATCGAGCCGGCGCCGTGGATGCAGGGGCAGGCGCTGCCGCATGCGGACGGCGAGCGCGGGCGCGAGCGCGCGTTGTGCGAGTGGGACAGCCAGTTCCCCGGCTACGGCATGCACCTGCGTTCGGTCTACCGCGACGGGTGGCTCTGCACCGTCTACGAACCATCGACGGCGGGACAGCCCAACGGGCTGGAGGAGACGTGGGGAGAGGCCGTGCTGGCACCGTGCCCCGTGGTCTACGAGCAGACTGAGTCGGGTCCCGGCGGGATCGGCATCGCCACCGGCGAGCTCTACAACGTCGACGACGACCCGTACCAGTTCGAGAACCTGTGGGACGACCCCGCCCGGCGGGCCCGGCGCGACGACCTGGTGGCTGATCTCTACGCCAGCCTGCCCGCCGAGGTACGCAGCCTGAAGGTGATCGCGCCGGCCTGAACGCGCCAAGAGGCGCGCTCAGCTGAGGCCGGGCAAGACCTCTTCGAGGAAGCGCTGCGGTGCCTCGACCATCGGGTAGTGACCCACCCCTTCCAGGCGTACGGCAGACGCAGCGGGGCGGGCCGCCACAAGAGTGTCGACCATCGAGGGGACGGCGATCGGATCGTCGAGCCCCCAGACGACGTGCAGCGGCGACGGGTCGGTCTCGATCGCGCCGGTGAAGCGCCGCTCGTTGGCGCGCCGCTCCTCGATGTAGCGGATGAGGCGAGGCAGCAGGCGCTGGCCGTCGTCGCGCACGACCAGCGCGGCGGCCGGCGGCACGGGGTCCTCGGGCCAGCCGGGGGGCACGAGGGGCGTGCCGGCGCTGAACGTGTCGCGCAGGCTCCGCGGCGATCGACGCGGCGTCGATCGGGCCGCCCTCGGGCAGGCGCTCGTCGGGCAGCCCGAGCAGCAGCTGCTGGCCGTTGCTCAGGTGGGCCTGCTCGATGTAGATGCTGCCGTTGGTCAGCACGCGGTGGACGACCTCGACGGGCCAGGCACCCTCGGCGCGCCGGGCCAGGAGCTCGCCGCCGACCGTGTCGCCCATGTCGTGGGTGAGCAGATCGAGGCGTTCGACGCGGAGCTCGGCCACGAGCGCTGCCGCGATGTCCGCCTGCAGCGCCATCGTGTAGTGGCGGTCGGGCTTGGCCGAAAACCCGTAGCCCAGCATGTCGAGCAGCACCACGCGGCGGCCGGCGCGCAGGCCGTCGAGGACGGCGGCGTAGTCGAAGGACGACGTGGGGAAGCCGTGCAGGACGAGCAGAGGCGGGTGCTGCACGGCGCCGATGGCCGGCGCGTCGACGGTGAAGACTCGGGCGCCACTGAGCTCGCGGTATTCGCCGATCGCCTCCCAGCCGGCGCTCGTGGTGATCGTCACGTGCCGGCCAGCTTGCCGACGACGGGCGCGAGGGTCTCCCAGGCGTCGGACTCGATCGACCAGTACGAGATCCCGTACTCGGCCCGGCGCCACTCGAGCTCCTCGGTCATCTCGTCGAGGGTCCCCGCGAGGGCGAGCGGGACGTGCAGGGCGTCGGCCGCGTCGATGCCGAAGGCCGGCGCCATCTGCGCCGCCAGCCCGCGGGCGTCGTCGGTCACCATCACGAAGCCGATGAGCGAGTTCAACTCGAGGTCGTCGAAGCGCGGGCCGGCCGCCTCCTTCACCCAGGCCACCTTGGCGCGGGTGCGCTCCGGCGTGGCGTCGGCGGCCGTCTCGACGCCGCCCGTGCCCTCGCGCAGGTTCACGTTGATGCTCACGATGTCGGCGTGCTGCGCCGCGAAGGACAGCACGCGCCTGCCCCCGCCGCCGATGATGAGCGGGGGACCGGGCTGCTGCACGGGAGGCGGCGTCAGCGTGTGGCGCAGCACCTCGTAGTGCTGGCCGTGGAAGCTGAAGGGGCCTCTGGTGCGCAGCAGGCCCTGCACCACCTTGACCGCCTCCTCGAAGCGCGCCACGCGCACGGCCGGGTGGTCGTAGGCGAGACCGGCCTCGTCGTAGTCGCTGCGCATCCAGCCGGCGCCGAGGCTGAGCTCGAGGCGCCCGTCGCTCAGCAGGTCGAGTGTCGCCGCCTCCTTGGCGAGCACGAAGGGGTGGCGGTAGTCGTTGCAGAACACCAACGCGCCCATGCGCAGCGTCGTCGTGGCGGCTGCCACGGCGGCCAGGGCGGGGACCGGGGCGAGCTGGTCGCCGAAATGGTCGGGCATCAGCAGCGCGCTGTACCCGAGGTCCTCTGCCTTGCGGGCCTGCTCCGCCCAGGAGCGCGCCGTGCTGTCGGGAGCCTTGCTCAGCTGCGCGGCGAAGCGGAACCTGCGGTCGTGTGGCATGAGGCCATCGTGCCAGAGACGCGGCGCGTGCGCCCGGTCCGACCCGGATCACCCGGCCTGCCGGGTCCGCCCGCCCTCAGCCGGCGAACTTGCCGGTGACGAAGCGCTCGAGGAGGAAGTAGCCGCAGGGCAGGAACAAGAAGAGCAGCGCGCGCTCGCGCCACTGGTGGCGGGCCACCCACACACCGAGAGCCGCGAAGAAGGGGAACAGGACCAGGACTTCGCGGCTCTCGGAGAGCAGGATCGTCTGGAACGTGAAGACGCACCAGACCAGAGCGAGGAGCACGCCGTAGGAGGGGCGGATGCGGACGTAGGCCACGACGGCGGCCACGGCCATCAGCACCACGGTGACGAGGTCGAAGAGCTCCACGACGGAGGCGGTGGACGTATCGAGCAGGCGCCAGTGCACCAGGTCCGAGACCGCGTGGCCGATGGAGGTCCAGGGCCAGCTGAGGTGGCGGTGCCACAGCGCCTGCGCGTGGACGAAGGCGAGCCACTCGCCGAAGTGGGCCTTCTGGTAGGCCGCCCACGCCACCATCACCGCCACCATCGGGGCGGCCACCGCCACCAGGCGCGCCGCCGTCACCCGGAGGGGGGAGAGCCACTGGTGGTCGCGGCCGGTGCGCCACGCTTCGCGGTCGCGCGGGGCCCACCACACCTCCAGGGCCAGCGGGACCACCAGGAGCACGAGGTAGTACTTGCCCAGGGCGGCGGCGGCGGCGAGCAGCCCGGCTCCCACGTAGTGGCCGCGGCGCGCGGCGTAGAAGGCCAGCGTGGCCACGGCCAGCGTCACCGACTCGGGGTAGGTGGCGACGAGGAAGAAGGCGCTGGGCCAGGCCAGGAGCAGCACGCAGGCGCCGTCGGCCGCGCGCGTCCCGACCTCGAGGTCGACGAGCTTCCACAGCGCGGCGAGCGCGACGGCGAGGCCGACCGTGCTCACGATCTCGCCGCTGGCGACGTAGCCGAAGCGGAAGACGCCGTGGACGACGGCTACCAGCAGCGGGTAGAGCGGCCCGAAGGCGTAGAAGGCGCGGTGCGCCGTCTGCGTCGTGGCCAGCGCGGCGTGGCCGGGGTAGCCGTGCTGCGCCACCGTGAGGTAGTAGCCGGCGTCCCACTGGGCCAGGATCTGGGTGAGGACCGAGGGATGGCGCGCCACGACGTGGGGGAAGTTGACGCCGTACGCGCTGACGAGCGCGATCCAGGTCACGATCAGGCGGAAGAGGATCGTCCCGCCGACGCCGATGATGAGGGGGCGCCGCCATTCGGCCCAGAGGCGCGCCGAGCGCGCGTCGGTGGGCGGGCGCTGCTGTTCGGGCTCGGGCTCGGGCTCCGGCCCGGGCTCGGGGTCGTCGTTCCCGGGTGCCCCATCTGACCCGGGCGGGGGCGGCGGGCCGACGGCGAGTCCCGGGTCCGTGGCGCCGTCCCCTCCCAGGGCCTGCTCGGTCACTGCGGCACCGTACCGCAGGCCCTTCGCGTGGGGCCCGCCCCGGGGAGTGCGGGACGGGTCCGCGAACCTGCGGCTCCTTAGATGAAGCTGAAGTCGGGGACGCCGGAGCTGATGCCCTTGAAGAGCTCGCCCTTGGCGGCCACCAGCTCCTCGGGCGTCCAGGCCGTGTCCCGGGTGACCTGGCCAGCCGCCTGGAAGGCGCTCATGGCGTAGATGCTGGCGCCGAAGACCACGAAGATCTGCCCGGTCACGTCGGCCGAGGACGGCGCGGCGAGGAAGGCGACGACGTTGGCGATGTTCTTCGGGTCCCACACGTCGAACTCGCCTTCCTTGGCGGCCATGCCGTCACCGCCGAAGAGCGTCTCGGTCATGCGGGTGCGGGCACGGGGTGCGATGGCGTTCGCCGTCACGCCGTAGCGGCCGAGCTCGCGGGCCTCCACCCACGTCAGCGACGCGATGCCCGCCTTGGCGGCGGCGTAGTTAGCCTGGCCGGCGTTGCCGAAGAGGCCTGCCTCCGACGACGTGTTGATGATGCGGCCGCTGACCTCCTCGCCGGCCTTGGACCGGTTGCGCCAGTAGACGCTGGCGTGGTGGGCGGCGGCGAAGTGCCCCTTCAGGTGGACCCGGATGACGTCGTCCCAGTCCGACTCGTCCATGTTGAACATCATCTTGTCCCGCAGGATCCCCGCGTTGTTCACGAGGATGTCGAGTGAGCCGAAGGTGTCGATCGCCTGGTCCACCACGCCCTTGCCGCCGGCCCAGGAGCTGATGTCGTCGCCGTTGACGACCGCCTCGCCGCCGTTCTTCTTGATGAGCTCGACGACCTCCTCGGCCGGGTGCGCGTCGGTGGATCCCTCCCCGTGCAGCCCCGCACCGACGTCGTTGACCACGACCCGAGCCCCCTCGCCGGCCAGCACGAGCGCCTCCTCGCGTCCGATGCCGCGTCCTGCGCCGGTGACCACCGCCACCTTGCCGTCGAGCAGTCCCATCGTGTCGCCTCCCTGTGCGAGTTCCTTACCGGTGTGCGCGCCGGCCGGCCGTCCCGGAATGGTCGTCCCGAAGGGGAGCCCCGGTGGGCCCGGCCCAACCGGCGGATGACCGCCGGACGGCCGCCGCGCGGCACGAGCAGTGTGGCCGATCGGGCTGCTCAGTGGCAAAACCGGTCGAGCGCGTCGCCGGTCACCTGCCCCACGAGGGCCAGCGTCTCCCGGCGGGCCCGCGACCGGCCGAAGCGCGCCGTCAGGCTGACCACCTCCATGCCCGGTGGCGGATCGGCCAGCACGGAGGCGTCCACGCCGCCGGCCACGCACAGCACCGGCACCGGCCGTCCGCCGTGGCCCCGGTCCCGCGCCAGCGCGAGCACACCGCCGGGGACCTTGCCGCGGAACGAGGGCGGGTCGACGTGGCCCTCGCCCGTGACCACGAGGTCGGCGCGCTCGAGGCGGCCGGCCAGGCCGACGAGACCGGCCACGAGCGCGAAGCCGGGCTCGATGCGCGCGCCGAGCGCGACCAGCCCGCCGGCCAGGCCGCCGGCGGCGCCCGCGCCGGGCACGGTGGTGACGTCGATGCCGCTCTCGCGCCGGTAGCGCGCCGCCACCTCGACGAGCCGACGGTCCAACGCCTCCACCTGCGCGGCCGTGGCGCCCTTCTGGGGGCCGAACACGACGGCGGCGTCGGTGAACGGCGTGGTGACGTCGGACGCCACGACGAGCTCCACCCCGCGCAGCGCGGCGGGCGAGCCGACGGCGTCGAAGGCGCCCTCGCCGCCGTCGGTGGTGGCGGAGCCGCCGCAGCCGACGACGATGCGACGCGCCCCGGCGTCGCGGGCCGCCAACAGGAGCTGTCCCACGCCGACCGTGCGGGCGCGCACCGGGTCGTCGCCCCGCGGGTGGGGCACGAGGGCGCGGCCGGCCGCCTTGGACATCTCGATCACGGCGGTGCGCGGCGCGTCTCCCCCGAGGTCGAGCACGCGCCACTCGGCTTCGACGGGCGCGCCGAGCGGCCCGGTGACCGTCGTGACCCGGCGCGCGACCGCCCAGCGCGTCGAGCAGGCCCTCACCGCCGTCGGACATGGGCACCTCGTCGGCCGTCCAGCCGGCCTTCCGGGCCGCGCCGGCGGCCGCACCCGCGACCTCGGCGGCGGATGCCGTCCCCCGGAATTTGTCCGGCGCGGCGACGAGGTGGGGCATCCCGGCGACGCTACCGCCGCGTGGCCCGGGGAGCCGGCGTGGCAGGCCCGTCCCGCAGGCGAGAGTGTGCGGGCCGCAGTGGCGGCCAAGAGTGTGCGGGCGAGAGGACTCGAACCTCCACCCCCTTGCGGGGACCGGGACCTAAACCCGGCGCGTCTGCCAATTCCGCCACGCCCGCAGCGGTCCCGCAGTGCGGGTGAACTGGGAGTGTACGGCTGTGTGCCCCCGGTCGTCCCCTGTGGCCGCTAGCCTCGTCCCCATGTCAACCCCTTCCGACGCCTCCCCGATCGTGGCCGCCGGGCCGGACCTGGACTCCGCCGGCCGGGTCTTCCAGCAACTCCTGAAGGAGCGCATCGTCTTCATCGGGAGCGCCATCGACCAGGTCACCGCCAATCTCGTGTGCGCCCAGCTCGTCCTCCTCGAGGCGGAGGACCCCGAGCGGGACATCTCGGTGTACATCAACTCGCCGGGGGGATCCGTCACCGACGGCCTCGCCATCTACGACACGATGCAGTACGTCCGCCCCGACGTCTCCACCATCTGCGTGGGGCTGGCCGCCAGCATGGGCCAGTTCCTCCTCTGCGCCGGGGCGCCGGGCAAGCGGTACGCCCTGCCGCACTCGCGCATCCTGATGCACCAGCCCTCGGGTTCGATGCAGGGGCAGGCCGCCGACATCGCGATCCAGGCCGAGCAGATCATCTACCTCAAGCGGATGATGGCCGAGCGCATCGCCTTCCACACCGGGCAGACGCTGGAGCGCATCGAGACCGACTCGGACCGCGACCGCTGGTTCACCGCAGAGGAGGCCTGCGAGTACGGCTTCATCGACAAGGTCATCGACCGCTCCGCGGCCACGACAGCGGCGGGGATCGCATAGAGGTGGCTCTGGACGTCCCGGCCTCGTCGTCGGACGCCGACCGGAGACTCGAGCAGGGCGCAGAGGAGCGGGTGGCGGACCGGTCACCCATGGCGGCCCAGGCAGCGGGTCTCGACGCGCGTGAGGCGCGACGCGCCGCCAACACCCGCATCGTCACCCCGACGATCAGCGTGCGCAAGCGGCTGCGCGAGATCTGGCTCTCGCGCGAGCTGCTGATCTACCTGGTCCGCACCGAGATCAAGGTCAAGTACAAGAACTCCGCGCTCGGGATCGTGTGGTCGATGGTGGCCCCGGCCATGACGCTGGCCATCTACTTCGTGGTGTTCCAGATCGTGCTGGCCAACCACGTGCCGAACTTCGTCATCTTCCTCTTCGCGGGGCTGCTGCTGTGGAACCTCTTCCAGCTCGGTGTCCTCACCGGGACGGGTGTCGTGGTGAACAACGCCGGCATCGTCAAGAAGGTCTCCTTCCCGCGCGAGATCCTCTCCCTGGCCGCCGTCGGCTCGGCCTGCGTGTTCTTCCTGTTCCAGTCGATCGTGATGGTCATCTTCCTGGTCGTCCTCCACCACGGGCCGGACTGGTCCTACATGCCCGTCCTGCTCCTGGCCCTGGTGACCGGCATCGTGTTGGCGGGTGCCATCGCCGTCCTGCTGTCCTCGATCAACGTCTACCTGCGGGACACGCAGCACCTGATCGAGGTCCTCCTCACCGCCTGGTTCTGGGCCTGTCCCATCGTCTACGCCTACCAGCAGAACATCGGGAACAGGCTCGGGCCGAAGAGCCTGACTTGGGTCTACTTCCTGAACCCCGTGGTGCCGCTCATCCTGTCGTTCCAGCGCTGCATCTACGCCGACGTCGTGGTGAAGGTGAACGGCGCCCCCTACCACGTCCTGCCTCCCAAGGGGATGCTCTGGTACGTGGGACTCGACCTGGCCGTGCTCTTCCTCGCGGTCGTGCTGTTCCTGATCGCCCTGGCTGTCTTCGGCCGGCTCGAGGGCAACTTCGCGGAGGAGCTCTGAGGTGAGCGACTTCGCGGTCGACGTGCGGAACGTCTCCAAGCGGTTCCGGCTGGCCCACGGCCAGTACAACACGGTCAAGGAGCGCCTCATCCACGGGGGCCGCCGCAAGGCCACCGAGGACTTCTGGGCGCTGCGCGACGTGGCCGTCACGGTGCGGGAGGGCGAGACGGTCGGGATCCTCGGCCGGAACGGCTCGGGCAAGTCGACGTTGCTCAAGTGCATCTGCGGCGTGCTCCAGCCCACCAACGGCGAGGTCGCCGTCCGCGGGAAGCTGGCCGGCCTGCTCGAGCTGGGCGCGGGCTTCCAGATGGACCTCACCGGTCGGGAGAACATCTACCTGAACGGTTCGCTGCTCGGCATGACCAAGCGCCAGGTGAACAAGGCCTTCGACGCCATCGTCGACTTCTCCGAGCTCGAGGACTTCATCGACGGGCCGGTGAAGTTCTACTCCTCGGGCATGACGGTGCGGCTCGGCTTCGCCGTGGCCGTCAACGTCGACCCCGACGTCCTGGTCATCGACGAGGTGCTGGCGGTGGGCGACGAGCGCTTCCAGCGCAAGTGCCTCGACCGCATCAAGCAGTTCCAGACGGAGGGGCGCACCATCCTCTTCGTGACCCACTCCGCCGACCAGGTGCGCTCCATCTGCAACCGCGCCGTCGTGCTCAGCCACGGCCACCTCGTGGCCGAGGGCGAGCCAGGGGAGGCCACCCGCATCTTCCGCGAGCGCCTGATGGCCGAGGGCGCCGGCATGGCGGTCGTCGACCCTGGGCTGGTGGCGGTGCCCGCGACCCCCGACACCTTCGGCAGCGACGCGCTGCCCGGCTCGGAGCGGCCCGTTCGTTTCCGGGCCGTGCACCGCGTCTACTCGGGCGACAACACGGTGCCCTACATGCGGACGGGCGACGACCTGACGATCCGGGTGGAGTTCGAGGCGCTCTACCGGACCGACGACGTGGTCTTCTCGCTCGAGGTCCGCGACGACCGGGGGTCGATCATCATGCGCACCGACACCTCCATCATCGGGACGCCGATCAACGCCCCGCTCGGGACGAGCGTCATGCACTTCGGCATCGTCGACATGCCCATGCTCGACGGCTCGTTCACCTTCGCCCTCGGGATCCAGAGCCGCAGCGGCATCCTCTACGACTGGCGGGACAACGCCGGGTCCTTCGAGGTCATGAACCCCGGCAAGGCCACCGGCTCGATCAACATGAAGGTGCATGCCGCCGTCATCGAGTCCGAGAGCGGGCTCGGCGCGCCGGGCGCCCAGGCCGGCGCGCTGGCCCAGCCCCGCTGAACGAGGCTCGCAGCATGAGCATCGCAGCATGAGCATCGCAGCATGAGCACGGAGGACACCGAGGTGGCGCTGCCCGAGGACCCACAGGCCTACGTGGCGCAGGTGATGGCGGAGATCGCGGAGGAGGTGCGCCTGCGGCGCGCCTCGGGCGACCTCCCGCCCCGGCTCGAGCGCGAGCTCGACGAGCTGTTCCTGGCCCACTCCCCGGTGGCCGGCCGCGGGGGCGACCTGGGCGAGGCGCTGCGCATGGTCGACGCGGCCACCTTCATCGACCCGGTGGTGCCGGTCGAGTCCGAGCGCGCCGCGGGCGCCTTCGTGAAGAAGGGCATGCGTTCGCTCCTGCTCTGGTACGTCGGATGGGTCGCCCACCAGATGAGCCAGTCCGCCTCGGCCGTCAGCCGCGCCCTGCACGTCGTCGACGACCGGCTGGGGGACCTGCAGCGGGAGCTCGAGGCCCAGCGGGTGCCGCCGGCCGCGGTGGTGGAGTTCCCGGGGCTGGACGGGCCCGGGGCCTGGTGGGCGGATGCGGCGGTGGCCGTGGTGGCCAAGGCGCCCGGACGCGTGCTCCACGCGGCCTGTGGCGACGGATGGCTGGTCCGGCGCATCGTGGAGGCGGGGGGCGACGCCTATGGCGTGGACCCGCGGGAGCGGATCGTCGACGCCGCCGAGCTGGGCGCCCTGGACCTGCGGAGCGAACCGCTGGCCGGTCACCTGCGTTCGGTCGCCGCGGCGGGGCTGGGCGCGCTCGTGCTCAGCGGGACCGTGGAGGGCATGGCGGCGGGCGAACGGGAGCACCTGCTGCAGGCCATCGGGACCCGCCTGGCGCCGGGCGGGACGCTGGTGGTGCACTCGGTGGCCCGCGCCACCTGGGAGTCGGCGGACGCCCCGCCCGAGGCCGACCTCGCGGCAGGACGCCCGCTGCGCCCGGACGCGTGGTGCGTGCTGTTGGAGCGCCACGGCTACGAGGCGGAGGCCAGCGTCGGGACGGGCGGCGCCGACTACCTCGTCACCGCGGTCCGCACCGGACTGGCCGGCGCCCCCGCACCGACGGATCGATGAGCGCGGCCGCCGGGGGCCCGGTGGCCGTCCACCAATTCATCGCAACGCTCAACCCCCACGACGCCACCGGCACGCACACGCTGCGTCTGCGCGACGCGCTGCGCCGGGCGGGCTGGCGCTCCGAGATCTTCGCCGAGGCCATCCACGACGACCTCGCCGGCCAGGCGTTCAAGCACTGGATGTACCCCGAGCACGCCGCGCCGGGCGACGTCGCCGTCTACCAGTTCACGACCTCGTCGGCGGTGGCCGGCTACCTCGCCGAGCACCGGTTGCCGCTCGTCCTCGACTTCCACAACTTCACCGGGCCCGAGTTCTTCGCCGGCTGGGAGCCGGAGAGCGTCGTGCGGGCGACCCGAGCCGCCGAGGAGCTGGCCCAGCTCGCCCCCGCGGCGCGCCTCGGCCTGGCCAAGAGCGGCTTCAGCGCGCGCACGCTGCGGCGGGCGGGGTGCCGGCGCACGGCCGTGGTGCCGGTGCTGGCCGACTACGGGCGGGTCGCCGCCGCGCCCGACCCCCGGGTGGCCGCCGAGCTGGCCCGCGCGCGCGCCGACGGCGGTGCCGACATCCTCTTCGTCGGCCGGGTCGTGCCCTCCAAGGCCCAGCACGAGCTCGTCAAGGCGCTGTGGGCCTACCGCCGCCTCTACGACGGGCGCGCCCGCCTGCACCTGATCGGCGGGAGCTCGAGCTACGAGTACTCGCGGGCGCTCCTCGGGTTCGTGGACGACCTCGGCCTGTCCGAGGCCGTCCGGATCACGGGCGAGGTGACCGACGCCTCGCTCGCCGCGCACTACGCCGCCGCCGACGTCTACCTGTCGCTCTCGGCGCACGAGGGCTTCGGTGTCCCGCTGGTCGAGGCGATGGTGGCGGGCGTCCCCGTGGTGACGAGCGGTGCCGGGGCGGTGCGCGACACGGTGGCCGACGCCGCGCTCTTGCTCCAGGCCGGCGACCCTTCCTACGTGGCGGCCGCGCTGCACCGGGTCTGCACGGACGAGCGCCTCCGGGCGACGCTCGTCGCGTCCGGCCGGCGCCGGGCCGCCGTCCTGGCGGGGGGCGCGGCGGCCGAGGAGATCGTCGACGCGATCGCCGGCGCCGTGGGCCGGCCATGAGCCCCAAGGTGGCCTTCGTCACGCCGCGCTACGGCCTGCAGATCATGGGTGGCGCCGAGACGGCGGTGCGCAACCTGGCGGAACACCTGCGCGCCCGGACCGGCTGGGAGGCCGAGGTCCACACCACGTGCGCGCTCGACCCGATCACCTGGGCCGACGAGCTCGATCCGGGGACGAGCGAGCTCAACGGCGTGTCGGTGCACCGTCACCGCTCCGCGCAGGGGCGCCTCCCGGACTTCTACGGCCTGGACGGGCTGCTGCGCCTGGCCCCGCGGCAGGCGACGCGCGAACAGGGGACACGCTGGGTCGACTACAACGGGCCGGTCTCGCCCGAACTGGTCGACGCGGTGTGCGCGTCGGACGCCGACGTCGTCGCGTTCACGCCGTACCTCTACCACCCGACCGTCGCCACGATCGGCCGGGTGCCCATGCCGGCCGTCTTCCACCCGGCGGCCCACGACGAGCCGGCCCTCTACCTCTCGGTGTTCCGCGGCACGTTCGGCAGCGCCGACGCCTTCTGCTTCTACACCGGCGCCGAGCGCGCCCTGGTGGAGCGCATGTACCCGGTGGCGGAGCGGCCCCAGATCGTGCTCGGCCTGGGGGTGGGGGACTCCGAGGGACGGGGCCGCCCCGGTGGCGACGTGCTCGGTCTCGGCGACCGGCCCTACGTCGTCAGCGTGGGGCGGGTCGACGAGCACAAGGGCTCCAAGATGCTGGCGTCGTACTTCGCGACCTACAAGGAGCGCCATCCCGGGCCGCTCGCACTGGCGCTGGTCGGCCCGGTGGCGGTCGAGCTGCCGCCGCACCCCGACATCGTGGTGACCGGCGGGGTGGACGAGGGTGACAAGTGGGACATCGTGCGCGGCGCGCTGGTGTCCATCTCGCCGTCCGCGCTCGAGTCGTTCTCGCTCGTGGTGGTCGAGGCCTGGGTCGACCGCGTGCCCGTGTTGGTCAACGGCAGCTGCGGCGCCACCCGCGAGCACTGCGAGCGCTCCGGCGGCGGCCTGTGGTTCACGTCCTTCCCCGAATTCGAGGCGAGCCTTGCACCGCCTGGTCACCGACGCGGGACTGCGGTCGGTCCTGGGCGCGCGGGGACGGGACTTCGTGGACACGCACTTCCGCTGGCCCGTCCTCGTCGACCGCTACGACACCTTCTTGCGCTCGGTCGTGGAGCGAGGCCGGGGGACGCCGAGCCTGTTCTGAGCCGGCCGACGGACGGTCAGGTGGGTCGTCGCCCCACCACGGTGTACATCCGCTGGTCCATGGCGTCGGCGGCGATGTCGTGGGCCAGGTGGTGGCGCTGGGTGTGCTGCGTCGTCTCGGTGCGGCCGAAGCCGAGACGGCCCAGCATGGCGACGACGGCGCCCGGGTAGATGGACCACCAGTTGGTCATGTGGTGCTCCGCCGACGGCGAGAAGCGCATGACGTTGGCCTCGGGTGGCTGCTCGTCGTCCTGGAGGGGCTCGGTGACGATCATCGTCTCGGTGGTGCGCGCCGCCGCCTGGGACAGGGCGCCCCATGGCTCGCGCAGGTGCAGGAGGATGGCGCCGACGAGCGTGATGTCGAAGGTCCCGAGGTCCCCCGGCATGTCGTAGATGTTGCCCTGGACGAACTTGGCCGAAGAGCCGAACTCGCCGTGCAGGTACCACCAGGCGTCGTGGTTGCGGTCGATCGTCTCCTGCATGACGCGCAGCCGCTCCTCGGGGTGCTCGCGCCCCTGGACCGGGAGCAGGTCGATCCCCACGTCGAAGCCCGCTTCGAACGCCACGACCTCGGCTCCCATCCGCTCCAGGTAGAACGTCAGGTACCCGGTGGCCGGCCCGAGCTCGAGGACGCGCTTGCCGGCGACGTCGACGCCGCCGAGGTAGGCCGTCTCGTGGCCGCGCAGGTCCCAGGCGCCCGGCAGGACGCGCCCGTCCGGGAGCTCGGTGGCGTGGTACCAGACCAGGTCGCTCAGGTCGGCGCCGGCCCGGCCGCCGCGCCAGCTCGGCCTGGAAGCCGTCGTCGAGCTGACCCAGGTAGTCCCGGGGCGGGTACGAGGGCAGCAGCGGTCCCCGTCGTGCGGCCGCGTCGTCGCGGGCGCCGGCTACTCCAGGCGGGCACGCCGCCGACCCGGTGTCACGTCGCCTCAGCATGGGGCGTCACTCTAGGCGTGGTGGTCGCGCCGGCGGCCGGACCGGCGGTGCGCTGCGGCTCAGAACCCGTCCATGCCCACCATGGGCTGGTTGAGGTGCTGCCCGCCCATGGAGCCGTGGAAGGGCGCGTCGCCGTAGGAGAAGATGCCGCCGTCCGAGGCGACGAACCAGTAGCCGCCGCCGTCGAGGGTGGACTGCATGGCGACCACCGGCTGGTTGAGGTGGATGCCGCCGGTCGAGCCGTAGAACGGGCGCGTTGAACGAGAAGACCCCGCCGTCCCCGCCGATGAGCCAGTAGCCACCCGTCACCGGGTCCGCGGCCATGCCGACCATCGGCGCGTTGAGGTGCATCCCGCTGGTGTCGCCCTCCGCGCCGGCGTCGCCGAAGGAGAAGACGCGCCCGGTCGTGCTGACCTCCCAGTAGCCGAGCGCCGTCGGGCGACGCGGCCATGCCCACGATGTCCTGTCCCGGGACGGCCGCGGCGGAGCCGTAGAAACCGGCGTCGCCGTAGGAGAAGATGCCCCCGTCGGACGCGACGAGCCAGTAGCCCTTGCCGTCGGGCGTCGGCGCCATCCCCACGACCGGTGCGTTGAGGGTCAGCGAGCCGGTGGACCCGTAGAACCCCGCCTGCCCGTAGGCGAAGACGCCGCCGTCGGACGCGACGAGCCAGTAGCCGCCCTGGCCCGGTGCGGCGGCCATGCCGACGACGGGTTTGTTCAGGGTCATGCTGCCGGTGCTCCCGCAGAAGTCCTGCCCGAAGGCGAAGATGCCCCCGTCGGACGCCACCGTCAGGTACCCGTTCTGCGCGGCGGTCGGGCGGGCGCACTGCCCCGAGGCGGCGCCGCCGCCGACGAACCCGCTGAGCCCGGCGTCGTGGTGGAACTGCGGCCACGCGCCGCCCTCGTCGGCCAGCGCGCCGTTGGACCCGCTCACCTCGAAGTGCTGGACGATGCCCTGGACGTAGTTCCCGCCGTGCACGCCGAAGTACCCGGCCACCGTGATGCCGATCTCGCCGTCGGCGTCGCCGGTCACCAGCGCGGCGTTCTGGAAGCCGTAGGTGCCCTGCCCGCCGGTCCCGTCGTCGACGTGCGCCACGACGTCACCGGTCTGGCCGTCCAGCACGAACAGGCCCGAGGTCGGTCGGGACGATCACGTCCTGGTACCCGGTGCCGAGGTCGGCGGTCGTCACCGAGCCGTACACCGCACCGCCGAGGTTGGTCTGCCAGATGACGCCGCCGGTCGCTGGCGTTGAGGGCGTAGACCGAGCCGCTGGCCGACCCGGACACGGTGCCCTCGACGACGGCCAGCTGCCCGTTGCCCTGCACGTCGGCCAGGGCGGGGCTGCCGCCCGTGGTGCCGTCCAGCTTGTCGCTCCAGACCTGGTTGCACTCGGTGTTGAAGACTTTGACCGTGTCCTCGTCGGACCCGCCGAAGAAGCTGCCCGTCCCGGTCGCGATGCCGTAGGCGCCTCCGGGGAGGATCGGGCCCACGGCGGGGGAGGAGTCGACCTCCTCGTTGGTGTTGGCGGCGCAGATGAGCCCGCCCTTCGGGTTGAAGATGCGGACGTGCCCGCCGTTGGCGTAGCTCTTGCCGTACGCGAAGCCGTTCGACGACGCGCCGCCGGAGACGATGTCCTGGGTCCCGGTGCCGTAGAGGTCGCCGACGGCCGCGGTCGAGAACACGCGTGTCGGCCGAGAACTGCGGGCCAGTTGACGGCCGGTGACCCGTTGGAGGTGTTCAGCGCGTACGTCTCCTGGCCGAGCGAGCCGGCCTCCACCTGCGTGCCGCCCGCGGCGAGGGAGAGCGACGCCTGCACGCCCCCCAGGGAGTCGGTGTCGGTCGTCGGGTTGGTGACCACCTGGTTCCACAGCTCGGCCCCGTTGGGCCCGTAGGCGTAGTAGCCGCCGTCCACGGGCGCGGCGGCGTTGCCACCGCCGACGTAGAGGTTGCCGTTGGGCCCCACCGACGCGGTCGAGTCGATCGGCGGGCTGCCCGGCACCTGCACGCCGATGACGCCCATGCCGGGCGTCCCACCCGAGGGCGACGAGTTGCAGCCCTGGCCCGGCCCGACGCCGTTGCCGGTCCCGTTCCCCCAACCGGGCGCCGGCGAGCCGTTGGCGAGGTCGAGCCCGTAGAGGTAGCCCTGCCGGTCTCCGACCTCGACCGCGGGCGTGCCCCCGTCGTTGAACAAGGCGGGCGAGGACTCCGCCACGCCGCACGGCGCGTCGTCGAGCAGCACACCACCGGGCGACGGGGCGCCGCCGGCCCAGGTCTCGGTGAGCGTCAGCGGCGCCGGCGCGGCGCCGGCTTCGGGTGCCGCGAACGTCGCCCCCGGTGATGCAGATCCCCGCCAGGGTCGTGCTCGCGAGAATGAGCCGAGCCGTCAGCCTGCGTCCGTGCATCACGTTCTCCTCATCGTTCTGCTCAGCGGTCCGAAGGTAGTCGCTCGACCTGCCCGGGGCGGGCGCGACGCAAACGCAACGGGGGCAGCACCGGTAGCATCCAGCGCCGTGTCCGCACCCTCTCACCCAACCGGCGATGCGGACCGGGCGGATGTCCCGGGTGGGGAGACGGAGGGCGCCGACCGCGCCCGGGCGGCCGAGGCACTGCGGGAGGCCTTCGCACGGTTGGCGCCGCAGGGCAGCGACGCGTGGAACTTCGCCGCCGCCTTCACACAGCTCGGCGACCGCTACGGCCCGTACCACCCCGGCGCCTCGGCCCTGTCGGACGAGCTCGAGTCCCAGCGCCGCGCCGCGGCGCGGCGGCCGGGGCGGCTCGACCGCCTGCGCGGCGCGCGGGACCGTCCGACCGGCGCGGGCGAGGGGGACAAGACGGAGCTGGAGGACGCGATGGGCCAGGTGGTCGAGGCCTTCCGCTTCCTGTCCGCCCGGGTGCAGACGCTCGAGGACCGCCTGGCGGTCCAGGACCATCCGGTGGACGGCCCGGCGTGGCTCGTGCCGGCGCGCGAGCTCGGCCCGTGGGCCGGGCCGGTGGCGGCACACGTGCTGGCGCGGCACGCCGGGAGGGGACCTCGTGCACGCCGACTGCGGGGAGGGCGCGCTGCTCGACGCGCTCGCCGGCCGCGGCGCCGTCGCGCACGGGGTGGAACCGCGGGGTGCCGTGGCCCTGCGGGCGTTGGAGCGAGGCTGCTCCGTCACCATCGCCGAGGCGTCCGAGCACCTCTCGGGCCGTCCCGACGACACGCTCGGGGGCATCGTGTTGAGCGGCATGGTCGACCGCCTCCCGCTGCACGCGCTCCTCCCGCTGCTCGACCAGTGCCGGCGGACCCTGGCCCGTGACGCGCCGCTCGTCGTGCTGTCCGAGGCACCGGCGGCGGACGGGCGACGCGACGTGCAGGCGCAGGATCTCGTCGACGGCCGGTCGCTCCACGAGGCGACGTGGGAGCTCCTCTTGACGCGTGCGGGTTTCGTCGAGGTCGCGCCGCTCCTCGGGGGCGAGAGCGAGGCGCAGGACCGACGCTTCGCCCTCTCCGCCGCCACCCCCTCGTGAGCGGCATCCACCACTTCGTCCCCGTCCTACACCGTGGCGACGCGGTCGGGCGCCATACGCTCCGCCTGCGCGACACCTGCCGCGCGCACGGCTTCGACTCCGACATCTACGTGGACACCGTGGAGGCGGACACCGAGTCGGAGACCGAGGCGGTCCTCTCCTACCCGGCGAGCGGCCCGGCCGGGCGACATCGTCGTGTACCAGTTCGCCACGGCGTCGGCGATGGCGCCGTGGCTCGCCTCCCGCGCCGAGACGCTCGTCGTGAACTACCACAACATCACGCCGCCGGAGCTCATGGCGCCGTGGGACAACCACCTGGCCCTCGGGCAACTGCGCGCGCAGGGCGACCTGCGCCTGCTGGCGCCGCGCGCCGCGTTGGCGATCGCCGATTCCGCCTACAACGAGGCGCACCTGGCCGAGGCCGGGTTCCGCGCCACGGCCGTGGTCCCGCCGTCCGCCGATCTCGCGACGACGGCGCGGACCCCCGCCACCGCCGCGACGCATGGTGCGGGCGGGGGCGCGCGGTGGCTGGCGGTCGGCCGCGTCTCGCCCAACAAGGCCCTCGAGAGCACCGTCGCCGCTCTGGCCGTGGCCCGCGTCCACCACGATCCGGGCGCGACGCTGCGGCTGGTGGGAAAGCCCGCGACCGGCTCCTACGTCACCGCCCTGCGGCGCTACGTGGCCGACCTGGGCCTGGCCGACGCGGTCACGTTCGCCGGCCACGCCAGCGACGACACCGTGGCCGCCGCGTACGCCGAGGCCGACGTGCTCGTCGTCACCTCCGAGCACGAGGGCTTCTGCGTCCCGGTGGTCGAGGCCATGTCGGCCGGGCTGCCCGTCGTGGCCTTCGACCGGGGTGCCGTGCCCGAGGTCGTGGGCGACGCCGGCCGTCCTCGTCTCGGACAAGGACCCCTACGCCCTGGCCGCCTCGATCGACGCGGTGCTGGCCGACGGCGCACGGCGCCACGCGCTGGCCGAGGCCGGCGCCCGCCGGCTCGCTGCGCTCGCCCTCGACACCGCGGCCGACCGCTTCGTCGGCCTGGTGGCCACGCTGGCGGCGCGCGGCGCAGCGACGTGAGTCCGGCCGTCCACCAGTTCGTGCCGATGCTGCACCGCGCCGACGCGGTGGGTCGCCACACCCTGCGGCTCCGCGAGGTCATGGCGGCGCGGGGCATCGCGTCCGAGATCTACGTCGAGCTGGTCGACCCCGACACGTCCGCCGACACCCGTCCGGTCGCCGGCGTACGCCGACGAGGCCCGGCCCGGGGACGTGCTCGTGTACCAATTCGCCACCGCGTCCTCCATGGCGCCGTGGTTGGCCGGGCGCACGGAGACGCTGGTGGTCAACCACCACAACGTCACCCCGCCGCAGTACTACGCACCGTGGGACAACGCCATGGCGCGGCACCAGCTGCTGGCCGAGCAGCAGCTGCGCGACCTGGCGCCGCGCGCCGCGCTCGGTCTGGCGGTGTCCGCCTTCAACGAGGCGGAGCTGCGCGCGGCCGGCTTCGCCCGCACCGCGGTCGTCCCGCCCGCCGCCATGCTGCCGGCACCGGCACCGGCACCGGCACCGGCCTCACCACGCGGCCGGCACCGCCGGCACCGCCGGCACCGCCGGCACACCCGGCACACCCGGCGCGCGCTGGATAAGTGTCGGTCGTCTCGCGCCCAACAAGGGCATCGAGTTCGAGCTCATGGCCCTGCTGGTCGCCCGGGCCCACGACGACCCGGCGGCCAGCCTCGAGGTGGTCGGCCGACCGGTGGTGCCCGCCTACACGTCGGCGCTGTCCCGCTTCGCCGACGAGCTGGGCCTGCGCGGGGCCGTCGTCTTCACCGGCGCGCTGCGCGACGACGAGCTGGCCGACCGGATGGCGCGCGCCGACGTGCTCGTCGTCACCTCCCAGCACGAGGGCTTCGGGGTCCCGGTGCTCGAGGCCATGACGCGGGGGCTGGCGGTGGTGGCCAACCGCAGTCGGCGCGCTGCCCGAGGTGGTCGGCGACGCGGCCCTCCTGGTCGACACCACCGACCCGTGGGCCCTGGCCGGAGCCGTGGCACAGGTGCTCGGCGACGGCGGGCTCCGCCGGGACCTGGCGACGGCGGCGGCGCGGCGCATCGTCGACCTCGACCTCCCCACGGCCGGCGACCGTGCGGTGGACGCGATCCTGGCGGCCGCGGCGGCCGCCTGACCGAAGGCCGAGCCGCCGACCTGGCCCCCCCACCGGGAGCGCCTAGCCGACGGCCTGTTGGACCAGCGAGACGAAGCGCCTCGTCGAGGCGCCCAGGTCGAACCCCGCCGCACGCGCACGCCCGGTCGCGGCCAGCACGCGGCGCAGGGCCGGGATCGGCGAGCACACGGCCCACGGCGGCGGCGAAGGGCACCGGCGACTTGTCGTCGAGCACGAGCCCGGCGTCGCCGACCGTCTCGGGGACGGCGGTGACGCCGTAGGCCACGATCGGCACCCCGTGGCCCATCGCCTCGGCCAGGGGCACGCAGAACCCCTCGTGGTCCGACGCCATCACGAAGACGTCGGCCGCCCGGAAGTACGCCTCGAGCTCGGCACCGCTGACCGACCCCGGAAGGGTCACGGCGTCGTCGAGGCCGAGCTCGGCAGATGAAGGCACGGAGCGCGGGCTCGTAGGACTCGCCGAGGGGCGACCCCACGAGATGCAGCCGGGCCGCGGGGTCGTAGACACGCCGGAGGACGTCGAGCATCTTGACCAGGTCGTGCGGCGCCTTGTGCGGCGAGATCTTGCCGACGTAGAGCAGGTCGGCCCCGCCCTCGCGCGCCTTGCGCCGGGCCAGGAACCCCGCCAGCTCCGCATCGGGCTCGTCGCTCTTGGACTGCATGTCGATCAGCAGCGGCACCACGGCGGTCCCGTCGTAGCCCAGCGCGTGCAGCTCCGACTCGTTGAAGGCCGAGTCGGCCACGGCGAAGCGGCTCTGGGGGGCCAGCCGGGCCAACTGGGTGCGCCCCGAGCGCGACCTCGTAGGCCACCGCGGGCTCCCAGTCGCGCAGCAGGGCGGCCGGCGTGATGTTGTGGTAGTTCACGAGCTTCGGCTCGGCGCGGGCGGCGAGGATGTCGTAGACCGGGCTGCCGATGGACGCCTGGTAGAGCAACCAGCGGTCGCGCGTGCTGCGCCCGAGCTCGGTGACGGGGCGGCCCTCGTCCTCCACGTCGGGCGTGTGGCTGCCGTAGTAGACGTCCGAGTCGATGCCCGCGGCGCGCAGCCCGTCGCGCAGGTGCAGGGTGTGCACACCGATGGCGTCGCGACTGGCGAGCGACGGAATGACCTGGTCGACCCGCACGGCGCTGCAGTGTACCGGCGCCGTGCGCACCCCGATGATGCCCCATGCACCAATTCACCCTGGTCGCGCCCCTATCCTGGTCGCATCGTGCCGGATCGACCCCTCCCCGCGCGCGCCCGCACCGGACGCCACCGTGTCGCGTCGCCGGCCGCGCTCGCGCTGCTGCTTCGTGCTCGCGGTGTTCCTGGCGGTGCCCGCCGCCCTGGTCGGCCTTGCGTCCCCCGCGGCGGCCGACCTCGGTGCGCCCAACCGCCCGTCGGTGCCGCTGCTCCCGTCGTCGCGGGCGCACGCCTTGCCGCCGGACTCGACCAACGTGCGGGTCGCGATGACGGAGAACGACGGCCTCGACGTCATCGTGGCGTCGCTGAGCGGCGTCACCGCGCCGGGCGTCTCCGATTCGCCGGCCGTGCGGTTCCAGCAGAGCGCGGGGACGTGGATCGTCGACACCGGTCCCGGTTGCGCCGGCCCGTGGACCCCGGTGGCTGGGCGGCCAGACCACCCCCACGGCGTCGGCGGTCGGCGGCGGCCTCCTCGCGTTGTGCGTCGCCGGGTACAGCCCGATCGTGCACGGCTCGCTGACGGCGCTCTACAACTCGCTCGGTCAGGCGAGGACCGTCAACACGCTCCCGCTGGAGCAGTACGTGGCGGACACGGTGCCCGGGGAGTCGCCGTCGAGCTGGGGCAGCCTCGGTGGTGTCGGGTCCCCAGGGCATGGACTGGGGCTTCCAGGAGCTCGAGGCGCAAGCCATCGCGGTCCGTTCCTACGTGCTGGCCGACCTCGGGGGCTACGGCGGCTACGCCGACACCTGTGACCTCACGTGCCAGACCTACCGCGGCACCGAGTACGAGACCGCGACCACCGTGGCCGCGGCCGACGACACGGCCGGCCAGGTCATGCTCATGCCCGGCGGCCAGGTCGCCACCACCGAGTACTCCGCGTCGACGGGCGGCTACACCTCGAGCGCCAACCAGCAGTCGCCCTTCACCCCCGTGCCCGACGACGGCGACGCGGTGTGCGTCCCCGGCGCCTGCAACCCCAACCACAATTGGACGACGTCCGTCAGCGACGCGGCCATCGAGGCCGCGTGGCCCCAGATCGGCACGTTCGTCGGGCTTCCCGCGGCGACCTCGGACCCCGGCCACCCCTACGACTTCGGGTACGGGCGCGTGGACACCATCACCATCGAGGGGAGCGCGGAGACGATCACCGTCCCCGGCACGGAGTTCTACGTCGACCTCGGGCTCAACTCCGATCTCTTCACCGTCACCTCGACCAGCGGCGGCAGTGTCTCCATCACCGGCCAGGGGTGGGGCCACGGCATCGGGATGGGCCAGTGGGGCGCGCTCGGGTACGCCATCGGCCAGGACCACGGCGACGGCAACTGGACCTACGCGCAGATCGTGAACCACTACTACGGCCCCGCCAGCCTGGGCAGCCTTCCCGGCGGGAGCGCGGTCGCCGGCCAGGCGCAGCGGGGGCGTCGGCGGCTACTGGATCGACGCGGCCGACGGCGGGGTGTTCAGCTTCGGCAACGCGCAGTTCCACGGGAGCATGGGCGGCATCCCGCTCAACCAGCCGGTCGTGGGCATGGCGGCCACCCACGACGCCGGCGGCTACTGGGAGGTGGCCGCGGACGGCGGGGTGTTCAGCTTCGGCGACGCCCAGTTCCTCGGGAGCACGGGGAGCATCCGGCTCAACCAGCCCATGGTCGGCATGGCGGTGACGCCCGACGGGGGCGGGTACTGGCTCGTGGCCGCCGACGGCGGCATCTTCGCCTACGGCGACGCGGGGTTCTTCGGCAGCACCGGCAGCCTCGTGCTCAACAAGCCGGTCATCGGCATGGTGCCGACCCACGACGGGCGGGGGTACTGGCTGATCGCGTCCGACGGCGGGGTCTTCGCCTTCGGTGACGCGGGCTTCTTCGGCTCGCTCGGCGGTGCCCCGCCGGCCGCCGCGCTCGTCGGGGTGGCCCCGACGCCCGACGGCGGCGGGTACTGGGTGCTCTCCGCCACCGGCAACGTCTACGACTTCGGCGACGCACCCCAGGTCGGCGTCGCCGCGTACTCGCCGCCGCTGAGCGCCATGCGGGGGCCGATGACCGGCCTCATCCCCGACTTCAGCGGTGGGGGTTTCGACGCCGTCAACGGGAGCGGGCAGGCCATGGCCTACGGCGACGCGCCCTACTTCGGGGACGTGACGACCGCCGTCCCCGGGTACTCAGGCCACGCCGTCGGGATCGCCGTCACGCCCGGCTGAGTCCGCCACGACCTCGGCCAGGCGGGGGAACCGGCGCAGCCGCCCGAGGGGGCCGAGCCGACCGGTGTCGACGCCGTGGTCGGCCGCGTTGAGCAGGCGCAGGTCACCGCGGCTGTTCCCGTAGGCCCACAGCACGGGGTGCTGGCCGCCGGTGTTCGCGAGCAGCCCCCGCGCGCGCAGGTAGCCGACGAGCCGGGCGTACTTCTCGGCCCCACGGCAGTTCTTCCCCTCGTACCCTCCGGTCAGGAGGCCGCCGCCCCCGACGGCCAGGCGGGTGGCCACCACGCCGTCGACGCCGAGCTCTTCTCCGGCGGGGCTCACGTAGCACTCGGGCGAGGCCGAGACGATGACCGTGTGGTGGCCCTGGCGCCGGTGCCAGTCGAGCCGCCGGCGCGTGTCCTCGCGGAGGTGGCGGCGCAGGTGGCGGTGGGCGAACACGGCGGCGCGCCGGTCGACTTCGTCGACGGGCAGCCCGCCGAGCAGGCGGGTGAAGAGCCTCTCCTTGACCTCGTCGGCGGCGGTCCCGCCGACCACCGCGGCCCGGAGCAGCGCCGGGGCCAGCCGGACCACGGCACGGAGCACGAGCCACGGGCCGCACATGCTCACGAGGAACGGGAAAGTGCTGCCGGCGTCGGTCAGCGTGCCGTCGAAGTCGAAGGCGGCGACGGTCGGGGTGCGGGGTGCCGACGGCCCGTCGGCCGACTGGTCAGTCGAGCGCAGAGCCACCGCGGCCGGCCCCTCCCGCGAACCGCGCCGCCCCGGCCAACGCCTCGCCGCTCCGCACGACGTCGCGTCCCCGCCGGGCCTCGCGCACGGCGGCGTCCTCCTCGCGCAGGCCCCACTGCTCCAGTGCGCTCATGCGGTCCGAACGCAGGCAGACCTGGGGGAGCGCGGCCAGCTGGTGCGCCAGCGCCACCGCCTCGTCGAGGGCCGTCCCCGCGTGCCACGACCCGGTTGGCCAGGCCCATCCCGAGCGCCTCGGGCGCGCCCACGGCCCGCCCGGTGAGGATGAGGTCCATGGCGCGGCCGTGGCCGACGAGGCGCGGCAGGCGCACCGTGCCGAGGTCGCACAGCGGCACGCCGAAGCGGCGGCAGAAGACGCCGAAGACGGCGTCCTCGGCGGCCACGCGCAGGTCGCACCACAGCGCCAGCTCGATGCCGCCGGCCACGGCGTACCCCTCGACCGCCGCGATGACCGGCTTGGACAGCGTGAGCCTGGTGCACCCCATCGGACCCGGGCCCTCGTCGGGGATGGGGCGGCGATCACCCTCGGCGAGCGCCTGCAGGTCGGCCCCCGCGCAGAACGTGCCCGCGGCGCCCGTGAGGACCGCCACCGACCGGCGTTCGTCGGCGTCGAAGGCGAGGAAGGCCTCGCCGAGCTCGTCGGCGCACACGCTGTCCACCGCGTTGCGCCGCTCGGGGCGGTTGATGGTCACCACCGTCACCGGGCCGTCGTGCTGCACCCGGAGGCCGTCGGCGCGGTAGGGCACGTAGGTTGCCGCCGGCCGGTCTCCGCTCATGGGGGCATTCTCGCATGGCTGGCGCGCGGCCTCGCACAGGGTCGTCAGGCTGCGTCCCAGGTCGTGCGCCCTTTCCCGGGCCCGGCCGGCCCCCGGCCAAAAGACGACCAAACGTGTCGACAATTGGCCCGCTGCCCGCTAAGGTCACACCCCTCACAGAGAAGCGTCCACGACCCCAGGAGGAGCAGATGGCAGTACGACTCGGGGACACCGCCCCCGACTTCACGGCCGAGACCACTGACGGCACGATCAATTTCCACGAGTGGCTGGGTGACAGCTGGGGGATCCTCTTCTCCCACCCCAAGGACTTCACGCCGGTCTGCACCACCGAGCTCGGTGCGTTCTCCAAGGCCAAGCCCGAGTTCGACAAGCGCAACACCAAGCTCATCGGCATCTCGGTCGACTCGGTCGAGTCGCACAAGGGCTGGGCCGGTGACATCGAGGAGACGCAGGGCTCGGCCCTGTCCTTCCCCCTCATCGGGGACGAGGACCGAAAGGTGGCGGATCTCTACGACATGATCCACCCCAACGCCAACGACACCCTCACGGTGCGTTCGGTGTTCATCATCGGCCCGGACAAGAAGGTCAAGCTCACGCTGACCTACCCCGCCTCGACCGGGCGCAACGTGGACGAGATCATCCGCGTGCTCGATTCGCTCCAGCTGACGGCCGACTACAAGGTGGCCACGCCGGTGAACTGGAAGGACGGCGAAGACGTGATCATCGTCCCCGCCGTGAGCGACGAGGACGCCAAGGGACGCTTCCCCAAGGGCTGGAAGGCCCTGAAGCCGTACTTGCGGGTGACGCCCCAGCCCAACCGCTGAGTTGGACTGACGAAGCGCCCGCTCCGCCGGGCGACGCTCTCGATGGTGCCGGCCTCCGGGCCGGCACCATCGCGTGGCGGCCCGGGCCCGGGTCACCGCCCGACCAGCGATCGCGGGCGTCAGCTCGCCGGCGTCAGCTCTGCGGCGCCAGTTCGTCGCGCAGCTGGCGCTTGAGCACCTTGCCCTGGGGGTTGCGCGGCAGGGGCTCGGAGCGGAACCAGATGTGCGTCGGCACCATGAACCCGGCCAGGCGCGCCTTGACGTGCTGCCCCAGCTCTTCGGCCGTCACCCTGGCGCCGGGCCGGAGCACGACGACGGCGCCGACCTCCTCGCCGAGGGTCGGGTGGGGTATCCCGATGACCGCGCAGTCGGCCACGGCCGGGTGTTCGAAGAGGGCGGCCTCGACCTGGACGGAGTACACGTTCTCGCCGCCGCGGATGATCATGTCCTTGGCCCGGTCGACGATGTAGATGAACCCGTCGTCGTCGAGCCGCGCCACGTCACCGGTGTGCAGCCAACCCCGCGAGAACGTCTTCGCCGTCTCCTCCGGCCGGTTCCAGTAGCCCCGCACCACGTTGGGTCCCTTGATCCACAGCTCACCCCGGACGTCGGGGCCGCGCGGAATGGTGTCGTCGGGCTCGGCGGCGGCGTAGTCCTCGGGCACCACCGCGACGTCGCAGACGGGCACCGCCGGCCCCACGCTGTCGGGCTTGGCCACGTAGTCCCCGCCTGAGTTCGTGGACGTGACCGATGACGTCTCGGTCAGGCCGTAGCCGTTGGACGGTTGCCCGACCGGCCAGGCCTCGCGGATGCGGCGGACCAGGTCCGGTGGGGCGGGCGCGCCGCCATAGGACACGCCCCGGACGGAGGAGGTGTCGTACTTGGCGAAGTTGGGCGAATCGAGCACCTGCATCACCATGGCGGGCACGCCGCCGAAGTTGGCGATCCTCTCGCGCTCGATGAGCTCGAGCGCCCGCTCGGGGTCGAAGTGGTGCATCATCACGAGCTTCCCGCCGGCGGCCACGTTGGTGACCATGATGGAGTGGCAACCGGTGGCGTGGAACAGCGGCACCGAGAGCAGGAAGGCCGGCTGGACCTTCTCCGCCTCGGCCTCCTCTTCCGTCGGCATGATCGAGTGCCCGAAGCGCATGGCGCCGCGGGTGTTGAGGAAGAACAGGCTCATCAGGTTGGTGCACATGTTGCGGTGGGTGCCCACGGCGCCCTTGGGGCGTCCCGTCGTCCCCGACGTGTAGAAGATGGTGGCGTCGTCCTCGGGGTCGATCGTGAGGTCGGGCGGCGAGGCGGCCTCGTCCACCGTCCCGAGGGCCAGCGGGAACGGCCACTCGGGCACGGGCGGGGCGCCGCCCGGCGGTTCGAAGACGGCCAACGGGGCCTTGGGCGGGTTGCGGTGCTCGTCGGCCACCACGATTGCCGTGAGGGCCGTCAGGCCGCCGAGGAAGGGCCGGATGCGCCCGACGCGCTCGGTGTCGACGAAGGCGACCTTGGAGCCGGAGTCCTCGAGCCCGTAGCGCAGCTCCTCACCGCTCCACCACGCGTTGAGCGGGACGACGATGGCACCGGCGATCGCCGCGGCCCAAAAGGCCATGACCCACTCCGGGAGGTTGCGCATGATGATGGCGACGCGGTCGCCCGGCTCGACGCCGAACGTGGTACGAAGCCGGTGGGCCAGCGTGCAGGCGATGCGGTAGTGCTCGACGAACGTCGTCCGCTCGTCCTCGTACACCAGGAAGGTGGCGTCACCGTGGGCGAGCGACATGTCCAGCACCGTCCGCAGCGACGGGGGAGCGTTCTTCCAGGTCCGGATCGGGATGCCGCGGATGTCGCGCTCCTCCATCTCGAAGACCTGGCCCGGTGCGGTGAGGGTCGCCGTCGCCTCGGCGATGCTCATGGCGGGGACGTCTTTGGCGGTGGTGCTCACGACCGCTCCTCCCCGTCGGCTTCCGGCCGCACGAAGAGCGCCGCACGGTAGTACGCCAGTTCGGCGACGCTCTCACGGATGTCCTGCAGCGCCCGGTGCCCGCCCTTCTTCTCGGGGGCGGCTTTGTAGACCTCGGGCCGCCAGCGCCGGCACAGCTCCTTGAGCGTCGAGACGTCCACGGAGCGATAGTGCAGGTAGTCCTCGATTTCGGGCATCAAGGCGGCGAGGAAGCGGCGATCGGTGCCGATGGAGTTCCCGGCCAGGGGAACGGTCCGGGGCTCCTGGATGTGCTTCCGGAGGAAGGTCAGGGTCTGGTCGGCGGCGTCCGCCACGCTCAGCGTCGACGCCTCGATGTCGGTCAGCAGGCTCGAGCGGGTGTGCATGGCCCGCACGTAGTCGTCCATGTGCGCCAGCTGCGACCGTGCGGCATGCATCACCAGGTCGGGCCCCTCTTCGACGATGTTCAAGTCGTCGTCGGTGATCAGGGTGGCGATTTCCACGATGGTGTGGCGCGCGGGATCGAGCCCCGTCATCTCGAGATCGATCCAGGCCAACATGCGCGCGCATGCTACCGGTCACCTGTCCCGGGAGCGGACGCTGGGTGCTTGTAATGTCCGGCGATGCTGCGGATCCCCCTCCATCGGCTCGACCCCGAGCTGCCGGTCCCCTGCTACGCGCGGGAGGGCGACGCCGGCGCCGATCTGCTTGCTCGCACGGGGGTCGTGCTGCGGCGGGGCGGTGGCCGGGCCGCCGTCGCCACCGGTGTCGCGGTCGCCATCCCCGGGGGCTACGCGGGCCTGGTGTTGCCGCGCAGCGGCCTGGCGGTGCGGCACGGGGTCAGCTGCCTGAACACGCCGGGGTTGGTGGACTCCGGCTACCGGGGCGAGCTCCAGGTCGTCTTGGTCAACCACGACGCGGAGCACGACTACGAGGTCCACCGGGGCGACCGCATCGCCCAGCTGGTCCTGGTCCGGATCGAGCAGGCCGCCTTCGCGCTCGTCAGCGCCGACGATCTCGGCGAGTCGGAGCGGGGGAGCGGTGGCTTCGGGCACACCGGCACATGACGGCGGGGGAGAGAGACGCTAAGAAGAGGTGATGCAGCCCCTCGTCGGCATCGACGCCGCCTTTCTCTCGCTCGAGACCCCGACGACGCCGATGCACGTGGGCGTCACCCTGGTGCTCGACCCGCCCGAGGGCACGCGGGCGCTGTTTTCGCCGTCCACGAGGTACGCGCAGATCCGTCGGGTGATCGAGCAACGGCTGCATCTGGTGCCGCCGTTCCGCCAGCGGGCCCTCCGGGTCCCCTTCGGGCTGCATCATCCGGTGTGGGTCGACGACCCCGACTTCGAGCTGGACGACCATCTCAGCCGGGCCAGCCTGCCGTCGCCGGGTGGGCAAGCGGAGCTCGACGCGTTCGTGGCCTCCGTGATGAGCCGCCCGCTCGATCCCGACCGGCCCTTGTGGGAGATGCACGTGGTCGAGGGGCTCGCGGGTGGCCGGACCGCGCTCGTCGCCAAGGTCCACCACGCCATTCTCGACGGGGTGAGCGGCGCCTCCGTCCTTGCCGCCTTCCTCGACTTGTCGCCGCGCGCACGCGTGGTGGTGCTCCCCACCGAGTGGGCTCCGCCGGCCTTGCCGTCCAACGCCCAGATGCTGCGCCATGCGGCGTCCTCTCTGGCGCGCCAGCCGGGGACGACGCTGAGCACCCTGCAGGCGGGTGTCGACGCGGTGGCGGATCTCGGCATGCACAATCGCGAGGTCATCGGGCGCGGCGAGGAGCCCTCGCCCGGGTTCTTCGCCGCGCCGCGCACCTCCTTCAACGGCGCGGTGTCGAATCGGAGGCGCTACGCGACCCTGTCCGCCCCGCTCGACGATGTGAAGCTCGTGGGCAAGGTCTTGGGGGCGACGGTGAACGACGTGATCCTCGCCTGCGTGTCGGGCGGGCTCCGACGTCTGCTGGCGGCTCGGGGCGAAACGGCAGATCGCTCGCTGGTGGCGATGGTCCCGGTGTCGACCCGTCCGGAGGGTGAGACGGAAGAGTTGGGCAATCAGGTCTCGGGAATGCTGGTCTCCCTGGCCAGCGACATCGACGACCCGGTGGGACGGCTCGATGCCATCTCGGGCTCCGCGCGCGTCGCCAAGGAGCAGGAGCAGTTGCACCGCGGACGGCTCCTCGGCGACCTGGCCCAGATGGCGGTGCCCGCGCTCGTGTCGCGGATGGCCCGCGCCGTCGCCGGAACGCGACTCTTCGACAAGGTGCGCCCGCCCTTCAACGTGACCGTGTCCAGCGTGCGCGTGCCCGACGTCTCGTTGTTCTGCGCGGGGAGCCGGGTGGTGGAGATCTACCCGATCGGGCCCATGGCGGAGGGCATCGGCGTCAACGTGACCGTGTTCTCCTACAAGGGACGGGTCACGTTCGGCCTGTTGGCCTGTCGCCGCCTGATCCCCGAGCTCGCGGAGCTGGCCGTCCACATCGACGACGCCCTCGGGGAACTGGTCGGGTGTGCCCTGGACGCCCGGGGGGCCACGGCCTGATCCCCGGTCCGGCGGTCCGAGAGTCGGGCGGTGCGGGCCGCTCGGCGATCGGCCCGCACCGCCCTTCTCTGTGGTGACCGGCGGGAGGTCAGCGCATCACCCGCTGGCGGACGGACCCGAGCCGGACGGCGGGGCGCCGGAGCCGGCCGGAGGAGCTCCCGACCCGGACGAAGGAGCGGCGGACCCGCTGCCCATGTTCGTGCACTTGTGTGTCGTCGCGGACCCGGAGCTGGAGCTCGACGACGGAGTCGTCGTCGACGGGTTCGACGTCGAGGTGCTTGCACTCGAACCGGAGTTGCCGGTGGTGCCCGACGTGGTGGCGGCATCGGCGACCAACGCGCCGCCTGCGACGAGGCCGGCGGTCAGCGCGCTCGTTGCGAGCACATTCCGAAGGTGTCTCTGCATGGCGATTCCTTTCGTGGGGTCCGGCGCCGGCCCCTCCGGGCCGGTGCGCACACGATGCGACCTCGACCTTGGGCTCGGAGCAACGCCGCCTCGGTGCGTGCGAGGAGTTCCCCGACGAAAAGGTGACGATCCTCAGGAACGCGTTCGGCGGGAACCCAGGTCCCGCTCCGCGACGCCACAGCTCGCTCGACGCGTCGCGGAAGCTCGGCGGCGCAGAACGGCGATTCCCGTGGATCAGGGCTTGGTGGCCCGCCAGCAGTAGGAGCGCATGGGGACGTCGACGACGTCGACGCTCCCAAGAGTCTCGTGCGCGTCGAGGAAGCGCTGCATGGCATTGAGGTGCTCCCGCCGTGCCTCGTCATCCATGGTGATCACCGCACTGTACGTGGCGGCCAGGTCGATCAGGTCGGCCTTGTGCATGGCCCGGGTCCATCTGAAGAGCGCGGTCTCGGGATCGCCGAAGGGGCTCTCGCCGTTGACCTCGACGTCGACCGTGTGGCGGGTGCGTCGCCTGGCGTCGACCCCGGCCTTCTCTTCCGGGCTGAAGACGATGCCGCCCGCCCACAGTGAGCGCATCCAGTCGACGGAGCGGTCGGGGCCGCTCCACACCAGCGACAAGCGGCCCCCGGGGCGCAACACGCGCGCGACCTCGGGCACCGCTCTGGCCTCGTCGACCCAGTGCCATGCCGACGCGGCGATGACCATGTCCTTCGATGCGTCCGGCGCGGGAAGAGCCTCGGCGGTGCCGTCCCGTACGTCGACGCCGGCGTCCCGCGCCGCGAGGACGGCCCGCATGCGCTCGTCCGGCTCGACGGCCATGACATGCGGGACTCGTTTCGCGAGCAGGGCGGTGAGGAGCCCGGTGCCAGCGCCGATCTCGAGGGCGTCGGCGGCACCCGGGGGGATCAGCCAGTCGAGCGCGTCGGACGAGGGACCGGACCGGAGCCGGTTGTACTCCTCGGCGACCGCACCGAAGGACTGGCTCAACACCGCGGTCGTCTCGTCCTGGCGCACCTGCTCGAATCTACTGAGGGCAGGCTCTGCTCGTCGCCGCGGGCTGTCTCGGGCAGAATGAAGCAGGCGGGAAGGGTGAGAGATGTCTCCGCCGTCTCACAGGTGGCGCGATAGAGTGGTCTCCCAACGCGGAAGTGGCGCAGCGGTAGCGCATCACCTTGCCAAGGTGAGGGTCGCGGGTTCGAATCCCGTCTTCCGCTCCAACGTAGCAGTTCAGAGGCGGTTTTGCACTCGGCAGTCCCTCCGAAACTGAAACTGTCGCATTGGCCGCGGCTTGAGCGCGGCGCCGACTAGCCGGTCTTCGCTTGGACCAGATCAGCGAGCTCGATGGTGGCTTGGTGGCAGCCCGATCACCAGCGCGTGAAGTATGGGAACTCGTGAGTGAGGTTCGGATTGTGCGCGTAGGTCAGGTCGTTGCCCTCTTCTACAAGCTTTGGGCGTACGCGGAGAGCCGCTCGACCCACTCAGATTCCAGTCGGTCTCTGTAGTGGAACGCTCTAAGACCTCCCAACCCCACAACGAGCAAAGGAGACGGTTCCCGAGTCAGGTCGGCTTCGAGGAGTACTCGGCCAGCGCGGCCTCCCAGTCGATGGCGATGTCGTCCGGCGGCTCGGGCATTTGCTTGGCGGGCAGGTTGCATCCGGGATACAGGAGGGGTAGGGCGGCCTGGGGCACCGGGTTACCGACGTTGAACTCAGCGGGAGCACGTCCTTCTGCCAGGACCGTTACCTTGAGGGAGTAGATCTCGACCCCTTCGACATTCTTCGCGTAGAGCGGCCCGCTGCTCTGGATCACGGCCCGCACGGAATCTCCAGCAGCGAGGATGCTCGCCGCACTGACGGCACCGGACGACGGGATCGTCACAACCGGCGGCGGCGTAGAGAGGTCGACCACGACTCTGCTGCGGTCGGCCGAGTCGACTCGCACGGCAACAATCGACGAACCGGGGACGATTTGTGCGAGGTCAGGGGTGGCGATCTGCTGACGAACTGTGGATTCGAACGGTGGCTGGTTGTCGAGCCGAATGTCCAGGGTGAAGATGCACACCTGGCGTGCGTCGAAGTCAGTAGGTCCGGCGAAGACGCCGGTGCGCTCAAGCGCGGTGACGATCCCGCGACCCAGCTCGCCGTGCTGGAGGACTTCCACGTCCACATCGCCGGCGAGCGTCTTCATCTTCTTGAACATGGCTGCCGTTCTCCCTCGTCTCCGGGCGCGACAAACGGAATGACACAACAGGCGTGCGCCACCACTTGTCTCATCGGCCGTTTCTGCGGCAAACATGAGTCCAGCCGACAACTGAGATCGCACCTTTATCGAAGGATCTGTCGGGATCGAGCGTCAGCTGGCTTCGGAGGTTCGAGTTGAAAAGCCAGCTGACACAGTGCCCCGCGACCGGCGGTAGTGATATCACTATCGTTAGTAGAGCGTTCTACTGTAGGAACGGATTGCGTGGACGAGCTGGAAATTGGGTGGACGCAACCGCACCTGGGAGACCCGAGCGGACCTCAAACAAAAAGCTCTTTTTGCGAAGATGAGAGTCGCGGGTTCGAATCCCGTCTTCCGCTCTCTGTGATGTCGCGAGACATCGTGGACATCTGAACCTGCAAGAAGGCTAGATGTAATCACCAGCGAGGTTGTCGATCATCGGTCTGATCGGAGGCCTGTGCCTCCGAGGGCGGTGTGGCTGCGGTGGTGATTGTAGAGATGCAAGAAGAAAGCGAAGGCCTGCTGGCGGTCTGCCTCTGAGGAATAGGGCTTCACGTAGGCCCACTCCTCGAGCATGGTCCGGTTGAAGCGTTCGACTTTCCCATTGGTCTGGGGTCGATAAGGCCTGGTCCTTCGATGTTCGACCCCACCAAGAGCCGCTGCGAAGGACCGGCTGCGATAGCACGCACCGTTGTCGGTGAGCACCTCTTGGACCATGATGCCGTGGTGGGCGAACCACGTCCGGGCTCGACCCCAAAAGGCCACAGCGGTCTCCTTGCGCTCGTCGGCGAGGATTTCTGAATAAGCCAGCCGGCTGTGGTCGTCGACGGCCGAGTGGATGAAGCCGTAACCCCTCCGGCGAGGCCCAGAGCCGCTGAAGTCGACGCTGTTCTTCTTGCCTGCTTGGCGACCCAGGACCTTCCACCCCCCGCCATCTGGGATCTTGCCGAGCTTTTTGATGTCGATGTGGACGAGTTCGCCCGGACTCTCACGTTCGTAACGCCGGATCACCCGACCGCTCGGGCGATCCATCCATGAGAGCCGGTTGAGGCCCAGGCGCACGAGAACGCGATGCACCGTCGAGGGGGCGACGCCGAGGCGATAACCGATGCGAGCTGGTCCGAGCTTGAGCTCGGAGCGGAGTTCGGCGATCTGAGCCTCAACGCCAGCTGGTGTGCGATGGGGACAGCGGTGCGGCCGGCTGGAGCGGTCCACCAGACCCCGACCCCCTCTTCGCAAAACCGCCTCCACCACTTGTAACCGGTGGCCCGAGAAATGCCCATCTCGGGCGCCACGTGGGCGATTGGCCTGCCTCCTTCGATGCGAAGGCACAAGGTCAATCGGCCAGTTGGGGTCAGACGAGCGTTAGCGTGCATTGAGCCTCCTGGGGTGAGTGTGGTTGTCTCAGCAGCTCCACACTGCTCCCGGAGGCTCACCTCATGGGCGGACCAGGATGATCAACAACGTTCGTGGTCATTACAGCTAGATCTCAGGTCTTCCATCGGGGTTGGTAGATGCGGCTGGGGTCGAGCGTCAGCTCCCGCAGGAGCTTCCCGTCTTCTGTGACGATCCGAATGTCGAGGTCAGCGACGTAGAGCCGGATCGGGGTGCCCGCAAAGGGCCGGCCGATCCCGATGTGGAACATCTTGGAGTCGTAGCGCAGCGTCACGTTGCCGCCTCGGTCGACTTTGTCGGTGCGGACTCTGAAGTGTGTCGACACGATGGGGGTGCCCGGGCGGGCCTTGTCCCGTGCAGCGAAGGCCTGGCGCGGCGTCAGTCGCTCTCGGGCCTTATGAGGTCGCTCCTCGTTGTAGTAGCGGACGAAGCGGTTGATCTGGCGCTGGAGCACTGCGATCGAATCAGCTGCGGACTGTTTGTCCAAGAAGCGCTTGAGGGTCTGGTGCCAGCGCTCGATCTTGCCGCAGGTCTGGGGGTGATAGGGCCTGGCGTGCTTGTAGACGATGCCCAGCTCCTTGAGCTCGGTCTCGAGCACGGTCATGCCTTTGCGAGATTGAGCGTTAAAGACAGCACCATTGTCAGTCAAGACCGAGGCTGGATAACCCCAGATAGAAGCCGCCCGATGCATTGTCGCGGTCACATCACGTGCCTTGGTGGTCCGCCGTGCCGTGGCGGCGACGACAAGCCGGGAGTGGTCGTCGATGAAGTCCAAGATGTCGACCTCGGTGCCGTCGGCCAACTTCCAGTGCGTGATGTCGGCCTGCCAGCACTCGTTGGGCAATGCTGCCTCAAAACGAACGAATGAACTGTGTGGTCGCTTCCTTGGTTCTGGGACCACGAAGCCCCGGCGAGAGAGCACCCGCCAAATGGTCGAAGCGCTCGGCACATCGTGGCGCTTCTTTGAGAGGTGCCAATGGATCGTGTGGGGGCCGGCATCGAAGCCCTGGTCGACCAGCTCCTTGCGCAGCGAGACGATGGCGTCCTCAATCTCGTCGGGGGTTCGGCTCGGGATCGAGTGCGGGCGCTTGGACCGTGGCTCGAGCGCCTCGTAGCCACCGCTCCGGTAGCGCGCGACCAGGGCTCCCACCCAGCTCTTGGAGACCCCATAGCTCTGGGCGACCTCACGGATCGAGCGACCCTCGCTGACGACGGCATCCACCACATAACGAGCCCGATCCATGGCAACACCCCTTTAGAGGAGTGTCCACGATGTCTCGCGACAGGCTGTCCATTATCTGGTGGGACAGGGCACCGTCTTCCGCTCTCGAAGACTCGTGGTAGAGGCGCTACGACCCGATTCAGATTCTTGGCGAAGCGGGCGGCGGATCCGCTGGTCCAACCATTCGAGGCCCGTTCGAGGTTCATTGGGTACGATCCTCTGCAAGCGAGCAAAGGAGTCACCCATGGATGCGGACAGCTTCGCCCGCGCCGTGCGCAGTTCGCGCCCGGTCCTCGTCGCCGTACGGCCAGAGCAACTTGACGACCTGACACCGTGTGCATCGTGGAAGGTGCGCGACCTGATCAACCACATGGTGCAGGCGCCCGATTTTGCGGCCACCGTGGTGAGTACCCATGACTTTTCGAATCATCGCGGCGACGACGTCGACCACGCCTCGGGCGACTATCTCGCCGCTTATGACGCGGCCACCAGCCGCGCCCTCGCCGCGGTCCAGGACGAAGGTGCCCTCGAGGGCTCGGTGAAAATGCCCTTCGGAGAGCTGCCGGCAGCCGCCTTCGCGACGATTGCTACCGGCGACGCCTTCGTCCACGGCTGGGATCTCGCCAAGGCCACCGGCCAGGGGACGGATACCCTCGACCCTGCTCTGGCCGAAGAGTTGCTCGTCGAGGTCGTGCCCTTGCTGCCCGACGATTTCCGTGGGGCCGACGGTGCGGCTCCCTTCGGACCGAGGGTCGAAGTTGCCGGCGAAGCGCCGGCCGCAGACAAACTGGCCGGGTTCCTCGGCCGGCGCTAAACACTCAGCTTTGACTTGGGGCTTTGATCTGATTTACCAGCGGTTGGAGGCCCAGCTCCAACGCCACCGGATCATCGGGAGGTAACCACGGTGGTCCGGGTGAGCCGATGTCGAAGTCGCGCCACGCCCGCGCGGTCCCGGTGTCCTGGGCGATCTCCAGAAAGTCTGCGGTGGCCTCAGGAATCCGGCCGTCGCGCCAGGCAATCGACCAGGGGTAATGCGGCGAGATTTCCTGGGGTCTGAACACCGGCAGACCTTCGGCCGCGTAGCGCACGGCGTAGCTGTCGAATTCGAGGGAAAACGCGACCGTAGTTGCGCGTTCGATGACCGCGAGACAGTGGCTGAAGGCCCCTGGTGTCCCAAGCCACCGCATCGACAACCCCAAGGATCGTTCCAATGCGCTCAAGAAGTCGGCGTATGCCTCGTGCAGTCCAGAGTCCGGAGGATCTCCAAGAACCTCGATCGGCCGTTCGAACATCGATGCGGTCGATCGAGGAGAATCCCCTCGGCGGCCGACGAGGCGCATCGGTTCGAGTCGGAGAAGCGTGTGCGACCATCCCTTTGGATGGTCGAGGAGCATTCGCGGCGTGACGCGGAGGATGGCGACATCGAGGCGATTCTCGAGCAGCGCGTCGAGCTGGGCCAGGCTGTCCATGGCGTGTTCGGCAATCGTCACGTCGGGGCGCACCTTCGAATATTCATCAGCGACGTCGCGACTAGTGGCCAGTTCGAAGATGTGGGCGATCCGTACGCGATTTCCGTCTGATCGTTCCTGCATTCGCTCGGCCAGTCCGAGCAACTCTCGTGCGTCGCGAAGGAATGCTTCGCCCCGAGCCGTGAGGGCGACGTGACGGCTGTCGCGGACGAAGAGGCGCGCGCCGAGCTGGTCCTCGAGCTTTCGAATCTGCTTCGAGAGAGCCGGCTGGCTGACGTGGAGCCTGTTCGCCGCCCGGCCGAAGTGAAGCTCGTCGGCCACGACTACGAAATAGCGCACCAGGCGCAGGTCGAGGTCCATGGTCATCCCCAAGGCACGCCCGGTTGCATGACCGGGGCACACCGCGGATCGTACTCGGTGCGCAACCCCAATCATGTCCGAATGGTTATCGATTCAGGTGAAACCGGTCTTGGACTCCCGGTCGAGAAAGGAGTTGAGTGGGGAGTTCAACGAAAGGACCTCTCATGACCAGCGCAGACAGACCAGCCGTCTTCATTCACGGGCTCTGGTTGCACGCAACTAGCTGGTCACTTTGGCTCGACCTCTTCCGTGAGTCCGGATACGACCCCATCGCTCCGGGGTGGCCCAACGAGCCCCCGACGGTCGCAGAAGCCAGGGAGCACCCCGAACTGGTGGCCAACGTGGGCATCGATGACGTCACCGCCCTCATGGCTCAGATCATCAACGGCCTCGACGCGGCGCCCATCATCGTCGGGCATTCCTTCGGAGGTCTGATCGCGGAAAAGCTTCTCGGGGAAGGCTACGGTGCCGCGGCCGTGGCGATCGATCCAGCGCAGATAAAGGGTGTCCTTCCCCTGCCACTTGCCCAGTTACGTGCCGGCTTGCCTGCTCTGGGGAACCCCGCCAATCTTCATAAGGCCGTTTCTCTGACCAGCAAGGAATTTCGCTTCGGCTTCGGAAACGCACTCAGCCCTGACGAGTCCGACACGCTCTTCGATCGTTGGACGATCCCATCTCCGGCTAGGCCATTGTTCGAAGCGGCGGTCGCCAACTTTTCCCTGCATTCTCCGGCGAAGGTCGATACCAAAAACGCGGAGCGCGGGCCCCTTCTGCTGATCTCGGGCACAGAGGATCACACGGTGCCCGACAAAGTCACCCGTTCCACCCTGAAGCAGTACCGCGACTCCAGTGCCGTCACCGAGCTCAAGCAGTTCGAGGGGCGAGGTCACTCCCTCACGGTCGACGAGGGTTGGAAGGACGTGGCCAGCGCCGTCCTCGACTGGCTCAAGACCAATGGAGTCTGAAGCAGCAGCGAATCTCGTCTTCTAATCGCCGAGGAGGAATCATGGATCTTGGACTTCAGGGCAAGCGCGCTCTCGTGACCGGGGCCAGCAAGGGCATCGGCCTCGCTATAGCGAGACGACTTGTGGCTGAGGGCGTGCTTGTGGTTGACGGTTCGCGTGAGTCTTCAGTGGAGCTCAATGTCCTGTGTGAGGAGAGCGGCGTCGTCCACTTCGAGGTAGATCTCTCCGAGGATGGGGGACCGGCAGAACTCGTGAGGTCGGCCCAGAGCGGAGGACCGATCGACATTCTGATCAACAACGCCGGGGCGGTGAGTCCTCGCCTAGGGGGATTTCTCTCCGTGACAGATGAGCAGTGGGCGAGAACGATGGCGTTAAGCTTCATGGCTGCCGTCCGGACGACCCGCGCCGTCCTGCCGGAAATGATTGCCCGTGGGAGTGGGAGCATCGTCAACAACGCCTCTGTCAACGCCACGCTCCCAGATCCCCTCGTCATCGACTACAGCGCGGCGAAGGGGGCACTGGCCAACTTCTCCAAGGCACTGTCCAAGGAGGTCGGCCAGCACGGAATCCGGGTGAATGCCGTCAGCCCGGGTCCTGTCTCGACAGAGCTGTGGCTCGGCGAGCAGGGAGTGGCCGCCTCCGTCTCAGCGGTCCAGGGCGCCAAGCCGGATGATGTTGCCCATGAGGCCGTCAAGGACACTGCCACTGGGCGCTTCACCACGCCAGAGGAGGTCGCAGATCTGATCGTGTTCTTGGCCAGCACCCGGATCTCAAATGTGACGGGAGCGAACTATCTCATCGACGGAGGTCTGACTCAGAGTCTCTGAAGACTCGGGCGAATCATCCTCAAGGCGAAGAAAGGAGACACGATGCCGACAACCGAAAAGGACTTCGAGACGTTCCTGGAAACATGCCGGAACGCAGTGGCTCACCAGGTCAGCGGGAAAACGGAGCCGTTCCAGTCGCTTTGGTCTCGGAAGGACGACGTCGTGCTTATTGGTGCGGCGGGGTCACACCAACAGGGTTGGCACGACGTGAGCGAGCGACTCTCCTGGGCCTCTCAGCACCTTAGCTTTGGCGGGTTCTACGTTGAGAACCTCTTGGCGAGCGTCTCAGGGGACCTTGCCTTCACAGTCGATCTGGAGCACATGAGCCGCGAAGTAGATGGCAAGACTGAGCATCGAACTCTCCGCGCCAGCCAGGGCTACCGCTTGGAGGATGGCCAATGGCGTGTCGTGTTCCGGCATGGCGACCCTATGGCGGAGGACACCTTCTTGCCGACGCAGTCCAGCCAATAGGCAGCGCAGCGGAATCGATCCTTCCGGGCTTCACTAGGTATAAAGAAAGAACAGTGCTTGACCACATTTACATCTCGGTAAGCAACGTACCGCGCTCTCTGGCTCTCTATGCGGCGGCCCTAGAACCCTTGGGGTGGAGAGAACTCGGGGGCTACGACTCCTCCACCGGACCCGCAGGAGTTCCACATCTCTACGGATTGGCCGACGGGACCTACGGGTCTGGCGTCGCAGTCGGCTCCAGTATCTGGCTACGCCAGCGCCAACCCGGTGAAACCGGACTGTACGTAGGGTTCGTTGCTGACGATGAGGCCGAAGTCAACGCCGCGTACGCCGCGGCGATTGAGGCGGGCGGGACGAGCGAGGGCGAGCCAGCGATACGCGCCTACTTCGGCCCGAACTACTACGCAGCGAATATCGCTGACTTCGACGGAAACCACATAGAAATAGTTCACAAGAGCTTCAACCCCCCAAGCCGTCTGCATCTCGTATAGACGGCATCGAAGGCATACCGGTGATCACCGGAACATGTCTACCGTCGAAGAACTCCATTCGCGGTTCACTAGCAAGAGTTCAACGCTTATCGGCAGCGTTGCGCTGTGCCGAGGCGGGGTGCTGGATGGTCACCGTGAACCGACATGTGTTGCGCTATCTGTCCACAATCAAGATGACTCGGCGCGAAACCAACCGCCGAGGGTCAGGATCGACGAGTCATCCCTCCGCGGCCGATCTGCCCGCCGGCGCGGCACGAAAAGTGATTAGGCAATTGGAGTGCTGAGAGGCGAGCGATCGGGGGCGTGGTGATCTGACGGGCGCCTGATCCTTGAGTGGCGCTGACGAACAGGGCGTCCCGTGCGTCCGGGACCGTCTTGACACAAATACATATGTGTCCTATAACAGTTACTATGACGGTAACTAAATATCCAACCGAACTTCCGCCTCACAGCGCTGCGAGACGAGTCCTTCTCTTCGGTGCCTCTCGTGGGCTCGGCCTCGCACTGGCGGAGAAGTGGGTCGAGGGCGGCTGGCACGTCACTGCGACCGTTCGCGAAACAGGCAAGACGGCGCTCCACGAGCTGGCCGAGCGGCACCGAGCTCAGGTGGAGATCGAGTCGCTCGACGTGACCAGCCCCTTCCAGATCGCCGCCATGCGTGACCGCTTGGCCGGCAGGAAGTTCGACCTCCTCTTTCACAACGCCGGTACGGCGAACCAGCCGGACGGGACCGTCGCAGAGACCTCGACCGACGAGTTCATCAAGGTGATGGTCACCAACGCCCTCAGCCCGCTGCGCGTCATCGAAACCTTCCAGGACTGTGTCGAGCCGACAGGCACCATCGGCGTCATGTCGTCGGGCCAAGGCAGCATCGCCGACAACACCAATGGGGGCCACGAGGTCTACCGTGGCAGCAAAGCGGCCCTCAACAGCTATATGCGCAGTTACGATGCCCGTCACCGGGGCGAGCAACGAACGCTGATCCTCATGGCCCCTGGCTGGGTCAAGACCGACCTGGGCGGACCCAATGCCCGACTTACCGTCGAAGAAAGCATCCCAGGCGTAGTCAAAGTCATTGACAGCCTGCGGGGCCTACCCGGACTGCACTACGTCGACTACCTCGGGCAGACGGTCCCGTGGTAGTTACCAAGTCCAGGGGCGCTTCGAGGGCTGCGAAGGTCCCATCGAGATCGGCCCGACAGGCCTGGACTCTCATGCGCCGGTTCGTCGATGAGCACAGTCGTCATGGCGACCTTGCAGAAGCACTTGGCTTCAGCCTCGGGGCCGGGCGGGGCAAGGTCCTGTTCCAGTTGCGCGCCGGACCATTGACACACCGCCAACTCGCCGAGCTGAATCAGACGACAGGCCCGTACATCTCACTTATCGTCGACAAGCTCGAAGAGCACGGCCTTGTCCAACGCGGTCCCCATCCCGACGACCGCCGCCGCAAGCTCGTCTCCCTCACTCCCAGCGGGCGCGACGCCATCGCCACCGCCGAAGCCATCCTGTACCGCCCACCCGCTGCGATCACCGTACTCACGGACGAAGAACTGAACCGCTTGATCGACCTGGTGCAGCGCGTCGTGGACGCTGACGCGTCGCAGGCATAAGGAGGAACAACCCGGCTGCGAGGTGCTTCGTCGCCAGCTCACTATTGCGGCATTGCGTGACGAGCGCGGGCGATAGTAGAGCGCTCTACTTCAGGAGCGAACTCGATGGACAGGCTGGAAACTGGGTGGACAGAGCGGCACTTCAAGGGACTGGCCGGACCTAAAGATACGAAAAACCCCCACCTTGCCAAGGTGAGGCTCGCGGGTTCGAATCCCGTCTTCCGCTCCAACAAAATCCCTGGCGGGATAGGAGATAAGTGGTTTTGAAACGCACCACCCCCGCCCGCTGCCCAGATTCGAAACACCAGGAGCCCTTCCGGAGCATTGGTTACGGCCAGAGGCCCCGTAGCGCCCGTGTGCGCATTTCCAGCGCCTCCGCTTGGAAAGGTGTGGACCCAGAAGAGAGCTGTCGCCACCGGGAACCCGTTCAGACGGGGTGCTCCGGGGCGTGATCTTGGTGGACGAGGTCGAGCGGGACCCTGCCCCCAAACCTGCACATAGATGGCAGGGCTGACTGTTTATGTCACGAACATTCGGGGACGCTCGCGGGAGCTGAGACTCACCATGCATCTCTCGACAACTCGCGACAGACTTTCGGGGTGGACGAGCAGCCGGACAAGCGATATTCCCAAGTGCCCGATGGGGTGACCCATGGAGGCTGAGCCCAGCAGAACCGCCATTCTCGCTGCGGTCGCGCGGGGCGACTTACGCCTCCAGTTCGAGCCTCCTTGGGTTCTCGACGACCCCTTCGCGTTGGTGCTGGTGGGACCGGTCTGGCAGGAATCCAAGGAATTGTTGCTCTCGTTGTTCGGCGCCGAAATTTGCCATGAAGCGTGGGCTTTCCACTGCCTGAGGAGTCGATACACCGAGGACCGTCTGACCCAAAGCGCCTTTGGCCAGTACGTGATCCTCGGTGCAGGCCTCGACTCCTTTGCCTGGCGACGTCCGGACCTGCTCCGGTCCCTCCGTGTGTTCGAGGTGGACCACCCCGCCACCCAGGCCTGGAAACGAGAGAGGCTGGCCGCGCTTGCGCTGCCACTGAGCGATGGACTCGTCTTTGCGCCTATCGATTTCGAGGCAGAGTCGTTGCGCCACGGCCTCGACGCTGCTGGCTTCGACTGGACGAAGCCCACCATGTTCTCTTGGCTCGGGGTAACCCACTACCTCACGGCCGATGCCATCGAGACAACGTTGCGCACCATCGCTGACGCCGCCCCCGGCTCAGAAGTCGCCTTCGACTACCGGGCTGACGAATCAGTTCTCGATGAAAACGGCAAGGCGTTTTGGGGGACCTTCAGTCCTGTTGCGGCGCAATCCGGCGAACCTCTTCAAGACGAATGGACTGCAATGGAAATCGAGGCGCTTATCATGCGTTGCGGCCTCCAAGTCGCAGATCACCCCACGCGGGAGAAGACCATTGAGCGGTACTTTGCAAACAGAACCGATGGTCTTGTGCCCTGGTCTGCCTCAAGCTTGGTGGCAGCGAGGGTGATGCCCCAATAGATCGGCATCTGTCATAGCGTTGCTTGCCCCGGTCTGCCGAGTAGGGGGCGTGCGGCCTCTTGAGCCAGGGGGAACACTCAACCGATGGCGACGCCAAAGGGACTGGCACCGACGGCGATCGGGGTCTCGACCGTATTGGTGGTCGTGTTGATCGGCGTGACGGTGTCATCGCCTGTCGTGCTCACATACGCTGTGGTCCCATTAGGAGTGATGGCGATGCCGAACGGCTGACCCGCTACGGCAATGGCCGGTTCAACGGTGTTGGTGGCCAAGTCGATGGGGGTGACGGTGTTGCCAATTTCGTTGGTGATGGCCTGGGTCACGTACGCGGTAGTCCCGTTAGGAGTGATGGCGATGTCGGTGAAGCCTGTACTGCTGTTGACGGCAAAGGTCGTTCCGGCGGTGTTGGTGGCCGTGTTGATCGGAGTGACGGTATTACCGAGGCCACCGCTGCCGAGGTTGTCCACGTAGGCCGTGGTCCCGTTGGGCGTGATAGCGATCGCATACGGTCCAGTCCCGACGGTGATCGGAGTCCCGGCGGTGTTGGTGGCCGTGTCGATCGGCGTGACAGTGGCGTCCGCGTCGTTCGCCACGTAGGCGGTGGCCCCGTTGGGCGTAATGGCGATTCCAATGGGGTCGTTGCCAACCGTGATCGGGGTCCCGGCGGTGTTGGTGGCCAAGTCGATCGGCGTGACGGTATTGGCCTCAGGCGTCGTTACATAGGCCGTGGTCCCGTCAGGGGTGATGGCGATGTCCCAGAGGGAGTCCGTGCCGACGGTGATCGGAGTGCCTGCGGTGTTGGAAGCCAAGTTGATCGGGGTGACGGTGTTGCCCAAGAAGTTGGTCACATACGCGGTGGCCCCATTGGGCGTAATAGCGATGTCAAAGGGGTTGGTGAGACCGGTGATCGGAGTCTCGGCGGTGTTGGTGGCCGTGTCGATCGGGGTGACGGTGTTGTCCCCTTCGTTGGCAACGTAGGCTGTAATGGGGCGTGTGATCGTGATACTGACGCCCGAACCGAATGCGCTTCCCGCGGAGTCGGACGCCTCGGACACGAGGACATAGGAGCCGCTGGGGACCGTCGTGTACCAGTTGCACAACCATCCGTAGTAGGTCAGCGTGGCCGTGCAGAGGACCGGGGCGTTATAGCCGAAGACGCCGCCGAAGAGCCGGAACTCGACACTGGTGGCGTTCGTGGCGGAAGCGTCCAGGTAGGTCGATCCGGAGAGCGACGCCCCGTTCGAAGGGACCAGAATGCTCGTGGTCGGCAGTGGGTTCTTCACCGTCATGCTGACGCCAGAACTGAAGGCGTTTCCAAGCGCGTTGAAGGCTTCGGACACCAGGACGTAGGAACCGTTGGGGACGGTCGTGGTGTTCCAGGCGCACAACCACCCGTAGAGGGTCAGCGTCGCCGTGCAGAGCACCGGGGCGTTATAGCCGTAGACGCCGCCGAAGAGCCGGAACTCGACGCTCATGGCGTTCGAGGCGGAAGCATCCAAGGTGGCTGCTGTTCCCGACAGCGTCGCCCCATTCGAAGGAACGAGAACGCTCGTCGTCGGGGAAGGGCTGACCCCGCTGGCGGACGAGGAAAACCACGGCACAATTAATAAGCTCACCGCAAGCCCAATGCTCACAAAGAAGCGGCCTGTCTGCGGCGATGGCAAAAGGCCGAAGGGTGATACGCCATTGGCCGTGCCCTTCCTGCAGGCGTCCATCCGCCTGCACCCTTTCTTCGATACTCTGGAAACGAGGTGGTGTCAAGGAAAGGCGATGAGAAGCTCGAAGGGGGATTTCGGGCGCGGACAGCTCATTTGCCCGCTATGGCGCTCTGGGATGAGTCGAAGCAGAGTCAGTCACCTTCTACCTCCAACGCCACAGTCCTGGAGCCGAATTGGCTTCCGGCACCCGGTAAGCCTTTTCTCGTGGGGTTTGCGTCTCTGTGAGCCGAGCGACAGGACTCAGAGCGACCAATGACAGGAGCCAGACGACCAAAGGCGGACTGATGGAGGACTTACCGGGCATTCCCTACCGCCGCTATGGGTGCAGGGTCCCGCTCGACCTCGTCCACCAAGATCACGCCCCGGAGCACCCCGTCTGAACCGGTTCCCGGTGGCGACAGCTCTCTTCTGGGTCCACACCTTTCCGAGCGGGGCACTGGAAATGCGCACACGGGCGCTACGGGGGCGCCTGGGCTGTAACCAATGCTCAGGAGGGCCTCCTGGTGTTTTTCGAACCTGGGCCAGCGGGCGGGGGTGGTGCGTTCCAAAACCACTTATCTCCTATCCCAACAAAGTCCCTGGCGGGAAAGGGGCCACGACCGCGAGGCGACGGGAAACCGCCACGCAGCCACCGATCGACCGACCCCGCCCGAGGCCGCACCGCGCAGCGCCGGCGGGCCGCAACGACGCACGGGACGCTCACCCGAGACGCGGGCACGGGGGACACGGAAGCGCAGAGGCGGGGCTTCTTGGGGGGCGGAGGAGAAGGCGCTTTTGTGGGGGTCAACTCCACCCCTCGACTCGCAGGGGCACTCACGTTATGGGACACCTGTCCGAGCGCAATTCCCCGACTCTGGCGCAGCGATTAGAGGGTCGCTAAACATGCGCTCGAACGTTATGACGTTGATGGGATCCGTTGGCCCGAGACGCCAGCTTGTCTTGGCAGGCAAGCCCATGACCACGTCAGTCTCGGAGATCAATTGAGCGGACCGATCACGTCGACGACGATCGGGTAAACCCGTTCACCCCGAACCAGGTCATCTGACCGTGGACGTCGATTAGGCGAAGTCGAAGCGACCGAGGTTCATGACCTTGTCCCAAGGAGCGATGAAGTCACGGATGAACTTCTCCTCTTAGTCGTCACATGCGTAGACCTCCGAGATGCCTGGGGCATTACCAACACGAGCAACCTGTCTGTCGAACTCGATCAAGCCAAACCCGTTGACAGTTTCTGAGTGATGTGTTAGCAATTATTTTGGGCACGTCACACTGCTGCTGCGTTCTCGCTACGCCAAGTTTTTCGGCGCGAACCGCGCTGATAGACACCAGAGGGGGTTCCAAATGGCAGAAAAGGTCGATCGTGCACATGTCGGTGCGAGTCGATTGCTGGAAGAGCAGCTCGGATCGCTAGCAGTTCAACTCGGCGACCTGTCCGACGAGGAAGTCCAAAGTTTGCAGCTGAAGCTGGAGGTCCTTGATCAATGGGCCAGGCTGAGGGATTCCGCCGACGACATGCTCCACGATCACGATACGAACAATCATCACGATCACGAGGTCCTCTTCGACATAGCGGGGCTTGCTCAGGAGCAAGTCGCGCAGACGGGGGCAACTGAGTAGTCGAGACGAACAGAGTCTCGACCCGGTGCCAACTGAGCCCGATATGGACCGTGATGCGGCACATGCGCTGTCGATCGAGGAACTGAACCGCCTCCAGGAGTTGGTCGCCTGGCAGTTGCCCTTCGGGGACAGCACTTATGTCCTTAGGCATTTGCGCGAGTGTCTAATGGACCGGCTGGAGCGGGCCGCTTCCGGCTACGTCTCGGCGTCGAACCTCATCGCGGCGACGGCGGGACACGACGAAGATCACCTCGACCGCCTGTTCGCCGACACGACGTTGCGCTGTGCCATCGTGCAAGCTCACGAAGAGACCGTCGCAGTTCGACACGATGCGATCCCCACCATCGACTGCGACGCCATCTTTGCCGCCGCTGCCCGCTTCTTGGAGTCGGCCTCGACGTTTCGCAGCCCCATACAAGACGGATCCCTGCAGCCGATCGGGCAGAGGAGCTATCACGGTCTGGTGTGGAGTGCGGATCATGCGTACGACGCGTTCGGCCGGGCGTTTCGGTCGTTGATTACCCGCCAATACCGGGCCCTGCCCATCACGCCGTCAGAGACGCAGCTTGAGCAGCTGAGGGTCGGGGCCGAGCTGCTGGACGAGCTGCTGCCGGATCTGGGACCTAGCGCCATGGCCCACGCGCAGATCGTTACGATCGTGCCCTCTGCTGGCTCGTTCACCGGCGTTGGCTCGAGCTCTCAGTTTCATCTTGGCGGTGTCGTCTTTTTGAGCGATCACGTTGACAATCCGTGGTGGGTGGCCGAGCATCTGCTCCACGAGTCTCTCCATCAGAAACTCTACGACTTCCGGCACGCCCATTCCCTGGTGCACCTCGGGTACGCAGAGGGGGGAAACAGACCGGTCACGACGCCCTGGAACGCGTCCCGGCTGCTCGGCAAGAACCGCTGGAATGAGCTGCGCGTCTACGCCGGTTTTCACGTCTACGTCCATCTGGTCATTCTCAGCCTCATCGCCCAGAGACGTTCACGAGAGCTTGTAGAACAGTACGGACCCTTTCAGGGGATGATCCATAGCCGTCGGGCCGCAGCCCGCGCCTCGTACTTGGAGAGCCAGCTTCGAGAATGCTGTTGGGACAAGCTCGACGGTGGCGGGCGAGCCATGCTCGAGTGGCTAGGCCGCGTGTTGAGCGTCGTCAATCCAGATCCAAACGGAATGGGCTCGGTCCTAACCCACGCCCTCGATCTCTACCGCCGCGAGGCGCAAGGGCTACAGCGCTCCCTCGGCAGTCAGTTCGAGGCCGTTGAAGGCATGAGCGCCCTCGATGCGCTGGCCATGGAGGACGTCGCCGAGACCCGGGCGATATTGCAGGATGTAGGCGCATCCGTGGAGATGAAACGGCTCGACGACCGGCTTAACTGCGACGGAACTGGGACGCACACTAGGGCCTATCCCTTCATCCGGTCGTTGATCGCCGATAGCCTCGAGCGCTCAACTATCGACGGGTACTGGCTGAGTGCTGACCGTTCGATGGATGCACGGGCGTGCGCCATGGTTGAGCGGTCGAGTGATCAGCTCCATGCCCTGTCGACGAGAACTCCGAGCGTTGTGTTGGAGGCGATGCGCCGGGTCGTAGCGACCGACTTCAGGCAGCCAAGCGACGATGTCGTCGGTCGGCTCCTGGCCGTCTTGGCCTCCAATTTGCCAGTTGGCGCTCGGGTGCTGGAGATTGGCACCGGGGTTGGTCTCGGCACTGCGTGGATATGCTCAGGTCTGGGGGCTCGGTACGATATTGAGCTCGTTACGATCGAGAGCGATCCGGACCTTCATGCGGTGACCGCGAATTACCCGTGGCCATCGTTCGTCACGCTGCTGCAGGGCGATGCCGAGCGGTTGGTAGACACCCTCGGTCAGTTCGACCTCGTCTTCGCCGACGCCTCGCCCTACAAGCTCCACCACCACCCCGAGTTAGTTCGATTGCTGCGGCCGGAAGGTTCAATACTGTTTGACGACATTAAGCCGGGGACGGGCGACCATCCAGACCCTGACGTTTTAGCATTGAGGTTGGCTCTTCTCAACGATCCTTTGCTACTCGCTGTGGAGCTCGAGTGTGCATCGGGAATTGTGGTGGCCACGAGACTGGGTTAGTGGAATTGGCAGCGGGGTCGTACCAACAGCGCCTAATCCTGGGGTGCGCTCGGGTTCCACTGACCTCGGAAATTCTCGGTTTAGCGGGTGACCTTGGTATCGACGAACTCGACACGGCATACAACTACAACAGCTTTCGAAGCCTTGAGCAGCTGAGGGGTGTCGCGGCTTTCGAAACTTTTCGGATCACCTCAAAGGTCGGTTTCTTCCAGCGAGAGGGCGGTGGAACGCGACACAGCCTCGACCCCGTCGAGTTGGGCGCCGCGGTTGAAGACACCGTGCGTCGCCTAGACTCGCAGCTCGACACCATCTTGATTCATAATCCCGAGGCCTCCTTGGTCGCCTCGATCCCTTGCGATCCTCTTACGCTTGACCGAGCATGTGAGGCCATGGCCCGTTGCGTTGAGCGAGGTCTATCTAAGCGGTGGGGTCTTTCGCTGTGGCGAACGCGGGGATTGCCGCCAAATCTTCGACTAATCCAACGTCCCGAAGTGATCATGACCCGCTGCGGGTTGACGGTTGGGATCGACGAGATCAAATCGATCATGCGACTACAGTCGCTCCCAGAAGGGGCACATGCTGAGCATCGCGGCATGGCACCTTTTGGTGGATCCCGCTCGCGACGTTTGCTGAGCAACGGCAATCTGGAATCGCTTTGTCCCGGCGCCTCATCGACTGCGGCCGCGGCCCTTCGGCTTGCCTTCGAGCTCCCGAAGGTAGACCGAGTCTGTTTCAGCACCTCGAGCTGTCAGCATCTGAGGGAAGCCTCCGAGGCAATCTGGCTCGATTTGGACGACCAACGCGGATGAAGGAATTACCCGGGGTTTACGGTAGCAACGTCACGCTGTTCCGCAATGTGTTACAACCGAGGCCGTCCAGCGAGTGTCCGGGCGTCTCACCGCCGTCGAACACGGGCTCGCCTTCCCGGCCCGTCACCGAGCCGTGGCAGCCTGAAGTGCCAGAAACGGGGTCAACCAAACTCTGGGTAGTCCCATTCGTAGTAGATCGCTCTACTACCGCGACCGACTCAAACGAATTCGGCAGACGAAATGTGGACGGAGCCGCACCTCAGACACATCCAAGGGACTCGTTGGACCAATCGCATCACCTTGCCAAGGTGAGGGTCGCGGGTTCGAATCCCGTCTTCCGCTCCATCGTACCAGTTCAGAGCCGGTTTTCAACTAGTCTGACTCATCCTCCTCGACCGCTGAGCGCCTTGCGGCGCACGCGAGCTTCCTCTTGAGCAGTCGCCCCGTATTCGACTCCGGCGACGGCCCCATTGCTTACCCATCACCGGGACGCTGATCGCATGGATTCCGTTCGGGTTCTACTGGTGTACGCAGGCACCGACCTCAGTTCAGGGAAGCGTCATTTGCTGACGCGAACGGGCGCGTCATGGTCAGTGGTGGACTTCCTTCTGCATGGCGCACTATGCATCGCAGTGTGCGGAATCGTCACGCTGGCCGCCGACTCCCGCTGCGATCACCCGGATGGCGTCGATGTCACTGGGACGACCGATCAGCATCAACTCATCACCCGCCTGAAGCTTCGTGTTGCCGGTCGGTACGACAAGATCCCGCTTTCTCTGAATGGTCGTAACGATGATGCTTACCGGCAGCCCTGCGTCGTTGAGGGATAGCCCTGCCAGCGATGAGTCCTTACCGATGAGAACTCGGTCGGACCCTTCCGCATCCCCCTCACCGTTCATCTTCTGGAGGCTGGCCAGAAGGCCCAGCCGGTATCCCCTCACAACATCGGACGTGGCGACGGTCCCGACCACCTTCCGCTCGGAATCGAGGACTGGCACCCAGTGTTCGTTGGATGTGGTGATCGCGTCAACTGCGACATCGAGATGGGCAGATTCGGACACCGTTGGTGTTGTTACGTCCATAAGTGACTCCAGGCGGTGGTCGCGACCAGCTTTGCTCGCCTCCAGATGGGCCAGGGAAATCGTTCCTTCGAACCGATCTTCACTGTCCACGACTGATGCGCCCGTGAGCCCGCTGCGCGCGAGCTGATCATGCGCCGCCTCGATCGGGGTTCCTCCGCTTATCACTAGACGAGGAGAGGCCATGGCCTGTTGGACCGGGACGCTGGCTAGGACGGGCATGCCGATCAAGAGCCGCTGGGTGGGTGCATCAGCCCTGGTCCTGAGTTGGCTCCGGTAGATCGTGTCATCGCTGCGGCGCACGATGAACCATGCCAGGCCGACGGCAATCATGGCAGGGCCCAGTATGGACAGGCTTCCGGTCATCTCGGCCACCATCAACATGACGGCCAACGGAGCGCGGGAGATGCCACCAAAGCAACACATCATCCCGATGATCACGTAGGGAGCGGGGTTGTGGCCCATGGAGGGGACAACCGGCTCGAGGAGCCGCCAAACAGAGGCCCCGATGAATGCGCCGATGACCATTCCTGGCCCGAAGATTCCTCCCGAACCGCCCGAACCGATCGAGAGGCCTGTCGCCAGGATTCTGGCGAAGGGCAGCACGAGGACGATCCAGAGCGGCAGCGTTAGAAGCTGGTGGCCCAAGCTCTGTTGGATCCATCCGTAACCGGTTCCGAGGACTTCGGGGATAGCAAGGGCAATTAATCCCACGATGACTCCGCCGATGGCTGGCTTGACCCAGCGGGGGAGTGCCAGGCGCCCGAACAGGTCCGAGATCCCATAAAAGCCTTTGGCGTAGAGCAGGCCGATGAGACCCCCCAGCACGCCGATAAGGGCGAACCACACGAGGTGAGTCGGATTGGAGAAGTGGTAACTACCCGCGAAGCCGAACAGAGGCGTGAACCCCACGACGGTGCCAAAGATGATGTAGCCGACGAGCGAGGCGACGAAGCTCGGGAGCAGTGCCTCTGCATCGAAGTCGTCCCGGTAGAGGATCTCGGTAGCCAACACCGCTCCTCCGAGTGGTGCTCCGAAGATGGCGCCGATGCCGGATCCAATGCCGGTGACAACAGCGATGCGGGCGTCGGCCGGACTTAGATCCAACTCCCGCGCAAGGAGAGAGGCGAATCCGGCACTGATCTGGCCGGTCGGTCCCTCTCGACCTCCCGACCCGCCGGCCCCGATGGTGAGAGCAGATGCCACGATCTTGACGATCACGGCCCGGAAGCGGATGCCGCGGGGGTTGTGGTGGACAGCCGAGATCGCGGCATCGGTACCGTGGCCCTCCGCCTCCGGTGCGAAGCGGAACACAATGATCCCCCCGAGCAGCGCACCCAAGCCGACCACCAAGGGCAACGCCCAAGGTCGGGTGAACGACGCCGAGGCCCTGTGACCACCCTCGCTGACCGGGGTTGGTACGTGGTAGCCAGCGAGCGTGCCAAGGAAAAAGTGCGTACAGGCCAGCAGCGCCTCGTAGAACACGATGGCGCCGACTCCTGCCATCGTCCCTATGAGGACACCGAGAATCAGCCACTTCTGGAGGTAGGACGCGTTCCCGAGCCAACGCGAGGATCTGGTCGTGGCGGCGCGCCAGGAGGTACGAGCAAAGATCGTCACGGGCGTCGATCGCCCATCTATAGATCCCATCCAGTCGACCAGTCCTGCTCGGGAACCTCGCCCGCGGCGGTGGTAAGGCGCTGCAGGGAGTCGACTAGCGCCGCTTGTTGATCCTTGGGAACTGCTTCCATGAGGTGGGCGATCTCCGTGCGTCTCCGCTGGGTTACCGCGTCGACGAGCTCCCGCCCCTTCTTTGCCAATGTGAGGCGAATTAGGCGTCGATCGCCCCGGTCATGGCGACGCACAATCAAGCCCTTCTTGATCAGGCGATCGCACATGCGCGTGGCAGTCGGAGGTGTGACGTCCACCGCTTCGGCAAGTTCGGCGAGGCTCTTTGGACCACGGGATGCCAGGACAACGAGCGTGCGGTACTGGGTGAGCGTCACCTCTTCGGCCACGTCCCCGAGGGAGCGAGCTGCCACGGCAACCAGAACTCGACTGGCGCTGAGTACCGCGTCGACGATTGGCTCACGGTCGATTCTGGGGGAGAGTTCCTCCATCATCATATGCTAATGATTGTAGTAGCTAATGATCTTCTTTGCGCCGAGCAGTCCGCAAAACCGCTCTAGGGAAGGTCTGTAGTCGCGTCGGGACGAACGGTACGCTGAAGGGCGGAGAGCCGGGAAGCCTGGTCGGCAAGTCGAAAGTTCACGCCGTCAGGAGCTGGACGTGTGTCACCTGGATCCACCCAACAGCCTTTCGCCATAAGGCCCGTGCCCAGGCGACGCAATGTCAGGGCGTGATTGAGCGATGACCGTAGGACTTTCCACCTTTACCTTTGTCGTCGGGGCTGCCGTGAGCCTGGCCACCAGTTGGGTGCTTGTTTCGCGCCTTGAAAGGGTCGGTGAGCGCCTGAGGCTCTCCGAAGCCCTACTCGGCATGGTGGCAGCTGTCGCGGCCGATGCACCCGAGATCACTGCCTCCATCACCGCGTTGGCGCACCACGAAGCAACGACTGGCGCTGGAGTCGTCCTCGGCTCGAACGTGTTCAACCTGGCGGCGCTGCTCGGCCTGGGAGCGGTCGTTGCCGGTCGTATCAGCTTGCACCGAAAGGTCGTGGTCCTCGGCGGCACAGTTGCCATGCTCGTCGCGGTGACCTGTCTGTTCAGTGTGGGTGGCCAGCTCTCTGCGGGAGCGGGCCTGGCCGTCGTCCTCGCCATCTTGGTCCCCTATATCGTCCTCCTCGGCGCGCATCGAACGATCCTTGGACGCCTCGGTCTCGCGACGAGGCGGACGGCGTGGCTTAGCGCCGCCATCGTCGAAGAGGAGAGCGAACTCGAAGAAGCCATCCACCCTCGACGAGGCACGGAAGGCGACGCACTCATGGCCGGTGCAGCCTTGGTCGTTGTCATCGCGGCCAGCATTGCCATGGAGCGCGGGGCCTCCTCGCTCGGCGCGCATTTTGCAGTCCCTCAGATCATCGTCGGCGGCCTCGTGCTGGCCGCGGTAACCAGCCTTCCCAACGCGGTATCCGCCATCTACCTGGCCCGGCGAGGTCGTGGCGCGGCGACGCTGAGCACCGCGCTCAACTCCAACTCGCTCAACGTGACGGCCGGTCTCTTGATCCCCGCCACGATCGTCGGCCTGGCGGAGCCGTCGGGGTCAGGCCTCCTCGTCGCTGGCTGGTATGTGGGGCTCACGGCCCTGACGTTGGTGCTCTCCTATTCAGGCCATGGACTGGGGCGTACCTCAGGCGGGTTGATCATCGCGGCCTACGCGCTCTTCGTGGCGCTGCTCCTGGCCACAACCTAGAACGCATGAGTCGGCTCAGGTGTGAGTCGTGCGGGTGACTCGTTACACGCGAGAACCGAACAGAGGTCGCAAGGATGCGCCAACCTGATCGGCGATCGCAACGGCCACCACGCGTCGCTCGTAGGAGACTTCGTACCCGGGCGTCGGCGTCATGACGAAGCGACCCAATGCGCGGCCTTGGCCTTGCACCATCAGCTCGATCTTTGGGCCAGGCAGGCCCATGCGATCGACAGCCCAAACCCGACCCCCGAGGAAGACTCGTCCATCGTGTTCGAGCTGCAGTATGGGCTGGTTCGTCGAGCCTGACTCGTAGCGACATGCTTGAAGGTGCAACAACGTAGTGAGCTCGTTCCGTACCCGTTCAACCACCTCACGAGAGGGCGCACCCGACGTAGCGAGTTCGGACACGTCGTGCATCAGAGCGACAAAGTCAGCTTCCTCGGTTGCTGTCTCGTGGTGATGACGATTGCGGGCCGCCAGTTCGGTCACGATGATCCCAACAACGAAGAGGCTCACTGCGGTCTCGATGTCCGGTCGATGGGTGATCGCGAGCTTCTCATAGGGTCGGGTGAGGAAGTAGTCGAACCAAACGGTGGCAGAGACCGTGGCCACGAACCCCGAGACCCGATTGCCCAGTGCTGCGACCGCCACGACCACGGCCACGAGGATCAGCGCGGATGCCGTGTTGGCGAAGCTCGAACGGAACGGGACGAGAATGGCGGCCACGCAGAGCGGCAGGACGACGGCTGCGACCAGGGCTATCTGGTCTCGGTGAAGCCGGAGCTTCTCCATGCGCTACCTCGCTTCGATCTGTCGTCCCTAGTCTTCCATGACGCCTCGCGCCGGACTTAGTGCCTGGTCAGCGACTCGATGTTCCCGGCCGCCCAGGTGCAGATGATGGCAACCATCAAGACAGTTCCGGGAGGGCGAAGTGCGCCGCGGTACCCGGGATTCCGTCCGGTAGCGCTAACAGACAAGCCAGACTCACGGCGATCCCCTGGCCCACGCGGTCGACACCCGGAACCAATGCCCCGTTCGTTCTGGCACTCCGGTCGATAGTAGAGCGCTCTACTACAGCGACGTACTGGGTGGACACGATGGAAACTGGGTGGAAGGAACGGCACTTCGGGAGATCTGCCGGAACTGGAAGTACGAAAACCCTCACCTTGCCAAGGTGAGGGTCGCGGGTTCGAATCCCGTCTTCCGCTCAATCGTAGCAGGTCAGGGCCGGTTTTTCACCCACGCTTTGGCTGTCGTCGTCTCGACTCGTGAGTTCCATCTTCTTTGGAAGGTCGAACAATTTCTACCTCACGGTGACTGGGTGTCCATGGTAGAGCCTGGAAGCTGGTCGCTACTACTGATCGCCTTGAGACCGCGCACGGTTGCGGCCCTTGACTGCCTGTTGCGGCAGCGCCGCGGTCTGGTCGGCGTGCCAGCGGAGCAGGAAGAGAAATCGCTCCATGGCATCCTCGACTCGGACTCGGTCCCTTGTCGTGAGCAGATCGAGCAAGAGGCCGGTAACGGTGGCGATCGCCAGTGTGGCAGAGATCTCGTCGATGGCGGCCAGAGGTTCGTCGAGCCAGTCACGGATCGCATGGTTGAGAAAGTCCGAATAACGGTCGGGGTGACGAAGCGCGAGTCCGTACGCTTCAAAGAAGAGCCGCATCAGCGCACCTTGGTCGGGATTGGACAACCACGTCCACACAGCTCCCAGGCCCGAGCGATGAGTCTCTGCCTCGGCGCTGCGCCCGAGCGCTCGCAATCGATCACGTACTCGCCCCAGCAGCTCCTCGACGAGGCGCTCCTTCGTTCCGAAATGATGGAGAAGCACCGGTGCTTGTGTTCCGAGCGCGACAGCCAAGGGCCGTAGCGACAAATCGGAGATGCCGTTGGCGACGACGTAGTCGACCGCGCCGTCGAGAAGTTCTTCGCGGCGTTTCGGATCGGGCGGTCGGGCCATCACCCAGCCGGCTCGCAGGGAGGTCGCGAAATTGCTGATTGACGACGGGACACGCTAGTTACTATAACAATCGTAATATTAACTACCCGGACCCCTCGAGGAATACCCAAACGTGACACTCGACTACCTCTCCATCATCTCGGACGAGACCTCTCGCATCGTGGTTGCGTACGAACGCGATCGATACGCAGCGGTTCCATGGTCCGACCGCTGGACGGTCGGCACGGTTGCCCGACATGTGGCGGGGACGCATCACGTAGTGGCCGAGGTGGTACGAGGACGACCCGACGCCGACTTCGGCCTGTTTGCTAACCTGCAGACCCCACCGAAGGATTCCCCCGAGTTTGTCCAATGGTTCCGCTCTCGGACTGCGTCGCTCCTCGAGCAACTTTCGAGTGTCCCCCCCGACGACGAATGTTGGTCGTGGTTCACGCCCGGGCGTCGCGTGCGCTGGTGGGCTCGCCGCATGGCATTCGAAGCTGTCGTGCACCGGTGGGACACCGATGCGGCACAAGGGCAGGACTTCTCGGTCGCCCCATGGATCGCCGCTGATGGGATCGATGAATTCCTCGACGTATTCGTCGCTGCATCGCGAGCTGCACGGGAGGCTCCGGCGGGACCGACAGTGAACTTCGAGTGCAGCGATCGAGGCGATCGGTGGTGGCTTGATCTCTCAGAGCAGGGAGGCAGAATCGTTAGCCGCGACCCTCACGCTGCATCGGTCAAGATCCGTGGAACCGCCGAACAACTGCTTTTCATTGTCTGGGGACGGATATCCATATCTGATCCCGCTGGTGTGGAGGTTTCTGGCGCCGTCGCGGAGCTGGATCGGTGGTCCGAGCTTGTTCCGCCCATGTGAGGATCCGCAAGTGCGTTGCCATCGAGTTGGCGTACGTTGCGGTCAGTCCCTCCGCTGTGGTCGCCGGAGACTGCTGGATATATTCGAGGGCGTCCGCAAGCTCGGGCTTTGCATGAACTCGGTGAGGCGGCAGGCTCCGCGTCGGAGTCGCAACACTGGCCGTACACATCACGAGCAACACGGCAATAACCGGAGCCACCTACGGCATCGTTGGTGGGCACAGTTCATTTGATGGCATGAAGGAGGCCACATGACAATGACAGAGCCAAACGAAAACATGAATCTGCCGTCGCCGCGTTGACGCCGCGCCAGTACGCTGTGACCCAAGAGGGGCCACAGAGCCGGCCTTCGGCAACGAATTCTGGGACACACAGGAGGCCGCCATGACGACCGAAACCGTGACCGAGATGACCGACCTCGACGCAATCGCCGAGCTTGCGGCGCAACTCCGGGTCGACTCGATCCGGTCGTCTACCAGCGCGGGCTCCGGTCACCCCACCTCGAGCATGTCGGCGGCCGACCTGATCGCGGTGTTGGCGGCGCGTCACCTGCGCTACGACTGGAACGACCCAGGAGCCGCCACCAACGACCATCTTGTCTTCTCCAAGGGTCACGCCTCGCCGCTTCTTTACTCGTTGTTTAAGGCGGCCGGGGTGGTGAGCAACGAGGAACTGATGACTGGATATCGCCGGTTCGGGCAGCGCCTCGAAGGACATCCGACACCCGTGCTGCCGTGGGTAGACGTGGCGACCGGTTCTCTCGGTCAGGGCCTGCCGGACGGCGTGGGTATTGCGTTGTCCGGAAAGTACCTCGAGCGACTTCCCTTCCGCGTCTGGATTCTCTGCGGCGACAGCGAGCTCGCCGAGGGCTCGATCTGGGAAGCCATCGACAAGGCGTCGTACTACCAGTTGTCCAATCTCGTCGTGATGGCGGACATTAACCGGCTCGGGCAGCGTGGGCCGACCGACCTCGGTTGGGACGTCGACCTCTACAAACGACGCTTCGAAGCCTTCGGCGCCCGGGCACTCGTGATCGACGGTCACGACCTCTCTGCCATCGACGGCGCGTTGGCCGAGGCAGAGAACACGGAGGGGGACCGGCCCACGGTGGTAGTGGCCAAGACGATCAAGGGCCGAGGCTTCTCGGAGGTCGAGGACAAAGAGGGCTGGCACGGCAAGCCGTTTCCTCCCGACATGGCCGCACGCGCCATCGAGGAACTCGGGGGAGAGCGACACCTGGTCGTCCGTGGTCCGCTGTCCGAGAAGGGCACGGACCGTCTCCAGTCGTCCGCAACGGCCACGGCCACGGCCGACCTCCCTCACTATGACCTCGGCGACTCTGTTGCCACCCGGAAGGCCTACGGGGACGCCTTGGTCGCGATCGGAGCTGCCGATCCACGCGTTGTCGTATTGGATGCCGAGGTAAGCAACTCGACCCATGCCGACGAGTTCAAGCACGCGTTCCCGGATCGCTACTTTGAGATGTTCATTTCTGAGCAGCAGCTGGTCGCCGCCGCGACGGGCCTGAACGCGCGCGGCTACAAGACGTTCGCTTCTACGTTCGCGGCCTTCTTCACCCGAGCGTTCGACTTCGTGCGAATGGGCGCCATCTCGAGGGTCGAGTTGCGCCTGTCGGGATCGCATTGCGGGGTTGAGATCGGGGCGGACGGGCCCTCGCAGATGGGTCTCGAGGACCTCGCGATGATGCGCACGGTTCATGGGTCCACCGTTTTGTACCCGAGCGACGCCACGAGCACGGCCGCGCTTGTGGCGGCGATGGCGGGCAACACGGGTATCAGCTACCTCCGCACCACACGCGGCGCGTATCCAGTGATCTACGAGGCGCGAGAGGAGTTCGCCATAGGCGGCTCGAAGGTCCTGCGCTCCTCCGAGAGCGACGACGTCACGCTCGTGGGTGCCGGCGTCACGCTGCACGAGTGTTTGAAGGCAGCGGAGCTTCTCGGGCGTGAGCGAATCCAGGCTCGGGTCGTCGACTGCTACTCGGTCAAACCTATTGACACGGCCACCATCTCCGAAGCGGCGGCCGCCACCTCCGGACGGATCGTCGTCGCGGAGGACCACCATCCGGAAGGCGGGCTGGGGTCGGCCGTGACCGAAAGCCTGTTGTCGAACGGGCGGACAAGCCTCCATATCGCGCATCTGGCGGTCAGGGGCATGCCCGGCTCGGGCACAGGGGCGGAGCTCATAGCGTGGGCTGGCATAGACGCCGACCACGTCGCAGACGCGGCGCGCGGGCTTGTGCGCGGCGCTGAGGGTAGCCCGGCAGAGGACTTGACGGGTCATTGATAGGGACGCGCATGATGGGCGGACTCGAGTTGTCCCAATATGTAGGGTCATCGAGATTGTCCATTCCTTCGTCCATCTGTCCATCGGAGCTCCAGAGAATCGAATCGACAGCCTGGACAACGCGACCAAACTGGTGAAACGTGATCAAGCCGTGCTTAGTGGACATACCTGACCCCTCTGCGTACGAGAGATCCGTATGAACGACGATCAGTTCAAAAAGGTCCGATCTGGGCGGGGTTTCATTGCCGCCTTGGATCAGAGTGGTGGAAGTACTCCAAGCGCCTTGAAGGCCTATGGGATCGAGGAGGATCAGTACTCGGACGACGACGAGATGTTCGACCTAATGCACGCCATGCGCAGTCGGATCATCACAAGTCCCAGCTTCAAAGGTGATCAGATCCTTGGCGCAATTCTTTTCGAAGACACCATGGATCGCGACATCGACGAACGGAGCTCTGTGTCGTACCTTTGGGACATGAAGCGCGTGGTTGCCTTTTTGAAGGTGGACAACGGTTTGGCCAGCGAGCACGACGGCGTCCAGGTCATGAAACCGATCCCCGCTCTTGCCTCGTTGCTGTCACGTGCAGCACAGAATGGCGTCTTCGGCACCAAGATGCGCTCATTCATCAAGCTGGCACACCGCAGCGGGATCAAGGCGGTCGTCGACCAGCAGTTCCACCTAGCAAACCAGATCGTCGCCACTGGACTGGTTCCCATCATCGAGCCCGAGGTCGACATCCGGAGCACCGAGAAGGGTAAGGCGGAGGAGATCCTAAAGGAGAGCATCACCGAGCATCTGGCTCAGCTCGCCCCACATCACTACATCGTCTTGAAGCTGTCCCTGCCCGATGTCGACGACTTCTACTCCGATCTCGTGAGACACCCCAACGTCCTGCGGGTCCTCGCTCTGTCCGGCGGGTACCGTCAGCGCGAGGCGGACCTTCGCTTGTCCGCGAATCATGGCCTGGTGGCTAGCTTTTCGCGGGCCCTCACCGAGGGACTGTCGGTCCATCAGAGTGACGCGGAGTTCGATGCCACCTTGGAGCACTCGATTGCCGGCATCTTCGAAGCGTCCCTTACTTAGGTTTTTCCAGGCCAGGGCACCGACTGAGCACAGTCACCCAGGTTAAGAGGGCGCTGGTTCGCTCATCGACGGACTGCTGGGCGCAGGTGTGGGCTGCCCTGATCTCCTTCAGGGTTGATAGGCCTAAGGGAGTTCGCTCGCAGATGACAGGCCCAGGTATTCCGGCCAAATAATTCGACGGCCGTTCCGGTGGAACAGGCGGTGAAGTGGCTTGCGAGTCCAATCGACAGGTACCGGCAGCCGGATAGTAGGGCGCTCTACTACAGCGACGGACATAAATGGACGGGGTGGAAACTGGGTGGACGGAACCCCACGTCGGGAGACTGGCGCGGACCTCAAAGACAAAAACCCTCACCTTGCCAAGGTGAGGGTCGCGGGTTCGAATCCCGTCTTCCGCTCCATCGTGGCAGGTCAGGGGCGGTTTTTCAACCCTCATGCAGCGGGTTTTCTTGCCCCGGGTGCGTCCGTGATGCGTTCTTCTTCAGCATTCCTGTCGGAGATCGCGGTGACGACGTGGCGCTGCGGTGGTCGTGCACTTGCTCGTGGGCCGACGGTCAGGAACTCGCGTCGTCGAACAGCTTGAGCAATGATCCTCGATCCACCTTCCCGGTCGGGAGCAGCGGAATTCTGTCTTCGGTGATGAAGCGGAAATGGCGGGGGACCTTGTACGTGGCGAGCTCGGCGCGGGCGTGTGCTTCGAGCTTCTCCTGGGCAACAGCGCAGCCTTGCCCCAAGACGACCACGGCGCCAACTTCTTCCCCTCTGACCGGGTGCGCCAGCCCGAGCACGATTGCGTCGTTGACGCCAGGGAATTCTCTGAGTGTTGATTCGACTTCCTCCGGGGACACGTTGGAACCCGACGTCTTGATCATGGCGCTGCCGCGTCCGGTGAAGTGCAGGAATCCCTCGTCATCGAACCATCCCTGGTCTCCCGTTGGGTACCAGTCATCTGATGTGAAGGTCTCGAAGCGCTCACGCTTGTAGAGCCCGTCCATCACAAGCAGCCCACGCACCATGATTTCGCCTTCGATCCGGCCCCCGGTCACCCCCTCTTCGTTTGTGGCGATCAAGTGCTCGACGCCGGGCAGAGCTCGCCCGAACGTGCCATATCGTTCGGGAGGCAGAAGGGCGTACGGATCTTCGGCCGCCGTATGGGGGCCACCGGTTTCGGTCATTCCGAGCGAAGCCAACAGCGGCGACGCCGAGGGATTCTCCGGTCGAATCTCTGGTGGGAGCGCCTCCACGAGTGTTCCGCCGCGAATCGCCGAGAGATCACGCTCGGCGAAGCTCGGGTGCTCTGCCATCGCCCGAGCCGCGGGCGGCCAACACGAAATCTGTGTCGCCGGTGCCGCTTCGATCAGGTCGAGCGCCGAGCCGGCTTCGAACCGTTCTTGGAGGGCTACCGATGCGCCGCCGGCCATCGCCGACAAGAGAACCAGCGTGAGACCGCCCACCCAAAACAGCGGAGCCGCGGTGAAGATGCAATCAGCTGCATCGATCTTCCTGAGGCTCGCCATCAGGCAGCCGTGCCGGATGAGAGAACCGTTGGTGTGCACGATGGACTTCGGGGCGGCCGTCGCTCCGGAGGTATTCACGACCACCATCAAGTCCGAAGCCCGCACCTCGGCCTCAGCCGCTGACACCAGCTCCGGATAACCGGCCTTGGGGAACGGGCAGGCCCAAGAGGGTCGATCGACGTCGTCGATCCAGATCGTGCGCAAGTAGGGCGCGCCGGCCAATTGGATCTCACTCGTGCTCCAGGCAAGTCCCTCAAGACCGGATTCGAGACGCTCTGAGAGGCTCTGTCCGTCGAATGACGGAGCCATTGCCACGTACTGCACATCGGTGTGACGGATGGTCCGCGCCAGTTCTCGGCCGGGCGCGAAGGTCGATAGTGGAACGGTGAGTGCTCCGATTCGTGCGGCGGCAAGCCACGTCACGACCCAGTCGACGCCGTTCGGATAGAGGATGCCGACTCGGCTCCCCTTTCCCACCCCTTCTCGGAGGAACGCCCCGGCGAGAGCAGCGCTCCGACGATCAGCCTCTCGAAAGGTGAGTCGTTCGTGTGCGGTGATCACGAATACGTCGTCGCCACTGCTCCGCCGAGCTGAGAGCAACTCCGCCACGGTGGTGGGCATCCCCAAGAATTCTCGGGGGAGTTCCGTCATTGCGGCAGTCGTCACGAGGCATCGGCTCCCTGGGACCGGCTGGCTCTACCCCTCTCTGCCAAGGACATCTTGGAAACCCGAAAGGCTGCCATCCCGCTGGCGACGATGGTGTCCTCCATCCCCTCGTCGCAGAGCGTGAAGCGAGTGAGCATCCTTCCTGCCGGTCCGCTCCAGGCCTCAGCACGTGCCAAGAAGGGGCCCTTCCGGCCAGGGGCGACGAAATGGACCTCCCAGTCTTCGACCTGCACTTCTGTTCCGTTCTCCGGCCCATGTTCCATTTCGCCCCGATCGGCGCTGCGCATTTCGTGACCGGCAAGGGCGGCGGCGGCCTCGCCGGCCGCGGCCTCGCATACGACGTGAATCGGTCCCAAGTGGAGAGAGGCGGACGTTGAGGCCAGTCGGGTCGTGAGCTCAGGCAGGCGCCAACCATCGGCGTCGCGACGAGCGCCGAATACGACGTGGAGCGGCGGCAGGTCGACTTCGGGAAGATCGGGTGGGAGATCGACCGAGCGGAACCCCGAGGGTGCGGCACCAAGGGAAACCCCGGTACCCGAGGTGAGCGCGATGATGCGTTGCGAATCGTCGGCGTCGGTGATGACGGAGCGGCTGAACCCGATTTTACGACCACAGCGTACGGTCTCGCGGGTGACCCGGACGGCGCGCACGTCGGGTGCTGGATCGAGGACGTGCAGCGCGTAGGTCATCGGAGCTGGGACGACCTCGCGGTCCCTCCATCCGCCGGTCTCGGGAGCCGCAATGGCGAGTGGGGCCGCCATGAGGCCGCCGTCGCCGTTGCGCATGTCGGGACGCAGGCTCATGGTGTCGGGATCGACCTCCTGGTTGAAACCTCGGCCGAGATACCAGTAGGTGATGAGCCCCTCGGGACCCATCAGGTGTCGGAGGCGTTCCCAGTACTCATCGGCAGGCCCCTCTCGGATGTCTCGGACTGACGACATGTCGTCGAACCCCCGCTAGCCAGTTCGGATATCTAACTTTACAAGAAAGCAACTCTCATTCTACTCTGCGCAGAAGTCGCGATCGGGGCGAGTCGCGCTGGTCACTACGAGCCGAGCCGCCGCAGGGGGGACATGTCCGATCTCGATCACAGGGCGAAGGCGCCGAGGGTTCTCGTGATGGGTGCCTCGAGTGGCATCGGCCAGAATTGGTCCGCCAGCTTTCGGCCCGGGCGGCCCACCTCGTGGCCTGCGCTCGTCGGGTGGAGCGGATGGCGGAGATGGCCGAAGTCGTGGCCCATCGGTGCGACTTGCGCGACGCCGAGCAGTGCGCGGCTGCGGTGGCCAGAGCGACTGAGGTCATGGGCGGTCTCGACGTGCTGGTCTATTCCGCCGGACTGAGCAGGATCACGCCGCTTGATAGCACCGGGTATGACGAGTGGACTGAAGTGTTCGCCACCAACCTGTTCGGGGCGGCCATGGTGACTCGTGCCGCCATCCCACACTTGTGCGACGCCGCGAGTCAGGGCCGTGCCCTGTTCCTCACCTCCACCTCAGCCGATTTGGCCTTCCCCGGCTTGGTGGCGTATTCGGCTTCGAAAGCGGCGTTAAGTCGGTTTTGCCAGGGCCTTGCCGTGGAATTCCCTTCGCTGCGGGTCACCGAGGTGGTGGTCGGCCCCACCGCCGGGACGGGGGTGGCCGACGACTTTGAACCCGCGGCGTTCGAGAGATGGGCAACACGCTGGTTCGAAGAGGGCTTCGTCCGTCACGGTATGCAGCAACCGGCTGACGTGGCGGGGCTGATCGTAGACGCCATCTTCGACGATGCTCCCCCTGCCCGCCTTGACGTGGCGGGCCCGTCAGAGCGTAGTGCGACGTCCCTCGACGAGGGGCGTCTCCAGGCCAAGAGGCGATAGCTCCATGGCCGCCACTGAGCTTGTCGAAATGCTGGACCCTCGAGCGAACTGGGTGGACGGGCTGGAAACTGGGTGAACGGAACTGCACTTCAGAGGATCTGCGTGACCCCAACGGAAGAAATCCATCACCTTGCCAAGGTGAGGGTCGTGTGTTCGAATCCCGTCTTTCGCTCTAAAGTACTAGGTAGATGGCGGTTTTTCAAGCCCTCTTCCCTTGAGCCGGCATGCGGACCGTGCGCGAATCGCAACCAAGAATGCGTCTGAGAACTCCGAGTGGGTCACTCGCAAGCGGAAGCAATCGCGTACGACTACGGACGGATCTTGAGTTTCGCGTATCGCCCGCCGATGAGCCATTCCGAGACGTAGAGGTTGCCGTTTACGTCTGTGGCCAGTGAATGTGGCGAGTTGAAATCATAGGGAGCCGGCAGATCCGCCCGCACGGCTCGCGCATCACCGCTTAACGCATTCGGCCATCCTGGATGTCCGGGCCAACCGAGGCCCTCTCGAGCGCGGTCGCTCGCTCCGACGTAGCCAACGAAGTTGTCGTCCGCATCGAAAACTGTGAGCCGTGAGTACAGCTCTGCAACGACGAGTAGGTCGTTCAAGACTGCGAAGCCACTAGGGCTGTTCAGAAACGCATGTCCGAAGGTTCGCACGTAGCGACCTCGCCGGTCGTACACCTGGACGCGCTTGTTCTCGCGGTCGGCGATATAGAGCTCCGGTGTCTTGCGGCCCCGCCGGTCGATGAACACAGCGTGAGGGCACAGGAATCGGCCGTCGCCTTCTTCACCGGTCAGGGTCAGTTGATGGTTGCCGCGTTTGTCGAAGCCATGCACCAAGCTCGATCCGTACCCGTCCGCCACCCAGATGTCGCCGTTTCCTCCGAACCTCTCTTCGTCCACGGCTGTACCGCATGGGCAGTAAGCGCCCATCATGCCCGGCCACGACTCGGGCTCTAGCGGCGGGATGGGGAGTTCAGCGAGGATTTCGCCGTCGAGGGTCATCTTGACGACTCTGGGTGAACGGGATTCCACACGGACGCCCTTGCCGAAGACGGCTTCCCACGCCTCGTCGCCATTATCGAGGCCGACCTCGAAGACGAAGCCGGGGTCGCTCACCCACAAGAACTCGTCATCGCCCTCTCGGACCAAAGTGATGCCGTGTCCCTCGGTCAGACCAGGCCGAACCGACCTCGAGACATGGCCGTCCCGGTCGAACGTCACCAGCTGCCCAGCATGAAAACCGATCAGCTCCCCAGCACCCGTGACGACGATCCCGTTGTGGGCCCACGAGTTCACCGCTTCGGGGACCGAGGACAGATCGGCCCAATCGAACGTCATGTCGTGCGCGTACACGTCACATCCTTGCTTGCCGCCCAGACGACATCAAGACCCCGCCTCTGAGCCGCTCGCGACTCTCACTCATTCTTTAGGACCGCAGGAATTTGCGCTTCAGCCCCTCCATCACGGCGTCGTAGCCGAATTCGAAGAGCTCCTCGCGTGAGAACCGCGCGGAGCTGGTTACGTTGTCCAACGTCGCCGTCGAGACACCGTCTGCGACGAAGTGCGACATTGCGTCGAGGTCAATCTGACCTGTCATGAACGTGAACAGGGTGGCGAAGCACACGACAGCGGCCTCTGGGCTGAAACCGCCTTCGGCCAGGATCGTCAGCACGCCGTCCGCCAGCCGAGCACCTTCGCTTGATCCTCCGTCACCAAGGTGCGCCGACACGCCGGGGTGCTCTGCGAACACTCGACGGGCGTCAGAGTGGAGCTTTCGGAGCCGCTCCTCCCAGTCGCCTTCATCGGGACTCGGAACGCGAATCTCGCCTCAGGATGTCGTCGACCACCAGCGCGTGCAGGTATTCCCGGCTCGGCGCGTAGTGATAGATCGTCATCGGCGGGACGTTGAGCTCTCGGGCCAGCGCTCGCATCGAGAGGTTGTCGAGGCCGACCTCGCGAGTCACCCGAAGGGCCGCCTCGACGACCTGGTGCTTGCTCAGCGACGGTGGTCGCCCCCGCGAGCGAGGTTTCGTCATTCGCGGCGGGCCGTGAGCGGGCTGTGGGGGATTGGTTACTTTTCACGCTTGCTCGCCTGGCCGGGTTATTTCTAGTATGCCGTACGACAATACCACTCGCGTCGGACTCTGAGGGCGAATCGGTCGCTCGTGCCGAGGGTCTGGGCGGAAGAAAGGACCAGGTGGACCAGGAGATCCGCGGAACCCTGCTGCTGGACCCAGAGGTGCTCGGTGACCCGTACCCCCTCTACCGGCGGCTGCGGGAACACGCCCCGGTGTGGCAGATAGCTGGGACCGAGGTCTTTATCAGTCAGCACGTTCGAGCTCTTGGTCGAGGCAAGCGCCCGGGTTGCCGATTTCTCGTCGAACATGAAGTGCTTGCTCTATCGCGACGAGGCCGGATTGCCCGGCCGGTTCACGTTCGGGGACGCAGGCGGTCAGGCGCTGGCGACCGCGGATCCGCCGTTGCACGAGATCCATCGCCGGGCGGTCTTTCCCGAACTGGTGACGAAGCGCATGGAGACGCTCGATCCGGAGATCCACGATCTCGCAGATGGGCTCGTAACCAGTGCCTTGCAGAGCGGGACGATCGAGTTCATGAACGCCATTGGCAACGTCGTGCCGATCACGATGATCAGCCGACTCATTGGGTTTCGCGGAAGCAATCTCGACGAGCTCTGGCGCTCGGCCGTGCACATGACCAGGTTGGTCGGGTCGACACTGACGCTCGACCAGCTCATGAACTACGCGGCCGGTGGCGACGAGGTCCAAGCCTGGATCGCCGACCAGGTGGCTGCAGCCGTCAAGGAACCGAGCGAGGACCTACTCGGCGCCGTTGCTCGCAGCATCGTTGACGGGATCCTCACTGCGTCCGAGGGAGCCGGCATCTTGACGATTCTGTTGAGCGCGGGCGGAGAGTCCACCACGAGTCTGCTCGGGAATGCGGTGCGCATGCTCGCCGAAGACCCGGAGCTCCAGGAGCATCTGCGACGAAACCTCGATCAGGTGCCGCTCTTCGTCGAGGAGGCCCTCCGGCTCGAGTCCCCATTTCGCTACATGATGCGTACCGTTCCGGCGGACACGTCGCTCGGCGGCGTCGACATTCCAGCCGGGGCAACGGTGTTGTTGCTCTGGGCCGCCGGCAACCGTGACGAACACGAGTTCGAGCATCCCGACGAGGTTGACCTGAGCCGGCGGGTCCCGCGTCGCCATGTGGCCTTTGGGCGGGGTATCCATCACTGCGTCGGAGCACCCCTCGCCAGAATCGAGGCTCGCAACGTGCTCTCCGTGCTGCTCGATGCGCACGAGCAGCATTTCCCTCGACCCCGAGCATCCGCCGCGTTGGGTCGACAGTCTCTTGGTCAGACGTCATCAAGATCTGCCCGTGCGGCTCCATGCCCGTTGAGTCGAATGAAGACCATAAACCGCAGTAATGGGGAGGAAACGTGTGTCAACGCCGCGCCATGCGCGCTTCGCTGCTCGCAGCCATTGCCAGCCTGCCGTTCATCTCAGTGGGAGCCGCGGCGACGACAACGGCGGCGTCTTCACCGCCGATCACTCATCGCGTACATCACCGACGTGACGGGTCAGGCTGCTGCCGAGAATGGGACATCCCCGGAGGCTTTCGAGGCCCGGCTCGACCTCCAGAATGCGGAAGGGGGCGTAAATGGGCACAAACTCGTGCCCCTGGTCATTGACGACCAGACGAATCCTTCCGAGATTTCGACCGCCGTGCAAGGTGCCATTTCGAAGGGTGCATTCGGTATCGTCTCCAACAGCGTCTTGATGTTCCTTGCGGCCAAATACCCGCAGCAGGTAGGAATGCCCGTGACGGGCGCCTTCACCGACGGCCCCGAATGGGGCACGCAGCCCTACACGAACATGTTCGCCTCCGACGAAGGCAGCGTGGATCCGAAGTACCCGGCCAACACAACAATCGACTCCATCTTGAAGGCGCACGGCGGCACGGTGCTCGGTGCCTACGGGTACGGCATCTCGCCGACATCCACTCGAGCCGCTGAGGGTGACGCACAGGCCGCCACCCACTTGGGGATGAAGGTGGGCGTGCTCAACACCTCGGTTCCCTTGGGCAGCGTCGCGTTCACGAGCGACGCCCTGGTCGCCAAGGAGGACCACGTCAACGCGCTCGTGCCATCGCTCGACAACAATTCCAACTACGCCCTGGCTGAAGCATTGAAGCAAGCCGGAGTGAAGCTCAAGGCGGTGCTCTTCGCCACCGGGTACCAGCCGGACGTGATCCACTCTCCGGCCTGGAGCGCCCTACAGGGCGACTATTTCGATTCTCTGTACCGTCCCTGGGATCTACCCAACGCGGGAACCGAGCAAATGCAAGCTGCCATGGAGAAGTACTCACACTTCACCCCGAGCGACTTCCCCAGCTTCGGGCAATACGAGGCGTGGGCGGGGGCCGACCTCATGATCAAGGGGCTAGAGCTAGCGGGCACGAATCCGACGCGTGCCGCCGTCATCAAGGATCTGCGGGGTCTAAAGGCCTACACCGCGAATGGTCTTCTCGCGGAGCCCATCAACTACTCGACGATTTTCGGGCACGACCTGCCACGTCAATGCTCGTGGGTCATGAAAGCAGAGACAAATGGCTTCGTTCCTTTGTCGTCACAACCCGTCTGTGGGCACGACATCCCGGGAACCTCGACGGCGAGCTCGTCGTAAGCCCGCTGAGCCGGGATACGACCATGAGCCTTGCTCGGAGACCGAGTCGTCCCGCACGGCCTCTTGCCACTCGACTTCGAATCTGGTGTATCTGATCGGACCGGTCGTCGTGACTACGCCCCGTCGAGATCTCTACAGCCTTCGCAGTGCCTCTCGGGCCGATGCCGTGCATACGGACCGAAGATCCGACCAGTCGGGCACTCATTGATTGCTACGACGCCGGCACCAGTCCGATTGCTTCGTAAGCAGCGCGGATCTCCGCCTTTTGTGCGTCAGGTAAGGGTGGCTGCGGAGGGCGGGAGCGGACGTAGCTTCCCACGGGTAGCCCCAACTCGTGGGCGGCGGCCTTGAAGGCGGATCCCCAATGCGTGTAGGTGGCTTCGACATTGGAAGCACCGAACGCGCCGTGCAGCCGGCTCACCAGATCGTCGAGGCCGGACTCGTACCAATGATCGACGGCTTCGGACAGCTTGTCGGTGACCAAGAGGTCCCACTGTGTGCTGTAGATCTTGTTGTCGGGTAGTTCGTAGAGATACCCGGAGCCACCCAGGATCCCGGGCGCCGTGATGCCTTGACGCAGGAAGCCACCGCGGTAGGCGAGCATGTCGCACTCCCAGATCACCAGGTCCGGCACGAGGCGATGGAGTGCGGCCGAATGGCTGGGTCGGAACATCCCGTTCTTGATCGCGCAGATGGCCGGGAATTCGTCGACCAGTCGAGCACACTCGTCCGGCGTCAGAATCCATCCTGCGGCGTGGGTGTTGAAGAGGCCGAGGGCGATGTTGGTCCGCTCTGAGACGTAACGCATCAACTCTCTTGTCGACTCGTACCCCCGCGCCTCGAAGTAGGGCGGGATCAAGAAGCAGATATCCGCTCCCGTCGCCGCCGCGTGCTGCGCGAGCTCGACCGTTTCGAGGACGTTCGTGCTGGCCGGACAGGCCTCGATGAGAGCGTCCGGCTTGATGGCACGGACCTCTGCGACCGCAACCTCCAAGAGTCTCTTGCGTTCGGAGGCTGACAGCGCCCAACACTCCCCGACGAGGCCGCCCACCCAGATTCCGTCATGGTCCAGGGCGCCGATGCAGTGTGCGACCAGGGCACGGAGCGCCTGCTCGTCAATCTCCTCACCTCCGGGCCCGCTGAAGGGGGTGTAGAGCGAATCGATCATCCCCCGCAGGGCTCCCGGAGCCCACTCTCGGGCCTCTGCTGCGTGTGCCACGTCTATTCCTCCCGTTGGCGTCGCCTAATCGGCGGGTACACCCCTACGTCTTGGGCCGGCTACGCGGCAGTCCCAGTAGCTGCTCCGCGATCAAGCTCCGCAGCACCTCACTCGAACCGCCATAGATGGTGCTCGCCACCGAGCATCTGAAGTGGTATTCGAAGGTCCCCCCGACAACGGCCTCCGGGTCCGTCCAGTCGACCATGGCCTGGGGGCCCACCATGTCGAGGACCTCCTTGGACCAACGGACGTAGGTCTCGGGGCCGAAGAGTGCGGCATGAGGCCCCGGCTTGGCACCGAGTTGCTCGAGAAATCCAACCCGAAGGCCGAGCAGATCTGCCACCTCCGCGTCGATCGCCATACGGGCCAGGAGCCGACGCACGGACGGATCGTCCAACATGGTGGTGTCGCCGTCAGGAGAGGGTACTTCCTTTGCCCAAGCCACGGCCGCCTCGTACAGCTGGGATGTCCGAGACGACGGAGCCACGTTCTGCTCAGCCTCCAATGCTGCCCGCATCACGTGGAGTCCCTGTTCGGGCTCACCGACCCGCAGTTCGTCGCTCACCCGGACGTCGTTGTAGAAGACAATGTTGGTGCGCTCGTAGCCCATTGTCTGCACCGCTTGGATCTCGATGCCCGGCGTCTTCATGGGGACGAGGAGCATCGTCAATCCGCGGGGCCCACGTGAGTCCGGGTCGCTACGGGTTAGGAGGAAGCAGTAGTCGGCTCGGTGCGCGAACGTCGTGAACATCTTCTGTCCGTTGACAACCCATTCGTCGCCGTCGCGGACGGCACGGGTATTGCAGGCGAAGACATCGGAACCACCTTCGGGTTCGGTGTAGCCCAGGCAGATCAGCGTCTCGCCGGCAGCGACGCCTGGAAGGATCCTTGCCTGCAGCGCCGGCGAGCCCAAGGCTCTGATCGCATTGGCAGAGAGCATGGTTGTACCCGGACCGACGGTGGGTCCGCCCGCGGCCCGGATGGCGTTCAGCATGGCGGAGGTCTCGAAGGGATCGAGTCCCGCCCCCCCTTCGTCTGGCGCCCACATTGGAGCCACCCAGCCCCGGGCGCCCATCGCTTGCAGCAAGGGCCGACTCACGCCGTCGCCCGTTCGCAGCTCATCTTCGACGATGTGGGCGGTCACATGCTCGGCCGCAAAGGCCTCGGCTTCGGCTTGGATCGCGGCGAGGTGAGGTGGCGCATCGAAATCCATCAGCCAGCCCCCAGTGTGGCGGGGTTACCTACGCTCGTATGCCTAATGCGAGCGGGGCCGTACATCGCGTCGGCGACGACGTCGAGCTCACGCTCGGGATCGGCGAACGTGGTGACCCATGCCTTGGCCCGTCGGTAGTAGAGCTGAATGTCGCACTCGAGCGTAAAGCCATAGCCGCCGTGTATGTGAAGACTGTGTTGTGCGGCTGCGTACGCGGTCTCAGCGGCGAACACGAACGCCATGGAGGCGAGCGCCGGCGCCCGGGGGAGGCCCTCCTTCAGAGCCCAACATGCCTTCCAGGTCAAGAGCTGCGCTCCGTCCTTCGCCACCAACGCGTCCGCCAAGGGGTGGGCAACGGCCTGATAGGTACCGATCCGGATGCCGAACGCCTGACGTTGACGTGCATAGGCGGCGCCGATCTCGATCGCTTCGCTGGCGAGTCCGACCAGGGCGGCGGCTCGCAGGGTCCGCACCTCATTGAGGGCAGCGGAGAACAGCTGGCAGGCCCGGTCTCCTTCCGCCAAGACTTCGACCTCGCCAACATCCCTCCAGCGGGCCAGCGGCAGGGCGCCCATGTTGGAGGTGCGGCGCACGTCGAATGGCCGGCGCACGGCAACGACCCGACCCCCCTGCAGCCCGAGAACGACGTCGGCCACGGCCCCATCGGTAAGGAGTTGGTGTTCCACGGGACCAGGACGAGTCGCGAGCGACACGATGCTCGCCCCTTCCAAGACATCGTCGAGCAGCTTCCGTGCGCCGCAGGCGGCGAGGAGGCGCGCCGCTGCGGCCGGCTCGGCAAAGGGGATGGGAGCGACACGACGGCCGGCCTCTTCGGCGATCAGAGCGAGCTCGAGGAGCCCGCCGCCGCCGCCGCCGATGTCAACGGGGATGCCCGCCCCCAAGGCGCCGGTGGCGATGAGGTGGGCCCATAGGTCGGGGTCATGACCCAAGTGCTCGGCGGCGCGCACCCGGGCCGGATCCGCTTCCTTGCCGAAGAGAGCGGAAAACGTCTGCCTGACGAACTCCTGGTCCTCAGTCAGAGCGAGGTTCACGCGAGCAATCCTCTCCTCACGGCAGTTCGGTTCCTTGACGCCCTCGGGTGCGAGAATATGCTTTTCCTTTTAGAAAAGTCAAGACTGCGCTCTTCACGCTATGCCGTGTATGCGTGGAGAAGTATCCAGTCTCGAGTGGGGGTCCCGTGGCGCACGGCAACATCGAGTTCGACCCGTTTTCCGACACCTTCTTCGACGATCCCAGTGCTACCTACGCACGGTTGCGCGACGAGGCGCCCGTCTACTTCAACGAGAGATACGGCTTCTACGCGCTGTCTCGCTACGCCGACGTTGTGGCTGCCCATGGCGACCCGGTCCGCTTTGCGAGCTCGTACGGCGTGACCCTCGAGTCGCTGCTCCAGAAGAAGCCCATGCACACCAACATGATGATCGTCATGGATCGACAGGTTGCAAATGGTGAACATGTCGAACGTCGCCGGGTACTCCAGCGTCCCCGAGCTCGTGCCGTAGCTCGGGCGCATCCATGACGTCCATACATCCATGACTGATCCGCAGCGCCGCGATGGCCTGCCCTCCGAGCTTGAGGATCTGCCGGCCTCAGTACCCGCGGCCTTGCGACGGCGCCTGGGAAATGGAGCCGATCCTTTCCTGATCGGCGTCGACTTCCGATTGACCTTCGCCGAAGCGGAGTCCAAGAGTGCCGAGTTGGCCGGTCGGCTACTGGCCAGCGGCGTCGGGAAGGGAACTCGGGTGGGGCTGCTCTTTGCGAACGGAACGGCGTGGGTGGTGACCTGGCTCGCCCTTGCTCGTATCGGTGCCTTGAGCGTCCCCCTTTCCAACTTCGCTCCGGGGGCCGAACTGGCCCGGACGGTGCGACAGACCGACATCCATGCGCTGATGATGGGCGCCACGTTCGGCAGTGAGCGCATGGCGACCCGCCTCGAATCGGGCCTGACTGGGCTGGCTGGGAGCCCGACCGATCTGCAGCTCGAGGCCGCACCGTTCCTGCGCTGGATCCACGTTCAAGGCGAGCAGTCCCTCAGCTGGTCGCGTCCCCTCCCGGTCCCGCTGCCCGCACCACTGGTGGGCGCGGCCGAGTCGGAGGTCACTCCTGCCGATGCACTGGCGATCATCAATACCTCGGGTGCGACGGCGGCTCCGAAGTCGGCGGTACACACACACGGGTCGCTGGTCCGTCACGCCGCTCTCCTGGCGCAGCGAAGGAGGCTGACGCAGCGACGACCGCATCTACTCGCCGATGCCCTTTTTCTGGGTAGGCGGCCTCACCATGGTGCTACTCGCCGCCCTCGTTTCAGGAGCGGCCGCTGTCGTGCAGGAACGATTCGAGCCGGGCGAGGCGCTCGATCTGATTGAGCGGCAGCGGGTGACGCAGGTGTCGTGCTGGCCCAACGCGTCGCGCCAGATGGCCGATCATCCGACTTTCGCGGGGCGGGACCTCCGCTCGGTGCGCGGCGGCACGCTCGTCGAAGCACTTCCCTCCGAGTACCGCCCACCCACGAGCGACCGTACGCCCAACGTATTGGGCATGACGGAGACGGGTGGCCCGCATACGGGCCCCGATGACGCCTACGCCGTGCTGCCCGAGTCGCTGCGGGGAACGATCGGGCGCTCTCTGCCGGGGATGGAGCACATCGTGGTCGACGCGGACACCGGTGCGGAATTGCCGGTTGGCGTAGACGGCGAGCTGTTGCTTCGGGGCGCCTTTTTGATGGACGGGTTCTACAAGCGCGAGCGACACGAGACGTTCACGCCGGACGGGTGGTACGCCACCGGCGACCTGGGTTGGTTCGGGGCAGATGGCCACCTCCGCTTTTCTGGCCGCCGGACGGCCATGATCAAGACGGGCGGGTCCAATGTGTCGCCGGCCGAGGTCGAGTCGGCCTTGATGGGCTTGCCTGCAGTGCGCGAGGCGTTCGTGTTCGGGGTCCCGGCGGGGGACCGCGGGGAGGACGTGGCCGCTGTGGTGGTGCCGGAAGCCCACGGCGCCATCGACACGGCCGCTCTCGTCGCGTCGCTCCGGAACGTGCTGTCGAGCTACAAGATCCCGAGGCAGGTGCGAGTTGTCGAGGAGAAGCAATCTCCCCAAGCTCCCGACGGGGAAGGTCGACTTGGTCTCCCTGCGCGATCTCTTCAAAGAGGTGTGAGGGTTTAGAGGCCCATGCCGAGGCCGCCGTCGACGGCGATCACGGCACCGGTGACGTAGGAGGCGTCATCGTGGACGAGGGAGGCAACGACGTGTGCTAACTCCTCGGGCCGGCCGTACCTCCCGACGGGCACGTTGCGCTCGACCGCTTCCGCATCGGTCAGCGTCAGTTTGCTCAAGAGGTCGGTCGTGAAGCCGCCGGGGATGACGCAGTTGACGGTGATGCCCGTGCGCGCCACCGCACGGGCGAGCGAGCGAGTCAGGCCGACGAGTCCCGCCTTGGCAGCGGCGTAGTCGATCTGGAACGGGCTTCCCATGACTGCCGTGACGGATCCGATGTTGACGATCCTGCCGAAACGTTTCTGCCGCATCGGAGCGATGGCGGCTTGCGACAAGTGGAAGGCTCCCGAGAGATTGACGCGGAGCGTGTCGTCCCAGTCTGCAGAACTGAGATCGTCCAATCTGTGCTCGTGCAACGCCCCGGCGTTGTTGACGAGGTAGTCGATGCGCCCATTCTTCGCGACAACCTCTGCGATGAGCTCGCGACACGAGTCTGGGTCTGCTACATCGACACGCCGGGTAGTCACGATGCCGGCGGACCTGTGTTGTGTCACGAAGCGTTCGGCGGCTGTGTCGTCCTCACGGTAGGCCGCGACAACGGTCGTCCCACCGGCGGACAGTCGGGCCGAGATGGCGGCACCAATCCCGCGCGTCCCTCCGGTCACCACCGCGACGCGCGCGCTCGGGTCAGTCATCCCGTCCTCTCGCGGTGCGATCGGAGTGCCGCTGGACCGTTGCTCGCAGTTCCGGAGTGTCGAAGCTTTGCGACTCCGCGTCGAGCGCGAACTCGAAGCCGGCCAGGGCGGCCGACTCCACCTGGAAGTTGAGTGTGCGTTTCGTGGCGCGGACCGAATGGGGCGAGAGCCTGGCTAGGCGATCGGCCAGCGTCATGGCCTCCGCCAGGAGGGCCTCGGGCTCGACCACTCGGTGGACGAGACCCAAGCGGTGAGCCTCTGCCGCCGGCATGCGATCGCCTGTGAGCAGATAGGCGCGGGCTGCAGGGACACCGGCCAAAAGAGGCCAGAGGATCGCGCTGCCGTCGCCCGGCACCAGGCCGATGTTCACTCTCGGTTCGGCCAGGTAGGCCTGCTCTGCCATGAGCACGATGTCACAGAGCAGAGCCAGGGTGGCCCCAGCGCCGACTGCCGGGCCGTTCACTGCAGCGATCACCGGAATGTCGAGAGCCACCAGCGACCAGAAGAGGGTTCGGCCTCGGTTGAGGGTGGCCTCGACGCAGGTCGGCGTCCTCTTGCATCTGCTGAATGAGACCGAAGTCGCCTCCGGCGCTGAAGGCGTCACCGGCTCCGGTGAGGACGACGGCGCGCACCTCCGGCTCGGCGGCCAGTGCGCGCACGGCCGACAGCATCGCCGCGTGCAGCGGACCGTCGAGGGCGTTGCGGCTGGCCGGTCGGTTGAGGGTTAGGACCCGCACCGGGCACCCACCGTCGCTCCGAAGGATCCCGTCGACGTTGTCCGGCTCGTTCACAGCTGCACCAGACGGGGCGCCTCGCCGCGCTCGACGAATAGCCGGCCCACCTCAGAGGCCAGCTCCGACCCACTGCCGAGCATCCGTTCGAGCACGATGGTGCGCTTCATGAAGCGGTGGAATGGGTGTTCGGCGGTAAATCCGACCCCGGCCAGGAGCTGTTGGGTGTGGGCCGCCGTCACCCCAACGGCCTTGCCGGTCACCACCTTGGCCGTCGCCGCGGCCAGGGGCATGTCGTCGCTCTCCCAGGCCGTGGCCGTGGCGCATTCGGCAGCCGTCGTCGCGACGTGGGCCTCGACCAGCTTGTGCCGCACGGCCTGAAAGGTCCCGACCAGCCGGCCGAACTGCGCTCGCCCGGAGATGTGTGATCGCGCCTGTTCAATCATGACGGACAGAGCGGCCACCATCTGGCTGGCACAGGGCCAACCGCCCTCGGGCTTGTGCCGCTTCCCACCATGCGTCTGCCCCGATGCCCTCGGCGAGCACAGTCATCCGGCCCGTAGCCCCCGACACGGCGTATGCACCGAGGCCGGGATCGAGGCCCTGCCGCTGTTCGAGTCGAATCTCTTCGGGCTCCACGGCGACGACCGACCCTTTTCCCGTGGAAGGAGTGCACGGCCGCCACCAGCATGGCCGTCTCGTCTCGGGGCGCGAGAAGGATGCCGTCGATCATCACCTTTCCGTCGTGCAGCACGCCGGGACGCGAGCTGCCCCGGCCTGGCCAGGACAACGCTGACCGGACGCAAGATGCCGAGGATCTCGACATCGGCGGACATCACATCGTGGAGCGCCGCCGACCACGTCCCTGTCCGTCCCTGTGCGTCGAACAGTGCAGACACGGCGTCTCTCGGGATGGGCCGCGAGCAGGTCGCGCCACCCGAACGCGTCCAACGCGGCAGTGAGATGTCCATCTCGTTCTGATTCAGCGAGGCTGAGCAGTGTCTCGTCGAGCATTTTCAACTCGTCGGCGTCCATCAGGGCACCTTGGGCAGGTCCAGCAGTCGCGAAGCCACAATGTCCCTCTGGATCTCGCTGGTGCCACCGTAGATCGTCGCGGCGCGCGAGTAGGCCCACTCCTTGCGGTAGCGGTCCGCGAGAGGTGAGTCGTCCAGTTCGATCATGCCGGGAAGCACCTGGCGGGCGGCGTCGAAGACGGCCTGATCGGCAGCCGCGATGAGGATCTTGTCGACGGATGACTCGGCTACGCGTAGGTCGCCCGCTGCGACCTGTCGTTGCGTAGATCGCGAGCGGGCCCGCAGTGCGGACACCTCGGCGAAGGCCAGCCCGATCACGCGGTGTGCCGCGGCGTCGGTGGCATCGGCCATGCCGGCGATCTCTCCGAGGTGATGGAGAAGCCAACTGGCCCTCTGCCAAAAGATCGGTCCGCGTTCGCAGGCCAGAATGTGCTGGGCCACCTGCCAGCCCTGCCCCGGGGCGCCGAGGAGCCGGTCGGCTGGGACTCGCACCCGGTCGAAGAAGGTCTCACAGAACTCGTCGACGCCGGCCATCGTGTCGAGCGGGCGCACGTCGATACCGGGGCTTTCCATGTCCACGAAGAACGCGCTGATCCCGCGAGAGCCCGTTCCGGGTCCCTCCGTGCGCGCCAGCACGACGCAACGGGCAGCATGGTGGGCCCAACTCGTCCAGAGCTTCTGCCCTTGGAGCACCCACGCGTCACCGTCCCTGACGGCTGTCGTTCGTAGTGACCCGAGATCGCTTCCGGCTTCCGGTTCGGAGAACCCCTGGCACCACGTCTCGTCACCACGGAGCATGAGCGGCACCACCTCCGCCGCGAGCGTCGGAGTCGGCGTACTTGATTACCGCCGGGCCCAGGACCTCTGTCATGGAGTAGGCGGCGCTGTGCACCAACCCGCGCCCAGTGAGTTCCTCACCCAGGACGGCGCGGAACAGAGGGCTCCCACCCAAGCCCCCCACCTCGGTGGGCCAGCCCCAGCGCATGAACCCGTGGTCGAAGAGCAATCGCTGCACCCGCCGTTGATGCGACAGGATCTCGTCGGTGCTCCCGTGATCGCGATACGGCGGTTCCAGCTCACCTCGTCGATCGTCGATCCACGCCACGAGGGCGTCGCGAAAGTCTGCGGTCGAGGCGGTTCCGAAATCCCGGATTTCTTCGACATCGCCGCTCATCGTCCACCCCTCGATCCGCCACAGATCGTGTGATTTTGACCGGGCCCGTTGCCCCACAGATTCTGCATAGTATTCTACTCAGAGGATCATTTCATTCTCATAAATGGCTTTCTGGCCACGATGTCGTCCGGCCCACAGATGCTTGAGGTTTGGCGACCGGATCAGGTGAAATCGGAACCCCCATCGACGTTGATGTGGGCCCCGGTCATGTAGGTGTTGGCCACCGAGGCACAGAAGGCCACCACCTCCGCGAGCTCTGCTGGATCAGCGACCCGTCCGAGGTCAACGGACGAGCCGTAGTGCTCCGACATGACGCGGTAGGCGTCGTGTCGATCGTCTGGGTCACCCTCCGCCACCCTGACGGCAGCCTGGATCGGTCCGGTGAGGACCGGGCCCGGTGCGACTGCGTTCACCAGGATGCCGTCCGCAGCCAGGCTGCGGGCCAGGTTCTTCGTGATACTGGCCAGCGCAGCTTTGCTCGCCGTGTAGCCGATCAGGTCGGTGCTTTGGTGCTGCACGGAGATCGCAGTGATGTTGACGATCCGACCCCACTCCGCTCTGCGCAGCAACGGAAGAGCGTGGCGAATGCAGCGGACTGCCGTGAGCGCACCCTGGTCGAACGCGCGCATCCAGGCCTCATCGGACAGATCCTCGAACCGCCCGGCGCCTGAGGGTCCGACTGCGTTGATCAGTGCGTGTATCACCCCCCACGTCGCGTCGATCTCCCCGAACGCGGCGCAGACCTCGTCATCGCTCGTCACATCCGCGCAGAGGGCTAGAACCGCGTCCGCCCCGACTTCCTCCACAGCGGCCTTCGCCCGCTCGAGGCTGCTGCGGTTACGGCCGAGGACGGCGATGCGTCCACCTCCCGCGGCGAGGTGCTCCGCCACGGCCAAGCCGATGCCGGTTGTCCCGCCGCTGATGACGCTGACCGACCCCGTAGTCATGGCTTTTCTTTCAGGAAAGTGATGTCCTACTCTATCGACATTGAGATTTTTAGAGAGGGGGGAATGGGAGCACATTCAGTGCCGTCGCCGGCGCCACATCTCATCTCCGGGTCGATCGGGTCTGTGCTGGAGCGAGCGCTCGTGCGAGATCCTGCTCACGAGGCCCTGGTCTGCGCCGACACCCGGTTGACGTATGAAGAGCTCGACCGGAACGCCGACCGGGTTGCCGGCGCGCTGGCAACCATGGGGATCAAGGAGGACGATGTTGTCGCCGTCAGCTTGCCGAATGCGAGCGACATCGTCATCACGTTTCACGCAGTGGCGCGGTTGGGTGCGATCTGGCTAGGGGTCAATCGCAACCTGGCGCCTGCCGAGAAGCACTTCATCCTTCGCGACGCGAAAGCACGCGTCCTCCTGGCTTCCCCCGATGTCGCGGACGGCCTCGGCCCCGATTCGTACGAAAGCTCGGCGTCACCCATCATCGTGGTCGGAGAGGGTGTCGGTTCCTGGCGGGATATGGTCGACGGCAGCCCGGCCAGCTACCGCCGGCCTATTCGCCGAGCTAGCGATCCGGGCGGGATCGCCTACACCAGTGGCACTACCGGCCGGCCTAAGGGCGTCGTGCACTCTCATCGGAACCTGCTCCTTCCGGGCGCGATGCTGGCGGCCGCGCGGGGTTTCGGTCCCGATTTGAGGAAGGGTGACTGCGCCGCGCTGACGATCCTCAACATGCAGGTCACGAGCACGCTCCTCGTGGCTCAGGCGGGTGGCACGCAGGTCGTGATGGACCGTACCGACCCCGTCGGTCTCGCGCAGTGGATTAGGACCGAAGCAGTCAATTCGTGGTTCGGTGTTCCGACCATTTTGCAGAGCCTGACCAGTTCGGAGGAGGTGGCCCTCGAAGACTTGTCATCCCTGACCGACGCGTGGACTGGCGGGACGTACCTACCCGAGGCGGTACGAGACGCCTTTGAAGAGCGCTTCGGATGTCGAGTGTCGGCGACCTACGGCCTCACCGAGGCGCCGACGGTCGTCACCATCGATGCACGCCGAGGAATCGCGAATACCGGGATGTAGCGGCACGCCACTCCCGCATCTCGTGGTGGAGATCCGTGAGGGTGAGAAAGTCCTGCCAGTCGGTGAAACGGGGGAGATCACCGTCCGCGCCCAAGAGGATGGACCGTGGGCTCAGGTGTATCGCCCGATGCTCGGTTACCTGGGACATCCGGAATCGACTGCCGAAACGGTCCGGGACGGCGTGCTCTACACGGGCGATGTCGGGTACCTCGATCCCATGGGACGACTGTTCGTGCGCGACCGCAGGAACGCATTGATCCTTCGGGGCGGGGCCAACGTCTATCCAGCTGAGATCGAACGGGTGCTGCTCGAGGCGGCGGGCGTGCGGGGTGCCGCGGTAGTGGGCGTACCCGACGAGCGCCTCGGGCAGCGCGTGGCGGCAGCCGTAGAGGCAGATGAAGGATGCACGCTCGACATCGGTACGTTGTCGAACCATTGCTCGTCACAGTTGGCGCGCTACAAGGTGCCGGACTTCTGGAGATTCGGGAATCTGCCTCGCAACGCTATGGGGAAGGTGGTGCGCAGCGAGCTCGAGAGTTGGTTCGCCGGCGCCGATTCCGGCGCCCCGTAATTGGTTCTGATGGAGCGTCAGATCAGTCTTCTGTGACTCCGATGCCCGAAGAGCAGAATGTCCACAGATCGGCAGCGGTCACCCGATCATCTCCCTCGGATCCGAGGATCCGCGCGTGGACGGTCGCCAAAACGGTGTGGTGCAACAGATGTGCCGCCGTTTCCGTGCTGAGGGAGGGATGCAGTCGACCCGTGGCCTTGGCGTCCCGGATGAGCTCAACCACGAGATCGATCTGTGGCTTGAAGGCTCGTTCGAGATCCTCGGGCCGGGTCTCAAGCAGCCGGTTGCTGTAAGTAGTGAGGGCCCGCGACGCGGGGCCGGGGTTCGACGTCAACTCGTAGATCCCCAGGACGTAAGCCTTGACCCGCGCAATGGGGTCGCTCAGAGCCTCGCATTTGGCCCGCATACGTGGGACGACCTCGGTGGCGAGGATCGTCTCGTGTACCGCGACCAGCAGGTCGTCCTTGCTGGCGAAGAAGTTGTAGAACGTCCGGACTGACATCTTGGAGCGGTCGACGACTTCCTGCACCGTGAAATCAATGCTGCCGCGCTCGGCCATCAGCTCCATTGCGGCGCTGACGAAACGATCGGTCCTTTCCTGCGCCCTGGCGCGCGGGCCTTGCAGGGAGCGCTCGATGCTCAGTCGTTTCCATTCGGGCATGGCGTCGTCGCCGTCGACCTCCTCCACCTGCTTGGTCACCTTGACAGCTGCCATCTCACCTGCATCCTCCGGATGTGCCGACGAGGAATTTCCGCCAACCGTGATACTTCACCAGCGGATATCTCATTTCCGAGCCTACTGTGCGCATTGCAACACTCCAGCCATGCCTCAGGTCCGCGAATTGCGGGTTGTCCCAACCACCCGGGCGAGAAACGCATCCATCGCGGCAACGACGTCCGACGTGTGGCCCTTGTGCACGGCGTGCCCGCCGCCCTCGATGACAACGATCTCGGTCCGGTCGTGCGCATCTCGCATGATCTCCGCCTGCCGTAGTCGACGGGGGTCGTCCTCACTGCCAAGTACAAGAAGCACGGGACAGTCGATCCTTCCGATCGCGTCCAGATCCGCCTTTGGGCGTTTCGCCGCCCGATCGCAGAGCTCGAGCATCACGTTGAGCCAATGGTCCTGGCCGTGGCGCTCCGAGTGCAGCGTGCGGAGCGTGACCGGCCAGCGCAATTCGAGCTGGGAGCGCGTGGGCACACTCGCCTTGGGATCGCCGAGCCCAGGGCTCACCAGGATCAGGCTGGCGGCGGTACCCGGATGAACCAGCTCCATTTCGAGCGCCGCCTCAGCGCCAAAGGAGAACGCAAGCACGTGTGGCCGCTCGAGATCCTCATGGGCGATGAGGCCAAGCAGGTCGGCATTCACCGCTTCGATGCTCATGTCGCCGGCCCGATAGTCCGACGTGCCGTGGCCCCGCAGGTCAGGGATGATGAATCGGTAGCGCCCCTTCAGCGCCTCAGCCACCTTCGACCAGTCATAGGCACCGGTTCCCGTCGCGCCGTGCACACAGAGCACCGGTGGACCGGTCCCTCGGACCTCATAGTGGAGTTCCAACCCATCCCGCTGGTAGGTCGACACAGCGCCGCCTCAGAGAGATGAGTCCGAGGAGGACCGAGCCTGTATACCTCTCCACTCTCGATGGCCAGGCTGCCCGCCCGTCATGTCGAGCGTGCTTTCATGGCAGCCAGATCTGCCATGACCGAAGTCGTGCCATTGGTGTGGGCGATCGCGCGGGCATGACCGAGGTGATGGATGTCGAAGTTGGTCGAGATGGACTGTGAGAACCCCATCGCATCGACCGCACTATTGATCGCACGCTTCGCGAGCCGCACGGCCCATGGGTCCATTGCGGCGATCTCGGCAGCGAGTCCCAAGGTGCGGTCTTGCAGCGTTTCGAGCGGCACCACCTCGTTCACCATTCCGCACTCCCGCGCTTGTTCCGCCGAGAGCGAGGACGCGGTGAACAGAATCTGCTTCGCTCGTCGGGGACCGAATTCCCATGGATGGGCGAAGAATTCCACTCCCGGCATGCCCATCAACCCCACGGGATCGGAGAACTGCGCGTTGTCCGCTGCGATGATCAGGTCACAAGGCCAGCACAGCATGAGTCCTGCGGCGATGCACTTCCCCTGCACCGCGGCAATCGAGGGCTTGACCAGATCGCGCCATCGCCTGGCGTAATGGAGGTAGCCGCGTTCCTCCCAATCGAAGTAGGTGTCGACGGTGAGTACTCCGTCTACCCGTTGTGGGCCGAGGCTGGGGTCCCCGCCTCCTTGCATGTCGTGACCGGCCGAGAAGTGCTTTCCCTCTGTGCGCAGCACCACGACTCTGACTTCGGGATCGCTGTCTGAGAGGCTCCAGGCTTCATCGAGCTCCTGGAGCATTTGTGGGTTCTGGGCGTTGGCCGCCTGAGGGCGATCAACGGTGATGGTGGCAATGCCGTCGTCGACCGTGTAACGAACGAACTCGGGTTCCACAGCATCCTCCTCGGAACGACCCGACCGTTTCAATGTAGAACAGCCGCAGCCAAATGGGATAGTCCGATTACCTTCTTGGTAAAATACTACTTTACCGACAATCTGGAGGGACAAGAAGAAATCGTGGTCGGGCCATCCTTGAGGCGGGGCCATGGCGCGCATTTCAGCGTTCGCATCACCGGGAGGATTTCGATACGGGTGAGGTCGTTGAGCGACGTCTTCTCGTCGGTGAAGTACTCGTAAAGAGATCGGTCGAGCCGCGCAACCCAATGCCGCAACGAAGCTGGTTAACTCAGTGGTGGCTCGCGACGAATGGGATTTCAGGCTGGCGGGTTCACTGGCGAAGATGCCACGCATATCGAGTCTCTCCTTGCGTACCTCAGTCGCGCATGAACTGCGTGCCCAAGAGTCTCCGGACGTAGTAAGGCCGTAGCAAGTCGCTGCGGCTTGAGTGCGGTGACGCGGATCTGGTCGCCTCGTTCTCGATACTCTCCGCTCCGAGCGAGTGTGATGTCGGCAAAGCCAGCGGCAAGAAGTCTGGATTCGAGTGTGGCGGGATCGAGCGGTACGTACGTGTCGTCGATGTCGGGCTTGCCGAATCCGCTCAGTGTCAAGGGAGTCCGTTGCCACGAAGCTGCCGCCGGGTTGCAGCACTTAGTGCAATTCGCCAAACAGTTGATCTTGGGCCGCCACGTGGCGGCCGAGAATCGATCGTTCGGCAATGGCAACTCGGTGCCGTCGCCCCACCTAACCTCGACATTGGTACCATCGGGGCTATTCGCGGACTCTCGAGCCGCGACTTCGGCGAATCGATCGAGCCTCGACGTGATCAAGTCATCGGGTCTGCAGTCCCACGGCCTGTTGTTCGGTGGGGTTCTCGCTCTCAGGAAATCGCATCACCAGTCAGGCCACCTCCCGAGGCGCCGCCCGCCGTCCGCGTGATGGTGCGGCCCCTTCCGTCACTGCGCTCGAAAGCTCACGACGAGGCGGAATACGCACGCACCTCGGCGATGTCCATGCTTGCCGAGCGGGTAGCACTCGTCGTGCCGTTGTGCCACACCGTTGCATCCGGCCCAGCCACTTGAAGTTCGAGGATGATCTCATATGGTTCCGGGGTGATGGTGACGCCGGTCGACGCATCCAACCGCCAGACCTGCCTCCCATCGAAGTACGCAGTGATGGAGTGGCCGGGAATGAACTGAAAGCCGTAGATGTGGTACCCGGCCGTCACGTCCGATTTCACGTTGTAGGTCTTTGCCTGCTGACCCTGATCGGCGAAATAGTTCGACTGCATGATCTCGTTGGAATGCGCTCCGAGGACTCCGCCCTCGTAGCCGTCGAACTCGTTCGCTGCCGTACCGGGAACTCCAGGAAGGAACCAGATGGCGGGCCACATGCCCTGTGTCTGGTCGGGCATTTTGGCCTGCACCTGGACGTACCAGCCACTCACCGGCAGGCTGAACTTGCCTTCGGTCGTGACCACACCGCTGATCCAGGGGTAGCTGTCGGCATACTGATTGGTATTGCGGGTCGCCGTGAGCGTCAATCCGTTGTCGACATTGACCTGTGAAGGCCCGTACATGGCTGCGTTCTCAGTAACGGGGGTGTTCGGTCCGGAGTAGGGCGCAGGGAGATTGTTGTTGTCGTTCCAGGCAGTCCCTTGGGCCCCTAAGAACGCACTCCACTTGGTGGCGTCGAGGGTGGTGCCGGAGAACTGGTCGTCGAAGATCATCTGCTGGGCTGTGTAGCCGGCGGGTGTCGACATGCCCACGTTGGCGGCCCGGACGGAGTCGTTCTCCCCGACCGCAGCCCCAGGCCGTTGGATGGTGTCGCCCGAGGCAGCTGACGTGCTGCGATCGGTGACCAACAGCGAGCCGCCCACCCAGATGAGGGGTCCAAGCACGACCATTGTCAGCGCCAGAAAGGCCAGTTTGTCAGCCCTCCGAGGCGGCGCGGGCCCAACGCGTGCGCGTGCGGACCAGCGTCGTCTTTGATTCGAGATGGGTTGCACGGGTACTCGTGGGTCAAGCATCAGGGGTCCGTCGCCTCACAGCGATGATTGTGACGACCTCGAGCCGATGCCCCATAGAGCCGGTCGAACTCACCCCGGTCAACTGACGGACAACTCTCGCCATTGCGACTCCGGGCTCTGGGACAGCGAACGCTCATTCGCGGCGCAAGGAGGCGGACGGGCTTGAGTCCCTGATTCGAAGATCGCTCTGGTCCGGCCTAGCAGTTATGGCGTCGAGCGGCCAGACGATCAGCCGTCATGTGCGAAACGCGACTCGCAGTTCCCGCTTCTGCCGACCTGGTAGTGCCCGACGCCGATCTTCGTGGAATGTTCGACAGGGGTCGTGACACGGTCTTATGGCCTTAAGACCTAGCACGCAACGGTGCAGTCTCCGCCCCCGTACACTGACGTCGGTAGTAGACCGCTCTACCGCACGGCCGAATCCAGCCGGACTCAGCGAAGCTAGAGGTCAGAGGTCGTGCTGGCGCCTCGCTACGGGAGGTCGCTCCGTCGAAGCGGCTTCCGGCATGACGCTCTACCGGGCAAATCTGGCTGGCGAAGAGCACCAAGGAGACCATTCGGACAACGGACTGCGGGGATACCTTCCACATTCGGTGTTTGTCCGCATCACCGCATTCAGGATTTTGGCCACATTGAATCCAAGACACTGAGAAAGCTCAGGGCGTCGTGGGGTACCCAGGCCGGCCAGCGCGACAAGTCGCGCCGCTTCCCACCCCGCGAAATGGTGGAGGCTTTTCGGGCAGTTCAACGACGCGAAGTCCGCGAGGCCCCATGAGGACCCGATCCTTGATGACGAAGATGTTGCTAGGAGGTTCCGAGTCATTGGAGAGCGCTTTACTACAGGGGCGGACTCGGTGGACGGACTGGGAAACGGCGCGGACACAACTGCACGTCGGGAGACCGGAGCGGACCAAAGAGACAAAATCCCTCACCTTGCCAAGGTGAGGGTCGCGGGTTCGAATCCCGTCTTCCGCTCCAAGAAAACTCCTGATCAGGGGCAGCACGGCGAGAAGCCGTTAGTAGATGCTTGCTCCGCCTCTACTCTCGCGACACAAACCCAAGGACGCATTCCGTGGGGCATCCTCAAGCAACGGGAGTATGTAGGCCACTTTTACGAACGCCTGGACTCCAGGACCCGAGGAGGCAGCAGATGTGTCGAGGAGGTCCGGAAGTACGACATCGGGGAGCGGGTATGAAGAAGCTGCATTCTGTTCTTTCCTCGACCGCTGTATAGCCGAATGAGCAAGGTCGCCGGGCCCCTGCGCCCCCATAGTTCAAGCTGAGATGAACCGAGAACCTTGATGACCGACATCGAGAGTGCAATGAGCCATACGACGCGTGACCGAATCCGCGCGACGCCTGAGACAAAAGCGTCGCGTTCCCCATCACTGGCTCTGGCAACGATTCTGTTCGTCCTCTTCCTCACGTTCCTGGATAACACCATCGTCACTGTGGTCCTGGCCCACGTCCAGCAGGACCTGCATGCCTCGGTAAGCCAGCTCCAGTGGGTCGTCAACGGCTATGCCCTGACATTCGCCGGACTCATGCTGAGCTTCGGCACAGTCGGAGACCTCTTCGGGCGTAAGAAAATCATGCTCGCAGGGGTGGCCACCTTCTGCGCCGGTTCCGTGATTGCCGCCGTGGCGCCGTCGACCGATGTCCTGATCGCCGGACGGGTCGTAATGGGCATCGGGGCGGCCGCCTCGGAACCGGGCACCTTGTCGATGATCCGCCACCTCTATCCCGACCGTGGGGCACGAGCTCGGTCGCTCGGCATCTGGGCGGCCGTGTCCAGCCTGGGGTTGGCCCTCGGACCACTCATCGGCGGCCTGCTGGTCTTCGGGTGGTCCTGGCGGGCCATCTTCTGGTTCAACGTGCTCTTCGGGGCGCTGGCTTTCGTCAGCGCCCTCATTGTCCTGCCCGAGAGCTCCGATCCGGTGCAGGCTCGCTTCGACATCCCGGGCTTTCTGCTCGGAGCGTTGACGCTCGGGGCGCTGACTTTTGCCATCATCTTGGGCGAGACGGCGGGCTATCGCACCTGGTGGATCGATCTGCTCTTCTTCTTCGCCCTGCTCGCGGCCATTTGCTTCGTCGTCGCCGAACTCAGAGCCAAGAATCCGGTTCTCAATGTCCGTTACTTCAAGATCCCGACCTTCGCGGGTTCGAACATCATTGCCTTCACCGTCTATTTCGGCACCTTCTCCATCTTTTTCATGGTGGCGCTGTACCTCCAGACGGTGGGGGCCAAGACGCCCTTGGAACTGGCCCTGAACTTTGTACCTCTCGCTGTCGGGATGGTGGGGGCCTCGCTGCTCGCCGGCCGCTGGGTGGCCGCCTGGGGTCCGAAGATCCCTCTCGCCTTCGGCTGCTTGGTGGCAGGAATCGGGATCCTATTCACGAACGCCAACGTCTCGCCCGATGCCGGCGTCGCCCAGCTCGGATGGTCCATGTTCCTCGCCGGTGTTGGGGTGGGCATCGCCATGGTGCCGATCACCTCTGCGGCCCTGGGTTCGGTTCCGGCGAAGCACTCCGGCATGGCCGCCTCGACCACCAACACCTTCCGCGAGCTCGGTGCGGTCGTCGGCGTGGCCGCACTTGGCTCGATCATCAACGGTCAGCTGACGGTCAACCTGGTCCGGCGTCTTACTGCCATCGGCATCCCCAAGTCGTATCAGTCCCTGGTCGTCTCGGCCGTCACGACCGGGTACGTATCAGGGACAGGCCAAAGCGGCCACGGCGAAGAACCATGCGATCACCCACATCGTGAACGAAGTCGTCTCGGCGGCCTACGGGGCGTTCGGCAACGGACTCAGCATCTCGCTCAACGTCGCCGGCGCCCTCCTCCTCGCGTCAGCCATCTTGGCCCTCGCTACCGTCTACGGGCGACGTGTCCACATGGAGCGAGTCAACTCGGGGGAGGGCCATCTCCTCCACGTGAGGGTGAAGGTGGAGGGTCAATTTGTCCCTGCGCAGCCATAGAACGACGTTGCCCGAACATCCCAGTAATGGGTGCCGACGGCGCTCAGTACCTTGGTGAATTCGAGCCCCTTGAGGACAGCCGGCGCGCCAGCCACCACGATTCCTGCGCCATGGAGCTCTCCTCCTGACCCGGCTCTGCGAGCGCGTGCAGAGGTACTTCTCGAGCTTTACGTCAAGGGACAACGCTTGTGATCCCGCGGCGGCAGCTTGGATCGACGTCACTTGGGGTCCGGGGTCCGTCCTTGGGGAACGAGCCGACCATGACGCGGCTCGATCGTGAATCGGGCGACGATGCTCTCCACTCTTTGACACTGGCGGTTTCCCGCGATTTCGAAACGGTCAGCTGGGGGCAAATGGAATCGCGCACTGACCAGTCGACCTTTGGCGTCACGATGGCCTCGAGCAATCACTAGTGCCGTTGCACCGATCTCGCACTAGGAGAAAGACGGGTCGATAGACGGGCCAATGGTCCCAGGGGTTGTGACCGAAGTCCCTACCGCGCTAGTCAACGTACCTGGAATGGTGATGGCGTGGTTGCGACTCAGAATGCGGCGGTGCAGGTTGGCGACGCCATCAATCTCAGTGATGGCACTGAAGCTGTCGTGCGGCCAATCTCTTCAGCCGACGCTAGAGCACTATTGCGATTCCATGCCCGCCTCTCGGCGGAGACCATTCGGTTGCGCTATTTCTATCCACACAAGGATTTGAGTACAAGCGAAGTCGCACATTTTACTCACGTCGACGGTCAAGCCCGAGTGGCTCTCGTCGTCGAGTGCGGAGGCGAACTCATCGCCGTCGGTCGCTACGACCGTCTCGATGACCACAGCGAAGCGGAGGTAGCCTTCGTGGTCGCCGACGTTTACCAGGAGCATGGCCTCGGCACCATGCTCTTGGGCCGCCTCGCCAACGCGGCGCGATCGGTCGGGATCACACGCTTCACAGCTGAAGTCCTGGCGGAGAACAGGTCGATGCTCTCGGTGTTTCATGATGCCGGTTTCCCCATTGAGTCCAAGACCGAATGGGGGACCGTGGAACTCATCATTACCATCGCTCCAGATCTCCGGAAAGCAGCGAATTACTCAGACGGGCACGCGCCACAGAACCCGTGTTCCGTGTTCGCCCGTCAGGATCTCGAAGCTTCCGCCCAACCTTTCGGCCCGACTTCGCAGGTTGACGAGTCCCAGGCCAGCTCCAAACGCCTGGGGCACCTCGATGCCAATACCGTTGTCCTGGACCTCGAGGCTCACATCGTCGGCCACACTTATGGTGACGATGTAGCTGGTCGCGTTGGCGTGCTTGCCAGCGTTGGTCAGTGCCTCGCGGAGCACAGCGAGGAGACTGTCGGCGATGCGTTGGGAGATCGCGTTGTCGACGGCGCCGTTGAAGACGACCTCGGGGCGAGTCCCGAGCAACGGAGCCATCTCTTGAGTGAGCTCAAAAACGCTGTGCCGTAGGCCGCCCGCAATGGCCTTGGTCCCGAGTTCGAAGATGGCAGTTCGGATTTCGGTCACCGTCGTATCAAGATCATCCACAGCCTTGTTGACCCGGTCGACGATCTGATCTCGCTCAGACAGCCGCACCGCGCCCTGCAGGGACATCCCTACGGCGAAGACGCGTTGAATGACACGGTCATGGAGGTCCCGGGCGATTCTGTCTCGGTCGTCCAGGACACTGAGCACACGGACCCGTTCGTGGAGGCGGGTGTTCTCGATGGCGATCCCCGCTGCAACGGCCAGAGCCTCAGCCAGTGACTGATCCTGGTCGCTGAAATCGTCAGCACCAATTTTGTCTGTGAGATAGAGGTTGCCATAGACCACGGAGCGGACTCGGACGGGGACGCCGAGGAAGGATTTCATGGGCGGGTGGTGAGCCGGGAATCCGTAGCTGTCGGGATGGGTGCCGAGATCCTTGAGACGCAGTGGTGTGGCATCGGTGATGAGCACGCCCAGCACCCCTCGTCCGGTCGGGCGAGCACCGATCGCCTCTTCCTCGGCGTCCCCCAGTCCGACGCTGATGAACGGGTCGAGGCCGGTCCGTGCCTCGTTGAGCACACCGAGGGCGCCATAGCGAGCGTCGACGAGAGAACACGCTTCTTCGATGAGGTGGCGGAGCAGGACAGGTAGCTCGACTGCGGCTTCGATCATCAGGACAGCGTCGATAAGGCGCAGAAGCTTGGCCGGATCCTCAACCTTGTGATACGGCATCACGTGAATCGTAGCTAGCAGAAGCGTCTCGACTCATCGGCAGTCGCTGGTCCGTGGATCAGACCTGTATCGAACGCTGGCACAATGGAGTGCCATGAGCATCCGTGTGTTCCTCCTTGACGATCATGAGTTGGTCCGAGAGGGGATCCGGAGCCTGCTCGAGAGCGACGAGGACATCGAGGTCGTCGGTGAGGCGGCCACCGCCGAGGAAGCCTTGACGCGGATCCCGCTTGCCAAGGCTGATGTGGCTATCCTCGACGTCCGACTGGAGGATGGAAGCGGCATTGAGGTCTGCCGTGATGTCCGGTCGCTCATGCCAGGACTGGTTTGCCTGATGCTGACCAGCTTCGCCGATGACGAGGCGCTCGTTGCCAGCATCATGGCCGGGGCCGCTGGCTACGTCCTCAAGCAGATCAAGGCACGGGATCTGATTGAAGATGTCAAGAAGGTCGCCAACGGAGAGTCGCTCATGGATCCGAGGGCGGTCGCCCGAGTCGTCGAGCGCATTGCCAATCCTCCCAGGGTCAATCCCGAACTCGAGGCACTCTCTCCACAAGAGGCGCGCCTTTTGGACCTCATCGCGGAGGGAATGACAAACCGTGAGATCGCTGAAGCAATGTTCCTCTCGGAGAAGACGGTCAAGAATTACATGACGGGGCTGCTGGCCAAGCTCAAGATGAACAGCCGCACTGAGGCAGCCATCTACGCCACCAAGCTCAAGGCTGGTGAGCCGCCGACGACACAGTAGGTTGCCAGCTCATCGCCCGATGGGTCGAGAAATCCAAGCACTAAATGGGTCAGCTTGTTGCTCTTATTCTGATCCACGAGCAAGTTCGTACTGACCTGGCGTGGACAACACCTCAGACGGGACCAAGGTCCCACTGGTCGGGACCTTTGCACCCACTCGTTCGGGCTCCTTCATCTCCACAATGAACGACAGATCTCCTCACAAGGAGGGGTCATTGTGAACAGGAGATACGACGATGCAACGAAAGGTATTCGATTTGATCGCCAGCGCCGGAGGTGCAGTGATGGTGATCGTCTTGGTGGTGGCGGGTGTTCTCCTCATGTGGGGCTACAGCTTCGCCAATTCCAACGTGCACAACCAGCTGGCCGAGCAGCAGATCGTCTTCCCGGCCAAGGCAGCTTTTGCCCACCCGGTCGCAGGTACTGAGATCACCCCATCGATGGTTGGCACCGTGTCCAAGTACGCCGGGCAGCCACTGGTGACGGGCCAACAAGCTGAGGTCTACGCAGATGACTTCATTGCCGTCCACCTCAAGGAGATCGGTGGCGGTCTGACCTACGCGCAGCTCTCGGCCAAGGCACAGGCTCTCCCCAAGGGATCGCCCGCGTACACCGCCGCCGAAGCCAAGGCAACGACTGTGTTCCAGGGCACTACACTGCGCGGCCTGCTGCTTGAGGCCTATGCGTTTGGGACCCTCGCCACGATCGCCCTCATCGCAGGAATATCGGCCTTCGTCCTGGCCGCGATCCTGGCGCTCCTGGTGGCCTTCGGCTTCTGGCACGCACGCCGGACAACTGCCACCGAGCAGCTCGCTGTGCACGCAGAAGCGGAACGGGTGCTGGTCACGAGCTGAACCAGACTTCCCCATCCCGGATCGCGGTACCCCGCCCGGCCTGCCGTACTGCAGGTCGGGCGGGGCTCGTTCTGTATCGGTGTGATTGGGGCGACGAAGGCGATGGCTCTTGCACAGACCCAAGGAGACCAAGGTCATGGACGCTAGGACTTAGGTCCCTACGGATCTGGTGCACGTCAGGCTCACACTGGCTGCATGACACCAACGACTCCAGCTCCCGGGCGAACGGGCACCGCGTCTGCGCCCTCCAGTTTCGAAGGTGCCCAGATGTCCGTCCAGCCTCGAGGAATGCGGGTCGGCGACCTGGCCCGTCGCGTGACCCATCGCCGGACCGAACTCGGCCTGAGCAGCGAGGAGTTGGCGAAGCGAGCTGGAATCGATGCCTGGTTTCTCGCCTACTTCGAGCAAAGTGCGGACACGAGCCTCAGCGGAGGGTCTCTGCTGCGACTGGCCGTCGCCCTCGATACGACGCCATTCGCCCTCGAAGGTGGTCAGGTCGATTGCCCAACGGGTCCCGGTCGCGCCGGCCCCCACCCTGTACTCGAGAGCCTCAACGTAGAGCAGTGCCACGAGCATCTCGCTGCTGGGGGCATCGGACGCATCGTTCTCTCGACCGGTTCAGGCCCGGTTGCCTTCCCGGTGAACTTCGTGTTCACTGACGGAGCCGTCGTCCTTCGGACCTCCGATGCCATGACCGCCAGAGTCTCGGGTGTCGTGGCCTTCGAGGTGGATCGCGTAGACGAGGCCATGAGCGAGGGCTGGAGTGTCCTCGTGCGTGGTCATGCCCATCTGATCGAAGACCCCGAAGAGCGCGCAGTCGCCGCACGCCTCGATGTTGAGCCGTGGGCGGGCGGACCTCGCCTCAACGTGATCAGCATCGAACCCTTCGAGATCACCGGACGCGTCATCGTCCAGCGTCAACCCGAGACCCTGCATGACGCCTGATCAACACCACTCGCCAGAACATAGCCAGAGAGAACCGAGGAGAGCATGAAAGCACTTGTGTACAAGGGACCCGGACACAAAGCCTGGGAGGAAGTCCCAACACCCACGATCCAAGACGACACCGATGCCATTGTGCGCGTGGACTGCACGACCATCTGCGGCACCGACCTCCACATTCTGAAAGGGGATGTTCCCGAGGTGACAGAGGGCCGAGTCCTAGGACACGAGGCCGTTGGCACGGTCGAAGCGGTCGGATCAGCGGTGACGAATATCGCACCGGGAGACCGAGTTCTCGTCTCATGTGTCACCGCCTGTGGGCGCTGCCGGTACTGTCGAGATGGACGGTACGGCCAATGCCTGGGTGGTGGTGGCTGGATTCTCGGCAATCTCATTGATGGGACCCAAGCCGAGTATGTTCGAGTTCCCTTTGCCGACACCTCGACCTACATCGTGCCCGAGGGAGTGAGCGACGAGGAGGTCCTCATGCTGGCGGACATCCTGCCGACGGCGTATGAGGTTGGGGTCCTCAACGGTCACGTCCAACCCGGTGACACGGTCGCCGTGGTCGGAGCTGGTCCGATCGGACTCTCAGCCATGCTCGGCGCCCAGCTCTACTCCCCGAGTCACATCGTCGCCATCGACCTCGCCGATACCAGGCTGGAAGCCGCCAAGCGCTTTGGGGCCGATCTCGTCGTCAACAATGGCCGCGACGATCCCATCGCATTTGTAAGAGAGCTGACGGACGGTCTGGGCGCTGATGTAGCTATTGAGGCGGTCGGCGTTCCGGCGACCTTCGAACTTTGCACGGCGCTCGTTCGTCCCGGAGGTCACGTTGCGAACATCGGGGTCCACGGCAAGCCCGCCACTCTTCATCTTGAAACCCTGTGGACCCGTGACGTCACCATCACAACCGGATTGGTCGACACCTACTCAACCCCGACATTGCTCCGGTTGGTCGCTTCTCGTCAGATCGACGCCGGTCAGTTCTGCACCCATCATTTTCGTCTTCACGACATGATCGAAGCGTATGACGTCTTCGCACGGGCAGCCGACACCGGCGCCGTCAAGGTCGTTCTGACCCGGTAAGGGGATGGCGTCGGCAAGGTGAGACGGGAATCGAGACCATCAAGATACCGCGGGCAAGCGCTATCAAGCGCGTGATGTCGGGGCTGAATCCTTTGATCGCCACTATCTTCATCGCCTTAGATAACGACAGGTCAGCCCGGGTATTCCGGAAGCGATCTGGGTTCATGGCGTTGCACGAGAGTGGACCAGTGAACATGGGAGGGGGTCGGTCCCTGGCAGCAGAAGCACGGCACCGTCGGCCCGTCCGTCGCGGGCCTCTGAACTGTTTCGATTGTAGAGCGCTCTCCTGGAGTCTCATCTGTCACGACTTTCCAAGTGTCCAGGAGGAACGGCGTCACGATTGGCGCCCACCTCAAATGTCGTCGTCGCTGTCATGGCAAGCGGCCTTATGGAGACTCGGATTTGCACTGACCTTTCTCGCGTGCTTCGCCGGGGATGACCTCGTCGTCGGTTGAGCCCATTTCCTCTACGGACTTGGACTTGCGCTCCCGAGCTTCATGAGCGTTCTTGTTGGCGGCTCGCTTGTCGGCAATCTTCACTTAGCTCCTCTTGGTAGAACACTTCGCCCGCTGCCTGGGAGGTCGGCATTTGGGGGGAAGGTCGACTCAATGCACCACGTGGCTCTCTGCCAGCCGCCGAGTCTCAACGACGATCGACGACGTCTCTGCGGTCCTGACGGGCGTTCGCCACGACATAGCCGAGCCCGAGGGCGAGCACGAGGATTGCGACAACCCACAGCATGTGAAAGGCGAATCCGACCAGGCCGAACAGCAGCGCTAGAGAAAGGACACTCGCCATTGCTGTGCTGGAAACCCTGCGCTCAACCAGCAAAGAGGAGATCCTTCGAGCCTCCAACGATTTAGGGGTCATTGGGAGACCTCCCTTTCTAGCCATAAATAGCCTCTTTTCGGCCATAGTTGACCGCTGAACCAGTCTGATCCTCGAGCGGCAACAATTGCAGTAACACTTGCTGTAACCCGTCGGTGTGAGCGTGACTAAATCAAGTCCACTCGACGGCAGAGCTGAGGGCGAGTGTCGTGGGTCAGCTGTGGGAAAGACGCTCCACCTCGTTGGCATGCCCGCGGCTGAGCGGCTTGGCCACTGTTGGGAGCCCGACACCGGCCCGGGCTCGGGGTCGTAACGGGCTCCTGATAGACACCGTTCGGAATCGCACGCCGGCAATTTGACGACACCATGCATGGGCGGCGAGCCTGGAAAGCAGCCAGCAGTCCAGTTTCCCTACGGCTCAACTCCATATCCGGCGCTCTTCAACATTCGGCGCAAGTCGACCACCTGCTGGGCGTCGATGCCTTTGTGCCTGGGCGGCTCGAAGGTCTCTGTCTCGTCTCCGAGGGTCACGAGAAGCCTGCCGTTGTATGTCTCTTCGACGTTCGCCACCGCCTGAAGAAGCGAGACGACTGCCCGCCAGTCGATGTTGCGACCAACCGGGTGCTGCAGGATCTGCGAGATGGTTTCCCGGTGGTGGCCATTCAGATGAAGGAGGGGTCGTGAAGCTGGTGGCGTATCGACTCCCTTCGTGACGTCATGAGGTGAAAGGTCGCAAACGTGTCTCGTTGGGATCGTGGTAGACGATCGCCTCATGGCATGTTCCCCTTAGTTTGTTGTGGTTGAGGTGGACTATCGGGCCCACAAACGGGGGACTGACTTCGGCGAGGCGCCATCGGCGCCCGCCTCAAGGCGTGAGGTTGGGGACGGGAAGTGTGGCAGTTGCCCGTCGATGCTCGGCACGATCGGCGAACCTGGTGAAGTGACTCCGCCACCAGGCGCCGTTGAGTGCGTAGCGGTCCAGACCCAGGTACCCGGCGTTGCGCCAGGCCAAGATGAGCGGCACTTCGAGAATCGCATAGGCCGGATTGACCCCTGCAGATCCGGTAAACATGTAGATCACGTTGAGGAGGAGCCCTCCCAGAGCTGCCAGGCCAGTGAACAGTCCGATCACGAGCCCGATGCCGACGGCCAGCTCGCCGAGTGCGATGAGCTTGGCGATCCACGAGGCATTGGGGACGACGAAGTCGTGGAGGAAGGCGGCCCACCAGCCGTAACTGGCTCCGCTCTTGCCGGTGGCCGAGCCCAGCACACCGGCGGTGGCGAAGCCTTTGACTCCCGCACCGCTGCCGTACCAAAAGGCGGCTTTCTCGCTGCCCCAGATCTTCTGATAGCCGGCATTCAGCCACCAGTAACCCAGCACAAGCCGCACGGCGAGCCAGATCACACTGGCGGCTCGGGATCTGAAGAGCCAGTCGCTGAACCGCAGATTGTGCTCGTTCGCCCGTGCGTTCCCGTCGTGCCACGAGTTCGTATGCGTCTTTTCCTCATTGTCGGCAGCATGTTTGGGGAAGGACCCGGGAGGACGGGTCAGGGCGGACGTCTCGGGTCCCACGGGGACCGCCGATCTCCTCCCGGGAGCGGGAGGGCTAGTGCTCAAGATGAGCTGGGCACCAGTCTGCTCGTCAGGGCGAAACAAACGCAGCAACACATTCAGGTGGGGGCCATGGTCCTCCGCTGGCCCCAGTATGCAACGACGAGTGCGCGCCGAAGGAACTCTTAGTCCTCGTTGCGAAAGGTGAGCGAGTAGCCACGACCGGGGCGGTTAACCAGGTCAGCGGGTATGTCCAACCGGGCGAGGATCTTCCTCACCCTCGAGACGTAGTTGCGGACCTCTTCCGGGAACAGTGCCGAGTCCGACCAGGCATATCCCATGATCTGCGACGAGGTGTAGAAGCGATGGGGGTGGGCGAGGAGGAACTGGAGCAACTCGAACTCTCGGTTCGTGAGAACGACCTCTTTTCCCTTGTGGCGCAGCACACGACCGTCGGGATCGAGCCACAGCCCCTGGAGTTGCCAGACCCGCTGATACCAGAGATCAAGGCGTGCGTAATACCCCTCCATCTGATTCTCGATGAAGGTGACATCGACGTCGGCCGCCTTTTGGGCCACCGGATGGAGCTTGGGCAGCTCTCGCTTGACCCGTTCCAGAAGGCCGAGTTTGAAGCGGATCAAATCGTCGTAGATGCTCATCCAGTGGCGGGCATCCTCCCAATGCTCGGTCCCGATGTCCTCGCCTTCGAGGGGGCCGTGTGCCGGCCCCTTTGGATGCGCAGACTCCATGGACATAAGTATGGACGGCGTGTGACCTGCTGTTGCTGAACTTCTTACACCGCCCGGTGTAGGACTGCAGCATGCCCTCGGGAGCAGCACATCGGGATCGGCCCGACATTGTCGCGGCGACGAGAGGTGGCGACGACTCGTTGGGCATGGAGGACGAGGTGGACCCCGCCAGTGCGTCCTTGGAACAGGCGCTCTTCTGGAGATGCATCTACTCCGAAATCCTGGAAATGGAGGAGACGGTCCTTGTTCGCATCCGCCAACTGATGCTGGAGCAGTCCCCTCAGGCACGACGAGAGGTCGAATTAACGAACGTCCCGGTGGTGGTAGCCCAGGTTCAGCGATTCCGATCCCGATGGGAAATCTGGGACTCGCAAGTGGAGGCCCACGAATCGGAAGGTGTGACGTCGTGACCACGGCGCTCCGGCCTGAGGAGGAATCAGTTGCTGCCCAGGCACCGACCGACCTCAGTACGGTCGAGTCCGCAACGGCCTCAAAACGGCCGGACGCGGGTCTCCGCGTCTTGGTTCGGCACGGTCGCATGACTTCGACGGTCTCGACCAAGCCGGCAAGGACGGCTGTGACGATTTTCAACGACCACTCCATCTTCTGTGAGACGCTCCGAACCCTCGGCTACGCCCCTTACGGGGGCGGCACCGTCGGCGAAGTCGTCGGCACGGCTGGCCGGATTCCAGACAGCGACGAGACCGCCTCGTACATGCAGTGGCGGACACTCGCTCGGAGGATTCATGCCGGTGCCGATCACAGCCCCACAGCTAGTCATGTCGTCAGTGCCCGGAAGTACCACCGACTGTGCGAGTTCTATTTGCGCGTCGACTCAGGGAATCTGGGCGGAGGCTCGGGCTGCTCGACGGAGGGAAATTGACGATCGCACTCGCTGCGGGGGAACCTCACCTAGTCGCTCTGGGCGAAGAGCCGCGCCGCCGAAGGCGAAAGGTCCTCTGGCGTGTCCTGATCGCCACGGGATCCGCCCTGGTGGCGCTGATCGCCCTGGCCGGGTCGTGGATAGGGATCAGCCTGTTCCGAATCGACCACGCCGTCCACCACGTTGGTATCCCGGCCCGGCTGCTGGCGCGGGGCAAGAACGACCTGCTCGCCATCGTCAAGGGCCCCGATCACAGCGAGCAGATCTTCGTGTTCCACGACGACGGCGGGCATACCAATGTCCTCAAGGTCCCTAACAAGTTGGGGCTGCCCCTCGCCGACGGACGCACCGTCCCCATCGACACGCTCAGCCTCCACGCGCCCGTCGCCCTGATCGCAGGGCTGGACAGATTGGGCATCCCGGTCAGCCACTACGTCGGAGTCGACCTGCACATGGTCAGCCCGACGTCGAGCCTGGGACAGCTGGCCACGGGCCAGTTGTCGGTCACCGGCCTCATCTCGGATCCGACCGGGACGACCTCGCTGCTCGAACAAGTGGCCTCGCACATCTATCTCGGGCCCGGGACCCCGGTCTCGGCTGTGCTCTCCTTGATGAACGTCCCCACCGCCAACCCCGTGTCGGTCCCGACCGCCAAGGACCTCAGCGGCAAAGTGGTGCTGGCGTCGGCGTTCCCCTCGATCTTACGCGGCTTCCTCTAGTGCCGAGCGAGCCGCGAGCTGAAATTCAGTTTGGTGCAGCAGGAAGAACTCGATGCAACCGAATTCGCCATCGAACTTGGTCAGCAGTTAGCGCCTCGGTGTCTTCGGAGCTTTAGCGACGGCACGTCTGGTCGCCCATTCTTTTCCCCAAGTCCCGCGGCAATTGCCGAGGGTTGTATGGTCAGTTCGAATCCCGTTTTCCGCTCGTCGTAGCAGGTGAGATGATATTTTTCACGCCTGAACGGGTCGCACATCGCGGGCACTTCGGATCTCAGCGGGGAGCCGCGAGGTAACAGGGTTCCACCGGAATTGAACAAAGGTGTTTCGGGCTGTGCTCTGAGCCAACAAGTCGAGAAGCACCTCCGTGACTCGCCCCACCACGAAAGAGTATGTGCAGGTTCCGGGGGTTGGTCGGAGGGACCCGTTCCATTTAGTCGGCGCCGATCACCTTGAAGTCCTGGTTCTCAAAGACGTGGTGTGGCCAGTTGAGACCGATGTTGTGAACCTCGTAGTCTCCGTTGCTCAACTTTACAACACGGTCGACGATTCCGCCCGGATACGCAGCGAGGGCAGCCTCGGTTGCCTTGTTGGCGGTCGTTCCGCTGACGATCGTCCCCGACCCCTCGCTGTAACTCGCAGGAATCTGACCGACCTGCTTCGAAGTTTCCTGTGCTCCCCTCTGGAAGGGGACCACCGATGCCGCGGTGGATGACTCAGTTCCGCCGTGAGTCGTTTCCACGATGATTTGCGTGGTCTTTATCGTCGTTGAACTCACGGTCCCTAGTACGAGGACGTGGTCACCGTTGGTGATGGTGCTCTGTGACGTCGGACTGATCCCCTTTTCGTATTTCGTCGATGACTGCTCATCAACCGTTACCGTTTGGCCTGCTGACGTCGTCAGGGTAAAACTCGACTTGGCCACGTTTCCGACCGTGCCCGATGATCCGCCCGCGGCCGGTCCAGATCGTGCATTGGATCCTTGGGCACCGGAACCAAGATTTCCAGGAGATCTACTGGTGGATACGGACTGAGCGGCCGATGCTGAGGACGACGTGGCCAGGCCGACAAGCATTCCCGTCACGGAAGCCATGAGTGCCCCAGCCACGATTACCCCGAGCCTTATCTTCGAGAGCGATCGGCGCATCAATGGCCGTGCTCCTGGCTCGGCGATGATCACCGGGGTTGGAGCGTCTGGTGAAGATCTAGGCGGCAGAAGCGACGCCGAAACGGTGCCCGTTACGCCTTCGACGGCCTTTGGCTCTGACGTGATGAGCGATTCGAGCTGTGTGGGATGGGTCTCTCGGCGGCTGGTTGGTTCGTTCTCACTCATGACGTTCTCCTCAAACTCTGGGAGCCAGAGTGCCGGCCCTTCCTGTGACGGCCCTTCAGCCCGCCTGCGGAACTGCCCCGAATTGCGGCCGAGGTTTCCATCAGCTGATCCGCGGACGACCGGCGCTGCTGATTGCGGCTGCCGCGACACTTCGGGCGACCCGGTGTCAGTCCGTGCCGGGTGGAACGCGCCTGACGCTCGCTATTGGGAGTTGTGCTCCGCTGACGAGGGTCCGGTACCGCAGATGGTCAACACGCCGACTCGAACGGCCTGGGTCTTAGGCGTAGCGGCGGCGGTGATGGCCTCCCCGCTACGTGTGCGGACGAAGACATCGTCGTCGTTCAACACACCGAGCGTGACCAAAGGGCGAGAGGCAACTGTTTTTTGTCCTGGAGCATGGGCGGGAGCGTTGATCCCTGAAGCGGTAGGCGAAATGGCCGCGCCGGCGACCCCGCTCCCGGCCCCCAGAGAAAGCGCGACTGCCAACGTGGCGCTCGCCACCGCGGCTCGCCGGGCGGTCGACCAGCGCGAACCCCGCCCCGCTCGCCGACGCAGCGAGGAGCCTGCAGCCTCAGCTTCGGCGTCATCGCCGCGTCGTTCCGTAGATGTCGCTGCTCCTCTTGGTCGTCGCATGTCGACCTCTGGTTCCGGTCACTGTCTCGTTGGCGCCATTTTGCACACCCGATGTGTTGGTGAGAGCAACAGCGGCTGAGGCCTCGCTGAGACCGCGTGACTTGGGTGAGGCGGTACGTGAGTGGCTCGTCCGAGAGGTTCCGACGACAAGCTTGCGGGATAGCAGAGCGCTCTACTACGGAGGCGAACCTCGTGGAGGAGGTTGAAACCGGCGAAACCGCACGGTGGAGGCTGGGGGTCGACCACCCAGACGAAACCACCACCTTGTCAACGTGAGGGTCGCGCGTGTTCCACTCCCGTCCTCCGCACACCGTCTTCCACTCCAGAATACCGGCTCTCGGATTCAGCGGGTCCTGCACCTCATCAGACGACGATCAAGCTCGGAGTTCGGATTGCCGGTAAAGAGCAGAGACCTTGGTCGGCAGTTGTGGGAGTTGCGAAGCACGCAAGCAATACAATTACGCTTGTTGCGATGTCCGCACGCTTGGATCCTTCCTGGTCGGTCCTGGCCAGTCCCTCGACCCCCGCCGTCGACCGCTGTGTCGACATCTTTGTGCGGCCCGATGGAACGTTCGGATTCGAGGAGTTCCGGCGAGACCCGGAGGACATGGGTGCCTGGACGCCTGTCGCCTACTACTCCACCAGAGAGTTTGAAAGCGAAACCGATGCGCTGTCCGCTGCCCGAGATGCTGTCCCCTGGTTGCCCGCAGTCCTAGACGGAGACTCCTAACGACGGCCCAAGGTCAGGGCTCCCCGCCAGGTTCTTTCTGAGCGGCCGAACCCGAGCCCCAGGGACTACTCCGACAACGCCGTGGCGGCTCGCCGGGCGATGCTGGCGTACCCGCGGCTGACGGCTCTGTCGTGGGCGAGGGCCAGGAGATCGCGGGCCCGTTCGAGATCGCCGGGGCCTCCGCGGGCCGAGAGCATGCGGCCCCATTGCAGGTGGGTTGCGGCGGCGGCGAACTCCAACTGACCCCTGGCGTTAAGTTCGGCTGCTTTGGCGAAGTGCCTCTCGGCCTCGTCGTAGCGACCAAGCACCGACTCCAGGCCGCCGCAGTAATAAGCCACCGGACTTCCTGCTGTCGCCCCGATGAAGAGAACCTGGTCGTCAAATGGCGCGAGCAGATCGAGGAGCAGCCGAGCAGGAGCCTCAGCGTGCAGTTCGGCAGCGACGTCGGCGTACGAGGCCACTGCGAAAATCCAGACGACGTCGTATGGCAACGAGGTGAGGTCCGCGGCCGTAGCTTCGAGCATCTGGCGGGCCGTGTCGACGTTGCCGGCTTCCATGTGTCCTTCGGCCAGTGTCGCACGGAATACCGGGAGGGCTGGGTTCTCGGCCGCCACCTGCTCGATCATCGGGACGAGTTCGGCGTAGCGTCCCTGTTGGCGGCGGACTCCGATCATTTCGGCCCCGTAGAAGCCGAAGGCATCCGGCTGTCCGCTCTCCGTGCCGATCTCCAACGCAGCCGTGGCGAGGTGTTCGGCCCGATCGGGATCCCCGGACAAAAGCGCATCGGCGGCGTCGTTGAAAAGGGTGACCCACATCATCGTCGGCTGGCGGAGTCCCGATATCACGGCGCGCATGGTTGCAAGGCACCGACGCGCCATCTCGAAGTCGCCGGCTTGCACTGCGGCCAACCGGCTGTAGGCGCCGGTCCAAAAAAGCAGGTCGGGATCCCCTAGGAGCTCCGAAAGCTCCAGCGCTTCCTTTGCATCGACCATCCGCTCGGTGAGGGTGGACGGGACCTGGAGCGGGTCGCAGACCAAGTTCAGGGTGCGGATGACGGTGTCAGGATCCCCCACCCGCCTCGCCATCGCCCTGGCGGCGTCGGCCAATTCCTCGCGTCGGTCCAGCGTCGTGCCCAAGGCGAGCTCGCTGCACAGGGTGGCCAGAAGGAGCGCCCGCTCGCGTCCGTCGTCATCGCCCAGAGCATCGAGCGCCGACTCCAGCACCGCGACCTTGTCCGAGTCGATGACCCCGATCGAACTGAAGAAGCCGCGGCTGTTCCCTAATGCGGCGGCCACCAGGCGGTCCGTTGCGTCGAGCTCTTGGGCTCGGTGTGCGGCGTCGAGGAACGTCTCTCGGAAGCCGGGCAACCCGGCCTGGCGTTGTGCCTCGCCCAGGTCCAGACGCAGGTCACAGTCGACCATGGGATCGTGCTCAGGAACCATTTCCGCGAGATGGAGCGCCCGGGAGAAATACCGGACCGCGTCGTCGGGGGCCAAGGCGGCCAGGGCGGCCTCCCCTGCCTGCCGGGCGTACTCGATGGCCTTGGTCGCATTGGCTGGTTGGCTGGCGCTGAGCCAGTGGTGGGCCAGTTCGGCCAGCCGCGTCCCCGGCGTCTGGCCGACGGTCGCCTCGATGGCCTCGGCGACCTGCTTATGGGCCCGGATTCGCCGGACTCTCGGCAGGCCTTGGTACAGCGTGTGCTGCGTCAAGGCGTGCGAGAAGCCGTAGCGCCCCGGTACGTCAGGAACCTCGCGTACGAGGGCGGCGCCACTCGCAGCATCGAGGAGATCGAGCACCTCGGCCTGGTCGAGGTCAGTCACCGCGTCGAGCAGGTCGAAGTCGAAGTCCCGTCCGATAACCGCTGCCATGGAAAGGACCCGACCTGCCTGTGTACCGAGCCGGCGGACGCGGGCGAAGATGACTTCTCGCACACTGTTGGGGAGCGCCATCTCGGACATTTCCCCGGCCGCAGCCCAACGGCCACGATCATCCTGGTAGATGGCGCCGGTCTCCATGAGACTCCGCAACACCTCTCCGACGAAAAACGGGTTGCCTTCGGTCTCGAGGCAGACCGCGTGAGCGAGATCCGTCGCGGCCTCCTCGAGGCGTTGCCCGGCTGCAGCCTCCATGAATGCGAGCACGCCGGTGTCATCGAAGCCCTTCAACTCGATTCGACTGATAGTTGGTTCGCGTTGCAGTGCACCGAGGAGATCCCGAAGCGGGTTGGACGGCGAGAGGTCGCTGTCCCGAAACGTCCCGAGCACGAGGAGCCGTGCCGAGTCAACGTTGGCGACCACATGACGCAGAAGTCGAAGGCTTTGACTGTCCGACCATTGCAAGTCGTCGAGTACAAGCACTGTTGGTTGGAGCGTGGAGGCCGCCGTCAGAAGGCCCGCCACCGCCCCGTAGAGGAGGTAGCGCTCGGTGTCGGGGTCCGTCCTCGTCGGTGCCGGAACTGCCCCCAGCCGTTGACCGAGCGTTGGGACCATCGATGTGATGTCGCCGCCGTGGGCCTCTACGTGGGTTCGAAGTAGGTGCTCGGGCGCATGCGCAACGAAATGATGCAGCGCCTCGGCGAAGGGTGAATACGAAGCGCTGACGTCTTCCTGGCAACGTCCCAGGAGCACGCAGGCGCCCTCCTTGGCGGCGCGCCGGGCGGCCTCGGCGACCAGAGTCGTCTTTCCGACTCCGGCGTCACCTGACACGAGGACGACGGCACGCCCTTCCCCGGCCGCCGCTCGCTTATAGGCGTCGGTCAGCAGTGCCGCCTCGGTCTCGCGGGCGACCACTCCGGTGAGCGGCACGTGCGTGAGGCGCGCCGGAAGCGGCACGCCGTTTTCGGCTGCAACTTCGTCGAGCGGCTCCCAGCGGACGTCGAGGACCTCCACGGGTTCTGGCAGGCCCTTCAACTCAAGCGCACCGAGCCGGTCGAACCGGTAAGGGCTGCGCCGGCCGGCCATCACCCGGACGGCGTCCGCGGCCAGGATCTGGCCGGCATCGGCGCGGGCACAGAGCCGAGCCGCCTCTATCACCGGGTCGCCGTAGTAGTCGCTCGACTCCACTGTCGCTTCCCCGCCGCTGAGTCCTATGCGTAGCCCCAGCTGGTGGCGGGCGTCGACGTTGTCACGGTGGACGGCTTGTTGCATCGCTACGGCGCACGACAGGGCGGCAGCAGTGCTGCGGAATACGACCATGACCCCGTCGCCGAGGCCCTTCACCTCGACCCCTCCGGAGCCGGCGATGGCTTGACGCAGCACGGAGAAGTGGACCCGGAGCAGCTCGTCCGCGGCCTCCGGACTCATGTCGTAGCTGATCTCGGTCGAACCGACCAGGTCGGTGAATAGGACCGTGATGGTCTCAGTGACCGGCAAGGCTCGCCTCCTCCGGTTTCCGCTTTGCTGGCGCCAGGGTAGACGGTTGGCAACGGGAGATGCGATAGGACGGGAGCCGTTGCGGGCGATCGTGATTCTCGTTCAGCATGCTTGCTGTCGGCCGGAAAGTAGAGCGCTCTACTAAAGGCACAGTCTGCCTAGACGAGCTGGAAACCGGGAGGACGGAACCCCACTTCACTGGATCCACACAACCTCAACGGAGGGTCGCGGGTTCGAATCTCGTGTTCCGCTCCATTGCGCCAGGTGAAGGCAATTCTCGACCCCTGGCGGGATCCCGACCACCGTCGGCTTGGCGACCCCGCCTGGCTTCGACAGTGCAACTCTGGGCAGGCCACCAGCGGCCGAGCTCTTCTTGTAGCCGCCGCTGACGACGTGTCGATGCCAGCGGTCCTCGAATTTGTTCTTGGGCTAGGCCGCTACGGGATCGGCGGTGAAGTCGCGATCTCAACGATGGCAATGATCATCATTACCCCACTCAGAACCACGAGGCCGACGCGGATCCGAATGAAACGGAAATGGCCGCTGATTCCTATCAGGAAGAGAATCGTGGCCAGGTAGATGGTGTCGCGTATGTAGTTGTCGGCGTTGGACCCCGCTTGCACCCCTAGCGTGTAGTCCTCGGTGGCCTTGTTGTCCAGGGTGGCCGACTCGGCGAGCTCCGGCTGTTTGTACTGGGGCATGTAGGTCGGACCAGGTGGTGCCTTCGCATTGGTGAAGGGATCGGTCGCCAGCCACGCGTCGAAGGCAATCTTGAACGGCGGCCGGAAACGCCGTACCGCAACCATCTCTGCTGTGGAGTCGCCCGCTATGTACGCCGTAAACCAAGTATTGAAGGTTGTGGAGTCGAAATTACGGAGGTTCTGGGCGTCGAGAGCAGCCCGGTTCGCTTCAGTCCGAGCCGCCGAGGCCGCGGCTAACCGAACGGATGACTCCGTATTCCATTTTGCCGAGGCGTAGCCCGTGTAGGCGGCGAGCAGGGCGACGATGGCCAACATGACGGCCTCGATGATGGACAGGGTTCGGTCATGACTCCGCGCTCCATCACCGCTGTCTGATTCTTCAGTGTCTTGCTCATGCTCAGCCGCATGCGTCTTGTGGCGAGATATCTCGCCTGCCAATTCGCTCGAGGTGAGTCCCTCAGCCATCCGTCAGGGCGTCGAGATCATCGGGCCGGGGACAGGCCGGGGTCATACTTTCGTCAGTCAAGGCGATAGTTTCCTTCGGACTGACATCGTCGTCTGACATTACTCCCACGGCCTCCAACAGTCGTGCCCTCACTCACCGAATCCGAGGCGTGGCCTCAATTGATCCCCGCGCCGGCCCCGGCCTGTTATCCACTCGGACGCCTCAAGGAGCGACGGTCCGGCGGGCGCTGGAAGCGCCTGGGGCGCTCGCCATCCGTGAACCGCTCGCGTTCGCGCATCATGAGGTCCACCTCCAGGCCTTCGCACGGTACTGGACCCCAAGGACCGCAGCCGGCAGTCTCGTACCGGTTCCGAGCGACATCGCAAAGACACTCTCGCGGTTGGCCCTCGCACGGGTTGAGCATGTGGGGAACCGTCACCCGAGCCTTTCGACCAAATGCGCGCCCACAGGTAGCGCGTCGGCCATGGTGGTGAGGGCGGGTTCCGCCTCGTTCTAGCAGGTCAGAGCCATCTAAAACTGACGGAGATGCTTGACACTTCGGGTCTTCAGATCCCATGGAGATCGGATGACCGAAAAGGAGATCGATCGCGAAGTGCAGCGGCGCCTGGCGATCTCCAACCACGCCGAAGAAGTAACAGGCAACGTGGCCATGGATTGCCGCTACTACGGGATCACACGTCAGACCTTCTAATGAATGGAAGCGGCGCTGAGCCCGGCGAAGAGGGTCTCAGACCCCCGCTCAAATCTTGCCGGCCTCCCTCGGCTGTCCGAGCCGGCCCGGCACTCCCGGCGCCCGACATGAAGGAGGAACCTACGATGAGGGGCCGAAGAAACGCTCGCATCTTCCGGTGGCGTCGCGCGCCGGCAGCCCTGAGCGGCGCCATGGCGTTCCTGATTCTCGTCAGTAGCGCGTTCAGTGCGACCGCCGCCGGTGCGGCGACGACGCGGTCGGCGGTTCAGTCAACGCAGGCCTCTCAGGTTGCCAGCATCGTTCGTGCGACGATGGACCAGCAGCACCTGCGCGCCGTGATCGTGGAGATCACGAAGAACGGCAAAGTTGTTTCGAGGCAGGCATTCGGGCCGTCGCTCACCGGTGAACCGGCGACGCCCGAGATGCACTTCCGCAATGGTGCCGTCGCATTCGAGTACCTCACGACATTGCTCATGGAGTTCGTCGACGAGCACAAGGTAAACCTCAACGACACGATGAAGAAGTGGGAGCCGTCTCTACCCGAGGCTGACAAGGTGACCTTGAAGATGCTCGCCAACCAAACGACCGGTTATCCCGACTTCGAGACGGACAATGCATGGCTCTCTGCGTTTTACGCGGACCCGATCCAGTCATGGTCGTACCAGACTCGGCTCGCCTACGCGTTCCAACGTCCTCTGCAGTTCCCTCCGGGGACGAACTGGAGCTACTCACATACGAATTTCATGATCCTTGGCGACATTCTCGCCAAGATTGGCAAGCAGACACTCAATGTGCTGTTGCGCAACAGGGTCCTCACGCCGATGGGTTTGAAGTCCACCGTCTTCTCGGAGACCGGGTCTGTCCCCAGCCCGGTCCTGCACTCATACAGCTCCGAGCGGCGCGTCGCATTGGGCATCCCCTCCGGCGCTCCCTTCTACGAAGAGTCGACATTTTGGAACTCGAACTGGGGGGTGCCAGTCGGCGCCAATGAGACCACAACCGTCGACGACCTAATCCGGACTGCTGTCGCCGTTGGCACCGGGAAGCTTGTGTCGAGGGCCAGTTACACCGCCATGACCGCGCCATACCTCCTCGGATTTGGCATGAAGGAACCGGCTTGCGAACCGTCGTGCTTCACGCAAATACCCGCGTACAACTACGGTCTCGGCATCGTGCGGCAGGGTTCATGGCTCACTCAGGACCCCGAGCTCGGAGGGTACAGCGCGACTGAGGCCTATCTTCCGTCAAAGAGGATCGCCATCGCTACCGTCACGACGTACGAACCGGCAGCGTTCGACGACCAGGGCAATTACCCGAACGGAAGCGATGCTGTCTTCCACGCGCTCGCCGCCTACATCGCACCGGCCTACGCCGTCCCGCTGCCACCTTGATCGTCGCCTTGACGAGATTGCAGCAATGGGTCCGACGACGTCTCGTGGAGTCAGTTGGAGCGATGATGGCCATGGCAAGGCGGTAGATGTAGCGTTCGCGATGGGATAGCGCACGTCGCGCTTACCGGTCAGTCGGAACCTCGGCAACCCGAGAACTGTGGGTATCTCGATGTCGCCCCCTCCGCGCGTGAGCTCGCGATCGTCGTGCTCTCGCGGGGAGCCTTGAGGTGCGTTCTGACGTCTACGTTTTGTGTGGTCAAGACAGAGAACGTCCGACACCGATTGCGGTAGACGATCCGAGCGGCTGCGACGAAGGGTCGCCGTTTGCAGTGCAGGTTGCCTCATGAGTGCGGTCCCTCGTTGGTAGACGCTCCACTACAGGGCTGGACTGGGCGGACGAGATGGAAACTTGGTGGACGCGACCGCATTTCGGAGAGCGGAGCGGACGTCAGAGGCAAAAAACCACACCTTGCCAAGGAGAGGGTCGCGGGTTCGAATCCCATCTTCCGCATCGTCGTAGCAGGTCAGTTGTGGTTTTTCAATCTCGGGCCCGCCGCAACGAATCTCTCGGCGGTGTCGTGTCTACTTTGGGGCAGGCGTCGGGTCGCCACCAACCTTCGGGACGCCGGGTATGGAGAACAAGATGCGTGCATTCGCTGTCCGTAGTTTCGGTGAGACTCCGTCGGTGCTCGACCTCCCCGCTCCGACCGGCGATAGCGAGTTCCTCATTCGCGTGCGTTTCGCTGGAGTCAACCCGCTCGATAACAATCTTTTGGGACGATTGACCGCAGCATCGTCGTACCCGTCCATAGTGGGCATCGACTTCGCCGGCGTAATTCAACGCGTCCCGGCCGGAGCCCATGGCCTACGGGCCGGTGACCGTGTTTTCGGCATGGCGCGGACGCACGGTTCCTACGCCGAGTACACCTCGGTCCTCCCAGCGGCGAAGATGGAGCCGTTGGCACGTGTTCCCGACGGCGTGGCAGACGACCAGGCCGCTGCCCTGCCCATCCCGGCGGTCACGGCTCTGCGGACGGTTGACTTGCTCGAAGTCGCCGCAGGCCAGCACGTCGTGGTGATGGGTGCGACCGGCGGGGTCGGCGGCTACGCGGTGCAGATGGCCCTCTCCCGCGGCGCACACGTCATCGCGACCGTCCGTGGCGACGTCGACGAGGCGCGTCATCTCGGGGCCGAAGAGGTGTACGACAGCCAGGTCGTCGACGTGATCGATGCGCTGCACGCCGATCATCCCGACGGCGTCGATGCTGTCCTTGACCTAGTCAGCGACTCCGACGCCATCCGCCGCGATGCGGAGATCATTCGGCCGGGAGGGAGTCTGGTCTCGACAATCTTTGCTGCGGACGAAGGCTGGTTTGCTGAGCGCCACATCACCGCTCACAACCATGCCTCTAGCGAGAACCCCTTGATATCGCCTGAGGGGCTGGCCACGGTCGCACAGATGCTGGCAGACGGCACGATCACCGCTCGTATCAGTTCCACGGTTGAACTAGCCAGCGCCGCGCAGGTCCTGGACGACCTCCGCCGTGGCGGCCTGCGCGGCAAGGCCGTCATCCGTCTCTGAATGGGACCTCGGCGCCCTGGGACGAGCAGTGTGATTCAAATATGGACTCCCGATTCTGCTTGCAAGTCACGAAAGGAACAAGGGCGAGATGAGCGAAGGTTGTACTGGCGGTTCTTTGCCGGTGTGCTGGTCAACTACGACCGGCCCGCAGCCCAGTCCCGTGGTCATTGAATGCCGACACAGTTAGACATCGTCGCCGTCGCGGGGAGTCTGCGGGCGGCCTCTTTTAACAGGGGCCTTTTGCGAGCGGCAGCCGAGCTCGCTCAAGCCGACGTCGCCCTAGGGATCCTCGACCTCACCTCGCTCCCTCTCTACAACCAGGATCTCGAAGCCACCGGCTTGCCTTCCGCGGCGGCGAGGTTGCGGGAGAGAGTGGGAGTTGCCGACGCACTGTTGATCGCTACCCCTGAGTACAACCACACGTTCCCCGGGGTCATGGGGAATACTATCGACTGGCTGTCGCGACGCCTTCCCGACGAGTCCACTCCGCGATAAGCCGATCGCCATCATGGGCGCCGCCCCGGGGCGGTGGTTCGGTTCGAGCGCAGGCAGCGCTTCGCGTTCCCTTGACGCACGCGCGCGCCGTGGTCCTCGACGGGCCCGTCGTTGCGCTCTATAACGTTGACGAACTTGCTGACGACACCGGAGACCTATTCGATCCGGATGCGAGAGATGGAGTGGCGAAGTTGGTTGACGCACTCGCGGCGCGGCGCGCGCTCCGTAGTCCTGAAAAAAGAGGCATCCCACGATGTGTCCCGCCCCGAGAGGCAAGAACCCTTCGCGGCGGAACCGGAAGACCAGCGGCCAGTTGGGAGGATTCGACGTCCGGGTCCTCCCGTGGTGCCGCACAGGATCTGAATCGGCAAGACTGACGGTCGTGACAGCACCGGACGTCCGGTACGCGAAGACGACTGACGGGGCTCACCTGGCCTACGTCATCCTGGGAGAGGGCCCGGTCGACCTGGTCGAGGTCGGAAATGGGAGCAACATGTCCATCGAAGCTGCTCATGACGAGCCACGATGGCAAACGTACGTGGAGGCATTGGCTTCGTTCACGCGCTTCATCCGATTCGATCCCCGAGGTATCGGATTGTCTGATCCCCTCAGCGCAAGCGGTGCCACGATCGAGCAATTCGCGAGTGACGCGCTCGCCGTGATGTCAGCGGCTGCTTCGGACGAGGCTGCCCTGTTGGCGACCGGCCATTCTGGACCAGCGGCCCTGTTTTTGGCGGCCACGAGGCCGTCGGCGGTACGGGCGCTTGTTCTGATCAATTCATATGCCCGGCTCCTGCGAACAGCTGACTATCCCGTTGGCATTCCGGCAAGTCTCTACGACCGTTTCGTGGATGCTCTCGTGGAACCCACGGCGACATTGACCGCATCCTCCGAAGGAGTAGACGACCTTCCGCTCATGGCTCCTAGCCGAATGGGTGACGGCACATTCCAGACGTGGTGGCGACAGGCGGGCCACCGTGGAGCCAGTCCATCGACGGCTCGAGCGATGTTCAAGATGGCGCGGGACTCCGATGTTCGGGATCTGCTCTCGCAGGTGCAATGCCCGACGCTGGTGCTCCACGCGTCTGGCAACAATTATGTGCGAGTCGATAACGGTCGATACTTGGGAACTCAGATTTCCAAGGCCACATTCATCGAATTTGCGTCTGCCGATCACCTTCCGTGGACCGACCAACCGGACACGGTCGGTGAAATCGAGGAATTTCTGACAGGGACCCGACATGCGCCGGCCGGCAGTCGGCGCCTGGCCACGGTCCTCTTTACCGACATCGTCGAGTCCACCGAGGCCGTAGGACGCCTCGGTGACCAGACGTGGCGAGATCGGCTTGACCGCCACGACCTGCTAGCAGAACGACAAATCTCCCGGTTCGGCGGCAGGCTCGTGAAATCGACAGGTGACGGCGTCCTTGCGACGTTCGACGGGCCGGCGGCGTCCATCCGCTGTGCCAAGGCCATTGCCGATGGCGTCGCCCAAATCGGAGTTTCGATCCGCTGTGGCGTCCACGTCGGAGAAATCGAGCAGCGAAATGAAGACATCGCCGGTATCGCCGTACATACGGCAGCGCGGATGTGCAGCGCCGCACAACCAAATGAGATCTTGGTTTCCCGAACGGTCACCGACCTTGTAGCGGGGTCCGGTATCGATTTCGCTGACCGAGGAGAGCACCAACTGAAAGGCGTGCCCGGTTCCTGGCAGCTATTCGCCGTGACGGACTAGGTCGCCCGAACGCCAGATGGCGCAGGTCCGCTCGTCGCCGGGCAACTTCGTCTCGTGACATAGGCCAGTAGTAGAGGGCTCTACTACAGGGGATTCCCTATCCTCTCCCTGACATCGGTTGGCTCTGCGATGGCCCCTGTTTAGCGGCCACTTGTGTAATCCTCAGCGCCGATCACCCGGAGTGGGTAGGACGCCGCTGCCACCGCGACTATCTCCGCTCGGTCCTCTTCGAGAATGAATCCCGCCGAGATCGCGTCGCCGAGCGCAGCTTCGAATCGCAGCAGGTAATCGGCTCGTCCCCCCGGATAGTGCTCGGCCAGCGCCACGTCGTCGAATGGCTCGGTGCGGCCAAAAAGCATGGCGAACGACTCGCCGCTCTGACCGAGACCCGACATGACAGCCGTTGGCACTTCCACCCATGGCGTCCGAATACCGTCGAGTGCGATACCGTCCTCGTCCAGGTCGAAGCCGGTTCCCGCCGCATCGATCGCCAATCGTGGTGCCTGGGGCGGTGCCTCCCCGCCAGCAGCCCACCGGATGAGATGGTCCAGCGCAGCCTGGGCAACGTAATGCTGCTGTGGTCCGGCGTTGATCGGCGTGTCTGTGTTTCCGATCATGATATTTCTCGTCGGGCGGAGCAATTCAGACAGGCGTTCGGGGCTGAGGGTGCCGTCATCGTGGCGGCCCGCGCTGACTGTGTAGGTGTCGGCATGGGCGGCACCTGCCATTTCCCAGACCCGGATGTCGTCGGAGTCGGGCTGTTCGGCGAGCCCTCCGCCGAGGAGGATGACGTCGGTTTCACTTTGCAGCACCAGCACAGGCACCCGTACGTCTTGTCGGATGCGCTCGCCTTTGGCCGAGATCACGACGCGGGTCGCCTCGATTGTCTCACCACGTGCTGACGGAATAAAGACGCCATCGATTGATACGCCTACCCCAGGCCGCCCGTGCACGAAGAAGCCGCTGAAGAGCTGGGCGTGAACGTCGATGGCATTGACATACGTGACCAAGCACGCGGCCGACTGTGATTCGCCGGCAGCGATAATGGTCCCGGGCACAAGTCCGCCGAGTGGGTTCGCCTTTCCAGGCACACGCAGCAATGCAGCGACCTGCGTGTAGATATCGAACGACCACGCGTCGCCGGGGTGCTCGAGTTGGCCGTAACGATCCGGTGCCAGGAGCTTCAGATGTATGCCCTCGACGAACCCCCCGCCGTCGATACCCACTTTCTGGGCCGATACGCCCACCCAGGCATGACCCTGAGCGGCCAAGTAGCGGTGGAAGAATCCCCAGTCGGGTGCGGCGTCGATGCCCGCGGACACGTTGTGCCACTCAACCACGGCAGTACCGCTGAACCGGGCTTCGTCGATGGGGCGTCGCACTACGAAGCGGGTTTTGAACGGGGCCTCGGGGCCAGGCACCACGTCCCAGCGGCCGTCCAGCCCCCGCTCGCTTTGCAGGAGATAGGAGAGAGCCGTGCCGTCCACGCTGAATTCGGTCTCTTCGTAGCCAAGCGTGGCCAGGTCGTAATTCCGCATGATGTCCGGTGCCTGGCCCGGGATCTCCTTGAACGTTGCCGGAATCATGGTGGTCACACTTGTCCCTCCAAACGGGGCGCGTCGCCCGACTCCAGTGCGAAGTTGCCAATATATCCAGGCCTTCTCGGGCAGTCATCGGTGAATCGCGCTGACGGCTTCCCATTCGCAGTAGGACTCCGGGGTAATGACCGAGGCTGAGTTCGAAGCAGAGGAGGCGCCGAGATCCTGGGTGAGGACTGTCCTCGCGATCTAGAATCGCGGCGCGCGAATTCCACCGCATTCGACAGCGTTGAATATCTGGGTGGATCCGAGCTATCACTGGTAGGCATGACTCCGTCTAGCCATCGAACCGGACAATGACCGATCCCGTATCTTCTTCGACCCCGACGCCGGCCCCTGACCCAAGTTCGGTCATCAAGTCCCGGGGTTACATCTTTCTCATCCTGCTGGGAGGACTCATCGGTGTCCCGGTCGCGACCGTCGCGTACTTTTTCTTGGAGGCAGTCTCGAAGGTTCAGAGGGAGATCTTCACGGATCTGCCGAAGAGCCTTGGGTTCCACGGTGCGCCGCTGTGGTGGCCGCTGCCATGGTTGACGCTCAGCGGAGTCTTGGTGGCCCTGGCGATTCACTACCTCCCAGGAACGGGTGGACATGAGCCCTCGGAAGGGTTCAAGTCCGGCGGTCCGGTCCAGCCCGTCGAGCTCTTCGGCGTCATCGCGGCCGCGTTCGCCACGCTCAGCCTCGGCGTGGTGTTGGGTCCCGAGGCTCCGCTTATCGCCATTGGGAGCGGACTCGGCGTGCTCGCGGTGCATTTGGTCAAGCGGGACTCGCCACCAATGGCGGCCGTGGTGATCGGTGCTGCCGGGAGCTTCGCTGCCATCGCCACGCTCTTGGGTTCACCCCTGGTCGGCGCGTTCCTCCTCATGGAGATGGTCGGATTGGGGGGTCCGATGATGGAGATCGTGCTGGTCCCTGGTCTCCTTGCGGCCGGGATCGGGTCACTCATCTTTGTGGGGCTCAATAACCTCACCGGATTCGGCGCTTTCTCCTTGACCATTTCCTCGATTCCTCATGTCGGGTCGCCAACCGGAGCCGAGTTCTTGTGGGCGATCGTGATCGGCCTCGGCGCTGCGGTTACGGCTACCGCCATCTTCAGGCTGGCTTCGATGCTGTGCCTCCTGATCGTGCGGAATCGGATCTTGCTGACTCCGGTAGCGGGCTTGGCGGTGGGCGGACTTGCCGTTGCGTTCGCGGCCGGCACCGGGCGGGGTTCCTCAGAGGTCCTGTTCTCCGGTCAGAGTGCACTGCCGTCTCTCGTCCAGCAGGCGGCGGGCTGGACCGTTGGCGCGTTATTGCTGCTGCTCATCTGCAAGGGACTGGCCTATGCGATCTCGCTGAGCGCCTTTCGCGGGGGTCCGATCTTTCCGAGCATGTTCGTCGGTGCCGCCGGCGGCATCGCCCTGTCCCACGTGGGCGGTTTACCGGTGATGGCCGGCGCGGCGATGGGTGTCGGCGCAATGATCGCTGGCGCCCTGAAGATGCCGATGACAGCCGTCCTGCTACCGAGTCTGCTCTTCCTTTCCGACGCCGTGACGCTCATGCCCGTCGTCATTGTGGCGGTGGTGGTGTCGTACGTCGTTGCGGTATGGATCAAACCGGCGACCGCTGCAGATGCCCCGGCGGTGGCTCCGCCGGATGCTCCACCTCAAGCACCGTCCCCAGCTCCCGCGAATTCTGGCTGACTCCTCTGGGCGGTCAGACTCGGCCAGTAGCGACCTTCGCGAGAGCGACGAACAGCCAGTTGCCCGCCACACGATCAACTACTTGTCGTAGAAGAAGCAGGTTGTACCGCCCAGCCAAAGTCTCGAAATTCGTCCTCGAGGGAATCAGCGACTCGACTGGGGGCTGCACCGTGGCGATCCTGAGTTGGCGGGCTTAGCAGATCGACGTGTTCGGAGTTCCAGAGCGAGCGCCGTCGAGACGCACAAAGAGATCAGCCAGCACGTCGACAAGTGTCGCCCGCTCTATGGCCAACTGTCCCTGGTGCCATGCCAGGCACAGCTCGCTCAAGGTACCGATCTGTGCATACGCAACGAGGCGAGCGCGCAGGTCGGCCTGCGCGTCCGAGCCAGGGGGTGCCATTCCCGCGATGGCCACGTCGATGATCTGGTGCCGAAATTGGCTGAGCGCGCCGCCGTGGGTCTCGGTGAGCAGGGCCCGAGCGAGATATTCGTCGTCCACCAATGCGCCCACGAACGCCTCGAGCCATGCTTGTGGCCGCCCGCCGGGCCCGGTGGGCCGGAACGGATCGACACGCTCCGACATCACCGAGATGGCGTGGTCGACGACGGCGCTCTGGAGTTCGGCAAGCGAGGCAAAGCTCTCGTAGAAGTACCGCTTGGTGAGGCCGGCAGCCAAGCAGACTCGACCGACGCCGAGCGCGCCCGCACCCTCGGTTCCGGTGATCTCGAAGGCGGCCGCCACCAGGCGATTCCGTCGAACGATGCGCCGGTCGTCGGCGCTCACCCCCTTGAACGGCATCCTCACCTGGTACTCCATCTCGGAGCCAGCCTAGTTGACACCGGTCAGTATCAAAGCCTACGGTCGTTGACCTGCAGCGCCGTGTCAAGCAAGGAGGTCCGCCGTCGTGCCTGCGACGCCTGTCGACGCCAGCCTCGATCTCAGCGACCCCGACCTGCTGGCTGACCATCTGCCCCTGGATGAATTTGCCTGGCTGCGCCGAAATCAACCGGTCCGGTGGAACCCGCAACCGTCCACCGGGTCGTACAACGACGATGGTGGGTTTTGGGCGGTCACGCGCCACGCAGATGTCACCGCGGTCACGAGGAGTCCGGCGTGGTCGGTGGAGACCAACTCCGCCTTCGTTCGCCGGCTGGACGAGTCTGACCCGACGGGTGACTCCACCAAGAACCTTCTTCTCTGTATGGACCCTCCGCGGCACACCCGGGTTCGCAAGGTAGGAAACCGGTGCTTCACGCCTCGTGCCCTGGCGGGCCTCGAAGACGAACTGCGCGAACGAGCCCACCGGATCGTGTGGGCTGCCCAGCGCGACGGCACCGGTGACTTCGTGGTCGACGTCGCCCGTCATCTGCCCTTGCAGGCCATCGCCGGCCTCATGGGCATTCCTGACGCTGACCAGCAGCAGTTCTTCCATTGGAGCGATCAGATGGCTGGCAGTGAGGACCCCGAATACGCCAGCGGCGATCTCTCGGGCACCGTCGAAATGTTCATGTACGCCCATGCGGTGGCTGAGGCAAGGATCAGTGACGACCTCGGGGACGTCACCAGCCGACTCGTCCGGCCCGACACCAACGGCCAGCGCCTGACCAGCGAAGAGTTCGGGTTCTTCTTCATGATCCTCGCCGTCGCCGGTAACGAGACCACTCGACAGGCGATCACTCACGGCATGTTGGCGTTCCTGCAGCATCCGGACCAGTGGGAACGATGGCGGCTCGAGCGGCCCGCGACGGCGGTCGACGAAATCCTGCGCTGGGCCTCGCCGGCCGTGGCGCTCCAGCGCACCGCCAGGGAAGACACCGAGGTTGCCGGCCAGTTGGTACGGAAGGGCGAACGGGTGGCCTTGTACTTCGCCTCCGCCAACTTCGACGATCAGGTGTTCGATGAGCCCAATCGTTTTGACATCGGTCGTTCGCCGAATGCTCACGTCACCTTCGGCGCCGGCGGCTCCCATTTCTGCATCGGAGCCAACCTGTCCCGCCTCGAGTTGAGGGTCATGTTCGATGTGATCGCCGACGAATTGACCGGCACGAAATTGATCGGTGCGCCGAGCCGCCTCCGCTCGTCGTGGCTCAACGGCATCAAACACCTACCGGTCAAATATGGAGGCTCCCCATGACGAGAACGGCAATGGCCTGGATGGTCACCCGTCTGGGCGCACCAACCGACGCCCTCGAGATCCAGCCCGTAGAGGTCGATGATCCGGGCGTCAACCAGGTGCGGATCGCCGTAGAGGCCTTCTGCCTCGACTTCAACGACATCGACACCATCCGCGGCCGATACGGGCTTTTGAAGTTCGATCCCCCGTTTGTTGTCGGCATGGCGGCAGCAGGAACGGTCGATGCCGCCGGGCCGGGTTGTGAGGGACTGCTCGGCCGGCGAGTCGTCGGCACGACCGCGGGCGTGCAGGGCGCTTACGCGTCAGTGGCGTTACTCGACGGGGCAATGCTCCAACAGCTCCCCGCCTGGCTCAGCGCGGCCGAGGGGGTGGCGATGTATTTCCCGTACCAGTTGAGTTACCTGGCTCTGCACGTCCGGGGACGGGTCGCTCCCGGTGACGTCGTGCTCGTCCACGCCGCGGCGGGCGGCGTTGGGTCGGCTGCCGTCCAGCTGGCCAAGGCGTTCGGCGCAACGGTCATCGGCACGGCCGGCACCGACGAGAAGGTCAGCTTTTGCCGGTCGTTGGGTGCCGACTACGGCGTCAACTACGGCGGCGAGGACTTCGTCGCGTTCGTGGACGATGTCACCAACGGACGAGGAGTAGACGTGGCATTCGACACCGTGGGTGGTGTCGTGACGACGGAGACCTTCCGGACGATGGCGTTCAATGGACGCCATCTCATCATCGGGTTCGCATCCGGTATCGAAGCGGAGGAGCGCCCACTCCCAATCCAGCCCAGCATTTACGGGAACTTTGATCTCGTAGGAATCTGCTTCGCATACGCCGACTCGCCGCGAGCGGCTCGTCCGTTTGGCATGAACTTTCTGTCCAGTGCACAGGGAGTCGACATCTGGAGCCGCATCTTGCACCTCACCCGGGTCGGAACGATCCGCCCCGTGATCGGCCGGCAGATCGAGTTTGCCGACGTTCCCGCCGGCCTCACGGCGCTCGAGCGCCGTGAGACGATCGGCCGCAACGTGGTGCGCACGCCGACAGACGACGCAGTGGCTCCGAGCGCCTAGCCGTCCTGCGGGCGAGGCCCACTCTTCCCTCGGTTTCTGCCGCATCAGTTCGAGTCGCGAAATCGCTTGCTCGAGTCACGATGCTGCAAACACCGGAAGAGGTTCTGAAGTCCGCGCCAGGATTCCCATCAGCGTGAAACATATGTTCCGAGGGTCTTTGGATGGACGATCGAGCAGTCCGCGTTCGCGCCAATTGGGGATCGTCTAACTCTGGGTCGCCATAGTCTGACGAAATGCGACTCTTATTGGTGGCGTACCCTGGCGCCGGAAAGGGCACGCAGGCGGCGAGGTTGGCTGCCCACTATGGAGTCGCCTTACTGTCCACCGGCCAGTTGCTCCGAGCCGAGGTGGACCGCGGTACACGGATCGGGAAGGCTGCAGCTGACTATTTGAGACGTGGTGACCTCGTACCCGATGAGCTGGTCCTCGAGGTCTTGTCGTCACGCCTTCTCGAGGCCGCACGGAGCGGCGGCTTCGTGCTCGACGGTTTTCCGAGAACGCTAAGCCAGGCGGAGGCCGCGTACTCGCTGGCGCAGGAAAAAGATGTCGAGCTCCAGGCCGTCATCTATCTGAGGGTCGGTCATGACGAGCTTGTGAGGCGACTTCGAGCTCGCGCCGACCGAGAAGGGCGTACGGACGATGGTGAGATCACAATCGTCCATCGGTTCGAGGTGTTCGAGACTCAGACCGAGCCGCTCCTCGCCTTCTACGGCCGCCGCGGAATACTTGTTGATATCAATGGCGAACAGCCCGTTGGGGACGTATTCGCTGACATCACAGCTGCGGTAGACAGCCTTCTCAGCTGACAGTCGCGTCAGTAGCGCCTGAAACCTCTCGCGTCAGTGGTCGGCCGGATTGAAGATGGTGTCGATAGGAGAGCGCTCGGCTACGGGGGAGGATTGGGTGGAGGTGCTGGAAACTGGGTGGAGACGAAGAATGCCACTTGCCAAGGTTCGCGGGTTCGAATTCGGTCTTCCGCTCAAAGGCTCAAAGTGGAGCGACTGTTCGAACTCAAGATCTCAATTTTGGACCGTGACGGGAACCCCCGGGCTGAACCCGGTATTGCCCGCGGCGTCGTAGGCCACGCTCTGGAGCGTGTACACACCATTGGGGACGTCGGTGGTATTGAAGTCGGCCAGGTACCCGTAAAGCGTGGGCACGGCGGTTCCCACCACCGACTGATCGAGGCTGCCACCGGTCAGCACGAACTGGACTTTTGCGACGGCGACGATGTCCGACGCTGAGGCGTCGAGATAGGTACTGCCACTGAGTGCCGTCCCATTTGATGGGATCAGCACCGCGGTTGATGGAGGAGGATTGTCAACCGTGACGGGAACCCCCGGGCTGAACCCGGTATTGCCCGCGGCGTCGTAGGCCACGCTCTGGAGCGTGTACACACCATTGGGGACGTCGGTGGTATTGAAGTCGGCCAGGTACCCGTAAAGCGTGGGCACGGCGGTTCCCACCACCGACTGATCGAGGCTGCCACCGGTCAGCACGAACTGGACTTTTGCGACGGAGACGATGTCCGACGCTGAGGCGTCGAGATAGGTACTGCCACTGAGTGCCGTCCCATTTGATGGGATCAGCACCGCGGTTGATGGAGGAGGATTGTCAACCGTGACGGGAACCCCCGGGCTGAACCCGGTATTGCCCGCGGCGTCGTAGGCCACGCTCTGGAGCGTGTACACACCATTGGGGACGTCGGTGGTATTGAAGTCGGCCAGGTACCCGTAAAGCGTGGGCACGGCGGTTCCCACCACCGACTGATCGAGGCTGCCACCGGTCAGCACGAACTGGACTTTTGCGACGGAGACGATGTCCGACGCTGAGGCGTCGAGATAGGTACTGCCACTGAGTGCCGTCCCATTTGATGGGATCAGCACCGCGGTTGATGGAGGGTTAAGAGATTCATACTGCGATACGGCCAACTGACCGATAAAGGTGTATCCAGCGCTGTTCGCGTGGATATTCCCCTCCGAACAAAAATAGGTCAGCTGGCATATTTCGCCGACTGCGTCTGGTTGCGTACCGTACGGGGGAACTTGTTCTGTCGAACTCAGAGCTGTGTCGTCTCCGGCGGTGGCGCTGCCGAACGGCGCCGAGGTCACATTGACGAAGCTGCCGACGGGAACCGAGAGGTATGCCTGGCTGAGAGTCGGGTTGATCAGATCGTCGAACGCGGTGATCGAGGCTTGAGCGCTCGAGACGTTAGCGGGAGTTGGTGGATTGGTTGGGTAGACGTAGTACCCAAGATCCACGTCGGGATAGGTAAGGCCGATAATTCTGGCCTTGGGATCCGAGGCCGAAGCCAGGCTCGCTGCCAGAGAGCTAACGATTGTCTTGATATTTGCTTCCATGGTGGGCATTGCCGCTTGTACGCACGAAGCAACCGAACATCCGTCGAAATCATTGCCACCGATGGAGATGGTGATCAGACTCACCGCGCCCGGATGGGCGGCGATGAATCCGAGGGCCGCCTGTTCCTGCGTGTCTGAATAGGGCACTGCATCTTGACTGGCGGGATCCCCGCAGCCACTCGAATCAAGCATTGATGTCGTCGTGGCACCGCCACAGCCAAAATTCTCGGCCTGCATGTTTAGCTGCTGTGCAATGTACCCAGTGAATCCAGGCGTCCCACCGAGGCCCGGTTGGTACCCGATCGAATATGAGTCACCCAATGAAAGGTAATACGGCAATGCCGGACTGGCGGCCTGGCTTTCGTCTCCCTGCACGGTGACACCAGCGGCGATAACGAGTGATGCCAACCCAGACGCCGCCAAAAAGAATCGAATCGACCGACTACGCAAAATGTTCTATCCCTATGAATGGTGGTACCGGAGTGTATCCAGGAAGCCCGGATCCCTCGGTTGCCCGGACTCAACAAACGCCCTCGCTGTGATTCCTGCGGAGGTTGTTGACAGATAAAGGCCCCGTCTGATCGCTTGAGGTTCGACCAAGTCCTCACAGCGATTTGTGTTACGGACTACCCGGGCATGAGCACCCGTCAAAGCTCCTCGGACACCGAGCATGATGTTGGCCAGAAACGAATCACCGCCCAAAGGTGTGACACTGCAGACCCAAAAGGAGGAGGACGCACCTCGGTCGTACGAGAGGCATGCGGACCCGATCAGGCCCAGTCGAAGAATCCTTGCCGAGATCAGGGTCGCGGGTTCGAATCGCGGTACCGGGTGGGCGGCGTTGATTTTGACAAATCAGATGATCTAAGTCATATTTAGCAGCACGGTCGGTTAGCCAAGGAGGCAGGCATGGCGAAGGGTCCTCGGCCTCACAGAAGGCGATGCTCGCGTCATCCTCGACGCCGGCGGCGTGTCCTCTGAGAGCGCCGCCCGCAGCCTGGCCGATCTCCGCGTGGCTGCTTGGTCTGGAGGAGGCCATTCTCATCCGTCACACAGACTGAAAATGGAGACCGTTGCAGACAGCGGGTATTGGAGCGAGCCGATCACGACGTCAAACGACCCGACGCATCGGGGCCAGCTCATTCCAGCCTCGGAAGCCGGTCCGCGGCCTCGTCGACCGGAAGTGTCCGGTGCGCTGCGCCGGGTACCGCTGGTGTGGGTCGGCGTGCACGGGTGACAGCTCCCAAACGCTCGCTGGACAACGTTGTCGCTAGGCTCAACGAAGACTCACCAGGGGAGGTGAGGGGTGACGATCGAGAAGGCGTTTGAGTCCTGGGGATCGTTTGACATGGACGATCCCTTCCCACTCTTCGCGCAGGTTCGCGAGCGCGGCGCAGTTCACCCGGTCACCCTCGTCGATGGGCATGACGCATTTCTGGTGGTCGATTTCGAAACGGCCAAATCAGCGCTCAACGATTCGCGCCTGTCAAAAGACATGCATGCGGCGTTGGCCAGCAGCTCCGAAGTCGTCGCGGAAGGGCTACCCGGACCTGAGTTCGCCCGGCACATGTTGACCGTCGATCCACCCGACCACACGCGGCTACGCAAGCTTGTCTCTGGTGCTTTCTCGTCGCGACGCGTCGAGGCCCTGCGCCCAAGCGTCCAGTCCATCACCGACGGTCTGCTCGACAGAATCGCCGCTGCCGGTCCCCATGCCCGTGTCGATCTGGTCTCTGCATTCGCCTTTCCCCTGCCCTTCACGGTGATCTGTGAACTGTTGGGCGTCCCCGAGCGAGAGCGGGCGCGGCTGGGACGTGAATTCACCAAACTCTTGGTGCCGACCACCACCGCCGAAGAGTACGCCCAGGCAAAGGAAGCGTCGGACAACGTTGTCGCCATCCTGCGAGAGCTTGTTGAGGGCAAGGAGACGGTGCCCGGAGACGATCTCGTCAGTGCGTTGATCAGTGCCCGAGACGGCGACGAACGACTGGACAGTCAGGAGCTGATGTCGACGATTTTTCAGCTCATGGTCGCCGGCCACGACACCACGGCGAGCCTCATCGGGAACAGTCTCGTCGCTCTCTTTCGCAACCCGGCGCAAATGGCCAAGCTTCGAGAGGAATCCAGAAGACTCCCTGCCGCGCTCGAGGAGTTCCTGCGGTTTGATGCTCCAGTGCCGCACTCTACCTTTCGCTATGCGATAGAGCCCGTGACTCTGGCCGGCCGGCAGATCCCTGCCGGCGCCCAGGTCATCATCTGCATGGCAGCCGCCAATCGCGATGCCGACAGATTCGCGAGCCCTGAATCGCTCGACCTCGACCGTGAGGTCACCCGCCACCTGGCCTTTGGGCACGGCGTGCATCACTGTCTCGGCGCACCCCTGGCCCGAATGGAAGGCCAAATCGCCCTGGGATCCTTGCTCGCTCGATTTCCAGAGCTTTCCCTTGCTGTCTCCATCGAGGACCTCCACTGGGACCACGGCGATGGTCTGGTGCTGCGCGGGCTCTCGGAGCTGCCCGTGTTCCCGGGCCCGGCTGTCCCGAGGGCAAACGGCGCCGGCGTACCTGGCACCAAGACAGAGTGATGACGACAGGTCCGGCAGTAAGACGGGACGAAGAGCAGTGGCGTATTGTCGACGCGGGTTGGGGTCGAAAGGCTGTGGAGTTCGCCACCCTCGGGGAGCCCGGCAACTGCCGGGAGTACGTCACCATGCACCACCGATTGGGGGTGAGCAGTGGTGACAGATTGCTCGACGTCGCTTGCGGAGCGGGTCTTGCTGTCGAGCTCGCCAGGCTGCGAGGGGCTCATTGTTCGGGGCTCGACGCGTCCCAGCGCCTTCTTGCGATCGCACGCGACCGGAATCCTGAATCCGATTTGCGGGTGGGCGACATGAACGCGTTGCCGTGGGCTGAGGACTCATTCGACGTGGTCACGAGCTTCCGCGGGATTTGGGGAACCACGCCCGAGGCAGTCGCCGAGGCGTTTCGCGTCTTGGCTCCAGGTGGCAGATTGGGGATCACGGTCTGGGGACACATCAAGGTGTCTCCCGGGGCCTGGGCGTTCGCTCCGTTCACACTGGCGTCCGAACCGAAGGTGCGGAACCAGGCCGATATGGTCGCTCTGGGCCGGCCCGGGGCTGGCGAGGCACTTTTGGCTGGGATCGGTTTCGTGGAGATCGAGCGACTCGACGTGCCATTTGTCTTCGAGTTCTCTGACCCGCAGACCTACGCTCGCGTACTCGCCTCCACGGGCCCTGCGTTCGAAGCGATCCAGGCGGTCGGAGAGCGTTCATTCCTGGAGTTTGCCGAGGCGTCGGCGCAGCAGCGGATGCGTGAAGGGCTGCCGCTGCGCGCTCCGATCGCGCTTGTGGGGTACCTGGCCGTCAAACCCGTTCCGAGCAATCCTCGAAGAGGCAGGAATTCGGCCGGTGTGGTTGCATCGGGGAGAGTGGGGTTCCTCGACGCGCCACCCGAGACGCCCGAGACGCGGCGCCTTTTTGATGACGATCTCGACGGCTTGGGCTACGTCATGAATGCGTCACGTCTCTGGGCCCACCACTCGAGCGCGCTGGACAAGCTCTCCGACCTGATGGCCGAGACGACGGCCACCGGCTCAATCTCTTTTCGTCAGAGGGCTGTGCTCGTGACCGCGGCTGTTGCAGCGTTCGGAGATTCGTACTGCTCCATGGCCTGGGGCAAGAAGCTGGCCGAGGCAGCGAGTCCGGGAGTCGCTGCGGCGGTGATCAAGGGAGGTTCAGAGGGCCTCAGTGACGACGAGAAAGCGCTCGCAGACTGGGCGCGACTGGTCGCACGTGACCCCAATGCCATCACGGACGACGACGTACAGAGCCTACGAGAGGCCGGATTCCAAGACGGTCAGATCTTCGCAATTACGGCGTTCGTTGCGCTGCGGCTGGCCTTTGCCACAGTGAACGACGCGCTCGGTGCGGCTCCCGATCAAGAGTTGGACGAGAGTCTTGCGGATGAGGTCCGTTCGGCGGTCTCGTTCGGACGCCGTCCCGACGTGGTGCTGCGGGGCGAGGAGTAATCGATGTCGTGGTGCTCGAATCCTCTGCAAAGGCGTCTTCACGCACTACCCGACCAAACCGACCATAAGCAAAGGAGCTAGTCAGATGACGGCGACTGATACCCCAGTGAACAACGGCGTGAACGTCGAGGCCCTTCTCGGCGCGCGCGCGGCTCTAATCGAGACGCCAGAAGCCGCGGCGTTCCAGTGGCGAGCGAGCTGCACGTGGCAGAACGGGACGCACAGCCGGTCTACGGTGGAGAGCTTCTTCGGCCTCGGCGAAGAGCAAAGCCACCGAACCAGTTTTTCGTTCGAAGCAGATCACCCCGAGATCTTTGCGTCCGAGGACAATGGTGTAACGCCCGTCGAGTATGTGCTCGTCGCGTTGGCGAGTTGCTTGACCGCTGGCGTTGCTGCCGTTGCGCAGAATCGAGAGATCCAGTTGCGCACGGTGTCGGCGACGATCGAAGGGGGAATGGACGTTCGAGGCATTCTCGGCGCGGACAGCGACGTTCGCAACGGGTTTAGCGACATCAGGGTTACCTACGCCATTGACGCCGATGCATCGCCCGACGAGATCAAGGCCCTGGTGGCGCAATCACAGAAGCGCTCTGCGGTGTACGACATCATCACGAATCCCACGAACGTCAGCGTCGAGGTCGCTTGAAAGACGGAAGTGACCGCCTAGGAACGGGGTCAGGTGAAGACGACGACGGTCGTGATCGGCGCGGGACATTGCGGGCTCGCGGTCAGCCATTGCCTCTCGCAACGGTCGATCGATCACGTCGTCCTTGAGAGGTCCGAGATCGCCAGTGCCTGGCGTCGTGATCGATGGGACTCTCTGCGGCTGCTGACCCCGAATTGGCAGTGCCGGCTTCCTGGCTACCACTACGACGGAGAGGATCCGGACGGATTCATGACCGCGTCGCAAGTGGCGGACTTCATTTCCGGGTACGCGAAAACGATCGCGGCCCCGGTGATGACCGGAACCACGGTCTCGTCCGTGCGCCGCGATGGTGGCGGCTATGCGGTGAAGACCGACCAGGGCGAGTGGCGCAGCGAGACAGTTGTCATTGCGTCTGGGGCGTTCAACGTGCCTCGTGTGCCGGCGCTCGCAGCAGCGGTGCCGCCGGAAGTGACGATGCTGACACCGACGGAGTACCGCAATCCTGACGCTCTCAGCGAAGGGGCTGCGATGGTCGTTGGCGCGTCCGCAACGGGAGTACAGATCGCGGCCGAGTTACGGCACTCTGGCCGCGAGGTGGTCTTAGCCGTGGGCGAGCATGTCCGAGGGCCTCGTCTATACCGGGGCAAGGACATCCACTGGTGGATGGAGGCGGCAGGAGTCCTCGACGAGCGCTATGACGAGGTGGACGACATCGTGAGGGCCCGTCGCGTGCCTTCCATGCAGCTCGCGGGTTCCGACGAACGAGTGTCCTTTGACCTGAATGCACTCACGAGCGTTGGCGTCAAGCTGGTGGGTCGCTTGGCCGGCATAAGCGACGGTCGGGCGCAGTTTTCCGGCTCGTTGCGGAACAAGTGCGAGCTCGCCGATCTCAAACTTGGTCGTCTTCTGGATACCCTCGACGAATGGGCCGCGACCCAGCGTGTGGACGACTCGCTGCCACCACCGCACAGATTCGAGCCGACCCTCGTTGACCCGGCTCCTCCCCTCGGACTGGATCTCAAGAGTGGACATGTCAAGACCATTCTGTGGGCTACGGGATTTCGACCAGATTACTCATGGCTCGACGTCCCAGTGCTCGACGAGAAGGGCATGATTCGCCACGTCGGGGGCGTCGCAGAATCTCCAGGCATGTACCTCATAGGGACCCCGTTCCTGCGGCGAAGAAAGTCAAGCTTTATCGACGGTGGAGGGGTCGATGCGGAGGACCTGACCGCCAAATTGCAGTCATATCTCGAGGGCCGCCTGTCAGGAGCGATGTCGTGATCACCACCGATCAGTTAGTCGGTTCCTGCATCGAAGCCATAAGCGACACGGATCCGAGGGGTGCGGTCCGTGAAGTTGTCACGCGGTTCGTCACCGACAACGCGCTGGGGAACCATGGGTTCGAAGGTTCATCTGTTGGGCTCCACGTCTTGTACCGATCCCCGGATCTCACCGTCCTGAACGTGATTTGGCCCCCACTCATGACGCTTTACCCACACGACCACCGTATGTGGGCTGCGATTGGCATCTACAGCGGACGCGAGGACAACACCTTTTACCGACGAGACGACGACGCTCTTACTCTTTCCGGGGGGCGAAGCCTCGTTGACGGGGCCGTGCTCCTCCTCGGTGCCGACGTCATCCACAGCGTCCACAACCCAGCAAAGGTTTCGTATACTGGAGCCATTCACGTCTATGGCGGTGACTTCGTCGGGACTCCTCGTAGTCAGTGGGATTCGGCCACGCTGGTCGAGCAGCCTTACGATCTCAATGCGGTGCGACGAGAATTCGACCGCGCTGAGCGCGCGTTTCGAGGGCCCTGACCGCGGTTGGTAATCGGACTGATGTTGCCAGCGGTCTTGCGGCCCCTCGATTCGAAAGGGAATCAGTCTCGTCTTCCGCTCCGAGAACCAGGTGGAAGCGTATTTCTGCCTTGCCAGGCCGTGTGCCGTTCGTCAGTGATCCGGTCCCTCGACGATCTCGATGATCGAACCGCCCGCAGTACGGGCCTTATTCGCCGGTAAAGCGAAACTCCGCCTGCCAGGGACCGTCGGAGTGGACGACCTCCCAGTAGCGCTGTGCGATGTTCTCAGGATCGAAGGCGCCGCCCGCAACAATCTGTCCGGCGATCGTCAGGGTCGCCACGCGGACGCCATCTGGCTCCAAATCGGCTCCGAGCATGGTGGCGGCGGATCGGAGCGCTGCTTTGCCGAGGGAAACGGTCGCGAGGGCCGGAATCGGATGATCGGCGAAACCGCCACCCGTCACGATGATGGTGCCGGAACTCGCCGCCCGCATGGCTGGAGCGGCGACCTGCGTCACGACGATAGCGCCGATGACGTCAACCGCATAGGCCGTCTGCAGGTGCTCGACGCTCGAGCTCAGGAGCTTGTCCGGAGCTCCCATGACCGCGTTATAGATGATGAGCCCGGGCGCACCCTGTGCGTTGTAGAGCTCAGCCATCCGGGCAGCCAGACCTTCAGGGTTGCTGGCGTCTGCCGCGATCGTGTCAATCTGGGCTCCGGTGTCGGCGAGACCGTCAGAGAGATCGCGGAGTCCGTCCGTGCCGCGAGCCACCAAGGTCACCCGATAGCCGCCGTCGGCAAAGCGACGAGCGACAGCCATTCCAAGGCCCGGCCCGGCACCGATCAGCAGAAGGTGATGGTCGTCGATTGAGGAGCCAGAGTGACCTACTGAGTCGTCGGGCATACGCTTGATTCCTTTCGCATCGAATGTCGGGGGAGTGGCCTTCACATCCTGCGGGCCCAGACGATCTCGGATCTCGGGAAGCGGGTCGGTCGTTGGCCCTACCGAGCGTGGACGCCAATCGAAGGTGAGGGACGCGAGTTCGTATCCTGTCTTTTCCTCCGAGAAAGCTCGAGGTCAGCCGCGGAAACATCGCATGAGGCTGTCGGACGAATGCTACGCGACGATTCGAGAAGTTGCTACGAGCCAGTGGAAGTCCGCACTCACGGCGTCGATCTCTGGTTGGGAGTGGCAAGGGCGGCGTCGAGCACGGCCTCAACGGCGTCGCGGGCACAGGACCGGATTCCAGGGTCGTGATGGTCCATGCGACCCGCCAGTCCAGCACCGTCGTAGATGAGGTGAAGTTGACGCCCCAGGCTGACGGGATCGGGGGCGCCGGCTCGCGAGGCCAGATCGGTGAACATGTTCCGCATCCAGGCCCTGAACTCGTCGGCGGCCTGTTCGACCAGGCCACCCGAGGGTGCTTCCGTCGAGGCGGCGATGAACGCGCACCCGTGGAAGTCGCGTTGCTGGTACTGCTTCGCCTGGGCATCGAAGACGGTGAGGATCTTTTGTCGGGGATCCTCAACGCCTTCGATCGCTTTGGCGATCCTGTCGGTGGTGGAGTCGTGCCGTGAGGCCAAGTACGCGGCTACCAACTCCTCCTTGCCGGCAAAGTGGTTGTAGAGCGAAGCCTTGGCCACGCCAGCCCGTTCGATGATGCGGTCGATGCCGACGGACTGGACGCCTTCGGCGTAGAAGAGCTCGTTGGCGGCCCCGACGAGGCGGTCCCGTGCCGAAGTTCGATGCTCGGTCTGCCTTGGTGCACTGCTCACCGTTACTGCTCCCCTCAGACAGGTCTGTCTATCGTACGGTCGAGTCGTCGGCGGAGGTGGTGATGGCCACACGGTCGGCATAGAACGCCACGTGCCCCCGGATGCTCTCGACCGCAGCAAAGGGTTCGGCGTAGTACCAGACGGCCGCGTTCAGGTCTGTGCCGTCGGCGTCGCTGTCGACGATGTCGTAGTAGGAGGCCTCGCCTTTGTACGGGCACCAGGTGCGCAGCTCATTGGGGCGCACCCGGCGAGGATCGACATCCTCGAGGGGGACATAGAGCACGCGCGGGTAGCCGGCCTCTCGTAGCTCGAGAGCTCGATCGGTTTCGGCGACGAGAGTAGAGCCGCTGCGAACGACCACATGGGGAGTGAACGGTTCCACCGTGATCGGGTGATCTGGTCCGGCCTCTAGCTGGATACGGGCGTGAGTCATTGGGCGACCTCCTGGGTCTGATGGTGAGATGTGGGGTTGCTGCGGATCAGATTGAAGGTGGCGACGAGGCCGAGGACGATGACGGCCAGGCCGTATTCGTAGCTGGTGGCGATGAGCCCGCCGCCATGGACGACGGCCACACCGGCCAGGACAGCGGGAACGCCCAATCCGACGTACGAGACGATGAAGAGGGCGGAGAGCACGCCGGCTCGCTGATCGGGGTGGGCCAGGGGAGCGACCAGGCGGATGCCGCCCTGGAATCCGGCACCAAAACCGATGCCCGCCACCGCAGTTCCGGCAAAGAACAGCGCGGTGGAACCAATCCAGAGTGAGAGCAGCACCACACCGACTCCTCCGATCAGGGTGCTGGTGCCGATCATCATTACTTGCGATGCGGGGGTGGCCCGGAGCACGTAGGTGGTCACGGCGGCGATCAGAGCCAAGAGGCCGAGGCCGAGGCCACCTTCCACCACGGAGGCAGAACCGGCCGCCAGATGATCGGCCAAGCTCGGCCCGAGCGAGCCGTAGAAACCCGCCAGGGCCCACACGGCGAACAGCACAGGCGCGGCGGCCATCATGGGTCGGCGGGTCTGTGTGGGGAGCTCGATCTGGGGAACGATCGACCGCCAGGTTCCCGGAGCCCGTGGACTGGTCTCGGGGAGCGGGGCGACCCCCATGGCCTGCCCCACGAGCACGACGACGATGACGAGGTACACCAATCGTGTCGGCGCCGGCAGCCACTGCACGGCGAACGACGACACGAGCACGCCGATGCCCGTGCCCAGGCCCGGGGCCGTTGCATTGGCCACCGCGCCGCGTACTGGGTCGATATCGAGCATCCCGGCCCCGATGGCACCGATGGCGGTACCTGCAGCCAGACCTTGCACGATCCGGGCCACCAGCAACGCCGAGAAACTGTGGGCGTCGATGAAGATGGCCAGAGCGAGTAGCTGACCGGTGATGCCGGCGATCAGGATGGGCCGCCTACCGATGTGATCGGAAAGGCGTCCCAGGGTGAGAAGGGCTCCGAGGAAGGCGAGAGCGTAGACGCCGAAGATGACCGTGACGGTGAGATCCGAGAAGCCCCAGTCGTGCTGGTAGGTGCCATAGAGCGGGGTCGGAGCGGCCGAGGCGGCCAAGAAGGACACGGTGATCGATGCCAGGAAGACCATGCGCAGCAGCGGCCGCCGGAGAGTTGGTTCGGACACCCGGGCGGTCTCGGCCACCGATGATTCGGTGAGAGCGAGCATGGGTCTCATCCCGCCGTGCGGCCACCGTCGACGGCAAGGGTCGCTCCGGTCACGTAGCTCGCCTTTTCCGAAGCGAGAAAGGCGATGACCTCCGCGATCTCCTCGACCTGCGCGCCGCGTCCGAGCAACGTCGTCTTGCCGAGTTCCTCGATGAGCGTTGCCTTCTCGGAAGTGCTGAACACCGGTCCGGCCGCAATGGCGTTGACCCGGACGCCCCGGGGACTGAACTTCGCCGCCCACGACCGAGTCATGGAACTGAGGGCGGCCTTCGTGGCACCATACGCTGCGCCACCGGCCAGCCCGATCTGACCGGCCATGCTGGCGAGACTGATGATGCTCCCGGAGGATCGCTCCGCCACACCCGGAGCGATCCCGGCGACGAGGAAGTACGCCGAGCGCACATTGCCGTCGAACAGTTCGTCGAAGGTCTCCTCGTCGAGATCCGCGCTCGGGCCGAACCACGAAGTCCCGGCATTATTCACCAGGACATCAATTGGCCCTGCGGCTTCGACCAGGGCTCGTACCGCCGCAGGGTCGTTGAGGTCGGCCGCCAGGAAGCGTGCTCTGCCACCTTGCTCTCCGATGGCCCGGACAACATCGGCTCCACGTTCGGCGTTCCGGCCCTGAACGATGACTTCCCAGCCATCCCGGGCGAGTTGCAGGGCGGCCGCCCGACCGATGCCCGAAGTCGCCCGGTGACGAGTGCCTTCCCCAATTCGGGATCCGTCCTGCCGCTTGACGCGCTCATGGCTCTCCTCTTGAGTAGACAAGTCTGTCTAGCTATGTAAGGTAGACCGGTCTGTTCACTCTGTCAAGAGGGAATGAGGGTGGCGTGCACCTCCGTCGGGCGCGATGTTCTCATCGAGCTGATGCCTCCATCTCGTCCCCGGACCTGCGAACCTAAGTTCAAGCAGGAGGCCAATACGGTTCGGCGGGAGGTGTTCGCCAGCCGCAGGTCGAGGCGTGGTCGATCAGGGCCTGGGCCGCCCGAGCAACCATCGGCCGGGTGTCATCGGCGCGGTGGAGCAGCTTCCAGGCCCGAGGCACTCCTCTCGTTCCTCGGCGAGGTGGGATAGTCCAATTCCGACGCCTCTGTCGGATGACGAACCCGAGCGGCTCGTGCGGGGGCCTCATCACGACCCTCAGCCGTGATCTATGAGGTCTACCTGGTCGGCTGAACCGGCTGCGCCTCTGTCGGCGGACGGGGCAGCGTCGACACTCGTTGGGGTGGAAATTGGTGGACGGAACAGCACGACGGGGGAGTGGGGCGTGTCTCACCCCCTTACTCGAGGCTCTCGCGTGGAAGAGCCGTCATCCCTGGCTCTCCGACATGGGCCCGAACGCAGCGGGTTCGGGACTGCCACCCATCATCTTGAGCATCATTGGGCCACCGGTACGGAAGAACCGCCACACCAGCAAAAGTCCAACCACGATGAACACGATGTTGAGGTAGGTCGTGTAGTTCCAACTGATCGTGGGACTGAGCACCGTCGCGTTGCGCGTTTCTGGAATCAGCCCTGCGGCCCCAAAGATCAGTTCGACGGCGTAGCCGGCGAGGACCATCGTGACGTAGAACGTCGCCAGGATGAAGAGCATCATCTTTGTCCCGTAGTACTTCCGGTAGATGACCAGAATCGGCAAGATGATCAGGTCGGCGAAGATGAAACTGATCACTCCACCGAAGCTGATGCCGCCGTTCCAAAGCACCGCTGCCAAGGGGACGTTCCCAATCGAGCACACGAAGGAGAAGATCGAGATCACGGGCCCGAGCAACGGACCCCAGATCTTCGCCAGGAGCGGACGTCCGGTGAAGAACAGGTGCTGCCAGAAGCTATCGGGCACCCACGCAGCCAAAGCGCCAGCAATGAGAAGCCCTGCCACGATGTCGCGCAACACCGCGGCCCACTCCATCACGAAGACGTGCGAAACCGACGTGAAGCCCTCGGGCGACCTCAGGCGGGTGAAGACGCTGCCTTCCGCCTTGACGCTCATGTCCATGGCTGCGTGGCCTTCCATGGAGCCGGCCAGTCCTCGATCGGCTTGGTACTTGGCCAGCTCGACCAGGCGTTGGCGGAGGAACAGGCGGAAGAGTAGGGCGATGAGGACGATCATGATCGGGCCGCCGACGAACTCGGCCGCAGTGAATTGCCATCCGAGCAGGAGTGCCATGATGATCCCAAGCTCGATCACGAGGTTGGTCGACGCGATCTCGAACACCATCACGGCGGTGAAGTTGGCCCCCTTGCGAAACAGGCCTCGAGCAAGCGCCACGGCGGCATACGAACACGACGAGCTCGCGATGCCCAGCCCCGTCGCCGCCCCGAGCGCCTTTGGCGAGTCATTACCGAGGAGGCGCTCGATGGTGCCCTTCCGCACGAGTGCCTGAACGACCGCGGACAAGGCGAACCCCAAGATCAACGACCAGAGAATTTGCCACGTCATACCACCGGCCACCGTCAACGCGTGTCCGATGGCATGGACGAATCTCATCGCTCGGCTTCGTAGGTTCCCTTTGGATTCACCGCCTTATGGTGCACCTGGTGGAAATGACCTTCCGGGTTCGGCGCCACCGATCATGGTCACACCTCTTTTCCCTTGCCCTCGAGTTCGTCCACGAGGGCTCGATATCCGGCACTGGTCAACATCCGTCGAAGGTCGACAACCTGTTGGATGTCGATGTCCTTGTGCTTGGGAGCGGCGAGAACCTCGGTCTCGGCGCCGACCGTCACCTTGTACTTCCCGTCATGGCGCTGCTCGACCGATCCCACAAATTCGAGCAACGACAAGACGGCCGGCCACTCGATGTTGTGGCTCGCGGGATGTTGAAAGATCTGCAGGAGCGTGTCACGGTGCCGGTTGTTCAGGTGATCGGGCGCTGGGATCGACATCGAACTCCTCTCATCGGCTTCGCTCATGCCATTTGTGTCGGGCAACGGCGCGACGCCGAACTGCTTCGCACGGTACCGTCAGCCTTCGAATACCCGATACCGCAAACATAGCCCCGGAGTCGCGGGGCGAGATGGCGACGCCTTGTGATGCACACTCTGCGAAGGACGAAACCGGCAAAGTGCCGAACGATTAGGCACTCATTGCGAGGTACTCGTGGACGGCCCGCACGGCACTCGAACCCTCTCCAACGGCGGCCGCAACCCTCTTCATGGAACCCAGACGGACGTCGCCGACAGCAAAGACTCCGGGCGCTGAGGTTTCGAACGGCAACGGCTCTCGTTCGGCAAAGATGGGACTTTGCAGCTCATGAGCCGGAAGAGAGCGATCGGTGAGGATGAAGCCCTTTTCATCGAGGGCAACGGCTCCTTGTAGCCACGATGTTGCGGGCTCCGCGCCGATGAAGCAGAAGAGCGCAAGACACTCCCTGGTGGTTCGGTGCCCAGACGGGTTGTGCTCGAGGACCACCGATTCAAGATGGTCGTCGCCTTCGAGAACCCGCACTTCCGTGTCGGGCACGACCTCGATGTTGGGATCGGCAGTAATGCGATCGATGAGGTAGTGCGACATGCTGCTCGAGAGGTCGGGTCGCCGGACGACGACCGCGACCCTGCTTCCTCCCTGGCTCAGGTAGATGGCGGCCTGACCAGCCGAGTTGCCGCCACCCACGACGATGACGTCGGAACCGCTGCACGATCGAGTCTCGAGATCGGTCGCTGCGTAGTAGACCCCGTTGCCCTCAAATCGCTCGAGGTCGGCGATGGCCAGCCTTTGGTACCGCGCACCCGTGGCGATGATGACCGCCCGGGTGGGGACCTCACTCTCGTCAATCAGTGAAACGACATGGAACCCATGTTCGACACGCAGGCCCGACACCTCGCAGGGGCTCACCACCCAAGCCCCGAGCCGCTGGGCCTGGACCGCGGTCCGGGCTGCGAGGTCGCCACCCGAAATACCGTTGGGGAACCCCGCGTAGTTCTCGATGCGAGAGCTCGAACCGGCCTGTCCGCCGGGACCGACTGCGTCGAGCGAGACCGTGTCGAGACCTTCGGAGGCCCCGTAGACCGAGGCGGCGAGGCCCGCCGGGCCGGTGCCGATGACGACCAGATCGAACGTGCGGCCAGGGATCGGGTGGTAGGTCAGCCCCAACTGCTCGGCGAACTGCCCCGGTGTCGGGTGACGGAGGATCGCGGTCGGGGTGATGACGACCGGGGTGTCGCCGACGCGAAGGCCCTTGCTCGCGAGAAGCACCCCGACGTCTTCTGCCTCTTCGAGATCGATCCACGAATAGGCCAGACGGTTTCGGGTGGCGAACGTCCGCAGCGCCAACGCCTCGCGTGAGAAGCGCGAACCGATGATCTGAATCGCGTCGGCAACCGAGGTGGTTCGGAGGGTTTCCCTCCGGGCGATGAGGGCGCCGAAGATGCTGTCCGAGATGGTGGGTTTGGTCGCCATCAATCGGCGGAACGAGTCTTGTGGAATGACCAGTGCCATCCCGCTCCGGGTGGATCGGGCGGTCAGAAGTGTCCGCTGTCCGGTGAGAAGGCCGAGTTCGCCGATGAACTGTCCGGCCCCGTAGACGACAACCAGCTGCTGCGAGTCGTCGTCCCGAACGACTTCGATCTCCCCTTCGATCAGGACGTAGAAGTTCGAGGTTGCGTCGCCGGCCCGGTAGAGCACGTCTTCCGCCACCAACTTGCGTCTCTCGCCGAACTCGGAGAGCTCGTCGAGAACGTCGGGTGGGAAGACGGGAAACCGCCGATCCGAGGGATCGGCGACGACGATCGGAGATCGGCTGTCCCGGTCCTGGTCGATCATGTGCCCCTTCCTAGCCTCCAAATCGAGAATTGACCACCAGAGTCTAGTTTTCGTCCAAGAACACGAATCAGCCGTCAACTGCCGGAAACCGGTCCTGTAGCCAGGCCAATTCCATGGAGGGTCTTTCGTGCAAACTACGTTGGCATGGGGCGGCGACGCGGGTCAGTGACAGGATGGGGCGCAATGACTGGGGCCCCGCCACGGTGGATGCCCCTCTTGGCGATTCTCTCGCTGCTTCTCGTCATTTCGACCTGTGTCGTGGCGCTCTTGGGAGCGCCCGCGACAGGGTCGGCCCTCTCCACGACTACGACCACCGGTCGGGTCAGTTCACCGGCGCAATACGGCGTCGGCCAAGTCACCCTCAACCTCGTGGACACCAGCAGGAGAACTCCAGCCAATGGCAGCGAGCCGGCGCTTCCCTATCGAAAACTGACCACCTGGGTCCTCTACCCGTCGACGATCGGACCCACCGAGAACCCAGTCACGAACGCACCTCCCTCGAATGTCGACAAACCCTTTCCGCTTATCGTCTTCGCGCACGGACTCGATTCCGAGGGTTTCATTTACGACCCACTGCTCGAACAGTGGGTCGAGCGGGGTTACGTCGTGGTTGCGCCGACCTTTCCACTGTCGAACATCGCGGCACCCGGCGGCGACACCGCCAAGGATTTGGCCAACCAACCAGGCGACATGTCCTACGTCCTTACACAGGTCCTCAGCATGTCTCGGGCATCAGGAAACCTGCTGTCAGGCATGATCGATCCCAGGAGAATTGCGGGCGTGGGCCACTCCCTTGGAGCGATGACGGTGCTGGCCTGGACCGAGAACACGTGCTGCCTGGATCCACGGGTCGATGCCGCCGTCATCATCGACGGTACGGAAACGAAATTCGGCAGCGGGAAGTTCTTCAAGGGCCGAACGACGCCAATCCTCGTGCTCCACGGCACAGCGGACAAGACGATCCCGTACTCGGCGGGGAAGAAGATCTACGAGGATGCCAAGCCTCCGAAATACCTCGTCAGCCTCATTGGAGCACCTCACGTCTCGTTCCAACAGCTCGAACTCTCTCGCCAGAAACCGCCGAAATGGGAAAGCGTCGACGTGCACACCGTCCTCGACTTTCTCAATGGGGAGCTCAATCACAACCTTGCTGCGTTGCGACAACTCGCCCGCGTCGGCCAGCAACCCGGCCTCTCCCGTTTTCAAGGGCTCTCGAGACCGTGACGGAGAGGACCTTGCTCGGCGAGGTTCGTCCCTCCCGATTGCTGGGAGAACGGGCATGTGTGCGGGGACACTCTTCCTCGCGCTGCGCGGGGCCATTCGATAGTCGCCAGGTCAAGGATCCGCGGTCTAGGTTGCACGGCGCACAGCGAAAGGCCTAACCCGTTGACGACTCTTACGCGGCCGCCAGACACGACGTCCCCGCCGTTCGAGAGTCCAACGAGGAACACGTGGGGTCAGCGACTCCGATCGAGCTGGCCCGAACTCGCGATCCTGGCAGCGACAACGGTCATCCTCGTGTGGGGGCTTTCCAAGAACGGCTACGGCAACCCGTACTACGCCGGGGCTGTTCGATCCATGACCTATTCGTGGCGGAACTTTGTCTACGGGGCTTCTGACCCCGGTGGTTGGATCACCACCGACAAGCCGCCGCTCGCCCTGTGGGCCGGTGCTCTCAGCGCACGAGTCTTCGGGTTCTCGAGTTGGTCGATTTTGCTGCCTTCTGCGGTCTGCGGTGTAGCGTCGGTGGGATTGCTCATGGCGGCCGTGCGCCGAGCCTGGGGGAGGTGGGCAGGACGTGCAGCCGGGATCACGCTCGCGCTGACACCGACCTTCGTGGCGATCGCGCGGGTCAACAATCCTGACATCACGTTGGTGCTCTTTATGGTCGCTGCCGCGTATGCAACGCAACGCGCGATGAGCGACCGTCGACCGGCATGGATGATCGTTGCCGGATTCTGTTGCGGGTTGGCGTTCCTCGCGAAACTCCTCGTTGTGGGTTTCGTAATGCCCGGCATTTTTGCGGCGTACCTTCTCGCTGGCCCCGGTGGTTGGTGGCGTCGATTCCGAGACGCGGTCGTGGCGGGAGGTGTGTTTCTGCTCGTGATCGGGGCGTGGATCGCTCTGATCGACCTCACACCGGCGACGAGCCGACCCTACGTCGCCCTCAGCACCAACAACACCGCACAGAGCCTCGTGCTCGGGGCCCGCGGCTTTGGCGACCTCACCGGCGGGAATACGGGTATAGGAGCGGGGTTCGGCAACTTCGACATCGGTGCGTTCACGGCTCGACTTCCCGGCCTCGGGGGAACGCCCGGCCTGGGCCGGCTGTTCAACGAGAGCATTGGCGACCAGGTGATGTGGCTGGTGGTCCCCGCGCTGCTGGCGCTCGTCGCAGGCGTGGTCTTGGCGGTCCGCAGGCGACTCGCTCGGCCCGAGGTGGGATCTCTGGTGCTGTGGGGGGGCTATGGGGTGGTGAGCTATTTCGTCCTCGCCTACACCCACGGGATCTTTCACGACTATTACGTGTCGGCGTTTGCCCCGGCGATCGCTGCGCTCGTCGGAATCGGGTTGGCCCTCGCTCTCCGAAGCGGGCGGTGGGGCGCGGTTTTCGCCGCTGTCGCTGTGGCCGGAACCGCTGCTGTCGACGTTGTCTTCTTGAACAGGGTCGACGTCTACCCGGGATTGCGCGTCGCTCTACCCGTCGCGCTCGCCGTTGTGGGAGCCGTGCTCTTGATGGTCATATTCTTGCGAGGCAACTCCGCGCGTCCCGCACTGAAGATCGCGCTGATCACGGGCCTCGGGGTGGCGCTGATCGCACCTGGGCTCTGGGTGCTCTGGGGTGTCCGACATTCGGAGAATGCTCCTTACGCCTCTGCCGGGCCACCTCTGAGGAACGCGCAGCGCGGCGGGAGTCTGACGAGCCTTGGCGGATTCGGCCCAACCAGTTCAGGACTGGCACCCGCCGAGCTCAAATGGCTGGTTGGCCAACGCCAGGACGAACGCTGGATCGTCGCCGTGCACAGCGACATCACAGCCGACGGTCCCATCACCGACGGGTATTCCGTGATGCCGTGGGGTGGGTTCTACGGCACGGATTCGGCCATGACACGAGGGCGGTTGGCCATGCTCGTCGCTGATCGAGAACTGCGGTTCGTCGATACCGGTGGGTTCGACCTCGGGGACCCGGATCAGATCGGCCAACTTGTCGCACAAGCGTGCCTGCACGTCGACCCGTCCGTCTGGGGTGGGAACGGTACGGGGACTCTCTACGATTGTGCTGGACGTGCGAACGCAATTCGCACGATCAAGTTGAACCGTCCCGTCGGCCTGGGTGTCAGCGGTGCCGCGCCGGGGGGTTTCAAGCTCGGCCCAGCGGCAGCCGTCCAGCGCCTTGTCACCTGCCTGAACGATCACCACTGGTATCCGACCGCGAAGTCCACGAGCGTGTCGAGTCCCGTGGCGATGCAAGCATTACGCGCCTGCGCCGCCCTGATCCCGGCCGCCGTGCCAGGAGTTCCGTGAGGTTGAACGGGCCTCGCCGGAGCGGCCGGCTTCGGAGCGCTCCAGGGTGAAGGACTCTCGCAGTCGGACGTTGCCGACCCCACGGGCGTTCCGGCCGCCTGGGCTCCATCGAATCACCGCACGACCCGACAAGTGGGTCGACGAGGCCGGCCGTTCAGTCGACGATCCGGCTGTCCTCGAACGACTGCGACGGCTGGCGATTCCACCTGCATGGGTAGAGGTGTGGGCGTCGGCGGACGCCGATACGCCAGTACAGGCGACAGGAGTCGACCAGCGCGGTCGGACGCAGTACCGATATTCCGCAACGGCACAACATCTTGCCAGCGACGACAAGTTCGACCGCATGACCCTTTTCGCTGCGGCCATTCCTGCGCTACGCCTTCAGGTTGAAAGTGACATCGCGCAATACCGCCAGGATCCGCTCCGCGCACGTGTCGTGATGGCCGCCATGGTCAGGCTTTTGGAGCGAGGGTTGCTGCGGGTTGGGAATGACCGGTATGCCCGAGACAATCACACCTACGGACTTACAACGCTTCGGCGGAACCACGTCGAGACGCGCGGCTCGACCATCACGTTCCAGTTCATCGGCAAGGAGCACCGCCCTCACACCGTCACAGTTCACGACCACGTGACGGCCAAGGTTGTCGGCGCGCTGGTAAGTGCGGCGGCCAACGATGCGCAGCCGATCTTTGCCGTAAGGGGTGAACACGGAATGCATCATGTGACGAGTGCCGCAGTGAACGCCTACCTCCATGCGCACACGCAAGCCCCGGCGAGCGCCAAAGTGTTTCGCACTTGGGGCGCCACGGTTGCGGCAGTTGCAGTGCTTGCGGGAGCCGAACCCCCGCCGGACGTCTCGGCGAGGTCGCGGGAGCGCCTCGCCGTCGGCGCCGCGTCCGCTTTGCTGGGCGACACGACCTCCGTTACCCGGTCCTCGTATATCCATCCCGATTGGATCACGGCTGGCCGCTCTGACCTGGTAGCTGCGGCCGTCGCCGAGTCTTCCGAACGCCTCGGCACGAGTGCTGTTGCGATCCTTTTTGCCGACCCAGGGGTCCAGGCAGCGGTCCTTTCCGGAATTACAGACGCGGCCTCGGAAGCTGTCGCTCAGGACGAGAGTTAGCAGCTTCGAGGCCGCCTTTTTCAAGCTCGGCTCGAAGTCGACGCGGGCCGGAGTCGTCACGATCAACGAGATGCGTGAGGTACTAAGAATTCCGCTTCGCCTCTGGCGGTTCGGCCGCGTCCAAGATCAGCTGCGATATCTGCTCTGGGTGGGTGATCATCGAGAGATGGCCAGAGTCGATCTCGACGGTCGTGGCGTGCATCCGCTGAGCCAGAAATTGCTGCAACTCCGGCGAGATCGTGCGATCTTGTCGAGACACTGCATACCAGGACGGTTTTGACCTCCAGGCCGCCTCGGTCGTTCTGTCAGTGAAGAGCGTGTCAGACACTCTTCCTTGCACGGCGTAGAGCGTTCGGGCCCTCACCGGGTCGACACCGTTGGCGAAGTCGTTGAGGAACGCTTCCTCGGTCAGTGACCCAAACCCGTCGTGGAAGGTGAGCCCTTCGTTGGCTGGAGCCGCCGGAAACTTCTTCGCCAGCGCGGCATGGTCTTCAGCAACATCAGGTGCGCGGGCAGCGACGTAGACCAGTCCCGCGACCGATGGATGCATCCCCGCTACTGTGATGACCGTACCGGCGAACGAATGACCAACAAGAATGGTCGGTCCATCTTGGAGTCCTAAGACGTAGCGAGTGTGAGCCACGTCGTCGGGAAGCGAGACGAGTGGGTTTTGTACGGCAGTAGGCGTCAGCCCTGCCCGCTGCAGGTACTCGATCACGTCCAGCCACGATGACCCGTCGGCGTAAGCACCATGGACCAGGACAACATTGCCGATCGATCCCCCTTGCCTGTTGGAGGACGTTCGGGCGCTGGGGGGGTCGGCCTCCATCAGGTCTCCGCGGTCAGTTCCTTCAGGATAGGCAGCGGCTGCATCCGAAGCCACTGCCTCGCGAGCTGACGGTGCCGGGTTCGGATCCCGTCTGCTGCCCTGTCTGCACCACGTAGATCAAGGTTTTCAACCCTCACTCCTGTGGATGAGCTCAAGGCCGAGGGAGCCAGGAGCAATGCTCTGAGGTCGGGCGCCTCGCCAATGACACTGCGGGCTGCGTTCACTCCATAAAGCTCGGTCGCCAGGGCGAACCGAGCCAGACCACTGTGCAGGCGGTCTTGGGCACTCCACGCCGCGCACTCGTCATCGAGGTCGAAACCGTAGCCACACCAAGCATGACCGATGAGGTCATGGACGGCACGGAACCGGTCAAATGCGCCACCGAACTCACAGCCAAGGAGGGGATGAAGGCGCCCTCCGACGGCCACGGCTGAGGTGATCTCGAGAGTCCCATTGGTGCGGACTGCAGAGATGAGCTCTTCGTCACTTCCATAGGGTTGGACACAATGAGTAAATGCCACTCGCACCGGCCAGTCGCAGACGGTCCGAGTGAGGACGACGTAGAGGTGGTCGGTTTCCAACTGCAATTGCCTGTATGCCGCAATCACCTCTGCATCGCGATGGGCGCTTCGTGAGCGCAAGTACCACTCGCCCACGATTGCAGCGATCGAACGATCAACCTCGGAGGTCGTGTGTTCCTGGATGTCGCGCTGCAATGTCGATCCTCCGTTCAAGCTGGAGACCACCGTTGACTCGGTCTGCTTGCTATCCGGGAGCCGATCGGACCGATCGGCGTTCGATGAACCACTGAGAGCCCATTCTGACCAGGTGCTGCGTGATAAAGGAGAGGCTGGCGATGGTTACGGGCGACTCGTTGCGCAGGATCATCAGCTGCGACCTGACGACGGCGCGGTTTGTATCGTCGTCGATTCGGTTGATAACGGCGTTCATGGTGCAGTGCGTGGTCATCGAGCCCTCGGATTCCCAGATTCGAACCACCGACTGGCGCAGTCGTTCCTTGCCCCGATGATCGCCTTTGTCACCGTCGAGCACGGCGTCGTTGGTGAAGAAAGCGACGTACGCATCGGCATCCCGACGGGTAGCGGCGTCATCCGCTCGAGTCACGACGTCGAGGATGTCCAGTCGATCTACGGCGGTGAGCATCAGGCACGAGCCTTCTGGTTGGGACGGAGCCAACGCTCGATCCGACGTCGCATGCTCTCGGGAAAGATGTGCTTGGGTACCATCCCGTGGACTGTCTTTGGCGGGATGGCGGTGTAGGCGGATCCGGTCTGGTGTGCGTATTGGGTGACCCGGAAGCTCACCGCCATGCTGCAGAGGGCGTACGCCTCTCCTTCCGAGATGCCGGCCGCTGCGTGCAACCACGAGATGAGCCGCTGGAGGCAGGAGACAAGGGCGTCGTCGAGGCTCTCGCCGAAGCCGATGCCGATCCAATCGCTCTTCGTGTCGCCGAGCGGTCCCTCGAGAGCGACGCTCTTGTGCAGGTCATAACGGATCTTCAGTTCTTCAGCGGCGGTTTCGATCGCAGTCTGGTCCACGACACCGTCGCCCTGGAGCGCATGGACGTCGCCCATCCAGAGTCGGCCGCCGGGTTTGGCAACGGGGAGGTAGAGCGACGAACCGACAGTCAACTCCCTGAGCACGAGGTTGCCTCCGTAGGGCCCGGCGAGGATGGCGCTGACGGCAGCGTCTCCCGCCGGTTCAACGCCCATGACGCCGAGAAAGGGTGCCAGCTCGAGCTCGATCCCCTGCACGTACTCAGCAGTGCGGCGCGCATCGTCAAAACGGAAGTAGTGCACATAGGGCTCTTTGAAATACGAGGGGAGTGCGCCGACTCCGAGCGGAAAGGAATTCCACCCCCAGTCGCGGGTTCTCAGTGCCTCGAGCTTGCACTCGATGACGTCACCTGGTTGGGCGTCGTCTACCACGACGGGTCCCAACATCGAGTAGGGCCCGTTCGGATAGCGGTGGCGAAGAGGCTCTCGCTCGGCAAAGGTCATGCCGAAGACTGCTTCGTTGCCCCAATGCGTCCACGTGTTCGGATAGCTCACGACGTCGCCCGACGCGATGGTCGCGACCGGTGGTGCGGTGGGATCGAGAAATCCCGAACGAACGGTCTGCGGTGTCGACTCGACCGTATGCAGTGTCACGGTCCCTCCACGTTCATGTCATTCTGGTGGGAGCCTCTCAGAGCATTCCGACGCGGCTGCACCGCGGAGATGCTTCGAGGCGCTGGCAACGGCTCCGCGGTCAGAGCCCGGGGCTGCTTTGCATGATTCCCCCGTCAGCGAAGATCGTGGTGGCGGTGATGTAGCTCGATCCGTCCCCGGCCAGGAAGGCCACGACGCTGCCGATTTCGGAAGGTTCGGCCATGCGCCCAATCGGGATGGCCGCGTCCAGTTTGGCCAGCAGGGTCGGGTCGGCTGCCGTGGACGCGTTGATCGGTGTATCGACCGCGCCGGGCCCCACTCCGGTCACCGTGATCCCGTGCGGCGCCAGTTCGACGCCCGCGGTACGCGTCAACATGCGCATGCCGCCTTTGGACAGGCAGTACGCCGTGTTTCCGGGCATGGGCCAGTCCTCATGGACCGACGTCATGTTGATGATCCGGCCACCCCCGCCTTGAGCGATCATCTGTTTGGCGGCCACCTGGGTCCCGAAGAAGGCGCTCTTGAGGTTCACCCCGAGGACGAACTCGTATTGCTTCTCGGTGGTCTCGAGCACCGAGGTCCGGGTTTCGACCCCGGCATTGTTCACCATGACGTCGAGCCGGCCGAAGGCCTTGACGGCCGAGTCCACCAGCCGTTGGAGATCCTCCACCTTGCTCACGTCAGCCTCGACGCCGATGGCCTTGTCGCCGAGGGCCGCAACCTGGCGCTCCAGGTCCTCGGTGGCCGCAGGATTGCTGACGTAGTCGATGACCACGTTCGCCCCCGCCTCGGCGAGGGCCAGGACGACGGCCTTGCCGATGCCGCTGTTGCCGCCGGTGACGATGGCCACCTTTCCTTTCAGTCCATCTGCGGCCATGGGGCCACCTCCTTGTTGTCGTTGTCGTCTTGATCAGAAGGCCGGGTGGCTTTCGGATCTGGAGGCCGGAGGTCGATCAGCGAGGTTGGAGCGGCGTTGGTCTGCGAACGCGACGCCGCGGTTCTGGCTTTCGTCGTCGACGGGAAGGACTCACATGCCTCGAAGAATACTCAGTTAGGGGTTGGATAGACGCAGAACCACTCTTGATCGGCCCGTCAACCCAGACCGGCGGCGCCTCGTCTCGGAAAGTCGTTGTTCGCATCATGTCGGCCGGCAGCGAGCACGTAGGAGATACCCCCCAGTGTTGTCGGCTCCTCAGGTGGAGAGGCTCCTAGTGTTGCTGTTTCCGCTGCTCGTACGTGTCAGGGTTGCCATCCGTGGTGGAGCAGGGTGCCGATGTCGCGAGACTCCTGGGAAGGGGTGATCTCGGCGGGGAACTCCAAATGCGCCAGACCGTCCTGCGTGTACACGAGGATGTACCCTGCGTGGACGATCGTGTAGCTCGCCCCCGCCTCGGTGGTGTGCTCGGCGAAGGAGAGCGGGAGGCCCGTCCTCTCTTCGGCTTGACGGATTTCGGTGATCGTCCCGGTGAGTCCGACAAACTGGTCGTCGAAGTGGTCGAGCCATGTGCGGATCACGATCGGCGTGTCGCGGTCGGGATCGGTCGTGACGAAGACGACGGTGACGCGTGAACGGTCGGCGGCCGGAAGGCGCCCGACCGCGTCGGCCGCGGTGAACATGTTCAGCGGGCAGAGATCGGGGCAGTGGGTGTAGCCGAAGTACACCATGGTCAGCCGGCCTTCAGTGTCGGTGGCGATGTTGTAGGCAGCCCCCGATGTGTCCGTCAGCGTCACGTCAGGCTTCGGGTAGGCCTTCGGGAAGAGCAGGGCGCCGGGGTAGGTGGCGCTGGTTTCGGCCGGCCCGCCGACCTGCGAGATCGTGGCGTTGTCGTTGCCTCTCGCGCTCGGTCCCGCGCACGCGGTAAGGCAGAGGGCGACCGCCGCCAGGACGAGGGCGAGACTGAGGGCAGCGGACGCCGGCCGCCTGCGAGCGCGGGGTCTCTCAGCCAGTCCCATGGCCCTCCACCGTGTTCCCAGCCGGCGAAACGAGGTACCAGTCCGATCCGATCCCCTGGCCCCGGGTGTCCGCAGGGTGCAGGTCGCCGGCGAAGGTGTAGAGCGGGTGGCCCCCGAGTGTGACCTGTCGGGTCCCGCCGGCGCCGTCGATCACCCCGATCGGCCCGGTGATCGACGGGGGAGCGGTCGGGGTCCCGCTGACCTGGAGTGGTGGCCAGTCGACGAGGCACCACGGCGCGTCGCACACGCTCGTGGTGGCGGTGTCGTCGGCGTAGTCGTAGAGGACCTGGCCCCGGTTGTTCGCCACCACCTCGCCGTATTTGGTCTTGACGACCGTGAGGGTTGTCGGGCCAGGATCAGGGTAGGTGGGCAGGACCGTCCGGTAGGAGGTGGCCGAGAGCCCGCTCGGCGTCATGGCCCACCACAGGTTGCCGATGCCGTTGCCGCGGAGCTCGCCGGGCGAGTCCCCGGAGAACGTGTAGAGGGGGCGACCGTCCATGGTCAGCTGGCGCCCCTGACCGAAGCGATCGACCGTCCCGATGCGACCCGTGATCCCCGGGACCACGCGGACGCGGCCGCGGGCGAATGCCGGGGGCCAATCGTTGTGGCAGTCCCCCACGCACGCACTGGGCGCGGTGGTCAAGAGGTCGTCGACGAAGACGTAGAGCGTCATCCCCGCGCCATTGGCGATCACCCGCCCGTAGGGGGTCTGGACGATCTTGACCTCACTCGTCGGACCGTGCAGCGATGCCGCGTCCGCTGGCGTGGGACCAAGGAGCACGAGCACGGTTACGGCGGTGATCAGCGCCACCGTCGCGCACCATTGCCTACGCACCCCGCACCCCTCTCCTTCCTCCCGATCGGTCTCCTTCTGGGCACTACTACGCATCGTAGAATCGGAGGAGGTCGTCATACCGGTCACCCGGCGGGACGTGACGGCGCCCTGCCGGTACAACCGACAAGGGTCACCGTCCCGATGAGGCACGGCGTCATGGCTACCGCGTCCGCCCTCGCTCCATGCCCGAGAAGTGGCGCAGCCGCGAGCTGTTCCATACCACGCAGCCAGAGGACAGGGCCATCGCAGCGGCAGCGATAAGCGGGTTGAGGAGTCCGCAGGCGGCCAGCGGGATGGCAACGCTGTTGTAACCGAAGGCCCAGGCGAGGTTTCGGCGGATGGTGAGATGGGTCTGGCGGGCCAGCCTGACGGCCGTCGGCACGGTGCCTACGTCGTCGCGAAAGATGATCAGGTCAGCCGAGTTACGTGCGACGTCGGTACCGGTCCCGAGTGCCAGTCCAAGGTCGGCCCGGGCGAGCGCGGGGCCATCGTTGACCCCGTCCCCGACCATGGCCACCTGGTGGCCCTCGCGTTGCAGCCGGAGGACTGCCGTGACCTTGTCTTGGGGCGATACGCCCGCCATGAACCCGTCCATGCCACACTCGGCGGCTACGACGGCGGCCACGTGTTCGTTGTCTCCCGTGAGGAGGACGCAGCGCAGCCCGAGCGCGTGGAGCGAGGACACGGCCGGAGCAGCGGTCGTTCGGACGGCGTCACCGAGCGCGATCGCCCCGACGACCTCGGTGGCGCGGCCGACGTAGACCACGGTTTGAGCCTCGGCGAGCCATTCTGCACACCGCGTGGACAGGGGCACCGGAACCTCTCCCATCCCCGTTGCGTCGACACGCCCGACGGTGATGAGGTGTCCGTCGACCACGCCCCGCGCGCCTGAGCCGGGTAGCAACGCGAAGTCGTCGACCTCGGGCAGATCGGACTCGCCCTCGCCCAGTGCGGCGATGGCCCGGCCGATCGGGTGTTCGGACGGGCGCTCGAGCGCGGCGGCGAGCCGCACCAGCTCGCGTTCGGATACGTCAGGCGCGGTGGCCACGCCCGCCACCGTCATCAGCGCCCTTGGTCAGAGTGCCGGTCTTGTCGAAGATCACCGTGTCGACACGATCGGACTGCTCAATTGCCTCGTAGCCCTTGAAGAAGATGCCAAGGTGCGCCCCGCGGGCCGACGCCACCATCAGCGCCGTGGGCGTGGCCAGGCCGAGGGCGCAGGGGCAGGCGATGATGAGGACGGAAAGGGCGGCGTTGAACGCTGCAACGGAGCTGCCTCCGGCCAGGAGCCAGCCGGCCAGGGTCGCCAGCGATGCGGCGAGGACGGCCGGCACGAACACCCGTGCGATGCGGTCGGCCAGACGCTGTACCCCCGCCTTCTCGTTCTGGGCCTGCTCGATGAGGCGGAGCATCTGGCCTAGCTGGGCGTCCCGACCGACCGCCTGGGCCTTGACGACCAGACGTCCGCTCGTTGAGACGGTCCCACCGACCACGCGATCACCAGAGTTCACCTCGACGGGGCGCGATTCGCCGGTGATCGTGCTGCAGTCCAGCACCGACCGCCCGAATACCACCTCACCGTCGGCCGCGACCGTCTCCCCGGGCCGGACCACGAACCTTTCGCCGACACAGAGTGTGCCGATTGGGCGAAGGTCCTCGACGCCCAAGTCGTCGAGGACGCAGACCTCCTTCGCCCCGAGCGCGGCCAGCGATCCGAGCGCGTTGGTGGCCCGACGGCGGGAGCGCGCTTCGAAGTACCTGCCCGCGAGGAGGAACGTGGTCACGCCGGCCGCGACATCGAGGTAGATCGCACCGCCGGACTGGTGGGTGAACACGTCGGAGATGGGGACGTGCACGTTACTTGTGTCGCGCACGAACATCGCGTAGACGGACCACGCGGTGGCCGCCACGATGCCGATCGACACCAGGGTGTCCATGGTGGCGGTGCCGTGACGCAGGCTGCGTACCCCAGCCGAGTAGAAGGGCCAGGCACACCAGGTCACCACGGGGAGCGCCATGGCGACGAGAACCCACTGCCAACCGGGAAAGCGCAGCGACGGCTCCAGCCAGAAAGCGATGGAGGCGTCGCCCAGCGGCATGAAGAGAAGCCCGGCCACGACCAGCCGTCGTCCGAGGCTCCGGACGCGACGATCCTCCTCGGCCCGGAGATCCTCCTGTTCCCGAGTCTCCCCGCTCAGCACCCGGGCCGTGAAGCCCGCCGCGTGTACCTCTTCCAGTAATCCGACCGGCGAGAACGGGTCGGACACAGTCACGAGCGCTCGCGCAGCTGGCGTAATTGACCGCGGCGTGCACTCCCGTCCAGTGCGTTGAGGCGCTTTTCAAGCCGGACCGCGCAACTCCCGCAGGTCATACCACCGATCGCCAGCGACACCTCACGCGCGCGCAGTGTCGGCGCTTCGACGTCCGGGCTCGCGAGCACGTCGGTCAGCGGATCACTCTCCCAGAGCGATGTCCTGTGGACATCGGGCTCGGTATACTACGCAGCGTAGTAGAGGTCCAATCGATGTGGCGGGGTGCGCGTTGTGCCAGGTGACAGATCGCTGCACCACCGGGAGACGACGATGTGCCGATTGACGTGGGGCGCTCGGCACCGTCGACGCCGGCTCGCCGCGAAGGGTGCTGCACTGACGCTGTCTGTGGCGGCGTCTGTCTACGTGGTCATGGCGCCGCCGGCGGGTGCCGGTTCTCACGGCGCGCCGTCGATGGTGGCGATCGGCGATCGCATCGGCCCACTCAGCGTGGTCGACGCCTTCCTGCCTCAGCCGGCCAGCTCCGCCGTGGCGGCCATCTACCTCACGGTGAAGGACTCCGGGGGAAGGCCCGACGCGCTCGTCGCGGTGTCAAGCCCTGCCGCAGCCGGGTCGATGCTCATGACGGAGAATGCGAACGGCACAATGGGATTGCTACGCGAATTGCGCGTGCCCGCCCACGGCCAGGCGTCGCTGATTCCCGGGAAGGACCACCTCATGTTGGAGCAGCCGCACGCTACCCTCGCTGTGGGGGAGCATGTCACGGTCACCCTGCGCTTCCAGCACGCCGGGCAGCTGACCATCTCGGTCCCCGTCGTCCCGCTCAGCCGCATTCTCGAGCACGGCCGGGGCTGACCGAGCGATCGGTCGCCGGGCGACGGCCAGCCGCGCGCCGGGAGGCGAGGTGAACGACGAGGCGGGAGGGCCGCGAAATTGAGGCGGGCCGCCGTCCTCGGCTGAGCGACGCGACCGCTCGGACAGTGTCCACAACGAGAGAGACACACGCGCGCACAGCCGTCATGGCACGCTGCGCCCGACACGTCGCGCGAGTTAGGGTTCGGGCATGCAGCGTGATGTGGTGACCGGCTATTGCTGGCCGCAATCGGTCTGCTTGGGCGAGCAGGTCGGTCTGCACATGTCATCGTCGGGCGCCCGGCCCGTGCGGGTCGAGGTTGCGAGGGTTGGCGCGCGACGAGACGTCGTGTTTCGTTCTGACGCCATAGCGGCTGACGAGCACGACACACCGAAGGATGCTTCCTCCAGCGGCTGTGGGTGGCCTGTCGCTCTCACACTTGACATCGACCCGGCGTGGCGGTCTGGCTACTACGAGGTCGTCATGGAGATCGACGTTGGCGAGAAGGTGCGCCGCGACTACGCATTCTTCATCGTGCGTCCACCTTCCGGTGCGCGCATCGTGGTCGCGCTGGCGACCAACACGTGGCACGCCTACAACGACTTCGGCGGCGCAAACCTCTATACCGGAGGCACCCACGTCGCCATGCAGCGTCCGATGTCGGCCGGCTACCTCTACAAGCCGCCGGGCAAGGGCAGGCGCGTGACGGGGACGGGCGATCCTGATCCGCAAAACGCCGCTCACGTGGGCTACATCCAGATCAACCATCTCTCGGGCTATGCCGGGTCGGCCGGCTGGCCCGACTGGGAGCTGCCGTTCCTGGAGTGGTCCGAGCGCGAGGGGTTCGAGATCGGCGTGTGTTCCAATGCCGATCTCGAGGAACATCCCGAGGTGCTGGACGGCGCCAGTCTGTATCTTTCCGTCGGCCATGACGAATATTGGTCTCGCGGCATGCGCGACACGGTCGAAGCGTTCATTGCGAGTGGCGGCAATGCGGCCTTTTTCTCGGGCAATACGTCGTTGTGGCAGGTGAGGATCGAGGGTGACGATCACGACGTCGTGGTGGGATACAAGAGCTTCTTCAAGAACGACCCGCTGATGGGAACCGACCGTGAAGCGGAGGTGACGACCTTCTGGTCTGACGTCGTCGTCGGCCGACCCGAAAACGCCATGACTGGCGTCTCGTTCACCCGAGGTGGGTATCACCGCATCGGTCGCAATGTGACTGCGGGCCTCGGCGGTTACACCGTGCACCGCGCTGATCACTGGATCTTCGCGGGCACCGGACTCGGTTACGGTGACGTGCTCGGCGCCTCCGCGACGGTCGTCGGCTACGAATGTGACGGGTGCGTGTTCACCTATCGAGATGGGCTGCCGTACCCGACGGGCGATGACGGCACGCCCTCGACGTTCGAGATCCTCGGCACATGCCCGACCCAGCACTTTACGAGGGAGACCGCACCTCGTCCGCCCAAGCCGGGCGAACCGAGCGAATTGGAATACATCGCATCACGTGTGTTCGGGACGCGTGACCGTGCGGCGGTTGAACAAATCCGTCACGGCCACGCGGTATTGGGCGTATATACGAACGACGCCGGAGCGAGCGTGATCACATCCGGGTCCACCGACTGGGCCCACGGGCTGGCCGCCCGAGATCCGCAGATCGAACAGATCACCCGGAACGTGCTGAGGCAGTTGGGCTAGAGCAGCATTTCAAGTCACGTTGTTTCTTGGCCAACCGCATCCGCGTAGCGCGCCCGTATTTCTGAGCGATGTGCCGAGCGCGCCGGTTGCGTGACGTGGCCGTGGCCGAGACCCCATCGTTGGGCAATGGAGTCGACGTCACAGCGCAGATAGGTGGCGGCTGCCTGCGCCGCGGCGCCCGTCGCGACCAGCTCATCAGAGACAACCTCTACGGGCCGTCCGATGAGATCGGCGACGACCTGCGTGAAAGCCGGGCTCTTGGCCGCTCCACCGACCAAGAACACTCTCCCGTCCAACATCGAGCCGAGCGCATCGGCTCCGGCTAACAGATTGCACACCACACCCTCCACGGCGGCCCTGGCGACGAGGGCCGGGGTGACGTCTGTGCGCAGGCCACGAAGGCTCCCCGTCGCGTCAGGCCTGTTCGGAGTTCGCTCGCCGTCAAAATGCGGTATCAACACCAAATCGCCGGCTCCTGGAGGCGCATCGAGCACCAGCTCGTCGAAACGGTCGTGACTGACTCCCAAGATCGCGGCGACCGTTGCAATGACTTTCGTCGCGTTCATGGTGCACACCAGAGGCAGATAACGGCCCGTACCGTCGGCGAAACCGGCGACGGTGCCTGAGGCGTCGTTCGTCGGGGTCTCGCTGATCGTGAACGCCGTGGCGCTGGTCCCGAAACTCAACGCCAAGTCGCCCGGACGAAGCCCCAGGCCCAGAGCGATTGCCATGTTGTCGCCCGTTCCTGGTCCCACGAGGGTGTGCGTGCCTCGCCATTCGCCCACCGGTTCTGTGGGCCCGAGGACGTCCGGCAAGAGGCGGCCCCAATCGATGTGGTCGTCGACCAGTGCCAGGAGGTCGTGACGATAGAGCGATTCCCGTGGTGACCAGTATCCCGTACCAGACGCATCGCCTCGGTCTGTCGCACGCCGGCCGGTCAAGGTGTAGGTGAGCCAGTCATGGGGGAGGAGAACGCTGGCCGTACGGGCGAGTATCTCGGGCTCACATCGGGCAAGCCAGTGGAGCTTGGTGATCGTGAAACTCGGGACGGGAACGCTCCCGCAGGCCTCGGCCCATGCTGCGGCGCCGCCAGCAAGGGCCTTGATGAGTGCGTCGGCGTCGGGTGCGGACTCCGTGTCGTTCCAGAGCTTCGCTGGCCGGAGAACGTCGCCTTCGCCGCCCAAGACGACCATTCCGTGCTGTTGGGCGGCAATCGAGAGGGCCACAGGCGCGTAGCTGGGGCCGATGCCAGCTTCCGCGCAAGCTGTCTCGAATGCATCCTTCCAAGATCGAGGATGCTGTTCACTTCTCGGGGGATGTGTCACCGGGTGCGGGGCACGACCGGTCGCGAGTATCTCGCCCGTCTCGATATCGTGCACCTGGAGTTTGCAGCCTGAAGTGGACGAGTCGACCCCGACCACGTGAGCCATTCAGCGAACTCCGAGGAGCAGCTCGGTGACAAGCTGGTCGAGGCGCTCGTGCCCGTATCCCTGTTTTGCGAGCGAGTCCTCGTCGACTTCGGTGGACATGACCTCGGCCAGGCCGCCTGGCGGCCTCGTGGGGACACGAAGGCGGTCGAACTGGGCCACCTGGAGAGCCTCTTGGATCTCCGCGTCCTCGCCGAACCGCCTTGCCTTGTCGGCGAGGATCAGGTAGGTCCGCATACATCCCTGGGCGAAGTCCCAGACACCCGAGTCGTTCTCCGTTCGGTACGGGTGAGCATCGAAGTGTCGCATGCCCTGCCACTGCGCATCCTCGAGCAACTTGACGACGTAGAAGGCGTCGCGAATCCCTTCGGAACCGAACCGGAAATCCTGATCGAACTTGCCTATGCGCTGGGCGTTCAGGTCAATGTGGAAGAGCTTCTTGTGCCACAGCGTCTGAGCCACACCGTGGCTGAAGGAGAGGCCGCTCATGGTCTCGTGGGCAAACTCGGGGTTGAGTCCCACCATGTCGGGCCACTCCAATTCGTGGATGAACGCAAGAGCGTGGCCGACAGTGGGCAAGAGGATGTCGCCCCGTGGTTCATTTGGTTTTGGCTCGAGAGCGATTCGGAGGCCGAGACCCTTGTCGCGAATGTGCTCGCAGCAGAGATCGACTGCCTCCTTGTACCGGTCGAGAGCGGAGCGCACATCCTTCGCCGCGTCGGCTTCGACCCCCTCGCGGCCGCCCCACATCACATGAACCTCGGCACCAAGTTCTGCCCCGAGGTCCATGGCCTCGCATGTCTTGCGCACCGAGAATCTTCTGATCATGGGATCGTTCGCGGTAAACGCGCCCTCCTTGAAGATGGGGCGCCAAAAGAGATTGGTCGTGGCCATCGGGACCTTGAGCCCCGTCTCGTCGAGGGCGTCCCGGAATCGCGTGATGACGGTGTTTCGCTCGGTAGGAGTTGCGCCGTAAGGGACGAGGTCGTTGTCGTGGAAGCAGACGCCGTACGCACCCAGCTCGGCGAGTCGGTGGACGCTCTCGACGGGATCTAATGCCTCGCGCACCGCCTCTCCGAACGGGTCACGTCCAGGATTCCCTACGGTCCACAGTCCGAAGGTGAAGTGATCTTCTGGTTTGGGTGAGTAGAAATCTGTCATGGAAGCGTCCTCTCGAGCCCACGGGCCGGACGCCCTGGTCCCTTACGACAAGAGACCGCAATGATCGCACCAATGGGGCAGGGCGCGCTCCTCCGGATCCAGGAAATGAGCGAATGTGGGGCTGTGCGGAGTCGGACCTGCTCAACTCGGAGCTGCAACGACGGCGTTCGCCCGGGCGACAGCGCCGAACCACGACGCGCTTGGTTTGGCCCGGCGCTCGAACGTCTCGGGGTCGACGCTGTGGAGCCCGAACTTCGGGGTGAACCCGTTGGACCACTCGAAATTGTCCAAGAGACTCCAGACGAAATAGCCGCGGATGTCAACGCCGTCATCAAGGGCGCGGCGCACGCCGCGCAATGCCTCGCTGATATAGGCGATCCGCTCAGTATCGTCGTTGGTCGCGATTCCGCTCTCGGTGAGCAGGACCGGAATCCCTGTGTTCGCCGCAGCCCGGCGAGCGCAGTACTCGACCCCCTGGGGCCAATACTCGTATCCCATCTGCGTCACCGGGACATCAGGATCATTGGGGGCCTGACCCTCGGGGCCGAAGTGCACACGTGAGTAGCACTGGACGCCGATGAAGTCGTCGCCCTCTGTGGCTCGCATAAACCTCTCCTCCAGTACCTCTTGCGCGGCCTCCAGAATGTCCTCGCCGCCCGGTTCCGCGACCATCTCGTCCATGGAGAGCGTCATGCCCACCGGGAAGCTTCCGGGGCCAGATCGGATGGCGTCGACGGCCAGGCGGTGGGCCCGGACCACCACGTCGTTGACGGCGAGATGACGGGCGAAATCCTCAACGCCCGGCGGCGAAGAGCCCAAGCCGTAACCCATCGTTCCGATGAGGTTGAGCTCGTTGATCGTGCAACCCCAACCGATCAGGTCGCCGAGGTGCGCTGTGGCTTTGCCCACGAAGCGGGCGAACGCCTCGGGCGTGTCGTCCGCCTCCCATCCGCCTCGTCGAGCCAGCCAAGTGGGCGTTGTGAAGTGGTGGAAGGTGACGACCGGCGCGATATCCGCCTGGCGACACGCCGCGCACATGCGGCGGTAATGGTCCAGCGCAGCGAGGGAGAACTCGCCCTCGGCCGGTTCGATCCGACTCCATTCGAGCGAAAAGCGATAGCCCCCCAACCCCATCGCGGCGACAAGCTCGATGTCCTCTGGCCAGCGGTGGAAGGAGTCGCATGCGTCCCCGCTCGACTCCGCACATCCCGAGTCCGGGTTGTGCTCCCACTCCCACCAGTCGTTGTTGACGTTGCCACCCTCGATCTGGTGCGCCGCCGTAGCTGTGCCCCAGAGGAAGCCTTCCGGAAACCTGAATTCAGCAGTCACGGAGTGCTCGATGGCCAGTGCGTGGGCGACCAGTCTCCGCTCGGATCGGTGGTCTGTCCCACCTCGATCAGATAACCGTCGGGATCGCGGATGTAGCAGCGGATCTCGTACTGGTGCTGTTTCGGCGGCGTCAGAAAATCCGCACCGCGGGCGCTCCATTCGGCGTAGACGGCGTGGATGTCCGCGACCCGGATGTTGAGGAAGCTGCTGACCCGGTCGAGGTCGCGTGGCGTCTCGAGAGTCACCGTTGGCTTGTCGTCGGTCGGGCCGCCACCGACGTTGATGATGACCCAAGTGTTGGCGAGCTCGACGTAGGTGGGCTCAGGGGAGAAGACCACCTTGCCACCGAGGACATCGCGGTAGAAACGCACAGAGCGCTCGACGTCGTCCGAAACGATGAAGTGGGTCAGGATGATTCTTGCTGGGGGCGCTGCGGGTTCGGCCATCTTTCTGTACCTCCACTCGTTGGGACTTCTGCCCGGCTGACGACTGCCGTGCCGGCGATCTCGCGATCAACGCGGATTCGATCTCTTTTCAACGGCGCAGCTAGATGCCGCCACGTTTCACCCCGATCGTTTTGCCTTCGGTGAATCGGATCGGTTCGTCGAGCGTATCGACGAGAAACATCTCTCGGTCTCCGCGATCCCAGGCCTCGCGAAGCCCTGGTGCCCCCAAGTCGAAATCCGGTCGGATCTTCTGGAAAACCGCTCTGAGATCCACGTGCAACTCGTGGATGGTCGGTCGACCCCAGTACCAGTAGCCGTTGTAGATGCGAAAGATCCGAAGTCCCGGTTCCAACACAAAGGTGTGAGGAACCATGGGATTGTGGGGATCCGTGAACTCTTCGATGTCGAGGTCTTGTTGCACCGTTCTCTCTGGGTCACCCAGGAAAGGCCAGGGAGCGCCGAGTGCGTCGCGGAATTCGTTGAGGTTGAGTGGGTTGTCGGTGCAGATGACGACGAGGCGCGTGTACGCGACCCGGAACTCCGGATAACTCTCCACCAGATTTCTCAGAAAACGATGTTCTTTGGGATCGTACGATCCTCGAGACAGATGGAGCACCATCGGGTTGCCGCCCTGGAGCTCGGAGAGTCGCCGAGAAACTCCAGCTTGGTCGTCGAGGACGTAGTCCGGAAACGTGGATCCAATAACGATGTCTGCTCGCAATCCTTTGCCCCCTTCGATCAAAATCATGGCTCGAGCCAAACCGTAGAGTCGCAGAGCAACAGTTGTCCATGGCTTTCTTCATCGATTGAGCCGGTCGGACGGAGGTGTCGACTCCCTCGCGCCGGGAGCGCGAGAAATCTCGATTCGGCGATGCTCCAAGTCGGTGAAATTGGTACGGTGACGCTGAGGAGGTTTCTGTCATGACGACCGCGATCATCGGGACCGGAGGGCTCGGATCGGTCATCGCCCGCCAACTCGCCCGCGGCGGCGAGACCCTGCGGCTGTCGAGCGCGGACAAGGCGTCGGCACGAACGCTGGCCGGAGAGATCGGCCGAGCTGCGGTAGTCGCCGCCGACAACAACGACGCGTTACAAGGTGCCGCTGCCGTCATCCTCGCGCTGCGGTTTCCCGTGCTGAAGGGGGTCATCGAGGAGATCGCCGTGCCGCTGAGCGACAAGGTCGTCGTCGTTCCGAGCAACCCGGTCGGTCTGGACGCAGAAGGGAAGGTCGTCCGTCTCCTGCCGAAAGGGCAATCCTCTGGTGGGGTCGTGGCCGGGTGGTTGGCACCGGGTTCGCGGTTGGCTATGGCCTTCGGATCACTGTCGGGCGGTCTCTTCGAGTCCTCGAGCAATCGGTCACCGGAGCCCGCAGTCCTCTTCTATGCCACCGACGACGAGCATGCTGGCACGGAGGTCGAGCGGTTGATACGAACCGCCGGTTTCGAGCCGCTGAAGGTGGGAGGGATCGAAGAATCGATTCGACTCGAAGTGGGGGGCGACCTTCACGATCTCGTCGTCGGCCCAGCAGAGGCGCGGTCCTTGATCGGCGGGGCCTGATTGCTTCGCCGCCCTCGCCGGCTGCCAGAGGGACCGCTCCGTTTCGAAAGCTTCCAGTAAGGAGGAATGGAGTTGACCAAAGCGGTTCGCTTCGACCATTACGGCGACGTGGACGTTCTCGAGGTCGTCGACGTCGCACCACCTGTGCCCGGTCCAGGCCAGATCCTCGTCCGTGTCAAGGCAGCGGGGATCAATCCGGGTGAGGCCAAGATTCGTCAGGGAGCTCTGGCTGAGCGCTATCCAGCGACCTTTCCCTCGGGCCAGGGAAGCGACCTTGCTGGCGTCATCGAGCAGCTCGGGCCGGCACCGGCCGCCGTATGGAAGCCGGGCGACGAGATCATCGGGTTCACGAACGACCGGTCCAGCCAAGCGGAGTTGGCCCTCGTCGAGCACACCGACGTCGTGGGCAAGCCGCCGGCCGTTCCCTGGGATGTCGGAGGAGCACTGTTCGTCGCGGGTACGACGGCGTTTGCAGCAGTGGAGGCCGTGTCGCTGAGCCCAGGTGACACGGTCGTGGTCTCGGCAGCGGCAGGCGGAGTCGGCTCACTCGCCGTGCAACTGGCGGTTCTGAAGGGGGCCAGGGTCGTTGGCATAGCCAGTGAGGCGAATCACGATTGGTTGCGGCAGCACGGTGTTCTTCCAATCGCCTATGGCGAGGGGATGATCGGGAGGATCCGGGCAGCGGTCGACAGTGTCGACGCATTCATCGACACCTTTGGCGGTGAGTACGTGGAGGCCGCACTCGCCCTCGACGTCCAACCCGCTCGCGTGGACACCATTGCAAACTTCGCGGCCGCGACGAACTTTGACGTCAAGACGGCGGGCAATGCGGTCGGTGGGAACGCTGTCGTCCTCGCCCACCTTGCCCAGTTGCTCGCGGACGGGACACTCGAAGTTCCCATCTTCCGCACGTATCCGTTGGGGCAGGTGCGCGAGGCTTATCGGGAGCTTGCAAGGGGCCATCTTCTCGGCAAGATCGTGCTCATCCCCTGAAGGCGACGTGCTCGCTCCACCAATGTCAACACCATCACCGTCACGAGAGGACGTGAACATGGCACCACCGGACATCAGCTTCGACACCGACATCAAGCCTCTGTTCCGAGAGAAGGACCGCGAGGCCATGCGCGGAGCCTTCGATCTGTGGTCCTACGCCGATGTCAAGACCCACGCCGCTGCCATCGCAGAGCGTCTCAAGAATGGTTCCATGCCGTGTGACGGCTCGTGGCCTCCGGAACGGGTCGAGGTGTTCGAACGCTGGGTCGAGCAGGGCGAGCCGGAGTAGGCACGAGAGCTCGGCCGGAAGGGTTCGAGCGCGGGCTCGCAGGCGACAGAGGAGGCCCTCGGTCTCAGAACACGAGCGTCGTCTGGAGGCGATCGAGCAGGCCATCGTCGAACGCGTAGTACGTCATCGATCGAAGTCTCGGAGCGTAGACGTGCACGCTGACGGCCAGTGAGTCCGTGACATTGACGATGTCATGCACGCACCTTGCGTCGAATTCCGCACCATCGCCGGCCTCCAGGTGGGAGGTTTCCAGGCTCATGGAATGCACGTCCCGTCTCACCACGCGGGTCTCCAGCAAGCTCCCACGACAAATGACGACTGCGCCGGCGGAGTCTCCATGATCGTGGAGATCGATCGCTCCACCAGGTGGCCAACCGATCACCCACCCTTCGAACATCTCAGACCGCGCGATCAGCTTCCACGATCTGCTTTGGGGATCCGGAGAGAAATCGCGCGCCGCGGTCTCTGACGCCAGATGCCGGGCAATCGTCATCAGATCGACCCCGGTGCTCCCGAAAGCAGCTGCTTCGCTGAATCGACGACGCGAGAAGGGCGGGGGGACCACGGAAATTGTCATGATGCTTCCGCTCCAACGAGCCGCAGCGACGCTCCGTGTCGAACATCCTCGGCGCGGTCCGGCCTTCTGGACGCAAGGGACGATGCGATGTGGGCCGCCTGGCCTCGGAGTTCGGGTATCGCGGTCGATTCGAACAGTGCGCCTCGCCGGTTCCAGCCGATCGTCTTGATGTGGGTTTCGACACGACCGTTCGATGTAACGAGCGAACCACACTCGTCCACCTCGACACCGAGCCCGAGGGGATCTTCTCTCGCGAGTCCTTTGGTCACGAGAGAATGCAAGAGGGGTGAGCTGGTAACGGCGGAACTCGAGCCAGTCGCGTCGACGAGTGCTCCCACACGGAGGATCTCTCGATGATCGCCCGACGTCAGCGTCACATCGAACGGGCCTCGCCCGTGCGCCCCGATGGAACCGATCCTCTCTACCCGACCCCGGCTGACGTTCAGCCGTCCCGCGCCGATCATCGCATCCAACGATCTCGCAACGACCGGGCTCATCCGGTGACGACGGATCTCCCAGTGGCGCTGTGCATGACGCAAGAGTCGGGAGCGTTCCGCGAGTGGGAGCTGAGCCCAAACCGCCGGCGTTCGGGAACGCATCGCGGACACCACGGTCCGCCAATCGAAACCCTGCGCCTCTGCTTCTCTCGCTGCTGCCCGAACTCGATGAAGCAGTGTCCGCGCATCCTTCACGTCGGTCAGATCCAAATCCTCGAATTCACTGAATCCGCTCCGTGTGTGAGCCGCCGGCAACAGACCGTGCCGCGATCGGACATGTATGACTCCCTTCCGCAGTTTGCGGCCCAGGACGAGTGCAGCATCGACCATCGTGAGTCCGCTACCCACCACGAGGACATCCTCGTCTCGCGGAAACCCTTCAAGCGCTCCCGCTGACCACGGGTCCAAGACGACCTCGCGCGTTGGCGAGAGCCCGAGATCCGACAGAACGGACGACCGGGGAGCGCCGACGGCGAGAACGGCGTCGTCGGCGACGATCGTCCTCCCGGCACCGAGCACCACGGCGACCCCCCGAGTGCGATCGTCGACCCGCAGATCACGGACCCCTTCGCGGATCCACGTGATCAGCGTTGTCGGGGCACACCGGGAGGCGTCGTTCAACCGATCCTGGAGGTATCGCCGATAGAGGCGCCGCGGTACGAATTGATCCGGCCCGGACGGAATCTCGTTGGCCCGCAACCACTGTACGAAGTCGCCGGGGACGTCGCCGAAGGCGCTCATGCACCTGGCCGGGACATTCAACAGATGATCCGGGTTTTCCGTTGCGTACGCACAGCCGGCGCCGAGCTCGGAGCGGGTCTCGAAGATCAGAACGTGTTGAGGACCCGTAGTGACGCGCGCCAGATGGAGCGCCACCAAGATCCCACTGGCCCCTCCGCCCACGACGGCAGTCCGACGACGTCTGTGCTGATTGTCCGTGGCTCCGCCCCCCACGTCTGGACCTCCCGATCGTTTCTGCTAGTATGCACACTAATCCGCTAGAAATACAAGGGATTAGCGTCGAAGCACCTGATCGGGCGGAATCGATCGGGCCGACGAGGAGGAGGATCCGACCGTGACGAGCGTCGCTACCAAACTCGAGCCTGTCGCGACTCCCCCGGCGGGGATCACGGGAGCGGAGATCCGGGCAGTACAGGACGTTCTGCCCTGCTGCACGTCGCGTCCCGAGGGCGTGCGCGCACTGTTTCTTTCCGATCTCGACCGGTACCTGCACTACTCCGATCGCAGATACAGCCGGCGCTCGCTGGCGATCATGTTGGTGACACAACCTGGAGTCCTTGCCACCCTCTTGTACCGATTCGGGCATTGGGCGCACCAGCAAAGGGGAGTGAAGGGACGGTGGTACCGACTCCTCTGCGAGCTGGCCAAGCGGCCGGTCGAGATTCTGACGGGCATCTCGATCTCCCCGACCGCCCACATTGGTCCGGGCCTCTACGTCGCCCATTTCGGGGGCGTCTTCGTCGGAGGCGACAGCGTCATAGGGACGAACTGCAACCTCGGCCACGACACCCTTATTGCCGCCAACGGACGTGGGGAGCGACGGGGGTCTCCGCAATTGGGGGACAGGGTGAACGTGACGTGTGGGGGGCGCATCCTCGGACGGGTCCGCGTCGGTGACGACGTCATGATCGGGGTCAACGTCGTGGTGGCGAAGGACGTGCCTGATCGGACGGTGCTCGCAGCGCCCTCGCCCACTGTGCTGTCACAACGCGGGTCGTTTGACTACGTCCGTTATGCCGGTGACGAGTCGGACCCGGATCGAAGTGCATCTGCCGCGGTTGCGTGGCGATGGGTAGGTGGCCCGTGCAAAACAGCTGCATCCACTATTTTGACAAATCCGATAAGGTAAGTCATGATTATGCCCCACCGGGGGGAGTGGGGAACCAGCGAGGGAGGCAGAGGTGACCGCCACCGACGAGCTTTTGGCCAACAACGAGGCGTACCGGGACTCCTTCGACAGGGGGTCGCTGCCGCTGCCCCCGGCCAAGAAGGTCGCGGTCCTCGCCTGCATGGACGCGCGCCTCGATCCGGCCAGAGCGCTGGGATTGGAAGAGGGTGACGCGCACGTCATTCGCAACGCGGGCGGTGTCGCCTCGGAGGATGCCATTCGGAGTCTGGTCATTTCTCAGCGGCTACTGGGGACCGAAGAGATCATCCTCGTCCACCACACCGACTGCGGGATGGAGACCTTCACCGACGAGGAAGTGAAGGCCGAGATCTACGGGGATACCGGTCTGCGGCCCAGCTTCGCCCTGGAGGCATTCGAGAAGGCTGAGGACGACGTGAAGCAGACCGCAGCCCGGATTCAGGCAAGCCCGTTCGTCCCGAAGAAGAACATCCGTGGCTTCGTGTACGAAGTCGAGACGGGCGGCTTCCGTGAGGTGCCACTGGACTGAGCGAGCCCGAGAAGCGAGCCCGAGAAGGGGCGCCGGTCTCGCACGCTCGGCGTCACTCCTCGGCACGTGGACGGTTGGATCATCGAAATGGCGAGAGATCATCGGAAACAAGTGATTTAGTTATGGCAGGCGGTAGACCTCGACTCGTACATCGTCCAAGGCTTGTCGCGCGGCGCGATGGGAGGTATGTCGTCCAATGCGATGACTGCGGCGTTCGTTCGGACGAGGCGCCGCCAATCGGTATCGGACTTCCCGTCGCGAGCAAGTACGAAGCCATGGAGATGCTACGGAACCACGTGGGCCATGCCGCATGGAAGACGGCCTCACGCGTACTCCCTGAAGCGGCCGCCCTGACGAGGCGTCCGAGCGCCGACCCACGAGAAGCGCCGAGGGCACCTCGTCGAACTGCCTGAGCTGATCGCTTCTTCGCTCCCGAGTCCCAGGTGGAGGGCGACGGGACCCTGGGCGCGATTTCAGCCGGAGCGCATCGGCTTGGGCCGAAGGCGCCGCCACGTTTCGAATCGGTACGTGATCCCTCCCTCTTGACGGTCGTCACCCCGAGCTGCGAGTTGAAACGCAGCCCGGTACGGAGGGAAGAACTTGGTGCAGTCGAAGTCGCCGAGGACCTGAGTCAGCAACAGCTCGTCGGCCTCGGCAATCGTCTCCGCGTAGACGGCGGCACCGCCGACAACCCATGTGTCTTCGCCCGGATGAGCAGCAACCAGTTGGTCGAGACTGTCCACAGCTCGAAAGCCGGAGCGCAACGGTCCGGACTCGGCCGTCAACACAAAGTTCTCTCTTTCATGCAGTGGCGCCGCGAACTCGTTGTACGTCCCCCATCCCATCAGGATGACTCCAGTGGCCGTCTTCTCGTGGAAGTAGGCCGTGTCACCGGGCAGCTTCCAAGGGATACCCGAATCTGTCGCGATGCCTCTTCGACCGTCAATCGCCGCGATGAGGCGGATCTCGGGTGACGATGTCGAATCGACAGCCCGGCGCGGCACGACGAGAATCTAACGGAATGGTCGCTGGAACCGTCAGTGGCCGGCGATCTGTCCGCCGTCGATGTGCAGGATCTCGCCGGTAATGAACGGCGACGACTCCAGGAAGAGGATGCCGTCGACGATGTCGCGGACCTGGCCCACGTGCCCAACCGGGGGGAGCTGCGCGCCCAGGCCGGCATAGCTCTCCGCCGGGTGTACCGGCGTCTGGATGATGCCTGGCGAGACGGCGTTCACCCGGATGCCGCGGGAGGCGTACTCGATGGCGAGTGACCTGGTCGCCGAGGCAAGGCCACCTTTGGTGAGCGAAGTCAAGACAGAGGGCGCGCTCGAGTTGGCGTAGTCGGCCAGGGTGGCGGAGATGTTGACAATGTGGCCGTCTCCCGCTTCAGCATTGCAACGATGGCGCGCTGGGTCAACGTGAAGAATCCGGTGAGATTGACGCCGACCACAGCTGCGTAGTCGTCAGCGGTGTACTCCGTGAAGGGCTTGGAGATGTAGAGCCCCGCATTGTTGACAAGGGTGTCGATGCGGCCGAATCGCCCGAGTGCAGCGCTGATGATCCGGTCGGCGGTGGCGGCTTCAGAGATGTCGCCGTCAACGGCGAGCACAGCCGGGTCCCCACCGGACTTGATTGTTCGGGACGTGGCCACGACCGCCCAGCCCCGCCGTGCGTACTCGGCGACGAGGCCGGCGCCGATGCCCTGAGAACCGCCCGTGATGATGGCCACCTTGCGTTCTTGTGCGCTCATGGCGGCCCGTCAGGCGCTGGGAAGCGCCGGGTCACTGGGGTGCCGGGTGAGCGGCGTGATCTGCACGTTCGTCCACCGCGACGGCAAGGACGCGAGGAGCGCGTCCATCGCCGCCTGGTCGGACGCCTGCCAGAGACCCAGCGTGCGGCCCTGGCTTGGCAGCATCCAGAGTCGCTCCAGGTGACCCTGACCGGCCAGCTCCCGGGTCCGCCCTGCCCCGCGCTGGGTGGCATCGACGGACTCTGGGGCGGCGTCTGCCGCGACGGGCTCGGTGAAGGTCGTCAGAGACTCGCTCCATCCGGCTTCGGGGCCGGGCGTTCCCGGCTTCTCGGTGTGTCGGGCCGGGTCATCGGGATGAGGCGAGAGGGGAGTGACCTCGTCGGTCCGCCACACCCGCAGCGGCATCGAGGCGAGCACTTCTTCGAGTTCGGCGCCGCCGGCAGTAGCGAATAATCCGAGAGTGCGCCATTCGCCTGGCTGCAGCGGCGGGCGCCACAAGCGCAGGAGGTGCCCCTCCGTCGCCAACTGGCCTGAACGTCCCGCTTCGCGGGTGCGGACATCTTGGACGGCACTCGCTGATGTTCCATCGGGAACGTGCGTGGTCATTGTGACGAGATACTCCATCGCGAGTGGCTCCTGGTCCGCAGTCAACATGTGGTGGGGTCAGCCCGTGCTCCAATGCGGCGGGACGCGCGACGGCTCGCGACGTTCGTGCGGACCGGCTCCGGATTGCTTCATGGCTTTTTCGCCCGGGCCGGCTGGCGTGCCGCCCCGATCTGCTTGGAGAGCGCCTTGAGGGTTGCGACGTAAATCTCTGAGAACGTAGGGAAGGGCTGGATGGTGTCGCGCAGCACGTCGAGGGGCACCCTGGCCCGGATGGCCAGCGTGGCCTGCTGCAGCCACTCGCCGGCCTCGGGTCCCAAGGCGTAGGCGCCGGTCAACAGGTCGCCGTCGCTGAGAAGGGTCAAAAAGCCGTTCGAGTGTGCGTAGGCGTGGGTGTACGTCTCCGTCTTGGCCACCTCGGAGAGGGGAGTCGTTGCGCTGAACGGGGCCTCCGTGGCGCCCACCGAGGCCGCTTGGGGGTCTGTGTAGACGACATCGGGAATGGCCTCGTAGCTGGCCTGACGGGTCTCGCCGAGGATGTTGGCGGCGACGACCTCGCCCTGGTACTTGCCCACGTGGGTCAACAGCCGCACGCCCGTGACGTCGCCGATGGCCCAGAGGCCGTCGGCGACGCGCAAGGTGGTGTCGACCGGGATGCCGTGCCGGTCAGCCTGGATGCCGACCGTGTCGAGGCCGATCCCGTCCACACGGGGACGCCGGCCGGTGGCGACGAGCAGGTGGTCGCCGCGCACCTCACGGCCGTCATCGAGGGCCAGGACGTAGTCCCCGCCGTCGCGTCGGGCCCCCGTCGCCTGCACGCCCAGCAGCAGTTCGACCCCGTCGCCTCGTAACACGTCGCCAAGCGCCTCTCCGAGCGGCGCAGGCTCGTGGGCGAGCAGGCGTCCTGCTGCTTCGACCACCGCCACCTCGCCGCCCAGACGACACACAGCCTGGGCCATCTCGGCGCCGACGGGCCCACCACCGAGTATCAGCAGGCGCCGTGGCACGGCCTTCATGCCGGTCACCTCGCGGTTGGTCCAGACACCTTCCAGGTCGGCCAGGCCCGACACCGGCGGCACGACCGGATCCGAGCCGGTCGCCAGGACAATGTGGTCCGCGCTGTGGGGCACACCGTCCACTTCGACCACGCCCACTCCGGCCAGCCGGCCCGTGCCGCGCAGCAGGTCGATACCTCTTTCCGTCAGCCAGTGCACTTGGGTGGCGTCGGAGTACTTCGAGACCATGAAATCGCGGTAGGCCAGCGCCGCCTCGACGTCGACCTGGGCACTGGCCGCCGCCTCGCGGGCCTCCTGTGCCGCCTCCCCTGGGCGCAGGAGCGTCTTGGAAGGGATGCACGCCCAATAGGAGCACTCGCCGCCGACCAGCTCGCGTTCGACGACCGCCACCCGGAGCCCTCCGTCGGCCAACTCTCCGGCGCAGTGCTCGCCCGGCGAGCCGGCGCCCAAGACGATGACGTCGTAGCGACTCATGTGCTCGACCCGGGGCTGCCCTGGCCGGAGAGCCCGGACTGCTCGTCCACCATGTACTGCGCGTACCAGTCAGGCCAGTCCGCGTCGGGATGCCCGAGCTCCTTCTCGTGGCGGCCGTGCGCATCCTCGGCCCGCCGGAGGGCACCGGCCAGATCGACGGCGGAATTGTAGGTGGCTGGCATTTGGAATACCTCCAACTGTGTGAGCAATTGTGAAAGGGCAATTGTGGAAGGGGCGACCGATCGGGCCAGTCGCAGGCCTCCGGGCGGTCACCGCCCCGGAAGGCGCGTCGTCACTTCTTGGAGAAACCAGTCGTTGCCGTCCGGATCGCTGAACGAGGCAAACGAGCCATAGGTCTTGTGCTCCGGAGCCGGGCCCGGCCCGCGTGCGTGAGTTCCGGCGTGGTGGAACACCCCACCGGTGTCGTGGAACACCTCGCTCACCTGGACGCCACGATCGACCATCTCGGCCCGGGCCGCCTCGATGTCGGTGACCACGAGCTGCAGACCATCAGCCGAGCCCGGTGCGGCCGAGGTGATCCCACTGCCGAAGATGATGGAGCACGCCGAGCCGGGCGGCGTCAGCTGCACGACCCGAAAGCCATCGTCACCTGTGAAATCGGCGTCGAGGCGCCAGCCCAGCGACGCATAGAAGCTCTTCGCCCGATCGACTTCGGATACGGGCACCACCACCACTTCGAGCTTCATGTCCACGACGGCAGCTCCTCTCGTCTGGGCCGATAGCCACCCACCCGGCCCACGACAGCCGCTCGGGGCATTACCTTCGCGCCGCTGATGATCGAAGTCCAGGGCCCGTTCTCCGTTCGGTCACCTCGGAGTTCGAGCCGACGGACCCGACCTGCGGGGGGCGTCTGCGGCCGGCGATTTCTGTTGGCGTTCGGCCTCGGAGATGGCCCAGGCCGCGTTGACGAGCCCGATGTGGCTGAAGGCCTGGGGGAAGTTGCCCAAGAGCTCTGCGCTGAGGGGATCGACCTCCTCCGCGAGGAGACCGACGTCGTTGACGAAGGCCGCCGCCCGCTCGAAGACGGTGCGGGCGCGAGCGACCCGTCCGGCTCGGGCCAGGGCTTGGGCGAGCCAGAAGGTGCAGAGGAGGAAGGTCCCTTCTGCGCCCTCGAGCCCGTCGTGGGACCGGTAGCGGTACACCAGTCCACGCTCGTCGGTCAGGCGTTCTTCGGTCGCGTCGATCGTCGACAGCACCCTGGGATCGTCGGCGGGAAGGAACCCCACCAAGGGCAGCATCAGGTTGGAGGCGTCGAGCTCGTCCGAGCCGAAGGACTGGGTGAAGGCGTTGGCCCGGTCGCTCCAGCCGTTGGTCAGGATCTCCTCACGGATCTGCTGCTGGGTCTTCGCCCATGCGTCGACCCGGTTGGAGGCGTCGAGCTGTTCGGCCAAGGCCACCGCCCGGTCGAGCGCCACCCAGCACATCAGCTTGGAGTACAAGAAGTCGCGAGGCTCGCCCCGGATCTCCCAGATCCCTTGATCCTTCTCCTGCCAGCGCCGGGCGGCCGTGTCGGCCAGTTGGACGAAGAACCGTCGCGTGGCCGGTGCCAGATCGGGGGGCGCACCCCACTTGGCAGGGTTGGCCATGGGCCCCACCCTTCGGGAGGCGCTGTCGAAGACGTGGTCCGAGAGGCGGTCCACGGCACCGAGCAATTCGCCGTAGACGTCGAGCTGGCGCTGCTTCCAGGCGCCGTTGCCGACCCGAACGGGGACGGAGCGTCGCCAGCCCTCCAAGTGCGGCAGTTCCCGCTCGCTCAAGTCCCGCTCGCCGCCGATGCCAAACATGATCTGCAAGTCGCCACCCCGATTCAGCGAGCCGGCCGCGGAGGTGGTCACGTAATCGAAGAATTCGTTGGCCTCGTCAGGACACGCCGCGACCCACAAGGCCTGGATCGTGAAGGAGGCGTCCCGGACCCAGGTGTAGCGGTAGTCCCAGTTTCGAGCGCCGCCTACCACCTCGGGCAGCGACGTCGTGGCGGCTGCGCAGATCGCGCCCGTTGGCGCGAAGGACAGTGCCTGGAGGACCCGCCCGCTGTGGTGCACCAGGTCTCGCCACGGGCCCTCGTAGGCCTGGTGGAGCTCCGACCACGACTCCCATGCCGAAACGGTGTCGTCCAACCGTGCGCCGATGTCGGTTTGGCTCCATACGGTGGCCGTGCCCGTGTCGGCCCGCTTGGCGTGGTGGAGGGCGAAGCCGGCGCTCTCGCCGCTGCGGAGGCGGAGTTGGCCCGAGACCGCCGTCTCGTCGGCGGTCAGGGCCACAGGAGAGGAGAGGACGAGCACGTCGGCGCCCCCGAATGCGGCCACACCACCGTCGACGGCACTGAACAGGGGATGGACCAGCCCGTACTCGGGGCGCGGGACGTACTCCAACGAGAGCTCGACGTCTCCATCGACGCAGGTCGCCCGCCGGAGCAGAAGATGTGGTGCTCCCTTGCCCAGCTGGTGTCCCCGGTTGCCGTCGCCCATGGCCAGGGCGTCGGTGAGCGCGACCGTACCCGTCGGCGTATGGAAGGTGGTCTCCAAGACCATGGTGCGGTCCAGGTACCGGCGGGTCACCTGTGTGGCGCTCGGCGCCCGGATCGACCAGTGGCCGGCTTCGTCACCGAGAAGGCGACCGAGAAGCGACGGGCTGTCGAAGCGTGGGAAGCACAACCAGTCGATCGACCCGTCCCGGCTCACCAGCGCAGCGCTGTGCCGATCCGAGAGAAGCGCATAGTCAGCCAGAGGGGTCGTGCTCATGTGAGTTCCTTCGCTCGTGTCACCCGATGGGGTCAGGCATCCTCTCATCCGAATCGCGTCCACACCCGCCCTTTCCGACCGGTCGTGCATCGAGTGGGGAGGTGACGCGGCGCTCGCCAAAGGGATAGCCTCGCACCCCACCGCGAAGGTTTCGCGCTTGCGGCGACGAAAGGGGCGGTGATCCATGCGATCCGACATCACACCCGGCGGCACGTTCCCCGACTATGCCCTGCCGGATCACACCAATACGGTCCGCAGGCTGAGCGAGCTCCAAGGCGACGACCCGCTGGTCCTCACATTGGCGCGAGGCAATTACTGTCCGAAGGAGCACCAGCAACACCTCGAGCTCGCCGCCAACTATCCGAAGGTCGCGGTCGCCTACACCCAGATTGCCACGATCTCGACCGACGACCACCACGCGACACAGGAATTCCGCGCCTCGGTGGGCGCCCAGTGGACCTTTCTCTCCGATCCCGCTCGGACGATTCAGAAGGACCTCGACATCCAGGAGTACACCGACCCCGAGCACGATCCGATGATCCCGCACACGCTGGTGCTCAAGCCGGGACTGGTGATCCACCGTGTCTACAACGGGTACTGGTTTTGGGGACGCCCGTCGTTCTCCGACCTCTGGACCGACTTGTGCGCTGTGTCGAGCGAGATCCGCCCCGACTGGGACTTGAGCAAGCCGGGGCTGCGCGAGGCCTGGGACGCTGGCGATTACTCGAGCTTTCACGGATGGAACAAGCGGGCTCCGAAATCGACGCCGACGTCGTACGAGTCGTAGCCGAATGCTGGTGCGCACGCCTGTCTGCGAGCTGCTCGGAATTGAGCAGCCGATCGTCCAGGCGCCGATGGTGGCAGTGCCCGAACTGGCCGCCGCGGTCTCGAACGCCGGCGCGCTCGGCATGTTGACGCTGACCTGGTCCACTCCCGCTGCAGACCCGGTTCGTGAGACGGCGGCGCTCACCGATCGTCCCTTTGGCGGCAATCTGGTTCTGATCTCCGATCAGCACCGTCGCCTCGACGAGGCCCTTGACGCCGGTCTGCGGATCGTGTCGCTGTTTTTGGGCGATCCCGCCGGATACGTCGAGCAGATCCACGACGCCGACGGAATCGTTCTGCATACGGTCGGCAGTGCCGAAGAGGCGCGGCGGGCGGTCGCCGGCGGAGTTGATGTCATCGTGGCGCAGGGCTGGGAGGCCGGCGGACACGTGGGGAGTCAGATTGCGACACTTCCCTTGGTGCCCGCCGTCGTGGACGCGGTGGCGCCAGTGCCGGTGATCGCGGCCGGCGGGATCGGCGACGCCCGTGGAGTGGCCGCAGTGCTCGCGCTGGGTGCGCAAGCAGCGTGGCTGGGTACTCGATTTCTGCTGGCGCAGGAGATGCCGATCCACGAGCAGTATCGCCGGCGTCTGATCGACGCGGCCGAGACCGACGCGCAATGGTACGCCGACCTGTACGACGTCAACTGGCCCGATTCGCCCCACCGCGCCCTCCGCAACTCCACGGCCGAGATGTGGGAGGCGGCAGGCCGGCCCCCACTGGGGAGCCGACCTGGAGAGGGCGTCATTGCGCACCTCGCCTCCGGCGAAGCCATCGTTCGGTACGAGGGGGCGCCGCCAATGGTGGGCACCACCGGTGATATCGAAGCGCTCTCACAGTGGGCCGGACAGAGCGTTGCGCTCGTCAGGCAACCCCAAGCGGCGGCAGAGATCGTGGCCGAGATGGTCTCCCTCTTGTAGCTGAAGGTCCAGACGACCGGCGGGCCCGTTTTCGTCCGTGCCAAGACGGTGGGTGGTTGACAATCGGGGCCTGGCCCAGGGGATGATGTGGTGGCATGGCGAACACCGGCACCGCCCCGTCGACGATCTTTGTGCTCTTCGGGGCCACAGGCGACCTGGCTGGTCGGCTGGTCCTGCCGGCCTTTTACCGCTTGGCCGTCGCCGGGCTCCTTCCCGAGGACTGGCGGCTGATCGGCGACGGACGCGGTGAGGTCAGCGACGAGGAGTTCCAGGAGAGTGTACGAAAGTCCTTGGAGGAGTTCGGACCACGACCCTCCGAAGGTCCATGGGACGCGATCCGCCGCCGGTTCCTCTTCGCCGGTGGGGGTTTCCGGGTGGACGACCCGGGCAGCCTCCTCGAGGTTGTCGCGCGTGCGAAGAACGAGATGGGCGGGAGCCCGCAACTGGTCCACTACATGGCCGTGCCACCGTCCGCCTTCGGACCCTTGACCGAAGCCATTGGCGCACATGGTCTCGCCGCGGGCTCCCGCGTCGTCTACGAAAAGCCATTCGGAACTTCTCTCGAGTCGTTCCGCCAGCTGGACAGAGTTGCAGACGAGACGTTCGATGAATCGCAGATCTATCGGATTGACCACTTTCTCGGGAAGGAGGCGACGCAGAACATTCACGTCCTGCGCTTCGCCAATGGCCTGTTTTCGGGTGCGTGGAACAACTCCCATGTCGAGAGCGTGCAGATCGACGTACCCGAGACGCTCGACGTCGCCATGCGAGCAGACTTCTACGACGCGACGGGCGCGATTCTCGACATGCTGGTGACGCATCTCTTCCAGGTTGCCGGCGAGCTGGCCATGGAGCCACCGCACTGCCTCGAACCGGACTGCCTGGCCGAGGCACGCGAGGCCGTCATCGGCTGCTTTCGACCTTTGCGTGCGTCAGACGTGGTGGTGGGGCAGTACGACGGGTACCGGGAGACGCGCGGTGTGCCTGACGATTCGCGCACCGAGACCTACGTTGCCGCCCGAATATGGGTCGACAACGAACGGTGGAGGGGAGTGCCCTTCCTCTTGCGTACCGGCAAGTGTCTCATTGAGAGTCGACAGAGGGTGAGTGTGGTCTTCAAGGACGCGGTCCCGGGACTACCGGGGCAACCGAGCGGTGGAAGCATTCTCGGGTTCGAACTCTCCGGGGATGGAGAGATCGATCTGGGACTGGTCATCAAGCGGGCAGGACCCGAAATGACCCTTGGCGTGAAGACGACCGAGCTGCCCTTGGGCTCGGCCACCGACGGACCTTCGCTGCCCGCGTATTCATTGCTCCTCTATGACGTGCTGGTCGGTGACCGCTCACTCTTCACGCGACCGGACGGACTCGAGCACGTGTGGACGGTGGCCGATGACATCCTGCGGAACAAGCCCGAGCCAATTCCGTACGCCCAGGGCTCGTGGGGTCCGCCTGAAGCAGCAGAGTTGGCACGCCCACATGCGTGGGTCTTAGGCGAGTGAGGTCGGTGCCGCGGGTCTGATCTCGTCGATGCAGCGTCGAGAGGAGAACGATGGCCACTGCGAAAGAGCCGGTTGCGTTCCTGGGCATCGGGACGATGGGACACGCCATGGCGACGAGCGCCCGCCGCGCCGGGATCCCGACGGTCGCGTGGAACCGTAACCCGGACGCAGCCCGTGACCTCGCTGCTCTTGGCGTTGCCCTCGCCGAGACACCCGCCGACGCAGCGCGACGCGCCAACATCGTCGTCACGATGGTCACGGACGCGGACGTCGTGGTGTCGATCGCCCAGGACCAGGGGATGCTCGCTGCACTCGCGCCGGGAGCGCTCTGGGTGCAGATGAGCACCATCGGCGTGGCGGGGATCGAGCGCGTCGCAGCAGTGGCCGATGCGGAGCGTCCCGACGTGATCCTCGTCGACGCGCCGGTGTCCGGAAGTGAGGACCCGGCCAAGAAGGGCCAGCTCACCATCTTTGCCTCGGGTCCAGACGAGGCTCGCCCTCGCCTGGGGCCTCTTTTCGATGCGCTCGGTCAACGAACGATCTGGGTGGGATCCGTCGGGGCCGGGTCTCGCCTGAAGCTGGTCGCCAATGCGTGGCTCGCCTTCGCCGCGGAGGCGGTCAACGTCCCGCTGGCGCTCGCCGGTCAATTGGGGCTGGCGACCGAGACCGTGGTGAACGCTCTGGCAGGGAACCCCCTGGTGTCCCCGTGGCAGGCGGCCAAGCTCGAACGAATCGCCCGGGGCGACTTTTCGGAGCAGTTCGCCCTCTCCCTTGCGCTCAAGGACGTGCACCTCGCGCTCGAGGCGGCCGCCGACGAGCGGTTCAGGACGCTGGCCTGTCTGGCCGACGAGTGGCAAGAGGTCGTCGATCTCGGGCTCGGCGACCGCGACCTCACGGTCGTCGCTTGGGCACTCGAGCAGGCGCAGCATGGAGCTGACACGACCTGACGGCGACGTTCCCCTGTCGTTCGGGCTCTGACGAACCTTCGTCCCCACACGAGCGGGGTCGCCCTTCCCGGCGCAGGGTCCAATTCTGCGTCTGGGTCCGAAGTTCGGAGAAAGGCCTTAAGGTCTGTCCGCAAGCAAGAGGAGTCTTCATGGCGCGCACGATCCGACACCTCACGGGAGCGGCCAAGCCGGGTGAGCCGAACGACCGGAAACCCGCACCCGCTGGTCCGCCGCCGCCCCGTTGGCGCATGTGGCTCCTCCCGGTGGGGATCTTCATCACGTTGCTCCTCTTCCTGGTTCCGCACATGTCGAGCACGACGACCAAGAGCTTTTCCTATTCGAAGTTCTTGTCCGAGGTCACCTCTGGCGACGTCCGCACCGCGTCGATCAATCCGGGAGGGGCAATCTCGGGTGACCTCAAAGGGGGCGACGACTACACGAGCCAGATCCCGACCGCCATCGACGACACCGGTCTGGCCCCGACGCTGAAGGACCATAACGTCGACGTCACCGGCGTGGGAGCGGGATCCGCCCTCCTGGGCGATCTGCTCGCCTTCCTTCCTTTGCTCCTCTTCATCGCCTTCTTTATCTGGATCGGGCGCAGGAGCGCCAAGCAGCTGGCCGGGGGGATCGCGGGCTTCGGTGGATCAAAGGCCAAGGTCTACGACGAGGACAAGCCCACCACGCGCTTCAGCGACATCGCCGGCTACGAGGGATCGAAGCGAGAGGTGGCCGAGGTCGTCGACTTCTTGCGCCACCCCGAGCGCTACGCCCGGGCGGGAGCCGTCGGGCCCCGAGGGGTGCTCATGGTCGGTCCCCCGGGAACGGGCAAGACGCTCATGGCCCGGGCCGTGGCCGGCGAGGCGGGCGTGCCGTTCCTCGCCCTCACCGGGTCCAGCTTCGTCGAGCTGTTCGTGGGCGTGGGGGCGTCACGTGTGAGGGACCTCTTTGCCGATGCCCGCAAGCGGGCCCCCTCCATCATCTTCATCGACGAGATCGACGCCATCGGACAGCGCCGAGGCGGCTCGGCCTTTGGCTCCAACGACGAGCGCGAACAGACCCTGAACCAGCTGCTGGCCGAGATGGACGGGTTCGACCCCACCACCGGGGTCGTGGTCATGGCGGCCACCAACCGCCCCGAGGTCCTCGATCCGGCCTTGCTGCGCCCGGGTCGCTTCGATCGTGAGGTGGAGATCCCCCTGCCCAATCAGGCCGAGCGGGCCGCCATTCTGGCCGTGCACGTCCAGGGTAAGCACCTTGGGCCCGACGTCGACTTCAACGCCGTGGCCCGGGCGACGCCGGGATTCTCTGGCGCGGACCTGGCCAACTTGATCAACGAGGCCGCCATTGTCGCCATCCGCGACAACCGCGACGTCATCAGTGCCCGGGACATCGACGAGGCCAGGGATCGCGTCATGTTGGGACGGCGAGACGCGTCCAATGCGCTTCTCCCGGAGGAGAAACGGTCGGTGGCCATCCACGAGGCGGGGCACGCACTCGTTGCCTTCCTCTCGGAGCATGCCGACCCGGTGGCCAAGATCACGATCTTGCCCGCCGGAAGGGCGCTCGGCGTCACCGAACAGCTCCCGGTCGACGAGCGGCACCTCTACTCGGAGGGCTACCTGCTCGACTCCCTGGCCGTCCGCCTCGGGGGCCGCGCCTCGGAGAACCTGGTCATCGGTGAGGCTTCCACCGGAGCGGCCAGCGACCTTTCCAGTGCCACGATGTTGGCCATCAAGATGGTGACCGAGTGGGGCTTGTCGCCGCGGCTCGGACCGATCGGCTACGGGCCGGAGCAGGTCTCCCCGCAGGCGGGTCTCCCGTTCGGCGAGCAACGACCCTACGCCGAGGGCACCCAACAGGTCATCGACCAGGAGGTGAGCCGCCTGCTCAGCGAAGCCGAGGACAGAGCGCGCGTCCTGCTGGGCGACAACCGAGATGCACTCGACGCGGTCATCGCCGCTCTCCTCGAGAAGGAGACGATCTCGGGAGAGGATCTTGCGGAGATCGTCACGCGGAGCCGACGGAGGACGAACCCACGACCGTCTGTGGTTCGTACGTCGTAGTCGACGGCTCGCGCTGATCAGACGGCGCCGTTCAGACGGCGCCGTCGGGCAGCCAGTCGTCGAAGGTGATGCGGCCGAGCCGGGCGCCGTCACTGGGGGGAAGCGGCCTTCCACGGTGGTGTTCCGGAGCGGATGCGGTGACGGCTCTCATCTCAGGCTTTCGTGCCGCCAACCGTCTTTGTATTCGGCATCGTGCAGCCCGCGGACGAGATGGGCATAGTGGTCCAGTCGATCGGCCGCGGCTTGAGCTTCGTGATAGTCCTTGCCGTGGTCGCGCGCGGCCGTCTTCTCCTCGGCTCGCTTCCGAACGATACGGAGCTCTTCGTGGGCATGTTCGACAATCTTCTCCAGGGTTTGCTCGAGGTTCATCGTTCTCGTCTCCTTTTGGCTCTCAGATCCCGGTGTGCTCGGCTCGGACCGGATCAGGGTCCGGTACGTGCGGCATCAGAGCGTTCGGGGGAATGGTGCCCAGGCGGCCGGCCTCGAAGTCCTCGAGTGCCTGCCCGATCTCTTCTTTGGTGTTCATGACGAAGGGTCCGTAGTGCTCGACGGGTTCTCTGATCGGCCGGCCTCCGAGGAGAAGGATCTCGAGTTGGTCGATGCCCGAGTCCTGGCGGTCGTCCGCGCGGAGGGCTATCCAGTCTCCGTCGTCGAAGGCCACCAACTGGCCGCGTGCGACCGGCCTTCCGTCGCTCCCGACCCGTCCCGATCCGGCGAGCACGTAGACGAGCGCGTTGAAGCCCGGGTCCCAGGGCACCTCGAGCAGCGCCCCGGGAGAGAGGCTGGCGTGCATGAAGGCCATCGGTGTGTGGGTGGAACCGGGACCTCGCTCCGCACCGAGCTGGCCGGCGATCACGCGCACCAAGGACCCGCCGTCGGGGGAGGAGACCAGGGTCACCTGGTCGGCCTCGAGCCCCTGGTAGGCCGGCGGGATCATCTTGTCCTTGGCCGGCAGGTTGACCCAGAGCTGGATGCCGTGGAAGAGGCCACCGGAGACGACGAGCTCCTCGGGAGGCGTCTCGATGTGGAGGATCCCCCCACCGGCGGTCATCCATTGCGTGGCCCCGTCGGTGATGACGCCGCCACCTCCCTGGGAGTCCTGATGGGCAAAGGTTCCGTCGATCATGTAGGTCACCGTCTCGAAGCCCCGGTGGGGGTGCCAGGGCGTTCCCTTCGGCTCTCCGGGCGCATAGTTGACCGCGCCCATCTGGTCCATGTGCACGAAGGGGTCGAGCTCGGCCAGGCTCACCCCGGCGAAGGCCCGGCGCACCGGAAACCCCTCCCCTTCGAGCCCGCTGGGCGCGGTGGTCACGGACCTCACGGGTCGTTCGGCCGTCGCTCCCCGGTCGGGAACGGGGATGTTCGGCAGCTTCGACAGATCGTCGACTGTCACGGCAGGCATCGGCGCCTCCTTTCGGTCTCTTCACTCTCTCTTGTCTCCAGCGAGACCGTCCGCCTCGTTGTCGACGTGAAACGATATTGGCATGGTGACCCCGCTCATGCTGGCGACGTTGACCGACCGTCGCGACTTCGGCGACGATTGGCTGCTCGAGCGCAAATTCGACGGTGAGCGGTGCGTGGCACGAAAAATGGGCGCCGACGTCCGACTCGAGTCGCGGACCGGCAAGGAGCTCACGTCCACGTACCCCGAGGTCCGGGTCGCCCTGGCGTCACAACAGGCACGGGACCTCCTGCTCGACGGGGAAGTCGTGGCCTTCGACGGCGACCAGACGTCCTTCACCCGACTCCAGCAGCGTCTCGGGGTGACCAGTCCGTCGCCGGAGCAGGTGGCCAAGTACCCCGTCGTCTACTGCGTCTTCGACCTGCTGGAAGCCGAAGGGGAGGATCTCACCGACCGACCTCTCGTCGAGCGACGCGCCCGGCTGACGAGGACGATCCGGTCCAGCTCCGCGATCCAGCACTCCGAGGCCTGGCGCGACGACTCCCAGCAGCGGTTCGCCGCGGCCTGCCGATCCGGCTGGGAGGGGCTCATCGCGAAGCGCGCCGACGCACCGTACGTCGCCGGCCGCTCGAAGGACTGGTTGAAGCTGAAGTGCGTCTGGGAGCAAGAGTTCGTCATCGGCGGTTACACCGATCCCGGCGGTAGCCGGACAGACTTTGGTGCGCTGCTCGTCGGCTATTACGAGCAGGGGTCCCTCCGCTACGCCGGGAAGGTTGGCACCGGCTACACCAGGGCGACCCTCCACGACCTCGGTATCCGGCTTCGGAGACTTGAAACGGGCGAGCCGACGTTCGCCGACGCGCGACCGATTCCCCGCGGGGCGCACTGGACACGGCCCGAGCTCGTTGCGCAGATCGGATTCGCCGAATGGACGAGCGATGCACGGCTGCGCCAGCCGCGCTTCCTCGGCCTGCGGGACGACAAGAGTCCGGCCGAGGTCGTTCGGGAGCGGCCCCAGTGAGCACGGGCAGCAGGAAGGCGATCGAAGACGGCACTCGGAGGTGTTGGGCGGGCTGATCGGCGAGACGCCTCAGGAGCTCGTTATCTGCATCGTGTACGTCCGTGCACCGACCGGACCGCCACTCCGGCTCACGCCGATCGTGACCCCCGCGCTCGCCACCGTGGTGGGTGTGCCGGTGATCGTTCCTGTATCTCGATCCAGCACCAGACCGGCCGGGAGATCGTCCGACAAGACGATCCAGCCCGCCCCGGTGCGCACTGACGAGGCAGCCAACGAGGCTTGGTACGGCTTCCCGACCACCCCGGACGGGAGGCTCGAGGGTCTGATGACGGGAGTCTTCGGAATGGCCCCGAGGGTGACGGCGCTGCGCGGCGGAATCGTTCCGGGCCCCGTCGCGAGGCAGCCCTTCGAGAGGGCCGGGTTGGCCGGAGCCTTCAGGACGGGTGGAGTGGCGAAGGCAGGAGGTGCGTGCAGGTCGACCATGTCGAAGAGGTCGTGTGCGTTGGCATCTCTCCGGGTGAATGCCGGGAGGTTCCACTTTCGTTCGAGGGTCTTCAGGACCGATGTGTGGTCGTACACCGTATGGGAAACGAAGTCCCGCTTCGCAAGGGGCGACACCACACCTGCGGGCACCCGAAAGCCGTACTGATCGAACCGGGCCGGCACCTGGTTGGGCGAGAGGATGGGGAGGACGTCGTCGGGCGGAATGGCAGCGGGCGGCGCGACATGGTCGTACCAGCCGCCCCATTCGTCGTATGTCCACACCAGCATCGATTTCTTCCACTGGGGACCCGACATCATGGCGTTGACGATGCTGGCCAGGAATTGGTCGCCGAACTGGATGTCCTGAGGGTTTTCCTCCGAGGAGACCGAGTAGTTGGGCTCGACGAACGAAAACTGCGGCAGCGTCCCCGCGGCTGCATCGGCGTAGTACCGGTCGAGTGGGTTGAGGTTCGCGGTGATGGCAGGCTCGGTGAGCAGAGGCAGCCAGACACCGATCGAGGACTCGTTCGAGTAGTAGTCCTTCCAGGTGATGCCGTGACGATTGAGGACGTCGAAGATCGTGCCGTTTGGTGGGAGGTCCTTGTTGAGCCCGTCGGCGACCTGTCCGAGCGATGTGCCGGCCATCAGGTAACGCCGGTTGGGGTCCGTCTGACCGAGCAAGGACGAGAACCATCGGTCGGCGATCGGGAACGTGCGCGCCATGTCCCAGGTGAACGGAAGGTCCTCCCCGAGGAAATACCCGACCGCCTCGCCTGTGGATCCCTCGACGAAACCGCGGTTTCCACCTACCAGTGAGTGGTGGGCCAGATTCCAGTTTTGGCCGACGCCGTTGGTCTGGCACTCGCTCGGCATGTGAAATGCGTGGACGAGGTTGCCGTGACCATCGGGAAGTGCGATCGTCGGCTGACCGGTTTTCCCCCTCGGGAAGCAGTCGCCGCGACCGAGCATGCCGAGGATGTTGTCGAATGAATGGTTCTCCATCATCACGACGGTGAAGTAGTCGATTTGGGGCACCTGGTCCGTACCCGCCGGTGCTGCAGGATTGGGAAGAGAGCCTGGCTCGTGTGTCCGAGGGGTCCGCCGGTCGTCACGAATCGTGCTCGTCGCACCCGCGGACCCGGCAAACGCGCCACCGCCTGCCTCGATTCCGGCACCGAGCGCGCCCACCGCTGCCGCACCAAGGAGCGAACGTCGGCTCAAGCGACGCGGGGTCACGCGCGCACGATAACACCGCGGTCCGCGGAAGGGCCGGTCGGCGATCCTGAGCGAACCAGGCTCGTCGTGCGGCGGTACTGTGGCGAACCATGCTCCCAAGAGGACGTTCGATCCTGTCGAAGCGAAATCTCGTGGTGGCGGCCACGTGTGGTTTCGTGGCCGCGTTTTTGTGGGGCACGGGCGCCGGCTCGTCGGCGACGTCGTCGGCGAGCGCATCTCCTGCGCCGCTCCGGGTCACATGGATGCAGGGCTATGCCGCTCCCGACACGCCGACCCAGTACGACAAGGTCGGGGTCATCAAGGTCGGGCCGAGCAGCGCGAAGAACGTCCTGGTGCTCGAACCGGGCACCTCCGCCGCCGCCGCCTACTTCGTCCCACTCGCGAAATGGATCGTCTCGAAGAGCGCGGGCTGGCAGGTCTGGTCGGTGGAGCGGCGCGAGAACCTGCTCGAGGACCAGTCGGAGCTGAACCTCTACAAAGCGCACGAGGCCACGGCGCAGCAGCTGTTCGATTACTACCTCGGCTACATCAAGGACCCGAGCATCACCCATCATTATCAGCCCGTCTCGAATGCGACGGTCGAATTCGCCAAGCAATGGGGCATGAACGTCGCCGTCCAGGACCTGCACGTGGTGATCGGCGCCGCCAAGAAGCTCGGTGGCAAGGTCGTGCTCGGTGGCCACTCGCTCGGCGGATCAGTGGTCACGGCGTATGCCACCTGGGACTTCGACGGGCAGGCCGGAGCCGACCAACTGGCCGGCCTGGTCTACATCGACGGCGGGAGCACCACGACCCCGGTGAGCGCCCAGGCAGCGACCCAGACGCTCCAGGCGCTCGAGGCCCCGGGCGCCAGCCCGTGGCTCGCCTTCGGCGGGATCGCGGCACCGTACGCCGGATTGTTCGAGGCGACGGGAGCGGCTTCGGCACTCTTGGACCCGAATGCGCCTTCGTTGGGGCAGACCTCGGGGCTCTTGCCCTCGTACATCGTGCCTTCGGTGCGCGTCACCAACCTGGGGCAGTACGGCTACGCGCTCAACGCGTCCACCTCACCCTCGAGTCTGCTCGCCGCCCAGGCGCATCTGGGCCAGGGCATCGCCTCGAAGGGCCCGGTCCATGGCTGGAACGGTGCCGGCGCGCTGACGCCGATCGACCGCTTCGCGACCATGTTCTCCGGTGAAGGCATCCAGAACGCCAACGGCACCGAGTGGTACTTCCCACAACGCTTGACGGACGACACCAGCGCCGTGGACAACGGGAACGCCAATCCCGCCCAGAGCGTGCTCGATGTCGACGCCACCATGGGCCACAGTCTTCCGAAGAACCTCCTGATCTACGCGTTCGGCGCCCGCCTGGGCGGCGCCAGCGTGCCGCAGGATGCACAGGCCCTGGCCCAACAGTCCGGCATACCCATGAGGAACCTGACCCTGGCGAACTACCAGAGCACCTACTCGCACAACGACCCGGCCGGCGCCTATCCCAACAACGCGTTCTTCAGTCGGCTCATACCCTTCTTGGGAAAGGTCAGCGCCCAGAGGTAGAGAGCGACGGCTCTCGATCCCGTGCTCGCATGGTGCGACGGGCCAGCAGCCGCAACTGGAGCGTCCGGGCGGCCCCGACCACGAACACCGTGGCCGCACCCAGCAGTGCGGCAAGCAGGAGATCGAGACCGAGGGGGATGTGCCAATGCACCCCGAAGAATGTGGCGTCAGTGGCGTGCAGATTCTCCAAGATGAACACCAGCACGACGACCAGGGCGACGATGGCAATCGCAACGAAGGTCCACGAGACGGATGTGCGCGTGGAGGGCACGCTGCGCTGGAAGCCCTGCCCTCGACGATCTTGTGGGCTTCGATCCTCGTCGTGCGGCTCTTGGGGCTCGGGTTGGGGATCCGGCATATGCAGCAAATCTACCCGGAAGCGTCAGTTCTCAGACATGTGGAGGCGGAGCTCGCCCTCAGGCGTGGGGCGGGGCGCCGGCCAGGAGGGCGTCGATCTGGATCATGGCCGCGGCATTGTTGAGCGCGGAGCCATTGCCGGCGAAGAGCCCGTGCGGCAGCCGCTGCGTCGCCCACATGGCCGAGGCGTAGTCGGTCAGCAGTCTCCGGTACCGGGGGTCCGGGCGGACCTCGTCCAACGCGAGGAGGTTCCGAAAGAGGACGGCGTTGAACGCCGGGTCCTGGGTGATGAGCGCAGGGACGTCCAGGCCCGCCAGGTACGCCGTCGCCGTCTCCTCGGCTTGGTCGAGGAACGACGAAGCCGTGGTCTGTCGGGCCAGGAGGACGCCGGCACCGATCGTCGATCCCTGGTTGTAGGACCAGATGGTCGACGTTCGTGTGCCGTCGGGCGCGATCCGGTCGGCGTACAGGCAATCGGGGCCCTGCAGGGCTCGTCCGCGTCCACTCGTACGTGCGCAACGCCCACTCGAGATGGGCCGAGTCCCCGGTCTTCTCGTGGAGCCGCGCCGCCAACTCCGCGGCCGGCCCGTTCACGCAGGTGTTGCGGGAGCGGTTGCTCGCCGGTTCCTTCCAGCGGATCCCTCCCGGGATCTCCCACGAGGCCTCGGTCGACCAGCCCGAGACGACGAAGGGGAAGACCCGTTCGGCCAGCCGCAGCAGGACCGGATCCCCGGTCAGCTCGTGGTGGCGCACGAGTGCGAGCCCGAGCCAGGCGTTGTCGTCGTAGTAACGGTCACCGCCACTCCCGAGCGGTGGCGTCACCACCGACTCGAAGCCCGCGCTGCCCGTCCCTGCGAGGATTCCCGGCTCTCTGCCGTAGGACCGGAGCCCTCGCGTCATGGTGTCGAGGAGCTCCAGCGCACCGCGTTGGCCGGGGAGCGATCCCATCGTGCACAGCGCCGACCAGGCGTCGGCGAACGGCCACAAGTATTCGTAGCTGCGCCCGAAGATCCACCATCGCCGTGCCCCGAAGAGGCCGCGGCCCCGGACATGGAGTCGGGACGACCGGATCGCGGCGAGGGTGGTGTTGGCCCGCAGCAGTGCGTCGGTCGGGTCCGCGTCGCTCAGGGCACCAATTTACGGCGTCACCAACCCGTGGCCGCAATGATCGGGGCGTTCAGATGTGCCGCGGCCATGTCGCCGAGATCGGTTGCGTTCCCGTAGGGGAGAACGGTGCCGTTCGCTGCGGCCAGCCAGTAGCCACCGCCATCGGCCGTGGCGAAGACGGCCGTCGCGGGATTGAGCCCCCCGAGCCCACTCGCACCCCCGAGGTAGCCGGCGTCACCGTACCCATAGACGGCGCCGTCGGCGAGGAGGATCCAGTACCCGCCTCCCCCCGGAGTCCGGACGGCCGACGTCACGGGGGAACCTTGGTTGCCCGGTGCGCCGTACTGCGGGGCGTCGCCGAAGGCGTACACGTTGCCGGTGTTCGTCACCAACCAGTAGCCGTTCCCGGAGGCGTCGGGGAGCACCGCCACCGCCGATCCCGCGCAGCCCCCGATGCCCGGACACGAACCTTCGAAGTGCGCATCGCCGAAGGCGAAGACCCCGCCGTCGGAAGCGACCATGAAGTAGCCACCTCCGTCGGTGGAGGGAACCATCCCGACGATCGGCGCATTGAGCTTGGGGCCGGGGCCCGGCGCGCCCGCCGGGGCGAGCCCCAACCCCGGCAGGGACCCGTGGAAGCCCGCGTCACCGAAGGCGAAGACGCCGCCGTCGGAGGCCACCGTCCAGTAGCCGCCCTGATCCGAGGTCGGGGTGATCCCGACGACCGGCCGCTGCAAGCGGAGGGAGCCGGTCGAGCCGTAGAACTGGGCCGAGCCGAAGGAGAAGATCCCGCCGTCCGAGCCGACGAGCCAGTAGCCCTGATTGGTCCCGCCGGCGATGGTGAGGGAGTGCGCCGAGGAGATCGAGCTCTGGTAGTTCCCGTCACCGGGATAGTTGGCGGTCAGCGAGTACGTGCCCGATGACAGGTCGGTGTCGCTCAGCGCCGCGCAACTCCCCGTCGCCGTGTTGGGACCACTCGGGCTGAGGTTGCTGATCGTGCAGACCGTGTTGCCTCCGTCCTGGACGGCGACCGAGCCTGTCGGCGATCCCGTCGTCCCCGACGTGACCGTCGCCGAGATGCGAACGGAGCTCTCGCTGCCGAACGCTGCCGTGGCGGGCGAGACGCTCAACGATGTGGTGGTCGTGGCCGGGAACACCGTGAGCGGGACGGTCGTGGACACCGGGGTGAAGTTCGCGTCACCGGGGTAGCTCAGGGTCACTTCGTACGGCGTGGTGGAGGCGGGGAGCACCGTCGCCGAATCGATGTAACAGGGATTCCCGCCGTTCCCGGCCGGGCACGAGTCGGGGGGGACGAGGTTCACCCCGTCGACCTGAATGCTGACGTAACCGGTGGGGTTGCCGTTGCCGTTCCCGCCGACGCCGGCAATGAAGAAGTTGCCCTTCTCCGCACCGTAGAACGCGTAGCCCGGTATCGGAAAGGCCTGCATCTGGGAGGTGACCTGGTCGACGGTGAAGTTCTGGGGCGACGACGAGGAACCCGTGAAGTTGGAGTCACCCCCGTACACCGCGGTGAGCGAGTACGAGCCGGCGTTCAGCTGGTTGCTGTCGATCCAGCAGTTCCCGTTGGATTGACCGCCGCCGCCCCCGAGGCCCGTCGTGCAGAGGTAGGTGTCCGGTCCCGGGATCCCGTCGTACAGGTTGACGCTGCCCGAGGGGGAGTAGTCGGACACGCCCGGCGCCGACACGGTGACGTTGAAGCTGTTCTCGGACTCGTTGCCGTACGACACCGACGCATCGGGGAGCGGTGAGGTGATGACGGTGGTCGTCGCCGCCTGATTCACCGTCTGGGTGAGGAAGCCGGAGCCCGGGTTATAGGTCGCGTCGCCCCCGAAGAGGGCCGTGATGTCGTGGACGCCGACGGTCATGGTGGCCGAGGACGTTTGGCACGTGGCCGTGTAGACGCCTGGCGTCGGAGTGCCCGCGAGACCGGAGGAGTTGCATCCCGGGACGTCGCCTCCGCCGTCCTGGAATTGGATGGCGTCGCCCATGTTGAGGGGGCCGAGGTCCGAGGTCGTCAACGTGGCGGTATAGGTCACGCTCTGGTCGTACGTGGACGGGTTGGCGGTCGACGTCACGACGATGTCGACGGTCGGGCCTCCAGGGAAGAATGCGGAGGCCGGGTTCGACCAGGCCACCCCGAGCAATGGCACGGCCAGCGCGGCCGTGAGCACGGCCCATTTGCGAAGCCGTGCTCCGTGCGGACCCGTTGCGTGTACTTCGTGCGTGCGCATAAGCACAAAGGATCGACAAATCGCCGCCCCGCCTTGAGTGCCACACCCGATTCCCGCGTGGGCCCTCCGCCTGGGTTCCCCGGCTTGCCGCCTACGGCGCGGGGCGTGCCTCTGCGGACGTCATCGCCGCGGGCCCAGGCCGATGGCGCGCACGAAACGGTTGACCTGCCGGTTCCCCTCCCGGTAGATGACCCGACGCGCCTCCCGTTGGGCGGCCCCGCCGGCGGCGCCGGTGAGCCCGCCACGGGTGTAGCCGTGCTCGACCGCCTCGACGTTGCCGAGATCCCGGGCCAGCCGGTAGAGCTGCGATCGGGTGGTGCTCACGGGGCCGCCTCCTTGGCCGCGCGGTCGGCCAGGACGAGCTGCTCGACGAGGTCGCGGAGTGCGGCGATGTCGTCGGCACCCTCCATCTGCGCCAGTGCCTCGGGCGGGACGGCGGCGCAGCCCCATCCGTCGTCGTCGAACTCGGCGCGGCGCCACGACATCCAGGCCGATCCGTCGGCGTCGTGCCCGTCCTCGTCGACCGCGTTCACGAGCGCAACCAGTTCGACCTCCCCGCCCGGGGCGACGTCGTATTCGATGTAGAGCACGGCCATCCTTCCTTCGCTGCGAGAGGATAGGGCGGATCCTCCTGAGGTCGGAGCGCAGATCCACCAGAAGGGGGATGGTTGCCTCATCGTTGCAACATGTTCGGGTTCTCGGGTTCGTTGCCGTGGAGCATGCGTGGGTCCCCGCCTCCCCGCGCACACGAGCGCGGGCCCAGGCGCGCATCCGACGGCCGCGACGAGGCGCCCCGTCGTCAGGTCGGGCGGCACCTCGCGGCGGTCGCGGCCGTGGCGCACGGCCACCGTGAGTTGCGCCGTCGGGGCGCAGCGCCAATGATGACCGCCGAACCGGGAGCGGACGCAAGGTAGGACGTGGAGGAATTTCTCAAATCAGCGGGCTACGGCGCGATCTTCGTGCTGAGCTTCATCTCCGCCATGGGCCTTCCCGTGGGCGCCGAGGTGGCGCTCATCTACGGGGGCGTCCTGGCCAGTGGACAGGTCCCGGGGGAGGGCAAGCCGCTCGACCTCGCCGTGGTGATCGTCGTGGCCATCGTCGCGGAGCTGCTGGGCTCCATGGCGGGGTACAGCATCGGCCGGTACGGCGGGAGGACCCTGGTCGACAAGGTGGGCAAGTACGTCCTCCTCACCCACAAGGACCTCGACCGCGCCGAGGCCTGGTTCGCCCGCCGCGGCGAGCCGTTCGTGCTCTTCGGTCGCTTCATCCCGCTGCTGCGCTCCTTCGTGTCCTTCGCGGCCGGGCTCGGCGAGATGACGTTGGGCAAGTTCGGCGCCTTCACGGTCGTCGGGTGCGCGGTCTGGTGCACGGCACTCTGCTCGCTCGGCTACAGCCTCGGGAGCAGCTACAACCACGTGCTCAAGGCGTTCAGCGACGCGGGGTACGTGTTGGGTGCGCTCGCCGTCGTGGCGGTCGTCGTGCTCTTCTGGCATCGCCTGCGTGAGTACCGCCGCCAGCGTGACACGGACCGGACGGAGACCGGGATCTAGCCCACCGAGCGAACACGCAACGGTGCCGTTGCGACTCCGTTGACGGAGGGCAGCCGGAACCAGGGCGGGCAACCCGATGGCAACCCCGTGGCGCACGCGGATGGTCATACGGCGCGCTCAACCTGCCGAGAATTCGGGGGAGCACCCTCCGGTCCGCCGCGGCGTGTGCCGGAGGGGTCGGTGGCACCGAGCCGGAAGGGGGCGAACGGGGCGATGGCAACATGACGTTCCACCCGGTCCCTGATCGGAACGGCCCCGGTGGGTCCCGTGGCACCGAGACGCACGCCGCGCTGCTCGGCGCGGTGACGGAGCTGCTCCGCACGGAAGCGGTCACGCTGACGGCGGGACGCCCCGAGGACACCGAGACGACCGTCACGGTCCCCGTCGAGCTCGCCGACGAACGGCTCTGGTTGTCGGTGTCGGACGCCGACCGCACCGAGCCCCTGGGCGACGCGGCCCGGGCGGTGCTCGAGGCACTCGCGTCGCTCGGCGCGGTGGCCCTGGTCAACGCCGAGCTCTACGCGGACATGGCGCGCCAGAGGGACCGCCTGGCCGAGGTCACCGGCAACCTCGGCGAGGGCGTGTGCACCATCGACGCGGCGGGCGAGATCACCTTCGTGAACCCGGTCGGGGCGGCCATGCTGGGGCTGTCCGGGGCGGTCGACCCCGGACAGCGCGCCGGCTCGGACCGTCGAGACGCCGAGGTTCCTCCTCGACCCCGCCCTGCGGGCGATGGCGCTCCAGCAGAGCGTCATCATCGAGGACACGCGGTTCGAGCGAGCCGACGGCTCGCGCCTTCCCGTGAGCATGACCGCTTCGCCGGTCGTGGGGGACGGAGCGCCCTCGGCGGCGGTGATCGTGTTCCGGGACACGTCGGAGCGCCGGGCGTTCGAGGAGCAATTGGCGCGGCACGCCTTCCAGGATCCCCTGACGGGGCTGGCCAACCGGCGCCTCCTGCTCGATCACCTCGACCACGCGCTGGCGCAGGCCAATCGGACCGGGACCCGCGTGGTCGTGCTCTTCGGGGACATCGACCACTTCAAGGCGGTCAACGACAATCTCGGACACCAGGTCGGGGACGAGCTGCTCCGCGTCGTCGCCGAACGGCTGCGGCGCGCCGTGCGCCCCGGCGACACGCTGTCGCGGTTCGGTGGTGACGAGTTCGTCGTCCTGCTGGAGGGTGTGACCTCTCCGGACGACGCCGGCCAGGTCGCCGATCGGGTGTTGGACACGCTGCGGGAGCCGGTGACGCTCAGCGGGGATCACGAGGTCGTGCCGACGATGAGCATCGGCATGGCGGTCAGCGCGGTCGGGAGCTCCCGCGACGACCTGCTGCACGATGCCGACGTCGCCATGTACGAGGCCAAGGAGCGGGGCGCGGCGGCCGCGTCACGCTCTTCGACATCGATCGGATGAGTGGGCGTTCGGCCGGCCGGCTCGATCTCGATGCCGCCCTGCATCACGCGGTGGAGCGCGACGAGGTCGACGTCTACTTCCAGCCGCTGGTGTCGCTCGAGCACGGCGGCATCGTGGCGGCGGAGGCGTTGGTCCGTTGGGACCACGCGGAGCACGGGATCCTGACGCCGACGCACTTCATGGAACTGGCGGAGGACAACGGCACCATCCTGCAGATCGGCCGGGCGGTGCTCGAGGAGGCGTGCCGGTGCGCCAAGGGGTGGCTGGACATCGGTGGGGTGCGCCTGGGGGTCGGCGTCAACCTCTCGGCCCTCCAGTTCCATCAGGCCGACCTGGCGGCGCAGATCGCCGAGGTGCTCGATGTCACGGGCATCGACCCCTCGCAGCTGTGCCTCGAGATCACGGAGAGCCTGGCGATGTACGACGTCGAGCTGACGTCGTCGGTCCTGGCCGGACTCCACCGGCTGGGGATCCGGCTCGCGATCGACGACTTCGGCACGGGCCATTCCTCGCTCGGGTACCTGGCCCGGTTCCCCATCGACGTCATCAAGGTCGACCGCAGCTTCGTGCGCAACATCGACCAGGACCCGGTCAAGTCCGCCATCGTGTCCGCGGTCGTCGCGCTGGCCCAGGCGATCGGTTCGACGACCGTGGTGGAGGGGGTCGAGACGTTGTCCGAGCTCGAGCAGGTCGGGCGCCTGGGGTGCAACGTGGCCCAGGGCTTCTACTTCTCGCGGCCGCTACCGGCCGATGCCTTCGGGGAGCTGGTGCGCGCCAGCCGGGGCCCGTCGGGTGACCCGCCCGGCCCTCGCCCCGAGGTGCTGGCCGGCTAGAGAGGCGTCGCCTCAGCCGACGGCGACGCCGTCGGGAGCGGCCGCAGCGCGGCGCAGCGACCGGGCCAGCAGCGGCACGACCTCGTGCCAGTCCCCGACGATGCCGACGTCGCAGTGCCCGAAGACGGGGGCGGCGCGGTCCTCGTTGACGGCCAGGATCGTCCCGGCGGCGCGCACGCCCACCATGTGGTTGAACTTCCCACTGAGCGCCGAGCGCGAGATACAGGCGCGGGGCGATGGAACGACCGGTGATGCCCACCTGACGCGCCCGTGGGGCCCAGCCGCGGTCGGTCACCTTGCGGGTCGCCGCCAGCTCGGCCCCGAGGACCGCGGCCAGCGGGCTGAGCAGCGCGTACTCGTCGGGCAGCACGCCGGTGCCCACGCCGATGACCACCTCGGCGCGGGCCAGCGTCTCGACGTCGTCGTTGCGCCGCTCGGCGAGGATGCGGACGCGGCCCCGGTGCCCGCCCGGGCGCACGGACCGGGGGATCGTGTGCGGCCGCGGCGACTGCCCAGACGGAACAACCGGCGCGGTCGGAGCGGGGAGCACGCCGGGCCGCACCGTGACCATCTGGGTGGCGCTGCGGCAGGTGATGTCGGCCACGAGCGCGCCCGCGAACGCCGGCTTGGCCGCCACCAGCCTGCCGTCGCGAGCGACCAGGGCGACCGCGTCCCCGACCAGGCCCGAGCCGGTCGCCGCCGCGGCGCGCCCGGCGACCTCGCGCCCGAAGGCCGTGCTCGGTGCGAGCAGGGCCCAGGGGATCGTCGCGGCGACGTAGTCCGTGACCGCGTCCGCCACGTCCTCCGCCACCGCCGATCCCTCGAGCAGCACGGCGACGTCCGCGCCGGCCCCGCCGAGCAGCTCGACCTCGACGCCGCCCGGTGCGAGGGCGTGGACTGCGCCGCCGAGCACCTCGGCCAGCCCCGCTGCCGCGCCGAGGAGCTCGCGGGTCACCTCCGGGCGGCCGGGCTCGGCCAGGACGGCGACCACCCGTCCGCCTGCCTCCACCGGTGCGCGGCGGCTCGGCGCCGCCACGGGCGCGGGGGTCCCGGGCGTGAGCGCACCGCTCCGGGTGAGTGCGCGGACGGCCTCCTGCACCTGGTGCTCGAGCGGCCCCTCGAGCACGACCCGCGCGCGCGTGTGCGCCATGGGACGCGTCGCCCCGACCACCGTCGGGCTGCCGTCCTCGCCCCAGGACCCCGGGCCGAGGTCGGTGGCGCGCATCGTCGTGAGCCGGTCCGGGTCGACGGCCGCACGGCCCTCGGGGTCGACCTTGCAGGGATCGCACAGGCGCTCGGCGACGGTGAGCACCGCCGGCAGCTCGACCTCGACCACCTGGGAGCCGTCGTCGTGCTCCAGCTCGAGGTGCAGGCGGGGTCCCAGGTCCTCGAGGCCGCGCACCCCGCTGGCGAAGGGACGGTCGAGCAGCTCGGCCAGCTCCGGGCCCACCTGGCCGGTCTCCCCGTCGATCGAGTTCCGGCCGAGCAGGACCAGGTCGAACGGACCGGCGGTCCGCAGCGCGCCGGCGAGCGCCCGCGCCGTGGCCAGCGAGTCGGACCCGGCGAACGCGGGGTCGCAGAGGTGCAGGCCCGCGTCGGCGCCCCAGGCGACCGCCTCGCGCAGGACGTCTTCGGCGCTGGCGGGGCCCAGCGTCAGCACGGTGCAGGTGCCGCCGGAGGCGCGGGCGAGGGCGACGCCCTCGGCCACGGCGCGGCGGCAGTACGGGTTCATCTCGAACGCGACGCCCCGGCGCACCAGCCGGCCGCCCTCGAGGCGCAGCGACTCCGCCAGCGGCACCTGCTTGGCCAGCGCCGCGATGCGCAGCGGGTCACCGGCGCGCCGGGTCACGCGGGCGCGGGCACGCGGTGTCCGGCCGGGCGCGCCGGGACACCGGGGAGGACGGCCCCGGCGGGGACGTGGCGAGGCGTGGCGTCGTGACGGGCGATCCGTGCACGCTACTTGTCCGTGCCGCCATCTGTTCGTGCCGCGCGGGCGACGTGGCTAGCGCGGCGACCGCGCCGCCTTCCGGGCTGCGCGGGTCGGACGCCCCCACGAGTCGGAGGCCGCCTGCGGGGTCCCGCTGGAGCTCGATGATCTGGGCGCACCCGACCGCGACGGGGTCGAACGCGCGGATGGTCCGGACCCGGTGCCCGTGGGCGGCCAGGGCACCGGCCCACGACGGCGGTGCGTCGGCCTCGACCAGCACGCTGAGGTCGTCCCCCCACCACAGCCGGAAGGGCCCGGCCGATGGCGCGTCCAGCGTCAGCCGCGCCGCCGCGATCGCCGTCGCGGGGTCCTGGCCGGCACGCAGCAGCCGGGCCAGTAGCTGGCTGATGATCTGCGGCTGCGCGTCGCCGCCCATGGCACCGACGAGATGCGTGAGCGCGCCGCCCCGCGTGGTCACCAACATGGGGGAGAGGGTGTGGGGCGGGCGCCGGCCGGGGGAGACCTCGGCCGGGTGCCCCGCCACGAGCGAGAACCCGACGCCCCGGTTGTGCAGGAAGATGCCCGTCGCCGGCTCGACCAGGTGCGAGCCGAAGTCGAGGGCGTTCGACTGGGTCAGCGAGACGCCGAGGCCGTCGCCGTCGAGGGTGCACAGATGGGTGGTGTCACCGTCGGCCAGACGGGCGACGTGCGGCGCCACCGTGCCGGCCCCGGCCACCACGTCGGGTGGCGCGGCCCGCCGCGCGTCGATGCGGCCCGCGGCGGCCGTGAGGCGGTCGGGGCGCAGGAGGGCCTCGCCGTCTGCGCCGTCGTAGAGGACCTCCGGGCGGTCGTGTCCCGCGGCGCGCCACGCCTCGACCAGCAGGTGCGCCCAGCCGGGGTCGTCGGGGTCGGTCCCGAGTCCGGCGGCCTCGGCCACGAAGGCCCCGGCGAGGGTGAGGTAGCCCTGCGACGGCGGGGGCACCGTCCACAGCGCGTGGCCCCAGGCGTCGAGGCGCAGCGGCGCACACCAGACGGCCGCGCTCGAGGCGAGGTCGGACGGGGCGAAGTGCCCGGCGCCCAGCGCCAGCAGGCCCCGGCCGAACTCGCCGTCGTAGAACGCGTCGCGTCCGTCGCGTGCCACGGCGCGGAGCGTCCGGGCGATGCCCGGCAGGCGCACGCGTTGGCCGATCGCGAGCGGCCCGTCGGGGCAGAGCTCCCCGGCGCCCGGCAACGCATGGACGAGATGGCTCGCCAGCGCCAGCATGATCGAGGCCGGGAACCCGTCGTCGGCCAGCTCGATCGCCGGCGCCAGCACGTCGGCGAGCGGCAACCGCCCGTGGCGCTCGTGCAGGGCCAGCCACCCGTCCAGCGCCCCGGGCACCGGCACGCTGCGGACGTCGCCCCGCAGCGGCATCGCGGTCAGGCCCTCGGCCCGCAGGCGCGCCGGGTCCGACCCGGCGCCTGCCCGACCGATCGAGAGGAGCGCCTCCGGTGCGCGCCCCGGCGCCGACACCATGGCGAGGACGTCGCCGCCCAACCCGCACAGGTGCGGGCCCACCACCGCCATCGCCGTGCCGGTCGCCACGGCGGCGTCGGCGGCCGAACCGCCCTGGGCGAGGACGGTGACGCCGGCCGTCGCGGCGAGCTGGTCGGCCGCGGCCACCATGCCCCGCCGGCCGCGGCGCGGGCCCATCGGGGCGAGGGGGAGCGTCATGGGTCAGGACTACCACGACCTCCCTCGTCGGTGCAGGTCGGGCGGCGGTCGTGCCACGGGCCCGGCTCCACGGGCCCGGCTACCGTTTCGGTTCGCCGGCGCAGGCGGTGGGTATGCGCACGATGTTCCCGGTCCGCGTTCGAGAGGAGACGCCGATGGCCACCGCCAAACAGAAGGAAGCGGCCCCCCGCACCAGCAAGAAGGCACAGAAGGCACCGAAGGCACAGAAGGCACAGAAGGCACAGAAGTCCGGATCCAAGGCCGCCAAGAAGGCCTCCCGCTCGCCCGGCCTGAGCGCGGCCGCCAAGAACAAGCTGGGTGACGAGCAGTTCGCGTTTCCGACGGAACGCAAGGAACCCCTCATCGATGCCAAGCACGTGCGGAACGCGGTGGCGCGCTTCGACCAGGTCGAGGGCGTGACCGACAAGGAACGCGACCGGGCCTGGCGGCGCATCAAGACGGCGGCGAAGAAGTTCGACGTGGAGCTCGAGGAGAAGAGCTGGCACGAGCTCGTCTCGGGTGGCCGGGCGAAGAAGAAGCGCTGAGGGCCTCAGGTCGCCGAGCGTCGGCGCGCGGCGGGTCGCCTGGGCTAGATCCTGGGCTAGATGACGACGACCGAGCGCAGGACCTCGCCGCGCTGCATGCGGGCGAAGGCCGCTTCCACCTGGTCGATCGGGATCGTCTCGGTGACGAAGCGGTCGAGGTCGAGACGGCCGTCGAGGTAGAGGTCGACGAGGATCGGAAAGTCGCGCGAGGGAAGGCAGTCGCCGTACCAGCTCGGCTTGAGCGCACCGCCGCGTCCGAAGAACTCGATCATGGGGAGGTCGATGCGCATGTCCGGAGTGGGGACGCCGACCTGGACCAGCGTCCCGGCCAGGTCGCGGGCGAAGAAGGCCTGCTCCATCACCTTCGGGTGGCCCACCGCCTCGATGCAGACGTCGGCGCCGTTCCCACCGGTCAGCGCCCGGATCGCGTCGACCGGGTCGGTCGACCCGGCGTCGATCGTGTGCGTGGCGCCGAAGGCGGTGGCGAGCTCGAGCTTGCCCGGATCCAGGTCGACCCCGATGATGACGGCCGCCCCGGCGAGCTTCGACCCGGCGACGGCGGCGCACCCGACGCCGCCGCAGCCGAAGACCGCCACCGAGTCGCCGAGCCCGACCTGTCCGGTGAACATGGCCGCGCCGAGCCCGGCCATCACGCCGCAGCCGAGCAGCCCGACGGCCTCGGGCCGTGCCGCCGGGTTGACCTTGGTGCACTGTCCCGACGCCACCAGCGTCTTGTCGGCGAACGCGCCGATCCCGAGGGCGGGGGAGAGCGGCGTGCCGTCCGCCAGCGTCATCTTCTGTGTGGCGTTGTGCGTGGAGAAGCAGTACCAGGGCCGGCCGCGGCGGCAGGCGCGGCACTCGCCGCACACCGCGCGCCAGTTCAAGACGACGAAGTCGCCGGGCGAGACGTCGGTCACGTCGGGGCCGACGGTCTCGACGACACCGGCCGCCTCGTGGCCCAGGAGGAACGGGAAGTCGTCGTTGATGCCGCCCTCGCGATAGTGCAGGTCCGTGTGGCAGACGCCGCAGGCCTTGACGGCGACGACGGCCTCCCCGGGCCCGGGGTCCGGCACCACGACCGTCTCGATCGTGACCGGGGCCCCCTTCTCCCTGGAGACCACCCCGCGGACTTCCTGTCCCATCGCGTGCTCCTCCGCGTCGGCGAGCCCACATGATGCCCGATGCGCCGGACGAGGGTCCGGCCGGTCGAGATCCACCAAATCCGGCCGAGCCCGTTCTCGGGTGACCGCCCGTCCTAGGGTGACCGTCCGTGCGCGCCGGGTACGTGGAGGTGCCGGGGGACTGGCGCCGGCTCCGTGGTCATGGCTTCGGCCCCTTCGTCACCCATGAGGTCTTCCGCCGGTCCGACGGGACACGCGTCGCTTGGGAGTCGCGTTGGCATCGGAAGCACCCGCGATGGGCCTCGGGTGGATCGACCTGGTGGGCGCCGCGCGCCCTCGCGTGGTGGATCGGCGTGCTCTTCGCCGTCGGATCCGCCTGCTTCGCCATCGGGGCGTGGCCGAACTACGCCACGTCCGTCGGGACCGACCCGGACAACCTGACCTTCTTCGTCGGGTCGATCTTCTTCACCACGGCCTCGTTCCTGCAGTACTACGAGGTCGCCACCACCCCGACGGCGCTCGGCGTGGCGCACCGCCGGGGCGCCCGGCTGTTGCTGCGTGCGCAACCCCACCGCATCGACTGGTGCGCCAGCATCATCCAACTGGTGGGCACCCTGTGGTTCAACCGGACCACGCTCAGCGCCTACGTCGTCGGGCTCGGGGCGGCGTCGACCCACCACCCGGTGTGGCGCCCGGACGCGCTGGGCTCGATCTGTTTCCTCGTCTCCAGCTGGCTCGCCTGGGCCGAGGAGTGCCACGGGTCGTTCGCCTGGCGCCCCACGCGCTATTCGTGGTGGATCACGGCGCTGAACCTCGTCGGGTCCCTTGCCTTCGGGGTCTCTGCGGTTGCGTCCTACGTCAAGCCGAACGGTCAGCTGGTGAGCCTGGCCCTGACCAACCTCGGCACCTTCGTCGGTGCGCTCTGCTTCCTCGCCGGTGCCGTCCTGTTGCTGCCCGAGCGCACCCGCGAGGGCCCCGCCCCCGAGCCCCAGCCCGATACCGCAGCGCCGGTCGGCCGGCCGGGCTAGGGCGAGGGCGAGGACCTTTCAGCCGTCGGGGTCAGGTGTCGGGGGCCCGACGCCGGCCGCCCGACGCCGGCCGCGCAGCGCGCTGACCAGCAGGAAACCCGCGGCCAGGAGCGGCAACACGATCGCTCCCGCCAGCCGGCTCCCGTCCAGCAGGAAGGCCACGGCGACGATGGCCCCGGTCGCCAGCGCGACCTCGGGCGTGTCGCCGATGAGGAAGTCCCACCAGAAGCGTCCGAACGCCCCCAGGGCGCGACCCGACGCGGCGATCACGGCGTCGCGCCCTCGGAGACCCGGCTCGGCAGCTGTGACCGCAACACCGCCGTCCACGCCACGAAGACGAGGGCGAAGAACCCGACCAGCACCGGGAGGGCCAGGTCGTCGCCCGGCCAGTGCACGCCCGCCCCCTCGCCCACCCAGAACACGCCGAAGCTCGTCAACATGACGCCGACGGCCGTCTTGATGGTGTTCTCGGGCACCTCGCTGAGCTGGCGCGCCACCACGAGCCCGACGACGGTCACCAGCACGACGGCCGCGCCCGCCGCCAGCGCCGCCAGGCCGAGGCGGTGCTGGGCGGCGCCGAGGCTGATCACGATGAGCACGACCTCGGTGCCCTCGAGGAAGACGCCCTTGAAGGCGACGGCGAAGCCGACGCCGTCGCGCCCGTGCGCCGCCGGGCGGTGGCCCGTCGCCACCGTCCGGAGCCGAGCTCCGCCACCGTCTCGGCGTAGATCTTGTCCTCGTCGTGCAGAGCCTTGTGGCCGCTCGAGCGCAGGATCGCCTTGCGGAGCCACGACAGGCCGAGCACCAGCAGCAGCGCGCCGACGACGACGCGCAGCGCATCGAGCGGGATGTAGCGCACGAGCGGGATCCCGACCACGACCACGAGCACCCCGAGGACGAGGGCGGCTGCGGCGGCGCCCTCCAGCGCGGAGCGCCAGCCCCGGCTCACGCCGGCCGCGACGACGATCGTCAGCGCTTCGACCATCTCGACGAGGCTGGCGGCGAAGACGGCCAGGACCAGGACGAGCGTCGAAGAAGTGTGCATCCCGCCCGCAGAAACTACCTGCAGCCCACCCGGCCCCCGCCCGAGAACGTCGGCGGTAGTGTGCGGGTCACTGACCAGGATGTCCGCGTCGGGCGTTCCCGTGTCGAGTGTCAGGGTCCAGGGAGGGCGTTGCATGGGTGAGGGAGCGGCCACGGTCGCGCAGGGCCGCAACTACGTCGTGGTGTCGGCCGACACGCACGCCTCGCCGGACAGCCTCGAGCACTTCCTGTCCTACGTGGATCCGGCGCACCGCGAGGCGGTGGCCGGCTTCGGCGACATGTCGAACCTCGCCATCTCGATGTTCGGCGGCTTCGATCCGGGTGAGGTCGACGACTCGGATCCCGTCCGGGCCACCGCGGCCCGCCGCCTGGCCGGCATGGGCGTCGACATCGCCGCCGCCGAGGGTTGGCTGGCCCACTACGGCACCGACTGGGTCGTGCCGGGCGACGGAGGAGGGCGCCGGCTCGCGGTGCTCGAGGAGCAGGGGATCCACGCCGAGGTCACCCTGCCCGGGCCCATCCTGGCCGGCGGGCTCTCGCCGGCCATGTACCTGGGCGCGGCAGACCGACAAGGGACTCGAGGTGGTGTGGCCGGCGCTGCACGGGTACGTGCGCTGGCTCGCCGACTTCTGCGCCGCCGCCCCGGGCCGCCGCGCTGGCTGCATGCCGATCGACTTCCACGACATGGACCGCGCCGTCGAGGAGGTCGCCTGGGCGCGCGCCAACGGCATCTTCGGCGGCGTGATGCTCCCCGCCATGTCGGTCACCTCGAGGCTGCCCGGGTACGCCGACGACTACTACGAGCCCTTCTGGAACGCCTGCGAGGAGCACGGCATGGTCGTCAACCTGCACACCGGCGCGTCGGGCTCGGCCACCGACACCAAGTTCCTCTACGACGCGGAGCACGGAGGCATGCTCGGCCTCTACGAGGTGTTCGTCTTCACCCGCCGGCCGCTGTGGTTCATGATCTTCGGCGGCGTGTTCGACCGCCACCCCGACCTCAAGGTCGTCGTGACCGAGAACGGCGTGCAGTGGCTGCCGTCGCTCATCCGGGACATGGAGTCGTTCTTCGACACCCACGGCGGCGCCCCCGTCCGCTCCTACCTCGAGATGCGGCCCCGGGACTACTTCGAGAAGCACGTCTGGATGGGCGGCTCGCTCATGAAGCGCTACGAGGCCGAGATGCGCCACGAGATCGGCATCGACAAGCTCATGTGGGGCGCGGACTACCCCCACCTCGAGGGCGCCGCCCCCGTCCACCGCGAGACGCTGCGCTACATCTTCGGCGGCCTGCCCGAGGACGACCTCCGCCGCATCCTCGGCGGCAACGCCGTCGACCTCTGGGGCTTCGACGGCGACCTGCTCCAATCGGTGGCCGACCGCGTCGGACCCACCGTCGCCGACCTGGCCGAGCCGGTGGCGCTGGCCGACATCGAGGACACCTTCAGCTGGAGCCTGGCCCGTCCGGTGCCGCTGCTGGCCGCGCGCGCCTAGTCCACCTCGCTCCCCCTTTCTTGTCGGCTCTTGTCGGCCGCCGCGCCGGTACTGCCGGAACGGTTCCGGCGGCACCCGCGCAGCGGCTCTGCCAAAGAACGGTCGCCGCGCATCCCCGCTGTGTCACCAGATGTCACCAGAATTTCGGGCCGCTGCGTTGTGACAACCGCGTGCTTCCATGCGACACATGGAGTTGGACGACTTCGCCGAGGCGCTCGATGCGCTCGTCGCCTCGGACGCGGCCAACTACGGCGACTGGCGGATCGATCGAGGAGCTGCACCGGCTGCTCTCGCGCTTCGAGTCCTTCGTCACCGAGGCCACGGCCGCCTTCGAGGTGGGGGAGCAGTGGGCGGCCGACGGTGCCAAGACGGCGTCGGCGTGGCTCGCCACCCGCTGTCGGATCCCCCGCAGCGCCGCCCGACGGCGGGTCCGCCTGGCGCGAGCGCTCCGCCATCTCCCCGAGTGCGCCGACGCCTGGCGCGACGGCGCCATCGGGGTCGATCAGGCCCGGGCGATCGCCTCGGCCCGGCGCCACCGAACCGAGTCCTCCATGGCGCGCGACGAGGGGATGCTGGTCGCCCAGGCGGTACGCATGGGCTTCGAGGACTTCTACCGGGCCCTGTCGTACTGGAAGCAGCTGGCCGACCCCGACGGTGCCGAGGCGGCCGACGAGGACCGCAAGGCGTCGCGCAACGTGTTCCTCGAATCGAGCTTCACCGGGATGTGGCTGGGCCAGATGACCCTCGACCCCGTCTCGGGCTCCATCGTGTCGGGCGAGCTCAACCGCCTGGAGCAGCGACCTCTTCGAGGCCGACTGCGCCGAGGCGAAGGAGCGGCTGGGACGGACGGCGAGGATCGACGAGCTGGCCCGCACGTCGGGGCAGCGCCGGGCCGACGCCCTCGTCGAGATGGCGACCCGCAGCCGCACCGCTCCGGCCGACGGCATCCGTCCCGCACCGCTCTTCAGCGTCTTCGTCGGCTACGAGACGCTGCACGGCCGTATCTGCGAGCTCGAGAACGGGACGGTGCTCGCGCCCTCGGCACTGACCCCCTGGATGGACTCGGCCTACTTCGAGCGGGCCATCTTCTCGTTCGGCAACCGGGTCGACGTCAGCGTGCGGGCGCGGCTGTTCACCGGTGGGACACGACGGGCGATCGAGCTGCGGGACCGCATCTGCACCCACCCCTACTGCTACGAGCCGGCGGAGAGCTGCCAGGCCGACCACATCGAGACCTACGCCGAGGGAGGCCCCACCACCCAGGAGAACGGCCGGCTCCTGTGCGGCTTCCACAACCGCCTGCGCAACCAGCGGCAACAGCAGCGCCAGCGCCCGCCACCGGCGGCGGCCTGACGGGGCGCTCGGCCCTCCCGGCATCACTCCGGCCGATCATCGCCGCAGCAGTTGCAACCCGCACCGGAATCGGCGTTTCGTCGCGCCCGGACCGGGGTCATCAACACTGTCTGGCTCGTGAAACCGTCCCGTCCTCAGCGCGTCGTCGGCGCCGACGACCAGCCGGTACCCGAGGTCGATCGCCGACAGCTCGGCCAGGTCGGCGTGCCGCCGGTGCCAGTCGCCGCTGGCGACAGTCCGCCTCGAGTGCGGCGACGCCCCGGGCGATGACCGCCGGGTCGGCCAGGGCGAGGCCGGAGCAGTTGGCCCGCACCGCCGGGTCGAGGTACGCCTCCGGTCGGCACCAGTAGGCACCGAGGACGCCGTCGTCCATGTCGCGCGGGCACGAGCAGCGGCACGGAGACGGTGGCGCCGATGGCCTCGGCGATCGCGTCGGCAGTCCGGGGCCCAGCGCCGCGTGTACTCGGCCACCTCGGGGAGGTAGTCCTCGAGGAGCCAGAAGCGCGAGTGGATGCGCGAAGTCGATGCCCAGGACGATCCGTCGCGGGGCCACCCGGCAGAGCTCGGCCAGGCCGGCGGCCCAGTCGTCCCAGTGGTGCACGGTGAGGATGGCCAGGGCGACGTCGGCACACGCCGGACGGCAGCGGGAGCGCGGAGCTGCTGGCCCGGACGGCCGGTGCCGCGCCGGGTGGACGCTGCCCGATCATGACGCCGGAGGGCTCGACGGCGATGACGGCACGGTCCGCCGGCTCGTAGTTGCCGGTCCCGGCGCCGACGTTGACGACGACGCGCCCGTCCCCGAGCTGCTCGGCGATCACCGCCTCCCAGCTGGGTTCCGGCCGGCGATGGGCGATGTAGCCCCGCCCGATCGTGTCGTAGACGGGCGAGGTGGCCATGCGGACGGCCCGCTCCGGCTACGCGGCCGACTTCTCCAGGATGTGCACGCCGCAGGCCGAGCCGAGCCCGATGACGTGGGTCAGGCCGACCTTGGCCCCCTCGATCTGGCGGTCGCCGGCCTCGCCGCGCAGGTGCTGGGCCACCTCCCAGATGTTGGCGATGCCGGTGGCGGCGATGGGGTGGCCCTTGGACTCGAGGCCGCCCGAGACGTTGACCGGGGTCGTCCCGTCGCGCCAGGTCGCGCCGGAGTTGAAGAAGTCGGCCGCGCCGCCCTGCTCGCACAGCATCAGGTTGTCGTAGTGGACCAGCTCGGCGGTGGCGAAGCAGTCGTGCAGCTCCACCAGGTTCGAGGTCCGCCGGCGACACGCCCGCCTGCTCGTAGGCCTGCGTCGGCCGCGTTGCGGGTGAGCGTGTTGACGTTGGGCAGGATCTGGCAGGCCTCCTCCCAGGGGTCGGTGGTCAGGACCGAGGCCGAGATCTTGACCGCCCGCTTCTGCTGCTCGAGCGACAGCGTCTTGAGCTTGGCGCCCGAGACGACCACGGCCGCCGCCGCCCCGTCGCAGTTGGCCGAGCACATCGGCCGGGTGTTGGGGTAGGCGATCATGACGTCGTTCATGATCTCGTCGAGCGACATCTTCTTCGTGTAGGCCGCCAGCGGGTTCAGCGTCGAGTGGGCGTGGTTCTTCTCGCTGATCTTGGCGAAGAGCTCGAAGCTGGTCCCGCCGTACTTGTGGCCGTACTCCATGCCGATCTGGGCGAAGACGCCCGGCATGGTCTCGGTGCCGATCCGCCCGTCCACGGCGGCCACGGCGCCGAAGCGGCCGTGCGGGGTCCAGGTGTTGGAGTCCGCCGAGCGGGCCCCGCCGGCCAGCAGGCCCGCGCCGGCCAGCTTCTCGACGCCGACGGCGAGGCCCATGTCGGCCTCGCCCGCCTTGATCGCCATGCAGGCCACGCGCAGCGCCGTGGCGCCGGTCGCGCAGGCGTTGGACACGTTGTAGACGGGGATGCCGGTCTGGCCCAGCTGCTTCTGGACCATCTGCCCGGTGGGCGCCATGGCCATCATGAGGTTGCCCGCGCCGATGATGCCGATGTCCTTCATGGTCACGCCGCCGTCGGCCAGCGCGCCGTGCACCGCCTCGGCCGCCAGGTCGACGATGTCCTTGTCGGGGTGCTTCCCGAACTTGGTCATGTGGATCCCGAGGATCCACAGCTCCTCCGATGCCGATGCCATCGTGCTCAACCTCCCAGGGGTTCGAAGCCGAAGCCGACCGCTTCGGTGCCGTCGTCGTCCGTGCCGATCACCTCGGTGGCCAGGCGCACCTTCATGCCCATGGTCACGTGCTCGGGGTCGGGGGTCACGTTGATCAGGTTGGCCCGCACGCTGGTGCCCTCGCAGTCGACCACGCGCGGCCACGAAGGGGACCGGGATCCCCGGCGCGGCGAACGACACGATGGTGAAGGCCCGCACCTCGCCGGTCGTGGCGACGTCGACCTTCTTGAAGTCGGTGCCCCCGCAGGAGGCGCAGGCGTTGCGGCGGTCGAAGAAGCGGGCGCCGCACGAGGTGCACTCGTTGGCCACCAGGTGCGGGTCGTCCCCCAGCACCAGGTAGTCGACCAGCGGGATCTGTTGCGCCATCTTGCCCCCATGCTCGGGTCGGAAATCGTGTTCTCAATCTAGCGGCCGTTTCGAAAACACCCGCTAATCGGGTCACTCCTCCGCTCGTCGGCCGTTAGGGTCGGCGCCATGCGCTACACACACCTCGGCCGCACCGGCCTCACCGTCAGCCGCATCTGCCTGGGCACGATGAATTTCGGCCCGGAGACGGACGAGGCCACCTCGTTCTCCATCATGGACTCCGCCCTGGAGGCCGGGATCAACTTCTTCGACTCGGCCAACGTCTACGGCCGTTCCAAGGGCCGGGGCGCCACCGAGGAGATCGTCGGCCGCTGGTTCGCCCAGGGCGGCGGGCGGCGGGAGAAGGTGGTGATGGCCACGAAGCTCTACGGCGACATGGGGGACTGGCCCAACGAGGGCCGCCTGTCGGCGCTCAACATCCGACGGGCCTGCGATGCCAGCCTGCGCCGGCTCCAGACCGACTACATCGACCTCTACCAGATGCACCACATCGATCGCCGCGCCGGATGGGACGAGATCTGGGAGGGCTTCGAGGTGCTCCGCGAGCAGGGCAAGATCCTCTACGCCGGCTCGTCCAACTTCGCCGGCTGGCACATCGCCCGGGCGCAGGAGGCGGCGGCCCGCCGCAACTTCATGGGCCTGGTGAGCGAGCAGTCCATCTACAACCTCGTCGTGCGGGCGGTCGAGCGCGAGGTGCTGCCGGCGGCCGAGACGTACGGGCTCGGCGTGATCCCGTGGTCGCCGCTGCAAGGCGGTCTGCTCGGTGGTGTCGTCCGCAAGGAGCGCGACGGCAGCCGGCGCTACGCCGGGCGCGCCGCCGAGACGATCGAGGCGCGCCGGCCCCAGCTCGAGGCGTACGAGGATCTCTGCGCGGAGATCGGCGAGGACCCCGGCACGGTCGGGCTGGCCTGGCTGCTGACCCGGCCGGCGGTCACCGGTCCCATCGTGGGGCCCCGCACGCCCGAGCAGCTGGAGTCCGCCCTGCGCTCGGTGGACGTCACCCTCGACGACAAGGTGCTGGCCCGCCTGGACGAGCTCTTCCCCGGGCACCGAACGGCGCCGGAGGACTACGCCTGGTAGCTGGGCTACTTGAGGGTTCCGGCCAGCTGGGGCTTCGGCTCCGCGTCCGGGTCCTCGGACGCGGGGACGGCGAGGTCGTCGGCGTCGACGGACAGCCTGGGGAGCATCCGGTCCAGCCAGGCCGGGAACCACCAGTTGGCCTTGCCGAACAACATCATGATGGAGGGGACGATGGCCATCCGGATGAGGATGGCGTCGACCAGGATCCCGCCGGCCAGACCGATGCCGAACTCCTTGATGACCCGGTTCCCGCCCAGGATGAACGAGCCGAAGACGAGGATCATGATCAGCGCGGCAGCCGTGATCGTCTTGCCGGTGGCGGCCAGGCCGTTGCGCACGGCCACCCGGTTGTTGCCGCCGGACTTGATGTACTCCTCGTGCATCCGTGACACCAGGAAGACCTGGTAGTCCATCGACAGTCCGAAGAGGATGGCGAAGAGCATGACGGGGAGGAAGGCCTCCACCGGGCTCGTGCCGCTCAGGCCGATGAGCCCGCCCAGGTCCCCCCACTGGAAGACGGCCACCAGCATGCCGAGCGCGGCCCCGATGGACAGCAGGTTCATGATCGCCGCGGTGAGCGGGATCACGAAACTTCGGAAGACCGTCATCAACAAGAGGAACGACAGCAGCACGACCAGGCCGATGAAGAGCGGCAGCTTGGAGCTCAGGACGTTGGCGAAGTCGATGTAGATGGCGGTGGTCCCGCCGACCAGAACGTTGACGCCGGAGTCACCGACGGCTTTGGGCACAGTGGTGCCCCGTAGGTGGTTCACGAGGTTGGTGGTCGCGGCATCTTGGGGGGACGTGTTCGGATAGACGTTGACCAGGACGACGTCCCCGTTCCCTGTCTTGCTGGGGATGTAGAGCGGCGAGGCCACGCTGTGGACGTCGGGCTGTTGCTTGACCTGGCTGATGACGTTGTCGATGACGCCGTGCTGGTCGGGCTGCACCACGGCGACCAGCTCCAGCGGTCCGTTGAAGCCGGGCCCGAAGCCCTTCGAGAGCATGTCGAAGGCGACCCGCGTCGGCGTCCCGGCCGGGTCGGTGCCCTGGTCGGCCGAGCCCAGCTGCAGCGAGAAGAAGGGGAGGGCGATGGCCACGATGATGATGAGGGCCACGCCGGCCGACACCACGGGGTACTTCTGGACCCGGTCGGCCCACTTGGGCCAGAAGCCCTTGCTGTCGGCGCCCACGATACGGGGCCCGTTCTCGGCCAGGTTCCTCTTCTGCTTGCGGCTCATCACCTTGGGGCCGATGAAGCCGAGCATGGCCGGCAGGAGGGTGAGGGCCGCCACCATGGTGAGCGCCACGCCGATGGCGGCGGCCACGGCCAATCCGTACAGGAAGCTGACGCCGAGGGCGAACATGCCGAGCAGCGCGATGCACACGATGATGCCGGCGAACAGGACGGCGCGGCCCGACGTGTTGACCGCGTTGATGATGGAGGATTCCACGTCGCGCCCGGCCACCAGGCCCTGGCGATGGCGCGTCACGATGAAGAGGGCGTAGTCGACGCCGACCCCCAGCCCGATCAGGAGGGTGAGCTCGGGGGAGATCGAGGGCATGCCGAGGGCGTGGCTCAAGACGCCGATGACGCCGACGGCGGTGCCCAGGGCGAAGAGGGCGGAGAGGATCGGGAGGATGGCGGCGAAGAACGATCCGAAGACCAGCAGGAGCACGATCAGCGCCAGCAGCACGCCCAGCCCGGTGCTGCTGAACGACTGGTTGTTGGCGTTCTCGGCCAAGGGGCCGGTGACGGCGACCGTCAATCCGTCGCTCGAGGTCTTGGTGACGGCGTTGACGAAGTTCTTCGCTTCGGTGTTCGAGATGTCGTTGGTCTGCTTGTCGAAGTTGACCTGGAAGAAACCGACCGTTCGGTCCGGGTTGATGTTCGCGGTGTTGACCAGGTTCCCGGCCTCGTTGTACGGACTCGTCACCGCGGTCACGTTGGGCAGCGCGTTGATCTTGTCCACCATGGCGTTGATGCGCTGGCCGACGTCGGTGTCGGTCAGGCGGGCATCGCCCGAGGTGCCGAAGACCACCTGCTCGGTGTCCCCCGATTGGCCGGGGGCGACGGACTTCAGCAGGTTGATGGCGTCGAAGGACTGTGTGTGGGGGAAGTTGAAGTTGTTCGAGTAGTCGGTGCCGACCGCCTCGACCGTGAAGATCGAGGCGACCAGGACGAGCAGCCACAACAGGACGACCATGCGGCGATGACGGACACACCACCCGGCCAGGGTGCGCATTAGGGGGATCTCCTCGGGGACGTTCGACGCGGCCACCGGCCGGCGTCACGGGAACGGGTCAATCGTACTGGCCCGTGTGACGCCCTCCGGTGCGGTTGGTATCGGCCGCATGGGCCAGGGCATTGAACACGGGTACGGCCAGGCGGTCGGCGGAGACGGCCGAGCGGGCCACCAGGCGCCCCGCCAGGACCGGGTGCGAATCGGGGATGGCGAAGAACTGCCGGGCGCTGAGAGTGAGCAGGGAAAGCGGCGAGAGCGCGACGACGGCGATGGGCGAACGCAACTGGTTGAGGAGGGAGTGCTCGGACCAGGAGTCCCCGCGACCGAGGAGGCCGACGGGCACGCCGTCCCGGTGCACCACGGCGTGGCCGCCGACGATGACGTGCCACAGGCGGACCGGCACGTCCTGGGCCTGGATCACCTGACCCGGGTGGGCGGTCGCCGGGACGCACAGCGCCGCGAACTCGGCGCGTTCGGTGGCGGGCAGGCCCAGCGAACAACTCCATGCCGCGCAGCGCCTCGGTCGGGTCGTCCATGACGTCGCGCCTGACGAGGTGGGGGCTCTCGGTGCGCACGGACTCAGTGGTCCATGACCGAGCTGGGGCGTCCACCGTCGGGCCGCGGCGGGTGCCAGTGGGCGTGACCCACCGCCCTCCGCCACAGGAAGAAGCCGACGACGGCGATGAGCAGCCATGGCACGTGGTACAGGGGGTACCACGGCATCGTGGCGCCGGCGGCGAGGGCGAGGAAGGCCACGAGGAAGACCCAGGGCAGGACCCGGCGGTGGCGCGGCGGCGGTGGGGCCGGGCTCGCTCGGCAGGCGCGGGAGGTCGTGGAACAGCCCGTTGAGGTCGCCGCGCTTGGTGGCCGACATGGCCGTGTCGAGACGCGTCTTGAACTCGGCCTCGTCGAGCCGGCCCTCGGCGTAGTGGCGCGAGAGCTTGTCGGCGACCGCGTTGCGCTCGTCGTCGGACGCGCGCAGGTCGGCGTCGTGGAGCTGCGTGTCCCGGCGGCTCATCGGGTAGGCGGGGTCCCAGCGGTAGCGCATGCCGTCTCCTCTCGTTGTGGGTGGTGCGGGGTTCGGTGTCGTGGAATGCGGTGGTCGTGTTCCGGCGGCCGCTGCGCTCAGTAGGCGCCGCGGGCGCGCTCGCGGGCGAGCAGCTCCTCGGCGACCGAGACGTCGGTGTCCTCGTCGGGGATGAGGAGCCAGCCGGCCAGGTACAGCGGCACGGCCAGCCCACCGAGGAAGGCAAGGGCGACGAAGCCGATGCGGACGAGCGTCGGGTCGACGTCGAAGTAGTCGGCCACGCCGGACGCCACCCCCGCCAGCATCCGGCCGCGGGTGTCGCGGTGGAGGCGCGGTCGGCGCGGTTGCCGGTGGGGTTGCCGGTGGGGTTGCCGGTGGGGTTGCCGGCGGGGGGGTCCGGGGGGGTCTGGTGGGGCGGCTCGGTCGGGGAGCCGGGGGTTTCGTCGGGTGCGTTGTCCATGGGTGCAGCCTGAAGGTCACCGGGCCGGACGTGAATCCGGCAATGCCCTGGTCCGACCCTGAGGCGGCCCCCGACCCCCTCAGGGATGTCCCTGATGGTCGCGGTGGTGGCGGCGCGCGATCATCGAGGTATCGCAGAGGCACCCGATTCCGGTACGCGTCCGCTCACCGAGGGTGGCCGCCCGACCCCGCCGCCGTCCGACGCGCCCTCGTCGTGGCGCCCACCCGACGGGGGCGGGATCGGGGCCGGTGGCCCCTGGTCCCGCCGCGCCGGACCCTGGACGGAGTGGCACCAGCACCGCCACCACCACCACTTCGGCCGGCGGGTGCGCTCGTTGCGGCGGAGCCCCGACAACCGGGTGCTGGGTGGCGTGTGCGGCGCGGTGTCGAGCGCGACGGGCATCGACGCCATGTGGGTCCGCATCGGGTTCGTGCTCCTCGCCATCGGCAGCGGGGTGATGGTGTTGGTCTACGCCATGGCGTGGCTGCTCATCCCGATGGAGGGCGAGAGCGCCAACATCTACTCCCGCGCCATCAACGACCGGCGCGGGATCCGCCTGATCGCCGCCATCCTGATCCCGCTCCTCATCGCGGTGCAGCTCGTGACGAGCTCGCTGCACGTGACCTTCATCGGCTTCCTCGGCTGGCCGACCTTCCTGGCTGCCGGGGTGGTCATCCTCATCTGGCGCAACGCCAACGAGTCGGAGAAGGCGTTCATCGACCACGACGTGGTGCCGCTGCTCGGCGCGGACACGCACGGACACGGCCGCCGTTGGCTCGTCGGCGCGGGTCGTGGGTGGTGTCCTCATCGGTGCGGCGGGCATCGTCGTGCTCGTCATGGGCCATACGACGGTGGCGGCCCTGCGCCCGGTCGGTGGCGCCGCGCTCGTCGTCGCGGCGAGCGTCATCATCTTCGGGCCGTGGTGGCTCAGCCTGGTGCGCGAACTGATCGCCGAGCGCCAGGCCCGCGCCGTTGGCCGAGGAGCGGGCCCAGATGGCGGCGCACGTGCACGATTCGGTGCTCCAGACGCTCGCCCTCATCCAGCGGTCGTCCGACGATCCCCAGAACGTGGTGCGCCTGGCCCGCGCCCAGGAACGTGAGCTCCGGGCCTGGCTCTTCGAGGGACGATCCCCGGGAGCGATCAGCGAGGACGCCACGATGCTGGCGGAGGGCGTCGGGCTCCTGCAGCGCCAGGTGGAGGCCGACCACGGCATCGCGGTGCAGGTCGTCATGGTCGGTGACTGCGAGCTCGACGAGGCGCTGCGCGCGCTCCTCGACGCGGCCCGGGAGGCCACCGTGAATGCGGCCAAGTGGTCGGGCGCCGACCAGGTGTCGGTCTACGCCGAAGTCGAGCCGGACACCGTCATGCTCTATGTCCGTGACCGCGGCACGGGCTTCGATCCCGACACGGTCCCAGACGACCGCCAGGGGATCGCCCAGTCCATCCGCGCCCGCATGGGGCGCTTCGGTGGTGCCGCGGTCGTCCGCTCCACCCCCGGCGAAGGAGCCGAGGTCCAGCTCTCCATGCCGCGCCGCGAGCGGGTCAAATGAGCGCTCCGGGCGGTCCCAGCCCCGCCCCGGCCGGCCGGCCCCGCATCTTCCTCGTCGAGGACCACGCGGTGTTCCGGGCCGGGGTCCGCGCCGAGCTCGGTGACGCGGTCGACGTCGTGGGCGAAGCGGACGAGGCGGGCGCCGCGGTGGAGCTCATCCTCGAACGGCTGCCCGAGGTCGTGCTCCTCGACGTCCACCTGCCCGGTGGCGGTGGCCACGCCGTGCTGCGCGGCGTCCATCCCCAGAACCCCGAGGTGCAATTCCTCGCGCTCTCCGTCTCCGACGCGCCCGAGGACGTCATCGAGGTGATCCGGGCGGGCGCGCGCGGCTACATCACCAAGACCATCTCCGGGCCCGAGCTCCTCCAGGCCGTCTACCGCGTCGCGGCCGGGGACGCCGTCTTCTCACCGCGGCTCGCCGGCTTCGTGCTCGACGCGTTCGCCCAGCAGGGCGGTTCGGCCCAGGGCCTCGATCCCGAGCTGGACCAGCTCTCACCGCGCGAACGTGAGGTGCTGCGGCTCATCGCCCGCGGCTACACCTACAAGGAGGTGGGCCGCGATCTCGGGATTTCCGTCAAGACGGTGGAGTCGCACGTCTCGTCGGTGCTGCGCAAGCTCCAGCTCTCCACTCGCCACGAGCTGACCATGTGGGCCACCGACAGGCGCTTGGTCTAAACAAGGGGGCCATGCCCGAGGACCTGGCCGCCGAGCACCGCGACGCGGCCGCACTCGCCGAGATGGCCGGGCAGGCCCTGCTGGAGCTTCGGGCGGCGCCCTCGACCCGTCGTGACATCGGCGCCGCGGGTGATCGCCTGTCGCATCAATTGCTGGTGGAAGAGCTCAACCGTCTCTACCCCGGGGACAAGGTGCGGTCCGAGGAGGGGCTGGAGCACGTCGCCGGCGAGGGCAGGCTGTGGATCGTCGACCCGCTGGACGGGACCCGCGAGTTCCGCCAATTGGAACGGAGCGACTGGGCGGTCCACGTCGCCATGGCGGTGGGCGGCGAGGCCGTCGTCGGAGCCGTGGCGCTTCCTGCGCTCGGCGTGGTGCTCTCCACGGCCGAAACGCCGATCCTGCCGGACACCGAACCGGGGGCGGCCCCGCGCGTGGTCGTGTCCCGCAGCCGGCCTCCCGACGTGGCGTACGACGTCACCGAGGCGCTGGACGCGGTCATGATCCCCATGGGTTCGGCCGGCGCCAAGATCGCCGCGGTGATCCTCGGCGCGGCGGACGTGTACGTGCACGCCGGCGGCCAGTACGAGTGGGACTCGTGCGCCCCGGTCGCCGTGGCCACGGCGAGTGGGCTCCACGCCAGCCGGCTCGACGGCGAGCCGCTGCGCTACGGCGATCCGGACGCCTGGCTGCCCGATCTGGTGGTCTGCCGTCGCGAGTACGCCGCGGCGGTGCTGGACGTCACGACACGACAGCGCCGGCCCTACTGGTGACGCCGCTCCTGCGCGGGGCGCGCCGGCGCGGGGCGGGGGCGCGCCTGCGCAGGGCACGGCCGGAGTTCTCGGCCGGAATTGATCCGGGCCGGAATTGACACGGCCCCGCCCCTCAGCGGGACGGGGCCGTGTCGATGGTCGTTGCCCGTGCCAGCGTCAGATGGCGCGCACGTTCGCCGCCTGGAGCCCCTTGGGGCCTTGGTTGGTCTCGAACTCGACCTTCTGGCCTTCTTCGAGATTGCGGTAGCCCGTACCGCTGATCGCGCTGAAATGCACGAAAACGTCGGGGCCGCCACCGTCCTGGGTGATGAAGCCGAAGCCCTTTTCACCGTTGAACCACTTCACAGAACCAGTTGCCATTGAAAATCCACTCCTCTCCTGGCCAGATTTGACCCGTTGCTCACTCTGGGGCCATGGCCGGTGGCTCTTTCGAGCCAGAGGGATTTCCAAACTTGTGATGGTGGTGCCCTCGGCGACAACCCTAGCGCGCCCCCGGCGCCGGCGGCGGGTTTTCCGAGATCGGCCGCGAAGCGGTCACGGAGTGTTCACGCATTTGTTCGTGCGTCGTGCGTGGATCGTGCCTAATTTTACTGTGTCGTCCCCCGCCGAGACGGGGCGAGACGGAAGGATTCCCATGACCGTCACCACCAACCCGTACCTCGAGGGCAATTTCGCCCCCGTCTTGCAGGAGACCACGGCGACCGACCTCCCGGTCGTCGGCCGCCTGCCCGAGGAGCTGAACGGGCGATACCTGCGGAACGGCCCGAACCCGGTCGTCGCGCCCGAACCGGGCAGCTACCACTGGTTCACCGGTGACGGGATGGTGCACGGCATCCGTCTGCGCGAGGGGCGGGCCGAGTGGTACCGCAACCGCTGGGTCCGGTCGGCCCAGGTCTCGGCGGCGCTCGGAGAGGAGCCGCACCGCGGCGCTGCCGTCCACGGCGGCATGGATCCCGCCCCGAACACCAACGTCATCGGCCACGCCGGCCGCACCTTCGCCATCGTGGAGGCCGGGGGCAGGCCCTACGAGCTGACCGACGAGCTCGAGACCGTCGGCCCCTGCGACTTCGGGGGCACGCTCGAGGGCGGGTACACGGCACACCCCAAGCGCGACCCGGCGACGGGGGAGTTGTACGCCGTTTCCTACTTCTACGGCTGGGGCAACGACGTCGAAGTGACGATCGTGGACGCGGCGGCGAAGGTGCGCGCTTCGCGCCGGGTGACGATGGGCGGTCCGGTGAGCCTGCACGACACGGCCGTCACACGGCGCTTCATCGTGCTCCTCGACCTGCCGGTCGTCTTCAGCATGGAAGCGGTCGCCTCCGGCGCACGCTTTCCCTACCGCTGGCAGGACGGCTACCGGGCCCGGGTCGGCCTCCTCCCGCGCGAGGGCACGTCGACCGAGGTCATCTGGCACGACGTGGAGCCGTGCTACGTGTTCCACCCGATGAACGCGTTCGACGATCCCGGTGGCGACGGCATCGTGCTCGATGTCGTGCGGCATCCGTCCATGTTCCGCACGCAGTTGCTCGGGCCGGCCGAAGGCACGCCGACGCTCGAGCGTTGGCATCTCGACGGCCTTGGGCATGCCGTGAAGGAGGAACGGCTGGACGACCGGGGGCAGGAGTTCCCGCGCGTCGACGAGCGACGGGTGGGATTGCCGCACCGCTACGGCTACGCGGTCGCCGTCGGTGCCGTCGGCGACATCCTCGGCACCGAGTCGGTGCTCATCCGACACGACCTCGAGCGCGGCACGACGGAGACGCGGTCCTTCGGGGCGGGTGCGAGCCTCGGTGAGGCCGTCTTCGTGCCCCGTTCCGCCGACGCCGAAGAGTCCGACGGCTGGGTGCTGCTGCTGGCCTCCTCGCCGTCCGACGACAGCTCCAACCTCTATGTCCTCGACGCGTCGGACATCGGCGGAGAACCGCAGGCCGTGGTGGGGTTGCCGCAGCGGGTGCCGGTCGGGTTCCACGGCAACTGGGTCCCCGAGACGCGGTGAGGGGTCGAAGGGGTCGCGCCGGTGCACCGGCTACGCTGACGCGGTGATCATCTGGCACTGGGTGCAGCAGCACCGGCTCGTGTCCGTGCTCCTTCTGGCCTTCGTGATCGCGAGCTCGGCCACCGGCACTGCGTGGGCGCTCGTGTTCCGCACCGTGTCGTCGCCGGTCGGCCTGCGCGAGGCCTTGCGCATCTACCGCAAAGAGCAGACAGGCAGGATGCTCAGCTCGCTGCGCAACCGCCTGCCGGCACCGGGCGTCTACACCTACCTGACCAAGGGCGGAGAGGGCCTCAACCTCGTGGGGGTGCAACGATCCTTCCCGTCCAGCACCTCGATGATCGTGAACGACGCCCGGTGCGCCACGGTCACCTGGGTGCCCATCACCCAGCACACCGAAGCCACCACGGTCTGTGCCGCCGACGACGGCGCGCTCAGCGTGCCGCGGCTGGTCACCGACGAGTCCATCGCCGGGACGACGACGAGCTCGACGATCACCTGCCCGGCGACCGCGTACCTGTTGCCTCCCGAGGCCCGGCCCGGCCAACGCTGGGGCGTCACCTGCTCGCAGGCCAGTCCGGCCGAGAAGGTGGCCATGTCCGGCATCGTGCTCGGGCCGGCCACCGAGTCGGTGGGTGGGCACACCGTCGCCGTGGAGCACACCCGCTTCACGCTCACCTTCGACGGGGCGGAGCAGGGCACCGACCCGACGGACTTCTGGTTCGTCCCCAGCACCGGGCTGATCGTGCGCGAGCACGAGACGGTCGGGGTGACCCAGGGGGGCGTCCGCTACAGCGAGACGATGGACGCCGTGCTCACCGGGCTCGACCCGGCGCGCTGACGTCGGTTCCGTCGGAACCCGCGGCACCGTCGGGGCCGACCGCGCCCGCCTCGGCGGCCCTGGCGCGGTCCTGCGCGACGGCGTCGTAGGACTCGTAGTCCGATCCGGTGTCGTCGGCGAACTCGAATTCGAGCAGTCCGGCCTCGCCCCAACGCTCCCGCAGGTAGCCGTCGTTGGCGTCGAGCAACCCCAACTTGCGGACGTTCGGGACGAGCTTGGCGAAGAACCCGCGTGCGAACCCGCCCATGAGGTTGGTCTTGGTCTTCTGGGCCGCCTCCACCATGAAGGGCAGGACCTGCTCGGCCGTCGTCCCGAGGCGCTCCCAGACCTCCGGCGTCGTCGCCCGCGCCCGCTGGTTCAGCGTCGCGTCGAGCAGGAACTCCTGGCGCTCCTTCAGCTCGGCCTCGCTCAGCTCGCCGTAGTACTCGGAGAGCGTCAGCACGCCGAAGGCGACGTGGCGCGCCTCGTCGGACATCACGTAGCGCAGGAGCTTGGTCAGCAACGGCTCCTTGATCCGCCGGAGCATGTCGCCGAAGGCGGCCAGCGCCAGCGACTCGATGACGATCTGCATGCCCAGGTACGCGATGTCCCAACGGTCGTCCTCGAGCAGCGACCAGATCTGTGACTTGAGGAAGGGGCTCATCGGGTAGGCGTCGCCGAGCTTCGTGCGCAGGTACTTGGCGAACACCTCGGTGTGGCGCGCCTCGTCCATGGTCTGCGTCGACGCGTAGTACTTGGCGTCGATCCACGGGACGGTCTCGACGATCTTGGCGGCGGTCATCATGGCGCCCTGCTCGCCGTGCATGAACTGGGACAGGTTCGCCTTGAAGAACTCGATGCCGAGCTGCGCGTACTCCTTCTCCTTCCACTTGGCCATGGGGGAGCCCGGCAGCGTGCCGGCCGTCCGGGCGACGACGAGCACCGGGTTCTCCTGCTCGGTCACCAGGCGCTCGGGATCGACGTCGATGGACCAGTCGAGGTCCCGCACGCTGTCCCACTGCGAGCCCATGGCCTTGTTGTAGAGCGTGACGAGCTGCCCGCGGTCGCGCTCGTAGTCCCAGAGGAAGAGCCGATCCGCGTTGTCGTGGATGACCTGGACGGCCTCGTCCATCTCGCCGCGGCTCGGCGGTGGAGGGGACACGTCGGCGACCATGGACCGAGGCTACTTCCGCCTGCCGCCCATGTTGGCGTTCGGCGCGGCCTTGGCCACCAGGTCCGGCACGACCTTGCCCAGCTCGGCCGGGTCCCAGCGGTCGCCCTTGTCTGCGCCCGGGCCGGCGGCCCAGCCCTCGGCCACGCTGAGGTGGTCGCCCTGCACGTTGAAGACGCGGCCCGTGATGTCCTTGGACTCGGGGCTGCCCAGCCAGACGACGATCGGCGCGATGTTCGCCGGGTCGAAGGGGTCGAACTCCTCGGGCTTCTTCTCGGTCGACGCCGCACCCATGCCCAGGTTCTCGGTCATGCGGGTGAGCGCGGCGGGGGCGATGGCGTTCACCGTCACGCCGTAGCGACCGAGCTCCATGGCGGCGATGATGGTGAAGGACGCGATGCCTGCCTTGGCCGCCCCGTAGTTGGTCTGCCCGACGTTGCCGTAGATGCCGGACGGCGACGTCGTGTTGATGACGCGGGCGTCGTTGGTCTCGCCGGCCTTGGTCCGGTTGCGCCAGTACTCGACGGCGTGGCGGGTCGGCGCGAAGGTGCCGCGCAGGTGGACCTTGATCACCGCGTCCCACTCGTCGATCGTCATGTTGACGAGCATGCGGTCCCGCAGGATGCCCGCGTTGTTGACCAGGACGTCGATGGTGCCGAACGTGTCGATGGCGGTCTGGATGAGGCGACCGGCGCCCTCGTAGTCCGACACGTCGTCGCCGTTGGCCACCGCCTCGCCGCCCATGCCACGGATCTCGTCGACCACCTCGCCCGCCGGCCCACCCGAGGAGCCGGTCCCGTCCACTTCGGCGCCGAGGTCGTTGATCACCAGCTTGGCGCCCTGGCTTGCGAACTCGAGGGCGTGCTCCCGTCCGATGCCCCGGCCCGCCCCGGTGATGACGACGACCCGTCCGTCACAGATACCCACGTTCAGCTCCTTTTGGTGTTGGTCATTCCGGTCATTCCCGTCGTTCCCGTCATTCCGGGCTCGCGGCCGACCGGTACTGCTCCCGCAGCCTCCTCTTGAAGATCTTCCCAGTATCCTCCCGCGGCAGCTCGTCGGCGAAGTCGACGCTGCGCGGGCACTTGAAGTGCGCGAGGTGGTCGCGGCAGAAGTCCATGAGCTCCTGGGCGAGCTCGTCGGTCCCCACGACGCCGTCCGCCGGCTGGACCACGGCCTTGACGGCCTCGCCCCATTCCTCGTCGGGGACGCCGATGGTGGCGACGTCGCCGACCGCCGGGTGTTCGAGGAGCACGGCGTCCACCTCGGCCGGGTAGATGTTGACCCCGCCCGAGATGATGAGGTTGGCCGTGCGGTCCGTCAGGTACAAGAAACCCTCGTCGTCCATGTACCCCATGTCCCCGAGGGTGAAGTAGTCCCCCCGGAACGCACCGGCCGTCTTCTCCGCGTCGCCGTAGTACTCGAACTTGGTGGCGGCGGGCGCCTGGAGGAAGACCAGCCCGACCTCACCGGGTGGCACTTCGTTGCCGTCCTCGTCGGCGACCTTCACCAGCCCGGGCGCCATGGGCCGACCGACGGTGCCCGGATGGGCCAGCCACGTCTGGGAGTCCACTAGGGTGCCGAGCCCCTCGGTGGCCGCGTAGTACTCGACCACCACCGGCCCGAACCATTCGATGAAGCGCCGCTTGATCGGGACCGGGCAGGGCGCGGCCCCGTGGATCACGAAGCGCAGCGACGACGTGTCGTAGCGCTCCCGGGTCTCCTCGGGGAGCGACAGCAGGCGGTGGAACATGGTCGGCACCATGTGGCTGTGGGTGATGCCGTGGTGCTCGATCAGCCGGAGCGTCTCGACCGGCTCCCAGTGGTCCATGACGACGATGGGCACCCCGTAGAGGAACGGCACGGCCACCGAGAAGGCCAGCGGCGCTGCGTGGTAGAGCGGGCCGGTCAAGAGGTGCGCGTCGACACTGGTGGCGTAGTCCTCGTCGTAGCCGCAGAAGTTCACCGTGGCCAGCGCGCTCACCGCCGCCGTGGAGCGGTGGACGCCCTTGGGCCGCCCGGTGGTGCCGGAGGTGTAGAGCATCTGGGTGCCGATCACCGGATCCTCGATGTCGGCGCCGTCCTCGGCGGCCACGACGGCGTTGTACATCTCGAAGCCGTGCAGGAGGCCGCCGGTGTTGATCTTGACGAGACCGGCCCCGCCCGCCTCGGCCGCCACGGCCACCTTGTCGCCCAGCCCGCCGTCGCACACCAACGCCTTGGCCTCGCTGTTCTCGACGATGTAGGCGGCCTCGGACCCGGTGAGGTGCCAGTTGATGGGGGTGAAGCGCAGGCCGATGCGCTGGGCGGCGTAGAGCACCTCGAGGAACTCGGGCCGGTTGGTGCACATGAGCGCGATGGCGTCGCCGGCACGCAGGCCGCGGGCGCGCAGCGCGCGGGCCAGCCGGTTGATGTCGGCGTTGAGGTCCGCGTAGGTGCGGTCGCCGTGCGGCGTCACGAGCGCGAGGTGGTCGGGGATCCGCTCCGCCCACCAGGCGTGCAGCATCCCCTGTGCGGCCGCGGCGCGCTTGTCCTCGGGCACGCTCACGAGCGCACACGCCCCGCTGGGCGGAAGAGCGGCAGTTGCCGCCCGTCGCTCAGGGGTTCCCACGTCACCGTGACCGCCATGCCGGTATGGACGTCGTCGGGCGCACAGCCGACCACGTTCGTCAGCATGCGCACGCCCTCGGCGAGGTCGACGAGGGCGACGGAATAGGGTTCGCCTCCGGCAAAGGCGGCCCCGGCCGCCTCGGGCCGGTGTTCGACGACGGCGGCATGGACCGTGGCCCGGCCCGACGCCGTCCGCCACTCGAGGGCGGAGCCGGTGGCCCCGCAGTGCGGGCAGAACGCGCGCGGGTAGAAGACGCCGCGGTCGCAGGCCGTGCACCACTGCACGAGGAGCCGGCCTTCGCGCGTGGCCTCCCAGAAGGGCCCGCTCTCGGCACCCACGGGTGGCTCGAAGCGGACGCGGATGTCCCGGCTGCCCCCGCTGCCCCGGGTGCCCCCGGCGGCGGGTGTCACAGCACGGCCTCGGTGCCGAGCACCGCCGTCGACATGACGGAGAGGAACATCCCCGAGCCGTGGGCCAGCGCCACCGACGCGCCCTCGACCTGCCGCGCGTCAGACTCGCGGCGCAGCTGGCGCGTGGCCTCCGTGAGGAGGAACATGCCGTACATCCCGGGGTGGGTGAACGAGAGGCCGCCGCCATTGGTGTTCATGGGGAGCGACCCGCCGGGACCCAGGTGGCCGTCCGCCGCGAAGGGGCCTCCTTCGCCCTTCTTGCAGAAGCCGAGGTCCTCGAGGTGGAGCAGGGCGGTGATGGTGAAGCTGTCGTAGCTCAGCAACACGTCCACGTCGGCGGGCCCGAGGCCGGCCATGGCGAAGGCGTTGGCGCCCGAACGGGTGCCCGGCGTGGTCGTCAGGTCGGGCATCTGGGAGATCACCATGTGGTCGGTACAGGTGGCTGCGCCCAGCACGTACACGGGGGGCTTGCGCAGCGAGCGTGCCCGTGCCGCGCTAGTCATGACGAAGGCGCCTGCGCCGTCGGTCACCAGGCAGCAGTCGAGGAGGTGCAGCGGGCTGACCTGGAGCGGCGACGCCAGGACGTCGCCGACCGTGATGGGGTCGCGGTAGCGGGCCCGGGGGTTCAGGGAGGCCCACTGCCGGGTGCTGACCGCGATCTGGGCCAGCTGCTCCGGGGTCGTGCCGAACTCGTGCATATGGCGGGCCGCGGCCAGGGCGTACGGGCCCATGGGCGTGCGCAGCCCGTAGGGCAGGTCCCACTCGGCCATCGGATTCGGCCCCGCCATGCCCTGGCGGCCGCGCGGGCGCCCCTGCGTGCGGTCGCTCCGCGGCGTCGACGCGTACACGCTGACGACGACGTCGCACACCCCGGAGGCGATGGCCGCCGCGGCGTGCTCGACGTGGACCTCGTAGCTGGAGCCGCCGGTCATGGTGGACTCGGTGAAGACCGGGTGGATCCCGAGGTACTCCGCGAAGGCCACGGCGGACTGGGGGTGGCACACCCCGTCGACGTCGGCCAGGGTGAGGCCGGCGTCGTCGAGCGCGTCGAGGACCATGGCCACCTCGAGCGCGCGGCCGGTGCGCTCCAGCTCGCCGGTGGGGGAGACGTCGTCGGCCACCCCCACGATGGCGGCGGCGCCGCGCAGCGACCGGTCCGCCCGGCTCACTCCCGACCCCCCGGTACCGACACGTCCTGCCGTCTGCCGCGGTGAGCTAGGCGTTCTTGGGCAGCTGGGAGAAGGGTGTCACCCGGTCGTTGCTGGGCTCCTTGGGCAGCCCCAGCACCCGCTCGCCGATGATGTTGCGCTGCACCTGGTCGGTGCCGCCGTAGATCGGAGGCGCCTGCGCGAAGAGCGCCATCTCCGTGACGCCACCGGCGAAGGGGTCACCCGTGGCGTGCTTGAGGGCCGCCTTCTCGTCGCCGTCGTAGGCGTGCAGGGTCCCGGCCGGGCCGGCGATGCGGAGACCGAGGTCGCGGGTGAGCCGCACGATCTGGCTCATGGAGAGCTTGGCGACGTTCGGCATCCCGGGGATGTCCCCGCCCTGCTCCTTCACGGCCTTGACCCGCAGGCCGTTGAAACGCCCGAGCTCGCCGAGCGTGTACAGACGGGCGAGGTCCTGGCGGATGCCGGCGTCGCCGTTCACGCCGCGGGACTTGGCGAGCCCGATGAGCAGGCCGGCGCCGCCGCGCATCGCACCGAGCGCGCCCGTGGGCTGTTCGGTCTTCCGCCCGCCCCCCGCCGCCTGCGGCGAGACCAGGTCGCCGACGCGCCGCGTCAGCATGCCCATGACCGTCCCCGGCTGGGCCAGGCCGCCGCCGGCCGCGTTGCCGCCCCCGGATCCGAGCCCCGCCCGCTCGTTCATGAGCGTCGTGTTGGCCGCCGCCCACCCGTTGTTGACGCCGCCGATGAGGGCGGAGTCGGCCACCCGCGCGTCGGTGATGAAGACCTCGTTGAACAGCGAGTGCCCGGTCATCTCCCGCAACGGCCGCACGTCCACGCCGTCCTGGAGCATGTTGAACGCGAAGTACGAGATGCCCTGGTGCTTCGGGACCTCGGGGTTGGTGCGGGCGAGCAGCATGCCGAGGTCGGCGTACTGGCCGCCCGAGGTCCAGACCTTCTGCCCGTTGATGATCCACTCGTCGCCGTCCCGCTCGGCGCGGGTCTGCAACCCCGCCAGGTCAGACCCGGCCTGCGGCTCGCTGAAGAGTTGGCACCACGCCTTCTGCCCCGTCACGATGTCGCGGACGTAGAGGTCGATCTGCTCTTGGGTGCCGTGCGTGGCGATGGTCGGCGCGGCGAGGAGCAACCCGAGGCCGGCCGGGGCCCCGAGGGCACCGAACTTGGCGATCTCCTGTTGCACCCCGATCACGTCGGCGCGGGCCATCCCCTTGCCGTAGGCGTTCACGGGCAGCCCCGGGGCGGACCACCCGGCGAGCCCGAGCCGCTCCCACCACTCGCCGACCGTGAGGTCGGGATCCCAGTTGTCGCCCAGCCACGCCCGGAGCTCGCTGAGCAGCTCCTCGGTACCGGTCGTCTCGGTCGCGGTGTCGGTCACGTCCCGAAGTTACCGGGTGGGCACCGGAACGGGAAACTCCGTTCGAGCACGGGTAGCGTCGCCGCCATGCAAGATGAGCGGCTCAACACGGCGTTCGACGCCTGGCTGCAGGCACAGACGACGGCGCTCGACGTGGTGCGGCAGGCGACCGGGGTCCCCGAGAGCGACGTCGACCTGGCGGAGGGCTACCGGTGGGTGACCCGCCTGGCGACACTGGCCCTCGAGTGGATCGTCGAGAAGTCCGACCCCCTCCACCCGCAGCTCTTCACGCTGCAGGACGAGTACCGCAAGCTCCTGGTGGACAACCCCGACGTGCACTATTTGTTCTGCGTCCTCGACGACGTGCACGCCTACCGCCTGGTCGGGTACCGCGGCGACTGCGCCTACCTCGGCATGACCTTCGGCACGGCCTTCGGCCAGGGCCCGGTGGGAGGGCGGACCGGCACGCAGACCCAGACCCACATCGACGAGTACGAGATCGGGCCCGACGGCGAGGTCGACATCCTGATCGCGCCGGCGTCGGCGATGCCCGACCCGCGGCCGCGCAACTCGATCGTCGCGCAGCCGGGCACGGCCCAGCTGGCCATCCGCGAGACGCACTTCCGTAAGGCGCCCGAGCACTTCTCGCGCCTCCGGGTCGAGCTCGTGCCCCAGCCGGGCGAGGTGATCCCGCCACCCCTGCTCTCGAGCGCGGAGCTGGCGCCGAAGCTGGAATTCGCGGCGATGTTCCTCACCTTCGTCGGCGACACCGCGCTGCAGATGTGGCGCGACGCGGCCCCCAACATGAACACCTTCGGCGGGCAATCCGGCGCGGCGCACGTCGCGGCGCAGGAGGACGAGGTGCGCACGCACACGAACGCGGAGATGACGTACCACGGAGGTCGCTTCCGCCTGGAGCCGGGCGAGGCCCTCGTGGTCACGGTGCACGAGCCGGACAAGCCCTTCCTCTACTGGGGGCTGACGCTCACCTCGCCGTGGATGGAGAGCTTCGACTACCGCTACACGGCCACCGCGCTGAACAACGAGACCGCAGCCCGCTCGCCCGACGGCTCCTGGCGCATGATCATCGCGCCGAGCGATCCGGGGGTGGAGAACTGGCTCGACACGGGCGGGCGGCTCGAGGGCTACATGCTCGTGCGCTGGGTCCTGGCCGAGGACCCGCCGCACCCGAGCGCCGAGGTCGTGCCGATCGCGTCACTGTGATGGCCCTCAGACCTCCCAGCTCAGACCTCTGAGGGCACGCCGAAGCGCTCCTGGTACGGCGTGACCAGGGCACGGTGGACGGCGAGGTCCAGCCCAGTGTCGGCGAAGGAGTAGTCGTGGCCGCCGGCGCGGCCGTCGTGGCGGGCCGCGAGGTACGCCTCGAGCCCGGCGCGGAACGTGGCGGTCACCGGCAGCCCCCACGAGGCGTAGAGCCTCTCGATCACCCCGAGAGGGTCGGCCACCAGGTCGCGGTAGACGATGTCGGTGATCTGGTCCGCGGGGATGAGCCCGGCGTCGCGCTCGGCCGCGACGTGGTCCATCTGCATCTCGAGGCCCATCGCCATGAACTCCACCAGCACGCCATGGTCGACGTGGTCGGAGTGCATGAAGTGCAGTGTCGCCATCAAGTCGGAGAGGGACCCGATGACGCGCAGCGGGTCGCGGTGGGTGATCACCACGCGCGCGTCGGGGTAGGTGGCAAAGAGCAGGGGCAGAGCGGAGAGATGGGAGGGCGCCTTGACGACCCAGCGGGGGGTCGGCCGGCTCGCCACCCACTGCAGCGTCTGCAGGTGCCGCTTGTGCCAGTCGTAGATGGGCGCCTGGTCGATCCCGCTGCGCCAGACGGTGTACTCCGAGACGTTGTAGAGCCCGGTGTAGACGTCGCTCGAGAATTGGTGCGCGAAGGCGAAGATGCACTCGGTGGGCAGCCGGCCGCCGTTCTCGTGCATGGCGGTGAAGGCGGGGACGATCTCGTCCATGAGGGTGATCTCGTCGTCGCAGAGGTCGCCCGACGCGTCCTCGTAGGGGACGGTGTGCAGGAGCTCCCACAGCAGGGGCGGCCGGTTGTCGGGGTCGCAGGCGAGGAGCTCGTGCAGGAGGGTGGTGCCCGAACGGCCCAGTCCCGTCACGACGACGGGGGCGCGGACCTCCTCGCGCAGGACGGACGGCTCGCGCTTCCACAGCTCGACCATGCGCAGGCGGTTCTGCAGGATCAGCTGGATCTCCCCGCGCGTGCGCAGCCGGCCCGGCAGGTGCAGGCGCGCCTCCCCGTCGAGCGAGGCGCACAGGCGGCGGAACGGCTCCTCCCACCACGTGTCGCCGTAGTCGTCGAGCCCGGTGGTGGCGGTCGCGGCGGCGCGGAGGTCGTCGGGCCCCAGCGAGACCGCGGAGCGCCCGTCGTCGCCCAGGCCCCGCCCGAGCGAGACCATCTTGTCGGCCCATCTGCTGCGGGGGGGAGGGGTCCAGGGCACGGGCGGTCACCGTACCCGCCGAGAGGGAGAATGGGGGGATGCAGACGCCGGCCGACCTGAGCATCGACGAGATCACCGAGGCGCTGGCCTCCGGGGCCGACCGGGCGCTCAGTCCCGGCGTCCCGGTCTCGCAACTCGACCATGCCCTGCAGACGGCGGCGCTCCTGGCGCAGCGCCACCCCGACGACGCCGGACTGGCCGCGGCGGGCCTCGTGCACGACATCGGCCACCTGCTCCGCGGTGGCCGTGACGAGTCGCACGCCAGCGACGCGGCGCGCGTGGTCCGGCGTGCGCTGGGAGACCGGGTGGCCGGCATCGTCGGCCTCCATGTGGAGGCCAAGCGGTACCTCGTGGCGACCGAAGCGGACTACGGCGGCGTGCTGAGCACCGACAGCGTGGTCTCGCTGGCCCGACAGGGAGGGATGCTGTCGGCGCAGGGCGCGGCGTCGTTCCTGGCGCAACCCTGGGCCGCCGACGCGGTCACCCTCCGCCGGGCGGACGACTGCGGGAAGCTCGAGGGCCTCGACGTGGCTGATCTCGCCCACTGGGTCCCCGTCCTCTTCGAGGTCGCGGCGGCGGCCGGCGCCGCCGGGCGCTGACGTCGCCGACGCCCGCTGGCGGTTGGATGGATCGGCGCGCGCACGAGGTCCCGGCGGTCGTGCGCGCCGAGGCCGAGGCCGTCGGCGCCACGGCGTGGCTGGAGGGTCTGCCGGCGTTGATCCGCCACGTCGAGCGGGACTGGTCGATCCGTGTCGACGCGGCGTTCCCCGACGCCACCGAGGCCTTCGTCGCCGCGGCCGTGCAACGGGACGGGACCCCGGCCGTGCTCAAGCTGGTGGTGCCGCGGGACGGGAAAGCGGCGGCGCGCGAGATCACTGCGCTGCGGCTCTGCAGGGGAGACGGCTGCGTCCGTCTGCTCCGCGGCGACGTCGACCGGGGCGCGCTCCTCCTTGAGCGACTCGGCCCATCGCTGCACGACCTGGGGCTGCCGTTGCCGGCGCGGCACGAGATCCTGTGCGCCACGGCCGAACGGGTTTGGCGGCCGGCCGGGAAGGCCGCGCTGCCGACGGGGAAGGAGAAGGCCCAATGGCTGGCCCGCTTCGTCGCCGGAACATGGGAGGAGCTCGGGCGACCGTGTTCCGTCGCTGCGGTCGAGGACGCGCTGAATTGTGCGGACCGCCGTGGCCGCGCCCACGACCCGGCGCGCGCCGTCCTCGTGCACGGGGACGTCCACCAGTGGAACGCGCTCCGCGCCGCGGGCGGGTACAAGCTGGTGGACCCCGACGGCCTGGTGGCCGAGCCGGAGTACGACCTCGGGATCGTCATGCGCGAGGACCCCGTCGAGCTGCTGGCGGGCGATCCGCGGGAGCGTGCGCACCGCCTGGCCGCCCGCACCGGGCTGGACGCCACCGCCGTCTGGGAGTGGGGGGTGGTCGAGCGCGTCTCCACCGGCCTGCTGGGCACGAAGGTGGGGCTGCAACCCGTCGCCGCCGAGATGCTGGCCGCGGCGGAGGCGGTGGCGGGTCTGGGTGCAGGGTCACGACGGGTCGGGTGACGATGGATGGGCGTGGACATTCCCCTCAGCGGCCACTGTGACGTTCGTTTCGCCGCGGTCCGCGACGAGTTCGACAGGAACTTCCGGGAGCGAGGCGAGGTCGGCGCGGCCGTCTGCGTCATCGCCGGCGGCACGACGGTCGTCGACCTGGTCGGCGGGTGGGCCGACGCCGCCCACCGAGAGCCGTGGCGGCACGACACCCTGGTGGACTACTACTCCGTCGGGAAGGCGTTCGTCGCTCTGCTCGCCCTGCAGTTGGTGGACGAGGGAAAGATCGCCCTCGACGACACCATGGGCACGGTGTGGCCCGAGTTCGCCGGAGGCGGCAAGGAGGGGGCCACGCTGCGCCACGCGCTGTGCCACCGGGCGGGCGTGCCGGCCATCCGCGCCCCGCTCACCGACGACGACCTGTGGGACTGGAGGCGGATGACGGCGGCGCTGGCGGCGACCGATGCGTGGTGGGAACCGGGGACGCGCCACGCCTACCACACGAACACCTACGGCCACCTGGTCGGGGAGGTCGTGCGGCGGGTCAGCGGACAGACGTGCCGCGAGCGCCTGGCCGCGCTGGCCGGCCCGCTCGACGCCGACGTGCACGTGGGCGTCCCCCTCCGCGGCGCAGCCGTTGCGCGGAGGTGATGTTCCGGGCGCCGGGGACGCCCGACCCCGAAGGCCTCGCGGCGCTGACGGGCGACGCCCGGATGGAGATGCTGAGCTACTTCAACCCGCCGGGGTACTCCTCCGTGGGCGTGGTCAATTCGCCGCAGTGGCGCGACGCGGAGGTGCCGTCGACCAACGGACACGGCACTGCCCGCGGCGTGGCGCGGCTCTACGCCGGGCTGCTCGAAGAGGGCCGGCTGCTGTCCGTGGACCTGCTGGCCGAGGCCACGTCGTCGCAATCCTCCGGCTACTGCCCCATCCTGCACGAGGACGTGACGTTCGGGCTCGGCTTCCAACCCACGGTGCCCCATCGTCCCTTCGGGCCCAACCCCGGGAGCTTCGGTCATTTCGGGACCGGTGGCGCGGTCGGTTTCGCCGATCCCGCCACGGGCGTGGCGTTCGGCTACGTCATGAACGACGTCATCCCGCGTTGGCAGAGCACGCGCAATCGCGCGTTGATCGGCGCGCTCTACGACGCGCTCTGACGGCGGCACACCGGGGGTGGTGGAGCGCCGTGCCCGAGCGCCGCACACGGTGTGCCCGGGGTGCGTGATCACATGTTCGGCGCCACCCATGCTCTAACGTTCCGCGTGCGCCGGTCGGCGTGCAGCGCACCGAAGGGGGGCCCATGACGAACCCTGCGATGGAGATCCCGACCAGGCGGGTCGACATGTGGTACGCCGGCACGTCGCCGCAGCGGCGGGCGACGGTCGCGTTCCGCATCATCCTGGCCATCCCGCAGCTCATCATCCTGGACTTCCTGTTCATCGCGCTGTGCATCGTGGTGGTGATCGGGTGGTTCGGGGCGCTGTTCATGGGCCGCCTCCCGGCGTTCGTCCACGCCTTCGCGAGTGGCGTCATCCGCTGGGCCACCCGGGTCGGCGCGTACCTGTTCCTGCTGACCGACCGCTATCCGCCGTTCTCGCTCGAAGACGAGGCCTACCCGGCCCGCCCGATGCTGCCGCCGGCGGGCGCCAGGCTGAACCGCTGGTCGGTCTTCTTCCGCATCGTCCTCGGCATCCCGGGCGCCGCGTTCTACGAGATAGTGCTGTACGGGTTGACCTTCCCCTTGCTCATCGTCATGTGGTTCGTCGTCCTGATCCGCGGCACCATGCCGGATCCGCTCTACGACGCCTATGCCGCGCTGCTCCGCTACCAGGTTCGGTACCACTCGTGGTTCACGATGCTCACGTCGGAATACCCCTGGGGGATGCTGGGCGACCCGGCCGCGCCGCCGACGCCGGCCGCGTCCGCACTGCCACAGCCACCGCAATCGCAACCGCCACCGCCGTCCCAGCCCACGGCGTCCCCGGCCACGGCCCCTCCGCCGCCCTCGTATCCCGCCTACCCCGTATCCGGGCCACCGGCTTCGACGACGCAGCCGTTCTCCTACCCGGCCTCGGACCAGCCCGTGGAGGAACCGGCCTCTTCCGCCGACGCGCCCTCGGACGCCGGACCGCCCGCCGACGCCGCCCCCGTCTGGCCGCCCCCCATGCCACCCCCGACCGCCGGCCTCGGGGCCATGCCGCCGCCCTCGCAGTGGGAGCGCGCCGCGCCGACCCTGCCCGGCGCCGAGCTGCCACCGTGGGGCAGGCTCGTCCTGCAGGGCGCAGCCCGCGGTTGGATGGTCTTCGCCATCGTGTGGGGCGCCATCCTCTTCCTCGGGCAGAACGTCGCGCAGAACATCCTCGTGGGGCACAACAACCACAACGACAACACGGCGCTCGTGCAACAGGCACACGTCTTCGTCACCGACTGCCAGCGGTCCGCGACGAGCGGCAAGACAGCGCCCTCCGGAGCCGACCCGCGTGCGATGGATCCCCCGACCGCGATCTTCCGACAGGTCGCCGTCAGCGCGAGCTGCACCGGCGCCGGCACCGGCGCCGGCACCGGCGAACACGCATACCTCGCGACGAGTGGTGGCACCGGCGCGACAGCCTTCTGGAGCCACCCGTCCGACACGCAACACCTCCTCCACACCGCAGGCGCCGGCTGAGGCCGGCGCCTGCCCGGCCGACGTGACGCCGCGTGATGCCGCGACGCCCTGACGCCGTGACGTTCGAGGCCTTGGTGGCGGAGGGCGCCGCGGTGCCGGTCGAGGGCTGGGACTTCTCCTGGTTCGCCGGGCGGGCCACCGAGGAGCGGCCGCCGTGGGGCTACGCCCGCCGCATGGGGGAGCGCATGGGCAAGGCCCTCGCCGCCCTCGACGTCGAAACGGGCGGCGGGGAGGTGCTCGCCACCGTCGAGCGGCCTCCGCACCTCCTGGTGGCGACCGAGTCGTGGCCACCCAACGTCGCGGTGGCACGGCGGCGACTGCGACCGCTGGGTGCCCACGTCGTCGCCGTTGCGGACGCACCGGCACTGCCCTTCGCCTCGCGCTCGTTCGACCTCGTGGTCAGCCGCCACCCGGTCGTCGTGCTGTGGGACGAGATCGCCCGGGTCCTCCGGCCGGGCGGGACGTACCTGTCACAGCAGATCGGCGCCGGCACGAACGCGGAGCTCACCACCTTCATGATGGGGCCGCGGCCGCCCAATCAGGCCCGCAGCGCCGAGCACGCCCACGCCGCGGCGGAGCGGGCCGGCCTCGAGATCACCCAGTTGCGGACGTGTGCGCTCCGGGTGGAGTTCTTCGACATCGCCGCGGTCGTGTACTTCCTCCGCAAGGTGCCCTGGACCGTCCCGGGCTTCACGCCCGACGGCGACGCGGAGCCCCTGCGTCGCCTCCACGCGCACATTGTCCGCGAAGGATCGTTCGTCTCGACGGCCAGACGCACGCTCGTCGAGGCCGTCCGCCCCGAGTGAGCCGGCGCGCGAGCTGGGCGCCCCGGCTCAGCTCGCCTGGCTGACCGAGCTCATGTTGAAGTCGGGGATCCGCAAGGGGGGCATGATCGTCCGGTTGAGGTACTCGCCGTTCTCGCGACCGAGCGCGCGGACCGGCGTGCCCACCTCGGTGGCGCGGGTCAGCAGGTCCACGGGGCTCTCGTTGAAGCGGAAATTGTTGGCCGCGCCGACCACGGCGCCGTCCTCCACCACGTAGACCCCGTCGCGCGTCAGGCCCGTCATCAGGAGGGTCGCCGGGTCGACCTCGCGGATGTACCAGAGGCAGGTGAGCAGCAGCCCGCGTTCGGTCCGGGCGACCATTTCCTCGAGCGAGCCACCGTCGGCCCCGCCCGACCGCAGGACGAGGTTGTCGACATAGGGGGCCATCACCGCGCCCGACCTGGCCGCGCCGGCGCGGTGGTAACGGAGCCGCGCCAGCGTTCCGTCATCCAGCCAGTCGACCCGCGTCACGGGGAGGCCGTTGTCGAACACCGAGACCTCCGAGCTGCTGGCCCCCGTCGCGACGAACGGCAGGCACTCCAGGCCGGGCTCGTAGGGGTCGCTGTAGAGCGCGAAGGGCGTCGAAGAGATCGTCTCTCCGACGCGTGTCCCCCGCCCTCCTTGGAGAACACCGTCCGCCCGTCCTCGGCGTCCTGCCCGCCCAGCGCGTAGAACGCGAGCATCGTCATCATGTCCGCCACGCCCGACGGGGGCAGGATCACCTCGTAGTGGCCGGCCTCGAGGCCGACCTGCTGGGCCCCCCAATCCAGCCGGCGCCAGATCTCGTGCTCCATCTCCTCGAGGGACGGCGCGATGACCGGTGCGCCCACCCAGGCGGAGGCGCTGCCGTCCTCTGTGCGGCCCACGAGATTCACCGCCGCCGTCGGTTGCGCATGGGACATTCGGATCCCGGTCGAACTCCCCAGGTACAGGGTTCGTACGTCGAGCTCCGCGAACCCGGCCAGCACGGCGTCGCGTGCACGCGCCCTCCCGAACGCGCCCGACAGCGCGGCGAGCACGGGCTCGAGCACGCCGGCATCGGTCTGTTCCGGCTCCAGACCGAAGTCGCGGTCGGGGGTGGTGCCCGAGGGCGCGACCAGCGGGAAGGCGTCCTCGCTCGGCGGGGCCTGCCGGGCGTCGGCCAGCGCGGCGCGCACCATTTCGGACACGCCGTCCGTGCCGACGACGCCGGTCCGGCTGGCCGTGCCGGCCGCGGAGCCGGCGACCACGATCACGCTGACCGACCGTCCCCGTTGCACGCCGTTGGTGGTCGTCGTGTTCACGGCGAATCGGACGTCGGCGTGGCTTCCCTCGTCGACCAGCGCGACGCAGCCGTCCGCGCCCGCGTCGGCCGCGTCGGCCAGCGCCCGTTCCACCAGCTCCTGGGCAGCGATCATCGGCACCCACCGCCCATCGTCAGCCCCTGGCCTCCTCGCGGGCGTTCAGGACGCGCACGCCGCGTACCAGGACCGAGGGGCAGCCGTGCGACACGGGTGCCACCTGCCCGGGTTGGCCCTTGCCGCAGTTGAACGCCCCGCCCAGCACCCAGGTCGATGCGCCGCCCACGGCCTCCATCGCCCCCCAGAAGTCGGTCGTCGTGGCCTGGTACGCCACGTCCTTGAGCTGCCCGGCCAGCTTGCCAGCCTCGATCCGGTAGAAGCGCTGCCCGGTGAATTGGAAGTTGTAGCGCTGCATGTCGATGGACCAGCTCTTGTCACCCACGATGTACAGGCCACGGTCCACGCCGGCGATCAGCTCGTCGGTGCTCGGCCCGTCGGCCCCCGCATGGGCCAGCGACACGTTCGCCATGCGCTGGATGGGCACGTGCATCGGTGAGTCGGCGAACGCGCAGCCGTTGGAGCGTGCGAAGCCCATGGTGGCGGCGATGGAGCGGTCGAGCTGGTAACCGACGAGCACGCCGTCCCGTACGAGGTCGAAGGACTGCGCCGCCACCCCCTCGCTGTCGATGCCGACGGTGGCCAGCCCGTGCTCGACCGTACGGTCGCCCGTCACGTGCATGACGGGCGATCCGTAGGCCAGCGTGTCCAGCTTGTCGAAGGTGGCGAAGGAGGTGCCCGCGTACGCGGCTTCGTACCCCATGGCCCGGTCGAGCTCGGTGGCGTGCCCGATCGACTCGTGGATGGTGAGCCAGAGGTTCGACGGATCGACGACGAGGTCGTAGGTCCCCGCCTCGACGGACGGCGCCGCCAGTTTCGCTCCCAGTAGTTCCGGCATCTCCGCCAGCTCGGCGTCCCAGTCCCAGTTCCCCGCGTCGACCGGCCTGGTGAGGTACTCCCATCCCCGCCCCACCGGCGGAGCCAGCGTGCGCATCGTCTCGAAGCCCGCCTCCGAGAGCGCGAGCGCCTCCAGCGCAGCGTGCAGCCGCACCCGGTGCTGGGTCGCCCGCGTGCCGTTGAGGTCGGCCAGGTACGTCTGCTCGGAGACGGCGAGCGCCGACGCCGAGGTGTGCGAAACCACCTCGTGGCCGCCCAGGCGCCGGCTCCACTCGGCCAGAAGGGCGATCTTGTCCGCCGTCGGCACGGAGCACGGATCCACCTCGAACGCGCTCGACCACGACACCTCGCCGTGCGAGGGCTCGGGGGCAAGCTCGACGCGCCCGCCACCGGCCCGCCGGGTGACCTTCGCCATCTCCATGGCGCGCCCGACCAGGTTGGCCGCCTCCTCCGGCCGCACGTCGACCGTGGCGGCGAACCCCACCGCACCGTCGACCACGACGCGGACGCCCATGCCGAATTCGGTGTCGTCCGCCGTCGTCTCCGGGAGGGCGTCGTGGAGGCGCACCGTCTGGCTGCGGATGCGCTCGACGCGGAGCTCGGCCGCCTGGCAGCCCGAGGCGGCGCCGAGGGCGGCGTCCGCCAGCGCGCCCAGGTCGTCGGCGGCCAACGGCATCAGGTGACGGGCGTCGGCTGGCGGATCGGGAGGCCCGCGGCGGTGTAGATGGCGTCGATGAGCTCCATCGTGCGGATGGCGTCGCTGGCCGTGGTCGGGAACGACGCGCCGTCTTCGACCGCCGCCACGAACGCGTCGAGCTGGAAGTCGTAGGTGGCGCGGCGGCTGAAACGCTCCTTGCGACTGCCGAGCGCGGTGGTGACCTTCATGCGATGGCCGTGCTGAGGGGCGAAGGGGTTGAAGACGGAGATCCTGCCGTCGTCGCCCGTCACCTCCGCGTGGAGCCGCAGCACCGAGGAGGAGAACATCGAGCACCCGATGTGCGCGCTGCCGCCGTCGGGCAGGGAGAAGTGCGCGTCCATGGCCCGGTCCACGCCCGGAGAGGAGAGCTTGGCCTCCGCGCTGATCACCCGCGGCCCGGGCGCCAACAGGCGCAGCAGGCTGACGGGGTAGCACCCCATGTCCATGGTGGCGCCGCCGGCGAGCGCGAGCTGATAGCGGATGTCACCGCGCTTCCACAGCGGCGCCGAGAACGCGACATCGATCTTCGAGATGTTGCCGAGCTCGCCCGAGCGCACGATCTCCACCAGCCGCTTGGCGAAGGGGTGGTACTGGTAGTGGAAGGCCTCCATGACGACCAAACCGGGATTGGCATTGATCACCTCGACCACGGCGCGCGCCTCGTCCGCGTTGGCCGTGAAGGGCTTCTCGCAGAGCACGTGCTTGCCGGCCCGCAGGGCGGCCATGGTCCAGTAGCCGTGGAGCCCGTTCGGGAGCGGGTTGTAGACGGCGTCGATGTCGGCGTCCTCGATCAGCTCCGTGTACGAGCCCAGGACCCGGGGAATGCCCTGCTTTCGGGCGAACTCGTCGGCTCGGTCCCGGTCTCGGGCGGCCACGGCGGTGACCACGGCGCGCCGGGTCCTGCGGGCGGGCTTCACGAGGGCGACTGGGGCGATGCGAGCCGCCCCCAGGATGCCGATCCTCAGCACGCGGTCATCCGGGCGCCCCGTAGCGTCCGCGACAGCGAGGCTGCGGCGGCACACGTTCCGGAGGGATGGGAGAGGGGGCACCCCACGGGGATCGGCCATGGCTGACGCGGCATGGGCAGGGACGCTAACCCACCAGGGGGCCGTCCGACGCTTGGTCGCGGCGCGGGTCGCGACGGCTTCGCCGGGTGGCGCCCGGCCGGCACCTTTGGCAGCATCGACCTGTCATGGTTCCCGACCTTGCCTTGCCCGTCGTCCGCCGGGCCACGCACGACGACGTCGACGCCATGGCGGCGCAACTGGCGAGGACGTTCTGGGACGACCCGGTGACCAGCCACATCTTCTCGAACGAGGCGCATCGAGACGCGGGCCTGCGTGCCTACTTCCGCACCCAGATGCGCGCGGACTATCTCCCCTTCGGAGGCTGCTACACGACCGACGGCCACGCGGGCTCGGCGATCTGGGCTCCGGCCGGCAAGCCGCTCCTCACCGGGCTCAAGGCCGTTCTCACGATGCTGCCGGTCTTCCGTTACGTGGCGGCCAAACTGCCGCGGACCCTCCGGCTCCTCAACATGGTGGAGTCGATGCACCCCCACGAGCCCCACTGGTACCTCGCCACGCTGGGCACCGCCGTCGACCAGCAGGGAAAGGGCGTCGGCAGCGCATTGCTGCATCCCGTCCTCTCCCATTGCGACGCCGAGGGCATTCCCTGTTACCTCGAGTCCTCCAAGGCGCGCAACGTCCCCTTCTACCGCCGGCACGGCTTCGAGGTCGTCGAAGAGGTGACGCTGCCCGACGATGGTCCACCCCTGTGGACCATGTGGCGCGCACCCCGGCCCGTCTCCTGAGCAGACCCGCCCGCCGGCCCGCCTTCCGGTGACGCCGCAGTGACTCAGGTGGGATGGATGCCCTCGGGCATGGAGAGGACGTCGTTGACCACGGTCCCGAGGACGTCGATGACCGCCCGCGCCGGGGCAGAGGGCAGGCCGCGCCGCCGCTGGGCCACGCCGACCCGGCGGCGGGGGAGGCCGGACACCGGCAGCACGGAGAAGCGTCCGCGCAGGTGGCCGGGGACCGCGGTGGCGGGGAGGATGGCCGGGCCGTAGCCGTCGAAGGCGAGGGCGGCGATCAGGCGGACCCCATCGAGCTCCATGGCCGGGCGCAGGGCGATGCGGGCGGGCACGGTTGCGCTGTCGATCTCGGCTCGCAGCGCCGTCCCCGGCGCCGGCAAGAGAAGCTCGAGCTCCGAGAGCCGTTCGAGGTCCAGAGCCGGTTCCGCGGCGAGCGGGTGGCCCGACGGGAGGATCGCGACCAGGTCCTCGTCGAAGAGCTGGGCCGCCATGATCTCGTCCCCGCTCAACGGGAAGGTGACGACGGCCAGGTCGAGCTGCCCGGAGGCGAGCTGCTGCTCGAGTTGGACGCTCGAGCCCTCGGCCACGTTGAGGTGGATGTGGGGATGCCGTACCCGCAGGAGGTCGAAGAGCTGGGGCACCAACCAGCGCCCGGTGGTGCCGATCATGCCGAGGCGGACCGTCCCGACCACCTCGGCACGCAAGGCGGTGACGTCCGCCACCATGGCCTCCAGCTCGTTGGTCACGCGGCGCGCCCGCTCGACGACGACCTCACCCTCCTCGGTCAGACGGCCCGAGGCCCGGTCGACCAGTTGCACGTCGAGCTCCCGCTCGAGGCGGGCCACGTGCGCCGACACGTTGGACTGGACCGTCCCGATGGAGAGCGCGGCGGCCGAGAAGCTCCCCGTGTCGGCGATCCCCAATAGTGCTTGCAGATGTTTCAACTCCACGACGCGTCTCCTGCTGACGGTGCTTGCCCGAGTTGCCCAGTCGATCAGTATAACTGATGGTAAGTATCTCTTAAAGCTGCTTGACTGATTGCCGAGAGGCGGCCAAAATGAGTTCCAGACCGCAGGGGAATGGAAGCCCCCCCTCCAGCCCTGGTGAGTCTCGAGAAGGGATCGCCCTCCCCCCCGGCGATCCCTTCTCCTAATTCCGGGCCGGGTGACGGGCGCGGGGCCGACCGTGCTGGAGGCCCCCGGAAGGACTCTGCGGGAGGCCCCGGAAGCACGTGGCAACTGCTTTAGGCTGCGCCCGTGGCCAAGCGTGCGGTCTTCATCGACCTCGACCGGACGCTGCTCTGCCGGGCCTCGGGGCAGGTGCTGAACCGTGCCCTGGTCGAGGAGGGGGTGCTCCCGGAGGGGCGCTCGCTGCCCGGGGACCGCTTCCTCTACGCGGTGAACGACCGCTTCGGCGAGAACCTCGTCTCCATGGGCCTGGTGCGGGCCGCCGCCCGCGTCGCCCGCGGCTGGCAGCAGGACCAGGTCCAGGCGGCAGGGAAGCGGGCGGTGGCATCGCTCACCGAGCTGGTCGCGCCGTTCGCGCCGCAGCGCCTGGCCGCGTTCCGGGCGGAGGGGCACCGCCTGGTGCTCGCCACGACCACGCCCGCCGACATGATCGCCCCCTTTGCCGAGGCGATCGGCTTCGACGACCTCATCGCGACCGTGTACGAGACGAAGGACGGGCGCTACACGGGCCGGCTGGACAACGGCTTCGTCTGGGGGATCGGCAAGCTGCGGGCGGTGCGGATCTGGGTCGCCGACCGGCACATCGACCTGGCCGACTGCCACGCCTGCAGCGACAGCATTTTCGACACGCCGCTGCTCTCCAGCGTCGGCACGCCGCATGCCGTCAACCCGGATCCGTCGCTCACGGTCGTGGCGACGGCCCGACGCTGGGCCATCGAGCACTGGGACCGGCCGCCCGGAGTCCCGAGCGTGATCGGCCTGGAGCCCTACCACATGCTCCGGCCGTTCGTCCGCAAGCTCACGTTCCCGTACGCGCGCTTCGACATCAGCGGCGTCGAGCACGTGCCGGCTCGAGGGCCGGTGCTCCTCGCCTCGAACCACCGGAGCTATTTCGACGTGGCCGCCCTGGCGCTGGTGGCCCGGGAGATCGGCCGCCCGGTGCGTTTCCTCGGGAAGAAGGAGATCTTCGACGCCCCCGTCGTCGGCACGATCGCCCGGGCCATCGGCGGCATCAGCGTCGACCGGGGCAGTGGCTCGGGCCAGCCGCTGCGCGACGCGGAGGCCGCCCTCAAGGCGGGCGAGGTCGTGATCGTGCTCCCGCAGGGCACGATCCCCCGTGGCCGTGACTTCTTCGACCCGCGGCTGTACGGCAAGACGGGGACGGCCCGCCTGGCCGCCGCCACCGGCGCCACGGTCGTGCCGGTCGGGTTGTGGGGCACCGAGAAGGTGTGGCCCCGCTCGGCGCGGGTGCCCGATTTCACGCTCGTGCGCAAGCCGCCCACGGTGCGCGTCCGGGTAGGCAAGCCCGTGGCACTGTCCCTCACCGACGCCAAGGCGGACACCGAGAACATCATGGAGGCCATCAGCGCGTTGCTGCCGCCCGAGTCGAGGGTGCGCCACGAGCCGACGGCGGAGGAGCTGGCCCGCACCAAGCCGCCTCGGTGAGGGCGCAGCTCGCCCGCGCCACGACCCGGGCTGTCAACGCGGCGTCACGCCGCCTCGGTCGGGGCCAGGGGACGGTCGCCGGCGGCCGCGCCGGGCTCCGCGTCGACCCGCGGCTGCTGGAGCACCTCGAGCGCGGGCCGGCAGGTGGTGCTCGTCACCGGGACCAACGGCAAGACCACGACGACGCGGCTCGCGACGGTGGGGCTGGGTGCGACGGGCGACGCAGTCGTCAGCAACGAGACCGGTTCCAACATGCCGCCGGGCCACGTGGCGGCGCTGGCCGGGACGGCCGCCGTGCGCGCCGTCCTCGAGGTGGACGAGATCTACCTGCCGCGGGTCCTGACCGCGACCGCGGCAATGGCCGTCGTGCTCCTCAACCTCTCGCGTGACCAGCTCGACCGGACGAACGAGGTGCGCATGGTCGCCGCGCGTTGGCGGGCGTCCCTGGCCGCCGCACCGCGGACCCATGTCGTGGCCAACGCAGACGACCCCCTCGTGGTGTGGGGGGCCGGCGCCGCCCGCGACGTCCACTGGGTCGGGGCGGGACTTCGCTGGCAGCTCGATGCGGGCGGCTGCCCGTCGTGCGAGGGCCGCATCGTGTTCGGTCCCGACGCTTGGTCCTGCGCCGCGTGCGGGTTTGCCCGGCCCACCCCGGAGGTGACGCTGGAGGTCGCGCCGGACGGGGCGACGCGTGGCGTGTGGGCCGACGGGCGGAGCCACCCGATCGTGCTGGCGCTACCCGGCCGGTTCAACCGGGCCAACGCGCTCATGGCCGCCGTGGCCGCCGGCGTCTGCGGGATCGATCCCGGCGCCGCCCTGGACGCCATGGCGGCCGTGGACCATGTCGCCGGCCGTTTCACCGTGCGCACCGTCGGCGGGGTTCCGGCCCGGCTCATGCTGGCCAAGAACCCCGCCGGCTGGGACGAGCTCCTCGACCTGGTCGCGGGCGCCGATGCGCCACTCGTCGTCAGCATCAACGCGCGGGTTGCCGACGGCACCGATCCGAGCTGGCTGTGGGACGTGCCCTTCGAGCGCCTCATCGGGCGCGCCGTGGTGGCGACGGGCGAGCGGTACCGCGACCTCTCCGTGCGCCTGCAGTACGCCGGCGTGGTCCACGCGTGCGAGCCCGATCCCGTGCGTGCCGTGGTCCGCGCGGCCGACGGCGCCGACGCGGTGGTCGACGTGATCGGGAACTACACGGCCTTCCACGATCTCCTGGGGGCCCCTGCGTGAGCGCACCGCTCCGTATCGCGGTGGTCTACCCCGACCTGCTCGGCACCTACGGCGACGGCGGGAACGGAGTGGTCCTGGCCCGGCGCGCCGAGTGGCGCGGCCGGGACGTGGAGCTGCTCCAGGCGCCCTCGGACCGTCCTCTCCCGCGGGCCGACGTCTATTGCCTGGGGGGCGGGGAGGACGGTCCCCAGGTCCGCGCCGCACGCCGCGCTCATCGATGACGGCACGCTCGGCGATCAGGTGCGCCAGGGCGCGGTCGTGCTGGCCGTGTGCGCCGGGTTCCAGGTGGTGGGCAGGAGCTTCCCCGGAGCGGACGCCGAACCACACGAGGGCGTGGGGCTGCTCGAGATCGAGACCGTGAAGGGCGTCGGGCCGCGCGCCGTCGGCGAGGTCCTCGCCGACCCGGTCGGGGTCGCCTCGCTCCCGGTCCTGACCGGCTTCGAGAACCACGGCGGGCGCACCACGCTCGGTCCCGGCGTGTGCCCGCTCGGCCGCGTCACCGCGGGTGTGGGCAACGGCGACGGGGAAGGGGTCGACGGCGCGGTCCACGGGCGGGTCGTCGGGACGTACCTCCACGGTCCCGTGCTGGCGCGCAACCCCGCGCTGGCGGACGTGCTCCTTTCCTGGGCGACGGGCGATGCGTCGCTGGAGCCACTCGATGACGACGCGGCGCGGCAGCTCCGCGACGAGCGCCTCGCCGCCGCGGGGGGCGGCGGCCGCCGGCGCCTGCGTTCCCGGAACACGTAGTTCGAAAGCGAGATCTCCATGCGGACGGTGTTGAACGTGCTGTGGCTCCTCCTCTCGGGGATCTGGCTGGCCGTGGGGTACGCCCTGGCCGGCCTCGTGCTCTGCCTCCTGATCGTCACGATCCCCTTCGGGCTGGCCTGCTTCCGCCTGGCCGCCTTCGTCCTGTGGCCGTTCGGGCGGGCCGTCGTGCGTCGCCCCGAGGCGGGTGCGCCCTCGGCGCTCGGCAACGTGCTCTGGTTCATCCTCGCCGGGCTCTGGATGGCGATTGCGCACGTCGTCCTGGGTGCAGTGCTCTGCCTCACGATCATCGGGATCCCTCTGGGACTGGGGAACTTCAAGCTGGCGGCCGTCGCCATCGCACCGCTGGGCAAGGAGATCGTGCCGACGAGCGATCCTCGGGCGGCGGCGGGAGCCATCGTCTTTTGACCCGGCGTCGCGGCCCCCGAAAGGCGCCCGCCTCCCCGGTCATTCCGCGGGGCCGACCTCGAGGGTCAGCAGGTCGCGTGCCACCACCACCGTGCCGTCGAAGAAGGCGCCGGCGCGCTCGGCCCACTCGTGCTCGGCGTCCGGTTGCGGCGCCGGCACGAGATGGGTGAGGACCAGGGTGCCGACGCCGTTGCGGGCCGCCGTCTCGGCCGCGTCCTCCACGGCGGAGTGGTAGTCCAGGACGTCGGTCAACCGGGCCAGCCCGATCGGCTCGATGAGGTCGCGGCGCACCACGGTGTGCACCAGCACGTCCGCGCCGGCGCACAGCTCGTCCAACCCGGCGCACGGGAGGGTGTCGCCGGCGAGCACGACCGACATGCCGCCGTCTTGGACGCGGAAGCCCACGGTCGGGCGGACCGGCGCGTGATCCGTGGGGGCCGCAGAGACGCGCACGGTGCCCTCCGCCAGGACGCCGCCGCGCTCGCACTCCGTCACTGCGGTCGAGGGCCGCCACTGCAGGTCGGCATGGTGGGCCAGCCGGTACCCGATGTCGTGTTCGAGCATGGCCTCGGTGGCCCGCACCAGCGCCGCCGTTCCCGCCGGCCCGAAGACCGCGAGCGGTGACGGCTGGAACGACGTGATCCAACGCGACGTGATGACGTCGTTGAGATCGGTCGTGTGGTCGCTGTGCAGGTGGGTGAGGAACAGCGCGCGCAGCGCGCCGGCGGCGGATCCGGCGGCCGCCGCGCGCATGAGGACGCCGCGCCCGCAGTCGAAGAGCAGGTCACCGGCGGACGTGCGGACGAGGGTGGCGGGACCCGCTCGCAGGGGATCGGGCAGGGGGCTCCCGCTGCCGAGGATGATGGCCTGCATGGTGCTCCTCTCGTCTGACTGAACTACCGGTCCGGGCGGCGGGTTCGCCGCTGCAGCATGGCACCCGTTACCATCCCGCCGAAATGTGAATGGGGAGGACTCGATTGCCACGGTGGAGCGACGACGAGGTCACGGCGGTGGTCGCCGAGCTGGCTTCGCACGGGTTGGGGGGCATCAACCCGGACGAGATGCAGCTGCGCGCCCTGCTGGGTGAGGTGCCGGACGGGCCACTCCAGTTCGTCAACCTGCTCGCCTACCACGCGGTCGCCGCCTATCCCGAAGGGCACGAGCTCGCCGGCGCCGGTCTGTCCGGCGCCGAGGCGTACGGACGCTACGGCGCGGTGGCGCTCGACCACGTGGTGCGTCGCGGCGGTGCGCTGACGCTCTACAACGAGGTCGTGCACGTGCTGGTCGGCCGCGCCGGCGCCTGGGACCAGGTTGCGGTAATGCAGTACCGACATGTCGACGCTTTCGTCGACATGGTGCGCGATCCCGACTACCAGGCCGCCCTGGTCCACCGTGACGCGGGGCTGGCCGAGACGAGGATCCTGGTCTCCCGTTCGCTGCTCGGGTCCTGAGCCCGTCAGCTCCCGGACTGCGTCAGTCCGGCCACGCGCCGTGCACCCCCGTGGGGGCCTGGTCGAGCGCCCAGGCCCGGCGCCACGCCGCCGCGTCGGGTCCGCGGTGGGCGGTGTCCGCGCCCGGGACCGGGGCCACGGCGCTGACCGATCGGCGGGCCTGCCACCAATCGGAATGGACCTCGCGCGCCAGCGTGGCCATCGCCGCGTCGACCCGGGTCGAGAAGCGTCGGGCGCTCTCGCCCTCGTCCGGCGTCATGGGGGCCCCGAAGAGGACGGCGATGGGGGAGCGCCGGAGCCGCCCGCCGCGCCGCGACTCGGTCCCAGAGCCTCCGGGCGCCCTGCCCTCGGCCTCCGCCGACTTGGGGAGCACGTGGCGGGTGCCGTGCAGGTACACCGGGACGACCGGGCGTCCGGTCCGCCGCGCCAGATAGGCCTCGCCTCCCCGGAAGGCCTGGGTCCAACCGTCGGGCGAGCGCCCGCCCTCGGGGAAGATGACCAGGTTCCATCCGTCCCCGAGCAGGTCGGCCGCCGTGTCGACCGACTTGCGGTTGACACGGCTGCGCTCGATGGGGATGGCGGCCAGCGCGAAGGACCACAGCACCGACTTCCAGGTGCGGTCGAAGAAGTAGTCGGACGCGGCGGCGACGACCGTCCGGTGGCGGAACTCGACCGGCAGTGTCGTGAGAAGCAGCGGCGTGTCGATGTGGCTCGCGTGGTTCGCCGCGAAGATCACCGGCCCCTCGACGTGCTGGAGGTGCTCGAGTCCCCGGATGGTGGCGGGGGCGAGGACACGCGCCGCCGGGCGCGTGACGTTGTCGAGCACGACGGCGCGGGCGAGGCGGACGGGGTAGCGCCGCGACCACTCGTGGTCGTAGTCGAGGCCCACCTTCCGCTCGGGTTCGGGCCGTTCGACCGTCGTGGGCCAGGTGGGAGCGGCGAGCGGGAAGCGCGCCGTCCGCACGCGCCCGGAGATCCGGGACAGTGCCATCAGTGCACGTCCGACATGAAGATGGGCGGGTTGTGCACGTGGGTCAGTGTGGGCGAGGAGCCCACCACGTCCGACGCGATCTCGAGGGCGTCGTCGAGCGAGCTGGCCGGGGAGAAGCCGAGGCGCCGGACCGCCTTGTGGTCTCCGCCCACCACGATGACGCGCCCGAGGTGCGCCAGTGCGTGCGCGCACCAGTACCACATGTAGAAGGGGTGCACGCCGTGGTAGGCGTGTCCGGTCCGATAGAGGTGCACGTACCACGGGTCCGTGGCGAAGGACTCCTCGAACTCCTTGTGCATCTGCGCGGGATCCACTGTCTGTGTCAGCACCTGCTCGTAGAAGTCGATGTAGCTGGGGTGGTGGCCGGGGTGGAACTCGGGGCGGGTCGGATGCCGCATGATCACGACCCCGCCCTCGCGGACGAGCGGCCTGCCCCGGTACATGTTGAAGAAGTAGCCGAGCCCGAGGCACGCCACCAGGATGGGGTTCATGATGGAGTTCACGTTGTAGGGGCAGATGTAGGGCAGGCCCATGGTGAGGATGTCCGTCTGGCCCTCGACGTCGACGCCCTGCTGCGCCCAGACGTGTTCCGTGGTGACGGCGTGGACGGCCTCCACCTCGCCCGCCTGCACCGAGGTCACGGCGTGCGGCGAGCGGATGCCCTGGAAGATCTGCCGGGCCACGCGCGACGGCAACCTGGACAGTGCGGCCGACGAGGCCGCGTAGGTGGCGCGGTCGCGTAGCGACCACTCCCATTCCCGCTTCTGGAGGAACTGGAAGTTGGAGGGAAAGGTGTCGTTGTTGAGGGTGGTCTCGATCTGGAAGATCTGCACGCCCGACTCGGCGATGAGCCGGCCCATGCGCCAGTTCGAGGAGTGCAGCTCGGACGACGGCTGGTCCATGAACGACCTCGAGTGGCGCATGGTCTGCGGATTGTGGTGGTGGCGCAGGCTGCGGTAGCTGGCCAGGCCGGTGGCGACGCTCTTGTGCCCCCCGTCCATGGACACGAGGTTGATGTTCACGTAGACCAAGAGGTCCGAGGTGGCGGCCCGCTTGTTGATCTCGACGTCCTCGCCCTGTTCGGTCTGCCCGAGATCGATCAGGTTCTCGGGATCCTCCGCGTCGTGCTGGGTCAGCAGGCCGTGCGGGGCGAAGGCGTCGTAGACGCGGTCGCCGAGCGCGTGCCGCAGCTCCTCCTCGGTCATGCGGCGGTGCAGGGCCAGGGCGGCGATGAGCATGACGTCGTCGACCCCCGCCTCGGCGGCCATGTCGAGCACCGTCTCGATGACCATCTGGCGGGCGTCCGGCGCCTCCATGGGGGGCAGCGGGAGCGAGACGTCGTCGAAACAGATCGTCAACTTCATGCCCGGACGCAGGAGCGCCGGCAGCGGGTCGCGGTCGCCCACCGGGTACAGCAGGGCGTCCCGTATCGCCCGGTACGGGTCCTCGAGCGCGGGCATCGGTTCGGGCGCGTAGATGACTCGGCTGCCCGCGGGCAGCGTCTCGAGGGTGAAACCCTCGCCGTTCCAGAACAACGTCGGTGGCGTCGACTTGTCCACGTCGAGGACGAAGCCGGGTCGGCGACTCATTGCGATCCTTTCCCTACGTCGAAGGCGATCTTGACGGCGCCGCGGCGGCCGGCGGCGCCCGCGTGGGCCACCGCGTCCTCGAAGCGGGCCAGCGGGTAGGTGGCCGAAACCAGGCGACCGGTCCGCTGGCCGGCGGCGACCTCGAAGGCCAGCGCGAACGTCGCCGTCGCGTCGCGGTCCCCCTCGGCGCGCTCGGTGCCGTACGCATACGCGCCGGCCAGGCGCACCTCCCGGTGCCAGAGCGGCGCCAGGTCGACGGTCACCTTGCCCGGCATGCCGACCAGGGACACCGTCCCGCGGGGCCGCACCATGGCGAGGGACTGCGCGATCGACTCCGGACTGCCCACGCAGTCGAGGACGACGTCGGCCCCGCCCGACAACGTGGCCGTCGTGCCGGGGGCCCCGCCGTAGGAGAGCGAGCGCGAGTGGCGACGCACGGCGCGAGGCAGCTGGTCGGGAGGTAGCGCCTCGGTGCAGCCGAGCTCGCGGGCGAGGCGCTGTTGGTGTGGGTAGCGGGCGCCGACGAGGAGCGCCGAAGGTGCGGGGCAGCGCCCGGCCGCGGCCAGGTGGCCGAGCGCAGCCGTCACCAAGAGCCCCAACGTGCCGGCCCCGAGCACGGCCACGACGTCGCCCTCCGCGATGGGCGCGCCGAGCACGGCGTGCACCGCGCACGCCACGGGCTCCACGGTGACTGCGTCGGCGTCGCTCAGGCCCTCGGGCACCGCGTAGAGCTGGCTGGCGTGAGCCACGAGCCCGGCGTTCGACCACCCGCCTCCGGTGTCCGCGCAAAAGCCGGTCTGGAGGCCCGGGCGGATGTGCCCGAACGCGACGCGGCCGCAGTTGCCGACGTGCCCGGCCTGGCAGGCGGGACACGGCGGCTCGATTCCCCGGGCCACGCACCCGAGGACCGGCTGCAGCACGACCCGGGTGCCCGCGGCGAGCGGCGTGCCGTCGGCGGCGCGGGCGTCTTCGGCCACGGTGCCGACGACCTCGTGGCCCGGGACGAAGGGGAACGAGACGATGTCCTCGAAGTAGCGCGAGCTTCGGCCGTCGAGGGTCGCCAGGTCGGACCCGCAGATGCCCGAGAGGACGGGGTCGACCCGGACCCACCCCTCGGCCGGGACGTCGGGCGCCGCCCGATCGACGAGGCGGAGCGGACCGATCCCCGCCGAGCGCCCCGAGCCGAACGACGAGACGACCCGCGCCGCGGCGAAGCGCGGCAGCGACCGCTCGAACAGCAGCGTCGTCACCGGCCCATCACCGCTTTGGGGGACTTCACGTCGAACGGGCCGAGCGGCAAGGGTCGGTGCGACCCGCCTTCGGCCTTCGCCCAGTGCTCCTCGTGCCAGCCCCGCCGTCGCGCGATGGTCGACAGCCGCGCTTCGGGGTTGACCGCGACGGGGAAGCCCACCGCCTCGAGCATGGCCAGGTCGCTGGCGGAATCGGCGTAGGCCACCGACTCCTCGAGGGACAGCCCGTATTCCTCTGCGTAGTCGTGCAACAGCAACGCCCGGGCCTCGCCGATGGGCGGCAGCGTGGTCAGATGGCCGGTGAGCCGCCCGTCGCGTGCCTCCATCGCGGCGCAGACGATGTCGTCGAACAGCGGCCGGATCGGCTCGATGATGAAGTCGAGCGCCCCCGTGATCAACAGCGTGCGATGTCCGGCGGCCCGGTGGGCCCGGACGCGGGCGAATCCCTCGGGGAACGAACGCGTGAGCAGCTGGCTGTGGAAGAGCTCCCACGAGTCCTCCCGGAGCTGCGCGAGAGGAGCGTCTTCGAAACGCAGGTAGAAGGTGCGCAGGAAGTCACCCCGGTCGCGACGGTCGAGCGCCAGCAGCGAAGGTCCCTGGCGCACGAGGTCGGCCACGAAACGAGCGCGGCGCGCCGGCGAGAGATGGCGGCTGGCGAGCCAGGCGTAGGTGTCGACCACGTTGGAGGACATGAGCGTGTGCTCGAGGTCGAACACGGCCAACTGGCGTTCGGGGGCCAGGATGGCGCGGCGCTGGCGGTCCGACCGCTTCTCGACGACCGACCGGGCCGGCTTCGTGCGCACGCGCGCGTGCTCGAGCACCGAGGGGAAGTGGACGTCGTACACATAGTGGTCCCAGTCGATGACGCCCGGGTCGAACCCGAATCGCTCGTGGTCCGATTCGTCGCAGTCGTTCCACAGCGCGAGGAGGTTGTCGACCCGATACCGCGCGTCGGTCTCGGTGTACGCGCCGTAGAGCGTCACGTATCCGAGGGCGCGCTTGGCCAGGGCGTGCCGTTCCTCGATGCGGGCGGCCAGCTGCGCCTGCTTGCCCCGGATCGGCAAGGCAGTGAGGACTCGTTCCGCCGCCGCCATCGCCGTGTCGGCGCGCTTGAGTTGCCGCTGCACGCGCCCGCGCCCGGGGAACGACCACTCCGGGATGCTGATCGGTTGGCCGCGCTCGTCGTAGAGGGGATTGCGCCCGAAATACTCCTGGCCCAGCTCGACGAGGCGTCCGTACCGCAAGGGATTGCGGACCCCGGAGGCGACGTGGAAGACGCGCGGGCGACCGGACTGCGGGCCCTGCGCGGCCACCGCCAGGATGGCGGCCACCACCATGTCGACCGGGATGACGTCGATGATCCCCTCGGGGACGCCGGGGAACTCGCGGAGCAGGCCGCGGGCGTACGAGATGATGATCGGCTCCGCCATACGGAAGCCGCGGATCCAGCCGGGCCGGGGTTCGGCCAGAGCCGACTCGATGATCGACGGTCGGACGACGCTTATCGGCACGATGCCCTCGAATTGCTCAACCAACGCCTTCTCGCCCAGTGCTTTCGTGTAGGGGTAGGCGTCGGGCCACCCGAGCGAGAGCGCACGCGCCGTGCCGGCCTTCACCAGCTCGTCGCCCACCCAGTCCTCACGGAGCTTCTCGGACCGGGCGGCGATGAGGTGGTCGCCCGCGGCACCGATCTCGCCCCGGGCCCGCTTGGTGAACTCGCGTAGACGCTCCGGTTTGCGCGACTCGGCCTGCAGGTCGTCGCGCAGGCGCCGGGCCGACGACACCTCGTCCTGCCAAGGGACGTCGAGCGTGAACCGGTTCTCGCTGAGCAGCTCCTCCTTGGCCTCGCCTTGGTGGGTGCTGGCCACGTAGGCGGTCGACACCGCGATCAGGTGCGCAGCCGAGCCGGTCTCGACCATGGCGGCGGCCACCCGGGAGGGCCCGAGCAAGTTGATCTCGATCGCCTGCGTCAGGGGAGCGTCGAAGGACACGGTGGCGGCGGAGTGGATGACGACGTCAGCCCCTGCGAGGGCCTCCCGGCCCCTGTCGTCGAGCCCGAGCCCGTCGTTCCCGACGTCGCCGGCCACGGCGCGCACCCGGCGCGTGATCTCGTCGCTGAACCCGTCGCCCAGCTCGCGCCGCAGCCGGTCGAAGCAGTCGTTCTTGATCACCTCGCGGGCCAGCCGGGCGGCGGCGTCGGCCCGCCGGCCCGGCCGGACCAGGACCGTCACCTCGGCGTCGGGCACGCAGCGGACGATGCGCTCGACGAGGGCCGTGCCCAGGAAGCCGGTGGCGCCGGTCACGAAGAAGCGCTTCCCGCGAAGCTCCCGCTCGATGGGCATCAGAATTGTTTACCACCGCACGGCGAATCTGTCTACCATTTGGTAAGTGCCCAGCTCCTCCACCAGTGACCGCATCCTCGATGCCGCTCTGGCCTCGTTCGCCTCGCGGGGCTACGAGGCGACGTCGCTGGACACGGTGGCCAAGAGCCTGGAGCTCACCAAGCAGTCGATCCTGTACTGGTTCCCTTCGAAGGACGCCCTCTTGGAAGCGGTGATCGCGCGCAGCGCCGACGACCTGTCGGCCGCGCTGGAGACGGCGCTGCAGGGGGCGGGGGAAGGCTGGACTCGGGTGGAGGCGGTCGTGCGCTCGGTCTTCCGGCTGGCGGCCCGTCAACCCGAGCTGCTCGGCCTCCTGCGCGAAGTGGGGCGCCTCGGTCCTCCGGCGGCCACACAGATGACGCTCGCCCTCGATCCGTTGGTGGAGCGGGCCTCGGCGTTCCTCGAGGCCGAGATGGACGCCGGCACCATGCGGCGCCACGACCCCCGGCTGCTGCTGCTCGCCATCTATTCCACGGTGATCGGGATGATCACTGAGGTCGAGGTGCTCAGGGCGCTCGGCGAGGAGCCGACGGCGCGTTCGCTGGTGCGCCGTCGGGCGGACGTGCTGCAGCTCCTGCGTTCGGCGCTCTTGGTGGAGCGGGTGGAGCCGGTCGACCCAGTCGACCCGGTCGAGACCGCGGGCTGAGCTCGGGCGGCGGCGCGGCCGATCGCGGGAGCCGAGTGCATCTGCTCGGGCGGCGACGTATCGCCTTGCTCGGTCGGCTTCTCACTCGGTGGGCTTCGGGATCTTCTTCCTCGCCGGGGCCTTGGGCGTGTAGCGCTTGCTGGCCGTCGGGGCCTTGCGCCCCGCCGGCGTGGACGTCTTGGTGGTGGTGGTCTTGGCCGTTTCGCGGCGTTGTCGGCCCCGGGGCCGAGCCGCGGCCTCCTTGGCGATGAGCTTCGAGTTCGTGGTGCCGTAGCGGCTGATCCGCCACGCCCGCAGCATGAACCATCCGCCGAGCAGGATAAAGACGAAGCCAACGAGCCCGATGAACAGGGTGAAGGCAAAGCCGATGAGGAACAGGTCGAAGACGACGAGCGTGCGGCGCCGCTTCCACAGGGCAAGGAAACCGATGACGCAGAGGACGAGGAGGACGCCACCGAGCAGCTTGGCGTCGGGCGCGACGGCGATGGTGTCCTTGCCACGCTTGGTGACCTTGTTCTCGGCGATGATGTAGGCGGGTAGCGCGATCCCGGCGACCGTGGCGAGGATCAGCGCCCCCAGGGCCAACTTCGATTCCTGCGGATCGAGGTAGGTCATGGCCGCCTTGCGCTTCTCCTTGGGCAGGATGTCCTCTGCCGTCGGCGCGACGGAGCGGCCGGAGCCCCGTCGCGATCCCGAGAAGGTCCCCATCGACGGGAAGGCGCCCATGATTCGAGCGCTCCACGTCTGGGGCCCGCTGTCGCTGTCGCTGTCGCTCGGTGGCGGTGTCATGGCCAAACTCAGGGTACTGGTGGCCATGGCACCCCCCAAATCACCCCGCCCGGGCGGGTGATGAGTCCGACGCGGGCTACGGTTGTGTCCCGGCAAATCCCGATACGGGCGCTTCGCTCAGCTGGTTGGAGCGCAGCCTTCACACGTCTTGGGCAACGAGCGCCATGCAGACCTGCGTTAGAGCAGGTGGTCTCCGAGCGTGAGGGGCAAAGTTTTGCGCTGTACTTTCCGAGTCACCCACTCCGTACGAATGAGCCACCCCGGCGGCCCTCTAAACCCGCCCGGCGCATCCTTCACAGACTGCCTAAGCCAAGTGGGTTATCCCTCTGACGGGGCACTCAGTAATGACCGGCACCTGCCGGAGTCCGATCAGTGATCAGGAGTCTTGAACGGTGGGGAGTCAGTTACCCTCCGCCCCATGTCCACAGTCAAGTTTGCACCGGACCGGGCCCGCCTACGGGCCGATGTGACCGGTGGTGATGCCGTAGCGGACAAGGTCTGTCACTCACTCTGCCTTGCAACGTTGGTCAGATACTGAAGGTCACCCGACCATGTTCGACGTCAACGATTGCCTCGCATCCGTGAAGGTCACATTGAGCTATAACAGGCCGACAAGCATTGTGCCGGAAAGTCGCGAATTGTCCGGTAGTGGGATCGGATCAAGGTGCAGAAGCCACTCATAACGTTTAGCGAGACTGTTAGCCTTGAAAATTTGTCGGGCCCCTCGCCTCGGACAGGGTGACGTTGAAGGGCTCTTCGCGTTGAACTGGGGAATGTGACGTAGCGAGGTGTCCGCGAACGCGGCCAGGGGTCCCGACATCGTTGAGGTTGCTTGACGACCTAACGAGGAAGACCCCTGACGATGGACGACGCTACGGGCCTGGCAGAAGCGCTGTTGGGACTCAACGGGTTCCGGGTGTTGGCCGTCGAAGAGACCTCTTCCGAAGCGATCGTGGACCGTTGAGACGACGGCTGACTTCGTCTGGTGTGCGACCTGTGGTGTGCGCGCCGAGGCCAAGGACCGTGTCAAGGTCGACATCAGGGATCTCCCATGCTTCGGGCGGCCAACACGACTGGTCTGGCTGAAGCGGCGCTGGCGCTGTGTCGACCTCGACTGCGCGGCCAAGACCTGGACCGAGAGCACTGAGCACGTCGCCCCACGGGCCATCCTGACACTGCGTGCAGGAGCGGAGGCCACCCGCCAGGTCGGAAAGCTCGCACTCCCGGTTGCTGTCGTCGCCCGCGAGCTCGGGGTGTGCTGGTGGACCGTGATGGACACCGAGGTTCCTGCATGGCACGCCGCTGGTTGAGGACCTCGAGCGAGGTGAAGAGAGTCCGGGCCCCTGGCATCGACGAGACCTCGTTCCTCTCGGGCACGCCCCGAGTACCGGATTGTCTACGTGTCCGGGCTGGTCGATCTGGACCGCAAGAGGATGATCGACGACCCGGAGGGCAACGCCGCCCCTGACCTGCGCCGATGGTTGCCGACCGGGACCCGACCTGGATGCGGGCTATCCGTGTCGTCGCCACCGACCGGGCAGAGAGCTATCACTCGGGAACGTCCCGGCACCTCGATCATGCGATCCGCGTCGCCGACCCGTTTCATGTCGTGCGCATTGCCAACCGCTGAGTCGACAAGGTCCGCCGGCGCGTCCAGAACGAGACGCTCGGCCATCGCGGCCGCAAGGCCGACCCGCTCTATCAGATCCGCAAGCTCTTGCTCTCGGTTACGAACGTCTCGATGAGAAGGGTCATGGCCGCGTGCTGCTGGGGCTGCGCCACGCTGACCCCCACGACGAACTCCTCGGTTCCTGGTTCGCTAAGGAGTCGGTGCGCGATATCTGCCTGACCGAGGATCCGAAGGTTGCCCGTGTGCTCCTCCACAAGGCCATCGTCGGGTGCCAGCGCGAGGAGGTCGAAGAGATCCGTTCGCTCGGCGCCACCCTCGAGCGTTGGCGCACCGAGATCTTGAACCACCACCGGACCGGTGCCTGCAACGGCCCGACAGAAGGCCTCAATGTGTGCGTGAAGAAGGTCAAGCGTGCGGGCCGTGGCTTCACCTGCTTCGATCATTACCGGCTGCCGGTCCTCCTTCACGCCGGTGGTGTCACCTGGCCCAGGCGTCCATCACCGCCGAGGATCAGAACCCGCTCTCCCACTCGAACGCGTACAACCCAAAAGAGGGCCGACTCTTTCGGAAAGCAGTAGATTGCCGGCGATGTGGCGTTACTGGTGGAACAAGCCGGAAGCGTTGCGTCGGTCCCCGGGAGTCCGCTCATCAAAGAGCACCAAAGCGACACCTCTACGACTGCTAAAGAAGTCAGTTGGATCCAGCCAATCGGATCTCATCTTCTATATAGCCGTCCTGTTCCTCGCAGCCGGAACTCGATCCCTCTTGGCGATATTTGAACCTGGATCGTTCTACTTTCCGGATTCTTGGTGTTACGTCATCGTCTCGCCAAACGCCCCGTGCAGTAGCGGTCATTCACCAGCGGTTACCTGGATCTGGCGAATCGGCACGCTCGGAAATCTCACAGAACACAGCGTGTTGCTCCTCCAGTCCGTCCTTGGGGTTATGTCCGCGCTGCTCTTGTTCCGGGCATTACGGCTGCTGTCAACGGCGAAATGGGCCATAGTCGGCGCCTCTCTCTTTGCCGTCCTTCCGTTGGAGCTCTTTTTCGAAAGAGCATTCATGGCTGAATCAACAGAAACGTTCTTTGTGTGCCTCTTTTTGGTAACGGCCGCTGAGAGTTTTAGGAGTATCACCCTGGTGAGAATGGCCGCCTGGTCGATTGCCGCCAGTGCATCATTAGGGATAGCGGCTGCACTTCATGATGAATTTCTCGTACCCGCCATAATTGTCTGGATCTTCATGATTGCTCTGCAGGTTTGGCTGGGATCACGCACAGGCGCCGCTATGACCAGAAAACTGTCTCTTGTCGGCGCCGCTATTCTGTCACTAGTAATTCTGATTCTGCCGAGCGTGCCGATCGTGACCGATTATCACAATTGGTACGGAATATGGACGGCCGATCCGATCGAGGGTGCACTGCTCACGTTCGACTGGGCTCCTCTTGTGTCGTGCACGACTCCACCGGCTGCCACCGATGCGACACGAGCAGTCGTTCACCTTGCCTGCGTCCACAAGAAGTTCGAATATCCTGGAAGCTTGCTTGATTTAGTCTATTTGCCGAGTGTTCAATCGACGATACATCTGGCTCCAGACGGGAAACAACGTTTCGCCAAAACAGAGCGGCAGCTCCTCGGAATCGCACAACGAGCAATCGAATCCCACCCCGTTGCCTTTTCCCGTGAGATAGCGCGCGGAGTATATTGGCAGCTTTTCCGCCCACCGAGCAATAGTCTCTTTCGTTACACTAATGCGTGGACATCGGGTTCAGCCTCTTCAATCTTCACAGAGGCTGACCTACCCTCATTCTTGAACTACCACGAGTGGTTCTCGGGTTCAGTAGTGAGGTCCAATAGTTCCCCAGCTCCAGGGCTGCGTCGCGCCGTCTCAGCAACACTGCGACTTCCTCAACTTCTATTATGGCTCGCCATCATCGGCGGCGTTTGGCGTTCGACCGTCTGGCTATTCGTCTCACGACGGAAACGCGGTCGCGACGCCCGTGATTCTCGTCAGCAAGGGTCCCTCATCCCAAAATCTCTCTCGTCGCGCGTGTGTCTCGGACTGTTGGGGTCAATGTTGATCTCAACGTCGATGATTGCTGTTGCCTTTAGCTCCGTGCCGGGGTTTCGCTATTGGGTGCCACTTGTTCCATGCATCATCATGCTCTTGATACTCGTCGTACCGTTACCGAAGAGCGATACCGCTCGCGCCAGCCAACTGGGATGAGAAAGATGTCCTCTACCGGCGAGTTCGTCTGGGCGTGGGATCGTGGGGCGTCGACCTCACCAGGAGCCCAGCGCCGCTCCCTGGAAATAGTCCTGAGTACGACCCGGGGCCCGTTCCCGTGCCGTTCTGGGCTTCTCGTAGGTCGAGGGCCGAGTAGCCGCCCCTTACTCGGGGATATCGATAGCCCTTTGTATCCATTCGGAGGGGGCGAGTTGAGCCGTGGTCGAGTTGGCGGCGGTGGATGAGACCGCACGGTATTCGCGGTCAAGGCGAGCTGCCATACGCCGCAACGGAGCGCTCGAGCCGCCGGATAGCCTCATCGACCGCTGCTTCCGTGATGACACCACGACGGTCGATCAGATCGGGTAATCCGGTTTGCTCACCGATCCAGGTCTGAGGTCGCCGATCACCATCCACTCATGGACTTCGGGCCGCACGACCCCCTTGGTTGTGCCCCGTTCGGTCGCGGTCAGCGCCCACGTGACCGGGTACCGCAGAACGTACACTCGAAGCATCACTCATTATGGTGGCCCCGCCACGGCCACCTCTGTTGAAGCCCCGTCAGGCACTCCCTCCGACAGTCGATGGTCTTCCCGACTCGTAATCCTCCACGGCCGCGTCCGGATGTCGCGCTACGGAGCGGCGCTAATGGGGCTCGTCGTGCTTATTTGCGGGCACACCTGCTCTGGGCCGTGGGTGATCACACCTCCCCGGCGTGGGATCAGGGTCTGAACTTGGGCAGCGCCCTCAAGATGCGCTATGGGCTCCTTCACCAAGGTCCCATCGGCTTCTTGCGGGCTGTGCTCCGCGACAATTATGGGCGAGGACCTCTTCACCGCTTTGGTCTCCCTGGTCATGGTGGTGGAAGGGCCGACCCGGCGCTCCGGGCTGTATCTCAACGTCGGACTGTGGGTGGTTCTGCTCCTTGGCGCGGCCCAGACCTCTCGACTCCTTTCAAGCAAGAGTGAATCGCGCTTCTAACGGTCGTCATCACTGGGATCTCGCCGACGCTGATCGCCTGCTCCAACACGCAGACGCAGGATTTCCTCCTGGCGACTGTGTCGATCCTCAGCTTTTGGGCGATCCTCAGGACGAAGTACTTCACCGTCGCTGGTACTCAGTACTCCTCGGCGTAATGCTTGCGCTCGGGACATTGACCAGGCTGCAGTTCCTGATTGCTCTGCTCAGTCCCCTCGTGGTCATCGCCGTTATCTCGCTGAGAGGGAGTCGTCCGCGTAGCCTCCTCACCGAGGAGACTGCCGGGCGAATTCGGACGCCCACGGTCGTGAACATCGGGTTGCGGTCGTGGCGGCAGTGGGACTTCCTGTGCTTGGTACGTGCCGAAATGGGGCCCGGTGTCGAATGAGCTTGTCGGCCGGCTGCCGCCGCAATCGTTCCGGATGATCCACATCGACGGGAGCCATCTTTAAGAGGCCGTGAGGGATGATGTGCGCCCGAGCCGGGACATCCTGGCGGAGCGGGGGATCGTGGTCCTCGACGACTGGTGCCACTCGGACTACCCCGAATTAGCGGCTGCCATCTAGGATGAAGTCAGCGTCGAAGGGCTCATGCCACTCATCACGACCGACCAGAAGATGTACGCCACTTGGCCCGAGTCCGGGAGCCATGATGCCCTCGTCCGCCTGTCACATCGGCTCATGGCGGGACTTCGACGCTTCGGCCCACTGGTTCACCACGTGCTCGTTCATCGGACTGAGATTGAAGGGTTGGACGAGCACGGACTCACGCTGCCCGTGAGGGCACGGTACGAAGGTCTTATATAAGCAGTCAACTCGTCTGGCGGGAGTGCTCCGAGAGGAATTGGTGGTATCCCTGTACCAGGTAGACATGGTGGAGATAGTTGATGCAGTGACCGATCTCCGCCTCCACCGATGGCGCCAGCAGTACGTCGTGGGCGATGGCGTCATCAGCCAGATCGAGCAGCTCCTGCGTCCGCCTCGTCAGTTCCTCGATGAGCTGCGGGTCAGGAGAGGCGAAGCGCTCGTCGTCTACCAGGTGTGCCGTCGTGACAAACGAGCTGTCCGGGTGCAGTGAAGAAGCCATCGCCATGGAGTGCCCTTGCTTCATCGTCCTCTGTAGGAATCCGTCGAGGGTGAAGGTGCGCATGACCGTCAGTCTGGCCTGGGCCTCGTAGCGCACAACGAGACCATGGCGGTCCAGCCGGTAGCCCAGCTCGATGTCTTCGAATCCGAAGTCGAATTGGGGATCGAAGACTTCATGCTGCACGAGCCATGATCTTTTGGCCGATGCCCTGCCGCCCCAGAACTCGGTGAAGTCGAGCATCCCCTGATTCATCATCGATACGTGGGAAAGGTACTGATTACCGGCGGCTCCTGTGATGTGGCGCATCAGAAACGAATGCCCCACATCCACGGCGAGACCGGTGTAGCCGAGAATGGCCACCTGGGGCTCGGGATAGCGCCGGTGAGCCGCGACGTGCACCGCGAGTAGCGACGTATCCGCCACGTCGTCGTCATCCAGGAATATCACGATTTCACCATTCGAGAGAAAAAGGCCATGATTGCGAGCCGAGGCGAGTCCGCTCGGGTCCTGGCGGGCATACTGAATGTGCAGGAGCCCGGCAAACTTGTCGATCACCCGCCGGATGTCGTCGGTGGATCCGTCGTCGATGACGATGACCTCGAAGTCGTCGCGGTCGATGTTCTGGGCCACCAAGGCGCCGAGTGCCTTCGTCAACAGATCTTCACGATTGCGCGTTGCGATGACGACACTGATCTTCGGGTCATCGACGGCGACGTTGGCGGAAGTGCTCCAGCGTCCTTCGACCCTGGTCGAGAGCGCTCTCTGGGCGGTGTCCCTGTCGAGCACGGAGGCGCCATCGAGAGCGGACGACATGCGGTCGCGGGTGCGCCCCGCCGAGTAGTGCGCCTGCGGTGGGCGCAGGCGATGGCGGACGGGGACCCGATCGATGATGCCCATCTGCAAACCGGCCTCACCGAGAATGACCGGCCAGCGTAGGTCGAGGCCCCAACCCATCGGCCACGACTCGTCAAAAGGTACGAGGAGCTCGAATGCCTTCCGGTGCAGCGAGAACACCGGCCCGATCTCGACGTAGTGCGTGAGACGAGCGTCGATCCCGAGGAGCTGTTTGGTGAACGGGTGGTCGATCCAGCTGTCGGGGGAGCGGGCCGGTTGACACAGCGCCAGGTCGGCGTCGGCCTGGAAGGAAAGGAACGCATCGAGCCAACCGGGCTCGAACGAGACGTCATCGTCGGTCACGAGGAGCACGTCGAAGTTGGAAAGGTCGTGGTGGGCGATGACCTGGTTGACGAGGGTGAACTTGTCCATTGACCCGGAAGCGACAACGGGAGTGATGTCGGCGAGCGCCTCGGGCACGGATCCCTGACCCAGGGCGGCCCATAACACCTCCACGTCGTGCGCTCTGGTGGAGGTGAGGGTCTCGGTGATCTCGTGAACCCACGTGGGCGCGCCGAGCAGGTAAACGCCGACGACGAGAACCCGGCTTCTCTCGATACGTTGCGGAACGGCTGAAACCATCATGTCGCCTTGAGTATCTCGTCGAGCCTCGGTCCGACTACTGAGGGGGAGCACAGGCTCTCGAGGTGCGCCTTTCCCTCAGTCGACAGCGTCGTCCACAGCGAGCGGTCCTCGTAGAGCTCGCCCACTGCTCGGGCGAAAGCCTCCGGTTCGTCCTCGATCAGGGCGGTGCGCCGGTTGATGAGGCCCATGCCCTCGGCCCCGATAGATGTCGTTACCACGGGGAGCCCGTGGCTCAAGCTGCTCCCGACCTTCCCTTTCATTCCTGACCCGGCGCGGAGTGGGACCACCATGACCCGGGCCCGGGACAGCCAGGGCTCGAGGTCCTCTACGAAACCGACGGGATCCACTGCCTCGGTGGCCGTGATGTCCAGCCACTCTTCGAGGTTGCTGCCCAGAATTCTGAAACGGACCCCGGGGAGTCGCTGGTGGACCAGGGGCCAGATCTCCTCGAGGAAGTAGTTGACGGCATCAGCGTTGGGCTGATGCTCGAAGCCGCCCAGGAAGATCAGATCGCGGCGGCCCTCGAATCCCTCAACGTGATGGATCTCCTCGTGGATGTTGGGCAGGACGGCGACCCTTGCCGAGGACTCCTCGGAGGCGATGACTTCGGCGTCGACCTCGGTTGTGGCAAGGGTGAGATCAGCCCACCGCGACAGGATCCGCTCTAGGTCTCGCACCACCCGTCCCTCTTCGAGCGAGGCGTTTTTGTTGTAGACGGCCAGGCGTTCGAAGCGCTTCCAGTGGATGTCGACCGTGTCGTACAAGATACGGGTTCCCGGCCAAAAGCAACGGAGCAGTGGGATGTATGTGGCGCCGTTATCCGGACGCGAGACGATTGCGGTGGAGAGGGGCTGATCGAGCTGCCTTACGAAGCCCTCGATTTGGTCGTGGCCCTCGAGCACCATCACCCCGAGCCCTCTGACTTCCCCGTAATGGCGGGGTTCGCCCCTGGCCCCCGTGCAACCGAAGGCGACGGCCCAACCCTGCTGACGCAGTAGCGAAAGGATCTGGAACATTCTGACCGAGCCGGAGTCCTGGTCCGGTCGAGGGATGAAGGTGTCGAGGACCAGGATCATGGGCTGACCCTTCGTCCCGATCCTGATCCTGGGCCACCGGACGACTCCCTGCTTGTCGCACGGTGGATGGCGATCTAGAGCCCGCACCGTCCAGGGCTCAGCCGGGTCTGGGCGGGAGGCGCCGGAATCTTCAGTGCCCGCTCCGGGGACCTCGATGCCGCCCCATCTACCCTCGGGGACACCCACGGTGATGAAGTGGGTAAGTGGATCGAGTTCCGAGGCCTCCACGTCCGGATAGGAGGCTCGGTACCAGACGGGATCGAAGAACATGTTTGGCTGACGGTCCTCCTCGATGCCGAATTCAAAGTAGTGCAGCAGGGGATCGCACCCCGCATTGGCGACGTCGGGGTATCGGTCGAAATACCACTGGGGATCGAAATAAGGGTTCGGCGAGCGAAGCTCGCTGCGTCCGAAGAGGTTGAAGTGGGTGAACGGATCGACCCCGTCTGCTGCCACGTCGGGGTAACGCTCGGCGTACCAGGCCGCATCGAAGTAGTTGAAACCTCCGATGGTCGGCAGCGGTTCAAATTGTGATTCAGGACCGCTCGGAAGCGGCGGAATCGGTGGTTCAGGGACAGCTCGCCCAGACGCCCGCCCGAGCAAACGGGCGGCGGCGGAGGTCAACCTGCTTCTGATTCGGCGTACATTAGAACTAATGTCTGCGCCTCATAAGGGGATTCTACCAGCAGAAACTCTGGGGTGTGGTTATTCTGGAGCTTGGTGCCCCGGCCGGGATGCTGGCCCGTTTCTGGAGGGTGGTCGTCCGCACCAGGACCCGCCGTCGATTGTGCGACAGGAGACGCTGGCCATCTTGGACTGCTCCGGAACCTGTCAAGCGATTTGAAGACACGTTCTTACGATGCCTTCTGAAGTACTTGCTCATCGGTAACGGGCTCGTTGATCAACGCGACGGCGGGGAGCTTGCGTGGCTCTGGCTCGCGGTGGCGGAACCGGGTCGGGTTGGCGGCGTCGAGGGTCGCGGCTCGCTGGATGCGTACCTCGACGGCGGTGCCGTAGTGCACGGAGGCCGCGTGTGGTATCCGATCCCCGAGTGGCGATGTTCGTGGTTGTAGTAGGCGAAGAACGACTCGCAGAAGTGGGCTACGTGTTCCTGACTCGCCCTGGTGGCATGGTGGGCTACTGCAGGTGTCTCATGTCAGCCTGACAGACAGGGACCCCTGGTCGGTAACGATTCGCTTGAGTCGTCCGCCTAGACTTACGAAGTGGCAGGCGTGCAGAGTGCGCAACGTGCGGCTGCCCAGAGTCGTCGTGCGGTAATGTCCGGAAAACGCAGCGCTGCACGACGACGGCGGGCACGTTTCCTGATGATCCCTGCTGGAGTCCTTCTTGTCGCCGTCTTGACCCCCACGATCAGGGCCGTCACCTCGTCGACCAAGGCGCCCGTCCCGTCCACGCCGGCAGTTACCCCGTCAGGCTCCGGTTCGCACAGCGGTCCCGCAGCGGGTCCGTGGCACCTCACCTTTGAAGACGAGTTCAACGAGCAGCAACTGAACACGGACAAGTGGCAGCCGAACTGGCAGGGACATACCAACAGCGCAATTACCAACGACGTGTCCGGCTCTTACGAGTTGTCCTGCTTCGACCCCGCCCAGGTCACTGTCAGCGGCGGCTCGCTGATCCTCACGGCTCTCCATCAGCCGTGTACCACGGAAAGCGGTGCGACGTACCAGTACGACTCCGGCCTGGTGAACACACGTGCCCACTACACCTTCACCTACGGCTTTCTCGAAGCGAAGATCTGGGTCCCGACCAGTACATGCGGGTCTGGCGATATCCCGGAGGCACCTGCGACCTGCGTCTCCGACTTCCCTACCTTCTGGGCCAGCGGGGTCGCCCCCAGCAGCCCGGAGGAGATCGACGTCATGGAGGGCCTTCAGGGTCTTGCGTGTTTTCATTTCCACTACAATCACGCTCCGGTCACAGACCCCAACTTCGGCGAGTGCCCGACCCTGAGTCACGCAGGTGGCTGGCATGTCTATGCCGCCGACTGGGAGCCTGGCCGCGTCACTTACTACTACGATGGCGAGAACGTGGGAACAATCACCAGCCCACTTGTTCCCAACAGGCCCATGTACCTGATCTTGAGTCTGGGTATCCCAGCGCAGTGGACGGACCAAACCCCAGCCTCCCTCCAGATCGCCTACGTGCGGATCTGGCAACACTCAAGACAAGACCCTTGAAGCGGACCGCCACTGCGGCAGGGACTCGGGGCTGGTTCGGTGTCGTACCCCAAACTATCGTGAAGCGGGATGGCATCCGCGTTCGAGACTCGATGCTCTTCCATCGAAGAGTTCCAGGAACTGTTGGAGGTGTCCCCGGACCTTCAGAGCGAAATGGAGGGCTTTGAGCAAGCGCTTCTGACGCCAATGCAGTTCAATGTTGCTGGCCAATGCGCCGTGTGCGAAGCGGCCGTGGAGTTCGGTGTCGACTTTCAGTGGTCCTTCGCGAGCCGGAACGGACAACCAGTGCCCAACTGGAGGGAATCGCTGTCCTGCCCGAAGTGCCATCTCAACAATCGGATGCGCGCGTCGGCGGCGTACCTGCTCGCCAACTCGGGCCCCGACGACGTCGTCTTTCTCACGGAGATGTTGACACCCCTCTTTACCACCCTCGAGCGCCGACGACCTTACGCCATCGGGAGCGAATTTCTTGGGCCGGGGACACCGAGTGGGACCATCAACGAGCAGGGCGTCCGGCACGAGGACGTGGCGCGACTGTCCTTTGCCGATGGATCGCTCGGCCTCATCGGAACGTTCGACGTACTCGAGCACGTCCCCGCCTACACCGAGGCGATGTCGGAGTTCTTCCGCTGCCTTTGGCCCGGGGGGATGCTGGTGGCCACCGTGCCGTTCGATCTCTTCGCTCCGATGACAGTCACCCGGGCGAAAGTCGACGCCGACGGGAACGTCACTCACTTTCTGGAACCGGAGATCCACGGCAATCCCATCGACCCCGCAGGGTCGCTTTGCTACTACAACCACGGTTGGGAGTTCGTCGACCGGCTGCGCGAGGCCGGCTTCGCGGATGCGGGGGTGACCCTGTACTGGAATCCCGATCTCGGTTACCTGGGGAGCTTCCAGTCGCTCATCACGGGCCGGAAACCGGTGTAGGGCCGGATGGTTCCGTGCCTGCCGATGGAAAACGGAGACCTTCGATGAGTTCATCGTCGGTCAAGCTCTCGAAATCCTCGAAGCAACACGCTCCTCAGTAACATCGTCTGCCCGACCCGATCAGGATCGTGGACTCTTCCCGATGCGCCCTCGAATGCGCACCTAATCGCCCTAGCTGACTCAATTCGGACTCCGTCATGCCTCGGGGCATTTGACCTCCTCGGTCTAAACCCCGAACGGCTCGGGTGGAATCGTCTTTGGTTTGAGGGTTGCCATACGCGCTGGAAATATCCAACTGGGCTACGGCGGACACCAGGTCGTGTCCGTATAAGAGCCGTGCGCCGTGCATTACAGGCGGTCTCCAAGCGACATCCTCCGGTCGGCATCACGAGCACGCTGATCTGCAGTGCTGGCTGCATACCTCTGCACCATCTGACGAGATCTCCAACCTGCGAGCCTCATGAGATCCCCCCTCCTGACCGCCCTGCGAGACCCAGTCGTGCACATAGAAGTAGCGCAACTGGGGCGGATGGATTCTGCCCAGTCCAGCTTCTTAGCTTCGCCTCCTCAGCATCTGGAGAGTTCCAGAATCTGAAAGCCGCCCTTTACGCCCTAACTACAACCAAAGGAGATTGGCATCGGAGCCTCGTCCATTGAGTTGACGCAGATAACGGTCGATGCTCTGTTCGGTGCGTGCTCCGAAGGGGGCACTGTCGAGGGTGATTACCCTTGCCGACTACGTAGGGGACGCACTTATCAACGTCCACGTCGTCGATCCGCAGGTTCGCAACCTCACCTCGACGCATGCAGGTGTCCATGAAGAGTCTCAGGATCGCCGAGTCCCGCCGACTAACAAAATCGTCGCCTGCTGCCGTGGAGACGGCCTCTTTAACTGGTCTGAGTCGAGGACGGCCACCGTCGGTCCCGGGACCGACGGTGACTTCAAGATGGCCATGGGATGCGCCGTGATTACACGCTGCTCAAGAAGGAATGAGAAAAACAGCCGGAGGACCTGGTAGCGGGTCTGTACGGTCGCTGGTTATTGGTTCTCGGCGAAGTCGGCCAGGAACATCTCGACGTGTTCTCGTGTGACCTGCCGTGGGTCGGTTGGACCGCCGTGCCTGGCGAAGCAGTCGATCATCTGGCCTACGGACATCAGGCACTGATCTCGGGTTGAGGGGGATCGATTGAGGGCACGAAGGGAGAGGTCGAACGAGCGCATTAGCTGGCCAAGCGCCCCCGCCCGCGGAACCGTTCGCAGGGTTGTCCCCGGTGTTGCTTGGATCTGCGGCTGGTGGAAGGATCTGACGACGGTCATGACAGTGAGTTATTACGCTGTTGGTGCGTCATGAGAAGTCATGCACGACGGTCAAATAGGAGACCCGCAGATCAGAAGTAAAATGCGGGCGCTTAGCTCAGCTGGTTAGAGCGCAGCCTTCACACGGCTGAGGTCGTGGGTTCGAGTCCCGCAGCGC
>CAWBHA010000003.1:0-2645326 GCA_963788585.1 uncultured Acidimicrobiaceae bacterium
ACGATCCCTCTCGATACAGACACGTAAAGACACGCTCGGACAGGCCACGTGAGGCCCGTCGACGGACTGGTACCCAGGTCCGATCGACCGGCTCTCTCCATGCGCAGCGGATGGCGCTCGCGTCCTCTCGGCGACGGTCACATTCCTCGGTGAGCGAGCCGACATCGCCGGCCCTGACCGGCGGATGGTGGCTTCCGGCAGACGTCGGAACGCCGATGTTCTGTTCGCCACCAGCCAGTCGACAACGACCAGTCGGATCACGCCCACCAAGTCACCCGCCGGGACCTGGTGCTTGCAACTGTGCCCTGCCGTGTAACAGCCCGATCTGGCAACCCGGCGGCGGCGCGACCACTGCCCTCAAACGACTGGGACAGGCAAACCGGCGTGTTCGGCGCGTTATTGGGACACGTCGCTCCGCTCGGATGGGGGAATCTCGGGGCCGCCCTACTCGATCCGTTCACTCGCACGCAGCGCGCGATCAGTGCAAAGACACCGTTCGGGCGATCAGTGCAGGACCGGCTCCAGGTGCTCCGTCTCTAGGTGCTCCGTCTCCAGGTGCTCCGTGTCCGGCGGATCCACCACCGGAGCGGCCGTTCCCCGGGAGGCGGCCCGCTCGGTCCAGATGTCGAGCACGAGCAGGCTCAGGTTGGACACGACCGCCGCACCGATGATCGTCGTGAGCAACGCGATGAGCCCGCTGGTCACGTGGTAGCCGAGTACGGCTCCGACCAGCGCACCGACACCAGCGGCACCGATGCCCTTGGGCCGCATCGCCTTCGGCGTGTCGGTGCGGACCCAGCCGGCGTAGACCCCGAGCCAGATCGGCACCGCGGTTGAGACCACTGCCAGCAGCTGGTCGTCGAGCGGCTGGCTCGGCCAGAGCCAGAACCTCAGTATCAACAGCGCGCCGAGGAACCATCCGCCAAGTCCGAACACAATCGGACCGGCCGAACGGATCCATGCGCCCGTCTTGCGGCCGGTACCACCTCGGCGGCGGATCCGGATCGCCAACACCACAAGCCAGAGCACTGCAACCAAGGCGACGACGACCATTGTCGCAAGGACCCTTCTCGGCAATCCCTGTCTGCGTGTCCGATGTGGCGAAGCTGACGTCGTTCGGGGTGTAGCGGGACGTGTCGACCTGGCCGGTGGCGTAGAACGTGCTCAACAGCTGGGTGCTGGCGCTCGGCTCGTAGGAAAAGAAGTCGTCCACGTGCCCGAGTCCGGACAAGACGACCTGATGTCCGTTGGACAGGTGCGGCAACAGCTCCTTCGTGGCGTTCTGGGCCGGTGTCTCGAAGTCGAGCGTCCCGCCGATGAGCAGCGTCGGGACGTTCGAGTTCTGCACGCTGGTGTACTGGTTCTCACCCGGGTTGGCCGGCCAGGCATGAGCCATGCCTCCTGCCCCCCACAAGAAGTCCCCGAGGGGATTGCCGATGATCGAGCCCCGGTCCGCGCCGGAGCTGAAATAGCGCTCGACGGGCTGCGCGTCGGCCATCCCGATGCTCGCAAACTCGCCCCAGACGAACGACTGGGGAACGACGAGGTTGGCCATCGCCGAGAGGAACCACAGGCCGCTCGGGTCGCCCTGCGCGGCGGAGATCCACGAGTTGAGTGTCATCGGCCCAGACAGTGGCGAATCCACCGAGGTCGCCTCGGTGAGCCCGAGGAAGGTCCCGACCAAGACGTTGCCCGGCTTGATCGGCAGGGTGAACCAACTGCTCGGCATGTGTGCCGCCGTGTGCTGCATGCTCGCGGCGAGGTTCTTGGTGCGGGCGCGGCAGGCCGGCTGCTGTGCGCACAGCGCCGAATAACGCTCGATCCCCTGATCGATCTCGGCTCCGCTGTAGATGAAGTTCCCGGGCGGGTTGACCCCGACCATCACCGAGTGGTCGACATTGTTCGGGTACCGCCACTGGTAGATCATGCCCGAGACGGGTCCCGGCGCTCTCGCTGAGCAGGTCGATGCGCGGGTAGCCGAGCGCGACGCGCGCGGCCTCGATGTCGTCGGCCTGCTCCGCCAGCGTGTAGCCGGCGAGGTCAACGCCGCTCCGCTCGAGCCGCTGCGCGCACGAGGCGAAGGCCTGGGAGTACGCCCTCAGCGACGCTTTGGCGAGGTAGTCAGCGGAGCTCTGGAGCGCCGTCGTCACCTCGGGACAGTTCAGCACCGAAGAACCGTCGACGCCGCGGTAGCCGACCATGACGACATCGTGCTGGGCGACCAGGCGGTTCGCTTGGGGAAACGTCATGTTGGTAATGCCCGGGCCGCCGTTGAGATAGAAGATCGGCGCCAGCGGGTGCGATGAGCGAGCCAGGACGCGGGTCACCGGCAGCGCGATCAGGCGCGACCGGGGGTCGGCCCGGTTCTCGGGCACGACGAGCGTTCCGCAGTCGGCGCGGTAGGGGCCTTTCTCGGTGGCATAGGTGCACGGGTGCATGGTCAGCTGGCCGGCGTGCGCCCCCGGGGGGACCGAGACGGCGGCGTCGCCGGGTGCGAGCCCGATGTAGGTCAGGCCCAACAACATGACCCCGATGACCACCAGGGCAACGATCCGACTGGGGGTGTAGATCCGCTTTGCCTTCATGTCGATGCCTCCCTTTGGTCCTGCGGAAAACGCGGTGGATCCCGCAACACGGACGGTGACGACCGGGACCGGCGGAGTCGTCGGCCGCGAGTGCGATTCGCGCTCGTCCCACGGGCGGCCCTTCCCTGCGCGTTCGCCAGGGCGTGACGATCCAAGGTCTGAGGAAATGAAGTCAGACTGAAGAAAAGGTCAGGAGCGTGCCTTGTGGGGGGATCACCCCCACGGAATCGCAGATCACCCCTGTAAGGCGCCGAAAGACATCGCTCGTCAACTGGACCGGGGTGCTTCGGTCGGTTCACTGCGGCCTCCAACAGGTTCGTCCTCGTTGGTGGCGGCAGTCTGCTCAACCGTCGATCCGAACGGTAGCACCTTGACGCAGTGAGTGTCCAGGCTCCCAACTCAGGAGCCGCTCGGATCAGAGTTATCGGTCGCTTGCGACAAGCGGACTGGTCAAATCATCGTTCGGGAAGAGTCCCTGTGTCGACGACGTGCTCGGCAACCACTCGCAACTTCGTATTCTGATCTTGGGACGACGCGCGCAATAGATCGAACGCGCCGTCAGCGTCAATGCGTCGTTTGACCATAAGGATCCCCTTCGCCTGTCCGATGACATCGCGGGTGAGCAGCGCCTGACGCAAGCCATCTGCGACTTCAAGATCGTGTTCGTGGACCTGCTCGCCAGCGAGTGCCAACGCCGCGTGTGCCGCAAAGACGGTTCCGAAGGCGCGAGCGGCTTCATCGAACGCGCCCCGGCGACTGCCGTACAAGTCGAGTGCACCGAGGGTCTCGTCAGAGACAAACAGTCGAAATGCGAGCATGCTCTCAACGCCAGCCTCAATAGCGCGCGCCGCAAACGTGGGCCAGAGCGATGACTGCTCGCGAAGGTCAGACGATTCAAACCTGGAGACTTCCCAGATCGCGTCTAGGCATGGACCTTCACCGATCTCATATTCCATGACTTCGATCTTGCGCGCAAGCTCGTTGGACCATGCTCCAGCCACAATCTCGCGCTTGCCGACGAGTAGCAAACCAGCTCCGTCACATCCATCTACTGTCTCGGCCGCTAAGTCGACGATTCGTTGCAATGTGAGCGCGACCGTTGGCTGCGCAAACAGTGATCTCGCTACGTCAGCGAGCGTCGCCTCATCGCTCATCGTTGAGGACCGTCGGCTCTTATTGTGCAAGGCCACCCTACCTGTGCTTCAACGAAATTCGGAACGCCAGTCACAAAATCCTTTTCGAGGTTGCGTCACCTTCGAGAGGGCCAGAAGTCCCAAATTTAGACTGTCGAGACCGGAAACGCCCACGCCGGACCACCGGCTCGTCGTGGTGGGTCGGCTGTTCCAGCCGCCGAGTTCGAGTTCGGGCTCGACCTGATCCTCGACCGCCTGCAACGAAACCTTCCAACACGGGCCGCCGGATAGAAAGAACTGAGCGAGGTTTCATTTTCGGAAACGAGAGCGGGTCGACGAGTGTCCCAGAACATTGTCAACGCACTCGCCCGGCGCCTTCAGTCAGGCCAGCGGGCGCTACTCGACTTGAGCGGCGGCGCCAACCGATCTCTCGCTCCTGAGCGAGACGACGCTGCTGATCAGGACGAAGACGAGAAGCAACACGAATCCGATCAGGTCGAGGACCAGGCCAAACGATGCGATCACGCCCCCGAGGCCGAAGGCCTGCAGAAAGAGCAGGGGCGCGGCGAGAATCGAGACCCACCCAAGCCACCGCGGCAAGACGCCACTCCTGAACACGAGCACCCCAGCAGCGAACGCGAAGAGACTGCCGAAGACGTCCGCGACGCTGTCCACGGCGTAGGTCAATAGGTACAGCGTGTAGGAGACACTGTGGTCGTGTTGCGCACCGAACGTCGCGAGCTTCCCGTCGAGCACGCCGTAGATCCCGATGTCGCTGAGCGCGTGAAGGGCGACAAACAGCACGCCACCAACCAGCAGCAAGGAGCCGAGGGCACCCGAGCCCTCGGCATCCGTGTGCAGGAAACGGTCGTACAGCTTCCATAGGTAGATCGGAAACATGGCGGCGTAGACGACGCAGAAGCCCTCGACCACCACCAGCCGGTTCCGGTGATCGGCGAGCGTGTTCGCGATCTTCGCCGCCGAGTCGTTCTGGTTGATGCCGACCCCGAGCCCGATTGCGGACTCCGCCAAAACGGCGAGAACGAAGAGGATCCCTGCCAGCCACGCGTACCGCTCCCACGCGTTATGCGCGGGTGGCGTCGGTGTCACCCTGCGATCCTTCCGCATCCACATCGCGCTGGCAAGCGCGATGTGAAAACCCCACAAACAGGTGGCACTGCCGTGTGGGTCGGGTACTCCGCTGCTCCGGCAGCGAAGAACGAACAAGGTTCCATACCGCCACGGCACGGCCTATGTTGGGACTGTCCCGTTCCGGGAGGAGTCAACAATGAGCACCGCGGCACCTCGAGCTCCGAAGCATCCGCCGCCGTGGTTCGTGCACAACGCCTGGCGTGTTCATCGAGCGCTCTACCGACTCAGTGGCGGTCGCTTCCTGTGGTCCCCGTCGAACAAGCGCGGCTGGGGTGCACTTCGTCTTACGACCATCGGACGGAAGTCCGGGAAAGAGCGCAGCGTGATCATTGGCTACCTCGAAGATGGTCCAGACCTCATCCTGCTCGCTATGAACGGCTGGGAGGAGGGCCAACCCTCTTGGTGGCTAAACCTGGAGGCACACCCGGACTCCGCGGTTCGACTGACCGACCAGCTTCCGCGCCCGATGCACGCGCGCGTGGCCGCCGGACACGAGCGTGATCGGCTGTGGCGGCGCTGGGCTGCGGTCGATCCACGTCTCGACGGGTATGCGAACCAGCGGTCCACTGAGACGCCTGTGATCATCCTGGAACCGCGCGACGTGACCGTCTAACACGAGTCGAGGACGGTCGTCCTCGTCTGCCGCACGATGGCCGGTGTTCGTGGGACAAGCGCGACGAGGGCTTGCATGAGGACTGCACCCAGACCGTCCAATTTCGGCGCTGATTTCCCCGAGGAGTCCGGGTGGCAGATGGTGGGTTGCCATGAGAACCAACGTCACCAAGTGCGATGGCAACCGGGAACCGGGCCAAGGTCGTTCTGTAAATGACGCCGTTCGCGCGAGCCATGGTCACTGAGTGGCGCAACTTGGTCGGCCGCTCGCCAAATGTGCTTTTCGCAATCCCTGCACTGCGCTGTTACGCGCAGTTTCGCATTCACTAGGGCACGCCAAGGGCACGAAACTTGATAGATGTGAAGTATTGCCAGCCGGATCCGAGGATCTCGGTGACGACAATCGAAAGAGCCGGCGGCGGACTCCCAACTCGGTCAAAGGTGAACGATTTCCGCTCAAGCCGTGAGGCTGAACGGCGGGTACCGATCGGTGAGGAAGCCGACGTAGGCCTCGACACGGAGCGCGTAGCGGTAGACGTCGACAAGGAAGCTCCGGATCCCTTCCGGGTACTGCCCGGTGACGAGCACGACGAGCGAGCCGACGATGACGCCCACGCACGCGGCCACGAAGAGAGCGGCCAGAACGAAGAACTGGGGAATGGCGAGGAACCACTTGTACAGCGGCTTCCACCGCTCAAGGTGCTCGGGGTAGGTCAGACGCAGGGACGTGTGCGATGCCATCCCGTCGTCCTCGGAGGAGAGATCGAAGTCGAACGGGGGATAGTCCTCGTGCATGAAGAGGGCGTAGCTCATGGCACGCCACTCGTATCGGTAGGTCATAACGATCGCATCGAAGACCGGCCGCGGGATGCGCTTCGTGAAGAGCACCGTGAAGAGGCTGATCAGGGTCAGAACTTGGCGCAGTGAGCGCAGTGCCCAGGCGATCATCAGGTGTGGGATGGCCAGGAGCCACTGCACGAAGGGGCGCCACCGGGTGATACTGCGCTCGGCGTGGAACTCGAGCTGGAGAGGATAAGGGACGGAAGTGGACACGGAGACTCCTTTATGTCGTGGATAGGTAGAACGGCGGAACAAACGGGCTAAGGAACTCGAGCGAAAAGGCGGACGGAAAGAATGCGGATGATGCCTCGGACTGCGCCTCGGTCAGCCCTCGATCTGGTGGAAACTGAACCCCTTGGCGAACAGCCAGATCGGCAGGATCAACTCGAAGAGGCCGCCAGGGACCAGCGCAAGCATTCCTGCGCCATGCGTCACGTCGATCACGTGGAACATGGCCAAGATGGTTCCCACCAAGAAGACCGGATAGCCGATGAGACCAAGCATGGAGAGGTTCCTTGGCACGATCCTCGACGTCAGCAAGGCCGACGAGAGGACCAGCCCCGCGGTACCGGACACCGCATAGACGGCAAGCACATACGCATTCCACTGAGCGTGACTTGTCAAGAAGTACGCGCCAACCGCCACGAGTGTGAGGCACTCCGTCACCCTCGAGACGTAGTAGGCCTGCGAACGAATCGGTGTGTAGGGCATGAGGACCCGCTGCATCGCCGCACCGTTGGCCGCGACCGCGAGGCCGCAGCAGCCCAGCAGGAACACGCCGGCGATGAGGGCGTCGTGGGCGGTGGCGCTCGAGAAGTACGAGTGGATGAGCGCGTTGGCGATCGCGAAGGCGAAAGTGGCAGTGAGGAAGCACAGTCCGACTAGGACCGCTGTCTTGTTCACCGATGTCCTGGTCGGCGTCGGGGCGACCCGGACCGCCGCGGACGGACCGGACGCTTCTTCCATCGATCGGTCGAGCGTTGCTGTCTTCATGGTCCCTCCATTCGTGGACTTACGTTGTAAGTAGCGTATACTTACGCCGTAAGGTTGTCAAGGACAACACGAAGGGGATTGGGGATGGCCCACGGACTGATACATCCTCTGGCGGCCGGCAAGGGTGCCAGAGGTGGGGACAGGTGCAGCGTTCAGTTCGAGTCGCGGGCTCGCTCGAGGCCGTCGAGGATCAGGTCGAGCCCGAACTCGAACTCGCTGCCGTAGTCGTAGCCGGGCCGCAGGACGTGCTCGACGGTGAACTCGGTGAGGTGGGGGTACTGATCCGCGGGGACCTGCGCCATCATCATCTGTGCCACCTCCACCGTCTCCTCTTCGGTGTCGCCCAGGGGCAAGGTGGCCTCTTGGAGCGCGAAGCCGTAGATGTAGCTGTCGAGGGCGGAGAACGCGTGGGCGGCGAGCGGGATCGAGAAGCCCCCAGCACGCAGGCTTCCGATGACGGCGTCGTGGTGGCGCAGCGTGGCGGGGCCGGGTGAGGTCCGCGTCGACATCAGGGCGATCGCCCACGGATGGCGCCGCAGCGCCTGCCGGGCGGATTGCGCCCGCTTCCGCATCGCCGTCTTCCAGTCGGCTCCGCCCGCGGGCAGCTCGATCTCGCCGAAGACCAGGTCGACCATGCCGTCGAGGAGCTGGTCCTTGTTGGCCACGTGGTTGTACAGCGACATGGCCTCGACCCCGACGGCTTCGCCGAGCTTGCGCATGCTGAGCGCCGCGATCCCGCTCTCGTCGGCGAAGGCGACGGCGGCAAGCAGCACCCTCTCCCTGCTCAGAGGGATTCGGGGCTTGGTGGCCGGCTTGGTCTTCGGAACCATCTGCTTATCCTCCACGTCCATCGCCCTTGACTTCCTTACGCCGTAAGTATACGCTTACTTACAACGTAAGCCAACGACCATCGGAGAGATCATGACGAGAGCAACGCTCACCCGGCCCATGGACCCGACAACCGCCTCGCTCGGCGCCGGCACGATGGCGTTGCCAGGTCACGACCTGGGCTGCCCACCCGACAAAGCCCTGCGAGCGGTCGGCGAGACGAAGCACTCGATTCGCACGGCCAGCACCACTGCGGGAGTCGGACTCCTGGCCATGTCGGTGCTCTCGGCCTTTGGATACCTCGTCGCCGTCAAGGGGCTCGTGGTTCCGGGGAATGCCGCACGGACAGCCAAGAACGTCGCGGACCACGAGAACATGTTCCGCTTCGGCATCCTGAGCCTGTACCTGGTGGCCGTTCTCGATGTCGTCGTCGCGTGGGCACTGTACCGCGTGTTCAAGCCCGTGAATGCCGCTCTGTCGAAGTTGGCGGCATGGCTCCGAATCGCGTACGCCGCGGTGTTCATGGTCGCCATCAGCCAGCTCTTCGGAGCGCTCGGCGCAGCACACTCAGGCGCTCGCGCACATCAACTCCTTCACCAACATCTGGGATGTTGCGCTCGTCCTCTTCGGCCTGAGTCTGTTTGTCCTCGCCTACCTCACCTACAGGTCGGGCTATGTCCCAAGGCTGCTGGGCGTACTGCTCGCCATCGCCGGATTCGGTTATGTCTTCGACACCGTCGTCCGCGTACTCGTCCGAGGCTCCTCGTCGGATATCTCGGCGATCACTGGCATGGGTGAGTTCGTGTTCGCGCTGTGGCTCGTCTTCCGGGGGCGCCGCATCAGCGTGAGCGGCTCTGAATCCCACGACAACTCGATTGGTGCATCCCGATGACCGCGACGAACGAACCGACGAAGACCCCGATGCTCGAGGACTCGATCGAGCCGGCACCATGGTCCGCCGACGCCAAGACGATGAAGACGATCGTCCAAGACAAGTACGGCTCGACGCCCGAAGACGTCCTCCGACTGGCGGAGATCCACCGACCGACTATCGGCGACGATGAGGTCCTGGTGCGGGTGTGTGCGGCCAGTGTGGATCGGGGCACCTGGCATCTGATGACCGGCCTGCCCAACCTCATGCGCATCATGGGCTTCGGGTTTCGTCGGCCCAAGGCACTCAACCCAGGCCGGTGTCTGGCTGGCACGGTCGAGGCGGTCGGCCGAGATGTAACCGAGTTCAAACCGGGCGACGAGGTCTACGGCACCTGCAACGGGTCCTTCGCCGAGTACGTCGTCACTCAGCGGGGCTGCTCGCCCCTAAACCGGCACACCTGTCCTTCGAGCAGGCGGCGGCGATACCCGTTTCCGGGGTCACCGCGTTGCAGGGTGTCCGTGACCGCGCCAACGTGCGACCCGGGGAGAAGATTCTGATCATCGGCGCCTCGGGTGGCGTAGGGACATTCGCCGTCCAGATCGCCAAGGCCCTCGGAGCCGAAGTCACTGCCGTGTGCAGCACGGCCAAGATGGACCTGGCCCGGGACCTCGGCGCGGATCATGTCGTCGACTACACCCGTGACGACTTCGCCGACGGCGAGCACCGCTACGACGCCGTCCTGGACATCGGCGGCAACAGCCGGTTGTCTCACCTCCGTCGGGCCCTCATTCCTAGTGGAAGGCTCGTCATCGTCGGAGGCGAGACCGACGGACGGTGGCTGGGAGGCTTCGACCGCCAGCTTCGGGCGATGATGCTGTCGCCGCTGGTGAGCCAGAAGCTGGGCATTCTCGGTGCGGAGGAGAACTCTGCGGAGTTGTCTGTTCTCCGGGAGCTTGTCGAATCAGGCAAGCTCACGCCGGCCGTCGACCGGACGTACCCGCTGAGCGAGGTCCCAGCCGCCCTTCATTACCTCCATGAGGGGAATGTACGAGGCAAGATCGTCATCGCCGTGTGAGGCAAAGGCAGGTTGATGTCTCTGTCGCACCGTGAGGAACATCCGGTTGTCAACCCATGAACAGGGGTGAACCCCGATCTCCGACCTCTACACAGAGCCATGTAGCGCTCCACGGCGCTTGGTGGTTCTGCGGGTTCCCACTTTTGGCCTCTGACCTGGACTTTTAGCCGAGTGGAGGTGAAGGGACTCGAACCCTCGGCCTCTACATTGCGAACGTAGCGCTCTTCCAGCTGAGCTACACCCCCGGGGCGACACCAGGATAGTCGGCACCGGAACCGGCCCTTCTTCGTGGTGCGCCTCCGGTGCTCGGAACCCCGTGCGAGCCGTGTTCAGCGGGCGACGGCCCGAGCCTCGTCTTCGTCGTCCCACGCTCCGGGGTACCCAGCCGTAGCCGGCTCCGCCACTGCGACCGAGACGGGACCGGCTTGAAGAGCGAGCCGGTGCGCCGTGCGACGCTGCCGTTCCGCTTCGATCTCCTTCGCGTACGCCATCAGGCCGACGAGCCCGAGGGCGGCCACGCCCGCCAATCCGGTGAACACCCACGCCACGTGCAGGCGCGGGAACAAGCCGATCAGGCCGGTCGAGATGGCGACGCCACAGAGGCACCGAAGCAGCGTCGTGCAGCGCCGCCGGGCCTGCTCCCGCCGGAAGGCGGGAAGATCCGTGCCGGTCTCCGGCACGCACACGGGGTCAGGGCGGTCGAGCACGCCGACCCGCTCGTAATGACCCCCTTCTCGGTCGTCGACGTCGGCCGCTGCCGAGTCAACCGTCGCGCGCAACAGCACGAGTTTGGGGCGGGACGAGTCGGGTGCAACCGACGATGTCTCTGCGGGCCCGATGCTCGGAGTCGCCGTGTGCAGGCGGTATGCCGGCGCAACGGTCTTCGGTCCGGCATGCTCGAGTAACTGGAGCTGGTGGTGGAAGCTGTCGATCGAGCCGACACCTCGCCGCTCCACGTATCGCCGCCACGCACTCGGGGCCAACACCAGCACCCAAAGAAGCACTACGAGGACCAGCAGGATCAAAATCGTCACTCCCCGACGCCCTACCTTCGCTCTTGGCTGTAAAGCCTATTGAACGGCGTTTTACATATGGTGGATGGTGGGGAAATGCACAGCGCCGACCTCGTCGGCAGTTCTCCGCTCTCGTTCGTTTGTACCCGCGTCGACACACCGAATCAAGGCCCGTCTCTCGCGCCTGCTCATGGGGGCCGCGGCGCCATCAGATGGCGCGACTCCACCACCGCCCGTCGGTGCAGCCGACCGAGACGTCCACCCCGAAGCACGCGGACACCCGCTCCGAGGTGATGACCGCGCCCAGCGGCCCGGAGCACAGGAGGGCCCCGTCGCGCACGAGGCCACCATGGGTGAAACCGGGCGGGATCTCCTCGCAGTGGTGCGTCACCAAGACGATCGGCGGACTGGCCGGATCGACCGCCAGCGAGGCGAGTTGGACGAGCAGCCGCTCACGAGCGCCGAGGTCCAGACCGGCGAACGGCTCGTCCAGCATCAGCAATTCGGGGTCGCTCATCAGGGCCCGTGCGAGCAGGACCTGCTGCCGCTCGCCCTCCGAGATGACCCCGAACGGCCGGTCCGCGATCTCTCCGACACCACCTCGCGCCAGGAGCCGGTCGGCCTTCTCCCAGTCCTCGGCGCCGTATCGGTTCCACCAGGTCTCCAGCGCGCCGAAGCGCCCGCTGGCGACGACTTCGCGCGCTACCTGGTCGGCGCGCAGCTGACGGGTCACGGAGCCGCTCACCAGCGCCACTCTCGGACGGAGCGTCCGCACGTCGACCCGGCCGAGCCGGGCTCCGAGGATCTCCACCATCCCGGCCGTCGGCCACAATCGTGCGGAGGCCACTTGCAGGAGCGTGGTCTTGCCCGAGCCGTTCGGTCCGAGGACCACCCAGCGGTCGGCGGCATCGACGCGCCAGTCGACTCCCGCCAGAACGGCAACACCCTCGCGCCGAACCGTGACGTCGCTGAGGGCGATGACGGGTGACCGCGCATTCCCGGCGCTCACGCGCCGGCGTGCTCGTGTCCCGCGAGACGCCGCGAGATGCGGCCGATGAGCCCGGAACAGCACTGCACCCATGTGCGCTCGCCGGCGAGCCAGAGCCAGATCTCACGACGATAGGCCAGGACAATCCCCTCGAACGCAGCCTCGCTCATGCCGGCCGAAGCGAGGGAGCGCCAGCGCGTCCACAACCACGGAACCACGCCGTCGTTCTCCGTCAACACGGCATCGAGCGAACGCCCGTCCAGCACGCCCGCCAGCCAGCGTTCGGCGCGGCCTGTTGGCTCGTCGGGCACGTGCAGCACAGGCGTCGTTGTCACCTCAATGACGGATAAACACAGGCTGGCGATCGCTGCCGTCGTAGGCCCGCACGTGCTCCTCGAAGTCGATGAACAGGGCGGCATCGGGGTCGAGTTTGCGCTGTAACGAGCGGCCGGCGATCTTCTTGTCCAGCGCATCGAGTCGCAGGAGTGCGGCCGGGTCGTCGAGGCCGCGGACGTCCAGCTTCGCCCGCGCGGCCTCAAAGGCCAGACGGCCCCGCTCGGTCCGGACGAGGACGCTGGTCCATCCGGTCATCGAGCCGACGCTGCCGACGGAGATGTCCGCCGAGCGTCCCAAGAAGTCGGCGCACTCGTCACACCCCTTCAGCGCTGCGCCGTGGAAGTCCTTGACAGGCTCGTCGACGGCGAGCTCCCCGTCGCGGTACTCGACGATCATGCGGCCCCGGATGACATCCATCTTCGAGACACGGTCGAGGTCGACACCGCGCTTGTCGCGGAGCTCGCGCAGAGTCAGCGCCTCGTAGTCGAAGTTCTTCGTGCACATCAGGGCGATCGTGAGCACGACGGCATCGACCCGATGGGCACCGGTCGGCCACCGGCGCGCCTGCATGGCCCGCAGGCCTTGCACTTCGCACGGCGTTCCCACCACGGCGATGCGTGGCTTGGCCGGCAAGGCGTAGCCCGACAGGTCCAGCTCGGCCAGCGCCATGGTCTGGTTGTAGAAGCTTCCGGCGGCGGCCCGAACCTCGTCGGCCGTGGTCGCCACGGTTGCCACGCCCTTCCATTGCTCGTCCGGGTCGGCGCTCGGCTTGGACACGAGGGCCCCGTCGATCTCGCCGGCCGCGAGGAGTCCGATGAGGAGGGCGCTGACCGCGCCGCCGTCCTGGGCGTCGTCGAGGGGAGCGCTGGCTCGGATGGCGTAGGACTCGACGACCGCACCCAGCCCGTCGGCCGGCGGGCCCCCGCTGATCTTCCAATACGTGTCGGACGAGTCGGAGCGGACCTGCGCCGGCTGTACCTCGGCGTCTTCGCTGCTCTCCACCGTCGAGGGCGGCCACAGCGCCTCGTACCGCAGGCCTCCCCGCGGGCAGAAGTCCCAGCAAAGCGAACAGCCGGTGCACATCTTGACGAGCTCGGGCAGGTTGGTGTCCTCGTCGATGCCGATGGAATTCGAGGGGCACACGGCCACGCACGTGCCGCACTGGATGCAGCGATCAGCCTCGATGACGCCTGCTTCGAGCTCCCAGAACCACACCTTGCCCGGTGGTTCGGGGATCCCGTTCATCTGCTCGCGGAGCAGGTAGCGCTTCACGACGTCACTGCCGCAGCGGTTCCGCTCAGCGTGGACCGCAGGTGGTCCGGTTCGCTCCGCCGTGCCCACTCGTGGAAGGGCTCGCCCGGGCGATGCTCTTCCCGATAACGGGTCACGATACGCAGCAGGCGCGTCCGGGACTCGGTCGACCGGCATGGCAGCCGGTGACCCAGTCGATGAACGCGGCGTCGGGCCCGAGCGACCCACCGAGACCGATGTCGACCGCCTCTTCGATGTGCTCGTCGACGTGGGCGATGTCGCCACGAAAACCGATGTCGGCGATCTGGGGCTGCGCACACGAGGCCGAGCAACCCGAGAAGTGCATCCGGATGACTCCCCTGTCGTCCTCGCCTGCGTCGTCGCCGGTGGACAGCTGCGCGTCCAGGGTCCGTGCCCATTTGACGGCACGCTCCTTGGTCTCGACGACGGCAAAACGACAGAACTCCGACCCGGTACAGGCCACGACGCCCCGCTCGAACGGCCCGGGGAAGGGCGAGTAGGTCTGCATCAGCGGCTCGGCCAGGAGATCGTCCAGGTTCTTCTCGGCGACGCCGGACACGATGAAGTTCTGGTCGATGCCGATGCGCACCACCCCGTCGCCGTACGTCTCCGCCAGGCGCGCCAGCTCGATCAGGTCGATGCCGTGCATCCTCCCCACCGGGACGGAGCAGCCGACATAGAACAAGCCGGGCTGGCGTTGCGGGTGCACCCCCACGTGATCGCCGCGGTACGCGGTGGTCAGCTCCCGTCCCGGCGGTTTCGAGCGTGCAGGTGGTGCGTTCGTCGAGGGCGGACCTGAAACCCTCGGGCCCCAGCTCCTGGACCAGGTAGCGCATGCGGGCCAGACCCCGGTTCTCCCGGTTGCCCAGCTCGCCGAAGACCTGTGCGACGCCGCGGCAGAGCTCGACAGCCTGGTCGGGACGGATGAAGACGTCGATGTCCGACGCCATCCGCTCCCCGTCGGAGAGCCCGCCTCCGACCAGCACGTTGAAGCCGAGCGTGCCGTCTCCCTGCTCGGCGGGCCAGAGTGCGACATCGTTGATCTCGACCCGCGCGCAGTCCTCGGTGCATCCGGTCACGGCGATCTTCCACTTGCGCGGGAGGTTGGCATATTCGCGGTTGCCGGTGAAGTAGGCCGAGATGGCCTGCGCCACGGGATAGGCCTCGACAAGCTCGTTGGCGTCGATACCCGACACCGGGCACGAGCAGACGTTGCGCGCCGAGTCACCGCAGGCCTGCACCGTCGTCAGTCCGACGTCCCAGAACCGCTGCCAGATCCGGGGCACGTCGGCGATGCGAATCCAGTGCAGCTGGACGTCCTGGCGCGTCGTGAGATCGGCGTAGCGATTGCCGAACACCGGGCTGTCGTCGGGTCCCTCCGCGTAGGCATCCGCTGCCACGCCGATCTCGCGGACCTGCGGGGCCGTCAGGACGCCGCCGGGCACCTTGATCCGCAGCATGAAGGCGTCGCCCCCCTGCCGCTGGGGGTACATGCCCGACCCATTTGAGGCGCTCCTGCTCGCCGGGCACGGTCGCGATCGAGCCCGGACCCTGCTTCGAATAGGTCTCGATGACGGCCTGCGCCACCTCGAAGGGATGGCGCGCCAGCTTCCACTGCTCGATGTTGTTCAGCTCGCCGATCGTGCGATAGGGCCGGACGAACTTGAGCCCGCGATCACGTCGGCCGCGGAACTCCATCCCATAGGGATTGTCGAGGTCGCGCGGCACTAGGCGTGCAGACCGCACTCGGACTTGTCGAGGCCCGCCCATCGACCGGCGCGTGCGTCCTCGCCCTCTTCCACCGGACGCGTCACGGGGGCGCAACCGATGGAACGGTAGCCACGGGCGACCAGCGGGTGGACCGGCAGTGCGTGGTCCGCCAGATACGACGCGATGTCCTGCTCGGTCCACGTCACCAGAGGGTTGATCTTGACCAGCCCGAAGCCCGAGTCCCAGCTCACGATCGGGGCGTTCGCACGCGTCGGTCCGTCCGATCGCTTGAGCGAGGTGAGCCAGGCACGCTTCCCCGCCAGAGCTCGTCGCAGGGGCTCCACCTTGCGGAACTGGCAGCACTGCTCGCTGCCGCACGGGTGCGTAGCCGCCTCCGGCCCGGGCTTGGTGATCGTCAGGTGCAACCCGTAGCGCCGACAGATCTCCTCGACAAAGGACAGTGTCTCGGGAAAGTGTGCCTCCGTATCGAGGAAGACCACCTCTATTCCCGGCGCGATCTTGGTGGCGAGGTCGATCAGCACGATGTCCTCGAACGACGCGGCGAGCACGATGGAGTCGCCAAAGGTGTCGACGGCCCAGCGGATGACTGCGCTGGCCGGTGCCGTCTCGAAGCGGTCGCTGATGGCCGCCAGATCCTCCGCACTCGGCGTCTGATCGTTCACGTAGGTCTCGGCCACCGATTCTCACCTTCTTCCCGAGGCGATCGGCCCTTTCCGAGGGCTCACCGCCGGCGCTTGACGCACGTCCGAATGCAGGCGTTAGTATACATGACCAAAATGGTCATGATTTAAGAGGATCCATGGACATCGTCGCCGCCCTCCATTCCCAGCCGCAGGACCGCCCCGCTGAGGGCTCCCCCTCTACCCGCCCCGGCGGATCGGTCACGGCCCTGGTCAGGCCGGTCGAGCACCCGCTGGGTCACCTGGACCTCCTCGAGTCGCTGGCCATCTTCATCATCCGCGAGGTGGCCGCCGAATCGGAACGCCCCGTCCTGCTCTTCAGCGGGGGCAAGGACTCGGCCGTCCTCTTGCACCTCGCCGCCAAGGCCTTCAGCCCGGGACGCATCCCCTTCCCCGTGCTGCACGTCGACACCGGGCACAACTTCTCCGGAGGTGCTGGCGTACCGGGACGCGCAGGTCGAGGCCGAGGGAGCACGGCTCCTGGTCGCCAAGGTGCAGGACTCCATAGACGAAGGGCGGGTCGCGGACCCGGGTCCTCTGGCCTCGCGCAACCGCCTGCAGACCACGACCCTGCTCGACGCCATCAACGCCAACGGGTTCGACGCCGCCTTCGGCGGGGCCCGCCGCGACGAGGACAAGGCACGGGCCAAGGAACGGGTCCTTTCGTTCCGTGACTCCTTCGGGCAATGGGACCCGAAGCGGCAGCGACCCGAGCTGTGGCAGCTCTACCAGGGGACGGTACGGCCGGGCGAGCACCTGCGGGCGTTCCCCCTGTCGGACTGGACCGAGCTCGACATCTGGCAGTACATCCGCCGTGAGCGCATCGAGTTGCCGTCCATCTACTACGCCCATCAAAGGGAGGTCGTCGCGCGCGACGGCATGCTCCTTGCGGTCGGCGAGTGGGTCACCGCCCAGAACGGTGAAGAGGTGCGCAAGGAAACGGTGCGCTTCCGGACCGTGGGGGACGCGACCTGCACCGGTGCCGTGCCCTCGAGCGCCGAGACCGTCGAAGAGATCATCCGCGAGATCTCGGCCTCGAGGATCTCGGAGCGAGGTGCGACCCGAGCGGACGACCGCTTCTCCGAGACGGCCATGGAAGACCGCAAGCGCGAGGGCTACTTCTAGACCGATGACGACGTTGCCCGGCTCGCCGCCGGCCGGCGGCTCCGAGCTCGTGGCGGACACCATGGACCTGCTGCGGTTCGCCACCATCGGCTCGGTCGACGACGGCAAGAGCACGCTGATCGGCCGTCTCCTCTTCGACACACGGCAGCTCTTCGACGATCAACTCAGCGCCATCGAGTCGGCGTCGGAGCGGCGCGGACTCGGCGAGGTCGATCTCTCGTTCGTCACGGACGGCCTGCGAGCCGAGCGCGAGCAGGGCATCACGATCGACGTCGCCTACCGCTATGCGGCGACGCCGCACAGGAAGTTCGTGATCGCGGACTGCCCCGGGCACGTGCAGTACACGCGGAACATGGCCACTGGTGCGTCCACCGCCGACCTGGCGCTGGTGCTGGTGGACAGCACCTCGGGACTGCGGGAGCAGTCGCGCCGTCACATCTGCATCGCTGCGCTCCTCGGCGTGGACCAGCTCGTCGTGTGTGCCAACAAGATGGACCTCGTCGAGTGGGATCGGTCGGCGTACCAGCGCATCGCAGACGAGATGGAGGCCCTCGCCCGCCGGCTCGGGATCACGTCGTGCACCGTCATCCCGATCTCCGCGCTCCAGGGCGACAACGTGGTGACCCGCTCTGACGCCGCACCGTGGTACGACGGCCCCACCGTGCTCGACGCACTGGAGTCGGCGCAGGCCGGCGGGTGGGCCAGCCAGCACGGGATTCGTGACAGTGGTGCCCGGCTCCCGGTGCAGTGGGTGCTGCGTCAGCCCGGCGGAGGGCGGAGCTATGCGGGCATGGTGAACGGTGGGCCGTTCCGGGTGGGAGACCCGGTGGTGGTGCTGCCGCAGGGCGCCCACACGACCGTACGGGCGATCGAGACGGCGGACGGTCCGCTCCAACGCGCCGAGGTCGGGCTGTCCGTGTCGCTCCGTTTGGCGGACCACCTCGACGTGTCCCGCGGCGATCTCATCGCCGCGGCCGAAGGCGCCCCCTGGGTCACCGACACGTTCGAGGCGACGGTCTGCTGGTTCCGGGAGCAGCCGCTCAACGCCGGCGACCGCTTGCGGCTCAAGCACACCACCCGGGTGACCCCTGTCGTCGTCGAGGAGGTGCGGGGGACGTTCGACGTCAACGAGCTGCGCGTCACCGAGGCGCAGGAGCTCCGCGAGAACGACATCGGTGTCGTCACGCTCCGGACCGCCACCCCCTTGGCCATCGACCCGTATGAGGCCGACCGCATCACGGGCAGCTTCGTGCTCATCGACGAGCGGACCTTCGCCACGATCGCCGCGGGCATGGTCGGGCCTCCCCGGCTGCATGACTGACCCCCGAGGTACGTCCGCACCCTTCTTCCCGGTGTCGCTCGACATCCGTGGGCGGCCCTGTCTCGTGGTCGGCGGTGGCCGCGTGGCGGCGCGCAAGGCGGCGAGCGCTGCTCTCCTGCGGGGCGGACGTGACCGTGGTCGCTCCCTCGCTCGGCGACGAGATGGAGCGCCTCGCTCCCTCGCTGCACGCGGTGGAGCGCCGGACCTATCGGTCCGGTGACGCGTCGGGCTTCCGGCTGGTGGTGAGCGCCACCGGGATCGTCGACGTCGACGGCGCGGTCTTCGCCGACGCCGACGCTGCGGGGATCTGGGTCAACGGCGCGGACGACCGAGCCCACTCCTCGTTCATCCTGCCCGCCGTCCACCGCGACGGCGCGGTCACCGTGTCGGTCTCGACGGGGGGCTTGAGCCCGGCGCTCTCCGCATGGCTGCGCACGCGCCTCGCGACCCAGCTCGGCGAGGGGCTCGGGACCGTGGCCGAGTTGCTCGCCGAGGCGCGCGCCAGGCTGCACGCCGAGGGTGTCCGGACCGAGTCGGTCGACTGGTCCGCCGTCCTCGACGGCCCCCTGGTCCAGCTCGTACAAGCCGGAGAGTTGGACCAGGCGCGGGCAATTCTCTCGGTGTTAACACCTCGCTAGTCCTGCTCCCGACAACGAGCGAGCAACTGTCCCTTGTGTGGACAGCCAGCTCGTGCCGTCGACCCTGTCGACCCGCCAACGCCGGGTGTGCACGCCCGACGGTCGGCACCGACGTGCACGTGTCGAGTTGCGGATCTGCTCGCAGCTCTGGAAGGACAGTGCGAGCGGCACCGCCACCATCCGCTGGCGGCTCGATCGGCGATCTTCTCCCGCGGCGCGCGCCTGACGTCGCCCGCGCCGACAAGGACGTCACAACGAAGTCCGGGGGCGGACAACGCCGGCGCAAATGTGTCGCGCGCCCGGAGGCATCTAGTCCTTTTACCCCTGTCCGGCTGCTCTGCGGTCCCCCATATTCCTCTGTAAGCGCGCCTCGACAGGCGAGCGAACACGCGTCACGAGGGAACGTACTGCGCGAGGGGGCGTCATGCGGCTGTCGAGAGGTGGAACGCACGGATCGGGTGGGACGGGCTCAGCAGCCCGGGCCCTCGAGTGGGACGAGTTCGATCCGCGCTCGCACGGCGCGGCCTGGCGTCGTTGCGCGTTGGCCGTTGCCGCGGTCCTCGTCTTCGGCGCCATCGGCGTGGTGATCTCGCCCGCCAAGCCGGCGGGCGCCACCGTGTTCCAGTCCGGCCAGGTTTTCGCCTCGGTCGGGAACTCGACGGTGAACGTCTACGATCCTTCCTCGGGCGATCTCGTCACTTCGCTCACGGACGCCACCTCCCAGGACTACACCGTCGGCAGCGCCTTCGACTCCAGCGGGGACTTCTACGTCGCCGACGACCTCAGCGGCGAGGTCAGCGAGTATTCCCCAAGCGGGGCCTACACCGGGGTCTTCGCGTCGGGCTTGGCGAACCCGATCTCGCTCGTCTTCGACAACCAGGGGAACCTCTACGTCGGCCAGCAGCAGACCCCGTACATCGCCGAGTTCAACTCGTCGGGCCAGAACGTCGCCAACTTCGGGCCCGTGACGACCCAGGAGACCGGTGACGACTGGGTCGACCTGGCGAGCGACGAGTGCACGTTCTATTACACGACCGAGGGCAACGAGATCTTCCGCTACAACAAGTGCACCAACACCCAGGAGCCCGTCTTCAACCAGCAGCCCCTGACGGGTGCCAACGCCTTCCAGGTCAAGATCCTCCAGAACGGCGACGTCCTGGTCGCCGACTCGCAGGCGGTGGACCTCCTCGACCCCAACGGCAACCTCATCCAGACCTACAACTGCGACCCGACCGTCCTGCCTGGCTGCAGCGGACAGCTTTTCGCCATCGCCTTGGACCCCGACGGGACGTCCTTCTGGACCTCCGACGCCTTCTCGGGGAACATCTACCGGATCGACATCGCCACCGGGCAGCTGCTCCAGACCATCCAGACCGGGTCGCCTTACACCTACGGCCTCTCCGTCGAGAACGAGCTCGAGGCAGCGACGCCACCCCAGGCGGCGACCGTCCCGTCCACACTCACCATCCAGCCGGTCTCGGGCAACTTCTCGCACGCCCACACCGGTCTCCGCGATCTTGACGAACCCGAACACGCAGGCGCCACTCGTCAACGAGCCGGTCACCTTCACGCTGAACGGGGACAGCTCGGAATCGTGTACAGCGACGACGGACAGTACCGGGTACCGCGACCTGTGACATCACGCGCGAGCCGAGCCGTCCAGTACGTACACGCTCACTGCGTCCTTCCCGGGCGACTCGACGACCTCGGTGCCGATCGGGTCGGACAGCACGTCGAGCACGTTCACGGTCAATCCGGATACGAGCGCACTGAGCTATACCGGTCCCACCTCGGGCGTGAACGGGCAACCGATCACGCTGACCGGGACGCTGACCACGGACACGCCCACGACGGGCACCCCGTTGCCGACCAAGGTGGTGACCTTCACGATCGGCTCCGGGTCGACGGCACAGTCCTGCAACGCGGTCACCGACACCAATGGCGACGTGAGCTGCACGATCCCCGCTCTCGACCAGCCGCAGACGAGCGAGACGGTCACGTCGACCTTCACCGCTGACGTCTACGACACAGCATCCACGGTGTCGACCCCGGTGACGATCACCGAACCGACCACCCTGACGGTCAACCCGACCACGGGCGCCTACGGGGGCGCCACCACGGTGTCCGGCGTGCTCACCGACAGCAACACGAACACCCCGATCGCCAACGAGCCGGTGACCTTCACCCTGAACGGCAACGAGACCTGCACCGGGACGACCGATTCGACCGGCACCGCCTCGTGCACCATCACGCCCGGCGAACCGGCGGCGACGTACACGCTCAGCGGGAGCTTCGGCGGCGACACGACACTGCCGCTCCAACTGAACCCGTCATCGGGAACGAACAACTTCGTCGTCACGCTCGCGGAGACGGCCCTCACCTACACCGGCGGCACCGTCGCCCAGAACGGGCAACCGCTCACCGTCTCGGGCGTCCTGACCACGAACAACCCGGTCCCCGGCTCGGGCCTGGCCGGCCGCACGGTCAGCTTCACCCTCGGGAGCGGGTCCACTGCGCAGACCTGTAGCGGCGTGACGTCCGCCACCGGGGCGGTTTCGTGCACCATCGCGGTGACCGGGCAGCCACCTGGGCCGATCCCGGTGACCGACACGTTCGGCGGGGACGTGTACTACCAGCCCGCCAACGCCGGTTCGACCGTCAACCTGCCCGAGGGCACGACGCTCACGGTCACCTCGGCGACGGGCCCCTACAACGGCTCGACGCCGCTCACGGGCACGCTCGTCAACACGTACACGAACCAGCCCGTGCCGAACGAGCCGGTGACGCTCACGCTGAACGGGGCGCAGTCGTGCACCGCGACCACGAACGCCAGCGGCGTGGCGACCTGCCCCGTGACACCCACTGAGCCGCCATCGACGTACTCGGTGACAGGTACCTTCGGTGGTGACAAGACCACCACGCCGGTGCTGCTCGCCTCCAGCGGCTCGAGCACGTTCACCGAGACCAAGGCGTCGACGACGGTCACCTATACCGGCAGCACGTCGACCACCAGCGGGCAGGCTCCGAGCCTCTCGGCCACGCTGACCACGTCGAGCGGCGCACCGCTCCCGGGCCAGACGGTGACCTTCACCGTGGGCACGGGCAGCTCGGCCCAGCACTGCTCGGCGACGACCAACTCGGCCGGGCAAGCGAGCTGCAGCATCTGCTCCTACAACCAGAGCGCCAGCCCGCTGCCCGTCACCGTGAGCTACGGCGGCAACACGGACTACTCGTCGTCGAGCACGTCGAAGTCGGTGACGGTGGTGACGCCTACCTCGCTGTCCGTCAGTGCCACGACGGCGACCTACAACCAGCCGGTCACCCTGAACGGCACGCTGACCAACTCGGTCACCGGGCAGGGAATCAGCGGGCAGACGGTCACCCTCACCCTGAACGGCAGCCAGAGCTGCACGGCGACGACGGGCAGCTACGGCAAGGCGTCCTGCACCGTCACGCCGACCGAGCCCTCGGGCACCTACAGCCTCACCGGGTCGTTCGCCGGCAACACCGCCACCAACCCCCAGCTCCTCTCGAGCAATGGTTCGAACAAGGTGGTGGTGAACGGCGCGCCGACCACCCTCACCTACACCGGCGCGGCCTCGGTCGACAACGGCCAGTCGCTCACGCTCTCGGCCACGTTGACGAACAACGGGACGCCGTTGGCCAACCAGCCCGTCGTCCTCACCCTGGGCACCGGACGGACGGCGCAGAGCTGCAACGCCACGACGAACGCGTCGGGCGTCGCCTCCTGCTCCGTCTCGGTGAACCAGCTGCAGGGCTCGGTCACGGTGACCGTCTCCTACGCCGGGAGCTCGTACTACCAGTCGTCCTCGGCATCGTCCACGGTCAACATCGGCTGTGAGGGCGGTGGTGGGTCGTCCGGCGGCGGTGGTGGGAACCCGTGCGGCGGCGGTGGCTGCGGTGGCGGTTACAGCGAGCCTCCCCCCACCGGTGGGGGCCGGGGCTGCGCCTGACACCGAGTCGGCCTGCTCTCCGCTGAGGGAGCCGGAACGAAGAGCAGGACGGGGCCCCGCACGGGGCTCCGTCCTGCTGCGCGTCTCAGGGCTGGGCGATCATGAGCACGACGCCGGCCACCAAGAAGAGCAAGGCGCCCCGGGCCGCCCAAACCATCGCCCACGCGTCACGGTCCGCCGGCGCCCCCTCCGGGAGCGGGCCCACCGTGGCCAGACCGGCCGCCAGCGCGCTCTGCAGCCGCCGTTCGGCCGGCCACAGCACGCCCTCGCCGAGCAGCGCCACGCCGGCGAAGAGGGCGACGCCGCCGAGCACCCAGCCGTCCCGCAACGCGTAGGCACCCTGGCTCATGGCGAGGAGGGCGAACCCGAAGACGGGGATGCCGTAGACCGTGCGGCCCGCCCAGTTGACGCCGGGACGGAAGTAGCGCACCAACGGCTCGGGCGGCGGCGTCCCCGCCCGTAGCAGCCGGCGCAGCCGGGAGGCGGTGGCGGCCGCAGCCGTCGTCGTCACCAGTCCGACCACGACGCAGCCCACATGGAGCAGCAGCACGATGTCGAAGGCCGCCCCGTCCGGCTGGTGTTGCATGGCCGACATGTTCCCCTATGCCGGCGGAGCCCGGGGTGACGGGACGGTGACCGTGGCGCTTCCCCGGCCATCGGAACCTGTACCGTAGTGGTGGAGGGAAGATGATGAGGTCAATTGTGATGTGGGCGGATCCCGCGGCGCCCGTGCGAGCACACCGATGAATCAACTGCGCCTCGACCCGTTGTCCGGCCGGTGGGTCGTCGTGAACCCGGGCCGCTCCGAGAGGCCCTACTCGTTCGTCACGCGCTCCCCCGGGCTGCCCGATCCCCTCGGTCGGCCCTGCCCGTTCTGCCCCGGCAACGAGGAGGACACGCCACCGGCGCTCGAGACGTACGGCCCGACCGGCGGCTGGCTCGTGCGGGTCGTGCCCAACCTCTACCCCGCCTTCGAGGGTGACGAGCCCTTCGTCGTGGCCAACCGCGGCCCCGTTTTCACCCAGGCCTCGGCCGGCGGCATCCACGAGATCCTCATCTTCTCGCCCGAGCACGACGCCACCCTCGGTCAGCTCAGCCAGGAGCAGGTCGAGCTCGTGATGGCCGCGCTACGCGACCGTCTGGAGGAGCACGCCTCCCAACCGAACCTCCGCTACACCCAGGCCATCGTGAACTCGGGTCGCGAAGCGGGGGCCTCACTCGAGCACCCGCACGGGCAGCTGCTCGGCATGTCGTTCATCCCCCGCGAGCTCGCCGAGGAGCAGGCCCGCTTCGCGCGCTTCGTCGGTTCGTGCCTCCTGTGCACGACGATCGAGGCCGAGGAGGACTCGACGCAGCGCGTCATCTACGCCAACGACCGCGTCGTGGTCGTCTGCCCGTTCTGGAGCGCGGTCCCCTACGAGATGCTCGTCATGCCCCGCGAGCACAACCCGCATCTGCACCGGAGCCCGACCGAGGATCTCATCGCCGTCGGCGAGGCCCTCCGCCGCACGCTCCAGCAGCTCGCCGAGGCCATCGGTGACGTCGCGTACAACATCGTGTTCCATTCCGCGCCCTACCGCGTGGGCGAGCCCTACCACTGGCACGCGCACGTCTGGCCCAAGGCCACGACCACGGCGGGCTTCGAGCTCGGGACGGGGGTGGCCATCAACGTGGTCGCGCCCGAGGACGCCGCCGAGACCCTCAAGGTCTCGGCCCTGGCCGTCTGAGCCGAGCCGGCCGGACGGCCTAGGGCTCGCGCACCGACCGGGCCAGCTCGAGGAACGAGACGAGGCGCCGGACCAGCTCGCGGTCGGGCCCGATCAGCCCGCTGATCCCGGGCGTGCCCGCGTAACCCGTCATGAACGCCCGCCGGTTCCTGGTCTCCCAGGCCTGGCCGAGGACGTCCAGGCCGAGGCGCCCGGCGGGGTCCCGCTCGGCGGCCACCACCAGGCTGGCCCGGTGCATCGAGAAGAGCAGGTCGGCCACGTCGCCCAGCGGGGTGCGCCGCCCCGGGCTCGAGCCGCCGGCCAGCACTCCGCCCGGGGCGCAGTCGCTGACCACCCAGCCCTGGTCGGTCCGGGCCGTGCGTCCGAGGTGGAGGTCGCCGTGGGTGCGGATGACGGGCAGCCTCGCCTCGGACTCACGCAGCCACTTCACGAGGTCGGCCACGCCCGGTGCCGCCAGCAGCGACGCGTCCGACGCCGCGATGGCCGCCTCCCCCTCGTCGACCCAGTCCACCACGGGCTCGTGGTGCCGCAGGAAGACGCGGTCGAGGGACAGGTGCAGGCGCGCCGTCATGGTGCCGAGGGCGCGGGCCTCGGCACCGAAGTCTCCGCCGGCGGCCTCGGGCGACCCGCCCGAGGCGTAGAAGTCACGCAGCGACGTCAGGGCGAGGGCCCAGCCGCCGGAGCGGTCGGCCAGGGGCTCGAGCACCACGCCGAGGTCGCGGCCCTCCCACATCCAGCGAACGAGTGGCGCGGCCACGTGGTTGAAGCCGGCGTGGTCGAGGGCCTCGAGCACGTCGACGTCGTGCCGAGGCGTGTCGGCCAGCCACGGGAACACCATGAGGTCCCCGCGCTCGCCGCAGTCGATGACCGTCGCGTCCTCGTCGTCGCGCTGGACGGTGACCGGCCCCGGCCGCGTCTCGACCCCCCGCACCGTGGCCAGGAGGAGGGGCGCCAGCTGGGCGTCGCGGAGCGCATCGGTGCAGACGGCGAGCCCGTGGTCGTCGTCGAGCAACCCCAGGGCGGCCTCCTCGCCGGCGCGGAGGAAATGCGGTTCGTCACTGACGCCCCGCAGCCCCGCCACGAGGTGGGCCCGGCGCCCGTCCACCCGGGCCACGATGTCGAGCAGCCCCGGCCGCCCGTCGAGCAGCGTCTCCGCGTGCTCGATCGTGATGTCGCCCGCCGGTGCGGCCTGGCGCAGCCCCAGCCACGCCGCGACCAGCGTGCGCAGCGCCTGGTCGCGCTCGGGCCGCTCGGACGGCGTCACGCCGGCCCCGGCTCCTCGCGCGCCAGGTCGAACCAGAGGAACCCGTAGGGCGGCAGCGTGATGGTGTACGGCTCCTCGGTGACGACGGGGAACGGGATACGGCCGAGGACCTCGTAGGGCGTCGACCCGGCCCACTTGGCCAGCGCGAGCTCGGCCGGCTGCGCGAACCGGCTCAGGTTGTGCACGCACAACACGGCCTGGTGCCGGTGCACGACGTCGTCGCCCTCGCTCTCGTTGCCCGCCGGGACGGTCCGCGCCAGCACGGTCGAGCGGCCCCAGTCGAGCGCACCGTCGGCGGACGGGCTGACCGAGGGTGCGGTCGGCGCGCCGGGCATCAGGATGTCGGCCACCTCCCCGGAGCGCATGTAGGCCAGGACCGAGGGGTTGGCGCACGGCAGGACCTCCATCTGCCCCACCCCCATGACGGGAAGGGCGCGGCGCTCCGTCAGCATGCGGCGCAGCCAGTGCAAGAAGGAGCCCTGGTTGCGCAGCTGGGCCTCCACGTTGAGCGCACTGAAGCCGTAGACGGGGTCCATGAGGGGCGGCAGGTAGAGCTGGGCGAAGTCCGCCTGCGAGAAGCCGCCATTGCGGTCGGGCGACCACTGCATGGGCGTGCGCACCGAGTCCCTGTCACCGAGGTAGATGTTGTCACCCATCAGCAGCTCGTCGCCGTAGTAGATGACGGGGCTCCCCGGCAGCGACAGGATCAGGGCATACAGCAGCTCGGCCGTCCGCCGGTCGTTGTCGAGGAGCGGGGCCAGCCGCCGCCCGATCCCCATGTGGCGCTTCATCCGTGGATCCTTGGCGTACTCGGCGATGAGGTAGTCGCGCTCCTCCTCGCTCACCTGCTCGAGCGTGAGCTCGTCGTGGTTGCGCAGGAAGATGGCCCACTGACAGTCGTGGTTGATCACCGGGGTCTGGGCCAGGATCTCGGTGATCGGGTAGCGCTGCTCTCGCCGTACGGCCATGAAGAGGCGCGGCATGAGGGGGAAGTGGAAGCAGAGATGGCACTCGTCGCCGTCCCCGAAGTAGTCGGCGACGTCGCTGGGCCAGCCGTTGGCCTCCGCCAGGAGGATGCGTCCGGGGTAGTCGGCGTCGATCTGCTTGCGAACGCGCTTGATGAAGGCGTGCGTCTCGGGCAGGTGCTCGCCCGACGTCCCGTCGCGCTGGTAGAGGTAGGGCACGGCGTCGAGGCGGAATCCGTCGAAGCCGAGGTCGAGCCAGAACCGCACGAGGTCGATCATGGTGTCGGCGACTTCGGGGTTCTCGTAGTTGAGGTCCGGCTGGTGATGGTAGAAGCGATGCCAGTAGTACTGCTGGCGGGTGTCGTCCCACGTCCAGTTGGAGCGCTCGACGTCGGTGAAGACCACGCGGGCGTCCGGCCACTTCTGGTCGTCGTCGTTCCAGACGTACCAGTCCGCCTTGGCGTTGTCCCGCGACGAGCGCGATTCGGTGAACCACGGGTGCTCGTCGCTGGTGTGGTTCATCACCAGGTCCGCCACCACACGGATACCGCGTCGGTGGGCGTCTTCGAGAAAGGCGACCAGGTCGCCGATGCTCCCGTAGTCGGGGTGGACGTTGAAGAAGTCGCTGATGTCATAGCCACCGTCGCGAAACGGAGACGGATAGAACGGCAGCATCCAGATGCAGTCGATGCCGAGCCACTCCATGTAGTCCAGCTTCTGGCGCAGGCCTCGCAGGTCGCCCGTGCCGTCGTTGTTGGCGTCGTGGTAGCCGCGGATGAGGACCTCGTAGAAGACGGCGTGTTGGAACCACCGCACCGACGGGTCGAAGGCGCCCTCGCCGGGGGTCAGCGGGATCGGCGGTGAGCTCACCCGTTCAGCGCCCCACGAAGGTGGCCTTGCCCGGGCCGTGCTCGTTGAACGACGCGATCCCCCGCGCCGCGTCCTCCGTGCGCGCCGCCGCCACGAACGCGTCCTGCTCGATGGCGAGCCCGTCGGCCAGCGTGCCCTCCAACCCGCGGTCGACCGCGCCCTTGGCCAGGCCGTGGGCCACCAGCGGTCCCGCCGCCAGCTCGGCCGCCCAGGTCAGTGCCGCCTCGAGCACGTCGTCGGGCGCCACCCGGCGGTTGGCCAGCCCGATGGCGACCGCCTCCTCGGCCCGCACCTGACGCCCCGTGAAGATGAGCTCCTTGGCCCGGGACGCGCCGATGAGGCGGGGCAGGCGCTGGGTGCCGCCGCCGCCCGGGATCACCCCGAGGAGCACCTCGGGCAGGCCGAGGCGGGCGTCCTCGGCACAGACGCGGAAGTCGCAGGCGAGCGCCAGCTCCAGCCCGCCGCCGAGGGCATAGCCGTTCACGGCGGCGATGGTGGCCCGGGGGATGGACGCCAGGGCGCCCAGCGCGCCGGCGAAGTGCTCCCCCACCGCCCGCGCGCCGCTGTCGCCGAGCTCGACGATGTCGGCCCCGGCCGCGAAGATGCGCCGCCCGCCCCAGAGCACCACCGCGCCTGGTGGGTCGTCCCCGAGGGCGCGCGCCACGGACTCCAGCTGCGCCAACACCGCCGCCGAGAGCGCGTTCGCCTTCGGGCGGTCCAGCCGGACCAGGGCGACGTCGTCGGGCCGTCGCTCCACGGTGACGAAGGCGTCAGCCATGGGCGCACCGTACCCGACCCCACGCGGGGTGGCTCACGCCTGCAAGAGGCGGTCGGCAGCTTGATAGGGGTCGACCTCGCCCGCGGCCAGCGCCTTGACCGCGGTCGTGAACTCTTCGCCCGCCACCAGCTCGTCGATGCGCACCTCGGTGCGCGCCAGCAGCACACGCCGCAACTCGGACGCCAGCCGCGCCTCGCGGCGGACCGCCAGCTCCCCCGAGGCCAACAGGTGGGCGCGGTGCCGGGCCACCGCTCCCCACAGCTCGGCCACGCCATCGCCCGCGGTGGCCGTGGTGTCGAGGATCTCGGGGCGCCAGAGGGCCGGGCGCGCCAGGTCGAGCATCTGCTCGAGGTCGCGGCGTGCCTCGCGCGCCCCCGGGCGGTCCGCCTTGTTGATGACGAACACGTCGGCCACCTCGAGCAGTCCCGCCTTGTTCGCCTGCATGGCGTCACCCCAGCCCGGCGTCACCACGACGACGGTGGTGTCGGCCGCCGACGCGATCTCCACCTCCATCTGGCCGACGCCGACGGTCTCGACGATGACCACTTCGAAGCCGGCGGCGCCGAGCAGGCGCACGGCGTCGGGCGCGGCCAGGGACAGCCCGCCGAGGTGCCCCCGGGTCGCCATGGACCGGATGAAGACGGTCGGGTCGAGCGCGTGCTGGCCCATCCGGACCCGGTCCCCGAGGATGGCGCCGCCGCTGAAGGGCGAGGTCGGGTCCACCGCCAGGACCGCGAGCTGCGGCACCGGCTCGCCGTCGGGCCCGGGCCAGCCGCCCCGCGCCGCGACGATCAGCCCGTCGGTCAGGGTGGACTTGCCCGCACCGGGTGCGCCCGTCAGGCCGAGGGTGTAGGGCGGCGCGGACCGATAGGCCAGCTGGGCCACGGCGGAGGCGGTGCCACCGCCGCGCTCGATGTAGGACAACAGCCGCGCCACGGCGACGCGGTCGCCGGCGCGGGCCCGCTCGAGCAGCGGCGCCGGATCCGGGCTCGTGGCCGGGCTCGGGGCCGGGCTCACCGGCGCGTCACCCTGGCCCCGAGGGAGCGCAGGTCGCCCGCCAGGTCCTCGTAGCCGCGGCCGATGTGGTGGGCGCCGCTCACCACGGTCTCGCCCTCGGCCACCAGGCCGGCCAGCACCAGGGCCACGCCGGCCCGGATGTCGGGCGCGCGGACGGGTGCGCCGGAGAGCCGCGGCACACCGCGCACGATGGCATGGTGCCCCTCGGTCCGGATGTCCGCACCCATACGCCGCAGCTCCTCGACGTAGCGGAACCGGCCGGAGAAGAGGTTCTCGGTCAGGATCCCCACTCCGTCGGCCACCGTGAGCATGGCGACCAGCAGCGGGCTGTAGTCGGTGGCGACGCCCGGGTACGGCAGGGTGGCGACGTCGGCCGCCGCCAGCGGCCCGTGGGCACTCACCCGCAGCCCGCCCGGGAACATCTCGGTCGCCACCCCCATCTGGTTGACCTTGCGCAGGAGCATCTCCATGTGCTCGGGCCGGGCGTCGGCGATGGTCACCTCGCCGCCGGCCAGGCCGACCGCGGCGAGATACGTGGCGGCCACCACGCGGTCGGGCACCACTGCGTGGTGCGTCGGCCGCAGCTCGTCGACACCTTCGATCTCGATGCGCGAGGTCCCTGCCCCGCGCACCGAAGCCCCCATGTCGCACAGCATCGCCGCCAGATCGGCCACCTCCGGCTCCTTGGCCGCGTTCTCGATCACCGTGGTGCCCTTGGCCAGCACGGCCGCCATGAGCAGGTTGTCGGTGGCGGTGTGGCTGGGGTACTCGAGCACGACGCGGGTCCCGACCAGCCGGCCGCCGGGCACGGTCCCGCGCACCTCGCCGTGGGAGGACTCGAAGCGCGCGCCCATGGCGCTCAGGCCGTTGATGTGGAAGTCGATCGGCCGGGCGCCGAAGTCGTCTCCCCCGGGGAGGGGCACCCGCACGGCCCCGCAGCGCGCCAGGAGGAGGCCGAGGACGACGACCGACGCCCGCATGCGCATGAAGAGCTCGAACGGTCCCGACGGCACCAACTCGGTGGCGGCCGGCGTGGTCACCGCTACAGCGCCGTCGTCGAGCCGCTCGACGCGGGCGCCCATGGCGCGCAACACCTCGGCCATCGTGTCCACGTCGCTGATGCGGGGGACGTTGGAGAGCACGGTGCGCCCCTCGGCCAACAGGCAGCCCGCCATCAGCTTGAGCGCGGAGTTCTTCGCCCCGCCGGCGGTGACCGTCCCTCGCAGCGGCCCGTTGGGCTCGACCACGATCTGGTCTGCGCTCGCATCCACGTCCCCAAGTATCGTCGCTGGAAGTCGGCCCGGTCGGGAGCCTCGGAGGGCCGACCAACTAGGGTCAGTCCCGTGGTGACCTCGCGCCAAGCCCCCGACCGCAACCTCGCGATGGACCTCGTCCGGACGACCGAGGCGGCCGCCATGGCGGCCAGCCGCTGGATGGGCCGCGGCGACAAGATCGGTGCCGACGGCGCGGCCGTGGAGGCCATGCGCACCGTGCTGTCCTCGGTCCCCATGGACGGGACCGTCGTCATCGGCGAAGGCGAGAAGGACAACGCGCCGATGCTCTTCAACGGCGAGAAGATCGGCGACGGCACGCCGCCGCTCACCGACATCGCAGTCGACCCGATCGACGGCACCACGCTCACGGCGCAGGGCCGCGGGGCGCGCTGGCGGTCATCGCCGTGGCCGAGCGCGGCGCCATGTTCGACCCCGGCCCGTGCGTCTACATGGAGAAGCTGGCCGTCGGGCCGCGGGCCAAGGGCGCCTGCGACATCCGACGCACGCCGACCGAGAACCTCCACGCGCTCTCGGAGGCCGTGGGCCGGCCGGTGCGGGACCTCACGGCGGTGATCCTCGACCGGCCCCGCCACGAGTCCCTCATCGCCGAGGTGCGCGCCACCGGGGCGCGCATCCGCCTCATCACCGACGGCGACGTGGCGGGCGCCATCGCCACCGGGTGGCCCGGGGCGGGCACCGACATCCTCTTCGGCATCGGCGGGACCCCCGAGGGCGTGCTGGCCGCGGCCGCCCTCAAGTGCATGGGCGGCGAGATCCAGGGCAAGCTCTACCCCCGCACCGAGGAGGAGCGGCTGGCCGCCATCGAGGCCGGCTACGAGCTCGACGCCGTGCTGAAGACCGACGACCTCGTCCAGGGCAACAACTGCTTCTTCGCCGCCACCGGCATCACCGACGGCGAGCTCCTCCAGGGCGTGCAGTACCACGAGTTCGGCGCCACCACGCAGTCGCTCGTGATGCGCTCCAAGTCGGGGACCCTGCGCAAGGTCGACGCCAGCCACGCGCTGGCCAAGCTGGCCGAGTTCAGCTCGATCTCCTTCGGCTGACGCGTCGGCGTCAGCCTGCCCGGCCGGCTCCGCCGGCCCCGCCGCCACGCTCCGCCGGACGGCTAGACGGCGGTGTCCGACACGACGGCCAGGCGCAGCTCCGCCCGCGCCAGCGCACCTTCGGCCTGGGCCAGCTCGACGTCCTCCTCGGCCTCCTCGACGGCCTGGCCCCGGCCCGCGCCCAGCTGGGCGATGCGCTGCGTCGCCGCCTCCCTCGCCTGTTCGGCCCGCGGCACGTCGATCTCCTCGGCCAGCTCGGCGATCCCGGCCAGGACGCTGACGCGGGTCGAGAGGCCCGCGAGGGGCCCGTCGCCGTCGGCCAGGCCCGCCGCCGCGCCCGGGCTCGTGTCGACCTGCAGGAACCCGCCGTGCACCGCCAGGCGCACCACGTCCCCGTCGGACTGCTCCACCTTGAGCTCGCACGGCACCACGTCGCCGACCAGCGGCGTGTGCCCGTCGAGCACGGTCAAATCCCCGTCCGAGGTGGCGAGGACCACCGCGCGCGCACCGCCCGCGATGAGGGACTGTTCGGGCGTGACGACCTCGACGCCGAAGACACCGTCCGCCACTAGCCCGCCTCGGCCTCGAGCTTCTTGGCCTTCTCGAGCACGGACTCCACGCCGCCGACGTTGAGGAACGCCTGCTCGGGGATCTGGTCGAGGTCACCGTTGGCCAGCGCCTCGAAGGACTCCACCGTCTCGTCGATCGGCACGAAGATCCCCTCGACGCCGGTGAAGACCTCGGCCACGAAGAAGGGCTGCGACAAGAAGCGCTGCACCTTGCGGGCCCGGTTGACCGTGACCCGGTCCTCCTCCGAGAGCTCGTCCATGCCGAGGATGGCGATGATGTCCTGCAGCTCCTTGTAGCGCTGCAGGATCTCCTGCACGCGGCGGGCCACCGCGTAGTGGCGCTCCCCCACGATCTCGGGGGCGAGGATGTTCGAGGTCGAGGCCAGCGGGTCGACCGCCGGGTAGATGCCGAGGGCGGCGATCTGGCGGGAGAGCTCGGTCGTGGCGTCGAGGTGGGTGAAGGTCGTGAACGGCGCCGGGTCGGTGTAGTCGTCCGCGGGGACGTACACCGCCTGCATCGAGGTGATCGACTTCCCCTTCGTCGAGGTGATCCGCTCCTGCAGCTCGCCCATCTCGTCGGCCAGGGTCGGCTGGTAGCCCACCGCCGAGGGCATGCGGCCGAGCAGCGTCGACACCTCGGAGCCGGCCTGGACGAAGCGGAAGATGTTGTCGATGAAGAGCAGCACGTCCTGGTTCTGCACGTCCCGGAAGTACTCGGCCATCGTGAGAGCGGCCAGGCCGACGCGCAGGCGGACGCCCGGCGGCTCGTCCATCTGCCCGTACACGAGGGCGGCCTTGTCGATGACGCCGGACTCCTGCATCTCGAGCCACATGTCCGTGCCCTCGCGGGTGCGCTCCCCCACCCCGGCGAACACCGAGACACCGCCGAACTGCTGGGCCACCCGGTGGATCATCTCCTGGATGATGACGGTCTTGCCCACGCCGGCCCCGCCGAACAGGCCGATCTTGCCGCCCTGCACATAGGGCTCCAGCAGGTCGATGACCTTGATGCCGGTCTCGAACAGCAGCGCCCGGGGCTCGAGCTGATCGAAGGCCGGCGCGTTGCGGTGGATCTCCCAGTAGTCGTCGGGCTGGCCGATGGCGTCGGTGTCGAGCGGCTGGCCGAGCACGTTGAAGACGTGGCCCAGCACGGCGTTGCCGACCGGCACCTCGATGCCGTGACCCAGGTTGCGCACGGCCGTCCCGCGCACGAGGCCGTCGGTCTGCTGCATGCAGATGCAGCGCACCCGGCCCTCGCCGATCTGTTGGGCCACCTCGGCCGCGATGGTGTTCTTCTCCCCGTCCAGCTCGACGTCGAACTCGACCTCGTGGTTGATCTCGGGCAGCGCGTGCGGCGGGAACTCGACGTCGATGACCGGTCCCGCGATGGCGACGACGCGGCCCTCCTCCAGCGCAGGCCTCGGCGCGGTCTCCTGTGGTGCCGTGGTGGTCATTGCGGTCAAGCTCCCTTCGCGTGGCGGAGCGCCTCGGCCCCGCCGACGATCTCCATGATCTCGGTGGTGATGGCGTCCTGGCGGGCGCGGTTCATCACGCGCGTCAGGGTGCGGACGAGTTCGTCCGCGTTCTCGGTGGCCGCGGCCATGGCCCGCTGCTGGGCCGTGAAGAACGAGGCCGTCCCCTCGAGCAGCGCGGCGAAGATCTCCGCCTCGAGCGCACGCGGCGCCAGCTCCACGAGGAGCTTCTCCGGCTCCGGCTCGAATTCGGTGTAGCCCTCGAGGGGATGGTCCTCCGGCTCGGTGGCCTCCTCGTCCGTCTCGGGCAGGGGCAGGGGCAGCATCTGCATGCGCTCCACCCGCTGGATGCCCGCCGAGATGAACCGCGTCGAGACCATCTCGACCAGATCGATCTCGCCGACCACGAAGGGCGCCGCCACGACGGCGGCGACGTGGCGGGCGTCGGAGAACTCGGGGCGGTCGGCGACGCCGACGAACGACTCGGCCACCTCGATGCCGCGGTAACGGAAGTACGAGGGCGCCTTCTTGCCGACCGACCACACCGTGACCTCGGTGCCGCCTGCCCGGTAGTCGGCCACGATGCGCTCCGTGGGGCGCAGCACGCCCGAGTTGTAGGAGCCGGCCAGGCCGCGGTCCCCGACGATGGCCAGGATGCCGACGTGACGCGGCAATTCGGGGGTGCCGAGCAGTTTGGCCGCGGCCCGGGGATCGGCCGCCGCGGTGAGCCGCAGCACGCGTTCCATGCCTTCACGGAAGGGGCGGTTGGCCGCGATCCGGTTCTGGGCGCGCACGATCCGCGAGGCGGCGATGAGCTCCATCGCCTTGGTGATCTTCCTCGTGGACTGCACGCTGCGAATCCTGCGGCGCAGGATGCGCTCTTGGCCTCCGGCCATGGCTCAGTCGACCTTCCCCGTGTCGAAACCCTCGAGGAACGTGGTCATCCCCTTGTCGATCTCGTCCCCCTCGGGCATGGCGCCGGTCGTCCGGATGGTCTCGAGCACCGCCGGATGGTTGGCCTTGAAGTACTCGATGAGCTCGCCCTCGAAGCGCTGCACCTCGCCGACGGGCACGGAGTCGGTCCACCCTTTGGTGCCGGCGTAGATGGCCAGCACCTGCTCCTCCACCGGCACGGGCTGGTTCTGGGGCTGCTTGAGCAGCTCGGTCAACCGGTAGCCCCGGTCCAGCTGGGCCTGGGACACCCGGTCGAGCTCGGAACCGAAGGTGGCGAAGGCCTCGAGCTCGCGGAACTGGGCCAGGTCGAGCTTGAGCGTCCCCGACACCTGCTTCATCGCCTTGACCTGGGCCGCGCTCCCCACCCGGCTCACCGAGTTGCCCACGTTGATGGCGGGGCGGATGCCCGAGTTGAAGAGGTCCGTCTCCAGGAACACCTGTCCGTCGGTGATGGAGATCACGTTGGTCGGGATGTAGGCCGAGATGTCGCCGGCCTTCGTCTCGACGATCGGCAGTGCGGTGAGCGAGCCCCCGCCGAGCGCGTCGGACAGCTTGGCGGCGCGCTCGAGCAGCCGCGAGTGCAGGTAGAAGACGTCGCCCGGGTAGGCCTCGCGGCCGGGCGGGCGCCGCAGGAGCAGCGACACGGAACGGTAGGCCTCCGCCTGCTTGGACAGGTCGTCGTAGACGATCAGCGCGTGCTCGCCGTGCTCCATCCAGTGCTGGCCCATGGCACAGCCGGCGTAGGGCGCCAGGTACTTGAACGGGGCCGGGTCGCCGGCCGAGGCGACGACCACGACGCTGTACTCGAGCGCCTGGTGGTCCTCGAGGGTGGCCACCGTCTGCGCGACCGACGAGTTCTTCTGGCCGACGGCGACGTAGATGCACTTCACACCCTGGCCGGCCTGGTTGATGATCGTGTCGACCGCGACCGTCGTCTTGCCCGTCTTGCGGTCGCCGATGATCAGCTCGCGCTGGCCGCGCCCGATCGGCGTCATGGCGTCGATGGCCTTGGTGCCGGTCTGCAGCGGCTCGCTCACCGGCTGGCGGCCGACGATGCCGGGGGCCTGCACCTCCATGCGGCGCGTCTCGGTGGTGTTGATCGGACCCTTGCCGTCGAGCGGCTCGCCCAGGGCGTTCACCACCCGGCCGAGCAGGGCGTCGCCGACGGGAACGGTCTGGATGCGTCCCGTCGCCTTGACCGTCTGCTCCTCCTCGAGATGGTCCACGTCGCCGAGGACGACCGCACCGATCGTGTCCTCGTCCAGGTTCAGGGCCAGGCCGAGCGTGCCGTCCTCGAACTCGAGCAGCTCGTTGACCGCGGCACCGGGCAGGCCCGACACCCGGGCGATGCCGTCGCCGACCTCGACGATCCGCCCGATCTGCTCGGTGCCCACCGCCGGCGTGTACTCCTCCACGTGGCGCTCGAGCGCCTGGGTGATCTCACTGGCGTCGATCGTGAGCTCTGCCATCACTGTGCTCCCTCTGTCTCGTCCGTCGAACTGCGGCCTCTTCGGCCGAACCCGCCCACCGGCTCCCAGCCGGCGGGGGTGAAGTGCTCGCGCAGGGCGTCGAGACGGCCCCGCGCCGTGGCGTCGACCTGCAGGTCGCCGATGCGGATCAGCGCGCCGCTCAGCAGCGACTCGTCCACCTCGACCTGCAGCTCCACTGGTGATCCGGTCAGCGAGCCGAGCGAGTCGGACAGCTCGGAGCGCTGCGCGTCGTCGATCGGCGCCGCCGCACGCACGCGGGCGATGCGCCAGCCCCGGGCCTGGGCCGTCCGCTCTACCAGGTAGTCGAGCGTGCCCACGAAATCGCGCGCCCGTCCGCCGGCGACGGCATAGCGGACCAGCGCCTCGGTCGACGCGGGCACCTTGCCCGCGAGCAGCTGGGCCACCACTCCCTGGCGTGCCTCCACGTCGAGATCGCGGTCGGTCAGGGCGCTCCGCAGCGCGGGCGTGGCGGCCACGATGCGTGCGAACCGGAAGAGGTCGTCCTCCAGCGACTCGAGCTCGTTGGTCGCCATGTCCTCGTACAGCGCGGTGGCGAAGCCCCCCACCCGGGCGCGGGCCTGCATGAGGCTCAGTCCCGGCCCCTCGTCCAGGCCCTCGGAGAGGTGGCGCGCCCGGGTCGCGAGCCACCCCAGCGCCGCCGCCACCTCGGGCGCGGGCACGGCGCCGGCGGCGAAGGCGGCCAGCCGGCGCGCCTCGGGAACGACCTTGCCGTCCAGCAGGTCGAGGAGTACGGCCCGCCGCGCCGGGCCGTGCACCGCGGTGTCGCTCAGCGCGGCGCGCAGATGCTCGTTGGCCAGCACGAGGTGCTCGATCGCCTCGAGGTCGGCGGCCATGCGCGCCAGGTCGGCCGCGCCGGCCGCCTCGGCAACGGCGGCCGTGTACCCCTGGAGCGCGGGGTTCACTGACGGGCCCCGGCCCCGGCCCCGGTGGCGGCGTCGCCGCTCGTGTCGGCGCGCAGGGCCTCCACCGCCTCGTCGATGAGGTCGCGGTGGGCCTCCGCGTCGAGCTCGCGTCCGATGACGCGCTCGACCACCTCCATCACGATCTCGCCCATCCGGGAGGCCGCCTCCTCGACGGCGCGCTGGCGCGCCAAGGAGATCTCCAGCTCGGCATTCCCGACGATGCGCTCGTACTCGCCCTGCCCGCGCGCCTGCGCGTCCGTCCGCACCTGTTCGGCCGTCCGGTTGGCCGTGGCCACGATCTCGCGCGCCTGCTGGCGCGCCTCCTCGAGCACGTTGCGCCGCTCGTCGTCCGCCGCCTCGGCGTCCGATTTGGCGCGGTCGGCCGCCTCGAGCGACTCCCTGATCCGCTCCTGGCGGTCCTCCATCGCCTTGTTGATGGGCGGGAGCACGTACTTGTAGATGAGGAGGATCAGGACGATCGTCACGGCGAGCTCGACGAAGAACGTGCCGTTGGGCAAGAGGAAGATCCCTGCAGTGGTCATGATGCTCTCGGTCTCCGGGTGTGCGCCGGTGTCTCGGTGACGGGGTGGATCGGCCTACGCCGAGATGCTCTTGGCGGCGAAGACGTAGACGAACACCACCATGAACAGCAGGTTGATGAAGTACATGGCCTCCACCAGACCCACGGTGAGGAAGAAGTACTGACGGGCCTTGGCCTCGATCTCGGGTTGGCGGGCGATGGCCGCGATCGTCTGCGACCCGGCCAGGCCGTCGCCGACCGCGGCGCCGATGGCGCCGCCGCCGAGTGCGAGGCCGCCGCCGACGAGCGCGCCGGCGACACGTACCGCACCTTCCATTGTGCTTGCTGCCATGTTTCCTCTCCTTTGTCGAGAATCGTGATGGTCGAAGTGTTTCCGCCTGCCGGCGGGATCAGTGCTGGTCCCGACTCATGCCCATGCCGAGATACATGATGGTGAGCAGGCCGAAGATGAAGGCCTGGATGGCGCCGATGAAGAGCTCGTCGAACGGCTTCCAGACGAGCAACCCGATCCACGACAGGTACGGCGGGATCAGGGTCACGATCACGGCCACCATCAGCACGCCCGAGAAGATGTTGCCGAAGAGCCGGAAGGTCAACGTGATCGGCTTGGTGATCTCCTCGATGATGTTGATCGGCGTGAGCGCCGCGTAGGGCTGCGCGTAGTGCTTGAAGTACCCGCCGAGGCCGCGTGCCTTGATGGAGTTGTAGTGCACCAGGAAGAACACGGTGAGCGCCATCGCCAGCGGCAGGTTGACGTCGCCCGTCGGCGGGGCCAGGTAACCGGGGTCCCCGCTCGGGATGAAGGCCAGCCAGTTGCAGATCAGGATGAAGAAGAAGATGGTGACGCCCAGACCGACGAACGGGAGGCCCTCGGGACCGATGGCCGACTCCGCCAGGTCGGTGACCTGCTCGACCATCGTTTCCCAGAAGAGCTGGAGCTTCCCCGGGACGCCCGAGGTGACCTTGGCCCGCATGCGCAGTCCGAAGGCCATGACGATGGCAGCGGCGATCAACGTGGTCCAGACGACGTCGAGGTCGATGGTGAGGCCCGCCACGTGCACCACGCCGTGGTGGTCGCCGATCGTGATGTTGCCACTGGCCAGCACGAAGGTCTTTCCGCTCATTGGATCCCCTGCGAGATGATGACGCGACCCACGTTGACGACGAAGAGCAACTGGAAGATGACGAGCCCCGCCACCGCTCCGATGCCGAGGGGGCCGTCGACGAGCAGCAGCCCGACGCAGATCAGGGTGATGATGCCGAGGCGCGTCACGCTCTTGGTGCCCATGGCCCGCCGGAGCACCTTGTTGTTGACCTCGCCGTCGGTGTGCAGTTTGGCCACTCCCGCATCGAGGAAGCGGAGGTTCAGCACCGCCATGGCCAGGCCGAGCGCCAGGCCGAGTGCGGCCCAGGGTGCCGAGAGCAACAGGGCGATCACGACGGCGGCGGCCCCGACGATGATGGCGGAGACGATGGTGCGCCGCAGGACCTTGGCCAGTGCGTTGCCCCCGAGGTCCGAGAGCCCGTCGAGCATGTTCATGCGGCGCTCGCCCCTGAGATGCCCGCCACGGTGACGCCCGCCGCCGGGACCCCCGCTACAGGTAGGTGCGGATCTGCTTGACGATGCTCAGCGCCGCCGTCGCCAGGCCCAGCGCCAACCCGACCAGCAGGAAGGCCGGTGCCGAATGCAGCAGGTCGTCGATCCAGATGCCCAGCCCGAGGCCGATCCCGACGCACACCGCGGCCGAGAGTCCCATGGAGAGAAAGGCCATGGCACCGGGAAGCGGCTTCTGCCCGTCTGGCTGGGGGGTTTCCTCCGGGTCGTTCACCCGGACGGGCGCGCACGACGACGCTCACGAGACCACGCATGCGACTGCTCTCCCCTTAGACGGGGCGTGGCGCGCCGGAGTCCGTCGTCCCCAGGGCCGCGACGGCGGCGTCGGACGAGGCGAGGTGGACGGGGTACACAGGCCTCATCATCGCATCCCGGCCCTTTTCTCGTCCAAACGGTCATGAGGGGAACCGGACCACCTCGCTGACCGGTTCGGGGACCTGGGAAACAGCCGGAATGCCCTGGTCGCGCCGCTCGTCCTCGTCCTCTCCGTTCCCCCGCCGCAGCCCGGGGTGGAAGAAGGTGTAGAGCCCCACGCCGAGCGCGGCGGCGCCGATCGGGATGAAGGCGTTCACCTGGTGCACGAAGAGAGGGAAGAGCAGGAAGCTCGACAGGACGGCTGTCCAGGCCCACAGGATGACGACGCTGCGGCGCGGGCCGTGGCCGAGGCGCAGCAGACGGTGGTGGATGTGCTCCTTGTCGGGGGTGTCGAAGCCCGTGCCCCGCGCCGTGCGCCGGACGAACGCGAAGGCCATGTCCACCAGCGGCACCCCGAGGATCAGGATGGGGATGAAGAGGGGGGCGAAGAAGAAGTAGGTCACGCCGGAGATGGGCACGGCGGTCGGGACGCGGCCGCCGATCACCATCGTCGACGCCGCCATCAGGAGTCCGAGGAAGTGCGCGCCGGCATCGCCCATGAAGATGCGCGCGGGATTGAAGTTGAAGGGGAGGAAACCGAGGCAGATGCCGCAGGCGACGACCGCGACGAGCGGCCCGATGTTGTCGCTCGGCAGGAGGCCGAGGCCGGTGAGGCGGATCCCGTAGAGCGCCAGCGCGGCGCCGCCTATGGCGACCACGCCGGCGGCCAGGCCGTCGAGGCCGTCGATGAGGTTCACGGCGTTGGTCAGGGCGATGACCCACACGGCGGTGATGAGCGGGATGATGCCCGGCGTCAGCACGAAGAAGCCGGCGAGCGGGATCTTCAGCTCGTACATGGTCACGCCACTGAAGTAGAGGATGCTGGCCGCCAGCACCTGGCCCGCCACCTTGGCGGGAGCCGACATGTCGCGCACGTCGTCGATCAGCCCGACGCCGAACATCGCCGTCGCCGCCAGCACCACCCCCAACATCTCCGGCGACCCCTGGAAGAGCGGCCGCAGCGCGGGCACGGCCGCCGCCGCCAGCACCGCGACGAAGAACCCTAGGAGCATCGCCGCCCCACCCCCATAGGCGGTGGGCCTGTCGTGGACCGAGCGGGCGCTGGGGTAGGCCACGTACCCCACGCGCAGGGAGATCCGCTTGGCCGGGATGGTCAGTGCCGCGGTGGCGACGGCGGCGATCGCCAGGATCAGGCCGTACCAGCCGATGTCGGGCATGCCCTATCCCACGAGGTCGGGATACGGGGGGAAGGCGGCGCACAGCGTGGCGACCTCGGCGCGGACGGCCGCGATCTCGCCCTCGTCGTCCCGGGTCTGGAGCGTGCGGACGATCAGGTCGGCCACGCGCCGCATCTCTGCCGGCCCCATCCCCGCCGTCGTCTCGGCCGCCGCCCCCAGCCGGAGCCCCGAGGTGAGGAAGGGCGAGCGCGGGTCGTCGGGGATGGTGTTGCGATTGCACGTGATGCCGGCCTGGTCCAGGACCTCCTGGGCCTCCTTGCCGGTCAGCTCGGCGTCGAAGGGACGCAGGTCGACGAGGAGCATGTGGTTGTCCGTGCCGCCCGAGACGAGGCGGAAGCCGCGGCCAGCCAGCGCGTCCGCCAACACGCCGGCGTTGGCGACGACCTGCGCGGCGTACCGCCGGAACTCGGGGCGTGCGGCCTCCGCGAAGGCGATCGCCTTGGCGGCGATGACGTGTTCGAGCGGACCGCCCTGGAGCCCGGGGAAGACCGCGCTGTCGATCTTCTTCGCCAGGTCGGCCCCGCACAGGATGGCCCCCCCGCGGGGGCCGCGCAGCGTCTTGTGCGTCGTGAGCGTGACGACGTCGGCGACGCCGACCGGGCTCGGGTGCACGCCGCCGGCGATCAGGCCGGCCGGGTGCGCGGCGTCGAACATGAAGCGTGCGCCGACCGAGTCGGCGATCTCCCGGAACGGCTGCGGGTCGATGATCCGGGCGTAGGCGGTCGAGCCGGCCACGATCAGCGCCGGCTTCTCCGTCTTGGCCAGGTGCGCGACCTGGTCGAAGTCGATCACCTCTCCGGGGATGGCCTCGTCCTGCGATGCCGGCGTGACCCCGTAGGACACGAAGCGCCACCATTTCGACACGATGGATGCCGGGGACCCGTGGCTCAGGTGCCCGCCGTGGTCGAGCCGCATGGCCAGGATGGTCGCCCCCGGCTCGACCAGCGCCTGATAGGCGGCCAGGTTGGCGCTGGCCCCGGCGTGTGGCTGCACGTTTGCGTGCTCCGCTCCGAAGAGCGCCGTGGCGCGCCCGCGCGCCAGGTCCTCGACCTCGTCGATGATCTGGTTGCCCCCGTAGTAGCGACGACCCGGATACCCCTCGGAGTACTTGTTGGTCAGCACCGAGCCCGAGGCGGCGAGCACGGCTGGCGAGGTGAAGTTCTCCGAGGCGATCAGTTGCACCGTCGTCTGCTGGCGGTTGAGCTCCTGCCCGATGAGGTCCTTGACCTCGGGGTCGGCGGCCAGCGCGGTCTCGTAGCTGCTCATGGGTTCCCTTCGGGCGTGGTCTGGTCGACGGGGTCGCGGCCCACACGGCCCACACGGCCCACACGGCCCACACGGCCCACACGGCCCACACGGCCCACACGGCCCACACGCACCACACGCATGGGCATCGAGTGTACCGGCGGTCCGGGGAGGTCCTGGGGCGTGGGCCGGTACGCTGCTGCGGCCATGAGCCTCGACCCGCGCACGCCCGTGGTGGTCGGTGTCGGCCAGGTCACCACGCCCCCGGGCGCAGCGCTCGAGCCCGCCGAGCGGCCCGAGCCGCTGGAGCTCATGGTGACGGCGCTCCGGGCCGCCGCAGAGGATTGCGACGGCGTCGCACCCGGGGCCGCCGCACCCTCGGGCCACGCGCTCCTCCGGAGGGCGGACAGCATCCGCGTGGTGTTCCCCCTCGGGTGGCGTTCCGCCAACCCGGCTCTGCAGGTCGCCGGACGCCTGGGCTTCGCACCGGGCCGGGAGCCCGCGCAGCTCATGCTCTCTTCCATCGGCGGCAACACCCCCCAGGCGCTCATGCATGACGCCTGCCGGGCCATCGGCCGCGGCGAGCTCGACGTCGTGATCGTGACGGGCGCGGAGGCCATGTACACCCGCGCGCTGGCGCGCCGCCAGCCCGGCGGGGCCCCGCTCGCCTGGGGCGACCCGCCGGCGGAGACGACACCGGCGCCGGTCGTCTTCGGCGTCGACAAGCCCGGCGCGTCCGACCTCGAGATGCAGCGCGGCGTCCTGCTGCCCGTGCACGCGTATCCGTTGTTCGAGAACGCCCTCCGCGCCGCCCGCGGCTGGACGCTGGCCGAGCACGCGGCGCGCCTCGGCGCGCTGTGGTCCCGTTTCAGCCAGGTCGCCGCGGGCAACCCCTACGCGTGGATCAGGACGCCGCGGACGCCGGACGAGATCGTCACCCCGAGCGCCGACAACCGCATGGTCTCCTTTCCCTACACGAAGCTGTGCACCGCCAACATGCAGGTGGACCAGGGCGCCGGCTACATCGTGTGCGCCGCCGAGGCCGCCCGGGCCGCCGGGGTGCCCGAGGACCGCTGGGTCTTCCCGTTGGCCGGTGCCGACGGGAACGACCACTGGTACATCTCGAACCGGCCGGAGCTGGACCGCTCCCCCGCCATCCGCCTGGCCGGCGCGGCCGCGCTCGAGCTGGCGGGCCTGGGCATCGACGACGTGGCCTTCGTGGACCTGTACTCGTGCTTCCCCGTGGTCGTGCAGATGGCGGCGCGCGAGCTCGGCCTGCCCGTCGACGACCCCGACCGGCCCCTGACGCTGACCGGCGGCCTCACCTTCGGCGGTGGGCCGGGGAACAACTACACGTCCCACGGGATCGCCCAGGCCGTGGGCGCGCTGCGGTCGGCGCCGGGTGCGGCGGCGCTCGTGACGGGACTCGGCTGGTACGCGACCAAGCACTCCGTCGGCGTCTATGCGTCACGCCCACCGGAGCACGGGGGGAGCCGGCCCTTCGCCTGGCGCGACGTCCAGCCCGAGGTCGACGCGCTGCCGGAGGTCGACGTCGACCCCGAGGCCACCGGCCCGGTGACGGTGGAGACCTACACGGTGACCTTCGACCGCGACGGCGCGCCCGAGCGCGGCATCCTGGCCTGCCGGACCACCTCCGGCGCGCGCGCCTGGGCCAACTCCGCCGATCCCGACACGCTCGCGCTGTTGTGCCGGGAGGAGGGGATCGGCCGCACCGGCGTCCTCGCCCTCGACGGCACGCTCACGTTGCACGCCGCCGGCTAGCTGGCATCACCAGCCCCCGGCTCGAGTCCTTCGGGTCCGTCCGCGCCGATCGCGGCTCGGGGCCGGCGGCCAACCTAGGGTGCGCCCATGGCCGCTGCGACGAACGACGGCGTACCCGGGGTCCGGCTGGTCGTCTCGCTCTACCGGGAGTTCGAACAGGTGGCCCGCCGCGGCGACCTCAGCATGGCGCAGTACCGGACGCTCCTCTATCTGCTCGGTGGTTCGCGGCGGGCCGGCGAGCTGGCGGCCGCCAACGCGGTGACCAAGCCCACCGTGTCGGCCATGATCAACGGCCTCCGCCATCAGGGGTGGGTCGTCGACGCCGTGGACGAGACCGGGGACGGCCGGGTGACCCGGGTGGCGCTCACGCCTGCGGGCCGGCAACGCGTGGCGGCCTTCGAGGCGCAACTCGTGGCGCGGATGGAGGAGCTCGTTCCGGGCGTCGACCGGGCGGCGATGCGCGCCTTCCTGCGCGAGCTCTACGACGCCCACGCCGACACCCGCGAGGAACGGCTCGGCAACGTGTTCGGCCCCGGCGCGTGACCGCCCCTGGCGACGACTTGCCACGGGCACGGGGATGCCATATAGTTAGATTGATCTAACTATCTCGGTGGCAGCGTCGGGCGGGCGGGGCTCCGCCGGGAAACGCGGAAAACGAGGACAGCCATGGGATCGAGCGCAGGCAGGACACACGACCTGGTCGTCCGCGGCGGCCACGTGGCCGACGGCCGGGGCGGCGAGCCGGTGGCGGCCGACGTCGCCGTCGACGGCGCCGCCATCACTGCGGTCGGGGCGATCCGGGGACGGGGGCGCACCGAGATCGACGCGACCGACCAGCTGGTCACACCCGGCTTCGTCGACATCCACACGCACTACGACGGCCAGGCCACGTGGGACGCCCGGCTGACGCCGTCGAGCTGGCACGGCGTGACCACCGCGGTGATGGGCAACTGCGGCGTCGGCTTCGCCCCGGTGCGGCCCGACGCCCACGACCGCCTGATCTCCTTGATGGAGGGCGTCGAGGACATCCCCGGCGCCGTGCTCGACGAGGGCATCGACTGGTCGTGGGAGAGCTTCGGCGAGTACCTCGACGCGGTCGAGCGACGGCCGCACGACATCGACGTGTGCGCGCAACTCCCCCACGGCGCCCTGCGCCTCTACGTCATGGGTGAGCGGGCCGCCCGCCTGGAGGATGCGACGGAGGACGACGCGGCAGCAATGCGCAGCCTGGCGACGGAGGCCATGGAGGCCGGCGCCGTCGGCTTCTCGACGTCGCGCACGTTGAACCACCGCACGGCGAGCGGTGACCCCACCCCGTCGCTGCGGGCCCGGGCCGACGAGCTCGAGGCGATTGCGCTCGGCGTGGCCGACGCCGGGCACGGCGTGGTGGAGCTGATCTCGGACTTCTGGCCCGACACCGACGGCGAGTTCGCGCTCGTCCGCGGCATGGTCGCCCGCTCGGGCGTCCCGCTCTCGTTGTCGCTGTCACAGAGCCACCGCCAGCCCGAGGCGTGGCGGGACCTGCTGGCACGGATCGAGGCGGCCGTGGCCGACGGCCTGCCCGTCCGGGCGCAGGTGGCGCCGCGCGGGGTGGGACTGCTGGTCGGGCTCCAGTCCTCGTACCACCCGTTCCTCCGCTTCCCCGCCTTCGGCGAGATTGCCGGGCACCCGCTGGACGAGCAGGCGCGTGCGCTGCGCGACCCGACGTTCCGGGCGCGCCTCCTGGCGGAGCTGCCCGGGGACGACGCCGAGGGGGGCCGGCGCAGCGGCCGGCGCCGCCTCATCGACTACGGGCGGCTGTTCCCGCTGGGCGACGTCCCCGACTACGAGCCCGCACCGGAGCAGAGCGTGGAGCGCCTGGCCCGGGCGCGGGGCGTCGACCCGGCGGCGCTGACGCTCGACCTGCTGGCGGCGGACGACGGGCGCGCCTTCCTCTACACCCCGTTCTCCAACTACGCGGACGGGAACCTCGATGCCTGCGGGGAGATGCTGCGCCACCCCGACACCGTCTTCGGGCTCGGCGACGGCGGCGCCCACGTGGGCCTCATCGCCGACGCCAGCTTCCCCACCTGGTTCTTGTCACACTGGGCGCGCGACCGCGCCCGTGACCGCATGCCGGTGGGCCAGGTGGTGGAGCAGCTGACGAGCTCGACTGCCCGGGCCGTGGGCCTGACCGACCGCGGCGTGGTGGCCGAGGGCATGCGGGCGGATCTCAACGTGATCGACTTCGACCACGTCGCGTGCGAGGCGCCCCGGATGGCCTACGACCTGCCGGCAGGTGGCAAGCGCCTCGTCCAGGGGGCCCGGGGCTACCGGGCCACGGTGGTGGCGGGCGAGATCACGTACCGGGACGGCGAGGCGACCGGCGCTCTGCCGGGCCGGCTGGTGCGGGGTCGCCGCACCGGCGGGTGAGCCGCACCGGCGCGGGCGGCGCCACGACGAAAGGAGCAGGCATGGGTACACGGGAACTGCACGAGCTCGAAACGGTGGCGGAGTGGCGGGCCGCCGACGTCGCGGACCCCGAAGACTGGACGCTGCGCCTCGACGCGGACGACCAGGCCGAGCTCGACGCGGCGCTCGCCTGGGCCAAGCGCAAGAGCACGGACCCCCTCGAGCTCGGGCGCGACGACTTCCCGCTCGAGGCCCTGAGCGCCAAGCTCGACGGCGTCGTCGACGTCCTCCTCGACGGCCGCGGCTTCGCCCGCATCGCCACCCTCGACGCCGAGCGCTACGACGACGACGACCTCACCCTCCTCTACTGGGGCGTCGGGCTGCATCTCGGCGAGCCGTGGGCCCAGAACCGGCACGGGCACGTGCTCGGCGACGTGACCGACCAGGGCAAGACCGTCGACGACCCGACCGTGCGCGGCAACGAGCTGGGCGGCATCGCGCTCGACTACCACACCGACGGATCGGACCTGGTCGGGCTGCTCTGCCTGCGTTCAGCGCGCACGGGCGGTCTGTCGTGCGTCGCCAACGCCGTGGCCATCCACAACCACCTCGTGCGCGAGAGCCCCGAGCTGGCCGCCGCGCTGTACGAGCCGCTGCCCTACGACACGCGGGGCGAGCAGGCCGAGGGGGCCCAGGCCTTCTACTCGATCCCCGCGTTCACGGAACACGCCGGGCGCCTCTTCGTGCGGTTCATCCCGCAGTACATCCTCGCCTCGCAGCGCCACCCCGACGCGCCCCGCCTCAGCAGCACCGCACGCGAGGCGATCGCCGCCGCCTCGGCGCTGGCCAACGACCCCGACTTCAACGTCTACATGGACCTGCAGCCGGGCGAGATGCAGTTCATCAACAACTACCACGTGCTGCACGGACGGACCGCCTACGAGGACGACGTGGCCCTCGGCTACAAGCGCCACCTCAAGCGCCTGTGGCTGGCCACCTACGCGCTGACCGACCGCCCGAAGCTGTTCGCCGCCCTCGGGCGCAGCCACTGGGAGGCCAAGCGCTCGGTCAGCTCCCTGACGGCGGTGGAGCGGGTCGACGCCGCTCAGCCCTCCCGCTGACGCGCCCGCGAGAACCAACGCCGCCGTGTGCTCATGGCCATGGTGGCGTCGATGAAGTTGCCCGGCAGGGCACCCTCACGCAGGACGCGCACGGGCGACACGGTGGCGTCGACGACGGTCGCCGGCTGGCCCTCGCGGACGCCGCCGTCGATGACGCAGGCGACGTCGGACGCATCGAACGCGTGCGCCACCTCGCCTGCCTCGGTCTGGCGCAGCGGGACCGTCCGCCACGGCCCGTGCTCCTTGCAGAGCCTGCGCAGGGCCCGCCCCTCGGGCATCCCCACCGTCACGGCCCAGGGGTTGGGCTCCTCGTCCCCGTCGTCCGGCCCCACGCCCGCCGCCAGCGGGAGGAACACCTCGACCGGGCCCGGCCAACAGCGTTCGAGCAACCGATGCAGCTCGTCGGTCCAAGCGGTGGTCAGGCCGCGGACGTCGTCCAGGTGGCCCACCGCGTAATGCGGACCTTCCGGATCGGGCGCCAACGCGGCGAGGCGGGCCTCGCCGTCGGGCGACTCGGTGCGCACGGCGAGGCAGTAGCCACCGACAGCCGGCACCGCGATCACGGCTCCCCCGTCGAGGGCACCCACCACCTCGGCGGCGCCGGTGCCCACGACGGGGAGGTCGTCTCCGTCCCGTCCGTCCCGCATGACCACTCCTTACCCACCTCTCCGACCGGATCGGCCCCCACCGGTCCGCGCCACCAGCGCCCGCGGCCGGCGGGCCAGGTCCGGCAGGACCGCCGTCGCCGCATAGCCGAGCCGCTCGGCGAGGTGCAGGGCGGGCTCCGCCTGGTGCGGCGCCAGCTCCACCACCGCGGCACCTGGGTGGGCGAGCCAGCCACGCGCCTGGGTCAACACCGCCTCCACGTCCGCCAGCCCCGGCACGCCGTCACTCGACGAACCGGCCACGAGGGCCCGGCGGGGCTCGGCCCGCACCTCGGCGTCGAGTCCCTCCCACTCGGACGCGCTCACATAGGGCGGGTTCGAGACGACCAGCCCGACCCGGCCGCGCAGGCGGGCCGGGAGCGGCTCGAGCCAACTCCCCTCGACGAGCTCGACGTCGGGCAGCGGCGCCACGGAGCCGCTCCGCAGCGCGACGAGGTTCGCCGCCGCCACCGCCAGCGCGTCGGCGCTCGCCTCGGTCGCCCACACCTCTCCGACGACGCCACCGCCGAGCTCGGATGCCAGCGACAGCGCGATCGCACCCGAGCCCGTGCCGGCGTCGACCGCCACCAGCGGGCCGGCGGCACCCGCGCCGGCCATCAGGCGCCGGGCCTCGGCCAGCGCGACCTCGACCACCTGCTCGGTCTCGGGGCGCGGGATGAGGACACGCGGGTCGAGCCGGAGGTCGAGCCGGCGGAACGGCCAGTGCCCGAAGACGTACTGCAGCGGCTCCCCCGCGGCGCGGCGCGCGGCCATGTGACGCGCCGCCGCGGCAAGGTCGGGATCGAGCGCGCCCGTCGGCGTCCCGGGGTGCCCGAGCACCGGCCCGAGGCCGAGCGCCTCGTCCACGATGAAGCGGGCCTCGTGCGGCACACCGACTACCGCAGCGAGCTCGGCCACCAAGTCGCCCCGCGTCACGCCGGTCGTCGTCGTCATGCGCCGAGGCCCCCCTCCTCGCCCTCGAGCTGGCGCCCCCGCTTGTCGGCCATCAGCGCGTCGGTCAGCTCGGTCAGGTCGCCGGCCAGGATCTGGTCGAGCTTGTAGAGGGTCAGGTTGATCCGGTGGTCGGTGACCCGGTTCTCCTTGAAGTTGTAGGTGCGGATCTTGTCCGTGCGGCTGCCCGACCCGACCTGCCCGCGGCGCTGGGCGGACATCTCGGCCGCCTGGCGGTCCTGTTCCGCCTTGAGCAGGCGTGAGCGCAGCACCACCATCGCCTTGGCCCGGTTCTGGATCTGGCTCTTCTCGTCCTGCATCGCCACCACCGTGCCGGACGGCAGGTGCGTGATCCGCACCGCCGAGTCGGTCGTGTTCACCGACTGCCCACCGGGCCCGGTCGACCGGTAGACGTCGATCTTCAGATCGTTCGGATCGATGTCGATGTCGATCTCCTCCGCCTCCGGCAGCACGGTGACCGTCGCCGTCGAGGTGTGGATCCGGCCCTTCGCCTCGGTCACCGGCACGCGCTGCACGCGGTGCGTACCGCCCTCGTGTTCGAGGCGGAGATACGCGTCGGGCCCCTTCACCAAGAAGACCGCCTCGTTGATGCCGTCCTTGTCCGACGCGTCCTCCGAGAGGACTTCGACCTTCCATTTCTGCATCGCGGCGAAGCGCAGGTACATGTCGTAGAGGTTGCGGGCGAACAGGTTGGCCTCGTCGCCCCCCACCGCGCCGCGGATCTCCATGATCACGTTGCGCCCCTCGTTGGGGTCCTTGGGAAGCAGCAGGTTCTGGAGACGCTCCTCGAGGCCGGCGACGCGGGTCTCCGTCTCGTCGACCTCCTGGCGCATCAGCTCGCGCTCGTCCCCCGCGGACTCGGTGAGCATCTCGCGGCCGGCAGCGACGTCCCCGCGGGCGGCGGCCAGGTCGCGCCAGGTGCGGACGATCTCGCCGAGCTCCTTGTGCCGGCGCGACAGGTCGCGCAGGCGGTCGGGGTCGGCCAGCGTGGCCGGGTCGGCCAGGTCGTGCTCGACGGCCTCGTACTCGGCCTCGAGCGCGGCGACCCGGTCCTCGAACGAGCTCATCGGTGGCGGGTGCGTGTCGGCGGCCGCGGCGGGAGGGCCCGCCGGGGCGCGGTCAGTCCTGCGCCGCCGGCGCGGGCTTGGCCTTGGCCTTGCCCTTGCGCTCGCCGTAGCGGCGCTGGAAGCGCTCCACGCGGCCACCGGAGTCGACCAGCTTCTGCTTGCCGGTGAAGAAGGGGTGGCATTCGTTGCACAGTTCGACGTGGAGATCGGCCTTGGTCGAGTGCGTCGTAAACGTGTTGCCGCACGAGCACTTCACCGTGGCCTCTACGTAGTCGGGGTGGATGTCGGTCTTCATGCTCTCTCCAGTCGATGTCGTCGCAACAGTCTACGGGCGACGCCGGCACGTTCGTCCGGCCGTCGGACCGGCCACGGGATCAGGTGCCCGGCCCCTTGGCGATCTCCGCCAGGAACTCGTCGTTGCTCGACGTGGTGCGGATCTTGTCCATCAACAGCTCCAGGCCGGCGGCGTCCTTGCCGTCGCTGGCCAGGGCGTTGAGCACCCGGCGCAGCTTCCAGACCTGCTGGAGCTGCCCCCGCTCGAAGAGCAGCTCCTCGTGGCGGGTCGAGCTGGCGTTGACGTCGATGGCCGGGTACAGCCGGCGCTCCGAGAGCCGGCGGTCGAGCCGGAGCTCCATGTTGCCGGTCCCCTTGAACTCCTCGAAGATGACCTCGTCCATCTTCGAGCCGGTCTCGACGAGCGCCGAGGCCAGGATCGTGAGCGAGCCGCCCTCCTCGACGTTGCGCGCCGCACCGAAGAACTTCTTGGGTGGGTACAGGGCACCGGAGTCGACACCACCGGACATGATGCGCCCGGTGGCCGGGGCCGCCAGGTTGTAGGCCCGGGCCAGGCGGGTGATGCCGTCGAGGACGATGACGACGTCCCTGCCCATCTCGACCAGCCGCTTGGCCCGCTCGATCGCCAGCTCGGCCACCTGCGTGTGCTCGTCGGCCGGGCGGTCGAAGGTCGACGCGATGACCTCGCCCTTGACGGAGCGGCGCATGTCCGTCACCTCTTCGGGCCGCTCGTCGACGAGCAGGACCATGAGGTGCACCTCGGGGTTGTTCGCCTCGATGGAGTGCGCGATCTGCTTCATGACCGTCGTCTTGCCGGCCTTGGGGGGCGACACGATCATGCCGCGCTGGCCCTTGCCGATCGGCGAGAGCAGGTCGACGATGCGTGCCGTGAGGTTGTCCTTGTCGCCCACCATCTCGAGGTTGAGGCGCGAGTCGGGGAACAGTGGCGTCAGGTCCTCGAACCGGGGCCTGTTGCGGGCCGCCTCGGGGTCGAGCCCCGACACGGAGTCGATGCGCAGCAGGGCCGGGTACTTCTCGTTGTTCGAGGCGGGCCGGCATGCCCCCTCGATGTAGTCACCTCGGCGCAGCGCGAACTTGCGCGCCTGGGAGATCGAGACGTACACGTCCTTCGACGAGGGCAGGTACCCCTCACAACGCAGGAAGCCGTAGCCCTCGTCGCGCAGGTCGAGCATGCCCTTCACCTCGACGAGCTCGCCGGTGTAGGACTGGTCCTGCCCCCCACCGCCCTGGAGCTCACCACCCTGGCCACGGTCGCGCCCACGACGCCGCCGGCTGCGGCGGTTGCCGACCTCGCCCTCCTGGTTCTGATTCCCGCGGTTCTGGTTGTTCTGGTTCTGCCGGTTGCGGTTGCCCTGCTGGTTCTGCCCCTGACCCTGTCCGTTCTGACGCGGCGCGGGGACCACGCCGTCGGCGAGCTCGGGCGGCTCGACGAAGACGGCCGGCCCGGAGTCGCCGGGCCCGCCCACCTCGGTGGCGGCGGCACTGGCGGGGGCGAGGGCCTCCGCCGCTGCGGGGGCGGTCGCCCCGGTGCCGGCCTCCGCCGGGGCCGGCCCGTCGCCTCCGCCGGCGTCGGACGCACCAGCCTCGGCGGTGTCGGCGCCAACCGTGGCGCTGCCGGCGGTGGAGCGGGTGCGCCGGGACGGCTTGGCCCCGTTTGTCGCCACCGCCCCGGCGTCCCCGTTGCCGCCTTCGGCGGCCCCCGAGGTCACGCCGGTGGCGTCGAGGATCTGATCAATGATGTCGGCCTTCTTCGTCCGGCTCGTCGTCTTGAGCGACATGGCCTGGGCGATGGCACTGAGCTCGTCGCGCTCCTTGCCTTCGAGAACCGATCGTTCGAGCTGCTGTTCCGCAGTCATCGGGCTCCTCTTCCGGGAGGGTCATCGCCGGCCCGGATGTGGATCCGCGCGTGGCGAAGAAATTTCAGGGAGGAGAAGGGATTCGCGTCTGAATGCCCTCCCCCGGACCACCTCTGCCTGCTGGCTCTCCCGAGACCGCTTTGTACCCGCGGAGAGCGCTTCGAAGCGCAGTGGGGATGTACCCACTCTAGCGGGCGGGACACCCCATGCCAACACACCCCCGGTTTTGCCAGGTCAGGTCGCCGGTTGCGGCGCCCCCGCTCCGTGCTGCGCACACCGTCAGAGAGAGATCTCGGCCAGGACAGAGTCGAGGCCCAGCTCCACCACGGACGGCACCGTGATCGACTTGATCGCCAGGTCAGGATCCTTCAAACCGTGCCCCGTCAACACGCAGACAACGGTCGAGCCGGCGGGCACGCCGTGCTTGACGAGACCCGCAACCGATGCCGACGAGGCGGCCTCGCAAAAGACGGACTCCTGTTGGGCGAGGAACGTGTAGGCCTCCATGATCTCGTCGTCGGTGACCGCCGAGATGGATCCGCCGGACTCGGCCGCGGCGGCCGTGGCCGAGTACCAACTGGCCGGGTTGCCGATGCGAATGGCCGTGGCCACGGTCTCGGGCTCTTCGACCGGGTGGCCCAGCACGATCGGCGCCGCCCCGGCGGCCTGGAAGCCGAGCATACGCGGCAAACGGGTCGCCCGCCCGACCTCCTTGTACTGGAGGTAACCACGCCAGTAGGCCGAGATATTCCCTGCGTTGCCCACGGGGATGCAGTGCACGTCGGGGGCGTCGCCCAGGACGTCGACGATCTCGAAGGCGCCCGTCTTCTGCCCCTCGATGCGATCCGGGTTGACCGAATTGACCACCGTGATCGGCGCGTGGTGCGGGAGGTCCCGCACGATGGTGAGCAGCTGGTCGAAGTTCCCGCGCACCTGGAGGACGCGCGCGCCGTGCATCAGGGCCTGGGCCAGCTTGCCCAGCGCGATGTGCCCGTCGGGGATGAGCACGACGCAGGCGAGGCCGGCGCGCGAGGCGTACGCGGCCGCCGACGCCGACGTGTTGCCCGTCGACGCACACACCACCGCCTTCGCCCCGCTCTCGACGGCCTTCGAGATCGCCATCGTCATGCCCCGGTCCTTGAAGCTCCCGGTCGGGTTCGCCCCCTCGACCTTCAGCCACACCTCCGCGCCCACCCTCTCGGAGAGGCGCGGCGCGGGCAGGAGCGGCGTGCCGCCCTCGAGCAGAGTCACCACGGGCGTCCGCTCGGTGATCGGCAGGAGCGCCCGGTACTCCTCCATGACGCCGCGCCAGCCTGCGCTCACGAGGCCCCCGCTCCCCCGGCGCCCCCTTGCCCGTCCGGCTCGCCGATGACGCGCAACACCCCGCTCACCCGGTCCACCGCCTGGTGCCGGCGCAGCGCGTCGATCGTGGCCAAGAGGTCCCCTTCCCGGGCCACGTGGGTGAGGAAGATGAGCCGGGCCTCCTCGGCCAGGCCGACCTGCTCCATGGCGCGGATGGAGACGTCGTGGTCGCCGAAGATCTTGGCCACGGCGGCCAGCACGCCCGGGCGGTCGGCCACGTCCATGCTGAGGTAGAAGGCCGAGCGCATGTCGCTCTGCGGCCGCAGCGTGGTGCTGGTGCGCTTCGGCGCCGGGGCCGGGGCGCCCGCGAGGAGGTTGCGCCCCGCGTCGACGAGGTCGCCCAGCATGGCGCTGGCGGTCGGTCCGCCTCCGGCGCCGCGGCCGTAGAGCATCAGCTCGCCGCTCACCGCGCCCTCGACGAAGACGGCGTTGAAGGCGCCGCGCACCGCCGCCAGCGGGTGCGTCCTGGGGACCATGGCCGGGTGCACCCGCACCGAGATCTCGGGACCACCATCGAGGAGTTCGGCGATGGCGAGGAGCTTGACCGAGTAGCCGAGGCGGTCGGCGTAGGCGATGTCGGCCGCGCTCACGCTGCTGATGCCCTCGCGATGGACGTCGGAGTCGACCACGTCGCTGCCGAAGGCCAACGCGGCCAGAATGGCCGCCTTCGCCGCGGCGTCGTGCCCCTCGACGTCGGCGGTCGGGTCCCGCTCGGCCAGCCCGAGTTGCTGGGCCTCGCGCAAGACATCCTCGTAGCTGTCGCCGGCCTCCTCCATCCGGGTGAGAATGAAATTGGTCGTGCCGTTGACGATCCCCATCACGCGCAGGATCTGCTCCCCGGCCAGCGACTCGCGCAGCGGCCGGATGACGGGGATGGCCCCGGCCACGGCCGCCTCGTAGAGCAGGTCGACAGAGGCGTCGGCGGCCACCTGTGCCAGCTCGGCGCCGCTCACCGCCAGCAGGGCCTTGTTGCCCGTCACGACGGGCTTGCCGCTTCGCAGCGCGGACTCGACCAGCTCGTGGGCCGGGTGAAGGCCGCCAATGAGCTCGACGACCACGTCGACGTCGTCGCGCTCGACCAGCCCGGCGGCGTCGGTGCCGATCAGCGCTCGGTCGATGGCGGGGGGGCGGGGCTTGTCCGGATGGGCGACCGCGATGCCCACCAGCTCCAGGCGGATGCCGGTACGGGCGGCGACGTCGTCGGCACGCGTGAGGAGGATCTCGGCCAAGGCGCCGCCCACGTTGCCGCAGCCGAGCAACGCGACCCGCACGGTCGGAGCGGGATGCGCGTGCGGATGATCGCTGGCGGTGTCGGCGGGCACCTCCAAACGGTACAGGCTGCCCGCCGGCCGCCTCGAGACCGTTGCGCGTCCGTGCGCACGCGCGTGCGTCAGACGTCGAGGCGCAGGAGGTCCTCGAACGTCTCCCGGCGCACCACCATGCGGGCGGTACCGTCAGACACGAAGACGACGGCGGGACGGGGCAGCTTGTTGTAATTGGACGCCATCGAATAGCCGTAGGCGCCCGTGACCGGCGTGGCCAGTACGTCCCCCACCGAGAGGTCGTCGGGCACGAACGCCTCGGGAACGACGACGTCGCCGCTCTCGCAGTGCTTGCCCACGACCCGCACCGGGCGAGGACGGGTCGCACCGGCGGCCCGCGGCAGGAAGGCCTCGTAGCCGCTGCCGTAGAGGACGGGTCGCGGGTTGTCGCTCATCCCCCCGTCGACACTGACGTAGGTGCGGATGCCCGGCAGGTGCTTGATCGTGCCCGCCGTGTAGAGCGTGAGCGCGGCGGTCGCCACGATGGAGCGCCCGGGCTCGGCCGAGATCCGCGTCGCCGGATCGACACCGGCCTCGGCGCAGGCCGCGCGCGTGGCGTCCGCCCACTCGGCCTGGGTGGGCGCCGATTCCCCGTTGACGTAGGGGACGCCGAGCCCGCCGCCGACGACCAGCTCGGGAAGACCGAGCGGACCGAAGAACCCACCGATCACCTCGGCGGCCCGCGCGAAGGAAGAAGCCTCGAAGACCTGGCTGCCGATGTGCGCGTGCACACCGACCAACTCGACGCCGGGCAACAGCTCGAGCGCGGCCACGGCCTCGGCGGCCGCACCCGAGCTGAGCGAGAAGCCGAACTTCGAGTCCTCCTGCCCCGTTCGCACGAATTCGTGGGTGTGCGCCTCGACGCCCGGGGTGACACGGACGAGGACCCGTGGCCGTGCGGCAGCGGTCGGGGCCGAATCGAGCAGGCGCCCGAGGCGGGCGATCTCGTCGAACGAGTCGACGACGATGCGCCCCACCCCGTGCCGGAGGGCCGCCGCCAACTCGTCGGTCGACTTGTTGTTGCCGTGCAGCACCAAGCGCTCGGGGGGGACCCCGGCGGCGAGGGCCACGTGGAGCTCGCCGCCCGAGGCGACGTCGAGGTCCATGCCTTCCTCGTAGGCGAGGAGGGCCACGGCCCGACAAAGGAAGGCCTTGGTCGCGTAGGCGACCCCGTCGCCCCACGCGGCGAGGGCCTCTCGGCACGCGTGGCGCAGGTGCGCCTCGTCGTAGACGAACAGCGGGGTGCCGAACTCCTGCGCCAGATCGAGCAGGTCGATGCCGCCGACGCGCAGATGCCCCTTGTCGTCCACCTCAGCGGTCCGCGGCAGGAGGTGCCACTCCAGGGGCGCGGTCGCCACGTCGTGGTCAGTCGGCACGAAGAGGCAGGATACGGCAGGGTTCGCCGCGCCCGTGTCGCCGGGCCCCGGCGCACGTCGTGACGACTACGATCGTCCCCTGCTCGCGCGTCGGCCCGGGCACCACCCGCCCCCGTAGCTCAGCGGATAGAGCACCGGCCTCCGGAGCCGGTGGCGCAGGTTCGAGTCCTGCCGGGGGCGCTCTGTGATGTCTCAAGGGGAGAGAGGGGGACCGCCCCGACACCGCACCGGAACCGCCGCGCCGCCGCCGCCGCGCACCACCCGGGAACCGGGGAGGGCGACGCACGGGAGGCGGGAGGGGGGCCTTGAGAGGGGGCCGGAGAAACGAAACGCCGCGGGGCAGTGTCTTAGAAGCTATCGGCGGGGTCGATGTCGGGCTCGTCGTGCTCGTATTCGGCCGCCAGCTCCCGCTCGATCTCTCGATACTCGGCCCGGGCTTCAGCCTCTAGTTCCCGGTATTCCGCCTCCATCTCCGTCTTCGCGTCGAGGTACACGTCAATGCGGGCGTCGGCCCGGTGAGTAGGCCGAGTGTCTCCTTGACCTCTCTGTACATCTGGTCGAGGTCCACCTCGTCCAACCTCTCGGCCAAGGCCAAGTCACCGGATTTCGTCATCGGGTACCGGAAGCCGATGCCCACAGGATCGACTTGAGCGAAGGAGCGGCACCTTCCGGATCGAGTCTGTGGCCGCTCGTGCGGGTGTCGGTAAGTCCACGATCTATCGACACTGGCCCGACAAGCTCGCCCTGATTGCTGACGCCTTCGAAACCTTCCACGTGCAGATGTCGCCAAACCCCGAGACTGGAACACCGCGCGAGAACGTGGAGTCGATGGTGCAGCACGTGGCCGAGGTGTTCATCGACTCCACCTTCTCGGTCTGCATACCGGCCCTTATCGAAGGAGCCGAGCGCGACGCGCGGTTGCGCAAGTTCCACCACACATTTTCAGCGGAACGACGCCAGAGCCTCATGAACGTCATCGCAGAGGGAATCGCCGACGGCGAGTTTCCTTCTTCAATTGATCCCGAGCTGGCGACGCTGGCTCTGTTGGGCCCGATCATCTACTCCAGACTGATGTCGGGCGAACCGTTCGAGCCTCGCCGAGCGGCCGATCTTGTCTCGCTCGTGCTCGGGCGCTCCCACCAGTGAGCCCACCTACTCTAGCGGAGCGGCCCCAAGCCTGCGAACGGGACAGTGCGTTCAGTCAGCCGGGCCTGGCTCTGACACTGGGGGGAGTCCTCCGCCTCGAATCCTCCGTGGCCTTGATGTCCGCTTCTACCCGGACAGACAGACCAAGCATCCGCCCCTTCCGTGACGCCTCCCCAGGTAGCCGGATCGTCTCCTACAGGCGAACGGAGTGATCGGCAATCTCCGCCGTGGCGCAGACGTCATCAACCCGTCTTGCCATGGGCGCTCGAGACCCGATCTGCGTCTTTCCGGCTGTCTCCGGATCGGCCCAATTCGCCGCGTCTTCGACCCAGACCTCTCGAGCGGTTGGTGGGGAGGCCGCTCGCCTATTCGGTCGGGAGACGTACCTCAAAGACGGGAACTGGGTCGGCGAACCCCTTGAGATCGAGCGCTCCCATGGAATCAAAGTCAAAGAGCTTCCCAACGCAGAGGTCACGTACGGCTGTCGAAACGGCGATGCCACCAGGAGGGGCCACTCCACACAGGCGTGCCGACAGTTGAACCGCCGCCCCGAACAAGTCCCCTCGTTCTGTAACTGGCTCTCCGACGCTGATGCCAACACGAAGGCGAATGGGCCGCTCTGCATGTGCATTCCGGTTGCGCAACGAGCGCTGAATTTCTATGGCCGACGCAACAGCAGCCGACACGGACGTAAAGGACGCCATGATTCCATCGCCCGTATGCTTCACCTCGCGTCCATGCTGGTCCTTCAATGCGGTTCGCACAATTTCGTCGTGCTCACGAATGAGCAACATGAACTCCTCGTCGCCTAGTTCCTGGGTCTGCTGCGTCGAGTCACAAAGGTCAGTGAACAGAATTACTCGAACAGCAGAGTCGACGTAAGCCTCCCCTGCTGGGTGTCGGGGAATCTCACCAAGGAACGCATTAATGGGTCCGTTGCCCACCTCGATGATGTTGTCCGCAACCAACCCGTGTGCCTCGCGGTGCACAGTTTCCAAGGACTGTCGGTCAGGCCCCTCTGCGAGACAAAACACGGTTCCTTCGTCTGCGTCGAACCAATAGGTGACGTATCGGACCTTGTACTGTTCCTGAACAGACAGGTCGAGTTCGTGCGCTGCGGCGATGTCGGCAGCTGTTGCACCGGGCGCCTTGTGTCGATCAAGGAACAAGGCCATGTCGTTAGGCTAATTCAGAGGCCGTTCAGTGGGAAGGCCATTGGTGGCGGTTCACCTGAGCCTGCCTCGTACCCTCTTGGTGGGCATGAGCAGATGGCGGTGTCGTTGAAGCCCAGGTGGGAGGACCCAGGTCTGCCCGGGCAGGTTGGATCACTCCGGGCCGGTGTATTCGAGAGGACCGCGCCGGGGCCAACAGATCGAGAGACCTATTTCGACCAGGGCAGGAGGAAGCTCCGCCGCAAGAGCCACGGTCGATCGATCATTCCGGCGACCCGGCGACGCTTTCGAACATCCGCATTCGCTCGGAGGGTGAAGCGTTCGCCGTCATCGTCTCGAATCCTGCCAGGGCCGGGAACAGCGCCGTCAGGAATCTGCTTTGCAGGTCCGCCACAGCCAGCTTGTCAGGGCTTTGATCGAGGCCCTTCATGAGATTGAGGCGGGAGGATTCGACCCACGCCACCACGTCAGGAGCTTCCCGCCACTCCAGCTCGGTCCTCATCCCGGTCAACAGATGCCGTATCCAATCGAAGGGCGTATCGAACCACATGTTCGGCGGGCAAAGCCGGTTCTTCTCGGCCGTTGACCGTCCGGATGTTTCGACGAAACCGATGAGCCCTGCCGAAAGGCTGAGGCTGACACGAGTGATCGGCTGCAGAACGATCGTGTCATCGGTGAAGATCGGTCTGGGCGGGTTGTCGCTCAGTCCGGGCGAGGCGCAGTGAACGTGCAGTTGGTCGGGGTTGGTCGGGGCCGAACCCCCCTCAAGGGTGATGCTCTCCGAATCGATCCGAATGACGTGCCCTAAACGGATCACCTTGTCGATACTTCGCAAGCGATCGAGCTCGCCGAGACTCACCGTGGCTCCCTTGGTCATGGACGGCTGAATCGAGGGATCGAGACGCAACATCACCCGGTGCTCCTCGAGCCGAGCGAACACGTGCTCGATCGATTTGCACTCGGCAACCGCCTCCAACTCCAGGACGATTCCTCCGAACGTCGTCAGTAGACCCTCTCCGGGCTGAAAGAAGGCACGGTTCAGCATCCATGGATCCCGGGGTCGGATCCAACGGATGTCCTCGGTCGGCGTCCCGTTGTCGATCAACCAACAGACGGCGTCCATGGCGGTCTTGCCGGCACCGATGATCACGTAACCATCGGGGGGCGTCACGACCCTCGGGAGTGCGCCGATCGGGATGCACGTCGCCCCGTCGACCACCTCGAAGGGTGGAGCATCGGTCGCAGGGACGCGAGAGGCCATAAAGGTGGCATCGACGACGCTGTTTCGGACCGATACATCCGTCTCGACGCCCGTCAGGCGGGACCGAAATCGCCGCTCTCCGAGGTAATCGCACATCGGGAAGAACCGCACCCGACCCGACGCCAAGAATCGGTGACGCATGATCTCGTCGTAGTAACTGCAGATTTCTGGTCCACTTGCTCGCTCGACGAATCCTACGTCTCGCCCATCCATCTCGACCCGACCCCGACCCAGAGGCGTGGAGTTCACCCCGTAGTTCATGGATGGCTGGTGCAGCTGGACGAAGGGGTACGAATCCAGCCAGTGGCCGCCTGGACCGTGCCGCCGATCGATAATGACGATCTCGGCGTCGGAATGCTCAAGCAAGGTGTCGACGAACCCCATTCCGAGCGCGCCCGCACCGATCACGAGGTAGTCGGTCTCCATGTCCACCCCCGTCTATCGCATAAAAGTTCTCTGCGCACCGGCAACTCTGGCATGGGCCTTTGGCAATTCGTTTTGAATCGAATCAGCGAAACGGGGAAGACTCCGACGGGCCATGTGGATTGAAGGCCCAAATCAGGACCATGGGAATGGACTGGCTGCAAGGGCTGGACAACCCAGACCGGCCTCCGGACGGTGGCGCAGGTTCGAGTCCCGCCGGGGGCGCGGATTCTCGTCCCGTGCCGACCTGCGGCGCAAGGAACCCCGCTCTACGCGTGCTGCTTCGAGGCTCTAGGGTGTGCAGAACATCAACGCAGGCCGTCGGCTCGGCGCGTCATCGACTTGCGCCCTACACCGCCAGAGACTGCTGCGAGGAGGACGACGTCATGCACGGGCTACGCCTCGTGATGCCGCGAATCGCGGAGCTCCGAGTTCGACGGCTGTCGATTGGACCCGTTGTCGTCCTTTGCGCGATGGCGACGATGGGAACGTTGGCCGCCAGCACGACGACCGCGACCGCAGCAACTTCCGGTCAACCCGTGGCTCAGAGCGGCGCAGCAACGTACGAACTGGCAGCGGTGGCGAGCTATCAGGCCCTCCAAAAGAACCTTTACGAGGGAGCATCTCTGTTGTACCAGGGGTTGCCCTCGAATTCGTGCGACCCGTACTCGTGCCTTTGGCCGTTCACCAACGCATTGGCCGGAACGGAGTACCTGGACGCAAGCCCCAGTGGATCGAGCTACGGCCCTGACGTCTCGACCAGACTGTATGGACTGCTGTCCTATGCCGACCTCCATGAGAGCAGTCCGAGCGGTGCCAGCCAGCCCGGAGCGTTTCAATCAGCCGTCGCTCCGCCGAAGGGACCCGGCGGCAACACGTACTACGACGACAACGGCTGGTCCGCCCTCGACCTGATCGACGCCTATCGCCTGACAGGAAACGGTACGTACCTGACCCTGGCTCAAGGCCTCTTCAACTTCGCCGTGACCGGTTGGGACACCAGCCAGACGGACGGGTGCTCGGGCGGCGTGTTCTGGGAGGATGTGTCAGGCAGCCAGCGCAACACGACGGCCAACGCCACGAATGCCGAGGCCGGCTTGCAGCTTTACCAACTGACCAAGGATTCCATTGACCTGTGGTGGGCCGTGGGGATGTACCAGTGGGTCAACCGGTGTCTCCAGGGCCCCGGCGATCTGTACTACGACCATGTCAACCCTGGCGGAAGCGTGAATACCACCATCTGGAGTTACAACCAGGGCACGATGATCGGTGCCGGAGTGCTGCTCTACCAGATCACGGGGAACACCGGCTATCTGAGTGCAGCCCAGGCGACCGCCGATGCTGCGGTGGCCTATTTCGGGACCGGGACGACCCTGCAGAACCAGGGACCGGCATTCAACGCCATCTACTTTCGGGACCTCTTGGTGCTGAATGGAGTACAGGCGGACAGTGCGTACGCCTCGGAAGTGCAATCCTACGCGAACTACATGTGGACGCAGCGCAACGCCGACGGACTCTTCTTGCAGACCGGCAACACCAACGGCGTGAATGGGACCGCGCCAATGGTCGAGATCTACGCACTTCTCGCCGGGAGCCCTGCACAGCCGTAATGGGCGCCGCTGAGCCCGTCCGTGAGGTCGCTCGCAGGCCGCTACAGATCCTGTTGGATGGCTACCACCATTCGGGCCTGGTCGTTCGTGATCGTCTCGAAGCCTTCGGGAGTGGAAATGGGTACGTTTCCGGTCGCGATCATGAACGCCACCACCCGTCCGCTCCTTGTCTCCGCATAGCCGGCCAGGCTGTTACCCAACACGAGGATCTGACCCGAGGCGTCCTGGACGACCCGGTTGCCCGTCTTGACCTGGGCACGACCTGCAGCAGGCGATCTTGCCTGCACGTTCGCGAGCGTCCCGTTGCGTCCGAGGTCGGGCATAGCGTCCTGAAGGGTCCGGCCGAGTGGCGAGCCCGCAGCATTGCGCAGGAGGGCAACGAGAGCTTCGGGCGTGGTGCGTCCCTGGTCATCCGACCCTGCTCCGTCGAAGGGGAACACGCTTGACGGGGGCGCCCCGAGATCCTGGGCATTCTTGACCTCGGACACTAACCCTCGAGAGCAATTGGTGCTCCCCGCTTTGACCGCGGCCAGGCAGGTCATCAGGTCGGCCCCGCGGTTGTAGCTGACCTTGAGAATCAGCGTGGCGAACTGGGCCAGGGTCGCTGACACGTGCTCGCCGAGAAGCGCGGCGGCGGGAAGGCTTCCTTTGGGTGGGAGCAGCGACTCCGGATTTCCTCCCGTGGCCGGGGCCGACACTGAGACCCCGGCTCGCCCGAGCGCCTCGATGAAGGCAGTGCGCGCGAATGCCGAGGGGTCGTCGACGTTCCAGGTCTGGAGGGTCGGTGGACTTCCGGCGGCGATCTGGCCGGTGACGACGAGGGTCCCCGGCGTGGGCTCGGCCACGTGCAGCGATGTCGCTCTCGTCGACGCCACCGTGGTGACCTGGTTGTCGACCGTGTAGGACGCCGTCAAGGGCCGAACGCTGATCGAAGCCGGTCCACCCACGGCACCTGGCGACACGAGGATGTCGATGAGGTTCTCGTTGACCCAGATCGGCGAGATCAAGCCATCGGGGAAGGTTTGGGGCGTGAACAGCCGATCGTCGATGACCACGTTGCCCTGGACGTGCGTGATCCCCGCGGCACGCACCTTGGCGGCGAGTTCCTCGAGTCCGGCCAGCGGGTTCCCGGGGGGCTCGACCGCCCCTGGCAGCTCGTCGGCATAGCTCTGGTCGGCGTGCGGAAGGTCCTCGTAGTCGAGGGTGCCGTTTGACTGCTCTCGGAGCCCGAAGCTCATATCGCCCGACGCGACCAAGACGAGATTCCCGTTCAGCGTGCCAGCAGTCACGGATCCGTCCCGGTACACGGGCGTCACGAACCGGTAGTTCGGGCCGTACCCGCGAAGCGCTGCGGACACCGAGTAGAGCTTCATGGTCGAGCCGGGATCGAACATCTTCTGCGCGTTCTGTGCCGCGAGCACGTTTCCGCTCTTGACGTCGGTGACCTCGTAGCCCCAGGTCGAATGCGCATAGCGCGGCGCACCCTTGATCGCGGCGAACGTCGCGGTGAGGCTCGTCCGACCCACGGTCGCCTGCCCGGACGTGCCACAGCCAGCCAGGAAGGTGACGACGCAGAGGGCTATGCCGATCGTGGCCAGAAGGCGGCGGCGATTCGTGCCGAGAGCTGGCATCAGCTCGTCGCCTCCGACCGGCGCCCAAGCCGGTCAATCGGTTCGGAAGCGGTGATTGGTCGAGTTCTGGCTTGAGGTTCCAATGAGGGTTCGTTTTCTCCGGATAGAGCGACGAGTATCGAAAGATAATCAGGGTTCGACGGATAGATCGATTTGTCGACGCCGGACCACGGTGTCCGTCGTCACCGGGCAGTTCTGTGCCAGGGGTATCGCCTCGACTGGTCAAGGGACATCGGGAGAATGCCGAGGACACGACTCCTCGACTCGCGGGGGAAGCCACCATGCTTCTGACCCGTTCGTCACCGCGAGAAGACCGCCCGTTGGCCTTGCCTGACGTATCGTCGGCGCCATGTTGGTCGTGACTCCTCTGGTCGCAAAGGTCATGGCAGAGTGATGGATCGTCGTTCGTTCCTGCGCGGCGCGGCGGTTGTGGGTTCGGGGCTCGTGGCTGGCGGCGCCGCAAGCGGGTGTTCGAGCTCTCGCCGACCCGGCGCGCGGGCAGAAGGCATCACATCTTCGAGTACCTCCGAACCCGGCCCGCCGGATTGGCCGGCCTTGGCGGGTTCGCTTCGGGGCACGTTGCTCCAGCCTGGTGATGCCGCCTATCCGGCAGCTGGTCATCTGTACAACTCGACGTACACAACGAACGCGGCGGCCATTGCGCAATGTGCGTCGGCAAGCGACGTCCAACGTTGCATCGGCTTCGCCCGGAACCACAACGTGCAGCTGGCCGCTCGCTCGGGTGGCCACAGCTATGGCGGCTACTCATCGTGTCCCGGCCTGGTCGTCGACGTCTCACAGCTGCGGAGCATTTCGACTGGACGTGTGACGAACGACGGGCAAGAGGTGGCCGCCGTTGGTGCCGGGGCCACGTTGATCGATGTCTACAGCCAGCTCGGCTCGCAGGGTCTCCTTTTGCCCGGAGGCTCGTGCCCCACCGTCGGTATCGCCGGCCTCGCTCTCGGCGGGGGAATCGGCGTGTTCTCTCGGGCCTACGGGCTGACGTGCGACCAGATGACCTCTGTCGAGATCGTGACCGCCGACGGGGTGGTACGACAGTGCGGGCCGGGACAGGACGAAGATCTCTACTGGGCCAGCCGAGGCGGCGGCGGAGGGAATTTCGGCATCGTGACCTCGTTCGGTTTCCGGGTCCATCCGATTCCCGAGGCCATCACCCTCTTCACCCTGGAATGGCCGTGGGGGGCCGCGGCCCCCGTCCTGGACTCCTGGCTCCGATGGATTCCGTCGACACCCCAAGAGCTGTGGGCCAACTGCCAGTTGTACAGCAGCGGGACCGTCGGGAGCGGGTTGGTCAAGGTCACCGGCGTCTTCGCGGGCACGGTCCAAGCATGCTCCGCGGCGCTGCGCCCACTCACGGTCGCAGTCGGGCAGGCCACGACCTACCAATTTGTCGGGCCCGAGGAGTACTTGACGGCCACAATGATTGAGGCTGGCTGCGAAGGAGAGTCGTTGGCCCAGTGCGCGGCACCTGTGCAGTCGCCCTTCGTCGCCAAATCCTCCTACATCGGCGGGCCACTTCCGCAACAAGCCGTCAGCGGGATCATGTCCGCCCTGTCGAGCGTGCCGGCCACGCTGCAAGGTGCGGGCGGAGGCGTCGTGTTCGACGGTTACGGTGGGGTGATCAACCAGGTCGGGGGCAGCGAGACGGCGTTCGTCCACCGCAGCGCGGTGGCCTGTGCTCAGTATCTGATCACCTACCCGGGGACGTCACCCGATCCGAGCGCGACATCGGCTGCACACGCGTGGCTCGAGAATGTGCACCAAATGTTCGCGTCCGTGACGCAAGGCTCGTACCAGAACTACATCGACCCGAGTCTGGTGAATTGGCAGCAGGAATACTACGGAGCGAATCTGGCTCGTCTCCGAATGGTCAAGCAGAAGTACGACCGTGAGGATGTGTTCCACTTCGCACAGTCGATTCCTTCCGGCTGATATCTCCAATCGGGCCTGGCGGCCCTGCGTTGAGGATCAGGCGGGAGCGGTGCCGATGCGCAAGGGGACGTCACCAAAGGGGTCGAGGTGGTACGCCAGCGAGACCCGGTGGTACCCGTCGGCGATGTCACCACCATCACTCGTGGAGACGACGAGCACGGGACTCAGCCGTTTGCCGGAGACGGCCTTGAGCATGTCCCGGCGCACGCCGGGATCGTCCAGGGGCAACGGCGTAAGGCCACAAGCACGCAAGATGTCATTGGCCCGGCGACGGGTGACCTCGGCCTTGCGAAGGTGCCCGACGGCCGTTGCCGCCTGGCTCTCGTCGAATTTCAATGACAGATACGCCAGTGCGGCGTCGAAGTCGTGGGCGACCACGTCGTCGAGCCACTGCAGGCCGAGCGATTCGCTGTCGGGGGAGCTCGTCCCTCCCTTCGCCTGCTTTGCATCGTCCTTTGCCATCTGCTTTCTCCTTTCTCAGCTCAGGCCTCGGTCGTCGCTCCCCACTTGATCCTGACTCGGTGAACTGCGTGCGAGCTCACCGTAGATCTCAGGTCGACGTCGCCGAATCGGGCCATGGCTGCCCGGGGGAACCAAGGTCACACGCGCCGTCACGACTTCATCCCCCTCACCGGCGTCCTGGGCGATGACGGTGCCGTCGGGGCCGATGATGAGGCAACGCCTCGGGTGAACGAAGAACACATGGACCCCGTTCTCGAATGCCCGAGTGCGCATCATGACGTCATTGATCTCGCCGCACATGCCCCAAGCGGGCACGAGGATGAGTTGCGCGCCCTTCACGGCCAAGATCCGCGACGTCTCGGGCAGTTGTCGATCCATGCAGATCACGGTGCCCCAGCGACCGAGCGGCGTGTCCACCACCGGGAATTCCGATCCTTTTGTGTTGTAGGGCTCGTCGTCGGCCGTGTGCGTCTTGGCATAGCGGCTTACAGCTGTTCCGTCAGGGGAGTAGATGAATATCGAGTTGTACATACGCTCATCCCGTCGCTCCACGATTCCCACGGCGAGATAGATGCCGAGTCTGGAAGCCAGAGCACCGACCCGACCGAGCAATGGGCCATCGGCATATTCGCCTATCTCGAAATACCGCTCCTTGGAGAAAGGTTGAGGATTTTCGTCATTCCAGACATACCCTTCGAGAAATCCCTCAGGGGTGACGACGAGCTGCGCACCCTGGTCGACGGCACGGTGAGCGAAGCGCTCCAACGTGGCGAAATTCCCTTCCTTGTCCCAGGGCGTCGGGGCAACCCGCAACCCCGCCAGTGTGAGTGAGACGCTGCCCCGCATTTGGCCACAGTACAGCGCATCGATTTTCTTCACGTCGGACATGAACCCGCACGATGCGTCCGGTAGGTTGTCCCGTGGCTGGCGAGAACACCATTCGCGGGAGCCTCGGCGATTCAAAGGAGCAGAACTGATGGTCGTCCTCCGGCGATGGAAGCGAACTCGTCGAGTGCTCGTTGGGTCGGCTGCGATCGTGGTATCCGTCGCGTGCATGGCCTCGTCCGACGCGGCAGCATCGACCTCTCGGATGTCCGACACTGCGGCCGTGACTCCGCCTGACGAGGCAAGCACCTCGAGTCGTGGCGTCGTCGGTAAGCAGATCAACGTGGTGTTTCCGGTCGCCAATCTCTCGTCCTTGGCGAGCTCGTTCGGTTTCGCCGGTGACCCTGAAGACGCGGAACAGATTCCCGCGATCAAGTTCTACGTCAACCAGATCAACGAGGCCGGCGGGATCAACGGCCGCGTGATCAACCCGATCATCGTCAGCTTCGATCCGGCCAACAACGCCAACATGCAGTCGCTCTGCCAGCAGTGGACCGAGGGCAACCCTGCCGTGTTCGCCGTGGTCGACGGGATCGGCACGTGGACCGGTGATAACCAACTCTGCGTGACCCAGCAGGGGCACACTCCGTTGATCAGCGCTTGGTCGGCTACGACGAACTGGACGCAGCTGGGCTCGCCTTACCTCTGGTGGACGGGTCCGGACCAGGCGCCGGAGTTGGCGGCAACCGTCCAGTGGGGATTGAGTTCGGGCCGCCTGGGCCGTAGCAAGAAGGTCGGCGTCGTCGTCTCGGACCAGGCCGGCGATCAGGCTGCGCTCAACGGCTACCTGCTGCCCGACCTGAAAAAGGTTGGAATCACCCCGCAGGTGGCGATGGTGGCTGGCAACCCCGACGAGACCGCTACAACGAACTCGGACGCGCAGCTTGCCGTGGAACGCTTCAAGGCGGCCGGCGTGCAGTCGGTCATCCCACTGCTTCCCGAGAACGCCTTCTTTCCGTATCTTTCAGCCGAGAACTCGCAGCAGTACTTTCCGCAGCTGCTGCTGAGCGATTACGGATCGACGATCGAGATCGGTCTCGGTCTGATCCCGATTCCCTTCGAAAAAGCGCTCGATGGCCAAGAAGGCGTCACCGTGGAGACGCTCGGAGGCATCGACGACGATCGTCCCCAGAGCGAAGGCGGCTATGACCCTGGGGTCCGAAGTTGCTGGGAGTCGTTCCGCAAGAGCAAGACATTCCCCTTCCCCAAGCCGCCGGTGCACCCCGGTCCGTGGATAGAGGAGCAGGGGCCAATTGCCAGCTGGTGTCAAGGTATTCGTCTCTTCGCCGCCGCCGCCGAAAAGGCCGGTCCCAACCTCAATCGCCGCACTTTCGTTGAGGCGATCGCGTCGATCAAGAACTACCCCGGCACTCTCAGCCCGACACTCAGCTACGGCACCGACAAGTATTACGGTCCGACCCAGTACCGGGTGGTCAGCCTGCACAACAACAGCGCTGCACGCAACGAGTGCATCAAGAACTACAAGGGCCGGGTCCAAGCTACCTGCTGGCGCATCGTGCAGAACTGGAGACCCTTGGCGAACCCCTAGCCAGTCCCGGCGCGCCGAGATCTTGGCAATCCGTATTGGCGATCGAGTCGGGGGTTGCGAGAGACGGTAACGAATGGCCTCGCGAAGAGGACTCTTCAATTGCACGGCAGCGGACGGGAAGGGCGTTCAGGACAACCCCGACCAGCCCGTTCCATATGCGAGTCCGGCCGAGCGCACCCAGTGTTCTCCCTGGTCAGATCGTGTTTCTGACTCCGCTGGCGCACAGACGCAACCAGCGAAAGCGCGCAGGCCTCACTGCATCCACAAAGGCGGCGCGGTCATGGATCGACCGAGAAGAAGCGCTCGTATGCCGCTTGATCGCTGTAGAAGGTTTCGATCCTCGAGATCCGCTGTCGTCCGTTGTTCTCGGTCACCGAGACGAGGAAGATGATCCGGAAGTCGTGCTGTTGGCCCTCGCGTTGCAGATGAATCTTCGCGAGCCCAGCGACGTTGTCGACTCCAGCTAACCAATCCTCCCATTGGAGGACATCAATTGGATCATTTGTGAGTCGGAGAAAGTTCGAAATGTGCGCCTCAACGGCCTGAACGCCATGAAAGACGCCTGAGGGTGCATGCGTTCCGGGTACGACCTCAACGACCTGAGGATCGAGGAGATCGCGTGCGGCCGAGACGTGGCCTCCAAGAGCCTCCTGAAAAAACTCCATGGCCACGGTGACGCGAGAATCCGGCATGAGTCCAATCCTTCCATTCCTGGCACCTGGGACGCGTGACCGGTTACGGTGAGAGTGCTACCAGGATCACCGTCGTACCTCTCGAGTCCAGAGCCACGCTGCGGGGGACGTAACCCCCCAGAGGGATATCCGCGGTGTCGTTGTCGTCGATCCACCAGCGGACAATCGGCCGGAGCTGCACCGACGAGCGTGGCTGGGTGCGCGGTCCCTGTTCTCCGACGACGCCTGAGCTTGGTGGGTCGTTCGTGGTCTCCCCTACACTCGTTGCCCAAAGCGGCCATCGCCGCAGGGGACACACGGGTTCTCGGTCGGGAACCAAGCGAGTAGGCCCAGCGTCGACGGGCCGTGACGTGACTGGGGTGAATCATGAGGATTTCGCGTAGGGACGTTCTCAAGGGTGGCGCTGCCGCCACGTCTGCGACGGTGTTGGCGCTCGAATCCGGGACCCCGGCTTCCGCCCTTGATCGCGTGAATCTCGTCACGAGCACCGACACCGGGCGACGGACCGGGAAGGGACCCCTCTACTGGACCACCTATGGGTACGAGAACCAGTTCAACACGATCATGCCCGAGGACGAGTGGAGCGCCAACGTCGACTGGGTGGAGTCGACCTTCAAGTCCTATGGCTACACCATGCTCTGCACCGACGGCTGGATCGACTCGACCCAGGAAGTGACCCGGAACGGCTACATCGTCAAGCACGACGACTCCTGGACCCACGGCTGGTCCTGGTGGGCCGACCATCTCGCACAGAAGGGCCTGCAGCTCGGTGTCTATTACAACCCACTGTGGGTGACCCGTTCCGCCATCGACAGCCCGTCCGTGACCGTCGTCGGTCGACCCGACATCCGGGTCGCTGACATCGTTAACTCCGACGATCCGTTCGACGGGACCCATCAGCTCTACTGGGTCGACGCCACTCGTGATGGAGCCGAGGAGTACGTCAAGGGATACGTGAACTACTTCCGCCAGCTGGGCGCCGCCATGCTCCGCATCGATTTCCTCGGCTGGTACGAGATCGGCTTCGACCAGAGCGAAGGCACCGTATGCATGAACCACGGGCGCGAGGCCTATACGGCCGCATTGCGCTGGATACACGAGGCGTCGGGCGACATGACCCTGAGCCTTGTGTTGCCCAATCTCTTCAACCACGCCGAGGTGGAGCGGATCTACGGGGATATGATCCGAATCGACAACGACGTGGGCCAGGGCGGGTGGTTCTCTCTCAGCGAAGGGCGCCAGACCTGGCAGCCCATCTGGTCGCAATGGAACAGTCCCTTTCTGGGCTTCACCGGGTTCTCGGACATCGCAGGGCGAGGGCAGGTCGTGCTCGACGGCGACCCCACGATCATCAGTTCGTTCTCGACCGACGATCAGCGTCGATCCGCCATCAGCCTGTTCATCATGGCCGGCGCACCGATCGCCATCGCCGATCGCTACGACACCATCGGCACGAACGCCTCGTTCTTCCAGAATACCGAGGTGCTGGCGTTGCGCGACGCGGGACTGATCGGCAAGCCCGTGTACGCCAACAGCCACCTCCTCGACTACGACCCGTCCAGCCGCGATCCCGAGCGCTGGGTCGGCCAGCTACCAGATTCGAGCTGGGTCGTCGGCCTCTTCAACCGGGCCGGAGCCGCGCTGCCCGTGACCAAGTCCATCGTCTTCGCAGACGAGCTTGGTCTCACCGCGGCCGCACAGGTGCGGGACCTCTGGGCCCATGAGGACCGGGGGGAGATGACAAGTTGGAGCGTCTCCCTGGGCCCCTACGCCTCTTCACTGGTAAAGATCACTCCGGCCTCACGAGCCCACTACCAGGCCGAAGTCGGCGCATGGTCCGGCACTGCACGCTTCGACAACACGTTCGATGGCTACGAAGGGTTCGGTTACGTCACCGGCCTTGATGCGCCGGGTGCCGGGGTCTCCGTCTGCATGTCTGTGCAGACGTCCGGCCGCTATCGCTTGACCTGTCGTGTCGCCAATGCAACCGGTTCCCGCTCGACGCTCACCGCGACGTCCGCCGATCCCAACGATGGGAGTGTGCATTCGACTACCGGAGTCTCGGTGCCCACGACTACGGTCTGGACGACCTGGCAAGAGGTAGGCGTGATCTTGCAACTGGCGCCAGGAGAAAACCTGATCACTCTGGTCCATGGTGCTGACGACCTGGGCAGCGTCAACGTAGACCATCTCGCTCTGCCGGCTGTCTGAGGTTGGATCGTGGAGGGCGTCGAGACACAGTGACGACACCGGGCGCTCAGCCGAGCAAGTGGTAGGCAACAACTGGAGCGGCAAAGCCCTTGAGGATCAGAGGCGCCATGACCTCAAAACGGAAGTCGTTGGCGCATTGGGCACGCACCGCTTCGGAGACGATCACGGTCGAGGTCTCTGCCGAGTCGACCAGGCGAGCGGCCAGGTTGACGTCAGGACCGTAGAAGTCCCCGAAGGCAGACAGAACGTGCCCGGCCGCCAGCCCAACGCGAACGGGGGGAAGCGGACCTGCAGCGAAGTCCTCGACCAACCGAAGCGCGATCCGGCAGGCCTCGGCCGCCGATTCACAGACGAACATGGCCTCGTCACCGAGCGTCTTGACCAGTTGACCGTTACCCCGGTGGACCACCCCCGCTACCGTCTCGTCGAATTCGGCCAGTACCGACGCCAACTCTCCGACCGACATCGTCGCAGACGCTGAGGTGTAACCGACCAGGTCGGCAAAACCTATGGTGCGAGCAAGCGTGACAGCTGTCTGCTCGGCGTCGGTGGACCACACTCGATCCGCTACTGCAACCAGCTGACGTCGCAGCAGGACGTCGAGGGTCTGCACGAACATCGGCAACAGGCGCTCGGTCAAGGCGGAATACTCCTTGACGACCTCCGAGTAGTCCGTGCCGCCTCTGAGCCGAGGAAGCTCGAAGCGCAGACGGAAGGCCCCAACCAACACCTCGGCAACCCGAGCCATGGACGTCCCGGCCACTCTGGCCACTTGGATCGTTGCGTCGGGGCCGAGGAGGCGAGAGCTGGCCGCACCGAGGAGCCTGATGGCCGCCGCCTCTTCCGAGGTGATCGAGGCCTCCGGGCCGGCAGGCAGGCCGAGGGCCGTCAAGAGCCGCTCAGCGTCTTCCCACTCCAGGCCGGCCGTCGCAACGACCTCCCCCAGTTCGAACCGTGGCCCGGGTCGTAGGTTGAGGTCGAGGGCCAGATCCCCGAGACTCCGGCTCTCGGAGATCTGCTGCACCGTGGCGCCGCGAGAGAGGACATAGCGGAGCAACTCGAGCCGGTCGGCCGCATCGGGGGCGTTCGGCTCGTACAGACCTCGGCTAATGAGCTCCTGGACCACTTCACGTGGAAGGTCTTCCATTCCCATATCCTCGCCGCTCGCCGTTCGCGATCCTCAGGTGGCGATGATCCCAGTCGCAGGGTTGTCAACTCGCTCTCCCGTGCCGGCGGCGAGGTGCCATTTCATCACCCGAACCTCCGTCAATCGACGCTATGGCCGAGGCTTCCTCCGAGCAAGAGCGTCGAAACTCCTCGGGCCCGTGCGGCCGACTCCCTCGGCTGTTGCTTCGCCTCCAGTACCGTCCTCTGACTCGTCGCTGGAGTGGGTCCACCAGGCTTGGGCTGGGCACGGAACGTACAGACTTGCCCCACTCGTGCCGATATGAGGGGGGTGAGCTGGCAAATCGAGAGGACACCGGGTCGGGTCGAGAGTGACTTTCGCGCCCGTCTGTGGACCCGGCTCAAGGATCCCGCAAACCTCATCGTTCCTCCGGTTATCGCCATTTTCTGCCTCATCCGGTCCTTTGGGCTCATTGCCGAGATCCCGTACTGGGTCATCGTCGCCTTGGTGGTCACTGCCTTCGTCGTCAACTCCGTGAACGTGGCGTTGTGGGTCGACGCAACCGAGGGCTGGCGGCTGACGGCGCGGGTGGGCGTGGAAATGGCGGTCATCGCCATGGTGATTTACGGCATTGGCTGGGGAGCCTTCTTAGCCGTCGGCTTCGTGTTCGGCGCCGCAGATATCATGCGCAGTGCCGGCTCAGCGGCCGCCCGACCATCGATCATCTGGACCTTGATCTGCATCGGGCTGGGAGAAGCTGCGATTGCCGCGGGCTTCGCACCGACGCTGATACACCAACCGCTTGTCCATGCGCTGGCTGCTCTCGACGCGCTCGGAGCGGTGGTGACCATCATGCTCTTGGAGTGGTTCGCCATTGCTCGCGAGTCCAGCGAGGGCCGCTTCGAGGCGCTGGTGCAAGAAGCGAGCGACATCATTATCGTCGCCGACGACTCGGACCGACTTCGCTACGTGAGTCCAGCCTTCGATCGACTGCTCGGCTACTCCGCCGACGCGATGCGGACGAGGCCCGCGACCGACATCATGCATCCGGATGACCTCGCCGCTTTGCGCACGCGCTCGGACGAGATCACCCGGCCCGGGAGCGACGGAGTGCATACCGATTTCCGGTTGCGCCATCGGAATGGATCCTGGCGGTGGTTCGAGGCCACCATCACGAACCACCTCGACAACCCCAAGGTGCGCGGGATTGTGAGCAATCTCCACGACATCACCGAACGCAAGCAGGCCGACGAAGCGCTCAGGGAAGCTCATGAACGGTTCCTTTCGGCCTTCGAGAATGCTCCGATCGGTATCGCGATGATCGATCTTGATGGCGATGTCCTTCGGGCAAACTCCGCCTACGGGAGGATCGTCGGATACCCCGGCGCTCGACTGTGCGGCATGAACGTCCACGACCTCACCCACCCCCAGGACCGAGAATCGAGCAAAGCCGAGATGGCACGCTTCGTCTCGAAGACCGCCGACGTGTCAGACACCTACCGGTTGGAGAAGCGGTACCTCAATGCCGAAGGTCGTGAGGTCTGGGTGTCCGTGAACGTCTCGTGCGTGCGCGATGACGAGGGAAAGCCTCTGTACATGATTGAGCAAATCGAGGATGTGACAGAACGCCGGGAGCTGCGAGAGCGCCTTGCCCATGCGGCCATTCACGACCCGCTCACTACCCTGCCCAACCGTCTTCTCTTCATGGACCGTCTGGAAGTCGCCCTCAGTCGCGCCGGTCGGATTCACGGCCGCGCGGCGGTGATATTCCTCGATCTCGATGGCTTCAAGTTGGTGAACGACAGCATGGGTCATGCCGCCGGTGATGAGCTCCTCAAAGCTGTCGCCGAGCGGCTGCGTGCGGCGATGCGTCCGAGCGATACGGTGGCGCGCTTCGGCGGGGACGAATTCGTGGTCCTTTGCGAGGAGATTACGGAAGAGCAGGAGGCCTTCGAGATCGCCGAACGGATTGCCGAAGCGCTCTCCCGACCCATTGAGTTGTTCGATGGCGAGATTTTCGTGACCGCCAGCCAAGGCCTCGCCATCTCCGAGGCCGAGGGCGATACCGCCTCGGGGCTCCTCCGCGACGCCGACACCGCCATGTACGTGGCGAAAGAACGTGGTCGCTCTCGTATCCAAATGTTCGATTCGCAGAGCCACGGAGTGGCTCTCAAACAGATGAACACTCTGAGCCAGCTCCACAGGGCTCTTGAACGCAGGGAATTCCGCGTCTTCTACCAGCCCATCGTGGACTTGCAGACGGGGCGCCTGGCAGGACTCGAGGCGCTCCTCCGTTGGCAGCATCCAGATCGGGGTTTGATGCACCCAGCCGAGTTCCTGGCAATGACGGAAGAAAGTGGACTCATCGTTCCTATCGGAGCCTGGGTACTCGAGGAGGCAACTCGACAGTATGTGGTCTGGGAGCGGGAACGTCGGGAACGCGGGGCGCCGAGCTTGTCGGTCGGCATGAGCGTCAATCTTTCCCCACGTCAACTCACCCAGCCCAATCTCATCGAGCAGATAGCAGGGACCTTGGACTCCAGCGGGATCGATCCTTCGGCGCTGTGGCTCGAGATCACCGAAGGGGCTCTCGCTACCGACACAGAGACCACACTCCAGGTGCTCCATCACCTCCGGGCCCTCGGAGTGCATCTGAGCATCGATGACTTTGGGTCGGGCTACGCGTCTCTGGGCTATCTGAGGAGCTTCCCGGTCGAGGCATTGAAGATCGACCGCAGCTTCGTCGATGGGCTCGGCCGTGGCACTGCCGACGCCACCATCGTCGGGCTCATCGGAGACCTGACACGCTCCCTCGGACTGATCTGCATTGCCGAAGGCGTGGAGCGATCTAACCAGCTCGACGACCTCCGCGCGCTGGGCTGCGACTTTGCTCAGGGTTTCCTTTTGGGCGTTCCGCTCCCAGCCGAAACGTTGGGGGAAGTCCTCAACGACGATCTCAGCCCCTGGGCGGTCAACAACTCGCCGCTCTTCGGGGCGGTTGCGAGCGCCTCGTAGAGTCGTTACGCCTCTGTTGCGCCGAAGAACGCCCCGAGGGCCCCAGCGCGGCGGTCGGGATCAAACCATCGCATCGCATCGCATCCAGGTAGTCCACATCCCACCGCAGATCAGCTGCGGGATCCGCCAGGCGACGAATTCAAGATACTCAACCATTGTGTCGAAACAGACCCAGGCACACCAGCACCATCTGGTTCGCTGGGGGGACCCGTGATGCAAACGGCGACAAGGAAAACGGCCGACATAGACGGTCAGGTGGGACTTACTCGAGTCGTCGAGCTCGCGCAACGGCACCTGGGCCTCGACCTCGTCTATATCGCTGAACTGACGTCGGGAAGTCTGGTATTTCGAGCAGTCGCCGGAGACAGGCGCTCGTTCGGCGGCAAACTACCCGGCGATATTCCGGCGCACGGGACATATAGCCAGCTTCTCGTGACAGGCAATATCCCGAACGTCATTCCCGATACCAAGGGAGATTCCCGCCTCGCCGAGCTCGCGGTGCCCTGGGATGTGGGCATCGGAGCCTACATCGGGGTCCCACTCCGCCTCTCAGACGGAGCGCTCTACGGGACGCTGTGCGGCGTGGATCACGGACCCGACCCGACGTTGGGAGACCGTGACGTTGCCTTCATGACGATCCTCGCAGAACTCCTCGCGTACGATCTCGATCAGCAGCGTCAGCAGCGACAACTCCACGGTGCCCTGACGGAGCTGATCGAGACCGAGGACATCGAGATTGCCTTCCAACCCATTGTCGATCTTCGAAGCGGAGCGTGCCTCGGAGTTGAAGCCCTGTCCCGCTTCCCAGAGCCATTCGATTCGCCCGAGCAGCTCTTTGCCGACGCCGACGGCGTCGGCCTCAGCCTCGAACTTGAGCGCTTGGCGATTCGGGAGGCATGGCACGGGCTGGAGTCGCTCCATCCAGAGCAGTTTCTCGCCTTCAACGTAAGCCCCGACGCATTGCTCGAACTGGGGCGCCGTGCACAGCTCCGGACCGACCTCCCGCTGTCCCAGCTGGTGGTCGAGGTCACCGAACAGTCGGTGGTTCGGTCCTACGACGACCTGCGGAATGCGGTAGCCCCGTTGCGCGCCCAGGGATTGCGCGTCGCCGTGGATGACGCCGGTGCCGGCTACGCGTCGCTGCAGCACATCGTCGAGTTGCGGCCCGATTTCATCAAAGTTGACCGATCGCTGGTCCACGGTGTGGCCGATGATCACGCCCGGCAGGTCGCGGTCGGCGCCTTCGTCCTGCTATCGGCAGACCTCGGGGCAACCGTCATCGCCGAAGGAGTTGAGCGTCCCTGTGACCTCTCCGCTCTCTGCGAACTCGGCGTTCAGGCCGCCCAGGGCTATCTCCTCGGGAGAGCCAGCACCCAACGGGATCTCTCCGATTTGGCTCTCACGATCCTTTCGGATCTTGGCCGCACTGCGTAGAGATCCGTCACACTCTTCTCGACCAAGACGAGGATCACCACGTCGCGCGCCGAGGCGACCGGGCATGATTGGGTCGTGCAGGACACTGCCCGTCCGCGGAGAGTCGTTCGTGCAGCTGCGCCGATTCGCATCTGCGACAACGGTGGCTGGACCGACACGTGGTTCGCAGGACACGGCAAGGTCTTCAACATCGGGGTCTCGCCTTGCGTCGAGGTCGGGCTCAAGACCTACCCGGACGGCGCCCTGACGGACCGGGTCGTGCTCGATGTCGTGGATTACGGGGATCGCTATGCATTCGCGCCGGGCGCGCTCCCGGCTCGCCACCCACTGCTCGAGGCGGTTGTCGACGGGGCAAACCTGCCGGACGACGTATCGATCGAGATCTCGATCCGCTCCGGGGTTCCGGCAGGAAGCTCGACGGGAACCTCGGCTGCCGTCTGCGTCGCCCTCCTCGGCGCCCTCGACGCGCTGACTCCCGGTCGACTCGGGCCCTACGAGGTTGCCATGGCAGCGCATCGCATCGAGACCGAGACGCTCGGCATCGAGTCGGGCGTCCAGGACCAGATCTGCGCCGCCTTCGGCGGGATCAACTACATCGAGGTTGGTCCCTACCCCGAGGCGGCCGTCACGCCGCTGACGCCGTCCGCGCGCACATGGACCGAGTTGGATGCTCGGCTCATGCTCGTCCTTTTCGGGCGGGCACACGTGTCCTCGGAGATCCACGAGCAGGTGATCGATGGGGTGACCGCTCGGCCAGCCGAATCAGAGCGCCTCTTCGGTGCCCTGCGCAGGGCAGCCGAGGACGCGCGGGACGCTGTCTTGGCCGCTGACTTCCCTGCCCTGGGTGCGGCAATGCGCCGCAACACCGATACCCAGGCCTGCCTCCATCCCGACCTCGTTGGGACTCAAGCGCGCACCATCATCGACGCTGCCACGGCGCATGGCGCGCTCGGGTGGAAGGTCAACGGCGCCGGCGGCGCCGGAGGGAGCATTACGCTCCTGTGCGGCACGGACGGCGGGCCGCGACGAGCCCTCACACAGGCACTGGAGGCCGCTGACTCCCAATTCCGGGTAATCCCGACGTCCTTGCGTCGAGACGGCCTGCGCGTGTGGCAACATGACATCGTCTGAAACGGTCTTCTCGGGCCCTTGCGGCGTCGGTGCAGTTCAGCCGATCGACAGCGACACGATCACCCCCGTCTTCTTCACCGGATTCTCTCCGACCGCCCAGCACTGCGTCGAAGTCGGACACGAAATCGCGTTCAGCTGCAGTGTCTGTCCAGGAAGGATCTGCACCCGCCCGGGGACTCCCTTCGTGACCTCGACGACCGCGCCGCGAGACGTGGATCCCGTTCCTGCGGTAGCGGCCGACGCAGCTCCTGAACTTCCGACGGCTTCGCAGGTGCTGGCCGAGCTGCACGCGATCGCCTGGAGGCTGACCGCACTCGATCCCTGGATGTGGACGAGGTGCTCCGGCGAGCCCGAATGGATCTGCACCACCACCGCCTGGTCGCTCACCGGGCCGCCACTTCCGACTCTGAACGCACCGAGGCCGACCGCGACGCACTGCGAGGTACCAGGGCATGCGATACCCGTGAAGGTCGCAGTCGCGGGCGGCACGACCCGCAAGGGACCCGCCCGAAACCCGTTGTACGAGAAGGTGACCCCGTTGTCCTTCCCATTGGACGTCGACGCGATCGCGTCGCACGATCCGGGGCCAGAGCAGTCGATGCCGTTGACAGACGTCGTGCCCGGGACGGTCAAGACCGCTGTCGGTCCAGACGCGATCGCCCCGGTCGCGAGGGAACGCCCGGCGCCGTAGCAGGCGGAACGCAAACAGGAGATGGTGTCGAAGGCCGACATGTCGAGCACTGTCTGCGCGCTGGCGGGGGTGCCGTTCGTCAGGTCCACGTCGACGCCGTGGCCGCCACCGACGCCGACGGCGACGCAAGAGGCGGCGGTTCGGCACGCGACGGCCGTCAACTCCTTTGCGCCGGGAACGAGGCGGGGGACTCCCGGCGCGCCCGAGCTGACGGGGACCACGACGCCCTCGCCGTTTGCCACGGTCGCCCCCACGGCCACACACTGGCTGGCCGAGGGGCAGTCGATACCCGAGAGAATTGCGACGTGGGGCACCACGTGAGAGGTGACGACGGCAGCGTTACCGCCACTCCCCGCTGAACTGCCCCCACAGGCGGCCAGCGCTGCCGCAACGCCAACCAGCGGGATCCACGAGAGCCGCGCCCGACGCAGTCCTCGCCTCCCGTGCAGGAAACCGGACCTCGCGGCGCGCCGCCCCGGACGACAGCGCGCGACCACCCATCGGCCGAGTTCGGACCCCCGGGGCCGAGGGTCCGAACTCGTCGAACGCCCTCTCAGTTGGTGACCTTGATGGTGATCCCTGAACTGTAGGTCGTGTTCCCGGCGTTGTCCGTCGCCAGGCTCTGCAGCGTGTAGCTGCCATCAGGCACGGTCGTGGTGTTCCACTGGTAGATGTAGCCGTAATACGTGGCCGCCCCGGTGCCGACCACCGCCTTGGTGTACGCCCCCCCAGTGATGACGAACTGCACGCTCTTTATCCCGACGTCGTCCGATGCGGCGGCGTCGAGCGTTGCCGCTGTGCCGGAGACACTGGCATTGTTCGACGGGACCGACACGGAGGTTGTCGGCGGCGTGTTGCCGACGACCACCGGGACAGCCGTGCTGTAGGTGGTGTTGCCGGCCTCGTCAGTAGCCAGGCTCTGCAGCGTGTAGGAACCATCGGGCACGCTCGAAGTGTTCCAAAGGGAGTAGTAGCCGTATCCCGTCAGAGACGCTGTGGCGATCACCGTCTTGTTGTACGACCCGCCGCTGATGACGAACTGCACGCTCGCGACCGAGATGTTGTCCGAGGCGCTGGCGTCGAGTGACGTCGAGCCGTGGAGACCGGCTCCGCTGGCGGGGACGATCACCGCAGTCGTCGGCGGCGTGTTGTCGACGATTATCGAGATACCCGTGCTGTAGGCGGTGTTGTTGGCCTGGTCGGTGACCAGGCTCTGCAGCGTGTAGGAGCCATCAGGCACGGTCGTGGTGTTCCACGAGTACGCATACCCATAGACGGACGACGTGGCGGTGCCGATCACCGTCTTGTTGTAGCTGCCGCCCGTGATCACGAACTGCACGGTCTTAACCCCGGCAGGTGCGGTGGCGCTGGCATCCAGAGTCTTCGTCCCCCGTATGGCTGCGCCGGCCGCCGGCACGAGAACGTTCGTACTCGGGCCTCCGTTCACCGTGAGCGTGAAGGACTGCGTCGAGGTGTTGCCGTTGACGTCCTTCGCGGTGATGGTGATCGGGAACGAACCCGTCGCGGTTGGCGTCCCTGACAGGGTGCCGTTGGTGGCCAGGGTCACCCCCGAGGGGAGAGCCCCCGTCTCCGTGAAGGTGAACGGCGCGTCGCCCGTCGCCGTGACCGAGAACGTCCCGGGGGAGCCTTCGGTGAAGGTCGCCGAGGATGCCGAGTTGATCGTCGGCCCGGTGGCCGTCACCGTCAAGGTGAAGGCCTGCGTCGCGGTCTTGGCGTTGGCGTCGGTCGCTGTGATGGTGATCGGGTACGAACCCGCCGTGCCGAAGGCCGGCGTGCCCGAGAGGGTGCCGTTGGCGGCCAGGGTCACACCAGAGGGCAGGGTGCCCGTCTTGCTAAACGTGATCGGCACGTCTCCCGTCGCCGTGACAGAGAAGGTACCGGCCGTGTTCTCGGCCAAGCTCGTCGAGGCCGCCGAGGTGAAGACCGGCGCGCCGTCCGCCACCGTCAGCGTGAACGACTGGGTCGTCGTCGCCGAGTTGGCGTCCCTTGCCGTGATGGTGATCGGGTAGCTCCCGGCGGTGCCGTATGCCGGCGTGCCGGCCAGGGTGCCGCTGGAGGCCAAGGTCACGCCCGAGGGCAGCGCGCCGGTCTCGCTGTAGGTGAACGGCCCGTCACCGGTCGCCGTCACCGAGAAGGTCCCGGCCGCGTGCTCCGTGAACGTCGTCGACGAAGCCGAGGTGATCGTCGGCCCGGTCGCCGTGACCGTCAGGGTGAAGGACTGCGTCGAGGTGTTCGAGTTCGCGTCCGTCGCCGTGATGGTGATGGGGTAGCTCCCGGCGGTGCCGTACGCCGGCGTGCCGGCCAGGGTGCCGCTGGAGGCCAACGTCACGCCCGAGGGCAGCGGGCCGGTCTCGCTGAAGCTGATCGGCGTGTCGCCGGTCGCCGTGACCGAGAAGGTGCCGGCCGCGTGCTCGGCGAAGGTCGTCGAGGAAGCCGAGGTGATCGTCGGCCCCGTCCCCGTGACCGTCAGGGTGAAGGACTGCGTCGCGGTCTTCGCGTTCGCGTCCGTCGCCGTGATGGTGATCGGGTAGCTCCCGGCGCTGCCGAAGGCCGGCGTGCCAGCCAGGGTGCCGTTGGAGGCCAACGTCACGCCCGAGGGCAACGAACCGGTTTCGCTGAAGGTGATCGGCGTGTCGCCGGTCGCCGTGACGGAGAAGGTGCCTGGGGCGCTCTCGGCGAAGCTCGTCGAGGACGCCGACGTGAACGTCGGTGCACCTGCCGCGACCGTCAGCGTGAAGCTCTGGGTCGTGGTGTTCGAGTTGACGTCCGTCGCCGTGATGGTGATCGGGTAGCTGCCCGCGGTGCCGTAAGCCGGGGTGCCGGCCAGGGTGCCGTTGGAGGCCAACGTCACGCCGGTGGGCAGGGAACCCGTCTCGCTGAAGCTGATCGGCGTGTCGCCGGTCGCCGTGACCGAGAACGAGCCCGCCGTGTGCTCGGTGAACGTCGTCGACGACGCCGAGGTGAACACCGGGACGGACGTGCCCACCGTGAGGGTGAACGCCTGCGTCGACGTGTTCGAGTTCGCGTCCGTCGCCGTGAGGGTGATCGGGTACGACCCCGCGGTGCCCAGGGCCGGCGTGCCGGCCAGCGTGCCGTTGGAAGCCAACGTCACGCCGGAGGGCAGGGCACCGGTCTCGCTGTAGGTGATCGGCGTGTCGCCGGTCGCGGTCACCGAGAAGGTGCCGGGCGTGTTCTCGGCGAACGAGATGGACGACGCCGAGGTGAACACCGGCGGGCTGGCCGTCACCGTCAGGGTGAAGGCCTGCGTCGAGGTGTTCGAGTTCGCGTCCGTCGCCGTGATGGTGATCGGGTAGCTGCCCGCGGTGCCGAAGGCTGGCGTGCCGGCCAGGGTGCCGTCGCTGCCGAGCGTCACGCCCGAGGGCAACGCGCCGGTCTCGCTGTAGGTGAACGGCCCGTCGCCGCTCGCCGTCACCGAGAAGGTCTCGGCCGTGTTTTCCGCGAAGCTGGTCGAGGCGGCCGAGGTGAACGTCGGCCCGCCGGTGACCACTGTCAGTGTGAACGCCTGCGTCGACGTGCTCGAGTTCGCGTCGGTCGCCGTGATGGTGATCGGGTAGGACCCGGCGGTGCCGAAGGCCGGCGTGCCGGCCAGGGTGCCGTCGCTGCCGAGCGTCACGCCCGTGGGCAACGGCCCAGTCTCGCTGAAGCTGATCGGCGTGTCGCCGCTCGCCGTGACCGAGAAGGTGCCGGCCGCGTTCTCCGTGAAGCTCGTCGAGGCGGCCGAGGTGAACGTGGGTCCTGAGGCCGTGACGGTCAGCGTGAAGGCCTGCGTCGACGTGCTCGAGTTCGCGTCCGTCGCCGTGATGGTGATCGGGTAGGACCCGGCGGTGCCGAAGGCCGGCGTGCCGGCCAGGGTGCCGTCGCTGCCGAGCGTCACGCTCGAGGGCAGAGCCCCGGTCTCGCTGAAGGTGATCGGCGTGTCGCCGCTCGCCGTGACCGAGAAGGTGCCAGCGGTGTTCTCGCCGAAGCTCGTCGATGCCGCCGAGGTGAACGTGGGTCCTGAGGCCGTGACGGTCAGCGTGAAGGCCTGCGTCGACGTGTTCGAGTTCGCGTCCGTCGCCGTGATGGTGATCGGATAGGACCCGGCGGTGCCGAAGGCCGGCGTGCCGGCCAGGGTGCCGTCGCTCCCGAGCGTCACGCCCGAGGGCAGCGCGCCGGTCTCGCTGTAGGTGAACGGCCCGTCGCCGCTCGCCGTCACCGAGAAGGTCCCGGCCGTGTTCTCGGCGAAGCTGGTCGATGCGGCCGAGGTGAACGTCGGCCCGGCTGCCGTGACCGTCAGGGTGAAGGACTGCGTCGTCGTGTTCGAGTTCGTGTCCGTCGCCGTGATGGTGATCGGGTAGCTGCCCGCGGTACCGGAGGCCGGCGTGCCGGCCAGCGTGCCGTCGCTGCCGAGCGTCACGCCCGAGGGCAACGGACCGGTCTCGCTGTAGGTGATCGGCGTGTCGCCGTTCGCCGTCACCGAGAAGGTGCCGGCCGTGTTCTCGGTGAAGCTCGTCGATGCGGCCGAGGTGAACTCCGGCGCCCCCGCCGCCACCGTGAGGGTGAAGGCCTGGGTCGCGGTGTTGGAGTTCGTGTCCGTCGCCGTGATGGTGATCGGGTAGCTGCCCGCGGTGCCGAAGGCCGGCGTGCCGGCCAGGGTGCCGTCGCTGCCGAGCGTCACGCCCGAGGGCAGCGCGCCGGTCTCGCTGTAGGTGATCGGCGTGTCCCCGGTCGCGGTGACCGAGAAGGTGCCGGCCGTGTTCTCGGTGAAGCTGGTCGAGGCGGCCGAGGTGAACGTGGGTCCTGAGGCCGTGACGGTCAGCGTGAAGGCCTGCGTGGACGTGTTGCCATTGCCGTCGGTCGCGGTGATCGTGATCGGGTAGGACCCCGCCGAGCCCAAGGCCGGCGTGCCGGACAAGGTGCCGTTGGTCGCCAACGTCACGCCCGAGGGCAACGAGCCGGTCTCGCTGAAGGTGACCATGCCCTCGCCCTGCGCAGTGACCGAGAAGGTGCCCGCACCCGTCTCCGAGAAGGTTGTCGAGGCCGCCGACGTGAAGACCGGGGGACCGACGAACAACGAGGTGACCGACTCCGCCGTGCCCAGACTCGTCCCGCGGGCAGTCTGGTAGGCGTCGTTCGGCCCGTTGCCGGGTAGCGGGGTGGTGTTCGTCTCGTCGAGGTAGACGTTGTAGGCGCCGGGAGCCAGCCCCGCCGGGACCTGGAAGGTGCCCGTCGGCTGACCCGGGGTCATCGTGCACGGGTTCGGACCCACGGTGTCGCTCTCCGCACCGGTGCAGACGTAGGTGTTGGCCGGAATCGTGACCGTCGAGTTGCTCACCGGTACCGCGGTGGCGCGGGAGGTGCCGATGTAGACACCCGGAGCGGTCACTTGGTACATGGCACCAGCCTGGAAGTCACCGTAGGGGCCGGTGTTCGGCGCACCGTCGGAGCTCCCCCACCAGTTCGAGCCTCCCGTCAGCGAGACGGTGCCGCCGGTCAGGGCGCCCGACGTCGACAACGTGGCCGTCGGCTGCTGTGGCACGGCCTGGCCATTGAAGAAGAGGTCCTCAGTCGTGTAGTTCATCGATCCGTTGTCGTCGTTCCCAGAGGACGCCGTGATGGAACAGTTCACGTAGCCCTCGTTGACGTCGGCCTGCGTGGGCGGGCACGTCGCGAAGCTGTCCGTGTTGCCGCCGGCCGAGTTGGACCCCAGACCGCCGTAGGAGCAGTCGCCACCGTTCACCCAAGGGCTCGGGACGGTGAGGACGGACGCCGAACCGAAGGTCGAGTACGCAGAGGCCTTGAGGACCTCGGTCGCGCCATAGCAGCCCTTGGCCAACTCGAGGTTCGAGGAAGCCAGGTCGCCCTGCGAGGCCGAGGGGTTGGTGTCGGTGGGCGAGGGCAGCGGGTTGGCCGTGTTGATCGTGAAGGCGCCGCCGAGGTCACTGCCACCGGTGCTCCCGGTGTTGTTGTACTCGCCCACGTCGCCGGTGCAGGTGGGATAGTTCGTGCTGGTCCCGGCCACTTCACCGTTGGAGATCGCCGAACCGAAGCCCGACTGGGAGCCGGCCTGCTCGAGGTCCTGGTTCGGGTCGAACATGGAGACCGACGTCCCGCCGGCCCCGGCGGCCGTCCAGGTGCACTCCGGCTGCGAATCGATCGGAATGCTGGCCGTCACGCTGCCGCCGCTGTTGGTCGCCACGGGGGCCATGCTCCCCGGCGACCCCGTCGTGAGCGGTGCGTTGGTGTCGGTGCCGCACAGCTGCGCCGTGCCCGCGGCCAGGTTCACGTTCTGGATGGAGAAGTTGGTGATCCCGGAAGGCGCGGCCCCGGCCGTGATGCTGGTCATGGGTGCGCCGGTGAACGCGATGTCGTCGCAGAAGGGCACGTTCTCGATCGCGGTGAAATACAGGCCGTCAGGTTGTGTCGGAGCGGCCTGCGAGACGGTCAGGGTGAGGGTGCCCGACGTCGCGTTCGGAGCTCCGCTGCCACCGGTGGCCTGGAACGTCAGGTGATAGGTGCCGTTGTCCGAGGCCGTCGGGGTCTCGCTGATCTTGCACTCAAGCTCGTACTCCTCCGCCGTCCCCGAACCCGAAGTGGCGGTGGTGCAGGCGGGCGAGCTGGTCAGCGACGTCGCAAAGGTGGCGTCGGAGGGGAGCGTCCCCGACGCGATGGCGATTGAGGCAGGGTAGTTGGCGAGGTTCGATGCGCTGTATCCCTGGCTGTAGCAGATCACGGTGTAGCTGGACGCCGTTCCGTCGGTGAAGGTCGTCGAGGTGCCACCCGCCGCCGGTGCCGTACACACGGTGTTCTGCGTCTGCACCGTGAGGGTCAGGGTGCCCGAGGTGGTCGCGTTGCCACCGTCGGTGCCCGGATTGGCCGTGAACGTGTCGGTGTAGGTGCCGTTCTGGGCGGACGTCGGCGTGTCCGCGATCGGGCACGTGAGGATGTACTCCTCGGTGGCGCCCGATCCCGACGTGCTCGTCGTGCAGGCTGGGCTGCTGGTGGTGGAGGTGGCCTCGGTGGCGCCCGAGGGCAGCGTGCCCGTGTTCAGCGTGATCGAGGCCGGGTAGGCGGTCGTGCCCGAGACGCCGCTGACCCCGTAGCACGCGACGCTCTCGGACTGCGCCTGGCCGTCGTACCACGTGACGCTGGTGCCGCCCGCTGCCGGCGTCGTGCACGTGTAGGCCGCGGCTGTCACGTTGATGGTCAGGGTGCCCGAGGTGGAGGCGGTTCCACCGTCGGTGCCCGGGTTGGCGCTGAAGGTGACGGGGTAGGTGCCGTTCTGGGCGGACGTCGGCGTGTCCGTGATCGGGCACGTGAGGATGTAGTGCTCGGTGGTGCCCGATCCCGAGGTGCTCTGGGTGCAGGCGGGGCTGCTGGTGGTCGAGGTCGCCTCCGTGGCGGCCGAGGGCAGGGTGCCCGATGCGAGGGTGATGGAACCTGGGTAGGCGGTGACCCCCGAGACGCCGCTGATGCCGTAGCACACCGGGCTCTCGGTTTGCGCAGTCGACCCGTCGTACCACGTGACGCTGGTGCCACCCGATGCCGGGGTGGTGCACGTATAGGTAGGCGCCGGGAGCGCGCCCACGGTGAGGCTCAGGGCGCCAGAGATGACCGCCGTTCCGCCGTCGGTGCCGGGGTTGGCGCTGAAGGTACCGGTGTAGGTGCCGTTGTCCCCGGCCGTCGGGGTCTCGGCGATCGGGCACGTGAGGATGTAGTGCTCGGTGGTGCCCGATCCCGAGGTGCTCTGGGTGCAGGCGGGGCTGCTGGTGGTGGAGGTGGCCTCGGTGGCGTCGGCGGGGAGGGAGCCCGAAGCGAGGGTGATCGATGCCGGGTAGGCGGTCGTGCCAGAGACCCCGCTCGTGCCGTAGCAGACGATGCTCTCGCTGTTGGCGATGCCGTCGTAGAACGTGACGGAGGTGCCGCCCGACGCCGGGGTCGTGCACGTGTACGTACCGGCGGCGCCGGCGGGGGTCGCCGCGGTGATGCTCAGGGCGACGGTTCCGGTGAGGATGCTCAAGACCCCCAAGAAGCCGAGCCCGAGCCGCCCGAAGCGGTTCAGGCCGCTGCGCTGGCTGCCCCCTTCGCGTCCCCGACTTCCGAAAATCCGACGTACCTTGGCAGCAATCTCTGACACGGCTTCTCCCCACCCCTGTCGTTGATACCCCTATTTGCCCTACGGGGCGGGCAACCTACACAGGCGCCAACCAAACGTCCACTGGGTTTGGAAACATTGCCTCCTACCTGGTCTTTTCCGGGCACCCACGCACGGCAAACACACCAACCGGGTTGAAGATCCACGCGTCATGCCAGTTCAGGGCACGATTCGTGTCCAGGAAGCCACTGGACGGGCCCCCATCCGGCCAACTTGCGGACCAGGAGGCCGCGCGACGGTCGTCGCGGCCGGCGTCGACCGCAGGTCGGCGCCTCGACGAACGTCGTAGTCTCACCCCCCCTGAGACCTCTCGCCCCCCGTCCTCCACGTTCACGAGGCGCGCCGACGACCGACGTGACCATCCTCGGGACCGCCCCCTCCCGCACCGCGAGGCGATCAGTCCGACGCCGGATCGCCGCCGCGTGCGCCTGCTTGCTCGGGGCCGTCGCCGTGTCCGTGCTCGCGGTGGGTGCGACGCCTGCAGATGCCGCCACGACGCCGGCACCCCAGTGCCCACCGGACTGCGGCTCCGTCGTGGCCGGCGATCCGCTCCTGGCGCCTTATGTGACCTCCAACCCCGGTGTCGGCTGGCTTGCTCTTCCTTCCGCGAACGTGCAGCCCTACGTCAAGACCCTGAAGCACAACCTGACCTCGAGCGTTGCGAAGGGTGCGGTCAACGTCGTCGCGGGTCGATGGGTGTGGGTCACCGGCCGCTACGGACTGTTGATCGATCTCGTTTCGGGTTCCCTCTCGGCGCTCCACGTTGCGAGCCCGGCGAGAAACGCCGCGGATCTCTGTGCGGCGTCGCGTGGCGAGCCCAGCAGCCAACTCGTGTCGATCCGGGGAGTGCCCGGGTCCGTGTCGGGCCTGTGCGCGCTCCCGCCGGGATCCGCCGGCCAGGTCGCGACCGTGATCGCCTTCCATCGGGCCAACGTGGCCGTCCTGATGGAGATGACCTCGAAGTCGAAGACGCCGATCGACGTGCGGGAAGCCACCCTGGTCGCCCAGCGGCAGTACCGGACTCTCCCGGTTGGAGGCGTTCTTGTCTCGAACGGCTTCGACCTCGACCTGGTCGTGCTCTGGCTCGTCCTCCTGGCGGCCCTGGTCTTCGGCGTCATCGCCTTCGCCCGAAAGAAGAACGGTTGGCGAGCACCCCTCGATGCGGCGGTGGTCGCCCTACGTCGCCGCAGGCTCGCGCTCGGCGTCTCGCTCGTCGCCGTCATCGGCGCCCTCACGTTCTCCATGGTCGACTCGAGCCTGCTCCACGGCAGCGGACAGTGGTTCGAGTCGTCGTACAACGACTTCTGGCGGAACTGGGCCGACTCGGCCTTCCTGACCTATGGCGGGGGCTACGCGCACATCTATCAGCTCGACCAAACCCTCGAGACCGCGCCGGCCATCCAGGTCGTGCTGGCCCCCACCGCGCGGCTCGCGTGGGGCTTGTCCTTCCCCAACCCGAACGTGGTGCTGTACCCACAGGCGTATTGGGTGGCGGGTCCACTGCTGCTGGCGCTGATGGTCTTCCCCATCGTGGCCGCCGACCGATGGCTCGAGTACATGGGTGTCACCGACTGGCATAGGCGTCTCGTCGTCCTGGGCACGATGGGGATCACGCTGCCGCCCATCGTCCTCTTCGGCCATGCCGAAGACCTGGTCGCCTTGGGCGCGATGCTCTACGGGCTGGTCGCGGCGATGGAGCAGCGCAATCGAGCGGCAGGCTGGTGGCTCGGTGTGGCGCTCGCGTTCCAGTTCTTCGCCATCCTCGCCGTCCCCATCGCTCTGGTGCTCCTCAAACGTCGGGCTTGGCTCGGCGCCGTGGTGCCCATGGTCCTCGTCCCGGCTGCCTTCCTCGTCGTCCCCCTGGTCGCCGACTTCTCGGGGACCGCGCACCAACTGGTCCACCAGGGCGTCTATGACGACCTGGGCTACATCAGTCCGACGTGGCGGCTCGATCCTGGCGTGGGCGCCTTCGTCCGGGGACTCATCGTGTTGGCGGCGGTGCCCGCGGCCCTGGTGCTGCGGCGCGTGCTCCCTCGGAGTCCGGAGGACGCGGCAAACCTGATCATCTGGGTCATGGGCATCCTGTTCACACTGCGGGTGCTCGAGCCGGAGCTGGTGCCCTACTTTCTCGCCCCGGCTCTTGCCCTGCTCCCGCTCAGCGCGGCGCGGCGAAGCTGGTGGCGCCTCGGTGCGGCCTGTCTCGTGGCGGTGTGGTTGAACTGGTGGGTCCATTTCGCCGTGGAGGCTCGCTGGTCCTTCTGGCTGCTCCTCATCGGTCAGATCGCCGTCCTCGGCTGGCTCGGCTGGCCACGCGTGGTCCGGGACGTAGGCCCTCCACCGAGTCGGTCCGCCCTCCGGCAGCCCGCGGTTGCACGCTGACCGGTCAGGCCCCTGTCAGGGCGTGACGTCGATCGTGGCCGTGGCCAGGTTGTTCGCGTAGTCGGTATCGGGGGTCTCGGACAGGGCAAAGCCCAACACCGTGACAGCTCGAGACCCGTCCTGCCTGACGCTGTGCGTCCCAGCGCCGGGCCGCCAGGAACGGCCATGCCAGGAGCCGCCGCGCCAAGCATTCTCTTTGCCGTACCCGCCTTGCGGGGAGCCGAATGCCACGAAGTTCACGGAGAAGCTTGCCGCGGAACCCGCGTCCAGCGATCCGAGGAACCACGTGTCGACGTTCCCGATCCACAACCCGTGCGCCCCTGCGACACGCTCGAAGCCGAACGGAAGCGCGAGGTCCGCCGTGACGGACCGGGCCGTGGCCGGGCCGGCATTGCTCACCGTGAGGGTGCAGGAGCCAAGGGCGCCTCGCCGAATGGAGCTCGGACACGCGAGGGCGGCCGAGACGTCGGCGTCGGGCGACGGTGGCGGCGGCGTGCTCACGGCAACGCTGAAGGGCCCCGCCGTGGCGTCGGCGGCGCTGTTCGAGGCGACGACCGAGTAGGTGAACGACGACGTGCCTGCCGGTGGCGTCCCCGACAACGCCCCCGACACCACATCGATGCTCAACCACGACGGTGCGCCTGGCGCCAGCGCGAAGGTCGGCACGGGGACGCCAGAGGCTGCGAAGACGTAGGCGTAGTCGTCACCGACGGTGGCTGCGCCGGGCGGCGAATCGGCGGTGAACGCCGGTACCTGGTCGACCGGAATGGTGACGGTCACCGTGGGCGCAGCCGCGTAGCTCGCGTTGCCGGCCTGGTTGGCGTCGACGACGCACGAGCCGGCCGCGTCGTACTCGAGAGTGGCGCCATTGGGACCGGACGCGCTGCACACCCCGGGATCGCTTCCCGGATCCACGGAGAAGGTCACCGGGTTGCCCGACCCACCTCCGCTGGCCGAGAGCGTGGCCGACTGCCCGACAATGCCGACGGCGGGCGGCGTGAACGTGATGGCCTGTGGTGCGGCGATCACGGTGTCCGCTTCGATCGCGGTCGTGGTGCCGCCGGTGTCGGCCTGTCCCGGGGGGACGCTCGCCGTGGCCAGGTCCGTAAAGGCGCCGCCGGTGACCAGCGTCGTCGGCAAGGCACCCAACAGCTCGAACGTGGCGGAGGCGCCATTGGGCAGGGTGATCCCTGTCCACGCGTAGGCGTTTCCGCCAAGACTCGAGAAGCCCGTCCCGCTGAGCGTGCTCACCGCGACGAACGCACTGAACCCGTCACTGAACGAGTCGGACACCGTGGCATTCGTCGCGGTGGAAGGCCCGTTGTTGGTGAGCGTGATGGTGTAGGTGTCCGACGCCCCGGCGTAGACGCTCCCGATGCTGTCGCTGACCACCACCGAGAGATCGGACGCCGGAACGACGGCGACCGATGCCGACTCGGTCTGGGCCAGCGGACTCTGGTCGCTCGTCGCCGAGGCCGTGGTCGTGTCGGACTCCAAGGCGACCGGGGCGTCCGTCGCCTCGGTGTAAGTCAGGTCGTCCGAGGCACCAGCGGCGAGTGACGGGATCGACCAGGTCAGGACGTCGCCGGTGAGCGCTGTGGTCCCGTCCGACGCGACGACGCCGGAATCGAGCGTGAAGGCCGATGGCATCGAGACCGGAACCACCAGGTCGGTCTGGGCGACGGCTGTGGAGTTGGAGACGGTCACCTGATAGGTGACATCGGTACCGGCCAGGGCCGATTCGCTCGTTGCCGTGCCCACGCCGTCGCCGTCGTAGGAGGCGATGGCGACGCCGATGGACCCGACCGAGCCCGACCCGGTCACGACATCGGAGTCGGTTGCGTAGGCGACCGGGTTGGTGTCGATCTCCCCGGGATTCGTCGCCACGGACGCCTGGTTGACGAAAGCGCTTCCTGCTGCGAGCGAAGACGGCACCGACACCGCCAAGTCGAACGTCACACTGGAACCCGCGCCCACATCGACATCGGTCCACTGGAATTCGCCAGCGCCAAGATCCTCGAACACTGCGTCGGCGCTCGAGCTCTCCTCGCCGAGTGACGCGACATCGGCGTTGAACTGGTCGGAGACGGTCACGCCGTCCGCGTCCGACGGACCGTTGTCGGCCAGCGTGATCGTCTCGATCGGCGTGTCGCCGGGTGCGACGCTCCCCATGCCGTCGCTGACACTGATCGCGAGGTCGGCGGCGGGGACGACGTCGACCGAGGCGGCCGCGGTGCTCGCCGAGGTGCTCTGGTCGCTCGTCGCCGATGCGGTGGTCGTCGCCTGTTCGAATGCGGGTGGGGCGTCGGTGGTCTCGGTATAGGTGAGGGTGTCCGAGGAGGAGGGGGCGAGCGAGGGGATCGACCACGTGAGGACGCCCCCCGCGTTGGACGTCGTGCCCGCCGAGGTCGTCACGGTCGTGGCGTCGAAGGTGAAGGTGGACGGCAGGGTCACCGACACCGACACGTCGGTCTGGCCCTGCGACGCCGAGTTCGCCACGGTCACCTGATACGTGAAGTCCGAGCCGGCCTGCCCCGCCTCGGTCGTCGTTGTGCTCACGCTGTCTCCGGCGTACGAGGCGATGCTGACGCCGAGGGCACCACCGGCAGGGGTGGAGGATCCCGCCGGAGATGCGTCCAGCGATCCGATCGCCTGCCCCGCACAGAGTGCGACCGAAGCCGACGCGACGAGTGCGAACGTCCCACGCCGGAGGCGGTGGCGTCGGGCGGTTGGCGGAAACGTGCTGGCCTCCCGCAGCCCCGATCGGCGGCGACGCTCCACGTTCGGCATCGCATTCCTCCTCGTGGCTCTGCTTCGCGCACATCCCGGACGCGTCTGTCGTTCATTATCAAGCCGCTCGGCGGCCGTGTCTCTGGGAAATAAGTCCAGTTGTCACCGGCCAGAACATGTGCACAACGCGCACACGCTTGCCATTGAGACAACAGACGGACACAACGTCGCGGCGCTTACATTGCGACGGCGCGGAAGAGGAGGCGATCGACAGCGAGGCCAGGCCGGGCGCTTGCCCCACTACGGCCCGCGCGGGAACATGGGCGCCGACATGCCATTCCGTTAGGTCTGATCCGAACCCGGCTGCCCCGATCCGGCCGATGGCTCGGCGCGTGCGCGCGGGCCACGACCGCGGTGTCGCACGCCTGCGCGCAGTACCCCTCGACGCAGCACCCGTGGGCCTCCGGCCCCGCTCGGTCCCATCAGGTCCGAGCGGGAGGAGCACCCCACCATGTCACCCACGAAGCGCGTCTCTTTCGTCGCGCTCACCACGCTGCTGCGAAACAGATTCCCCGAAATCGCCGACCCGGGACGCGCCATCACCAGTGGAAACGTGATCGTCGACGGCGCATTCGTCACCAACCCGCGGTCACGTGTCCGGGCCGACGCGGCCATCAGAGTGGTGACGCCGAAGGTCCTTCGGGGCACGCAGAAGTTGCGGGGGGCTCTCGGGTCGCTCCCGGTACCGGTTACCGGCGCCGTCGCGCTTGACCTCGGCGCCGCCGCTGGCGGCTTCACCGTCGCGCTTCTCGAAGCGGGAGCGCGACGGGTCTATGCGGTCGATGCCGGGTCGGGCCAGCTGCGGGGCTGGTTGCGGGCAGACCCGCGCGTCGTCAACTGCGAGCGCACCAACCTGGGCACCCTCGGCCGACACGTGGTGCCCGAACCCGTCGGAGTCGTGACGATTGACCTGTCCTACCTGGCGCTCGTCGACGCTCTGCCACAACTGCGCCAGGAGTTGCTTGCGCCCCATGCCCATCTGCTCGCGCTGGTCAAGCCCACCTACGAGCTGCGCGCCGGCGCGCTCGCCGCGGACCCGGGGGCCGTGGCGAGCGCCGTCACCGCGGTTCGGCGTGCCATGGAGGGTCTCGGCTGGTCGGTTGAGGCCGAGGTGCCCTCGGCGATCGCGGGGTCGCGTGGCGCGGTCGAGGTCTTCCTCCACGGCGTCCGAACCGCCACCGCGTGATCGGGCCCAACGCACTGATGCGGGCTGGGAGTGCGACCCGCTCCGGAGCGTGAAGAGCTCAGCGCGAATCAGATTTCGAAGGTCTCCCCGCGGACGCAGTGAATGGTGAGGGCGGCCGCGACGGCACCCTCGACCGCCTGGGCGCCACGAAGCATCCCACTCCCCTCGGTCAGCACGGACTGCCTCGCCGCGGCCGGACCGAGGCCAGCTCCGTGACGTGGCTCACGCGTTGGAGTTTTGCCTACCCAGGGGGCGGGTAGTGGGAACGTCGACGGGGTGTCGTCGGGTGGCCGGGCAGCGGGATACCCGATCAGCACAGGTCACCCCCTTTGGATCGGCTCGGTGCACTGGATGTGACTCGATGGGGCTCGGCGTGATGCGGAGAGGGACGGCGGCAGATTCGGGGTCCCCCGAGGGCCCCGGCGCAGCGTCGCATGAAGCATCCGGTGACCTCGCGCCGTTCTTGGCGCTGGTCGACTACCCCTTCTATGTCGTCACAGCCCGGTCGCCCGACGGCGACATGAGCGGATGTCTCGCCGGGTTCGTCACCCAGTGCAGCATCCATCCACCGAACTTCCTGGCCTGCATCTCGAAACGCAACCACACGCTGCCGGTGGCCGAGCGCGCGACCGGCATGGGGCTCCACCTCCTCGGCGAGGACCAGGAGGACATGGCCCGGCTGTTCGGGGAGGAGACCGGCGACCTGGTCGACAAGTTCGCAGCCGTGGACTGGCGGCTCGGTTCAACCGGTGCGCCATTGCTGGTGGAGTCGGCGGTCTGCCTGGAGGGCCAGACTCTGGGTCACTTCTCGCTCGGCGATCACGAGGGCTTCCTGTTGCGCGCCGTGCGCTCGGTGGCTGGCGGCCACGCTGGGCTGCTGACCTACCGCGACGCACCGCCCCTGGAGCCGGGGCATCCGGCCTGATCCATCCGCCGGCTCGGCGATCGGAGGTTCCCGGACCCATCCCGCAGCTCGGGAGCCGATCGATACGCCGAGGGCTTCAGGCGATATGGCTCACGTGCCCGCTGCGCCCTCGAAGTCGAAGGGCTGCACCAGGCTCATCATGTTCCCCGAGTCGTCACGCAGCGTCGCCTCGATCCCGTAGGGCCGTTCGGCCGGCTCGGCGAGGAACGTCACGCCGTTGGCCAGCAATTCCTCGTACGTCCGCGCACAGTCGTCCGTCTGCATGACGCCGACCCCCATCGATCCCCCGGCGACGAGCGCCCGCAGCTGGGCGGCCGCCTCCGGCGACCGGCCCATGTCGCACGAGGAGAGGATGATCTGGAGGTCGGGTTGATCCTTGGGACCGACGGTCAGCCACCGGAAGCCTGCGCCGGCACCCTCGAATTCCTCCCCCATCGTGATGTCGAAGCGCTCTTCGAACCCGAGCTTCTCGGTGTAGAAGGCCTTCGCCGAGTCCTGGTCCAAGACGAAAACGCTCGCGTGGGACATGCGCCTGATCATGGTGTCGTTTCCTTCCTCGACGTATTCGGCCACCGGCATCACCACCGGCATGGGGGCCGGTGGTGGCGGGTCGTCAGCTCACGGTACGGCGGTCTGCCCCGCGCGGGCTTCTCCGAGGTTGCGCTCTTTCCCGTCCGGCCGGGGACGACCCCAGTCCATGAGGAAGCACCCCGGAACCGGAGGCGGCCCGCCGCGTGCCGCCGACGCGCGCTGGAAGGCGCTCGGCGACATGCCGACGAGCTCGGAGAAGCGGGAGCTGAACGAGCCGAGGCTCGAGAAGCCGACGAGCATGCACACCTCGGTCACCGTGAGGTTGGCGCTGCGCAGGAGGTTCTTGGCCCGCTCCACCCGCCGCCGAGTCAGGTAGTTCGCGGGCGTCTCGCCATAGGCGTCCTTGAAGGCGCGGGCGAAGTGGAACTTGGAGAAGCCCGCGTGTGCCGCCAACTGCTCGAGATCGAGGGGATCGGCAAAGTGCAGGTCCATCAGGTCCCGCGCGGACCGGAGCGACGCCAAGCGCTCGCTGCCACTCACCCGCTGCACCGTACCGTCCCGGTGCGCCGGGGGGAGACGCACCGGGACGGTGGCGGTCGGGCGAGGGCAGGTCAGGCGTGGGCCTCCCAGAAGTCCCGAAGCAGGGGGACGAGGTCGGCCGCCCGCTCATCGGGCCAGAACAGCATGGCGTCGGGGACGAGGGTGACTCTCTCCACGCCGGGGATCATCTCGGCCAGGCGCTCCGCCCACGCCGGCTCGAAGAAGGCGTCGCCGGTGCCCCAGGCGATCTGTGTCGGCGCGTGCAGCTCGGCCAGCAGCGGTTCGACCGCCAGAAGCTCCTCTGTCGTCGGCGCCGTGAGGAGGCGCTCGAGGCCCTTGCCCTGGTCGCCGACGAAGGGGGCGAGATAGCTGGTCAGGAGCTCGTCGGACAGCTCTTGTGGCTCGGCATACCCCATGGCGAAGCCGACCTCGGAGCGCGCCACCGTGAGATCGGCGGCCATGGCCGCCACCATCGGCCCGAACTCGCCCGACTCCGCCAGCGCAACGAAGGGCCTGAAGAGCTCCGGCGGGAAGTTGTCGTGCACGTCGCAATTGGTCAGGGTCAGCGTGCGGATGCGCTGCGGGTAGCGGGCAGCGAAGACCTGGGCCAGCGCGCCGCCGGTGTCGTTGGCGACGACATCGACCTGCTCGAGCTCGAGGCGCGTGCAGAGCTCGTCGATCGTGGCGGCCAGCCCGTTGAAGGTCAGCTGCTGTGCGGCGCCGGTGCCCCGCGGGGCCGGGGTGGCGCCGTGAGCGGGAAGGTCCGGGGCGATGCAGCGGCGCACGTCGGCCACGTCCCAGATGACATTGCGCCAGAGGTCCGCGTTGACGAGCACGCCGTGGAGGAACAGTGCCACAGGGTCCGCGGGGTCCCCGTGGTCGACGTAGGCGACGTCGCCGCCCCCGAGGCCGATGGTCGTGCGGGGCAGCACGGTCGTTCCGGTCCCCGCGGTCGCTGCGCTCGCTGTCCGCGTGGTTGACGTCGGTGTGGTCGGGGTCTTCGTGCGTGGGGTCATGTCGTCACTTTATATACCAACTGTCTGTTTGTAAAGAGCCAGTAGGATTCCCCCGTGCCCACCCAGGCAGAACGCACGGAGGCCACCCGCGGCCGGTTGATCGCCACGGCCCGGCGCCTCTTCGCGGAGAAGGGCTTCGCGGCGACCTCGACCGAGGAGATCCTGAGCGAGGCCGCGGTCAGTCGCGGCGCGCTCTACCACCACTTCCCGAGCAAGACCGACCTGTTCCAGGCGACCTTCGAGGCCGTCGAGGACGAGGTGACGGCGCAGGTCCTCGCGGCCGCGACGGCCGGGGGCGAGACCGACCCCATGCGCATCCTCGAGCTCGGCTTCGACGCGTTCTTGGACCAGTGCGTCAATCCGGAGGTGCAGCGCATCGTCATGCTCGACGGCCCCACCGTCCTCGGGTGGGACACCTGGCACGAGCTCGACGAGCGCTACGCCTTCGGCACGCTCAAGACGGTGCTCGGCCTGGCGGCGCAGACCGGGCGCATCGAGGAATCGGCCGTCGACCCGCTGGCCCATCTCCTCCTCGGCGCCATCATGCAGGCGGGCATGGTGGTCGCCCGCGCCCACGATGCGGTCGCGGCGAAGCAGGCGATGGCGGCGTCGTTCGGGCGCCTCGTCTCCTCGCTCTGAGCATCGCCGCCGACGCCGGCGTGGCTCGTACAGGCCCCGACTCGGTGACCCACCCGGGCAGCCGGGTCGGGCGACCGTGCCCGTCGACGCAGCCGTGGACGCTGACGGCCGTTGCCCGCTCGCTCCCGGCCACGCTCAAGAGGTAGGCGATCTGAAAGGTGGCGCGCGTCACGGCGCCCACCGTCAGCGCGACCTCGACCTCCTCGTCGAAGTGCAGGGGCCGCCGGTACCGGACGAACACCTCGAGGACGGGGAATTCCCGGCGTCCGTCCCTCGGGCCCGCCTTCCCGTCGCCCGACGGCGCATCGCTACCGGACCGAACCGCTTCGTACGGGTGGCCGATCGAACGCAGGTACTCGACCCGGGCCTCCTCGAGGTACGGCAGGTACGCCGCGTGGTGCACGACACCCATGGCGTCGGTCTCGGCGAACCGGGTCCGCAGCCGGTGGACGAAGCTGTAGTCCGCCGGGTCGCGCGAAGGCTCGAGGGACTGGCGGGACACGGTCCGCCGATCACTCCCCCGTGGGAACGGTTCCGTCGGGGGCCGACACGGTCCTGGTGGTGGCGTCGAAGACCCGCCGGCGCGACGCGGCCATCCGGTTCACGCGGTCCTTGTTGAAGATGGCGAACTCGCCGTCGGCCTCGACGGTGACGATGCCGTCCTGGACGATGCGGCCCTTGCTGAGAATGCGGCGATCGGTCACCTCGGTCACCCACCCCTCGAAGACCGCCTCCACGTTGGTCAGGGTCGGCCGCACGTACCGGAGGGCCAGGCGGACCGTGGGGCCGGTCGCACCCTCGATGGCGTTGGCCGCGGTGAGGATGATGTCGAAGGCGGCCGCCAGGATGGCCCCGTGCACGCATCCGGGAGCACCCTCGTAGGTGAGATCGAAGACGGCGCGGCCGAGCGCCTTGGGCGGGGCGAAGTCGAGCTCCACCGGCAGCGCGATGGGGTTGAAGGGCCCGACGACGACGTCGTAGGGCATGGCGCTGCCCAGTGGAATCTCCTTGGGAGGACCATCCTCGTCGGGCGCGACGAACCGGGGCAGCGGCACCTCGGGGAGTTGGGACTCGAGCTGGTCGGCGAGCGCCGCCAGCTGGCCCGCGATGCGCTCTGTCTCAGCCGGCGAGGGTGCCGTGCTCACCGAGAGTCGGATGAGGCGCCGCAGCACGTCGGCCAGGGCGCGCGCCTCGGGCTCGCGGCCGCGCAACCCCGGGTGGTTCTCGAAGCTCGTCGGCCGCGGGTCCTGGCTCAGCACGGCCGAACAGTACCGCCGGCCGTCTCGGCTCCGACATTCCGTGCGTCGACCATCCGGCCCGCCCCGACCGTTCCGGGATGGGCGGCGAGAACCGCTCGTAACATGGCCCGGTGACCCCCGAGCACGAAGTCCAGTTCACGTCCGGCAGCGCCGAGACGGTGCTCGACCCGCTCGCACCGGAGCTGGCGTCCGCTCTCGACGCGGCCCGGTCCCTCCCTCCGGACCGCCGTCGAGAGGCGGTCGCCGCCGTCGCGGCGCATGACCCGCGCTGCCTGCAGGCGTGGGCCGACCTGGCCGAGCTGGCCGTCGGACCGGTCGAGGGGTACGCCTATGCCCGGGTCGGCTACCACCGGGGCCTCGATGCGCTGCGCGCCGCCGGGTGGCGGGGCTCGGGCTCCGTGCGTTGGCGGCACGAATCGAACCGGGGCTTTCTGCGCTCGCTCCACGCGCTCGAGCGGGCGGCCGCCGCCATCGGCGAGACCGACGAGGAGCAGCGTTGCGCGCTCTTCCTCCGGCAGCTCGATCCCGAGTGGGGCACCCGCGCCGTCTAGCCCTCCGCCGGTGCCCGACGATCTCTTCTCCGGCTCGATCGCCTCGGGGTACAAGGCGAAATGGCCGCACCTCTTCGACCCGGCCGTCGTCGAGCCGGCGGTCGAGTTCCTCCTGGCGCAGTCGGGGCCGGGACCGGTGCTCGAGCTCGGCATCGGCACGGGCCGACTCGCCCTGCCCTTGGTGCGTCGCGGCATCGGTGTGCACGGGATCGAGCTGTCACCGGACATGGCGGCGCAGCTGCGCGCCCAGGAGGGTGCCGAAGCGGTCGGGCTGACCATCGGCGACATCGCCACGTCGGCGGTGGCGGGCGGTGCGGCCTCGTACACGATGGCCTACATCGTGCGCAACACGATCATGAACCTGACGACGCAGGACGCGCAGGTCGCCTGTTTCCGCAACGTCGCCGCGCACCTCGTCGCCCGAGGACGATTCGTGATGGAGGTCATGGTCCCGGAGCTCCGGCGCCTCCCGCCCGGCGACCCGGTGCGTGCGTTCTCGGTGACGCCCGAGCACCTCGGCGTCGAGGAGTACGACGTCGCGACGCAGACCTCGTGGTCACACCACGCCTGGGTGACGGAGGGAACGGTCGAGACCTTCGCCGCCCCGTTCCGCTACGTCTGGCCGGCCGAGCTGGACCTCATGGCCCGCCTCGCCGGGATGGCGCTCGTGGAGCGCTGGCAGGGGTGGGACCGGGCGACGTTCACGAGCGAGAGCCGGACCCACGTCTCGGTCTGGGAGAAGCGCCCCAGGACACCTCGATGATCGCCTCCGCGTTCCCGTCGGGATCGCAGACGGTCGCTTTCCTGCCCGCCTGAAACGGCTCGACGACCGTCGGGCGGATGCCGCGGCGTCTTGACCTGCGACGTTCCCGGAGCCCAATCCCGGCGTGCCGCCGGACCGTACCCGCGCGTGAGGGGGCGGACCGTTGACCGCCAACGGACCGGGAGCTGCGAGGAGGCCGTTCACCATGCACGGAGATCCCAACCGGACCACTCGTCCGCGACCGCCCACCACCGGGGACGCGCCGAGGCGGCGGCGCCCACGCGCCGATGGTTGCCGCCTCGTCGTCGTCGGCATCGCCGCAACGGCCGCCCTCTTCGCGTCGGTCGCGTTCGCGGCAGTGGCACCGGCCGGCGCGGCCGGCCCTCCCTACCTGTCGCACTTCGGCTCGGTCAACGTCGTCGCGTCGACGGTGCCGAGCAACGGTGACCAGAACCCCTACGGAGTGGCCAACGTGCCCTTCAGCATCGGTGCCCTGGCGCGCGGTGACACGCTCGTGAGCAACTTCAACGCGAGCAGCAACCTCCAGGGGACGGGCACCACCATCGTGGAGGTCGCCCCGACGGGCCAGGTCAGCCTGTTCGCGCAGATCAACCCGCACCTGCCCGGATGCCCCGGCGGGGTCGGGCTCACGACTGCGCTGAGCGTCCTCGGCGACGGCTACGTGGTCGTCGGCAGCCTGCCGGTCACCGATCAGGGCAACGGCACACCCGAGGCGGGCTGCCTCATCGTCCTCAACAGCAACGGCGTGCCGGTCGAGACGTGGGCCGGCAACGGCATCAACGGTCCCTGGGACATGACGGTGCAGCAGTCCTTCTTCCCCGTCGCCCGTCTCTTCGTGACCAACGTGCTGAACGGCACCGTGGCGGCGAACGGCAACGAGGTGGACCAGGGCACCGTCCTGCGGCTGAGCGTCTTCGACCCGCCGGGACGCCCACCCCTCCTCTACGCCACCACGGTGATCGCCACCGGCATCGCGGAGGAGCTCAACTCGAGCGCGTTGGTGCTCGGGCCCACCGGGGTGGCGCTGGGAGACAACGGCACCCTCTACGTGGCCGACACCGTGAAGAGCCGCATCGTCGCCATCCCGTCCGCAACGAGCCGGTTCTTCCCGGTTTCGGGCGGCTCCCCGGTGAGCTCGGGCGGGAACCTCAGCGCACCCCTCGGGATGACGCTCGCCCCCAACGGGGACCTGATCGCCGTGAACGGCAACAACGGCAACGCGGTCGAGGTCGATCCCTTCACCGGCGTCCAGGTCGACACGAAGACGATCGACCCGTTCGACTCCGGCGGCGACCTCTTCGGTCTGGCCATCGTGCCGGGGGGTCGAGGCATCCTCTTCGTCGACGACAACTCCGCGGCCAACACGCTCGACCTGTTGCACTGAGTCGCTGCCTGTGCACGCCCGGCCGGGCGGCGGGCCCGGCCGGGCGGATCAGCGCGGCGTGGCTCCACTCCTGGAGCGTCGTGCGGTAGCGCATGTCCCAGCCGTCGTAGACGGCACGCAGGCGCGACCCGGGCCAGTCGGCCGGGAGCAGCTCGGCGGGCAGGAGGGGATCGGCCTGGAGGTGTCGCAACACGGCCGCGGAGAGCGTGAAGCCCGGGCCGAGCGCCTCGGGGCCGTCCGGTGCGAGGGCATCGAGCTGGCGCAGCAGCTCGCGGGCGTGGTGCGTCCACGCGGGCAGGTCCCACAGCCGGGCGGCGAGCGACGGCGCGTCGCCCGGCTGCGCCGGCATCAGCACGACGTCGTCGTCCAGGGCGTCGGGGAGCAGAACGGCGACGTTGGCCGGCCGCATCCAGACCCCCTCGCGGAGCTCGGCGAGACGGGCAAGGGCCAGCGCGCTGGCGGCGGTCGCCGCGCACCACCGCCGTGCTCCCCGCCGTCGTCACGACGGCCAGCCACCAGCCACCGTCGTACGGCGCCGTCCTCCCCGAGCGGCTGGCCGACTGCCGGGCCTGGCGAGCGGCCAGGTGGCCGGCCAGCCGGTAGTGGCCTTCGCCGTCGGTGCTGACCTCGCCCGCCGTCACCATGCGGCTGAGCGCCACCCGGGCGCGGTTCTCGCCGATGCCGAAGAGGCCCGTGAGGCGGACGAGCTGGGCCACCGGCAGCTCGGGCGGATCCATGCCGAGCAGGGCGCTGGCCAGGACCGAGCGCGCCGTGAGCGGGGGCAGGGGAGACGAGGCCGCCGGAACGGGGGTGTTACTTAGTTGCGTCACTTGACTGAATACTGTAATATACGACGCATGACGAGCACCATGGTGCCCGACCAGGCCGACCGGCCGGACGCCTTCCCGAGCGAGCGGCTGCAGGCCAACGGGATGGCGATCCCGGCCCTGCGGGCAGACCTGCGCCGCATCGACAACGCGCGCAACGCACTCTCGGTGGTGACCGTGTGGTTCTGGGTCGCCCTCATCATCGGCGGGGCCGTGTGGATCGACCGGTGGTGGGGCTTCGTGATCGCCTTCGTGCTGATGGGACCCATGTACGCCCGCTTCGCCATCTTGATGCACGAGGCCGCGCACAAGCTCCTCTTCACCAACAAGCGCTGGAACGACCGGATCGGCAAGTGGGCGGTCGCCTACCCGGTCTTCACGCCGGTGCAGCTGTACCGGCGGGTGCACTTCGCACACCACAAGGACGAGTTCGGTCCGGACGAGCCGGACATGGCCTTCTACGCTCCCTATCCGTGCACGCGCCGCGCGCTGCGCCGGCGCCTCTTTCGCGACGCGGTGGGCATCAGCGGCTGGAAGAACCTCGTGCCGCTGGTGAAGAACACGCTGCACAAGCCGTTCCGCCCCATCGGCCTCTCCATCTTCGGCACCCAGGCCGTCCTCTGGGCGATCATGTGGGCGGCCACCGGCCGGTGGTGGATCTATCCGCTGCTCTGGTTCCTGCCCTGGATGACCGAATGGCGTGTCATCAACCGCCTGCGCTCCATCGCCGAGCACGGCGGCATGGAGCGCAGCGACGACCGGCGGGCCACCACGCACAACGTGCGGCAGTCGTGGCCGGCGCGATTCTGGATCGTGCCGTACAACACCGGCTGGCATCTCGCCCACCACGTCGACATGGGCGTGCCGTGGCGCAATCTGCCCGCGTACCACGCCGAGCTCAAGCGGGCGGGCTACATCACGCCCGGCATCACCTACCCGAGCTACTGGGCCTTGTGGAAGGCCCTGTCGTCGGCCGACGAGGCGACCGAGATCAAGCCGGCCGTCACCGCCTGACCGCGGCGCCACCGGGGGCCCCGGGCGGACCCACCTGGGCGTCGAGCCAGGCGAGCAGCGGGGCGGCGGCACGGAACACCTCGACGACACGCGATCTCGCCCGCGCCGTGTGCAGCCACGACGCGGGAGCCCAGTGGCGGGAGACGACCAATCCCTTCATGCGGAGCAGGTCGATGCGCGCATGGTCCTTCGGGAAGCCCCGAGGTGCGGTCTTGAGCGTCTCCATGGCATGGACGTCGAGGCCCGCGGCGCGCAGCTCGTGGACCGTCGCCGCCAACCGGCCGCCCGAGCCATCCGCCACGACGGCGGCCCGGTAGCGCGCCAGCTGATCGGCCTCCATGTGGTACGTGCCCATGCCGGCCAGCAGGCCGTCGGCCGAGAGCGACACGTAACCCTGGCCGATCCTGGCGGCGATGGCCGTCTTGTAGGGCGACTTGTCCTTACTGAAGCGCGTGTCGCGAAAGGGTCGGAAGAGTCGCCCCTCGCCGAACTCGTCCCGGAGCTCGGCCAGGAGCGCCTCCATGGGCGCCCTGACGTCGCGCGCGTAGACCTCCTTGTGGTCGAGCCAGTAGGCCTTGGAGTTGTCGGCCTCGAGACCTTCGTAGAAGGCGAGCGCACGGTCCGGCCAGCCCTTGAACGCGGGCGTCGTGCCGGCCTCTCCTGCGCGCGTCGCAGCCACGCGCGCCATCATGCCCGACGATGGTGCGGGCGTTTTCTTCGTGAGGGCGCGGGGAAAGTGGGCAGGGGTGCAGGAGCCCGGCGCGACCGCAGACACCGCGAGGGCCGGTGGGGCGCGGCGCGGGCCCACCCGGGTCCGCCTGGGGTGGGGCGTCGCCCTCCTCGGGACCGGTGCGCTCGCTGCCGCGGTGGCGGCAGCCCCGGCAGCGGCGCGGGCAGCCGCCGCCCAGGACTGGCCGCCGTTCGTGCTGGTCTGTGGCCTCCTCCTGGTGGGCCTCGTCGCCGAGGAGGACGGGTTGTTCGCGGCCGGCGGCGATGCCCTGGCCCGGCTCGCCCCCAACGGCGTGGTGCTCTACGCCGGGACCGCGCTGCTCGTCGTCACCGTGTCCAGCGTGCTCAACCTCGACACATCGGTCACCTTCCTGACGCCGGTGCTGGTCTACGCGGCGCGGCGGCGGGGAGAGGGGGAGGCACCCCTGCTCTACGGCTGCCTCCTCCTCTCGAACGCCGGCTCCCTCCTGTTACCCGGCTCGAACCTCACGAACCTGATCGTGCTGGGCCACCTCCACCTCTCCGGCGGGACGTTCCTGGCACAGATGGCGCTGCCCGCGCTGGCGGCCGCGGGCACGACCGCCCTCGTCGTCGGCCTGGTGCACCACGACCAGCTGCGGACGACCGTCGTGGCGGGCGTCGGGAGCGCCCGCCCGGTGCTCGGCACCGGTCTCGTCGCCGTCGTCCTGGTGACCGTGCTCGTTCTCGCCCTGCGCGCGCCGGCGCTGCCGGTGGCGGCGGTGGGGATGGGCGCCGTGCTCGTGCACTCGTGGCGCCCCCGCGCGCTCCGGATGGGACCGGCGGAACCGCGTGCGGCCTCGCCAACCGGGGCGCTCCGGGTGCTCGGGCTCCCGGTGCTGGCGGGCCTCTTCGGGCTGGCCGTCGCCCTCGGCGCGCTGGGACGGTCGTGGTCGGGCCCCGCCACCCTGCTCGCGCACCTCGGCGCGTGGGGCGCCGCGGCGACGGGGGCGCTGACCAGCGTCCTCGTCAACAACCTCCCGGCCGCATCGTTGCTGGCGGCGCGCCGGCCGCCGCACCCGTTCAGCCTGCTGATCGGGCTGAACGTGGGACCGAACCTCTTCGTGACCGGCTCCCTGGCGTGGGTCCTGTGGTTGCGGGCGGCGCGGTCGGCCGGCGCGCGCCCCCGGGTGGGACGGGCCAGCCTGCTCGGCGTCGCCACCGCGCCGCTGGCCATGGCCGCCGCCGTCGGCGTCCTGCTGGCGGAGGGGCTGCACTGAGCGGTCCGCCGTGGCCGGCGGCGTGCGACGGCGCGGCATCGGCGTCGGCGTCGGCGTCGGCGCGGCGTACGGCGCGCCTTCGGCGTCGGCGCGCTCGATCCCCAGCGCCCGACGCAGCACGAGCGCGGCCTCGCGCTGGGCTCGCCGCGACACGGCGGCGTTCATCACCAACGCAGACCCGTGGAAGGTGCCCGGGAACTGGTGCAGCTCCACCGAGACGCCGGCTCGGAGCAGCCCGAGCGCGTAGGCGATCCCCTCGTCGCGCAGCGGATCGTTCTCCGCGGTCGAGACGTACGCCGGCGGTAGCCCGCGCAGGTCCGTCTCGCGGGCGGGCGCGGCGTACGCGGGCACGTCGGTCGAACCCGACAGCGCACCGAGGTAGGCCTGCCAGCTCTGGACGGCCAACGGCCGGTTCCACACCGGAGAGTCCTCGAACGTCCGCATCGACGGCGTCTCGAGGCGGTCGTCGAGCTCGGGGATGTGGAGGACCTGGAAGCACAGCGGTGGCCCGCCGCGATCGCGGGCCAGCAGCGCGGTGGCGGCCGCCAGCCCTCCCCCGGCACTGGCGCCGACCACGGCGACGCGGGACGGGTCGACACCGAGCGCGGGCGCCTCGTCGTGCAGGGCGCACAGCGCGGCGTAGCAGTCGTGCAACCCGGCCGGGTAGGGATGCTCGGGGGCGAGGCGGTAGTCGACCGAGATGACCACCGCGCCGGTGTCGACGGCCATCATGGCCGCCCCGATGTGCTCCGTCTCGACGCTGCCCACGATGAACCCGCCGCCGTGGATCAGCAGGACGCCCGGCCCGGGTGCGGCGCCGGGCCGGCGGCCCTTGGGCCGGTAGACCCGCACCTGCACGTCGGGCTCGCCCTCCCACCCGGGAACCGAGCGGTCGTCGATGTCGAGCTGCTCGGCCTCGGGCAGGTCGCGCGCCATCTCGACGAGCATCGCCTCGAAGCCGGCGCGGGCGGCCACGGGGTCGGCCAGGTCGAACTTGGGCATCATCTCGACGAATGCCGCGAGCTCCGGATCGATCATGGCAATCGCCGGGTTACTTGGGCTGCATCCGGATGCCTGCGTCGATGCGGATCGACTCGGCGTTCATGTACGAGTTCGACAGCAGCTCGAGCGCCAGGGAGGCGAACTCGGTGGCCAGGCCGAGCCGGTGCGGGAAGAGCACGTCCTGGGCCAGCTTGCCCTTGAACGCCTCCGACCCCTCGCCGGCGCCGTAGATCGGCGTGTCGATGAGCCCGGGCAGGATCGTGTTCACGCGGATGCCCACCACAGCCAGGTCGCGCGCCACGGGCAGGGTCAGGCCGACGACTCCCCCCTTCGAGGACGAGTACGCGGCCTGGCCGATCTGACCGTCCTCGGCGGCCACCGAGGACGTGTTCACGATGGCGCCGCGGGCACCGTCCGCGTCGGGCTCGTTGAGGCTCATCTTCGTCGCCGCGAGGCGGATGCAGTTGAAGGTCCCGATGAGGTTGATCTCGATCACGCGGCGGTAGAGATCGAGGTCGTGCGCCGAGGCGTAGTCCCCGTCCCGGCCGATGGTCCTGGTGGCCCAGCCGATCCCGGCGCAGTTCACCAGCGACGTGAGCGGTGCCATCTCGATGGCCGCCTCGACGGCGGCGATGACCTGCTCGGGGTTGGTCACGTCGGTCGACGCGAACAGGCCGCCGATCTCCTGGGCCAGCGGCACCCCCTTGTCCTCTTGGAGGTCGGCCACGACCACGCGGACGCCGCGCTCGGCCAGCAGGCGCGCGGTGGCCTCGCCCAGGCCGGACGCGCCGCCCGTGACGATCGCCGACGTGCCGTTCAGATCCATCGCTGTGCCTCCTTCCGGGTCCGCGGACTCCGGGTCCGCGGTGCCCGGCAGAGGATAGGGGGCGACCCGCCCCCGGTCACATCTGTTCGGGCGCCTGCATCCCGAGCAGTGAGAGACCCAGCTCGAGCACGCGCGCCGTGAGGTCGCAGAGCCCGAGGCGCGAGGCGTGCACCACCTCGTCCCCGACCAGGACGCGGCAAGCCTCGTAGAACCCGGTGAACGAGGTGGCCAGCTCGAAGAGGTACGCGGCACAGCTTCGCTGGGCTGTAGGTGTCCGCCGTGGCCGCGACGGCCTCGGGGAAGCGCAAGAGCTGGAGGGCCAGCGCGCGCTCGGCGGGCTCGCCGAGCAGGGGCACCGACCCCGGAGGCGGGGGTGCCGCCCCGGCCCGCCGGAAGATGGAGCGGATGCGCGCGTGGGCGTACTGGAGATACGGCCCGGTGTCGCCCTCGAACGCGAGCATGCGGTCCCAGTCGAAGACGTAGTCGCGCTGGCGCTCGGTGGACAAGTTGGCGTACTTGACGGCGCCGATGCCGAGGGCGCGGGCGACGGCGTCCTGCTGCTCCGGCGACAGGTCGTTGCTGCGCTCCTTCATGGCGGCCGCGGCCCGGTCGATCCCCTCGGTCAGCAGGTCGATCAGGCGTTCGGAGCTCCCGCTCCGGCTGGCCATCTTCTTGCCGTCGGTCCCGAGGATGAAGCCGAACGACACGTGGACCGCGGCCCCCCCGCCGGGCAGGTAGCCGGCGAGCTCGGCCACGGCGAAGACGAGCCGGAAGTGCAGCGTCTGCTCGGCGGCCACCATGTAGACCAGCCGTTGCGCGCCGAGACGGCCGGTCCGGTCGCGCACGGCGGCCAGGTCGGTCGCCGGATAGCCGAACCCGCCGTCCGACTTGCGCACGATGAGCGGGAGCGGATGGCCGTCGCGGTTCTCGAAGCCGGCCGGGAACACGCACAGCGCCCCGTCGTCCTCGACGAGGAGCCCCTTCTCCTCGAGCTCGGACACGACCACGGGCAGCAGCGGGTTGTAGAAGCTCTCCCCCACGGTGTCGTCGGGGGTGAGGAGGACACCCAGCAGGTCGTAGACCTGCTGGACGTGGGCCATCGACTCGGCCACGAAGATCCGCCACAGCCGCATGGTCTCGGGATCGCCGCTCTGGAGCAGCACGACCCGTCGCCGGGAGCGGTCGGCGAACGCAGGGTCACTGTCGAATTGGCGACGCGCGGCGGCGTAGAACTCGTTGAGGTCCCGGGCGCTGAAGGACTCCGCCCGCTCGGCTCCGTCCACGTCGAGCAGGTGCTCGATCAGCATGCCGAAGGGCGTCCCCCAGTCCCCGATGTGGTTCTCGCGCCGGATCTCGTGACCGAGAAACCCGAGCACGCGGGCCAGGGCGTCGCCGATCAGCGTGCCGCGCAGGTGGCCGATGTGCATCTCCTTGGCGACGTTGGGCGCCGAGTAGTCCATCACGATCCGCTCGGGGCTGGCTGCGGTCGGCACGCCCAGTCGTGGGTCGGCCGACAGCTGTGCCACCTGCCCGGCGACGAACTCCTCCGAGAGGGTCAGGTTGATGAACCCGGGCCCGCTGACCTCGACTTCCGCGCAGACGTCGTCGAGGTCGGCGGCCGCCACCACCTCCTCGGCCACCTGACGCGGGGGGCGGCCCAGCTCCTTGGCCAGGGCCAGCGCGCCGTTGGCCTGGAAGTCGGCGCGTTCGGACGCCCGCAGCACCGGGTCCGCGCCGCGCCGCACCGTGTCGAAGGCGGCCTGGAGCCGCTGCAGGAGGACGCTGGAGGCGTCGGGCATCCCGCATTCTCGCATGCCCTGCCGCGCACCCCTTCAGTCGGCGGGGGCTCCCATTGCGCCGTCGAGCAGCCCGTAACGGCGGTACGGGCCGAAGAAGCCGTGCTCGAGCAAGCCGTAGCCGACGTGCCCGTCGTAGGAGAACTCGGCGACGTGGTCCACGATGCCGTACTGCGCGATCCCCTGCACGTCCTCGACCGCCAGCACGATCCCCTGGGTCACCGGCTCGGGGCCGTGGTACATGCCGTGCCGCCAATCGGCGTCGATCCCGTAGCCCGTGCCGATGGAGACGAAGTTGGCGAGCAGGGGCCGGCACGCGATCTCCAGGCCGGCCTCGGGGAAACGCAGCACCGAGCGGTCGATGACGCGCGTCCCCGGCACGAGATGGTGCTCGTGCTCGGACCGGCCGAGCTCCTCGACCGGACGTTCCGGGTCGACCCAGACCCGTTCACCCTGCACCAGGGGCCGCTCGCCGTCGTCCCGCTCGTGACAGATGTACATGACGGCGTGATCGTCGAACTGCATCGGGAAGTAGTTCCACATGCCGGCCAGGACGAGCTCGCCCTGGCGGATGCCGTCGCTCTCGGGCTCGCCGACTGGGCGCACACCCCAGGACCGGTCCCGGGTCCCCCAGCAGCGCTCGGGTGAGACCACGAGGTCGGTGCCGCCCACCGAGAGCGTCCCCGACCAGCGCCCGGTCTGCGCCAGCCGCTGCGTGTCGAAGACGACCCTGCCCTTGCTGCGCACGTACTGGCGCGGTTCGGCCATCGCGGGGACATGGCCCTCCCAGACCACGTCCATGGCCACGCTGTGCTCGGTCGGCTCGACGACGACGCGGAGGCGGCGCAGGGGCTCCAGGACCTCCACCCGGAACGGGCCAACGGAGAGGTCGGCGCGGTCACGCAGTGGCGCCGACGCGCGCACGACGTGCTGGGATCCGCCGCGGCGCACGTCGATGAACGCGTCGACCACGCCCAGGTTCGGGTACTGCCCGTAGCCGAAGATGGCGAACCACTCGCCCGAAGACGGGTGCATGTTGAAGTAGTAACGGTCGTAGAAGTTGCGGTCGCTCGTCGCCGGGTGCGCGACGAACTCGGAGGCCTGGTGGACGGGGTAGTCGTCCCACGAGGAAAGGGACATGCCGCTCCGCTCAGCAGCAGGCGCAGCCGCTGCCGCACCCTCCGGCTACGGGCGCACCGCACGGGCCGCCTGCCGGCTCGGCGGCCAATCCCGTGGTGGCGAACACCGGCCAGAGTCGGCTCGCGCCGACGTGCCCGTCCGGACAGGTCGCCGGTGCGTCCGCGTCGGCCATCGGCCGGCGTTCGTCGAACACGGCGTGACAGGTCGAACAGCGGAATTCATAGACGGGCACGGTGGTTGACCTCCGCCCGCAGCCTACGCGATGCCCACCGCTTCGAGGCCCGCTGGCACGGTGTGGTCAGGGCTGCGCGAAGCCGTAGATCCCTACCCCGTTGTACACACCCGAGTCCCATGGCAGGAAGGGGCCGTCGAGCGCGACCGACAATGCGCCGTCACGTCCGGGTCCCGAGTCGCCCGCGACGGTCATGATGGCGTCGTCGGGCCAGACCTGGGTCACGATGCCCACGTGCACCGAGGTAGCCGTGCTGGAAGGCCCGGTCCCGTACAGCACGGCGTCGCCCACCGCGGGTATGGCGGTCGGCGGCAGGGCCCCCCCGTAGCCGGCGGCCCAGTTCCAAATGTCCCCTGTGAAGGCGAAACGCGGGATGGGGATGCCCGCGGTCTCCCAGGCCCAGGTGGCGAAGAGCGCACACCACTCCTCACAGGGCCCGTACGGGTTGCAATAGGCGCCCTGGGTGTCGGGATCGGGCTCGATCTGGGACGCCACCGACGCGGCGATCGCGGCGGACTGCGGGACTTCGGGCTCGGGGGTGGCCGTCGAGAAGCTGTACGCCCACGCCTGGGGGTCGAGCAGCCAGTAGCCGCTCCCCCGGTTGTTGCCGATGATCGCCGAGATCTGCGTGGCGGTGGGGTCGAGGGACAACCCTCCGAAGGACTGCGCGTCGCCGAAGGGCAACACGACGCCGTTCTCGGTCGCCATCAGGTACCCGCCACCGTCCGGCGAGGCGACCATGCCCACGACGGGGTCGGGCAGGTTGCTGGCTCCCGCCGAGCCGTAGAAGCCGGCGTCGCCGTACGTGAAGATGCCGCCGTCGGCGGCCACGAGCCAGTAGCCCTTGCCGTCGGGGGTCGACGCCATGGCGACGATCGGCGCGTTGAGCTGCAGGCTGCCGGTGCTCCCGTAGAAGCCCGCGTCGCCGTAGGCGAAGATGCCGCCGTCGGCCGCCACGAGCCAGTAGCCCTTCCCGTCGGGCGTCGACGTCATGCCGACGATCGGCTGGTTCAGGTGCGACGAGCCCATGGAGCCGTAGAACGGCGCGTCGCCGTAGGCGAAGACGCCGCCGTCGAGCGCGCCGAGCCAATAGCCCTTGGCGTCCGGCGTCGTGGCCATGGCGACGATCGGTCCCTGGAGCGGCAGCGACCCGGCCGAGCCCTCGAACGTGGCATCGCCGAACGCGAAGACGCCGCCGTCCGCGCTGGCGAGCAGGTACCCGCCGCCGTCCGGGGTGGCGGCGCCCGAGAACACCGGCGAGTTCAGCGGCTGCGGCATGGTCGGGTCGGTCAGGCTCACGCTCCCGAAGCCGATCATGCCCGCGTCGTCGTACACGCGGGCCTGCTCCGCCGCACCGGCCTGCGACGACCGGGTCACGGCACCGCCCGCGAGCGCAGCGGGCACGAGCATCGTCGTCACGACGGCCGCGACGGCCGCGACGGCGAACAGCGCGCACGTCGGACCACGCCGCCGGCCGGGCCCCGCGTCCCCGAGGCCACCCCCCTGACCGCACCCACCCCCGCCGCGCACCCGTCGATTCTGCACGCTCGCTCCCTGCCCCGGGGGCCGACCCCGTTACGAAGTCGTTACGAATTGCGCCTCAACGCGGGTGTCACCCCGACGCGCCGGGAGCGCGGGCGGGCCCGAGCGGCGCACGGGCGCCTCGGGGGGCATTGGGCGGTCCGCGAAGCCTCACGGCAGAATGGGTCCCATGAGCCCCGACACCTCCACCCACGCGCATCCGGACACTTTCGGCGCCCGGACCGACCTGGTCGTGGGCGGCCGGTCCTACGAGATCTTCCGCATCCTGGCGCCCGCGCTGGCCGAACGGCACGACATCGAGCGGCTGCCCTATTCCATCAAGGTGCTGCTCGAGAACCTCCTCCGCCACGAGGACGGCCCGCACGTCTCGGCCGACGACATCGTGGCGGTGGCGGCCTGGGGGGTCAACCCCGAAGGCCACGGACAGGGGGCCGGCAGCTCGGCGCACGAGATCGCGTTCACTCCCGAACGGGTGCTCATGCAGGACTTCACCGGTGTCCCGGCGGTCGTCGACCTGGCGGCGATGCGCGACGCGTTGACCGACCTCGGTGGCGACGCGGCGCGGGTGAACCCGCTGGTGCCCGTCGAGTTGGTCATCGACCACTCGGTGATCGCCGAACGCTCGGGCACCGACTCGGCCTACGACGCCAACGTCTCCATCGAGTACTCGCGCAACCTGGAGCGTTACCAACTGCTGCGCTGGGCCCAGGGCGCGTTCGGCGACTTCCGCGTGGTCCCACCCGGCACCGGCATCTGCCACCAGGTGAACCTCGAGTACCTCTCCCGGCTCGTCTTCGCCACCGAGGACGGCCGCGCGTTCTGCGACACGCTCGTGGGCACCGACTCCCACACCGTCATGGTCAACGGCCTGGGCGTGCTGGGCTGGGGTGTCGGCGGCATCGAGGCGGAGGCCGCCATGCTCGGCCAGCCCCTGTCGATGCTCCTGCCACCCGTGGTCGGCCTGCGCATCTCCGGCGAGACCGGCCCGGGCATCACCGCCACCGACGTCGTGCTCACCGTCACCGAGCTCCTGCGCGACCACGGCGTCGTCGGCGCGTTCGTCGAGTGTTACGGGCCGGGCGTCGCCGCCCTGCCGCTCGAGACCCGCGCCACCATCGGCAACATGAGCCCCGAGTACGGCGCCACCTGCACGATGTTTCCCATCGACCAGGTCACGCTCGACTACCTGCGCTTCACCGGACGCGACGAGGACCACCTGGCCCTGGTGGAGGCCTATGCCAGGGCCCAGGGCCTCTGGCACGACCCGGCCGCGCCCGAGCCGGTCTATTCCGAGCACCTCTCGCTGGACCTGGGGGAGGTCGAGCCGTCCCTGGCGGGGCCGGCGCGCCCACAGGACCGCGTCGCGCTGGCCTCGGCCCGGGACTCGTTCCGGGTCGCCCTCGACCGCGCCCCCCGGCAGGCCTCGACGGAGCCCCCAGCCTCGCCCCACCACCAGCTGCGCGACGGCGACGTGGTCATCGCGGCGATCACCAGCTGCACCAACACCTCCAACCCGCAGGTCCTCGTCGGCGCCGGGCTCCTGGCCAAGAAAGCGGTCGAGAAGGGTCTGCGCGCCAAGCCGTGGGTCAAGACGTCGCTCGCGCCGGGGTCGCGGGTCGTCATGGACTATCTCGGTCGCGCGGGACTCGTCGAGCCGCTCGAGCGGCTCGGCTTCTATCTCGTCGGCTACGGCTGCACGACCTGCATCGGCAACTCGGGGCCGTTGCTCGACGGTGTGACCGACGCCGTGCTGGCGGGCGACCTGTCCGTCGCCGCCGTCCTCTCCGGCAACCGCAACTTCGAGGGCCGTATCCACCCCGACGTGCGGCTGAACTACCTCGCCTCGCCCCCGCTCGTGGTGGCCTACGCGCTGGCGGGCACCATGGACACCGACCTCACCACGGAGCCGATCGGCCAGGACGAGTCGGGGAACCCGGTCCTGCTCTCCGAGATCTGGCCCCCCATGGAGGAGGTGAGCGAGACCATCCGCGCCTCGCTGACCTCCGAGATGTTCCGCAGCCGCTACTCGTCCGTCTTCGACGGCGACCAGTACTGGCACGAGATGCCGGTCGCCGAGGGGGGCACCTACGCCTGGCAGGACGGCTCCACGTACGTGCAGAACCCGCCGTTCTTCGTGGGGATGGGGATGACGCCGGCGCCGGTGACCGACATCTCGGGCGCGCGGGTGCTCGTGATGGTCGGCGACAGCGTCACCACGGACCACATCTCGCCGGCGGGCTCCATCGGCCCCTCGACCCCGGCGGGGCACTACCTGACCGAGCACGGGGTGGCGCGCGAGGACTTCAACTCGTACGGTGCCCGGCGGGGCAATCACGAGGTCATGATGCGCGGCACGTTCGCCAACGTGCGCCTGCGCAACCGGCTGGCGCCCGGGACGGAGGGTGGGGTCACCGTGCACCTGCCCGACGGCGCGGAGACGTCGGTCTACGAGGCCGCCATGCAGTACGCGGCCGAGGAGGTGCCGCTCATCGTCCTGGCCGGCCGCGAGTACGGGACCGGGAGCAGCCGCGACTGGGCGGCCAAGGGGACGGCGCTCCTGGGTGTGCGCGCCGTCATCGCCCAGAGCCTCGAGCGCATCCACCGCTCCAACCTCATCGGCATGGGGGTGATCCCGCTGCAGTTCTACAAAGGCGATTCCGTCGAGAGCCTCGGGTTGTCCGGCCGGGAGCGCTTCTCCATCACCGGCCTCGACGTGTTGCAGACGGGTGAGTTGCCCAAGGAGCTCACGGTGACCGCCACGGCCGACGACGACTCGATCACCGAGTTCCGCGTCGTCGTGCGCATCGACACCCCGATGGAGGCGGAGTACTACCGCCACGGCGGGATCCTCCAGTACGTGCTGCGCCAGATGGCGGGCTAGCGGCGATCCCGTCGGGACGACGACGCCCCGGCCAGCGCGACGAAACGGCGCACGATGCCGTCGCCGGCGCGACGCACATGGGCGACGTCGGAGGCGCGCACGAACACTCCCGCTGGCAAGTGGGGACCCCAGTGCGCCACCAGGCTGGCCGTGACCTCCACGTGGAATTGCAGGCCGTAGGCGCACGGGCCAACGCGGAAGGCCTGGTTCTCGTAGGCGTCGTTGCGCGCCAGCCGGACCGCGCCGTCGGGCAACGAGAAGGTGTCGCCGTGCCAGTGCACGCAGGGGAGGGGGGTCGGCGCCGGACCCAGCACCGGGTCACCGAGTGCGGCCGTCGTGAGGTGCGCCTCGCCCACCCCGTACTCGGGCGCCGGGCCCCGCGACACGGTGCCGCCCAGGGCGGCCGCGAGCTGCTGCGCCCCGAGGCACACGCCGAGCACCGGGACACCCACGCCGACGGCGGCGCGGAGCAACGCGCGCTCCTCCTCGAGCCAGGCCAGGTCGTCGAGGACGCCCATGGGACCACCCATCACGACGAGACCCGCCATGGTGTCGAGAGCCGGCGGCGGGGGGATCTCGTCGCCCCGGTCGACGCGGACGACCGCCAGTGTGGCCCCCGCGTCGCTGACGGCCGGCGCGACCGAGCCGGGCCCTTCGTACGCGACGTGCTGGATCACCACCCAGTGATCTCGCGCCGGCATCGCTTCGGCCCTCAGGGGATGCGGGTGACGCGGAAGAGCTCGGCGCTCGAGCCCTTTCCCAATCCGGCCCGCTCCGCCTGGGCCGTCGCAGCCGTACGCACCCGCTGCGCGACCGCATCGGGGTCGCCGATCTGGCTCTTGTGGCAGAGGAGGGCCGCGATCTTGCGTTCCACCGTGGCCGTCGTATCCACGGCGATGCCCGACCGATCGTCACCGGGGCCCATGAGCCAGAGCTCCGGCACGGTCCAGGGCTCGAGGCCCTCGGCCTCGAGCAGCTCGGGATGGGCGAAGGGGTTGCGCGCGTCGGGGTAGACGGCACAGACCGCAGCCTCGCCGGCGGCCAGGTGGTCGGGATGGCTGGCGTAGATGAAGTCCCAATTCCGCTCGGGCGACTGGGTGATGACCCGTTCCGGCCGCACCTGCCGGATGACCCGGCTGATGTCGCGGCGGAGCTCGAGGGTCGCTTGCACCCTGCCGTCGGGATGACCGAGGAAGCGGACGTCGCTCACGCCGACCACCGCGGCAGCGGCACGCTGCTCGTCCTGCCGCAGCGCGGCCATGTCGGACCGCGTCATCGTGCGATCGGAACCGCCGGCGTCCCCGTTCGTGACGATGCAGTAGGTCACCTCGAGGCCTGCGGCGGTGAAGGCCGCCACGGTGCCGGCCGACCCGAAGTCGACGTCGTCGGGGTGCGCCGTGACCACGAGGACGCGACGAACGCCGTCATCGGGTGTCCACGACGCGATCGGTGCCGCCTCGCTCAGAGCACGCTCTCCTCGGCTTGCGGGATCCACGCGGCGAGATCGGCCAGCCGCGGGTCGTTCGAGAACATCTCGACGATGGGGATGCGCAAGCCGAGCCGGCGCTGGATCACCTCCATCTCGACCAGCTGGTTCCACAGAGCGAGGCTCACCACGACACCGGCCTTGCCGGCGCGGGCCGTGCGGCCGGAGCGGTGCAGATAGGCCTTGTGGTCCTCGGGCGGATCGAAATGGATGACGCCGTCGACGCCCTCGATGTGCAGCCCGCGGGCGGCGACGTCCGTCGCCACGAGGACCGAGAGCTTGCCGTTCGAGAAGTCGGCCAGCGCGCGCTCCCGGTTGGCCTGGCGCAGGTCGCCGTGGATGGCCGCCGCTCGCACGCCCTCCTTGCCCAGGTGGTCGACCAGCCGGTCGGCACCCCGCTTGGTGCGCACGAAGAGGAGCGACTTCTCCTGGCTGCGGCAGATGGCGGCCGCCACCTTGACCTTGTCCATCTGGTGCACCTGGAGGAAGCGGTGCTCCATGAGCGTCACCGTCTGCGTGGTCGACGCGACCTCGTGGAAGACCGGATCGGAGAGATACCGCTTCACCAGGCGGTCGACGGCGCCGTCGAGCGTCGCGGAGAACAGGAGGGTCTGGTGCGGCTGGTCCAACCGGCGCAGCACCCACTCGACCTGCGGCATGAACCCCATGTCGGCCATGCGGTCGGCCTCGTCGAGCACCAGCGTCTCGAGCCCGTCCACGGCCACCTCGCCGCGGTCGCCGAGGTCGATCAGGCGCCCGGGCGTGGCGATGACGAGGTCCACGCCCTTGCGCAGCTTCGAGATCTGGCGGTCGATGTCGGCGCCGCCGTAGACGGCGACGGCGCACAGCCCGAGCGTCTTCGCGAGCGGAGCGAGCACGTCGTGCACCTGCACCGCCAACTCGCGCGTGGGCAGGAGCACCAGCGCAAGGGGCCGGGCCGGACGGGCGGCCGGGCGCGCCCCGTCGGCGCCCTTCGTCGCCTTGGCCCGCTGCAGCAGTGGCACCCCGAAGGCGAGGGTCTTGCCGGAGCCGGTCTTCGCCTTCCCGCACACGTCACGGCCGGCGAGGGCGTCGGCGATGGTCAGGGCCTGAATGGGGAACGCGCTGACGATGCCTTCGTCGGCCAGCGCCCGGGTGAGCTCCTCGGACACGCCGAGGGACTCGAAGGTCCTGGCGGTCTCGTAGGTATCGTCGCCGGAGGCATCACTGTCCTCGCTCGCGTCGGACCCGGCGTGCGCGCCGGTCAAGGCTTCTACGGTCATCGACCCGCTCTCTCTGTGTGCGGCGGGGCCGTGCGCCATCCAGAGGAGTGAGAATCGACCCCGACTCACCGGCCCCCGCCGGCGGTCGCACACTCATCGTACCAGCCCAGGTCGGTTCTCCCGCGGACGCCGTGTGCCAGAGTGAGCCGACCCGGAAGACGACCAAGGAGAGCAGCCATGGCCAAACTCGAAGCGGGCGCCACCGCCCCTGCGTTCACCTTGCCTGACCAGGACGGCAAGCCGGTGCGACTCTCGGACTACAAGGGCCAACGGGTGATCGTCTACTTCTACCCGGCCGACGACACGCCCGGCTGCACCAAGGAAGCCTGCCAGTTCAACGACAACCTGCGCGCGTTCGACAAGGCCGACGTGGCCGTGCTCGGGATCTCCCCCGACAAGGCGGACAAGCACGTGAAGTTCCGTACCAAGTACAAGCTCAAGTTCCCCTTGTTGAGCGATGCGGACAAGAAGGTGATGGAGAAGTACGGCGCGTGGGGCGAGAAGACGATGTACGGCAAGAAGACGGTCGGCACCATCCGCTCGACCTTCCTCGTCGGGCCCAACGGCAAGGTGCAGCGGGCCTGGTACCACGTCAAGGCCGACGGGCACGCCGCCAAGGTGCTCGAGGAGGTCGACGGGGACTGACGTCGCCGCCGAGCGGACGCGCGCACGCGTCCCCCGGGTCCACCCCATCTGCGCCGTGACGGACGAAGCTGGCCTCCGAGGAAGGAGGTGTCATGGGGCAAGGCATCAGCGAGATCCTGACCTTCGCCATCGGCGTGGCCATCAGTCCCGTCCCGATCATCGCGGTGATCTTGATGCTGTTCTCGCAGCGGGCACGGCTCAACGGTCCGCTCTTCCTGCTCGGCTGGGTCATCTCGCTGGCCGTCGTCAGCGTCGTGGTCTACGTGGTCTCCCACGACGGCAACGTCGCCGCCACGAGCAGCACCGCGTCCGATTCGGTGTCGTGGGGCAAGATCGCCCTCGGCGTCCTCCTCCTCGCCCTGGCGCGGCGCAACTGGCGCAAGCGTCCGGCGAAGGACGCGGCGCCCGAGATGCCCAGGTGGCTCTCGACAGTCGAGTCGGTCTCGCCGCCCAAGGCGTTCGGGTTCGCCGTCCTGCTGGCGGCGGTGAACCCCAAGAACCTCATCCTCACCGCGGGTGCCGCCGCCGGCCTGGCCCAGGTCCCCGGCCTCTCGACCACCGACGCCGTCGTGGCCATCATCGTGTTCGTCGCCATCGCCAGCCTGACCATCGTCCTCCCGGTGCTCTACGCGCTGCTCGGTGGCGAGCACGCCCGGGCAACGCTCGACACGGTCAAGGAATGGCTGACGGTGCACAACGCCGCGGTCCTGACGGTGCTCTTCCTCGTCTTCGGCGTCGACCTGATCGCCAAGGGCCTGCCAGCGCTCAGCAGCTGATCGCCCCGGCGGAGCGCCTTGACACACCCACCGTCGTAGGACATATTCATCTAGTCAACTAGATGAATGAGGTCCGCGTGATCGAGTTCCACCTGGACAGCCGCTCCGGCGTCTCCCCCTATCTCCAGATCGTCCAGCAGGTCCGGCAGGCCCTGCGCCTCGGCCTCCTGCACGAGGGCGACCAGTTGCCGACGGTCAAGGAGGTCGTGGCCCAGCTGGCCATCAACCCCAACACCGTGCTCAAGGCCTACCGCGAGCTGGAGCACCAGGGCCTCGCCAGCGCCCGCCCGGGCGTGGGCACGTTCGTCACCGGGTCACTCGGTGGCGGGTCGATCGCCGCCCACGGCCCGCTGCGCCAGGCGCTGCAGCGCTGGATCACCAAAGCGCGGCGCGCCGGCCTGGACGACGAGAGCATCGAGGCGCTGTTCCGGGACTCCTTTCGCTCCGCCGCCGAGGAGGACATAGCGTGAGCGCGGTCCTGAGCGCCCACGGATTGGGCAAGCGCTACGGCCGCCGCTGGGCGCTCAGCGAGTGCGACCTCGACGTGCCGTCCGGGCACGTCGTCGGCCTGGTCGGGCCGAACGGCGCGGGCAAGACGACCTTGCTGCACCTCGCCGTGGGCCTGCTCACGCCGAGCGCCGGGTCCATCGACGTGCTGGGGAACCGGCCCAGCGACGACCCGGCGCAGCTGGCCCGCGTCGGCTTCGTCGCCCAGGACACGCCGACCTACGCGCGCTTGACGGTGGACGACCACCTCGCCCTCGGGGCGCACATGAACCCCGGTTGGGACGCCGACGTGGCGCGCCGGCGCATCGAGGATCTCGACCTCGACCCCGCGCAGCGGGCGGGAACGCTGTCGGGCGGCCAACGGGCCCAGTTGGCCCTCACTCTCGCCGTCGCCAAGCGGCCCGAGTTCCTCGTCCTCGACGAGCCGGTGGCCAGCCTCGACCCGCTGGCCCGACGCGAGTTCCTCCAGACCCTGATGGAGGTCGTGGCCGAACAGGGCGTCAGTGTGGTCCTGTCCTCCCACCTGGTCGCCGACCTCGAGCGGGTGTGTGACTACCTGGTGGTGCTCGTGGCGTCGCGGGTGCAGGTGGCCGGCGAGGTCGACGAGCTGCTGGCGTCGCACCACCGGCTCACCGGGCCGCGCCACGACGTCGACGCGCTGCCGGACGACCAGCACGTGATCGAGGAGAGTCACACCGACCGGCAGAGCACGCTGCTCGTGCGCTGCGACGGGCCGGTGCTCGATCCGTCGTGGACCGTCGAGCAGCTCGACCTCGAGGACCTCGTGCTGGCGTACATGGGCCAGGCGGGCGGTGGCACCCGGCGGCGGAGGAGCAGGGAGGCCGACGCCAAGGTCACGAGGTTGGACGTGGCCCGATGATCGCCTTCTCGTGGCGCCAGTTCCGCTCGCAGGCGACGGTCGGGCTCGCCGGGCTGGTGGTGATCGCCATCGTCCTGGCCGCCACCGGGCCCCATCTGGTCAACGTCTACGACACGGCGGTCGCCGCCTGTAAGGCGTCGGGCGGATTGAGCACGGCCTGCAACAACCCGGTCACGGCCACCGACAAGGGACTGCAGATCGCGGTCGTGGCGCTCGTCCTGGTCGTTCCCGCGCTCATCGGCATGTTCTGGGGCGCGCCGCTCATCGCCCACGAGCTCGAGACGGGGACGTTCCGGCTGGCCTGGACGCAGAGCGTGAGCCGCCTGCGGTGGTTGTTCGTCAAGCTCGGCCTCGTCGGCCTGGCCAGCGTGGTCGCCGCCGGCGCGCTCGGCCTGATGGCGACCTGGTGGGCCAGCCCGATCGACAAGGTGAACCAGGACCGCTTCGGCCCGTCCAACTTCGCACTGCACGGGTTCGTGCCGGCCGGGTACGCGGTCTTCGCCTTCGCCCTCGCCGCCACCGTCGGGCTCATCCTGCGGCGTACGTTGCCGGCGATGGCGGTCACGCTGGCCGGCTTCATCGGCGCCCGCCTCGCCGTCACGTACTGGCTGCGGCCGCACTACATGAGCCCGCTCACCACCACCCTGCCGCTGACCCCGGCCGACGCCGGGTTCCAGCTCAACGGCCCGATCGGCGCACCGGGCGTGGCCTCGGTCACCGCGCAGTCGCCGGATCTCCCCAACGCCTGGGTGACCGGCGCCACCATCGCCGACAAGGCGGGCCGGGCCCCGACGTCGGCGTACGTCAAGCAGGCCTGCCCGGGGATGTTCAACGGACCTCCACCGGCGTTCGGCAAAGCCGCCGGAGGGGGCGGGGTCCTCGGCGGGACCAGTTCGGTGTCCCACGTGGCGCCCGGCGCGCAGAACGCGTTCACCCAGTGCCTCAACACGCTCAGCGCCAAGTACCACGAGGTCGTCACCTACCAGCCGGCGAACCGCTTCTGGACGTTCCAGACCATCGAGACCGCGCTCTTCGTGCTGCTCGCGGTCGCGCTGGCCGGCGGCTGCGCCTGGTGGCTACGCCACCGCGTCAGCTGAAGGCGGACGGCACGGCCGCAACGTTCGGACCTCAGTGCTGGTGCAGCGGGCACCAGTAGGTGCTGCGCCCGCCCACGGCGGCGTGCCGGAGCAGGGTGCCGTCGCGGGGGCAGCGCCCGTCGGCGTGGCGCGCGTCCATCAGCTCGCCCATGTGGGAGCCCCCGCGGCGCGCCAGCTGGCGCAGCGTGCTCCGCAGTGTCGTGTGCAGGTGGCGCAGCTCGTCGCCGTGCAGTGGGGTGCGCCGCTCGGGATCGAGGTCGGCCCGCCAGAGGATCTCGTCGGCCAGGAGGTTCCCCACCCCGGCCAGACGTTCCTGGTCCATGAGGCGGGCCTTGAGCGGTGCGGCGGCACCGTTTCGTCGCGGACCGGTCGCGAGGGCGGCCTCGAGCTCGAGGCGGGTGACGGTCAAGGCATCGGGCCCGAGCCGGTTTTCGTCCGGTGCCAGCTCGAGCGAGCCGAAGCGGCGCGGGTCGTGCAGGAGGAGCGAGCCGCCGTCGCCGAAGACGACGCGGGCACGCACCCACTTCTCCTCGAACACGCCCGGCCCGTAGCGGAGGCGGTCGAGGGCCTGTTGCCCGTCGACCACGATGCCCCCGGTCATCCCGAAGCGCACGCCGACGGTGGGGCCATCCGTGGTGTCGAGGAGGAGGAGCTTGCCCCGCCGACGCGCCGCGGCGAACGAGCGGCCGACCAGGGCCGCCCCGAGCCGCCGGGGTGTGGTGCCGCCACGGCCGTAGCGCGCGTCGACCATCCACACGCGGGCGATGTCGCGGTCCAGAGCCCGTTCGGCCAGAGCACGGTAGAGCTCGACCTCGAGGATCTCGGGCACCGGCGCACGGTATCGGACCGGTCCGGCCTCGCCGAATAGGGTGGGGCGCGATGCCTCCCGAGAAGCCGCAATGGGCCGAGCTGTTCACCGAGGTCGTCACGTCCGGGCTCTGCACGGGTTGCTCGGCCTGCGTCATCGCCTGCCCGTACGACGTGCTCGGCTACGACGACAGCGATGGCGTCTACCGGCCCTTCCACGTGGACGCGGAGGGAGGCCCGGACAACTGCACCCACGGGCTCAAGGGCTGCACCCTGTGCACCCGGGCCTGCCCGCGCTTCCGCACGTGGGAGCCCGAGATCGAGACCCACCTCTTCGGCCGCGCCCGCACCGAGGACGAGGTCGCGGGGATCGCGCGCCGCACCGTGCTGGCCCGGGCCACCGACGCCGACATCCAGGGGGTGGGCCAGGACGGCGGCCTCGTGTCCGCGCTCCTCATCTGGGCCTTCGAGCACGAGGTGATCGACGCCGCCCTGGTGTCGGGGCTCGAGGGCGACGGCTCGACCTGGAAGGCGGTGCCGCAGGTCGCCCGGAACAGGGAGGACGTGCTGGCCACGGCCGGGTCGCGCTACACGTACTCGGCCAACCCCCTCGCCTACCCCGAGGCCATCGCGGGGGGTGCGGAGCGGATCGCCCTGGTGGGCATGGGTTGCCAGGCCTCGGCGCCACCCGTGATGCAGGCGCGCAAGGCCGGCAAGATCGCCCGGCGCTTCACGCTCTCCATCGGGCTGCTCTGCTCCAAGACCTTCGACGACGCCATCTTCCCCGAGCTCTTCGAGGCGAAGTACGGCCTGGCCCGCGCCGACATCGTCAAGATGAACATCAAGGGCGTCTTCCAGGTCTGGATGCGGGACGGCACCTACCACGAGGTTCCCCTGAAGGAGGCGCACGCGTGGACCCGCGAGGGCTGCACCAGCTGTCCCGACTTCGCCGCCGAGCACGCGGACATCTCGACCGGCGGCATCGGGGCCTTCGGCGACTGGACGCTGACCCTGCTGCGCACCGAGAAGGGCGAGGCCCTGTTCGACGACATGGAGGCGGCCGGCGCGATCGAGACCCGCCCGATCGAGGACGACCCGGGCGCGGTGACGCTCCTGAACAAGTTGAGCCGGGTCAGCCGCAAGCGCTGGCCCGCCACGGCGGTGCCGATGCCGGGGCTCCTCCCCGCGCCCGCATCCTGACACCGCCGTGAGCGGCCCCCAGGCCGACGCGTTCGCAGCCCTCCTCGGTATCGACGTGCAGCGTCGCGGGCCCGGTCACACCGTCGCCCTCCTCGTGACTCGGGCCGAACACGCCAACCCGCACGGCACGGTGCACGGCGCGGTCTTCTATGCGGTCGCCGGCGCTGCCGTCGCCGCGGCCGCCAACGACGCCGAGCACTCGGGCATCATCTCGTCGGTCCTCGTGGAGTACCTCCAGCCCGCCGCCCTCGGGGACGAGCTCTACGCCGAGGTGCGCCGGGAGGTCACGACCGGGCGCGAGGACATCTTCACGGGCACCGTGCGGCGCGGCGACGGCGGCGACCTGCTGGCGTGGGTGCGCGCCCGCGGCACGCACCGGGCCCGCGCCGAGGGCTGACCCCGGCTGCACCCGGCCGACCCGTCGCAGATGACGGCCGGAGCGCGGGCAAGCCTCCCGTCATGGCCGAATCTGTGGGAATCACGTCATTGACGCCATCGGGCGAGACCGTCAGAGTGAGGCCGTGCGTGAACGTCGGGTGGTGATCGTCGCCTTCGAGGGCGTGCAGCCCCTCGACGTGGCCGGCCCGCACGAGGTCTTCGCCGGTGCGAGCCGCGCCGCGACCGCAGCGGGCCGGGCGGGCGGCTACCGGGTCGGCGTGGCGTCCCGCGCCGGCGGCACGGTGCGCTCCGAGAGCGGCCTCGAACTGGTGACGCACCCGCTCCCCGAGTTGGGTGCCGGCGCCGAGCGCATCGACACGCTGGTCCTGGCCGGCGGAGGCGGTGCCGAGCCTGCGGCCGCCGACGAGGATCTCGTCGGCTGGATCCGCCGCGCCGCTCCCGGCTGCCGCCGCGTGGCGAGCGTGTGCTCGGGGGCCTTCGTCGCCGGCGCGGCCGGCTTGCTCCGGGGCCGGCGGGTCACGACGCACTGGGCGCGAGCGGACCAACTGCGCGCGGCCCATCCGGGACTCACGGTCGACCCGGACCCGATCTACATCCGCGACGGCAAGTACTGGTCGAGCGCCGGGGTCACGGCCGGCATCGACCTGTCCCTCGCGCTGGTCCAGGAGGACCTCGGGGTCGACGTGGCCCAGACGGTGGCGCGCTGGCTCGTGATGTTCCTGCACCGCCCGGGCGGGCAGACGCAGTTCGCGTCACCTGTGTGGGTCCCGCGCGCCGAGCGCTCGACGGTGCGCGCCGTGCAGACCCTGGTCGAGGCCGCCCCCGGCGGCGACCACCGGGTGCCGGCCCTGGCCGGTGCGGCGGGCATGAGCGTCCGCCACTTCACCCGGGTCTTCACCGCCGAGGTCGGCGAGACGCCGAGCCGCTTCGTCGAGCGCACCCGGCTCGAGGCTGCCCGCCGCGAGTTGGAGGAGACGGGCGACACCCTCGACATCGTGGCGGCGCGCTGCGGGCTGGGCAGCGCGGAGACGCTCCGCCGGGTGGTGCAACGGCATCTCGGCGTGTCGCCCGATGCCTACCGCCGTCGCTTCCGTACCGTTCCGGCAGAGAGGACGCCCGCATGACCGACGTACGTCTCCAGATCGCCGTCCCGCTGTTCGCGCGGTGCACCGCGCTCGATGCGGTCGGGCCCTACGAGGTCCTCCAGCGCATTCCGAACTTCGACGTGACCTTCATCGGACACCGGCGCGGCGAGGTGCGCAGCGAGAACGGGATGCTCGGTCTGATGGTGGACGCCACCTTCGAGGAGCTGCCGGAGCCAGACGTGATCGTCTTCCCCGGCGGGGTGGGCACGCGCCGGCTCGAGCACGACCAGCGGGTCCTCGGCTGGGTGCGCCACGCGCACGCCGGCACCCGCTACACGACCTCGGTCTGCACGGGATCGTTGGTCCTCGCCGCCGCCGGCCTCCTACGGGACCGGGTCGCCACCACGCACTGGTCGTGTTACGGCGAGCTCGAGAAGCACGGTGTCGTGCCCACCCCTGCGCGTGTCGTCGAGCAGCTCGACGCACGCATCCTGACCGCGGCCGGGGTCTCGAGCGGCATCGACATGGCGCTGCGGCTCACCGAGCTCCTCGTGGACCGCACGGCCGCACAGGCGGCGCAGCTGATGATCGAGTACGACCCCCGGCCCCACGTCGACTGTGGCTCGGTGGCGAAGTCCGACGACGCGGTCATGGCCCGCGTGATCGAGTACGCCGCACCGCGGGAATGAACGCCGTGCACGAACAGCGGGGAAGGTGCGCCGCGCCGGCGGGCCGGGCTCAGTCGCCGCCGGCCCGCGCTGCGCAGGCGCCGGCCAACCGGCCGAAGATGGTGCTGTCGCCGATGGAGAGCCCGCTGGCATAGCCGAACGCGCAGACACCGGCCGTGGTCCGCCCGGCCGCGAACAGACCGGGGATGGCGTCGCCGGCCAGGTCGAGCACCTCACCGCCCACGGCCGTCTCCAGCCCGCCGAGCGTGAAGGGTGCGTACGGCGCCGGCCCGATGCGTAGGTCGACGGCGCCGATCGGCGCCACCAGCGGGCGCACCCACGCCGGCCCCTTGTGGAACAACGGGTCCTCCCCCGCCTCGGCATGACGGTTGTAGAGGTCGAGGGTCGCCTGGAGCGAGCCCACGGGCAGCCCGATCTCGGCCTCGAGCTGGGCCGGGGTCTCGCAGACCCAGCTCGCCGCCAGGCCCATCCAGTTGACCTCGTAGGTGGCCTCGTCGACGATGAGGTACACCTCGCCGTCCTGCTCGTAGAGCGCGGCCTGCCCGACCCGGCCCATGTAGGTGTCCTCGTTGATGAAGCGCTGCCCCTTTCCGTTGACGAGGATCCCGTGGATCAGCGTCCGCGGCGGCGTGATCGGCAGCGAGACCTCGCCCGCGTACATGCTGCGCACCGCCGCCCCGATGGCCTGGGCCATGCGGATGGCCCGTCCGTCGTCGCCTTCGGTCCCGACCTTGAACGTGCCGCGCGCGAGAGGGGGGCAGTGCCGCCGCAGCATGTCGTCGTTGAAGATGAACCCGCCCGCGGTCAGGACCACGCCGCGCCGGGCCCGCAGCGACACGGATTGCCCGAAGCGCTGGGCCTGCACCCCCACCACCCGGCCGTCGTCGAGCACGAGCCGGTCGACGCGGGTGTCCGCCGTCACGGCGGCGCCGGCGCCCGTCGCGGCCGCCGCCAGGTGCTGCATCAGGAGCCACCCGGTGGACCGGGCCGTCTTGGCCAGATGCCCGCGCGGCGCGGGCCGGGCGATCTCGTTGAAGGGATAGGCGTCCTCGCCTCCCGAGTACACGAGCCCCTCGGTTCCCGCGGGCGCCATCGACGTCTCGGCGCAGAACGTGGGGTCGAAGGGGACGCCGCGGGCGGCGAGCCAGTCGAAGTGGCCCAGGCTCTCCTCGCAGTACCGCGCGATCTTGGCCTCGTCGGGATCGGGGCCACAGGCCGCCACCAGGTAGCGGTACATGTCGTCGAGGCTGTCCTCGAACCCGCAGGCGGTCTGGATCGGCGTGCCTCCGCCGAGGTAGACGATGCCCTCGGCCAACGCAGCCGCGCCGCCGGGTCCGCCCGTTCGCTCCGCCACCACGACCGTCGCCCCGGCCTCCGCCGCGCTGAAGGCCGCGGCGGAGCCCGCCGCGCCGAAGCCGACGACGACGACGTCGGCCGTCTCGTCCCAGTGCTCGATCTCGGCCGCCTCGCACGGCAGCACGTCGTCCTGTCCGCGCACGCGTCCTCCCCGGTGTGGCCGAGACGGTAGCCGGTGGTCAGGGCGCCGGCCGCACCGCGAGCAGCTGGCGCGCCCGGGTGAACACGGCGTCGAACATGGGCACCGTCAACGTGCCGGTGAACGTGTTCTGCTGGCTCGGATGGTACGACGCGAGCAGGCGGCGGCCGTCGGGCAGGGCCGCCTCGGCGAGATGCCCGAACGCGGGGCGGGGGCGGAGCCCGTAGTGGGCCGCCACCGACTGCCAGGCAAACTGTCCGAGCGCGACCACCACCGAGGCGCGCCGCAGGAGCGCCAGCTCGCGGTCGAGATACGGCGCGCAGGCCGCACGCTCGGCCGGCGTGGGCATGTTGGCGGGAGGCGCGCAGTGCACGGCCGCGGTGACGTACGCGTCGCGCAGCGTGAGGCCGTCGTCGAGCGCGGTGCTGGTCGGCTGGGACGCGAAGCCCGCCCGGTACAGCGCGGCGAACAGCCAGTCGCCGGACCGGTCGCCGGTGAACACCCGGCCGGTCCGGTTGGCCCCGTGCGCCGCGGGTGCCAGGCCCACGACGAGCAGCCCGGCACGAGGGTCGCCGAAGCCCGGCACGCCGCGACCCCAATAGACCTGGCCCGCGTACGACGCCCGGCCCGTCCGGGCCACCTCCTCACGCCAGGCCACCAGCCGCGGGCAACGTCGGCACGCCGCCACGTCCCGTTGCACCGCCGCCACGGAGTCCTTCTGCACCCGGTCGGTCGGCACGGCCCAGAGCCTACGATGGGCGTCCGTGCCCACAACTGCCCGTCCCGCGTCCGCAGGCAGGCCGGCGTCGCGCGGCCGCAAGGCGCCCGCGGCCACCGTGGTGCTCCTGGTCCGGCACGGGACGACGCCCACGACGGGCAAGATGCTCCCCGGTCAGGCGGCGGGACTCCACCTCTCGGAAAAGGGACAGGCGCAGGCGGAGGCGGCGGCCGAGCGGATCGCCGCGCTGGCCAAGAAACCGGCCGCCGTCTACGCGTCGCCCCTCGAGCGCACCCGCGAGACGGCGGCGCCGATCGCCAAGGCGCTGGGCCTGCGGGTGCGCGCCGCGGCGGGCCTGATCGAGGTCGACGTGGGCAACTGGACCGAAAAGCCGCTCAAGCGGCTCTACCGGGCCCGTGAGTGGCCGACCGTGCAGCGCTGGCCCGCCGGGTTCCGTTTCCCGGGCGGGGAGTCGTTCGCCGAGATGTCGGTCCGGTCGATGGACGCCGTGCTCGCGCTGGTGGCCGAGCACCCGGGCCAGACCATCGTGGCCGTTTCGCACGCCGACCCGATCAAGGCGGTCGTGGCCGCCGCGGCCGGGATGCCCCTCGACCTCATGCAGCGGCTGGTCGTCTCGCCGTGCTCCATCTCTGCGCTCCTGTTCACCGCCGGCGGCCCCGTGGTGCTGTGCGTCAATTCCACCGGGTCGCTCGACGAACTCGTCGTGTCGTGAGCGCCGACGCAGGCTCCCCCGCGCCGGAGCGCGCGCCATGACCGACGAGCTCGACTTCGACGCGCCCGACCACTGCACCGTCGGCGTCATCGGAGAGGTCGGCCACCGCCTGTTCCTCCTCTACTGCCGCCAGGGACTGACCGAGACCACCGTGAAGGTCGAGAAGCAACAGATCGCCGTGCTGGCCGGCTATCTCGGACGAATCGTCAAGGAGCTCGGCCGGCCGGGCCACCTGCCCGAAGACCTCGACTTCTACGGCACCGAGGAGTTCGAGTGGGTCGTCGGGACCATCGGCGTCAGCTACGACGAGGAGCTCGACCGCATCATCGTCGTCCTCGAGGAGGTGGGGGTCGACGACGAGGAGGACGAGGAAGAGGACGACGACGTGGAGGGCGGCGGGCACGTGCTGCGCGTGGCCCTGTCGCGCGAGCAGGCCGCCGCCTTCGCCATCCACGCCACCCGGCTGGTCGAGGCGGGACGCCCGCCCTGCCCGCTGTGCGCGCTCCCGCTGGACCCGGCGGGCCACGACTGTCCGCGCACCAACGGGCACCGGCCGCCCGCCAGTTGAGCGCAGTGTCCGACGCGACGGTCGAACACGTCCTCACCGAAGGTGCCATGGAGGTGCACGGCCGCATCGCGGGGAGCTCGAACGCCACGCTGCTCGTCACGTGCGAGCTCGGCGGCGAGGAGCTGCTGGCCGTGTACAAGCCCGCCAAGGGTGAGCGACCCCTGTGGGACTTCCCGGGCGGGCTCTTCCGCCGCGAGGTTGCCGCGTACGTCCTCTCGGAGTCCCTCGGGTGGGGCCTGGTGCCCGAGACGGTCCGCCGCCCCGAGGGGCCCTTCGGGCCGGGATCGGTCCAGCGCTTCGTCCACGAAGACGGAACCTCGCACTACTTCACGCTGCGCGACGACCCGCGCTGGCAGGCCGTGCTGATGCAACTGTGCGCCTTCGACATCGTGGCCAACAACGCCGACCGCAAGAGCGGCCACGTGCTCCTGGCCGAGGACCGGCTGTGGGCCATCGACAACGGGCTCTGTTTCAACGAGCACGAGAAGCTCCGCACCGTGATCTGGGACTTCGGCGGTGCCACCCTCGAGCCCGACGTCCAACAGGACCTGGCCCGCCTCGCGCGCGACGGCGCTCCCGCGGCGCTCTGCGACCTCATCGATCCGGCGGAGGTGGCCGCCACGCTCGACCGCGTGGCCTGGCTGCTCAGCCTGCGCGCCCTCCCCGAGCTGGTCGACGACGGCGGCTGGCCGCCCTATCCGTGGCCGCTCGTCTGACCCCTCCACCCCTCACGGGATGTGGTACCCCAGCGCCTCCAGCTCGCTGATCACCTGTTGGGCCACGACCTGGCTGCCACCGGGCGTGAGGTGCGTGCCGTCGGGCGTCCGCACGTTCACCACCTGGCCCCCCTCCGTCTCGAAGGCGGTGTAACCCCCCTGCGGCGTGCCGAGGGACTTGTCCGTGCTGAGGAACGTCACCGGTGGGCGGGCCACCGACGCCTGGTGCTGCGACACGCCATTGAGGTCGGTCATCTGCGCGCTCAGGCCCGGGTTCTGCATGGGCGGCATGCCGACCCAGATCACGGTCGCACCGCCGCTTCCGGCGATCTGCATGAATTGGGCCACCCGCTGCGCGTACAGCGCGTTCCACTGGGGCGACGTGTACGGCACGTCGGGCGGCCCGAGGAAGTCCTGCGCGTCGTTGGCGCCGATCATCACGACCACGACCTGGGGATCCTCCTTCTGGAGGTCCGTGGTCAGCTCCGCGGGCCAATTGAAGTAGTCGGGGCGGACCAGCCCGGTGCTCTCGCGCGCGTCGAGCGCGGCGTTGACCACGCCCGTTCCGGCGAGGTCCGACTGCAGCGCGCCACCCATGTCGAGCCCGATGGAGTCGCCCACGATCAACACGCGCAGCGGCTCGGCCGCGGTCGGCATCTTCGGGTTCGGCGGCGCCGTCGTCGGGGTGGTCGCCACCGGAACGCTCCCCTGACCCGACGCGGTCCGGGCGGCGTGGTGCTTCCCCCGGGACGCGCCGGCGCGCGGCCCCGAGATGCTGAGCCCGTCCGTCCCGCCGGGCAGCGTGTTCTCCCGGCCCGTGGCCGACACGATGCGGGAGAGCTGCAGCCCCCGGCTGAGCGCGGCGACCGGTCCGGTCACGTCGAGGCTGACGGTGCGCCGCGTGCCGACGGGCGACACCTGGGCGTTGTGCTGCAGCGTCGGCGCGAAGAGGAGGAACCACAGCGCGAACGCACCCGCGCCGAGGGCGAACACCCGCGTCCAGGGCAGCCGCACGCGTCCGTCGCTCCACTCTCCCGGCTGCTCCGGCTCCTCCGCGAGGTCGGTCGACGGTATGCGCTGGTCCGTCATCAGAAGCGGTAGTAGATGAAGGGCGCGACGCCGATGGGACCGTACGTGGTGATGGCCAGCAGGGCGAAGCCGAGCAGCCCGACCTGCACGAGGGCGCGCTGGCGCGAGAAGGCGGCCTGCAGGCGGTCCACGCTGAGGGTGGGCACGAACTGGAGCGCGATGCTGCCGAAGACGACGATCACCAGCAGCGGGGTCACCAGCGGCGAGCCCTGACCCCACCCCTTCAACATCCGGCCCAGCACGGCGAAGGCCTGTGCCGTGCCCGATGCGTTGAAGAAGACCCAACCCAGGCAGACGTACTGGAAGGTGAGGAAGCGCTGGACCCAGACCCGCACCGGCCCGTCCGCCACCGCGGGCAGGCCGCGCCGCACCCGGCTCGTGCGCCTGAGATGGCCGAAGCTCTGGCCCACCCCCTGCAGGGCGCCCCAGATGACGAAGGTCCACGCCGCGCCGTGCCACAGGCCGCCCAGCACCATCGTGATCATGATGTTGCGGATGGTCTGGGCGTCGCCGTTCGCGTTCCCGCCGAGCGGGATGTACAGGTAGTCGCGCAGCCAGCGCGACAGCGTCATGTGCCAACGCCGCCAGAACTCCTGCAGGTTGCGGGCCGTGTACGGCGCGTCGAAGTTCTGGGGGAACCGGAACCCGAGCAGCATGGCGAGGCCGATGGCGATGTCCGTGTAGCCGCTGAAGTCGCAGTAGATCTGCACCGCATACCCCCACGCCGCGAAGATCGCCTCGGGGGCGGAGTGCTGGCTGGGCGAGGTGAAGACCGGCTGCACGATGGCGGTCGAGACGTACGAGGAGATCACGACCTTCTTGAAGAGGCCGGCCAGGATCAGCCAGAAGGCACGCGAGTAGTCGATCGAGTCCGCGTCACGGCGGCGGCGGATCTGGGGCAGCAGCTCGCCGCCGCGGACGATGGGCCCGGCCAGGAGGTGCGGGAAGAAGGAGAGGTAGAACGCGAAGTCCAGCGGCCTGGCCGGTTCGAGCTGGCGCCGGTAGACGTCGACCACGTAGCTGATCGCCATGAACGTGAAGAAGGAGATGGCGATGGGCAGTGCCACCTGCACCAAGGGGACGGCCCGGCCGAACCCGAGGGCGTGCGTGAGGTTGTCCAGGTTGACCGAGACGAAGCCGTAGTACTTGAACCAGCCGAGGATCGCGAGCAGCGCGCCCACCGTGATGCCCATGGCGATGCGGCGGGAGCGGTCGGTGCGCGTTGCCGCCACCAAGGCGCCTCCGGTGAAGGCCACGGCGGTGGTCGTCAACAGGAGGAGGCAGTAGCTCCAGCCGACCCAGCCGTAGAAGACGTAGCTGAGGCCGATCATCGCCAGCTTCCACCACCCCGCGTAGGGGTTGAGGAGCCAGTTCACCGTGAAGGCCACGGCGAAGAAGATCGCAAAGTCGATGGTCGGAAAGAGCATGCGGGGCGGTCAGTGGATCGCGCCGAATGTACCGCCGGCCACTCCCTCCGAACGCGCAAGCGTCACGCGCGCAAACCTGGAGTGGCCCCGGCACAGCCGGCTCACGCCCGCTACTCTGCCAGGCCCAGTGCGTCCGGCCGCGCCACCCCGCACCCTCGGGTGCAGCGGGCGCGGTCCCGCCGGTCAGGCGGGGCGTCTCAGCTCTTGGCCTTGAGCTCTTCGATGAGCGCCGGGAGCACCTTGTGCACGTCGCCGACGATCCCGAGGTCGGCCACCGAGAAGATCGGCGCCTCCCGGTCCTTGTTGATCGCGATGATGTGCTTGGAGCCCTTCATGCCGACCAAGTGCTGGGTGGCACCCGAGATCCCGCATGCCATGTACACGTTCGGCTTGACCGTCTTGCCGGTCTGGCCCACCTGGTGCGAGTAGGGCACCCAGCCGGCGTCGACGATGGCCCGGCTGGCGCCGGCGGCGCCGTGCAGCAGCTTGGCCAGCTCCTCGATCATGGCGTAGTTGGCCGCCTCGCCCAGGCCGCGGCCGCCCGAGACGACGACCGGCGCCTCGTCGAGCTTCGGCCCGCTGCGCTCCTCGACGTGCGCCTCGACGATCTTGGCCGTGTTGGTCGCGGCGACGTCGGGGGCGGGGGCGGCCACCACGTTGGCGGCCCCGCCGCCCGAGGGCTCGGCGGCGAACGACTTGGCGCGGATCACGAAGATGGCCGGGCCGTCGCCGGTGAAGCGGGCGGTCACGATGGAGCTGCCGCCGAAGAGCGGGTGCTGGCTCGAGAGGCCGCCGTCGGTCTCGACCAGACCGGTCACGTTGGTCAGCACGGGGCGGTCGAGCTTGGCCGAGAGGCGCCCGGCGATGTCACGGCCCTCGTAGGTGGCCGGGAAGAGGATGGCGTCGGGGGCGTTGCCGCCCTCGACGAGCGCGGCCAGCGCGGCGGCGACCGGCACGCCCGCCAGGGCGCCGTCGAGGTCCCCGACGTCGTAGAGGGTGGTCGCCCCGTACTCGCCGAGCGGGCCGGCCAGGGCGGCGGCGGCGCCCCACGCCACGGCCTCGACGGTGGCGGCGACCGTGCGGGCCTCGGTCAACAGCTCGAGCGTGACCGGCGTGGGGCCTCCGCCCTCGGCCGTCTCGGCCAGCACCCACACCTTCTCGATCGCCATCTCAGACCACCTTCAGCTGCTCGAGGAAGGCCACGACGCGCTGCGCGCCGTCGCCCTCGTCCTCTACGATCTCGCCCTGCGCGCGCGCCTCCGCGGCGGAGACGTCGGTGATCTCCTGGCGGGCGCCGGCCGCGCCGACCTGCGACGCGTCGAGGCCCAGGTCGGCCACCGTCAGGTTGTCGACCGGCTTGGACTTGGCCGCCATGATCCCCTTGAAGGAGGGGTAGCGCGGCTCGACGACGCCGGCGGTCACCGTCACGACGGCAGGCATCGGGCACACGACGTCGTCGTAGCCCGACTCGGTCTGACGCTCGACGCTGACCGAGCCGCCGTCGACGGAGATCGCCTTGGCGAAGGTCACCGACGGCAGCCCCATGAGCTCGGCCACCTGCACCGGCAGCGTGCCCGTGTACCCGTCGGTCGACTCGGTCGCCATGACGACGAGGTCGGGGTTGGCCCGGCCGATCGCCGCCGCCAGCACCTTGGCCGTCCCCAGTGCGTCGCTGCCGGCCAGTGCGTCGTCGCTCACCAGGATGGCCCGCGCCGCGCCCATGGCGAGACCGGTGCGGAGCCCGGACGTCTCGCCCCCCGGCGCCATGGAGACCAACGTCACCTCGTCGCCCTCGCCCGAGGCCAGCTGGAGGGCCATCTCGACCCCGTAATTGTCCGAGTCGTCCATGATCAGCTTGCCGGACCGGTCGAGGGTCTTGGTGTCCGGATTCAACGACCCGGGGACGGCCGGATCGGGGATTTGCTTGACGCACACGACGACGTTCATGGCCGACCATCTTTGTGGACCGGGGCCGTTCCACGCCATTCCGCCCGGTGACGGGGCCTTTTCCGCTGGGCGTCCCGCGGCCCTTCCCCCTCAGGCTCCCCCGCCGGCGGCAATGGCGAGCGCCGAGGTGAGCTCGTCCGTGATGACCGCGTCCACCCCCGCAACCACCATGGCGCGCAGGTCGTCGACGGCGTTGACGGTCCACACGTTGACGGCCAGGCCGGCGGCGTGGGCCTGCGCCACCAGCTCGGGCGTGACGGCCAGGACGAAGGGGTGGACGGCGCGGCACCCGGCCACCGCCGCCTCGTCGAGGGCGGGCCCGGGATCGGTGCAGAACCCCCAGAGGGCGCCGAGGGCGAGCCGCCCGTCGGCCGCCCGCACGGCCCGCAGCGTGGCCCGCTGGAAGGAGGACACGATGACCCGCTCCGCCCAGCCCGCCTCCTCGATCGCCGCCGCCGTCAGCGCCGCCACCGCCTCGCCGGCGTCCCAGCCGGGGTCCTGCGGCGCGTTCTTGATCTCGACGTTGACGGTCATCCCGTCGCACACGCCGAGCACGTCCGTGAGGAGCGGCACAAACGGCGGCAGCTCGGACACGCCCAGCTGCGGGATCGGACCGACGCCGGGGACCTCGGCGTCGTGGTGCACCGCCAGCGCCCCGTCGGCGGTGAGCCGCACGTCGAGCTCGACCCCGTCGGCCCCGAGGCGCCGTGCCTCGGCGAACGCCTCGAGGGTGTTCTCGACGATCCCCCGTTCCGTGCAACCCCTATGAGCGAAGACGGCCGTCACGGGGCGGGCCACCGGCCACACGTCACGATTCCATCGTTGTACAGGGAGAAATTTTCACGAAAAACTCCTTGCCCGTTCACCGGCGGACCGTTACCCTTCTCGGTGTTAACCCGAATTTCACTGACGGGCACCGTAAGGGCCCGATCATGTGAAAAAGATCACAATGCTGGTGGAGGCACATTCCGATGGCTCTCATGTGGAACCGGACCGTCGACTGGGATGCGGACGACTGGCGGCGCGTGGCCGCCTGCCGCAACACCGAGCCCGACCTCTTCTTCCCCGTCGGCACGACCGGTCCCGCCGTCGACCAGATCGAGGCGGCCAAGCGGGTCTGCCGCTCCTGCGACGCGCTCGAGCCGTGTCTGGACTTCGCCCTCGCCACCAATCAGGAGTCCGGCGTGTGGGGCGGCACCTCCGAGGAGGAGCGCCGCAAGCTGCGCAAGGCGTGGCTCGCCGCCCGCCGCTCGCAGCGCGCCGCCAACTTCTGAGCGCGCCGGTCCGCCCCCTCATTGGGGCGGCCGCACCGGCACCGAGATCGCGACCTTCGTCCCTCCCCCTTCCGCCGGCGGCAGCGCGTCCATCGAGATCGTCCCCTCCAGCTGGCTGACCACGAGGTCGCGCACGATGGAGAGCCCGAGGCTGGCGGTGCGCTCGATGTCGAACCCCTCGGGCAGTCCCACCCCGTCGTCGCGCACCTCGACCCGCAGGGCGGCCTCGTCGATCGACAGCGTGAGGTCGACGTGGCCCACGGGGGCGTAGCCGGCCGCCCCGCCGGCGCCCTCGAGCCCGGCCGCCCCGTCGCTGCCGCCCGCCGCCTCGGGATCGAAGGCGTGCTCCACCGCGTTCTGGAGGAGCTCGGCGACCGTCACCGCCAGCGGCGTGGCCAGGTCGGCCGCCACCTCGCCCACGTCCCCGTGCACCGAGATCACGATGGGCTGCGAGGAGACCACCGAGTCCTCGGCCATCTGCACCAGCGACACCACGATCTCGGCGAACGGCACCTGGTCGCTCGGGTCGCGCGAGAGGATCTCGTGCACCAGCGCGATCGAGCGGACCCGGCGCTCCGCCTCGTGCAGCGCGACCCGCGCCGCCCGATCACCCACGCGCCGCGCCTGCAGGCTCAGCAGCGACGAGATGGTCTGCAGGTTGTTCTTGACCCGGTGGTGCACCTCCCGGATGGCGGCGTCCTTGGACAACAGCAGCCGGTCGAGCCGGCGCACGTCGGTCACGTCGCGCAGCAGGATCATGGCCCCGGTCACCGTGCCGTGGGAGAGCAGCGGGATGCAGTGCACCAGCACGATGACGTCGGGTCGCCGCTCCACCTCCTCGACCACCGGCCGGCCGGTCGCCAGGGCCCACTCGACGGCCGACTCCTCGATGTCGAGGTCGCCGAAACGGCGGCCTTCGGCCTGGGCGTAGATGCCCATGCGGTGGAACGCGTTGAGCGCGTTGGGCGAGGCGAATTCCACCCGGCCGTCGGCGTCGACGACCACGACCCCGTCGCCCACGCGCGGCGCCTCCTCGGTGCCGACGTCCTCGTCGGGGAAGGGGAAGGCCGACTGGGCCACCATGTCGGCCAGGCGCTCGAACACGTCGAGGTAGGTCCGCTCGTACATGCTCGTCGGTCCCTTGAGGGGTGCCAGGGACACCCGCAGCAGGGCTCCGATGATGCGCCCCTCGAAGCGAACCGGGACGTTCTCGACCGGCACCTGCTCGCCGAGGATGGGATGGTGGATCGAGCCGCGCACGATCTCGCCCGTGTGGAGGCAGCGCGCCACCAGCGACCACTGCGACTCGTTCACCGTCTGGCCGACCAGGTCCTGGTCCACCAGTGTCGGCCGGTTGTTGGGGCGCATCTGTCCCAGCACCACCAGCTCGGGGTCTTCGTCGCTCTCGGCGCCGGCCGAGGGCACCAGCAGGAGGAGGTCGGAGAAGGAGAGGTCGGCCAGCACGCCCCAACTCCCGAGCAGCCGCTGCAGGTGCTCGAGCTCCTCGGGCTTGAGGTCGGTATGGCTCTGGGCGAGCTCGGCCGGGGTCGGCATCAGGCGTCCACCCCGGCACCGGCGGCGCCCACCGCCACCGGGTAGGGGTCGCGACCGCGGTAGCCCTGCAGCGTCCCGGCCCCGGCCGCGGCCAGGACGGCACGCAGGTCGTCGGCCCGGTCCGCCACGTGCACGAGCGCGTGCGCGTCCGACGCGGTGGTCAGCGGGACCCCGCGGGCCACGAAGCGCTCCAGCAGGCCGGCCGCGGGGTACTGCTCGCCCGCCGGCTTGCGCCAGCCGGCCGAGGACACCTCGGCCGCCATGCCCGATGCCTCCGCCGCCTCGGCGATGCGGTCCCACCACTCCGCCGGCGCGTCCGGCACGTGGCCCGCCACCTTGATGAGGTCGGGATGCGCCAGCACGTCGCACGCCCCCGAGGCGGCGAGCTCCTCCATGGCGGTGGTGTACGCCTCCCAGCAGGCGTCGACGTCACGCGTCTCCCATTCCGCCATCGAGACCGGGTCTCCCAGGTCGTCGAAGCGCCACGCGCCGAGCCAGTGCACCGAGCCCAGGAGCACGTCGAAGGGGTAGTCCCGCAAGAGGTCGGCCACCGCGTCCATCCGGTCCGCGTAGTAGTCGACCTCCAGGCCGATGACGACCGGCAGGCCGGCCTCCTTGGCCTCGAGGGCGCACTCCACGTAGGCCTCGAGGTCGGCGGTGGCGTGGAACTCCCAGTACTCGGCCATGGACGCGGCCAGGGCCGGCGGCACGCGTGGGTCGTCCCAGAAGCCGCCGAGCAGCGCGTCGGCCTGGCGGAACCGGAAGAGGTGCTCGGTCAGCGCGAGCTCCGTGACCCCGGCCGCCTCCGCCCGCCCGCAGTACTCGGCCAGCTGCTCGAGGTGCAGCGGCGTCGCGCGCTGCGAGTGCGGCCAGAGATGGAGGTGATAGTCGAGCACCCGGGCCGTCTCCCGCCCGAGCGCTAGCCGGCCCGGCGGATCAGCGTCACGCCGTCGCGGATGGTGGTCAAGACGCACACCACCCGCGGGTCGTTGACGACCTTGTCGTTGAAGGCGCGCAACGCCCGCGCACCCTCGTGGGGGTTCTTCTCCGACGCCAGCACCCCGCCGGACTGCAGCGTGTTGTCCACGACGATCAGCCCGTGCGCCGCCAGCTTCGGCAACACGGCCTCGTAGTAGGCGTCGTAGGAGACCTTGTCGGCGTCGATGAAGACGAGGTCGAAAGGACCCTGGAGCTCCTCGAGCGAGCGCAGCGCCGGCCCCTCGATCACGCTGATGTGGCTCTCGAGACCGGCCGCGGCGATGTTGCCCCGAGCAACCTTGGCGTGGTGCGGGTCGACCTCCAGCGAGATGATGGCGCCGCCCCTGGGGAGCCCGGCCGCCATGGCGATGGAGGAGTAGCCCGTGAAGGTGCCGATCTCGAGGACCGAGGTGGCCTGCGTGGCGAAGACCAACAGCTCGAGGAAGCGGCCCTCCTGGCGCCCCACCATCATTCCCCAGGCGGCAAAGTCCTCCCTGGTCGACGCGTCGACCGTCTCGAGGTGGCCGGGCGGTGCCGTCGTGTGCGCGTCCGCGTACTCGAGGACCTCGGGATCGATGAGCTGGACCATGGACCCGATGGTACGCGCACGGGCGTGCTCCTAGTGCCAGACCTGCGCACCCAGCTTGAGCAGCCCGCTCATGTCGTAGATGTCGGCGTCGTAGTAGGGCACGGTCACCAGCACGTCCGGCGCCCCCCGCAGCTCGCCCTCCTGCTCCGCCTCCCGCCGCGCCACGACGGCGAAGTTGAGGAAGCTCTCGGCCACCTCGCCCAGGACCCGTGCCGCCACGACGGGGTCGTCGGTCAACCCCGACGCCAGCTCGTCGGACCGCGTCGCCAGTGACTGCGCCAACTTGTCCGTCCCGGAGTCGCGCAGGTACTCGGGCAGCACCTTGTTCAACACGACCGCGCCGAGATGCAGCTTGCGCGCCGCCAGCTCGGCCGAGAAGAACTCGGCCTCGCGCACCGGTGTCGCCTCGAGCGTCGAGACGACCATGAAGGTGGTGCGGCGGTCCGAGAGCAGCCGGGTCACCGCCTCGGCCCGCTCGACGAAGCCCGAGTACATCGACTGGAAGAGGATGAAGAACTCGGAGATGTCGGCCAGGAACTGGGTGCCCAGGATGCGGTCGGCCACCTGGTAGAAGGGCCGCGACGCCATGTTCACCAGGCGGGAGCGGTACGGCACGATCAACCAGCGCAGCAGGCGCGAGGAGAAGAAGTCCGCCATGCGCTGCGGGGCGTCGAGAAAATCGAGCGCGTTGCGGGTGGGCGGCGTGTCGACCACGACGAGGTCGTACTTCCCCTCGGAGTAGATCTCGTAGAGGCGCTCCATGGCGATGTAGTCGTGCGACTGCACGAAGCGCCCCGAGATGTTCTGGTACAGCGGGTTGGCCAGGATCTGCTCGCGCGTCTCCACGTCGGGCGCGTGGGTCCGGATGAGGTCGTCCCAGCTCTGCTTGGTGTCGAGCATCGCCGCCCAGAGCTCACCCCTCGGGTGGGCCGCCGCCCTGGTGAACACCTCGTCGGGGATGCGGACTTCGTCGTTCCCGATTCCCTTCAAACCCAACGCGTCGGCCAGCCGGCGGGCCGGGTCGACGGTGAGGACGAGCACGCGGCCGCCCTGTTCCACCACCGCGGTCGCCGCGAGCGACGCCGCGGTCGTGGTCTTGCCGACCCCGCCCGGCCCGCAGGCGATGACGATGTCCTTCGCCGCGAGCAGCTGGCCGACCGTCTTGGCGCCGGCGCCCGGCGCGGTCACAGCCCGAGCTCCTCGCCCAGGGCGTGGGCCACCTGGCGCGTGGTGCGGGCCCCGAAGCTGCGCGAGAAGAGGTACGGGAGGAGCAGCACGGGGAGCCCCTCGGGCAACCCGGCCTGCAGGCGCTGCAGGTGGGCGGAGCGGGTGCGGCGCAGGGTGACGGCGAGGCGGGCCGCCTCGAGCACCGGGGCGACCGGGCCGCCGGCGCGCGCGGAGAGCAGCTCCTCGGTCGCCGGGTCCCGCAGCTGCTCGAAGATCTCCTCCTCGCGCTGCCCGAAGAGCTCGGGCAGCACCCGGTTGACCACGACGGCCGACATCCGCACGGTCGTCTCCTCGCGGACGCGCCGTTCGAGCTCGAGCGTCTCGCTCACCGGCATCTCCTCGGGCGTGCACACGGCGACGAGCCCGGTCTGGCGCGGGTCCGAGAGGATGTCGAGCATCCAGTCCGTCTGGCTGCGGATGAGCCCGACCTTCACCAGGTCGTTGATGGCCTGCGGCGCGGCCAGCTGCCCGATGATGTGGCCGGTCGCCGGCGCGTCGACGACCACCAGGTCGTAGTGGCCTTCCCGCACCTCCCAGCAGAGCTTGCCCACGGTGAGGATCTCGCGCACGCCGGGCGCCGCCGTCGCCACGAAGTCGAACGCCTTGGCCAGCGGCCCGATGCGGCCCACGACGGGGATGCGCAGGTGCAGCTTGAGGTACTCGCGCAGCGAGGCCTCGGTGTCCATCGACATCGACCAGATGCCGGGCGCGATCTCGCGCGGGGTGAAGTCGGTGGGGGCCGCCTCGAACAGGGACGTCACATCGCCCTTGGCGTCCACCTCGCACACCAGGACGCGCGTGCCGCGCTCGGCCGCGAGCTGGGCCAGGCCCGCCGCCACCGTCGTCTTGCCGACGCCGCCCTTGCCGGTGACGAACACCAGGCGCAGGTCGAGCAGGCCCGGCGCCGCGCGCACCGTTCCGGCGCCTACCCCGCCGCCCCGGCGGTCCTCAAGGGGCGCCGAACCCGACGCGGCGCTCGCCGGTCGGCGCGCCGACCTCGACGTAGGCGACCTTGACCACGGGGACCCCGATGCGCCGCCCCTTGCGGTCGATCAGCCAGAGGACGCCGTCGCCGGTCGTGAGCAGCTTCTCGATCTCGGCGACCACCTTGTCGCGGTCGGCGTCCTCGGGCATCTCCACCTCGAGCTCCTTGGGGGTGTGGGTGATGCCGATGCGCACGTCCACCTGGTCTGTCTCCTCTCGCCGACCTCCGGGCGATCCCAGGGCCACCTGGACGTTACTGCCACGGGGCAGACTGCCGGACATGAGTGGCCTGTCGGCGCCGGGCGAGACGGAGCGCAGCGCCCGCTGGGCGGCGACCATGGCCGGCTACGCGGGCCCGCTCCGCCTGGCGCACGCCGACTCGCACGCCCGCATCGGCCCGGCCGACGGCTCTCCCCCCGCCGCGCGCGCGCACCCGGCGGAACCGAACGGGCGGGCCGAGCGCGAAGAGCTCGAGGACGGCCTGCTCGCGCCGGGCGCCACCCGCGCGTCGGACGCCGGCCGGCGGGCGAAACCCGAGGCGCCGGACCCCTGGCGCACCTGCTTCGAGCGCGACCGCGACCGCATCCTCCACGCGACGGCCTTCCGTCGCCTGGCCGGCAAGACGCAGGTGTTCGTGTTCCCCCAGGACCACCAGCGGACGAGGCTGACGCACGCGCTCGAGGTGGCGCAGGTGGCCACGGCCATCGCGCGGGCGTGCCGGCTGAACGTGCCCCTGACCGAGGCCATCGCGCTCGGCCACGACTGCGGGCACGGCCCCGGGGGGCACGCCAGCGAGGACGCGCTCGACCCCTACGTGCCCGGTGGGTTCGACCACGCGCCCTGGGGAGCCCTCGTCTCCCTGGCGCCGCTCAACCTGTGCACCGAGACGGTGGACGGGATCGCCAACCACAGCTGGTCGCGGCCGGCCCCGTCGACCCCCGAGGGCGAGGTGGTCAGCTGGGCCGACCGGATCGGTTACGTGTGCCACGACTGGGAGGACGCCGTCCTGGCCGGGATCGTGGCGCCGCACCAGTTGCCCACCGCCGTGCGCTCGCTGTGCGGCGAGCGGCGCAGCGCCCAGCTCGGCGCCTTCATCGCCGCGGTGGTCTCGGCCTCGCTGCGCACCGGCCAGGTGGGCATGGAGGAGGAAGCAGCCGAGGCGCTCGCGGCGTTCCGGGCCTGCAATTACGAGCGCATCTACCTGCGCGACGCGTCGTTGCGCCAGGGCGATGCGGTCATCGGCGTCCTGCGCGCGCTCGTCGAGCACTTCGCGGACCGACCGCACCTCGTCACCGAGCGCGTCCCGACCGCACCTGCGGCGGCCGACGTGGGCGCGGGAAGTCCGGAGGCTGTGCTGGCCGCCGTCACCTACGTGGCGGGCATGACCGACCGTTTCGCCTTCCGGCGGGCCGTCGCCCTCCTCGGCTGGGACCCCGCCAGGCTGCCCGCCGGGGTCGACGGCTGAGGGCCGGGATCCTTCCGTCCAGATCCCCGGTCAGTCTTCCCGTTCGTCGTCGAGCTCCGGGAAGGCCGGCGCGCGCTTCTCGGCCAGCGCGGCCACGCCCTCGGCAAAGTCGGCACTGCCCATCATCTCGTCGAGGTGGCGGCCCGCGTCCCGGACCGACGCGGCGACGTCTCGATGCAGGTCGTGGTAGAGCTGCAGCTTGGTCACCGCCAGCGACGTCGGCGCGATGTCGGTGGCCAGCCGTCGCGCGTACGCGTAGGTGTAGTCCAGCAGCTCCTCGGGTGGAAGCGCCTTGTTCACCAGGCCGAGCTCCTCCGCCTCCTCCGCCAGCACGACGCGGCTGGAGAGGAGGAGGTCGGCGGCGCGCGTCACACCGATCAGGCGCGGCAACAACCACGACAGGCCGAATTCGGCCGGCAGCCCGAGGCGCCCGTGCGCCGTCGTCAACTTGGCCCCCCGCGCCGCGAACCGCAGGTCGCAGTAGCAGGCGAGCACCAGGCCCACCCCCGCCGCCGGGCCGTTGACCGCCGCGATGATCGGCTTGGGGATGCCGAAGTGGTACGCGAAGTCGGCGTCGAACTCGGGGAGGACGCCGTAACCAGGCATGGCGACGTCGTGGCCGAGCCCCGGGTCGTAGGTGCCCTGCTCGACCTCGCGCTCGAGGGCCCGGGTGTCCGCGCCGGCACAGAACCCCCGCCCCGACCCGGTGACGACGATCACCCGGACCGACCGGTCGGTCCGGGCCCGCTCGAGCAGCGCGCGGTACTCGGCGTGCATGCGGCCCGTCCACGAGTTCAGCCGCTCGGGGCGGTGCAGGGTGACGGTCGCCACCCGGTCGCGGACTTCGTAGCGCGTGACCCGGAGGTCGCCGAGCTCCACGTCAGTCGAGCGTCGCGTACCGCGTGAGGTGGAACGTGCCGGCTTCGACCGCGGCGTCGAGCTCGGCCTGCAACGGGGTGCCCTCCGCGGCTCGCTGGAACGCAGCGGCGGCGTCTTCGGACGCCCACAGGGTGACGACGAGCCAGTCCTCTCCGTGCCGCGCCGTCGTGCGACGGAGAAACCCCGGCTGGTTCGGGACCAGCTCGGTCTGGATCCGCCGGTCCAGCGCCAAGAAGGCGTCGTCGGCCACCCCCTCCGCGAGGCGGAACGTCGTGATCTCGACGATCGACACGGCTCAGGCCTGGACCAGCACGAGCGGGTTCCCCTCCGGGTCGGTGATCCCGGCGATGGTGGGCCCGTTGGGGACGTCGAAGGGCTCGGCGACGACCGTGGCGCCCAGGCCCACCGACTTGTCGAGCGACGCCCGCAAGTTCGCGACCTGGACGTAGAGGGTGACGCCGGAGCGTTCACCGGCCCGTATGTGCCCGGCCGGCCCGGGCTCCGGCCCGCCGATGCCGGCGGGGATGTCCATGATGAACCCGTCACCGATGTGCCAATTGAAGAGCTCGGCGTAGAACGCCCGCTGCCGCTCGGGGTCCTTGGCCTCGATCTCCCAGTGCACCACCGGCCGTGCCCAGTCCTGCGCCATGCCCATCCTCCTCGCCGCGTCAGCGTACCCAGGCCGCGGACGAGGACCGCCACCGCCGCGTGCCGCTTTGGTGAGCGGACCGGCGGCAGAGCGCCGACGCGGAGGAACGGGACTCGGAGTAGAGTCCCAGTGGAGTTCCGGGTCCGGCCGACCCGGACAGGGAACCGTTGCGATGCTTGGCGACACGGGCCCCACGGCGGAGGAGGGGAGCAGACGGTGACTCACTGGACGCAGGTCCTGTCCAACGTCTCCCTCGTCGAATTCGTCCTCTTGGCGGCACTCACCGCGTTGCAGTGGCTGCGCCACCGCATTCGTGGAGCCGGCTGGGTCGCGCTCTCGTTCGCCATCCTCGGCGGCCTGTCCTTGACGCTCAAGATCGATCCCGGTCTGGTCACGAACCAGGGCGTGGCCAAGGTGCTCGTCGCCGTGCTGCTGGTGATGCCCTATTGCCTGTTCCGCTTCGCGGCCTCGTTCCGGCGCCCGAGCCTCACCGTGCGCGCCCTCGCCGCCTGCGTGACCGTCGCGATCGTCGCCTTCACCTTCGCGCTGCAGTCCATCCCGGTGTCCGGTGTCCCCGCCCCGCCCAACTTCGTGGCCTACCGTGCCGCGTTCCTCGTCGCCTTCGGCTTCCTCTTCGGCTACGTCGTCGTGCGGCTCTTCGTGGCGGGCCGGGGTGAGCCACCCATCGCGGCCACACGCATGCACCTGTTGGCGGTCGCCGTCGCCGGGCTCGAGGTCCAGGTCGTCGTGGCCGCCCTCGGGGTGCAGGGTCCGACCGTGGACCTCGTGACGCGCGCGCTCACGGTGGTCATGGGGATCCTGTTCCTGGTGGCGTTGGTGCTGCCCTCCTTCGTGCGGGTGTTCCTCAGCCGCAAGGAAGACGAGGCGTTCCGGCGGGCGGTGGACGAGCTCGTGTCCGCTGGTGACTCCCGGGACGTGGCCGAGCACCTGCTCCCCCACGTGTGCGCACTGGTCGGCGCCTCGAAGGCGGCACTGCTGGCCAGTGACGGCACCGTCGTGGCGCGCTACCCGGCATGGTCCGACGCCGAGGGGTTCGAGGCCTGGGACGACGGGGCGGGAAGCGACGACGGCGGGCGCAGCCGGATCACCGTGCGCACGCAGAGCGGGGCCACCCATGCGCTGGCGGTGGAGATCAGCGCATACATGCCGTACTTCGGCAGCGAGGAGCTGCACAAGCTGGACCAGCTGGCGGGGATGGTCGGCCTGGCGATCGAGCGCTGCGAGATGGCGGAGCAGATGGCGTTCCAGGCCTCGCACGACGGGCTGACCGGTCTGGCCAACCGCACCCTGTTCATGGAGAAGCTGCAGGAATCGCTCCGCCACGTCGGGAGGCGGCGCCATGCACTGGCCGTGATGTTCATCGACCTCGATCGCTTCAAGCTGGTCAACGACCGGGCGGACCATTCGGCCGGCGACCTGGTCCTCAACGAGATGGCGAGCCGGCTCATGGCGATGACGCGCGGCGTCGACGTGGTGGCCCGCTTCGGCGGCGACGAGTTCGTCGCCTTCGCGGAAGTCGACCAGGAGGACGACGCGCTCGACATGGCGGAGCGTATCCGGAGGGGGCTGAGCGCGCCCGTGGCCATCGGCGAGGCCCACGTCGTCGTGACAGCCAGCATCGGGGTCGTGACCACGTCGGACGGCTCGGCCACGCCGGCTACGCTCCTGCGCGACGCGGACAACGCCATGTACGAAGCCAAGCGGTCCGGCCGCGACCAGGTCGTGCTCTTCCGGGCCCGGGCGCGCGAGATGGCGAACCGCAAGTGGGGGCTCGGCCCGGCGCGGACTCGGACTTCACGCCTTAGCGCAGGCTGAGCTCCCGGCGGTACACGCGGGCGGGGCCGAGGGCGACCAGCCTCTCGGCGATCGCCCGGAAAGCGCGGGCCGTCTCGCCGTCGGGGTCGACCGCCGTGACGGGTCTCCCCTCGTCGCCGCCGAGACGCACCGCGTTCACCAGGGGCACCTGGCCCAACAGCGGGACGCCGAGGTCGGCCGCCAGGGTGGCGCCGCCGCCGCTCCCGAACAGCTCGTAGCGGGTGCCGTCGTCGCCCGTGAACCAGCTCATGTTCTCGACCACCCCGCGCACCGAGAGCTTGAGGCGCCGTGCCGCGAACGCAGAGCGCTGGGCCACCCGCTGGGCGGCGGGCTGCGGCGTCGTCACGACGACGATCTCGGCTCGCGGCATGACCTCGGCCAGGGTGAGTGCCACGTCGCCGGTGCCGGGCGGCATATCGACGAGGACGAAGTCGGGCTCGCCCCAGTAGGCGTCGGTCAGGAACTGCTGGATGGCCTTGTGCAACATGGGGCCGCGCCAGATGACCGGCTGGTCGTCCGGCACGAAGTACCCCATCGACAGGCAGCGGACGCCGTGGGCCGACGTCGGCAGCACGATGTCGCCGAGGATGACCGGGTCGTGGTCCGTGCCGAGCATCTTGGGCACGGAGAACCCGTAGACATCGGCGTCGAGCAGCCCGACCCGGTGACCCGCCCGCGCCAAGGCGACGGCGAGGTTGACGGTGACGGTCGACTTGCCCACACCCCCCTTGCCCGAGGAGACACCGATCACGCGCGTCTTGGCATCCGGCGCGAGGAACGTCGGCACCGGAGCCGCGTGCCCCTGTCCGTGCGCGTGGCCGGCGTGCGCGTGGCCGGCGTGCTCGTCGCTCGGCGCGTCCTCCCCGGCGGCGTCGCCGAGCATCCGGCCCCGCAGTATGTGCCGCAGGGCGACGCGCTCCTCCTCGGTCATCACCACGAATTCCAGGTCGACCGCGTCGACCCCCGGCACCGAGGCGGCGGCTCCGTGCACGGCCTCGGCGAGCTCGTCGATCGACGGCCACGCCGCGATGGGCACGGCCACCTCGATCTGCAGACGGCGACGGCGGGAACGGACGGAGCGGACGAGGCCCAGCTCGCCCAGCGTCAGGCCCAGCTCGGGCTCTTCGACCGCGGCCAACGCGGCCTCCAGCTGTGCATGGTCTGCTGCCATGTGCTCCTCGTCTCGGGCGGGATCCGAGCCGGACGTTCGGCGCGCCGAGGGCGCACGGCCCGCGTCACCCCAGCTCCGAGGGCAGATCCCTCGGTAGACTACCCAGCGTGAGCACGGCTCCGATCACCGTCGAGTCCGAAAGGCCCGCCGGGGCGGACGATGGCCGCTTCAGCGCCGCCGTCGCCGCCGTCGCCGCCGCGTTCGGAGACCCGACGCGGCGCGACATCTTCTTGCACGTCCGGGCGGCGCCCGGCGCGACCGCCTCCGAGGTCGCCTCGACGTTCTCGCTGCACCCCAACGTGGCCCGCCACCACCTCCAGCGTCTGGTCGACGGGGGCTACCTCCGGGTCGAGACCGGCCGCAACCCCGCCGGGGCCGGCCGGCCTTCCAAGCGCTACTTCTGCGTGGAGGAGGAGCTCTCGCTCGGCCTGATGCAGCGTCGCGACGACCTGCTCATGCGGCTGCTGGGCGAGGCGATGCGGCGGCTCGGGCCGGAGGAGGCCGAGGCGATGGCCGCGCACGTCGGCGAGGAGTACGGCCGTTCGCTCGCCTCCCGCATGTCCCCCAGCGAAGGCCAGCGGACGGTGCGCGCCGCCATGCACGTGATCGCCGAGACGTTGACTGCGCACGGCTTCGCGGCGCACGCGGAGGACCGCGGCGAGACGACCGCCGTGATCGCCGAGCAGTGTCCCTTCGGCGACGCCAGCAGCACCAACCCGGTGCTGTGCGCGGTGGACCGGGGCATGGTCAAAGGGCTGTTGGCCGGGCTGTGCGGGTCCGCGTCGGAGCAGGCGCTTCCGGTCATTCTCTCCTCGCGGGCGCGCGGGGACGACGCCTGCACCGCTTCTGCCTGAGCCCCGGTGGCTCGCACCTACCTCGACCACGCCAGCACGACGCCGCCACGGCCCGATGCCGTCGCCGCCCTCGCGGTTTGGCAGGCGCTCCCGAGTGGCGACCCCGGTCGGCTCCACGAGGAGGGTCGCCGCGTGCGCGACGCGCTCGAAGCGGCGCGCGCGCAGGTCGCGACGCTGCTCGGGGTCACCGCGCGCCAAGTGGTCTTCACCTCGGGCGGGACCGAGGCGGTCAACGCGGCCGTCTGGGGGGCGACGCGGGCCGACCCCGGGGCTCCGGTCCTCTGCGCCGCCGTGGAGCACTCGGCCGTGCGCGACGCGTCCGCCCGTGCCGCACCGACCGAGGTGCTCCCGGTCGACCGGGCGGGACGCCTCGACGTCGCCGCCTTGCGGGATCGCCTCCGGTCGCCCTCGCTGCCCCGCCCGGCGCTGGTGCACTGTCAGTGGGGCAACCATGAGGTGGGCACCCTCCAGCCCGTCCACGAGGTCGTCGCGCTCTGCCGCAACGCCGACGTCACCGTGCACGTCGACGCGGCCGCCGCCTGCGGGCACGTCCCGACCGATCTGGCCGCGCTCGACGCCGACCTGGTGAGCGTGAGTGGACACAAGCTCGGCGGGATCCCGGGCGCCGGCGCGCTGATCGTGCGGCGGGGCACGCGGTACGAACCCCTGCTGGTCGGCGGCGAGCAGGAGCGTGGCCGGCGCGGTGGCCTGGAGCCGATCCCTGCGCTTCTCGCGTTCGGTGCCGCCGCGCGCGTTGGCGGGCGGCGCGCTCGAGACCGAAGCGTCGACGGCTCGCGGCCAGATTGCGGAGGTGGTGCAGGCCGCGCTCGGCGTCGACGGGGTCGAGGTCGTCGGGCCGGCCGCGGCGGGCGAACGGCTGCCGCACCTGATCTGCCTGGGCGTACAGGGCGTGGAGGCGGAGCCGGTGCTGATCGGCCTCGACCGCGCCGGCGTGGCCGTGCACTCGGGCTCCGCCTGCTCCTCCGAGAGCGTCGAGCCCTCACCGGTCCTCGAGGCGATGGGCGTCGACCCCAGCCATTCCCTCCGCGTCAGCGTGGGCTGGTCGACGACCGACCATGACTGCACGGCCTTCGCCGACGCCTTCACCCGGGTCGTCGCCGACCTGCGCGCCCTACGGAGTTGACGAAGTCGTCGAAGTCGTCGAGCTGGCGAACACGGCGGGGACCGGCTGACCCGCCGACGCGTAGGCGCCCGTCACCAGCGGAGCGACCTGGGGCAGCTCCGCGGCGGGGGGGTCGTCCGCCAGGAAGTCGTTGAACTGGGCCACCGCCGCCGCATGGTCGTGGTCCTGGTTCTCGAGGACCAGCCCGTAGAAGAGGTGGCCCTGGTAGTAGGACGGCGAGTCGGTGACCGCCGTCTGAATCTCGGACCGGCCGATCTTCATCAGCGACGCCACGTGGGCCGCCGAGCCCTGGTTCCACGCCAGGTACCCGGCGTAGGCCAGGGCGGCGGGATTCGACGGGTCCTCGGACAACACCTTGTCGTACAGCTCGAGCGCCCCGACCGTGTTGCCCCGGTCGTTCAGCGTGAGGGCCTGCTGCAGCTGCTGTTCGATCATCTGCGCCTGCGACACCGACACGGTCCCCGACGAGGCCTGGCCCGGCTGGCGTGGCTGCACGGAGTGGACCACGAGGATCACCCCGGCGCCCAGGATGCAGAGGCAGCCGATCACCAGAAACACCCACCGCCACCGCGCCAGCGCGGCCCGCGCCCCCGGGGCCGGCGGCGTGCCGGCTGGCGCCGCGGTCCGCACCGGCGCCGGCGACGGGTCGAGGCCGGCGAGCTCGCCTTCCACCACGGCCAGCCGTGCGGCGTCCCGGGCGATCAGCAGCGCGTGGTCCTCGTCGGAGAGGTCGCCGGCGTCGTGTTCGCGTGCGGCATCCTCGAGCGAGCGACGCAGGAACTCCCGCTCGTCGTTCAGGTACCAGCGTTCGTCGCGGTCGGCCGGACGGCGCTCCACCCGGGTCGGGTCGAGCGTCACGGCACCGGCTCCTTCTCGCGCAACGCGTCGAAGGCGCGGCTCCGCCGCCAGAAGAAGATCCCGACGGCGGCCAGCGTGCCGGCGCAGAGCACCAACGGGATGATCCAGATCACCGGCACCCCGCCGGCGTCCGGCGGCTCCAGGAGAATGGTTTGGCCGTACTCGGACACGAGTGTCTGGTCGATGTCGGCGGTGGAACTGTCGGCCGCCACCATGCTCTCGATCTGGTGTCGCACGGCAATGGCCGTCGTGGCGTTCGACTCGGCCACCGACAGATCGGTGCACGAAGGGCACCGTACGTCCGCCTCGATGCCCGCGGCACGCTGGGCCGCCGTCGGGGGCGAGGCGTCGAACACGCCGCTCCCGATCACCAACGCCACGGCGACGACCGCCAGGGGCAGCATCACCCGCGCCCACAGGGGCAGCCGCGCCACGCGCTCAGCCATCGCCGCCACGGGCCCGCGCCCCCTGCGCAGCGTGCAGGAAGGAGTCGAGGTTCTGCTCGGTCGCCGGGCCCTCGAGGACCGCGGTGACCGTGCCTGAGGGGTCGATGACAAAGGAGGTCGGCGGCGCGGTCACGCCGTAGCGCTGGGCGATCGACCCGCCCGGATCGGGAACCGCGGGCCAGAGGTCACCGTTCTTCAACAGGAACGCGTGCGCCGTCGACGTCGTGTCGTTGTAGACCACGCTCACCATGTCGGCCCCGTCGGGCGAATGCAGCTGGTCGTAGTAGAAGCGCGACAGGTCGGGCGCTTCCTGTTCGCAGGGCACACACCAACTGGCGAAGAAGTTGACGACGACGTAGTGGCCGCGCAGCGACGTCAAGGAGACCGGCGCGCCGCCGTTCAGGTCGGTGCCCGAGAGCGCCGGGGCCGGGTGGCCCAGCAACGGGCTGGCCACGGCCGTGGCCTCCTGCGGCGTGCGGGTGGCCAGCACGATACCCACGACGACGAGGACGAGGAGGACGCCCCCGGCCACCCAGCGGGTCGGGTGCCGGCGTCGGCGCTCGGTCATGCCGGGCTCACGCCCCGGGCCACCAGCGCGTCGACGGGCTCGGGCTCTGTCTCCCGCTGCGGGTCCTCGCCGTGGCCGTTCCGTGGTGCGTCCGTCACCAGCGGCGCCGGCGCCGAGGCAGGGTCGGTCGCGCGTCGCCGTGAGCCGGGCACGAGGGCGAGCAGACCGCCCACTCCGATGAGGAGGCCTCCGGCCCACAGCCACGCAACCAGGGGCTCGATGACGACGCCGATGGCCACCGAGCCGGCCGGCAGATTGGGGATGGCCTGGTTCCCCGAGGCGTTGCCAAGGCCGCCGACCGCGTCGAAGGTGAGGTAGACGTCTCCGAAGAGGCCCGAGTCGATGGCGGGAGTGCCCACGACCGCGAGCGCGCCGCCGAAGCTGGTCGTGGCGGGCGTAAAGGTGGCGCCGTCGACCTCGACCACTGCCTCTTGGGCCGTCCGCGACGGCGACGACACGGTGCGGACGCCCTCGAACTCGAAGTGGTGGCCGTCGTAGGTCACGACCTCACCCCGGTGGAGCGCGAGCTCGCCTTGGTGGCGGTAGGAGGTGGCGGCGATGACACCCACCGCGAGGAGGACGACGCCGAGGTGCACGATCATCCCCCCGTTGGCGCGGCCGACCAGCCCGCGCCACCAGCCGACGTGGCGGGTGTGGGCGGCACGCACCGAAAGGACGAGGGCGCGCCCGGCGGTGGCGGCCGCCATGGCGCCGAGTCCGAAGCCGATCAGCGTCGCAAAACCGCGCAGGCCGAACGCCACGCAGACCACGACCGTGCCCACGCCGATCCACACCGGGATGGCGAGACGCTGCCACAGCACGGCGCCGCTCATCTTGCGCCAGCTGAGGACCGGCGCCACCGCCATCAGGAAGAGCAGCAGCAACCCGGCTGGGATCGCCACGGTGTCGAAGAAGGGCGCGCCCACGGTGACCTGCTGCTGGGTCAGGGCCTCGTACAGCAGTGGGTACAGGGTCCCGAGCAGCACCACGAACGCGAAGCCGACGAAGAGGACGTTGTTCAGCAGGAACGCGCCCTCACGCCCGAGGGGGGCGTCGATGCCGCCCGGCGAGCGCAGCCGGTCACCGCGCCACGCGATGAGCCCGAAGCCGACGATCACCACGGCGAAGAAGAACCCGATCAAGAGCGGACCGATGGTCGAATCGGAGAACGAGTGCACGGAAGTGATCACGCCCGAGCGGGTCAGGAACGTGCCGAGGATCGTGAGGGCGAACGTGGCGATGGAGAGCGAGAGGTTCCACACCCGCATCAGCCCGCGCCGCTCCTGGACGAGGACCGAGTGCAGGTACGCCGTGCCGCAGAGCCACGGCAGGAGCGCGGCGTTCTCGACCGGGTCCCAGCCCCAGAAGCCGCCCCACCCGAGCACCTGGTACGACCACCACGCGCCGAGCACGATGCCCACGGAGAGGAACGTGAACGCGACGAGCGTCCACCGTCGGCACTCGACCTGCCACCGGTCACCCACGCGGCCCGTGGCCAGCATGCCGATGGCGAAGGCGAAGGGAACGGTGAACACGACGAAGCCGACGTAGAGCAGCGGCGGGTGGATCGCCACGAGCGGGTTGTTCTGGAGCAGCGAGTTCGGCCCGAGACCCTGGGTCACACCCGGGGCGGTCGCGAAGGGGTTGGCCGGTCCCACCATCAACCCGAAGAAGAAGGCGGACACCACGTAGAGCACCAGAAGGGCCCAGCGGATCACCGGGTCGGCAGCCTGCTTGCGGTAGCGCCAGACGAAGACCGTGGTGACCACGGCGAGGATCAAGCCCCACAGGAGGATCGAGCCCGCCAGCGCCGACCACATGCCGGTGATCGAGTAGAGCAGCGGGGTCACCGTGCTGTTGTTCCCCGCCACGAAGACGAGGGCAAAGTCGTGGGTGACGAGCGCGTGCTCCATCGCGCCCACGGCGAGCAGCGCTCCCACCAGCAGCACCGGCGCCAGCGCCCGTCCGTCACCGCCGCGCCGGACGGGCGCGCCGCCCGGCGAGACGCGATCGGCACGCGCCTCGGCCACGAACCCGGCCGCGATGACCAGCGCGCCGGCGATGCACGCGACGAAGGCGAGCCACACCCCGATCACGCCGAGGTGTGCGTCGACCATCAGCGCACGGTTCCGTTCTTCGCCCGCACGCGACTGGGGTACTGGGCGATGTAGGTGGAGGAGTGCTTCACCATGATGGTGTTCGACACGAAGTCGGGAGCCGTCTCCGAAGTGAAGTGGCCGACGACGACGACGGGGATGTTCGCCTGGAAGAGCTGGGGCGGGCTCCCCGTATTGGCGACCTGCACGACGTGTGCGCCCTCGGACAGGCCGAAGTCCGTGCCCGTCGACGTGGCGTGGATGCTGCCCGGCACGACGTTGCCCTCCAGGCGGAAGGTCTGGGTGCCGAGCGTGACACGGTGGGCTAGCGCCTGGTCCACCGTGTCGAAGTAGTCGAGCGAGCTGCCGAGTCCCTCCACCAGCAGGAACACCAGAGCGACGATCAGGAGTGCGAACACCACCAGGACCCGCCGGCTCGTCCGCCGGCGTCGTGGCGGCGGCACGGCCGGGCCGGAACGGGTCTCGGACGTCGGCGGGCTCGGCTCGGTGGTCGTCCCGCTCACGGCCGCTCGCCGCGCCCCGGCGCGGGCGGGCCGTCGGCGACCGGCCGCCCAGACGCCCTCAGCGCCCTAGTCCAGCGCCGGCGGCGCACGAGGAGCGAGATGGCGTACACGAACAGGGTGCCCAGCGCGACGGCGTAGCCGGCGTCGACGTACCTCACGGCGCGCCCCCGCCACCGCGCGGCCCCCCGGCCGGCGCGCCGGCACCGACGAGCGCGGCGTCCTCGTCCTCGCTCCAGCGCTCGGCGAGCGAGACCTCGAGCTCCTGGTCCCCCACCGCGTCCTCCAGGACCTCGACCTGGTACCGCACCCCGAGCAGCCACACGAAGACGAGCGAGAAGGCGACGAAGCCGAGGAGGAACGTCCACGACATGGAGGCCGACGCATGGATCTTGAACCCGGGGTCGAGGAACGTCCCGCCCTGGTGCAGCGTGTTCCACCAGTCGACGGAGAAGTGGACGATCGGGATGTCGATGGCGATGAGCAGCGCGGCGACCGCGCAGCGGCGGGCGCGCACGGCCGGCTCGGCCGGCACGCGGCGCAGCGCCAGGTACCCGATCTCGAGCAGCAGCAGCAGCGCGGTCGACGTCAGCCGCGCGTCCCAGGTCCACCAGACACCCCACACCGGCCGACCCCAGAGCGACCCCGTCACCAGGGTCAGTGCGGAGAAGACCGCGCCGACCTCGACGGCGGACGCGGCCAGGCGGTCCCAGAACAACGCGCGCGTGCGGGGCCAGAGGTAGAGCAGGCTGCCGCCGGCTGCGACGATGCCCACCCAGTACAACGCCACCGTCGCCACGGCCGGGTGGACGTAGAGCAGCCGGGCCAGGTTGCCCTGGAACTTGTCCGGCGGCGTGACCCACAGACCGAGCCACACCGTGAAGCCCAGGGCGACCACGCCGAGGGCGCCGACCACGTCGAGCCAGCGAGGCCGGGGGGCGACGGTCACGGCCGGCCCGCTCACGCGGCCTCCTGCAGGGGTCCGTAGAGCACGACGCCGACGACGAGATAGATGACCGCGAAGGGGATGAGGATCTTCAGCCACTGGGTCCCCGATGCGGCGTTGCCGCTCAGCGCCGCCTGCCACGCCTTGGAGCCCGCGAGCAGGACCGGTGCGAGCACGGGCAGCACGAGCAGCGGCAACAGCGTGTCGCGCACGCGCAGTCCGGCCGACAAGGCGCCGTAGAGCACGCCCGCGCAGGCCAGCCCGACCGTCGCGAGCAGGCTGGCGACGACGGCCAGCCAGACCACGTGCACCCGGACGTCGAAGAGGAAGGTCACGCCGAGCCAGAGCACGAGCTGGAGGGCGAGCAGCTGCAGCCCCACCGCGGCGGCCTTCCCGAGGAAGATGCCGCCCGGGTCGATGCCGGAGAGTCGCAACCCGTCGCGTGTGCCCTCACCCGACTCCACGGCGACGCTGCGCTGGATCGCCAGCACGGTGGAGAACAAGAGGGCGACCCAAAAGATCCCCGGGGCGGCGTGGCGCAGCGTCGCCTGGTCCGGCCCGATCGCGAAGGCGAGGAGCACGAGGACCAGGACGGCGAAGGGCACGACCTGCCACAGACCGACCCGCGAGCGCGCCTCGATGCGGAGGTCCTTGCCCGCCACGAGCGCGGCGTCATGCCACATGGGACGCCCCCACGGCGCCGGCGGTGGCCGGCCTTTCGGCGGGCACGGTCGTGAGGGTGACGCGGCGCCCGCCCGGCTCTTCGCCGGTGACCCGGCCACCCCCCATGGTGACGACCCGGTCGGCCAGGGGTACGGACAGCTGCGGCTCGTGCGAGGAGAGCAGCACGCTCGCCCCGTCCGCGACGGCGTCGGCGATGAGCTGGCCGAGCAGGGTGCGCGTCGGCCCGTCGAGCCCGGCGTGGGGCTCGTCGAGCAGCCAGAGCGCGGGGCGCCGCGCCACGAGCGCAGCCAGCGCGGCGCGGCGGCGCTGCCCCGCCGAGAGGCGGCCGGCCGGGGTCGAGCGCAGACGCCCGGTCAGGCCCAGGCGCTCGAGGGCCTCGTCCGCCCGTGCCGTGGGAAGGCCGAGGGCGCGCACGGCGAACCGGACGTTCTCCGCCGCGCTGAGGTCGTCGTAGAGAGGGGCGGCGTGGCCCAGGAGGCCGACGTAGCGGCGCACGGACGTGTGGTCGGTGGTCAGATCGACGCCCAGGACGGTCGCCTCACCCGAGATGACCGGCAGCAGCCCCGCGCACGCACGCAAGAGGCTCGTCTTGCCGGCGCCGTTGGCGCCGATGACCACGGCGACCTCGCCCTGGCCGAGCGAGAAATCGACCCCGGCGAGGGCGGGAAAGCGGCCGGCGAGCGCGACTGCGGCGCGGAGGTGGACGACAGGAGGCATGGCCTTGCCCACCATGGTAGGGGGGGTCGGTCCCGGGGTTCCAAGCGGGCCCGGGCCCGCGATCAGGCCGGCGACCAGACCCAGGCGTAGCTGAAGGGCCAGCCGCGGTAGGCCTCCCACCCGGGCTTCGACCGCACCAGGGGGTCGCCCACCAGCCCCTCGTGCAGCTCGGTCGCCACCAGGCCGGCGTCCCGCGCCGCGGCCACGTGCTCGCCGGGCAGGTGGAGATGCGTCTCGATGGCCACGGGCCCGGCCGGCGTGTCGAAGTGGGTCGGCATGCCGACCGCCATCAGGAAAAAGGGATGGACGCCGACGAGGACGAAGGCACCTCCGGGCCCGAGCAGCCGACCGGCCTCTGCGTAGAGCGGCGCCAGCTCGGGGAGGTGCTCGTCGACCAGGCTGCACACGACGAGGTCGTACGCGGCGGCACCGAGCGTCGTGGCACGGACGTCGGACTCGACGAGCCGCTCGTGCAGCCCGCGTGTGCGGGCCAGGTCGAGCATCTCGGGCGTGAGGTCGACACCGTCGATCGGGAAGTCGCCGCGGGACCGGAGCCAACGGGCCGTGCGGCCCGACCCGCAGCCGAGGTCCGCCGCGCGCCCGACGCGGGGCCAGCGGACGCGCTCGAGGCGCTCGAGGAGCGCAAGGTCCATGGCGTCGTGGACGGTGTCCTCGTAGGTCGGCGCCCACGCGGCGTACCCGACTCTGACCGGGACCGTCTCGTAATGGCGCCGGTCGAAGCGATCGAAACGGTCGAAGCGCTCGGCGTCTCCCATGGGAGCCTCAGCGCATGTGGGCCAGCGCGTCGATCTCCGCGAGTGAGGTCTCGGTCTGTCCTTCGAGTTCGGCGCGCGCGAAAGGCGCGCAGCGCCACCTCGTGTGCCACGAGGAGGTCCGAGGCGTCCTGCTCGGACGGATCGAGCTCACCGATGCGACGGTAGAGCGGGATGAACTGCTCGGTGATCGCCTCCGTCGCAGCGAGGAAGTCCTCCCACGGCATGTCGACGGCGAGCGCGTCGGCCAGCGTGAACATCTCGGGATCGGGCGCGGTCGAAAGGCCCGCGCGTTCGAGGGCGGGGGCGACGGCCTCCTTCGTCCTCTGCTCCAAAGTGGCGAGCCGGCGCATCTTGGCGGCGCGCGCGGGATCCTCGAGCCTCACCGCGAGGAGGCCGAAGAGCGTCTCGCCCAGGACCTCCCCCTGGTAGGCGCGCTCCCACAGCACGTCGAGCGGGTCCTCGAACGAGAAGATCGGCGACGGGACCGCGTCCCCCGCGTCGGCTCGGGTGTCGGTGTCGCTCATAGCGCGAAACTACCCCCGGTGCCGGCCCGGCGCACCGGTCCGTGGGGTACACCGAGCCTCGCCGTGCGCCGTCGGTAGTGTGCCGCGCGCCATGGCCACCGTGCTGCTGCCGATCCCGGCCCTCGACTTCGACCCCACCGAGGTGGCGGTCACCTGGCGGGTGCTGCGCGGCGCGGGCCACGACGTCGTCTTCGCCACACCCTCGGGCCAGGTCGGCGCGGCCGACGATCTCATGGTGACCGGACGCGGGCTCGACCCGTGGGGTGCCATCCCCGGGGTGCGCCGTCTCGTCGCCGTCGGCCGCGTGCTGCGGGCGGACGCAGCGGGGCGCGCGGCCTATGCGGCGCTCCTCGACGACCCCGCCTTCCATGGTCCGCTGCACTGGGGCGAGGCCCGGCGCAGCACGTACGACGCGCTCGTGCTGCCGGGGGGGCACCGCGCCCGCGGCATGCGGGACTACCTCGAGAGCCTCGAGGTCCAGCGGATAGCCGTCGACGCGTTCGGGGCAGGGAAGCCTGTCGGGGCGATCTGTCACGGCGTGCTCGTGGCCGCGCGCGCCGTCGACCCGCTCACGGGTCACTCGGTGCTGCACGGCCGCACGACAACCGCGCTCACCTGGGCCCTCGAACGCCGCGCCTGGGAGGTGGCGCGCTGGACGCGCTTCTGGGACGCCAACTACTACCGCACCTACGTCGAGGAGCCCGGTCAGCGCTGGGGCTCCCTGTCGGTGCAGCAGGAGGTGACGCGCGCGCTGGCAGACCCCGAGGACTTCAAGGACGTGCCGAAGGACACGCCCGACTACCGATGCAAGACCAGCGGACGCTCCCGCGACACGGACACCGACGCGCGGCCCGCCTGGGTCGTGCGCGACGGCCTCTACGTCTCGGCGCGCTGGCCCGGCGACGCGCACACGTTCGCCAAAACGCTGGTCGAGGTGCTGGCGGAGCGGCGCTAGCTGGTCGAGAGGCGGCCCAGGCCGACGTCGTCCAAGACGTTGGAGATGTGGTTGGAGACCCAGCCGACGTTCTGGGTCACGAGCAGCACGCCGAAGACGACGAGGATGACGCCGGCCGCGACCTCGACGATCCACAGCCAGTGCCGGGCCCGCGACAGCGCCGCGGTGAAGCGCCCGAACGCGAGCCCGACGATGACGAAGGGCACGGCGAGGCCCAGCGAGTAGGCGAAGAGCAGCACGACGCCGCCGGCGAGCGTCCCGTTGCGGCTCGCCAGGCCGAGCACGACACCGAGGACCGGCCCGATGCACGGCGTCCAGGCGAAGGCGAAGGCCACGCCCATCACGGGCGCCGCCCACACCCCCAGTCGCGACGGCCGGACGTCGAAGCGATGCTCCCCCGTGAGCCGGGAGACCACTCCCAGCGTGCCCGACCCCGCGCTCGCCCACACCCGGGCGGGCAGCGCGCCGACCAACAACACGGCCCCGAGGAAGATGATCAGGACGCCGCTGACCTGGGCCAGCACGTAGCGATGCCCGTGGAGGAGGCTCCCGATCCCCGACGCGGTGGCGCCGAGGGCCACGAAGACCAGCGTGAAGCCGGCCACGAAGAGTCCGATGCCGCGCAGCACCGGGCGGAGCGCCGCGGACGGGGTCGCGCCCTCCCCGCCGGCCTCGAGCTCGGCGGCCGAGAGGCCCGACACCATGGAGACGTAGCCCGGCACGAGCGGCAGCACGCAGGGGGAAACGAAGGAGAGGATCCCGGCCCCGAAGGCGACGAGGACGCCGGCCGGATCGGCCGAGATCGCGGCGGGGACCGGCGTGAGGAGGAGCGCGGTGGCCCCCCGCTTACCTGAGGCTCTTGGCGACGAGGTGCATGTCGGCCTCGACCATCATCGCGACCAGCTCGGCGAAGTCGACCTCGGGCCGCCAGCCGAGCACCTCGTGCGCCTTGGTCGGGTCGCCGACGAGGAGGTCCACCTCGGCTGGCCGCAGGAACTTCTCGTCGATCACGACGTGCTGCTCCCAGTCCAGCCCGGCGGCCGCGAAGGCCAGGCGGCACAGCTCGCGCACCTCGTGGGTCTGCCCGGTCGACACCACGTAGTCGCCCGGCCCGTCCTGCTGGAGCATCAGCCACATGGCGCGGACGTAGTCGGCGGCGTAGCCCCAGTCGCGCTGCGCATCGAGGTTCCCGAGCGACAGCTTCTCGTCGAGCTTGTGCGCGATCCTGGCCACGCCGTGCGTGACCTTGCGCGTGACGAACTCGAGGCCGCGCCGCGGGGACTCGTGGTTGAAGAGGATCCCCGAGGAGGCGTGCAACCCGTAGCTCTCGCGGTAGTTCACCGTGATCCAGTGGCCGTACACCTTGGCCACGCCGTAGGGGCTGCGGGGGTAGAAAGGCGTCGACTCGCGCTGGGGGACCTCGAGCACCTTGCCGAACATCTCGGAGGAGCTGGCCTGGTAGAGGCGGATCTCGGGGTCGACCAGCCGGATGGCGTCGAGCAGCCGCGTGACCCCCATGGCCGTCGTCTCGCCCGTGAGCACCGGCTGGTACCAGCTCGTCTGGACGAAGGACTGCGCCGCCAGGTTGTAGACCTCGTGGGGCCGGTGGTCGCGCAGGATGTTGATCAGGGAGACCTCGTCGAGGAGGTCGCCGGGGACGAGCTCCAGCTGGTCCTGGATGTGCGCGATGCGCTCGAAGTTGACGGTGCTCGAGCGCCGCACCATGCCGACGACCGTGTAGCCCTGCGAGAGCAGGAACTCGGCCAGGTACGAGCCGTCCTGGCCGGTGACCCCCGTGATCAGTGCCCGCTTTGCCATCGGAGCAACGCTAGTCCACGGTCCATCGGGGCAGTCCGCACGCCTACAGTGCCGTCGTGCCGACGGCGTGCATGGTCTCCTTCCGGCTGGGTGGCGGCGACGGCGTCGCGGTCGAAGCCGCGAAATGGGCCGGTGCGCTGGGCGTCCTCGGATGGAGGGTCCGCACGGTGGCGGGCGAGGGCCCGGTCGACACGGTTCTCCCGGGGTTGGCGTTGCACGCGCCCGCTGCCCCGACGCGGGCGGAGGTGGAGGGGGCGCTCGCCGCGGCGGACCTCGTGATCGTGGAGAACCTCTGCTCCCTTCCCCTGAACCCAGCCGCAGCCGCGGTCGTCGCGGCGGCCTGCGCCGGCCGGCCTTCGCTGCTGCACCACCACGACCTGCCCTGGCAACGGCCGCACCTCGCGCATCTCCCCCCTCCCCCGGACGACGCAGCATGGGCGCACGTCACCATCAACGAGCTGAGTCGACGCGAGCTCGCCGCTCGCGGGGTGGGCGCGACGACGGTGTACAACGCGTTCGATCCCGACCCGCCCCCGGGCGATCGTGCCGGCGTCCGCCGGGCTTGGGACCTCGCGCCCGAGTCCGCACTCCTGCTCCAACCGACGCGGGCGCTGGCACGCAAGAACGTGCCGGGCGGCGTCGCGCTGGCCGAGGCGGTCGGCGGCACCTACTGGCTGCTGGGGCCGGCCGAGGACGGCTACGGGGCCGAGCTCGAGCGCGTGCTGGCGGGGGCGCGCTGCCCGGTGCGGCGCGGCCAGCCGGCGGGCGGCTGCACCATGGCGGACGCGTACGCCGCCTGCGACGCCGTGGTCCTCCCGTCCTCGTGGGAGGGGTTCGGCAACCCCTCGGTCGAGTCCGCGACCCACCGGCGCCCGCTCGCCGTCGGCACCTACCCGGTGGCGGCCGAGCTGCGGGCCTTCGGCTTTCGCTGGTTCGACGCGGCGCAACCTCGTCCGCTGGCGACGTGGCTGGACCGGCCGGACGAGCAACTGCTCACCGAGAACCGTCAGGTGGCCGCCACGCACTTCAACGTGGCCGACCTCCCGGGTCGGCTGACCCGCGTCCTGCGCCGCGTCCCCGGGCTCGCCGCCATGGCCTGATTCCGCCACGGTGACCGTTCGGTAACGTGAGACCGATGGCAGGCGCACTCCAGGCGGCATCACGCCGGCTCACGGCCGAACAGCGACGGCACCAGCTCGTCGCCGTCGCGCTGGAGCTCTTCGCCCAGCGCGGCTACCGCGCCACGACCATGGACGACATCGCCGAAGCCGCCGGAGTCACCAAGCCCCTGCTCTACCAGCACTTCTCCTCCAAGCGGGCGCTCTACCTCGAACTGGTGGACTCCATCGCCACCGACCTCCTCACCGCCATCGGGCGGGCCGTGTTGCAGGCCGACGGCCCGCGCCGGCAAGTCGAGCTTGGCTTCGCCGCCTACTTCCGCCTGGTGGTCCGGCACGAGGCCGAGTTCCGCCTGCTCTACGGTCGGGACCACGCCGACGACCAGGAGCTGGGACGTGCCCTGCGGACGGTCGAGGACGCCATCGCAGAGGCCATCGACCCGCTCATCGACGCCGGCCTCGACGACGACCACCGGCGGCTGCTCGCCTACGGCATCGTGGGCATGGCGGAGGGTGCGAGCCGCCGGTTCATGGCGCAGCGCCCCGATTCCGACGCCGCCCTGGACGAGGAGGCGCAGAAGCTCGCCCGCCGCATGGCCGACCTGGCCTGGGCCGGGCTCCGGTCGGTCCACGCCGACTGAGCCGCCTCAGAGCAGCGTGACCAGCGCCTGGCAGAGTCCCCACAGCTCGTCGACGCAGGCGGCGTAGGCGTCCGCGTCCGCCCCGGCGGGATCGAGGACGTCCTCGTCGTCGGTCAGCTCCACCTCGGCCAACCCCAGCGCAGCCACGCGTGCGCCCAGATCGGGCGGCGGTGGTCCGAGGTCGCGGCAGAGCCGCCGGATGGTGCCGGTCTTCGCCGCGGCGTCGGGGAACCGGCGCCGCACGAAGCGGACGTGGTCGGCCTCCATGACGACCACGAGCTCGGCATGGACCAGATCGATGCCGTGGACCTGACGGCTCCGGTGCCGGCGGAAGTCCGCGCCCTCCAGCGCGGGCAGGCGGTGCAGCGCGGTGCGGGTGCGCAGGCCCATCGGCTGCCCGTCGATGGTGTGGGTGCCCGCGGTGACCACCTGCAGTGGCGGACCCGGACGGCCGTCGCGCAGACACTCGAGCATGAAGCCCGCCATCACCGAGCGGGCGGCGTTGCCGGTGCACAGCACGAGGAGCTCGGTCATGCGTCGCCGAGGAGCAGCGCGGGAGCCTCGACGTCGATCGCGTGCTGCGCGTGCCGCGCCGCGCTGGTGAGGAACATCAGGTCCCCGCGCTCGGTGCGCTGGACGACCATGGACGCCACGATGGCCATGAGGATGCCGGCGAAGGCGTCACGGCGCGTGTCGGCCCGCAGCTGCGCCAGGGAGTAGTCCCGCACGCCGCGACGACAGAGGGCGTCGTGGTAGTGCGCGAGCAACTCGAGCTCGTGGGCGCGGCGGTCGTCCACGCCGAGGCATCCCCCGATGAAGTAGGCCGCGTCGACGGAGGCTCCCGCCCAGGCGGTGGTCTGCCAGTCGACCACGACGGGCCGCGCCCCGCCCGGCTGGAAGAGCAGATTGTCGAGCCGGAAGTCACCGTGGCTCGTCGTGCGCGGCCCGGCACGCAGGGCGAGATAGGCGGGCAGGTGCTCGGCGAAGGCGCGGCACACCGCCTGGTGCTCGGGTGCGAGCCTGTCGGTGTAACGCTCGAGGAAGCCGGGCAGCAATGCCGTGACCAGCGCGACGAGCAGGCCGTCCGACTCGGGTGTGGCCCGGTTGAGCCACTCCAGGCCGGCCAGCTCGGCCGACTCCCAACACGGCGCGTGGAGGCCGGCCATCTCCTCGAGGGCGGCCGCGGCCACCTCGGGCGTGCACGCCTCGATCTGGTCACCCTGCACGGCGCCGACGATGTCCTCGAGCAGCAGGGTGAACCAGCCCGTCTCGGGCTCGACCTCGGCCACGTAGACCGCAGGGACCCGGGCGCCGACCCGGGCGGCGACCTCGCGGTAGAAGCGGACCTCGATCTCGTAGGCGCGCAGGGCCAGGCCGGTCCCGCGGCTCTGATCGTCAGCCGAGGCGAATTTCCCAACCACGCTGGCGGGCCCGGCACCCGGCTCGTCGAGGTGCAGGGCGAAGCGCGTCGTGTCGGCCATCTGGCCGGTGCCGATCGGCGTCGCCTCGAAGGAGGTCACCTGCGCCCCCGGGGCCAGCACGCCGGCACCGGCCAAGGCGTCCCGGAGCCACTCCGGCGTGACCTCGGCGGCGTGTCGCAAGAGCGCAACGGGACACATGGGACGCCGAGACTATTGGCCGCGCCGGCCCGGAGCGTCCGCACCGAGTGGCGGCCTGCCGAGTCCGGTGTGGCGCTCCTCAGCTCCGGGGAGTGTCCGGCCGGGGCGTGGCGGGGGCGTCGGGCACGACCCGCAGGACCCGGCTCGCCGTCCCCCAGAGGGCCAGGCCGAGGGCCCAGGCGGCGAAGAACGCGATAGTCCAGCGCGGCGTCGTGTGCTCGAGCAACAGACCCGCCACCAGGGGGGCCAGCGACCCGACGGAGAGCGCAATGGTGCTGCGGACCGCCTCGGCGCGGCCGAGGAGCCGGTCGGGCGTCACCGCGATGCGGTACCCGTTGACGACGGAGTCGGTCGAGGGGATGGCCAGGCCGACCGGGACCAGGCCGACGGCGAGCGCGATGGCGTTGGGCCACAGCAGGAACACGACACAGCCCAGCCAGGCCCAGACCTCGAGCAGCAGCACGGCACGGATGGAGAGCACGCGACGGAGCGCGGGCGAGACCAGGGAGCCGACGAGCACGGCGCCCGCGAAGGGCGCGGTGAGGAGGCCGATCTCCCCGCCGGTGAGGCCCTGGGACTCCCCGATGACCACGATGCAGAACAAGAGCCCGGGGGCGGTGAAGTTGAGAAGCCCGTAGAGGATGGCGGTGACGCGCAGGAAGGGCTGCTGCCACGTGAACGCCACGGCCTCGCGGACGCGGGCGCGGACGGAGACGGAGTCCCGCGGCCGCTCCTCCTGGAAGCGCACGCGCAGCAGGAGCAGGGACACCGTGGAGCACACGTCAGGAACACGCGTCGACGAGGAAGGGCACGGCCCGGCCCACCGCGAAGAGCGCCCCGCCCAGGGGTGGCCCGGCGATGCGCACGAAGGCGTTGCGGCCGCTCTGCGCGCCAGCGGCCTCCGGCAGCTGCTCCGACGGCACCACGGCACGCACGGCGCCCGGGAGAGCGGCGTTGAACACCGTGCTCCCCGCACCCTCGACGAAACCGATGCCGACGATGACCCAGAAGGGCGTGTCGACGAGCAGGAGCATGAGCGCCAACGTCGCCAGCGCGGCGGCCCGCGCCGCATCGGCCCAGACCATCAGGGCCCGCCGGCTCCAGTGGTCCGCGGCGACGCCGGCCGGGATGGCCAGTGCGGCCGTCGGCACCGCCCGCGCGAACGAGACGACGCCCGCCTTGGCGGCCGAGTGCGTCAGGGCCAGCACGAGGAGTGGGTAGGCGATCGCGGAGGCCTGTGTCCCGACGTTCGACAGCAGCTGTCCGGTCTGGAGCAGCACGAACTGCCGGTTGCGCCGGAGAGGGACGGGTGGCACCAGGTGACGCTACCGCCGGCCTTCGCCCGGCCCGGGGCGACACCCGCGCGGTGGCGGCGCTGAAGTTCGTCACGGCCGCGCGCCCGGGGGCGAGGAGCCTCGGGAGAGATCGGGCACCCCCGACGTCGGCCGGCAGGACCAGAGAATTCAGGAGGCGGTAGGCCTGTCTGTCGACCCGAGACCACCGGCCATTCTCTGCTTCCGCAGCCAGGCGAAGAAGGATCGCTTCAGCGCGATCAGCGTCTGTTCCTTCCTGCTCAACGTCATCACGGACGAACCATCCGAGGCGCCGGGCACGGATGCATCGGGCGCAGCGGATGCATTCGACGCGGCAGACGGCGCTGTCGAAAACGACGACCGGGGTGGCCGCGGCGCCCGGCGGCTCGCGGCGAGCGCCCGGTCCACCGACTGCAGGCTCGAGTCGACCGAGCTCCGGGGTGTCCTCCGCAACGTGACGTAGAACTCGAGGGTGTTGACGGGTGTGCTCTCGAAGTGGGCAACTTCGAAATCCAAGAGCTCCAACTTCATGGCGAGGCGCAAGAGGTCGAGAAAGCTCTCAGGCGTGTAGACCCCCGCATGAATGTCCTTGTATTCGCCGGTCTCCCGATGCTTGATGCAGGCGGCGAGCGCATCGGCGTCGGGATCCGTCACGTCGGAGCGGCGCACGTCCCGATAGTCGACCGGTCCCGCCCACAAGGCAGCGGTGTCGACGCTGCCATTGAGCGTGGTCACATGGGCAAAGAAGTCAAAGAGCTGCGCGAACGAGGGAGCTTCGAGGCCGCGCAGATACCAATCGATCCAATCTTGCGCAGCCGTCAAGTCCCGGTTCACGTCGAAGCAGAAGCGTTTGTCGGGCACGACGAGCGATATCAGCCCCTGCGGGGCAAGGATCTCGCGGATATCGCGGAGCCAACCGATCGGGTCGACGACATGCTCGATGACGTGTGACGCAACCACGTAGTCGAACGGCGCGTCTGCTTTTGTCGCCGACGCAATCGTCGCACCGTCCCGCAGGACATAGTCGACGTCGACGATCTCATCGATGAACGGACCGGCCACGGCATTCACGGCGTAGCCGGCTCGAAGCTCCTCGGTCGAATAATGATCGACGTAGCGGACGTCATGGTCCGGTGAGACGCGTGGCCGGTAGAGCGGGCCGATCTCCAGTCCCCTCATGGCGTCCAGGTCGATCGCGTGGAAGACCGGATCGCCGGCTTCCTTCGCCGTGGCGGAATCGACCCGGTCCTCGGCCCTTCGACCCGACTCCTCGGCATCGGATCCCACGGAGACGAATCGTAATGAAGAACCACCCACCCCGGAGGGATCGGTGAAACTCGCCGTTCCATGTGGACAGGCACCGCACGACATACGATTTTCGGCAGCACGGGCTCCCGGTTCGCCGGGAGCCCGGTGGCCAGCGTATTTTTGCTTGCCGAAGCAATAACGTGCCAGTAGCATGCCGGAACGAGGATCCGCCATGAACCATGCCAAGGAGTAAGCCGCCGGGATCGGGCGCCCGCGGGCGGCCGACGAGCTTTCGGCGTGCTCAAGACCAGCTCCGCAAGGCGGACCCCGTGATCGGACGGCTCATCGAGCGACGGCCGGACTTCGATCCCCAGGCGTGGCTCGACGAGCTTCCTCCGATGGACCTGTTCGGGTCGCTCCTCTTTCAGGTCACCGGGCAACAACTCTCCGTCGCGGCGACCAGACGGACCATCGCACGCGTCACGTCGCTGTTCGGAGGACGCCTGCCCTCGCCCGAGGAGCTCTTGGCGGTGGAACCGGGGGACCTGCGCTCTGCAGGTCTGTCATGGCGCAAGGTCAACACGCTCCGAGATCTCGCCGAACGTCTTTCGGATGGCCGACTGGACATCGAACGGCTCACGAGGCTGCCCGACGACGAGTTCATCGCCGAACTGACCGCCGTTCCGGGGATCGGGCCATGGACCGCGCAGGGCGCGTTGCTCGTCGCCCTGCGGCGGGAGGACGTCGTCCTGCCAGGCGATCTCGCTTTGCGCAAGGCGGTCCGGAGTGCGTATCACCTCGATCACCTCCCGAGCCAGGACGAGGTCCTCGAGATCGCCGAGAAATGGCGCCCGTTCCGCAGCCTCGCCACGTCGTACCTCTTCTCCGCTGCGCTCGATCCCGACGACTTCCAAGCAACGTCGTAACAACGTGGGAAAGGATGGCAAGGCCGAGGACCGCCCGGCGGATGAGCCACGCGCAGACTCCAACAGTTGCTTCAAAGAGCAAGTTATTCTGAACCGATGACGAAGGTCGAACCGCTCTCCCCGGCAGAAGAGGTCCTCTGGCGAGCGATCATGCGCGTCGTCAAGGTGCTCCCCCGGCACCTCGACTCCGACCTGCTCCGCGGTGCCGGCCTCAGCGCGAGCGAGTACACGACGATCATGCATCTTTCGGAGGCGCCCAATCGGGAGCTCCGGATGAGCGACCTGGCCAGTGCGACCGGGCTGTCGGCCAGTCGGATGACCCGGCTGGTCGACGACCTCCAGACCCGTGCTCTCGTCACGAAGGTGGCAAGCTCCACCGACGCTCGAGGCAACGTGGCCAGATTGACGTCTCGAGGCATGGCGAAGTTGCGATCAGCGTGGCCGGTGCACGTGGCCAGCGTGCGCACTCGATTCCTCGATCACATGGACGCGGCGCAGATCAAGCTCGTTGCTGCCGCAATGTCGGGCGTGGCGGATCATCTCGAGGACGGCTGACCGTTCGTACACCGCTCGGCCACGAGCGGCCGTGAGCGCTTGCCAACGCAGATCGATAGGTTCTGTGGCTCCAGACCCCGATGATCCGGGTGTAGCGAATGTCGAGAGCGTGGACGAGAATCCGAACCGTTATCCTGAGTCCGAAGCGCCGTGACTAGGAACTCCACCCACCTCGACCACGTCCATCTCGCTCCGCGTCCCTAGGCAGCTGCAGCCGTGTCCCTGTTCGACTACGACACTCGACCCGCGACGCCAGGTGTCGTGTTGGTCGATACGGCAACATCGGCGGCGGCGTACCGGATCCGCGACTTCCTGAGCCGCAACAGCCGACAGTACGAATGGGTCGACGTCACGGACGCGGAGAGAGTGCGTGCTGTCCTCGGGAGCGCCGAGGTCGACACCGGAGCGCTTCCGATCTGCGTACTCCCCGACGGCACGCAGATCTCCCCCGCGACGCTCGAACAGGTCGCCGCCGGCCTCGGAATGGTGTCGGGTCCCTCGCTTTCGGAATACGACCTGACCATTGTCGGTGCCGGCCCGGCCGGCCTCGCGGCCGCTGTCTACGCGGCATCGGAGGGCCTTCGGGCAGTGGTCCTCGAAGCCATCGCTCCGGGCGGCCAGGCGGGTACGACCTCGATGATCGAGAACTACCTGGGCTTTCCCAACGGCATCAGCGGAAGCGAGTTGGCCACCCGTGCCGTCGCTCAGGCTCGTCGATTCGGCGCCGAGATACTCCTCGCGCGGCCGCTCGTCGGCATCTCGACGGAGGGTCCGGGGTACGTCTCGCATCTGTCCGATGGCACGACCGTCTTCGGACGGACCCTCCTGCTGGCGAGCGGGGTGGAGTGGCGACGCCTGGCCGTGCCCGGAATCGACGAGCTGCTCGGTGCCGGGGTCTACTACGGAGCAGGACCGAGCGAAGCCTTGGGCTGCGCCGGAGCGCATGTGGTCGTCGTCGGCGGTGGGAACTCGGCGGGGCAGGCCGTCGTGCGGTTCTCCCGCTATGCGGTCCGGGTGACGCTTCTCGTACGTGGTCCGGAACTCGCCGCCTCCATGTCGAAGTACCTCATCGATGCGATCACGGGCATCCCCAATGTCGACGTGCGGACGGGGACGCAGATCGTCGGCATCGAGGCCGACGGTCAGCTCCGGCGGGTTCTCATTTCCTCGGCGGAGGATCGGACCGCGCATCCCCTGCGCGCCGATGCGCTGTTCATCTGCATAGGAGGTGAGCCACGCACCGACGCGGTCGGCGGGACGGGCCTCGTGGTCGACGATGCCGGCTACGTCCCGACCGGACGTGAACTGACCTCGTTCGTGCCCGCTGCGAACACGTGGGACCTCGCTCGACCACCCCTCCCACTCGAAACCAATCTCCCGGGCGTCTTTGCCGCGGGCGACGTCCGCCGAGGGTCCACCAAGCGCTGCGCGGCTGCTGTCGGAGAGGGCTCGATGTCCGTTGCCCTCGTGCACCAGAGGCTGGCGGAGGTCGGCGGTGAGTAGCGCGTCGATCCCCCCAGGTTTGACGGAGCGCGCGGTGGCTGAGTTTGCTCAGGTCAGCTCACGGGATCGCCTCGCCACCGTAGCGGAAGCGCTCGGGCGCAACGGCATCTCGGCGTTCGTCGTCGAGTCGGCTGACGAAGCCAGGAGGATGGTTGCGTCGTTGATTCCCCAGGGTGCCGCAGTCTTCAACAACACCTCACGCACGCTCGAATCGATCGGCGTCGCCGACGACATCGAACGATCCGGGCGTTATGAACCGCTGCGCGTGCGGCTCTTCCAGATGGACCGGGAGATGCAGGGCCGCGAAATGCGGGCACTTGCCGCGACACCCGACTATGTCGTCGGAAGCGTGCATGCCGTGACCGAGGCCGGATCGTTGCTCATCGCGTCCGCCAGCGGGAGCCAGTTGGGTCCCATCGTCTCGGGAGCCGAACACGTCATCTTCGTGATCGGAGCCCAGAAGATCGTCGCCGACCTCGAATCCGGGATCCGGCGGATCTCCGAGTATTCGCTTCCGCTCGAGGACCGACGGGCACGAGAGGCGTATGGCGTTCCGAGCGGAGTGAACAACATCTTGATCATCAACAATTCGGTGGCGCCCGATCGAGTGACCGCGATCCTCGTCCCCGAAGCGCTCGGGTTCTGAAGGGGCGCCCAGCTTCAGGCCACCGCCTTTCCTGCGAAATACACCCCGAGCAGAGCGACGGCCATGAGCAGGACCCAGAAATCGGTCAGACGGCGAAGCATGCGGGGTGCGGTCCGCACCTCCATGAATTCGCGCATGATGATCCGGACCTTGATCAACGCGAAGCAGATGGCGCCGACCGTCACGACCGTGCTGGCGGTGGGAATTCCCTGATGCGTGGCCGCACGATCGATCCCTAGGTAGGCCAGCGAAATGGCCACCAGCACCAACCAGAACCCGAAGAGCCGTTTGTTGAACCCCTTTTCCACCATCACCTCACCACGTAGAGCAGGGCGAAGATCAACACCCAGAAGAAGTCGACCGAGTGCCAATAGGTGGCACAGGTCTCCACGGTCACTTGGGAGCGCCGCTGCTCACCTGAGAGCTGATACACGAGCACCCCGAGCACGACGAAGCCGACCAAGAGATGCGCGCAATGGATCGCGGTGAGGAAGAAGTAGTACTGGAAGAACTGGCTGCTGGTGAACGTGTCCCCCATGTGGATCAACCGGACCCACTCGACGATCTTGAGGATGAGGAACACCAGCCCGAAACCGGCGGTCAAGAACGCCTCTCGCCGGGCCCGCTCGAACCGCCCGGCCCGGGCGTGCTGGACACACCGGGCCACGGCCCAAGAACTCGAGAGCAGGACGATCGTGTCGAGCACCCCCAGCCACAGCAACAGGTGGGCCTGTCCGAGCAGGAAGGCCCGCTCGTGCTGTGTCCGGTTGAAGAGGTAGACGCAGAAATACGCCGTGAAGACGAGGGATTCGAACAAGACGAAGAACCAGATGTCGCGCCCGCCGGGAACGTGCTCCGACGATCCCTCCTCCCTCGTCTGCGATACGTCGCTCTCTGTCGTCGTCACGGCGCCAAGAACTCCGCCAATATGCGGCCTCGACCCGCCACTGACGGGAGATCTGGCATCGGCCCCGCGCCGAAGTCCTCGCGAAGGATCATGTTGCGTAGCAACATGATGAACGCCCCCGTGTAGAGGCCGAAGACCGCCACGTTTATCCACCAGGCGATTACGCCGTTCCAGGCAAAGACTCCGGCATGGAAGATCCACGAGGGTGCGACCACGACCTCGGTCAGCCCGTTGCACAGATTGAGATAGCCGAACCACACCGGAAAGACACGGTTCTCGTCGAGCAGGATGGCCAACATCCAGATCAGGGAGCCGATGAGGAAGACACCCATGGTGCCCGAGAAGGAAAGGAACCCGAGGTCGTAGAGCCACCGAAGGATCTCCGGATTGCGATCCGGCCGGAAGGCGCCCACCGTCATCGCCACGCAGATGAACAAGAACCCGGGGACAGCACTGACGGCGTAGAGGATCAGGTACGAGTAGGCGAAGGCACGGCTGACCGACATGCGCCGGATGGAGTAGGTGATCAGTGCGATCGATGTGGCGGAGAGCCCGCCCAAGACGAAGATCAGGGCAAAGCCGATGAGGAGGCCCTCGTGGCGGCTGTCGAACCACCCCACGACCTGACTGGGGGAGTACCACGGCTTACCCGGCGGCTGGGTGCGCGTGACGATGAAGAACACGACGGTGTAGAGGGAATAGAAGCCGATGGTGGCGTACCAAGCCAGCCAGAGCTCCCGCTTCGGATCGTCGAGAACCGCGGGTCGCTTCACGCCGAGGCTTGCTCCGCCAGCCGAACGCGCCCGATCGTCTTCCCCAACACCACGGCCATGACGACGAGCCAGAGGGCGATGGCGACGTTCTTGACCCAGAACGCCAGGAAGCCGTTCCAGGCGAAGGGTCCACTGAGCGTCAGGCCGGCGAAACCTGCCGGCACCAGCGCGATGGCGATGAGGAGGTTGAAGTGGCCCACCCACCGAGCAAACACGGGTCGCGCCTGCTCGTCGAGGTAGATGGCGACGGCCAGGAAGAGACAGAGGGCGACCAGGAAGGGCACGGCACACGTGAAGGTGATCCAAGCCAGGTCGTTGTAGAGCAGGGTGAGCGCGGGGGGCCGAGAGGGGCGAAACGCCGCCAGCAGCCAGAAGATCGTCGCGGTCAGGAAGGCGATCGGCGCGGCACCGGCGACCCCGATCACGCAATACCGAAGTACCGGCGTGCGGTGTGCCATGCCGCGCATGCGCTCCACGATCAGCATCAGGATCGGGATCAGGGCGACGCAGAACCAGTTGAACAGGATCATGCTGTAACGGACACGCGAGGTGTGGTTGAGATAGAACGCCGCCACCCTCTGCGCCGACCATTGCGGAGACATCGGCGGCAGGAAACCCGGGAAGAGGAAGAACGCCGCAATCCAGATGATCGCCACCCCGGGCAGGGCCCAGAAGATGATCAGTTCGCCGGTGGTCCGCCTCACGGGCACGTGTCCCGGGTCAGACCTGCGTGGCTCACGGCCGCTCGCATCACTCGCCTCCTTGGTCTGGCGCGCCGCGCAGCGCACTTCCTGATCAGCGCATGACGCAGAACATAGCCGATCGACTACCCCAGGCAAGCGGGCCTAGATTTGCCGACATGGCTCCGCCGAGAACCGTCAGCAGAGACCGACGGGAGCGGAAACCACCATCGGCTGCGCAATCCCGCATCATCGAAGCGGCACTTCGGGAGTTCGCGAAAAACGGGGTCGGCGGAACGTCACTGCAGATGATCGCCGACGACATCGGAGTCACGAAGGCGGCCGTCTACCACCAGTACAAGACGAAGGATGAGATCGTCCGCGCCGTCGCGGGCGCCGAGTTCGACCGCCTCGAGACGGTCCTCGATCTTGCCGAATCGGAGATGGAGGAAGATCGCGCACGAGAAGTGGCATTGACGATGATCATCGATCTGGCCGTGGAGCGCCGGCGTGAGAACAGCACCATTCTCACCGACCCGCTCGTGGGTCGACTCTTCGCGCGGGATCAGCGGCCGGCGAAGGTCCTGGATCGCCTGAACCGCCTCCTCATGGGGCCAAATGCGGATCCGGACTCCGAAATCGCAACGGTCATGTTGACTGCCGCCATCAGCGGCGCCGTCATGCACCCGCTGGTGATTCGTCGCAGCGACGAGACCCTCCGGACGCAGCTCCGAACTCTCGCAGAACGCTTTCTCGGAATCTCCTGACGCCGGTCCGGCGGCCCCGAAGCTGCTGACCGGCGCCGGTGACGCCCCGAATCTCCCGGGAAGATCAGTTGATGTGGATCCCCGAGATCGCTCGGGAGATCACGAGCCGTTGGATCTCGGAGGTCCCCTCGAAGATCGTGTAGATCTTCGAGTCGCGGTGCCACTGCTCGACGGGGTTCTCCCGGACGTAACCGTAGCCACCGAGGATCTGTATCGCCTGATCGGTCACCCACACCGCGTTCTCGCCCGCGTAGAGCTTGGACATGGAGCCTTCGCCGTTCTCGAACTTCTTGCCCGTGCTCGCCATGTTGGCGGCCCGATGCACGAGCAGGCGTGCTGCGTCGGTGTGCATCTTCATGTCGGCCAGCTTGAAGGCGATGGCTTGGTTCTCGATGATGGCCCGCCCGAACTGCCGGCGCTCCTTGGCGTACTCCAGCGCGTACTCGTAGGCCGCCCGGGCGATGCCGACCGCCTGCGCGCCCACGATCGGACGGGAGGCCTCGAACGTCGCCATGGCGGCCTGGGTGGACGTCTTCTTGCCCTCTCGTGCCCGGGCCAGCCGCTCGTCGAGCTTCTCCTTACCGCCCAGGAGGCAGCGCCCCGGCACGCGGCAGTCGGTGAGGACGACCTCTGCGGTGTGTGACGCCCGGATGCCCATCTTCTTGAACTTCTGCCCTTGCGCGATGCCCGGCGTCCCCTCGGGCACCACGAAGCTGGCCTGGCCCCTGCTCCCCAGAGCGGGATCGACCGAGAGGACGAGCACGTGGGTATTGGCGATGCCGCCGTTGGTGATCCACGTCTTGGTGCCGTTGAGCACCCACTCGTCCTTCGCCTCGTCGTAGACGGCGCGCGACTTGAGCGAGGACACGTCCGAGCCGGCGTCGGGCTCGGACACGCCGAAGGCAGCCAGCTTCACGTCGTCCGCGGTCCCGAAGCACTGCGGGATCCACTCGCCGATCTGCTCGGGCGTGCCGTTGGCGAAGATGCCGGCGACGGCCAGCGTGGAGCCGAAGATGGCCAGGGAGATGCCGGCGTCGCCCCAGCTCATCTCCTCGTTCACCAGACACATGAGCAGCCCCGTGGGGTCGGAGAAGCACTGTGCGATGAAGTCGAACGAGTAGAGCCCGTTCTTGGCGGCCTCCTCGATGATGGGCCAGGGCGTCTCCTCGCGCTCGTCCCACTCGGGACCGGCCGGGCGGACGACGTTCTCGGCGAACTCGTGCACCCATTTCTGGATCTGCAGCTGGTCCTCGTTCAGCTCGAGCGAATAGTCGGACATGGCGCGCTCCTTCGGCGGATTCCCTTGTTACTAGACAGTAACCTACAGGGCGCTCAGGGGTCCAGCATCTGGGGTTCACCCCTCGCAGCCTGGGACGACAGGGCCGTCAGCGCCGGATGGCCGTGCCCGAGGGGGTGTCCTCGACGGTCCAGCCGAGCCCGACCAGCTCGTCCCGCAGGGCGTCGGCCCGACCGAAGTCCTTCGCCCGCCGGGCGTCGTCGCGCTCGGCCACCAATCGGGCCGAGGCCTCGTCGATCTCTGCCGCCTCCGTCCGCAGGGGCAGGCCGAGCGCGGCGCCCAGCACCGCGGCCGTGAGGGCCAGGCGCCGCCCTTCCCCCTCGTCACCCGCGTCGGCGCGGGAGTGGGCCGCGCTCGCCAGCTCGAAGATGCCGGCCAGCGCGCCGGGCGTGTCGAGATCGTCGTCCATGCGGGCGTGGAAGTCGGCCCGCGCCCCTGGGTCGGTACCGGCCGCATCGAGATCCTCGACGACGTAACCCCGACTGTTCTCGGCTAGGAGGTCGCCGATGGCGAAGCGCCGAGCCAGCCCGTCGAGGCGCTCCAGCGCCTTCTCGGCGTCGGCGATGGTCGACGCGGTGACCTCGATCGGCGAGCGGTAGTGCGCACGGAGCACGAGCAGGCGGTAGGCCCGGCCGTCGGTGCGTGCGAGCAGATCGGTGAGCGAGGTGAAGTTGCCGAGCGACTTCGACATCTTGGTGCCCTCGACCTCGACCCAGCCGTTGTGGACCCAGTGCCGCGCGAAGGGGCGCCCCTCCGCCACCGCCTGGGCGCGTTCGTTCTCGTGGTGCGGGAACACGAGGTCCTGCCCGCCGCCGTGCAGGTCGAAGCCGTCGCCCAGCAGGTCGAGCGACATCACGACGCACTCGGTGTGCCAGCCGGGACGGCCGGCACCCCACGGGGCGTCCCACGCGGGTTCCCCTTCCTTGGCCTTCTTCCACAGCGCGAAGTCGAGCGGCGAGCGCTTCTCCTCGTTCTCCTCGACGCGCGCGCCGGCCCGCAGCGAGTCGAGGCTCTGGCGGGCGAGCAGGCCGTAGCCGTCGACCTTGTCCACGTCGAGGTAGACGCCGTCCGAGGTCTCGTACGCGATCCCGCGGGCCAGGAGGTCTGCGACCAGATCGACCATGTCCTCGATGTAGGCCGTGGCATGCGGCGCGTCGTCCGGGCGCAGCACCCCGAGCCCGTCCATGGCCTCCCACCAGCGCGCCTCGAACTCGGCCGCCACGTCTGGCTCGGTCCGTCCCTGCTCGTTGGCCCGCCGGATGATGTTGTCGTCGACGTCGGTGATGTTCGACACGTAGTGCACGTCCAGGCCGCAGAAGAGGAGGTAACGCCGCAGCACGTCGAAGACCAGGTTGTAGCGGCCGTGCCCGATGTGGGGCAGGTCGTAGACGGTCGGCCCGCACACGTACATCGACGCCTCGCCCTCGGTGCGCAGCGCGAAGGGCCGGATCGTGCCCGTGGCGGTGTCGTGAAGGCGCAGCACCCGGGTACGGTAACCCGATCATGTCGACGCCCGTGACCACAGTGCCCCGCGTCCCGGACAAGCCGACGCTCGAGGGACTCGAGGAGCGTTGGGCCGCGGCCTGGGAGGAATCCGGCACCTATCGCTTCGAGGGTGCCGCCCGCCGGGACGAGGTGTTCTCCATCGACACGCCGCCGCCAACGGTCTCGGGCTCGCTCCACATGGGCTCCGTCTTCGGCTACGTGCAGACCGACGCCATCGCCCGCTACCGCCGGATGCGCGGCTGGAGGCTCTTCTACCCGATGGGGTGGGACGACAACGGTCTGCCGACGGAGCGCAGGGTGCAGACCTACTTCGGCGTGGCCTGCGACCCCTCGCTCCCCTACGACCCCGGCTTCACGCCACCCGCCGAGCCCGGCAAGATCCCGGTCGGGGTGAGCCGCCCCAACTTCATCGAGCTGTGCCACCAACTCACCTCCCGGGACGAACAGGCCTTCGAGGAACTGTGGCGCCGCGTCGGCCTCTCGGTCGACTGGCAGCGCACCTACGCCACCATCGACGACCGCAGCCGTCGTACCAGCCAGCGCATGTTCCTGCGCAACCTGGCCCGCGGCGAGGCCTATTCGGCCGTGGCACCGACCCTGTGGGACGTCGACTACCAGACCGCTGTCGCGCAGGCCGAGATGGAGGACCGGGAGCAGCCGGGCGCCTACCACCGACTGCGCTTCGACGACATCGAGATCGAGACGACCCGGCCCGAGCTCGTCGCCGCCTGCGTGGCCCTCGTCGCCCACCCCGACGACGCGCGCTACGCGGCGCGCGTCGGCAGAACGGTGCACACGCCCCTGTTCGGCGTGGAGGTCCCCGTGGTGACGCACCGCCTGGCCGACCCGGACAAGGGCACGGGCATCGCCATGATCTGCACGTTCGGCGACGTCACCGACGTCGTGTGGTGGCGCGAGCTCGACCTGCCGACCCGGAGCATCGTGACCCGGTCGGGCCGGATCACCGAGACGCCGCCACCCGGCGTGCCCGACTCGGACGCCTGGCGCGCCATCGCCGGCCGCACGGTCAAGCAGGCCCAGCGGGCCATGGTCGAGCTCCTGCGCGCGTCGGGCGATCTGGTCGGGGAACCCCGTCCCATCACGCACCCGGTGAAGTTCTACGAGCGCGGCGACCGGCCGCTCGAGATCGTCACGAGCCGGCAGTGGTTCATCCGCAACGGCGGAAGGGACGAGGCACTGCGAGGGGCCATGCTCGAGCGCGCCACCGAGATCGGCTGGCATCCCCCGTACATGAAGGTCCGTTACGACGACTGGGTCAACGGGCTCAACGGCGACTGGCTCGTCAGCCGGCAGCGCTTCTTCGGCGTGCCGATCCCCGTCTGGTATCCCCTCGGAGCCGACGGTGAGGCGGACCACACGCGCCCGATCGTGCCGGACGAGGCCAGCCTGCCGGTCGACCCGACGACCGACGTGCCGCCCGGCTACGCGGCCGGACAGCGCGGCACCCCGGGGGGCTTCGCGGGCGACCCCGACATCATGGATACGTGGGCCACCTCGTCGGTGACACCGCAGATCGCGTGCGGGTGGGACGACGACCCCGCCCTCTTCGCCACCACCTTCCCCATGGACCTGCGCCCACAGGGGCCCGAGATCATCCGCACGTGGCTCTTCTCGACGTTGCTGCGCTCGCATCTCGAATTCGACGCGGTCCCGTGGGCCGATACCACCATCAATGGCTGGATCCTCGACCCCGACCGCAAGAAGATGTCCAAGTCCAAGGGCAACGTCGTCACCCCGATGGCGGTGCTGGAGGAGTTCGGGTCCGACGCCGTCCGCTACTGGGCCTGCAACGGCCGGCCCGGGACCGACACGGCCCTGGATCTGGGCGTGATGAAGATCGGGCGCCGGCTGGCCATCAAGGTCCTCAACGCATCGAAGTTCGCACTGGGCCGGCTGGGGGAGGGTCCCGCGCCGGGGCTCGAGGCCGTGCGGACGCCGCTGGACGCTGCCCTGCTCGCGCAGCTGGCCGCGTTGATCGAAGCGGCCACCACGGCCCACGAGGACTTCGACTATGCGCGCGCCCTCGAGCTCACCGAGACCTTCTTCTGGTCCTTCTGCGACGACTACGTCGAGCTGGTCAAGACGCGCGCATACGGCGAGGGCGACCCGGCCTGGACCGACTCGGCGCGCGCCACGCTGGCCCTCGCCTTGTCGGCACTGCACCGACTCTTCGCACCGTTTCTCCCCTTCGTCACCGAGGAGGTCTGGAGCTGGTGGCAGGCGGGCTCGGTGCACACGGCCGCCTGGCCGGAGTCGGCCGACGTCGGGCCCCACGCGGGCGCGGCCACGTCGGTGCTGGCGGTGGCGGCCGAGGTGCTGGGCGCGGTCCGGCGCGAGAAGACGGCGCACAAGCGCTCCATGCGCGCCCGCGTCGCCCGGCTGACGGTGTGCGGCCCGGCGGATGCGCTGTCGGCGGTCGACGCGGCGCGGGGCGACCTCATCGACGCGGGAGGAGTGGACGAGCTCGTGACGAGGCCGGGCGACGTGCTCGCCGTGGTGGTCGAGCTGGCCGACGAGGGCTGACCCGAAGGGACAGAGGCAGCGACCCGGGCGGTCAGAGAGAAGCCGACTCAGCCGGTGAGCCGTCGGGGCGGGCGTGCCCACTCGGGGAGGTGTGGCGATTTGGGAGCTGACTCTCCGTCGGAGGCGCTTCGTGCGGCGTCGCTCCCGTGACGTCGGCCCGTGGCGTGACGGCCCTGACCCCGTCGAGGAAGTCCCCGACGGCCGAGGTGGTGGCCCGGCAGCGGAAGGAGGCGAGGATGTCGAACGCGTGTTGGGCCAGGGGCAGCTCGGCGTACGCCACCGGTCGGCGCGACACCGCCCGCAGGCGCTGCACGAATGTCCGGGCCGTCTCCACGGGGACCAAGGTGTCGTTGGTGCCGTGCAGCACGAAGAACGGCGGTGCGTCCGCGTGGACCCGGTAGGTGGGGGACGCGGCCCGGAACACCTCGGGGTGTTCGGACTCCTTCGTCTTCATGACCGACTTCTCCAGCATCTCGACGAGCCCGTTCCCGAACTGGGAGGCCTCGGGTGAGCCCGTCATGTCCATGACCCCGTAGAAGGGCACGCACGCCTGCACCGAGGTGTCGAGATCCTCGAAGCCGGGCTGGAACGCCGGGTCGCCGGCGCTGAGGGCGAGCAGGGCGCAGAGGTGCCCTCCGGCCGACCCGCCGCTGACGGCGATGAAATCCGGGTCGCCGCCGTAGTCGGCGATGTGCTCCTTGACCCAGGCCACGGCTCGCTTGGTGTCGACGATGTGGTCCGGCCAGGTGGCCTTCGGACTCAGCCGGTAGTTGATCGCCACGCAGACCCACCCCCGGGCGACGAGCTCGAACATCATCGGCTTGCCCTGCTCGCGCTTGTCACCGATGACCCACGCGCCGCCGTGGACATAGACCATGACCGGTGCCTGCTCGGGTGGCGCCAGGCGGGACCGGTAGACGTCCAGGCGGTGCCGGCGGTCACCGTCGCCCCAGTAGTCCACGCCGCGGGTGGTCTCCACGGCCCGGGAGTTGAACGGGATGGCCCGGGTGAGCCGCCACCACCGTCCCCACGTCGGATTCGTCGGCTGCGCCGGGACTGGGAAGGCGTCGCTGCGCACCTCGTCGAGCGCCGCCGCCGTGACCTCGGCCGCCCGGAGCCCGGCGACGCCCAGCCCGACGAGACCGGCCCAGTCGGCCACCGCGACGGCCAGTCCGGCCCATCCCGCCCAGCCGTGCAGCGCGCCGAACTCGACGAAGAGGGCGGTCGCGATCAGCTGCCAGGCGATGTTCTGGAACGCCAGCTCCCCCGCGATCCAGCCCGAGACGAAGCTGAGGACGGTGAAGGGCTCGCGCCGGATCGGCCAGTAGGCCAGGGCGATGGCGGCCGCTCCGACGAGCGTCACGATCAGGAAGGCGTACGGCACCCCCCTATCTTTCCCGACCGCCGGCCGGACCGCAGGTCTGCCCTGGTCGCAGCACTTTCCGGTTTGCCCCCCACCCGCGTTGGCGCGAGGTTATGACCGCAGGGCGATCAGGAAGAGAGGAGCGAGGAGACTCGATGACCCCCGAACGGCTGACCGGGCTCGATGCGAGCTTCCTCTATATGGAGACGCCGACCCTCCACATGCACGTCGCCATGACGGCCGTCTTCGACCCCTCGACGGTCCCCGGCGGCTACTCGTTCCGGCGTGTCCGCCAGCTCATCGACGACCGCATCCCGCTCGCCCCCGTGTTCCAGCGCCGCCTGGTCGAGGTCCCCATGCGTCTCGGCCATCCGGTCTGGGTGGACGACCCCGCATTCGACATCGACAACCACCTCCGCCGGGCTGCGCTCCCCTCCCCCGGAGGCATGCGCGAGCTCGGCGACTTCGCCGCCGACGTGATCAGCCGCCAACTCCATCGGGACCGGCCGCTCTGGGAGATGTGGATCGTCGAGGGGCTCGAGGACGGGAAGATCGCGCTGGTGGCGAAGCTGCATCACAGCACCATCGACGGCGTCTCGGGTGCCGAGCTGCTGGGTGTGCTCTTCGACCTCGAGCCCCAGCCTCCCGCGGCGGCGCCGCACGCCGCCCGGCAACTCGACTCCCGCATCCCCTCGGGCCTCGAGCTCGTCTCCCAGGCGATGCTGTCCGGCCTCGTGGCCCCCTTCGACGTGGGCCGAATGGTGCTGCGCACGACGCGGAGCATCTTCGACGTGCGTCGCATCCGCCAGGGCCGGACGGCCAAGGCGGCGCTGCCGTTGACGGCCCCGCGGACCTCCATCAACGTGGCCGTGCACGCCCGTCGACGCGTCGCCTTCGCGGCGGCCAACCTGGCCGACGCCAAGGCGCTCAAGAACGCCATGGGCACCACGGTGAACGACGTCGTGCTGGCGATGTGCGCCGGCGCGCTGCGGACGTACCTGCTGGCCGGGGACGAGCTCCCCGAGATCCCGCTCGTGTCCGTGGTGCCGGTGTCGGTGACGCCCGAGGTGGCCGAGCTCAAGGGGTCCAACAAGATCTCCGCCATGTTCGTCCAGCTTCCGTCGCACATCGACGATCCGCTCGAGCGCCTCCGGTTCATCCACGAGGGCACGAAGGGGGCCAAGGAGGAGCACCACGCGCTCGGCGCCTCCACGCTGCAGAACTGGGCAGAGCACGCCTCGCCCAACGTCTTCGCGGCGGCCGCCCGCCTCTACACCGGGATGAAGCTGGCCGACCGGCACCGGCCCGTGGCCAACCTGGTCATCTCCAACGTGCCGGGTCCGAACGTCCCGCTCTACCTCGGCGGGAGCCAGCTGCTCGGGATGTTCCCGCTCGGGCCCGTCATGGACGGCATGGGCCTCAACATCACCATCATGAGCTACCTCGGTGTCCTCTACTGGGGCCTGGCCTCCGATGCTCGGGCCGTGCCGCGCCTGTGGGACATCGCCGCCGCCCTCCCCCGCGCCCTGACCGAGATGTTGGAGGCGGCGGGACTCGAACCCGAGCCCTTCGACGTGCCCATCCATCTCGGGCCCGGAATGCCGCCCACCGCCAGCTGGGTCCGCTCCGCGGCGCCGCTCGCGGAGGAGGCAACCGGTAGCGTGAGCGCATGACGGTTCGCGAGCTCGGGCACCTCGTCCTCTACGTACGTGACGTCGGGCGCTCCGCCGCCTTCTACCGCGACGTGCTCGGCTGGCGCCAGGTCCTGCCCGAGGACGGGCAGGACCCCGTCGGGGCGGCCGCATTCTCGTCCGGGCGGACGCATCACGAGCTGCTGCTCATCGAGGTGGGTGAGGACGCCGCGCCGATCCCGCAGGGCCGGCACGTGGGCCTCTACCACTTCGGCCTCAACGTCGGTGAGAGCGACGACGACCTGCGGGCAGCCCTGGCGAAGGTCCAAAAGGCCGGCGCCACGGTCGTGGGAGCGTCCGATCACACCGTGACGCACAGCCTCTACATCCTCGACCCCGACGGGAACGAGATCGAGCTCTACGTCGACGTGCCCGGGGTCGACTGGAAGGCGGACCCCGGCCTCATCGGCGCACCGATCCGCCCGCTCGCCCTCTGAGCACGCGCCGGGGACGGGCCGCCGGACCGTTGGACCGCCCATGAGACGGGTGCCCGCCGATGCCGACGGCGCGCGCGCCGCAGCCGAGGTCCTCGCGGGCGGCGGGGTGGCCGTGCTCCCGACCGACACGGTCTACGGCCTGGCGGCGCGGCCGGGCGACGCCGACGCGGTGCGTGCGGTCTTCCGCGCCAAGGACCGTCCCGAGGGGATGCACCTCCCGATCCTCGCCGCGTCGCGGTCCCAGGTGCTCGCCCTCGGTGTGGCGTTCACGCCCGCCGCGGAGGTCTTGGCTCGCTGGTGGTGGCCGGGGCCGCTCACACTGGCCCTCGGGTTCGCCGACGGGGCCTCCCGGCCCGCATGGCTGACGACCCGGGAGGAGGTGGCCGCGCGCATCCCCGACCACGACTTCCTCCGGGCGCTCCTCGAGCAGACCGGCGTCCTGGTGGTGACGAGCGCCAACCCGCACGGCGCGCCGACGCCGCGCACGGCGGAGGACGTCGCCGCCAGCCTCGGGCCCACCGTGGATCTGTTGGTCGACGGCGGCCGGCTTCGGGACGTGCCCTCGACGCTCGTCAACGTGCGCGCGGGCGAGCCGGTCGTCGAACGCGAGGGTGCGATCTCGCGAGCCGAGATAGCCGGCGCGCTGGCTGACGCGCCGTGACGCGGGCGCTGCTGGCCATCGAGACATCGTGCGACGAGACGGCCGCGGCGGTGGTCGACGACGAACTGATGGTGCGCGCGTCGGTGGTGGCGAGTCAGATCGATCTGCACGCCGAGTTCGGCGGGGTGGTCCCCGAGCTGGCGAGCCGCGCCCACGTGGAGACCATCGGACCGATCGTGGCGCGGGCGCTCGACGAGGCCGGGGTGGCGGGACCCGATCTCGCCGGCGTGGCGGTGACGGCCGGGCCCGGCCTCGTCGGCGCCCTGCTCGTCGGGATCGCGACGGCGAAGGCCCTGGCGCTCGGCTGGGGGGTGCCGGTGGTGGCCGTCAACCATCTCGAGGGCCACCTGGCCAGCGTGTACCTGGCCGACCGCGACGTTGCGTTCCCTCAGGTCGCCCTGCTCGTCTCCGGCGGTCACTGCCTGCTCACCGCGCGACGGGGCCAGGGCACTACGAGCTGCTCGGCGAGACCGTGGACGACTCCATCGGCGAGGCCTACGACAAGGTGGCCCGCTTCCTCGGCCTGGGCTACCCCGGCGGCCCCGTGCTCGACCGGCTGGCCGCCGAGGGCGAGGACGTGCTCGCGTTCCCGCGACCCATGCTCGGCGAGGGGTACGCGTTCTCCTTCTCGGGCCTCAAGACCGCGGTGGTCAACCACGTGCGCGCGGACCCCGGCTTCTCGGAGCACGACGTCGCGGCGTCGTTCGTGGCCGCCTGCATGGACGTCCTGTGCGCCAAGCTGCGGCGCGCCCTCGAGGAATTCGCCGACCCGGCCCTGGCCATCGTGGGAGGCGTCGCCGCCAGCCCGATCCTGCGCGCGGGCGCAGGCCTTGGCGGACGAGTTCGGCACCCGGTTGCTCATCCCGCCCCAGCGCATGGCGACCGACAATGCGGCCATGATCGGCGTGGCGGGCTGGCACGCCCTCGACGTGGCGGGGCCCAGCGCGCCGTCGTTCGGGCCGGAGCCCGACCTGCGCCTGCACTTCGCCTGAGCCCCGCCGAGCGCCGTCAGCCGTCTGCGGTCAGGGCTGTGTCACGCGGCGCTCCCGGCGCCGGCGTGCCCGCTGACCGAACACGTGGGAGGAGAGGTCGAAGAGCACGCCGAGGGCGACGATGACCCACCCAAACGCGTCGACGCCCTTGCCGGGCGCGTAGACGAGGGCGTAGAAGAGCGTCGCATAAGGCAGGAAGACGAACCCGATCAGGCCTTCCCAGCCGGAACGGAACGCGATGGTGAGACGGTCCGTGAAGAGCCAGACGAAGAAGAGGGCGAGGCGGGCCGAGAAGGCGGCGACCAGGGCCAGCAGGCAGCCCATCGCTCAGAGCGGGAGCCCGCCCGTGGCGGCCCGGGTCGACCCGTCGTCCGTGTAGGCGGCGATGGTGCGCTCCGCGATGCGCATCTGGTGGATCTCGTCCGCGCCGTCGGCCAGCCGGGCCCAGCGGGCGTGCTGGAGCATGCCGGCCAGCGGGGTATCGGTGGAGTAGCCGAGCGCGCCGTGCACCTGGACGGCGCGGTCCACGATGCGGTTGAGGCTGTTGGCCACGAAGTGCTTGGCCATCGACACCTCGGTGCGAAAGTCCTCGCCACGATCGATCTTGTAGGCGGCGTGCAGCACCATCAGCTTGCACTGGTAGAGCTCCAGGGCGGAGTCGGCGATGAGCCACTGCACGCCCTGCTTCTCGGCCAGGAGCGAGCCGTGCGAATACCGGTGCAGGGAGCGGTCCACCATCATGTCGAGCGCGGTCTCGGCCTGCGCGATCCAGCGCATGCAGTGGGCCAGGCGGGCCGGTCCGAGCCGGTACTGCCCGAGCTGGTGGCCGTTGCCGCGTCCGCCGAGGACCTGTCCGTCGGACACATGCAGGTCCGAGATGACGATCTCCGAATGGCCCGTCGAGCCGTGCATCGTCTCGATCTCGCGTACGTCGTTCCAACCCTCGGCGGGGAGGTCGACGATGAACGCCGTGTTGGCGCCGCGTGAGCCGGGTGGGACGTCTGGTTCGGTCCGGGCAATGAGGATGGCGAACTGGGCCCGTCGCGCGTTGGAGATGAACCACTTGTGCCCGTTGATCACCCACTCGTCGCCGTCCTTCTCGGCGTTGGTCCGGATGAGCGTCGGGTCCGAGCCGGCCACCTCGGGCTCGGTCATGGCGAAGCACGACATCGCCGTGCCCTCGCAGAGCCGGCGGAGGTAGATGTCCTTCTGCTCTTCGGACCCCCAGTGCAGCAGCGTGTGCATGTTCCCTTCGTCGGGCGCCATGCAGTTCAGGATCCAGGGGCCGAGGCGGGTCTTGGCCGCCTCGGCCTGCACCATGGCCAGCGCCACGTGCCCGAGCCCCATCCCGCCCCACTCGACGGGCATGTGCGGCAGCCACAGTCCGGCGCGCTTGGCTTCCTCGCGCAGTTCGAGGATGGTCACGAGGTAGTCGCGACGCGCCGTCACCCGCTCCTCGTCGTCGAAGTCCTTGATTCGCGGTTGCACCGTGTCCGCGATGAAGGACCGCACGCGGGTGCGGATCTCCTCGTGCTCCGGAGCGAGGGTGAAGTCGATGGCCATGGGTGCCTCCCCCGGCCTCAGTAGAGGCCCACGACGTTGCCGTCCTCGTCGATGTCGATCCGCTCGGCGGCCGGGCTGCCCGAGAGCCCGGGCATCGTGCGCATGTCCCCGCTGACCAGGTAGACGAACCCGGCCCCCACGTTGGCCCGCGCCTCGCGCACGGGGAGGCGCCAGCCCCGCGGTGCCCCGAGCAAAGCGGGGTCCGAGGAGATCGACAGGTGCGTCTTGGCGATGCAGACGGGCAGGTTCCCGAAGCCGGCGCGCTCGTAGTTGTCGAGGTGGCGTGCCGCCGTCGGCTGATAGTCGACGCCGTCCGCGCCGTAGATCTCGGTGGCGATGGTCTCGATCTTCTGGCGCAGCGACGCGTCGTCGGGATAGAGCAGGTGGAACTCGCCCGGCTCGGCGGCCGCCTCCACCACGGCCTGAGCCAGCTCGACGGCGCCTTTCCCCCCGTCCTGGAAGTGTGTGCACACGGCCGACCGCACCCCCACCGAAGCGGCGATGTCGCGGATGGCCGCGTGCTCGGAGGGGAAGTCACCCTCGATCGCGTTGATGGCCACGACCGGGGTGACCCCGTGCCGCCGCACGATGGCCAGGTGGGCCAGGAGGTTCTCGCCGCCGAGCTGCACCTCCTCCGGGTTCTCCTCGAGCATGGCGGGGGGCAACGGCCGGCCGGCCACGACCCGGTGGCGCCCCGAGTGGAGCTTCATGGCGCGCACCGTCGTCACGACGACCGCCGCGTCGGGGATCAGTCCGGACGTGCGGCACTTGATGTTGAAGAAGCGCTCGGCACCCATGTCGGACCCGAAGCCTGCCTCGGTCACGAGGTACTCGCCCCCGTGGATCCCGATCAGGTCCGCGACGATAGAGGAGTTGCCGTGGGCGATGTTGCCGAACGGACCGGCATGGACGAGGACGGGAGTGTTCTCGAGCGTCTGGAGGAGGTTCGGCTTGATGGCGTCACGCATGATCACGGTCATGGCGCCCGCGGCCTTCAGCGACTCCGCCGTGACCGGCTCACCCGACTGGGTGTAGCCCACCACGATCCGGCCCATCCGCGCGCGGAGGTCCTGCAGGGAGCGCGCCAGCGCGAGCACGGCCATCACCTCCGACGCCGCGGTGATGTCGAAGCCCGTCTCACGAGGGATGCCGTCCTGCCGGCTGCCGAGCCCGCCGACGATCTTGCGCAGCGAGCGATCGTTCACATCGAGGACGCGCTTCCACGTGATGCCGTACGGGTCGATCCGCAGCGCGTTGCCGCCGTAGAGGTGGTTGTCCACCATGGCGGCGAGCAGGTTGTTGGCCGCCGTCACCGCGTGCAGGTCGCCCGTCAGGTGCAGGTTGAGATTCTCGAACGGCACGACCTGGCTATAGCCGCCACCGGCCGCGCCACCCTTGATCCCGAAGGTCGGCCCCATGGAGGCCTGGCGGATGGCGATGGTCGCCCTTCTCCCGATGCATGCCAGCGCCTGCCCGAGGCCGATCGTCGTCGTCGTCTTCCCCTCGCCGAGCGGCGTCGGGGTCACCGCCGTGACCACGACGTAGCGCGCACGGGGCCGGTCGGCCAAGGCCTCGATGGCACCGAGGCGCACCTTGGCCACGTGCGCACCGTAGGGCTCGAGCAGCTCCGGCCCGATGCCCATGTCCGCCGCGACGTCAGCGATCGGCCGCAGCGTCGCACGCCGCGCGATCTCGATGGCGGGGGGCACGGGCACCGGGGCCGATCATGCCAGACCGGGAGCGGGGCGGCCTCGCCCTGGTTCGCAGGAGGAGGCCCTACGCTACGCATGGATCACCGGCGACCGTGTCCGGTGAGCGATGGTGACGCACCCGGCGCGGGTGCTGCGAAAGGGGCGACACGATGTCCAAGGCCGACGGTGTCTTCGTCTTCATCGGGACCTACGCCAGCGAGGTCGACGCCCGCGCCGACTACGACGTGGTGAAGGGCCTCCACTCGGCCGGTGCCGTCGGGACGTTCGACGCCGCGGTCATCACCAAGGACGACGCCGGCAAGGTCCACGTCAACAAGCACGAGACGACGACCCGCCACGGTGCGTGGGGCGGTGCCGCCGCCGGCGCGCTCATCGGCATCCTCTTCCCGCCCTCCATCATCGGCACCGCGCTGGTCGGGGCGGCGGTCGGCGGCGTCAGCGGCCACCTCTGGAAGGGCATGTCCCGCACCGACGTGAAGGAGTTCGGCGAAGCCATCGACGCGGGCGAGGCGGCCCTGGTCATCGTGGGCCAGACGACGATCGAGGCCGCCATCGAGAAGGCACAGCTCAAGGCGCAGAAGAAGGTCACCAAGGAGCTCCAGGTCGACAAGTCCGAGGTCGACCGCGCGATCGAGGACGCGGCCTCCTCGGCGTCCTGACCCGGGCCCGGCCTAGGGTCGTCCCGCCCCGGACGGCGGGGCCACGACCATGATCGCCCTCCACATCCTGTCCCTCGTCCTCGGCGTCGCGGTGACGCTGGCCGTCCTCGGGTCGGCGCTCGAGACCGTGGTCCTGCCCCAAGAGGGGTTCTCGCGCATCTCGCAGGCCGTCTTCGCCGCGGCCTACAGGGTGCTCGTGCACCGCAACAGCTCGCAGGCCGAAGTGCGCACGTTGCGCTCCCTCTACGCGCCCGTCTCGCTCGTCAGCCTGCCGCTGGTCTGGATGATCTTCATGGTCATCGCGTTCACGTTCGTGTTCTGGGGCACGGGAAACGAGACGTTCCAGCGGGCCTTCGAGCACAGCGCCTCGTCGCTCACGACGCTCGGCTTCTCCGAGCCCAATGGGACAGGCAAGATCGTGATCGCCTTCGTCGAGGCGACCATCGGCCTCGGACTCGTGGCACTGCTCATCAGCTACCTGCCGACCATCTTCACGGCGTACAACAGCCGTGAGAAGGGCATCAATCGGCTCCGTCCCATCGCGGGCGCGCCTCCGAATGCGACCCAGCTTTTGCAGACCCTGCACCGCATCGGCTCGTTGGAGGGCATCGACTTCTGGCGCGCCCAGGCCGACTGGCTGCTCGACCTCGAGCAGACCCACACCGCCTTCCCGGTCCTCACCTACTTCCCCGAGACCCACACGGATCACTCCTGGGTCGCCACGGTCGGGTCCCTGCTCGATGCCGCCGCACTGGTCGTCGCGACGACGGACGACGAGGGAGACGAGGTGTACCAGGACGCCGAGAAGGGACCCATCATGGTCGTCGTCTACGGCCTGCCCCTGATCGTGCGCATCGCCCGCGCCGCCAACGTCCCCCTCCCCCCCTCGCACGGACTCCCCGACCTCAGCGCCCGGGGGGGCGTGCCGGCACCCCACATCGCCGTCTCGCGCACCGAGTTCGACGGTGCACTGGACGCCTTGGATGCCGTCCTCGCCGTCCCGCCGGGCCGCCGCGACGAGGCGCTGGCGCCGGTTCGCCCTCATCCGGTCCGTCTACGAGCCGTCGATCCGCGCCCTGGCCGGCCTCACCGCGGCCTCGCCCGCACCCTGGACGACGGACCGTCCGGCCGACGTCGGCAGGCCGCGTTTCCTCCGCCGCCGGCCGCTCCACGTGGACTGGTCAACGCCGCCGCCCGCGCCGGCCGCGGTTGTCGGCGACCCCGCTACAGGTGGCTGAAGCCGCCTGATTCCTCCTTGGTCATGGACACACTGACCGGGTGGCGGTCGAAGTGGGCGATCGAGTCCTTCATGTCCTGGAGCAGGAGACCCGCCATGTCGCGGCTGACGCCCTGGCGCACCAGGATCCGCTGGACCGAGATGTCGGAGACCGACCCGGTCAGGGGGTAGGCCGGCACCTGCCAGCCCCGGGTGCGCAGACGGTCGGCGATGTCGTAGAGCGTGTAGCCCGGGTCCTCGCCCTCTTTGATCCGCCAGGCCACCGACGGGATCCCGGTCAGGGGATTGGAGTCGCACAGCAGCTCGAACGGGCCGAGCTTGAGCACTTCCCGGGAGAGGAACTGGCCCGTGTGGTAGCAGGCGTCGTGGATGTTGCGGTAGCCGTCCCGTCCGAGGCGCACGAAGTTGTAGTACTGCGCCACGATCTGGCCGGCGGGACGTGAGAAGTTGATCTGGAACACCGGCATGTCCCCGCCGAGGTAGGTGACGTGGAAGATGAGGTCGTCCGGCAGCTCGGCGGCGTCCCGCCACAGGACCCAGCCCACGCCGAGCGGCGCCAGGCCGAACTTGTGCCCCGAGGTGCTGATCGACTTCACGCGCGGCACGCGGAAGTCCCATTCCACCTCCGGGGCGCAGAAGGGGCCCAGGAAGGCGCCGCTGGCGCCGTCCACGTGGATGTCGATGTCGAGTCCCGTGTCCTCGTGGAGCTTGTCGAGCGCCTGGGAGAGCTCGAGCACCGGCTCGTAGGACCCGGTGTACGTGACCCCGAACGTGGGCACCACCATGATCGTGTTCTCGTCCACCCGTTCGAGCATCTGCTCGACGTCCATCTGGTAGCGCCCCGGGGACATGGGGATCTCCCGGATCTCGACGTCCCAGTAGCGGGCGAATTTGTGCCAGACGACCTGGACGGGCCCGCACACCATGTTCGGCGAGTCGGTCGACTTCCCGGCTGCCCGGCGCTTGGCCCTCCAGCGCCACTTGGCCGCCATGCCGCCGAGCATGCAGGCCTCAGACGAGCCGATGGCCGAGCAGCCGACGGGCACCGCGCTCTCCGGCGCGTTCCACAGGCCGGCCAGCATGCGCACGCAGCGGCGCTCCAACTCCGCCGTCTGCGGGTACTCGTCCTTGTCGATGAGGTTCTTGTCGAGGCACAGGTCCATCAACTGATGGACCTGTGGCTCCTCCCAGGTCTGACAGAACGTGGCGAGATTCTGGCGCGCGTTGCCGTCGAGCATGAGCTCGTCGGAGATCGCCTGCATCACGTCGGTCGGCTGCATCTCCGCGCTCGGACAATGCGTCGACGGCAGCGGGGCCTTCAGGGCCTTGTCGGAATAGACCGAATCGATCAATTCCTCGCGGACGGACTCCCTCTTGTGCAACGGCATGGGCCCTCCTGTCTCCGGCCACGGAGCACCGGTGCGGTCGTTCGGCCGTACCGTACCGGGTCCCCAAGAGCGGGCGCGCCGGCGACGGTGACCGGATCGCGAGGGTCCGTGCCGCCTTAGCTGGCGAGGAGCTGGAGGGGTGCCCGCCCGTTTCGCTGATCGGCGACCCGCTGCGGCGTCCGGCGCGCGGCCGGCTCCGGGCGGTCGGCCAGCTTCGAACGCAGCTGACGGAGCGCCTTGGTGTGGATCTGGCACACCCTGCTCTCGGTGACGCCCAGCACGTCACCGATCTCGGTGAGCGTCAGGCCGTCGTAGTAGTACATCATGAGCACCGTCCGCTCGCGTTCGGGCATGCCGTCCACGGCCCTGACGAGGGCTTCCTTGGACTCCTTCGCCTCGAAGGTGTCACCGGGCCCCCACGAACCGTCGGGCAGCGTCTCGCCCAGGGTGGAGCGCTCCGAACGGTCGCCGCCACGCAGCACCTCGTCGAGAGCCATCATGCCGACGGTCGAGATCTTGCGCAGCGCCTTGTGGAACTCGCCGACCGACATCTCGAGCTCGGCGGCGACCTCGGCGTCGTCGGGCGTGCGGCGCAGGGTCGACTCCAGGTGTGTGACGGCCTGCTCGACGGCCCGCGCCTTGGTCCTGACCGACCGCGGCACCCAGTCGATCGAGCGGAGCTCGTCGATGATCGCGCCCTTGATGCGCGGGATGGCGTAGGTCTCGAAGCGCAGGTTGCGGTCGAGCTCGAAGCGCTCGATCGCGTCGATGAGCCCGATGATGCCGTAGCTGACGAGATCCTCCTCGTCGAAGTGCCTCGGCAGACCGGCCAGGACTCGCCCGGCGACGTACTTGACGAACGGTGTGTAGTAGATGATCAGCTGGTTGCGTGCCCCCTGGGCCCCGGTCCGCTTGAACTCGGCCCACAGGCTCTCGAGGTCACTCCCCGCTGACTCTTGCACCGTGGAAACAGTCGATCCCACGTCTCCCCCTCCCTCAATCGGCACCGTCCGACAGGTGCCATCCCGCCTCCTGAGGTCACCCACTTGACCATGCGGCTTTCGCGTGTTCAGGAGTAGTCACTACTGTAATCGAACAGCGTACTTGCAGGTCAGTTGCGTGATCGTTGTTGCTTGGTTGCAGAGCTTTCGCAACCCTTGCGCAACGAAATGCGCGCGCGGGCACGTGTCGTGCGGCGGGGACGTCCGCCGAACCCGAACGCGAACGAACACCCCGAGCCTGCCGCTGCGCCACGGACGCGGGGACCGGCACGCCCAATTCGCCATGGTCCTTTCGGCCCAGGCGCACGATTGCGCCTGCCCGCGCCACATGGGGGGCCCTCCGGCACCGGGCACGCCTCCCACCAGGCAAAGGCCTGGCGACACCCCCGACGGCACGAGGCGTCCGGGCTCGCACCGGCCATTTCTCAAGATTCGGCCCTTCGTGGCCGACATGTCACCCATGGCGAGGCAGACCGGAAGAGAGGGGTGAGGGCATGGCCCTCGACGCCTCCGGCGGCACGGTCCCGCGCGTGAATCCGCCGCTCGACGCGTCGACGCGCGCGCCGGTCACTACCGCCCGTCGCGGGCGGCCGTCCCGAACGGCGCCAGCCTGCCGGACGCGGCACCTCGGCCGGACGGCCCGGAGAAGACGATTCTCGTGGCAGAGGACGATCCCAGCTGCCGCAGCGCCCTCCACCAGTACTTCGAGCGCTCGGGGTACCGGGTCACCGAAGCCAACGACGGGCCCTCCACGCTCCGCTCGGTCTTCCAGCACTCGGCGAGCCTGGTGATCCTCGATCTGGGACTCCCTGGTTTCGACGGCAACGACGTCCTGTCCAAGATCCGGCGCCACAGCGCTGTTCCGGTGATCGTCTGCTCGGGTCGTGACTCCGAGGACGACCGCATCCGCACGCTCAACCTCGGTGCCGATGATTTCGTGGTGAAGCCGTTCTCCTTCGCCGAGCTCGAGGCACGGGTGCGCGCCGTGCTGCGCCGAGGCAGCGGCGAACCCGCCGCGACCTGCCTGCACCACGGCGATCTCGTGGTCGACCGCGACACCCGGACGGTGACGGTGCGCGACACGGTGATCCCGATGACCCGCAAGGAGTTCGATCTCCTGGCCTTCCTGGCCGCGTCGCCGGGCCAGGTGTTCTCCCGCGAGGACCTGCTCGAGCGGGTGTGGGGATCGACCGAGGAGTGGCAGGGCCGTTCGACCGTGACCGAGCACGTCCGTCGGGTACGACTGAAGATCGAGCCCGATCCCGACTCGCCGCGCTGGATCACGACCGTCCGCGGGGTCGGGTACCGCTTCTCGCTCCCCGAGTCCTGAGCCGGCGCATGCCTCGGGACGCCGGGTCGGCCGCGCCCGGCCGCGATGCACCACGGCCGCAAAACTTTGGTCCAAAAGACCTATGGCGTCCTCGAGCCGACATGAGAAGACACCCACTGGCGCAGGTTCCCGGCCACGCCCGGACATCGGCAAGGATCTCAGACCGCACCGCTGGGATGCGGGGAAGACGAGGGGGATGTTCGCATGACGCTCGGCTCGCCGGGAGCACCCGGCCTGCACCGCCGAGGAGCGGTCCGGCAGGGTCTCGACGGACGCGGTGACCGGACGGTCGCCCGCAGGGATGTGCCCACCTCGAACCGAGGCGGGTGCCGCATGACGATGTCCGCGCCAGTTTCGACGCGCCGTGGCGCGTACCAAGCTGGCCTCCGACCGCTGCAGGCCCCACCCGGGCTCCCGGTCGTGCCCGTCGTCGACGGGAGTCGCCGACCTGACGATCCTCGTGGCAGAGGACGACGCCAACACCCGCCGTGCGCTGGAGCACTACCTCAAGCGGGCGGGGTACACGGTCAGCGAGGCCGGCAGCGCGACCGCCTCCCTCGAGGCGGTCGTCAGCGCCGACTGCCGACCTGGTCGTCCTCGATCTCGACCAGAGTGGCGAGACCTCCGAGGTCCTGGCCAAGATCCGTCGCCACAGCAACGTGCCGCTGATCGTCTGCTCGGGCCGGGCACAGGAGCGTGAGCGGGTCGGCCTCCTCAACCTCGGGGCCGACGACATCCTGTCCAAGCCCTACTCGTTCGCCGAGCTCGAGGCCCGGATGCGCGCCGTGCTCCGGCGCGGCAACGCCGCTCCGACGACGACCCTCGACCTGGGGGAACTCGTCATCGACCAGGGCACACGCACGGTCACCGTGAGCGAGGCCGAGGTCCCGATGACCCGCAAGGAGTTCGACCTGCTGGCCTTCCTCGCGGCCGCGCCCGGACGGGTGTTCTCCCGCGACGACCTGCTCGAGATGGTCTGGGGCTCGAACGGGCGGTGGCAGGGCCGCTCGACCGTGACCGAGCACATCCGCCGGGTCCGCCAGAAGATCGAGCTCGACCCCGAGAACCCTCGCTGGATCACGACGATCCGCGGCATCGGGTACCGGTTCTCCTCGCTGGCAGCCTGACCGACGCACCGGGCGACGCCTGGGCACACCGGTTCCGGCGGCGGACCTACGAGTTCGGAGGATGTTGCCCGAGCAGCAGGTATCCGCCGCCGTCTGGTGTCGGCACCATGCCGAAGAAGCGGTCCCCGACCGACTGCCCGCCCCGTGAGCCAAAGAAGGCCGCGTCGCCGAACGTGAACACCCCGCCGTCGGCGGCCACCTCCCAGTAGCCGTTGCCGCTCGGCGTGGCGGCCATTCCCACGACGGGCGCGTTGAGCGGCGTGCCGCCCATGGAGCCGTGGAAGGCCGCGTCGCCGAAGGAGAAGATGCCGCCGTCGGAGGCCACCTCCCAGTAGCCGTTGCCGCTCGGCGTGGCGGCCATTCCCACGACGGGCGCGTTGAGCGCCGTGCCGCCCATGGAGCCGTGGAAGGCCGCGTCGCCGAAGGAGAAGATGCCGCCGTCGGAGGCCACCTCCCAGTAGCCGTTGCCGCTCGGCGTGGCGGCCATTCCCACGACGGGCGCGTTGAGCGGCGTGCCGCCCATGGAGCCGTGGAAGGCCGCGTCGCCGAAGGAGAAGATGCCGCCGTCGGAGGCCACCTCCCAGTAGCCGTTGCCGCTCGGCGTGGCGGCCATTCCCACGACGGGCGCGTTGAGCGGCGTGCCGCCCATGGAGCCGTGGAAGGCCGCGTCGCCGAAGGAGAAGATGCCGCCGTCGGAGGCCACCTCCCAGTAGCCGTTCGAGCCCGCCGCCGCGCCCCCGACGAACGGCACGTTCGACGTCACGGGCGGCCCGGGCGCGGGAGCATCGCCGAAGCCGTAGGTCGCGGTGACCTGCGGCCCGAACGACCCCTGGCCGCAGATCGAGACGAAGGCGTAGCCCATCGCACGGAGCTCGGTGATGATCTGTGGCAGGGCGGCCACCGTCTCTGAGCGATCGCCGCCGCCGTCGTGCATGTCGACGACGGCTCCGGGGAAGGCGGCGCCGACGACGTTGTGCACGATGGCCTGCACGCCCGGAAGCGTCCAGTCCTTCGGGTCGATCGAGTAGCTCATGGTCGTGAGCCCGCGTGCGGCGATCTCGTTCAGCACGGTGGCGTTCCAGGCGTTGTAGGGCGGCCGCACGCAGAGCGGCGTCGTCCCCGTGGCCGACTCGATCTCCGCCTGGGCCATGTCGATCTGCGCGGCCACCCCGGATGCGGGGAGAGTCGTCAGATCAGGATGGCTCCATGTGTGGTCCTCGACCGGGTACCCGGCCGTCACCACCATCTTCGAGTACTGGGGGTAGCGCGCCACCTCGTCGCCGATCTCGAAGAAGGTGGCCGGCACGTGGTACTGCTCGAGCACCGAGAGCACCGCCGGCGTGTACGGGCTCGGGCCGTCGTCGAAGGTGAGGGCGATGACCTTCTGCCCCGCTGTCGACCCGCCGTCGGGCGCCTGCGACGTGGAGAACGCGGGCTGACCACCGTTCGGCGCGGCCTGAGCCGGTGCGGAGAGTGCGCCGGCGGTCAGCGGGGTCACCGCCAGGAACAGAACTCCCGAACAGCGGACGGACAGAGATGGACATTCCCCCTTCTTACCTGCGTGGCACCCCGGACACCAGCATCTCCCACACCGCCGTCAGCGCACCGCTTCGTAGGTGGCCCACCCGGCCAGTCCGGTCAGCACCACTGCGGTCACGATCCGCACGGTGGCCACGTTGACCACTCGCAGGATGCTCTGCCCGCTGACCACGGCGAGGGCGGCGACGGTCCACAGGGCCAGGACCGCGCCGACACCGACCGACAACGGATCGTGGTAGTGCGCGGCCAGATTGGCGGTGAGGATCTGCGTGAGGTCGCCCCACTCGGCGATGAAGATGACCGCGAACGCGGTGATCGCGATGCGGCGGTGTGACGCGACCTCTCGCTCAACCAACTTCTCTTCCTGCCGTTCCTTCATGGCTTCCCGCAGGGCGAGGACGGCGCCGCCAAGGAACATCGCCGCGACGAAGGCGTCGAGCGCCCGCGGTGGCAGGAGATGGAAGAGAGCGACGCCCACGGTGACCGCGATGACCACGTGGACCACGAACGCGCCGGCCGCGCCCAGCCAGACGATCGCGGGGCGGCCCCTCGTGGACAGGACCAGGGACGCGAACATGGTCTTGTCCGGGAGCTCGCCCAGGAAGATGATCGGGAACACTGCGACGACGACGGCGAACTGCACGCGGTCCTTTCTGTCGACGCCGAACGTAGCGTGCGCCGGCGCAGGCGGGTTCGCCATCGCGTAGCGTTGGTGGAGGGCCCTGCGGAGGCCCAGGGCCGGGTCCACCCGGGAGAGGAACGACCGGGAGGCGACTGGGTGCACATCGAACGCCGTGAGGTACCCGCGGTTCGGGAGCCGTGGTCGTGAACGCCGTGGCACCGCAATGGATCGAGGAGCTGGTCGACTTCCTCCGGGTGGCGCCGCAAAAGAAGGTGACGCTGTCGCGCGACTTCGATCCGGCCTACACCGCGGACTTCGTCAAGAAGAAGGAGGGTGCCAAGCTGCTCGCCGAGACGGTGAAGCTTGCTCTCCGCCTATCAGGTCAAGCTGGCCGCGCAGGACAGTGATGCCCTCCTGCTCGTGCCTCCAGGCTCTCGACGCCGCCGGCAAGGACAGCACGATCCGGCACGTGATGAGCGGCGTCAACCCGCAGGGTGTCCGCGTCGACAGCTTCAAGGAGCCAACGAGCGAGGAGCTGCGCCACGACTATCTGTGGCGTTACGCCAAGCGTCTCCCCGCCCAGGGTGAGATCGCCATCTTCAACCGCTCGCACTACGAGGAGGTGCTCGTCGTCCGCGTCCACCCCGAACTGCTGGAGCACCAGCGCTTGCCGCGTCGGTCCCGTGGGAATGCCCTGTGGAAGCAACGATTCGACGAGATCAACAACTGGGAGCGCTACGTTTGCGACAACGGCATTCGGATGCTCAAGGTTTGCCTCAACATCTCGAAGGAAGAGCAGCGCATCCGCTTTCTCCGCCGGCTGGACCTCCCCGACCACAATTGGAAGTTCTCCGCCAGCGATGTCCGCGAACGCCAGTATTGGGACGACTACCAGCTCGCCTACTCCGACATGCTCTCTCACACCAGCACGGAGTGGGCACCCTGGTACGTCGTCCCCGCCGACCACAAATGGTTCGCGCGCATCTGCGTAGGCGCCCTGCTCGTCCATGCGCTGCTGGCGATCGGTCCCCGGTTCCCCGGGGTGACGCTCCAACAACGTCGGGAGGAGGGCGAGGCCAGAGCGTGGCTGCTCGCAGAGGCGCCGCACGACGCACCGGCGCCGTGAGCCGTCGGCCTCCGATCGTGGTCAGACGCTCCCGGGGGTGGAGGGCACCTGGTCGAGCAGCGACTGTCCGGTCATGGTGAACACGGTCTCGTCGTCACATTGGCGCCAGAGTTCGAGCAGTTCCACGGAGACGGGATCGCACCCGTAGCGCATCGGACCGGAGGAGTCGACGATTGCGTCCACCGTCGCGATCGCCGCCTCCGCCGGATCCACCACCCGGGGGTCGGCGTGCTTCTCCCGGAGCATGGCCACCACGCCCGCCAGCGCCCGATAGTCGGTGAACCGGGCGGCGTCCTGCTCACCCGTGCTGAGGCGGAACATGTCGGTGTCGATCGGCCCCGGGAGGATCTCGACCACCCGGATCCCGAACGGCGCGACCTCGACGCGGAGGCTGTCGTCGAAGGCCGAGACGGCCGCCTTCGAGGCGCGATAGGCCGAATAGAAGGGCACCGCCGCGATGATCGACGACGAGCTGATGGTACAGACGACCGACGGCTGGTTCGCCCGCAGGATCGGAATGGCGGCCGAGGTGAGGCCGACCACGCCGAAGACGTTGGTCTCGAAGAGGCGCCGCCAGTCGTCGATGTTGGCGTGCTCCACCGGCAGGTAGTCCGTGTCGATCCCTGCGTTGTTGACGAGGATCCGCAGGTCGTCCGGCAGCGTCGTAGGTCGATGGGTCCGTGACGTCGAGGCGACGCACGCTGATCCTTCCCGTCGGCCTCGGACTCCAGCGTGGCCCCTGCAGACGGTTCCCGCATCGTCGCCACGGTCGCGAACCCGCGGTTGGCCAGCTCGATGGCGATCGCCCGTCCGATGCCGCGGCTCGCGCCCGTCACCACTGCACTCCCGTGAATGTCCATGCGGAGATTCTTCCTCAGGGACGGGCCGGCTCGGGCTCGCGACGCGGCGACTGGGGCGACTCCGGCGCCCGGGCTCGCCTCGCTACGTTGGGACACCTCATGTGCGGCGGCGACGACCTGCACGACTCCGGCCCGGTCCGGCGGCCGCGGTGCCTGGCCCTCTCGGGGACGCTGGCGCTCTCCATGGGCTTGGCGCTCCTCCTTGCGGCCTGCTCGTCGAGCAACCCGGGCACGCAGGGGCTGGCCGATCCACACGGCGTCGGTCACGCCGCAAGCCGGACTACGCCGACGTGTGCGCCCCCGTCGGGGCCGACACCACGACGACGTGCTTGCGCATCACGCTCGGGGCCGTCGACGCCGCCCGGGCCGCCGAGGGCCTGCGCCCGATGCTGTTGCCGGCCGACTTCGCCCGATCTGACGGTGCCCGAGCAACTCTTCGTCGCCCTCGACCGCGAGCGTGTCGATCGCGGGCTGGCACCCTTCAGCGGGGCTGGTGGCGTCCCTCGACACGTGACGCGCAACGGGGCGCCCGGGCGGCGCAGCTGCCGGCTCGACCGGGCTCCGACTTCTCCTCGACGGCCACCGAGTGGATCGGCGAGATCGACAACGGGCTCGACGCGGACTTTCAGTGGGTCTACGACGACGGGCCCGACAGCGGCGTCTTCGACTGCTCGCGTGGCCAGGACAGCGGCTGCTGGGCCGACCGCAAGATCGTCCTGGGTCGCTTCCCCGCGCACTCGGGCCATCTCGTCATGGGGGCGGCCTACGACCCGACAGGCGACACGTCGCCGGGCGACCTGGCGGCTCTTCGTTGGCCGCCGCCCTGGCCGTCGACACGGCGCGCCGACCCGTCTACGTCGTACACCTGGAAGCAGGCCCTCGCCGCCATGTCCGTCGGCCCCCTGCGACCCTTGCGGTCGTCCCCGCCGCGGAATCGGTCACGGGCATCCCGGATCCCGCGCACAACGTGGCGGCCGTGCCCGACTACACCCGCGACTGCACCGACACGGGATTGGACGACTCGGCCGCGTGCACGGGCGCCGCCCTGGCCGCCATCAACCATGCCCACGCACTCGAGGGCGTGCAGCCCATGGTGCTCCCGGCGGGTTTCACGGCGCTGACGATGCCCGAGCAGCTGTTCGTGGCCATCGACCTCGAACGTGTCGATCGCGGGCTGCCCCCCTTCGTCGGTCTCACCACCGACCTCGACACGAACGCGCAGCGCGGCGCCGACGACGCCAACGACCCTCCCGATCCCGGCCGGGCCTACGACCTGGACGACTCCGAGTGGGCCGGAGGGTCGTCCAACGCGCTCGACGCGGTGTACGGGTGGATGTACGACGACGGCTTCGACAGCGGCAACCTCGACTGCACGCACCGCGGCGCGGCGGGGTGCTGGGGGCACCGCAAGGGCATCCTCGACGATTTCGGCTCCGGCGCCGACCTGGTGATGGGAGCGGCAGTCGACGACAGCGGCGACACGCACGCGGCGACGCGGGCGGGACCTCCATGGCGGTCACGCTCGCCGTGGCCGGCGCGCCGGTGCACGCGTACCTGTTCACCTGGGCGCAGGTGGTGGCGGCGCTACCGCCCGGAGCGCTCTGACGCCGCATCGGCCGCGTCTCTCCGAGCGGGTCCGCGAGCGTTCTCTGACCCGAGTCCCCTGGCGCCAGCGGGAGCGCATCTAGGGTGTGCGAACCCGGCGCGGACGAGTCGAGGAGGTCGAAGATGACGTCACAGCTGGTGCTCTTTGGCATTCTCGGCGTCGGATCCACCGCCGTGGCATTCGCGGTCAACCGACGCCTCTTCACCGAGAAGGCGGTCGGCTCGGTGACGTTGCTCGAGGGGGTCTACTACGCGGTCGGGGTCTGCTCCATCGTGTTGGGGTGGTATTTCAACGTGCGATACACCCACTTGTACGGACACCGGGCCAACTACGTCGCCTACACGAAGCTGCTGTTCACCAACTGGGCGGCCGATTCGGCCGCCCAGGACTACATCATCGTGAACGTGGTCCTGCTGCCGCTCTGGACGATCGTCGAGGGCGGTCGGCGCGGGCTCCGCTGGGCATGGATCTTCTTCGTCATGAGCCTGTTCACGAGCCTTGCCTTCGCCGTGGCGATGTTCCTGGCCTTCATGGAGCGCCAGCTCCGCTACAACCGTTCGCTCGTGCCCTCCAACACGGCGTAACCGCAGTTGTACCCGGGGATGAAGGTGACCCCTGGACCGCCGTGGCAACCGGCTCCACAGAGATACAGGCCCTCGACGGGAATCGGGTTGTCCGGCCAGCCGCGCGGTCCCGGACGGAAGGGACCCATGAACTCGGGCTGGAGCAGGCCGTGGGTGAAGTCACCCCCGGTGCAGCCGAACATCAGCTCGTAGGTGTACGCGGGGTAGTTCAGCTGGCGTTCGACGAGATCGGGGAAGTTGGGCGCCACCGAGGCGATCCGGGCGACGATGCGTTCGGCCATCTCGTCGCGCAGCCGGTTCTGGGTCTCGCGGTCCTCGCCGATCGGGAGGTAGAACGCGAAGCTGCTGGCCGCATGCTTGCCGGCCGGGGCCAGGCTGGCGTCGTCGAGGGACGGGATCTGCAGGTTGAACGACGGCACTCGGGGCACCAGGCCACGCGCACAGCCCTCGAAGTCCTGCTGCATCCGCTCGGCCGTGCCGAAGAAGGTCACGTTGCGCCCGGAGCTGCCGTCGTTGAGGGCCTCGTAGGGCGCGCGGTATTCGGGCAGCCCCTGCAGGGCGAAGTGCGCCTGGAAGTAGGCGGCCCGGTGGTCGATGGCCCGCACCCGGCGGGCGAAGGCCGGGGGCAACGAGTCGGCATCCACCAGGTGCGTGAAGGTGGCGGTGGGGTCGAGGTTCGACACCACGACGGGGGCCGTCGCGACCTCACCGTCACCGAGCTCGACGCCGCGGACGGCGCCCCCGTCGACGACGAGCCGAGCGACCTTGGCGTGCCGCCGCAACTCCCCTCCGTGCCGCTCGAACAGCGCGCACAGGTGATCGGCGATAGCGCCCAGGCCGCCGCGGACCTTTGACATCGTCGCCGTACCCGGCGACGCCAGGGCGAAGGCGAGGCACAGCGCGCTGCCGGGCGAGAACGGGCCGCGGAAGGTGGAATTGACGGCGAGAAAGCTGAGCATGCTGCGGACGGGCGCGTGCTTCGACCGGTCCGGGAGGTAACGGTCGACGACGTCCATCACACTCCCGAACATCGCGGTACGGATCGCCTCGCGCTCGGCCTCGTTGGTGGCGCAATCCCACATCTCGTCGAGCGACCGCGGCGGCCGGCGCACGTCGAAGCGCCCGATGGCGCGCGCCGGGGCCTCGGCCCACGCGGCCACCTCGGCCATGCCGAGCACCGCCTCGACGCCGAGGGTCTCCCCCAGATGCTCGAGCAGGCGCTCGGGGTCCGAGTAGAGGAGGATCGGCGGCTGCTCGCCGTCGCCGACGCTCGCCGACTGCACCTCGGGCTCGTAGATGGGACACGAGGCGAGCTCGAGGTCCTCGTAGATCTCGTTCGGAACGGGGAACTGTATCGACCCGGCCAGCTCGAAGCGATACCCGCGGATGAGCTCGGTGGTCGACGCCATGCCACCGATGAAGTGGTTCTTCTCCAGGCACAACACCCGCCGCCCACCTCGGGCCATGACGGCAGCGGCGGTAAGGCCGTTGTGGCCGGCCCCGATGACGATGACGTCGTAGTCGGGCATCGACTCGGGACTGTAGCGACCGGCCGCCTCTGGCGCTGCGAAGCCTGCAGGGGGGATGATGAGTGCAGAGGTGAACGAGCAAGGCTCCGAAGAAACACGGGCAGTGCTCCCGAGGAGGACGAGGAGGGAACATGAGCGACGCCGATGCGGGCGACGAGAAGGTCGAGGAGGCCACCAGGACCGAGGAGGCCGAGGAGGCCAAGGCGCCCCATACGGCCGACCGACCGCCGACACCGGACGAGGAGGCCGCCGCCGAGGAGAACGAGCTCGATCCCGACGTGGCCGCGCACGAGAAGGAGATGGGCCGCATCGGTGCCGACGTCAAGGGCGAGGGCGAGATCGGCTGAACGCTGTGCTCACGCTCCCCCGGAGCACTCGCTTCAGCTGAGATCGCTCCTCATACCCGCACCTCTCGTCTCGCCGATCCGGCGGCGAACCGCTCGGCGCAACGGTCGGAACAGAACGAGTAGCGCCGCCCGTCGTGTTCGAGCGAGGCAGGCGCGTGCGCCGTCTCGACCTGCATCCCGCACACGGGGTCGCGTGCGTAGCGATCCCCGCTCCCCAGCCGCGACCGGTTGCGGTAGAGCCAGTACAGGAGCCCGAAGAGCACCAGGAAGACCAGGTTGAGGTAGGTCGTGGAGTTCCAGGCGAAACGCGCCGGCGCGACGGTCACGGGCCGCGTGGTGGGGACCAGCCCGGCCGCTCGGAACAGGAGCTCGGTGAGCAGGCCCGCCGTCGACATCAGGGCCCAGAACACGACGAGCATGCGCAGCATCACACGCGTGCCGTAGTAGCGGCGGTAGATCAGCAACAGCGGGAACGCGATGAGGTCGGCGAAGATGAACGCGATCACGCCGCCGAACGAGATGCCCCCCGTCCACAGCGCGGCCGCCAGCGGCACGTTGCCGATGGAGCAGACGAAGCTGATGATCGCGATGAACGGCCCCACCAGGGCGTTCTCCAGGGTCGTCCAGAACCCGTGGCCCGTGATGAACACCGCCTGCCAAACGGACGTCGGCACCAGGACGGCGAGGAACCCGGCCACCGTGTAGCCGATGAGGAGCTCGCGCCGAAGCATGACGAGGTCGGACATGGTGTAGGTGGCGCTGTCGGACCAGCCGGCGACGGTACGCGCCCGGGCCGACCACGGGGCAGCCGCCTCGTCGGGCGATGGCCGAGGTGCGTGCTCGTGGTTCTCGGACTCCTCGACGCGCTGGCGCGCCTCGCGCGACGACGCGTCCGCGGAGCCAGAGGGCACCGAGGACGGCGAGCAGGACGATCATGATGACGCCGCCGACGAACTCGCTCACGGCGAACTGCCAACCCATCAGGACCACCAGCACGATCCCGAGCTCGATGACGAGGTTGGTCGAGGCGAACATGAAGGCCATTGCCGCCACGAAGTCGGCGCCCTTGGCGAAGAGGGACTTGGCCATGGCGGACGCGGCATAGGAGCACGAGGACGAGACCATGCCGTAGCCCGAGGCGCGCGCGATTGCCGGGGCGCGGTGGTCGCCGAGCCGGCGCTGCAGCGCGTCGCGGCTGGCGAAGGCCTGGACGGCGCCGGCGAGCCCGAAGCCGAGCACCAGCGGCCAGAGGGTCTCCCAGAACATGAAGAAGCCCTCCCGCAGCGACCGTCCGACGTCCACCAGGACGGTGGCGGTGGCGAGCACGTCCGTCAGGAGCGCACCAGCCGCCCGATGGCGGCGGACGCCTCGTGGATCTTCTCCGTCGCCTCGTCACCTCCCGCCCGCACCGCATCCGAGACGCAATGGGCGAGGTGGTCGTCGAGGAGCTCGAGCGCGACCGCCTGGAGCGCCTTGGTGGCGGCGGACACCTGCTCGAGGATCTCGATGCAGTAACGGTCCTCGTCGACCATGCGCTGGAGGCCTCTGACCTGGCCCTCCACCCGGCGCAAGCGCTTCTGGAGGGCTTGCTTGTCGTCGATGTATCCCGGTCCCACGGCGCCTCCCGATCTCGCGGAGTAATACCCCCCTAGGGTATCAGCCGGGAGTGCCTCGGCCGCACGCCGGCCGCGCGGAAGATCAGGTGATCGCCTCCGCCACGCGGCGCATGCCCTCACGCCACGGCACCTGCGTGCGACCCAGGACCTCGTGCATCCGGGTGACATCGGGCCAGATCGGCCACGGCGCTCCGGGGTCATAGCGGATCAGGGCCGGGCGGGCCACCAGCTCACCGAGGTAGGCGCAGTAGTCCTCCGCGCTGACCGTCTCACTGCCGGCGAAGTTGACGACGACGGGTTCGGGCGAGGCCACCTCGAGGGCACGGACGGCCAGGCGCACGTAGTCGTCTTCGAAGATCGGGTTGTAGTTGTTGGGCGCGTCGGGATGGAGGACGATCTCCTCACCGCGGAGGATCCGTCGCAGCCGGTTGACCGGCGTGCCCCCCTCGGGCCCGTAGGTCGAGAAGATCCGGATGATGGTCAGCGGACTGCCGGTCTGCCCCGCGGCGTACCGCACCACGGCCTCGCCGGCGATCTTCGAGAGGCTGTAGGCACCCAGGTGCACTCCAGGCGGGTCGTCCTCGCGGAGCGGCCGGTGCCCCTGGTAGTCGTACGCCGACCCCGTCGAGCAGTACACGAAGGAGGCACCGGCGCAGGCAGCCAAGAGCCGGCCCGACGCCTGGGCGTTCGTCTCGAAGGCCTGCTGCCAGTCGTCCCCCACCTCGCGGCCCAGGCGTGCCGCCGCATGGAAGACGTGCGTGATCCCCTCGGGGAGCGCGCGCAGGTCCATGGACGCCACGTCGCGCGACGACGGGCCGGACGCCGGCCGCCTCGAGACGGGCGCGGTCGCCCTCGCGTCGGCAGCGCGCCAACCCGAACACCTCGTGTCGGGCGGCGAGGGCGCGGGCGACGGGGAAACCGACACGCCCGGTCGAGCCGGTCACCAGCACGCGCCACTTCGGCGAGCGGGACGCCGGTGCGGTGGCCATGGCACACCGTACGGCAGGGCGTACCGGAGCCGTCAGTGGACGGATCGCCGCGGGGCTCAGTGGCCCAGGATGCCCAGGCTCTCGTCGCGGATGCCCTTGGCTCGCGCGTCGGCGAAGTGCTCGAGCCAGTCGCGCATCTCCTCGCTGCCGGTCTCGTCCGCCCAGCGTCGCGGGATGGCCGGGAACGAGTAGTCGGGCGGAAGGGGTGGTGGTGCCGGCTCGTCCGCCCGCCGGGCCAGGGCCGCCTCGACCACCGGGGCCAGCCGCGCCGCCTTGGCCTTGACCTGGGCCTCGTCGCGCTCCTTGAATGCCGGCAGCACCTCGCGTCCGAAGAGCTCGAGGGACTCACAGATGTGCTCGTGGCGGTTTCGCCCGGCCTGCAGCACGAAGATGACCTGGTCGACGCCGGCCTGTTCGAAGCGCTCGAGGAACTCGCGCACCTGCGCCGGCGTCCCCATCGCCCCGCGCAGACCGGTGCGGTCGCCCGACGCCAGCTTCGCCCCGAGGCGATCCTGGCGGAGCGCCGTCTCGATCTCGGGCGAGTAGCCCACCTCGCCGCGCCGCTCCTGGTACTCGCGCCACACGTCGGTCGAGCCGGGTCGGTGCTCGCCGAAGACGTAGTAATGACCGAGCGAGTACCCGAAGAAGTTGCCGCCCTCGAGGCCGCGGTCGAGGGCGACCTTCTCGTCGTGATGGCACATCATCTGGGTGACGCACGCGATGTTCGGATTGACCGTCAACCCGACCGGGACGCAGCGCTCCGCCAAGCGTGCGCTCGTAGTCCGACACCCACTTCTCGGCCTCTTCGGGATCGATGAAGGCGAAGGTGAGGGCGCCGATCCCCTTCTCGGCTGCGAGGAGGATGGTGTCGCGCCGCGAGCACGCGACCCAGAGCGGCGGATGGGGCTTCTGCATCGGCTTCGGCACGACGTTGCGCGGCGGCATCTGCACGAAGCGCCCGTCGACACCGGTGAACGGGGTCTCGGTCATGCACCGCAGGGCGACCTGGAGTCCCTCGAGCCACGCCTCGCGCTTGGTCGCCGGGTCGACCAGGAAGCCGCCCAGCTCCGCCTCCGAGCCCGATTCGCCCGACCCGAACTCCACCCGCCCGCCCGAGAGCAGGTCCAGGGTGGCGACGCGTTCGGCCGTGCGAGCGGGATGGTTGTAGCCCGGCGCGGTCTGGATGATGCCGTGTCCCAGACGGATGTCCTTGGTGCGCTGGCTGCACGCGCCGAGGAACACCTCGGGTGCCGAGGAGTGACTGTATTCCTCGAGGAAGTGATGCTCGACTTCCCACACGACGTCGAAGCCGAGGCGGTCCGCCAGTTCGACCTGCTCGAGCGCGTCGTTGGAGCAGGCGGTACTCGCCATCCTCCTCCCAGGGCCGCGGGAGCTGGTGTTCGTAGAAGATGCCGAATTTCACGGCGATCCCAGGGAGTTGAACTCGGCCAGGATGTCGTCGCCGTTCGCGCGCGTGGCGCACCAGTATTCGACCTCACCGCTGGTGGCGCGGCGGCCATCTTCCCGGGCTGCTCCCAGGCTGTGCGCCAAGAGTGGCTCCCAGATGCGCCGGATCATCTCGGTGCCCGCATGCTGCTGCCCGCCCTCGCCGATCCACGTGCGGTCCCGCATCTCCGTCAGCGCCGTGCGCAGATAGCCCACGTGCGGGGTCTCGTCGGCCCGGATGTACGAGACCAGTGCGGCCGCCTCACCGTCGCCGGCGACCAGGTCGGTGTCGGACATCCACTCCTCGGCCCAGGCGAAGGTGTGGAAGGCGGAGATCTCGATGAAGAGGACCCGGACCATCAGCGTCACCATCATCTCGAGTTCGCGAGCGATGTCGTCGGGCAGCAGGCGCGCGCTCTCGGCGCCCGGCCTGCCGGGGCCGAAGCCCATGCGACTCAGCATGGCCTCGATGTCGAGCTCCTCGGGGGGCCGCTCGAAGGCGATGTCGCGCGCGGCGAACCACATGTCGCGGTGTCCCGCCTCGGCCTCCCAGCCCGCTTCGTCGCGGCCGTGCGCCTCGAACAGGCCGCCCCCGAGATGGTCGATGGCGGTGCCGCGGACGTCCTCGACGAAATGGCGCTGCAGATCCTTCGGCTTCAGGAGCCTGATGTTGGCGCCGTATCCCTCGACGGTGCCGATGCGGGTCAGCGTCGCCATGAGCGGCTCCGGCACACCGGCGCGCACCAAGAACCGCGCCTGGTCGACATTGGGGTAGGACCGCTGCCACCACTCGAGTGGCGGGTCGATCAGCTCGGTGGAGAAGAGGCGCTCGTGCTGTGCGCCCCACGCCGCGATGGCGGGCGAGCGGAACCGCGTGCGCGGGGACACGTAGCGACCGTCGGCACCGAAGCCGCCGTGGCAGCGGACGCCACCGGCGATCAGCGGTTCGGCTACCGGCAGGTCTGCCAACAGCTCCTGCTCGGTGAACTGCACCTGCGCCGTGGTCATGGCCGGACCCTCCTGTCAGATTCCCGGCGGTGTTAACTTCCCGGTGTATACTTTCACGTATACCTACGGAGAGCAAACTCCTTCCCCGTGCCGAGCGCCGGGCCGCCATCCTCCATGGCGCAGCCGGCGCCTTCGCCGCGTCCGGTTTTGCCGACACGTCCATGGACGACGTCGCCACCGCCTGCGGGGTCACCAAGCTCATCGTCTATCGCCACTTCGAGTCCAAGGAAGAGCTCTACCGCGAGATCCTCCAACAGGTCTTCGACGAGCTGGGCGAGGAGCTACGGGCCGAACTGGCCGAGCCCGGCCAGAGCGGGCTCGGGCCCCGCACGCTGCTGACAGTCGCCCGGGGCGACCCCGCCGCCTTCACCCTCCTGTGGCGCCACGCCGCGCGCGAGCCGCAATTCGCAGCGTACGCGGCAGATCTGCGCTCGGTCTCCGTGGCGGTGGTGCGCCAGCTCGCGTCGCTCGACACAGGCGACGAGGTCCTCGATGCCTGGCGCGCCGACGCCCTGTTCGGCTGGTTGGTCGAGGCGACGCTCACCTGGCTGGCGCGCGGCACGCCGGCGCGCGACGAGGAGTTCGTGGCTCAGACGTCCGACGGCCTCCGCGCCCTGCGCGCCGCCCTCACGGCCGTGCCGGTCTGAGCCGGCGTCAGCGACTGAGCGTGGTGAACACCGGAGCCTGATCGACGATGCCGTCGACGGACGGCGCCGCGTAGACGCGGTTACGGCCGTCCGACTTGGCTTCGAGGAGCGCGTGGTCCGCCTCTTCGAGCACCTCGAAGGGCGTCAAGGGCGAGCCCGGCGACCAGCTCGACACGCCTCCGCTCAGCGTGACCAGTGACGGCGAGGAAGGTCGGGCGCCGTGTGGGATGACCGCCTCGGCCACGGCCTTGCGGATCCGTTCGCCGGTCAAGAAGATCGAGTCGGTGGGTCGGCAGTCCGGCATGAGGAGGAGGAATTCCTCCCCGCCGTAGCGGTAGGCGCACTCCCCGGCGCGGACGGCGAAGTCGATCGTGGCCGCGACTCGGCGCAGCGTCTCGTCACCGGCGACACTCCCATAGTGGTCGTTGTAGTGCGTGAAGTGGTCGATGTCGAACAGCGCGATCCCGTAGGTCCGGCCCACTCTGGCCGCACGGGCGTGGGTACGGATCAGGTCGTCCTCGAACCGTCGTCGGTTGCTCAGACCGGTGAGCTCGTCCATGAGCGCCTGCTCGACCAGCTCGAGATTGGCGCGTTCGAGATCCGCTCGGGCCTGGGCCAGCTGGGCGTGCAGCTCGGTCACGCGCGCCGCTGCAACCAGCCGGGTCTGCAGGGCGAACGAGTCGACCGGCCCGATGAGATAGTCGTCGGCGCCGGCGTGCATGCCCTCGAGCGTCTGCTCGGGATGATCGAGTCCTGAGGTCAGCACCACGTAGACGTAGCCCTCCGAGGGCTCCGCGCGCACGCGCCGGCAGAGCGCATGGCCGTCGACGCCGGGCATCGTCCAGTCGGTCAGCAGGACGTCGATCCCTCCCGCCGCCAGCAGATCCCACGCTCTCGCCCCGTCTTCGGCGACGAGGCAGGCGTGCCCGAGCTTGGTCACGATGGCTTCGAGGAGCACACGGCGGGTGGGGTCGTCGTCGGCGATGAGGATCCGCATGTCAGCTCCTTCCGGCCACGAGCCGTAGGGCAGCCCGGGCCCGTGTGCACTCCCTCTCCAATTGCCCCGTCAGCTCCGCCGCGTCGTCGAGCTGGGACGGCGCGCGCGAAACTCCGGGCCCTCGCCCTGCCCGGCCTCGAGCGCCATTCCCATCCCCCTAATGACGGCACGAAACGTGCCTCCATTGAGCGGTTGGCGGGATACCCCGGGACCGCACGCACCCGGGGCGGCTCCCGGCCACGGGTCGGCGTGGCGCCGCCATCTCGTAGTGTGCGGGCCCGGGTCGAAGCGCCGGGAGAGGAGACGCCGTGGCCACGTTCGTGCTCGTCCACGGAGCCATGCACGGGGGTTGGTGCTGGAGCGACGTGCAGGCCCGACTCGCCAGGCGCGACCACGTCGTGCTCCGGCCGACGCTGGCGGGACAGGGCGATCGTCGCCTGACACTGACACGCGACGTGGGCATCTCCACCCACGTGCAGGACCTGGAGGAGCTGCTGTGGTTCGAGGATCTGGCGGACGTCCATCTCGTCCTGCACAGCTACGCCGGGGTGCTCGCCGGACCGGTGGCCGAGCGGTGCGGACCGCGCCTCGCCTCGGTCGTCTACCTCGCTGCGTTCGTCACCGCCCCCGGCCAGAGCGTGCTCGACGTCGAGCCACCCGAGACGGCGGAACGCTACCGGCAGCTCGCCGCCGGAGAGGGTGAAGGGTGGTTCGTGCCGGCCACCGAGGCCTTCCTGGACCAGTGGGGGGTGCGCGACGAGGCGCTGCGGGCCCGGGTGGGTCCCCGGTTGACCGATTTCCCGTTCCGCTGCGTGGTCGAGCCGACCACGTTCGATCCCGATCCCCTGCAGCGGCTCCGCAAGGTCTACGTGCGCCACACCGACCCGCCGCTCGCCAGCCTCGAGCGGTTCTACGACGCTGCGGTGGCTGCCGGCTGGGACACCCATGAGCTGGCATGCGGGCACGACATGATGCTGGCCGCGCCGCAGGAGACGGCCGACCTGCTCGAGAGGATCGCGGCCGGCTGACGCGGGGAGTTGCCGTCAGGGCTCCCGGGCGCTCACTCGTCCTCGGGATCCGACGGCGGTCCCGCCCAGTCCGAGTGGGGGTCGGAGGCGGGAAAGGACTCGTCCTCCTGCTCGTCGAGGCGCTCGTCGGACTTGTGCTCGGCCATCCCACGTAGGCCTACCGCGTCGCGTTCGCCGACACAAGCGGACCCGTGGGCAGACGTGAGGGCCGGCTCAGCGCAGGCCGGCGACCCACCCTGCCACGACGTCGGCCGCCTCCGTCTGGCTCTTGCGCAGAGCGTGGTCGCCGTCGACAAATGCCACCGTGACGGGTCCGGGTATCGCCGCCACCTCCCGTTCGAGCTCGCTCGGTGTTGCAAAGGCGTCGCGCCGGCCCGAGACGAACAGGCACGGCACGTGCAGCTTTCCGAAATGCTCGGTGCGGAGGCGGTCGGGCTTCCCGGGCGGGTGCAACGGGTAGCTCACCAGGACGAGCCCCGCCGCCTCGAGACCCTCGGCGACCGCCAGGGAGCACATGCGGCCACCGAAGGAACGCCCGCCGATGGCGATCCGGGTGAGGGGCACGGAGAGCCGGGCCGCCAGGTCCGCTGCGGCCTGGCCGACCGTCTCGATGCACACGGCAGGCGGGTCGGTGCGGCGCTTGCCCGCCGCCTGGCCGGGGAATTCGACCCGCTCGACGGCCACTCCGAGCGACTCCACCGCCTCCTCGATGGCGACGAGCCCCGCATGCGTGCGTCCGGCGCTGGCGCCGGGGGTGAGGACGAGGCCCGCCACGCGGGATGGGGTCATCGCGTCATCATGCTCGACGACGCCGCCGACGGCTACCGGCGCGGTTGGCGTGCGCTGCGCGCGGAGACGGTGTGGCGCTACTCCGGCCCGTAGCGACCGTTGAGCGCCGGCGAGGGCAGTTCCGGATCTGACGGCAGTTCCGGATCTGACGGCAGCCCCGGATCTGGCGGCAGCCCCGGGTCTGCCCCGACCGGGCTCGTCCCGGAGTCGTGCAGGACGACCTGGTCGCGTCCCTGGTGCTTCGCCGTCAGGAGCGCGTCGTCGGCACGTCGCAGGGCGGCGGCGAGCTCCTCGCCCGGCTCGGTGTCGGTGACCCCGAAACTGGCGGTGAACTTCGGGAGGCCGCCGACCGTGATGGCGGCGTCCAGTTGGGTGCGCACCGCGTTGAGTGTGTGTGCGGCGTCGTCCGTGGAGCAGTCCGGGAACGCGATGGCAAACTCCTCGCCGCCGTAGCGTGAGACGACGTCGCTCGTACGCAGCGTGTCCCGAAGGACCCGCGCGAACAGCCGCAGCGCCCGGTCTCCCGTCTCGTGCCCGTAGGTGTCGTTCAACGCCTTGAAGTGGTCGAGGTCCACCATCGCCACCGAGACGGGGTGCATGTGGCGCGGTACCGCGGCGACGTGGTCGGAGAACGAGCGGCGATTGAGCAGGCCCGTCAGGGTGTCCGTGGAGGCCTGCAGCTGCGTCTCGGCCATGACCCGCAGCAGGCCGATCCGCGCGCCCGCCAACTTCGCCAGGGTCGTGAGGTCCTGGACCTGGTTCTCGTCCACCGCCTCGTCCGGTTGCCCGGTGGCGTGGATGACGCCGACCGTCCGGCCCATGATGGACACCGGGACGCAGAGGGCGGAGAGACGGCCCTCCGGCCGGTTGCGCAATTTCGGGCAGGCGTCGAGGTCGTCGCTGTCGGAGAAGACCTGGATCTGGGCCCGTCGCGCCGCCGGACAGCGGTCCGGCGAGTCGACGCTGCAGCACGGCGGCTTGCCCTCGGGTCCGACACCGGCCATGCGCAGGAGATGGGCGTGGCTGTTGTCCGCGAGGAGCAACTCGGCAGGGGCGTCGGGCAGAACCTCGCCGAAGGAGCGCTCGATCACGTCGATCACCTCGGGCTCGGCCTCAGCCATGTCCAGCGCGTTGGCGAGCCGGCTCTCGAAGCGCTGGCGTTGCACCTGTGCGTCTCGGATCGTCCCTTCGCGGTCCCCCGTCGCGATGGCCTCCGTGAGCTCGTTCGTCAGGGCGCGCACCTGCTCATCCGCCTTGTGCTGCTGCCGGTCGCTGAGTATGACCAGGAGGACCACGAGGGGGATCAACAACCCGACGATGATGGCGGCGCTCGCCACGTACCGCCCGAAGCCCGAGGCCACTGCGGCGCCGGCCGCCATGCCGGGCACGGTGAGGACCCCGAGGACGATCAAACCCGCGGCCGGGCTGAGGTAGCGCAGGCGTCGCGCCTTCGCGATCGCTGCGTCCCAATCGGTTTCCGTCACCATTCGACCCGGTCCTTCGCCAGTCGCCCCATTCCTTGTCGACCACACGGCACACGGCCTTTAGGTAATCCCCGTAGTTGGCCGAGGTGGGGCCGTGCCGAACAGTCGTTGGCCCGCCGGCCAGGGAATTGGGAGGCTGGCCGGATGCCTCTCCCGACCCATGACCTCCGCGCCTTCGCGCTCGCCCTTCCCAAGGCCGAACTCCACGTCCACATCGAGGGCACGCTGGAGCCAGAGCTCATGTTCGAGCTGGCCCGGCGCAACGACGTCGCCATCCCGTTCCGCCGGGTCGAGGACGCTCGCGCCGCCTATCGCTTCACCAACCTCCAGTCCTTCTTGGACATCTACTACCAGTCGTGCGCGGTGCTCCTCGAGGAACGCGACTTCTACGACCTCGCCAGCGCATACCTGGAACGGGCCGCCGGCCAAGGAGTCCGCCACGCCGAGATCTTCTTCGACCCCCAGACCCACACGGATCGCGGCGTCCCGCTTTCCACCGTGATCACAGGCTTGTCTCGTGCGCTGCGGGACGGTGCGGCGCTGGGCATCACCTCGCGGCTGATCCTCTGCTTCCTGCGCCACCTGCCCGAATCGGAGGCGATGGCCACGTTGGACGAGGCGCTCCCCTTCGCGGGGTCGTTCATCGGGGTCGGGCTCGACTCCTCTGAGTTCGGCTTCCCACCGGCGCGGTTCGCCGACGTCTTCGCCCGCGCCAAGGCCGAGGGCCTCCGTGCCGTGGCGCACGCCGGTGAGGAAGGTCCGCCCGACTACATCTGGCAGGCCCTGAACGACCTCGGCGCCGAGCGGATCGACCACGGTGTCCGCTGCCTCGACGACGACCGGCTGGTCCGTCATCTGGCGAGCGAACGGGTACCGCTGACCGTGTGCCCGTTCTCCAACGTGCGGTTGCGCGTCGTCGACACGATGGCCGACCATCCTTTGCCGGCGCTCCTGGCCCAGGGTCTGATGGCCTCCGTGCACTCCGACGACCCGGCGTACTTCGGGGGTTACATCGGGGACAATTACTTGGGCGTCGCCGAAGATCTCCCTCTCGACCGGGCGATGTTGGCCCGGATTGCCAAGAACGGTTTCCTGGGCTCGTTCCTCGATCCCGCAGCCAGGCAGCGCCATCTCGACGACGTTGACGCCCTTGTCGGGCCCAGCGACGAAGCCGTCTGATCGAACTAGCGTCTCCACCGGTGCAACGAGTGCCGGTCGTCTGGCCCGAGCTGACCCTGTCCGAGTGGGAGGGCACGAAGGACGCCCTGCACCTGTGGACCCAGGTGGTGGGGAAGGTCAGGCTCGGTCTGGCTCCCATGATCAACCACTGGTGGCAGGTCCCGCTCTACGTGTCGGCGCGTGGCCTGACGACCTCCCTCATGCACGCCGCTGGGCGCGGGCTCGAGATGGAATTCGACTTCGTCGATCAGGTCCTCGACATCCGGACGACCGACGGGCAACGGCGCAGCGTCGCCCTGGTGCCCTGTTCGGTCGCCGACTTCTACGAGACCACGCTGTCCGCGCTCGCCGATGTCGATGTGTCGGTGCGCATCTTTCCCCAACCGCAGGAGATGAGCGACGCGACGCCGTTTCCCGAGGACACCGAGCCCCGGCCCTACGACGGCGAGGCCGCCCGCCGCTTCTGGCTGGCGCTGGTTCAGGCGAACCGGGTCATGACCCTCTTCCGCGCCCGCTATCAGGGCAAGGTGAGCCCCGTCCACTTCTTCTGGGGCGCGGCCGACCTCGCCGTCACGCGGTTTTCGGGACGCCGCGCCCCGAGGCATCCCGGCGGCGTCCCCAACTGCCCCGACTGGGTTCAGGAGCTGGCCTACAGCCACGAGGTCAGCAGCTGCGGGTTCTGGCCGGGTGGGTCCGACGAAGGGTCGTTCTACGCCTACGCCTATCCGGTGCCCGACGGCTTCGCCGACTGGTCGGTGCAGCCGGCGGCGGCGTACTTCGACCAACAGCTCGGCGAGTACATCCTGCCCTACCGCGACGTCCGCTTGGCCGACGACCCGGACGCCGTGCTCCTGGCCTTCTTCCAGAGCACGTACGAGGCGGCTGCGGAGCTCGCCGTCTGGGACAGGAGCTCCCTCGAGGTGGGGGTGGACGCCCGCCGCGCGTGAGGCCCAGTGGCCTCGGTGCCGCTCTGTAGTGTCCACGCCGATGACCCCCACGCTCGAGTTCTGGCTCTATCTGCCCCAGATGCGCATGACGATGGACGAGATGGTGGCCCGGGCGCGCGCCGCCGAGGCCACGGGATTCGCCGGCATGGCCGGCATGGACCACCTCGCCCCGCCGAATGCGGAGGCCTCGCCCATGTTCGAGGCGATGGTCACCAACGCATGGATCGCGGCGCAGACCTCTGACCTGCAGGTCGGCTCGCTCGTGCTCTGCGACTCCTTCCGCCATCCCGTCATGCTCGCCCGCGAGGCCGTGTCCATCGACCATGCGTCGAGCGGACGGTTCGAGCTCGGGATCGGGTGGGGGTCCGTGCCCGCCGAACTCGAGGCGTTCGGGGTCGGGTCGACCGAGCCGCGGTATCGCGTGAGCCGCCTCAGGGAGTCGCTCGAGGTCATGAGCGCGTTGTGGCGCGGGGAGACCGTGGACTACGAGGGGGAGCATTTCCGCCTTTCCGGCGCCCAGGTGCAGCCCACGCCCACGCGGAAGATCCCGATCACCATCGGGGGGGCCGGTCGCCGCACTATGGAGCTGGTGGCCGCCTATGCGGACTGGTGGAACGTCCACGTGAGCATCCTGGAACGGTTCGACGAGATGCGGGCGTCGGCCGGATCCGCGCGCTGCTCCGTGCAGGCGCAGGTCGCCTTCGTCGGACCGGGTGCGGACCGTGACGAGGTCGACCGTCTGGCCCACCGGCGCTTCTGGGGCTCGCACGTCCTCGGCACTCCGGCCGAGCTCGTCGACTCCTTCGGCTCGCTCGCCGAGCGCGGCGTCGAGCGGGTCTACGTCTGGTTCACGGACTTCGCTCCACCCGACACGCTGGCGGCGTTCGGCGACGGGGTGATCCGCCCGCTCGCGGCGGCGTGACGTCGCGGGCTGGTCAGTGCGAGGGCGTGAACTCCAGGTGGAGGCGCGTCAGCCCGCGCAGGATGTAGGTCGGGACGTACTGGTACTGCCGGGCCTCTGCCGGTCCGTGCACGGACTCGGCGATCCGGAGGTCACCCAGCCGCGCCAGGAGCCGCTCGATGCTGATGCGCGTCTCGGCCCGGGCCAGCGGGCCACCCGGGCAGGCGTGCGGGCCCCGGCCGAAGGCCAGGTGCTCCTTGGCGTTCGGTCGGTCCATGCGGAACTCGTCGGGCTCGTCGAAGCGACGCGGGTCGCGTCCAGCCGCACCGTTCAGGACCATGACGCACGAGCCCGCTCGAATGTCGACGCCGCCCACCGTCACCGGCCTGCGGGCCAGGCGGAAGTCGCCTTTCACCGGGCTCTCGTAGCGGAGGCACTCCTCGACGAAGTCGGGGATGCGCGCCCGGTCCTCTCGCAGGCGCGCCTGGATGTCGGGCCGTTCGGCGATGGTCAGGAGTGCCGTCCCGAGGAGCCGGACCGTGGTCTCCTGGCCGGCCGAGAAGACGTTGGCGGCCACTCGGGCCACCTCGATCGCCTCGGGAAGCGAGCCGTCCGGGAAGCTGGCCGTCGCCAGACCGGTCAGGACGTCGTCGCGCGGCTCGCGGCGCCGCGCCTCGACGTACGCGCTGAAGCGGTCGTAGAGGAACTCCAGTGGTGAGTGGCTCAACGAGGAGGATCCCGTGCTGCCGAGGCCCTGGGGGCGGTGCCTCCCGCCCCCCTGGAGCTCCTCCCTGAACCACTCGTGCTCCTCTTCGGGGACCCCGAGGAGATCCGCGATGACGGAGAGCGTGAACGGGCCGGCGAAGTCCCCGATGAACTCGCATTCCCCCCGCTCCACGAACTCGTCGATCTGGCGGTCGGCGTGCCGCCACATGAAGTCCTCGTTCTCGCGCAAGCGCTTCGGCGTGATCAGGCGCATCAGGAGCCCCCGGTGCGCCTTGTGCTCGGGCGGGTCCATGGTCAGGATCTGGTCGCTGAAGGGCAGCTGCGCGCGGTGCTGCTCGATGAGCGCGCTCACGTCGTCACCCTCGAGCTCTACCGGGAAGCCGGGGAACGGGCCAGTGACCGAGTTGCACGACGAGAAGGTCGTCGTGTTGGTGTAGACCGCGACGGCCTCGTCGTAGCCGGTGACCATCACGACGTCGTGGTGGCGCTCCCGCTGGACCGGGCACTCCCGGCGCAGCGAGTCGAAGTACGGGTACGGGTCGGCGACCAGTTCGTTGCCCCGGAAGAAATCGATTGTGTCGAACTCCCCCATCAGCGCTCCTTCGGCGTGCTCGACGGGCTCCACCCCACGGTGAGAACCACGTTCTTCTCACAGGAGAGTAACACTTCTGGGCCGGAGGCTTCCGCCCTCGTTCGCCCAGTACAGAGGGGGCTACGCGAAGTCGCCCGCCCTCCGGCGCAGCTTGCCCAGGAGGGCGAACAGCGCGTCGGCGTCGGTCTGGGAGAGCTCGAGTGCGGTGAAGAGCGCCGCGTTGAGGGCGTCCGTCGCGTCCCGGCCGAGTTCGCTCCCCCGCATCGTGATCGCGGCGAGCACCCCCCGCCCGTCGTCGGGGTTCACCCGCCGCCGCACGAGCCGGTCCTGCTCGAGCCGGTCGATGGCGTTCGTCACGCTCGCCGCGCCGACCTGGAGCCGCTGCCCGATCTTGCCCAAGGGGAGCTCACCGCGGGACGAGAAGTCCAGCAGCATCAGCACCTCGTACCGGGCGAAGGTGAGCCCGAATGGCCGCACCGCCTCTTCGGCGCGCCCGGCGAGGATCTGCTCCGCCCGGATCACCGACGTCACGACGCCGACGCCACGGGCGGCGTCGGCCCAACCGTGGGCCCGCCACTGGCGCATCGCCTCGGTGATGGGGTCGAAGGGCAGGCGGCCGTGCGCCGGCGCCGTGGTCATCGCGAACGCCGGCCTCAGCCGGCCGTCGTGCCGACGGCGGCCTGCACGGTGGCCACCACCTCCTCGTTCGAGGCCCCGGGACCGAGCACGGCGGCCACGCCCGCAGCCAGCAGCACCGGGACGTCGTCGGGCGGCACGATGCCGCCGACGATCACGGGCGTGTCGAGGCCGGCGAGGCGCAGCGCGTCGACGACGGCCGGCGCCAGCGTGAGGTGGGCGCCGTTGTGCATCGAGACCCCGACCACGTCCACGTCCTCCTGTGCGCTCATGGACGCGATGGTGTCTGGCGACTGGCGCAACCCTGCATAGACAACTTCACACCCGGCGTCGCGCAAGATGCGCGCCACGACCCGCAGCCCCCGGTCGTGCCCGTCGAGCCCGACCTTGGCCATGAGCACCCGGACCGGATGGTCGCCGGTGGGACCGGCCATGTCAGGCGACGTGGCGTTCGACGTAGACGCCGAAGACGGCCTCGAGGGCCCGCATCGACTCGCCGAGGGTGACCAGGTTGTGCGCGCCCTCGATCAGCGCGGGCATGAGGTTGACGGTCGGGTCCTGCGCGTCCGCGGCGAGACGGGCCAGCGAGCGGCGGACGGCGTCGTCGTCGCGAGCCTGCTTGACCGAGGCCAGGTGCTCGAGTTGCGCCGCCTCGACGCCCGGGTCGATCGACAGGGTCGAGGGCGCCACGCCGTCGTCCTCCACGTAGCCGTTGACGCCGACCTGGATCCACTCGCCGCGAGCGATCTTGGACTGGAACGCATAGGCGGCGTCCGCGATCTCCGAGACGAACCATCCGTCCTCCACGCAGGCGATCACGCCGTCGAGCATCGAGCCGTGGCCGGCCTCGAGCAGGTGTGCGAAGACCGCCTCGGCCTCTTCCTCGAGGGTGTCGGTGAGCGACTCGACGAACCACGAGCCGCCGAGGGGGTCGGCGACGTGGACCGCGCCGGACTCCTCGGCGATCACCTGCTGTGTCCGCAGAGCGAGGCGCGCGGCGTGCTCGGTGGGCAGTGCCAGCGCCTCGTCGAAGGCGTCGGTGTGCAGGCTCTGCGTGCCGCCCAGCACGCCGGCCAGCGCCTCGACCGCCACGCGGATCAGGTTCACCTCGGGCTGTTGCGCCGTCAGCGAGACCCCGGCCGTCTGGGTGTGGAAGCGCAATTGGGTGGACCGCCCGTCGGCCGCCTCGTAGCGCTCGCGCATCCAGCGAGCCCAGATCCGCCGGGCGGCCCGGTACTTCGCGATCTCCTCGAAGAAGTCGATGTGCGCGTTGAAGAAGAAGCTGAGACGCGGGGCGAACGCGTCGACGGCCATCCCCGAGGCGAGCGCGGCCTCGACGTACGCGAACCCGTTGGCCAGGGTGAAGGCGAGCTCCTGCGCCGCCGTCGATCCGGCCTCTCGGATGTGATAGCCGGAGACGGAGACCGGGTGCCAGCGCGGCAGCTCGGCTGCGCAGAAGCGCATCACGTCGGTCACCAGCCGCACCGAGGGACGAGGAGGGAACACGTACTCCTTCTGTGCCTGGTACTCCTTCAAGATGTCGTTCTGGATGGTGCCGGACAGGGCGGCCCGGGCGACGTCGGTGCGATCGGCCACCCCCACGTAGCAGGCGAGGATCGGGGCGGCGCCCGAGTTGATCGTCATGGACGTGGAGACCGCCCCCAGGTCGATGCCGGAGAAGAGCGTCTCCATGTCGGCCAGCGTGTCGATCGCCACGCCCGCCCGACCCACCTCGCCCTTCGACAGCGGGTCGTCCGAGTCGCGCCCCAGCAGGGTCGGCATGTCGAAGGCGGTCGAGAGCCCGTCGCCTCCGGCGCGCAGCAGCTCCTTGAAGCGCGCGTTGGTGTCCTTGGCCGTGCCGAAGCCGGCGAACTGGCGCATGGTCCACAGGCGGGAGCGGTACATGGAGGCATAGGGGCCGCGCGTGTACGGGTAGAGGCCCGGCAGCTCCGCGTCCTCGGGACCGTAGACCGGCTCGAGCGGCAGACCCGACATCGTCTCGAAGCGCGCGGCACGCCGCGGCGAGCGGTCGAACTCCTCCTGCCATCGGCGCCGGTCGGCCACCGCACGAGGGTACTTCAACGTCGAACTATCTGCTGGGCCGAGGGTCTGTGCCGAGGGTCGAGGAGCCGGCCAGCCCGGCCCGAGCTGGGAGAATCACAATTCCGGCTCCTGACTATCATCCTTGCCAGGTATCGCGGGGAGGAGCCGGAATTGCGGACCGTGGTAGTTGGTGCATCGAGTGGGCTGGGTCGCTGCATCGGCGTCGGGCTGACCCAACGGGGGGCGCGGACCGCCTTTCTGGCGCGCCGGGCCGACCGGCTCGAAGCCGCCGCCAAGGAGGCCGGGCCCGAGAGCGTGGCGCTGACCTGCGACGTGACCAGCGCCGAGTCGTGCGGGTCGGCGATCGACGCGGCTGCCGCATGGTTGGGCGGGATCGACGCGCTGGTCTACACGCCGGCCATCGGGCCGCTCGCCGCGCTGGTCGACATGGACGCCGACACATGGCGCATGGTCTTCGACACGAACGTCATCGGCGCCGCGCTGGTGACGACCGCCGCCCTCCCACACCTCACCGACTCTGAGGGCGTGGCCCTCTACCTCTCCTCGATCAGCGCGTCCCAGACACCGCCCTGGCCCGGACTTGGTGCCTACGCCGTCAGCAAGGCCGCCCTCGACAAGTTGGTGGAGGCGTGGCGGGCGGAGCACCCCACGGTCGGATTCACGCGGCTCGTCGTCGGCGACTGTGCAGGGGGAGAAGGTGACTCCATGACCGGCTTCGCCGACGGATGGGACCCCGAGCGCGCGGTGCAGTTCGGGACGCTGTGGGTGGAGCGCAAGTATCTCGCCGACTCGCTGATCGACGTCGACGATCTGGTGAACGTCGTCGACGCGCTGATCCGGCAGGGCGCCAGTATCAGCCTGCCGTCGGTGACGGTCACACCTCGCGCCACGTCGTCGTCGCCGGCCTCGCCGCGGTTCGAGTGACCAGCTGGGCGGTGAAGGTCGCAGACGTGGCGTGAAGCTCGCGCGGTACCCGTACCTGGCCCGCGCCTGGCGGGGCGAGGTCATGGTGGCCCGTTCGGACGCCTGCCTCTGCCTCGAGCGCGACGGGGAGCCACCCGAGCTGTGGTTCCCCCTGGACGACGTCGAGCTCTCGTTCTTCGGCGCCGGGCGGACCGTCCCCGCGCCGCACGGGGTAGGCGAGTGTCGCCTCTGGAGCGTCGGCGAGACGAGCACCGACGGACGCGACGTGCTGTGCGAGGTCACCGAGCCCGCGGCGGCCTACGACGCCCTGCGTGGCCACGGCACCTTCGATCCCGGCCGGGTCCGGGTCGAGGTGGTCGAGGACGCGCCGGGCGGCGATCCCCGGGACGTCACGATCACACGCGCACCGTTCTGGGGCGACGCCCGCGATCTCATCGAGATGATGGACGTGCAACGCGTCGGCGACCTGCACTTCGTCGGTGCAGCACACACCGACGGTCGCCGCCCCGTGGTGGAGGGCAGCCAGATGCTGGGGCAGGTGATCGTCGCCGCCGGCCGCCACGCGCCGGGTCGGCGCGTCGTGTCAGCGGGAATGCTCTTCCTGCGCGGCGCGGACGCCGGGCGCCCGCTCGACTTCGAGCTGGAGGAGCTCAGCGACGGACGAACGTTCACCGCGCTCCGTGCGCAAGTCCGCCAGGCTGGCCGGTGCTGTGCCGACGGAACGCTGCTCCTCGGTGCCGTGGCACCCGAGGTCGTGCGCCACGGCGTCGACCCGACGGGGGTACCGGGTCCCTACGAGTGCCCGCCCTTCGACATGGGCGTCACCGGACGCGCACTCCGCGTGGTCGACGGCGCGTACACGAGCCACTCCGCCGCGCCGGTGGGCCCGCCCACCCTCGACTGCTGGGTCCGCTTCCGCGCCGTTCCGGCCGATCCTCCGCTGCACGCCGGGCTGCTGGCCCAATTCACGGGCCACCTGCCGATCGCCGCCGCCCTGCGGCCACACGCGGGCATCGGGCAGGAGGCCGCGCACCGGACGCTCTCCATGGGGATCAACGCGATCCAGCTGTCCCTGCACCGGAACGTCCGCGCCGACGAATGGATGCTGTACCGCCACCTCTCGACGTTCGCCGGGGACGGCATGACACACGCCGAGGGCCGGGTGCACGACGAGGGTGGGGCCCTCGTTGCCTCGTTCACCGTGGACGCGATGGTCCGTCCCTTCGCGCCCAGCGACGCCCCCCGCGACGAACGGACGGCGCTGTGAGCCTCAGCACGGGCCGAGGCCCGCTGAGCGCTCGGCCGGCGGGGCGCTTCACCGGGGTGGTGCCCCCGGGTGTGGCCTACCTCGAGCCGTTCCGGCGCCGGGTCCGAGGAATCAAGGACGGGCGCACCGTGGTCGACTCCGAGCGCGCGCTGTTGGTGCACCGCCCGGGCCGTGCGCCGTTCTACGCCTTCCCCGAGGACGACGTGGACGGGGTGGCGAGTGAGGCGGAGCCTGACGCGCCGGGCTATGTGACGGTGGCCTGGGACGCCGCGCAGGCCTGGTACGAGGAGGACGAGCAGGTCGTCGGGCACCCGCGGAACCCCTACCACCGCGTCGACTGCCTGCGCTCGGGGCGCCGTCTCCGCGTCGAAGCGGCGGGCGTCACGCTGGTCGAGACCACCGAGACGCTGGCGGTGTACGAGACCGCGCTCGAGCCGCGTCTCTACGTCGACCCGCGGCTGGTGCGCACCGACCTTCTCGTGCGCAGTCCCACGCAGACGTACTGCCCCTACAAGGGGACGGCGACCTACTGGAGCGCCCGCGTCGAGGGCACCCTCGTGGAGGACGTGGCGTGGAGCTACGAGGACCCGCTGCCCGAATCGACGCCGCTCGGGCGCTTCCTCAGCTTCGATGACGCCCGCGTCACGGTCGACCACGACCTGCCAGCGGCGGGCTGAACGCGCCACGCCCGCCGGCCTCCCGGCCGGCGGGCGTGGGCAAGGGCGTTGGTGACGGCTTTCCCTACGACGACGTCGCCGTCGACGTCCCCGGGAGGTCCGTCCCGCAGTACGGCTGCGACGAGACGACCGCGAAGCCGTTCTTCTGCGCCTGCATCACCCAGGCACAGGTCTTGGCCGGATCGTGCCCGAAGATCGTCGAGTAGTTGATGCTCTCCGGCAGGAGCCCGTTGACGTCGTAGGACTTGAGGCCGCGCAGGTCCTTGATCACCGCGGCCTGGGTCGGGTTGGCGCCGGCCAGCTGGAGTCCCTTGATCATCAGGTCCGCGCCGGCCCAGGCCTCGTACTGGCCGAAGGTCGGGAACTGGCTCTTGGTGAAGTTGGCGTATTTCTCCATCGCGGCCTGCATCTGCTGCGTGCCCGCGTTGGGGAGAGCCCACGGCCGGAAGGGCGAGAGGAAATAGGCACCCTGCAGCGTCGACCACGCCGGCGAGTGGATCGCGTCGGGCTGGTAGCCCGTCGCGTAGAGCGTGGCCTTGAGCTTGACCCCCGCCTGCTGGAGCGCCTGGGCCAGCGCGTAGTTGGAATTGGCGTCCATGGCGGGCACCATCGCGTTGATGCCCTTCTCCTTGGCCACGAGCGCATCACTGGTGAAGGCCACGCTCCCGAAGGGCACCGTGGTGTTCAGGACGCCAACCCTGCCCCCGGCGTGCTCGAAGGAGTCCGCGGTGGCTTGGGCGGCCCGGCTGGAGGACGGGGAGATGCCGTACCCGTACGCGCCGAGCACCGTGCCGCCGTGGGCCTTGAGGAAGTCGCCGATCTGGGTGTTGACCGGATACTTCGGGTCGACGCTGCCCTCGTCCGACGCGAACATGTTCGTGTAGGGCTGGGTGCCCCACTCCGGCCCGTCGTCGTAGGTGCCGGTGACCGGCACCCCCTGCTGGTTGGGGTACTTGGCGGCCAGGAAGAAGAGCGGGCTCTGCGAGACGATGCCGAACGCCTTGGAGTCCGCTTCCTGTACCGCCGTCGCAATGTCGGAAGGACTCGTCTGGTCGTCGATGACCAGCCCGACGAGCTTGTGCCCGTTGACGCCTCCCTCGGCGTTCTGCAACGCGATGCGCGCGTTGAAGCCGGCCGGGGAGGACGCGTTCTCCGATCCGCCCTCACCGGTGAGGTCCGTGACGTAGGCGATGGTGATCGGTGCCGGCGATGCTGCGGCCGGCGCGGTGGCGGTCGCGAGGAGCGAGAGCGGCGCGGCGGCCATCGCCGCGGCCACGACGCTGACGGCGCGCCGGTGGCGCGGCCCCGACGGTCCCCGGCGCGCTCGCGGTCCCTTGGCGGTCAGTGTGGGTTGCACGACGACAATCTCCCTCCCCCGGATCGAAGAGATCCTCTGGTGACATGACAACTCGCCTGGAGGATTACGAGAATACCCTTTTCGCCAGAAGCGAGCAGGGTTACTGTAACCCGTTCGTAACGGCGGTGGGCGTCGCCCCGTCGGCCTCGCCCAGGTACCGGTCGATGACCTCCTGGCCCGCCTCCGACGCGGGCCCCGACCAGCCCACATGGCCCCGAGCCAGGATCACGCAGCGGTCCGCCATGGCCAGCGCGCGGTGGACGAATTGCTCGGTGAGGACGATGGTGATGCCCGAGCGTCGGGCCTCCTCGAGCCCCTCGAACACCGACTCGGCGACCAGGGGGGCCAGACCGAGCGACATCTCGTCGGCGATGACCAGCTTGGGCGTGACGGCCAAGGCCCGGGCCAGCGCGAGCATCTGCTGCTCGCCGCCCGAGAGGCTGCCGGCGCGTTGCCCGCGCCGGTTGCCGAGGACGGGAAAGCGTTCGATGGCACGGTCGATGGCGCCCACCCGGTCCTGCCGGCGTTCCTGCGCGACGGCCATGCGCAGGTTGTCGAGTACCGAGAGGCCCGGAAAGATGCCGCGGCCTTCGGGGATGTAGGTCAGTCCGAGCTTGCGGATGCGGTGCGGCGACAGGCGCGTCACGTCGTGGCCGTCGAAGTGCACGCTGCCGGCTCTCCGCGGGACGAGACCGGAGACGGCCCGGGCAAGGGTGCTCTTCCCTGCCCCGTTCGCGCCCAGCACGGCGAGCACCGTGCCCGGCTCGACGGAGACGGAGATGCCGAAGAGCGCCTGGGAAGCGCCGTAGCTGACGTCGAGGTCGCGGACGTCGAGGATGGGCTCGCTCATGACGTCGGCGCGGGCCCGCGCTCGAGCTGGCTGTCCCCCAGGTAGGCGGCCCGCACGGCGGCGTCGTTGCGGATCTGCTCTGGGCTCCCGACCGCGATGCGCTCGCCGAAGTCGAGCACGAACACGGTGTCCGACAGGGAGAGAACGGCCGCGACGTCGTGCTCGACGATCACGACCGAGAGCGGGTGCTCGTTCTGGTCGACGATCTGCCGGAATACGGTCAGCAGGTTCTCGCACGCCTTCATGTCCAGACCGGAGAGCGGCTCGTCGAGGAGGAGGACGCGCGGGTCGCTGGCCAGGGCGCGGCCGACCTCTACCAGGCGCGCCACGCCCAGCGGCAGTGCGGCTACCGGGGCCTGGGCGACTCGGGTCAGCCGCAGCATCTCGAGCAGCCCGTCGATGTGGTCGTTCTCGTCCTGGGAGGCCGGGAGCAAGGCGCGGGGATCGAACATGTCCCGCCAGAGGCGGACCCGCGAGACCCGGGCGCGGTGGGCCAGCACGAGGTGCTCACGCACCGTGAGGCCCATGAAGAGCTCGGGTTGCTGGAACGTCCGGGCGAGGCCCCTGCCGGCTCGGGACCGCGGGGAGGCGCCCGTGACGTCCTGCCCGCCGAGGACGACCCGGCCCGCGTTCGGCCGCAGCAGCCCCGACAACACCGCGAGGAGGGTCGACTTGCCGGCGCCGTTCGGGCCGACGAGCCCGGCGATGCGCCCGGGTCGCCACCTCGATGGAGACGTCGGACAGCGCGGTGAGGCCGCCGAAGCGCACGGTGACCCCGCTGGCGGCCATGGCCGGCGCCGTCCCCGCGCCGCCGCCGTCCGGTCCGGGCCCGGGTGTTGTCGGCGCCGTGGTCACGAGACGCCTTCGGCCACCCGGGGCGCGCCGTCCAAGGTGCCCACCTCACCGGCCGTGAGGCTGATCCCGTCCGACAGTTCGGGCCCGCCGCGTCCCGCGGAGCTGGCCCGCAGCAACAGCCGCCGCAGTCGCCGGCCGTTCTCGGCCAGGGCGCCGTCGGGGTACTTGGCGGCCGAGATCGCGCCGAGGCCGAAGAGGATGGACAGCCAGACGGGCAGGTTCGTGATGTTCGGCCAGTAGTACTGGAAGATCGCGTCGGGGAAGACCAGCGTCACCCCCGCGATCAGGGCCGCCGCGGTCGACCGGACGCCGATCGTGACCAGCACGGCCAGCCAGACGACGCCCAGCAGGGTGGCGAACTCGCTCGGGCTGGAACGTCGTCTGCGCCATGGCGTAGAGCGCGCCACCGATGCCGGCGACCAGCGCGGCCATCGCCCCCGCGATGACCTTCATCTGCACGACACTGATGCCGGAGGTCCGCGCGCCGGCCTCGCTCCACCGCGCCGCGTTGAGGGCCAGGCCGGTCGTCGATCGTCGGAAGTTCACGATGAAAAGGGCGAAGATCGCGAACACCGTGAGGCACAGGTAGGAGAACGACAGGTTGGAGCTGGCGAACTCGGGGCGGTTGAGGTTCAACCCGATTCCTTGGTTGACGAAGCTCGGCAGGGTGAAGACCAGGGTCTCCATCAGGAGCCCGAACGTCAGCGTGACCAGTGCGACGTAGAGATCACCGAGCCGGATGCTGAGGAAGCCGATGATCGCCCCCATGGCGCCGGCGATGAGACCGCCCACGACGGCACCGGCCAGGACCGGCCAGCCGTAGTGGTTCGCCAGCTGGGCCGTGGTCAGTGCGCCGACGCCGGCGAACGTGATCTGGCAGAGCCAGAGCATGCCGCCCTTCGCCGGTGACGATCGTCCAGGAGAGGCAGATGATGCCCAGGGCGAACGCCAACGGGAAGAGCCCGACCCAGTACCCGCTCACCAGGAGGGGCGCCACTGCCACGGCGATGATGAGCAGGAGCGGACCGGCGTAGCTTGCCGACGAAGTTGAGCGACGCCGTCTCGACGACGTTGCTCGTCGAGCCGGCCAGCCGGCTCTCGCCCTGCGGGGTGATGGCCCGGTCGAGCGCGCCGCCCCAGCCCTCGGTCTCCCCCACGCGACCGCCCCGGAAGAGGCTGTACACGAGGAAGAGGGCGATGACGATGAACGGGATGGCGTTGATCAACCCGGTGGTCCACTGGCTGTCCGACGGCAGGTAGCGCTGGATCAGCGACGTCGCCACGCCCATCAGGAGCCCGACGATCACGGCCACCGGCAGGCTGCGCAGCCGGGCCGCCACGACGGCGGCGAACGACGCGGCGATGAGGAGCGTGAACTGGCTCGGGTCGAGCCCGTTGAGCGGCGCGGTGAGCACGCCGGCCAGGCCGGCGAAGAACGTGCTCACCGCCCACACCCCGACCGAGATCGCCGTCGGGCTGGTGCCCGACAGGTCGGTCATGGCCGGCGAGTCGACCATGGCCCGCACCTTGAGGCCGACCTCGGTGTAGCGCAGCACGGCGGCGCCGAGGACCACCGTCGCCACCACGCAGATGTAGACGATGATCTGGTTCTGGTCGATGGGGACGCCCAGGAACTGGTAGACCGCGTTCGGGATTCGGAGCCAGACCCGGCGCCTCCTGGATGGCCTGGTTGCCGAAGATCCAGGTGGCCAGCGACGGGATCGCCACCAGCAACCCGATCGTCGCCACCACCTTGATGAGCGGTGACGACAGGCGGAGGAAGCGGAACAGCACGACGTAGAGCACGACGCCCATGAGCGGGGCCGCGACGACGACCGACACGATCACCGCCGGTGCGATGCCCCAGCCGTGCTGCGTGTTGAGGAAGTAATAGAGGCGCGCGATGAAGATACGCCATCGCGCCGAAAGCGAAGTTCAAGATGCCCGAGGAGGTGTAGGTGATGACCAGGCCGGCGGAGGCGATGGCGTAGATGCCGCCCAGCACCAGTCCGGCGATCACGAATTGCAGCATCCTGCGGGACCCACCCCTTCCGGCCGGCTCCAGCGTGCGCCCGGCTGGTTCTGACGTCGACGTCGATACTGATACTAACGACGGCCCGCCACGCGTGCACGGCCCGGTATCTGGTTCTGAACAGGGATTTCGGCGCCCCTGTCCGGGGCGGCGCCCGGCTCGGTCTCAGCCTCCGACGCGCACCGTGGAGTCCGCCCTACGACACCGCGGCGACCGGCACGTCGACCTTCATGATGCGGGCCAGGTTGCCCCCCATGATCTTGGCGACGTCGTCGTGCGCCAGCCCTGCCGGCAGGTGGTCGGCGTAGCTCCGTGGCTCGGCCAGACCCTCGGGGTGCGGCCAGTCCGAGCCGAACAGGACGTGGTCGGCCCCGATCACGTCGATGATCTCGCCGAGGTCGTCCTCGTGGAAGGGGCTGACGTAGACGTTGGTCTTGAACTGCTCGACCGGGTCGCCCTCGAAGGCGTTCGGCATCTTCTTGTAGGTGTCGCCGAGGTGCTCGACGAAGGAGCGGATCCATTCACCGCCGGCCTCGATGGAAGCGACCCGGAGCTCGGGAAAGCGGGAGAAGACGCCGTGGCAGAGGAACGCGGCCATCGTGTCCTGGACCGGACGGTGTCCTCCGGTCATGTACCGGAACGAGTCGAGCCGGAAAGGCAGCATCTCGCTCGGCCCGGTCCAGTCGCTCTGGTACCGGGTGTAGCCGCTGTCCGAGGAGTGCATCGACACGAGGATGTCGGCGTCCACCACGGCCTTCCAGAAGGGGTCGAACTCGGGGTACCCGAACGAACGCGAGCCGCGGAGGCCCGGAACCGGCGCCGGGCGGATGAGGACGGTCTTGGCGCCCCGTTCGACGCACCACTCGAGCTCTTCGATGGCCTTCTCGACGATCGGGAGGGTGATCACCGGCGTGGCGAAGATGCGGTCCTCGTAGTTGAAGGTCCACGTCTCGTACAGCCACTCGTTGAGCGCGTGGATGGCGGCGTGGGTGAGATCGATGTGGTCCCGCATCCGCTCCTCCAGCAGGCTGGCCAGCGTCGGGAACATGAGCGACCGGTCGACGCCCAGGTCGTCCATGACCTCGAGGCGCGGCGCGGGCTCGCGGAAGGCCGGGATGCTGCGCATGGGCTCGCCGATGATCTCGCGGTACGACTTGCCCTCGGGGTTCCCGTTTCGGAAGTACTCCTCCTGGGCTCCGGGGCGGGCGACCACCTCGAAGGTGGGGTTCGGGATGTACTCGCTGATCGTGCCGAGGATCATGATCTTCGTGCGGCCGTGCAGCTCGACGTAGTCGATGGCATTCCGGTACCGCTCCGGGAGGTACCGGGTGAACGAGTCCTCCGTCTCGTAGAGGTGGTTGTCGGCGTCGAAGAGGGGGAAGTCGAGATTGCTCGTCATGGTGCCACCTTACGTGATTTTGACTATGACGTCAATATCAGGGAATGGCGGTTCAGCCGTTGGTCGGGAATTGCAGCCGGACCTCGCCGGGCACGGCGTCGGGCCAGCGTGTCGTCACGACCTTGGGCCGCGTGTAGAACCGTATGCCCTCCGGACCGTAGATGGAGGAGTCGCCGAAGATGGAGGCCTTCCACCCGCCGAAGGAGTGCGACGACAGGGGCACCGGGATCGGCACGTTGACCCCCACCATGCCCACCTGGACGTCGCGCTCGAAGCGACGCGCGCTCCCGCCGTCGCGGGTGAAGATCGCCGTCCCGTTCCCGTACGGGTTGGCGTTCACGAGGGCCAGCGCGTCGTCGAGCGTCGGGACCCGGACCACGCCGAGCACCGGGCCGAAGATCTCGTCGTCGTAGACGCGCATGCCCGGCTTCACGTCGTCGAGCAGCGAACAGCCGAGGAAGAACCCCGCCTCGCGCGGTGGCGTCGACCCGTCGACGACCACGGTGGCTCCCTCCCCGGGCGCGCCCTCGACGTAGGACCGCACGCGGTCGCGGTGGGCCGCGGTGATCAGCGGTCCCATCATGGAGGCCGGGTCGGCGCCCGGGCCGACGACGATGCCGCGGAGGCGCGTCCTGATGGCGTCGACGAGGTCGTCGGCCACCCCCCCGACCGCCACCACCACCGAGATGGCCATGCAGCGCTCGCCGGCCGAGCCGTATCCCGCGGACACCGCAGCGTCGGCCGCGGCATCGAGGTCGGCGTCGGGCAGCACCACCATGTGGTTCTTCGCCCCGCCGAGCGCCTGGACCCGCTTGCCCCGCCGCGTCCCGGTCTCGTAGACGCGCGCGCGCCACCGGCGTGCTGCCGACGAAGGACACGGCCGCCACGCCCGGGTGGGCGAGCAGCGCGTCGACCGCGTCCCGGTCGCCCTGCACGACGTTGAGCACGCCATCGGGGAAGCCCGCCTCCTGCACCATCTCGGCCAACAGCAACGAGGCCGACGGGTCCTTCTCCGAGGGCTTCAGCACGAAGCAGTTCCCGCAGGCGATGGCGTTCGCGAGCATCCACAGCGGCACCATGGCGGGGAAGTTGAACGGCGTGACCCCGGCCACCACGCCGAGCGGCTCGAGGACGGTCCGGATGTCGACACCGGTCGAGACCTCGGAATTGGACGAACCCTTGAGGATGGTGGGCACGCCGCAGGCGAACTCGACGTTCTCGATCCCCCGCGCCACCTCGCCGCGTGCGTCGTCGAGCACCTTGCCGTGCTCGCGGGTGATGGCTGCCGCCAGGTCGTCGCGGTGGGCGTCGAGGATCTCGCGTAGCCGGAAGAGCAGGCCGGAACGCCTGGTCAGGGACGACACGCCCCAGGCGCGCCAGGCCTCCGACGCCGCGTGCACCGTCGCGTCCACCTCGGCGGCCGAGGCCAGGGCGACCTCGGCCGTCTGCTCGCCCGTCCCCGGGTCGAAGACGGGCCCGGTGTGGCCGGACGTGCCGGCGACGGGTTTCCCCGCGATCCAGTGCCCGATCTGCTCCATACCCGGCTCCTCTCGGCGTCTCAGAGTCGATACAGCTCGCGGGCATTCTCGCCCAAGATCTTGCGGCGGGCGGCCACCGGCAGCGTCTCCATCTTCGCCTCCACCGTCTGCAGCGGGTTCGGGTAGAGGCACGTCGGGTGCGGGAAGTCGGTCTCGAAGAGGATGCAGTCCTCGCCGACGGCGTCGATCAGCTGGGGGAGCTTGTTTCGGTTGTTCTCGAACCAGAACGTGGCGTACATGTTGCTCCGGAAATACTCCGAAGGCATCTTGCCCATGGCGGCGAGCTCCGGCGGCGCGTTCTCCGACATCTCGTAGTCGAGCGCCTCGAGGATGAAGGGGATCCAGCCGACGCCGCTCTCGACCGAGACCGCCTTGAGCGTCGGATGCCGGTCGAAGACCCCCGACAGGATCAGGTTCACCACGACGCGGGCGTTGCCGATGAAGAGCAGCGTGCCGCCGATCGCGAGCTTCGTGTTGTCGGCGTGCGAGTCCCAGGGGTACTTCCCGTAGAAGGTCATGCCGGTCACGCTGGCACCGATGTGGAAGTGGACCGGCAGGCGCAGGTCGGCCACCACCTCCCAGAAGGGGTCCCAGGCCCGGTTGGCCAGGTCGGGCGCGCCCAGGTCCTGCGGATCCGACGTCATGTTCACGCCGCGGGCGCCGAGGGACGCCACCCGTTGGGCCTCGCGGACGCAGTCGTCCACGTCCCAGGCCGGCATCAGCGGCAGCGGCAGCAACCGGTTGCCCGAGTCGGCCTGGATCTCGGCCATGCCGTCGTTGTAGATCTCGACGGCCAGCCGGCGCAGCGCAGGGTCGTCGGCGAGCCCCAGGTCCTGGCCGCCGAGTCCGATCGTGCTGGGAAAGATGATCTGGGCGTCGATGCCGCACTCGTCGAGCACGCCCAGGCGGACCTCCGGGTCGTAGGCCCCGACGTGGATCTCGGAGAAGTCCCACTCCATCAGGGCGCGGTGTGCGCTCTCCTTGTGCCCGTCGCGGCCGATGACCCCGGCCGGCGCTGAAGCGGCTCACCGGGTTCCCGTCGAAGACCCACATCTGCTCCCCGTCGATCTCGGCCACACGGGGCACCCGGTCCTTGTATTCCGCCGGGGCCCGGCTGGTGAAGAGGTCCGGCGGCTCGGACCAGTGCGAGTCGGCGTCGATGACCAGCATGTCTTTCAACATCGACGTCGATATTAGGGAGAACGCCGGAGGGCCGCAATGGGCCGCCGGCTCACCTCGCTTTTGGTGCTCTCATCTGGCCGGATCACCTAGCATGTCCGTGCATGTTCAATTGCGACGTCGATGTCAATACCGGGGGGACGACCTCTGTACCCGCTCCCTGAGCTCACCCCCGCCAACGAATGGTTCTGGACCTCGGGCGCCGACGGGACGTTGCGGATCCAGGGGTGCGCCGAGTGCGGCGAGCTGGTGCACCCGCCGGTTCCCCTCTGCCCCTCGTGCCGCAGCCGGTCCTGGAAGCCGACCGCGGTGTCGGGCCGCGGCACGATCGTCGGCTTCACGGTCAACGCCCACCGGTGGGATCCCGCCTTCGAGCCGCCGTACGTGATCGCCAACGTCGCGCTGGCCGAGGACCCGCGGGTCCGCCTCACCACCAACATCGTCGGGTGCGACCCCGGCGAGGTGGCCATCGGCCAGGAGGTCGCCGTCCGCTTCGAGCAGCGCGAGGACGTGTGGCTCCCCCTCTTCGAGCTGACCGGGTCGGTGGACCCGGTCGACCGCGTGCCCGAGCCCGTCCGGCCGGTGCCACGCTCCCCCTCACCCCGGCGCGCTACGAGCACCGCGCCGTCCTCAGCGGGATCGGCCGGTCGAGGCTCGGGCGCCGGCTCATGGTCGATCCCCTCTCCCTCACCGTCGACGCCTGCCTCGAGGCCGTCGCCGACGCCGGGCTTCGGGTCGAGGATCGTCGACGGCCTGTCGACGTATCCCGGCCCGGGTGCGGGCGGCATGAGCGAGGGCGGCGTCACCGCGGTCGAGGAGGCGCTCCGCGTCGAGCCCACGTGGCACAACGGTGGCCTCGAGCTGCCCGGGCCCGGGGGGTCGCTCGTGGCCGCGGCCATGGCGATCGCCGCCGGCCTCTGTCGCCATGTGCTCTGCTTCCGCACCGTCTGGGCTTCCACCTACGCCGCGCTGCACGCGCGGGGCCAGCCGGGCGGCGGCGACAGGCCCGGACCGCGCGTCTCGGGCGCGATGCAGGAGTGGCGCGCCCCGTTCGGCGCGCTTCTCGGCCGCCAACTGGATCGGCATGCACGCCAACCAGTACCTGCACCGCTACGGCGCCACACGCGAGATGCTCGGGACCATCGCCGTCACCGAGCGCCGCCATGCCGGGCTCAACCCCGCCGCCATCTACCGCGAGCCGATGACGATGGACGACTACTTCGCGGCCCGGGCCATCACGTCGCCGTTCGGTCTGTACGACTGCGACGTGCCGTGCGACGGGTCGATCGCAGTGGTCGTCTCGGACGCGTCGGTGGCGGGCGACCTCCCGCATCCGGCCGTGCGCATCGAGGCCGCGGGCACCCAGATCCTCGAGCGCGTCTCGTGGGACCAGGGCACCGTCACCCACGAGCCCCAGGTGATCGGGCAGGCCGCGCATCTCTGGACGCGGACCGACCTGCGCCCGGCCGATGTCGACCTGGCACTCGTCTACGACGGGTTCACCTTCAACGCCATCTCGTGGCTCGAGGGCCTCGGGTTCTGCGGGTTCGGTGAGGCCTCCGATTGGCTCGACGGCGGTCGCCGCATCGCGCTGGGCGGCGAGCTCCCGGTGAACCCGCACGGGGGCCAGCTCTCGGAGGGGCGGACCCACGGGTTCGGGTTCCTCTACGAGGCGGTGACCCAGCTGCGCCACGACGCGGGCGAGCGCCAGGTGGCGAACGCGACCACCGCCGTGGTGACCTCGGGCGGCGGGACGCCCTCGGGCGTGCTCCTCCTGCAGCGGAAGGATGCGTGAGCACGGGTGCCGGCTGAGCTGCGTCCCCCCGCCGGCTCCGACGGCGCCGGTACATTGAAGCCGTCGCCGGCCAAGGGCCCGGTGCGGAAGGAGAGGGCCGTGTCGGGCACGCCGCTCACGGGCGAGAAGCCGAGTGGGCCTCGGTCGCGCAAGGGTGTCGAGACCCGGGCACGGCTCGTCGGTGCCGCCAAGGAGGTGTTCGAACGCGACGGCTTCCTGGACGCGCGCATCTCGGACATCGCGGAGCGGGCCGGGCTCTCGCACGGGTCCTTTTACCACTACTTCGAGTCGAAGGAAGAGGTCTTCCGCGAGGTGGCAGCCGAGGTGGACGAGCGGCTCGCCGCGCCCGTTGAACCAGGTCATCCTCGACGCCTCGTCGCCCGCCACGCCGCACGACCGCATCCGTGAGGCGATGCGGCAGCACCTCCAGAGCTACCGCGCCGAGGCCCGCATCATGGGCGTGATCGAGCAGGTGTCCCGCTTCGACGAGCAGATCCACGCTGTGCGCTACGCGCGCCACCAGGAGTACCTGACGCAGGTGGCCGAGTCGATCCGCCAGCTACAGGAGCACGGCCTGGCCGACCCGCGCCTCGACCCCACCGTCGCGGCCGCCGGCCTCGGATCGATGACCTACCGCTTCCCCGAGATGTGGTTCGTCCAAGGTCTCCTCGACTGCGACTTCGATGAGGGCGTGGACCAGCTCACGCAGCTCTTCGTGAACGCGCTCCGGCTGCCCGAGCCCGAGAATGCGGTCGGCGCGACCGCTCGCGGCGGCGCGGCGGATCGGCGCGGCGCGGGCTGAGTCGGCGCCTCAGCCCTCCGCCCGGCCCAGCGTCTCCGCCTCCCACTCGAGGAGTTGCGGGACGAGCTTCGGCCAGTGCGCGAACAGCGTGTGATCCGGCGATTCCTGACGCTCGATCCACTCCCGGTCACCCCAGGGCGGCTCGACCAGGCGGCCCCGGGGCAGCAGCTCGGCCAGCGCCTCGGACGTCGCGCGCGTGTGGTGGGCGTCGCTCTCCCCGCTCCGGAACACGAGCGCCGGGATGTCGAGCCCGCGCGCATCGGCGTCGGGCAGCCCCGGCACGTGCTCGCCCTGGCGCGGGCAGTAGGCGAGCATCCAACGCTCCATGGTGGCGATGAACGTCGCCCGGTCCTGGTCGAGGAAGCGCTGCCGGTTGCCCGGGTTGCCCTGCTGGACCTCGACCCACTCGGGCAGGTCGGCCACCGCCTCCATGCCGTGGGTCCAGGCGGCGCCCACCGATCCGCCGCAGTAGTGCGTGGCCAGTGTGAGCAGGCCGTACACGCCGCCGCTGATCCACCAGATGGCCAGCCCCGCCGCCACGTCGGGATGACGGGAGGCGGTGAGCAGCGACACTCGGGCGCCGCCCGACCCGCCCGCGATGACGGCGGGCGCCAGGTCGAGTTGGGTGAGCAGCCCGGCCAGCGCATCTGCCTGCATGGCGGACTCCGAGGTGCCCTCGAAGCACACGTCGGACTCCCCGCAGTTGGGTCGATCCCAGATGAGCACCTGGTGTCCCCGCTCGGCCAGGGCCACCGCGAGTTCGCGGACGCCGGGGGTCTCCCTGGTGAACCGCCCGCCCGGGGTGATCGCCCAGGGCCGGCCCGAGTCCCCGATGACGTCGTAGGCGAGCGAAAGCCCGTTGACCTCTGCCACTGCCATGCCGTGCTCCCTTCCCTGGCTTGTCCGGCCGCGCCGCGATGCCGAGGGTCCTAGGACTGCGAGGACCGGCTGCGCGGCACGTCGCGGAACGCGACGTCGCGGTCCACCGCCCGCTCGCGCGGCATCGACAGCACGCGCTCAGCCACCACGTTGCGCGCCATCTCCACGGTGCCGCCCCCGATGCTGCCTCCCTGGCGCATCAGGAAGTTGAGGGCGCTGTGGGCCGCGGCGCTGTCCTCGGTCCAGGCCGCCCCGGCCGCCTCCGCGACCTCGAGGGCCAGCGTGACGATCCTGGTCTGCGCCTGCGCCTTGCCGAGCCGCACGAGCGCGGCGGCTTGGTCGGTCAGGCTGGCCGCGTGTCATGCGCTCGGCCACGCGGGTGGACATCTCCTGGCTCACCAGCTCGAGCATGCGCGCCTCGCCCACCATGTCGCGGACCGACGGGTCGTCCATGCGGCCGGCCTCCTCGGCGATTGCGTACACCGTGCCCGAGAACATGCGGCTGGGGTTCGACCCCACGGGGTGCGTGACGTACGGCGACGTGTAGAGCATGCGCTCGTGGAACATCCACCGGATGCCCACGGTCCAGCCGTCGTCCACGTCGCCGACGCGCTCGCTGTCCGGCACCACGACGTCGGTGAGGAACTCCTGGCAGAACTCGCGCGAGCCGTTGAGCATCTCGATGCGGTGGACCTCGATGGCCGGCTGGTGGATCGGCAGCATGAACACCGTCAGGCCGCGGTGCTTCGGCACGTCCCAGTTGGTGCGCGCCAGGCACAGGCCCCAGTCGGACCACCACGCGCCCGTCGTCCACACCTTGGATCCGTTCAACACCCACTGGTCGCCGTCGCGGACGGCGGTCGTCAACGCGCCCGCGACGTCGGAGCCCCCGCTCGGCTCGGAGAGGAACTGCATCCACAACTCCTCACCGCGCAGGATGGCGGGCAGATGACGTTGCTTCTGCTCCTCGGTGCCGAACTCGAGGAGGACGGTGGCGCACGGCGAGAAGGTCGGGATCTGGATCCGGCGCGGGTACTCGTAGCCGACGAGCTCCTCGTTCAGCACCTCCTGATGGGCGGGCGACAGTCCCTGCCCGCCGTACTCCCGTGGAAAGCAGATCCCGGCCAGGCCGGCGTCGAAGAGCGCACGCTGCAGCACACGCTCGTGGGCGATCTCGGCGAGCTCCTCCTCCTCGCTGGCGTAGGAGTCCCACCGCAATTCCTCCATGGTGACCTGGCGGAAGTTGGCCTTGAGGAACTCCGCGTGCCCGCAGGCGGAAGCTCTCGAGGTCCTCCAGCTCGCCCGCATCCGGGGGCGTCCTCGGCCCGGACGGCGCTCATGCCGCGGCCTCCTCTCGTGCCTCGATCAGCGAGGCGATGTGCTGGCGGTGCGCCGCCGGTGTGCCGGCCAGCGAGCGATTGACGGTGAAGCGGCGGAGGAAGAGGTGGAGGTCGTGCTCGAACGTCACGCCGATCCCGCCGTGGATCTGCACGCAGTCCTGCAGGAGCTCGGCGCCGTACTGGCCGATGAAGGCCTTGGCCGCGCTCGAGCAACTCGCCCGCCTCCGCTTCGCCTCCCGCCGCGGCGAGACAGGAGGCGTCGCTGATGGCGTGGCTGGCTTCGAGCCACGCCATCATGTCGGCGAAACGGTGCTTCAACGCCTGGTACGAGGCCAGCGGGCGCCCGAAGGTGTAGCGGTCGAAAGACCACTCGACGGTCATGTCGAAGCCCGCCTGCATGGCGCCGACTGCCTCGGCGTCGAGCATGACGAGCGCCGCCTCGAACTGGCGCTCCACGTCGGAGGCGGCCTCGCCCGGCGCCCCCACCACGGCGTCGGGACCGAGCCGCACGTCGTCGAAGGCGACGGCGCCGAAGCGCCGCGTCAGGTCCACCGTCCGCATGGGTGTCACCGAGACCCCGCCGGCCGACGCAGGGACCAGGACTTGGGTGATGCGGCTCCCGCCGCCGTCTCCGTCCGCCTCCTGTGCACTGACGAGGAAGTGCCCGGCCTGGCCGGCGGACTCGACGGGGCGCACGGCCCCGCGCGAGCACGACGTCGTCCCCGTCGCGGCGGAGCTCGACGCCGGTGCGCCAGACGCCGAGCGCGCCGCCGAACTCGGGGATGTACCACGTGGCGATCTCGGTTCCAGCCACCAGCCCCGCAACCAGGTCGGGATGGGTGCGGTGGGCGCTCAGGGCCGACGCGACGATGTTGGTCGCCACCAGGGGCCCGGGTGCCGCGTGGTGCCCGAACTCGTACGCCACCACGCTGAGGTCGACCAGCCCGGCGCCACTGATGGTCCCGCCCCCCTGGTCCTCGCCGACGAGCAACGAGGTCCATCCCAGCTCGGCGCCGCGTCGCCAGTAGCCCGGGTCGAAGCCCGCCTCGTCGTCACGCAGGGCGCGGACCGCGTCCGCGGGCGCGTGCTCGGCCAGGAAGCGCTCCGTGGTCGCCCGGAAGAATTCCTGGTCCTCGCTCAGTCCGACCAGCATCGGGCCCTCCGGCCTGTGGTGGGGACCGCCACTGCGGTCGCGTCGTCCATGGTGGGCATCGCCTCGCGTTGCGTCTGGCTGCGGGTGCAGCGGGGTGGATGTGGCGCCGTCACGTTAGACGGGGCTCACCACCCCGATGCCAGCCGCCTCGTTGCGCCTGCGCCACTCGTCCTTCGGCATCCGGGTCACGTCGACGTCCCGGGCGGCCGCGCGCAGGGCGCCGACCGTCGCGTGCTGCCTCGGCGTGTGGGCGAAGGGGTCCCAGTCGTAGAAGCGGCAGGCATTCTCGAAGGTGATCTTGTTGATCTCGCCGGTGTCGGTCACGCCGGCGTCGGCGAACTCCCGCCAGGCGAACTCGGGCGACTCGGGCCAGGTGGTGTCGGTGTGGGGGTAGTCGCACTCCCAGGCGATGCCGTCGATGCCGATGCGGTCGCGCAGCAGCAAGCCCGAAGGGTCGGTGATGTAGCAGGCCAGAATGTGGTCGCGGAAGACCTCCGAGGGCAATTTGCCGCCGAAGTCGCTGTGCAGCCACTGCTGGTTCTCGTAGTGGCGGTCGATGCGGTCGAAGTAGAAGGGGATCCAGCCGATGCCGCCCTCGGACAATGCGACCCTGAGTTCGGGGAAGCGCCGCAGTGTCGGTCCGAAGAGGAGGTCCTGCGCGGTGATGGCGCTGATCTGGCAGGCCAGCACCATGAGATGGTCGACGGGGGCCTCCTCGGGTCGCCGGATGATCTGGAAGCCGGCGCCGATGTGCAATGAGAGGACCATGTGCTCGTCGCACAGCGCGGCGAGCATCGGGTCCCAGTACCCGGAGAGGAAGCTCGGGAACCCCTGGACGTGCGGCGTCTCGAGGAAGCTGATGGAGCGGCAGCCCTTCTTGCCCAGCCGGTGGACCTCGGCGACGGCGGCGTCGACATCCCACATCGGGACGATGCCGAGCGGGATGAAGCGCCCCGGGTACGTCCCGCACCACTCGTCGATGGCCCAATCGTTGTAGGCCTGCAGCATGACGAGCGCGATCTCCTTGTCGCGCGCTTCGGCGAAGGTGCGCGCGTTCCACCCGGCCATGGTCGGGAAGCACATGGATCCGAGGACGCCGTTGGCGTTCATGTCGCGTACCCGCTCGTGCACGTCGAAGCAGCCCGGGCGCAGCTCGCTGTAGGTGCCCGGGTTGAAGCCCCACTCCTCGGAGGGCCAGCCCACCGTGGCCGACATCCCGAACGATGTGCTGGTCTTCTCGCCCTGGAAGACCCATTGGTCGATGCCGTCCTCGTGCACCACTTTGGGCGCGTCGTCGGCCCATTTCCTCGGCACGTGGTTCTCGTACATCTGCGGAGGTTCGATCATGTGGTCGTCGATGCTGACCAGGATCATGTCGTCCATGTTCATGTCGCGCGCTCCTCTCCCGGCGTGCTCACGCCGTGCGCACCGGCAACGTCTCCCAGCCCCGCACGGTCGAGGTCCGGGCACGCCGTGCCGAGTCGTAGTCGACCTCCCACTCGGGGAACCGGTGCAGCACCTCGTCGAGCGCCACCCGCCCTTCCAGGCGGGCCAGCGCCATGCCGAGGCAGAGGTGGATGCCGTAGCCGAAGGCTTGATGCCGGCCGATCCCGCGATGGATGTCGAAGCTGTCCCCATCGGGGAAGTGGCGCTCGTCCCGGTTGGCCGAGCCGTTCAGCAGCACCATGATGCTGCCCTCGGGCACCTCCCGGCCGTGGAGCTCGACGTCTCTGGCCACGTAGCGGGACTGCACCGGGGACGGTGACTCGTAGCGCAACAGCTCCTCGATCGCGTTCGGGATCAGCGACCGGTCCGCCACGAGCTCGGCGCGCTGTTCGGGATGGCGCCCGAGGACGTCGCCCGTGAAGCCGATCAGGCGGGTCGTGGTCTCGTTCCCGGCCCCCGCCAGCAGCCCGACGTAGCCGAGGACCTCCTCGTGGGTGAGCGTGCGCGTCGTCCCGGTCTCGTCCTCGAATTCGGCGCTGAGCAGCTCGGTCATCAGGTCGTCGGAGGGGTGCTCGGCGCGCCACGTGATGTAGTCCGAGAACACCTCGGACTGGGCCGCGCCGTCGTACTCGGTCTCGTTCGGAATGCCTTCCTCGAGGCGCAGGCCCGCGTCGAGGCGGTCTCGGATCGCCTCCTGGTCCTGCTCGGGGATGCCGAGCAGCATCCCGATGACCCGCATCGGCATGAACTTGCCCAGGTTCGCGATGAAGTCGAAGCTGCCCGAGCCGACGAGGGGGTCGAGGACCTGCGCGCAGAAGGCCCGCACCTGGGGCTCGAGCGCCTGCATCTTCTTCGGCGTGAAGACCCGGGAGAGCAGGCCACGGTGAAGGTCGTGCGTCGGCGGGTCCTCGAAGAGGATGGACCCGGGCGGGATCTCGACGCCGGCCTTGATGATCTCGAGCACTGAGCCGCGCCCGGAGATGTACGTCTTCCAGTCCAGCATGGCGGCGTCGACGTCGTCCCAGCGGCTCAGCGCGAAGAAGTCGTACTTCTCGTTCCGGTACAGCGGGGCCTCGTCACGCAATCGTTTCCAGACGGGGTACGGGTCAGCGTCGATCTCGAAGTCGTACGGGTCGTAGTAGACCTCGGGTTCGCTGGTGACGGTCACGTGCGGACCCCCCTCTGCGTCAGGCCGCCGGCCACGCCAGCGACTTGGTCTCGAGGTACTGCTCGAAGCCGGCCACCCCGTTCTGGCGCCCGATGCCGCTGTGCTTGAAACCGCCGAAGGGGAGGTCCGGTCCGTAGGGGGCGCCGCCGTTGATGCTGAGGCCACCGGTGCGGATGCGCCGGGCCACGGCGAGCGAGCGCTCGAGGGTGGCCGAGAAGACGCCCCCCTGCAGCCCGTACTTGGAGTCGTTGGCGATGCGCACGGCGTCGTCCTCGTCCTCGTAGGGGATGACGACCAGCACCGGCCCGAAGATCTCCTCCTGCGCGATGGTCATGGAATTGTCGACATCGGTGAAGAGCGTCGGCTCCACCCACCAGCCCTTGGCGAACTCGTCGCCCGAGGGACGGCCGCCCCCGACGGCCAGCGTGGCGCCCTCGGCCTTGCCCTTCTCGATGTAGCCGAGCACCCGCTCGCGCTGCTTGGCCGAGATGAGCGGGCCCATCAAGACGTCCGGCCGCTGCGGGTCGCCGTAGGGCACCGCCGCGAAGAGGCCCTTGAGCAGCTCGACGCCCTCCTCGTAGCGCGCCCGCGGCAGCAGCATCCGCGTCTGAATTGCGCAGCCCTGTCCCGCGTGGAAGCAGGCTCCCATCCCCATGAGCGTCGCGGTGCCGAGGTCGGCGTCGTCGAGCACGATGGTGGCCGACTTGCCGCCCAGCTCGAGGAAGACGCGCTTCATGGTGGCCGCACCCTTCTCCATGATGCGCTGCCCGACCGCGGTCGAGCCGGTGAACGAGATCATGTCGACCTTGGGCGACAGCGTGAGCTCCTCGCCGATCAGGTGGTCCGACGACGTCACCACGTTGAGGACGCCGGCGGGGATGTCGGTCTTCTCCGCCACGATGCGGCCGAGCAGCGTGGCGTTCCACGGGGTGTCCGGCGCAGGCTTCAGCACCACGGTGTTGCCCGTCGCCAGCGCCTGCCCGAGCTTGTGCGAGGTGACCTCGAAGGGGAAGTTCCACGGCACGATGGCGCCCACCACGCCGACCGGCTCGCGCCAGATGCGCCGCGAGTCGAGCGTGCCCGTGATGCTGGTGGCGTCGGGCAGCACGGTCTCCCACTCGAACGCGTCGATCTCCTTGGCCGGCCACGCGAAGGCCTCCGAGATCGGGGCGTCGAGCTGCGGGCCGTTCGTCGTCATGCGCGGGCACCCCACCTCGAGGATGAGCTCCTCGCGCAGCTCCTCGTGATCGGCCTGGAGCGCTTCGTGCAGTTGCTCGAGGCACTGCTTGCGGAAGGCGTGGTTGGTCGACCAGTCGGTCTCGTCGAAGGCGCGCCGGGCGGCGTCGATGGCCCGGCGCATCTCGACCGTCGACCCGTCCGCGACCGCGCCGATGACCTCCTCGGTGGCCGGGTTGACGTTCTCGAAGGTCGCGCCCGAATCGGCCTCGACCAGCTTCCCGTCGACGAGCATCCGCTGCTCGGGGTTGACCTTCACTGCCTCGGCCACGGTTCTCTTCCTCTCGTCGCTCGGCTCGCCCCCCACGAGGGCACGGCGCATCCGGCATGAACGGGGACGAACCCACGCGTCGTGCCTGGCGGGCCGCTCTTTCGGAGGGTATCTGACTTTGACGTCGTCGTCAAAAATGACGTTATCATCGCTCGCGACGCAGGGTATCGGCCTCGCCGCTCTGCCGTGACCGAGATGCCGAGGGCAGCCCCGCTCCGCCGCGTATCGGGCATTGTTGGTGGCCGGCCGGGACCCGAGACCGAGACCGCGAGAGACCGAGACCGCGAGAGAAGGAGACCCCGATGTTCACGATGGACGCGTTCGTCGAGGCGCTGACGCTCGAGCCCGTCGGCGAGGACCGCTACCGGGCGACGAGCGTGCAGAGCGACTACGGCATGGTCTGGGGAGGGCAGTTGCTCGCCCAATCGGTCATGGGGGCGCTGGCCGGACAGGACGGCAAGGCCGTGAAGACGTTGCACACCGTCTTCGCCCGACCCGCCAAGGCGGACGCGCCCCTCGACATCACCGTCGACCGCATGCACGCCGGCCGCTCGCTGGCCAGCAGCACCGTGACCATCGGCCAGGACGACCAGGTGATCACGCGCGCCCTGGCCCTTCTGAGCGCAGAGGAGCCCGACGTGATCCGCCACGCGGACTCGCCGCGGACCGCCTCGCATCCCGACGACGTTGCCGGCGACCTGCGCGTCAATGGCTCCTGGGAGGCGGGCGTCGTCGGTGCCGTCGACGTGGGCGACCCCGACCTCGTCGGGCCGCCCGAGCTCGATGTGTGGGCACGCTTCGTCGGCGCGCCCGACGACCCCGCATTCGACCAGGCGCTGCTCGCGTTCTCGACCGAGACGTTCCTCATCGGCACTGCCATGCGCCCCCACGTCGGTGTCGGCCAGTCGCAGGCGCACGTCACGCTCTCGACCGGAGTCCTGACCCACACCATGACCTACCACGAGCCGTGCCGTGCCGCGGAGTGGCACCTCCTCCAGATGTGGGCCTCCTACACCGGGCACGGCCGCAGCTACGGACGGGGCGACGTCTTCGACCTCGACGGCCGGCTGGTCGCGTCCTTCGTCCAGGACGCCATGATCCGCGCCCGCTCCGGGAGTGCCGGCAAGCTCTGATCGGCGCGGTCAGTCCTGCTTCGCTCGTGTCCCCTCGTCAGCCCCCGGCGCGAGCGAGCTGGCGCGCCAACCACTCGTCCTTGCAATCGTCGGCCAGCTTCACTGCGGCGGCCTGCGGCGCCAGCTGGTACGCGTGCGGAAGGCCGGCGATCACATGGAGTTCGCACGGGACACCGGTCTGGTTGAGGCGCTGCGCGAACTCGACGTCCTCGTCGCGGAACCCGTCGATGGAGCCGACGACGACGCAGCTCGGGGGCAAACCGGCGAGGTCGGTCGCCCTGGCGGCTGCGGCATACGGCGGGACGTCGTCGGTCCCGAACCGTGCACCGAGATACGAGCGCCAGCCGAAGTCGTTGGAGGCGGCGCTCCACACGTAGAGCCCGGAAGCACCGATGGAGGGCGTCCTCTGGCGGTCGTCGAGCATGGGGCAGTCGAGGAGCTGGAAGGCCAGCGGCACCTCGCCGCGGTCGCGCGCCAGCAACCCGAGTGCCGCCGCGAGCCCACCCCCCGCGCTGATGCCAGAGGTCCCGATGCAGGTCGGGTCGATCCCGAGCTGGTCCGCGTTGGCGTGGGCCCAGCGCAGCGCCGAGTAGCAATCGTCGATCGGCCCGGGGTACGGCGTCTCGGGTGCCAGGCGGTACTCGACCGACACGCCGACGACGCCCAGCTTCGGGCACCAGCGGTCGAGGAGCACGTCGTCCATGACGTAGCTGCCGATGACGTAGCCACCACCGTGGATGGTGAAGATGGCGGGCAGGCGGCCCGTCGCACCGACAGGCCGGTGCACACGGACGGGAACCGGCGGGTCGCCGGTGACGCAGGAGGGCACCTCGTAGTCGGTCCGGACCACGGCGTCCGACAACGCCTGCTCCGGGAACGCCGACGAGCGAACGGCAGCAATGGTGTCCGCGTCGAAGGCCGGCAGCTCGAACGCGTCGAGGAGCGGCTTGAGCTCGGGATCGAGGAGCGGGCGTACGTCCACCGCCGCGGTGTGGTGCTGCTTCGACCTTGCGTCGTTCATCCCAGTGCCATCCCTCCGTTTCGTAGGGCGGCAATCGTGCCACCGTCGATGGTCAGGTCGATCCCCGTGACGTAGCTCGCCTCGTCGGAGAGGAGGAAGGCGACGCCCGCCGCCACCTCCTCCGGCCGGCCCTCACGTTGGAGGGCGGATCCCTCCACGAGCATGGCCATGACGGCGTGCGCGTCGGCCTCCTGGCGCCCCATGGGCGTGTCGATGATGCCCGGCGTGACGGAGCAGATGCGGGCCCCGGCCCGACCGAAGCGCACCGCCTCACGCCGCACCAGGCGGTGCACGCCCCGCTTCGCCCAGGTGTAGGCCATGCCCGGGTCCTCGACCTCAGGGCCGACGGACTCCCGGATGCGCGCCAGGAAGTCGCGGTGGAGCGGCTCGTCCAGCACGGCGTCGGCCGGCAGATCGGTGTCGGGCAGGGCCAGCGACGCGGAGATCGAGGCGAAGCAGACGATCGCCGTCCCCTCCGTCGCCAGCGGGTGCAGGGCGTCGACGAGGAGCGCCGTGCCGACGAGGTCGACGGCCAGGACGTCGCGCCAGGCGGCCATCGTGGGCGAGACGCCGGCGGCGTGCGCCACCGCGCGCAGCGGGCCCAAGGCGCGGGCCCGCTCGACCAGGCGCGCCACCGCCTCGCCGTCCGCCACGTCGAGCACGACCGGCTCGACCACGAACCCCGGATCTCGGCCGGAGAGCTGCGCCGCCGCGGCCGCGAGACCAACCTCGTCGCGGTCGGCCACGACCAGGGTGTCCACCAGGCCGGCCAGGCGGGCCGCGCAGGCGGCGCCCATCCCCCGCGCCGCGCCCGTCACGATGCCGACGGACATGTTGTCCTCCGATCCGCCCCAACGCCCACGGGTCGGGACACCGACGGATGACAGTAGTGTCCGGGCCGACCCGTCGGACGAGGAGGGACGCGTGGCAGACGATCTCGGTGCAGCCGGCCTGCGCCTCGAGCGCGAGGGCGCGGTGGCCTGGTGCATCATCGACCGGCCGGAGGCCCGCAACGCGCTGACGCCGGCCATGTACTTCGGGATCAAGCGGGCGGTGCACCTCGTGAACCAGGACCCCGACCTGGCCGCGCTCGTCATCACCGGCACCGGTGACGTCTTCGCTCCCGGTGGTGATCTCGGCGGGCGGAGGGAACCGGGCGACGAGCCGACGCCGGACATCGGGCCCGACATCCTCCCGTTCCTGACCATCCGCGACAGCCGGGCCCCCGTGGTGGCCGCGGTGAACGGCATCTGCCAGGCCGGCGGGCTCCTCATCGCCATGCTCTCGGACATCGCGGTCGCCAGCGACCGGGCCACCTTCCGGGTGCCCGAGCTCTTGCGGGGCATCCCCGACGCGACGTACGCCGCCGTTCTCCCGGCCCACGTCGGCATGGCCGTCGCGCGCGACCTGCTGCTAACGGGGCGTCGCTTCGACGCCGAAGAGGCGCAACGCCTCGGGGTGATCTCGCGTGTCGTGCCCCACGAGCAGTTGCGCGCGGCGGCCCTCGATGTCGTGGGCCAGATCCTGCAGACGCCGCCCATGGCGCGCACCATGACGAAGCGCATGCTCAACGAGCGCTACGGGCTCGTCGACTACCAGACGATGTTCTGGGCCCTCGCCGAGTCACCCGAACCGCGCGAGGGCATGCTGGCCTTCATGGAGAAGCGCGCGCCGAGCTGGGTGCCCGAGCAATTCTGGAAGGGTTGACGCCGGGGCTGGACCGCGCTCAGCGCGCCACCGCACCGAGGCAGAAGGCGGTCACGCGGTCGACCTCGGCACGCGTCGGCTCTGCCCCCTCCCACAAGAAGTCCGACAGGAGCCCGAAGGTGGCGTGCGCCGCGAGCATGGCATCGAGTTCCGGCGCCGCGCTGCCCAGTGCGGCGAAGGGCCCGTGCAGCAGCGTCGCCACCGGTGCGCTGGCGAAGTGCCGCCCGGCCGAGAGGCCACCGCCGGCGCTCCCGCCGTTCCACATGACGGCGAGCGTGGTCGCCGCGACGTCACCGACGGCCTGCGCCAGCACGCCCTCGACCCACCGTCGCACCTGGTCCCTCGGGGTGGTCTCCTTGGCGAGCTGGTGCTCGAGGTAGCTGCGCAGCCGCTCGCCACCGTCGTCGAGGAGGGCGGTGACCAGATCGTCCTTGGACTTGAAGTGCCGGTAGAACGCGTCGTTGGAGAGTCCAGCCTCGGCCACGATGTCGGCCACCCGCGGGCGGGACGTCGTGCCGCACCGCCGCATGACCTCGAGCGCGCCGTCGAGCAGGCGCCGCACCTCGTTGGCGTACTCGCCCTCCCGCTTGGCCAGGGTGCGGCGCACGATGCGGTCGGCCACGCCCGTCGGCGGCGCCGCCCCGGGTGCCGGTATTGCGTTCTCGATAGCCAGAATCATATTCTGGCATCCACCGTCCGGCGAAACCGACCGAGGGAGGGCGCACCATGGCGTGGGACTTCGAGACCGATCCCGACTACCAGGAGAAATTGGACTGGGTCGACCAGTTCGTCCGGGACGAGGTCGAGCCGCTCGACCTGGCGTTCCCGCACCTCCAGTTCGTCCCCCTCGAGGGCAAGCGCCGTGAGGCCATCGACCCGCTGAAGGAAACGGTGCGCCAACACGGCCTCTGGGCCACGCACCTCGGGCCCGAACTGGGCGGGCAGGGCTACGGCCAGCTCAAGCTCGCGCTGCTCAACGAGATCCTGGGCCGATCCTCCTGGGCGCCCATCGTCTTCGGCTGCCAGGCGCCCGACACGGGCAACGCGGAGATCATCGCCCACTACGGCACGCCCGAGCAGAAGGAGCGCTACCTGCAGCCCCTGCTCGACGGCGAGTGCTTCTCGAGCTACTCCATGACCGAGCCGCACGCCGGCGCGGACCCGACGCTGTTCACCACCCGGGCCGAGAAGGACGGGGACGAGTGGGTCATCAACGGCTGGAAGTTCTTCTCGTCCAACGCCAAGACGGCGTCGTTCCTGATCGTGATGGCCGTCACGAACCCCGACGTCAGCCCCTACAAGGGGATGTCGATGTTCCTGGTGCCGACGGACACGCCCGGCGTCAACATCGTGCGCAACGTCGGTCTCTACGGCGAGCGCGTCAACGAGGGCTCGCACGCCCTCATCCACTACGAAGACGTCCGGGTTCCCGAAGAGTCGCTGCTCGGCGGCGAGGGGCAGGCGTTCGTCATCGCGCAGACCCGCCTCGGCGGCGGCCGCATCCATCACGCCATGCGCACCATCGGCATGGCGCAGAAGGCCATCGACATGATGTGCGAGCGGGCACTGAGCCGAGAGACCCAGGGCAGCCTGCTGGCCGACAAGCAGTTCGTCCAGGGCTATATCGCCGACTCGTACGCGCAGCTCGTGCAGTTCCGCCTCTTCGTGCTCTACACGGCGTGGGAGATCGACAAGTACAACGACTACAAGCGCGTGCGCAAGGACATCGCGACGGCCAAGGTCGTCATGCCGACCGTGCTCCACGACATCGCGTGGCGCGCCATGCAGATCCACGGCGCGCTCGGCACCACCAACGAGATGCCCTTCTTCGGCATGGTGCACGCCGCCGGAGTCATGGGGCTCGCCGACGGACCGACCGAGGTCCACAAGGTCACCGTGGCGCGCCAGGTGCTGCGCGACTACAAGGCCAGCGACGACATCTGGCCCACGCAATGGCTGCCCAAGCGCCAGGAGGCCGCAGAAGCCAAGTTTGCGGAGTACATGGAACTGGAAGTGGGGAACCTGTGAGCACCACGGAGGAAGCGGCTGAGATGCCGACCATCGCCAGCGTCGACACGCTGACCGCCTGGCTCGACGCACAGGGCCTCGGTGTCGGCGCGCCGCTCGAGCACGGCTACATCTCGGGAGGCAGTCAGAACGAGATCTACGAGCTGCGGCGCGGCGACCTGCACTGCGCCATGCGTATCCCACCCTCCAGCGCACCGGCCTCGCGCGACGAGGGGATCCTGCGGGAATGGCGCATCATCGAGGGGCTGACGGGCACCAACGTCCCCCACACCGAGGCAGTCGCCGTGTGCACCGATCAAGCGGTCCTCGGTCGCACGTTCTACCTGATGGGATTCGTCGACGGCTGGTCGCCCATGTCCACCCGTCGCCAGTGGCCGGCGCCCTTCGACAGCGACCTCGAGGCGCGCCGCGGGCTCGCTTTCCAGCTCGTCGAAGGCATCGCGCTGTTGGGCAACGTCGACTGGCGGTCCAAGGGCCTCGACGACCTCGGCCGACCCGACGGCTTTCACGAACGACAGGTGGACCGCTGGACCGCCTTCTTGGAGCGCATCAAGGGACGTGCGCTGCCCGGCTTCGCCGAGGCCGCCGCCTGGCTGCGGGCCCACGGTCCGATCGACTACATCCCCGGCCTCATGCACGGCGACTACCAGTTCGCCAACGTCATGTTCGAGCACGGCGCGCCGGCGAAGCTGGCGGCGATCGTCGACTGGGAGATGGGAACCGTGGGCGATCCCAAGCTCGACCTGGGTTGGGTGATGAACTCCTGGCCCGAGGACACCTCGGCCGACGAGGATCGGGCGGGCGGCTACGTCGACATGAAGGGGATGCCGTCGCGCGGCGAGATGCTGGCGCACTACTCGTCCACCTCCGGACGCCAGGTCGACGACATCGACTATTACAACGTGCTGGCCAAGTGGAAGCTCGCCGTCGTGCTCGAGCAGGGCTACCAGCGCGCCGGCAGCGACGAGAAGCTGCAGGCCTTCGGGCCGATCGTGCTCGAGCTGATGCAGGCCGCGGCGGACCTCGCCGAGAGCACCGACTACGACGTGCCAGCGTCGCGCACGAGCTGAAGTGCGCGCCGCGCTCTGCCGGACCTACGGCGGGCCCGAGGTGATCGAGCTGGCCGAGATCCCGTCGCCGTCGCTCGGTCCGGGCCAGGTACGGGTGCGGATCAACGTCGGTGCCGTGAACTTTCCCGACGTGCTCGTCGTGGCCAACACCTACCAGGTCTCGGTGCCCACGCCGTTCATCTTGGGCAGCGAGTACGCCGGGACCGTGGTGGAGCTCGGCGAAGACGCCGTCGGCCTCGAGCTCGATGACCGCGTGTTCGGATCGACGATCGTGGGGGCCTTCGCGGAGGAGATCGCGGTCTCGCCGAGCGTGCTCATGCGCATCCCCGACGGCGTCGACGACCGGACCGCGGCCGCCTTCGGCGTGGCCTACCGCACGGCGTACCACGTGCTGCGCTCGGTGGCGGCGCTGCAGCCCGGTGATGAGCTCGTCGTCCTCGGCGCCGGGGGCGGTGTGGGCACGGCGGCCGTGCAACTGGGCGTCCTGCTCGGCGCCACGGTCACCGCGGTGGCGTCGACGCCCGAGAAGCTCGAGGCGGCCCGCGCCCTGGGCGCCACCCGCCTCATCGACCATCGCGCCGGCGACCTCCGCCAGGCGCTCCGAGAGGCGCTGCCCGACGGCGCGGACGTCGTGGTCGACCCGGTCGGCGGCGACCTGGCCGAGCCCGCGCTCCGCTCGCTCCACTTCGGGGGCCGCTTCGTCACGGTGGGCTACGCGGCGGGAGCCATCCCTCGCATACCGCTCAATTTGGTGCTCCTCAAGGGTTGTGCGGTCCTCGGCTTCCAGTTCGGCGACTTCGCTCGTCACCGTCCCCAAGAAATGGCGCGCAACGATCGCGAGCTGATGGACCTCCTGGTGGCCGGCAAGGCCGTGCCTCTCATCGGCGCGACGTTCGCCCTCGCCGACTCGGGCGACGCGCTGCGCTGGGTGGCCGAAGGGAAGGCCGTCGGGAAGGTGGTGGTGCAGGTGACGCCCGAACCAGGTACCGCGGCGCCGGGGTAATGTCGACGTCGATGTCAGATTTGGAGGGAGGGACCGCGTGAGCGCGACCCCAGTCATGAAGGGCGTGCGCGTCCTCGAGGTGGCAGAGCAGACCTTCGTCCCGGCGGCCACGGCATTGCTGGGCGACTGGGGGGCCGACATCATCAAAGTGGAGCCGACCGAGCGCGGCGACGCGATGCGGGGTCTCGCGGCGTCCGGCGTGATGCCGATGACCGGAGACGTCCACCCGTTGATGGAGCACTCCAACCGGGGCAAGCGCAGCATCGCTCTCGACCTGGGCACGCCCGAGGGCGTCGAGATCCTCTACAAGCTGGCCGGCACGGCGGACGTCTTCTTGACGAACAAGCTGCCGCGGGTGCGCAAGAAGCTCAAGATCGAGCTGGAGGACATCCGCGCCCACAACCCCAACATCATCTACGTGGCCGGCACAGGACAGGGTGAGCGCGGTCCCGACGCCGACAAGGGCTCCTACGACGCCCTCTCGTTCTGGTACCGGCCCGGCGTTGCGTTGGGCGTCAAGCCGGCCGACATGGAGGGCTACATGCCCGGGCCGCCCGGTCCGGGCTTCGGCGACTCCATCGGCGCCATGACGATCGCGGGCGGGATCATGGGCGCGCTGTTCCACCGCGAGCGCACCGGGGAGGCCACCACCGTCGACGTGTCGCTCCTCAGCTCGGGCATGTGGGCCATGGGCCAGGCCTACGCGCTGTCCCTTCTGCTGAACCAGCCGTGGCAGGGACCGCCCTCCAATGCACCACGACTCAACCCGCTCGTCCGCAACTTCACCACGAAGGACGGGCGCGAGCTGTCTTTCTGCTGCCTGCAGGCCAGCAAGTACTGGGCCGAGCTGTGCACGCTCGTCGGGCGTCCCGACGCCGGCACCGACCCCCGCTTCGCCGGCCACGATGCGTTGATGGAGAACTCGAGGGCTGCGCAGGCGCTCATGGAAGAGGCATTCGCAGAGCGCACCCTGAGCGAGTGGCGGGAACAACTGGCGGGCTTCACCGGGCAATGGTGCGTCGTCCAAGACACCCTCGAGGCGGCAACGGTCGACCCGCAGATCGCGGCGAACGGCTACATCCAGGACTGCGCGACCGCGGGCGGCGCACCGTTCAAGCTCGTCGCCGCGCCGATCCAGTTCGGCGGTGCGCCGGCGCCGGCCGGTCGATCGCCCGAATTCAACGAGCACGGCGATGCCATCCTCGAGGAGATCGGGATCGACTGGGATACCATCGTGGACCTCAAGGTCCGCTCCGTCATCGGTTAGGCGATACCTCGCCAACCCCTTTTCGAGCAATCCAACCAGGAGGGAACACATGTCACTGTTCGATGCTTTTCGCTACGACGGCAAGCGGGCCCTGGTGGTCGGGGGCGCCACCGGCATGGGCGCCGCGGCGGCGGAGCTGGCGCTCGAGGCCGGAGCCGAGGTCGTAGTCATGGACTACGCCGAAGTGAAGCTCCCTGGGGCCAAGGCGATCCACGTCAACCTGGGCGACAAGGACTCGATCGACAAGGCGGTCGACGAGTGCGGCGGCCCGGTGCACGCGCTGATGTCCTGCGCCGGCGTGGCCGACGGAACGCCCAACATCGAGAAGATCAACTTCGCCGGGCACCGCCACCTCATCGAGCGCATGCTGGCGGGCGGCATGCTCCCCCGGGGTTCGGCGATCGGCTTCATCTCCTCGGCCGCCGGCCTCGGCTGGGAGGCCAGCTGGGAGCAGGTGAAGGAGTACCTGGACACGCCCGACTTCGACTCGGCTTCGGCCTGGGCGACCGAGCACGGCTGGGCCGACTACTTCCACTCCAAGCAGGCGGTGTGCGGCTACGTGGCCCGTCAGGCCTTCCCGTTCCTCAAGCAGGGCATCCGCATCAACGCCATCTGCCCGGGGCCGACCGACACCCCGCTGGCCCAGGCCAACGCGGAGATGTGGTTGGGCTTCGGCGCCGACTACCGCGAGGAGGCGGGGATCGAAGCCTCGACCCCTCTCGAGCAGGCCTACCCGCTCGTCTTCCTCTGCAGCGACGCGGCCGCCGCCATCTCAGGCCAGACGCTGATCAGCGACGTCGGCTACGTCGCCTCCGGTGTCACCGAGTCGTTCCCGCCTGCCACCGCCGCGGCCGAATTCCTCCTCGGCCGCATGTGAGAGGCCCGGCGACGCCGGGCCAGGTGGGAGCGATGACGACCACGGGCGGAGACGATCCGAGGGTGCGGCGACACGTCCTGCAGGACCTCGGCTGGGTCGTCACGAGGGAAGATGAGAACGCCGAGACGCTGGTGGGTTCGGCCATCGTCGTCCCGGAGATGCACGTGCCCGGGACCGAGCAGGTGCGCATCTCGATCCTCGCCGCCTGGGCCGACGTGGTGGCCGGGCATCTCGCCGCGTTCACCATCCGGCCGCGGGTCCCGGTCACCCTCGAGCTCGACGTGCACCTCTTCGTGCCGCCGCCAGGTACGGGGACCGTGCGGGGGGTGGGCCGGGTCGTCAAGGCGGGCCGCTCGGTGTTCGTGGCCAGCGTCGACTTCACCACCGAGACCGGCGATCCGATCGGCTTCGCGGCGGCCTCCTTCATGCCCGCCCCGGACGAGCGACTGACCATCGACATCCCGCTCGACGTCGACCCGCGCGGTCCCGATCGCGACGACGCTGACGGTGCCCTTCGCCGAGCGTGCGGGCTGCGCCGTCCGCACGCCCGGGGTGGCGGTGCTCGGACACTCCGAAGAATCGCTGAACGCGTCGAACACGCTGAACGGCGGGCTGATCGCGTTGGCCTGCGAGGAGGCTGCGCTCTCGCTGTCACCCGGCGCCACTCTGGCCTCCCTGGACCTGCGCTACCTGCAACCGGTGCGGGTCGGGCCTGCGGTCGCCGAAGCAGAGGTCAGCAACGGCCTCGGCCGAATCGAGGTGCGCGACGCCGGCAACGAGAACCGCCTCTGCGTCGTGGCCACGAGCCGGACGTTCGCCGACTGAGCGCGGACGATCGGCGGAGGGTGGCGGTGCCGGAGCAGCGCCGGGGACGGCGGTTGGCGATGACCACGGAGGAACGCGACGCCTTCCTCGCGTCGGAGCGCACGTGCCGGGTGGCCAGCCTCGGCGGTGACGGGTCACCGCACGTCACGCCGCTGTGGTTCGCCTGGGACGGCTCGTCGCTGTGGCTGACGTCGATCGTGGTCAGCCAGCGCTGGACCGATCTCCAGCGCGACGACCGGGTCAGCGTCGTGGTCGACGCGGGCACCGAGTTCATGGAGCTACGCGGGGTGGAGCTGCGCGGCGTCGCCGAGCCGGTGGGCGAGGTCCCGCGGACAGGCGAGCCGGTACCCGAGCTCGAAACGCCCGAGCGCCTCTTCGCGGCCAAGTACGCCGGTGGCCACATGCACCACGACGGCCGCCACGCGTGGCTGCGGGTCACGCCGGCGAAGATCGTCAGCTGGGACTTCCGCAAGGTGGGCGCCTGAGCGCCGCCGGCGGCGGCGGGACGACGCGACTATGCCGCGAACGGCAACTTCATCGCTTCGGCCAGGTTGCCCCCCATCACCTTGGCCACGTCGGCGTGGGGTAGGCCGTCGAGCTCCTTCACGTAGGTGAGCGGCTCCGCCATCCCCTCGATGTGCGGATAGTCGGACCCGAAGACGACGCGGTCGGCGCCGATCAGCTCGATCAGTCCCGTCGGGTCGTCCTCGTGGAACGGGTGGACCCAGATGTTCCGCTTGAGCACCATGATCGGGTCCTCCTCGTAGAGGGACGGCTCGCGCTCGTAGGAGTGGCCCAGCGCGTCGACGATCGGACGCACCCAGGCGGAACCGTTCTCGACGGGCAGGATGCGGAGGGTCGGGAAGCGTGTGAGCAGCCCGTGCCCGATGAGGGACGCCACCGTGTCGAAGATGCCCCGGCTCTGGGAGTGGGCGATGTCCATGAAGGCGGTCTTGCCGGCGAAGGGCAGGTGCTCGCCGTCGGGCCGTCCCTCCCACTGGTTGTAGTAGCGGATGAGACCGTCGTCGGAGGCGTGCATGCCGACGGCCACGTCCAGCTCGGTGACCCGCTGCCAGAAGGGGTCGAACTCGGGGACCGCGAACGACCGGCGGCCCATGTACCCGGGCACCGGTGCCGGCCGGACGAGGATGATCTTGGCCCCGCGCGCCACGACCCACTCGAGCTCCTTGATCGCCTCGTCCACGATGGGCAGGGTGATGACGGGAGTGGGGAAGATGCGGCCCTCGTAGTTGAAGGTCCAGTGCTCGTGCATCCACTGGTTCAGGGCGTGGACGACGGCGTGGGTCGCCTTCGGGTCGTCGCCGAGCCGCTCCTCGAGCAGGCTGGCCAGCGTGGGCCACATGAGCGCCCGGTCCAAGCCGAGCTCGTCCATGAGCTTCAGCCGTGGCTCCGGAGAGAAGAAGCCCTCAGGCGAGCGGATCGCTTCACCGATGATCTCGCGCCGCGACTTGCCCTCGGGGTTCCCCTCCTTGAAATACTCCTCTTGCGCGCCGGGGCGACCCACGACCTCGAAGGTCGGGTTCGGGATGTACTCGGAGATGACGTTGCGCACCGCGATCTTGGTGCGCCCGTTCACCTGGACGTACTTGATGAGCCCCTCGTACTCCTTCGGCAGGAACTTGGTGAAGGCGTCCGTCGTCTCGTACATGTGGTTGTCTGCGTCGAAGACGGGAAAGTCGACAACGGTATTGGGCATGCGCATCTCCGTTTCGAGATCCTTGGGGTTTTCAACTTCGACGTCAATATTATAGGAAGCGGAGCGCGGCGCAACAGCCCGAGCCCCTTGCCGAGAGGGGCCGGGCAGGCCGAGTCGGACGGACCAGCTCACGGGTTACCGTGACCCGGACCGCACCGCCGGACGGCCGGCGGCATCTTCGAGAAGGAGGCAGCGGGTGGCGACGTACGTGCTCGTCCACGGTGGGGGCCATGGGGGGTGGTGTTACCAGCGCGTGGCACGGATCCTGCGGGCCGAGGGGCACGAGGTGTACGCGCCGACACTCACCGGTCTGGGCGAACGCGCCCACTTGCTCGACGACAGGGTCGACCTGCATCGCCACGTGGAGGACGTCGTCGCACTCATGCGGTATGAGGACCTGCGCGACGTCATCCTCGTCGGACACAGCTACGGGGGCATGGTGATCACCGGCATCGCCGATCGGACGGCGGACCGCGTCGGCCGGCTCGTCTATCTCGACGCGGCCAACCCGGTGAACGGCCAGTCGCTCGTCGACGTGTCGGGGCCGATCATCGAGGCGGTCCGCCCCATGGGTCGGGTCGTCGACGGGATCGAGCTCGTGCTGCTGCCCGGGCCCGATGCCGGGCTGCTCTACGGCGTGACCGATCCCGTCGATCTGGCCTGGATGGCCGAACGGCTCACCGGCCATCCGTGGAAGTGCTTCGAACAGCGCCTCGAGCTCACCAACGAGGCGGCCCTCTGGGCCATCCCCCAGTACCACGTCGTGTGCACCTCCACCCTGGCCACCCGGGACGCGGCACTCATGGACCGGGCGCGCGCGCAGGGTCGTCTCTGGGACATCGACACGGGCCACGACCTCATGATCACCGAGCCCGAGCGCACGGCCGACGCGTTGCTACAGGTTGCGGGGGCCTGACCGGGAAACCCGTCCCCTTCTGTGCCAGTGTGGGATCCGTTCCGGCACAGGACCGGAAGCTTTCGGGGGAAAGGACGACTCATGGGCCTGGGGAAGCAGCTGGGCAGATTGGGACTGGCATCACTCGCGTTGGCCGGAACGACCACCGTGGCCGGCTTGCTGGCGGGAACGGCGACCGCGGGGGCGTCGGGCTCGCCGCTCACGATCGTCATGATCACGTCGCTGACCGGCGAGGGGTCTTCGGAGTTCAGCCAGGCCCCGGCCGGCTTCAACGCACGCATCGCGCTTGCAGAACGCGGAAGGCGGGGTCAACGGGCACAAGCTTCAGGGCGTCGTCCTGGACGACCAGACCAGCCCCACCGAGATCACGACGGCGGTGCAGGACGCGTTGTCCAAGAACGCCATCGGCATCGTCTCGACCAGCCCGCTGTTCTTCCTCGCCGCCAAGTACCCGAACCAGGCGGGCGTCCCCGTCACGGGTGGGTTCTTCGACGGCCCCGAGTGGGGCACGCCGCCCTACCAGTCCAACATGTTCGCCGCCGACGTCGGGAGCCTGAACCCCACGTACCCGGTCAACACGGCTATCGGTAGCTTCTTGAAGGCGAAGGGGGGCACCGTCCTCTGCTCGTACGGCTACAGCATCTCGCCGTCGTCGACCCGGTCCGCCATCGGCACGCTCGACTCCTTCCAACACATCGGAGGCAAGGAGGGGGAGCTCGACACCTCCATTCCCTTCGGCTCCGTGGAGATGACGACACCGGCGTTGGTGGCCAAGCAGAAGGGCTGCAACGCCTTCTACGCCGGCCTCGACGACAACTCCAACTTCGCCCTGGCCGAGGCGCTCAAGCAGGCCGGCGTCAAGCCCAAGGTCACGGTCTTCCCGACGGGGTACGAGCCGGGCCTCGTCGGCTCGACCGCGTGGAACGCCGTGCAGGGCGGCTACTTCGAGACCGAGTTCCGTCCCTTCGCGCTGCCGGATGCCGGGACCAAGCAGATGCAGTCCGCACTCGAGAAGTACGCGCACTTCACCTCCTCGGAGTTCCCGAACTTCAGCCAGTACGAGTCATGGCTCGGTGCCGACCTGATGATCAAGGGCATCCAGCTGGCGGGCAGCAACCCGACGCATGCCAGCATCAACCACGCTTTGCGGAACCTGACGTCCTACAACGGCAACGGGCTCCTGCCGGAGAACCTCGACTATGCGACCAACTTCGGGCACGACCTCGCGAAGACCTGCGGGTGGTACATGATCGCCGAGAAGAGCGGGTTCGTCCCGGCGTCGAGCCAGCCCTATTGCGGTACGGACATCCCGGGCACCAGCACCGCCTCGTCGTCCTGAGCAGCGACCCACGGCCCTTGCGCTGAGCGGGCCCCGGGGAGCGTCAGTCCTCTATGGAGATGGCGTTCTTGGGGCACGTCCGCACCGCCATCAGGATCCTCTCGCGCAGCTCCTCGGCGGGGTGCTCGTCGAGCACGTAGAGAAGATCGTCCTCGCGCACCTCGAAGACCTCGGGCGCGATGCCCATGCAGAGCGCGTTGCTCTCGCACAAATCGAAGTCGACCACGATACGCATCGGTGCAGCCTTTCCTCGAGAGGATCCGTCAGGGTGATGCTAGATCGCGGCCCCCGGTTGCCGGGTGCCGAGGACCTTCGACCCGCCGGAGCAGGTCCTCGACGTAGGCGACCGTCTCCGCGTGGCCCGAGGACATGCCAAGACTCTCCTGCTCGATGATGAGCATGCGCGACACGCTGGTCAGCAGGACGGTGCAAACGAGGGGCGGATAGCGCGCGTCGTCGACCTCGTAGCGCCCGAGCACGGACCGGATGCCCGCGAACTGCTCCACCCGGTACCGCTCCGCCGATGCCGCGATCTCGGCCCGGATCGCCTTGCGGTGGTTGGCCAGGGCGGTGAACTCCATCGTCAGGGTAGTGCCGCGCGGATCCCGGCTCAGGTCCCACAGGGCCCACAGCGGCTGGTCCGAAGCCAGCGCCTCGGCCTGACGCTCGAGCCCCTGTTCGGCTCGCCGGCGGAACACCGCCAGGAACAGGTCGTCCATCGTGCGGAAGTAGTAGTGGACGAGCTGTGGTTTCAGGCCGGCCTGTGCCGCCACGCGTCGCGACGTCACCGCCGCATAGCCCTCGGCGAGCATGAGCTGTTCCGCCGCGTCGAGCAGGGCGCCACGCGTCTCGGAGGTCTCCGCGCCGATCCGGCGGGCTGTCCCGGTGGTCGTGGTCACGGGTCGGCCCTCAGATGTACATGCCCCCGTTGACACCGATCACCTGTCCGGTGATGTACGACCCCTGCTCGGAGCACAGGAACGCGCAGGCGGCCGCGATGTCCTCCGGCGTCCCCGCCCGCCCGAGCGGGACCGCCCGGCTCATGAGCTCGACGCTCGGCACGTGGCCCTCCGCCTCCCCCTTGCGGGCCATGGGCGTGTCGACGATGGTCGGCGGGATGGTGTTCGCCGTGATGCCGTGGGCGGCCAGCTCCCGCGCGAAGGCCCGCGTCAGCCCGATGACGCCCCCCTTCGACGCCACGTAGTGCGCCATGTTGGGGGCGCCCGACTGGGCGCTCGACGACGAGATGGTCACGATGCGGCCCCAACCCGCCTCGACCATGTCGGGCACCGCCAGCTGCACGGCCGTGAACGTGCCGGTCAGGTTGACGGCGATGATGCGGTCCCACTTCTCGGCCGTGATCTCGGTCACCGGGTCGAACGCCTCGACGCCGGCACTGGTGACGACGATGGTGACCGGGCCGAACTCCTTGCGCGCGGCGGCATAGGCGTCCTCGAGCGCGCCGCGCTCGGATACGTCGGCGTGGTAGCCCGCGACGTGGTACCCGAGCACCGACAGCTCGGCCGCGGCCTCTTTCGTCCCTTGCCCGTCGCGGTCGACGAGCGCGACGCTGTGTCCGTCTGCAGCCAGCCGCCGGGCGATGCCCAAGCCGATGCCCGAGGCCGCACCGGTCACCACCGCGACCCGCGCGCTCACGTGGCCACCTCGGCGGGCGTGAACTCGATGTGGAGGTTGCTCAGGCCGCGCAGGACCCACGTCGGTTCGTAGTCGAAGTGACGTGCCGAAGGCGGGCCGTGGTGTTCCTCGGAGAGGCGGATGTCGCGCATGCGGTCGAGGATCCGCTCGATGCTGACCCGGCCCTCCACGCGCGCCAGTGGCCCACCGGGGCAGGAGTGGGCCCCGCGCCCGAAGGCGATGTGGACCTTGGCGTTGGGCCGGTCGACGCGGAACTCGGCCGGGGACTCGAAGAGGCGTGGGTCACGGTTGGCCGCGCCGTTCAGCAGCATGACGGGCGTACCGGCCGCGATGTCCACACCGGCCACCGTCGTGGCGCGCTTGGCCAGCCGGAAGTCGGCCTTGACCGGGCTCTCGATCCGCAACGCCTCCTCGATGAACCCGGGGATGCGCTCGGGGTGCGTCCGCAGCTCGTCCTGCAGCTCGGGGTACTCGCAGAGGTACTTGAGACCGACCGCGAGCAAGTCGGGCCGTCGTCTCCTGGCCGGCCGCGAACAGGAAGGTCGCCGTCCGCACGACGTTGGCCACTTCGGGCGTCGAGCCGTCGGGATAGGTGGCCAGCGCCAGGCTGGTCAGCACGTCGTCGCGCGGCTCACGGCGCCGCTCCTCGATGTACTGCGTGAACCACTCGTCGAGCCAGTTCAACGCGTTGCCGCTCATCCCCTTCCCCTCGGCCCCGATCTTGCCCGGGGGAGCCGGTCAGCCCGAAGCCCTCGCGGAAGCGTTGATGGTCCGCCTCGGGCACCCCGAGCACGTCGGCGACGACGAGCATGGCGAAGGGCTGGGTGTAGGCACGGATGAACTCGCAGCGCCCGTCGCCGACGAACTCGTCGATCTGGCGGTCGGCCAGCCCCCACATGAACGCCTCGTTCTCCTTGAGACGCTTGGGGGTCAGCAACCGCATGATCAGCGAGCGCTCGCGGGTGTGGTCGGGCGGGTCCATCGTCACCATGTGCTCGCTCATGGGCAGCTGGTCGCGATGGGTCTCGATGATCTGGCCGACGTCGTCCCCCTCCAGCGGGACCGGGAACGCAGCGAACGGGCCGATCACCGAGTTGCACGAGGAGAAGTCCTCGCTGTTGAGGTAGACCTCCGACGCCTCCTCGTAGCCGGACACGGCCACCACCCCGTGGTGAGCCGTCGGGACGACTGGACACTTGGCGCGGAGGTGGTCGAAGTAGGGATAGGGGTCTTCGAGCAGGGACTCGTCGGCGAAGAAGTCCACCGCGTCGTAGTCGGGCATGGCCGCTCCGTTCTGTTCCACCGGGCACACAGGGCGCACCTGGCACGCATGTACATCGGGCACAGCAGCACGCTGTGCGTTCGCTCAGCCCGATGCTGAGCGACTGCTTAGCATCGACGCCGCCGCTTCGTCAACGACGGGCGCGCTCTCCGACATGGTGCGCTCCTGCCTCGATGCCTCACGCGCCCTTGTAGACCCGGCCGTCCTTCATCACGAAACAGACGTCCTTGGTGACCTTGATGTCCTCGGTCGGATCACCGGGGACGGCCACCACGTCGGCCAGGTAGCCGGGGGCGATCCGCCCGAGGTCGTGCGCGTGCTCGATCAGGTCGGCGCTGGTCAGCGTGGCCGCCTGCAGCGCCTGCATCGGCGTCATGCCGCGGTCGACCATGGCGATCAGCTCGTCGGCCTGGGTGCCGTGCGGGATGGCGGGCGCGTCGGAGCCGCAGGCGATCTTGACTCCGGCCTCGAGGGCCTTGCCGAACATCCGCCGAGCCTGCGGGAAGATCTCGGCCGCCTTCTTCTGGAGGATCGGGTGGATGCGGTCGATCGCCATGTGATCGGCCAGCGCGGTGGTCCCGACCAGGAAGGTGCCCCAGTCCGCCATCAGCTTGACCGTGTCGTCGGTGGCGAGCGATCCGTGCTCGATGCAATCGACACCGGCACGAACGCAGGCACGGATGCCCGAGTCCCCGTGGGCGTGCGCGGCGACGCGCAGTCCGTTGCGATGTGCCTCGTCGACGATGGCCGCAAGCTCCTCGTCCGAGTACTGCTGGCAGCCGGCGGCTGAGCTGAACGACATCACGCCGCCCGACGCCGAGATCTTGATGAGCTTGGCGCCGTACTTGATCTGGTACCGGACCGCCTTGCGCACCTCGGACACCCCGTTGGCGATCCCCTGCTCGACGCTCTGGGGCATGATTCCCGGCGCAAGCCCCTGGAACATCGTCGGATCGAGATGGCCACCCGTCGGCGTGATCGCATGACCGGCGGGGAAGATGCGCGGGCCGGGGAACCACCCGTTGTCGACGGCCTTGGCCAGGTCGACGTCGAGCAGGAATCCCGCCGTGTAGACCATCAGACCGAGGTTGCGCACGGTGGTGAAGCCGGCCTCGAGCGTCGTGCGGCAGTTCACCGCACCGCGCAGCGTCCGGTACACCGGTGAGTCCTTCACGCCGTGCATCGGGTCGGGCAGCCCGTCGGGACCCCCCGGGCCGCCGATGAGCATGTTCAGCTCCATGTCCATGAGCCCGGGCAGGAGCGTCACGTCGCCGAGGTCGATCTCGGTGGCCGGACTGGGCAGCTCCCCCGGGTTGACGGCGGCGATCTCGTTGCCGTCGATCACGACGACGGCGGGTGAGCGCACCGCGCCGGCATCGACGTCCACCCAGCGGTCGGCCCGGACAATCGTGCGGTCGCTCATGGTCTCGGTGTCCTCCTAGCGGACCGGCTCGTCACCACTCATGGTGGTGCGGTGCATCTCGCGGGCCGAGGAGGCCTCGTAGGGCTGCACCCGGTGCATGACCCCAGTGTTGTCCCAGATCACCAGGTCACCCACCGACCACTCGTGGCGGTAGACGCGTTCGGGGGTGGTGGCGCGCTCCAGCAGATCGGACAGCAGCGCCTTTCCCTCTTTCCTGTCCATCCCGACGACGTGGTCGGCGGTGGCGCCGATCACGAGGGAGCGCCGGCCCGAGCGATGCTGCCACACGAGCGGGTGCTCGCGGTCGGGCTTCTGGCGCCAGCGCTCGAGGTCCTCGGGCGTCGGATCCGGATGCACCAGCCGCTGTGACGCCTCGAGTGCGTGCACGACCCGCAGACCCTCGAGCCGCTCCTGCTCCTCGTCGCTGAGCTCCTCGTACGCCGCGTACGTGCTGGCGAACTCGGTCTCGCCTCCCGACGACGAGATGACCTGCGCGCGCAGCATCGAGGCCTTGGTCGGCACTTCGTCTTGTGCGCCGTCGATATGCCAGTGGAACGTCCCCAGGAGCAGCTCCGCGGTGGCGGTCTTGGTCGGGTCGAGCGTCACCTTGTAGAGCCGCGGTGGCTCGGCCGGCTCGTCCTTGCCGACGTCGTCGAGCCTCGTGGAGAAGGCGATCTGCGTCTCGTCGTCGATGTGCAATCCACGGAACACGAGGACGCCGCTCTCGGCCAGCGCGTCCATACAGGCGGCCGGGAGCCCGTCGTCGTCGAGGAGCCGGCCAGCGTCGACGCCGACGACTTCCGCCCCCACGTTGCCGAGCCGCTTCGTGCGGAGACAGCTGCGCAGGGTTCGCTTCCCCGCCCTTGCCGACGTCCCGGGGGCCGCGGTCACAGGTACCAGCCGCCGTTCACGCCGATCAGCTGGCCCGTGATGTAGCCCGCCTCCTCCGAGCACAAGAAGGCCGTGGTGACCGCGATGTCGTCGGGCGTGCCGAGGCGGCCCAGCGGCGCGCGCGCCAGGATCTGGTCGATGCTCGCCATGGCGCCGGACTCGATCGGGCGGCGCATCATGGGCGTGTCGATGGCACCGGGCGGGATGGTGTTCACCGTGATGCCGGATGCCGCGAGGTCGAGCGCCAGCGCCTTCGTGAGCGCAATGACGCCGCCCTTGGACGCGACGTAGTGGGCCATGCGCCGCGTGCCCGATTGCGCGGAGGACGAGGAGATGGTCACGATCCGGCCCCATTGGGCGGCGAGCATGTCGGGGACGGCGGCCTGCACGCAATGGAACGTCCCGCTCAGGTTGACGGCGATCATCCGCTCCCACGCGTCGGCATCGATGTCGAGGAAGTCCTCGAAGCCTTCGATGCCCGCGCTCGTGACCATGATCTCGACCGGACCCAGGTTCTCGCGCACCTCGGCCAAGGCGGCGTCGACCGCGGCTCGATCGCTCACGTCGACCTCGGCTCCCATGCCGGTGCCCCCGTCGGCCTCGAGCTCCTTCGCCACACCGCGTGCGGCGTCACCGTCGATGTCGAGCACCGCCACCTTGCGGCCCTGCCGGGCCAGGTGGCTGCAGATGGCGCGGCCCATGCCCGATCCACCGCCCGTGACCACCGCGACCCGGCTCACCTGCGACCGCCGCTTGCCCTGCCGGCCTGCACGCGTGGCGCCTCCTCGTTCGAAGTGGGACCGCAGTCCCGCCCACGATCATCCTCGTGGCTGCCGCGTACGGACCCGCGTCACGGCCACGGCCACCCCGCCGACGCGGAATTCGTGCCGGTAGAATTGGCGATGCTAGGGAGGGTGCACTTTCTTGTCAAGCGCTCCTAGCGCCCAGCGATAGCACGATATACCGTTACTGAGAACGGGATTTTCGGGTCGGAAGGAGCCGCCGTGCGGATCGGTCTTCAGGTGAGCGCGGACCGGGGCCGCTACGCGACCAAAGTGGAGAAGCTGCAGGCCGACGCGCGCTGGGCCGACGGAGCGGGACTCGACACCGTGTGGACGCCACAGATTCCCGACGAGATCGACGTGATGACCGCGGTGACGTTGATCGGCATGGTCACGTCGCGGATCGAGGTCGGGACGTCCATCGTGCCGCTGCAGCCCCGGCACCCGGTCGTGCTGGCGCAGCAGGCCCTCTCCAACCAGGCCGTCTGCGGTGGGCGATTCACCCTCGGCCTCGGCGTCTCACACCACTGGATCATCGCCGACATGCTCGGACTCCCCTACGAGCGACCGGCCACCACGATGCGCTGCTACCTCGACGTCCTGGACCAGGCGCTCGGCGGCCCGGGCCCAGTGGACGTGGAGAACGAGCTCTTCACGATCCACCAACCACTCGACATCACCGACATCACGCCGACACCGGTCCTGATCGCCGCCCTCGGTCCCGTCATGCTCAAGCTGGCGGGCGAGCGGGCCGGCGGCACGGTGCTGTGGCTGGCGGACGAGCGCACGATCGTCGAGCACGTCGTGCCGGTGATCACCAAGGCGGCCGAAGGCGCCGGTCGCCCCCCGCCCCGCGTCATGGCCGGCGTCCCGGTCTGCCTCTGTCGCGACGACGAGGTCGAGGCGGCGACCGAACGCACGAACCGCACGCTGAGCGAGGTCGTGGCGTCCCCGAACTACGTCCGGCTCATGGAGCACGGTGACGCCCGGTCCATCGGCGACGTGCTCGTCTGCGGAAGCGAGACGGCCATGGAAAAGCGCCTGCGCCGCTTCGCCGACGCCGGTGTCACGGACCTGAACGCGCGCATCGTGCCGCTCGGCGGAAGCCGCGACGAGATCAAGGCGTCGGCGGAACGCACCCGGGAGTTCCTCGCGTCGGTGGCGCCGACGCTGCGCAAGTCGAGCTGAGCGCCGGGCATCAGACGATCCTCGGCGCCGCGCCCGATCAGGTCGGTGCCGTCACGATGCCGGCGGACACGAGCTGCCACATCTGCTGGGCCGCCCGCGTGTCGTCGCCGCGCTGGGTCCCGCTGATGGTGGACGCGTACGTGGCGTTGAACATGATCGTCGACAACACGACGCCGGCATCCTCTGCGTGCTCGACACCGGCCCGCACGTCCCCGGCCGTCACCGCGTCGGCCAGCACTTTCTCGAGCAGGGTGACGAGCGGGACGAAGGCGCGCGTCGCTTCGGCCTGGTGCCCGGTCAAGAGCTCGTGCGAGAACTCCGCCATGACGGGGGTCGGATTGTTCTTGGAAGCCCGCCCCTTGGGTGCCGGCAGACACATGCGGTAGTACTCGACGACGAACCGGTGCAGCTTGTCGAGGGCCGAGTCCTCCTGCGCGATCAGCTCCTCGAGGCGGTCGGAGGTGGCGCGAATGGCCTCGTCGAAGAGCGCGAGGAGCAGCTCGTGCTTGCCTGCGAAGTACTGGTAGAAGCTGCGCAGGGACTGTCCCGAGCGGTCCACCACTTCTTGGACGGTGAACTCCTTGCCCGAGTCCGCGCTCGCCAGGAGCTCGAAGCCGGCGTCGAGGAACCGCTGCACCCGACCTTCGCTGCGGACACGCGCCGAGTCGAGCGAGCGGGCCACCGCCAGGTCCCGCCGCCGTACCGGGGAATCATTCGTGGGCGTGGCGGGCTCCGCGGCATTGTCGGCTGGCATGAGGGCAGTGTATCCCGTTCCCCAATTTTGAGAGTAGGACTCTCCCCAACATCTGAGGTGCGGAGAAGTAAATCTGCACTCCGCGTTCCCCCTACCGGCTGGCCGACCACGCCGGCTTCCGTCGGGGAGGTCGGCCGGCGCGCCCACGCCTCGTCGCCCTGCCAATCGGCCGCACAGGCAATTGCCGATTTGGAGAATGCTGTTATCGTGAGGCGGCATGGACCCAGCGACCATGGCCGACGTCATGGAGGTGGAACAGCTGCTCGCCCGGTACGCCGTCGGCATGACGCAGGACGACATCGACGTCGTGATCGGCGTGTTCACCCCCGACGGCACCTACCGCGCTTTCGGGTCCACCTACACGCTGGCGGACTTCCCCGCTCTCGTGGCGGCCGCACCCAAGGGGCTGTATCTCACGGGGGCGCCGCTCCTCGACCTCGACAGCCGGGCCGGCACCGGCTCGGGCTCCCAGACGCTCTGCTTCGTCGAGCAGACCAGCCACGAAATGCGGATCGGCTGGTACGGCGACACCTACCGCCGGACCGGGGACGGGTGGCGCCTGCACACCAGGGCCATGACGTTCCTCCGGCGCAGCGGCGCCCGAGACTCGGGCAGGCCGCACGACCCGACCCGGCCGCTGCCCTCGGGAGACCCGCCCGCGTGAGCCGGTGGTGACGGAGCTCGCCGAGTTCAAGGTCGCCCTCGACGCCTGGCTCGACGAACACGAGAGCGACCTGACCCCCGACTTCGCAGGGCTCGGGAGCCTGGACCAGCAGGTCGCGCACCTGCGCAAGGTGCTGCGCCTGACCTACGACGCCGGCTTCATGCGCATGGGCTGGCCCGAGCGGGTGGGCGGCCTCGGGGGTTCCAACCTGCTCCGGGCGTACCTCGGCGAGGCGTTGACCGTGCGGGACTTCGTGCCGCCCGGCTTCTACTCCATGCCCGAGGTGCTCGCGCCCACGATGATCGACTTCGCGCCCGAGGGACTCGCGGCCGACATGGTGCCGAGGCTCCTGCGCGGCGAGGAGACGTGGTGTCAGGGATTCTCGGAACCGGACACGGGAAGCAACCTGGCCTCGCTCACGTGCCGGGCCACACAGACCGACGAGGGCTGGCGGGTCAACGGCCAGAAGGTGTGGACGAGCCTCGCGCAGTACGCCTCGCGCTGCGTGCTCCTGACGCGGACCGGCACCCCGGAGTCGGCGCACCGGGGGATCACGGCGCTGTTCGTCGACATGGACAGTCCGGGCATCACGGTCCGTCCGATCGAAGCCATGCACGGCCTCCCCGAGTTCTCGGAGGTCTACTACGACGACGTCCTGGTCCCGCTCGACCGCGTGCTCGGCGAGGTCGACGGCGGCTGGGCCGTGGCCATGGACCTGCTGCCCTACGAGCGCAGCACGGCGCTCTGGCACCGGGCGGCGCACCTGCAGCGGCGGCTGGACGACCTGGTGTCCGTGCTTCCCGAAGGCGCCCTCCCGCCCTCGTCCGTCGGCGAGGCCACCGAGCTGCTGTGGGCCTTCCGGGCCCGGTCGCGCGCGACGCAGCGTCGCCTGGCCGCGGGCGAGACGCTGGGGCCCGAGACGTCGATCGACAAGGTGCTTCTGGCGACGGCCGAGCAGGCCGTGTTCGACCTGGTGGCCGACGGGATCGGCACCGACCTGGCCCTCGGGGACGACGCGGCCAGCGCCCGCTGGCGGTCCGAGTACCTCTACTCGAGGGCGGCGTCGATCTACGGCGGCAGCGGCGAGATCCAGCGCAACATCATCGCCCGCAGGCTCCTGGCCCTGGGGGACGACCGCTGATGGACGACCGCTGATGGACGACGCGACGCACGCGCTCTTCGCCGACGCGGTCGACCGGGCGACCGCGTCGTGCAGCGGCGCCGCGCTCGACGCCGCGCTGGCCGACCTCGGTTGGCTCGACGCGTTGGCGGACGACCCGCCGGCCGCCGTGTCCGTGCTCTTCGAGGCCCAGGGGGCCGCCAACGCCGTGTCCTCTGCGCTCGACCTGCTGCTCGCGCACACGCTGGGCGGCGCCGGAGGCGAGGTGCCCGGTGCCGTCGCCGTGGTGCTCCCCCCGCTGCGCACGGCGGACGCGCCCGGCCGCATGGACGGCGATCGCTGCGCGGTCGACGGGCTGGTGACCGGCGGCGCGGTGCGATGCGACACGGCCCTCGTCGTCGCACGCTCCGACGACGGGGATGCGTTGGTCGTGGCGGAGCTCTCCGACCTGGCCCTCCAGCCCGTGCGGGGAATCGATCCCGCATTGGGCCTTGCGGTGGTCGGAGGGGAATGCACGCCGTCGTCCTCCACGGTGATGGGAACGGCGGACTGGGACGGCGCGGTCGCGCTGGGCCGGCTGGCCCTCGGGCACGAGCTGGTGGGGTCGGCGCGCGCCATGCTCGAGCTCGCCCGTCTGCACGCGCTCGCCCGGATCCAATTCGGGCGGCCGATCAGCGCCTTCCAGGCCGTCCGCCACCGCCTGGCTGAAAGCCTGGTGGCGATCGAGGCCGCGGCGGCGCTGTTGGACGCGGCCTGGGACGAACCCTCCTCCGTCACGTCCGCCATGGCCAAGGGCATGGCGGGACGGTCGGCCCGGGCGGTCGCCCGTCACTGTCAGCAGGTCCTGGCGGGCATCGGCTTCACGACCGAGCACCCGCTGCATCGCCACGTCCGGCGGGTGCTCGTGCTCGACCAGCTCCTCGGCGCCGGCACCGTGCTGACCCGCCAGCTCGGAGCCGAGGTGCTCGCCCGCCGGTCGTTGCCGGCCGCCTTCCCGCTCTGAGACCGGCGTCGAGCCGGACGCACCGGTCGATTATGCTCATGGCGCTTTTTGATAATTCGGTTTCCGTCCAGCGAGAAACCGCGAGAGACGGAGTGGCGATGGCAGGAGCAGCCGACCACGAAGAGCGGATGCTCGTCGACGGCGAGCTCGTCGGCGCCGACTCGGGCCAGACGTTCGACAACGTCAACCCCGCCACCGAGGAGGTTGTCGGGCAGGTGGCCGACGCGTCGGCCGACGAGATGCACCGCGCCATCGACGCGGCGCGGCGCGCCTTCGACGAGACCGACTGGTCGACCAACCGCGCGCGGCGCAAGGAGTGCCTGTCCCAGCTGCAGGACGCGCTCGAGAAGGACCGGGAGGCCCTGCGCGAGGAGCTGATCCTCGAGGTGGGGTGCCCGCGCATGACCACCCACGCAAACCAGCTCGACATCCCGCTCGACGGCGCCTTGCGGTACCCGATCAAGCTGATCGACGAGTTCGACTGGCGCACCGATCTGCCCGAGGCGGTCGACCGGCGGGGCACGTCCAACACCCGGCAGGTGTGGAAGGAGCCGGTCGGGGTCGTCGGCGCGATCGTGCCGTGGAACTTCCCCGTCGAGGTCACGCTGAACAAGCTGGGCCAGGCTCTCGCGACGGGCAACACGGTCGTCCTCAAGCCGGCCCCCGACACGCCGTGGAACGCCACTCGGCTGGGCCGCCTCGTGGCCCAGCAAACCGACTTCCCCCCTGGCGTTCTCAACGTCGTGACCTCGGCGGACCACCTCGTCGGCGAAGAGTTGACCGTCTCGCCCAAGGTCGACCTGATCTCGTTCACCGGCTCCACCGCCGTGGGGAAGCGGATCATGGAGAAGGGCGCGGCAGACCCTCACGCGCGTCTTCCTCGAGCTGGGCGGCAAGTCGGCCACGATCATCCTCGACGACGCGGACTTCGCCACCTCGGTGCCCTCGGGCATCGCGGTGTGCTTCCACGCCGGGCAGGGCTGCGCCATTCAGACCCGGATGCTGCTCCCGCGCTCCCGCTACGACGAAGGCGTCGAGATCCTCACCGCGGCGCTGTCCTCGGTCGCCTACGGGGATCCCCAGCGGCCCGACGTGCTGATGGGCCCCGTCATCTCCGCCAAGCAGCGCGACCGGGTGCTGGGCTACGTCGAGAAGGGCGTGGAGGAGGGCGCCACCCTCGCGCTGGGCGGCGGCCGGCCGGCCGACCTCCCCAAGGGATGGTTCGTCGAGCCGACGCTGTTCACCGACGTGGACAACGCCATGACGATCGCCCAGGAGGAGATCTTCGGGCCGGTGCTCGTGGCGATCCCCTTCGAGGACGACGACGACGCGATCCGGATCGCCAACGACAGCGTCTACGGGCTTTCCGGTGGCGTGTTCTCGGGCTCGCTGGAGCGCTCCCTGCGCGTCGCCGAGCGCGTTCGCACCGGGACGTTCGCCGTCAACGGCGGCATGCCGATCGGGCAGGCCGACATTCCCTTCGGCGGCTACAAGCACAGCGGGATCGGCCGGCAGAACGGCCTGGCCGGGTTCGACCAGTACCTCGAGAGCAAGTCGGTGGCCTGGCCGACGCCGAAGTAAACCGGGCCCTCCCGGAGCGGTGCCTGCGATGGAGGACCATACGGCGGCACTGCGGGAGCACGGCTACCACGAACTGCTCGTCAAGGACGTGGTGGCCGAGACCCACGACGCCAGCTCCTTCGTGCTCGAGGTCCCGGCTCACCTGGCGGAGACGTTCCGCTACCGGCCCGGGCAGTTCTGCACCTTCCGGGTGCACGTCGACGGGCTGGAACAGCTGCGCTCGTACTCCATGTCGAGCGCGCCCCAGACCGACGACGACCTGACGGTCACCGTGAAGCGGGTGTCCGGCGGGGTGGTCTCGAACTGGTTCCTGGATCACGTCCGTCCCGGGAGCGTGCTGGAGGCCACCAAGCCCGCCGGCGTGTTCTGCCCGCAGGAGGCGGGACGACCGGTGCTCGGGTTCTGTGGCGGCAGCGGGGTGACGCCCGTCATCTCGGTCACCAAGCACGTGCTGGCCACCACGGGCCGCCCCGTCCGCCTGCTCTATGCCAACCGCGACCGCGCCTCGGTCATCTTCGAGGACGCGCTGGCCGGGCTGGCCGACCGCCACGCGGGGCGGTTGGCGGTACGGCACCACATCGACGCGGACGCAGGCTTCGTGACGGGTGACGACGTGGCCGCGTTCGTCGGGGAGGGCGGGGGGCCCGACGCCGACTGCTACATCTGCGGACCCGGCCCGTTCATGGACCTGGTCGAGACGACCCTCCATGGCCTCGGGGTGGGACAGGAACGCATCTTCATCGAGCGTTTCCTGGTCCAGCAGCAGGAAAAGGAGGCCGCCGCGGCCGAGGCCGGCGGCACGGAGCCGGCAGCGGCGCCGGAGGCGCCGTCCGAAGTGACCGTCGTCCTCGACGGCAAGAAGGTCGTGGTGGCCTACCAGCCCGGTGACACCCTGCTCGAGACCGCTCGGCGGGGCGGCCTGCGCCCGCCGTTCTCGTGCGAGTCGGGCAACTGCGCAACCTGTATGGCCTTCCTGCGGGAGGGGTCGGCGCGCATGCGGGCGAACAACGCGCTGACACCCGAGGAGGTGGAGGAGGGGTGGATCCTCACCTGCCAGGGCCTCCCCCTGGGCCCGACCGTGACGGTCGAGTACGAGGCCATGTAATACGAGGCCATGTAATACGAGACCATGTACGACGAGGCCATGTACTAAAGGCCGTGTCACACGGGGCCGTGTCGTCGTACGCTTCGCGGACGAAGCCATGCGACGAGGCCGAGTGACGAGGCCAAGTGAGGACGGCGGAGTGCGCGACATACGAGAGCTGACGGGGGACCCCGAGGCGTATCGAGCCGAGCTCCAGCGGCGCTGGGCGGGACTGCTCAGTTACCGCTACATCGGGCGCCACCACGCATCCATGAACCTCGGGCCGGAGGACAACACGGTCCGCATCCGCCGCGACATGCGCAACGAGGCGGGTGGGATCATGGTGGCGCCGCTCGCCATCTCGTCGCCCGAGGGCTGCCAGGCCGACCTGGTGGCGGTGCCCAACCCCGTGATCGCCTCCGTGCAGGTGCTCGACCCCGGGGTGGACGTGCAGGTGATCGAGGTACGCGACTCGGGCCTCATGCACCAGGGCCGGACCATGGGCTATGGGCGCTGCCGCATCGTCGACGCGGCGCAGCCCGAGCGCGTGCTCGCCTTCATCGACGGGCAGGGGGCGAGCATCGGGGAGCCGCCGGCGGGCCTCGAGCGCATGGACGTCAGCGAGGCCGAGCTGGTGATCGAGGACTCGCCGGCCCTGCCGCCGCTGTGGCAGGTGTTCGGAGCCGCCAAGCGCGACGACGGGCACTGGGTGCTGCCGGAGCTCCGGACCGAGCTGGCGTCGCCCGACGCCGCGTTGCACATCGGCCCCCAGCACGTCGTGCTGGAGACGGCGGCGCTCCAGTTGGCGGCCGAGCTGGTGGGCACCCGCCTGGTCGGGGTGCGGAGCTGGCACGTCATGTTCATGGCACGCGGCAAGGCGGGTCCGTTCCGCGTGGACGGGACGGCCTACGGCGCGCCGGGCGGGCTGATCGGCGTCCGGCTGCTGCTGCACGACGAGGGCAACGGCGACCGCCCGATCACGTCGGCGAGCGCCGTGGTGGCGGTGCTGGGGTAGTCGGATCGGGCCGGGTCTGGTCGGGCGATCGGGACCGGTCCCGGGACCAGGACCGGGACCGGGACCGGGACCGGACGAAGTTAGTGCCTCTAACTGTATGATGGTCGAAATGTCTCTCACCTCCGCGCCCCCGCCTGCCACAGGGACGGCTCCGCCGGACGATCCGGGCTCCGGAAACCCCGTGCTCCGCTCGTACGGCCGGGTCGCCGCCTGGCTGGCCAAGCGCGTCGAGGTGGCCCTGGTCGATGTCGACCTCACGCTCCCGCAGTACCGCGTGCTCGGGATCCTGACCGAGGGCTCGTCCGCCGCGTCCAACCTGGCGGAGCGCCTTGCGGTGCGCCGCCCGTCCATCACGGCCGTCGTCGACGGGCTCGTGGCTCGGGGGTTGGTCGACCGCCGGCAGGAGGACGCCGACCGCCGGCGGGTGGCGCTCCGAATCACCAAGAAGGGGGCCCGGGTCCTGGCCGAAGCCGATCGGGCGGTGGACGCCTCCCTCGAGTCGATCGCCGGTCACCTCCCGGCGAAGGAGGAGGCCACGGCCCTGCGCTCGCTCGAGCTGTGGGGTCGCGCCATGGCCGCCTCGCGTCCGGGACTCCGACCCGAGGCCGAGGAACCACCCGCGTCGGCGTCCGGTGTCGCGTCCAAGTCGGGCGGCACGCGGGAGGGTGCGAGCCGATGAGCAAGACCGAGGACCGGCTCGACCCGACCGAACGGACGGATCCGTCCCCCAATGGGCGCGTGGGGAACGAGACGACGGAGTCGACGCGCGACCTGCCGATGGCGGCGTATGTGCCCATGGGAGCGCTCAGTCGCTACGAGAAGCCGACGGCGACGATCAACCCCGACGTGTCCCAATCGTGGATCAAGCGCGCCGCACCCATCGTCATGTCGCACAAGAAGCAGTGGTTCGCCGCCCTGATCTTCGCGTTCGCCGGCCTCATGGTCCAGGTGTGGGTCCCGCTGCTCCTGCAGAACGGCATCACCGATGCCCTCGTGCACAACACGGCGGGACTGCGCAGCTATGTCATCCTGATCGCCGTTCTCGGGGTGGTGACCGGGGTGTTCGGCTACGTCTCCCGCTCCAACCTCTTCAAGGTCGCGTACGCGATCGAGTTCGACCTCCGCAACATGCTCTACGAGCACTTCTCGCACATGTCGTTCCCGTTCTACGACCGGGTCCAGTCGGGCCAGCTGATCTCGCGGGCGAACTCGGACATCCGTTCGGTGCAGATGTACCTGACCTTTGCGCCCATGATCCTCGTCCAGTGCTCGATCGCGATCGTCGCCTTCGCCTTCATGCTGTCCATCAGCGTGCCGCTGGCTTTCGTGGCCATGATCTCGATGCCCTTCATCTACGTGGTGGGCGTCCGCATGCGAAGGAAGCTGTTTCCGGTCTCGTGGCTGATCCAGTCCCGGCTGGCCGAGGTGGCCACGGTGGTCGACGAGAACGTCAATGGTGTCCGCGTGGTCCGCTCCTTCGCCGCCGAGCAGCAGCAGCTCCGGCAGCTGGGGAACGCGGCCGACCGTGTGCAGTGGGCCTACATCAAGGATGCCGACCTGCGGGCACGCTTCACGCCGCTGGTGCAGAACCTGTCACAGGTGGGCCTCGTCTTCGTGCTGCTCGTCGGCGGCTGGATGATCATTCACGACCACCTGCCGGTGGCCACGATCATCTCGTTCAACCTCTGGCTGGTCATGATGCAGGCGCCGTTCATGATGCTCGGGATGCTCATCATGATGGGGCAGCGCGCGTCCGCCTCGGCCGCGCGCATCTACGAGATCCTCGACGAGCATCCGACCATCGTCGACCGCCCCGGGGCGACCGACCTGGTCGAGAGCGCGGGGGACGTCGTCTTCGACGACGTGACGTTCGCCTACGCCGACGACAGCTTGCTCTCCAAGTCAGAGGACGGCGAGAGGACCCGGCGCGACGTGCTCCGTCATCTCGACTTGCATCTGCGGCCGGGCGAGACCGTCGCCATGGTGGGACGCACGGGCAGCGGCAAGTCGACGCTGGCCAGGCTCCTGCCCCGCTTCTACGACGTCACCGAGGGCTCGGTGCGCGTCGACGGGCACGATGTGCGTGACCTGACGCTCACCAGCCTGCGGGCCAACATCGGCGTCGTCCTGGACGAGCCCTTCCTCTTCTCGGTCTCGATCCGGGACAACATCGCCTACGGGCGACCCGACGCCTCCATGGACGAGATCACCGCCGCCGCCGAAGCGGCCGGCGCCGCCGGGTTCATCGGCCGCTTGCCCGAGGGCTACGACACGGTCGTGGGCGAGCGCGGCTACACGCTGTCGGGCGGCCAGCGCCAGCGCATCGCCATCGCGCGCGCCCTGCTCGTGAACCCGCCCATCCTGATCCTCGACGACGCCACGAGCGCCATCGACGTCAAGGTGGAGCAGCGCATCCACTCCGCGCTGCGCGTCTTGATGGAGGGGCGCACGACGCTGATCATCGCCCACCGCCTCTCCACCATCAGCCTGGCCGACCGCGTCGTCCTGCTCGACGGCGGCCACGTCGTCGCCGACGGCACCCACGCCGAGCTGCTGACCTCGACGCCGCTCTACGCCGAGATCCTGGCCCAGGCGGCCAGCGAGGAGGAGGACGAAACGGTCGCCGCAGAGGGCCGCGAAGACCTCGGGCTCGAAGACGACGTGCTCGAGCCGGAAGGGGGTGTGATCTGATGTTCGGTGGCGGTGGCATGGTCGGTGGCCCCATGGGCGGCGGGGGTCCCCCGGGTTCTCCTCAGGCCGGGCTGCCCTTCGGCGGCATCCCGTACGAGCTGCAGGCAGGCGTCGATGTCCTCTTGAAGGAAGAGCCCGACCGCGGCGAGTCCGACGCCGTCTTCACGCAGCTCCCGACGCCGAGCGAGAACAAGCGGCTGTCGCTCACCAGCCTGCTGACCGAGTACCCGCTCATGCTGGTGCTCGCCGGTGTCCTCGTGACGATCATCGCCGTGGCCACGCAGATCGGTCCCAGTCTCGTCTCCTACGCCATCAACCACGGCCTCACCCCGCCGCACTACGACTTCGGCGTCGTCGTCGTCTGCGCCATGATCTATCTCGTCTCGGTGGCGGTCTCTGCCGGCGCACAGTGGGGGCAGGCCCGGGTGACTGGGCGCCTGGCGTCATGGGTCATGAACGACCTCCGCATCAAGGTGTTCCGCCACCTCCAGCGGCTCTCGCTCGACTTCTTCACCGAGGAGAAGGCCGGGGTCGTCATGAGCCGCATGACGAGCGACATCGAGAACCTCCAGCAACTCTTGCAGGACGGGCTGGCGCAGTTCGTGATCCAGGGCCTGACGATGGTCGTGATCACGGCCCTGCTGTTCGCGACCAACGTCGAGCTCGCGGCGATCACCATCTTCGGTGTGCTCCCCCTCCTGGTCGTGATGTCGATCTGGTTCCGCCGGGCGTCCGAGCGTGGCTACGACAAGGTCCGCGACGGGATCGCCCTCGTGCTGGCCGACCTCTCCGAGAGCCTCCAAGGCGTGCGCGTCGTCACGGCGCACAACCGCCAGCGCTACAACATCGAGACGCACCGCGACATCGTCGGCTCGTATCGCGACGCCAACAACTACACCGGCCGCATCGCGAGTATCTACGGGCCGGGATCACAGGCACTCAGCGTGTTCGGCCAGGTGCTCATCCTGGGCGTCGGCGGGCTCATGTTCCTCCACAAGCCCCAGGAGATCAACCTGGGCCAGCTCACCGCCTTCTTCTTGTACGTGAACCGGTTCTTCGCGCCGATTCAGCTGTTGACCCAGCAGTACAACACGTTCCAACAGGGCCGGGCGTCCATCTTCAAGCTGCGCGACCTGCTCGAGACCGACCCGTCGGTCCTGGAGGCGACCGACGCCGTCGACCTGCCGCCCATCCGGGGTGAGATCCGCTTCGATCACGTCTCGTTCGGCTACGACCCCGCCGTCCCCGTCCTCCACGACGTGGACCTGACCATCACGCCGGGCGAGACGGTGGCCTTCGTCGGCGCCACGGGTGCGGGCAAGTCGACCATGGCCAAGCTGGTGACCCGCTTCTACGACCCGACCGAGGGCCGGGTGCTCATCGACGGCTACGACCTGCAGCGTGTGACGCTCGAGTCACTGCGCTCTCAGTTGGGCGTGGTGCCCCAGGAGCCGTTCCTCTTCGCCGGGACGATCCGGGACAACATCGCGTTCGCCCGCCCCGGCGCCGGCGACGACGAAGTGTGGAACGCCGTGCACCAGGTCGGGCTGGACGAACTCGTGCAGCGCCTGCCCTACGGGCTCGACACCCCGGTGCACGAGCGGGGCCAGTCGCTGTCCTCGGGCGAGCGCCAGCTCATCGCGCTGGGCCGGGCCTTCATGGCCGAGCCGCGCGTGCTGGTCCTCGACGAGGCGACGTCGAACCTCGACCTCAAGTCGGAGACGCTCGTCGAGGCCGCCCTCGACGTGCTGCTCGAGGGCCGGACGGCCGTGCTGATCGCCCACCGGCTGTCGACCGCCATGCGGGCCGACCGGATCGTGGTGGTCGGCGACGGGCGCCTGCTCGAGGTCGGGTCGCACGCCGAGCTCGTCGCGCTGGGCGGCGCCTACGCCGAGATGTACGACACCTGGATCAACCAGTCACACGCCGGGTAGTGCCGGCGCGCCGCACGTCGACTCGGCCGACGCCGGCGCTTCAGGGCCCGGGCTCGGCCAGGAGGTCCAGGTAGGCCGCACCGGTGTCGGGAACCGGGCCCTGTCCCCAGCACTCGACGGGGAACGAGACCATGACCATGGAATAGAGAAGGTGCAGCAGGTTCACCGCGTCCTCGGGCATGGCATCGAGCGCGAACCCGTCGCAGTACGCCAAGGCCGCCTCGGCCCGGGGCGTGACGGCGTCGTAGAACGCCTGCATCTGGCCCATGGGCACGGCCAGGCGCCGGGCGAAGCGCTCGCGCTCGGTGGCCAGGCACCAGGTCCCGGCGAAGGGCTCCAGGTCCGCGAACTCGGCGGGCAAACGCGTCTCGGGCATGTCGGTCATACCTCCGCGCTCTCGCGCTGCTTCTTGTAGTCGTCCACCCAGTCGGCCGTCACCTTGTGCAGGTGGCGGCAGAGCACCTCCTGGTCGTTCAGCGGGAAGCGCTCGAGCACGCGCGACTCGAGCATGCTCTGGGTCGCCTCGAGCGTGTTGGCGTCCTGGAGGCCGTACTCCTTGAAGGACACCGCCGCGATCTCCTGCGCCACCCGCTCGCGCGCCGTCGTGGCCGGGACGAAGTAGAGCGTGCCCTCGAACACGTGCGTGTCGTGCGCCGTCGGCCAGTAGTGGTACGTGAGATACCAGCTCTGGCCCCAGACGAGGATGACGAAGTTCGGGAAGATCTGCCACGAATCGAGACCCCAGGGGTCGCACCCGGCCGGGTTGATGCCGGCCGCCTTCTGGTCGTACTCGAGGTCGGGCTTGTCCCACGGTCCGAAGAGCCCGCTGCGCGTGATGCGCTCCATCGGCTTGAGCATGTTGTCGCCCAACGTCCAGGGATGGACGCCGGCCGTGCTGACCAAGCGGTGGGGCCCGCTGATGGCGTACGCCGGCGCCTCGAAGCCGGCCTGCTGCGCGGCGGCGGACCAGTCGGGCGGGGTCTGCTTCGCGTGCAGCACGGGTGCGTGGTAGAACTCCTGGAAGGCGTCCATGTAGAGCTTCCAGTTGGCGCCGACCGTGGCGCGGTAGAACCAACGCGAGGTCTGCTTCTCGAACGGGTAGTGCTCGAGCTTGGCCACCATCGGACCGAGAAAGTCGCGCAGGGTCTGCTCGGGCTTCTTGGCCAGGTTGACGAAGATGAACCCGGCCCACTCGTCGCAGTGCACCGGGACGAGGCCGTAGTCCGCCTTGTCGAGGTCGAAGAACTCCTGCTCCTGCTGCACGAAAGAGCAGGACCCGTCGAGGTCGTAGCGCCAGCCGTGGTACTTGCACACGAACTGGCGGCTGACGCCGCTCGTCTCCTCGCGGGGGTTGTCCCGCCAGACCAACTTGTTGCCGCGATGGCGGCAGACATTGTGGAAGGCCCGGATCTCGCCGTCGGTGCCGCGCACCACGACCACCGAGGTGCGCGCCACGGCCAGCTCCTTGGTGAAGTAGCTGCCCTTGCGCGGCAGCTGCTCGACCCGGCCGACGTTCAGCCAGGCCCGCTTGAAGATGGCCTCGCGCTCGAGGTCGTAGAACTCCGGTGCGATGGAGTCCTCGTAGGAGATCGGCTCGGTGCCCAGCTGGTAGTGCTCGGTCCAGCTCCCTTCGGGAGGCTTCGGCCATCGTGCCATGCGCGGGTCCTCTCGTCGCAGCCGTCGAAGCCGGATGGTAGCACGGCTCTCGGTTGGCGAGAAGGGCGTTTCCATTTTTGGGATGACCGGTACACCATTCCGGGAGACCGGCGTGGCCGGGGCCGCGCGCGCTACTCGCCGGCCCGCGCCGCCTTGTGCAGGGTGTTGGAGGCGAGCCGCATGTGGGCCGCGTCGACCAGCCTCCCGTCGCGCCCGATGGCGCCGACGCCGTCCGCCTCGGCGGCGCGGTAGGCCTGCACGGCCTCCTCCGCCTCGGCCACCTCCTCGGGCGTCGGCGAGAACACCTCGTTGGCGATCGGCACCTGATCGGGATGGATGGCCCACTTGCCGTCGAAGCCCAGGGCGCTCGCGTGCGTGGCGGCGCGTCGGTACCCCTCCTGGTCCTGGTACGCCGGGTACGGCGCATCGACGGCGTCGACCAGGCCGGCCCGCGCCGCGGTCAGCACCTGGGCCCGGGCGAAGTGCCAGAAGTCGCCGGGGTACTCGACGACGGGGTCGAAGTTGCCGTCCACCCGCGCGTGCAGCGAGGCGGAGAGGTCGCCGGCACCGAAGATGAGCGCCTCCACCCGTTCGCTGGCCCGCGCGATCTCGTGCACGTTGGCCAGGCCCTCGGCCTCCTCGATGAGCACTTCCAGGCCGATGGGACGGGCCAGCCCGAGCTTCGTCTCGAGCTGCGTCAGCAGGACGTCGACCCACCAGACGTCCCGGGCACGCCGCACCTTGGGGACGATCAACACGTCGAGACAGTCACGCGCCCCCGTGACCACCTCGATGACGTCGCCATGGCACCAGGGCGTGTCGATGCCGTTGATCCGCACGGCCCGCACCGTGCGCCCCCAGTCCAGGCCCGTGAGCGCGCCCACGGCGATGGCCCGGGCGGACTCCTTCACGGCGGGGGCGCAGGCGTCCTCGAGGTCGAGGAACACGAGATCGGCACCCGAGACCGGCGCCTTCTCGCACATGCGCTCGCTGCTGGCCGGGGTGGCCAGCTCCGACCGTCGGGCTCGAGGTGCGCGCACGATGCCTCCTTCCGTCGTCCTCTGTCTGTGCTCTCGGTCAGATGGTGCCGGCCGCGCGGAGGGCGTCCAGCCGCTCGGCGTCGAGCCCGAGCAACCCACCGTAGACGGCGTCGTTGTCCGCGCCGAGGTCCCGGCCGAGGTGGTCGACGGCGCCCGGGGTCTCGCTCAGCCGCGCGACGGGCGCCTGCACCGTCATCGTCCCGAAGTCGGGGTCGTCGATTTGCAGGAAGGTGCCGCGCGCCTGGAAGTGCTCGTCCGCCAGCAGTTGGGCGGCGTCGTAGACGGGCGCAGCGGCCACCTCGGCGCGCTCGAAGACGTCCATGACCTCGCGCAGGCTCCGCGTCGCGATCCATCCCGCGACCAGCGCGTCGATCTCGACGGCACGTCTCTGACGCTCCACCGGATCGGCGTAGTCGGGGTTCTCCACCAACTCCGGCCGGTCGATGGCCCGGTACACCCGGAGCGCGATGTTGGGCGACGCGCTGGAGACGGCGACCCACTTGTCGTCGCTGGTGCGGTAGGCGTTCCGCGGCGCGCTGGCGGGGAGGAGGTTCCCGACACGGCCGGGGATCCTCCCTGCGTGGTTGCAGGCCAGCGTGGACGTCTCGATCAGCCGGGCCAACGGCTCAATGAGGTTGACGTCCACCAGCTGCCCTCCGGCGCCGTGCACGTCGCGGTGGTACAGGGCCATCATGACGGCACCCGTGGCCGTCTGCGCGGCCACCCCGTCGGCCAGGAAGAAGGGCGGGAGCGTCGGTGGTCCGTCGGGCTGGCCGGTGACGTGGGCGAAGCCGCTCATCGCCTCGGCCAGGGTGCCGAAACACGGGCGGTCGCTCTTGGAGCCACCGCTCCCGTACCCGCTCACGTGGAGCATCACGACCCGGGGATGGCGCGCGTGCACCGAGGCATAGTCGATGCCCCACTCCGCCAACGCGCTCGGGCGGTTGTTCACCACGACGACGTCGCTCACGTCGAGCAGCCGATGGAACAGCTCCTGGCCGTCGGCGGAATGCAGGTCGAGCGTGACGCACGACTTGTTACGGCTCACGCTCTTCCAGAACAAGCCGATGCCGTCCTTGCGGTCGCCCCAGGTTCTCAGGGGGTCCCCGACGCCCGGTTGCTCGACCTTGATCACCTCGGCGCCGAACTCCCCCAGCGCCGTCGCCACCAGCGGTCCGGCCGCCAACGTGGCCGCGTCGACGACTCTGATGCCCCGGAGCGGTCGTTCGGCGTGGGGGTCAGGCACGCGAGGCGGAGAGCGGACGCTCGAGCCCGAGGTGGTCGCGCAATGTGGCGCCCGCATAGCGCTCGCGGAACACGCCGCGGCGCTGCAGCTCGGGCACGACGAGCCGGACCACGTCCTCGTAGGCACCGGGCGAGTGCGTCGCCGCGACGACGAAACCGTCGCAGGCCCCGCCGTCGAACCACGCTTCCATCTGGTCGGCGATGTCGGGACCGGTGCCGACGAAGCGTGGGCCCTGCAGCAGCGTGGCCCGGTGGCCGGCCAGGTCGCCCAGCGTCACCGTGTCGCCGCCGATGTGCGTCTTGATGTTCTGCACCAGGCCACGGATGCCCGACACCGACTCGATGAGCTCGTCGGTGATCGGCGCGTCGAGCGCGAGGCCGGAGAAGTCGTAGTTCATGAGCTCCGACAGCAACGTCAGCGATGCCATCGGGTCGACGAGGTCGTTGAGGAAGAGCTGCTCGCGCTCCTCCGCGTGCGCCTTCGACTCGCCGACGACGGTGTACGCCATGGGCAGCATCTTCACCGTGTCGGGGTCGCGCCCGCGCTCGCCGATCTTCTCCTTCTGGTCCTTGTAGTGCGAGCGGGCGATCTCGATGCCGGGGTCGCCGGTGAAGATGAGCTCGGCCCACCGTGCCGCGAAGTCGCGGCCCCGTCCCGACGAGCCCGCCTGGAGCAGCACGGGCCGGCCCTGGGGACAGCGCGGCACGGTGAGCGGGCCGCGTGTGTGGAACCACTCTCCGTCGTAGTTGAGCTCGTGCACCTTGGCCGGGTCGGCGAAGAGAGGCGTCTCCCGGTCGAGCACCAACGCGTCGTCGTCCCAGGTGTCCCAGAGACCGGTCGTCGCCTCGAGGAACTCGTCGGCGCGGTCGTAGCGGGCGTCGTGCGGGATGGCCTGCGTGAAGCCGTAGTTCTGCGCCTCGCTGTCGTTGACCGACGTCACGACGTTCCAGGCGGCGCGTCCCTCCGAGAGATGGTCCAGCGTGGCGAACGTGCGCGCGACGTGGAACGGCGCGGCGTAGGTCGTCGAGTACGTCGCCCCGAGCCCGATCCGGCTCGTCACCGCCGCGCAGAGCCCGAGCACGATGCTCAGGTCGAGCTTCACCGGCCGCGCCCCGGTGCGCACGGCCTCGGCCACCGAGCCGGCGTAGATGCCGGGCATGGCCAGCCGGTCGTCGAAGAACATCAGGTCGAAGCACCCCTCTTCGAGCGTGCGGGCCAGCTTCTCGTAGTAGCCCGCCGAGAGGAAGCCGTGCTCGGTGGCCGGGTGCCGCCACGAGCCGGCGTAGACCGTCGCGTTGCCGGCCTGCATGAACCCCACCAGCGCCATCTGCCGTTTCGAGCCGTCGGGCCATCGCCTTCCTCTCTGGATCGTGCGCAGCCGAGAACTTAATATGTAATATTTCAGATATCAAACTGATCAGCACGACCGTGAGGGCCCAGGCGGCCAACGAATTGCGGGACCGGATCCTGACCGGCCGGCTGCAGCGCGGCGACCGCCTCGACCTCGACCAGCTCACCGCCGAATTCGGCATCAGCCGGACCCCGGTGCGTGAGGCGCTCCTCGAATTGTCCTATGAAGGCCTCGTCGCCATCACACCCCGCAGCGGCATGGCCGTGGTCGGCATCACGCCTCAAGACGCCGTGGACAACTTCGCCGTCCTGGCCGCGCTGGCCGGCAAGGCGGCCGAGATGGCGACCACGCGCGTCACCCCTGCCGAGCTCGCCGAGCTCCACGAGCTGGCGGCGGCCATCGACGGGTCCGACGACGTCGTCGCGGCCAACCGCCGCTTCCACCGCGCCCTCAACCAGGCGACGCGCTCGCCCCGCCTGCTGACCTACCTCCGCCAAGCGGTGCGCGTCGTGCCGGGCAATTATTTCGAGCTGTTCCCCGAGCAGGCCGAGCGCAGCCGGCGAGAGCACGCGGCGCTCCTGGAGGCCATGGCCCGCGGCGACGGACAGGCGGCGCGCTCGATCATGGAGGCACACGTGCTCGACGCCGGCGAGGCCCTGGGCGGCTGGCTCGAGGAGATCGGGGCGCAGCGCGCGGCGGCGACGTCGCGTCCCTGACGCGTCGCCGCGTCCGGGCGTTCACTCCGTGGGGCGCTCCGGCTGCAGCATCCGGTCGAGGTTGGCCCGGAGCTCGGGCGTGGTGAACGAGCGGTCCTCGGCGCTGAGCGCGAAGTCGAGGGCCGCCAGCACGGCCCGCTCGAGCTGGATGTTGACCACCCGCTTCGTGTCCTCGACCGCACCCTTGGGCGAGCGCGCGATGCGGTGCGCGCACGAGAGCGCCTGCTCGACCACCTCCCCGTCGGGGCAGACGTGGTTGACGAGGCCGATCTCGGCGGCCCGCCGGGCCGGGATGCGGTCCCCGGTGAGCGCGTACTCCTTGGCCAGCTGCAGGCTGGTGAGCAGCGGCCACACCACGGGACCGCCGTCGGCCGCCACCAGCCCCATCAGGACGTGCGGGTCGGCCAGGTGTGCGCTCTCAGCCATGAAGACGATGTCGGAGAGCGCGACCAGGCTGCAGCCGAGCCCGACCGCCGGACCGTTCACGGCGGCGACGATCGGCACGCGGCAACCGACCATCCCCGTCACGATCTTGCGGCCGTCCGTCAGCGTGGCGTGGCGCAGGTCCGGGTCTCTCGCCAACTCGTCGAGGTACGCGAAGTCGCCGCCGGCGGAGAAGGCGCGGCCCGCGCCCGTGAGCACCGCCGCGCGCGCCTCCTCGTCGGCGTCGAGCTGCGGGAAGAGCGCGGCGAGCCCGGAGTGGAGGACGTGGTTCGTGGCGTTGAGGTTGTCCGGCCGGTTGAGCGTGATGATCCGGACGGTGCCGTCGGAGGTGACCTGCAGCTCGTCGGGGAGGTCGTAGGCGCTCATGAGCCGGGGAGCTCCAAGATACGGCCGGCGACGAGGTTGCGCTGGATCTGCGAAGTCCCGCCCATGACCGACTGGGCCCGGCTGTAGAGGTACACCCGGAGCCAGGTGTCGTCCCCGCCCGCCGACGCAGCGCCACCGACGGCGAGCGCGGCGTGCCCGACCGTCTGTTCGGCCTGTGTCATGAGGAGCTTGTCGATCGACCCCTCCGGCCCGTGGGTCAGGCCGTTGAGCCGCTCGGAGAGGCGCCGGCTCACGTGGCAGCGCAGCATCTCTGTCTCGACGAGCGCCCAGGCCAGGCCGCGGCGTTGCTCGGCGCCGAACGCGGACGGGTGCGCCTCCACGCGGTGCACCAGCTCGTTGACCAGCTTGCCGTAGCGCGCCACGTAGCCGAGCTCACCCGGCTCTCGCTCGTGGCTGACCACGGTCATGGCCAGGCGCCAGCCCTCGCCGGGCTCGCCGATCATGTTGGCCGCGTCGACGCGAGCGCCCTCGAAGAGCACCTCGCCGAACTCGCGGGTGATCCCGTTGCTCATGCGCAGCGGGCGCTGCGCAATGGCGGGCTGGCGCATCGGGACGGCGAAGGCCGAGAGCCCGCGGTGCTTGGCCACCGCGGGCTCGGTGCGGGCCAGGACGAGACACCAGTCCGCCGCGTCCGAGTAGCTCGTCCACACCTTGTGCCCGGTGATCACGTACTCCGAGCCATCCCGCACCGCCAGCGTGCGGAGCGCCGCCAGGTCCGAGCCGGCCTCGGGCTCGCTGAACCCCTGGCACCAACGCTCCCGGCCGCTGACCAGACCCGGCAGGAAGCGCTGCCGCACGTCGGCGTTGCCGTGCTCGAGCAGGCCCCGGACCAGATAGCCGACGCTCGGGCGCGGCGGCGCGCCCGCCGCGGTGAGCTCCTCGTCGAGGATGGCGTCGTAGACGCTCGGGAGCCCGTGGCCGCCCACGTCCTCCGGCCACGACAGGCCGAAGAACCCGGCGTCGTAGAGCGTCTGGTGCCAGGTGGCCTGGCCGTCCCAGTACTCGTCCGCGGTGGACGAGGGCGGGAGGCCCGGGTTGTGGCGGGCCAGCCAGGCGCGCAGCCGCCGCCGGAAGGCGCGCTCCTCGGCCGAGTCAGCGAAGTCCATCGGTGCCTCCGACGCCGTGGGCGGCGAGCACGCGGTCGAGGTTGGCCCCGACACCGCCGAGGATCTCGCCCGAGACGAGCGCGCGGCGCAGGTACACATGGGCCATGCACTCCCACGTGTTGCCGATCCCGCCGTGCACCTGGACCGCCGTCTCACACACGCCGCGCGCGGCGCGCGCGCAATACGCCTTGGCGGCGGACGCCGCCGCGAGCGCGTCGGAGCCCGGCAGGGCGTCGACCGCCCAGGCGGCGTGGAGCGCGATGCTGCGCGACCCCTCGGTGGCCACGAGGGAGTCGGCGAGGAGGTGCTGGACGGCCTGGAACGACCCGATGGGCGCGCCGTACTGCTGCCGGGTGCGGGCGTAGTCCGTGGCCAGCGCCAGCGCGCCGCGCATGACGCCGACGAGGTCCCCGCACGTCGCGGCCAGGCCCAGCGCGTGCCAGCGGGCGAGGTCGTCCTCGCCGAGCGGGTTGGATCGGCCCTCGAGCGCCCGCACGGCCAGCCCGGCCGGGCAGGGCCGCGCCGGGCGAGTGAGGTCGGCCCCGCCCACGGCGTGGGGCGGCTCGACCTGCCCGAGCGTGGTGCCCGCGGCGCCGGGCACCAGGACGAGGGCGCGCACCGCATCCTTGCCGTCGAGCGCCACCCCCGGGACAGCCAGCGCGCCGTCCCGCGCGCAGGCGGGCGCGGCCAGGTCGTCGCGGAGCACGACGGTCTCGACGACCGCACTCGGCGCGGCGCCGGCGGCGCGGCGCAGCTCGGCGGCCAACGTCGGTCCCACGAAGGCGGCGTCGGCCAGCCCCCCGCCGAGCTCCTCGGCGACGACGGCGACCTCGACGGCCGAGGCCACGGGACGCCCGCCTTCCGATGCCGCACGCAGCTCCAGCCAGCCGGACGCCTCGACCGCCGCGCGCAGCTTGGCGGCGCGCGCCGCGTCATCGAGATCGGCCACCGCACGCGGGCCCAGGCGCCCGATTACCACTGCCGCGGCGTCGCGCAGAGCCACCTGCTCGGGTGAGAGGCGGACGTCCACTCAGCGCGCCGCCCCGGTCCCCCCGGGTGCGAGCCGCGGGGACCACTCGTCGCGCAGCGTCCGGCGCAGCACCTTTCCCGACGGCGTCCGGGGGATGACGTCAACGACCACGACGCGGCGCAGATGCTTGTAGGTGGAGAGCGTTTCGCCGACGAGCGCCTGCAGCTCGTCCTCGCCGGTGGCGGAGCCGGGCTCGAGCTGCACGGCGGCCACCGGGACTTCGCCGGCGCGCTCGTCGGGGATCCCGAACACCGCGCAGTCGAGCACCGCCGGATGGCCGTGCAGGACGGCCTCGATCTCCGCCGGCGCGATCTGGAACCCACTGACCTTGATCATCTCCTTGCACCGGTCGGTGAGATGGACCCAACCTTCGGGCTCGAGCCAGCCGACGTCGCCGGTGCGGTACCAGCCGTCGTCGAAGGCGGCGGCCGTGGCCGCTTCGGGCAGGTAACCGGCCATGGCCGAGGCGCTGTGCACCTCGATCTCCCCGGTCTCCCCCGACGGGAGCACCTGGCGCGAGTCGAGGTCCACCACGCGCAGCGCGACGTCGCCAACGGGCAGCCCGGCGGAGTCGAGCCGCCAGGCACCCGGATGGTCGACCGGGTTGGCGGCGATCACCGGCACCTCGCTCGTCCCGTACGCGGGAAGCCAGCGCACGCCCGTGCGCGCCGTCACCGCGTCGGCCACCGCCGCCGTGACCGGCGTGGCCCCCCACATGACGTAGCGGAGGGAAGAGAGGTCGTAGGCCTCGAGGTCCGGGTGGTTGGCCAGCGCGAGGGCGATGGGCGCGACAGCCATCTCCAGAGTCATGCGGTCGTCCTCGATGGCACGGAGCTCCGCGTCGAGGTCGAACCGGCGGTGCAGGCGCACGGTGGCACCGGCGGCGGCGGCGGCCAGCAGGTTGAGGAGGCCCAGGATGTGCGACGGCGGCGTCGCCACCTGGAAGCGGTCGTCGTGGGTGAGCCCGAGGGCGAGGCACCAGTGCGCCGTCCCCAGCGCGATGGAGCGGTGGGTGTGGCGCACCGCCTTGGGGCTGTCGGTGGTGCCGGAGCTGAACACCAAGACGGCGTCGTCGTCCTCGCCGAAGGCCGAGGGCGTTGGCCGCGGTGCGGCGCTGGTGCGGTCGGCGACCGCGGCGGCACCGTCGTCGTCATTCAGGTCGAGGACCCGGGTCGGGCCCAGGCGCTCCGAGAGCAGGGCCGCACCGGTCCCGTCGGCGATCGCGTAGATGGGTCCGGTCAGGGCGAGCGCCGTCTCCACCTCGCGCGCCTTCCAGGCGGAGTTCAACAGCACCGGCGCGACGCCGAGCCTGCTGGCCGCCTGGACGCAGACGACGAACTCGGGCCGGTTGGAGGTCATCACGGCCAGGCGGTCGCCGGGTCCGACGCCCCGTGCGGCGAGATGGCGCGCCGCGGCGTTGCTGGCCCGATCGAGCTCGGCGAATGTCCAACGGTCGCTCCCGGCGAGGAGGGCCGGGTGCCCGGGGTACTGGCGTGCGGCCGACTCGAGCCCGTGGTGCAGCAGACCCGTCGGCATAGTGGAAACATTCTTCTCCGAATTGAGATTCAGCGTCAACACGATTGAAGGGTAGGGTTTTCGCCGTGAGCAAGGCGCGGCCGGCGTGAGCGGTGGGCGCGACGCGGGCCGGCGCGCGGCGAACGGCGACGCGCACGGCGGCACGACCGACGAGGCGATCCGATCCGAGATCGTCGAGACCGTCCGCCGGTTCGTCCAGCGGGAGGTCGTCCCGGTCGTCGCCGAGCTCGAGCACAGCGACAGCTACCCGGTCGACATCGTCGAGCAGATGAAGGCGCTCGGCCTGTTCGGGGTCACCATCCCCGAGTCGTACGGCGGGCTCGGACTGGACCTGCTGACCTACGTCGGCGTGATCGAGGAGCTGTCCTACGGCTGGATGAGCCTGACCGGCATCGTCAACACGCACACCATGGCGGCCACGCTGGTGATGACGCACGGGACCGAGGAGCAGAAGCAGCGGTTCCTCCCCTCGCTGGCCTCGGGAGAGCGCCGCGGCGCCCTCTCGCTGTCCGAGCCCGATGCGGGGAGCGACACGCGGAACATCTCGTGCCGCGCCCAGCGCGACGGTGACGAGTACGTGGTCAACGGCACCAAGGCCTGGGTCACCAACGGTGAGCGGGCGTCGGTCGTGGCATTGGCGGCGCGCACCGACGAGGGCATCTCGGCCTTCATCGTGGAGAAGGAGCCCGGCCCGCACTCCGGGGGCATCTCGGTCAGCAAGAAGGTGGGCAAGCTCGGCTACCGCGGCGTCGAGACGGTCGAGATGTCCTACGCCGACCACCGCGTCCCCGCGGCGAACCTGATCGGGCAGCCCGGACGCGGCCTGCCCCAGATCCTCGGCGTGCTCGAGGTCGGCCGCATCAACATCGCGGCGCGTGCCGTCGGCGTGGCGCGGGCCGCCTTCGACGCCGCGCTCGCCTATGCACAGCAGCGCGAGACCATGGGGAAGCCCATCGGCGAGCACCAGGCGATCCAGCTGAAGCTGGCCGACATGGCGACGCGGCTGGAGGCGGCGCGGTTGCTCACCAAGAACGCGGCGGAACGCAAGGCCCAGGGCCTGCGCTGCGACGTCGAGGCCGGGATGGCCAAGCTCTTCGCCAGCGAGACGGCGCTCGAGCTCAGCATGGAGGCGATGCGGATCCACGGTGGCGTCGGCTACACGACAGAGCTCCCCATCGAGCGGCTCTACCGCGACGCGCCGCTCATGGTCATCGGCGAGGGCACCAACGAGATCCAGCGCATGGTCATCGCCCGCGGCCTGCTCGCCCGGGCCCGCGGTCAGGGCTGAGCGGCCCGCTCGCGCCGCGCCGCCCGCGCCCGCGCCGCCAGCTCCGCCAGCACCTCGTCGGTGTGCTGGCCCAGGTGCGGGGCCGGCGTGGAGGGCCGCACCGGCGCGTCCGAGAAGGTGACCGGGCCGTTGACGGACCGCTGGGGTCGGCGCGCCCTCCTCGAGCAGCTCCACGAAAGCGTCGTTGGCCGCCAGCTGCGGGTCGTCGAGGACCTGGGCCGGGCCCCGGGCCGGCGCCCACCACACCCCCTCGCGCTCGAAGCGCTCGGCCCAGACGTCGAGGGACTCGGTGGCGATGATCTCGTCCAGGACGGCGATGACCTCGGTCCGGTTCCTGCGCAGCGCCCGCGCACTCTCGAAGCGCGGATCGTCGGCCAGACCGTCGCGGCCGAGCGCCCGCAAGACCTTGTCCAGGTGGCGGTCGGCCTCGAGGCAGGTGAAGAAGAACCAACGACCATCCTTCGTGCGGTACGAGTTCATGAGTGGCGTCTGGTTGGAACGGCGCGGCTCGGCCGACGCCACTTTGCCCAGGTTCGCCTGGAGGCTGAGGTCCCAACCCAGCACATACGCCCCCGTGCGCAGCAGCGACACCTCGACGACGCGCCCACGGCCCGTCGCGCGCTGCTCCAGCACGGCGGCGAGCAGCCCCGCCAGGGTGGCGAGTCCGCCGACGTGGTCCCCGATCCCGCCGCGGGCATTGAGCGGGACGCCCTCGCTGTCGGCCAGCTGCACCGACAGGCCCGAGCGGGCCCAGAAGGCACCGATGTCGTAGGCGGAGCGGTTGCGGTCGTCGCCACGCAGGCCGTACCCGCTCACGCTCCCGTAGACAAGGCGCGGGTGGCGCTGCACGGTGGCCGCGGGCTCGAGACCGAGTGCGTCGAGTGCGTCGGGGCGCAGGTTGGTCACGAAGACGTCGGCCGTTGCCAGGAGCTCCTCGAGCCGCTCCCTGGCCTCCACCTGGCGCAGGTCGAGCACGATGCTGCGCTTGCCCCGATTGTCCTGCGCGAAGGCCGGGTTGGGGGCGTCGCCGCCGCCGATGCCCAGCGAGCCGAACGCGTTGCGCATCGGGTCACCCGCGGGCGGTTCCACCTTGACGACGTCGGCGCCCCAGTCGGCCAGCAGCGCCGCCGCCGAGGGCGCGGCGACCCAGACGCCGAGCTCGATCACGCGCAGGCCGGCCAGCGACGAGAGGCCCTCGGGGGCGTCGGTGGCGGTCACCGTGGGGTGCCCGAGGTGGCCACACGGGCGCGCAGCGCATCCTTCAACACCTTGCCGGTCGCGTTGCGGGGGAGCTCGTCGACGATCTCGACCGCCCGCGGCACCTTGTAATTGGCCATCTCCGTGCGGCTCCAGGCGATGATCTCGTCGCCCGAGACGTCGCGGGACACCACGACGAAGGCCATGCCGACCTCCCCCAGTCGCTCGTCGGGCATGCCGATAACGGCCGCCTCCACGACGTCGGGGTGACGCAACAGGGCGTTCTCGATCTCGGCCGGGTAGGCGTTGAAGCCACCGACGATGAACATGTCCTTCACCCGGCCCACGATGCGCAGTCGACCGGCTGCGTCGACGACCCCCAGGTCGCCCGTGTGCAGCCACCCGTCGGGCGACAGCACCTTGGCCGTCTCGGTGGGGTCGTCGAGATAGCCGGCCATCACGCTGCCGCCGCGCAGCAGCACCTCGCCCGCCTCGCCCGCCGCGACGTCGCGCTCGCCCGCACCGACGACGCGCAGTTCGAACCCGGGCCGGGGCCTCCCCACGGTGGTGGCCACGGCCTCGGGGTCGTCGCCGGGCTCCGTCGCGCAGGCCGTGCCGCCCTCGGTCAGTCCGTAGCCGGTCACGACGGTGGAGAAGGGCAGCTCCTGGTAGACCCGGCGGATGAGCTCGACGGGGATGTCGGCCGCCCCCGTCACCGCGACGCGCAGGGTCGAGAGGTCGTGCGCGCCGCGTTCGGGGTGGTCGAGGATCGTCTGGTAGACGGTCGGCGCCCCCGGCAGGACGGTGACGCGCTCACGCTCGACACGCGCCAGCACCCGGGCGACGTCGAAGACCGGTTCTGGCAGCATCGTCGCCCCGGCGGCGACGCTGGCCAGGATCCCCGCCTTGAGGCCGAACATGTGGAAGTAGGGGTTCACCTGCAGGTAGACGTCGCCGGCGCGGAGTCCGGACATGGCGACCCAGTCGGTGGCCACGATCAGCGTGCGGCCGTGTGTCATCACGACCCCCTTCGGCACGCCCGTCGTCCCCGAGGTGAAGAGGATGTCGGACGGGTCGTCGGGCCCCAGCGCCGCGCTGCGCCGCTGTACCTCGACCCCGGCGGCGGAGGTGGCGCGACCGAGGAAGTCGTCCCAGGCGACGGCTCGGCCCACTGCCGGGCCCCGCGCCGTGACCACGGTCTCGAGTGCCGGCAGCGGTGCGGTCGCGGTCTCGAGCATGGCCACGTAGTCGGTGCCGAGGAAGTCGGTCATCGTGACCAGGGTGCGGGCCCCGCTGCGTGCCAGCAGGTCGGCGGCCTCGGCGGCCTTGAAACGCGTGTTGACGGGGACGAGGACCGCCCCGGCGGCGAACAGACCCAGCACCGTCACCACCCACTCGGCGCAGTTCACGCACCAGATCGCCACGCGGTCGCCCGGCTCGACGCCGTCCTCGACCAGCGCGGCGGCGCAGGTGCGCGCGGCGGCCCCGAGCTGGGCGTAGGTCAGGGTGGTTGCGCCGTCGCGCACGGCCACCCGCTCGCCGTGGCGGTCTTCGGTGGCGGCGAGCATGGCCGGGATGGACGGCCAGGGTGGCGCGTCGGCCTCGGAGAATGCGGCTCTTGCCACGCAATAATGTTACTTTCACGATGCAACAGCCGCCCACCTCCGGCGGCCACCCTGCCGCACCATGGGAGACGAGATGGCCACGACCGCGCCCGCGCCGTACTACGACCCCTACGACTTCGACATCGACGCCGACCCCTACCCGGTGTGGAAGCGCATGCGCGACGAGTCCCCGCTCTATTACAACGAGAAGTACGGGTTCTACGCGTTGAGCCGCTACGAGGACGTGGAGCGCTGCTTCGTCGACTGGCAGAGCTACAGCTCGGCCAAGGGCTCGGTCCTCGAGATCATCAAGTCGGGCGCGCAGCTCCCGCCCGGGTTGTTCATCTTCGAGGACCCGCCCGACCACGACCTGCACCGCGGCCTGATGAGCCGGGTCTTCACCCCCAGGCGGATGGCGGCGATCGAGCCGCAGGTCCGGGCCTTCGCGGCGCGCAAGCTCGACCCGCTCGTCGGACAGGGCGGCTTCGACTTCATCGCCGACCTCGGCACCGAGATCCCCATGCGGACGATCGGCATGTTGCTCGGGATACCCGAGGAGGACCAGGCGACGATCCGCGAGCACATCGACGAGAGCCTGCGCCTCGACGAGGGCGTCATGCCCGACGTGGACGTCGCCGTTTCGGACGGCGCGGCGTCGGACTATGGGGCGTACATCGACTGGCGGGCCGAGCACCCCTCCGACGACCTCATGACCGAACTGCTCAACGCCGAGTTCACCGACGAGCACGGCACGGCACGCACGCTGACCCGGGACGAGATCCTCGGCTACATCGGCCTGCTCTCGGGTGCCGGCAACGAGACGACGACGCGTCTCATCGGCTGGGCGGCGAGGCTGCTGGCCGAGCACCCCGCGCAACGCAGGGCGCTGGCCGCCGACCCGGGCCTCATCCCGAACGCCATCGAGGAGTGTCTCCGCTACGAGGCGCCCTCGCCGGTCCAGGCGCGCTACGTCACCACGGACGTGCAGCACCAGGGACAGACCGTCCCGGCCGGCAGCGCCATGGTGCTGTTGAACGGGTCGGCCAACCGTGACGAGCGCCAGTTCCCGGACCCGGACCGCTTCGACGTCACCCGCAAGATCCAGCGGCACCTGAGCTTCGGCTACGGCATCCACTTCTGCCTCGGCGCCCACCTGGCGCGCCTCGAGGCACGCATCGCGCTCGAAGAGGTCCTGGCGCGGTTTCCCGAATGGGAGATCGACCACGACAACGCCGTGCAGGCCCGGACCTCCACCGTCCGCGGCTGGGAGAAGCTCCCGGTGCGCATCCCGTGACGGCGACCGACCCGGCGCGCCGGAGCGCCGCCCGTGCCTGACGCGGTCCTCACCTCGACCAGGGGGGACGTCCTGGTCATCACGCTGAACCGGCCCGAGGTCAGGAACGCCATCGACTCCGCGTTGTCGCTCGGCGTCCTGGACGCGCTGGTGCGGCTGGACGACGACGACGCACTGCGGACCGGCGTGCTGACCGGCGCCGGCGGGACGTTCTGCGCCGGCTTGGACCTCAAGGCGTTCGCCCGGTCGGGCCTCCCCGAGACGATCGACACCGTCTTCAAGAACCGCTGCCGCAAGCCCCTCGTCGCCGCCGTCGAGGGAGCGGCGGTGGGCGGAGGGCTCGAGATGGCGCTGATCGCCGACATCCTCGTCGCGTCCCGCGACGCGAGGTTCGGCTCGCCCGAGGTCAAGTTCGGGCTCTTCCCGGCCGGTGGCGCGCTGTTGCGCCTGCCCCGCCACCTGCCGCAGTCCGTCGTCGCCGAGCTCGCCCTCACCGGTGAGCCGATCGGTGCGGCGGCTGCGTTCGCGCACGGGCTGATCGCCCGCCTGTGCGAACCGGGCACCACGCTCGAGGTGGCGCTCGAGCTGGCCGGGGCCATCGCGCGCAACGCGCCGCTCGGCGTCGCCGCGGCCAAACGGCTGCTCTGGCAGGCGCCGGGCCGGAGCGAGGCGGAGCTCTGGCCCGAGCAGCGGACCCTGGCCGAGACGGTCTTCGACTCGGCGGACGCGCGCGAGGGTGCGCGGTCCTTCGCCGAGCGGCGCCCGCCCGTCTGGACCGGGCGCTGACGCGTCGGGCGATTCGGCCGGAGGAGGGATTGCATGGGTGAGGGTCAGTACAGGGTGGTCCAGTGGGCCACCGGGAACATCGGGCGGCGGTCACTCCGCGCCGTGATCGAGCATCCCGACCTCGAGCTCGTCGGCCTGTACGTGTACACGGAGGCGAAGGAGGGGCGCGACGCCGGGGAGCTCTGCGACGCGGAGCCGACCGGCGTCGTCGCGACGCGTGACGTCGAGGAGATCCTGGCGTTGCGCCCCGATTGTGTCCTCTACATGGGCGACCGGGCGGACGCCGACGTCCTGTGCCGCCTCCTGGAGTCCGGCGCCAACGTCGTGTCGACCAGGAGCGAATTCCACAATCCCTCCGCCCTCGACGCCGAGCTGCGCCAGCGGCTGGAGGCGGCCTGCGCCGCCGGGGGTTCGACGCTGCACAGCACCGGCTCGAGCCCGGGCTTCGTCACCGAGGCGCTGCCCTTCGTGCTGTCGTCGCTCCAACGCCGGCTGGACCACATCCTCATCGAAGAGTTCGCCGACATGTCCTCGCGCAACTCGCCCGAGCTGATCTTCGACCTGATGGGCTTCGGCCGCGAGCCGTCGCACTTCGACCCCCGCGGTGTCGAGCAGCACGGCGGCGCATCGTTCGCCGGCTCCCTCGGCGTCGTGGCCGACGCCATCGGGCTCCCACTCGACGAGGTGGAGGCGAGCGGTCGGGTGGCCGTGGCCCGCCACGCCGTCGACGTCGCGGCGGGCCACGTCGACGCGGGAACGATCGGCGCGCAGCGGCTCGAGGTGCGCGGCCTCCGTGACGGCCGCCCGCTCCTCACCTTCAGTGCGAACTGGTACCTCACCGCGGACGTCGAGCCGACCTGGGACCTGCGCGCCACCGGATGGCACGTGGTCGTCGAGGGCGACACCCCGCTCGACGTCGAGATCCACTTCCCGGTGCCCGACGACGAGTGGGCTGCGACGTCGCCCAACCTCACCGCCCACCGACCGGTGAACGCGGTGGCCTCCGTGGTGGCGGCGGCGCCGGGGATCCGCACATCGGCCGAGCTGCCGCAGATCATCCCCTCGCTGCGTTGAAACCCGTGGGATCGGTGGCCGTCCTGGTCGGGAACCCCAAGGCGCGCTCGCGGACGCTGGCGGTGGCCGACGCCGTGGCGGTCGCGTCGGCGGACGCCGCCGGCCTGTCCGATGCGCCGCGCCGCACGATCGACCTGGCGCATCCTCGGCCCGCAGCTCTTCGACTGGTCGTCGGCCGACGTCCGTGCGGCCGTCGACGCCGTGCGCGCGAGCACACTGGCCGTGGTGGCCTCGCCGACCTACAAGGCGAGCTACACCGGGTTGCTCAAGTCGTTCCTGGACTGGTTCGGCACCACGGACCTCGTCGGGGTGACGGTGGTCCCCGTCATGGTCGGCGCGGGCCCCCACCACGCGCTGGCCGTCGAGGTCCACCTGCGCCCCGTCCTCGTGGAGCTGGGCGCGTCGCTCCCGACCCGCGGCCTCTACGTCACCGAGGACCGGCTCGACGCGCTCGACCAGGTCATCGCGCCGTGGCTGGCCGAGGCCGGGCCGCGGCTGCGGGCCTCGGTCGACGCGCAAAGGGACCCGGGAGGGAAGCCACGGTCATGAGCCTGCTCCAGAACCTGCGTGGGGTCGTCCGTTTCGAGGACTTCGAGCGGGACCCCGACGCGCGACGGCTGGCGCACGCGGCGTCGGTCGACGACCTGCGGGCCATCGCCCGGCGCCGCCTCCCGGCGGGTGTGTTCGACTACGTCGACGGAGGAGCCGAGGACGAGCTGACCCTGGCCGCCAATGCGGCCGCGTTCCGGCAGACCCGCTTCCGCCCCCGCGTCCTGCGCAACGTCGGCGCAGTGGACGTCTCGTCCGCGCTCTTCGGCTCCCCGGTGCACCTCCCCCTCGTGCTCGCACCGACCGGGTTCACCCGTCTCGTGCACCCCGAGGGCGAGCGCGCCGTGGCGCGGGCGGCGGCGAACGCCGGCGTCCCCTTCACACTCTCCACGCTCAGCACCTGTTCCATCGAGGAAGTGCGCGCCGTCAGCGAGGGCCGGCTGTGGTTCCAGGTCTACGCCTGGCGCGACCGCGGGTTGGTCAAGGAGATGGTGGACCGTGCCGCCGCGGCGCGCTACGAGGCGCTCGTGCTGACGGTCGACACCGCGGTGCTGGGGCGCCGGGAGCGCGACGTCCGCCGCGGCTTCGCGTTGCCGCCCGCGCTCGGGCCGCGGACCTTCCTCGACGGCGCCCTGCACCCGCAGTGGACGTGGCGGTTCCTGCGCAACGACCCGATCCGCTTCGCCAACGTCCTCGGCCGCGACGTGGGCGATGCCGCCACCCCGGTCACCATGTCGGAGTACATCAGCACCCAGTTCGACCCCGCGCTGGCCTGGGCGGACGTGGAATGGCTGCAGGCAATCTGGGACGGTCCCATCGTCCTCAAGGGCGTCCAGACCGAGGCGGACGCGAGCATTGCCGCGGACCTGGGGGTCACCGCCGTCGCGCTGTCCAACCACGGCGGGCGCCAGCTGGACGGCGCGCCGGCACCGTTCTCGCTCGTGGCCCCCGTCGCCGACGCCGTGGGCGACCGCGCGGCCATCATCTGCGACGGCGGCCTTCGGCGCGGCAGCGACATCGTGAAGGCGCTGGCGGCCGGCGCGACGGCCTGCATGGCGGGCCGCGCCTATCTCTACACGCTCGCGGCGGCCGGCGAGCGCGGGGTGGACCGCCTGCTCTCGTGGTGGCACGACGACATGGCCCGCAGCATGACCCTCCTCGGTGTGGCGGACGTCGCGGGGCTCGACCGTTCGCTCATCGATCCCGGTCCCCCGGCATGAGCCCGCTGCCGGCGCGGATGCGGTCGAGCGCCCCGGACGCACGGGCGACGGCCCGCGCGACAATGCACCGGCCATGACGATGCCGACGACGCCCCCGACGCCGACGCGCCTGGCTCCGCTCCCCTTCGCCGAGTGGGACGAGACCACGCGTGCGGTGCTGTTGGCCCACCTCCGGCGGCCCGAGTTGTACCTCTCGGGGGCGCCCGACGCGCCGCCGATGCCGGTCGTGATGGAGCTGTTCGCCCGACACGTCCCGCTCAGCGAGACGTTCCTGCGGTTCACCGACCTGTTCGCCGGCGCACAGTCGACGCTCGACCCGAAGGACCGCGAGCTCCTCATCCTCCGCGTCGCCTGGCGGACGCGCTCGGGCTACGAGTGGCACCAGCACCGCCGGATGGGCGGCGAGGAAGGGCTCACAGCCGCGCAGCTCGAGGCCGTCCCCGGCGGGCCGGACGCGGCGGTGTGGAGCGACCGGGAGCGGGCCCTCTTGTCGGCCGTCGACGAGATGCTCGACCGCCACGCGGTCGGCGACGAGACCTGGGACCGCCTGGCCGCCGCCTACGAACCGTCCCAGCTGTTGGAGCTGCTGTTCGTGATCGGCGGCTACCTGTGCCTGGCGACGGTGCTCAACAGCATCGGCCTCCGCGGTGATTTCCCGGCGGCCGGCGACGAGGACGAGCCGGAATGAGGCTCCGGCCCACGGCCCGGCCTACGGGTGCTGCCCGGCCCCGGTCCGCAGCTCCCGCTTGAGCACCTTGCCCGAGGGATTGCGCGGCAGCGCCTCGAGGAAGGTCACCGCCCTGGGGACCTTGAACTTCGCCAGCTGGTCACGGCAGTGCCCGAGCAGCTCGTCCGCCGTTGCGCTGTGCCCGGCCCGCAGGACGACGAAGGCCACCGGCACCTCGCCCCACCGCTCGTCGGGCCGGCCCACGACCGCCGCCTCGAGCACCGCGTCGTGCTCGTAGAGGACCCGCTCGACCTCCGAGCCGGCGATGTTCTCGCCGCCGGACACGATCATGTCCTTCAGCCGGTCGACGATGAACAGGTAGCCGTCGTCGTCGAGGACGCCCACGTCGCCCGTGTGGAACCAGCCGCCGGCGAAGGCCCGGGCGGTGGCCTCGGGGTCGCGCCAGTAGCCCTTGCACACCTTTGGCCCGCGCAGCACGATCTCGCCGCGGTCGCCCGCCGGGACCGGCCGGCCCTCGTCGTCCCAGACCTCGAGCTCGAGGTGCAGGCACGGCCGGCCGACGCTCCCCAGTTTGGGCAGGATGCTCTCCCGGTCGAGAAAGGTGTCGCCCGACACCGTCTCGGTCAGGCCGTAGGCGTCGGCGAACCACGCCGAGGGGAACGTCCGCCCGATCCGCTCGATCAGCGGGATCGGCATCTTCTCGCCACCGTTGATGATCACCCGCACCGACGACAGGTCGCGCCGCTCGACGTCCGGCAGCGCCATGATCGCGTTGACCATGGCCGGCGCCAGCCACACCGTGGTCACCCGTGACCGTTCGAGCTCGTCGACGACGGCGGCGGCGTCGAACGCCCGGTGGATCACCGTGGTGGCGCCGGCTGCGATGAGCGACGTCGTCGTCAGGTCGAGCGCCCCGACGTGGTACAGCGGGCCGCACGCCAGACCCAGGTCGGCCTCCGTGAACCCGAACTCCACGATGTGCGCCAGGTTCTTCCAGGCGAGGTTCGCGTGCGTGAGCATGACGCCCTTGGGGCGTCCGGTGGTCCCCGACGTGTACATGAGCCGGTGGACGTCGTCGCCCTCGGCGGCCACCGGGGGCGGCGGGGCGGCGCCCCGCTCCAACTCGGCCAGCCTGGTCCAGGCATCGTCGCCCGCGTCCGTGATGCAGGACCGCACGAGCAACCCCTCCATGCCTGCGGTCGCGTCGTTGGCCAGATCGACCAATGCTGCGTCGCAGACCAGGGCCCGGGCGCCCGAGTGCTCCAGGATGTAGCGCACCTCCGGTGCCGCCAGTCGCCAGTTGATCGGCATGGCGATGGCGCCGAGGCGATTGGCGGCGAAGATCGTCTGGAGGAATTCCGGGCAGTTGTACGAGAGCAGGCCCACCGCGTCCCCCGGGCGCACGCCTCGTTCGTGCAACCCGCCGGCCAGTGCCGTCGCGCGGGCCGCCATGGCCGCGTACGTGGTCGCGCCACCCTCGAACACCGTGATGGCGCGCCCGGGCGCAGCGCGCCGCGTGGTGGGCCAGCACCGAGAACCAGTTGACGTCCGCCCTCATGCCCGCACTCCCGTGTCCTCCGTCCTTCGTCGAATCCCACTAGCGTCCCCTCCATGCGCGCGGAGGCGAACGAGACCGCGCCGCAGTCCCCGGTGGGAGGGGCGACGCCAGGCCATCATCGACACGTCGGCGCGCGTCTTCGCACAGCGTGGCTACCACGCCACCGGGATCATGGAGCTGTGCGCGGCCAACGACCTCGGGAAGGGAGCCCTCTACCACTACATCGGCTCCAAGGAGGAGCTGCTCGCGGCTATCCACGACCGCGTGATGGACGAGGTGATGCTCGGCGCCGACCGGGTGGCCGGCGCGGACGGGACGGCGTCGCAGCAGCTGGCCATGCTGGGCGACGAGCTGCTCGATGTGATCCACCGCTATCCCGACCACGTCTGGGTCTTCCTGCACGAGTTCCCCGCCCTCACCGGGGCTCGGGCGGAGCGGTTCCGGGGCCGGCGCCAGGAGTACGAGCGCCGCGTCGAGGCCGTGCTGCGTGCGGGCGTCGAGGCGGGCGAGTTCCGCGACATCGACCCGTGGTTGACGGCGCGCGCCTGGTTCGGCATGCACAACTACACGTATCTGTGGCTGAAGCCGGGTGGCCGTCTGTCGGCCCGCGCCGTGGCGCACCCGTTCGCCGAGATCTTCATGCGGGGGATCACCAGCCCCGGTGTCGACGGCGGGGCGGGGACGCGTCACGGCGCGGAGTAGCCCCCGTCGACGACCAGCGCGGCGCCGGTCGTCCAGCGCGATTCGTCGCCGGCCAGATAGGCGTACGCGCCGACGAGGTCGTCGGCCGCCCCGAGGCCGAGCGGATGGCGCGCCGCGATGGCGTCGAGCGCGTCCTCCGGCAGCCCGTCATGGATGCCCGAGCGGAACGTCCCCGGGCACACGCAGTTGACCCGGATCCCGTCGCGCGCGTACTCGACCGCGGCGACCTTGGCCAGCGCGATCACCGCGGCCTTCGTCGCGCAGTACGGCGCGGCGTGCGACCACGCGGTCAGGCCCGCCACCGAGGCGGTGAGGACGATGGACCCTGAACCGCTGGGGTCGCATCACGCCGACCGCGGCACGTATCCCGTTGACCGCGCCCAGCACGTTGACGTGGAAGGCGCGTTCCCAGTCCTCCGCCGCCAGGTTGTGGATGCGCCCGTTCGGCGAGAGGACGCCGGCGTTGCTGACCAGGACGTCCAGGCGCCCGAAGCGGTCGACGGCCCGCGCCACGACGGCGTCGACCTGGGCGGGGTCGGTCACGTCCGCCGTCAGGGTTTCGGTCGCGTCGGCCCGCTCGCCCACGCCGTCGACCGTCTCCGCCAGCGACTGCGCCGAGACGTCGCTCAGGACCAGCGCGGTGCCGGGCTCGCCGCCCAGCCGTCGCGCCAGCGCGCCGCCGAGCGCACCGCCGGCTCCGGTGATGGCCACGACCCGGCGCGGGGAGCTTTCCGGCGTCACGCGAGCAGGTACCCGCCGTCGACGGTCAGGACGGCACCGGTGACGAACGCCGCGGCGTCCGACGCCAGGAACTGGTAGGCGCCGGCGAGCTCGGTGGGCGCACCCCACCGCGCCAGCGCGGTGTGCCCGGTGACGGCCGCGGTGAGCTCGGGGTTGCGCTTCCACCCCTCGACCAGCGGCGAGTCGAACCAGCCGGGGGCCACGACGTTGACGGTGATCCCGGCCGGAGCCAGGTCGAGCGCCAGCCCCTTGGCCAGCGCAGACAGCCCCGCCTTCGAGGCGCTGTACGCGCTGAGCCCCTGACGTGGGCGCTCCGCCAGCACCGAGCCCGTGAAGATCAGCCGCCCTCCCTCCCCCAGCACCCGGGCGGCGGCCCGTGCGCCCAGGAAGGCGCCGGTGAGGTTGACCTCGATGATCCGGCGCCAGACCCCGGCGTCGGTCCCGCGCGGTCCCGCCACGACCGGCGAGATCCCGGCGTTGCAGATCCAGACGTCCAGACCGCCCCACTCGGCGACGACGGCCTCGGCCACCGTGTCGTTGAAGTCCTCGTCGGTGACGTCGCCGGACAGGACGAGCGACGGCCCGGGCAACGCCTCGGCCACGGCCTTGAGATCGCGCTCGGTCCGGGCGACCAGCGCCACCGCCGCGCCGGCCCGGGAGAACGCGTGGGCCAGCAACGACCCGAGCCCGCGGCCCGCACCCGTGATGACGACCCGCTTGCCGGCCACCGCACCGGCGGTTGGGAACGCGTCGGGGATCTCGATCGGGTCGGACATGGCTGGGTGTTGTACCGATCAGTACAGTACACGACCGTGACCGCGCACGACGATGCCGACCGGGCCTTCTCCCGCACCGAGCTCGTCGAGATGCAGCGGCGCATGCTGGTGATCCGCGGCTTCGAGGAGCGCGTGGCCGGGCTGTACCGCGACGGCCTCGTGCCGGGCTTCGTGCACCTCTCGATCGGACAGGAGGCGTCCGCTGTCGGCGCGTGCTGGCCGCTCCGGCCCGAAGACGTGATCACGTCGACGCACCGCGGCCACGGGCACTGCCTGGCCAAGGGACTCGACCCGGTCGGCATGTTCGCCGAGCTGATGGGGCGCGACCAGGGAACCAACCGGGGCCGGGGCGGCTCGATGCACATCGCCGATCCCACGCTGGGGATCTTCGGCGCCAACGGCATCGTCGCCGCCGGCCTCCCCATCGCGGTGGGCGCGGCCACCGCGGCGCACCTGCGCGACGCGGGCACGGTCGCGGTCGCCTTCTTCGGCGACGGCGCCGCCGCGCAGGGCGCGTTCCACGAGGCGCTCAACCTGGCGGCCGTCTGGCGCCTCCCGGTGGTCTTCTTCTGCGAGAACAACGGCTACTCCGAGTTCTCCGCCGCGGCGGACCAGCACGCGGCGACGCTCGAGGCCCGTGCCGCCGGCTACGCGCTGCCCTACACGGGCGTGGACGGGAACGACGTCGTGGCCACGGCGTCGGTCATGCGCGACATCGTCCTGGCCGCCCGCACCGGCGGGGGCCCGGCTCTGGTCGAGGCCCACACCTACCGGTGGCACGGCCACTACGAGGGCGACCCGCAGCGCTATCGCACGCCCGAGGAGGTGGCGGAGTGGCAGCGGCGCGACCCGCTGGCGCGGCACCGTGACGGCTTGGTCGCCGGCGGCGTCGGCGAGGCCGAGCTCGACGAGCTCGCCTGCGTCGTGGCCCGCGACCTCGACGAGGCCGTCGCGCAGGCCCGCGCCCTGGCGCCCCCGTCCGCCGGCACGCTCTTCGACTTCGTCGTCCGCCCGCGGCCGGAGCACCCCGAGCCGCCGCCGGCGCCCACCGGGGCCGAGGAGTTCCGCACCATGGACGCCGTCCGCGGCGCGCTCGAGTCCGAGCTGGCGGCGGACGAACGGGTCTTCGTCGCCGGCGTCGACGTGGGAGCCGGGGGGAACGTCTTCGGCCTGACCCGGGGGCTGCGCGAGCGCTTCGGCGACCGCGTGCGCGACACCCCGATCTCGGAGACGGCGATCGTCGGGCTCGGCGTCGGCGCCGCCATGGCCGGGATGCGGCCGGTGGTCGAGGTCATGTACCTCGACTTCCTCGGCGTCTGCCTCGACCAGCTGCTCAATCAGGCGGCCAAGCTGCCCTTCATGACGGGTGGGTCGGCCGAGATGGCCCTCACGGTGCGGACGCAGTTCGGCGCGGGCCGCTCCTCGGGGAGCCAGCACTCGCAGAGCCTCGAGGCCCTGCTGGCGCACATCCCGGGGCTGACCGTCGTGATGCCGTCGACCCCGGCCGACACCTACGGGCTCCTGCGGGCCGCGATCGAGGACCCGAACCCGGTCGTCGTGATCGAGAACCGGCTCCTCTACGGGATGAAGGGGCCCAGGCCCGCGGACGACCACCTCGTCCCGCTGGGGCGGTCGGTCGTCGTCCGGCCCGGGTCGGACGTCACCGTGGTGTCGGTCTCGCGCATGGTGCACGACGCCGTGGCGGCGGCCGACGCGCTCGCCCCCGAGGGGATCGCCGCGGAGGTGATCGACCTGCGGACCGTCGCGCCGATCGACATGGAACCGGTGCTGGCCTCGGTGCAGAAGACCAGCCGGCTCCTCGTCGCCCACGAGGCGGTGGTCCCCTTCGGCATCGGGGCCGAGGTCGCCGCGACCGTGGCGCGCGAGGCGTTCTGGAGCCTCGACGCGCCCATCGAGCGGATCGGCGCCGCCGCCACCCCACCGCCCTACGCCCCCGAGCTCGAACGGGCCTGGCTTCCCGGGCCCGAGGAGATCGCCGCAGCGATCCGACGCCTGGCCGCCGTCTGAGTCAGGTCCGACGATGGCGCGCCGTTTGCGCGCGACCGTGTTTTCGGTGAGAACCGCCCAGCGCCGGCTCAGCAGCCGAGGGCGCGGGCGATGACGGTGTGCTGGATCTCGTTGGTCCCCTCGCCGATCTCGAGCACCTTGGCGTCGCAGTAGAACCGCGCCACCGGCGTCTCGAGCATGTAGCCGAGGCCGCCGTGGATCTGGACCGCCTCCGACGCCGCCCACACCGCCACCCGGCTGGCCTTCAGCTTGGCCATGGCCGCTTCCTTGAGGAAGGGCTGACCGGCATCGCGCAGCGAGGCGGCCCGGTAGGTGAGCCAGCGCGCCGCCTCGAGCTCGGTCGCGATGTCGGCCAGCTTGAATTGCACCGCCTGGAACTTCGAGATGGGCTGCCCGAATTGCACCCGCTGCCGGGCGTAGTCGGCCGCCAGGTCCAGGACCGCCTGCGTGAGGCTGAGCGAGAGCGCCGCGATGGAGATCCGCCCCACCTCGAGCGTGCGCAGGAACTGGCTCAGGCCCATGCCGGCGTCGCCGACCAGCTGGTCGGCGGGGACCCACACGTCGTCGAAGAAGAGCGCACGGGTGTCGAGGCCCCGCCACCCGATCCCGCGCATCTTCGGTCCCATGGAGAACCCCGGCGTGTCCTTCTCGACCACGAAGCTCCCGTAGCGGTTGGCCCCGCTTCCGGCGTCGTCGGTACGGGCCAGCAGGGTCACGCCGAAGGACATGTCGGTGCCGGCGTTCGAGATGAAGGTCTTGCGCCCGTTGATCACCCAGCCGCCGTCCCGGAAGGCGGCCCGGGTCGTGATCCCGCGGGCGTCGGAGCCCGCGTCCGGCTCCGTCAGGCCGAAGGCGCCCAGAGCCGTCCCTTCGGCCAGTGGCCGTAGCCACCGCTCTCGCTGTGCGTCGTCCCCGAAGAGGTAGAGCGGCAGCGAGCCGATCGTCACGTGCGCCTGCCAGGCCGCGGCCACCGACTGGTCGGCGAGGCCGATCTGCTCCATGGCCGCGACGAAACCGACCGTCGACATCCCGATGCCGCCCCATTCCTCCGGGATCAGCATGCCGAGGAGGCCGAGGGCCCCCATCTCGCGCAGCAGGTCGGTCGGGCAGCGAGCCTCCTCCCAGGCCACCGGCGCGCGCGGGGCGATCTCGCCCTGCGCGAAGTCGCGGCACAGCCCGACCAGCGCATGCTCCTGCTCGTTCAGGGTGAAGTCCACGCGCCAATCCTATGGACTGACCGGTACAACGGGCCGTACACTTGATATATGTCGTCCGATCGCTCCCCGCACGTCTTCCCCGAGTTCACCCACGTGGACGACGAACGGCGCTACCGCAAGCAACGGCTCGCCGCCGCGTTCCGGGTCTTCGGCAAGTTCGGCTTCGGCGAGGGAACAGCCGGCCACATCACCGCGCGCGACCCGGGCCGGCCCGATCACTTCTGGGTCAACCCGTTCGGGATGAGCTTCCGCCAGATCCGCGTCAAGGACCTCTTGTTGGTCGACCACGAGGGCACGGTCGTCGAGGGCACCTGGCCGCTCAACCTGGCGGCGTTCGTCATCCACTCGCAGATCCACGCGGCGCGACCCGACGTCGTGTCCGCCGCGCACGCGCATTCCGTGCACGGCAAGGCGTGGTCCGCGCTCCACCGCCCGCTCGACCCCCTGACCCAGGACGCCTGCGCGTTCTACGGGGACCACGCGCTGTTCGACGACTACACCGGGGCCGTCCTCGACGTCGAGGAGGGCAAGCGCCTGGCCCATGCGCTCGGCGACCACAAGGCGGCGATTCTGGTGAACCACGGCCTCTTGACCGTCGGCCGCACGGTCGAAGAGGCCGCGTGGTGGTTCGTCACCATGGAGCGGACCTGCCAGGCCCAGCTGCTGGCGGAAGCGGCGGGGACGCCGGTGCTCATTCGGCCCGACGTGGCCGCGAAGACGGCCGGCCAGGCCGGCGGTCACCGCGCCGGCTGGTCGCAGTTCCAGCCGCTCTACGACCAGATCGTCGCCGAGGAGCCGGACCTGCTCGAGGAGTGAGGCCGCCCGACGCGGTCGGTGCTCACCCGCCCGCGGGTCCGAGGTGGGCGAGAAAGGTGGCGGACCAGCTCCGGAGGTCGGCCGGGACGGAGTAGCCCCGCTCGTCGTTGATGGCCTCCCAGTGGGCGGCCACGTCCTCGATGGTCGCCCCGGGGCCCTCGTGCGTGTAGCCGGGAACGGTGGCGATGAACAGGCGCGCGAAGCGGCCGGCTCCGGCGGCGTACATCTCTCCGGTCACCGGGCAGGACTCGTGGGCCAGGAAGGCGACCATGGGCGCGACCAGCTCGGGCGTCATGGCGGCCGGGCCGGCACCGCCGGCCATGCGCGTCGCGGCGGCGGGTGCGATGAGGTTGACGAGGATGCCGTGTGCGGACCCCGCGGTGGCGAGGCTCCGGGTGAGGCCGACGACAGCCGCCTTGGCCGTCGCGTAGGACAGGTTGTTCGGCAATCCGAAGATCCCGCTCGAGGTGGTCATCACCACGCGGCCGTAGTGCTGCCCGACCATGTGCGGCCAGGCGGCGCGGGCCGTGTTGAACGAGCCGACCGTGTGCACGGCCAGGTGCCGGGCCAGGTTTTCCTGGTCGGCCTCCGGGAACCCGGCCCACCGGATGATGCCTGCGTTGTTGACGAGGATGTCCAGGCGCCCGAACGCGCCGACCGCCGCCTCCACCACGGCGTCGGCGCCGGCCGCGTCGGCGATGTCGTTGGTGTCCGCCAGCCCCCTACCCCCGGCCGCGACGATCTGGCGCACGACGTCCGCCGCGGGCCCGGAGTCGGCACCCGACCCGTCCATGGCACCGCCGAGGTCGTTGACAACCACCGCGGCGCCGCGGGCCGCGAGCAACAGGGCGTAGGCCCGCCCGATCCCCCGTCCCGCGCCGGTGACGACGGCGACGCGTCCATCGAAGCGGTACTCGCTCGACACCGGGTCATGCTCCTGAGTCAGGTGGCCACCGGAGCCTCGAGCCCGAGCAGGCCACCGAGCGTGCCCCCCAGCATCGCGTCGCGCTCGTCGGTGGGCACGCCCTCGAACTGCTCGGCGATGAGCTGACGGCTGCCGCGGAACGTCCCCTCGGCATGCGGGTAGTCGTTGCCCCACACGATGGTCGAGACACCCGTGAGGTGCCGGCACGCCACGGCGACCGGGTCGTCCTGGAACGAGACGTGGAACTGCCGGCGCACGTACTCACTCGGTTGCAGCGGATAGGGCCACTTCTCGTTCAACCGGAACAGTTGGGCCATGCTGGTCTGCTGCTCGCGCGGGAGCGCCGGGTCCCAGTAGCCGAGCCACCAGTCGGCGTCCTGCCCGATGCCGGTGATCCAGCACTTGTCCATCGCCCCGACCAGCGACGCCAGCCAGTGCGCGTTGAACTCGATCAGCGCGAAGTGGAGATCGGGGTAGCGCTCGGGGACGCCGCCCCCGATGAGCTCGCAGATCAGCTGTTGCGGGACGATGGTGCTGTAGATCGACTGCGTGATCATGCGCTTCGAGGCCGACCTCTCCGTCAGGGGCTGGTTCGCCTGCCGCGCCGACTCCATGACGACCTTGAGCGTGGTGGCCTCGGGGTCGTTGACCTTCACCCCGCCCGTCTGCGTGTGGAAGAAGACGTGCACGCCGCTGGCCTGTGCCGCCGCCCAGACGGGGTCGAGGTCGCGGGAGTAATAGGGGCTGGGTGGCGTGGCCGGCAGCAAAATGCCGCGGAACCCGCCGGCGGCGGCACGTTCGATCTCGGCGACCGCCTCCTCCACGTCGGTGAGGGGGATCGGTGCGGTCGGCGCCAGCCTTGCGAAGTAGGGCGAGAAGCGCTCGACGATGTAGTCGTTGTACACGCGGGCGTGCGCCATGGAGAGCTCGTGGTCGTCGGAGTACAGCCCGAAGAGCGAGAGGTTGGGGTGCATGATCCCGACGTCGACGCCGTCGAGGTCCAGATCCTCCAGGATCGTCTCGGGGTCGCCCTCGGGCATCCGCCCGCCGGTCTGGCGATAGCGCGAGATGGTCCACCCGTCGAAGCCGGGCGTGTGCAGGCGACGGAAGATCCGTGCCCCGCCCTCGACGAACGGCTCGATCTCGAAGTCGTCCTCCCAGACTCCGCGCTCGCGCAGGTGCTTGGGCAGGCGGGTGACGAAGAGGTCCGTGGGCTCGAGAATGTGCCCGTCGGCAGAGACGACAAAGGGCTTGTCCGGCATGCAACTGTCCCTTCCGTCCGTGTGTGGACACACTGTCGGGAGAAAAGGTCCCTCGCGGAATTGCGCGAAGGCCCTTCCCAGAGGCTAGACCAACCGGTCGGTACAGGGCAACGCAGCGAGGAGGGAGCGCGACCGTGGCGAAGCGGTGGAAGCAGCGTCCGGCCGGCTCGACGTGGGGCGACTGGGGCGACGACGACGAGTTGGGCCGGGTCAACCTGATCACCCCGGAGAAGGTCCTCGAGGGCGTGCGGGAGGTCGAATCCGGGATCAGCTTCTGCCTGAGCCTGCCACTCGACTACCCGGGTGGCACGGCCCTCAACCAACGCCGCCACCCGCCCGTGGTCTCCCCCACCGAGGACATGCAGGGTGAGCCGGCCACCTTCTACAACGTCCACATGAGCGAGATGGGCGACTGGGGGAACCCCAAGTACGTCGACGTGTGGGCCGACGACGTCGTCACGCTCTCGCTGCAGTACTCGACGCAATGGGACTCCCTCGCCCACGTCGGTGCGGAGTTCGACGCCGACGGCGACGGCGTCGAGGAGGCCGTCTACTACAACGGCTACCGCGGCGGCGTCGACCTGGTCGGTCCCCGTCCCGATGCCCGGGGAGACGGGGGGCCGCACCGCGCCTTCGCGCACCATCTGGGTCTCGAGCACATGGCGTTCCACGGCGTGCAGGGCCGGGGGGTGTTGGTCGACCTGGCGCACCACCTCGGCCACGAGTGGCGGGGCGTCGACCGCGCCACGCTGGAGGAGATCATCGACGCCGACGGTGTGGTGATCGAACCCGGCGACGTCCTGCTCCTGCACACCGGGTTTGCGACCAGAGTGCTCGAGTGGGCGCGGGACCCCGATCCCGTGCAGATCCACACGATGTGCTCGTATCTCGACGCGCGCGACGACGCGCTGCTCGACTGGATCGCCGACTCCCGCATCGCAGGCCTCGTGGCGGACAACTACGCCGTGGAGGGGTTGGTGGGGCGGGACCGCGACCCGTCGCGGCACTCCTTCCTTCCCATCCACCACCTCTGCCTCTTCAAGCTGGGCGTCCCGCTGGGTGAGATGTGGTATCTGCACGAGCTGGCAGCGTGGTTGCGCGCGCACGGCCGGAGCCGCTTCCTGCTGACCGCGCCGCCGCTGCGCATGCCGGGCATCGTGGGCTCGCCGGTCACGCCGATCGCCACGGTGTGACCCGCCATGGTTGACCAGCTGGAGCGGTGGGTCAACCGGTGGCGCCCGCCCCTGCCTTCGCCCGTGAAAAGGTGAACGAGTCGTAGTCGTTGGCGATCACGTCGGCGATGACGGAGAACAATTTCGGACGTCCGGCGGAATTCAGCAGGTAGCGCTTGGGCTTGCCGGGAATGTTCGTGCCGAAGTAGTAGCTGCTCTCGCCGAAGGCCAGCGGCGACGTGGCGCCCCGGTTGACCATGTTGGTCCAGCGCTCCTCCGCCCGCTCGGTCACCTCGATCACGTCGCGGTCACGGCCGCGCGCGTAGACGAGCAGCGCGGTGATGAAGTCGACCTGGTCGCTGTTGTAGCGCGGGTTGTTGCCGGCCGCCGCATGGGGTCCCCCGGGGAAGAACAGGTTCGGGAAGTGGTGCGTCTGCACGCCGAGGAACGTCCGCGGCCCGTCCTCCCAGTAGTCCGCCAGTGCCCTGCCTTCGCGGCCCCGGATGCCCATCCGCAACAACGCCCCGGTCCCGAAGTCGAACCCCGTCGCCCACACGATCACGTCGAACTCGTGGACGCCGGTCGTGGTCTCGATCCCTGTGGGGGTCAGCCGGACGATCGGTGTCTCCCCGAGGTCGACCAGCGCGACGTGGGCGCGGTTGAAGGCCTCGAAGTAGCCGGTCACGAACGGCGGCCGCTTCTCCCCGAAGCGCTGGTTCTTTGGGATCAGCCGCTCGGCCGTCCCGGGATCCCTGACCGTGCGGCGGATCTTCGCGGCGATGAAGTCGCACCACTCCTTGTTGGCGTCGGGATTGGACAACAGGTCGAGATAGTTGCTCGTCAGCTTGGTGAACCCCGGGCTGTTCCACATCTTCTCGTAGAAGCGCAGGCGCTCGTCTTCGGGGTCGTCGAAGGCCGACCGGTCGTGGGGAAGGTGATGAAAGCCGTGCACCGAGGTGTTGAGGACCTCGCGCAGGCCTTCGAAGCCGGCCCGCAGCTCGACCTGCTCGTCGGCCGTGATGGCCCGGTTGTTCAGGGGCGTGCACCAGTTGGCCGTCCGCTGGAACACCGTCAGCGACGCGACGTCGTCGACGATGGCCGGGACGACCTGCACGCCGCTGGACGACGTCCCCACCACGGCCACGCGCTTGCCCGTGAAGTCGACCGGCGTCGAAGGCCACAGGCCGGTGTGGTACGAGTCGCCCCGGAAGTCCGCGCGGCCGGGGACGTCGGGCGTGTACGGCACCGAGAGGACACCGGTCGCCGCCACGAGGTAGCGGGCCTGCACCTCGGTGCCGTCGCCGGCCCGGACGGTCCAACGGCCGGAGGCCTCGTCGTACTCGGCCGCAGTGACCCGTGCGTCGAAGCGCATGCAGCCGCGCAGGTCGAAGCGGTCCACCACGTGGTTCAGGTATCGCTCGGTCTCCGGCTGGGCGGCGAAGTGCTCCGGCCATTCCCACTCGTCGAAGAGCTCGCGCGAGAACAGGTAGCCGTAGGTGTAGCTCTCGGAGTCGAAGCGAGCCCCCGGGTAGCGGTTCCAGTACCACGTGCCGCCCACCCCCGTGCCCGCCTCGAGCAGCAAGGCCGAATAGCCCTCCTGGCGCGCCCGGTAGAGCTGGTAGATCCCCGTGATGCCCGCGCCCACGACGAGCACGTCGACGCCGGCTGCCGGCTGGGCGGAGGTGTTCATGTCGATGCTGCCCCTGTCGTCGCCGGATCGACGAGGCGACCTCGCGGCGAGGCGCACCGTCGGCACATTGTACCGACCGGTTAGTCTAACGCCAGCCGACGCACACCCGAGGGGCGAGCAAGATGACGATCGTGGAGCACAAGTGGTCCGCCCTCCCTGTGCCCTATGCCATGGAAGTGGTGGACCGGGTTCGCAAGGAGCGCTACTACGACCCGGACTTCTACGCCATGGAAGCCGAGCTCATCTGGCCCCGCATCTGGCAGATGGCCTGCCGCCTCGAGGAGATTCCCGAAGTCGGCGACTGCGCGGAGTACAAGATCCTCGATCAGTCGGTGATCGTCCTGCGGACTCCCGACCAGGGTGTGCGGGCCTTCTACAACGTCTGCCGCCACCGCGGTGTCCAACTCGTGCAGGGACGGGGCTCGCGCCGCGGCGGCTTCGTCTGCCCCTTCCACGGCTGGTGCTACGGGACGGACGGGCACAACACGAAAGTGACCCAGGCCGGGGCGTTCTCCTCCGAGAACCTCCACGCGGCCGACCTCGACCTGACGCCGGTGCGCTGCGAGGCCTGGGGTGGTTGCGCATGGATCAACCTCGACGACGACGCGCCCCCGCTCCGAGCGTGCCTGGAGCCCATCGCCGACGTCCTCGACGGGTGGATGGTGGACTCGTTGCGCGCCGAGTGGTGGTACGCCTGCCGCCTCCCGGTCAACTGGAAGCTCGCCCAGGAGGCCTTTGTCGAGCAGTACCACGTGCTGCAGGCCCATCCCCAGCTCCGGATCCCCGGACGGTTCCCGGCGCGCAACCCCGCCGACTTCGATCCCCGCGTGTTCGTCGGCGGTGAGCTCGAGTACCTGCAGACGATGAGCGACGGCATGGCGGGCATGGTGCACGCCCGCGACGTGGAGATCGCCCGGCAGCTGGCCGAGGTGGAGCTGCCCGCGGACTACGGGCTCGCCAGCGCGGCCTGGGACCGGCAGCTCAACGACGCCGTCGTCCGGGCCTACCGCGCCCGCGGGTGTGCCATGCCCGATCTCAACGAGCTGACCGAGCAGGGCCTCAACGAGCCGATGGCCTACTGCTTCCCGCACTATTTCGTGCTGCCCATGCTCTCGAGCGCGTCGTCCTACCGCTTCCGGCCGCTCGGTCCCGAGGAGACCCTGATGGACATGTGGTCGCTCACTCGTTTCCCCGTGGGGGAGGAACCTCCGACACCGCCGGTGCCGGAGCCGTGGGAGTACGACGACCCGCGTTGGCCGCCGATCCCGGCGCAGGACTTCTCCAACCTGCCGCGGCAACAACGCGGCCTGCATGCCAGGAGCTTCGAGTACATGCGGCTGTCGGAGCGGAACGAGGGCCACATCTCGAACTACCAGCGCGTCATCGACGGCTTCTTGGCGGGCCTTCCCTACGAGAGCCTGCTCCCGGCGCTGCGCAAGATCAACGTGAACCCTCTCGAGATGCCGGTCGTCGAGATCGCGTTCTGAGGCCTTGGTGCACCCCGAAACCACAGGCGCCGACGTCGCGGCCGGCGTCGGCGCCGCCCTCGCGGCCTACACCCATGCGCTCGACGACGGCCGGACGGACGACGTGGTCGCCCTCTTCTGTCCCGACGGGGTGACCGACATGCCCGGTCTCGGCCGCCACGAGGGACACGACGCCTTGCGGCAGGCCTACGGCCGCTTCAGGCCGACCCGTCCGCAGCGCCACCTGGTCCTGAACACGCACGTCACCGACTGGGACGACCACGAGGCCCGGGCGACCAGTGACGTGGTCCTCCTGTTGCAGGGGGAGTCGGGCTGGGCCGTGCAGGTCGTCGGGCGCTACCGCGACGTCCTGCACCGCGACGGGGCCACCTGGCGCTTCCACAGCCGCGTGGCCGAGTTCACCGAGAACGGATCGGAGGGCAGATGAGGTTCGGCCTCGATGTCGCCCAGCAACGGATGTCCTGGGACGAGCTCGTCCGCCGGGTTCGCCTCGCCGAGGACCTCGGCTTCGACGGCGTCTGGGGCTTCGACCACTTCGAGCCCATGTACGGCGAGGGCCCGGGCGAGGCCTTCGAGGGCATGACGACGCTGGCTGCACTGAGTGGGGTGACGTCGCGCGTCCGCCTCGGGCTCCTCGTCACCGGCGCGACGTACCGGCACCCGTCGGTGCTCGCGGCACAGGCAGTCACCGTCGACCATGCGTCGCATGGGCGCCTCGAGCTGGCCCTCGGCGCCGCGTGGTTCGAGCAGGAGCATCGCGAGCTCGGGATTCCGTTCCCCCCGACGTCGGAACGTTTCGACCTGCTCGAGGACACCCTCGAGATCGTGACCCGCCTGTGCAGCGGCGACGTCGTCTCCTACGACGGAAAGCGCGTCTCGCTGCACGAGGCCCGGCTCCGGCCCCGCCCGGTCCAACTGCCCCATCCCCCCATCTGGATCGGGGGCACCGGTCCGCGCCGCACACTCCCCCTCGTCGCCCGGTATGCGGACGTCTGGCACGGCTTCGGCACGCCGAACTCGCTGCGCGAGGCCGGAGCCCGCCTCGATCGGCTGGCCGCCGACGCGGGACGCGACCCCTCGTCCATCATGCGGGCCGGGTCGCTCTCGCTCGACGACCTCGAGGCCACCCGTCGGCACGCGGCCAAGTGGCGCGACGAGGGGTACGGCTACCTCGTCTGTGGTTGGCCCGGGGCCGGCGAGGCACAGGTCGAGGCGTTCGTCCGCGACGTCCTGCCCGAGTTCGGCACCGCGGGGGATACACCCGCATGAGGCTCGAGCCGATCCGGCCCCGCGAGTGGCCACCGGGCATGATCGAGGCCATGGCGGCCGCACTGCGGCCCGACGACGCCGAGCACCCGCCCCCGCCCCGCGATCCCTCGAGCCCCAAGGGGCTCAACGCCATGGGCGTCCTGGCCTACCACCCGCCGCTCACCCTGGCGTTCAACCACCTCATCAGCCACGCGCTGTACTTCACGTCGCTGACTCCCCGCCAGCGGGAGCTGCTGGTCCTCCGGGTGGCCCACCTGCGCGAGGCCCGGTACGAGTGGGCGCAACACGTCTACCAGGCCGGGCAGGCGGGCCTCACGCCCGACGAGATCGCGCACGTGCGCGCGGGTCCAGAGGCTGGAGACTGGCCGCCCCTCGAGCGCGCGCTGCTCGCGGCGGCCGACGAGCTGGTGGCCGACGCGCGGATCGGCGACGACACCTACGCCGCGCTGTCGGCGGAATTCGACGCGAGGCAGATGATGGACGTGGTGTTCACCGTGGGCGCCTACGAGGTCTTCGCCATGGCGCTGCGCACCTTCGACGTGGACCTCGACGACGACCTGCTCCCGTACGCCTGATCGATCGCCCGCCGTCAGGTGTTGCGGCCGCCGTTGACCCCGATCAGCTGGCCCGTGACGTAGCCGGCGTCGTCGCGGCAGAGGAACGAGCAGGCCGCGGCGACGTCCTCTGGTCGTCCTGCCCGCCGGACCGGTGTCCGGGCGATGGCATCGTCCACGCCTCCTGGGCCGAGCTCCCCGCGCGCCTCGGACGCCCGGAGCATCGGGGTGTCGATGAACCCCGGGGGGATCGCGTTGACCGTGATCCCGCGCGGGCCGAATTCCAGGGCGAGGGACTTGGTCAGTCCGTTGAGCCCGGACTTCGAGGACACGTAGTGGCTCAGCAGGGGCTGGCCGCCGTGCGTGCTCGACGACGAGATGTTGACGATCCTGCCCCATCTCGCCTCGACCATGTCCGGGAGCACCGCCTGACAGCAGTGGAACGCCCCGGAGAGGTTGACCCGGATGAACTGCTCCCACAGCTCGGGGGTGACGTCGAGAAAGCGGTCGTAGCGCGCGCCCAGACCGGCGTTGTTGACGAGGATGGCCGGCGCGCCCAGCCGGCGCCGCACCTCGGCGACGGTCGCGAAGACCTGCTCCCGGTCGCTCACGTCGGCGACGAGCCCGATGGCCGTCCCGCCGATGGCCGCGGCGGCCGACGTGGCCGACGGCCCGTCGAGGTCGACCACGGCGACGGCGTGCCCGTCGGCGGCCAGCCGGTGGCCGATGGCCAAGCCGATTCCCGAGCCACCGCCCGTCACGATGGCAACTCTCTGCTCGCTCACGACACGCTCCTTCCCGGACCTCGCCGGAGAACGGACGCTACCGCTCGCGCATGGTCAGCGGCCGAGGATGCCCTCGAACCGCCCCTCGACGTCCACCATGCGCTCGGGATGAGTGAACAGGTAGAGCCGGTCCTCCTCGACGGCCGCCATGACCTGGTCGGCCACGGACGCGGCCGACAGCACCCCCGGCTCGTCCCGCCCGGGGAGATCGGAGGCGGGCGCACCGCTGGGCAGCCCGAGCGCAGTGGCGACCCGCCCGGGCATGACGATCGTGACGCCGACCTCGCTCCCGGCCGATCGCAGATCGGCGTGCAACGTCTCCGAGAGCGCGAGCACCCCGTGCTTGCTGACGTTGTAGGGCGCGATGCCGGGCACCGGGGTCACGGCGGCCAGGGAGGCCACGTTGACGACGTGACCGCCGTCCGGGTTCTGGAGCAGGAGGGGGACGAACGAGCGGACACCGTGGATCGCTCCCCACAGGTTGACGTCGAGCACGCGTCGCCAGGTGTCCAGGGCGAGCTCCCAGGTCGGGCCGCCGGCCACGATTCCGGCGTTGTTGCACAACAGGTCGACCCGGCCGAGCTGGTCCATCGTCAGGGCGGCGAGGCGGTCGACGGCCGCGGGGTCGCTGACGTCGCACACCACCCCTGTCGCATCGGCTCCCTCCTCGCGCAGCTGCGCGACGGCCCGGTCGGGGCGCGCCGCCTCGACGTCACTCAGCACGACGCGCATGTGCCGGGCCGCCATGGCTCGGGCCAGGGCGAGGCCGATGCCCCGTCCGGCGCCCGTGATCACCGCGACCCTTCCCGGTAGATCCCTCATCTTTCCCTCCCGCGTCGAGCCGCTGTCGGCGAGCGCGGCATTGTCACACCGCTAGGAGAGGACCGCCGAGTCCAACCAGTCGAACGCAGCGTCCCAGAAGACGATCGGCGCCAGGCCCTCACAGTGCCCCTCGGCCCCCTCGGCTTTCGTGAAGAGCCGGAACTCCTTGGGACAGGTGAGGTGGTCGTAGAGGATCTTCCCCTGGCCCGTCGAGACCACGTCGGTCTCGTTGTCGGTCACGAACGAGGGGCACGTCACCCGCTCGATCGTCTCTGCGTTGGTGTAGCGCAGCATTTCCTCACAGTACGCGCGCACGGTCGTGACCCCGTGTGTGGTCATTCTCGGGGTCAGCAACGCCGCCACCGCCGGCAGATCGAGGAGCGAGTCGAATTGCGCGTCGGCGGTCGGATCGTGCACGTGGTCCATTATCGGGCCGAGCCGCGCCGCGACCGCCAACCCCAGGTCGAACTGGCCGGGATCGACGATCATTGCCGCCAGCCGCTGCTCGCCCGCCGCACCCCGGGGCGCGAGCCCGCCGCCGAAGGAGCGGCCGACCAGGACCACCCGCGCGGGATCCACCTCCGGGAGCCCCGCCACGGCGTCGAACATGGCCGGCACGACGTTCTCCCAATCCGGGCGCATCGGCATCCGCTGCTCGTACAGGGTCGCCCCCTGGCCCGGGCCGTCGATGGCCACGAAGGCATAGCCCCGCGCCAGCGCCGGTGGCGCGGCGGCGTACAGCTCTTCCGCCGTGCCGTCGTAGCCCCCGATGTGCATGATGGTCGGACACGGATCGCGTACGCCCGCGGGCGTGAAGACGTAGCCCGAGACCGCGCCGGAAAGAACCCGCCCTGGGGAATCGAGAAGGTCGAGGGCGGAACGGAACGCCAGCACGCTCGACGGGTAGGCGAGGCGGAGCTCGTCGCTGTCGAGGTCCTCGCGGTGGAAGAAGAAGGCCTGCCGGAAGTATTCCGCCGCCCGCAGGTAGTCGCCCCGGGCGCTCACCAGGTGGCCCGCCGCACGCGCGTCCTGGGCCCGCGCGGCCAACCCCCCTGCGAAGTCGAACCAGGACCGGTGCCAACCGGCACGATCGCCCGGCTCGATCCGCTCCGCGATGGCGAGGCATTCGCCCACGTTCGCCATGCCCGAATCCGCCTTGCCGACGCTGCGCTGCAGCTGGCCGTCGAACGATTCGTCGTCGAAATACAGCTTCATGCCCCGTCTCCCGATGCGCGGGCACCGATAGCGGCCACGCGGCACCTTGACTTCAAGGGTACTTGAAGTTGTTCACTGCACCCTATGGAAAGACGGGAACACGAACACGCGGCCGATCGCGCCGCGAGAACCGGCACGCCGTCGCGCGCCGCGAAGACACTCGAACCGCGCGCGCCGGCGAGTCCTCCGGCTCGTGATCGGACAGTTCATGCGCCCGCACGGCCTGGGCGGGCACGTGGCCGGCTGGGTGATGGCCCACCGGTCCTCCAATCGCCGGCGGAACCAATGGGTCGTCTCGCTCCTGGACGTCCAGCCCGCGGACCGGGTCCTCGAGGTCGGCTTCGGACCGGGAGTCGCCGTGGCCGAGCTGAGCCGCCGCGCCTCCCGGGGGATGGTCATGGGCGTCGACCACTCCGAGGTCATGCTGCGCGCCGCGACGCGGCGCAACGCCGCCGCCGTCCGCGCCGGTCGAGTCGACCTCCGCCTGGGCTCGGTCGAGTGGCTGCCCGACTTCGGCGAACCCCTCGACACGATCCTCTCGGTGAACTCCATGGGGTTCTGGACGGACCCCGTGGCGCGCCTGTGCGCCCTGCGGGGCGCGCTGCGCACCGGCGGGAGGATCGCCATCGCCTCCCAGCCGCGCTGCCCGGGCGCCTCGAAAGCGACCGCCGAAGACGCCGGGCGGGAGATCCGCGCGGCGCTCCTCGCGGCCGGCTTCGGCCCCCAGCGGACGAGCACCCTCAATCTCGAGCCACCCGTGGTGTGCGTCATCGCGGCAGCACTCGGTGGCTGGCGGACGACGCCCACGCAGAGCAGGAGCAGGAGGAGGACCCCGCGTGACGAGCCGCCGGGCGCCGGCCCGGCCCGGACCGTGCCCCCGTTAGCGTGCTCAGAGGAGCCCACCCGGGATCCGCGGGATTCGGAGGGCGCCGAGGAGGGAAGGGAGTTGGCATGAGCGAACCACAATCGCAGCGGCCGCCCACGACGACCGATGCCGGCATACCGGTGGCCAGTCAGGAACACTCGCTGACCGTCGGCCCGGACGGTCCCGTCGTGCTGCAGGACTTCTACCTCATCGAGCAGATGGCCAATTTCAACCGGGAGCGCATCCCCGAACGCCAACCCCACGCCAAGGGCGGGGGTGCCTTCGGGCGCTTCGTCGTCACGCACGATGTGCGCCCCTACACGAAGGCGGCGGTGTTCCAGCCCGGCACCGAGACGGACGTGGTCGTGCGCTTCTCGACGGTTGCCGGCGAGCGCGGCTCACCCGACACGTGGCGCGACCCCAGGGGCTTTGCCGTCAGGTTCTACACGAGCGAGGGAAACCTGGACATGGTGGGGAACAACACGCCCGTGTTCTTCGTCCGTGACCCCCTCAAGTTCCAGAACTTCATCCGCTCCCAGAAGCGTCTGGCCGCCAACAACCTCCGCGACGCCGACATGCAGTGGGACTTCTGGACCCTGTCGCCCGAGTCGTCCCACCAGGTGACGTGGCTGATGGGCGACCGCGGCATCCCGCGCAACTGGCGTCACATGAACGGCTATTCGTCGCACACCTACATGTGGGTCAACAACGCGGGAGAGCGCTTCTGGGTCAAGTACCACTTCAAGGCCGACCAGGGCGTCGAGTTCCTCACCCAGGCCGAGGCCGACCGCATCGCGGGTGAGGACGCCGACTACCACCAACGTGATCTCTACGAAGCCATCGAGCGCCGCGAGTTCCCGAGCTGGTCGCTGAAGATGCAGATCATGCCGTTCGACGACGCCAAGACGTACCGGTTCAATCCCTTCGATCTCACGAAGGTCTGGCCCCACGCCGACTACCCGCTCCTCGACGTGGGGCGGCTCACGCTCGACCGCAACGTGACCGACTACCACAGCGAGATCGAGCAGGCCGCCTTCCAACCGAACAACACGGTGCCCGGAACCGGGCTCTCCCCCGACAAGATGCTCCTGGCCCGGGGGTTCTCCTACGCCGACGCCCATCGTGCCCGCCTCGGCGTCAACTACCAGCAGATCCCGGTGAACCGCCCGAAGGCGCCGGTGCGGAGCTATTCGAAGGACGGAGCGATGCGCGTGGACAACGTCGCCGACCCCGTCTACTACCCGAACTCGTTCGACGACGCCCCGGCCGCCGACGAGGTCCGCTATGCCGAGGATGCCGTCTGGGCGGCCAACGGCGAGATGGTACGCGCCGCGTCCGTGCTGCACGCCGAGGACGACGACTTCGGCCAGGCCAACACCCTCGTCAACGAGGTGCTGGACGACGCCGCCCGCGATCGGCTCGTCGACAACGTCTCGGGCCTCCTGGCCGGCCTCCGGCGCCCCGAGGTGCTCCAGCGCGCGCTCGAGTACTGGCGCAACATCGACAAGACCGTCGGCGACCGCATCGACGCCGCCACCGTGCGCAAACGGACCCCCTGAACCCGACCGCCGCGGGACGGCGAGCGCCTCAGGCACTCCCGAGGGTCTGTTGCGCGATCACCGAGGCGGAGATCGCAGCGGGAAAGCCGGCGTAGAAGGCCAGGTGGGTGATCAACGCCGAGATCTCCTCGTGCGTGACCCCGTTGCTCACGGCGCGCCGCAAGTGGGCCGGCAATTCGTCGGGCCGGTGCAACGAGACCAACGAGGCGAGCGTCACCAGGCTCCGGTCCCGGGGCGAGAGTCGCTCGTCGGCCCACACCTCGCTGTAGAGCGGATCGTTCACGAGCGCGGTGAGCTCGGGCGTAAAGGCCCGGGCGGCCTCCCGTGGGGAGGTTGCGAGCAAATCGGACAGGTTCGTCTCGGTCATGGTCCGTCCTTTCGGTGGGCGTTGCCAAAGATAGGCAGCTCGCCGTCGCCCGACGACCTCCGTCCCGCGACGCAATACGCTGCAGCGCGTGACCACGCCCACGCCGCCAGGATCCCCGGTCAGGCTGCAGGAGCCGCAGGCGGTGCTGACGCCGCTGACCGCCGCCGCGCTCTTCCTCGTGGTGACCATCGACCCTGGGGGCGAGGATGTGGTGCGCGACCTGTTGGCCGACCTCTCGGGGCTCGAGCGTACGGTGGGGTTTCGCGTCCCGACAGCCGGCCTCGCGCTGGTGACCGGCATCGGCTCGGACGCCTGGAGCCGCCTGTTCGCGGGACCTCGGCCGGCCGAGCTCCACCCGTTCAGGCCGCTCCCCGGTGCGCGTCATCAAGCCGTCTCCACCCCGGGCGACCTGCTGTTCCACATCCGCGCCACCCAGGCGGACCTGTGCTTCGAGCTGGCCACCCTGATCATGGACCGTCTCGCGGGAGCGGTGACCGCGGTCGACGAGGTCCACGGCTTCAAGTATTTCGACGACCGTGATCTGCTCGGGTTCGTGGACGGCACCGAGAACCCGACCGGGTCGGCCGCCGATGCCGCGGTGACGGTCGGTGCAGAGGACCCCGATTTCGAGGGGTCGAGCTACGTGATCGTGCAGAAGTACGTGCACGACGTCGCGACGTGGAATGCGCTCAGTGTCGAGGACCAGGAGCTGGTCATCGGCCGGCGGAAGCTGTCCAACGTGGAGCTGTCCGACGACGAGAAACCGAGCAATTCGCACGTCGCGTTGAACACCATCGTGGGCCCCGACGGCGTCCAGCGCCAGATCCTGCGCGACAACATGGCCTTCGGCTCGGTCGGGACCGGTGAGTTCGGGACGTATTTCATCGGGTACGCAGCGACCCCCGGCGTCACCGAGCTGATGCTCCAGCGCATGTTCCTCGGCGACCCACCGGGGAACTACGACCGCATCCTCGACTTCTCGACCGCGGTCACCGGAACCCTCTTCTTCGTGCCGACCGGCGACTTCCTCGACGATCCCCCGGGCCCGGCCGACCCGACCGCGCCGCCGGGTGCAGACGACGAGCCCGCAGCGCAGGTCCCGACCGCTCCGACACCGGGGGCAACCGGCTCTCTCGGGATCGGTGGGCTGCGCGGGCAGGCTTCCTAGCTGTACCTACCCCAGGCGCGGCGCGGTTACGCCGCTGCCGGATCGGCGAAGTAGTGGCCCTCGTCGAGATCGGCGATGAGGCCCGGGCGCGTCGGCACCCATCCGAGCAGCTCGGTGGTCAGCTCACTCGTGACGGGGTTGTCGAGCCCGACGAGCGGAGCGAGATAGCCGAAGTGGGCACTGACGTCGTCGGCGGCGATGGGCTCGACCGGCACGCCGAGGTGCCTCCCGATGGCTCCGGCGATGTCGCGGAACGGCACACCCCGATCGCCCACCGCGTGCAGCCGCGCGCCGGCCGGCGCCGCCTCCAGCGCCAGGCGGTACAGGTGCGCCGCGTCCCGTGTGTCGACGGCCGGCCACCGGTTCGACCCGTCCCCGGCGTAGCCGGCGACGCCGGTGGCGCGGGCGATGCCGATCAGGGTGGGCCCGAAGCCGTGGTGGTCGAGCGGGCTGTGCACCAGGGGAGGCAGGCGGACCTGGGAGGACCGGACGCCACGCTGCGACAGTGCGACCACGGTGTTCTCCGCGTCGACACGCATGCCGCCGTCGACGACGTCACGCTCGGTGCCCGGACGCTCCGTGATGCCTGCCAGCGCGAGCATCAGGGTTCCCCCGGTGCCGACGAAGGGCTTGCCCGAACCCTCCAGCGCCTCCCCCATGGCCTCGATGGCACGCAGGTCGGCGGCGATCGCGCCGGCATAGTCGCCGACCTGCATCGCCTCGTGCTTGAAGGCCAGATGGATGACGGCGTCGGTCGCCACGACCGCCTCCCTGAGCCCGTCGAGATCGTCCAGGTCGCCGCGCCGGACCTCCGCGCCCAGGGCTTGGAGCATCAGCGCCGAGGCGTCGGAACGGGCGAGCCCCACCACCTCGTGCCCGGACCCGAGAAGCTCGGGGATGACGGCCGAACCAATGTGCCCGCTCGCCCCCGTCACAAAGACACGCATCGGAGTACCTCCAGCTCTGTAGGGTCGGCCGAACGTCGGGGAGATCCCAGGCGCTGGCAGCCTGATAACAGTTACTGACATCACTCTATACCTTATGTCAGTCCCTGTCATCACTAAAGTACCCGTCGTGGGCAGATGGCAACCCGACGGGCGGGGACGACTCGAACAGGCGGCGCTCCAGCTCTTCACCGAGCGGGGCTACGACCAGACGACCACGGCCGAGATCGCCGAACGCGCCGGGCTCACCGAGCGCACGTTCTTCCGCCACTTCGCCGACAAACGCGAGGTCCTCTTCGGGGGCGCGAGCGCGCTGCAGGAGATCTTCGTCGGTCACGTCGCCGCGGCTCCGGACGGGACCGCACCCATCGACGCCGTGGCCGCGGGCCTCGACGCCGTGGCCGAGCTCCTCCAGCAGATCCCCGAGCGCGCCGCGTCCCGCCAGGCCGTCATCGCCGCCAACCAGGAGCTGCAGGAGCGCGAGCTGATCAAGCTCGCCACGCTCGCCGCGGCCGCCGCGGCGGCCCTGCGCGCACGCGGCGTCGCCGAGCCTGCCGCGAGCCTCACGGCGCAAGCGGGCATCGGTGTCTTCAAGGTGGCGTTCGAACAGTGGGTCGGGGAGGCCAATCGGCGGCCACTGGCCGACGTCATCCGCGCGTCTCTGCGTGAGCTGCGGAACGTCTCTGCCGGCCACTCCCCATGACCGCACCACGGTCCGGCCGCGGCCGACCACAGGAGGCCTTCCGACCCTAAATCATTCCGTTCGGTATTGCATACCGTTCAGAATCCTATAGACTGGGCGCGTGCCACGCGGGATCACGAAGCGCCGGCCGCGCACGGTCACCGCCCTGCTCGATGCCGCCATGGAGCTGTTCGCCGAACACGGCTACGGGGCGACCTCGATACCCGAGATCTGCGCCCGCGCCGGCTTGACCAAGGGGGCCTTCTACTCCAACTTCGCCAACAAGGACGCCCTCTTCCTCGCGCTGCTCGACCGCAGTTGGCAGCGGCGGGCTGCGTGGATCCGGCGAGCCCTTCCCGCGGGCGACGCGCTCGCCCACGCGCCCGAGGTGGCGCCCGCACGCGCACCACGCGCGCCCTCGGCCGGGTCCGCTGTCGATCGGCAGTGGACGCTCGTCTCCACGGAGTTCTCCTTGCACGCCATCCGCCGGCCCCCCGTCGCCGCGCTCCTCGTCGAGCACGAGGGACGGGTGCGCGCCGAGCTCGCCGTGCTGATCACCGAGGCGCTGGAGCGGTCGGGACGGCACCCCACCCTGCCCGTCGACGAGTTGGCCCGCATGGTCGTCGCCGTCACCGAGGGCAGCGACATCCAGGTCCTGACCGACGACGCGGCCGGATCCGCCGCGCCGTCCGACCTCGGGCCCCGTGCCGTGACCGCGTTGCTGCAGCACTTTTCGCTGCCCCACACCACCGTGGACCCACCCGAGCACGCCGAGGAGATCCTGGCGTGACGACCCGGCCCGTCACCGCCGCAACGCCGACACCACGCACACAACCGCTCGGGTTCGACCCGCTCGATGCGCTCGACACGCTGCTGGCGGACGTCGGTCTCTCCGGCGCGCACGCAGGGGGACGGGTGACCTTTGCCGGACAGGATCCCATCCTCCCAGCCGCCCACCGTCTGGGCGCGTGCATCGGCATCCCGCTCATGGCGTCCGCAATCGCCGCGGTCGGTCTGCACCGCCACCGCGGTGGGCCCGCGCAGGATCTGCATCTTGACCTTCGCCAAGCGGTCCACACCATCAACCCGGGCGCCTTCTGGCGCCCGACGCTCAACGGGGAGCCGGCCCCGCACCCGCTCGTCCTCGACAACCCGTTCCTGGTGACGCCCTATCGCACGGCCGACGGCCGTTGGGTCATGGTCTCCGCCGTCTACCCCCACCTCGTCGCCAAGTGGTGCCGCTTCTTGGATGTGCCGCCCGATTCCGCCCGGGTCGCCGCGGCGGTCGCGACCTGGGATGCGCTCGAGCTCGAAGAGGCGGCGAACGCGCGGGGCCTGCCCGTGTGCACCGTCCGCACCGCCGCCGAATGGCTCGCCCACGAACAGGGGTCCCTGCTGGCGGCCCAGCCGGTCATCGGCCTCGAGCGCATCGGGGACGCTCCGGTGCGGGACTTCGGGCGGGCCGCGCGTCCCTTCGACGGCATCCGGGTCCTCTCCTTCACGCACGCCGTTGCCGGTCCGACCGTCGGCCGCACCCTCGCCGAGCAGGGCGCGGACGTCCTCGGCGCCACCCGTCCCAACGACTACGAACACGAATTCATCTACGCGGAGGCGAACGTCGGCGCCAGGAGCGCCTACGTCGATCTCGACTCCTCGGGGGGCACGGCGCGCGCGGCCGCGCTGCTGGCCGAGGCCGACGTCGTGGTCGACAATCACCGGCCCGGCTCGCTCGCGCGGCGCGGCCTGTGCCCCGAGGAACTGGCGGGTCGCTACCCCGGCGTCGTCTTCGTCTCGGTCAGCTGTTACGGCTCGAGCGGGCCGTGGGCCGGCCGGGGCGGCTTCGACATGAACGGATCGGCCGCTTCGGGCCTCATGACCATCGAGGGGAGCCGGTCCGAGCCCAGGCTGCCCGTCACCGCACTCCTGAACGACTACATCACCGGTTACCTCGGCGCCGTCGGTGCGAGCGCCGCCCTGCGCAGGCGGGCGACCGAGGGAGGCTCGTGGCTCGTGACCGTCAGCCTGACGAGGACCGCCATGTGGTGCCGCTCCCTCGGGCTCGTCGATCCCGCGCTGGCGGGGAGCGACGAGGAGCACAGCCTGCGCGAACCCGACCCCTACGACGCGCCCAGCGCCTTCGGGGAGGTCCACATGCTCGCTCCACCCGTGCACTTCTCCGCGACGCCGCCCGCGTGGCCCGACCCGATTCTGGTCCCGCGGGGAGCAAGCCCGGCCGAATGGCGGGGATGACCGCGATCGTCGATATCGTCGTCTTCGCTTCGGCCTGTTCGATTTCTCGGCCTGTTCGATCTTCTAGGCCTGTTCGATGCGAAGCCGATTCCCGGCCGGATCGCGCACGGCGGCGTCGCGGACGCCCCAGGGCTGGCTGACAGGCTCCTCGAGCACTTCGACGCCGGGCACCGCGGCGACCTTCTCGAAGGTCGCGTCGAGATCGTCGGTCCGGAAATGGGCCGGGTACAGCTCACCCTTGGCGAGCATGCTCGCGAGGGCGTCCCCGTCCTCCTTGGAGCGGCCCGCTTGCGGCTGCGACAGCACGATCCCGATCTCTGGTTGGGTGTCAGAACCGAGAGTGATCCACTTGAAGTCCCCGTTGGCGACCTCGTTGCGCACCTCGAGCCCGAGGGCGTCCCGATAGAAACCGAGAGCGGCGTCCGGATCGTCGACGAGGATGTGCACGGCGCTGAGTGAGAGGGTCATGATCCCGACACTACGCAGGTGCGGCGACCGCTTCTTCTTCGAAACTGCTTTGTTCTGCTTGGCCTCCGCTACCAACCCGTCGTGGCCGGGTGAGCACCATCGTCACGCACGTCGGCAGGACACGGAGCTCGTCGTGGTCGTTGGCTCGGTAGGTCGACGGGGTCTCGCCGACCAGCTCGGTGAACCGCGCCGAGAAGGAGCCCAGGCTCGTCCAGCCGACCGCGAAGCACACCTCCGTCACGCTCAACTCGCTCCTGCGGAGCAGCGCCTTCGCCCGCTCGATACGCCGGGTCATGAGATAGGAAGAGGGAGTCTCGGCGTAGGCCTCGCGGAATCGACGGCTGAAGTGCGCGGGCGACATCAACGCCGTACGGGCGAGCGCCGGGACGTCGAGCGGCTGCGCGTACTCCCGGTCCATGCGGTCGCGGGCGCGCCGAAGACGGCGCAGCTCCTCGAGGTCGGCGCGCACGTGCCCATTGTGCCCGCAGCCGGGCAACGGGAGACGACGGCGCCGTGACGCAGGTCACTCCTGGTCGTCCAGAGACCTGGCGCGCTGGCTCCGCGCGAGAACCGCCATTGCGGGATGGAGCTCTCGGTCACAGCGTGCCAGGCTGTAGGGAACCGCATCTGGTCATGACCCGGTGGGGGTCTCCATCGATGACGTCGCTCCGTCGAGGCGGAGGCTCGACACCGTGGGACGACTCCACTCGGATCGGGCCGATGACAAGCGAAAGGAACCCGCTCGTGGCACAAGAGACAGAAAAGGCCGTTCTCGCCGGGGGTTGCTTCTGGGGCATGCAGGATCTGATCCGGAAGATGCCGGGCGTCATCTCGACCAGGGTCGGGTACACGGGGGGAGATGTTCCCAACGCCACGTACCGGAACCACCGGGGCCACGCCGAGGCCATCGAGATCGTCTTCGACCCCAGCGTCCTCTCGTACCGAGAGCTTCTCGAGTTCTTCTTTCAGATCCACGATCCGACGACGAAGAACCGCCAGGGCAACGACGTGGGCACGAGCTACCGCTCCGCCATCTTCTACACCAGTGAGGCGCAGCGCCTGGTCGCCGAGGACACCATCGCCGACGTCAACGCCTCGGGCCTCTGGCCCGGGTCCGTCGTCACCGAAGTCGAACCGGCGGGAGCCTTCTGGGAGGCCGAACCGGAGCACCAGGACTACCTCGAGAAGTATCCGAACGGCTACACCTGCCATTTCGTTCGCCCGGGATGGAAGCTGCCGCGCCGCGCGGCGCCGGTCGAAAACTGACGTTGGGGTCTCGGGCGGCTCGACGTCGCCCGTAGCTTCGGCCGAGGGCGCGCGGGCCGCTGGCGGCCGTCCGTTGGTCAGGCGACGCGACTGAGGCCGCGCACGGCGGCCGTCTGGCGCACCTTGTGGGCGACCGAAGGCGCGGCTTGGAGTATCTGGCGGAACTCTGCGGGCGTGCCGACGTAGATCGTGGCGTCGCTGCGGACCGTCACCGTGGCATTGCGGCGACCGATGCCATCTCCCTCGAGGAGGGCCATCTCGCCCACCAGGTCTCCGCGCTCGAGCGTCGCGATGGCAAGACCCCCACGGCTCACCGCCGCCTCGCCGTCGGAGATGATCATGAATTGGTCCCCCCGTGCACCCTCCTCGACGAGGACGCAGCCGGCAGCGACGTCCACCTTGGTCAGGGCCCGACGGACGATCTCGAGTTGCGACCGGCTGGCGTCGGAGAAGAGCGGGAACTCAGCCAATTCGTCCTGGTGTGTGCGCATCGTCATTCCTCTCTGTGACCCCCCGCCAGGGTGTCGGCTCCGAGGCTATCTGTCAAGGTGGTAGAGGCGATACCTCATATCTGTTACCAAGATGATACCTCGGGACTCGGGCAGGGCCGTGGGGGGCCGAATGTGTCACCCGCTCGCTGTCCGGGGCCGGAGTCATGGCGTCCTCGACGAGAGTCCGCTGCCTCAACCCTCGTCTGGCCGCGTCAGCTGCGCCAGTATCTCGACGAGGTCGGCGAACCGCTCCGGACCCAGTTCACGCACGAAGGTGTCTTCAGTTGCCCGTACTGCATCCCCGATGACGTCGGCGGCTCGGCGGCCCTTGGCCGACAGCAGGAGATCGGTTCGGCGGCGATCGGCATCGTTGGGCCTCCGATCGACGAATCCCTCGGTGACCAGTAGGTCGACGAGCTTCGAAACCGCCTGTTTGCTGATCCCCATCTCGCCAATCAGCCGACTGGCGTCCGTTCCGCCACTCGCAAGGATCATCAGCGCCCAATACCCGGGCTGGGGCAATTGCTCGTAGCCGCACTCCGCCAAGCGCTCCTTGATGGCGGCCCGGTAGCGCTGGTTCGCCCGTCGAAGCAGCCACGGCAACGGTGCCCGCCGGCCACCTGGCGCCGGTCGCTCACCGGGCGAGGCCATGATCTCGCCATTAGTCACAGTAGTTGACAGTCTATCATGTAGACCAATAGCGTAGACACAGCCAAGACGAGGAGGCCTGATGCACTACGGCAGCGGTCCAGTTGTCCGACAAGCACTTCTGCGAGCGGCGCCTTGGCAGCGCGTGCTCATCGGTGCCGCCATGGTGGCCGGTGGCGTCGTGTTCGTGCTCTTCGGGCACGTCGCAGGGGTGCTGCTCGCGGGAGCCGGAGCACTGCTTCTCTGGCGCATGGTTCGTGAGCGGCCGAGCGGGAGGCAAGACGCTCTGGAACAGCCTCGAGAGGGTGGGCGGCTGCGATGACACGCACCAGGCGTCGATCGTTTGTCGTCGTCGCAGCAGGCCTTTTCGCCGTCGGCTCGGTCGTGCTCGCCGCGTGCGGCGGAAGCACCACCGGAAACGGAGCCTCGCACGGGGCAACGACCCCGGGTTCCGTCGTGTACCGGTGGGGCGTCGTCGGCAACAGAGGCGCGATCACCAATCTCCAACTGGACCGGCCCACCGAGGTCGCCGGCGTCGAGGGACGCGTCGTCCAGATCGCTACCTCGAACTCCGACGGCTACGCCCTCACCTCGACAGGAGCCGTCTACGCCTGGGGCGTGAACAGCTACGGCGAGCTCGGGGACGGAACACTGACTCCCTACGAGACGAAGGCCTTCGAAGTCGACTTTCCGGCCGGCATCAAGATCAGGTCGCTTGCCAACCCGATGCCGTTCGACGCCGGCCTGGCCATCGACTCGACCGGTCACGCCTGGGGCTGGGGCCTCAACGGCTCCGACGACCTCTGCCTCTCCGGTGTCGTCGAATCCCGCCCGCAACAACTGCCCTTCTCGGACGTCACGCTCGCAACGGGCGCCCGGACCCACGCGCTGTTCGACTCGAGCGGCACCGTGTACGCCTGCGGGAGCGGGGACGCCGGCGAGCTGGGCAACGGTTCGACGGCCTCCACGAGTTCGCCGACGCCCGTCGTCGGATTGCCGGGCGGCGCCAAGGTCACCGCGCTCACCTCGTCCTGGGAGGGGTCCGGGGCCCTGCTGGCCAACGGCGAGTACTACAACTGGGGGTACAACGCGTCGGGGCAGCTCGGCAACGGCTCTACCGCCAACAGTGCCGTCCCCGTGAAGGTCGCCCTGCCGAGCGCTGTCAGACAGGTGTTCCAGGGCGGAAGCGGCGCGAAGAACGGACAGACGATCGCCATCCTTCGCGACGGAGGCGTCTGGGCGTGGGGCGACAATGATCGTGGTCAGCTCGGCAACGGCACCGTGACGAGCTCCGACGTCCCGGAGCAGGTCCGCGTTCCCGAACACGTCACCTTCGTCTGGGTCAGCTCGGGCGGCTACGCGAGCTACGCCATCGACCAGACCGGGCGACTCTGGGCCTGGGGCGACAACCGGAGCGGGCAGCTCGGCACCGGCTCGGTGCCCCTTCGCGCCACGCTCCCGGTCGACGTCGGCATCCATCTCACCCAGGTGTCGTCGACCGCGCAAAATGTCGCCGGATTCGCGGAGCATTCCTGAAGGGAGACCGCACCGAGCGATGCGACGCGCTCGCTCCTTCGTCGGATCCGACGAAGGATTTCCGGTGTCCCCTGTCGATTTTGCCGCTTCCCGTTCGTCCAAAGAGCTGCCAATCTGGAACGACGAGGAGGTAGACATGCAGTACGTCATGCTGATCTTTCAGGGCACCACCCCGCTGCCCAATTCCGACGAGTGGGCGGCCCTCTCCGACGAGGAGCAGAAGCAGATCTACGCCGACTACGCGGCGCTCAACCAGACGCCCGGCGTCAGCCCCGGCCTACCGATGGGTCTGCCCGAGAACGCGACCACGGTCCGGGTCGAGGGAGGCAAGACACTGACCACCGATGGCCCATTCGTCGGGATGAAGGAAGCAGTCGGCGGTTTCTTCGTGCTCGAAGCGGATGATCTTGACGCGGCCATTGCCGTGGCCGCCCGGGTCCCGGCTGCTCGTCTCGGTGGCGCCATCGAGATCCGACCGGCGGAGGTGTATTGGCAGTAGCCCTCGAGCGGGTCTTCCGAGAGGAGTGGGGTCGCGTCCTCGCCACCCTGATCGGCCTCCTCGGCGACTTCGATCTCGCCGAGGAGGCTGCGCAGGAGGCGTTCGCGGTTGCGGCCGACCGCTGGCCACGCGACGGCACCCCCAGCAACCCGCGCTCCTGGCTGATCACCACGGCGAAGAATCGAGCCACGGATCAGATCCGCCGGAATGGGGTTCTTGCCTCGAAGTTGGGCCTGCTCGCCGCGGCGGATCGCGAGGAGTCGCAGATGCACACGGCAAGGTTCCCGGACGAGCGCCTGGAACTGATCTTCACGTGCTGTCACCCTGCCCTCGCGACCGAAGCTCAGGTTGCGCTGACCCTGCGCGCCCTGGGTGGCCTCACCACCGACGAGATCGCCCGAGCCTTTCTCGTCCCCGAGCGCACGATGGCGCAACGGCTCGTGCGGGCGAAGCGCAAGATCAAGGCGGCGAAGATCCCGTTTCGCGTGCCACCACGCCATCTCCTCCACGAGCGCCTCGACGCAGTGTTCGCGGTGGTCTACCTGATCTTCAACGAGGGCTACGGCGGTCGGGACGAGCTCGCAGCGGAAGCAATCTGGTTGGCCCGGGCGCTCGCCGAACTGCTTCCCGAGGAGCCCGAGAGCCACGGACTCCTCGCCATGATGCTCCTGCACGACTCCCGCCGGGACACGCGCTTCAACAATGACGAGCTCGTCTTGCTGGCTGATCAGGACCGCTCGGGCTGGAACACCGAGCAGATCGCCGAAGGCCGCGCCGAGCTGGATCGTGCGTTGGGGCTCGGTGGTCGCGGGCCCTACGTCCTGCAGGGTGCGATCGCCTCGCTGCATGTGGACACACCCTGTGACTGGGCGCAGATTGCTGCGCTGTACGCAGAGCTCGGTCGCATCGCGCCATCACCCGTCGTCGAGCTGAACCGCGCCATCGCGATCGCCGAGATCCACGGAGCGGAGGCCGGCCTGCGTATCGTCGACGGACTGGGCCTCGACGACTTCCGTTACCTGCATTCGACCAGAGCGGAGCTCTTGCGACGCCTGGGGAGGATCGATGAGGCCCGTCGCGCCTATTCTCAGGCAAACGCGCTGACCGACGACGGAGCCGAACGACGCTTTCTCGAGCGCAGACTCACGGAGTTGGCGCGCCTGACGGAGACCTCCAAACCTCCATAGGCTGTCGCCGGTAGCGTCCCCGGTACGTGCACGCACGCGGCGGAAGTCACCGACGCGGCGGTCGGATCACGCGCCTCAGTGGACGACGTCGAGCCAATAGGGCCGACCGTCCCCCGCAGTGAGCTGCAACGCTCGGTCGGCGTGCTGTGCTGGGTCGGGGAAGTAACCGCACTCCAAGAGCCGGTCGATCTCCTCCTTTGGAACGGCCTGCGCAAAGAGGAACCCTTGGGCCAGCCGACATTCCGTGTCTCGCAGCGCCTCCAGTTGGTCGGGATGCTCGATGCCCTCTGCAATCACCTCAAGGCCGAGGGCCTTGCCCAACTGGACGAGCGAGTGGACGAGGACGGCGGTCTGCACCGAGGTTGTCACGGTGGACAGGAACGATCGGTCGATTTTCAAAATGTCGACAGGGAACTGCCGAAGGTAGCTGAGCGAAGAGAACCCAGTGCCGAAGTCGTCGATGGCGAGTCGCACTCCCAGAGACTTGAGCGTCTGCAGTCGACGAACCGTGGCGTTGGCGTCGACCATGAGGGTCGATTCGGTGATCTCGAGGACGATCGCCTCGGGGTCGAGTTGGTTCCTTGTGAGGGCATTCCTCACGTCATCGACGAAGCGGTCCGTCGAGAGTTGCGCGGCCGACACGTTGATGGCCACCGACACCCAGGGGTATACCGGGCGCCAGGCCGCGGCATCACTGCAGGCTTTGTCGAGGACCCACCGCCCGATGTCGTCGATGACGCCTGTTTCCTCCGCCAGGGGGATGAAGCGCTCGGGGGACACCCAGCCCAAGGTCGGGTGACGCCAACGGAGCAGGGCCTCGGAACCCATGAGCGCAAGGTTCTGGAGATCGACGACGGGCTGGTAGTGCAGCTCGAACTGCGAGTTCGCCAACGCGCTCTGGAGGTCGAGCGCCATCTCGAGGCGCTCGTTGACGGCAGACCCCATCTCGGGCAGGAAGAGAGCGGACCGATTCTTCCCGCGGGCCTTGGCCTGGTACAGGGCCACGTCGGCGTTCCGGATCAAGTCGGCCGCCTCACACGTATCCCCGGTGGCGATACCGATCGACGCGGTGACGGTCACGTTGCGCCCACCCAGGTAGAAGGGCGTGTCCCGAATCACGTGCAGGAGGTGGTCCGCGACGAGCTCCGGGGTCGTCGAGGACGCTGACGCGTTGCCGACCAAGACGACGAACTCGTCTCCACCGATCCTGGCCACGGTGTCTGCCTCACGAATGGCCGTGAACACGCGAGTGGCCACCGCCTGCAGCAACTCGTCGCCAACCAGGTGCCCCAGGGAGTCGTTCACCTCCTTGAAGTTGTCGAGGTCCAGGAAGAGCGCAGCCATCTGCGAGCCGGCCCGGCGGGCTTGTGCCAGCAGCAACTCGGAGCGATCGAGCAGAAGCGCCCGGTTCGGGAGGCCGGTCAGCGTGTCATGGAGGGCCTGGTGGCGCAGCTGATCCTCGAGGCGCCGCTGCGCGGACACGTCCTGTGCCATGACGAGCGCGCAGTCACGTCCGTCGAAGATCAGACGATGCGACGAGATGTCCACGTCGATGACGACACCGTCCTTCGTCCGGTGGCGCCACACACCGGTGTGCTCGAGGTCCTCGCGCGTCGCGGCCACGTGCGCCGCCAAGACGGCGACGTCCTCGGGTGGACGAATGTCCTCGATCGTCATGGACAGGAATTCGTCGCGGCTGTAGCCGTAGTGATGGAGGGCCGCCTCGTTGACCTCGACGAAACACAGCGAGCGGAGGTCATAGACCCACATCGGGTGGGGATGGTGCGCAAAGAGCATACGGAAGTCCTGCTGAGACCGCAGTAGCGCCGTTTCAGCGTCCTTGCGACGGGTGATGTCATGGGCAAACGCGTGATAGAGCGAACCATGGGCGGCGGGCGTCTTCCAGATGGCCAGCTCCACCGGGAACGAATGCCCGTCCCGGTGACGAGCGGTGAGCTCGAGGCGCCGGCCGAGCATCGTCGAAGCTCCTTCCGTGGCCACTCGCTGCAGGCCGCTTCGGTGTGCGGCTCGCTGATCGCCCGGAATGATGAGTCGCTCGAGGAGTTGACCGATCGCGTCCCGGCGCGACCAGCCAAAGATCGCCTCCGCCTGGCCGTTCCACTCGGTGACTGCTCCGTGATCGTCGATCTCGACGTACGCATCGTTGGCCGTCTCGAGGGTGGTGCGCAGTCGTTCCGAGGAGAGTCGCAGCGACTCTTGCGTGGTGAAGAGGTGTTCCGCACTGATTCCGAGGAATCCGATCACGAACAGCGTCGCCAGCGCTGACAGGGTGGCGAGACCGTATTCATCGGGTGTCGTGACGAAGCTCGGCGCGATCCTCAGGCTGATGGCCACCTGGCCGGCGACGAGCCCGACCGCGATCCACACCGCGATCGGCCGCCAGGAGTGACCCTGGCCGACCGTGAGGTTGTCCCGCGCCACAATGACGAATCCGAGCGTGAGCGCCGGACCCCAACCCGTGAGGTACATGACGATCGTTGCGACCGTGACCTGCGTCGCAATGCGAAGGTGGAACCGCGCCGGGGACGGACCCGCCAAATAGTAGAGGTGGGCTGTCCAGCAGAGCAGATAGCCGACGCCGAGGACCACGAGCAGCAACCAGAGGGGTTCTGTCGCAACGACCTTGAACCGTTCCAGCCACCAGATCATGACTGCCGTCGCCATCACCAGGGCAAAGACGACTCGGGTCATGGGGGTGGCCCATTCCGCGCGTATACGGCTCCACAGGGAGCTGACGGTCAACGACGACGAGGGGCCACTCACGGTCGGAAGATCGGCAGGGTCAGGGGCGCGGCGAAAGAGATTCTCACCGTGAGTTGGACTGTTGCGCCTGTATTGTCAGACGACGTCAGTAAAACCCATGGCGTCCAGCCCCGAAGTCATGGGTGAGACCTTCTGCATCCCCCTGACGCAGGGGTGGGACTGCTTGCTGTTCGCCCTGAGCCCGGTGAGGTCCCCGTGGTCTCAGGTCGTCGGTGTGCCATCCCCGTGGATCACTCGTCGCCACGCAGTTCTTCGGGCGTGACGATCACGTCGAGCAGGGCGTCGGATCGGAGCACGGTCAACGTCAACGGCTGACCGATGGCGTCGCCGATCATCAATCGCTGCAACGACTGCGCGCTGGTGACGGCCTCGCCGTTGGCACTGACCAAGAGGTCGTGACGTCGCAATCCAGCCCTCGCGGCCGGCCCGTCCGACACGACCTGCTCCATTCGCACTCCTGTCCTCTGGTCGAGCCGACCGGCCAGCGACGGAGGGAGCGGGGCGGGTGTCCCCGCCACGCCCAGATAGGCCCTGCGGACACGGCCCTCGGCCATGAGCGTGGCGATGATCTGTCGGGTGATGCCGTTGATCGGAATGGCCAGGCCGACCCCGACCCCGGCCACTGCGGTATTTATGCCCACAACCTGACCCGAGGCGACGACGAGTGCCCCGCCAGAGTTTCCCGGGTTCAGCGCCGCGTCGGTCTGAATGACGTCGTCGACGATGCGCATGTTGTCACCGGCTCGAGTCGGCAAGGAGCGACCCAGCGCACTCACCACTCCGGCGGTGATGGTGCCGGCCAACCCGAGGGGATTCCCGACCGCCACGACGAGTTGTCCCACCCTGAGCTGCGACGCCTCACCCAACTGGGCCGGCGCCGGGGTGACACCCTCGGCTCGGACGACCGCCAGGTCGGACAAGGGATCGGTGCCGACGACGCGGAACGGGACGGTGGTCCCGTCACCGAAGGCAGCCTGGCCAGCCTCGGCCTTCCCGACCACGTGGGCGTTGGTCAACAAGAAACCGTCGTTCGTGAACACGACCGCCGAGCCTGCGCCGACCGCAATTCTCCCGTCGCGGCCGCGCCGGGACACCTGCAACGACGCCACCCGAGGGGTCAGTTGCTCGGCGATAGCGACGACGACCTGGGAGTACGCGTCGAGTGCCGCGAGCTCCGGTTCGGTCGAGCGGTCAAGGGTATCAGTCATGACGAGTCCTTATTACATGATTACGTCATTACTTATACCGGAATCCGGCTGATCCTGTGCCGTGAGGGGTCAGATCGTTCGCCGGAGAGTCTCGGAGCCTTCGCCGACTGCGCTCTGCCGTGATGACCCGGGCTTAGCAGACGCTCACTCCCTGCCTGCAGGGTGTTCGGGAGCGATGAGGACCGGCCGCCGGGCGTGCGTCGCCAACGTGTGCGAGGTGCTGCCAAGCAAGGTGCTCCGGAGAACGCCGCGACCCCGTTGACCGCAGACGATCAAGCGGGCCGAGACGCTGTCCGCCGTCTGCAAGATCGCCTTGGGAATCCCATCGAAGGACTCCTTGATCATCGCTTTGGCCTGGTAGCCGTGCTCGCTGGCCCGGGCCGCTCCCTCTTCGGCAACGGACCTGGCGTAGGACTCTTCTTCGGCGTCCAAATCTGCGCCGCCTGTCGTGTTGCCCGCGGCGAAGGCGCCGGCCAGAGCCAGGCGCGTGGCGACGGTCTCCCACACGGTGAGCACGACCGCGTCCACCGGCCGCTCGACCAGGTCCACCGCCGCCCGCATGGCCGCGCGCGATCCGTCGGAACCGTCGAAGCAGAACAGCACCGGACCCTGTTGGCTTCCTTCGCTCATTCCCGTTGCCCCTTTCTCTCGCTCTGAGGTCTCCGACCCTAGCGAGGACGACAATTCCGCTGCCCTTGGTCCGCCTACTCGCCGATGCCGTAGAGAAGGTCGTCGAGCCTGCGCCAGCTCTCCTCGACGATCTGCCCGTCGCCGAACACGCAGTCGATGACGACGGCCACCCCGTCGGGGTCGCGCCCGACCACCGCGCTCCACTCCTTCTGGTCACGCCGGCTGACGAGGGCTTTGCGCGACTCCAGTTCGCCGGCGATCCGCTTGAGTTCCTCGGCTGTGTCGACTTCGACGATGAACGCACGCAGACCGCTCTGGCGAGCCCCTCCGATACGACCACTCCCGAAGGCTCGCAACACGATGACCTGAGGGGGATCGCTCCCGGGGGCGCGCACCGCCGCCAGTTGTGACTTTTGCGACAGCAAGGTGAACCCAAGCACCTCTCGGTAGAAGGCAATCGATCGATCGAGGTCGGCCACGTTCATCAGGACACCCTGAAAGTGCATCTCGTGCTCCAAGTCTTCGGTAGAGGTGGAGGCACCACGCGGAGCCTCCTGACACCCAGCCCTATCTTTCAGGTCTGCCGGTCGATGCGTCAACGGCGGCGAAGGGAAGGTGCGGGGACCCTCCGTGAGCGTCCCTAGACAAGGTCCGTGAGTGCGTCGTCGGGGTGCGGCGGCGTGTGAACGAAGGCGGCGAGGATCGCGGCGGCGAGACACGCCCCTGCACCGACGAGGAGCGCGGTCCGCGGGCCGCCGGCGGAGATGATCCAACCGGTCAAGATGCTCCCGATGGGCGTGGTCCCCAAGTAGACGAAGACCCAGAGCGCCATGATCCGGCCTCGAAACGCGCTCGAACTGTGAAGCTGGAGCGTCGTCGAGCACAACGTGACGAAGCAGAACGCCGCCGCGCCCATGATCAGCAGTGTGACGCAGGCCACGGCGACGTTGGGGGCGGCCGCGGTGGCGACCGAGGTGACCCCGAACCCGAGTGCGGCAAAAACCAGGTACGGGCGCCTCGGGTGGTGGATGAGACCCACCGCCAGGGAGCCGAAGACGGCACCGATGCTCAGCATGGTGGTGAGCAGCCCGTAGGTGCCGCCGGAGCCGTGGAAGGTGACCTTGGCGAACACGGGCAAGACCACGGCAAAATTGAAGGCCAGGAGGCCGACCACCAGCATCATCAGAAGGGGGAGCCAGAGCTGCTGGCGACCGGTCGCATAACGCAGGCCCTCTCGCACGCCTCGGCGTCCGGGCGGCGCCGGTCCGCCCGCCTTGCGCGGCCGAATGAACAACAGCGCGGCGATGACCACCAGGTAGGACACTGCGTTGAGCCCGAAGCACACCGTCGTGCCCACCGTCACGATCAACACACCGGCGAGCGCCGGGCCGACCACCCGGGCGCTGTTCACGACCACGCCGTTCAGGCTGACTGCACTGGCCAGGTCTGCGGGCGGCACCAGGCGGCTGACGAAGGCCTGGCGGGCGGGCGAGTCGGCGATCTGGACGACACCCCCCGCCACGCCGATGGCCACGAGGGCCGTCACGCTGGCCGCGCCCGCGACGGCCAGTGCCCACAGCACCGCGGCCAGAAGGCAATAGAGCGTCTGAGTGATGACGAGGAGCTTGCGCAGATCCACGCGGTCGGCCACCGCTCCGCCCCAGGGTCCGAACAACAGCGAGGGGATCCCCCCGGCCGCCAGAACCAGCCCGAGATCGCTGGGTGACCCGGTGAGCTCGAGGACGAGCCAGCCGATGGCCGTCTGCTGCAAGAAGGTGCCGCTCGCCGAGACAACCTGGCCGCCGAAGTAGCGGCGGAAGGGCTGCGACCGCAGGGCACGAAACGAACCGGCGGCCTTTGCCGCGGCCACTGCTCCCGACCGGGCCGCCGGCCCGGCTTCGGGCATGACGGCCAAGGCATCACGGTCCATCGCGCACCGGCAGGGAGGGTAAGCCCCATCTGCACCGCCGTCTACCTCTCTCGATGCGGTACAGGCGAGCGCGCCCTCTTGGGACCGTTGAACTGGGCAGACCGGCCGGCGCTGTCGCCGACGGGCGGGCGCTCCCCTCCGCCAGGCCAAAGACGATCCTGCCCCCGCAGACCCTCGCTCTGTCAGTCCCGGTCGACGGAGGTGTCAGATCCGGTGCTCTCGCTCACCGTCGGAACCAACCGCGGATCACGACAAGAACGCGTCGACATCGGCGGCGAACTCGTTGTGGTGCTGAAAGAGGAACCCGTGGGCCGAGTCCGGGTAGATCTTCAGGCGAGCCTGGGGGACGAGACCCGCGAGCAAGCAGCTGTAGTGCGGCAGGATCATGGGGTCGCTGTCGCCGTTGGCAACGAACACCGGCACCTCGATGGCACGCAGTCGCTGCAAGAGCCCGTGGTCGGGGATCCCCCACTCACAGACGGCGTCGTACTGGGCCAGGCGGGTTTCCCAGGTCGTGGGCCGATCTCGCTCTTGCGGCCTGGCCATCATGCGTTGCAGGGCCTCCCGTCCTGCGTTCGTGCTCGCCGCCGACGGGGCGAAGAACACGTCCAGGTAGCCATCGGGGTTCGGCTCGGGTTGGCCGACCGCCCCGATGACATCCGGCGCCCACCCGTGCATGCCCGCTGCACCCTTCGGTGCGGAAGAGGCCAAGATCAGCCGTCGCACCACGTCGGGCCTCCAGAGGGCGATCTCCTGGGCGACAAAGGAGCCGATCGAGAACCCCAGGAGGTCGACCCGGTCGAATTGCATGGCGCTCAGGAACGCGAGCGCGTCGTGGGCCATTTGGCCAATGGAGCTCGGCGTGGTCCCAGTGGTCAACCCCACTCCCACGTTGTCGAAGGCGACGATACGGCGAGAGGAACCGAGCTCGTCGACCAGCGCCGGATCCCAGTTGTCGAGGTTCCCCCGGAAGTGTTGGAGAAGGACCACGGGAACGCCCCCGTCCCCCACCTCCCGATAGGCGTAGTCGACCCCGCTCGCGGCACGGACGACGGTGTTCGCCGCTTCCGAATATGTGGTCATCGCTCGTGCACCGTCGACATGCGCTGCCTCTCTTCGTGGCGCCGTTGCCGACGCCGACAACCCGGTTCAGTCTTCAGGTGGGAGCGCAGGCCTCGGCCGCCTGCCCGATGAGGCCGACGACGGCGTCGGGGTGAGAGACCATTGCGACGTGGCTAGAAGCGACCTCCACCACCGTGGCGCCCATGCGCTGGGCAAACTGCTGCTCGGCCTCCGGGGGAATGGCCTCGTCGTCTGTGGCGACGAGATACCACGAGGGGAGCGACTTCCATGCCGGGGTCCCCATCACGTCGGTGAAGGCGGAACCGGCCAAAGCCTGTTGCACGGCGTACATGACTTTTGCCTTGACCGGGTCGACATCGGCCGCAAAGTGGTTGACGAAATCGTCCTCGGAGAGCCAGCTGAAACCCTTCTGATCGGTGAAGACGTTCTTCAGCGCTGGTGTCACGGGCCCCTGTGCCAGCAGCGCGCCGAGGGATTCGCCTTCGTCGAGCCCGAAGGCCGCGATGTAGACCAGACCGACGACGTTGGGTGCGTTGTCGCCCAGCGACGTCATGATCTGACCTCCGTAGGAGTGCCCGACGACGATGGTCGGACCGTCCTGGAACTCCAGCACCTGGCGCAGGCGGGCGACATCGTCGGCCAACGCCGTCATCGGGAACTGCGGCGCGATGACCCGAAAGCCATCGGCCTGGAGCCCCTCGATGACGCCGCTCCAGCTGGACCCGTCGGCCCAGGCGCCGTGGACGAGAACGATATTCGGTTTGGTAGCCATTCCACGTGTCCCCTTTCTTTGTCGGACCTGGTGCGGTCACTTGGTTTGGAAAGACGATGTCGGGACCGCGGTTACCGGCCGACGTCCCGCTTTTCCGCCAGTGCGGCCAACTCGCTCCGCGCCGCCTCGGCGATGTCGGATCCGGTGTTGGCGTGTCCGTTGATCCCCCAGCCGCCCTCGGGTGACTCCGTGAGGAGCACCCAGGTGCGATCGGTCAGCGTGGGGTCGTCCGCGGCAGCGGCCACGATGTCGGTCAGTTCACGGACGACGCCCAGCTGCTTCTCCCGGTCGAGGACGCCCGCCGGCGTCAAGACCTGGACCCTGACGTAGCTCCCGTCCCCGTCGACGTTCGACAGCGAGTCGGCGGGGAGTTCGTGGACAAAGGCCGCCGTGTTCTTCCTGAACAACGACAGCTCGGGAACCTTCTCCCACCGCATGACGGCCGCCGCGAGGTCTCGGGCCAGCGCGTGCGTGTCGCCGAAGGTCCCCGCGGCCGAGTACACGTCGATCATGGGCATGGCGTTCTCCTGGTCGAATCAAATTGGCGATGCAAGAAGGAGGGACCGGGGGTCACCGAGCTCGGCCCTTCAGGGAGACGGGAGGACGTTCCCGATATCCGCCGCTCAGCCAGCGGACGAGCACGTCCCCGTAGAGCTCCGGCACTTCCTCCCACGCAAAGTGCCCGGCGGGGAGGAGGTCCATCCGGTTGATCGGCAACCTTTCGTGCAAAAACACGGAGTTGCCCATCGGCACGAGCGGGTCATCTCGCCCGCACACGATCTGGGCGGGGGTCTGGATGCCGGGCAGCTCTTCGGCCAACTTCGGCAAGTCGGTCGGATAGGCGCGGACGAAGCGGGTCGACTCCACGAAGCGGTCGCCTGCGTACGACTGCAGATAGTCGTCTCGCACGTCCGAGCTCGGAGCGCCACCCGGTATGGCGTCGTAGAGGGGCCCGAGGATCGTCTCGGAGTCGATCTGGCGCAGCCCCTCCATGTCCGGCGCCTCGATCATGTCCTTCAGGTTGCCGCCGACCTGCAGGGGCACGGCTATGGCACCGCCGCCGATCGCGAGGCTGCGCACGAGCGCCGGGCCATTCGCCGCCGCCCACAGGGCGGCCGGTGTCCCGACATCAGGGGCCACGAAATGCACCGGGCCCAACGCCCACTCCCGCACCAACTGCAGCAGGAAGGCACCCATGGCGTGCGGCGACAGCAGATCGAGCTGGCGCTCGGACTGACCAAAACCCGGAAGATCGATCGCCACGAGGTGGAACCGCTCGGACAGGCGGTCCCAAATCCGTCGGAAGGCGAGGAGGCTCTCCGGCCATGGGCTCGTCAAGACGACGGTCTCGCTCGCGCCACGCCCGGCCTCGGCGAAACGGATCTTCACGCCGTCTGCTTCCCGGATGGCCAGGTTCATCACCACGGTCTCTCTCTCGGCGGTCTCTCTCGGACCACCTCGGGTCTCGCCCGAGCCCTCCAGCCACTCTCTACGGAAACCGCGCCTCTGCGCACCGCGCGTTCGTGTCATATGTCCGCAGAAGCCGGCTGGTCGCCCACCGCGTCGGCGAACGCCGTGGCTCTGCAGGCTTAGGGCCGCGGGTCGTGCGCGGTCGCCAATCGGGTCAGCTCGACCCGCGAGGTGACGTCCAATTTCGCGAAGACATGGCGCAGATGCCCGCTGACGGTGTGCTGCGACACGAAGAGCCGCTCAGCCACCTCTCGGTTGGTCAACCCTTGCGCGACCAGCCTCGCCACCGTGAGCTCGGAGTCGGTCAGGGCAGCCCACCCTCTCGCCGGACGTTGCACCGCCACCAAGCGGCGGCGCACGCCCAAGGCTCTGAGCCGCCCGCGCACCCGGCCGGCATCCCAGGCGGCTCCCACTCGGGAATACACCTCGAGCGCCAGGCCAAGGACCTCGACTTCTTGGTCGCTGTCGCCGCGGTTGCCTTCGTCGACGATGGCCACCGCCAGATCCTCCAGCGCCGCCGCGTAGGCCAGCGGGCGTGGGCCCCCCTCGTAGAGCGCGACCGCCTCCGCCAGGTCCTTGCGGCTGTGGTCCAGCAGACCTCGTGCGTGAGCGGCCGCCGCCGCCATCGATCGGACCTGGGGGTTCAGCTGGGCCCGGCGCTGGGCCGCGTGCGCGGCATGCCGCGCCAGCTCGTCGTCCCGCCCAGCTCGCGCGATATGGATCAAGCGAGCCTCGTCGGCCACGTCCATCGGGAAGCGCGGCACGATGGACAGCCGCTCCTCGTCCCCCAACCCGCGAAGCCACTCGTGCGCGCGAGCGGGGTCACCAGCGGCCATCTCCTGCAGCGCGAGCAGCCAGGCGGCGTGACGACGGACGCTCGGGGCACTTTGGCCGAGCATCACCTGGGCGATGTCCCGAGCCTGCCGAGACAAGTCCGGGTCGCCCAGGTGCATGGCGACGCGTCCGAGCGCGACGACCCCGGCCGCGTCCAGGACACTGACGATGTGCGGCGCCTTGTCCACCGGGAGCTGGCCCTCGAGGGCAGCGGCGGCGTCGGCCAGCAGCCCCATCTGCAGGAGCTGCCTGCCACGCCCGGTCTCGAAGATGCCGATGGCCCAGCCCTGCCGGTCACGCTGTGCCGACGCGACGCCCTCCGTCGACATCTGGAGTGACTCGTCGAGACGGTCAACCATCGTCAACACGTCGCAGCGCCATTGGTAGGCGAGGTGGCCTCGGGTGTCGTCGCTGGTGCGCACCCCTGTGCGCAGTGCCGTCTCCACCATTTCGAGCGCCGCAGGAAAGTCTCCTTCGGCGTACATGAGCCCGGACTCCGCCAGCTCCAAGGCGAAGCGGGCGGCGATGTCGTCGCAACCCCGGACGGCCGACGTGACCTGTTCGAGCATGGCACGGGCCTCGTCGCAGCGACCCGCCGTCACCAGATTGTGGAACAAGAGCGCCAGGTGGCGGACCCGCAAGTGGGTCGGGAGACCGGGGAGGGCGAGCGCCTGGCGGCACTCCTCGGCGCGTACGTCGGAGGAGATGGCGAACATCCCGGCAATGCTGAGACGGACCTCGGCTTCCTGCTCGGGTGGGAACGCTTGGTGCAGGGCGATGTCGGCGAAGGCTTTCGCCTCCTCGCCGCGCCCGGCGGCGTGCAACCAGACCGCGGTCTGCGCCACGAGCGGACCTCGTAGGGGATGCCGTCGGGACGCAAGCTCGAGGGTGCGCCGGCTCAAGTCGGCGGCGGCACCGGGATCGGTGACGCCGAGCGCTTCTGCCGCCTTCCACAACGTCGCGATCGCAACCTCATCACCGGGCGGAGCGCTCTCTGCCAGCTGCATGGCCACCTCCACCGGAAGTGCTCCTCGCGGCAAGAAGCACTGACGCCGCCTGTCGATCGAGGGACCGGCGCACCGAAACGGGGACACTGGCTCGCACCGCTTCCAGGGTGAGGTCGTGGCCGAACATGAGTCGGCCATCGCATTCGGCGAAAAGATCGGCGCGCACGAGTTCGTCAACCGGCGTCAGGAGCTCCGACGGTGACTGATTGAGCATCGCCGCCACGTCGTCGAGGGAGAATCTCCTTCCGAGGGCGGCGGCGACCGTCGCCACTTGACGGGCCGAGTCGGACATTCGTTCGAGCCGCAGGCGCATGCTCTGGCTCACACGATGAGGGAGCCGCCACTCGACCAACTCGGCGCGTCCCGATTCGACGCGGACGAGGCCCTCCTCGCGCAGTCCCGAAAGGAGCTCGACGAGAAGGAACGGGTTGCCCGCCGGCCGCTCGGCCATCTTGAGCAACTCGAGGTCAGGTTCCGCGCCCAAAACGTCAGCCGCCATCCGCGCCACCCCGGACTGGTCCAGCGGACCCAGCGTGATCTTGGCCGCTCCCTGGCCCTCCAAGAAGTCCACCGCGCTGCGAACCTGAGGCGATCCCTGACCGGGGCGAAGGGCGATCACCCAACCGATCGGGAGCGTGGTCAGGCGGGAGGGCAGCGCCCGCAGGGCCGCCGCCGTCCCGCTGTCGGCCCACTGCACGTCGTCAAGACAGACCAGCAGCGGGCCGTCGAGCGCCGCCCCTTCGAGCAGCGCTTCCAGATCCTGCAGCAGCCAATATCTCTGCTCGGGGGAAGCGTGCGCGTCCCCCAACGCCGAACGTTCGAGGATCGGGGAAGGGCCCTCGAACAGGGCCTCCATCAGCACCGAGAGTTGGACGACCGTGTCGCCCGGGTCCGCCACTCCGCCGCCGAACCGAATGGAAAGGCGGCGCGCCATCGCCGCGACCTCCCCGAGCAGGCGGGTCTTCCCCATCCCGGCGCCGCCCTCCACCAGGACGACCGAACCGATGCCCGAGAGCAGCCGGTCCAGGTGCTGGCCCAGAACCGTCAGTTCGGCGTCGCGGCCACGGACGGTCTGGGCGGGAGCACGCTCCGACGCTCGAACCATCCCCGGTCCTAGCGGCCCTTCGGCCGATCAGGGGCTCGCACGACCGCCATCGTACGAACTGCGAGCGGACTCCGCCTCTGGCGACCGAGTGCCGGGCCGGCACGCCGTCGACCCGGGCCCGGACTCTCCGTTGCGGCCTGTCGTCCGCGCGTGAGCGTGATGGGTGGAGACAAGCCGCGCTTTCACGGCTGAACCAGGAACTGCCTCCAGCCGCCCGGCAATGTCGTTTGCCCGACTTCGATCAAGTAGCCATCGGGATCGCGCAGGTAGCACCGGATCTCGGTTTGGTGTTGCTTTGGTGGCGTCAGGAACTCGCCGCCGCGTGCGCTCCACTCCGCATAGACGGTCTCGATGTCCGAGACCCGGATGTTCAAGAAGCTGCTCGTGCGGTCCGGATCTGGAGGCGTCTCGAGGGTGACCGACGGCTTGTCATCGGTCGGTCCACCACCGACGTTGATGAGAATCCAGCTGTTGGCGAGTGCCACGTAGGACGGCTCACCCGAGCGGATGAGTCTGCCGCCGAGCACCTCGGTGTAGAACCGGCAGGAGCGCTCCACGTCGTCGGACACGATGAAATGCGTGAGGGCCATCTCGTACGCTGTGCTGCTGTCCCCAGGCATGCGCTGCCTCCTCACTCTCGAACTCTCGCGTCGTATCGTCGTATCGTCGTATCGTCGTACGCGAGTGAGCGAGTCCGTGTCGCGGGCGGTGCCCGTCGGCCGGAGGGGTCGCACTTCGATGCGGTCGTCGATGACGTCGTGGGGGAACCCTTGCACGAATCCGGCCGGCCGGCCCGGTTCTTCGGCGGCGGGGGGCGTTGCGAACCTGCGAGTGCTCTCAGGAAGTCGGTGCGCCCACGAGCTCTCCGAGTTCTCCCGGTGCCCTCGTCGGCTGAACGTGGGAGGAGACCACGAAGTCCCGGGACCGGATGAGCGCGACGGCGCAGCCGGCCCCGACGAGAGCGAGCACGGCGCTGACGACGAGGAGGACGTCGAGGCTGCTGGCGAAGCTCGAACGGATGGCCGCGACCAGTGGTCCGCGCAGCGATCTCGGCGCTGCCTCGATCGCCTGGGCTGCGTTGCCTTGCTGCACGGCAGCTGCGACGCGGGGCAGGTGCTCGCGGAGAGCGGGGGTGGCGGCCAAGGCCTGGCCCAGGTTGTGGTGGAGCGAGGAGGCGAAGATCGAACCGTAGGCGGCGATCCCGGTGGCGATGCCGATCTGGCGAAAGGTGGTGTTCACGCCCGAGGCCATGCCCGAGCGCTGAGGGGTCACGACGCCGACCGCCGTGGAGGCCAGCGGCGGGTTGACCATGCCGGAGCCGGCTCCGGCCACGACGAAACCGGGGATCAGGTGGGTCCAAGAGCTCGATCCATCGAGCCCGGTCATGAGCAGCAGACCGACCCCGACCAGGAGGAGGCCGGGCCCGATGAGCCAACGGACCGGCATGTGCGTACTCAGCCGTCCGGCGATCGTCGCCGTGACGAGGGTCACGCCGCTCATCACGAGGAGTCGAAGGCCCGTCCCCAAAGCGGAATAGCCAAGGTCGTCCTGGAGATACAGAACGAGATACAAGAGCATCGCGTAGAGAGAACCGTTCATCGCGAAGGCGGCAGCCAGTCCGCCGTCAAAGGTGGGGATCCGAAACAGCGACAGATCGAACAGCGGGTGTTCCGCCCGGTATTCCACCGCCACGAACGATCCCAAGAACACCACTGCGAGGCCGAGGCAGAGGAGGACCCCCGTATCGCCCCAGGCGATCTCGCCGGCGCGGATCAAGCCGTAGACCAAGCTGACCAGCCCCGCCGTGAGGGTGATGAACCCGGCCCAGTCGGGCCGCGCCGCGTGCGGCGTCTTGGATTCGTCGACTCGCCACCTGGTGATGGCCAATGCGGCCACTCCGATCGGCAGGTTCACGAGGAAGATGCCCCGCCAGCTGATGGCGGTCGTGATCACTCCGCCCAACACCGGGCCGAGTCCGACGGCTATTCCGGTGACCGCACCCCAGATCCCAAACGCCACTCCCCGTTCATGACCACGGAAAGTCTGCGCCAGAAGAGCCAGCGAAGTGGCGAAGAGGATCGCCCCGCCGACGCCCTGCGCGCTGCGCGACAGGATCAACATGAGCGGCGACTGCGCCACCCCGCAGAGCAACGAGCCAAGCGTGAAGACGACGAGCCCGATGGAGAACAGGAACCGCCGCCCGTAACGGTCGGCCAGCGAACCGGCGGTCAGCAACACCGACGCCAGAGTCAGAGCGTACGCGTCGACCACCCATTGCACTTCGCTGAAGCTCGCATGCAGTCCCGTCTGGATGGTCGGGAGGGCGACGATCACGATGGTGATGTCCAAGAGCAACATGAAGGTGGCTGCACACACCACGATCAGGGTCCACCACTTCTTTTCCATGGTGAACAGCCTGCCGTGCCGACTCCCCTTCTGCCATCAGGTTAAGTATTTCCGCCTGCTTACTCCATCTGTTACGCTAAAGAGAGTGGTATCCGTCACAGTTGACCTCCTCGACCGAAGGATCATCCAAGCCCTCTATATCGATCCCCGGGCACCGTTCAGTCGGCTGTCCGAGGTGCTCGGACCCTCCGAGCAGACCATCGCACGCCGGTACAAGCGGCTGTTCGACGCTCGTGTCGTGCGGGTCGTCGGCCAGCTCGATTCCCAGCGGCTCGGTCGGTCCGACTGGGCGGTGCGCATCCGCTGCGCTCCGGGCTCCGCACCGGCCGTCGCCACGAGAATGGCCGAGCATCCGGACACCGCCTGGGTGCAGCTGACCTCGGGAGGAACCGAGATCGTCAGCACGATTCACTCCCACGGCCGCGACGAGCGAGCCCCGTTGCTCCTCGGCCAGCTTTCGGCGGGACGCCAGGTCGTCGCGCTCGAGGCGTATTGCCTTCTCCACATGTTCGAGGCGGGAATGTCCCCCCCTCCCGATTCGGACGACCTGAGCCAGAAGGAGATCAGCCGCCTCCGGCCGCCAGGTGGCGTCAGGACGTCGAAGCAACGGCCAACGGTCGTGCTGCAAGACAGCGACTGGCCACTCGTCCACGCTCTCGCCGAAGACGGCCGCGCCGCCTACCGGCAGCTGGCTGAGCGCACTCACTGGCACGAGTCGACCGTCCGGCGACGGATCGAAGAACTCGTCGCCTCCGGAGTCCTCTTCTTCGACATCGATCTCGACAGCGATGCGCTCGGAATGCGCTCCCGCGCGCTGTTGTGGATGTCAGTGGTCCCCGCGATGGTCGCCCAGGTGGGGCACGCTCTGGCGGGTCGTCCCGAGATCCCGTTCGTCGCCGCCACTACCGGGTCGACCAACCTGATCGCCGCACTGAACTGCGAGGACGACCGCTCGCTCTACGAGTACATCGTCGGCGAAATGGCTGCGCTCGACGGCCTCACCCATATCGAAACGGTCCCCGTGATGCGGGCGGTCAAGATGCACGCCACGATGACCCCGCCCCTCCCCTGAAGAGCGTCTCGTCGACCAACCCGGACCTCCGAAGCCATAGGGAACAAGAAATCAGATGCGCGCCGCAAATCGCGAATGGTGTCGGGGCGCGACCCGAACTTCCGACCTTCGGGAGATGCGGCCTACTCGATGGTCGCTGCCGCGACCCGGCGCGTCGTCACGGCTCAACCCAAGAGGCTCTGCCAGTTGGCCGGAACGCGGCCGGCTGGTCCCGGTACGGGTTGGTCAATCGGGTGGTGCAGCGGCGGGGTGAGGCGAGATCCTTCGATGTACTCGTTCGTGCGATAGTCCCAGAACCAGTCTTCGCCTGGCTCGAAGCTGCAGATAACTGGGTGATCGGTCGCGTGCGCATGTGCGGTGGCGTGTTTCTCGAGCGAGTCGTCACAACACCCGATATGGCCACACTGGGTGCACCGCCGCAGGTGCAACCACCAACCGCCGGCCGCGAGACACTCGACGCAGCCGGTTCCGCTCGGTGGCACATCAGGATCAATGGAAGACGTCGTCATGTGGATCCCGGGAGACTAACGGTTTCGGAGCGCCCTCGTCCGCTTCGGCCCGGTCTGGTCAACCGCACCTGTGCATCTCTCGGACCGGCCGGCGCGCGAGCCGCGGGCAAGCCGACTCGCCAGGACACGAATTTCTTCTCCCGTGGCGGTCCTCACGACGACTCGAAGTCAGCTCGGATCTTCTGGGACATCGCCTCTGCCGCGTTGAGCGAGGCCGTCAGAGGCGGCTGCTGGGCCAGGTAGGCCACCCCTCGAAGGTCTCCCTCGTCCTTCTTCGGTACGAGCCAGAGATGGAAGTGGGCTGCTCGTTCCATCAACGCCAGGTAGTAGACGCGCTCGACTCCTGTGGCAGCCTTGACTGCCGGAACGAGCCGATGGAGAACAGCACCGAGCTCGGCGCTCTCGGCCGGGGTCATTTCGCCGAAGTCCAACAGATGCCGCCTTGCCTCGACGATCACCGTTCCCGCGCTCGACGACTGCAGCGGGGCGTGCTCGACGAGAAAGTGCTCACCATCGACGATGTAGCCAGCGGGGCGGGGTGCGTCCAGGAGCTTTGAACCCGTTTTCAGGCCGTCTTGCTGGCGGCAGATATTGCAGTCCGACCGGTGGTAGTACGGAGCCGGTCCGATCTCCACGGGACCTTGGCCGCTTGCGGGTGCCTCGGGGTGGGTGAACATCGATCTCCGTGCTTTCGTGTGCGGGTCGGTCGGTCAGCTCGCCAGGAATGGGAGGAAGGCGGCGAGGAACTGGTCTGGCACCTCGAGATGGGGGATGTGCCCGCACTCGGGCACCACGACCCGGGTGGCCCGCGGTATGTCGTGCGCTGCCGCGGCCGAGAGCTCCACGAAGTCACCGAGCCGGGCAGCTTCCTCCGGCTTGGCGTATTGACCGAGCGGCACCACGTGATCCTCTTCCCCGACGATCAGCAACGTCGGAGGCTTGATGAGGCGGTACTCGTAGCGGACGGGCTGCTGGTAGATCATCTGAAACGTGAGCGCCGCCGCGCGCGCCCATCTGGGATAGTCCGGACTGAGCGTCACGCGCACCAGCACTTCGGCGAGCGGTTCCCACACCTTGGGATCGGGATGCACGAAGTAGGCGGCGACATAGTTTCGGATCGTGTCCGGGTCGGTCCAGTGGACCTCATGTTCGTAGAGGGTTTCCTCGGATTGCGGCGGTATCCCGGTCCGGTAGTCCACAAGGCCGAGCGGATCCTCGAGAACGAGGTGCGTCACCCGGTCGGGGTTCATCAGCGTGAACCGTGTCGCAGTCATCCCGCCGGTAGAGTGACCGAGCACCGAGACCTTCCCGACGCCAAGCTGGTCCAGGAGCGCCGCGGTGTTGGCGGCGAACAGTTGGAAGCTGTAGTGAATGTCCGGCTTCGACGATTTGCCCCAACCGATCTGGTCGGGAGCGACCACGCGGTACCCCGCGGCCGTCAGCGCCTGGATCACGTTGTGGAAGTAATAGCCCCCGAAGGCCTTGCCGTGCATGAGGACGACTGTCGAACCGTTGGCCTCGGCGGTCGGCGGAACATCCATGTAGGCCATCGTGAGCGACTGCAGGTCGTTCGCGACCGGCAAGACTCCGACGGGGTACGGGTACTCGAACTCTTCGAGTCCGATACCAAGGGCCCGTCGCGTCGGCGACGACCTGTTCGTCATGGCGCGTACCTCCTCAGCCCCGTAGAGGGGGCGCCTTGCCTCCGGCTTGGACGGATGGTTCCATCACCCAGCTCCGATCCGCACCCGCCAGATGGCCGGCGCCGCTGCCAGGTTGCGCCATCGATCCTTCAATGGGCGAGTCGAGCCACGCACGTCCACGAATGGTACGCGCGTTCGTGGGTTTCTGCGCCGCCGAGGAGAGGAGCCGTCCAATCGCGTCGACGCCGACCCGCGTCTCTCGGGCTGGACGGGGAGAGGATCTGAGCGACCGCGTCAGCCCAGCGCCCGGTCGAGGTTGTACGCGGCGTTGATCAACGCCAGGTGGGTGAGGGCCTGGGGGAAGTTGCCTTGTTGCTCTCCGGTCTGGCCGATCTGCTCTGCGTACAATCCGACGTGATTGGCGTAGGTGAGCATCTTTTCGAAGCCGATCCGTGCTTCATCGAGCCGGCCGGCTCGAGTCAGCGCTTCGACATACCAGAACGAGCACACGGTAAAAGTTCCTTCATGCCCACGGAGCCCGTCCGGACTCGCCTCGGGGTCATAGCGGTAAACCAAGGAATCGGAGACCAACGTCCTGGTGAGCTCGTCCAGTGTGGACAACCACTTCGGATCGGCTGGGGAAATGAACTTGGCCAGCGGCAGCATCAGGACCGACGCGTCGAGCACCTTGCTGCCTTCGTGCTGTACGAAGGCCTCGCGCTCCGTCGACCAGCCGGCTTCCATGATGGTCGAGTAGATCTCGTCTCGGACTCGGCACCAATGCACCTGATCGGCGGGCAGGCCCCGATGCACGGCCATGCGGATGGCACGCTCGACCGCGACCCAGCACATCAGCCGGGAGTACAGGAATTTCTGGCGGCCGCCGCGGGTCTCCCAGATCCCTTCGTCGGGCTGGTCCCAGTTCTCGCAGACCCAATCCGTTCTTCTGCGGATTGCCTCCCACTCGTCTGAAGAGAGCGGTTGCGCCCACTTGTCGTACAGGTAGACCGAGTCCATGAGCTCGCCATAGATGTCGAGCTGCAGCTGACGAGCGGCGCCGTTCCCGACGCGTACCGGAGCCGAGGCTCGGTAGCCCTCGAGATCCGGCAACACACGCTCTGCCAGATCCACCCGTCCGTCGATGCCGTACATGACCTGCAGTGGTCCATTCGGGTTCCCGTCCTCAGCGGAGCACTGGGTCAGGAATTTCATGAAGGCGGTCGCCTCTCCCTCGAATCCGAGCTGCAGTAGCGCGTACACGCAGAATGCAGCGTCCCGTATCCACACGTAGCGGTAGTCCCAGTTGCGTTCCCCTCCGATTTGTTCCGGAAGGCTGGTCGTGGGGGCGGCCACGATCGCCCCCGTCGGCTCGTAGGTCAACAGCTTGAGCGTCAGGGCAGACCGGTGGACCACTTCCCGCCAACGTCCCCGATAGCGCGAGGCGGACAGCCAGCCCCACCAGAAGCGCACCGTCGCCATCAGCTGGTCGAGCGACTCCTCTTTTTGCCAGACCCGGAACTCGGTCGACGAGCCGACCTCCTCCAGCAAGAAGACGGCTACCCCGCTCTCCTCCAGGGTGAACTCCGCAACTGCGTCGCGTTCGTCGATCGCCAAGGGCTCGGTGGAGCCGAGATAGAGCGAAAGATCGGGCGACGTGAAGAGCACTCCATCTCGCACCTCTGAGACTTCATGCGTGTGCGAGCCGTAGTTGAACCGGGGGGCGGCGCGCAGGCGGAACGGCATCGCGCCCCGGATGCACTGCACACGGCGGATCAGACGCTGGCCGCCACCCGCCGACGGATCCCGAACGGGCATGAAGTCCTGAATCTCGCCCACTCCCTCTTCGGCGAAGAATCTCGTGATGAGCACATTCGTGTCGGGAAGGTAGAACTGTCGTGTCCGCGCCGGGATGGCAGCCTCGAGGGCAAAGAATCCGCCCTGCTTCGCGTCCAGCAGCGAGCCAAAGACACTCGACGAGTCGAAATCGGGGCAGCAGAACCAGTCGACGGTCCCGTTCGTCCCGACGAGAGCGACGCTGTGGAGGTCCCCGACGAGGCCGTGGTCGGCGATCGGCAGGTACTCACCGGCCGAGCCGGCACCAACGGTTGGCATTCCGGCCTCCTCGACGTGAGAAACCCGGAGGCTACTCAGTGGCGGTAACTGCCGTCGCGGAACTCGTCCACGAGGCCCGCACGGGTGGGAAACCACTCGAGCTCAGATCGTGCCCTGGTGGCGGCCGTGCCTTGGTCGAGCAGCAGGACCTCGGCGAAACCGTCGCCGAGGCGGGCCCGAGCTTCAGCATCCGAGCCGGGGACGGCCCCCGGGGCGCCGGTGGCGACGGCAGCGGCCTCGGTGAGCTCGGCGACGGTGGGGCTCAGACCGTTCCCCACGACGTAGGAGCCCCGGGCAGAGTCGCGTTCCAACACCCGCCGGAAGAAATCCGCCAGGTCGGCGACGTGGACGGTCGACCAGTGTTGTCGTCCGGTACCGAGCATGATCAAGTTGCCGGCGGAGTCTCGGGGAGATCCGAGGAGCACTCCGGGGACACCTCCCCCACCGTCGCCGTAGGCGACGCTCGACACGATGACGACGCCACGCAGACCGCCCGCATCGAGCACTCGGCGCTCGATCGGTGCCTTCCACGCCACCATCGCCGGGGCCTCGACCGGTGAGTCCTCGGTGATCGCGGTGTTTGCGCCGTAGATCCAGGCCCCGCTGATGTGGAGATACGGCTTGCCGGTGCCGTCGAATGCCCCGATCGCCGCGTCGACCACTGCGGAATCGAGGTCGGCACTCGTCGCGTCCCCAGGGCTCGCCGTGTGGATCGCGCCGCCCGCCTCGCTCATCAGCTTGGCCACGGCGGGTCGATCGTAGAGATCGACGACGGCCGCGGTAGCGCCCTGAGCGGCCACGGCCTCGGACTGTGTGTCATCACGCACGAGTGCAGTGACGTCGTGCCCGCGGGCCTGCAGTTCCGTGAGTATGTGTGATCCGACGAATCCCATTGCTCCGGTCAGTGCCACTCTCATGTCGGTTCGCTCCTGTGTTGTGATGGTCCCGAGCCCCGATGCGACGTTCTGCTCGGCCGTGCGCGTGTGTCGAGGCTGGCGGTGCCGGCCCGGTTCATCGAATTGGGAGACCCTCTCTCCCGCTCGGAGAGATCGCCGCGGTCCGGCGCTCGGCACCTGCAACTCGGAGGCGGGACTCGAAGCTGCACCGAAACATCACCCGCCTCCTCGTGTCGTTTTACTTGCGTTGTCAAGCACTCTAGGACGACTGACTTGCTGTGTCAAGTGAGTTGACACAGCAAAGGCGTTGCTCTGGTCTCCGAGAAGTTGTGCGTATGCAGCCCGAGATTGGCAACGGAAGCCTGGCCGACCGCGCGTGGGTGATTCACTTGGCCTTGTAAGTGAGTCGCTACGATCGAAGCATGACGCGATCAGCGCCGAAGGGCGGCGGCGGGGACCCAGACGTGCAATGGCTCACCGCCGAGGAGTTGGACTCCTGGCTGTCGGTGGTTCGACTGATGACCTGGCTACCCTGGCTGATCGACCAGCAACTGCAACGCGACTCGGGCCTCGGGATGGTCGACTATCAGGTCCTGGCCATGCTTTCGGAGAGTTCGCAACGGAGCATGCGACTCAGCTCACTGGCGGAGCTCACCAATGCATCACTGTCGCGGTTGTCGCGCGTGGTCACACGCCTCGAGAACCGGGGGCTGGTACACCGCGAACCCGATCGAACAGACGGGCGGTTCACCAAAGCAATCCTCACCGAAGAGGGGCTGCGCACACTCGCGGAGGCCGCTCCTCGCCACGTCGCGCATGTGCGCGCTTTCGTGGTCGACGTGTTGTCGCCCGAGCAACTGCGACGGCTCGGCCGCGACGCCGACCGCATCATGGCGCGTATCGACACTTCCGCGATCAACTAGCAGTCCGTGTACCGGTCCGCGCTTGGCGCCAGGCGGCCCACGCTCGCCCGACGGCGTAGGCGAAGGCGCTGATGGAGCCGACGAAGAAGCCGATGGGCAGGTTGGTCTCGTAGGAGACTGCGATCGCCACCCACACAGTGACGAGCGCGAACAGCACGGACAAGCCGATCGCCACCGAGGGACGGTTGGTGAAGGACCGGGCGGCGGCGGGCGGGCCGATCAGGAGGCTGAAGATGAGCAGGGATCCCACGACGGGGACGGCCATGGTCGTGACCAGCGCCAACACGACCAGAAAGGCGAGGTCCATCACTCGGGGGTTGATGCCCCGGGCTTCAGCGACGTCAGGGCTGACCGAGGACAGCATCAACGGCCGGTACAGGGCGGCAACCGCCACGATGCACACAGCCGCGATCACCATGGTGGGCCAGAGCTTGCTGGTGGACACGCCGAGGATCTCACCGAAGAGCAGGGCAAAGATCTCGGGGGCGTACTCGCTGGTGCGCGACAGGAACAGGTCGCCCAGAGCCAGCATGAGGACGATCGCGAGCGCCGTCGCGACGTCGCTTCGGGCCCGCCGACCCAGCCCCGCAATCATCCCGGCGCCGGCGAGCGAGAACACGCCGAGCCCGACGATGGTGTTGACGCCGATCAGGAAGGCCCCCGCCCCTCCAGCAAAGGCCCCGTTGGGAAGAGAGTGCGCGGCAAAGGCTGCGCCGCGTAACACCGTGAAGAAGCCGACCACCCCGGCCACGACGGCCACGACGGTGGCCGCCTCCCACGCGTTGATCATGAAGCTTGCGAACATCAGGCCACCTCGACCTGCTTGACCGCCGTCGGCCGGTCGCCGGTCGTTCCCCGTCGCCGATCCGGGCGAAGTCGCGAGATCACTCCTGACGCGAAATAGAGGACGAAGATGACGATCACGATGCAGAAGCTGACAGGCCAGCCGTTCCCGCCGGCCCAGACGGTGCTGTCGTAAGCGATGAGCGTCCCGGCCCAACAGGCGAAAACGCCGACCGCAGCTGCGACAGCGATGGCGACTCCGGTACGGGTCGCCATCCGAAGAGCGATGGCGGCCGGTCCGATCAAGAGGGCCGTCGAGAGGATCGCCCCGATCGTGACTGCGGACATGGACACCGCCAAGGCGAGGGCTAGGAGGTAGCCGCCGCCGACCAGGCGGACGGGCACACGGCGCGCCGCGGCCAACTCGTAGCTCACGGAGCTGAGGAGGAGCGGCCGGTACAAGACAGCGATCAGCGTGACCGAGGCGACACCGAGGACGGCCATGACGGTCGTGATGCCGGGCGGCAGGGTGAAGATGGAGCCGAAGAGCACGTTCACGGTGGCGCCCGTGGTGCTCGAGCTGATGGTGTCCTCGTAGAGGAACAGAGCGGCCAACCCGAGCGACGCACCGAGCACGATGCCCGTGGCCAGGTCGCGCCCTCGGGGTTTGCGGATGCCGATGAGCTCCATGACCGCGGCAGCGACGACGTTGAAGGCAACGAACCCGTAGAGGGTGTTGGCTCCGACGAGGACCGCGGCGGACCCACCGGCCGTGCCGATGTCCGAGAGCGCGTGTCCGGCAAACGACTGTCCACGGATAACCGTGAACACGCCGATGATCCCTGACACGACCGCCGTGATCGCGCCCACGACGAGAGCGACCTTCACCGGCTCCGACGAGAAGAACCCCGGTTCGAACAGTGTCGACCACGAGACGGCGAGCATCACGCCCCTCGCCCAAAGAGCTCCGGGTCGTCGTCATGGTGGGCTTGATGCTCGGCCCCTGAGACGACAAGCACCCGGCCCTGGACGTGGATCACCTCGACGTGGTGCCCGTAGAGCCGGCTGAGGATCTCACTCGTCACCACCTGGTCGGTCGTGCCCGATGCCGCCCGTCCGTCGGCAAGGTAGACGACGCGGTTCATGACCGGCAGGAGTGGGTTCATGTCGTGGGCGGAGAGCAGGATCGCGATGTGTTGTTCGGCAGCGATGCAGGCCAGGAGCTCGACCACCTCTGCGGCGGACCGGATGTCCAGGTTGGCCAACGGCTCGTCGAGCAGCAAGAGCTTCGGGCGGCAGATGAGCGCCTGGGCAATCATGATCCGCTGCTGCTCCCCTCCCGACAGGCTCCCGATCCGGGCGTCCGCGAACCGGGACGCTCCGACCGCGTCGAGCATCTCGTCCACCGCCTTCCGACGCTTCGCCGCCGGCCTGGGGATCCCGAAGCGTTGCCCGTCGAGCCCGAGCCCGACGAGGTCCCGGGCCCGGAGCGGCATGTCCGCCTCGAGGACGATCTTCTGCGGGACGTAGCCGATTTGTGGGTTCTTTCGGGACCGGGTTCCTCCTGCCACGACGATGCGGCCGCCGCTCGGCGTCAGCAAGCCGAGGATCACCCGCAACAGGGTGGTCTTGCCCGCTCCGTTCGAACCGATGAGTCCACACAACCCGCCGGCCTCAACCGAGAACGACACCCGGTCGAGAACCTGACGGCCTCCGAGCGACACGCTCACGTCCTCGACGCGGAGCACCTGATCGGAGGCGCCGAGACCGATGCCGTCTCCGACCAGCGGCCCTTCTGATGACGCCACGGGGTCGGTGGTCACGATCAAAGGTGCTGGGTGGATGCGCCGGTTGTGATGGCCTTCTTTATCGAGTCGAGTTCGGCCATCATCCAGGACTGGTAGTCGTAGCCAGGGACCGGCATCGTCTCGTAGACGCCCACTACCGGGACGCCCGCCGACAAGGCGGTCTGGCGGATCGAATCCGTAAGCGGGTCGGTGACCTGCTGGTTGTAGCAGAAGACCTTCACCTGATGCTTGGTGAAGAAACCCTTTTCCAGCGACACGTCCTGGGGCGTGGGATCAGTGCCGTTCATGATGTCGGCCTGGAACTGCCATGGCGTCAGATTGTTGATCCCCATGGCGGTCAGCAGGTGGTCGGCCACGGGCTCGGTCGTCGCCGCTGTCGTACCCGCGTACTCGGCCTTGAAGGCGGCGATAGCGCTGAGCCACGGCTGCAGCGAAGCGACGAATTTGCCCTCGTTGGCATGGAAGGTCGACGCGTGGGCCGGATCGATCGCCGACAGATCGGACGCCAACGCCTGGGCGACTGCCGGCATGGTCTTCGGGTTGTACCACAGGTGCGGGTTCGCCGTGCTGTTGGGCAGACCCAGCAGACGTTGCACATTGATCACCTTGCGAGCCGAATTCGGCGACGCGGAGGCAAGGGTGTTCATGAACGTGTCGTAGCCGACTCCGTTCTCGATCAGCAGGTTCGCACCAGCGATCTTCTGGCCCACGCTCGGTGTGGCCTCATAGGTGTGCGGATCGGTATTGGGGTTCGAGTCGACCGAGTAGACGCTGACGTACTTGCCACCGATCTGTGACGCCACGTTGCCGTACTCGTTCTCTCCCGCCACCACGGCCACGGTGCTCGGGCTCGTCGCCGCGGCTGGCGTGGACGAGAGAACGAACCCTGAGGCCGTCAGCATCGCTCCCAGCACCACCACTCGAGCCGCCACCTTCGCCAATCTGCGCATCACCCTCCGCTTTCTCGTCTCATGTTCGGCGTCGCCGACGCGGTCGTCACCGACCCGTTTCACGTCGAAGACGGATCCGACTTTCAGGCGTTTGTCTGGATCCGTTCCAAGTAAGGGTACCCTGTATCTGGAATGATTGCAAATATATCTTCCGGAATTCTGATCTCGGCTTGCTGACACGCTCCTTATATAAGGATCTACTAATGTCCTTGCGCGTGCTCGACACGAAGGTGCCTGACCGGCTGGCCGGAGCCGTGGGCCTGCTCAAGGCCCTCGCGTCCGCGATCCGCTTGGCCACGGTCGTGGAGCTCGGAGAGGGGCCTCGCTGCGTCCACGAGTTGCAGACGTCGCTCGAGGCCTCGGGGCGGACGGTGAGTCAACCTCTGCTGTCCCAGCACCTCAAGGTGCTTCGCCAAGCCGGCTTGGTCACCACCACCCGCCGCGGTACCGAGATCACCTACCAACTTGCCGACGCCCACGTCGGTCACATCGTCAACGACGCCATCCGTCACGCCCAGGAGGAATGCACATGACTGGGACGCACCTCGAGCGCGCCGACCACACCCCCACCCACAGCCATGGCCACGTTCTCGTTTCACACGACGACCACGTCGACGACCTGCACGACCTGCACCGCCAGACCTCCCACGAAGTCCGCTGGGACGGACACTGCGCGCGGGTCGAGACGCAGTGGTGATCGCCGACGACGCTGACGGTCAGCCGCGTCGAGCTCCCCAAGAGCGCTCGACGCGGCAGAAGCGCGCCCTCGCCGCCGTCCTCGAAGCTTCGGACGGCTTCCGCTCCGCACAAGAGCTCCACGCCGAGCTCCAAGCCCAAGGCGAGAACGTCGCCCTCACCACCGTCTACAACCAAGTACGCGCACTCGCCGACGCCGGCGAGCTCGACGCTCTACGCAGCGACGACGGCGAAACTCGGTATCGTCGCTGCGCCACCGGAGAGCACCACCACCACCTTGTCTGCCGCCACTGTGGCACCGCCATCGAGGTCGAAGGACCAGAGGTCGAGCGCTGGGCCACAAGGACTGCCAAGGAGCATCGCTTTCTCGACGTCACCCACACCGTCGAGGTCGTCGGCACCTGTCCAGACTGCGCAGCCCTCGCCTCGCCGCGGCAGCCTGTTCCGCCATCCTGAAGCTCTCTTCGCTGCCGCGACCCCTGCGCCGCTTCACGGCGCATCTCGGATATTCGGGCGACGCCGATGCCGGCAGCGCAGGAGGTCTTATCGGCAAGCGACCCGGACGCGGCAAACGTGGGTTCGAGATGGTTCCTTGGGTCCAGCTTCGACCTTCGCGGTCCCGCTTTCCGATGCCAGAGCCGTCAGGCCGCCGCGCTGCAGTACCAACCCGGCAACGATCGCCCCGGCCACGAAGATCAGCGAGGACCAGAGGAATGCGGTCGTGTAGCTATGGACGAGAGCTTTCTGGAGATTGACCGGGTTGAGCGCCCGACCGACGAGGTAGGAGGTGGCGGCACCGGCAGCCAGCGTGTTGAGCAGCGACGTGCCGATGGATCCCCCCACTTGTTGCGCCGTGTTGAGGGTGGCCGATCCCACGCCGGCATCCTGGGGTGCCAACCCCAGGGTGCCGGCGCTGAAGGCGGGAGCGACGCTCAATCCGAACCCGATTCCCAGCACGAGGAGATAGGGGAGCACATGGCTGGCGTAGGACGAGTGCAACCCGACCAGGTGGAGGCCGAACATCCCCGCAGCAGACACGAGCAGCCCGATGGGCACGATCGGTTTGGGTCCGAATCGCGGTAGCAGGACCCGATTCGACACCTGGGCCGTCGCAGCCAATGCCGCCACCAGGGGAAGGAACGCAACGCCGGTTTTCACCGGACTGAACCGCAGCGTGCCCTGCAGGTAGTAGGTCAAAAACAAGAACACACCGAAGATTCCGATGCTGGCGAAGAGCATGGCCAAGACGGATCCGCCCCGTGTTCGGTTGCGCACGACCCGCGGCGGGAGCAGGGGGTGCTTGGCCCTGGTCTCGAAGTAGGCGAAGACAGCAAGGAGGATCACCCCCGCCACCAGAAACCCGATGGTGTAGGAATCGCTCCACGACGTGGTCTCGGCGTGGGAAAAACCGAACACCAGGCAGAACAGCCCGCCGGCGACGAGGAACAGCCCGGGCAGGTCGAAGGGATCATGGTCAGCGCCTTCGTCGCGCTTGAGCCACAGCAGAGCGCCCGTGATCGCAATGGCGGCAAACACGAGGTTGACGAAGAGCGTCCACCGCCACGAGGCGTACGACGTGAGGATGCCGCCGAGGAGGAGCCCGATCGCGCCGCCCGCGCCGGCGATGGCGCCGTAGATCCCGAAGGCTCGTCCACGCTCCCCAGGATCGGTGAATGTGGTGGTCAAGAGGGCCAGCACGGAGGGGGCGAGCAACGCCCCGAATGCGCCCTGGACGGTCCGGGCGAGGACCAGCATCCTGAAATCGACCGAGGCCCCGCCGATGGCTGAGGCCACCGCGAAGCCGACCAGTCCGATGAGGAGGGCTCGCTTGCGTCCCACCATGTCCCCGATTCGCCCGCCGAGGAGAAGCAGGCTGCCGAAGGCAAGTGAGTACGCGGTGACGATCCACTGTCGATCGGCGTTGGAGAAGTGGAGATCGTGTTGCGCAGTGGGGAGGGCGATATTGACGATGGTGCTGTCCAAGATGACCATCAACTGCGCGAGCCCGAGCACGGCGAGGATCCACCAGCGCCTGCTGTAGTTGGCCTCGGCAACGGAGGTCCCGTCCTCACCCGCGTGCTCCATCGTCATCAATGCGGTCATCGGTTGCTCCGTCTTTGCGGGGGATACTTCCCTTCAACTTCACTCTCTGGTTCTGAGGCTCAGGGCCTGCGTCCATCGCCTCGACTACCGGTGGCGACGACCTGTCCGCTCGGCCCATTGCTCCGGAAAGGAGAAGCGTAACGGACCCTCGCAACGGGTTCCCGGCCCAGCGTCACCCGACGGTTTGCGGTACCGGGCGATTCGGACGGCACGAAGGTCGCAGGCTGTCCACGCCAACGAGATCAACGGCGGTACGAGCGTGTCCGCTGTGGAAAGAGGACTGACCGATGCTCTCGACCCGCAGACCGCGAGGCCTCACGGAACGAGCGCCCGAGCGAACAACGGAACCCGTTACCCAGCGTGTGGCGCCTTTCCAGGCCGATGTCCCAGTAGCGCCAGACCCGAGGCCGAGACGCCGAGGGCGACCAGGATGGCGAACGCCAACACGGTGTTCGGGATGCTTGCCCCTTGGTCAAGCGCGATTCCCGCGCCAACCACCGGGATCGACAGCCCGACGTACAGGACGACGAGCAGCCTCGACGTCAGACCAAGACGGTCTTCGGGTGCCGCTGCTTCGAGCACGATGCCGGTCGTCCCCTTGAACACCACGCCCACCCCGGCGCCGATCAGCGCACCCGAGACCAGAAAGAGCGCAAGGTTCGGGGTCGAGAGGCGAACCGAAACCACGAGAAAGACGAGCCCCGCGAGCATGGAAGCGGTGCCGAGGGCGAGCACACGCGATGCCGCCAGCCTGGCCGTTGCCGGCTGGGAGAGCGCGCCACAGGTGAACACCAAAAAAAGCGTCGCACCGGCCAGTGCGTGGGAGGTGCGCCCGAGGGTAATGGCCAAGATCAGCCCGGCGAGTCCTGCGAACAGGCCGCTTGCGGCGAAGGCGGCCAGGGTCCCGGCCGCCGCGGGGACCGGCAGTCGGGGAGAGCGTCTGATCGTCCGGCCAGCCGTGGCGCGCGGCTTCGGCGTCCCCGTTTCCGGCACGAAGCACAGGCCGACCAGAGCGACGACCCCGAGACCGAGGACGACCAGATAGGGCAGAGTGAGCGGCCAACTCGCCCATTGCGCGAGACAGCCGGCGATGAGCGGGCCGACGCCCAGCGCGCCGACGTTGATCGATGTGCCGATGGTCCGGGCCCGGACAATCGACGCACCCGGATCGGCGCGGAGGCGCAATTCGACCAGGTAGGTGATCGCCGTCCCGGCGGCGAGCCCGGCCGCGACGCCGGTGAGCAAGCGTCCGATGAGCAGGACCGGCAGCCCCTTCCACGCTGCAAGAAGTCCGGCCGCCGCCATCATGATCGCCACGGCACCGAGCATCACACCACGGCGCCCCACGCGTGCCGCGATGCGGGTCTCTGCCAGAAGCGCCGTGATGGTGCCCGCCGCGAAGATCGCATAGATCACCGTGATCGTGAAGGACGAGAGGTGATCCCGCACTTTGTAGATGCCGTAGAGGGGGCTCGGAAGCGTTGCGAACGCCATAACGATCAAGAACGCGAAGGCCACCACCCAAAAGCCCGACCCATTCGAGTGTGTCGAGGCTGCCGACTCTCCGGACGCATTCGCCACGAGGTCGGTCTCTTTCGCGGCCACGGCACTCACCAGACCTTCATGCCGCCGTCGACCACCAGGTCGATACCGGTGATGTATGCGCTCTCGTCGGAGACGAGATAGAGCGCGGCATTCGCGATGTCCTCCGGCCGGCCAAAACGACCGAGCAGCGTCCTCGCCGCCATCTGACGGCCGAACTCGGGGTCCCGCAGCTCGCGGTCGAGAATACGGGTCAGATGCACCAGGGCGGCTTTGCTGCATATGCAGCCATGCCGTAGGCCGGCTCGAGCCCAGGCCGGGCGGTGACGTGCACGATCGATCCGGAACCCCGCCGTTGCATGTGTGGCGCGACCGCCTGGCTCAGCCAGAAGGCGGTCCCCACGTTGACGTCGACCATCGTTCGGAACAGCTCGGGGGTGGTATCTGCGGCGTTCGCTAGGCGAAACGCCCCGATCGTGTTCACCAGTGCATCGGGGACGCCGACATCCTTCGTGATTCGATCGATCAGCGGTGTCGCAACAGCGGGGTCGGTGACATCACCAACCACCTGCTGGATGTCGTCTCGGAGGCCCTCCAGGCTGCCCGCGCTGCGGTCGACAGCCACAACCGTGAACCCATCGTCGACAAGGGTCGGGGCTGTGGCGTGACCGAGCTCTCCGCCGGCTCCGACCACAACCGCTATGGGAGGACTCATCATTTGCATTCGTCCTACTCGTGGACTGGGGTGCCCTGATCGGGCTGCCATACTCCGCGATCGCCTTTCACCTCCGGATCACCTTGCAGAAGGAGGTGCATCTTCTCTTCGGTTTGCGAGACTATTTCTTTTCATTTGCGTTGGCAAGCAATTGCGACGTACCCTCGAAGGACCGGAGCTCGGCGATGGCGCGAAGGGATTCAGGAGTGAAGCACCTCTCGGACCGTGCAGTGCCAACTTCGTCGAGCCGACGGATTGGCTGCCGCGGCCCCTCTCCCCATGTCCTCGCCTGAGCCACTCACCCCCACGGAGGACAAGCTCTGGCGGGCGATCATGCGGATCGTCACGGTTCTTCCTTCGTACCTCGACGCCGATTTGCTGCGCGGGGCGGGCCTGACGGCCAGCGAGTACACGGTCCTGATGAGTCTCCGCGAGTCCCGCAGTTCAGAGCTCCGGATGACCGATCTTGCCAACGCCGCCGGATTGTCCGCCAGCCGGACCACCCGCCTCGTCGACGAGCTCGAGGCGCGCGGCCTCGTGACAAAGCTCGCCAGCCCCGCTGATGCGCGGAGCACGCGCGCAAGGATCGCACCAAATGGAAGGGCCAAACTCCGATCGGCCTGCCCCGTGCACGACGAGAGCGTTCGTCGCCGGGTGTTCGACCACATCGACGCGTCGTCGCTCGAGCGACTCGGCGACGCCATGTGCACTCTCGCTATGGGACTCGACGAAGTCTCGTCCAGTGCCTGAGAGCTGTTCTCTGGTGGAGGATCGACGGCGAAACCGCAGCTCGTCTCACCGCTGCGTTTCGGAGCGAGTGAGCTTGCCGGCATGGCAGAGGCCCAACCACTGTCAGGTCAGGAAGAGGCCTCTGCGGCGTTCACGACGGTCCCCCGTGGTCATGACGGACCGACTCCCGTTCCGGCCGGGTCGATCTTCACCGCACCCGCCAACTCCAGACTGGCGATCTGAGACTCGTCGTAACCGAGGCCTTCGAGGACCTCCCGCGTATGTTCTCCGAGTCGCGGGGCGCGGAATCTGGGTTTGGCAGACTCAACCTCGAAATCGGCGGGCGTGGCAAGCATCATCTGGGTCCCGTCCTCGTCGGGCACCTGCACCAACCCGCCCGCCGCCAGGAACTGCTGGTCGGAAAGAAGATCCTCGACGGTCTGTACGGGTGACCAGAAGAATTCGGGCTCGGCGTCAAAGATCTCGGCCCACTCCGATAGTGGTCGGGTGGAAAAGATCTCGTCGAGGAGACGCACCAGCTCGACTCCGTTCTTGAATCGTGCCACCGACGTCTCGAAGCGCTCGTCGGTGAGCCATTCAGTGCGATCGACGGCCCGGGCCAGGGGCGGCCAGTGCCGTTCCCCGTCGAGGCCGACGATCCAGAACCGCCTCCCGTCGCCGGCCGTGTAGTTGTTGACGGTCGGATTTCTCATCGTCGACCGGCTCCCGAGTCGGATGGGCCTTCCCCACATCAGGGCCACGTTCACGTCGAATCCGATGGTGTAAGCGCCTTGTCGAAGGAGGGACGCCGAGACGAGATCGCCTACGCCCGTGCGTTCGCGGGCGACGAGAGCAGCACAGACCATGGCCGCTCCCGTCATCGCGATCGAGTGGTCGCCCATGCCTCCGCGCTGGAAGGGAAGGTCGGCGCCGGGGGGCGTCAGGGAGGCGGCCACCCCAGACCGCGCCCAGAAAGCCCCAATGTCATACGACGGCCGATCCGCCTCGGGACCCGTCAGGCCGTATCCGCTGATGATGGCATAGACGAGTCCGCGGTTGCGATCCCTGACGGACGCGGGATCGAGGCCGACACGTTCCAGTGCCGACACCCGGATGTTGGTGAGGAAGACGTCCGCTCCATCGATCAGCGTGTTGGCAATCTCGCGACCCTCGGACGAGGACAGGTCCAGGACGATGCTCCGTTTGGAGCGGTTGTCGAGCTCGAAGACTGGGTTGCTGGGAAGATCTCCACCGAGCATCTTCTGGAAACCTCGGGCCGGGTCACCGCTGGGCGGCTCGATCTTGACCACGTCGGCGCCCCAATCGCTCAGGATGCCCCCGGCGGCCGGACCGGCGACCCACACGCCTAGCTCGACCACCTTCACGCCCCGGAGTGGTCCGGTGGGTTCACCTCGAATCTCCACGGCTCCCCTGCTCGCCTGATGGTCCCATTCGGCGTTCGTTTACCGAGGCGTTGCCTCGGTTCGGACCCTAGCTCAGGGCGTCTGTAGCCGGGGGTGCCGGCGGAGAAAGGGCGACGGTCGATCCCTCACGAAGTCGTAGCTAAGGACGCCTGTTGCTGCGGGGTCAGGTGGACGACGTTCTTCGGGTTGCAGTTCCAGATGGACTGGGTCGGCTGGGTGATCGCCTTGTCGTAGACGAACTTGTTGGGCTCGGCCTTGAGCAGGGCAAAGCACGGTGAGGGTTGAGGGTTCTGGTTCGACAGAGTCAACTGCGCAACCGGTGCCTCAATACCTCCCGCATCCCAATCCTTCGCGGCGGCGGCGTGGCTGAGCACGCACGAGACCGTCAGGTCGACACCACAGGCCGAGGCCGACTTGGCCCACAAGAGCCACGACTCCGCACCTTCCTCGTCGTCAAAGTCGACGGCGTCGCCCTTGGCGTACGTGTGCATGACGTTGACAAGCTGCTCGGTCGAAGGGTTCTGGGAGGCCATCTCGAGCGGCCACCATGACGTCTCGACATAGACCGGTGAGAGGCCTGGGTTCTCGGCGACTCCCTTGGTGGTCGTCGAGTTGTAGAACTGCACACCCAGAATGACGAAAGCCGGGTGGTAGCCGGCGGTGGTCATCGCTTGGAAGTAAGGAACGATGTTGTCGTCCAGGGAGGGCCACAGAGCCTCGACACCCTTGCTCTGGATCTCTTCGATATACGGCGCCCAGTCGGTCACCGAGATCGGCGGCTCCTGGAAGTCGAGCACATTCCACCCCTGGGCCTCGGCGCCGTACTCGTCCTTACGCTCGGGCTCGAGGACAGAAGGGTCGTTCTCCCCGCCCATACCCGCCTTCTTGACAGCCTGGGGGTAGGCCTTGGTCAGCGCACCGAACCAACCCGAGGTCACAGTGTTGGTGTTGGCGCCACTGGGGTCGACCTGATCGGAGGCGAGTTCAGATGCGTCGGAGACGACGTAACCGCTGATCTGGCCCAGGCCGCACTTCTCCCGCACCGGGACCGAGGGCTGGTCGAGCGCCATCCCACCGCCGACCGCCATGAAGTCGCTCTGGCAGGAGACCGTTGCCTGTTGCGCTGCATTGAACAGGGCGGCGTCGCGGTTGTCGATGACGATCTTGCGGCCGTTGATGCCACCCGAGGCGTTACACCAGTCCGCGAACGCCTGGGCCTGCTCGGGGAACTCCGCCTCCAGGCCCGGCTCGATCGTATTGGCGGCATCGTTGAACACGGCGATGTTGATGGTCTTGTCCCCCACCCCGCGCTCTGACGCGGCACCACCTGGACCCGCTTCGCAGATCTTGCCCACGCCGGGCCACACGCCGTTGGTGGGGACGCTCGACGCCACCACGCGACTGGATGATGTGGCCGCCTCTGTCGCTGCCGACGACAGTGACACAAACATCGCGGCGAGAACTACGGTCGCTGTTGCGAGCGGCAACGCCGTCCTCCGAACACAGAGGCCTTTCGGCAACCCCTTCATATCCACCCCCGGACATCTTGTGATTGGGACATTCAATCAGTAGTTCGACCGAAGTGTCATTCGGCTCGAAGAACAGGCGGATGCACAAGCAATAGCGGCAGTTCAGCCAGGTCCATCTGCGCACGTGGCACCAAACGCACTCCTAGGCCCGGGGGTCCGGCATGGGGTCGGAAGGAACGGGCGAGTCGCCCACCAGGGCGGCCGCCTGGCGCAACATGATCGGGACCGCACGCTGATGTGGACCCTGTACAACCGTCCACACGAACCTCCCCGCGGGTTTGCGGTCATAGCGCAGCGAGAGCGAAAGCGAGAGCGAAGGCGCCGGTTCAACGTCGTCGAGCACGCAGACGGCCTGCGCCGACAAGTACCAGGACTGGGTCTCAAGGCGGATCCAGTTCGCCCCGGTATGCGCGATCGTCCAACCCTGTACGTGGCCGGCCGAGTAGGGCGGCGGACCGAGCCGCAGACCCATGAGCTGCCACATTCTGCGGGCGGAACGCCGCGACAGCGGCGCCTCCTCAAGGACGGCGCGGGCCCATCGCTCGGCCGAGCGCTCCCGGGCCGCTGAGGTGTGCAACGTGAACGAGTCGATGTAGTCCGGTGCATCGAAGCCACTGAGCTTGCGGACGCGGTCGGGCACGTCACGCCCGAAACGGCACACCACGGCCGGGGGAACCGAAGTACCGAGAGTCATAGCCATCTCCTCGCTCCATACGGATACGTATGGAGTACCATACGTATCCGTATGGCAACTCGCAAACCGATTCGTCCGGCTCTCAGCCGGGCGGACTGGGCCCGGGCGGCCTTTCGAGCCCTGGCTCGTGGCGGTGTCGAGGCGATAGCGGTCGAGCCGATCGCCGCGGAGCTCGGTGCGACCAAGGGGAGTTTCTACTGGCATTTCCAGAACCGCGACGCACTGGTCGCGGCGGCGCTGGACGAGTGGGAGCAACGTCTGACCGGAGCCGTTATCGAGCGGCTAGAACGGAGCTCCAGCCCAGCCGAGCGGTTGCGGCACCTCATGGCGGAGGCATTCGAGATCAGTGCCACCGATAGAGCGGCGGAGCTGGTGCTTCTGGCCAACAACGATCACAATGAGGTGCGACGGCGAGTGCGTCACGTTGTCGAGCACCGGGTCAAATACATGGCCAGACAGCTCGAGGCGCTCGGATGGAGTTCGGCCGCTGCGTTGGATCGGGCGTTGCTCTTGTCCTACCTCTACGTCGGATACCTGCAGATGGCGCAGGTGACGCCATCGTTGACGACGAGGAAGGCGCGGCAACGCCACGCGGCGCTGGCCTTCGACTCACTCATCACCATCGGCTCCGGCCCGGCTGCCCGGCGAACGACGGCGTAGTGTGTAGACGAAAGTACCGACCTTCGGTTTGTGGCGACCTATGGCACAGAGCACTCGACTCCGATCTGTGAGGTCGCTACTTCGGCGGTGCGGCCGGATCGCCTCTGTCACCGCCTACCGGAGCGTCAGGGTAGGTTGGCACGCCGCAGCCAGCCGGCTCCTGTCGCACGATATCGACCGGGCCGGATCGTTTGCCCGTCAGCTGCGACTCACCCTCGAAGAGCTCGGTCCGACATTTGTAAAGCTTGGACAGCTGCTGTCGGCCCGCTCCGACATCACCCCCGTTCATGTACAACAAGAGCTGTCCAAGTTACGGGATCATGCCCCCAGCATCTCCAAAGAGCAGCTCGTGGCAGAACTCGAGCGGAGCCTCAAATCCGAGTCGAACGGCGCTTTTGTCAGCTTTGGGGCGGCACCTCTGGCCTGCGGATCGATCGCTCAGGTACACAAGGCGACTCTTCAAAGCGGCCGCCTCGTCGCAGTGAAGATCCGGCGCCCCGGAGTCGACACAGACATTGATGCCGACGTCTGGCTGCTGCGCAAGTTAGCTCGCCTGGTGGCGAGCGTTTCGTCTCGGATTCGGGCTTACGACCCAGTTGCAATCCTCGACGAGTTCGCCGCGCTGCTGCGCGCGGAGACCAATTTCATCACCGAAGCATCGAACATTGAAGTAGTCCGTCGCACGTTCGCAGTAAGCGATACGGTCACAATCCCTCGCGTGTTGACCGACATGAGTAGCGAATCCATCCTCGTCATGGACTGGATCGAGGGAATTCCGCTCACCAATCGGGAAGCTTTAGAAGAGGTTGGGATTGATCGAGCTGGGCTCGCTCGGGCGATCCTCCAGGCCTACGGAGTGATGATCTTTCAGTCTGATCGCTTCCATGCTGATCCGCATCCTGGGAACCTCATTGCCATGAAGGGCGACCGCCTTGGCCTGATCGATTTCGGTGAGGTTGGCTCCGTCGAGCCGGCCGAGCGCTCCGCCCTCCTGGGAATGGTGACAGCCGTGCTTGGTCGAGACGGCGAGGCCCTCGCGGCCGCTGTGCTATCGGTCAGTCGAACCACGCGCACTGTCGACCGGGCCGCTTTTGGCGCACGGCTCGCCACGGTCCTCGACTCTGTTGTCGATGCAAGTTTGAACGACGTGAGGTTCGGCGAGGCCTTGAGTCGACTCCTGCACCTCCTGCGCGAGTACGGGATCGTGCTCCCTGCCGACCTGGCCATCTTGATCAAGACTTTGGTCGAATGCGAAGCCACGACCAACGAACTCGACCCCACGATGTCAATGCTGAACCTCGTGGGCGAGCTTGGTGTTTCGCCCCCAACCCAGGGAACCACTTCGCGCAAGACCTCGTCGAGCGCGTCGGACTAGCCGCGATGCAGTGCCTCTGGTTCGGACAGACGAACATGAGACCGACTCCTCCAGGGCAGCGTGCGTTTCAATGGCAAGAGAAGAGCGTATGAATCCTGGAATGCTCCAGCGGTCAACTTGCTGAAGGGCACGGTGTGCGGCGCGAGACGATCGGTTGTCTTGCCGCAGCGAGGACGGTCGCTCGCAGACGGGTGATTCCACAACTTGAGCTGTGAGCAACACACGATGCGAAGAATCGAATTCTTCCGATTTTCATGGGATTTCGGACATCCGTCGGTTGTCTGCCCAAGCGCGAATTGGTCAGAGACTCTTCTCGTTGGGATTCTCGGTACTGACAGGCTTGCCCGAGCTCGCGGTCCGCGGCCGCAGAGGTGCGATTGGTGTCATTTCGTTCCGCCGGGGGCCCGACCACAACGCCGGTGGCGCGTCAGTTGCCCAGGCCAGCGCGTAGGCCGCAGTCTCGTAGTTGACCCGCCAACCCAAGAAATCGGCCCACGCATCCTCGAGGGGGCGCTCAATCGGAAAGTCGACCCCCCGCAGGCGCTCGATGGCTTCGACAAAATCGTCATACGAGAGCGAGATCCCGTCGCTCGGGTCGGCGTCGAACTGGATGGGAATCCCGATGGCTCGAGCGATATTGCCGAAGCAAGTGAAGCCTCCACGAAGACAGAGACGAGCTTGGATGAGTCCTCTCGCGTCGGGAAGCAGCGCCAGGTACAGTGCTGCGGCGTCCAGAATGGCAAGTTGCGCCGTCACCCACGACGACAATGGACGTGGCGAGCGGAACCAAATCAGCGGAACATAGGTCGTGTGGCTCTCGGATACGTCCGCGGACCACTGTTCCCACGCTTCGAACAGCTCTGGCAGCTCACCAACGGCGGAAACACCGCTGCCGAGGCCGTAGTGCGTCCGGGCCAGGAGCTCCGGGCCCCACGACGGCACGCCGGCTCTCGAGTCGAGCATGGTGATGAGGGCCTCACGGCGGTTGAAGGCTGCGTACAGGGTCGGGAGGTAGCCGATCTGGAGTGCAACCGTCCCGAGTCCAGCCAACGCAGCGAGGGGGTCGAGTACCGCGCCTCCAGTCGTGTGTGGGACGAGGTAGCCCAAAGTGCACAGCGCCGATCCGGCTTGCTCCATGGCATTTCCTAGGCCGCCGTTGGCGAACGACCACGTGAGCAGTCCAAAGCCCAGGAGGTAGAGGGCCAGCCATGCCACGACCTGCGCGATGAGTTGTACGGGCGCCTGGACAGCCAGAATCCGGTCGCGGCGCTCATAGGAACTGGTCCTGTCCGCAAAGAAGTGGAACACGCTGCGGTTGACAATGAAGACCATCCGGGGAATACGGCTCCGAATGCGCCGCGGCACGACCAAGGTGCCAAGGACACTCCATGCTGTGGCCAGCAAGATGGAAGCGCCGATCACCCCTACCAAGACTCGGACAGCCATGCCTTAGCTTGGCATGGCCACAAACGCCGGGCTGACGAGCACAGCGTGCCGAACCGTGGCCTCCGAGGGCTCCCGCCAGACTCCGCCGTAGCCTGCCCTCAGTCCGCTGAGACCGTGGCGGTTACAACTTTTTTGCGTCGAAGAGTTGCTTTGCGTTTTGAACGTGGTCCGAAGGTTCTCATTGCGCACCAGCACACGTCGGTGGAAACCTGAGACGCATGCGAGCGATCGAACTTGTCTTCGCCATCGCGTGGGCGGCCTTCTGGATCTACTGGCTCGTGGCGGCTTTGTCCATGAAGAGGAACCACGTCCCGTGGGCCCGAGAACTGCGAATCAGGGCGTTGTTCCTCGTCCTTGCGATCGTTTTGCTCCGCTTCGGAGCCTTCCGGGGCCACGGGCTCAACACAGATCCCTGGCGAGCGGGCATCGGGCTCGTCCTTTTCGGGCTCGGGTTGGGATTCGCGGTCTGGGCGCGAATACACATCGGGCGCAACTGGGGGACACCGATGGCGCAGAAGGACGACCCAGAGTTAGTGACCAGTGGTCCCTATCACGTCGTTCGCCATCCCATCTACTCGGGGATCCTTCTCGCGAGTTTCGGAACCGCAGTCGCGCTGAGCTGGTTCTGGTTGCTTGGCGTCGTCCTGCTCGGTGTCTATTTCGGCTACAGCGCGACCGTCGAAGAGCGCAACATGGCCAAGCAGTTCCCCGAGACCTACCCGGCATATCGACGCTCGACGAAGATGCTTGTGCCCCTTGTCTTCTAGACGGACTCCGCCGGGTCAACTCGTCCCCACGAGAAGACCGTGTCGTGAGCGGTTTCGCTGCTCACGACGCTGATTGGCTATCGTCCGAGCTGACGGGATTCAGCGACATTCCCTTGATCGGTGGACTATTTGGTGGACGACCGGAGTAGGTTTCATTACTCCGCGAGGTTCATTGATGAGAGTCGGTCAGCCGATCTTTTGTGTGGCAGATCCATGCGCGAGCTCTACCGATTCGGCCTTTTCCCCCGGTCAGAGTCTCAGCCGTGCCTTCAGGTCACGGGCTGCCGGTAAGTGCTCCACGTCCGGGCTGTTATTGCGCGTTCAAAGCAAACCGGACCCGCCCCGATGGAACTTTCAGCAGCCTGATGCGTAAGACAGGATGATGGCGGTAGAAAGCGAAGACGACGCGGCGCTCATCCTGGCAGCTCTGAACGATTCGACGTCGTTCGGCACCCTCTTCGACCGTCACTTTGGCGCTGTCTACCGGTTCTGCGCTCGGCGGGTCGGGTGCGACTTCGCGGAAGACCTCGCTGGCGAGACGTTTCGTCGAGCGTATGAGGCTCGCCACTCGTATGACCTGCGCCAGCCCAGCGCGCTTCCGTGGTTGTTCCGCATCGCCCTGAACCTGGTGCGCGACGCGATCCGTGCGAGAGCGGCCGAGGATCGCGCCTACGCCAAATTGCGAGCCTTGTCACGAACCGGGACGCTGAGCGATGAAGACCAAGTCCCCAGGAGCGCCGAAGCGCGCACGGAGCTCGCACGGCTCGCTCGCCTCCTTGTCGCCGAGCCTCAAGAAGACGTCAATGCCTTGTTCCTCCATGTCTGGGATGGATTGAGCTACGTAGAAGTGGCAACTGCCCTGGGGGTTCCCGTTGGCACGGTGCGTTCCCGACTGAGCCGCCTTCGCCAACGTCTCGAAACGGCGCTGGTCAACGAGGTCGGCGACTCGCAAGAAAAGCGACTGAAGGCAAGGGAGTAGCAATGGACCGAATCGCTGATCTCGTGCAACAGCTCGAACCGGAGACGTCACTTCCATCGCGGGACGTCCGGGCCCGTCAGCGCAAGGCCCTTCTCCGCTCGATGGCGCTGGCGGACGAAGGGCACACCACGCGCTCACGACGCAGGCGTTCTCGGCATAAAGGTTGGTTCCTTGCGATCACCGGTGCGGCAGCCGCTGTGGTCATCGCGGCCACCTTGGTTCCTCGTTCCTCCCCGTCCCCACCTCCATCCGTTGCCACGTCGGCCGTGCTCACGTCCATTACGCGGACGCTGGCCAACACTGCCAACGACATCGAAGAGGTCCGGTCGTCGGTACCTGGGACCCCGGTGTCCACGACCTCGTGGGTTGATCTGTCCACCGGGGCCTGTCGCACTGACACGGCGCTCAACGGCCGGTCCTCTGTGACGATCTTTGTCGAGCAAGGGCACGCTGTCTTCATCAACCACGATCTTCGGGAGTGGTGGAGCCGCAGTACCGGGGGCGTGGCTTGTGAGCCACTGACCCCTCAGACCATTGAGCGTGATCTGGCCGCAGGCCATTACACGGTTGACGGCCACGCCATCCTCGATGGGCAAGCTTCGCTGAAGCTCGTATCAATGTCGGCAACCACGGGGCCCCATCCTGTAACGCAACTGACGACTCTGTGGGTGAACGCGGCGACCTACCTCCCGATCCAGTCGACATCGAACGGCCACCTGGCCGAACAGACGATCTTCACCTGGCTACCAGTCACACCGAGCAACACGGAGACTCTCAACATCGCGGTTCCTGCCGGCTTTCGACAGATCGCGCCCCCACCCCCAGAAAGACAGACAGATGGCTAGAGCCCCTGCTGGTCACCGGCCCCGGCGCAATTTGGTGATTGCCGGAGTCCTCACGGTCGGCGTCGCTGTTCAGGGCTGTGGCGGCGGCTCGCCGCCCAGCATCATCACTCACCGACCGGCCGACGTGAGTACGCATGTCCGAGCGGCGAGCGCGGCGACGCGGGGCCCCTTGGGGCCCACAGCCGATGCCTTCTACCGCTGGGGCGGATCACTTCGCCACGACGCGCCTGGCACAGTGCTACGAGCCCGTTCGATCACCGTGACCAGAGCTGAAGTGCCCACGCCGATAAAGGTGGCCCAGCTCCTCTACGTCACCACCGATGAGCTCGATCAGAGAACCGTATCGGTGGCAACCGTGGTCCATCCCCTGGACAAAGCACCGTCGGCCGCCGCGCATTTGGTCTCCTACCAGGCCGCTTACGACGCCCTCGGCGCGCGGTGTGAACCCAGCTACACCTTCCCGCTGACCATGCAGCATGAGACGGTGCCCGCCCCCATTCCCCTCCAGTACGCCGCCGCCGGCTACAACGTCGTCACCTCGGACTACGAAGGGGAGGATCTCGCCTACGGGGCTGGCCAGCAGAGCGGCTATGAGACCCTCGATGCCATCCGGGCGGCTGAGAAATGGCTCGCTGTGCCGGAGACCTCCACCCCAGTCGGCATGGTCGGCTACTCGGGCGGTTCCATCGCCACAGAGTTCGCCTCGGAGCTGGCGCGCAACTACGCGCCCACCCTCGACATCGTGGGCGTGGCCGAAGGCGGCCTCCCTGTCGACCTGTTCCACAACATCGCCTACGTTGACAATCCGGGTTCGAGTTGGACCTGGGTCATCGGGGCTCTCACGGTGGGCTTGGTCCGAGGTTTCGAGATCCACGACATCGACAAGTTCCTCACGGCCCAGGGAATCGCCGCGGTGAAAGCCGATCGTACCCAGTGTGTCGGTCACTTCACTGATCTCACGATCAAGCAGATGTTCAAGCCTCAGTACCAGGATTTCACAAAGGTGCCGTTCTTTGTTCGCATCCTCGACCACCTGATCATGAGCCGAACGGGCACCCCTCGTGCCCCGCTGTTCATCGGGAATGGCCTCACCGGCACGATCGGTGACGGAGTCATGGTCACGAAGGACGTTCAACAGCTGGCCTACACCTACTGTCGTCGTGGTGACCCAGTTGAATTCCACATCTATGCTGGGCTGAGCCACGTCCAAGCCGGGCAGCCCTTCTTGGAACAGGCCCAGGTCTTCTTGACCCAGCGCTTCGAGGGTCTGCCCCTCCAGAGCGGCTGCAATGACATCACACCGGGCAACTCGATCGCCCCCGTGCCGGTTCGGACGTAGCGGCTCAAGCCTGTGACCGATCCCGTTTACGTTCGATCCGATGTCCCTTCGTTCGGAGCCAGAGCAACCGGAGAGGGCACTTCGGGCGTCCGGTCGCCGTGTCCGGCCTCCACTTCTTCCGAGTGCTCTCGACCGCCGGCTCGGGACGCCCCGTGTCTCGACGGATAAGCCGAATGCCAGAACTGGGCCTTCCCCTATGGAGCCCGTCGGAGGCCCCGTCCCAGTCCAATCCCACAAAATCCCACGAGTTCGATTCTTCGTGTCGATCGGGACAGTCCCCGACCACGTTGACAAAAGTCCCTTTCGAGAGTCCTCGGAGGGGGATTTCGTGGTCCTGGGACTTGCACATTGCGACACCTTCGGGAAGGGTCTTGGTCAGGGCCAGCCTCTTGGTACGAGGCGCTCGGCGGCGCCGGCCGGTTCGGTGATGGAGGTCCATTGGGCGTGGAAGTGGGTACGCCAGCAAGCCCGACACGAAGTGGACTGCTACGCGGACCGGAGCACCAAAATGCGGGCGGTGCAGGGCTCGTAGAGGGGCCACTCCTGGCCCTCCTCCATGAGCGACGTGCCTCGTCGTCGACCGACGTCGGTACGGGCCGGATCGGGGCTGGCCTCTAGATCGACCGCGATGACCTCGTAGGTCCGGTCCGGGTCGAGCCCACGAGGGCGCAGCAGGCCCGCATCGTTCGTGCGCTCGGTGAGTTGGAAGGCGAAGATGACCGCCTCGCGTCCGTCTGCAGACACGTAGCTGAGGGCGGCGCGTTCATCTGGCGGGACCAGCCGCCACAGGTCGCCCTGCTGGACGAGCGGCCGGACGCCCCGGTACAGAGCCACCGCACGGCGGCAGACGGCCAACTCGTCGTCGGTCATGCCTGCAAAGTCGATGTCGAAGCCGAACCGCGCGCTCATCGCTACGGCACACCCGAAGGCCACCGGCCGGTCTCCTTCGCGGGTGACGTGCGCGCCGACCACGTTCGCCGGTAGGAAATGCGACGCTGCCCACTGCATCCGCACCCGGTCAACGGGATCGGTGTTGTCCGAGAGCCAGACCTCGTGGAACCAGCGCAGTGACCCGAGGTCGACCCGTCCGCCGCCTGAGGCGCACAGCATGAGCGTCTGCTCCGGGTGGCGCTCGGCGACGGTCTCCATCAGGCGCCAAGTGGCTCGGGCCTGGTCGACCCAGTAGTTGGCTTGCCGGTCTGCGGCCAGCGTGGGGGACCCGGGGTCGGTCAGCGGCCTGTTGGCGTCCCACTTGAGGTAGCTGATACCCGGGTTTTCCGACAGGACGCGGTCCACCACACCGCAGACGAATTCTGTGACATCTGGTTGGAGGACATCGAGGACGAGCTGGTGACGCCATCGGCGGGCGCGACGCGCCGGTTGGCGCACTATCCAGTCCGGATGCTCGTGATAGAGGTTTGAGTCCGGGTTCACCATCTCGGGCTCCACCCACAGCCCGAACCGGACGCCACGAGCGTGTGCCCGCGCAATGACGGGGTTGAGGCCGCCGGGCAACTTGGCATCGTCAACCCCCCAGTCGCCCAGCCCCGCGGTGTCGTCGTCACGGGGATGGCGCTCGCCGAACCAGCCGTCGTCGAGCAAGAAGAGCTCCGCGCCCAGGTCTGCCGTGTGGTCGACGAGCCCTAGGAGCCGGTCGGTGTCGAACGAAAAGGAGGTGGCCTCCCAGTTGTTCACCACGATCGGCCGCAGTTTCTCGCCGTCGCGCATGGCGTGAGCGCGGACCCAGCGGTGGAAGCGGCGGGTGAGGGGGCCCGTACCCTCGGTCGACCACATCCAGATTTGCTCGGGGGTGGCGAACGTGACATCTGGGTCCAGCACGTACTCCGACGCCGCCGGATTGTGTCCGCACCAGACCCGGAGCGCGGGGGTCGTCGTTCGTTCGAAGGCGAAGCGGATGTTGCCCCCCCAAGCCAGCGCGCCGGCGAGGACGGTACAGGCGGACTCCTCTGGCGACCCGTCCGGAGCGAGCAGGAAGAAGGGACAGGCCCGCAGATGAGGCTGTATACCGCCGCGCGACTCGACCACCTTTGTCCCAGGGGTCAGGGCCTCGGTGGTCGTGGTCCACTCGGCAGCCCAGTCACCCCCACCGAAGTGAGTCAGGTACGGCGCGGGAGTGGCGAGAAGCGGTGAAGCTGCGGCGACCTCGTGGAGGGTGATCACCCCACGCTGCCGGTTGGTGATGCTCGCCCACTGGCGCAGCACACCGTGGTCCTCTGCGCGGAACGACAACGTGATCTCGAGCGAGCAGGCGGGGTCGACGAGGCGGATGTCGGTCCGAGAGTCGACCACTCGGACGTTCTCCACCGTCGGGCGGGTGGTCGTGGTGCCGTCGCTGTGCGTGACGCGCAACGCGGGCGCCCGGGTCGGCTCCTCGTCGTAAGCGGGATAGGCGAGCGGGTAGAGCGCCGGCGGTATCCCGTCCGGCAGCCGCTGCATGTGTGCGTCGATTTCGGGCCCGAACCCCGCCTGCCGTAGCAGACCCCGATCGTCGACGATGAACCCGTAGCCAGCGCCCTGGGACGACACGACGATCGTGCTCACCCACCCACCATTGCAGAGCCCTGGCATTGCGCCAAGCGCACCCAGGCGGGGCAGCGACGTCGGTACGATGCGAGGCGATCGACTAGCCAGAGCCATCGAGGGAATGCTGGACCCAATTGCTCAGGGCGAGTTACGCGTTAGATACGACCGAATCGGTAACGGTGCCAATCGACGTCGTTCTCTGGCTCGGGGACGAGAGTGCTGCTTGAACTACGTCGACGTGCTCCGACCTGGCCGCTTGCCGACGTCCGACTGAGACACGCCGAACGCGCCCGAACATCTCTCGGCAGTTTGTCCGTTCCGACCAATGCCAAGAACAGGCCCTCGGGCAGCAGACTAAGGGACTAGGACGATCCGGTCATCGCTACCAGCGGTTCTCGTCCAGACCTCTTCGACCTGGGAGAGCGGCATGGCCTTGGCACGAACGTCGAAGGCACCTTGAGTCACCGCTTCGGCCAATCTCGGCAGTTCTTTGACGAAATCGCGACCGGGGACCGAGCCAATGCCGCTTCCGACGACCTCTAGGCGCGCCGAGCGCAGCGCGGCCGCGGGAATCGCGGCTTCCGGTCCGGTAATTGCACCGACCTCGATCCAGGACAACGGCTTGGTGCGGTCGGATCGGTTCGTAAGGATCTGAAGCATCGCTTTTGCGGTGATCTCGCCCCAGAGGTAGTCGATCACTACGTCCACGTCGGCTGCCCGGGCAAGCTCGTCGAACGTGCAAGTGATGTCGGCCCCGAGGGTGGGTAGTTCGGCCAGCTTGGATGCATCGCGGCCCGCGGCAATTACCTGGGAGGCGCCGAGGCGCTTGGCGACTTGGATGGCCATCCGCCCGGCGTTGCCGGTTGCCCCGAGGATCGCCACCCTCTGCCGGCGACCGAAATCGATCCGGCACCGCAGCGCCACCCACGAGGACATGGCTGGGTTCATGGCTGCCGCCACTTGAATCGGGTCGGATTTGTCCGGGAGCACGACACTACGATCGAGTTCGATCACTGTCCGCTCCGCCATCGTGCCAAGCGTCGTCTCGTCGACATCGATGATCGTGTAACGCATCTTCCCTTTCGGGTCGCGGACGACGGCGTCCACGCCCGGAATGAGCGGCAGCTCCCCAGTGCTGGTGTAGTGGTACCCACCGGCCTGGGAGCGCACCCGCGGATGCAGCCCGGCGGCAAGGACCTCCACGACGACCTCCTCCTTGGTTCGCGCCACCGGCTCGGGAAAGTCCTGGTAACGAGGTGGCTTTGAAAAGTCGGTGACGACGGCGGCTTTCATGCTGTCCTCTCCTCTGTGTGATTGATCGTTGGGTGGGGTGGTGGCGTCCCCGTACTACTGACCCCGGGGACCCGCCTGCCGTAGGAAAGAGGCCGTCGGCCGAGAGGCATTGGTCCTTCGCGAATAGCCGTGACGCTTACGGCGTCGAGGTGCGCCTCGATGGTGCTCAAGTTCGCGGTCTCCTCGATGGCAGAGACATAGCCGTCTGGACGTATCAGTACCCACTGATCGGGCGTCAACCCCGGAACTCGGAATTGTCTTCGGGCCGCCAGACGACTCCGTTCAAGAGGTCGAGCGCCAGAGTCTTTGTCGAGGGCGTCGGCGGTCCGCTGCGATCCCGAACTCAGCGAGCAGAACACGAGGCAGGCTCGCGCCGGTAGACCATCTGTGCCCTCAGCGGGCGAGCAAGGTGACTGCGGCGGTGCCGGGAGCCCCGTAGACCTGGGCGTAGCCGACGCGCGGGTCACCCAGGACTTGGCGGTCGCCGGCCTGGCCGCGGAGCTGGAGCACGAGTTCGTGGACCTGGCGGAGGCCAGAGGCTCCGATTGGCTCTCCGTTGGCGATGAGGCCGCCGTCGGTGTTGATCGGCATGGGGCCCGTGATTTCGGTGGCGCCGTCGGCGAGAAGCTTCTCCTGATCGCCGTCAGCACAGAAACCGTTCTCGGCCATATGGATGACCTCAGCGCCGGCGTCGGTGTCCTGGACCTGAATCACGTCAACGTCCTCAGGCCCTATCCCTGCGTCTTCGTAGGCGGCGCGCGATGCGTACACGGTCGGGGCAACATCTTCGTCAACAGGAGCCCAGGTGGTGTTGACCTCGTAAGAGCCGTAGTTGCGTGTGCGAATGGCAGTCGCCTTCACGTACACCGGCGTATCCGTGAAGCGGTGAGCCATGTCGGCGCGACAGAGGACCACCGCCGCAGCGCCCTCGTCCGGAGCGCAGAACATGTACGAGGTAAGCGGGTAGTTGAGCATCGGGGAGCTGAGAATTTCCTCCTCAGTGATCGGCTTTCGGCGGAAGGCCTTGGGATTGAGGGCGCCGTTGCGGTAATTCTTCGCTGCCACCTTGGCCAAGGTCGTCGGGGAAACGCCATGGTCGTGCATGTATTTGTTGATCTTCATGCCAAAGAACTTGGTGGTGACGTACTGCCCGTTCTCCCGATACCAGGCGGGCACGTTTGTGGTCGTCGGATCACCCTTGAACGAGCCGCGAGCGTGCTTATCCGTGCCGACGGCCACGACGATGTCGCCGTTGCCGGAGCGAATGGCGTTTGCCGCCTGCTGGATCGTGGCGGCCCCGGTCGCGCACGCGCTGAACACGTGGATGAACGGAAGGCCGCTGAGTCCGACCAGACCGGTGAGGGGGTCGGTCCAGACCCCCCAGCTCCCGCCGAAAGCACACTGGACGTCGTTCCACGTCACCCCTGCGTCGGCCAACGCCAGCTCTACGGCGTCGGCGGCCATCTCGTACGGGGACTTGTCGCCGTGCCGACCGAAGGGGTGCAGCCCGACACCGATGATCGCGACGTCGTCCATTCAGCGCTCCTCACTGTTGTGTGCGCCGACCGGCGCGAAGGCGAAAGTCATGATCTCGTTGCCGTCGCTGTCGACATAGAAAGGGACGATTCGGAGCACGACCTCCATGCCGAAGTCGAGCTCTTGGGGATCGCACGCAGTGAGCCGTGACTCGACGCGCACCACATCGTCGAGTTGCACCAGCCCCACCCCGTATGGCTCGAAGGACTGACCCGTCGGATCACCCCTGTAGTCGACGCTTGGCGGAAACTCCTGAGTCGTCCAAGACACGAGGGTGCCGCGGCGGGGTAGGGGGAGTTCGGCCATGCTCTGGGTGCCGCAGCGAGGGCACCGCGACTGCACCGGGAAGGTAATCGCCCCGCAGTCCTTGCACTGACCACCGAGCAGCTGCGGATCATCGTCTGGCCACGTGAACACGTTCGCGATCGGATTCTGCATCAGTGCTCCTCCACCGTCGGACTCACCGGGATCAGGCTAGCCAACGCCGGTACAAACACGCACGCTTGAGATTCTGAGCGCGAGTGGTCATATCCAACCCGAGACAGAGCAAAGTCCCGCTCAGACCATAGGCCCAGCATTCCGGGACTTCAGTCAACGCGTTCACCGACCTTCTGTGAACGACTAGTTGCGTGTCGGGGGGAGGATTTGAACCTCCGACCCTTCGGGTTATGAGACCTGTTCGTTGCGTCCAACTGGACTGTACGGACAGATCGAGTTTGACCAATCCAGCTAGTTACCTGGGATAATGCGACAACATCCACTCTGAGCAGGTATGCGACTTCTGACAGTGAATCCTGAATCCGTGGGATTTTCGTGGGATCCCCGAACCTTCGAGCAATCTTCGGGTCAGTTTCCGAGGGACCCGCGGGGACTCCCATTTACGCCTCAATCCAAAACCCGCTCAGCCTGGCGCCGCTTCGAGTCGTGGCCTCGATGGTGGGTCCCCTTACAGCCGTGGTGAGGTTGGTGACGAGGCAGGGCCTCGGCTGGGGCTCAATCGACTGACTGCAGGCCCTTCGTACCCACAAGATACGCAGGGTGCGAATAGGAGTCATCCACGGCCAAGTCGGCGATGTTCTCGCCCACCTGTTCGGGGCTGAGGGCTCCTCCGAATCGGTCGTCGAGGAACTGCGCTTCGCTCATTCCGGCCATTGCGGCGTACCGCTCGGTGTAGAGCTTCCCGAGGCCGGTGGCCGGCGTCAGCTGAGGCAGGACGGACAGGAAGCGGATGTTCGCTCCAAGGCGCTGCGCTTCAAGTCCGGCATAGGAGCTGATGAGCTTGATCGTGGCCTTCGCCCCTGCATAGCCGCCGCTCAGCGGCGACCCCACCAATGCGGCCCCGCTGGACAGGCTGACAACCACCGATCCGGGATCGAGGGGCGCAGTCAGGACCTCTCGGGTGAAGTTGAAGACGTGCTGGACATCCACGTTCCAGTTGGTGCTGAACATCTCCCAGGTTTGCTCACCAAGCGATCCAACGGGAGGGGTCGAACCGGCGTTGAGCACAACGGTCTGGGGTCGATAGTCAGCGATCAGTTGTGCCGCCAGCGTGGGGTCAGCAACGTCGGCAACCTCGGGAGTGAATGGCTCGCCGAGTTCCTCCTTGAGTTCGACGAGCAGCTCTTGGTTGCGAGCAACACCTACGACATGAGCGCCGCGCTCGACGAGGGAGACGGAGATTGCCCGCCCGAAACCCCGGCTAGCGCCGGTAACGATTGCGGTTGTTCCCGCGAGTTGGCGAATAGACATGAATCTTTCCCTCTTTCTGATTGGTTGTGGTTACGGCGACGAATGGATTGGGTGCTCTGAAGGCCAGCTCGGCCTGCGCCAGGACTGGAGCGCTCGGCTCCGGACGGACTCCGGCCCCAGGCTCCTCATTGGGTAGCGGCATCCACGAGGTCAGACGAGCCGGCGACCTCTCGTTGCTGGGTGCTCTCCACCGCTTTGACCGTCTTGGCCCGCCGAATGAGGGCGAACGCCACCGGGATGGCGACTATCGCGGTCAGGCCGCAGACCCACAGGGCCAAGGTGAAGCCGCCAGTGAGAGCAGCCGGGGTTGGGTAGCCGTGGTGGACCAGCATGTGGAAACGAGAGGCGGCGACGGAGGAGGCGACCGCCACTCCGATGGCGCCACCGAGTTGCTGCGACGTGCTGATGAGCCCAGAAGCCACTCCTGCGTCGCCTTCGGTGACACCGGTCAAGGCGCCGATCGAGACGGGGATGAAGGCGAATGCGACGCCGATGCCCGCTACGAAGAACGGTCCTGCTAAGTCCTGCCAGAAGTTCCCGTGCGGGGGAATCCGGGTGGTCCACAGAATGCCGGCTCCTATGAGAGCCATCCCGATGACCATGACGCGCTTGGGCGAGTTCTTTGTGACCAGCTTCTGAGACAGCCCGGCGAAGGCCAAAGCCGTTACTGAAGTGGTCAGCCAGACCAGCCCGGTCTTCACAGCCGAGAACCCGAGCACCTGCTGCATGTAGAGGGTGCCGATGAAGATGAAGGTATAGAAGCTCGCGGTGAGCAGGAAGCCCACTACGTTGGAACCGGCAAGAGTGCTCAGCCGAAACAGTCGCAGCGGCAGCAGCGGTGCCTCGACTCGAGCCTCGATGAAGAAGAACCCAACGACCAGAGCCGCCGCCACGGTGAGCATGGCGAGGGTCTGGGTGGCGCCCCAACCGACCTGCGGCGCCTCCGAGAGGGCATAGACGAGCACCACCAGCGCCGAGGTGATGGACGCCGCACCAAAGGGGTCGTAGCGACGCCGAGCTGTACGCACCTTGCTCTCGGGCACGACCTTGGGCGCCAAGGCCAATGCGACCGCCCCGATGGGCACGTTGAGAAAGAAGATGTACCGCCAGCCGACGTAGCTCGTAAGCAGGCCGCCGGCGAGCAGCCCGACCGTGGCCCCCATGGCACCCATCGCCCCCCAGATGCCAAGAGCTTTGTTGCGCTCGGCGCCCTCAGGGAACATGTTCATCACGATCGACAGCGCGGCCGGCAGAACGATCGCCGCACCCAAACCCTGGAACCCGCGCATGATGATCAGGAATGTGTCCGAGGTGGCCAACCCGCAGGCTAGGGATGCGGCCGAGAAAACTGCCAGGCCCACCATGAGTAGGCGTCGACGCCCGAGCAGGTCGGCAGCTCGACCGCCTAGGAGCAGAAAGCCTCCGAAGGTCAGGCCGTAGGCGGTGACCACCCACTGCAGGTCGGACTCGGAGAAGTGCAGCTTCAGGCCGATGGTCGGCAGGGCCACGTTGACGATCGTGAGGTCAACGATGGTCATGAAGTAGGCCACGACCAGCAGCGCGAAGGCCCGCCAGCGCCGCAAGGCCGAATCGGAGACGACCGCACTCGCCGCTTGGGTCCGTAGGGACGCTCCCAGGTCAGGAGGAGACGAAATCCGCTGTCCATCCTCGGCGTGGTCTGCAGGTGTGCTGACCGAGGTCATCGTGAGTCTCCTGTCTGGTTGTTGGGTCCTACAGCAGTTGAAACACCGAGCCGAAGCAGGATTGAGCGATGAATCTGCGGCACGCTTGGTGTTACAACGTCCAGGAGGTCTCACATGGTGGAAGCGGAATCGATGACCGATGCGGTGCTTGCCCGGGCCCAGTCCGGCGATAGCGATGCCTTCGCTGAGCTCACCAACCCCTACCACCGGGAACTCCACGTGCACTGTTATCGGATCCTCGGATCGTTCCAAGACGCCGAGGACCTACTTCAGGAGACTCTCTTGTCGGCATGGCAAGCACTCGATCGATTCGACGGGCGTTCGCTCCGGGCCTGGCTATACCGCATCGCCACCAACAGGTGCCTGAACTATCTCCGCGACTCCTCGCGCCGTCCGAAGGTCACCATCGCGGTTGACTCGGGGTCGCCGTTCGCCGGCGCGGCGCATTCGGACGAGCCGTGGTGGATCGAGCCCTACCCGGACGTCTTGATCGATCTCGTCGAACCGGGTCCAGAGGCTCGCTACGAGGCGCGGGAGTCCATCGCGCTCTCGTTCGTGGCCGGCCTCCAACATCTGCCGATCCAACAGCGGGCAGCGCTGGTCCTACGCGACGTCCTTGGCTTCTCAGCAGTCGAGGTCGCCGACATGCTCGACTCGACGCCGGCGTCGATCAACAGCGCGCTGCAGCGGGCCCGCGCTGGCATGGAACACTCAAGCCCTTCCGATCGAGTGACACTTCCGCGATCCCCCCACGAGGCGGAGGTCGTCGATCGATTCATCGACGCCATCCAGCAGGGCGATCTCGATCGCGTCGTCGCGCTACTCACCGATAACGCCAGGCTGAAGATGCCGCCGGAGCCCTTCGAGTTCCACGGTCCGCGGCCGATCGCCGAATTCCTCCGGCAGGTTGCGTTCTGGCGCGAGGACCTCAAGATGGTCCCGACGAGAGCCAACAACGACCCCGCCTTCGGCTACTACCGCAAGGACCCCAGCGCCGACGTCTATCGAGCCAGTGGAATTTTCGTGCTGACAATCTCAGAAGACCAGGTCTCTTCGATGACGCGGTTCGGCGACAAGAGCCTCTTCGCCTGTTTCGGCTTGCCCCGCACGATCCTGCAGCCACCCAAGCCTTGAGGGACGGGCCGGCGTAGTGGGTCGGCGTTCACGAGGTGTGACTTGTTGAGGCTGGCGGAGACGAGGTAGCTCAGCTCAGGCCGATCGGCCCACGGAAGCGAGAACTTGAGCTTGCCTGGCCACGACTTGATCCCGGGCTTCTCTCGGCTGATTGGACCCGGGCGATATGGGAAGCTTTGCGCTGAGCGCCTCATCGACATGCCGGTTGTGACCTTCACCGCGTCCTGGTCTCTGAGTGACGTGACGCCGGGAGCCCCGCCGACGCGCTACCTCGCAGTATCGATCGCCGGACTTCGCGAGGCGCACGATCTGAGCGACGTTAGCTGACGGGCTACCTCGGATCGACGCCTGGCTGCTCCCGGAGCGCGGTGATGGACACACTCAAGTTGGTACCTCGAGGCCGGGGGACGACTTGAACCTCCCACCTTCGGGTTATAAGACCTCGATAGCTCCTTGACATCACCGCGATCCGGGCCCAGAATTGTCGGTGATCAACCCGGGCGTCAGTGCGCACTGCGCCAGCTACGTAGGAGGAAGAACCGTGAGCTCCACAGCCAGCCTCATTACCGTGATTGCTGCATGCGCCTTCGCCCTTATTGTCATCGCTATCGTCGTGCGGGTCGGACCGGAGCAGTTCAACAAGGTCGACTGAGATTGCTGACGGCCGCTTACCAACCGGCCACGACACCGCCACGACGAGGCGCTGCCCGCCACGGGTGTCACCCACCGCTCGTCCTCCGACCCGTGGAGGTGGGGCGTGCTTGCGTCAGGCCATGGCCGGCTGCGGCGAACTTTCCGGCACTTCGATGCTGTCACCCTCGATGAGCTCGGGTGCGCGCTCCAGGTCCACCTCGATATCGGCCAGGATGCCCGGTCGCCTGCGGTTCAGGACGAATAGCCATCCGGCCCCGACGGCCATCCACCCCAAGAAGATGTAGGGGAAGAGGTTCACTGGCCACGCCGGCTGCGGATAGAAGCTGCCGATGGTGGGCACCATGAGACACAGCACGGCGATGCAGGCCAGGACCACGTTGCGCCAGCTCAACTCGCCCAGCTTCTTGAGGTATGCCGGGGCCGCCACGGTGATGAGGTAGTAGGCGACCAGGAAGCCGAAGGCGGCCAGGGTGCCGGCGTCGCCGAAGGCGGTCAGCGGATTGGTGAAGATCATGAGGAAGGCCGGCAAGGCGAAGATCATCGCGATGTAGACCGTCACCGCCACGTGCGGTGTGCGGTTCGTGGCGTGCGCCCGCCCCAGGTGCCCCGAGAAGATGCCATGCCGGGCCATGGGGTACATGATGCGCGAGCCCGCATTCAGGCACGACAGCGAGAGGGAGAAGAAGCTCACCATGGCGCCGATGGAGACCGGGATCCTGAACCAGCTGACCCCGTAGGCCTGCGCTAAGAAGTTGAGTGGAGCCGAGGTCCAGGCAGCGCCGTAGTTGGAGGTGCCCGCCACCTCCACGTAGACCATGAACGACCCCGTGATGAGGAGTCTGGCGATCACCGCCCGGGGCAGGTTGCGCCGCGGGTTCTTCGCCTCTGCCCCCATCGTCGTCGCCGCCTCGAAGCCGACCAGGGAGAAGATACAGGCGACGACGGCCAGGCCCATGCCGCGCACGTTCACGCCACCGAGGGAGACCTGCTTGGTGTCCACCGAGAAGCCGTGCTTGAACAGGATCACGAAGGCCAGGGCAGTGATGCAGGCGACCGAGGCAGCCTCGAAGACCATGGTGAGGATAGACGAGACCCGGATGTCCTTGTAGGCGATCACCCAGCAGGCCCCGGCGCTGACGGCGAAGAAGACGATCGGGTGCACCGATCCGTGGTAGCCGAGCGCCGAGAGCAGCTGGGCGCAGAAGACGGCGAAGCCGCAGAGCCCGGCCACGGCGATGAAGTAGTAGGCCCAGATGAGCGTCCAGCCGGAGAACACGCCGGTCTCGGCCCGAGCCCCCTGGCGGTGTAGGCGTACATGGAGCCCGCGAAGGCCGACCGCTTGGCGAACTGGTTGAGGCAGAACACGACGAAGAGCAACATGACCGTGCCGAAGGCGTAGGCCAGCCACGTGCCCTGGCCCGCGCTGGCGAAGGCCAGCGGGATGATGAGCACCGCCGTCATGGTCGGTGAGATCACGCCAAGCGACTGGGCGAAGAGCGACGGCAGCCCCAGAGCGTTCGTCCGCAACCCGTGCATCTTGTTCATGGCTGAGGCGTCTTTCGTGCCGGCAGTTGAATTCATCGTGGCTCCTTGTCTTGGTCCTCGAACGGATAGGTCGTTGTCGATCGGCCTCGCTCAGGCAGGGAACGACTGGTCCTCGAGCAGGAGGTCCTCGTAGAAGGCGCCGAACGTCCGCTCGGGGTGTGCAATGGCGATCTCGAGCACCCACAAGTTGGGGTTAGGGCGGAAGGTGACCTCGGCCAGGGGCCCGTCGTAGTGGGCGGAAGCGGCATGCGGCCACGACCGGGAACTCCCTCGCGTAGCGCTTGGGGATGGACTACCTCCTGGTAGCTCGCGACCAAACTCTTAGACACCGGACTCCGAAACGCGGTTCAGAGCAAGTTGCAGCCCCAACGAGATTCGAATCCGTGCCGCCGCCTTGAGAGAGCCGGCTTGGATCGTCCATCGAGTCCGACGCCGCGACGTTTGTCCTATTCAGAACGGTCCGGTTGTCTAGTTCGTCCGTCGAGTTGAGCCCAATGTTGGGAATGGATGGACAGAAGGATGGACCGGAGGATGGACAAACGAACCATGTGAAGGGGATACGGTCTCGCAGACTCAGATATATACGGGCGTCGAGCACTGCGCGTTCGGAATAGGAAGGTGGCCAGGCGATAGTGTTGTCCTATAGCAGTTGCTGTTTTCCTCGGGAGGACTGATGCTCTACGGGGCCTACGAGGCCCAGATGGACGCGATGGCGCCCACAAAGGCGTTCGCGAACTTCCTGGTTGGCGCGATCGGCCTCCTTCCGGCACCGCTGCGCGACGATCCGGTGGTCCGGTGGTTTTCGGCTAGCAACGAGATGGTCGCCCGGGCGGGTTTGACGCACTCGAGGCCGTCATTTGACATCAACGAGGTGCGCGTGGGCCGAGAGCTCGTCCCCGTGCGCGAAGAGGCCCTCAAGACCTCTCCGTTTGGGACCCTGCTGCACTTCGCAAAGCAGACCGACGTGGTGCAACCAAGGGTCCTGGTAGTGGCGGCGTTGGCCGGTCACTTCTCGACCCTCCTGGCGTCAACCGTACGCGCGCTTTCTGAACACCACGACGTCTACCTGACGGATTGGCACAATGCGCGCGACGTGCCCTTGGCCGACGGAGCTTTCGGCTTCGATGCCTACGTCGACCACATCAAGTCCTTCCTCACACAAATGGGACCCGGTGCCCACGTCGTCGCAGTGTGCCAACCCTGCCCCGCCGTGCTCGCCGCGGTTGCCCTGATGGCGGAGGCAGGCGATCCGGCCACGCCCCGCAGCCTCACGTTGATGGCGGGACCGGTCGACACGAGGATAAGTCCCACCGCCGTGAACCAACTCGCTCAGGAGCACACGCTCTCTTGGTTCGAACAGAACGTGATTGCCGTGGTTCCGTGGCGTTACGTGGGCGCAGGACGACGCGTGTATCCCGGCTTCCTTCAGCTTGGAGCCTTCGTCGCCATGAACTGGCAGAGTCATCTCGACCGCCACCTGGAGCTATTTCATGACCTGATCGTGGGGAACAAGGTGAAGGCCGACGCGACGAAGGCCTTCTATGAGGAGTATTGCGCCGTGCTCGATCTCCATGCTGACTTCTACCTCGAGACGGTCGATCGGGTATTTCAACAAAACCTGCTGCCCCGCGGTGAGCTCGAAGTCGGGGGCCGGAGAGTCCATCTGGAGGCAATCGGGCGCACCGGTCTCCTCACCGTCGAAGGGGGGCGCGACGACATCTGCGGGATGGGCCAGACGATGGCTGCGCAGGATCTCTGCGTGAACGTGCCCCACATCCGGCGGCGGCACCACCTGCAGGCGGGGGTTGGGCACTACGGGGTCTTTAGCGGATCAGCCTGGGAAGGCCAGATCTGCCCGGTGGTGCGCAACTTCATCCTGACCAACGAGTAGAGCGGCCTCAGAACTCGACGTCGAGGTCCAGTTCCTCGAGAGCGTCCGGTTCTTCTCGGGCCGCGGCAAGCCATCCGGCCATGTCAGGTAGCGTCATGACGGCCTGGACATAGGCAGCACAGTCCCCCGGCAGATCGACGTCATAGGTCAGGAAGCGGGTGCACACGGGCGCGTACATGGCGTCCGCCATGGTAGGACTCGCTCCAAAGAGTAGGGGCCCTCCAGACAGCGCGAGGCAGTCCTGCCAAATAGCCACGATGCGATCGATGTCGGCCTGCGCCCCGCTGAAGATCTTGAACCCAGGGTGACGGGCCTTGATGTTCATCGGCAAGGCTGCCCGCAAGGCAGCGAAACCGGCATGCATCTCACCGCACACCGAGCGGCATCGGGCCCGGTCAGCGCGATCCGTTGGGAGCAGTGGAGACTGCGGGAGTGTCTCCCAGAGGTACTCGCCGATGGCCAACGTGTCCCACACCTGGAGGCCGTCGACCTCGAGGCTCGGTACGAGGAAGGAAGGGGAAAGGAGGAGGAGCTCAGCTCGGGCTCCCGGGTCGCGACTGTCCAGCACTCGCTCGGTGAATTCGAGGCCAGCGAAGCGACACATGAGCCAGCCGCGGAGCGACCATGCCCCGTAGTTCCGGCTGTTGATGGCCAGGGTGGCCTGGCTCATGGCACCCCCGTCGCTCGTGTGGGACGTCGTCACATCCCGTCACCGAAGATTAGGGCATTGCAAGGACGTGGAGAGACGATCCCAGCGTCACAAGACTCTCGACCCTTCGGTTCAGTCCTTGCCACCCTTCTTCACTGGCGCCGTGATCGGCTCCGCCAACTCGACCACTTCGGCGAGGAACGACTTCTGCGACTCCAAGAGCAACTCGGCGAAGCGGAAGGTTGAGTTGATGGCCTCTTCTGGCGTGACGATCGCCGCGGCGAACGGCACAGCCGGACGGGTGGGCATCACTTCTTTGAGCGAGGACATGCCTGCTCCGAAGGCCTCGAGGGTTAAGCGCTGGCTGGTCTCCAACGCCTTGATGAAGCCGTCCTGGAGGGACTCGGTGATCTCCGTCGTCGATGTCATCATGACCTCCTGCGAGCCGCTGGCCCGTCTCGGTGGGATACTTAACGTATGCGTACTATACTTCGCAATCGGGACCGGGGCAACCGCCCGACACGCACTTGGCACTTGCTCCCGCAAAGGAAAGAAATCGTATCGGCGAGGAGCACCCGACCATCAGCGTCCTTCAGAATGAAGGACGGCTCCTGCGCCGAGAACCGTCCGTTGAGCGTGTGCCGGACGCGTCCCGTGCAGGGCCCAGCGAGATTCGCCTCCAGATGCCTGGCGCCGTTCTACGCCAGCGTGCGCACCGGCCGTCGTCGATCGAGCGGAGCCACGCGTTGAGCTGATCTCCCATCTCGGCTGTGGCGCCACCTTGGCATTCAATGATCCCTCACGTAGTCGCCGGGTGCCACCGCCCCAGCTCGGTTGACGCGGCTGCCCAGGGATCGCGGAGCGCGTCGCTCCCGTCCCGCGCGCACCGCTTGCCATTCGGCCCACCGCTCCCACCACACGCCTGGTGCCTCCACGGATTCGGCGATCCATTCATCCGCACTTCGGTCCGTATCAGCACCGGTCGCGACCGTCATCCTTGGCGACCCCGGCGGATTGACCAGCGACTGGATGTGACCGGACGAAGTGAGCACGAACTCGCTAGGCCCTCCGAAGAGACGGCAACTCGCATAACAGGCTCTCCACGGAACCAGATGATCGGTGCGACCGGCGACGACCATGGTGTCACAGCCGACTTTGGTGAGGTCGATCGGTGATCCGAGCAACGATACCTCGCCCCGAGCCAGTCCGTTGTGGAGGTAGATGTCGAGAAACGCTGCATGGAGTGCCGCTGGCAGCGCGGTGGAATCGGCGTTCCATGCCAGGACGTCGAATGCCGAAGGGTCTTCGCCGAGCAGGTTGTTATTCACCCAGTAGTTCCAGATCAGATCGTTCGGACGCAGGGCTGCGAACATGGTTTCCAACATGACGCCGTCTAGCGATCCGGAGAGTGCGGAGATCCGTGCCGAGTTGCCAACCACCCGAGGGTTACCAAACATCCCGATCGTGGACGGGACGTCGTAATCGATCTGCGTCACGGCAAACGTCGCGGAGCGCACGAGCCCGTCTCCCAGTGCCGCAAGATGACCGAGCAGGCCCGCCGCGGTCAACCCTCCGGCACACACCCCGACGATACTTACGGAATCGCTCGAACAGACCTCCGCCGCCGCTCCCAAGGCCTCGTGGAGCGCCCGGACGTAGGTATTGAGATCCCAACGGCTCTGGTTGCGAATTGGATTTCGCCAACTTACGGCGTAGGCCTGGAAACCCCGTTCGACGGCATACTCGACGAAGCTGCGGCCTGGCGAGAGATCCATCACGTAGTACTTGTTGATTTGCGGTGGCACTACCACCACGGGCGTCTCCCACACCACCTCGGTCCTAGGCGTGTACTGGATGAGCTCACATACCTCGTTATGGAAGACCACCGCCCCCGGCGTTGCGGCGAGGTTTCGACCGAGTTCGAACGCGCTTCGGTCCACGGTGCGGGGACGTCCATGATTCTTGAGCAGGTCCCTGCCGATGTTCCGCCAACCTCTCAGGACGCTTCGTCCAGCCGTCTCGAAGGCACGTTCGCAGGCATCGGGGTTCAACAGGAAGAAATTGGTCGGTGCCAGCGCAGCCGTCAGGTTGTTCAGGACAAATCGAGCCAGCTCGTCGGTCCGCCAATCGAGGTCGGCGTCATCGACCAGCCCCAAGAGCGTCTCCGTCCAGGCCAGGTACGCTCGACCGACGCGACGGTAGAGGGGATGCTGCTCCCACGCCCGATTCTTGAACCGCCAGTCTCTGGATGAGGGCCCGACGCTGGAGCGGTTGGACGCGATCCGGGTCCACTCCATTCCGAGTTGCCACGCCCGATTAGCAGCCCCTGGAAGCCCCACGCGGGACATGACTGATCCGAGGGCCTGGGCAAAGCCGAACAGATCCATCGCACCGAGCAGGTCGCCCCCGCCGACGGCGAGCTCAGATTCGGAGCGAGTCGGCGTATCCGGCATTTGAGAACCCCAGGAGTCGAATCGACCAGCGACGACAGGCCAACTGTAGGATTAGTAGTCGCGTCGCCGGGAGTCGTCAAGCACGGAAGTGCGTTTTCGGCCCATGCCGACGCACACGCTGTCATGTGTGTCGGATTCGGGTCGACGTGAGCGGGAGTGAGGGTTCCGTCCAGGACCACAGGAGGTCCGAGGGTTCAGTATGGATCAACCTGGTTCTGCTACACAGCGGGGTGTCGAAAACGCCTTTGGCCAATACCTGCGCACGCAACGACAGCTTGCCCGGCTGAGCCTCCGTCAGCTGGCCGGCCTGGCGAAGGTTTCCGACGCCTATCTCAGCCAGATTGAACGGGGGTTACATCTACCCTCAGTCAGCATCATTCGCGCGTTGGCCGAGTCCCTCCAGATCTCGACGGAGGATCTCCTCGCCGAGGCGGCCGGCGTCAACGCCGAGAGGGTTACCGTGCCTGGCGCCGAAGAGGCAATCCGCGACGACCCGAGGCTCGACGCGGCGCAGAAGAGCGCCCTATTGGCGGTGTACCGCTCGATGGTTAGTGACACTGAGGCCGAATCCCGCTGACATCAGAGTCATTCACACTTCCGATGGCACCTCGAGTACGGCCGAATATCTACTACCGTTCAAAGGGCGATGTCCGCAACGAGTCCGACATCCCACGGCCGCGGGGGCGTCGCGATGCGACGGGCTCCTACCTTCAACCCCGTGGTCGGGCACAGGTGGTCAGGCGAACCTTCGGCCCGGGGGTTGTGAGACTTAGGTCAACGGTCTGGTCCGCAGGCTACCGACAAAACGCGATTACCCAGGAGCGACGGGGGACTTTCGGAAACATTTCCCACGCTATTGCTCTCGATTTCCCACATTGTTGTAGGCGCAAATAACTGCGAAGAAGTCCTGGTCACCGGCGTCGGATGACATTCGGCACCCGCAGGCCCGCACCCCGAAGCGCCGCGCAACGCCCACGAGCAGAGCCGCCGAGAAGCCCCGGGGGGCCGGCGCCACCGGGAACGGGTGGGCACGCCCCGCAGACTCCGATGGGTGGCGACCCCTGTCCCCGATCGAATCCTCTTTGAGTCAAGGCCTCATCTCCAGGTAGTTCAGGGCGCGACGAATCGACCCGTCACAAGGCGGCACGGATGCGTAGGATTTGTGGTGGTCCGGGGGTGACTTCGCCAAAGAGCCGGCCTTCAGGGTGCAGAGCCGACCACGCGGCTATTAGTCGTTCCCTAATGTCCTCCCGGACCCCTTTCGGCATCGATGACCAACCCGCCCGGATCGTTCGCAGGCACGCGAGGGTAGTTGTCGTCGACTGGCTCGGTGCAGCTGATGCGCTCGATGCGGTTCGAGTCGAGCACGTAGTCGGTGGATTGCCGTGATGATTCAGCGCCGGGCGGTGGCGATGGTGGTAATTGCGGGGATGTCGACCGAGTCAAACGCCGACTCACTTCGGCCCACCGCGGCGGTGGCGTCGATCACGAACCACTCGTAGTCGTCTTCGGAGAGGGCGGCAAGGTCAGGGCCGATGGGAGTCGCTGCCATCGCCGTCAGGGCCTGCGCGCGATGCCCTCTTCGAAGTGCATGACGATGGTGTGGGGAGAGGTGACCAGGTCGGCAAACCCGGCTCTCTCCAGCACATCGACGAGCGTCGCCTCACCAGGCCAGCTGAACGGGGTGTTGAGCTGTGCCGCGCGTTCGGCGCCGATCTGTGGGGCCGCGGCGACCTGGGCAGCTGCCCACAACGGGCATTCCTCGATGGCATGCCAGACGGCGATGCCGACCCGGCCACCTGACCTGAGCACACGATGCATCTCGCGTACGGCGGCGTCCGGGTCGGCGAAGAACTGCAGCCCCTGCTGGCAGGTGACGACGTCGGCCGTGCCGTCGGGAAGGTCGACTGCGTCCGCGGGGGCAAGTCCCCAATCGCAGGGCGCGGCGGCGGTCCTCGCCGGTTCGCAGCGCGCCACCTCGACCATTGCCGGGGTGACGTCACGTCCGACGACCCGGCCGGCTGCACCGAGAACCGGCGCGGCAAAGCGAACGACTATCCCCGTTCCGCAGGCGACGTCGAGGAGCGTCTCCCCGGGATGCAGGCCGAGGCGGATCAGGAGGGTGATTGCACAGGGGGCGAACAAGCGCGGGACAAGGATGTCCTCGTATATCTGCGCGGAGCTGGAACTGCCAAACCCAGCGACGAAACTGTCGGCCTGCCCGCCGGTGTTGGTTACGCCGCGGACTGTACCGCCGAAAGCGGTTAGGCATGGTGACAACCGGGCCATGGTGAGGTGCGGATTCGGCGTCGGGGGCCGACAATCTTTAGAGGTCGAGGACCGAGATGACGTCGGAAGCTTGAATTGGGCCGTAGACGTGGGGGAAACGCTCTAGCTCACCACCGCTGCCGGGTTCGTATCGAGTCTCCGCACTCAGAAGGGTGGGGTCGACCCCGAGGGCGACCACCTTCGATCCCGAAGGGAAGTACGCCTCTCTCACCGGAGCCAACTGTCGTTGGTCGCAAAGGTGGAGGAACTCATCTCGATCTGGGACGGCGGCCGTGGCCGAACCTTGCCTCGAATCCCATTCGCTGGCCAGCAAGAGGTGATAGATCATCGGTGGCCACTCTATGGGGCGGACCACACCTGCCTCAGTTCGCCGGGATTGGTCGGCCAGGTCCCGTTCCGGTCGAACAGTGCTTGACTTGACGTACTGTGCAGCCCCTAGCTGACGTCCGCCTGACCGCGCGCCATACCCATTCTGACAGTCCGCTCCAACTAGTCGCTTCATTTCCAAGGTGAAGAGCGTCGTTTATATTCTCCGCCTCACCAATTTCGTACGAACTCCAGTATTCACCGGCGATTGCCATTTAGTAGATCCTGCTTCGGGAGTACGGGCGCTAGTTCGGACATTATGAGGCAATGAATCGGGCGGCGGTGATCGGAGACCGCCGACGATTGGGGACCGCCGACCAACAAGTTGAGCAATCTGGGGACGACCAGCGCCTGATCACGCAATCCGGATCAGCGCGTTGCAGAAGTGCCGCAGGGTGGCACCCATAACCGGCGTACGGGGATACCCCGCTAGTCCCCCTGGGTGTCGGCCAGTTCCGTGAGCCGCATAGAAAGATCGTCCAGAGCATCCGCCAAGGACTGGTCCCAATCTTCCTTGTTGTCCCGCAGCCCGGGTCTGAGCACATCTGAGGCACGCTGGATCGCTACGGCGATCCTGTGAGCTTGTTGCTGGTCGAGCTTGTCGAGTGAGAGCAGGCCCAGCGCTTGCCCTCTGATCAGAATCTCTTGATCATGCGCAAAAAGGTGCTTGGAAGCCTCGTCGGCAAGGACGCGGAAGGCGGGTCCGTTCGCTTGCCACGTTCCGTTGTTCGGTATCTGGATGATCACGGACACGACTGGGAACCTAGCTCGGAGCAACGGTGTCGCCGTCCCGGCGAGCTCCTATCAATTGTCAACCCCTCTTTGGGGGCTCGGGAGTGAAAACAACGGACACGACATTGATCAGTCACTCGGGGTGAGGACAAGCTCCTATTGGGTCACGCGTTTTCGAGATCGTGGCCCGAGCTGAGGGTCGGCGAATCGCTGGAGAGTCAGCTCCGAAGAGCGACAGTACGGGGGAAGGCCAGACCCACAGCCCGAGGATTCAGCCGCGAGGTAGGTAGCGGTAGACCTCGCGGGCGACGTAGCGCTTCAAGATGCGGATGACCTCGGCCTTGGTCTTGCCCTCTTTGACGCGGCGTTCGAAGTAGAGCTGGGTCTCGGGGTTATGCGCGATGCGCACCATCACGATGCGCCAGAGCGCGCTGTTGGCCTGACGATCCCCACCGTCGTGCGCTTTGACCTTGCCGTTGGTCTTGCCCGACCCGGCCGGGACGGGAGCGACGCCGCACAGATGGGCCCACGCAGCCTCTGAATGCAACCGGTCGGGGTTGTCGCCGGCCGCCATCACCAGTGCGGCGGCGGTGTCGGGTCCGACGCCAAAGAGATCCAACAGTTCGGGCACGCTGGCCTCGAGGAGGACCTCGATCCTGGTGTCGAGTTCGGCGAGCTCACGGTCGAGCGCTTCGATGCGATGGGCTAGCGAGGACAGCGACGCCTTGGTGGCAGCCGTCACCGGATCGTGAGATCGCGTCGGGCGGAGCCGGGATCCTTCGGCGACGAGGGCCGGGAGGGAGAGGCCCCTGAGACGGCAACGAAGCTGTTCAGGCGCGCTGTAGCCGAGGTGGCGCATCTGGATGAGGGCCTTGACCCGGGCCTGGCGGGCTGAGCGCTTGGCGACGACGAGGACGCGGATCGCCTCGATGGCGCCGTCGCGCGACTTGGGGCTCCCGCTCGCTCGGCCACTGAGCGCGGCCCGGGCGGCTTCGACGGCGTCGAGGGGATCGGACTTGCCACTGCGACGCCGTTCCTCTCGGTTGGGTCGATCGACCTCGATCACCTCGATGCCGGCTCGGCGAAGGAACCGCGAGAGCCCTGCTCCATACGAACCGGTGCCCTCCACGCCGACCTTGGTCACGGCCCCGAAGGTTTCGAGCCATTTCAACAACGCCCTGTAGCCGGCCGAGTCGGTGGCAAAGCTCTGCGATCCGAGCAGTCCGCCGAGCGGATCGAGGGCGGCGGCCACATGGACGTCGAGGTGTGTGTCGACGCCACCGGTCACCCCACGCACAGCTTCTACGATGGTCATGGTCATCCCTTCTGTCTTTGGAGTTAGGGATGGCACGGCCGTTCCGGATCGGAGCGACGGGCGGTCTGGGTTGTTCGAGCAACCCGGACCAATCACCCCAACTCGGAGACGGGACGTGCCGCTGTCAAAGTGCCGCTGGTTGGTCTCGGTCGACGACGTTTTGCAACGTCACGGGACTCCAAGTCAGACCGGACCTGCCAGCACTCCCGAAGTTATTTCGGACCAGCAATCAAGCGGTGGACCCTAGAGAAGTATCAATGTACGGGGGCAGGTCGTTAGCTCGTCAGCAGGGATCGGTCATCGGCGGGTGAAGGTCAGATGGGTGACACCGCTCGGTGACGAGACTGCCTCGCTGTTGTAGCGCTCGTCGATGCCTTCGAGGCCGTCCCACAGTCGAACACCACGGCCGAGAAGGATCGGCACCAGCACGACGTGGAGGGTGTCGATGAGGTCGGCGGCGAGGAAGTCGCGGACGACCGTCGGGCCACCCCCGATGCGCACGTCGAGTTCACCGGCGGCCTGCCGGGCGAGGTCGAGAGCCTCCTCCGGAGAAGCGTCGACAAAGTGGAACACGGTGCCGCCCTCCATCTCGATCGACGGGCGCGGATGGTGCGTGAGCACGAACACCGGCGTGTGGAACGGCGGGTTCGGCCCCCACCAGCCACGCCACTCGTCGTCGGTGCCGAGATCGGTCCACGGGCCGGTCTGCGGGCCGAACTTGCCCCGGCCCATGATCTCGGCACCGAACCCGACATTCAGGCGTTCCGCGAACGCGTTGTCGACACCGGTCGTGCCACCTGACTGACCCATGATGACCGAGCGCCCGAACCGGGTGGGGAACACCCACTCGTGCAGACGATGGCCGGCGTGGCCGAACGGGGCGTCGAACGTCAAGCCCTCGCCGGTCCCGAACCCGTCCAGGGAGATCGATAAGTTGTGGACACGGACCTGGGACATGGCGGCCTCCGAAGCATGAGGTGTTTGCGATATCAACTGGTTTGACGCTAACGCCGAGCGAAGACCGGCCGCCTGTCCCTGAAGTGCGAAGGGTGTGCCCAAGCCCGGCGGTATGGGATGGCCCATAAGCAGTCGGATACTCCGCCGGTCTTAGCCCCGGGGTGCGAAGAACTCAAGTGCGATGTTGTCGGGATCTCGAAACGACAATGCCGAGTAGTAAGGCGTGTCCACGATGCCACCGTTGGGGATGCCGAGTTCGTTCAGACGGATTTCCCATGCCTTTAACTCATCGCGGTTGGCACAGCCGAAAGCCAGATGATCGAGCCCCGGCCGCCGCTCGTTGAACGGCTCAGTGCTGTCCAAGTCAGGGAACTGAGTTACGCCAACGATCGTGCCGCCGCTAAGCCAAGCGACGCGCTGGAACGGACCTGTGTCCTCGTCAAGGATCGGGTCCGAGCCGAACAGATCCTTGTACCAAGGCACACTCCGTTCAAGGCTCGTAACCGTTAGCGCCACGTGAGTAATCGCAGGGAACTCAGGCATCTCTTTTCTACCCTTCGCACCTCGTGGACGCAGCGAATGCTACCTCTTTGGCTGGCAACTCTCGGGGAGTAAAAAGCTATCTGGCAGCACCAGTCGCCACGCTAACTGAGGCCCCAGTCCCGGCGTTGATGTGGAACGGCCTGTCAACCTCCCACGCGAAGGTCCTTATCACTGCCTTTTGGACGCGTCGCACCAGAGGTGCGGCGCCTGATCGTTCTTGAGCAGTCGGTGGGGCCCCGGTGTCAATACGGAGTGCCCGGAGCCCGAAGGGTGAGGACGAACGGTGTTGACACCGGGGTGGAGGCTGCTACATCGTTACCACCTGTCCCCGGTGTTGGTTGACGACGGTGCGGGCCACCGCGTCGTGAGTTTCGAGGAGCTTTCTCCACTCGCGGTCTCCGAGAGCAGAAGCCCGTGCGGTGGACTCGACGATGTCGGTGAACAAGATGGCGGCGAGCGCACGGTCCGGTTCAGGGATCCCGTGGAGACCACTGAGAAAGTCTTCGATCGCCTTCAAACTTTCGGCCGTCGGCTCCGTGAATAACAACGAGTCCTTGCCGGGAAGCTCCACAAATCGTGCTCCAGCGATGTGCTGGGCGAGATATCGACCTGCGTCGGCGGTGATGGGCTGTGCTCCTTGGCGGTGTAGGACGAGCGTAGGCACCCGCACAGAACCCAGCGCCTCGCGGACATCGGTGGCCTGCTCCCGTTGGAAATGAATCTTCGCTTTTCTGGGAGGAAGCGAGAGACGCTGAGCCTTGGCTACCCATCGTCTGAACGCAGGGTCACGTACTGCGTCCGGCATTGAGAAATCCGCAGTGGCTTCGGTTCCCCAGGTGTCTTGGACGACCTGGGTTCCCAATGGAAGCATCTCTTCTGGAATGCCCCATGGGTAGTCGGGGGCGGCGGCGTAGCGCGCCGTCGTGTTGGCGAGGATCAGTCCTCGAGTACGCGTCGGATGGGCAGCGGCAAAGACTATGGAGGTAGGGCCAGCATCAACTGTTCCTAAGACGACTGCCTTCTCCGACTCCACGGTGTCGAGCACGATGCGGGCCTCATCTGCCCATAGCTCGCGGCTCGGTAGCGCCTCACCCGAGGGATCATCGGAGGATCCCGATCCGCGTCGATCGAACATGATGACGCGTGCTTTGGCGCCGAGGCGACGGAGAAAGACTGCATAGGGGGGCCATTCCCAGCGCACCTCCATCGCCTCGGTAGAGCTCGGTCCGTACAGAACATCGACGTCGCCCTCGCCGAAGACCTGAAAGGCGATTCTGTCCTCTCCGAGAAGGGCGAACCGGGTCTGTGGAACTTCTGCCTCAGCGGTCATGACTCCAGATTCTTGCCCAAAAAAACCGCTTCTCGAAGCTGCGGAGCCTGCCGGATGTCAGCCGATCGAATCGGCCCGACGATGTCTTCTACCCGGCGTACGCGGTCACCCCGACCTTCAGCTCTCACCCGGGTGCAGATCGGCAGGAAGAATTTCGCGAAGCGGTCTCTGCACGCGGTCCCCGCGGGCGGCGCTGAGCACCTGTCAAATGTTCGACTATGCATCGTTACAGCGCTGCCCCGCCTCGTCCAAATATTGAATACGCGGCTGAACGATCGCGGTGCTCCGAGCAAGAATACGGCACTTGTCTAAAGGCCGCCGATATATTTCACGATAATCTCGCGGGTATCGCGAGAGCCGATCGCGAAACCACGTCGGCGACGTCCGTCCCCCTCGGCGACCACACGCCATCCGCCTTATCGAGCGTTGCGTGCCTGAGCCCCCCGACGGTCCCCACACAGATCCTCTCGCCGCGGAGGCCGGGGCGGTCTCCGGTGCGGGGCCGTCCTGGCCGACGCCATCCTGGGGATGTTCATGACCGTCCTCGGGGCGACCGTAACGGGACCCGCGCTCCCGGCGATCCAGCACCAACTCGGTCTCTCGGTGAACGGTTTGGAGTGGTTCGGCAACGCGTACCTCGTCACCACGGCAGCGCCTTTGGTGCCAGCCGGTCGTCTCGGCGACCGGATCGGTCGCTTTAGTGCCTACAACCTGGGCGTGGTGGTCTATGCCGGCGGCGCGGTGGCCAGTGCGGCAGCCCAGGACGGAGTGTGGATCGTCGTCTCCTCCGCCGTCCAGGGTGTAGGCGGAGCTCTCCTCGCCACCCAATCGCTGTCCTTGCTCGACGCGGCATGCCCCCAAGCGGGCCCGCAGCCGGGCGGTCGGCTTCTACACAGCAGCGCTCGGGGTCGGCGTGATCCTGAGCCCTCCATTAGCCCCGCTCACGGACAACACCACCTGGCGGTGGATCTTCGTTCTGGCGCTACCGCTCGCCGTCGGCGCTCTCGTCTGCAGCAACAGTGGTCGTGCCTTTTTGCAGTCGTCCGGCATGTTGCCAGTGAGGCAGCCTGGCCGTGACCTAGCCGGGACCGCGTTGGTAACGGTCGGGGTGTTCCTGCTGGCCATCGGTGTCGTGCAGGGGAGCTCATGGGGATGGACCTCGGCACCGACGTTGCTCTTGCTGGTCAGCGGCGTCGCCTCGCTGGCGGTGCTCCCCTCAGTGGAAGGCAGGGCTGCCCATCCACTCCTCCCAGACGAGGTTCGCCGACACCCCCGGCTATGGGCGGCCGACACGGTCGCCCTAATCAGCGCGCTGATAGAGATCGGTTTTTTGCTTTATCTGCCCCTACACCTGCAGAATGCCGTGGGGTACTCGGCGACGAAATACGGGCTCTGCCTGCTTCCGTTCACCGTCGCCGCCACGGTCACATCGGGGTTCGCCGGTCGCCTGGTCGATCGCGTGGGAGCCCGACTGGTTGTCTCGGGCGGCCTGGTGGCACTCGGGGTGGCAATGGCCCTCCTCGCCACCATTGGAGCTTCGTCCCCCTATTCGGAGATCTTTGGACCACTGGTCTTGGCGGGCATCGGTGTCGGCGTTAACCTCGCTCCCCTGTCGGCCGCGGTCCTGGCGGCCGTCCGACGCCGGGACGCGGGCGTCGCCGTCGGGCTGCTGAGCACCGGACGCCAGCTTGGTGGGGTCATCGGCGTGGCGGTCCTCGGCGCCGTGCTGATCAGTTGGTCAACCCGGTCACTGACCTCGTCGCTCGCGGCGAGCGGCGTGAGCATTTCCTCCGCGCAGCGCTCAGCCTTTGGTGCAGCGGTCACACAGCCGTCCGCATCGGCAGCGATTCTCCATAAGGCGGGGGTCCCGGCCGAAACCGCAATGCGTCTCGCCCACAGCGCGTTCTTGTCCGGCTTTGATGTCGTGCTGTGGACGGCAAGCGCCGTCGCCATTTGCGGCGCTGTGCTCGGAGTGATCGCCCTCAGGGACGCGATGCGTTGCAGCGTGACTACCGAGGTTGACGACTCCGCCGAGGGCGACGGGCCGAAGTATTTTGTCGCGCAACACCCCGACCAGCTGGGCATCCGAGGTTCTCGGCCGTTTCGGTCCTCAGTCGGGCGTCAGAGATATTTCGGCTAGAGCTTCGGCCGTGTCCTCATCCACGCTGTTCCCGAGCGCTGCGAAGACCCGACGGTACCGGCGGCGTAGGACCACGTAGACGATGACGATGGACGCCGTCCCCGCCAAGAAGGCTCCGGCCGCGATGGATTCGGGCAGGGGCGGCCAGGGGATCAGGGAACGCCGCATCACGTACGCCATGGCGCCCGCCCCGGCAAGGCCGATCAGGATAAACGGCGAACGGTGTTTTCCCTCCCGCCATCGGTAGACACAGGCTGCGACGCAGATCAGTCCGTAGACGAGCAGGAGCGGATAGCCCGAGAGGTCTCCAATCGTCGCTCCGTACGTGGCCAGCGGCGTCGAGCTGCCGAGGCCCATAGCTAGAACGGCCACGAACCACACGACGCCGGCGAAGGTGAGCGCCTTGGCCGGCGTCTTGTACCGCGGGTGGACGGCGCGCCACGACGGCGGCCCCACACCCTCGCGGCTCATCGTGAACATCATTCGGGCCACCCAGCTGAACACGGCAATGATCGATGCTCCGATGGTGACAGACAGGGAAAGATCAATGACGTAGCCGTACCACCCGATGCCTGCCACCTGGGCCAGGGTTCCGAGCGGAGCGGCTGACTTGGCCAGCGACACGGTCGAATCCTGGAAACCGAGGAAGAGGGTGTAACTGGAGAACATCCATACGAGCCCGCCGATGGCCACGGTCGCCACCATGGCGGCCGGGATGACCCGAGTCGGCCGTCTGGACTCCTGGCCGTATATGGCCGCACTTTCGAAGCCGCCGAAGCCCCCCACGCCGAGCACGACGGCGGTGACGATGACAGAGAAGGACGTGTTCTCGAGCTTGAGCTGCTCGGTATCGATGATCGATCCTCGGTGCTCGAACAGGACGGCCACGAACACCACGAGGATGGCAACCGTTGCCGCCACCTCGGCGATGAACATGAACCACGCCGCCGGCTTGGCGCCGACCCGGGCCAGCCACCAGCAGGCGACGAGAGCAGGTAGAGAGACTCCGAGCAGGATCGGCCGGCCGTAGGTCACACCGAAGGCGGAAAGGAAATTGGCAAAGTAGATGCCGAAGCTCAAGATAGCTGTACCGGCCGCGAAACCGATGAGGGCGACCATGAGCCAGCCGGTCACGAGCGCCCCAAGCGGGCCAAGTGTCTTGGCTGCCAGCCCGTAGAGACCGCCTGTGGTGGCGTAATGGCTCGAAAGGAGCGCGATCGAGAGTGCGACCAGCATCATCACACCGGCGGCGATGGCCCAGGTCAACCAGCCGCCGGCTCCGGCCAGGATGGCAATCACGGGCACCGAGGTTCCGATGACGCCCGAGAGCCCCATGGCCGAGAGGGACTGGCCGATGACGCCCGACATCCCGACCGACCCCCGGCTGAAGCCAGGACCCTCCTCGCCCACCACTCGAACCCTAACGAAAACCCGATGGCGCACCGGGGATTCAAAGCGCTGTGCTTGGAAACGTCTGCGGTGTTGCGCGGATCGCAGCGCTGATCGCACGCATGGGTCCTTAGAAGTAGGCGCTGAATCGGGCGAGCCAGCTCGGCCGCCCTTGGCGTGTGCACCCCGGTCGCCGCCATAAGGCCCTCGATCTCGAGGCGACGGTTCGAAAAGGCGTGGAGCACGGTCTTGGACACCCCCCTCCAGTTCGGCAATACCTCGGGTGACCAGGCCGAAGCGGACGCCGAGCGCCTGGCCGAATCCAGCGCGCAGCGCGGCCTGGCAGACGAAGCCAGATGTGGGGTATGCAGGTAGATGAGCCGGGCATCGGGGCAGACCAGATGCCGTCGTCCCCCTGTCCCACCAACGTTGGAGGTGCGGTAACTGTTGCAAATGGAGCGGTTCAGACTGACAGTCAGATCTTTCTGACAGCCCGTGATGCAGCCGCCACGAAAGGAACACTTCGGACCAGTGTGTTCGAAAAGGGAACGTTCGTCATCACTTCCTCAGTGACAACAGACAGTGGACTCGTCGCTTACGAAATCAGGAACCGGTCTTCTTAGTCTCTTGCAAGATTTCCTGGATCGAAGGCCAATCCCAGCACCGAACAGCAGAGAGTGCTCCGGAGCGTCCAGTTGGTCCGAGAGACCTGTGCCTTTGCAGACAACGTGGGCCGCGGATGTTCTATACCCATTGGTCCGCTTGAGGGATCTCGTCGGGGTCATGGGATTGGCGCGATATTGCGACCCCAGCGGGGAGGGATTTCAATTTGTGATTCTCGGGTTGTGAGACCTGGGTTAACCGTCCACTAGGTAATTCGTAATTCGCAGATCAACGACATGCTGCTGAATCGGGTGGCTAGCTGGGAGAATAAGTCAGACCCAGCCTCGTGAACTGCGACGGGACCCATGACACGCAAAATCGAGTCCGTGGGATTTTCGTGGGATCGATTTCAGCTGTCCAACTGGCCCAAAACGGGATCTAGTGAGGTCCCCACCGACAACTGTGTCGGCCATCGAGACATCACTCCGGGTCGCCCCAAGCCGGCGAACGGGGGCAGGTACAAAGCCCATCGTCTAGACCGGTGACATGAATGATCCTTATGCGGAGATCACGGACATCACTGTCGATTGCTCGGACCCACAGACTCTGGGTGGGTTCTGGAGTTCGCTCCTCCAGCGGCCGATTGAGGGACGGAGGGGTCCCTACGTCTGGCTTGCTCGATCAAAGAATGGGATCGGGATGGGTTTCCAAAAGGTGGTGGAGCCCAAACGTGGCAAGAACAGACTCCATATAGACATATCCGGGCCGGACGTAGTCGCCATCAAAAACAGGGTCGAAGCTCTTGGGGGACGGCGAGTGGACGGATATGAGGACGGAGGCTTTCTCGTCATGGCTGATCTAGAGGGGAATGAGTTCTGCATCGTGCCCGAAGTTCTGAAGTTCGACGATTCTGGCCAAGCCGACTATCTCGACGAGCTGGACCTCTAGCGCGGTTAGCACCAGCGTGCCAGATCACGGATCCGGCGTACTGAGCTAGTCATCCCTGCCCGTGATTACTTTCACTATCACCGGCTGCCGTGGAATACGGGCCGGAATATCACGTCCGTGTCGGTTTACTGCCCACTGACGATGATCGACGTTCTCTGAGGGTTAGGTCGCCTCAAATGGACCGCGCTCATTGCGCAGTCCCATCAGCAAGTTGTCTACCGCACATTGCGCCATGGCGCTCCTGGTCTCCCTCGTTGCAGAGCCGATATGGGGAACAATGATGATGTTCGGCGCGTTCAATAGTGGATCACCGGGGTGTGGCGGTTCATCCTGAAGCACGTCCAAGCCGGCGCCAGCGATCGTTCCCTCTGTCAACGCCGAGCTCAGAGCAGCTTGATCTACCACTCCGCCCCGAGATGTGTTCACAAGATATCCAGTGGACTTCATCAACTTGAATTCTTCTCGACCCATCAGGTTCCGCGTCTCAGCATTGAGGTCAACGTGAAGCGAAACAAAGTCCGCATTTGCTAATCCTTTGGCGAAGTCGCCCACGCGTTTAACGTCATCGACAACTGGCAGTCCGCTCCGGGTATCGACGTACTGCACATGCATCTTCGCGGCCAAGGCCCGCCTCGCTACCGCCTGACCAATACGACCAAATCCCACAAGGAGCAAACTCTTCCCTGCCAGGTCACTACCTAACGAGACCTCGTTCCATCGACCGCTGACGACGGCACGGATTCCCTCGCAGATACGTCGGGAGAGCATGATCATTAACGCCATTGTCAGGTCCGCTACAGCGTCGCTGAGTACCGGGGTGATGGTGACCACTATTTTCTTCTCCCGCGCTGCTTCGAGATCAATGTGATCAAGTCCGACGCTCATCGTGCTGATCACTTGAAGCTTCGGCGCCCATGCGATCGCTTCTCGGTCAACAATGACATTCGAGCTCACCAGTAGGCCCTGGGCTCCGGCGAGTGCGGCCTGGAAGACGCGATCTTCGGATCGGCCAGCGGGTAGCACGGTCAGGTCATACGCAGCGAGCTGGTCCACCAAGGACTGGGATAGCGGCAGTGCGATTACGACCTTTGAGCGTTCGGACATCGCCGTCACAGGTACGCAGACGTTGCTTCAGGACCAGCACTTGGTCGAACCTGCTCCAGAGCATCTCGGGCACCGAGTCCCAACAGTCTGATGTCGGACGCGACCTCGACCAGTCGAAACCCTTGCCGCAACCGTTTTATCGCTGTCTGCGCGTTACCAGCAATGCCTGGTATCACGTCGTGACGATGACATGCATCGATCACCCGGTCCAGAGCGTCCGTAAAACTCTGGTCAGGCTGGTCTGGTGCAGGAGGGAGACCCAGAGTGACGCTCAAGTCCGCTGGACCTACATAGACCGCGTCGACCCCGGGCGTCGACACGATTTCGTCGACGCTATCGACCGCGACCTGGGTCTCCACCATCACGATGCACGTCACCTCGAGATTGGCACGATCATAGTAATCAGAGCCCGCGTAGTAGTTCGCTCGGAGCGGGCCATAGCTACGAGTGCCCGATGGTGCATAGCGGCACGCCGAGACTGCCGCACTAGCCTCTTCTCGGGAATTCACCATCGGCACGATGATGCCCCACGCGCCTGCATCGAGACACTTGCCAATGATGCCCGGCTCGTTCCAAGGAACCCGCACAAGAGGCACGGTGGCTGTTGAGGAGATGCCCTGAAGCATTTGGACCATCTCGGAGTAGTCGATCAGGCCGTGTTGTAGATCGATGCAGACCCAGTCGAATCCACAATGAGCCATGACCTCGGCAGACACACTGCTCGGCACAGTCAACCACCCACCGAGGGCGGCGCCCTGTTGAGCCCAGATGGCTCGTAACGAGTTTTGACGCATTGTTCCTCCTCGACAAGTGATCCTAAGTGCGGCGCTCGATAGGTTTCGCCGTGTGCGGAAGGGTCGACCTTCCCCATGGCGGACCCACTGTGCCGACTACGGCGCGTTCGGGCTTGCCATAACTACGATCCCGAACATCGTGAGAGCCATCGAGAAGCGGCCTTCGCGGGCAGCCGAGTGAATGATCGACACGAACCGTTCCCGGTCGTCGGCGCCGAGTTGTCCGGCATCAATGAGGTTCTCGGCGAGGCTGGACATCGAAAAGCACCCGTAGGGAGCGGGTGACTCGTCGGGATTCCAAGCAGTCCAATGCTGTGTGGCCGTCGTTTGATTCACCAGTTCAAATCCGATGTCGTGGGTGAAGTCAGCGAGGCGACGCCCGATGTTGGACGGTCGGCGTCGCTCGATCTGCATGGCGTCGTGAACTCGCTTGGCGAGGTCCCCGTCGCCCACGTCGATGTCGAACGTCGACCAGTCGGTCTCGATGAGTGACAGGAGGCCGCCTGGTCGTAACACGCGGGCCATCTCGGCGACTGCTGCTTTGGGATCGGTCAACCACTGCAGAGTTCGTTCGCATCGAGCGGTGTCGAAGGTGCAGTTCGGCTCGGCAAGGTCAAGGGCGTCGCCGATGATGAATCGGACCCGGCACCTCGCTGTGTGCGCCCGCGATCGGGCACCGGCGATCATCTCCGCTGAGGCGTCGATGCCGACTATTTCTCCGTCGCTTCCGAGATCGTCAGCCAGGGCGAGGGCGGCTTCGCCCAGGCCGCAGCCGACGTCGAGGAGCCGCTGACCAGGAGTGAGGTTCAGCTGCTCGCGTTCCCACGCGCGAAGTCGAAGGGTGGCTTCCCAGCGCCCGGTGGCCTCCATCGTTTCGAGGAGAACCGAGACATTCGGATCGTCGTCGACCCGCTGGTAGCCGAGCGCATGCGTCTCATCCGCGTCCATGACGTAGACGTTAGAACGACCTGCGAATCTGGGGCCATACTGCCCGATATGCCGCGGGGTGGCACCCTGGCGCACCCTGTCACTCTGGACACGCTGACTCCCCGGTGGAGGGCCAAAGGCCCCGACCATTCGCGGAGGCGGCGGCGCAGCCGCCGGTCGAAGGGAAACGACGGCTTGAGAAAGTACAGAGACTTGTAACTCACGGGCGGGGTGGCGTCCGGGGACATTTCCTTGCTCGCTGTGGAGTTAGTCCTCGAATCCGAGGCATTGGGCCACCCGGATGGACGACCAACGCGTCGGGCAGGTGTCGTCCTTCAGGTGCGAACGGCTAGATGGCGGCGGCCGAAGGCAAAAGCCAGGCCGTAGAGGACTGCCACCACCACGAGAAGGAATCGGAACCCCGTGATCAGCGAGAGGTACGCGAGGACTCCACCGACGATCGCCCCGAGCAGATTTGCACCGAAGGCAGTGGTGGAAGAACCCACATCCTTGAAGCGTTGGGCGAAGACGAGGTTGGCGATGAAGATCGGGGCGAACGCGAGCGCTGTCGCCGCCACGAAGCGCAACACGACTGGAAGATCCAGCAACGATTCTTGCGGGACGACGAAAGAGACGCCCAGGGATACGAGCAACGCAAAGTACAGCAACATCGGGCGCGGGAGCTTTATGTGTCGCGCGGTCTCGATCGCCGCGTAGACACTCAGCAACACGCCGGCGAACACGAGCGAGTTCACGAACCAAGTCGTTCCGAACAAAAGGGCGAACTGTATGATGTTCTTGGACTCGAGCAACAAGAACGCCGCTCCCATCCAGAACAGGTCCACGAATGGAGCCATCTTCTTGAGCGGCCCCCCCGCCACCCGCACCACGAACAGGGACGCCGCCAGGATCAGCCCGAGGACCAAGAGGTAGAAGTTCGGGATCGAAGGAATCGGCAGGTACGGGTACGGACGGTCGTCTGAGACCGGCGCCACCTCATCTCCGTTCCAGAAGCTCGAGCAGCTCGGAGTGTTGCCGTCGAGCGCGACCGTGAGAACCGCCTGCTCGCGTCCGCTCAGGGTGTTTCCGACCTCGACACACGGACGTGAGCCGAACACGTCGTCGAGGGTCGTCGCATAGCGGTCGAGCAGGAACGGCTGGTAGTAGTTGTACATGACGAAGGTGCCGCCAGGGGCCAGGTGAGATCTCGCAACTTGAATGGCCTGGGTCGTGAGCAAGTAGTTCTCGAGGCCGACAGGTGCGGACTGGCCCGTGAGCGCTGTCTGGGAGTCGGGCAGCGCATAAAGGATCAGCGAGTAGCGCTTGTTCGTGTCCTGTAGGAACGCCCGTCCGTCGTCAACATAGACGCTCACGCGCGGACTCTCATAAGCGTGCTCGGGGTTGTACTGCTTCCCGAGAGCCACGAGCTCAGGGTCGATCTCGACGGCGTCGACGTGGCGAGCCCCCGCCGATAGTGCCACGCCGACGTCGTTGCCCGTGCCCGCTCCGATCACGAGCACGTCGGAGAGAGAGCTGCGTGTCACGTGCCGGTAGGGAAAGAAGTAGAAGGACTCGATCCTGTGCAACGTGGAGATCGAGTACAAGGTCTGGTAGGGGATGTTGTTGGCCGAGACCGACAACCCGCGGTAGCTATGGCCGTCGACGGTCGTGGTGACGTGGCTCGTGGTGATCTTGTAGTAGGGGGACCAGACGTCGACGCTCGACAGCGATTCGACCAGCAGCATCAGCACCACGGCGGCGATCATGCCCCACTGCCACCACCGCTCCTTTATGCCTAGAAGCAATACGAACAACGCGGCAACCACCGCCCCCCAGGCGATGGGCGGGAGCCCGATGAAGGAAAGCGCCGAGAAAAGCGCGATCCCGCCGATGCTGCCGATGATGTCGAAGCGGTAGGCGTCGAGCGGCTTGAACTGAGCGAAGGACCGGGCCAAGGCCTGGCCGAGACCGGCCATCACGAGGACCACCAGCGCGAAGACCACCGGGAGGCTCACCCACTGCGACAGCGGATGGTGCCCCGAGAGGCCCTCGAACGCGTGGGGGCCGCGCAGGGTGACGAGCTTCACGGGGAAGATGAGCGCGAACGCGACAAGGACCGCGAGGGTTGCCGGCGCCAGGCGAAACAGATTCTGTGACGAACGGGCGAGCAGGAACCCCACCCCGATACCCAAGAAGCTCGCCAAGAGCACAAAGTTCGGGATGTTCGCCAGGTGGACGTCGTTGGCGGCCGTCCAGCGGATTAGTGCGAGCTCGAGGAAGAGCGTAAGCATGCTCAGCGTTACGAGCCGCCACGGGCTCCGCTCGAACGTGAAGCCGGCAGGCCATGCGGCTGGCAGGCGCCGAGGTTCGCCTCTGCTGACGGTGGAGGTGGTCGTGGTGGCCATCAGTGGGTGCGGGAGCCGTACGAATGTCGTCGGGCTTCCCGGCGTCTTCGTCAAACATTATCCAAGCACAGATCGCCGATTCTGGAAGGCTCGCTATAGGTGTCCCATGACCCACGGGCTATTGCGGTGCCCCCGTCGTGCCGAAGTGCCACACAGTCCCGGCGGACTGGGGCACTTTTCTCGGCTTGCGGGCGCTTGGGTCACTCCTCTGGGCTAGCGCCAGATGTGTTCGGCTCTGTGGTCAGGATGACTTGCGAGCTAGCAACGAATAGGTGAGTGGGTACTTCGGCCATCCATCAGGGAGGCGGTGAAATCCGTCTTCGCCTTTGACCGTCCAAGGCCAGGGTGCATTGGTATATGACTGCTCGTGGATAAGTTCGATGCTGAGTCCAGCCCCGAGCACGGCACTGATCACTTCGCTGAGGGAGTGCACACGTTCAAACGTCGTTGTGTTGACGAAGGTTGCGTCTGGCGCGGCGTACGTCCCGCCCTTCTCATCCCATCTCATGTACGACGCCTCAAAGATGTCCTGTTGGAGGGTGCGTCCGTCACTCAGGACGCCGAGCACGATCGGGTGGATCTCCACCAGATACAAAGCACCTCTGGGCCGGAGCAATCCGTCCACCACGCGAGCCCACTCGTCGAGGTCGGGCAGCCATCCAAGGGCCCCAATACCGGTGTAGACGACGTCAAAGGATCGACCGGCGAGCGCGTCACGAGCGTTGTAGACGTCGGAGCAGATGAACTCAGCATCAATGTCACAGTCGAGGCGAGTTGCGTTGCGGTCTCGATGGCACCTGACGAGAAATCGAGGCCGACCACGCGTGCGCCGTGCCGAGCCCACGACAAGGTGTCGGTCCCAAGGTGGCACTGGAGATGGACCAACTCAAGGCCGGCGACATCTCCCAGTTCGACATGTTCGAAGGGCCGAATGTCATCACGTCCAGCCCGAAAGCCAACCAGGTCGTACAGATCGCTCGCTGCATGGAGGGGAGTCGCCTCTTCCCATCGGGCCATGTTCGCAGAGCGGCCTTCAGCACCTCGATCTGTCACGATGCAAGGCTAGAAGAAGGCCCGTGGGATGTCGCACTCCTGGCGAAAGGGTCACGCTGTGGCAACTCTCCACTCGGCGTAGGGTGGGTGCGGGGACAAGCATGCTCGTCCGCAGGCCGAGAGGACCTTTCCGGACCCTACGAACGCATGGATACACCCCCAAGGAGGACCATGACCTCTTCTCAGTCTTTGGAGGTTGCCGCTCAACTCGACGAACACCATGCGCCCGAAACAAACGGCCGAATACCAGTCTGTAGACGGTGTGGGGCTCGTACAGACAGCCCAACCGGACTGCACCACGTCCTCCAAGAAGGTCGGGTAAAGCGGTCGAGCGATTGGCTCATCGCTCAATCACGGCTCCGGGACATTGCGAACTCCGCTCTGATGCGGGGCAAGACGTCCGGAGGTTGAGTCGGGACATTCTCGGCGTGCGGGGCTACCCCCCGAAATGCAGCCTGGAATCGTAAGTAGAAAGCTGCGAACACTAGGACGATGCCTACGTTCGCCAGCAGCCGGGCCCAGACGTTGTGCCTAAAGATCAGGATGTCGACTCCGACCACGGTGGCCACAAGAGCGACGACGTAGATCCCGATGGCCCAGTTTCTTCCCCACGCTCCGAGTTTGTTGCCGTGAGCGTGGTAGCCGGCTGGCAGGGCATTGCCCGCCGACTCGGCGAACTGGGGCACGTATCCGGCAAGATGACTTGATTGACTAGATCGACTTGCGGAACTCAACTCCTTCACCAAGTAGGCGCGTGGTCTCGGTAATGTCGTTCACTGGGATTATTTCAAAATCCAAGTAAGTCCCGAACTTCGCCGGGGCCTCTGCAAGGGAATCGGGATTATCGGTCTCTACGACTGCAAAACCGCCCGTACCGTCGAGGCGACCCAAGAACTGATGAAACGTCTCGTCGGAAGGCGGCGACCACTTCGCGAAGACCTCAAGTGTGCGAGCTGCGGCAGCCTCATTGTCAGAGGCCGATCCACCGCTCCGAACGGCCCACGTCACCACGAACTTCATTGCCGGACTCCTTTCGGTCAAGGCTGATGACTCCGTCTGGTCTAGCACCGCGCACCTGTCCTGCCAACCGGGATTGTGTAGGTGGGTCACGCTCAGGCGACAGTGCCCCAGTCGTGCCGTTAGGGGCGCCCCCCTGCCTCCGCCATGGGACGCAGATGATCGGCTCGCCTGACCTGATCGGAGACTCAGCACGCCTGGCGCTACTCACGGGATCATCTCCTTCGCCTTGAGAGGGTGATCAGGGGAGTCCACATGGTGAGTCCCAATGGCATTCATCCTGGTCAGGGAGTCAACGGAGTCCAGTAGAGCCGTCGCTGTCCATCCAACTTTGCAGGCCATCGAGATATCACTCGGGGTCGCCCCAAGCCGGCGACGCTCCTATCACTTGTCAACCCCTCTTCGGAGGCTCGGGAGTGAAAACAGCGGACACGACATTGATCAGTCACTCGGTCGAGGACGAGCTCCTATTAGGTCACGCGTTTTCGAGATCGTTGGCCCGAGCTGAGGGTCGGCGAGTCGCTGGAGAGTCAGCTCCGAAGAGCGACAGTACTGGGGAAAGCCAGACCCACAGCCCGAGGATCTAGCCGCGAGGCAGGTAGCGATAGACCTCGCGGGCGACGTAGCGCTTCAAGACGCGAATGACCTCGGCCTTGGTCTTGCCCTCCTTGACCCGTCGCTCGAAGTAGAGCTGGGTCTCGGGGTCGTGGGCGATGCGGACCATGACGATGCGCCACAGCGCGCTGTTGGCCTGGCGATCCCCACCGTCATGCGCCTTGACCTTGCCGTTGGTCTTGCCCGAGCCGGCCGGAACGGGTGCGACACCGCACAGGTGCGCCCATGCGCCCTCCGACTGCAACCGCTCGGGGTTGTCACCGGCCGCCATCACCAGTGCGGCGGCGGTGTCGGGGCCGAGGCCGAAGAGGTCGAGGAGTTCGGGCACGGTGGCGACAAGCAGCACCTCGATCCGGGCGTCGAGCTCGGCGATCTCGTCACCGAGCGCTTCGATCCGATGAGCAAGAGAGAACAGCGACGCCTTGGTAGCTGCCGTCACCGGATCGGGAGATCGCGTCGGCCGCAGCTTGGTCCCTTCAGCGACAAGAGCCGGCACCGAAAGTCCTTTGAGGCGGCAACGGAGCTGTTCTGGGGCGGTGAAGCCGAGGTGGCGCATCTGGATCAGGGCCTTGGCCCGAGCCTGGCGGGCTGAGCGCTTGGCCACGACGAGAACCCGGATCGCCTCGACGGCACCGTCTCTCGACTTGGGGCGCCCGCTCGCTCGACCGCTCAGCGCGGCCCGGGCGGCTTCGACGGCGTCGAGGGGGTCGGACTTGCCGCTGCGGCGCCGTTCCTCTCGGTTCGGTCGGTCGACTTCGATGACCTCGACACCCACCCGGCGCAGGTAGCGCGACAGTCCAGATCCATACGAACCGGTGCCCTCGATCCCGATCTTGGTCACATCACCGACGGTCTCGAGCCAGGCGAGTAGCGCCTTGTAGCCAGCGGAGTTGGTCTCGAAGCGCTCCGTGCCGAGCAAACCGCCGAGCGGGTCGAGGGCGGCGGCCACATGGACGTCGAGGTGCGTGTCGACACCACCGGTGATCCCACGCGCAGCTTCTACGATGGTCATGGTCATCCCTCCTGTTAACGGAGTTAGGGATGGCACGGCCGTTCCGGATCGGAGCGATGGGTGGTCTGGGTTGTTCGTGCAACCCGGACCAATCACCCCAACTCGGAGACGGGACGTGCCGTCTTTCAATGTGTGGCTGGAAGGTCACGGTCGACGACGTCTTGCAACGTCACGGGACCCCAAGTCAGGCCGAACCCACCAGCACTCCCGAAGCTATTTCGGACCAGCAATCAAGCGGTGGACCCTAGAGAAGTATCAATGTACTGGGGCACCTTCTGAGGCATCCAAATCGGGACTTACATCCGTCAAGTGCGGGTGTGGGCGGTGAACAGGAGGTACTCCCATTCCATGACGGTGGTCTCGGTGCCTCGGTCATAACGTTGAGCGAGATCGGCGAGGTCTCGGTCGAGCGCACCCACCCGGTCTGGATCGTCGGCGAGGGCCCGATAGGTAGCGATGGTCGGACCGTAGTGGCACTTGAAATAGTCGCGGAACGCTGCTGGATCCGCGAAGTGGTCCACCGTCACGCTCTCACGTCGAAAGGTGACCTCGGTGACCCGCTCACCAATGAGGGTGAGGACATGGTCCTCGTTGCCCCAAAGCGGCGGTGGCTGCGCTCCGGGCGGGGGCGGGGCTGCGTAGGGCTTCATCGTGGCGAGCATCTGACCGACGAACCCCTCGGGCGTCCAGCTGAGTAGGCCGATCGTCCCACCGGGGCGACAGACTCGGACCAGCTCGTCCGCCGCAGCCTGGTGATGGGGAGCGAACATGACCCCGACACAAGAGAGGACGATGTCGAACTCGCCGTCCGCGAACGGGAGCGCTTCGGCATCCGCTTCGCGCCAATCCACCTCGACACCGTGGCGAGCGGCAATGCCTCGCCCCGCGTCAAAGAGCTCTGGAGTCAGGTCAGACGCCACCACGCTGGCCCCGGCCAAGGCGGCAGGAATAGCGGCATTGCCGGATCCGGCCGCCACGTCGAGCACCCGGTCGTGGGGCCCAACCCCACAGGCCTGAACCACGACGGTACCGAGGTCGGGGATGATGTCTGCGGCAACGGCGGGATAGTCGCCTGAGGCCCACATGGCCCGGTGCTTGGCCTTGAGGGCCTGGTCGACCTCGACGGTATCGCTGGGTGCGGTCATTTCGTCTCTCCTCCCATGGCCATCGTGTATCGGTTCTGGGACCGTCGATGGCGAACGCACTCCTCCGGGCTGCTCTGAGTCGGCCGTCAGGATTGCTTCGCTCACGACTGCCCTAGGTCAAGGGTAAGGAAGAGCGGGCACCCTAACTAGTACTAGATCTGTACTGGCTAAGGTGTCCCGAGTGGGATCCGGCTACCACCAGTTCTGCCCCGTGGCCAAGGCGATGGAACTGCTCGACGAGCGCTGGACTCTGCTCATCGTCCGCGAGCTGACGTGCGGGAGCCAGCAGTTCAACGAGCTGCGCCGCGGTCTGCCGCGCCTCTCGCCGTCGCTGCTCTCCAAGCGCCTCCAGCAGCTCGCACGGGCGGGGATCGTCGAAAGGCAGACGGAAGGGAGCGCCAGACGCTACGTGTTGACCCCGGCGGGCCAGGAGCTGCGGCCCGTCGTCGAGGCGCTGGGCATCTGGGGCGTCCGTTGGATCGGCGAACTCGGAGACGAGGACCTCGATCCGAAGCTCCTGCTATGGGACATGCACCGCAATATCGACCACAGAGCGGTCCCAGAGGGGAGGATCGTCGTCCAGTTCAGATTCCCCGATGCACCGCCCAAGGCCCGTGAGTGGTGGATGGTGATCACTGCCGACGATGCCGACGTCTGCGATGTGGATCCCGGTCACCCCGTGGCTGTGACGCTAAGTGGCAGCTTGCGGCGCATGGTCGAGGTCTGGCGGGGCGACACAGGGTGGTCAGATGTGCTTGGATCGGGCGAGATCGAAGTGAGCGGTCCCGAAGCGCTTCGTCGGGACCTGCCGCGGTGGTTCACGCTGCCAATGCTCGCTTCGGTTCCTCGGCCTGCGTAGTACAAATCTCCAATCCGGTGTGTCCTCAAGGGATCATTGCAACACCAGCCTGATCGGCGAACAGTGACGTCGATCAGGAGGTGTGGAAATGACGAGGCGGTTCACAGACGCTGAGAGGAAGACGATCTGGGACTTGCGCGAGGCCGGCATCCCGGTCAAGCGCATCGCCCGGCATCTGGGCAGGCAGAACAGCTCGTTGCGCAAGTTCATTGCCGACGCTGGAGGGAAGCGCCCGAAACCACGAGAACGCTCTGAGCTGCGGCCGTCGTTGGCGGAACGTGAGGAGATCCCCCGGGGACTGGCCGCGGGGTTGTCCATTCGGGCGGTCGCTTCCGAGCTGGGCCGAGCACCGTCGACGATCTGCCGGGAGGTCAACACCAACGGTGGGCGCCGGCGTTACCACGCCCTCGTCGCGGACCGGTCCGCCGATGGTCGGGGTTTGCGCCCAAAGGCGACCAAGTTCGCCCGCTGTCCGCGCCTGCGGGCAACCGTCGAGCGCAAGCTCGAGGCCACCTGGTCACCCGAGCAGATCGCGGCGTGGTTGGCTGATACCTACGCCGACAACCCGGAGATGCAGGTGTCCCACGAGACGATCTATCAATCGCTCTTCGTCCAAAGCAAGGGTGCGCTGCGAAAAGAGCTCCACAGCGCCCTTCGCAGTGGCCGGGCGATGCGCCGGGCCAAGGCCTACACCAAGGGCAGAACGGGCCAGGGCCAGCTCACCCACATGGTGATGATCTCAGAGCGGCCCGCGGAGGCGACCGAGCGGGCCGTGCCCGGCCACTGGGAGGGTGACCTCATCTTCGGCAAGAAGATGACCTCGATCGCGACCTGGTCGAGCGAAGGAGCCGCTACGTCATGTTGTGCAAGCTGCCCCACGGCCACAACGCCGAAGCGGTCCGCATCGCCCTGGCCAAACGGATCGTCACCTTGCCCACTCACCTGCGCCGCTCTCTCACGTGGGACCAAGGCAAGGAGATGGCCGAGCACGCACGCTTCACCGTCGACACGGGTGTCCAGGTCTACTTCTGTGACCCGAAGAGCCCGTGGCAACGCGGCACCAACGAGAACACCAACGGCCTCTTGCGCCAGTTCCTCCCCAAGAGCAGTGACCTCTCCCAGTTCACTCAGCAACAACTCAACCAGATCGCACGTCTTCTGAACGGAAGACCTCGACAAACACTCGGTTGGATGCCACCATCAGAGGCGTTCGCCCAGGCTGTTGCGTTGACCCATTGAGGACGCAGGCGTATGGGGGCACCGTCGGGGACTCATTGGCAGACGTGATTATCGTTCCGTAGGTCGATCTCCACGATTGAGAGGTGGCCAATGGTGACGGTGCACAACCTTGATCACGAATCGGTTGCCAAGATGATCCAGGTGGACCTTGCGAGCCTGGACCGAGAACCGGAAAGTCCGATCGGGGACTTTTCGTTCCACGGGTGCACGGGTGGCGTCGCCGCGTTCAAAGGCCGACCACCCTGGGAGTACCACAGCCAAGGCGACGAGCTTCTTTTCATTTTGGCGGGCGAGTCGGAGCTTACCGTGCTAGAGAAGAACAGCCGTTCAGTATGGACCCTTTCAGCAGGCAATCTTGCGATTGTTCCGAGGAGTCATTGGCACTCCAACAACGCACCAGGCGGAGTGACGATGCTGTGGATCACTCCTAGCGAAGGCAATGAGCATTCCTGGGCGGAGCCGGGAGTCTGAGACCTCCGGATCAGGCCCGAACTATCCCGCCGTCCGGCGAACGGGGGCAGTGCAGTCAGATCACGGAGACCCAAACGTCTCGATGTACCAGGGCGTCTCATGGTGATCTCGAGCGGTCGGGTCTGCCTGGTGAGTGGAGTCGAGTTTGCTCAAGACGGCATCGAGGGTGCGGTGATCCCTTTGGCTCACAACTCTGATCCCATGACGGATCAGGAGCGCGGCACAGACCCCTTGTCCCGCTTGATGACGACCCTCTGACCGAGGACCGTCATAGATCACTTGGGAACCACAGGCCGCACTGATGTCCATGAGAAGCGCCAATCGAACCCCATTCTCCTGGGCCACCCGCAACATGGCCTGGGCTGCGTCAAGCATCTGAGTCGTCCAGTCCTCCCCCGCATCGTTGACGACTCGCGCTGCCCCATCGAGAACGTCAAAGCCGGTGCCGCCGTGGATGTCAGGGGTCGCGCGAGGCGTGCCGAATGCGAAGTCCTCGGGGCAAAAGGCGACGACGTGGACATTTGGAAGGCGCAGCAGCCGGTCCGCGTGCGAGTAGGGAGCGCCGTACGAAGTCCCGTCTACCCCGCATGGCACGCCCTTCAGGCAGGCACTCACCAAGAGCTCGAGGGGGTGTTCCCGAGTGAACGATGGCCAGGCTGCGATCTCCGGCCCGCTAGGCAGATGGGAGAACCCAAACACGTCACCATTTTGGCGGGACACCGGCCCGCGTGATGCCCTCGGCCGGGCGAACTGGGGCATGTGGAAGCCTAGATTTGAGTTGTGCCCGCAAACCTGCGACCGCTCGACGACGAAGAGATCTCCGAGTTCATTGAATGGCAGGTCGAGCAATACGTCGAAGAGAGGGTCAGATCAGGAGAACGGCCCGATACTGCTCGACGGATTGCCAGCGAACAATCGGGAACATTGTTTCCTGAGGGAGTACCAGCAGACGGCCAACTCCTATTCCGTGTCCTCGATGACGAGGGTACGGCCGTCGGCATGCTATGGATCGGGCCCCAGCAACCCGCTGACCAACCGGGAGCCTTTTGGGTTTTCTACGTGAGGATTGAAGAAGCCCATCGCAGTAAGGGATACGGCAGATTGGCTATGGAACTCGCGGAATCCGAAGCACGCTCTAGGGGAGCTTCAGAACTTGGACTGAACGTATTCGGGCACAACCAGGTTGCACGACATCTGTATGAATCGATGGGCTTCACCGCTACGTCAATCAGCATGAAGAAGGATCTTTGAGTGGGCTTCCCTATCCCCGGCCCGGCGTGCTGGGCTACCTCGAGAGGCAAAAGTCCTCCCGTAAGCAAATGACCGCGCAGAAGGCGGCCGGTGGCTCTTCAATCGACTGAACCCCACTGGCTATCCGCGGGATATGGGTGCTTCTGGGACCATCGGCGACCTTCCGGCTGGTCACAAAACGATCAGGCAGCCGATGCTCTGGGCCAGTCAGGGGCGCCCGAAGCCGGCGATCGGACAGTGATCCGCGCCGAAAGGCATTCGCGAGGGCAGAATCGTGTGATGCGAGTTCGCCCCGTTTCTCTCGGGGAGCGGGATCGGAGGGAGCGTGGCTGACACAACGGATGCCCCGCTACCCGAATCCTCTACCCCGCCGACGCAGAGCGGCGGTGGGATAACGGCCGATGGCAACTCCCCGGCACCGCCGACGCCGACGTTCCCCCCGGACAGCACGGGAAACAGGGTCGTCTGGCTGATGGGCTTGATCATTGCGATCTTGGCTCTGGCGCTCTTGATCGGCTTCATCGGCACGTTACGTCACTGGTTCGCGCTGCACACGGGGACTCTCCACGGCGGACCAGATGTCTATTACAACTTCTGGTCCGGTTTCGGCTCTGATCTTGGTGAGGCCACCCTGATCAGTGCCGTAGGCGTGGGTGTATATACCGGCGTGCGCAAGGTGAACTGTCACACAAGAGGCTGCTGGAGGATTGGCCACCATGCACTCGAGGGGACGCCCTACATCCTGTGTAGGCATCACCACCCAGAGGTGCCGAACCACGGTGCTACGCACGAACACATCCTCGCCCAGCACCAGAAGTTCAAGCTGAACAAGGAAGCCACCTCACGCCCTCAATAAAGTCAATACGCGTCCTTGGCCGGGTGGCCCGAACTACCTAGGTGACGCCTCGTTCCGGCGCATGGGGACACCCTGGGTCGTCTCCGATGTCCATCCATAACGGAAGCCTGCTGCCGGTGCCTGAAGACCGGCCCTGAGCTGCGGCTTCTTGGTGGCGGGGGGAGGATTTGAACCTCCGACCTTCGGGTTATGAGACCAGATGGGCCGTCTGATCGGTTCTTGATCGTCTGCCGAGTGTTCTCAATCCAGACTTCTCACTGGACGTATTGCTGACACGAGGGGTGACCTGGCACGAAGCCGCAGACAAGAGAATCCGAATCCGTGGGATTTTTCGTGGGATGTCGAGGAGCTAGTTCGGTACGGCCCGTATTTCGGGGTGTGCGAGGTAATGCAGTCCGAAACTCGGCGGTGGCGACGGCCGTCATGCCACTCTCCACGAGACCGACGATCGCCCCGTAGACCTCCGCCGAGGCGGACTCCAGCGAGGGCGTCCAGTCGGATCCGAACGACAGTGCAGCCTTCGCGTTGACGACCTGCTGCCTCGGACTCGAGTAGGGGGAGCGTCCCAGACAGGGCGCCAAGCGAGCTATTGACTGGATATATACACTCAGAGTATTCTCCCAGGTATGAGTGTCCCCATGGCCCTGCTCGGCCTCCTCGATCGCGAACCGAGCCACGGCTACGACCTGAAGCGCGATTACGACACCTACTTCGGGCGCGGCCGGCCGCTGCCCTACGGCCAGGTGTACGCCACGCTCTCCCGCCTGGCGAGAGACGGGAAGGCGATCGTCGGCGACGCCGAGCCAGGAGCCGGTCCCGATCGCAAGCGGTACAACATCACCGAGACCGGCCGGAACGAGGTCGAGGCGTGGCTCTCGGAGCCCATCCCCGCCGAGCCCCACCTGCAGACCGATCTGTTCGTGAAGGTCGTCCTGTCGCTGATGCTCGGTCGCCGGGCCGAGGAGTACCTCGACGCCCAGCGCGCTGCACACCTGCACCGGATGCGCGAGCTCACAGAACTCAAGCAAAAAGGAACCCTGATCGATTCGCTCCTCGCCGACCACGGTCTGTTCCACCTCGAGGCCGACCTCCGCTGGATCGACCTCACGACGGCTCGCCTCACCGCACTCGCCACGGAGGTTGCCTCATGAACACGCCCAACGGTTCTGCCCTCATCCCGCCCGGGGGCACCATCATCGAGGCGCAGGATCTCGTGCTCTCCTTCGGCGAGACCCCGGCGCTGCGCGACGCCAGCCTGTCCGTGCAGCGGGGCGAGATCGTGGCCGTCATGGGCCCGAGCGGATCGGGCAAGTCGACGCTGCTCTTCTGCCTCGCCGGCATCCTGGTCCCCGCGTCGGGCCGAGTGATCTTCGACGGGCAGCGCATCGACGCGCTGCGGGAGGAGCAGCGAAGCCGGCTCCGCCGAGACCGTTTCGGCTTCGTCTTCCAGTTCGGCCAGCTCGTCCCGGAGCTCACAGCCGAGGAAAACGTCGCCCTCCCACTCCTTCTGGGCGGGATGCGCCGCCAACAGGCCCAGGGCCGAGCGCGGAGCTGGTTCGCCCGGCTCGAGCTCGACGGGCTGGAAAGCCACCGGGCGGGCGAGATGTCAGGGGGCCAGGCCCAGCGGGTCGCCCTCGCCCGGGGCATGGTCGCGCAGCCCGACGTGCTGTTCGCCGACGAGCCAACCGGCTCACTCGACTCCCTGACCGGTGAGCTCGTCATGAACTTGATGACCAGCGTGGCCCGCGAGGAGGGGATCACGGTCGTCCTCGTCACCCACGAACCCCGCGTCGCCGCCTACGCAGACCGCGAGGTGATCGTGCGCGACGGCCGGGTCGCCAGCCCGGTGGCGGTCGGCGCATGATCCGGCTCGGCCTCCGGCTGACCTTTGGGAGTGGTCGTGAAGCCCTCCTGCGGGTCCTCGTCACCGCTGCTGCGGTCGCCCTCGGCGTCGGCTTGTTGCTGGCCGCCTTGGCCGGGATCAATGGTCTCCACGCCCAGAGCGATCGGGGTGGCTGGCTGAACTCGGCAGTGCAGCCGACACCGCCGACCTCGCCCGCCAGCGGCCTGTGGTGGGAACCGAGCACCGACTCGTTCGGGGGTCAGCTCATCGACCAGATCGACGTCGCGGCGGCCGGGCCGGGCGCGCCCATCCCTCCCGGAATGTCCCGCCTGCCTGGTCCGGGCCAGTACTTCGCCTCGCCCGAGCTGGTGAGCCTGCTTCGCTCCCAGCCCGCCGACGAGCTACGTGATCGCTACCCCGGTCGGCTGGTGGGCACCATCGGCAGCGCGGGACTGCCGTCGCCGAACTCGTTGATCATCGTCATCGGTCACAGCGTCGGCCAGCTCTCGAAGCAGCCGGCTGCCATCGAGATCGGGGCGATCCACCGCGGCCTGGCGAATTGCTATGGCTGCCAGAGCGTGGTCGGGAGCGGGCCAGTTCTGGAATTCATCCTGGTCGGCGGAGCCGTGGCGCTCGTGCTGCCAGTTCTGATCCTGATTGCGACGGCGAGCCGACTGTCGGCCGTCCGGCGCGAAGAGCGCTTCGCCTCTATGCGGCTGGTCGGCGCCACTCCTCGCCAGATCTCGACGATTTCGGCCGTCGAAGCGGTCATCGCCGCCCTCGCCGGAGTCGTCCTCGGTTTCGGACTCTTCTTCGCAGTCCGACCACTGCTGTACCACGTGCCGTTCACCGGGGCCCCGTTGGCGCAGGGTGACCTCTCCCTTCACGCCGTCGACATCCTCATCGCGGTGGTCGGAGTTCCCATCGCCGCCGTCGTCTCCGCACGTCTCGCGCTGCGCCGAGTTCAGATTTCGCCGCTAGGAGCAACGCGACGGGTCAGGAAGCGCCCACCGGGGATCGCCAGGATCGTTCCCCTGTTGGCAGGTATCGCCTTCCTCGCCTACTTCGACGCGGCCGGAAAGCCCGGCGCCATCGGGAGCCAGCTCCTCGAGCTCCTCGTTGGATTCGTGCTGCTGATCGTGGGTCTGGTTCTGGCCGGGCCGTGGTTCACAACGGCTGGGTCGCGGATCATGGTCAAAAGAGCCAGTCGCCCCGCCACGCTCATCGCCGGTCGTCACCTCCTCGACAACCCCAAGGCTGCCTTCCGCTTTGTCAGTGGCCTCGTCATTGCCCTCTTCGTCGCCAGCGCGGCGATCGGTGCCCTCAGCTCGGTGACGCACGTAACCGGAGGGGGCAGCGCCAACGCCAGTCTGAGTACCCTCGCGGACCCGTTCTGCACCTATTCGACCACCGACTGTCCCACGGCGTCCGTGGTGGCTTCGGTCCCTCCCTCGGTCCTTAACGAGGTCCGGGCGACGCCGGGGGTGCAAGGGGTGGCGTTGGTCCATGAGGCTCCCAACCAGACGCAAGAGGGGCGATCGTTCGGGGTCGTCGCGTGTGACGAACTGGCCAAGACTCCGGCCATCGGCCGATGCGCACCGCGGGCCACCGTGGCGTCCGTCGGATACTTCCTCTCGAAGGTCCTAGGGCACACCGCCAACGCGTCGACCACGACCTGGCCCTCTTGGAACCTGTCGGCGACGCAGCTCGCATCCCTCCCGGTGAGCGCGGTCGTCGTCGCGACGAACGGGTCTTCGGGTGCGATCGAACGGGTGCGAACGGAGCTCGAGCGCGGATTCCCGCTCCAAGGCACACCGGTGACCGTGGAGGCACTCGATCCCTCGACGGCGCGCCTGCTGACCATGATCCAGGCCATGACCGACGTGATCATCGTGGCCAGCCTGATCATCGCTGCGTGCAGCCTGGCCGTGAACATCGCGGCCGGTCTCGCTGAGCGGAGGCGGCCGTTCAGCCTGCTCAGACTTACGGGGGTCCCGCGAAAACTCCTGCACCGGGTCGTGACGCTGGAGAGCGCGCTGCCCCTGCTCCTCGTCGCTGCGGTCTCCATCGTCGTCGGGCTGCTGGCGGCCGCCCTTTACCTGCACTCGCAGGTAGGGCTCGCCTTCAGCCTTCCGGGATTCTCCTACTGGACCACGGTGATCGGAGGGCTGGCCGCGTCGATGGCGATCATCGCCGCGACGTTCCCCATCCTCGATCGGATCACGGGGCCCGAGGTCGCCCGGAACGAGTGATCACAATGGCCAAACCGAAGAGTGCCGTTCGTCGGGCCCCAATGACCGTCCTCACGGCACTCGCAGCACTCTGTGCGGGGGTGTCGTTCGCCGGCTGTTCGTCGCCTCCGGACGAGGGAACCCTTGACGGCACACTCCAGGCTGTCGGTGGTCCGGCTGGGACAGAGCCACTACCGCTCAGCGGCTCGGTCACGTTCCATGGGTCGGACGGGAACATCGCCACCATCGACCTCTCCGCCAACGGCCGGTTCTCAGCCCACCTGCCCGTCGGTCGCTACACCGTCGCAGGGCGGAGTCCCCAGTTCGAAGGGGGTGCCGGCGAGTGTCAGGCACCAGGACCGGTCACCGTGACCAACGACGTCACGAGCCGCGTAGAGATCGATTGCCAGGAGAGCTAGGGCCGTTCGTACGGGCGAGCCGGGGACCCCATAAGCCGATGCTTTCGCACCAGCCTCGCCTCCCTCGTTCAGGCTGGCGTAGGTGACGGTCCTGGGGACTCATTGGCCTTCCTCCTCAAGAAGCGTCGCTTGGCGCAGACCTGGGCTCACCCGTCCAGGATCCGCCAGGATCGGATGATGGTGTCAGCGTGCCATTCGTGTTGGGCGATCCTGAAGATCTGGATCGAGCAGACCCTCGATGACTGCTGCCCCGGCCTCATCCAATGCACCCACGATGTCGTTGAGCGCATCTTCTACAGACAGGCGGGGCAGTTCTGGTGCCGACACCGTCTCACGTCGCCTTGAGGAATTTGATTATTGCGTCAATGCACGGACTCGGATGGGTTACTAGGCCTGCGTGGGCGGCTTCGGATATCTCGATGAACTCGCCGCGGGGGATGGCTGCAGCCGCAGCCATCCCAGCGCTAGGCGGAAAGAACAGGTCGTACTCGAAGCATGCGACGAGCACGGGAACGGTGATCTCGGCCCACCGTGCCATGTGATCGTCGTCCTTCAGCCATTGGATAGCGGCGGCAGAATGCCCCACCACGCCATCTGGTGAGGTCCACGATTCCTCGTGAGCGCCGAGCAACTCCCACCACGTCGCTACCTGCCCCGCATCATCACGCAGCACGGATGGGGGCAGGGAGGTCATCAGCTCGGTGAAACGCATGAACGGGCCGGGCAGGTATCCGAGCGTCGCGACCATTTCGGCTTCTGCGTCGCACCTGGCCAGAGACACCGGGCCCGGTTGCCCGGCGCTGCCGAGCAAGACGGCGGCACGGATGAGATCGGGTCGGCGCCGGGCCATCAACTCAGCGACAAACCCACCCAAGGAATAACCGACCAGCCGACAGTCGGATATCCCGAGATGCACCAAGAGACCGGCGAGGTCGTCGGCAAGGTCCGCGATTGTGTACGGCGGCGGCGGTGCGGCGGATGGAGCGACGCCCCGGGCCGAGTAGGTCACCACCTGGTACTCCGGCCGCGTCGAGGGCCTCGTTCAGTCCGCACAGTTCCCAGACGAGTGGCGGCATGCCGCTACCACCAGCGAGCACCACGGTCCCGTTCCGGCCCGAACCCCTGACGTCGTAGGCCAGGCGCACGCCTCCAATGTCAGCCGACTCCATCTGCACCTCCCATTCGGATAACGAATGCTATCCTAATATTGATTGCTATCGCAAGTGGGAGGGATCTCGTTGTGCCAACTGTGACCCGTCTCCGAAGGAGCGAGCGCCGGGCCCTCATCAAGGATGAGCTGGTCGACGCGGCGGCCGTCGTGATCGCGCGCAAGGGGTACCAGGCCGCATCCGTGGCAGAGATTGCTGCCGAGGCCGGCTACACCATCGGCGCCATCTACTCCAACTTCTCGGGTAAGCGCGCCCTCTTCGAAGCGGTGTTCGATCGCCAGGTCGACCAGCAATTCGCCCTGGCCTCGGTTCTCGAGCAGCCGGGCGGGGATCTCGCCGAACTGGCCCGAGCGCTTCTCGATCAAGACGAGAGTGGGCGGCGTTGGTGGTTGTTGTGGCTCGAGCTGATCATCGAAGCTCAACGCGACCCGACCACCGAATTCCCCCTAAAGGACGTCGAAACCCGGGCGCGAGCCTCCATCGCCGAAACTCTCCGCCAATGGCTGCCCGACCTCAGCGAGGACCTCGTTCTCGCCACGGCACTGCAAGCTCTCTGGCGGGGCTGGTTTCTCGGAGCGGCCGCCCACCGCCAAGCAGACGTCGAAGGCTTCGCCCGCAGCATCGAATGGCTGGTCGTGGGCGCCACTTCGTCTGAACGCTCGGGAACCCGTCCTAACGTCGGCGCCGGCCGTAGTCGAGAGGAGTTCGGGATGTCCGACCCAAGCCAGTTCACCGAGATGGAATGGATCCGCTTTCTGGACATCGAACCGCTATCGGCCGAGGCTGGACGGGCAGTGATCCGACTTCGGCCAAAGCAAGTACATTTGAACCACAACGGAACGGTGAACGCGCCCATTCTGTTTGGATTGGCGGAAATTGCGGGAGCAGGGCGCGGTCACCGCAGGGGGAGGTGCTTCAAGAAGCATCGTCAAGCTACAAGCGCAAACATCGAGTATGTGGCCCCGCCAAAGGTGATGTGACGGCTACGGGGGGTATTGCCTCATCGGTATGCATCAAGCCTGTCGAGGACGTTACTGCGCGTCGACCCGTCGAGGTCGAGGTGCCGGTGACAATCTCCGACGCAGTGGGGACGCTGGTGGCGAGCGCCTCCTTCGTGATAGCGGTTCGCCCTCGTCGCCAGCGGCGAGAATTCGCGCGCAACCGCACACAACAGTGCCCCACCAAGAGACTCGCACGTGACAAGTGATTCAGTAGTGGCGGGGATTTAGGACCATGACGCACCCATCGGGTTACAGACCCGACGCACCGGCTGGTCAGAGCTTCGTGCATATGCACTGCATAGGGCAGCCTCCTACTCAATGTCTGCGGAATTACGCCGAGTCCCGAGAAAACGCTTCTCTTTGGCAGAGCTTCGGGCTGCGCCCGAAGAACATGCGCCAGATTTCTCGACTCGCGCCCATCCTCTCCGACATCGCCTGGCCTCGACCACGCCTCCAAGGGTGACTCGATCGATCTAATGTGCAGTGACTTCGAACGTGGAGCCTTCGGCTCGGATCCGTGCGAGAACCCGGCGTTCGTGCCCGAGCGGCTTGCCGCCGTTGGTCGCTCGCCCTAGGGCAATGCCGATCATCGACTCACGTGCGGTGACGAAGAAGTCTCGCCTCGCCGCGTCGGTGAGAACCTTGGTGATGTTGTCGGGGTTGACCAGACTGGCGAACTCAGTGACGACCGGACCGATCTCCGAGCGAAGACTCGGATCGTTGGCCATCGCCAGCCATGCCTCTAGGACAGCCTTGAAGCGGGGATTGCCAATGGCCTTCCAAGTGACATCGACAAGATCGGCTACGTCGGTCACCTCTTTCTGCTTGGAGCGAGCCATCTCGGCATAGAGCCGACGGAGGGCATCAGCTAGGAGCTCTGGGAGGCTGTCGTAGTGGTGGTGGAACGCTCCCCGAGAGACCCCGACACGATTGCACACCTCGACGACGGTGGTGGCGGCCCAACCCCTCTCGACCAGCAAGTCGATCGCGCCATCAGCGAGTGCCGCCTTGGTCGTGGCACTGCGATCGGCCTGCGTCCGTCGTGTGGTCGAGATCCCCATGAACTCAGTTTGGCGCGACAAGAAGTGCGTGCCCACCCACCTGGGTGTGGATCACGAGGTCGGAGCCGCGAACCTCGCTTTCGACCGGTGCGCTGTCGGGCGAGCTGGCGGCGTAGGTGCGGGGATCGTCGAGTCCGCTCACAACCATCGACGTCGGTTGCCCGATCGCTGCGTCGTTGATCGGGTGGAGGGTCAGGTGAAGCTGGCGCTGGTCCGCGTCCCATTCGGCGCGGGTCAGTGCGACCGTCGGGAAATCGACTCCGCTCACGGTGGGCTCGTCGAAACGTGCGGCCGACGAGACGTTGCCGAGCCGCCACCACCCGCCTTCGGTCATGGCGTCGGCGGCGGCCATGGTGGCGTTGTACTGACCGCGGGGATAGGGCTCGGCAAGTCCAAAGTCCCACGTCACCTCGCCACGCTCGTGGTTCCAGGTGGGTGGGTAGTGCTCGTCGCACGCCGCCTGGAGAGCGTCGGCCAAATCGGTGACGGCCCAGTTGCGGGCCAGGAGCAGGGCCAGCGCAGTGAACCGGGGTCCGATGACGGGTACCGGCCCGGTGACCTCGAGCATGCCGATCTCGGCCCGGGCGATGTCCCAGAGCTGGCGCGCCTCGTCGGGAACCTGCGGGGCCAGGTAGATGGTCGGGATCGAACCACCGACCGCGGCAGGCACCTCAAGATGCTCGTCGATGATGGGGTCGTAGTAGAAGGTCACCATCGCCGGCGGCTCGTCGGCATCGAGGTGCAGGTACTCACGACGGGCGTAGTCCCACCAGACGTCGAAGGCCTCGTGGTGATTGGTGCCGAAGGCGAGGTCGGCCAACTGCAGCCCGAAACCGGCACCTGCGAGGCAGTAGGGCCAGATCTTGGTGTTCTCGCAGTGACAGCCCTCCGGATGGGCCCGCCACTGAGCAGCCAGGTGCTCGGCGATCTTGGTGTGCCACCAGGTGTAGGTGTGCTCGCCGTCGCGCACCATGTCGAAGAGGGCGTCCCAGCGGGCATTGCCGGTGACGCGCCGGTGCAGGGCCCAACATGACAAGGAAGAAGCCCTTGAAGAAGAGGTTGCCGTCGGCGGCGATCGGGTCCCACTGGAGTCCCCACTGCTCGATCCCGTTCGCCGTCCACCCGGGAACGTTGTAGTTGCCCCAGCGAGCGGCGGGGAATCAGCGGCCGATACTCCTCGGGGTACTCCGCTCGTTTGGGGTCGTCGCCGATCTGGGTCAGCCAGTCCTCGGCCGCCCACCACCCGGTGTGGCGGAAGATCAGCTCGTCGAGGATCTGCTCGTAGACCTCCCGCCAGGCCGGGGTGCGATCGGCCATGAGCGCCACCGCGTAGGTCGAGTCGATCAGGTCGAAGCGGTGATAGCAGAGCATGGGTGCCTCGCTGAGGTTGTCCCAGTGCTCGTGGGGATGCCCTTCGCGTTCCCAGCTGTCAGAGGTCGTCGCCTTGCGGTGCAGGTAGCGCAGCCAGCCGACGTTGCTCGCCGAGAGGGGCGCCAGCTCGCTCATGCCGTTGCGAAGCGCCCGGCGTCGGTGGCCGCGTAGCGGGCGACCGTCGTGTCGATAGATGCCGCGGACTCGATCGCACGCACGATCTCTTCGAGGCGAGACCCCGGCAGAGCGCAGGTCATCTCGTGGGCTCCCATACCGGTGCGGGCCCGGCTGAGGGCACAGCCCACACTGGCCGCCGGGCGCAGTTGCTCTTTGGCGATCGCCACGATGTGACTCTGCGGCTTGCCCTCGATGGCCAGGTCCGGCAGGGCGTCGCCGATGGTCATGACGCCCCGGGCGTTCGTGCGCACGAGGACGACGTCGGGCTGCGCACTCGTTTCGGCCAGCGGGCCGCAGGTGATCGTCTCAGGTCGGGTCGCCACCGTCGGGATGGACGGAAAGACGTCAGCAGTCACCCAACCGGCCTCGATCAGGGCACCAACGTCGGCCCGGGTGGCGGCAGTGGCCAGATCGATCAGACCGTGGGTGAGACTGCCGACGCTGCAGTTGCCATGGTCCTCGGGCTGGGTACGGAACGTGCGCTCGAGGGCGTGCACCCAGAAGACACAACCGGCAGGCACCCGCCCCGTGCGTCCGTCGGGCGTCGGTTCGGGCATCGGCTCGGTCGCCGGGGCAAACGGAGCCCTATCGGCCGCGTCGAACGTGATGGCGATCGGGGCGACGTGGAGGTGCAGCGCTTCGGTGAGACGGCGCGCCGCATCGTGCCAGGGTGAAGGACTCTCGGGCACAGCTCAGACCTCTGCCGCTGCGTGCTCCCGCAGCTGAATCGGAACGTGCGGTGCCGTCCCGGAGCCCTGGATGATCGCTCCGTTGGCGACCAACAGCGGGCGCAGCTCCCGGTAGGCCGCTCGGTAGCGATACCAGGGGATCTGGGGGTAGAGGTGGTGGATCAGGTGTCGGTCTTGTTGGAGGAGCAACCACGTTGATCCGGGGAATCGGTTGATCCGCGTCGCCCCGAAGCGATCGGTGCGGTCGAAGGGAAAGTGTGGCATCCACTGGAAGAGGACCATCAGAAGCAAGATTCCGACCCGGCTCGGCAACCACCACAACAAGAAGGCCGGCCAGAACCAACCGAAGGGGATGGTGGCCACCAAGATCACGAGCCCCACCTGGGTGAAGCGGCGGAGCCGAGCGCGGTCGGCCTTGTCACGTTCCGATTCGGCGGCGGGCAGGGGCACGTCGAGCTTCGCCACTACCCGCGTGACGATTCGCTCACCCCCCGGCAGCGAGCCCACGACCGTGAACACCACCGCGACCGCCCACTTGATCGGGAGCTGCCACATCGGCCCCTTCACCGCCAGGTCCGGGTCCGAGGTCGTGTTGGTGTGCGCGTGATGGCGGAGGTGGTTCCTGGCATAGCCGGCGAACTCGAGCTGCAGAGCGAAACCGGCCAGGTTGCCGAGAGCGACCTCGACCCAGCGCCAACGAGGGTTCCGACCGCTGATGGCCTTGTGCGTGGCGTCGTGGTGCACCGTGTACCAGGCATAGGAGACCAGCGAGTTGACGACGAACCCCGCCCAAAGAGGCACACTGCCGATGGCCGAGAGGAAAATCATCCCCGCCTCGATGCTCAAGAGGGCGAAGGCAAGAAGCACCGTCGGCCAGCCGAAGCCTCCCGAGAGCCTCCGAGCGACGGCGTGCTCCTCGGCACTCAGAGCGGCGGAGCGGGTACGGACCTTCTCCACCGGACCATCCCGCTCGGTGACGCTCATGCTGCGACCTTTTTCACCACCCCAATCACTGTAGGAACAACATTTACATACGTCTGCAACTGTTTGTTCCTACCCTGCATGCTGTGCGACGATGCAAAGTCCAGGGGGCTCTCGATCGAGTGGCCCACACCACTGACGGCATTCGCCCGTGCCTCACGCCCCATGCATTGTTCTTGTCGCAGTGTCCTCCGAGTGTTGCACGATGGCGTCCCGACTGGAACGATTCGGCACGTCCGCCATATAGATAGCTCCTATCGAGTGGACCGTTGGCTGCGCCCTGTAGCAACTGACTGCGACCCTGAGCTAATGTTCACCAGCAGCTCACTCCGAGCTGGCTCAGCGAGACGGGGAGGGCAAATGAAGACCATTTCGATCCACCTCAGGGGGATGACCACCGACCTGCTCTGATCGTCAGCCCAGTCCTTGGGCATAGGCGAAGTCATTGCAATCGATGCTTCTGTCACCCACATGGGTTCCAGGTTCGCTACCGGACCCCGATCCACCTTGTCGCCGCCTCGCTACTAGCGACTGTCCGCGGCGGGCTCTGGCCGTTGGCGCCTGACGCCACGAGCCCAACCTTCTCAGTTCTGGCCGCTTGATCACCTCGATCGTTTCGACGGGAGGTTACCGCTGCACGCCCGTCGTGACTCTCACCAACCCTTGATTTAGGAGTGACATTCGAATGGCAAACGACTACTTCGCTGGCATTGTGGCGAAGACCTACGACTCTGACTTAGAAGGCTGGTTTGACTCAGCCGTTGTTGATCCCGCCGTGGACTTTCTTTGGAATCTTTCTGACGCAGGACCAGTCCTTGAGCTTGGAATTGGAACGGGTCGGATTGCCTTGCCCCTCAGTGCCCGAGGCCTTCAAGTCCACGGCATCGAGCTGTCGCCGGACATGGTGGCGCAGCTCAGAACCAAGAGCGGATCCGAAGACATCGCCGTAACGATCGGCGACTTTTCGACGACACGCGTCGGCTCGCAGTTCAAGCTCGCCTATCTCGTGTTCAACACGATCATGAACCTGACGAGGCAGGCAGAGCAGGTTCAGTGCTTCAGCACCGTGGCGCACCACTTGGAACGCGACGGCCTGTTCGTCGTCGAAGTGCTGTTTCCTCTCCTCCAACACCTTCCGTTCGGACAGACCCTGATGGCCTGTAACGTGAGCGCCTCGCAGTTGGACTTTGACGAGTACGACGTCGCGACCCAAGGACTGGTTTCACACCATTTCCGGACCCACGGTGGAACCCTTGCCGATTACCCGCTGCCCTTCCGCTACGTGTGGCCCTCAGAGCTCGACCTCATGGCACAACTCGCTGGAATGACGTTGGTGGAACGGTGGGGCGACTGGGACCGCCAGCCATTTACGTCTCGAAGTTTCAAGCACGTGTCTGTGTGGAAGAAGGTCGGACCAAGCTTGGTAGCTGAGGATCTGTGAGAGCCATGCGCGACCTCGCCCGCCTGCCCAAGGCACACCTGCACGTCCACCTCGACGGGGCCCTTCGAGCACAGACGCTTCGCGAGCTCTGTACGAGACAGGGCGTCGCATCGCCGTCGGTACCCGCCAAGAGTGGCTACTCGTCCTTTGGAGAATTCCAAGAGGTCATCAGGGCCTCCCATGCGATTCTCGCCGTTCGAGAGAACCTGACCAGAATTGTCGATGAGGTCATCGAGGATGCCGCCGACGACGGGGCGGTGTGGGTCGAACTATCAGTTTGGCCTGGACTCTTTGAGGGCCGTCTCGGATCAGACACCGCTGCCTTGACCGCTGTACTCAACGCCGGGCATGCAGCCGCTAAGCGCCATGGCATCGGCTTCGGGCTCATGGTTGCCGCGAACCGTCAACACGGGCCCGAAGCGGCTGCCTCCACCGCAGAATTGGCCGCATCTCTGGCGGCCGACGGAGTTGTCAGCTTTGGACTCGATGGAGACGAGACCTCCTGTCCACCGGACGCCTTTGCCGACTCATTCGACGTCGCCACCGAGGCCGGACTCCTCTCGACCCCTCATGCGGGTGAGTTGCTCGGTCCCAAGAGCGTTGCCGCCGCAATCGACCTCTTGCATGCAGACCGTGTCCTCCACGGTGTCCGCGCGATTGAGGACACGGCATTGGTCGAGCGGCTCGCCCACACACGTATCTGCTTGGACGTCTGCCCGACGAGTAATGCCAGACTCGGCGTGTTCGACAGCGAGCATCATCCCCTGGCCAGCTTGCTTGAGGCGGGGGTGGCATGCAGCGTGAACGCAGACGATCCGCTGCTTTTCGGTGTCGGTCTTCTCGACGAGTTCGAGCACTGCCGTACCGAGTTCCTTCTCTCGGACGAAACGCTCGCCAAGGTCGCCGAGAACTCCGTTCAGGCCTCTGGAGCGCCCGTCTCGATCAAGCGAGCCGCTCTCGAGGGCATCGCGCGCTGGCTGGAATCCGGCGAGACGGAACCGTGGTCGGAAAAGGTCTCGGTGGATCCGGCGCCTCGGATCAAGATGCACCAAGACGAGGTTGCAGTCGATGACGATCTCGTCCGGTCCTTGCTTGCGGATCAGTTCCCCCAGTGGGCCGATGCGGCGTTGGCCAGAATCGCTGACTCCGGCACGGACAACGCGATCTACCGCTTGGGCCAGACCATGGCGGTGCGATTGCCGCGCATCCACTGGGCCGAGCCCCAGATCGACAAAGAGTGCCAGTGGTTGGGCAGACTGGCCGGAGGCCTCTCAATCCAGATCCCCGTCCCCATCGCGATGGGTCAGCCCGGTCACGGATACCCGTTCCCATGGCTCGTTTACCCGTGGTTGGAGGGTGTCAGCCTCGACCGAGTCGTCGTCGAATCGTGGCCGCCCCTCGCTCACGACATCGCAGAATTTGTGCTCTCGCTGGAGAAGATCCCGACGACCGATGGGCCTAGGCCACGTCAGCGTGGTGCTCCGATGGCTCCGTTCGATCCGGTGGTGCAGTGGGGCCTCGAGCAAGTCGGAGACCTCATCGACGTGAAGCGAGCGCAGCAGACCTGGCAAGACGCATTGGACGCCGGCGAGTGGCCCCACGATCCAGTTTGGGTGCACGGTGACCTTCTGCCCGGAAACCTGCTCGTGCGAGCGGACCGGCTGTGCGGCGTGATCGACTGGAGCGGAGCAGGGATCGGAGATCCAGCCTGCGACGCCATGGTCGCATGGTCACTTCCGCCAGACGCTCGGCAACTCTTCAGGGAAACCCTCGGATTCGACGACGCAACTTGGGCGCGTGCTCAAGGTTGGGTCGTCCAACAAACGATCCTCTACATCCCCTACTACCGACGCACTCTTCCGATGGCGGTGGATCAGGCAACGGAGCGGCTACGTGCCGCCATGGAGGACGACGGATGAACTCCGATGGGAACCCTGTCCTTACAGATGGCGCGTCACGATTCAAGAGCAGTCACGAGAATCCCTCGAGCGCGCCCAGCAAGCTGAAAGACAGCGGTCCATGAGCATCGACTACAGGTGGCGTGGACACTTCGAGAATCACGAAGTCAGCACCCTCCATGCCGAAGCGTTCCCGTCCGCGCCAGCGACAGATCACCGAGATTGGCAGTCCGTTCTTGCCCAGCACAGCCTGGGTTGGGTCTTGGCCAGGGACGTCGGTCAACTCGTCGAAATTCGTCAACGTGGTTTGGGACGGGTCTGCACACGCCTGGATCCAAGACGTGATGGTGGCCTTGAGCAACCGCAGGCAGGGCATCGGCACTCGCCTCGTCGCAATGGCGAGCAACGAGGCGACGAGAGTCAGATGCGAGTGGCTCCATGTCGACTTCGACGATGGGCTTGGCCCGTTCTACCTCGCCGCCTGCGGCTTCAGCGTGACGTCGGCTGGGCTCCTTCGCCTCCGCCACGACACGTAGTCGCAACACCGACCACAAGCGGATGGCAAGGGACGAAGCGGTCGACGCAGACGGGAGCGCCCGGTCGACCGCGCCCGACTCGAGAAGGGACGACCAAGCTAAGGCGTTTCCTCTGAGAGAGCTCGGGCCATGTCCTCGGCAAGTCCGGGATTGTGGAAGTACCCAGGAGAACGTAGTGCCGCCATCACTTGCTGTTGGGTCGTCGGATCCTTGTCTTGACTCATCTTGATCTTGCAGACGAATCGCGTTATTTCGAGACGGATACCAACTGTTCCGTGGGCGACGGGACGACCCCAATCCAGATCCAGGAACATCGGCTCATCCACGTGTTGCTCGAAATGCGCCACGAGTCTGGCCAGCGTGGCAAGGTTCTCCTCCTCATCGAGGATCTCTGGAACGCCGTAGCAGTGAACGACGCTGAAGTTCCAAGTGGGCGCGCGAGTCGCTCCAGGTGCGTACCAGCTGGGCGAGATGTATCCGTTACGTCCTTGAATGATCAAGAGGATTTCTTCACCTCTGAAGTTATGGATCAGCTCGTCAGGTCGGCCGACATGGGTGAGGATGGACAGTCCGTCAGACTCGTCGTCGAGCAGGACTGGGTAGTGCGAGGCGACCAAGGTTCCGCCGTTGTTGCTGACCAAGGTTCCCCAGGGATTCTCGCGAATGAGACGGCCGACAATGTTGGGATCGTCGGAGGCGTGCAGTGGATTGGGACGCACGCTCACATGATGACAGGTCATGGTCTCGATGCGCACTCGAAATCCCGTGGAGGTCGACTTTCCGGAGTGGATTACCCATAGGCGTGCAGCTTGTCGGAGGCCGGGCTTCGAACGAGCGGATTCTTCAACTCGCGCAACGTTTCCAAGCGATCTACGACTGGACGCTATGGCGTCCGCAGCTCCCCGTGGAAATGCTGCCCAGCTCCTTGGGTCGGGAACGTCCGCTCAAACACCGCGCAACGGCGTCTCGGAAGGACGCAGTTATCCCCACCACGGGCGCAGCGAAGTGCAGACTGTCTTTGTGACCCGGCCCTACCCCGCCGACATCGTCGAAGTGCTCACGAACCTGGGCGCCGACCCCGACGACATACTCGGTCACGGCGGCGAGGCATGGGTCTTCGCTTTGGGCCTCGATCGGGTCGTCCGGGTGCTGCACCTCGGCGGACAGGTGGCGGAAATCCGCCGCCGCCAGCAGCTGGTCGACGAACTAGCGAAGGCGCACCCGCCGTATCTCCTTCCCGAGATTCAGGAAGTCGGCGAGATGGGTAGGCGGGTCTACGTCATTGAGCGCCGATTACCCGGTCGTTCCCTTCGCGACGTTCTTGGCTCACTCCAGGGATCCCAGCGCCTTCGGCTCATCGAGGCTTACCTCGACACCGTGTCCTCGCTCGGCGACTTGCATCTGGAATCGCGAGAGGGGTTCGGGGACCTTATCGCCAGCGACCCCATTGTCCGATCGACCTGGCGCGCCTACTTGGCCGACAGAGCGGCCACCAGCCTGGCGGGGTCGCTTCCCGAGTTCCGCTCCATCGACGCGCACCAACTCGCCGACGCGCTCCCCGAAGCCGATACGGCGTCGTTCGTACACCTGGACGCCTATGTTGGAAACGTCCTGACCGATGGTCAGCAGATCACCGCAGTCATTGACATCGGTGTATCGAGTGTGGCGGGCGATCGGCGTCTAGACCCCCTTGCCGCGGTGGTCGATCTTCGGTCACCGCAGATCACCCCCATGGCGACCGCCGCCGACGTCGACGTAGCCATGAGCTGGCTCCGCAACGCGGGGCTTGCCGAACTACTCGAGCCTGCGGGGAGATGGTTTGCAGCATTCTGGACCTTCGCCGTGGGCGACGCGCATGTCATGTCCTGGTGTCGGGAAATGCTGCTGGGAAGTCCCGCCGAGGGCTGATCACTGTCGATCCGGGGATCGTGCTAGCACCGCAGGGACGCCCTGAGGCAATATCGCGCCATGGCAGATGCTGAGTGTCACCTTCGACCATTCGAGGAATCCGATCTTGGCCTCTTTGAGCGCTTCTGCACGGATCCATCATTCTCGGCACCGTTCGAATGGTCGGGTTATCGATCTGCAGTGTGCTTTCGGAAGCGATGGGAGGAGGACGGCTTCCTAGGAATGGATCCACATGGTGCCACCGTAGCAACGGGTTCATCACGCCTCTTGCTCCGACGGCTGGCTACCAGGGGTACTTGTGGTTGCGACCGGCTACGAGAAGGCGACAGCTAGGCGATAGCCACAGTCGTGTTCCTGTTCACGGAGAAGGCTGCCGTACCGATCAGCCCATGCACCATTGTCCAGATCACGTCGCAACCGATCGAGACCGTCCCCGCGCTGGTGTTCCGTCTGGGAAAGCATGGACATACCAGCGCGCACGGCCGGGTCGAGATAGGCGTGGGGTCGTCGCCAGTAGGCCGCGCCGAACCCATCTCGGCAGTCGAAGGGCACGAGCAGCGGGCTCACCCAGGTATCAAGACCTAAACCGGCACGAACGTCATCAAGCGACGGCCCACGGTGCCGGTCGAAGTCGAAGGCCTCAGGAAAGTAGTCGGCCAGCCACAGCTGGTCTAACACGTCCTGGTCCCAGTGGACGATCAGCGTCCGGCCGCGGGTGACGCGCCGCAGCTCGGTAAGTCCCGCTCGGTAGTCGCTCCAGTGATGGACAGTAAGGATCGCCATCGACGCATCGAAGCTGGCGTCGTCGAAGGGAAGCGACTCGGCGTGAGCAGCCACGCAGACAGCGGCCTCTGGCGGTCGTCCTCGGCGCATGGTGGCGCTGGGCTCGACGGCAACGACGTAGTGGTCGGGCGGCTCGTAGGCACCGGTCCCGGCGCCGACGTTGAGCACGGTCCGGCTCTCGCCCAGAGCGGCCCAGATGATCTCCTCAAGGCGTGAGTCGGCACGGCGAGTCGTACCGTAGGTCTCTCCGATCACGTCATAGACCTGCGTCGACGGTGCCGTGGTCCTCGCCCTCATAGGTGGAGTGCCAGTTCGTCGATGGAGATGAGCGGCAGCGACCACGCCAGCGCGAAACGCTCCACCGCCGGTCCGATGAGCATGTGCCCATCGGGACCCATTGCCTCGCAAATGACCGATACGGATGGGAGCCCCGCCGCTTCGCACAATGCCAGAGACGCTTCGGTATGTCCGCGTCGCACTTCGAGCCCGCCGGCGCGGCCTGAGAGAGGGAAAACGTGGCCCGGTCGGAGAAAGTCGCCGGGTGCGGCGTCGGGGTGCGCCAGACGGCGGATCGTGGCCGCCCGCTCGTGCGCAGAGACGCCAGTGCCGGGGTTGGCGGCGAGGTCGACCGAGACGTGGTACGCCGTTCCGTGGCGGTCTCCTTCCCCCGCCATCCGTGGGATCTCGAGGCGCTCGAGGCGCTCGAGGTCACAAGGGACCGTCGTGTGCCCGCACACGTGATTGAGAATGAAGACCATCGACGCGGGACGCAATGTCGCGCCGGCGAAGACCACGTCCGCCTCGGCCTCGCGGTGAGGATCGTAGATCACCACCGCGCCACCGGCCGCGAGTTGGGCGGCGCATTTCTCCACGCCCGTAGGCCCGCGAAGTTCTCCCGCCCACGGAAGTGTCGAAAGGGTGCGGGTCGCGATCACCCGTGCCGACTGCCACAAGTCCCGGGCCGACTTGACGAACAGATCCGACTCCAAGTTCACCTTGTCCTCGGGTCGCAAATCATTCAGCGTGGTTTCGCGCAACGTGGTCGGGATCAGGGCAACTGAGAAGCGGTCCGCCAGCAACTCGGCGACCGTCAGGCTGACCCCATCCACCGCGACCGATCCTTTTGCAACGATCTCATCGAGGAACCGCTTCGGAGGACGAATCCATACGCGGTACGACCCCCCGCCCTCATCTTCGACTCGGGTGATCTTCCCTATGGCGCCGGTGTGCCCCTGCACGAGGTGCCCGTCGAGCCGGTCGCCTACACGTAGCGGCAGTTCCAGGTTGACTCTTGCCCCAGACACGAGCGCGCTTAACGTGCTCCGTGCCAGCGTCTCCGCCGTAACGTCCGCAACGAACGACCCGGCTCTCTCGTCCACGAGAATCGCTGAGAGACAGACCCCGTTGACGTTGACCGATGCTCCTACCGAGAGCTGCGCAGTGGTCTTTGGTGCTTCGATGACCAGACGGGCACCGCTCTCGATGACGATCCCGACTTCGTGGATACGACCGCCGTACATAATGCGAACTCCTTACAGTCGACGACGAGTTTCATTCCGTCGGACTGTCACCGATGGTTCCGGAATCACACCGGATTGTTCCGCCAGCTGCGAAACGCACGGACTATTACCGCACAGCACGGGGTCGCACCGTCACGTGCATTGTACTCCTCGATCGCCTGCCTGAAAACCGCCGCGTGGCTCATGGTCCTGGCTGCCTCGAGCTGGCTTTGGACACGAACACACCGTCTCCCGAATCCGCCAGATCGGTCGGAGAACCCTGTATCGATCAGCCCAGACAAGCGGTCATCGTCACAGTACGCTGTGGTAGTCCTGCTGCAGTGCTCCCACGGGCACGTGCATACGCAAGACTCCAGCGGTGAACCCGGATCTGGAGCTTGCCATCGACCTTGCCGACCTTGCGGACGCGACAACTCTCCGCTGGTGGAGTCTGGACGGCGTTGCCTCGACGCCGAAAGCGGATGGCACTCCGGTCACAGAAGCCGACGTCGCCGCAGAAAGTGCGCTGCTCAATGCCGTTGGGCTCGCATGCCCGGACGACGGTTTCCTCGGTGAGGAAGTTGGTGAGAAACAGGGCACTACCGGGCGCCGATGGATCGTCGACGGGATCGACGGGACGAGATCCTTTGCTGCTGGCCGACCGGAATGGGGCACGCTGATCGCTCTGGAGTGCGACGGACACATTGTCCTCGGGGTCGCATCGAGTCCAGTTCAGGAGCGCAGATGGTGGGCATCGCGGGATGAGGGCGCGTTCACCGGACACCCAGGAGATCGACTGAGCGGCACTCGACTCAGCGTATCGACGGAACAAGGCCTGAGTCCCGATCGGTTCATCACCCTGCCGAACTACAGGGATCTCTCAGTTCGACAGCAGCGGATCATAAGGGGGATGGCAGGTGGCGAGCCTCCGGACCGCACATGGAGCCACGCGCTCTGGGTTGCCGAAGGCGAGATGGACGTCGCCGTCTGGTTCTGCGGCGGCATCTGGGATCATGCTGCGCCCTCGATCCTCGTAGAGGAAGCTGGCGGGCGATTTAGCGACCACTTCGGCGGGAAGCGCCTGGACACTCGTGCTGCCATCTACTCCAACGGATTGAAGCATGACGAAGTTCTCGCGGCACTCGCTACTTCTGCTTGACAGCCGCCGGTTCCAGCTTCGAAATCCATGACCGGGGCGGGTCAATGACGGTCCAGCAGCTGGTGACACGTTGCTGCAACCATGTCGGGATGCCGTTTCCGGGATTCGAGAACAAGCACGACGAAGAGCCGTACTACAGCCCGGCCGACTGGGCGGCATGGCGACGAGAACAGGGCGACCTCGCTGGTTTCGTGTGTCCCGAAAGCGTCGTCCTCGTCTACGACAATCGAATGTACCAATGGCTGTCCCAAGCATCCGACGCCCGCCCTGCGGGCGGTCGCACCATGACCGGCCTGGTGCTGCTGGGCCGCACCGACGACCGCGTCGGGGTGTTCGGCGGGTTCGGGTTCGGCGGACCGATAGCAGCCGGACGGATGGAGAACCTCATCGCCCTTGGTGTGCGTCGCTTCGTCTCTATCGGAGCCGCCGGAGCGCTCCAAGCCGACCTCGATGTCGGCGACCTCGTGGTCTGTACCGGTTCCATTCGCGACGAAGGGGTCTCCCACCACTACCTCCCTGCCCATGTGGAGGTGTCGCCGGATCCGACCCTGACTGGGGCCTTGAGCGCCGAACTCTCGGCGCGCGGGCCCATAGGAGCCGGGAGGACATGGACGATCGACGCTCCCTACCGAGAGACCGTCGCCGAGGTCCATCACTATCGGGCGCACGGCATCCTCACCGTCGAGATGGAAGCGGCTGCTCTCTTCGCAGTGGCCGCCGTTCGACGCGTGGCGATAGCCAGCGCCTTCTGCATCAGCGACCTCCTCCACCGCCACGCGTGGCACCCTGACTTCAACTCGCCGATGCTCCTGTACGGACTGTCCGCGGATGCATTCCGAGAAACGGCGGAGACCTGCTCTCAGGACATAGCTTTGGACACAGTGAGTCCTTACGGTCTGGTCCTGGGAGGTGGCGGCCCCGTCGGAGCGGCGTGGTATGACGGCTTGGCGAGTGGATTGGCCGACGAGGGAGTCGACCTCGGTCTCGCCTCGCTGATCATCGGAACGTCCGCGGGAGCCTGGGCCGGAGCGTGGCTCGCTTCAGATGAGTCAGATGGGTTCGTTGCTGCGATGGACCGTCTGGGCGCTGGTCCCGAGCCCCTGAAGATGGACGTCGACCTAGTCGCTCAAGTCTCAACGCTGATGGGTGATGCGGTTGCTCCCCTTGGTCCTCCCGACACTCAACGGATTGGCGAGTTGGCTCTACGAGTTCCCGCAGTCGGGGTTCGGTTCTATGCACGGCACTTGCCCGATTCGCCATGGCCCGATGGATTCCGGGCGCTTGTGGTCCACGCCCAAACGGGCGAACTCCGGGTCCTTGGACCAGCTGACGGGATTCCCCTCGAATTCGGTGTCGCCGCGTCCTGTGCACCTGCGGGCATTGCCCCGCCAGTCGTCTTGGCGGACGGCCCCTACATGGACGGTGGTGCACGATCCGCAACGAACGCCGACGTTCTCATCGGGCAGGGAGTCGACAGGGCCATCGTTGCCTCGCCCGTTCCAGCCGACACGCCGATGATCGGATCGGCCGTCCAGAGGGTCCTTCAAGAGGAAGGCCGTCGGCTTTCTGCAGCAGGTATCCGGTTTGAGACGGTCCTACCCATAGACGTCGAAAAGGACGCGTTCGGCTATGACCTCATCAATCACTCAAGAATCAGGGCCGCCATCGAGGCGGGCAGAACCCGAGCGCACTCTGAGGCAACCCGGCTTCGTGCATTCATCGAAGGATGAGTTCGCCGACGTGTCGTGTGGATCGCGAAAATCCCACTGGCTCTGACAGCTGGAATGGCAGACGGACGAGCGTCTTGCCACGTTTCATGTGGCGACCAGAGTGTCGTTCGCCGGGGTGACTTGGTACGCAGCATCAAGGAGCAAATGCGTCAGGTCCAGTTGAGCACAGCGAACATGGAACGCTGTCCTGGCAGGGCCATTGCGCTCCGAGCGCCGTCGACTGTGCAGATCCCAGGTCAACGCGGATTTGAGGTGCCTCATTCGAAGGTCAGGAAGGTAAGCGCCCAGTAGTAGGTGAGCTCCGTTACCTCGACAGCGTCCCCGATCGCTCGACCTAACGCCCTGAGTTCATAGGCATTCGGAAAGTTCTTGAGCACCTCGAAAGTGTCGCCGTTGAGGAGCCGTCGACGCTGGTAGGTGTTGCCATCGGCGTCCGTTCTGGTGATGGGCCAGTTGCTCCCTTCGACGTAGCGGTTGTCGACGAAGAGGACGTGGCTTCCGGGTTCGAGCCGTGCCGCGAGGTGGATGGCAAATCGTTCCATTTCCGGTCGACTGAGGTGCGAGAGCCAGAAACAAGCGAGGCCAGCGTTGAGGGTTCCGGTGATCTCGTCGAGAGTGAAGGCGTCGCAGACGGCGAGCGTGACCGGGCTCGAATAGGGCCGCCCGCGGGCGATGGCAAGAGTTTCCTCGACAAGGTCAGTAGCGAGGATCGAGTTGGCCGTCTCGGATGCGGGCAGCGTCCAAAAGCCAGTGCCCGCAGCAACCTCGAGCACCTGACGAGCAGCGGCGAAGTCGCGAACCACTCGGTTGATCGTCGCAATGTCACCTTGGCGTTCCGGTTTCTCGTAGACCTCGTCATACTCCGAGGCCCGGCGCCGATAGTAGGTTGAAAGGCTCTTGTCCATGTGGTCTCCTCCGATCAGGAGGCTCACCTGGAACCCAGAACCTCAGTCTAGTGAGGGTTGAGCGTACCGTTCATAATTATCTCATGATCCGTTTCAGACCTGAGACCGACGTGGCCATCAGCGGGGTGCGAGCAGCGATCGAACTGGCCCGTCGGGGAACCGGCGAAGTGCACGCAAAGATCGGTCGAGATGTCGTAACCGACACCGACATCGCTGTCGAGGACCACCTGCGCCAATCGCTGAGCGACGCGTTTCCATGGCCGGTCATCGGCGAGGAGGGTGGCGGCTCAATCCCCTCCAACAGCCCCTACTGGCTCGTCGATCCAATTTGCGGCACCAGGAACTTTGCCTCGGGGATCCCGCTCTTCGCAATCAATGCCGCACTTATCGAAGACGGCCGAGTAGCCGCATCGGTAGTCGGCGACGGGTCGAGCGGCGACCTCCTCGTCGCAGAGGTCAATGGCCATGCATGGCGCATTCATGGAGATGACGTCACGAGACTCGCCGCGTCTGAGTCCAGTCTGATTATCGATTTTGGAGCTTGCCCAAAGACCTCCCCCGATCGCGACAACGCTGCGCGAACCCTCGCCGCGGCGATTACGCGGGATCGCTGGGATGTCCGCTGCTTCTCGACGACGCTCTCGCTTGCCTTCGTCGCCACCGGACAAGTTGCAGCCTCCGTGCTCTTCGCTACTCCTGATCTGGTGCACATTGTCGCCGGAACGCTGTTGGTCGCTGAGGCGGGAGGGAGGGTGACAGACATTACTGGAAAGCCGTGGAACCTCGGAGCGCAATCGCTTGTCTGCGCGGCTAACGACCGCTTTCACCGGGAAGTTCTGGAGCTCGTGTGCGCGCACAGAGAGCCGGCTGCTCCGCTCGATGGTCCTGTCGACTGAACCCGAACCATCGATTCTCGTTGTTGCCGCGTCTTCGTCGATCTGGGCGACCTCAGCAGCTTGGAGCATATGTCCTAGATCGACCCCCGGCCGACTGAGTGGTCGTCGACGGACCGCATCGAGGGCGTACCAGTCCGAGACTGAGTTCGACATCGAGCGCCAAGCAAGGCTGGGCGTGCCCCAGAACAACGGATCGATGATCTTCTCGACCTCATCCCTCGCCGTTTGACTGGCACAGCGCGTACCGTATGAAAACAGGATGAGATCTGAGCAGTTGTGAGTTCGGCCGAAACTGCGTGGGCACGCTTGCCAGACTCTTGGCAAGTCGCCTTCGAGGAGGCCTGGACCTCTTGGAAATCGGGATCAGCGGGTGTCGGCTCCGTCGTAACTGACAGCACGGGTGCGATCATCAGTCGAGGCCGTAGTCGTGTGTTCGACACGCCTGACGGACTCTCACCACTTGCCGGTACGTTTATGGCCCACGCAGAAATGAACGCTCTCGCTTGCCTCCCTAGAGGTGACTATGCGGGTTACACACTTGTCACGACGTTTGAACCTTGCCTGATGTGCGCGGGCACGATCCGTCTCTACCAGATCCCTCACGTTGCCTATGCGGCAAACGATCCCGTCTGGACAGGCCTGCACGAGACCTTTCTAGGAGTTCCGGCGATTGCACGCCAGCTTGCGACGCGGAGCTGCCTCGGCGGCCCCTTCGGCGCGTTCGCACACATCCTCCACCTTTCGTTCCTGGTCGAGACCGCTCCGCCAAATGTTACTGAGGCACACTTAGCTGAGATGGCGCAGTTTGCAGTCCAAGTCAATGAATCGAACAACCTCCGAGTTCTCGCCGATGAGGACGCAACCGTTGTCGACGCTCTTACCTCGGTGTGGGATGAAGTCGTAGCGGTGTCGGCTTCGTAGCCTTATTTAGGACCGCCCCCGATCGATCCCTGCCGGATCTGTGTGCCGCCTGGGTGCCTCACCCGGCCAGGCGGTTTGCGACGCGCCCAGGTGATCCCGAGCGGTCTAGTCGGCGATACTTGCGATCATGGAATCAAGCCCGCAAAGAGAGGTGCCCTACTACCGGGACGACCTGGCACTCGTCCACCATCTGGGCTTCGGGTTCCACGCCGACGCATGTGCTCCAGCAATCCTCAGACTCCTCCAGCCTGTGCGGGAACGAAACGGTTTGGTCGTTGAGATCGGCTGCGGGAGCGGGCTGCTCACCGCCTACCTGGTTGATGCGGGGCTAAACGTCGTTGCGAGCGATGCCTCGGACGCAATGCTCAACCTCTGCAAATCCCACGTCCCTGGAGCCGCTGAGATCCGACGCTTGACTCTGCCGGGCGATCCGATTCCTTCCGCCGACGCGATCGTCGGAGTTGGCCATGCTTTGAACTATCTCGACGAGGAGTCCCAGATCGAAGCCGCCCTTGTCGCGATCGCAACCTCGCTTCGACCCGGCGGCATCATCGCGATCGATCTCTGTGACCTGGAATGGGGAGCCGTGCGAGCGAACCAACCACCCAAGGTCTGGCGGATGGAGGATTGGGTGCTAATAACGGAGTTTTCGGTGCCCGATCCGAGCCGGTTTGTGCGGATCATGACAACCTTCGTCCGACGTGAGGACGGAACATGGCGACGAGATGACGAGCGACATGACAACGTCCTCCTCGACACGTCCAAAGTGCCCGAGCTGCTCGCGCGCCACGGGGTCGAGGCCACCGTCTTGACGTCGTTTGGAGACGAGCAGCTACTTGCTGGCCTCGTCGCAGTGGTCGGTCGAAAGACCTAAGGAGCCCGTGGAGATCTCCGATCACCGGGTCGGTGGCTATCTCCTAGGGTACGGGCCAGTGCCACAAGAAACTGGTTCATTCGCCGGAACCGCCCGTTACTACTCGGAATTCCGCCCGAGCTACCCGACATCGATCTTCGATCTCTTGAGTGTCGAGGCGCCTCTTGAAGCGACGTCGAGGGTACTGGATTGGGGGTGTGGGACGGGTCTCCTGACCCTGACCTTGGCTGAACGGGTGGCGTCAGTCACCGCGGTCGATCCTGACCAAGGGATGCTCGACGAGGCGGCCCGCTTGGCCAGCACGCGGGATCAGCACAACATTCGGTGGGTCCTTTCGACCGCCGAGCGATTTGACGACAAACCTGGCGGCTACCGATTGGTTGTCATCGGTTCTGCCTTTCAGTGGATGGATAGACCGGTTGTGGCGGCCAAAGCGCACGAACTGCTGGAGCACGAAGGACTGTTTGCTGTGCTGGGCAACCCAAGCCTGTTGATGCAGATTCAACCCGGCGGAGGCCGGTTGGACCGTGATGACGTCGGCACTGCGGTAGCGGCGGCCGTAGCGGCCGTCCAGGACCGCTGGTTCGAGCCTAAGGAACACTCTGAACCGACACGCAGACTCACTCGACACGAAGAAATCATCAGAGCGAGCCCGTTCGGTGTCGCATCGCTGCGGTCTGTGCCAACCCGTCAGGAATGGGACATTCCATCACTCGTTGGCTACCTTCGTTCGACGTCGTTACGTCCCGATCAGGTTCTCGGTAGCCGGTTTCGAGAGTTCGCGGACGAGGTTGAACAAGCTGTGTTGTCGATTGAACCGACCGGTCACTGGGTCTACGAGAACTCGGTGGAAGTGATCCTCACCCGTCGCTGACCCTCGAGCTCGAGCGCCCCCGAACGATGCCGGCTCGGGGACGCTGTGTTGTGCCCCAGTGGGTTATCAACCCTCCGCCCCGGCGAGGCGTCGCTCTCTTCAGCGGGCTGCCTTGACCGGTCGAGAGATCAGGCAGGCCATAGGAGAGTTGAAGGCGAGCGGCCAGCAGCGGTGATCATGGAGACCCGGCACACACTTCGCCCAAAGATTTGATTAAGGCAAGTGCCCAGGCATGCCCCATGCATAGCGATGCAACACATTGCGCAGGCGATATGCCCGCGAGGAAGGTGCTGCGTACGGCCCATTCGCTTCTGCGCCACGCTGCCTATGCTGCTTACGCACGGGTTGAGTAGGTCCCCACAAACTGTCCCCACAAACGCGGAAGCTACCAACCAAACCTGCTGCTCAGCGGCCTGTGCATACGCAAGGAGCGCGGAGAGCGCCCGTACTTGGTGGCGGGGGGAGGATTTGAACCTCCGACCTTCGGGTTATGAGAACTAGAAGAAGCGTCCATCGGGACCTTTGCAGATCTAACTCGTATCATGGAATTGCCCGGACACCTGGGACAATGTGCGCATCCAGGTGCTGACCTGCACAGAGGTCGCTGACATGAAATTCCGAATCCGTGGGATTTTCGTGGGATGGATTTCTAACGAACCGGAGTCTCCAAGCTTCACCCAGGCTGCCCCTGAGGCTAGTTCGTTGCGAGCGCCGGGCTTTGTCACAGAGCTCGCCTGGTCAGCACATGCCCCGAAGCCAACCGCGGCCGTCCGATATGGCCCGCAGCCCAAGTGACGAGAATCATTGATCTTCCAGGCACTCACAGGTCACGAGTGTCACTCGCTGACGCCGCAGTTGGTCGATGGTCAACCCCAGCGAGACGCCAGCGACCGTCAGGGCGAGTCCAGCCATGCCGATAGCGAGCCCGGTCATGACGAAGAGGTACCGTCGGTTTGTGCGACACAGGCATCTGCGCGGTCTCGACGCAACCGATTCAATACAGCGACCCTCCCTGTCAGGGTCAGACCCGCAGCCTTGGCTTCTTTGACACTCAGACGACCCGACAGGGTCCCCAAGATGAGATGTGGGGGCCCAGCAAGTTCAAGATCAGGGGACCCAACTCTCCCAGGTCGCGTTCGGATTCCGTCTGGCGAGGCCTCGATGACTGCCGGGTAGTCCTCTGGACTGAGCTGTATCGAAACCGGAGGACCATCTGGCGCCCGATCTTTGAGAAACATCGAGACCGGACGCTTGAACCAGTGACTGCGGAATTGATCTGTTTCGTCTTTTTCAGACATGAAACGAACACCCCATATCCCGAGCGCGTCGAGTACCGGCTTGAGGTCTGCTCCTGTATCGGTCAAGTGGTACAGCGTGGCAGCGACGGGCGGCGGAACCGGCTCACGCCAAACGATGCCGGATTCCTCTAAAGAGGCCAAGCGGTCGGCCAGGAGGTTGGTCGCAATTCCAGGTAGCCCACTCATCAGGTCGGTGTAGCGACACGGACCTTGGCTAACGAGCTCTCTGACGATGAGCAGGGTCCACCGATCACCCACAGCGTCGAGCGCCTTGGCCACCGCGGAGTAGTGGTTGTACGACTTCATGCCGCCAGTATGGCAGATCTCTGCTTGAGAATCAACAGTAAGGACTTGACTTTCTCAAGTTCCGTGGTAAAACGAGCGGCATGTCCAAAAAAGCCCGGGTCTGTCAATCCTCCACGGGTGGCCGTGTTGGCCCGACATTTCGATACGGCTCCGATGCTCGCCGTCACCCTCTTGACGCAATCATCGGGCCGCTGGCTCGGACCAGCGTCGCATACGAACTCCCTGGAGGAACGTGACCACCATTAGTTATCAGGCAACCCGCCTGATCCACGACAGCGCCGTCGATTTCGAAGAGACCCGCCGCCGGTTCGACGAACAGGTGCCCTTGCTCGATTCGCTACTGATTCTGCGGCTCGTCCTCGATCAAGCAACGTGGCGTGACGTCGAGGCTCTCGTGGATCGCACTGTTGGCCAAACAGGCTTCGTCGCACTTGCGCGAGTCGATCAGGGAAGTCTGTTCAGCCTGAGCGCCGATCCGGTCCAGGCGACGCTATATCTCGTCGGTAATCCGGATTGCTCGCAAGATCCTCGCGATCGAGCCGGCGGCGGGTCTCTATGCACCCTTCCGTGTGGCGGTCTACCGAGACGCCATGGGCGCGCATGTCGCCTACGACCAACCATCAAGCGTATTCGCGTCGTTTGGTTCCCACGCGATCGACGCGATCGCTGGTGAACTCGACGAGAAGATTCGAAAGTCGGCGGAGACGTCGTGTCGGTGACGACGACACTCGGCGACCATAACTGCTTCTGCATGCGCACGGGTGTCGCGATTCGCTCCCTCAGCCCCCATCCGGCTGACGGTCGGATCTCAGAGCGATATCAGATGGCGGCTTTTGAAAGAGGAGACACATGATGAACACTCAATCCGATTTGATCGGAACCAGAAATGAGGGCCACAGCGCGCCGATCGCTGAACGACATCGTGGCCCCTTCGATACTCACGGAGGGACTCCCAAACGGCGCTGGCGCTTCGCCCCGGTGGTGGTCGCCGCGGCTCTCACCAGCTTCGTGGGGATTGTCGCGGCGAGCATCGGTATCGCGGTGCCGGCCACCGCAATCGGCCATCCAGCCGTCACCGCACCGTCAGGCTCAAGGCTGGTGTGGATCCAGCGTGCTGGGTACCGGATTGCCGCCTACGTGCAGCCCGGTCGCGGCCCCGCGATCGTGCTCTGCCATGGGTTCCCGGACAACCACCATCTCTACGATCGAGTCGTCCCTTTGCTTAAGGGACACGAGGTCGTAACCTTTGATTTCCTCGGCTGGGGAAGGTCAAGCAAGCCCTCCCACTATTCGTACACCTTCGCCGGCCAAGAGGGGGATCTAAACGCAGTGATCCAAGGCCTCCACCTCGGCCGGGTCGTCTTGGTGGCGCACGACGCCAGCGTGCCCGCGGTGCTCAACTGGGCCCTTGATCACCCCGGTCAGACCGCTTCGATCATCCTTTCAAACGGCTTCTACGCTCCAGTCGCTGCAACCGGGCCTCCCGCTCTTGCAACAATTTTCGCGCCAGGTCAGTACCCGAACACGTCCTCGCTCGGACCGCTTCCGCCCGGCACTGCCTACGGACTCAACAGTTTGATGAACGCCCTGTCAACCGATTCCCGTCTCCTAGATGATCTGCTTACCTGGCAGCAGTCGACCTTTGACGGCAACCGAACCATCGCGTGGGAGTTCGCGCCTCAGTTCACCCAGCAGTTCCTCGCCAAACCCAGCACACTCGGGCCGCTTCGTTCGCTAGCGGGCAACATCATCTACGCCGTCGGCAGCTACGACGCTGCCCGCGTCCCCAGCCTCAAATCCCTCAACATGCCCGTTCATATCATCTGGGGCGCCCGGGATCCCGATCTCAGTCTCAATCTGGCCGATGCGCTGCATCAAGAGATTCCGGATAGCACTCTGACGGTCTATCCCAATGCGCATCACAACGTGATGCTCGATGATCCAACGCAATTCGCCGCAGTAATCAGATCTGCGGCAACCGGATAGGTGCGTATCTGCGGAGCGTGCCGCCATTACCCGAAGAGTTCACATCTTGAAGACCGGCTGTCTGAGCTGGCCCTGAACAGAAGGAGAGTGAAGCCATGACTACCAGTACCACAACCGAGGAGTACTGCGCCACGTCTCGCTGGCTCTACCAGCTGATTGTGTTGGACGGCTACAGCTCGGTGCCTCCCGGGAGTTTAGGGACCCATCATGATCACGCCTAACCACATACCATCGACAAGGAGCCGGCTGGCCATCGTGTTGGCTCTGTGTCTCGCCGCCTTCATCATAAGTGTGGACGTCACTATCGTGAACGTCGCCCTGCCCACTCTGGTCCGGAGCCTGGGCGCTTCGACGACGCAGCTGCAGTGGGTCGTCGACGCCTACAGCCTCGTCTTTGCCGCCCTGGTGCTGGCCGCGGGCAGCCTGAGCGATCGCCAGGGTCGAAAGGGCACACTGCTTATTGGCCTGGTGGTCTTCGCCTCAGGGAGCCTGGCCGGCGCGCTCGTCAACACCACGGGAGAGCTCATCGCCGCTCGGGCTGTGATGGGACTCGGAGCTGCGCTCATGTTCCCATCGACGCTTTCGCTCCTTGTGAACGTCTTTACCGAGCGGGGTGAACGCGCCAAGGCCATAGGCCTGTGGGGAGCGACCACTGGAGTAGGGATTGCGACCGGCCCAATCGTCGGCGGCTGGCTGCTGGAGCACTACTGGTGGGGAAGCATCTTCGCCTTCATGGCCCTCATCGCCGTTGCGGTCGCGGTGCTCGTCGCCGTGGCGGTCCCCACCTCGCGGGACCCGCGGACACCACGTATCGACTGGACTGGCCTGGCGCTATCAAGCGCGGCCATGGCGACCCTCATCTTGGGGGTCATCGAGGCACCGGATTGGGGCTGGGGCTCCGCGGCGGCCGTGGTGACTATGAGCGGAGGCATCGCGCTGTTCTTCCTCTTCATAGTCCACGAGAGTCGAAGTGACCACCCGATGCTCGACGTGGCGCTGTTCCGTAATCCACGGTTCACCGCCGCCAGCGGATCGGTGGCCGTCTCCTTCTTCGCCTTGCAGGGGTTCATCTTCTTGGTCACCCAGTATTTCCAGTTCATAAGGACCTTCAGCCCTCTGGGCACCGGAGTACGGCTCTTGCCGGTCGCGGGGTCCGTGGCCGTCGCCTCGGTCGTTGGAACGAAACTCGCGGTACGTATTGGTAACAAGGTCATCGTCACAGCCGGACTTGTCTCGTTCGCGGTCGGTTTGTTGTGGACGGCGACGGTCTCCGCGTCGACTTCGTACTCGATAATCGTTCTTCAGATGCTCTTCCTCGGCACCGGTATGGGCCTTACCAGCGCGCCGGCGACCGAAGCGATCATGGGGGCAGTTCCCAAGGCCAAGTCCGGCGTGGGCTCGGCGATGAACGACGCGACGCGGCTCTTCGGCGGCACGCTCGGCGTAGCCATCATCGGCAGCGTTGCGGCATCACTGTATTCGAACCGGCTTGCTGCCACCCTCGCCTCGGCCCTGCCCGCCCGGGCCGTCACTGCAGCGAAGGGCTCTGTTGGCGGGGCGATCATCGCCTCGCACGAGCTCTCGAAACTCGGTCTCAACCAAGCGTCCCAGGACCTCGCCCACACGGCCACGAATGCGTTTCTCTTCAGCCTGAGCGGTGGCTGTCTGGTCGCGGGAGGGGTCGCCCTGGCGGGGGCCGTGATGGCCGCCCTGCTATCGCCGGCGAGGCCGCAACCGTCCCGCCAGCTTTCGGACGGAGCGATGCAGGAGCGTGAGGACTCGTTGCCTCCGGCCGAGCCTGTCTTGGCGCAACAGGCCGCAAGCCGGCCTTGAGATACGACGCGCCTCTAGAGAGAGGTGCCGTGAAAGGAGACTGATATGAACAAGATCGACACAGATGTCAACGAGCACTACGTGTACCACGAAGGTGGATCCCTCTACGTCCTCGACTACGCCGGCGAGGAACCGGCGATCGTCCTGATGCACGGTTTTCCCGACGATCACCGCATCTACGACAAGCTGGCACCGCTCCTGTCCCCGAGGCGGGTCGTGACCTTCGACTGGCTCGGGTACGGGCGCTCCGATCGAACCGACAAGGTCAGCCTGTCCTCAGACGACCACGGTTCCGAACTGAAGTCGGTGCTCGATGGTCTGGGCATCACCCGCGCCGTACCGGTTGGCCACGATGCGTCCGGCCCCGACGCCGTCGTGTTCGCCGTGGCGCACCCCGAGCAAGTGGCTCATCTGGTGTTACTCAACACTATCTTTGGGCACCAGCCTTCACTCAAGCTTCCCGAGATGATCCGGCTGCTTGCCGATCCGGCATTCACCGTGCTCGTGGACGCCATGGTCAACGACGACGCCCAGCGCCTCTGGCTGCTGCAGCACACCGCCACCCAGTGGGACATGGATGCACTCGACCCCGAGGGCATCGCCGTGCAGTCCATCCTGCCTCAGTTCTTTGGCGACGCCAACCAGCCGGATGCCATCGCCGCCATCCGAGCGTGGACCGCGGAACTCTTCGACGATTTGGACAAGCAGGACGCGCTCATCGACAGCAAAGCGCTCAGGCGCCTCGAGGTCCCGGTTTCAATCATCTTTGGCGAGAAGGATCGCTACTTGACCCCGAGTCTTGGAGCCGAAATCGCAGGGCTCTTTGGGAACCCGTCGCTTCATATCGTCGAAGAAGCCGCACACTGGCCACAGCACGACCAGCCTGAACTCGTCGCCGAACTCCTCACGCTATGTGTGGTCGCATAGACGATCGAAAAAGAGGGTCCTCTCCTTTGATGAGCGCAATCGGTCCGCGTCTACCTCGCAGCGACACACCGCCTTTACCTCCGAGTAACGACACAGACAAGGGACGGTTCTAGACAAATGAAGGCAGCACAGATCGACAGCCAGTACTCAACCGGCAGGTCCCGACGGAACATCGAGCAGGCCCTCATCGTGGCCGGCAGGGACCTCAGTGACATTCAGGCAGAGGATCTGAGTGCGTTCGAGGACTTCCACACTCTCGGTCGAATAGCCACTGGCCAGCTGGCCGAGCTGGCCGGGATCGGCAACCACGACGACGTGCTCGACGCCGGCAGTGGCATCGGCGGCACAGCCCGTTTCCTCGCCGACAAATACAGCTGTCGAGTCACCGCTATTGACCTCACCGAGGAGTACTGCGAAACCTCTCGCTGGCTCAATCGACTCGTCATGCTGGACGATCGAATCTCGGTCCATCAAGGAGACGTGACGAACCTACCGTTCGATGCGGCCAGCTTCGACGTGGTCACCAGTCAACACGTGCAGATGAACGTGGCCGATAAGTCCGGCCTCTACGACGAGGCCAGCCGTGTGCTTCGGCCAGGAGGGCGCCTCGCCATCTGGGACATCGTCGCTGGGACGGCGGGCGAGCTCGACTTCCCGCTTCCGTGGGCCGACCGGCCCGAGCTGAGCTACCTCGTCTCCGCCGATCTCTTGCGAGCCACGATCGAATCTGCCGGCTTCTCGGTCACCCACTGGACCGACATGACTGAGGACGCAGTGGCGGTCATGGAAATCTTCCTGTCGACTCCTCCCGGCCCGCTAGGACTGCACAACTTCGTCGACAACTTCTTCGCCAAGGCGAACAATCTCGTTCGCGGCCTGTCCACCAGTCGGCTCCGCACCGTGCAAGCCGTAGTCGAGGTCCCATCCTGAAGTCCACTAGGTCTAGTCGCCTATCGAAGCCAATCGAAGGCGTGAGCCTTCTAAATCCGGCACGACGAGACGACAAAGAACGGAGTCAAATCCGATGACAACGCATAACGTCGCAAGGGCATCATCACAACCGAGTCAGCGACACGTCGACACCCCGGATGAGCGTCTCCCAAACGCAGCGACCCTCGGGTTCACGCAAAAGATGGCTGTCGCTAGCTCCCAGCGCCCCCGCCGCACTCTCGCCATCTGGGGTCTTCTGGTCCTGATTGCTCTGCTACTCGTCGGAACTTCGCTCAAGGGCTTGACGACAACTGCTCAAGTGGTGGGCACCACGCAATCCAGCCAAGCCGAAGCCCTCTACGACAGGGTCGGCGGGTCCGTCAGCCAGAAGCCGACTGACGTCATTGTCGTCAGCGCAATGAGGTCGACGGCCAGCGATCAGAACTTCAAGATATTCGTGAGCAGGCTCGAAGCAAACGTCGGAGCCGACTCGGGCATCACCGATGTCGTGGCCAATTTCGCCTCGGGCAGCTCGCTGATCTCGGATAATCGGCACGCCGCTCTGATCTCGCTGAAGGCAGCTACCGACGCCGACATCAAGCCCGTGGTGAGCGCGGTGCAGTCGGCCAATGGGAGCGGCGGGTTCTCGGTTGCCGTGACTGGCGTCCACACCGTGGGCAATGACTTCAACTTCCTGGCGACAAGTGACCTGCGAAACGGGGAGCTGGACTTCGGCCTGCCGATTTCGATCGTTGTCCTCTTGCTCGTGTTCGGAGCAGTGGTAGCCGGGCTGATGCCGATGCTCATGGCCCTGCTGTCGATCATCGTCGGCCTCGGGATTGCGACCCTCGTCGCTCAGGAGTTCCAGCTCTCGACCTTCATCATCAACATGATGACCGGCATGGGCCTGGCGCTCGGGACCGACTATTCATTGCTCATCGTCTCCCGCTACCGGGAAGAGAGGGCCGGCGGGCTCGACAAGGAGGCAGCCATCGAGCGAACGGCGGCGACCGCCAGCCGCGCCGTCCTGTTTAGCGGCGGCACATTCGTGATCGCCCTCTTGGGCATGTTCTTGGTGCCGACGAACATCCTGCGCAGCATGGCCGCGGGCGCCGTGATCGTCGGGGTGGTCTCCGTCGCCGCCGCCCTCACACTCCTTCCGGTAATGCTGCACCTACTCGGGGATCGTGTGAACTCCCTACGCCTGCCCGTTGTAGGAAAGGGGCTCGGGAGCACGCGTTCGGGCGAGTCCAGGACCTGGCGAACCTTCATCGAAGGAGTTCTGCGCCACCGTGTCGTCATGCTGACCCTGACCGTCGGCGTGCTCGTCGCGTTGGCGGTGCCCCTCCTTGGGCTCCATATCGGTCAGAGCGGCGTGGCTACCCTTCCCGACAATCTGCCATCCAAGCAGGGTTACCTCGCCGTGCAGCGCTACTTCCCCAACCAGGATCCCTACCCGGTCGAAATTGTCGCCGACGGCGGAGATGCCAGCACCCACGCAGACTTGTCGAAGCTCGAAGCAGTCCTGGCAGAAGACCCCGGGTTTGGGTCCGGCACGATTGAGGCGTCTGCCAACGGCAAGATTCTGGCACTCACCGTTCCGATCCGGGGAGACGTCGTCTCAAGCCCGGACGTGGCCGCAGTGCGCCTACTGCGCAGTGATCTCATTCCGTCGACCTTCGCCGGCTCCCACGCCCGCGTCTACGTCGGGGGCAAGACGGCCGAGACGGCCGACTACTTCAGCGCCGTCTCGGCGCCCACTCCCTACGTGTTGCTGTTCGTGCTGGCCCTCAGCTTCATCCTGCTGTTGGTGGCCTTCCGATCGCTGGTGATCGCCCTTGTCTCGATCCTGCTAAATCTCCTCTCGGTCGGGGCTGCGTACGGTCTCTTGACCCTGGTCTTCATCCACGGGGTTGGCGCAGGCTTCCTCGGCTTCCAGAAGGTGACCGCTATCGACGCCTGGGTGCCGCTGTTCCTCTTTTCGGTGCTCTTTGCCCTCTCGATGGACTACCAGGTCTTCCTGATGAGCCGGATCAAGGAACGCTATGACGAGACGGGCTCGACCACCGAGGCCGTCGTTGGCGGTGTGGCCTCGACGGCCAAGATCATCACCGGGGCCGCACTCATCATCGTGGTGGTGTTCTCCGGTTTCGCCCGCGGCCAACTCGACATGTTTCAGCAGATGGGATTCGGGGTGGCGGTGGCCCTTCTTCTCGACGCCACCCTTATCCGCTCGATCGTCTTGCCGTGCACGTTGAGCTTGCTGGGCGAGCACAGTTGGTACCTGCCTCGCTGGCTCAACTGGCTACCGCGGATCGAAGTCGAGGCGCCAGGGGTTGTTTCTGTAGCCGATGATGCAGAGCGAATCCTTGTCCCGGCCGCAGTGTAGGTAGCGGGGGCGTCACCCGACATCCGCACATCTGCGTTCTCTAGGAGCAAGAGATGATCATTGAGAGTTCGAGTCCGTTCACCTCCACCTGAAGCCTTCATCTCGACCAAAGGCCTAAGTGTAATGACCACGAACGTTGTTGATCATCCTGGTCCGCCCATGAGGTGAGCCTCCGGGAGCAGTGTGGAGCTGCTGAGACAACCACACTCACCCCAGGAGGCTCAATGCACGCTAACGCTCGTCTGACCCCAACTGGCCGATTGACCTTGTGCCTTCGCATCGAAGGAGGCAGGCCAATCGCCCACGTGGCGCCCGAGATGGGCATTTCTCGGGCCACCGGTTACAAGTGGTGGAGGCGGTTTTGCGAAGAGGGGGTCGGGGGTCTGGTGGACCGCTCCAGCCGGCCGCACCGCTGTCCCCATCGCACACCAGCTGGCGTTGAGGCTCAGATCGCCGAACTCCGCTCCGAGCTCAAGCTCGGACCAGCTCGCATCGGTTATCGCCTCGGCGTCGCCCCCTCGACGGTGCATCGCGTTCTCGTGCGCCTGGGCCTCAACCGGCTCTCATGGATGGATCGCCCGAGCGGTCGGGTGATCCGGCGTTACGAACGTGAGAGTCCGGGCGAACTCGTCCACATCGACATCAAAAAGCTCGGCAAGATCCCAGATGGCGGGGGGTGGAAGGTCCTGGGTCGCCAAGCAGGCAAGAAGAACAGCGTCGACTTCAGCGGCTCTGGGCCTCGCCGGAGGGGTTACGGCTTCATCCACTCGGCCGTCGACGACCACAGCCGGCTGGCTTATTCAGAAATCCTCGCCGACGAGCGCAAGGAGACCGCTGTGGCCTTTTGGGGTCGAGCCCGGACGTGGTTCGCCCACCACGGCATCATGGTCCAAGAGGTGCTCACCGACAACGGTGCGTGCTATCGCAGCCGGTCCTTCGCAGCGGCTCTTGGTGGGGTCGAACATCGAAGGACCAGGCCTTATCGACCCCAGACCAATGGGAAAGTCGAACGCTTCAACCGGACCATGCTCGAGGAGTGGGCCTACGTGAAGCCCTATTCCTCAGAGGCAGACCGCCAGCAGGCCTTCGCTTTCTTCTTGCATCTCTACAATCACCACCGCAGCCACACCGCCCTCGGAGGCAAGGCCCCGATCAGCCGTGTCGACAACCTGGCTGGTGATTACACCTAGGTTGTCCTCTCCCCGAGTAGTGGCGATACCTGGGGAAATCCACCTCTGACGCGCCACGGCGGCGCATCCTTCCGCTTGGAAGAACCACCAACCGAGCAGAAGGAGTACGCCGTCGTGACATCAGATGATGCCCTCTACAAGTACCGCCTGCGCGTCTTCGCTCTGGCCGGCGAACTCGACAACGTGCAAGCGGCGTGCCGGCTGATGGGGGTGCACCCGTCGACCTATTACCGCTGGCGACGCCAGGTGCTGCGCTATGGCCTCGAGATCCTACGTCCGCGAGAGCGCCGAAGCCCCAAGATGCCCAACGCCACACCGGTCTTCGTCGAGCAGCGGGTGCTGGCCTTCGCCCTCGGACACCCGGGCTTTGGCCCCGGGCGCATCGCGGCGGAGCTGCGCCGGGCCAAGTGGGGCGGGATCGGGCTCTCGCCCAACGGGGTCTGGCGGGTGTTGTGCCGCCACGGGCTCAACACCCGGGCCAAGCGACTGGCCCTCGTCGCCGGCTACAGCGCGCCGCCGTTGGCCCAACGGCCGGCGGCCCCGCCCGAGCGTCATATCGAGGCAGATCACCCGGGCCAAGTGGTCCAGATGGACTGCTTCTACGTGGGGCGCCTCTCGGGCACCCAAGGGGCGGTGTGGCAATACACGGCCATCGACGTGGCCACCTCCTATGGATGGGCCGAGCTGCACCCCGGTCCGGTCAAGCACCCGAGCTCTCGCTGGACCTCGGCCCTGGCCAACAAGGTCGCTTCGGACCTGGCCGCTCGGGGCTGGCGCCTCGAGACGGTCACCACCGACCACGGTTCGGAGTTCAAGGGTGACTTCAGCCCCACTCTCGAGAACATCAACGCGCGTCACCGCCGGATCGTGGCCGGGCGGCCCCAGTCCAACGGCTGCGTCGAACGCCTTCACGAGACGATCCTCGAGGAGTGTTGGAAGCCGACCTTCGCCCGCCATTTCCTCCCGGGCCTCACCGGCCTGCGCGAGGAGTTGCGCCGTTACCTGCGCTACTACAACACCGACCGGGCACACACCGGTCGACTCACCAAGGGACGAACGCCCGAGGAGGTGTTCGGCGCTGCAAAGATGTTCACTCGATAGCGGAAGGAAGCGTCGCTATCTCTCGGGGACAGGACAACCTAGGTCAGAGGCTGAAGTGGGATCTTCAGAAGGTCGAAGCTCTGTTCAGCGTTGCGTGGTTTGTCGTAGAGGTCGAAGTTGCGAGTTGGCCGCACTCACCAAAGAACCAGGTCACAGGCAGAGAGCCGGATCTCCGTCACGGTGGGAGGTTCGACGTGTGCCGCGTAGCTGCGTCAAGCTCGCCGCCAAACTCACATAGAACGACGGACTGGTGGTAGGCCACTATGGAGTGATGATCGTCGTTGTGGAAGGACCGAGTGCAGCGGGAAAGACAACGTGGTGCCGGCTCTATGTGAGCGACTTTGTTGCTGAATACGTCCCGACGAACACCGAACCTGATGGATCTGATCTCGGCGCTCAAGCCGCCTACTGGGCGTCAGTGAACTCACACCGTTGGATGCAAGCTCTTGACCTCGAGCGGCGTCGCGGACTGGCGGTCTGTGACAGCGATCCTCTGAAGCTGCACTACAGCTGGTCCCTGGCTCGGATCGGGGCAGCACCCCGGCCGCGATTTGAACACGAGCTGGACGCCACCCGCCGTGCGTTCGCCGCGGGCAGCCTCGGGTTTGCCGATCTCGTGATGGTGTCGATTCCACCTCCAGCGGTCTTACTCCATCACCGTGACTCTGACATCACGAGGCGACGCCGTTCTTTTGACCTCCACTCGCGGCTTTCGGAGCCGTTGCGAGAGTGGTACCAAGCGGTCGATACCCTCGACCGCGGTCGGGTCGTCTGGAGCTTGCCTCCCGTCGGCGTACCAGAGCCGATGCCCAGACCTAGAGAGAGGCGTTCCGACGTCGCATTACTCGACAAGTTGGTGACGATCCTGCCATCCTGACAGGGGATCGCACACCGAATCTAAGGCCTGACGTCCGGCCTTGCTCCGTAGGGATCGGTAAAATGGACGCTCCTTCACATCCTGCCCACTCGGCCGGGAAGTCGTCGCCCAGCGATAGGGAAGTCTCATCACTCGAGTTTCAGAGTCCTTCGCGTTCTTCCGCGTCGTTAGCCACCGTTCTTCTTAGCTCCTGGCATTATCAGCATGTTCGTAGGGTTCTGCATATCTCGCGGAATGCGCTGTCAGCAAACCCAAACGCAAAGCCAGCTACACACAGAAGGTAACAACGTCAACTTGCACCGGACGGCTGTCTAGTGAGACACATCCTCAGACGATCTTGCGGTGGTAGGTGGCCATCGCCAGGGTGTACGCGACGATAAGGATGCCGAGGCACCAGGCGAGGGCGATCCAGATGTCGGTGCTGACTGGCTGCTGTGTGAAGAGGTCGCGGATCATGTTGACGATGGACGTCACCGGCTGGTGGTCGGCGAAGGCGCGCACCGGGCCGGGCATGGTGTCGGTGAGCACGAACGCCGAGCTGATGAATGGCAGGAAGATGATGGGGTAGGAGAAGGCGCCTGCACCCTCCACGGTCTTCGCGGACAGGCCGGCGATGACGGCGATCCAGGTCAGTGCCAGGGTGAACAGAACCAGGATTCCGGCGACGGCAAGCCATGCCAGCACCCCCGCCGGTGAGCGGAATCCCATTAGGAGGGAGACGAGCACGACGATCACGAGCGAGATCAGATTGGAGACTACTGAGGTCAGCACGTGCGCCCACAGCACGCTCGAGCGTGCAATCGGCATGGACTGGAATCGCTCGAAGATTCCACTTTTCATATCCGCGAAGAGCCGGACTGCGGTGTAGGAGATGCCCATCGCGATCGTGATGAGCAGGATTCCGGGGAGCAGGTAGTTCACATAATGATGCGCCCCGGTGTGGATCGCGCCGCCGAACACGTAGACGAACAGCAGCATGAGGGCGATCGGCATGATCGCGACCGTGATGATGGTGTCCAGACTGCGCGTGATGTGGCGCATGGACCGGCCGAGCAAGACGATGGTGTCGCCGAAGAAGTGCGTGGTCATCTTTGCTCCCTAGTTCTGGTTGTGGGCGCTGGCCGCGCCCGCGTTGTCGTCGTTTCCGATGACGGCGAGGAAGATGTCCTCAAGGGTCGGCTGTTTCTCGACGTATTCGACTTTGGCGGGCGGGAGGAGCCGTTTCAGTTCGGCGAGGGTGCCGTTCGCGATGATCCGGCCCTCATGGAGGATCGCGATCCGGTCGGCGAGGTGTTCCGCCTCGTCCAGATACTGAGTGGTCAGCAGCACAGTCGTGCCCTGTCCGGCGAGCTCTTTGACGCAGTTCCACACTTCGACGCGAGACTGAGGATCGAGCCCGGTGGTCGGTTCGTCCAGGAAGATCACAGGCGGATTCCCGATGAGGCTCATGGCGATGTCCAGGCGGCGGCGCATGCCTCCGGAATACGTCGACACCCTTCGCTCCGCCGCGTCGGTGAGCGCGAAGCGGGCTATCAGGTCATCAGCGATCTGGCCGGCGTCCTTGAGGTGCCGCAACCGGGCCACCAGCACCAGGTTCTCTCGCCCGGTGAGGATTTCGTCCACGGCTGCGAACTGCCCGGTGAGGCCGATGGACTCCCGCACGTTTGCCGGTTGCGTGCTGACGTCGAACCTGTCTACGGTCGCCGTCCCCGAGTCGGGCTTGAGCAGCGTGGACAGGATATTGACGACAGTGGTCTTGCCTGCGCCGTTCGAGCCGAGCAGGGCGAAGATGCTGCCTCGCGCCACGTCGAAATCAACACCGCGCAGCACGCGCAGGTCCTTGTACGACTTCTCCAGACCCTGCACGTCGATCGCCTGGTCTAGCTGTGTTGTCATCGGGATATTCCTTCGCTTCCGGTGTCTTCTTCCTCGGCGCGCGCGATGGCCTCGGTCAGCCGCTTCCGCACACGGGCAGTGACGTAGCCACCCTCCGAGTAGTTCTTAGCGAACGCCTCGACGAACTCCATCGGGTCCTCCCCGACGATCTCGCGGATTGGCGTTCCGTCCGCTGCGGCCTGTTCGAACAGGTCGGCGAGGTCTTCGAGCATCGACACTGCGCGGTCGCCGTCGGTCGGCACGAAGTGCATCAGGCACCGCTCGATCGCTTCGACCGCTGTGCGGTAGCTCTCGGGAAGCCGACGCGTGCGCGCCTTGTACGCCCTCCAGCGCTTCTTGTCGCCGATTACCTTCGAGATGAATCTGCTCTTTTCGACATCGGACATGGCTACTTTCCTCCTTCGCGGAGCTGTTCGAGCTGTTCGGTGAGGAAGCTCCAGGTCCTCCAGAACTCTTCGAGATATTCCTGTCCCTGAGCGTTGAGGGAGTACACCTTGCGCGGCGGCCCCTTCTCGGAGGGGACCTTCTCCACCTCGACGAGGCCGCGCTGCTCGATCCTGATGAGCAGCGCGTAGACGGTCCCTTCGGCGATTTCGGAGAAGCCCTTCTCCCGCAGCCATGCCGTGATCTCGTAGCCGTACGCGGCTCGGCCGGATAAGAAGGCGAGAACGATGCCCTCAAGCGTCCCCTTGAGCATCTCCGTCACCTGCTTGCCCATGGACCACCTCACTACTCAGTAATATTGACTACTGGTACATAGTAACACTGAATAGTCGAGATTCAAGCCAGGACCGAAAGCAGGCCCGGACGGTAGAACAAGTCATGGTTGACATGTTAGGGATCGTTCCCTAACATGTCAACCATGACCCCCCGTCAGACGAAGCCAGTCAGCCCTCCGGCCCGGCGGTCCTCGGCTCAGACCCGCGATCACATCCTCCAAGTCGCCGGAGATCTCTTCTACTGGGAAGGCATTCGGGCTACGGGGATCGATCGCGTGGCGTCACAAGCCGACGTTGCCCCAACCACTCTCTACCGGTTGTTCGCCTCAAAAGATGATCTTGTTGCTGCATACGTTGAGCAGTGCAGCATGAGATACAGAGCTCTGCTGTCGGCCGCGAGCTCGCCTGCCGCGGGAACTCCTCGAGATCGGATTCTCGCCGTCATCGACGCCTTCGAGGACGAGGTCCTTTCCGGCGCGTGTCGCGGTTGCCCGTTCCTGATGGTGATCGCCGAGTTCCCTGACCCACAAAGTGCGGCGCACGTCAATGCCGTTGCTCACAAAGCTTGGCTGCGGGAACTCTTCCTCGGGCTCGTGGATGAACTGGCATTGTCGACTGGGCTCAGCGATTCGGGGCCGCTTGCTGATCGCCTAATGCTCGTCTCTGAGGGCATCTACGGTTCCGTGCAGTCACTCGGCCCGACTGGCCCTGCAAGGCAAGGACGCGTCATCGCCGAACTGCTGCTTGACGCTTCGAACGAAGTGACGCCGAGTGGGTCGACGGTCCCCAAAAGTGGATCTGGCGCAAAATGACGACGACCCCTTGGATGTTGGAGAAGCTCGCGGCTAGCCGAATGGCCGATCGAGAAGCGAAGGCGACCGCGTATCGCAGGGCCATGCGTCCAGCTATGGCGCAATCCGCTACGAGGGCAAGTCGGCGATTCGTTGTTACACGCAAGGCTGGCCACATCCTCATTTCGATCGGATGCCGGCTCGCCGGGCCCGAGGATGCAGTCACCGACGAATCATCCTCGATCCGACTCCAACACGGTCGACGATCCAATAGGAGGCAGACATATGACGCAAGCCCATCACCAAGCGCACATCCGACGCTCGATCGAGGATGTGTTCGACTTTCTCGCTGACGGTTCGAATAATGCCGCTTGGCAACCGTCTGTGATCAGCACCACGGCGGACGGGAAGTCCATTGGAGTGGGGTCCACATTTCACCAGATGATCCGACATCCCTTCGGCTACAGGATCTCGTCCGATTACCGAATCACTGAATATGACCGCCCATTCGAACTGACTTTCGACATCACCTCCGGCGGTCCCCTACGCCCGACCCTGAACTTTGCGCTGACACGAGTCGGCGATGAGGCAACGAATGTACGATGGACGCTCACGTATCGTGCTGGAGGTCTTGGCACCCTGGCTCGACCTGTTCTCGCCCTACTCGATCCCCTGTTCGCGTGGGAGACGTCGAGGGTCGAGCGGGCCAGAGAAATACTCGAAACGGCGAGCCAGGGCGTTTGGGCATGACCGCGGCCTCGCTTTCGGCTTTGCTGGACTCGCCCTGACGGTCGCTGGCGTCTCGCTGGGGTTGACAATCTACCAACTGCGGAGTCAGCGAGTGACACTCGTGACTTGTGAGTGCCTGGAAGATTAATGATTCTCGTCACTGGGGCTACGGGCCATATCGGACGGCCACTCGTCTACGAACTTGAGGCCAGAGGCGCAACATTCCGCATTCTTGCTCGCGACCGCGACAAGACTCTGGCGTTGTTTCCCTCTGCAGACATCGTTGAGGCTGATCTCGACAAATCACGATCCGTCGCAGCCGCGATGGACGGTGCAGAGCGGATCTTCCTTTTGAACCCGGGTATCGGCACAGAGCACACATCCAACATCGTCTCCGCAGCGACAAATACTCGCGTGCGCCACATCGTTCTGCTCTCGTCGCTCTACGCCGGCCAGAATCCGATTCCGTCCATGGGCCGATGGCACCACGAGCGCGAGCAGATCCTTGAGTCCTCAGGAATACCGAACACGTTCCTACGACCGGGCGGTTTCATGACCAATCTATTCGAATGGATCCCAACCATTCGAGAAGGCTTCGTCTTAGATCCAATCGGTCCTGGTCGTGTCGCGCTAATCGATCCGAAGGATGTAGCGGCAAGCGTCGCCGTGGTTCTCACCGAATCCGGCCACGAAGGAAACCGGTACGTGCTCACTGGCAATGAGCCACTCACGGTGGCCGAGCAGACCGAAATACTGGCCCGCGTACTCGATCGCCCTATCGAGGTTCGCGCGCCAAAGAGTGTCTCCGATGCCGTGAGCTTCAGATATCCACAAGGGGCGCCGCCGGCACTCGCCGAAGCCTTGGTCGAGAGTTTGGAGCATCTGCGAGCCGATACCGTCGGGCTGCGCACGCAGAGCGTACGGCACCTTCTCCGGCGGGAACCCGGAACGCTCGCCAACTGGTGTGCGCGCAATGCAAGTGAGTTTCGCCTTTTCGACTGATTTTCTATGGGAAGTGCTGCTGCCAAGCGGTTTGGGCCTTACAAGCCAGAAGAAATAGCGGATTCTCATGCAGATCCCGAAGAGTCAAATCGAGGATCTCAGTTGAGGGCCTACGCTGGGTAGGACCAAAGTATGCGAGCTTGATCCATGGCTGAAGTCCCGTTCACGATACGGTTTTTGCCGGCCATCCTCGAGGACCTGGCGAGCCGGCTTTCGGCTGCCCGCTTCGCTCCTCGGGTCGGACGTGGCCGGTGGGACGGCGGCGCGGGCCCTGAGTATCTACGTGAGTTGGTCACTTACTGGGCTGAAGAGTTTTCCTGGCAGCACCAACAGGACCATCTCAACTCCTACGACCACGCGATCGTGGATGTAGACGGCACACCGATTCATGTTGTGCGCGTCGCGGCCCAGAACCGTGCGGGAGCCGATCCGACTCCGATACTGCTCTTGCACGGTTGGCCGAGCTGCTTCGTCGAGATGCTTCCCTTGGCCGAACGGCTCGCGGACCCCTCTCGATTCGGGGTCACCGGCGGCCGCTCGTTCGACGTCGTGATCCCCTCGCTGCCTGGATTCCTCTTCTCGGGTCTACCCGACGCCGTGCTGACACGGGCCGAGATCGCCCGATTGATGGACAAACTCATGGCGGAACTCGGTCACATGCGTTACATAGTGTTCGGGGGCGATATCGGTGGCGGTGCCGCCGCTCGCATGGGTGCGCTCTATCCTGACCACGTCATAGGGCTGCACCTGATCCACCCGCCATACCGGATCGACAACGACCTCGATCCTGCTGAGGTGGCCTATCTAGACTCGGTTGCGCGTTACGACCAGAGCGACGGCGGTTACAGCGAGATCATGCTCACCCGGCCCGACACAATCGCCGCCGCGCTGATCGACTCGCCCGTAGGTTTGGCCGCGTGGATCATCGATAAATTTCACGATTGGGTCGACCACGACGGCAATCTCGAAGATCGGGTAAGCCGCGACGCCCTGCTGACCATCGTGATGCTCTACTGGGCCACCCGCAGCATCGGCTCTTCGTTCACCACCTACTTCGACTACGAACACAATGAGCCCCAGCCATTGATCGACGTCCCCGTGGCCGTGACACTGAGTCGCGAGCCGTCGAGAACTGACTTTCCGCGGCAATTAGCCAGCCGCGTTTGCAACGACATCCGCCTCTGGAACGTGCCCGATGCCGGTGGGCACTTCATGGCGCTCGAACAGCCGGATCTGATCTGGGCCGACATCCTCATCTCGACGGACCGGATGATTTCCGAGGGTCCGATGAACCGGTAGCTGTCCGGACGACGCGGCTCCTCGCGGCGACAGCCTCTTTCCCAACGCAGACCCTTGGGTTATGAGCCCCATGCGAGCCATCTACTGCCTTTGGTAATCCGAATTGGCGCCGGAGTCACCTGAACCGCGCTTGCGCTACGCCATCAGGGACGGCGTTCAGGTTGGGTCCTGATGGCAGATGCTGTTTCATCTCGACGGGGTTACTTCGGCGAGGCAACCGGTTCTTTGTCTCCGCTCGTGATGTTGTCGCCTCTGAGGTCGTAGTCGTGGCGAGCCTGGGATATAGCACCTCGGTGTCGCTCCGCCCACGCAGTGAGCAACGCGAACGATTCGACGAGTTCCCGAGCGATCGGCGTGAGTTCATATTCAACCCTGGGTGGAACGGTCGGGAAGACGGTCCGGATCAGCAGGCCGTCGCGCTCCAACTTTCGCAGATTGAGCGTCAGCATCCGACGACTGATCCCCTCGACGGTTCGCTCAAGTTCGGTAAAGCGAATTGGTCCGTCGGCGGCGGCTATGACGATACCGATGCTCCACTTGCCCGACACGTGATCGAGCACTTCGCTGATCGCGCAAACATCGCCCTCGACCACGACTGGAACAGTGGTGTTCCTCTGAGACATAGAGATGCCTCCTACCGCTCGGCCCAATGATCACATATGGTGGACTCTGTTACAAATAATGCGCTAAAAGAGGCCGAGATGACCGAGACCACTGGCAGGCTTGAGCTGTCTCCCGATCAGTTGCTGTCGACGACGCGGACAGTGCGAAAGCGCCTCGATCTCAATCGCCCAGTCGAGCGAAAGCTCCTCGAAGAGTGCCTCGACCTCGCCCTTCAGGCACCGACTGGCGGCAACCTCCAAGGTTGGCATTTCGTCTTGGTCACCGAGCCGGAACCCAAACGTGCCATCAGCGATCTGTACCGACAGTCGAAGGCCAAGAACGACCCGCAATCGACTCCGGATGAGCATCAAAAGATCATGGATTCATCCGCCTACCTTGCGGAACACCTTCACGAGGTGCCAGTACTCGTTATTCCATGCGTCGAAGGGCGCGTCGAGAACGCTCCGCTCCTACTGCAAGCAGTGACGTGGGGTTCGATCTTGCCAGCCACGTGGAGCTTTATGTTGGCGGCGCGCGCGAGGGGACTCGGGACGGCGTGGACCAGCCTTCACCTGGAGTACGAGAGGGAGGCCGCCGACGTACTAGGCATCCCATTCGAGCAGGTCATGCAGGTGGCGCTGATTCCCGTCGCACACACGATTGGTACAGAATTCAAATCTGGCAATCGGATCCCCGCTGATGAGCGGGTTCACTGGGAGTCCTGGTAGCAAACGGTGGCGAGCTCGGCCGGGGTGCACAATCGATTCCCGGCACATCGTCGACATCGGCGCATCGCGGGAAAGAGCTCCGGCAGCACCGCGTCATCGCCTTTGCCACGCGGGCGATCATTGCCTCGTCATCCACTTGACACTAACCGGACCCGCCAAGCCGACATCGATGACACGCCCGTACCGCTCGATCCTGGGCAGCAGAAGGGCCGATCCCTTGGATCGACCCTGACCTGCGGCCTCTTGAGTGGCGGGGGGAGGATTTGAACCTCCGACCTTCGGGTTATGAGCCCGACGAGCTACCAGACTGCTCCACCCCGCGGCGAAACGTCCATGCTACACGCGGCGGCGGTGCGCCGACCGCGTCGGAGTCCCTAGAGCGTCTGGGCCGTCGGCGGGGGCGGGGGCGGTGACGCCGGGTCGGCCGCCTGCGGCGGCGGCGGGGGTGCCGGGGCCGCCGCCGAACCGTCGGTCGGGGCGGCGGTCGGGGCTGCGGCCGGCGTCTCGGGCGCCAGCGTGATCTGGCCGTGCTCGGACTCGTGGGTCTGCAGCGCCGCCACCAGGCGCTCGATCTCGCTGTCGGTCGTCGGTGTCGAACGCCCGGTCTTCGTCGCGTAGTAGGCGGCGCCCAGGTCGCGCAGCAGGCCGTCGGCGGACTTCTTCGCCTGCGCCTCGTCAATCTTGGCCTGGCCCTTGGCCGCGGCGTCCTTGGCCGCCTCGGTGGCTGTCGCCGCCGTCTGCTTGACCTTGTCCATGAGCCCCATGAGGGCCGTCCTTTCCTCGCTCCTGCTCCCCATCATGGGACGCAATGGCGCCGTCCGCAACCGGCCTCAGCCCGAGCGCGATGCGGCCGACGCGAGTGACGGTGAGGTCGTCGTCGCCCCACCCCGCGGCTCGGTGCTCGACGGCGCGCTCGGCGACGGCGCCGACGTCGTGGGGCTCGTGGTCGATGCCGACCCGGATCCGCCGCCCGCCTTCGGTTGTGCCTTCGGGGTTGTCCCCTTGACCGTCGGCGGCTTCGTGGTCGTGGTGGTCGTCGTGGGCGACGCCGAGGTCGACGGTGCCGTGGTTCCCAGGACCTGCTGTGCCTGTTGGAGCAAACCGTCCATCGCCTGGATGTCGGTCTGGAAGGTCCCCAGGTCACTCGCCTTCAGCGCAGCCAGCGCGTTGTTGTAGTCGTTCTGAGCCTGCTGGAGAATGCTGGCCACCGCTGCCGGCACCGTGCCCGTTGTCGTCGAGCCGTTCCCCGTGGGCACGGTCACCGTCGTCTGCAGCACGTCCGAGAGCGCGCCGGCCAGCGTCTTCTCGAAGCCCACGTTCTTGCCGAGCACGGCGACGAAGTACGCCAGCTGTGGTTGCGGATTGGTCGTCGCTGCCGTGTAGAGCGGCCGCAGGTACACCATGGCGTTGCCGACGGGGACCATGAGCGTCTCCCCTAGGAGCACCTGCGAGCCGTGCTGGTTCAGCAGCGTGATCTCGGAGGACACCGCGTTGTTGGCCGAGATCTCTGCATCCGCGTTCGCCGGGCCCAGGGTCCCCTGCGGCACCTCGTAGAGGGTCAGCTGCCCGTAGGTCGACGGATCGGACTGTCCCACCATGAACGCCGTCAGGTTCAGGTTCTGGTTGTTCCCCGCGAGCGTCGACTGCGACGCGGGCACGAAGCCGTCGGAGACGGTGAAGACCTGTTTGTTCGGGTTGCTGCCGGGCAACGCGTACACCTGGTACTGGGGCGACATCCGGGCCGGGGTGGTCGAGATCAGCTGTCCCTGGTTGTTGTAGGTGTTCTCCGCCACCAGCGCCTGTGACTGGGGGCCGGCACCGGCGGTCGGCGAGAGCTGCCACGCGTTGGAGGCCGCGTAGAAGTTCGCCGGGTTGGTGAGGTGGTAGCGGCCGTAGATGGCCGACTGGATGGAGAAGATGTCCGGCGGGTAGCGCAGGTGGGCCTGCAGCTGCGCGCTCATATTCTTCAGCGGCTGGAACATGTTGGGGAAGGCGGCCGAGTACGCCTGCAGGATCGGGTCCTTCGGGTCCATGTCGTAGAACGTCATCTTCCCCGAGTAGGCGTCGATGATCACCTTGACCGAGTTCCGCACGTAGTTGTAGCTCGCGGGCAGGCTGCTGCCGATCGCCACCTGCTGGCTGTCCGCGTTCTGCGAGTACGCGTAGTTGGCACTCGTCGTGTAGCCATCCACCACCCAGTCGATGTGCCCGTGGTCGGGACCGGGGGTGTCGTTGATCACGGCGTACGGGTTCTGGTCGAAGGTGAGGAAGGGCGCCGCCTTCTCCGCCATCGCGACGGGGTCGCGCACGAACATGATCCGCGACTGGTCCGTGATCTGGCTCGAGATGAGCAGGTTGAGATCACCCAACCGCAGCGCGAAGGCGGCCCGGGCGAGGATCGACGACAGCTGGACACCGCCGCTGCCCTTGTAGTGGCTCTCCACGTTGGTGCCGTCCTGCTGGTAGTCCACCTCGGGCTGTCTGGTGTTGGCGACGACGTACCCCGTCTCGCCCAGCCCGAAGTAGATCGACGGCTGGGTGATCTCTGGCATCCCGTCCAACGAGCTCGGCGGCACCTGCTGCACGCCGAAGACGGGGTTCTTGTCGTTGGTCTGGTTGGCCAGGGCCACCGCCACGCCGTTGCCGTGGGTGTACTGGAGGTGGATGTTCACCCACGACGGCGAGGGCACGTTGGCCGACGAGATCTCGCGCGCCCCGACCAGGACCGGCGTCAGCTGCCCGCCCAGCGTGTAACGGTCCACCCCGAGCGACGGAAACAGGTAGTAGGACCGGATGCTCTGCAGGCGCTGGAAGGTCTGCAGCGAGATGGACGGGTCGGGGTCCCACTGACGGATGTTGGCGATCGTCGGTCCGGCCAGCACCGCCTGGCTGGCGGTGATCGCCGAGCTGGCCGCGAACGACTGCACCTTGACGTCGTTCAAGCCGTAGGCGGCGCGGGTGGCCGTGATGTTGCGCTGGATGTACGGCGCCTCGAGCGAGCTCTGGGCCGGTGTCACCTTGAGCGCCTGGAGCAGAGCCGGGTAGATGATGCCGATGGCGAGTGCCACGAAGGCCCAGATCCCGACGGCGAGCACCGGGAGCGTCCAGCCCTGGCGGCGGATGTTGAACAGGAGGATGGCGGCCGCGAAGACCGAGACGTAGACCAGCAGCAGCTCGGCCGGCAGCCGGGCGTGCACGTCGGTATAGCCGGCGCCGTTGACGTAGCCGTCCTGCGCGTTGACGAGCGACCACCGCTGCAGCACGTAGCCCGCCGCCTTGTCGAGGGCGATCAGCGCCAGCAGCACCGAGATGTGCACCTTGACGGGAGGCCGCACGCGGGGCAGGCCACGCTGGGGCTGGATGCCACCGTTGAAGTAGTGGAAGACGACCGCGACGGCCAACGTCACGATGAGGATGGCCAGCGACCAGTCCACGACGAAGGTCAGGAAGGGGAGCTTGAAGACGTAGAAGCCGATGTCCTTGTGGAACTGGGGGTCGGTGACCCCGAAGCTGCCCCCGTGGCGGAAGAGGATCCAGTTGTTCCACTGGCCGACCGTCCCCGAGGCGCCGATGAGGGCCAGGACGAAGGCCAGCGCCACGTAGATGCGTCCCGCGTAGGGTCGCACGTACTGCTGGTAGCGCCGTACCAGCTCGTCCTCCTGGGCCAGCACGACGTCCTGCCCGGCGATGCGGTCGCACACCACGAGGTTCACCCACAACACGGCGAAGAAGATCGCCCCGAACACCCCGAAGAGCCCGAGCTTCGTGATGAGCAGCGTCGTGAAGACGTTGTGGTAGCCGACGGACGAGAACCACAGGCTGTCGGTGTAGAGCCCGGCCAGGGAGCGCAGCGACACCAGCAGGATGATGAGGACCACGACGAAGCCGATGAGCCACCACCGGGCCCGGTGGCGGCGGCGCGGCGCGGGGTCGGCAGGGAGGTCGCTCGGGATGCGCACGACGGGAGCCTAACGTCCGCCACCCAGGCCGCAGTGGCCAGGCCCGGACCCCGGCGCGGCCCGGAAGCCCTGGTCAGTCGTCCGCGGCAGCCACGAGACAGCGGCAGCCCGAATGGGCCGGGGGATGGGCGTGGCCGGTCGGAAAGCCCTCACTCGTGCTGACGGCGCCGGCCAGCGCGTTGTCGGCGCAGTCCGAGCACCCGCTCGCCGAGGCCACCACCCAGCGCAGTTTGCCGTCGGCGCGCGACGCGGCCACCCCGGCCGAGAACGCCTGCGTCGCGTAGTCGCCGGCCAGGCGCTCCACCCGCTCACCGCGCCACTCGCGGTACGCCGCGCCCACCTTGTCCGCGGTGTCGCCGCCCGTGTCGAGGATCTTGCCGCGGAGCATCGTCACGACCACGTGGGCCAACCCGGCCGCGGACAGTGCCACCGCGTCGCCCTCGGCCACGCGTGCCGTCCCGGCGCCCGCGAACACCGTCCCGGCCGTGAACGCCTCGCGGAGGTGCTCGTTCGCCGCGGCGGCGAACGTGTCGACGTGTGCGTCCTCGGGACCGAGGAGCTCCTCGCTCGGCGTCGACGGCGTGTTGCGCAGCTGGTCGAGCAGGCGGTTCTGGTCGTCTCCGAGGGCGCGCTTGACCGTCCGGCTGAGGCGCGCGGTCACGGGGGAGAGCAGCTCGTCACGCCGCGCGATCACCAGGTCGTCGGGGCCCGGGAGCGCCTCGTCGGGCGCAGAGGCGGCGGCCTCGACGACGGGTAACGCGGCCGTTTCGTCCGCCACGGGCACCACGGCCGTTTCGTCCGCCACGGGCACCGCGGCCGTTTCGTCCGCTCTGGGCACAGCGGCCGTCACGTCCGTCCCGCCCCCTGCGCCGGCACCGGCCGTCTCGCTCCCGGCCCGGATGCGCGCGAACAACTCGTCGACCGACGGCGCACCCGGCGGTATGCCACCACCATCGCCCCCCTCGACGTCCACGGCATCGGGTGCGTCGCCGGCGGCGGCGGGTGTCGGGCCGGTGGGCGGCGCGCCGCTCATGGCGTCGCCCACGCCGTCCACCTCGTCCTGGTCGTGCGGCCCGCCGTGCAGGCGGAACTGCTCGCTGACCGACTGCGCCGCCGCCCTCGCCTCGTCGTCGGTGCGATCGAGGTGCGCCAGGATCCCGTCGACCCGGTCGCGCACGCCGTGCACCGACGCCGCCATTTCGTCACGCGCCGCGCGCAACGCCTCGATCTGGACCCCGAGCGTCCGCCGGCGCGCCGCCAGGTCCGCCAGCACGCGCCGCCGCGCCTCCTGCACCTGTTCGAGCAGCGTCCGCCCTTCGTCCTTGGCGCGGGTGACGACGGCCTCGCCTTGGGCGATGGCCTCGGCCACGATCCGCTCGCTCTCCACGCGCGCCTCCTGCTCCGCATTGGCCACCAGCAGCTCCACTTCGACGACGCGCTCGGCGGACGAGGCCTCCGTGCGCGTCTGCAGCTCGTCGACCTGACTCTGCGTCTCGCGGAGCAGGGCGGCCGTGTCCTCCCGGGCCTGCGCCACGATGCGGGCCGCCTCCTCGTGGGCGTGGCGGAGGATCTGGGCGCTGTGCTGACCGAGCGAGGCCGTCAGCGTGGACTCGTCGATGACCGGGTGGGCCGCGCGCGCCTCCGCCTCGGCCGCCGCGTCGCGGAGCTCCTGCTCTCGCTCCTCCAGCGCCTCGATGCTGCGGGAGAGCGACTGCAGGTAGGCCCGCACCTCGTCGGTGTCGTAGCCCCGCCGGACGATGGCGAAGGAGTGGCGTGCGATGTCGCCCGCCGCGATGCGGGACGACGAGATGGGGGCACGGCCTTCTGGCATGGGCCAGAGCCTACGGCGCCGCCTGGGCCGGCACAGGCGTGGTGGGCACGTGGCCCCCCAGGCGCTTGAGGATGCGCAGCACCTGGTCGATGTTGTTCACGGCGTAGACGTGGAGCTGCGGGGACGCCTTGGACTCGGCCGCCTTCAGCTCCACCGTCGGCACGAAGAAGACGGTCGCCCCCTCGCGCTCCACCGCGATGGTCTTCTCCGCCACCCCGCCCACGTCACCGACGTTGCCGTACTGGTCGATCGTGCCGGTGGCCGCCACGATCCGGTGCCCGGTCAGGCGGCCACTGCTCAATTTGTCCATGATGCCGAGCGCCATGGCCAGTCCGGCCGAAGGGCCGCCGATGTCCTGGGTGTGCACGGTCACGTCGACCGGGAAGTGCCAGTCCTGCTGGGTCTCGGGGTCGATGCCCAAATACGCCGTGGGTGTGCTCGGGGCGCCGCAGCCGGTCTCTACCAGGCCCTTGGGCGGCCTCCCGAGCGTCACCGCCTTCTGCACGACGGGTCCCGGCACGAAGTCCCCGACGCCGTTGATGGTGGATTGCTCGACCCCGAGCGTGACGCTCGTCCCGGGCGTCAGCCCGTGCAGGGCCGCGATGAGCGCGCAGTCGGTGGGCGTGGCGCGCCCATTCAGCCCGGTGATCACCTGGGCCACCTTCAGCGACTTCGCCGCGGGGGAATTGGGCTCGATCCCGTACACCAGCGCGCCGGCGTTGGTCGCCGCGACGGCGTACCCCAGGTGGGTCAGCGCCGTCGCCGTCGCGAAGGACTGTGCCTGGGCCATTTCCAGGTAGCCCTGCGTCAGGTACTGGTCCTCGTTCACCGTCGGGCCGAGCAGCTCCGGGCCCGAGATCACCTCGCTGTCGGAGTCGAAGTAGCGGTACCGCAGATAGTCGAGCGCGTCGAGCTGCGTGACGAAGACGTCGGTCAGCAGGATCGTGCCGGTCAGCGGGTGAGCGTCCGCGGCCGGCACCTCGATGTACTGCGAGACCGGCGTGGCGTCCCCGGGCGTGATGACGTAGTAGTTCACCGAGATCCTCGACGCGATCCACCCGCCGATCAGGATGAGCGCCACGAGGCCCACGACGACCCAGGGCCAGACCCTGCCCCGCCCGCCACGCCCGGTCGGCGGTGGGGGCACCGGCGGGCCGGCGGCCGCGTCGGTGCCGGCGGCGGTGGTCGTGGGGATCGCCGCGGCTCCCCCGTCGGCGCTCGCGTCAGGGTCGGACATACTCACAACGGTGAGCGACGATGTTGCCACGCACGGGACGCCGGATCGTCGCGCCCGGTCGCGCCGGCGCCGCGTCGTCGTGGCCGGGCACCGGGGCGACGCCGCGCTGGCTCGTGCCGGCCTGGGCGATGCCGACCCCGCCGTGCAGGAGGCGGCGATCGGCGCGCTGGCCCGCCTGGGCGAGCTCACGGCGGGAGACGTCCAGGCGGCGCTCGCACGTGGGGCTCCGGTCGTGCGCCGCCGCGCCGCCGAGGCGGCGGTGACCGTGCGAGGCAGGGGGGCGCGCTCGACCCTTCCCGCCGCGCTCACCGCCGCGCTCGGGGATGCGGACGCGCTCGTGGTCGTCGGCGCCGCCTGGTACCTGGGCGAGCGGCGTCACCGTCCCGCCGTGCCCGCCCTCGCCGCCACGGCGACGGCACACGCCGACGCGCGCTGCCGCGAGGCGGCGGTCGCTGCTCTCGGCGCCGTCGGCGACCTCGCCGGCCTGCCCGCCGTGCTCGCCGCGCTGGGCGACAAGCCCACCGTCCGGCGCCGGGCCACGGTGGCGCTCGCCGGCTTCGACGACCCGCGCGTCGACCCGGCGCTGCGCCAGGCCGCACAGGACCGCGACTGGCAGGTGCGCCAGGCCGCCGAGGAGCTCCTCGGCGAGTTGCCGGGCGCGCACGCGCCCGCCCTGTAGCGCTCCGCCTCTGGTCGTGTCCTGGCCTACTCGTCCTGGGTGAAGAGGCGCTTGAGCTTGTCGAACGACTCCAGGCAGACGCCGGCGCCCTGGACCACGCACTCGAGTGGCGTGTCGACGAGGTGCACGGGCACCGCCGTCGCGTCGGCCAGCCGCTGGGTCATGCCGCGCAGCAGCGCGCCGCCGCCGGTCAGGTGGACGCCCTCGAAGATGATGTCCTGCGCCAACTCGGGCGGCGCCTCGCCGAGGCAGACCGCGGCCGACTCGACGACCGACGCCACGTTGTCCTCAAGGGCGCCGCGCACCTCGAGCGGAGAGAGGACGACGGTCTTGGGGCGTCCGGTGGCGATCTCGCGCCCGCGGATCTCGGCCTGTTGCTCGCCCTCGTAGGGGTGGGCCGACCCGATCGCCATCTTGACCGCCTCGGCCGTGCGCTCGCCGACGGCCACGCCGTAGCGGTTGCGCACGTGGCTCTGGATGGACGCGTCGAAGTCGAAGCCGCCGCAGCGCAACGCCTCGACCGCCACCACCCCGCCGAGCGAGATGACGGCCATCTCCGCCGTGCCGCCGCCGACGTCGACGACCATGTTGCCGACGGGCTCGTGGATCGACAGCCCGGCGCCGATCGCCGCCGCCATCGGCTGCTCGATGAGGAAGCTGGCCGACGCGCCGGCCCGGCGCGCCGCCTCCTTGACGGCGCGCCGCTCGACGGCGGTGATGGCCGAGGGCACGCAGATGAGCACCTTGGGCCGGTTCAGCCGGCTCACGCCGACCCGGCGGAGCAGCACGGCCAGCATCCGCTCGGTGACCTCGAAGTCGGTGATGGCGCCGCCCCGGAGCGGCCGCTCGGCCACGATGTAGCCCGGGGTCCGGCCGATCATCTGCCAGGCGTCCGTCCCGATCGCCAGGACCTCTCGGCTGCGCGAGTCGAGCGCGACGACCGTCGGCTCGTTCAGCACGACACCCTTCCCCTTGGCGTACACGAGCGTGTTGGCCGTGCCGAGGTCGATGGCCAGGTCGCGCGACATGGGGCCTCATGGTACGGCCGGACCATCGAGCGACGGCACTTCCAGGGCCGTCCTCGGTATCGTGCTCGTGGTGAGCGACACGCCCGAGGAGCCCCGCGACGGCGATCCGGGCCCGGACGAGCGCGGGGGAACAGGCCCCGAGGGGCCCGAATCCGCCGCAGCGCGGGTGGATCGACCCCGACGACCGGCTGTGGCGCCATCCGAGTGAGATGGCCCCCGGCGGGGACAGCCCGATGCTCCTCAACGCGCCCTCGCGCCACCGCTCGCGCACCGCGTTCATGGCCCTGATCGGCGTGGCGGCGGTCGCCGCCGTGGTGGCCTTCTTCATCGTCCTGCTCTCCCCCGCCTCCCAGCACCCGCTCGAGGGCTCCGGTTCGACGGGCGACACGGTCGCCGCCGGCCCCATCACCACCCTGGCCGGACCGCAGAACACGGTGCCGCCCTCCGCCCAGGCGGCCGGACACTCCATGGTGGAACTTCGGGCCACCACCGCCCACGGCACGATGGCGCTCGTCGGCGTCGCCGTGGCCGAGGGCGGGGCTGGTCGCCACGACGGCCGACCTGCTGCGCGGCGCCACCCACGTCGGCGTCGTCGGCCCGTCGGGCAAGCTCGAGTCCGCCTCCGTCGTGGGGACGGACGCCGACTCCGACGTGGCCCTGGTGAGCGTGCCCGAGGACCTGCCCGTGGCGCCGTTCGCCGACGACGCCACGGTGGACGGCGGCGCACCCGACCTGGTGCTCAGCTACGTGCCCGCGGGTGGCACCACGGTCGCGTTGCACTGCACGCCGGGCTCCGTGACCGGCGTCGGCGGCGCCATCGCGGCGGGGCCCGCCGCGGGCATGCCCTCCATCACCACGTCGGCCGCCGCGCCGGCCGCGAGCAGCGGCGGTGCCGTGCTGCTCACCGCCTCGGGCAGCGTGGTGGGGCTCCTCTACGACCCGCCGGCGGCCGGCGCGCCCGACACCACCTTCCTGCCCAGTCAGCTGGTCGTCGGGGTGGCCGACGACCTGCGCTCGGGCGACCGGGTGGCGGGATGGCTGGGCATCGAGGGCACCGATGCGCCGGGGGACACCGGCGCCAAGGTCGAGACGGTGAGCGCGGGGAGCCCCGCCGCCGCCGGCAAGCTGCAGCCCGGGCAGGTCGTGGTGGCCGTCGACTCGCTCCCCGTGCGCACGATGGCCGAGCTGCGGGCCCGCATCTACGTCCTGCCCCCGGGCTCGGCGGCGACGCTCTCGCTGCGGCAGCCCCCCGGGACCGCCACCAAGGCCGTGGGCGTCACCCTCGGCAGGTCCTCATAGCATGCGAGGGTGAGCATCTTCGGTTCGGGCGATCCCGACAACCCGATGGGCGGCCTCCTGGGCGACCTGCTCAAGGTCATCGGGTCGGGCCCCGGCGCCGGCGACAACTGGTTCGAGGCGGCCCGCACCCTCGCCTACGGCGTCGCCACCGACGGGGGCGAGGACGAGAGCCCGGACCCGCTCGTGCGCATCGCGTTCGAGGAGCTGGCCCGCGTGGCCGAGCTGCACGTGGCCGAGGCGACCGGCATCGGGCCGACCTCGGGCAGCGGCGGCGTCGCCTTCGAGGCGGTCGGGCCCGGCCAGTGGAGCTTCCGGGTGCTCGAGGCGTACCGCGGCGTCCTCAAGTCGATGATCGACGCGCAGCAGCAGGGCGCGGCGGCCGTCCCGACCACCATGGATCTGAGCGAGCTCGATCCGGAAGGCTCGGCGGGCCTCGGCGGCCTGCTCGGGCAGTTCGCCCTGACGCTCGGGCCCGTCTTCCTCGGCATGCAGTTCGGCTCCGCCGCCGGCCACCTGGCCCGGCGCGCCTTCGGCCAGTACGCGCTGCCGCTGCCCTGGCCGGAATCGCCCACCCTGCTCCTCGTGCCGGGCAACGTCGCCCGCTTCGCCGAGGACTGGAGCCTCCCGCTCCAGGAGGTACAGCTGTGGGTCTGCGTCCGCGAGCTGACCATGCACGCGGTGCTGACCCGCCCGGGCGTGCGCAGCTCGCTCACGACGCTGCTCGGCGACGCGTCGGCGCACGCCGCCGCGGCGCAGCGGTCCATCGTCGAACGGCTCGGCGAGGGGCTCGACGGACCCGACCGCGCTCGAGGACGCGCTGGGCGATCCCGAGGCGCTGCTCTCGGACCTCATCAGCCCCGAGCAGCGCAGCATCTCGAGCACGCTGACCGCGCAGACCACGGCCATCGGCGCCTACGTGGACCACGTCACCGCCGGCATCGCCGCGTCGCTGACCTCGTCGAACAACGCGCTGCGCGAGGCCTGGTACCGCTACCGGATCGAAGAGGGCAAGGGCGAGCAGGCGTTCGCCGGCCTGTTCGGGCTCGACATGGGCCAGGACGAGGTGGACCGGGGCCGCGACTTCGTCAACGGCGTGGTGGAGCGGGCCGGCGAGGACGCGCTGGCGCGCCTGTGGCGCGACGAGCTCGACCTGCCCACACCGGCCGAGGTGGACGCACCCGGCCTCTGGCTGGCGCGCATCGGCCTGCTCGACTGAACTGCGCGGCAGCGTCTCGCCTGAACCTCTCGGCGCCCGGCTGAACCCCTGCCACAGCGACGGCGCAACCGCCGCTGGCTCAGCCGAGCACCGAGAGACTCAGCCGACCGCCGCCGGCACGCTGCGCTCGAAGGTGTGGCGCGCCATCGCGGTGGTGACCCGGCCCGCCAGGAGCAGGGTCTCGATGGTGCCGTCCCACGCCGGTGCGATGGCGTAGACGTAGTCGGCCATCGCCTCGTCGGAGCGGGTCGCCGACAGCACGTCGACGAGATCGAAGAGGTGGGCAACCGTGACCGCCTCCGGGAGGTCCGGCGGTGTGAGCGTGCGCACGAGTGCCGCCTCGTCCTCGGTCAGCTCGCCGACGAGCCCCCGCATCTCACGTACCACCGGTGCATCGTCCATCGTGTACGTCTCCCCCACGGTTGTCTCCCCCCCTCGCCCGGACCTCCGGTCCGGGCGACCTACCGCCGACGCTCTACCGCCGCCGATCTACCGCAACGGGTCGACATATTTCACGGTCGTGGTCGCGTCCGAGTGGCCCCTCCGGTGCAAGTTGGGTGCGGGCGGTCGGCCCAGGTCAGCCCTCGGCCTCCTCGCCCCAGTCGAGGACCCATTCGAGGGCGAGCTGCTCGCGCTCGGCGTCACGCACGACCCGTTCGCTGTTGCGCCTGAACTGGGGGTCGTGAGGGGGCAGGAGCACCAGCCGGGCGAGCACGCGGTCGCGGAATTGGTCGATCACGTCCGCCGGGCCGTAGTCGGACTGCACCTCCCAGTGCGGTGCGACCGGGCCGAGATACACCACCCGCACGTGCCCGATGGGCTCGACGGGCTCACCCTCTTGGACAGCGTCTACCTCGTCGGGGGCCATGGCATCTCCTCGGATCGGCGGCGGGGCGCCAGCGTAGCCCCGGCACGCGGAACGGCATTCTCCCTGGTAGAGCGCAAATCGGGTGCTGAATTCTTACGAAGTTCCTATTCGCAAAGCCTAGGACCCGACTGGCACCTTCCGTAGAATGATGCGTGAAAAGGGAGCGGATCAATGGATAGCGATTGGATGGCCCGGGGGAAGTGCAAAGAAGTTGCTCCCGACCTCTTCTTTCCCAGCGACGGGATGGGCGTGCTGGTGGCCCAGCGCATCTGCGCCGAGTGTCCCGTCTCCGAGGCCTGCCTCGAGTACGCGCTCGTGAACCACATCGACCACGGGGTCTGGGGTGGTGCCTCGGAGCGTGAGCGCCGCCGCATCCTGCGCCGCCGTCGCCTCTCACACGCCGTCGTCGCCAAGTAGCCCCTGAGGCGCCCCAGGGCGCTCGCAGCACATGCCCGCCGGGTGGTGGCGGGTGGACGGGAACCGGTTCCACCCGGCGCCAGCGTGGCACGCTGGCCCGGTGCAGGCGGACAGGCCGGTCGTCTCGCGATCGTGGAGTCTCGTGATCGTCGAGCGGCCGTGATCGTCGAGTGTGTCGTCAACGTCTCCGAGGGCCGCGACGACGCCGTGCTGGCCGATCTCGCCGCGTCCGCCGGGCCGACCTTGCGGGATCTGCACCGCGACGCCGACCACAACCGCTCGGTCCTCACCCTGGCCGGCGAGTCGACCGCCGTTTCCGCCGGGGCCCGCGCCCTGGCCGCGACCACGGTCGCCCGCCTCGACCTGCGCCGCCACGCCGGCGTCCACCCCCGTCTCGGGGTGCTCGACGTGGTGCCCTTCGTGCCCTACGCCCCCGGCGGCCCGCCCCCCGCCGACCTGACCGGCGCGGCGGCCCTGCGCGACGAGTTCGCCCGCTGGCTCGGCGACGAATTGGGCGTGCCGACCTTTTGCTACGGGCCCCTTCCCGGCGGGCGGACCCGGACGCTGCCGGACGTCCGCCGGCACGCCTTCACGCCCGCACTCGATCCTCCCGACTACGGCCCGGACCATGCCGACCCCCGCACCGGTGCCACCGCCGTGGGGGCGCGACCGGCGTTGGTGGCCTACAACGTCTGGGTCTCCTCGCTCGAGGTGGCCCGAAGCGTGGCGCCGCTCGTGCGCCGGCCCGAGGTGCGGGCGCTCGGCCTGGCCGTCGGGTCCAGAGCCCAGGTGTCGTGCAACCTCCTCGACCCCGCCCGCTACGGGCCCGAGCGGCTCTACGACGCCGTGGCCGCCCTGGTGGCCGACGCCGAAGCCGAAACCGAACCCGAAGCCACCGGCACAAGCGCCCGCGTCGAGGGCGCCGAGCTGGTGGGACTGATCCCCGAGGCCGTCCTCGCGGGCGTCCCGCGGGCCCGCTGGGGCGAACTGGGGCTCACGGCAGAGTCGACGGTGGAGTCCCGGCTGGCCGCCTGGGAGGCAGGCCAGCGCAAAGGGCCTTAGGAAGCGCTGACCACGTCTCGACGGGCGAGGGCGCGGGCCCGACGGAGCCGGCGGCGCTCCCGCTCGCTCATGCCGCCCCAGATCCCGAACTTCTCACCGTTGGCCAGTGCGTACTCGAGGCAGTCCTCGCGCACGACACAGCCGCGGCAGACCTCCTTGGCCTCCCTGGTGGACGCGCCCCGTTCCGGGAAGAACAGGTCGGGGTCGACGCCCATGCAGTTCGCGCGCAGCTGCCAGCTTCGTTCTTGGCGACCGTAGAGCGTGGTGACGATGTCAACTGGCACTTGGGTTCGCCCCCCTTCTTGCTTCTTGCGACAGGTGGCACCGTTGTAGTTACAACGATGTGACCAACATCTTTGACCACCGTTCCCCGGCTGCGCAAGGCCCAAATACCGATCCCGGGCACGAATCGTGAATGCGCTGCCCTCGGGGGGGTGTGGATAAATGCACGAAACCCCAGTTCAGCGGCGACTTCTGCGCGAATGGTGCACGGAAGGGACGATTTTCGGTTGAGGTGACGCCCTGGCCGCCGGAGACGGCCCGGCGGAGGGGCCGCGGCGGGCGCCCGTTAGGGCGTCGGCCCAGGTCGGGCGCCCGATTGCGACCCGGATCAGGCGGAGGAACTCAGGCGGAGGGGCGCAGCACCCGGCGGTGCTGGAGGAAGTCGACCAGTACGTAGCCGCCCAGGGTGTCGGGGGTGGTGTAGAAGGTGCGGCCGCCGTTGACCCGGGCGATCTGCTCGACGAAGGGGTAGTGCGTGCGCTGGAGGTCGAGGGCGAACGTGTTGATGACGATGCCGGCCCGGGTGCAGCGAATGACCTCGGCCATCGTGCGCCGCAGCGTCTCGGGGACGGGTGGGTAGTTGAAGAACACCTCGCCGTAGTCGTCCACGTGGGCCGTGGGCTCGCCGTCGGTCACCACGATGATCTGCTTGGTCCCGTGCTGGTGGGCCAGCATGCGCCGGGCCAGCGCCAGCGCGTGCTGGAGGTTCGTGCCGTACACGTAGTCCCACATGGCGGTCGGGATCTCGTCGGGGCGGATCTCGCGGGCGACCTCGGAGAAGCCGACGATGCCGAGGAAGTCGCGGGGGAACTTCGACGAGATCAGCGTCTGGAGTGCCATGGCCATGCGCTTGGCCGGCACGAAGTTGTCCCGCATCGGCATCGACATGGACAGGTCGACGCAGAGCACCGTCGCCGAGCGGCTGAGGGCCTCCACCTCGACCACCTCGAAGTCCTCGGGGGTGAGGCGCACCGGGACGCCCGACCCGCCCCGCCGGACGGCGTTGTGCACCGTCGTCGAGAGATGCAGGTTCATCGGGTCGCCGTACTCGTAGGGCTTGGTCGTCTCCTCGCGATCGTGCCCCGCGCCCGTGCGCACGGCCGAGTGGTCGCCGATGCGGTCCTTGTTGATCTGCCCGAAGAGGTCGGCCAGCGCCTTCTGGCCCAGGCGGCGCACGCCCCTGGGGCGTGAGCTCGATGCGCCCGCCCTGCTGCTCGATCAGGCCCGCGTCGGCCAGCGACTTGGTGAGGTTGGCCAGGCGGTCCAGCGCCCGGGCGGCGTCCTCGCCCATGTGCTGCCTGACCTGATCGAGGTCGATCTCGCCGAGGGCGGCCGGCGTCGAGGCCGACTGGAGCACGTCCTCCATGCGGTCGAGCTGGCCGAGCTGGCTGGCCAGGTCGGTGGCGCGGTTCAGCGGCATCGAGCCCTCGCCGTTGAAGTCGTAGCTCTCCTGCCAGCCGGCGTCGGGGAAGGCACGCTGGAGGTTCTGCGCCAGGCGGTCGACCTGCCAGCGCAGGTCCATGTCCTCGAGCACGGCCCCCATGAGCTGGCTCAGCTGCGCCTGCTGTTCGGGGCTGAGGCTGTTCCACACCGCCTGGGCGGCCGCCATGCGCTGGGCCAGCTGCTCGAGCAGCTCGTCGAGGTTCTGCGGGTCGCCCGGGAACATGTCCCCGAACTGCTGCATGAACTCCTCGAAGCTGGGGTCGAGGTCCTCGCCTCGCTCGCGCTGCTCGAGCATGCGGTTGAGCGCGTCGTAGGCGTCGCGCATGCGCGCCATTTCCTCGGGGCCCATGTTGGACAGCGCCTCGGAGGCGCCCTCGAAGAACGTGTCGGCCATCTCCCGCCGCAGCTCCTCGACCAGCTCCTCGAAGCGCTCCCGGGCTTCGGAGGACACGAAGTCGTAGTGCTGCAGGCTGCTGATGCGCCCGGCCGGGTCGTCGGGCTGGAGGTCGAGGGCCATGCGCCGCTCGGTGGCCACGTCGTCGGTGACCTCCTCTCGGCGCTCGTCGCCCGACGCGTGCGCCTCCTCGACCAGCTCGTCGATGGCGGCGCGCTCGTCCTGCTCGATCTCGTCGAGCTGTCGGCCCAGCTCGGCCATGCGGCCGTCGGGATCGCCCTCGGCCAGCATCTCGGCGCGCCGGCGCCGCAGCTGCTCGAGCAGGTCGCGCAGGCCGGCCACCTGCTCGCCGTCGGCGCCGCGGTAGCCGCTGCGCAGCAGGCGGCGCAGCGCGTCGTCGAGGTCGCCGCCGGCCAACAGGTCGTCGGTCAAGCCGGCCAGGAGGTCGTCGGGGTCGAGGTCGGCGAACTCCTGGGTGCCGTCCCACCCGGAGTAGTCGAAGTGGACGCCGCTCACGGGCTCTTCGGCTGGGGTCATCGGCTCATCGGTTCGCTCGGGTCATCGGTTCCTACTTGCGCCCGCGGTAGAGGGCGCGGGCGCCCGAGGCGTCCTTGTTCAGGCGCTTGGTGAGGTGCAGGCCCTCGAGGAGGAACTCCATGGCGCTCGCCATGAGCGCCGGCGACTCGGCCTCGGCCGCCTCGGGACCGGCCAGCTTGCGCGTCGCCGGCTCGAGCTCGGGCAGGTCGGCCAGCACGGCCAGGTACTCGGCCGAGGGCAGGTCGTCGCCCACGTGCACCACCACCTGGTCGTGGAAGGCGGCCACGATCGACTGCGGATCGTCGAGGGTGACGCGGCGGCGGAAGATGCTGAGGGTGGCGGCCGCGACGAGCTGGGCCACCACCTCGTCCTCGTGCCCTTCCTCCATGGCCTCCACCTCGATCTTGCCCTGGGTCGAGGGGACCAGCGCCGAGAGGTCGCTGATGCGGGGCACGGCCACGGGCTCGCCGGTGCGCAGGGCCCGCCGCGCCGCCGAGGCCACCAGGGTCTCGTAGTTGGCGATGGAGAGGCGGACCGAGACGCCGCTGCGCTGGTTCAGGTGCGTGCTGCGCCGGGCGAGCTGGCTGACCTCGGCCACGATCTCCTTCATGAAGGGCGGGACGCTCACCGGGACCCCCGCAGTGGGGAGCTCCGCCTCGGCCTCCATGATCTTGACCTCGGTCTGGGTCTCGTAGGGGTAGTGCGTGCGGATCTGGGCGCCGAAGCGGTCCTTGAGCGGCGTGATGATGCGGCCGCGGTTCGTGTAGTCCTCCGGGTTCGCCGTGGCGACCAGCATGATGTCGAGGGGGAGGCGGATCCGGTGGCCGCGGATCTGCACGTCGCGCTCCTCGAGGATGTTGAGCAGCCCGACCTGGATGCGCTCGGAGAGGTCCGGCAGCTCGTTGATGGCGAAGATGCCGCGGTTGACGCCGTGGGATGAGCCCGTAGTGGAGCGCCAGCTCGTCGCTGAGGTAGCGCCCCTCCGCGATCTTGATGGGGTCCACCTCGCCGATGAGGTCGGCGATGGAGGTGTCGGGCGTGGCCAGCTTCTCGCCGTAGCGCTGCGAGCGGTGCGCCCAGTCGATCGGTGTCGCGTCGCCCAGCTCCTCGACGCGGTCGAGCGCGTAGCGCGACACGGGGCGGTAGGGGTCGTCGTTGATCTCGGAGCCGGCCACGACGGGCATCCACTCGTCGAGCAGGCCGACCAGAGAGCGGATGACGCGCGTCTTGGCCTGGCCGCGCTCGCCCAGGAGGATGAGGTCGTGCCCGGCCAGGATGGCGTTCTCCAGCTGCGGCACGACGGTGTCCTCGAAGCCGAGCACGCCCGGCACCACCGACGCGCCCGAGGCGATCGCCTTGGCGGTGTTGCGGCGCATCTCCTCGGCCACCGACACCGATTCCCAGCCCGACGCCGCGCAGGTCGGCGAGGGAACCGGGGAGATCGGCCGGAGGCGTCAGCCCACCCGGAAGTGGGGTCGCGGAGGGATCGAAGTGCGAGGGGCCGTCCATGGCCGAAGCCTAAACCCCGATCCTCGGGGGCGTCGCGCCGGTCAGTGGGACCGTGCGGTGGGACCGTGCGGTGGGACCGTGCGGTGGGACCGTGCGGTGGGACCGTGCGGTGGCGCGCGCGCCTGGGCCGCGCCGGGGCCGCGCCGGGTCACGCCGATGACACGGGCGCGCTCCCGGGGGTTGCCTGGCGGGCGAGCAGCTGGTCGGCCAGGGCGCGCGCGGGGCGGGCGAGGGCACGGTCGCCGCGCTGGGCCAACGCGACGCTGCGGCTCAGCGTGGGCCCGGTGAAGGGGATGGCGGCGAGCGAGCCGTCCCCCGGCACCGCGATGGCCGGCACCACGGCGGCGCCGAGCCCGGCGGCGACGAAGGAGAGGACGCCCGCCATCTCGCCTCCCTCGCTGACCAGGCGCGGCTCGGCGCCGGCGTCGCGGCACGCCGCCAGCGTCACCGCGCGCAGGTCGTAGCCCTCGCGGAACATCACCAGGTCGAGGCCGTCGAGGTCGCGCACCCGGACGCGGCGCCGGGCGGCGAAGGGGTGGTCGCGCGCGGTGGCCAGCACGAGCGGATCGTCGAAGAGCGGTGTCGTCACGACGAGGGGGTCGGTGACGGGCAGGACCACGAGGGCGAGGTCGACCTCGCCCGCCGCCACCTGGGGCACCAGCTGGTGCGAGCCGGCCTCGACCACCGCCAGCTCGATGCCGGGATGGCTGGCGTGGAAGGCCACGAGCGCCGGGGCCAGCACGCTGGTGATGAGGCTCGGGGTGGCGCCGACGGCCAGCCGGCCCCGGGCCATGCCCGAGAGCGCCCGCGCCTCGGCCCCGGTCGCCGCCACGTCGGCCAGCACCCGCTGCATGAAGGGCAGCAGCGCGCTGCCGTCGGGGGTGAGGGTGACCGGTCCCTGCCCCGGGCCGCGGTTGAAGAGCACGACGCCGAGCTCCTGCTCGAGGAGGCGCACCTGGCGCGACAGCGAGGGCTGCGCCAGGTGCAGGCGGGCCGCGGCGCCGGTGAAGCTCTGCTCCTCCGCCACGGCCAGGGTGTAGACGAGCTGTTGCAGCTGCACGATTCAGAGCTTATCGCTCTTGACTTCATACTCTTTATGTCTTTGACGTGTCACTGGGGGGACCGTAGGGTACGACGCGCCGCGGCTGAGGGCGACCTGGGCCCGGCGCAACGGAGCAGCAGGAGCAGCACTGAGCAGCACTGGGCCGGGAGGTGCGAGTGACGACGACGGTGGAGAACCCAACCGCGACCCCGGTGGCGATCGGGACCCGGGGCGGCCCGGACACGCCCACGCTCCGCCGCGACACCTGGTGGGTGGAGCCGGTGGTCACGGTGGTCGTGCTCAGCGCCTTCGTCGTGTACTCGACCTGGGCCGCCTTCGTGGGCAAGGACTACTACGCCGGCGCCGCCCTGCACCGCAACTACATCTCGCCCTTCTACTCACCCTGCATCGCCAACAGCTGCGTGCCGGGCAGCCACCCCTTCGGCACGCTGCCGTTCTGGAACTTCTCCCCCGCGCTGTTGATCCTCATCTTCCCGCTCGGCTTCCGCCTGACCTGCTACTACTACCGCAAGGCCTACTACCGCTCCTTCTGGTGGTCGCCGCCGGCCTGCGCGGTGGCGGACGGTCACTCCAGCTACAGCGGTGAGACGCGCTTCCCGCTCATCCTCCAGAACATCCACCGCTACTTCTTCTGGCTGCTCCTCATCTTCAACTGCCTCCTCACCTACGACGCCATCGTCTCCTTCCGCCAGCCGGGCATCGGCATCGGCATCGGCGTCGGCACCGTCATCCTCTGCTTCAACGCCGCCTTCCTCTGGCTCTACAGCCTCTCGTGCCACGCCTGCCGGCACTTCTGCGGTGGACAGGTGAAGTCCTTTGCCAAGCATCCGGTGCGCTACAAGCTCTGGAAGTTCGTCACACCCCTCAACGGCATGCACATGCGCTTCGCCTGGCTCAGCCTCGTCGTCGTGGCGCTGAGCGACGTCTACGTGCGGCTGGTGGCGAGCGGGACCATCCACGACCCGGCCTTCCACTTCGGCTTCTAGGGCGCCGGGACGAGGGACGAGGATCGACATGGCCGACTACACGACCTACGACTACGACGTCGTCATCATCGGTGCCGGCGGCTCCGGGCTGCGCGCCGCGATCGAGGCCAAGCAGCGCGGCCTCCGCACCGCCGTCATCTGCAAGTCCCTCCTCGGCAAGGCGCACACGGTCATGGCCGAGGGCGGCATGGCCGCCGCCATGGGCAACGTCTGGAAGGAGGACACCTGGCAGATCCACTTCCGCGACACGATGCGCGGCGGCAAGATGCTGAACAACTGGCGCATGGCGCAGATCCACGCCATGGAGGCCCCGGACCGCGTCTACGAGCTGGAGCGTTGGGGCGCACTGTTCGACCGAACCAAGGACGGCCGCATCTCGCAGCGTGACTTCGGCGGCCACCGCTACGCGCGCCTGGCCCACGTGGGCGACCGCACCGGGCTCGAGTTGATCCGCACGCTGCAGCAGAAGGTGGTCTCCATGGGGACCGACGTCTTCATGGAGACCAAGATCCTGCGCCTGCTGCCCGACGCCGAGGGGCGCCTCTCGGGCGCCGTGGGCTACCAGCGCCCGACCGGCGAGATGGTGCTCTTCACCGCCAAGGCCTTCGTGCTCGCCACCGGCTCGATCGGCAAGGCGTGGATGTACACCTCTAACTCGTGGGAGTCGGTCGGTGACGGCCACGCCATGGCCATTTGGGCCGGGGCCGACGTCATCGACATGGAGTGCGTGCAGTTCCACCCGACCGGCATGGTGTGGCCGCTCTCGGTGCGCGGCATCCTCGTCACCGAGGGCGTGCGCGGCGACGGCGGCGTGCTGCGCAACTCCGAGGGCACGCGCTTCATGTTCAACTACGTGGCCGACATGTTCCGGGCCGAGACGGCCGAGACCGAAGAGGAAGCCGACGCCTGGTACGACGACCACATCAACAACCGGCGCACGCCCGACCTGCTGCCGCGTGACGAGGTGGCGCGGGCCATCAACTCGGAGGTCAAGGCGGGCCGCGGCAGCCCGCACGGCGGCGTGTACCTCGACATCGCGTCGCGGCGCACCCCCGAGTACATCCGGCGCCGCCTGCCCTCGATGTACCACCAGTTCATGGAGCTGGCCGGCGTCGACATCACGGCCGAGGCCATGGAGGTCGGACCGACCTGCCATTACATGATGGGTGGGGTGCGCGTCGACGCCGAGACCCAGGCCGCCACCGTGCCGGGCCTCTTCGCCATCGGCGAGGTGTCCGGCGGCATGCACGGAGCGAACCGCCTGGGCGGCAACTCGCTCTCGGACCTCATCGTCTTCGGCCGCCGGGCCGGTATCGGTGCGGCCGACTTCGCGGAGGGCCGCGCCGGATCGCCGAGCGTCGACCCGGCGGAGATCGCCACGGTGATCGACGACGCGATCGCCCCCTTCGGGCGCGAGGACGGGTACAACCCCTACGACGTCCACGAGGAGCTGCAGGAGACCATGCAGGCACTGGTCGGCATCATCCGCACGGGGCCCGAGCTCGAAGAGGCGCTGGCCAAGCTGGAGGACCTCAAGCAGCAGACGGCCAAGGTGCAGGTGAAGGGGGGCCGGGCCTACAACCCGGGCTGGAACCTGGCCACGGACTTGCCGTCCATGATCACCACCTCCATCGCCGTGGCGCAGGGTGCGCTCAACCGCAAGGAGTCCCGCGGCGGGCACACCCGTGAGGACTATCCCGGACCGGACCCCGAGATGGGCAAGGTCAACTTCGTGCAGCACCAGACCGCCGAGCGCGGCTACCTGGCACCGATCGCGATCGGGCCCGAGCCGCTGCCCGAGATGCCGGCGGAGTTGCGCAAGCTCTTCGAGGAAGGGAACTGAGCCATGGCCGACACGGGCACGGACACGGACACCGACACGGAGACGGCCACCGGCGCGGCGGCGAACGGCGACACGGCCGCGGACGACGGACGCGGTGGCGAGCGGCGGCTCGGTCACGATGCGGGTGTGGCGCGGCGATGAGGGTGGCGGCGAGTTCACCAACTACGACATGCCCGCGGTGGAGGGCGAGGTGGTGCTCGACGTCATCCACCGCATCCAGGCCGGCGAGGCCCCGGACCTGGCCTGCCGTTGGAACTGCAAGGCGGGCAAGTGCGGCTCGTGCTCGGCCGAGATCAACGGGCTGCCGCGCCTGATGTGCATGACGCGCATGGACACCCTGCCCGAGGGCGAGCCGGTGACGGTGGCGCCGATGAAGGCGTTCCCGATCATCCGCGATCTCGTCACCGATGTCTCGTTCAACTACGAGGTGGCCAAGACCATCCCCGCCTTCGAGCCGGGCCCCGAGCCCGAGGGCGGCTACCGCATGCAGCAGATCGACGTCGAGCGCGGCCAGGAATTCCGCAAGTGCATCGAGTGCTTCATGTGCCAGGACGTCTGCCACGTGATCCGCGACCACGAGGACAACAAGCCCAAGTACGCCGGGCCGCGCTTCTTCATCCGCTTCGCCGAGCTCGAGATGCACCCCCTCGACGTGAACGACCGCCGCGAGCTCGCGCACGACAAGGGTCTCGGCATGTGCAACATCACCAAGTGCTGCACCGAGGTCTGTCCCGAGCACATCAAGATCACCGACAACGGGATCATCCCGATGAAGGAGCGCGTGGTCGACGCGCGCTACGACCCGGTGGCCTGGCTGGGGCGCAAGATCACGGGCCGCAAGAAGAAGAGCGCCGAGGAGGCCGAGGAGGCGGCCGCGGGCTGAGCCGGGACGCAGCCGCGTCGACGCCTCGAGCGCGACGCGGCACGCCGGAGCACACGCGCCGCGCCACACTGGTTCTCACCATGGCCCGCTACCTCTCGCCGGAATGGGTGGAGTCCTTCGACGCCGCGCTGCGCGCCCTCGACCTGCACGCGGTGGTCGAGGCGGCCGGCGCGGGCTCGCTCGCGGCGGCGGACGGCACCTTCAGCGTGGTGCAGGTGGTCACCGGGGTGCCCGATAGCGGCGTCTCGGCGGGCGGCGGCGCCGACGGCGACGGCGGCAGCCAGGTACGTGTCGTCCTGGCGGTGGCCGGCGGCCGGGCGAGCCTGACGCTCGACCCGTCCGGTGAGCACGTCGGCACGGCGACGATCGTGCTCGGCTACCCCGACGCGCTGGCCATGGCCCGCGGCGAGCTCGACCCGGCGGACGCGCTGGCGGCGGGGCGCGTGCGGGTGCGCGGTGACCTGGCCGCGTTGGTGGCCGGCCAGGACGTGCTGGTGGCGGCGGCCACGCAGATCGGCCCCGACCTCGAGGGACTGACCGACCCGGCCGGCTCCCCGGACGCCTGAGACCGGCCGTTCTCGCGCCTGCCCGGTCCCGGGAGGCCTCCCGGGAGCCCCCAGAGAGCGGTCCGGCGGCGGATCGGGGCATCACCCGGCCTCCCGGCCGGCGATATCCGCCGATATTGCAGTGCTGTTGCAGTGCGGGTAACGCCCATGCGAACAACGCGTGACGGCAGTATCGTTTCTGCACCGGCTCGCAGAGGTCGGACCGGTGGTAGGAGGGACGACGTGCATCAGCCGATCGACGACCACTTCCTGTTGAAGTACCGGGCCCTGCTCGACGCCGAGGACGTGGCGTTCGACGAGCTCGAGCACGCGTGCGAGGAAGGCGACCGCACGCAGTTCGACAAGGACATGATCGATTGGCAGCACGCCCTGGAGCACAAGATGGCGTTCCTCGCCAGCGCGGGGATCGAGGTGAACCTGCCCGTCCTCCGCTGAGCCGCCCTGGCGCGGTGCGGCGCGTCGCGACCAGGATGGTGGGGTGCCCAAGTCGGACAAGCATGCGACGGCATGGGCGAACGGGGCCCCGGAACAAGGCACGGTGCGTCCCGGATCTCAGGTGAGCGCACCCTCGAACCGGGTCAACGTCGCGTTCCCGTTCTCGCAGATCAAGGTGGAGGAGCCCAGCAGGGAGCTGGCGGACCTGGCGGCGCTCGTCGTCGACCTGTTGGGCGAGCTGAGCGAGTGGGTGCCCGAGGAGCGGCTCGGGGAGCTGCGGGAGCGCGCGGAGAGGGTGGCCCAGCGGCTGCGGTAGGGCCCGGCGAGCGGTTCAGACAAGGCCGAGCGCGTCGGCAAGGTCGCGCACCGTGGCCTCGAAGAACCCGCTCGGATCGAGGATCGTGTTGCGCCAGTGGCCGAAGACCTCGAGGCTGACGAGGCCCACGACGGTCGTCCAGGCCTGCACGGCGAGGACGACCTTCTCGGCGGGCATGCCCGCAGGGAACAGCCCCTCGGTCACGGGCGCCACCGCGGCGGCGAGCGCGGGCGTGATGGTGCGGTCCTGGAGCGCGCGGGAGGCCGCCAGCCGCCCGGCCGCACGGGCGGCCACCAGAGGCCGCACCATCGCCGCGGCGACGCGGGCATAGGGCACGACCGTCGCCTCGGGAGCCTGGTAGCCGGGCACGGGGGTGCCGAAGACGAGGCCCCACTCGTGCGGGTTGGCCAGCGCCCAGGCCCGCATGGCGCGGGCCACGGCCTGGAACCGTTCGGCGTCACCGGCGTGCGCCGCCTCGGCCGCATCGGCGGCGCGCTCAGCCTCGGCGGCCAGCGACTCGTAGGCGCCCAGGATCAAGGCGCTGAGGAGGGCGTCGCGTCCGTCGAAGTAGCGGTAGAGCGCCGAAGGGGCCATCTCGAGGTCCCGGGCGACGGAGCGCAGGGAGAGCGCGGCGGCGCCATCCCGCGCCATGTGGGCTCGGGCCACGGCCAGGATCTGGCTCGTCATCTCCTCCCGGACGCGCTCCCGGGCGGTGCGAGGTGCGGACATGCGCCCAGTGTGACCGTTCGCAGATGAGAACACAAGTACTTGACACGAACACTGTTCACGTTTAGTATCGATGTTCATGAAGCAGGACCCCGACGAGAACCCCCGCAACGACGAGCCCGAGGAGAATCCCATGACCACGACCAGCGCCCCTAGCAGCGACGTGCCGGCGAGCATCTCGGGACTGGTCGGGTCCGCCGGCGTTGCCGGCGCCTCCGGCGCTTCGAGTGCCCACTACAAGCGCCCCGACTGGTTCACCCGGAACGTCCTCAACCGGACGGTCAGCGGCCTGACCCGTTTCGGCATCAGCGTCCGCGGCTCCCGGGTGCTCGAGCACCGGGGCCGGACCTCCGGCAAGCTCTTCCACACCCCGGTGAACCTCCTCCGCATCGAGGGGACCGAGTACCTGGTGGCCCCGCGAGGCGAGACGCAGTGGGTCCGCAACGTGCGCCACGCCGACGGGCACCTCGTGCTCATCCTCGGCCGGCGCCGCCGGATCTGCACCGCCCACGAGCTCCCGATGGCCGACAGCGTGCCCGTGCTGCGGGAGTACCTGCGCCGCTGGAAGTTCGAGACCGGCATGTTCTTCGACGGCGTGACCCCCGACTCGAGCGACGCCGAGTGGGCCGCGGTGGCGGCAGACCACCCCGTCTTCACCGTCGACTGAGGCGGGTGCCGGGCGGTCCGACCGCCCACCCCCTCCGGGCCGGGGCATCATGAGTCGGTGTCGCGGGCCGAGACGGTATCGAGTGGCGGTGGCGGTGGCGGTGGCGATGGCGATGCGATGAGCGAGTCGCAGGTGGCCCAACGCGACCTGGCCCAACGGAATCTGGCCCAGCGCAACCTGATCGCCTTCAACCTGGCCCTCACCCGGTGGTCGACCCGGGGGGCGTCGCAGGAGGACGGCGGGGCGGTGCTCTGCGCCGGCGGGACCTGGATCCCCGTGGTCGCCAACGGCGCCTACCGTGAGGACGACTCGATGCGGGGTGACGAGCTCATCGCCCGGGCCGACACGTTCTTCGGCGCGATGGCCCGGGGCTACAGCGTCAAGGTGCGGGACAACGGGGAGGACGAGGACCTGCGGGCGGCCTGCCTGGCGGCGGGGCTCGACGCCTTCGGCGACGCGACGCCCGAGATGCTCTGCGCATCCCCACTCCCCGACCGGGTCCTCCCCGGCGACGTCGAGGTGCACTGGGTCGACGACGAGGCGGGCCTGCGCGACTTCCTCGCGGTCAATGCCGTGGCCTACGCGACCTACGGCATGCCGGGCGAGGTGATCGGCGACCTCTTCGACGCGCCGGCAGCCGTGCTCGACGACGAGGCGGCGCACCTCGTGGTGGCCCGCCGCGGCGAGGAGCCGCTGGCCGCGGCGATGGCCTACGAGAGCGACGGCGTCGCCAGCGTGCAGTGGGTGGGCACTCTCCCGGCCTCGCGCCGCACCGGGTTGGGCGCCTCGGTCACCACCCTCGTCACCAACCGCGCCTTCGCGCGGGGCGCATCGTCGGTGTCGCTGCAGGCCTCACCGATGGGCGCGCCGATCTATCTCGCCCTCGGCTACGAGACGATCTGGCATTACGCGGAGTACGTGCGCTGGCCGAAACCACCGGCTCGCTGAGGGCCTGTCGCCGCGGGCCGTGCGGCACCGCTGGCGCGTCGTTGCAGCGGCCACCGTCGTTCAGAACTCGAGCAGCCCCCGCACGTACGCCGCCTGCCCGACGTGCTGGAGGCAGTCGTCGGCGATGCTGACCAGTCGCACGCCCATGGTGACGGGCGGGTTCCAGCGCCGGTCGACCACCTGGTCCAGGTCGTCGGGACCGAGGCGCTCGAGCATGCCCCGGGTCCGTGCGTCCACCTCGTCCAGGTAGCCGAGGAGCGCGTCGGGCCCGTCGGGCTGCACGCTGCGCACGCCCGCTGCGTCGTGGCCGTAGCCGGTGTTCGTCGGATCGGGGGCCAGCCCGCAGCGGCGGGCCCAGACGCCGTCTCCGGAAACCCAGATCTGGTCCGCACCGAGGAGCTCCGCCACGTGATGGTCCTGCACGCGTGTCAGGTGCCAGACGAGCCAGCCGATGGTGTTCACACCGGGCCGGGGCGCCTGCTGGAGCTGCTCCGCGTCGAGGCCCTCGACGGCGTCGGTGGCCAGGGGCGGGATGCGGCCGTAGAACTCGAGCAGGAGGGAGGCGATGTCCATGGCCCGCACCCTATTGACCGGTGGCGCCGCACGTATCGGGGCGGTTTGCCCGACACCGCAGGATGGGATGGTCCCGGGTTGATGTCGCTCAGGTCCCCCCGGTCCCCCCGGCCAGCTCCACCCCGGGCGCCTGGATGTCGTAGCGCGCCACGGCCGTGTAGGCCACCAGCACCACCACGAGGCCGGTGAACAGCAGCGCCGTCTGCCAGTCGCCGAGGCCGAGGCCGCTGATGTCGTGTCCCTTGCTCAGGTAGTCAGCGAAGGAGGCGCCCACCGGCCGGGTGATCACGTAGGCGAACCAGAACGAGAAGATGCTGTTCCAGTGGAGCAGGCTCCAGCCCGCCCACGGGATCAGGATCACGACGCAGAACAGAATCGCCGACGTCAGATACCCGAGCCCCAGGCTGGTGGCGGCGAAGTCGCCCAGCGCGGTGCCGAGGGCGAAAGTGGCGAAGACGACGCACCAATAGGACTTCTCCCGGCGGCTGGTGGTGATGGAGTGGATGTCCAGCGTGTGCTCGCTGCGGTTCCACAGGAAGAAGACCGCGCCGAGCACCACGGCCCAGAAGACGGTGGTGACGGCGTACGGCAGGCCGAGAACCAGATGCATCGTGTCGGCGACGCCGGTGCCGGCCGTGGCGATGGCCAAGGCCAGGAACCAGTAGGGGATGGCCGAATAGCGGCGCACCGCGAACTGCAGGACCAGCGCGACGACGAACATGGACAGCTCGACGACGACGCCGACCCCTTTGTTGTTGACGAACATGTCGGAGATCGCCTCGCCGGCCGCGGTGGTCGAGATCTTGATCACCCAGAACAGCGCGGTGACCTCGGGCACCTTGGCCGCCAGTGGCTGTTGGGTGAACACTCGGAACGGCGTGCGCACTGCCGGTCTCGTCTCCTTCGGTGGGTGGATCGGCGTTCATGGTATCGACGCACGCATTGGCGCCAGGGTCGGCGCGAAACACGTGTCGAACCTGGTACACAGCACTTTCCTGGCCCACCGTTGCGACTTCCGGATGAGAGGCTGAAGCCCGAATTCATCCTTGTGAACGATCCACCGGTCTTGGCTGCCCTGTGCGCGGACAACACCCCAGAGCCGTTCAGCGCACGGCGATCGGGGTACCTCCGGCCGCGGCGGAGCGGTACGCCGCGTCGACCAGCCGGTGCGCCTCCAGCGCGACGTCGAGTCCGGGCTCGGGCGCCCGCCCCTCGACGACCGCGTCGACGAAGGCGCGGTCGGCCTCGACGTAGGCGCGCACACCCAGACCGACCTCGTCGTCGCCCAACGGCAAGTCGTCGACCCAGCGCGGTGATGGGCAGGCCCGCACCTCGATCCCCTCGCTCGTCTGCACGTGGAGCGGGCCGCGGAACTCGTCGTCGAGCCACACCATCGCGTCGCGGCAGAACAGCTCGATCCGCCGCGTCGACCCGCGGCTCATGATGTCGTGCCAGACGCTGGTCAGGTGCGCTTCGAGGCCCGAGGCGAAGGTGAGGGAGACGGCGGCCAGATCCTCGATGCCCTCGTGCCCCGCGTGGTTCGCCGTCCGCGCCGCCAGCGTGTCGACCTCGCCGAAGCAGAAGCGGAGGATGTCGACGTCGTGGATGGAGTGCTCGATCAGGCAGCCGCCGCCGGCCTGCGACACGTCGGCCCGCCAGTGCGAGGCGTAGGTGCCCCGGATGGGGAAGTACTGGTCGTCGCGGAACACGGCCGCCATCGGCGCGCCGAGCGTTCCCCCGCGACCAGGTCCCGTAGCGCCCGGAACACCGGCGCGCTGCGCAACACCAGTCCGCTCTGGCTCACCACCCCCGCCGCCGCCACCGCCTCGACCAGCGCGGTGGCACGGGCCAGGTCGCGGTCCAGCGGCTTCTCGCAGAAGACCGGCACGCCCGCCGCCAGCGCCTCGTCGACGGCACCGCGGTGCGCGGACGTCGGGGTGCACACCCAGACGATGTCGGCGCGCCGGGCCACCTCGGTGGCGTCCGGGACGACGGCCGTGTTGGCGTCACCGACGCCCGCCGCGAAACCGCGGGCCCGCTTCTCGCGCTGATCGTGGACCGCAACGATGGACGCGTCGAGCACACCTCCGTCGATCATCGCCTGCAAGCCGAGGGCGTGGGCCCAGGCGATCAGCCCCGTGCCGACGAACCCGATGCGCAGCATCCCCGGAGACTAGGGGACGCGCCACAGCAGCAACCGTCGACGACGGCACCGCGGCCCGGCGCCGGCGTCACCCCGATCACCGGTGGGCGACGACACCGTCGCGACCGCCGAGTGCGTCGATGAAGCGAGCCGCCACCATGACGAGCAGCGCGATCTCGTGGCGCTCGCGACGGCGGATCGGCGCGCCGCGCCCGCCGCACACGGTGTGCCCGGTCTCGGGCACCGGCTCGACGAAGACGCCCGAGCCCGTGGTGTCGTTGGCCGGGTCGGCCCCGCTCCGGGCCCCCTCGGCGAACGCGGCGACCCAATGAACCGGTGGTACGTCCCCGTGCACCTCCGCGAAGCTCTCGAGCGCGGCGTCCGCCACGGCCAGCCAGGAGAGCTCGTAGAGCGCGATGAGGTGGCCGGTCAAGGCGTTCACGGCGGCGTTGGGCGTAGCGGCCTGGAGGATGCCGGCGGCGGCGGCGAGCACGGTGTCCTCGCGGTCGACCGCGTCGGTCAGCAGCTCGGTGGCGTCCTCGACACCGGCACCGGGGACGTTGCGCACGCCGCGGCAGACGGCCTCGACGGCGCCGGTCGTGTCGGGCAGCTCGACCACCAGCTCGTCGATGGCCACGCCGGCCTCGCGCTCGAGGACCTCGAGCCCGACGACGTTGCCCTGTGCCGCGCCGATCTCGGCCGCCACAGCCCCGAGCACGCCCGGCGCGTCGGGCAGCCAGATGCGCAGGCGCGTCAGCACAGTGTCACCGGCTCAGTGGGTCCTCGTCATCCGTACCACCACTCGCATGGTGTTCTCGGCATTGCCCGCGTAAATCCCCTTTACCGGCGGGACGTCGGCGTAGTCACGACCCCGTCCTACGGCGACGTGCCGTTCGCCCACCGGACAGTCGTTCGTCGGGTCGTAGCCCCACCACTTGCCCGTCCAGACCTCCACCCACGCGTGACTCTGCCCGATCACCTCTTCCCCGACGGTGGCGTCCTCTTCGGGGTGGAAGTATCCCGAGACATAGCGTGCGGGTAGGCCGAGGGACCGGGCAAAGGCCAAGAAGAGATGTGCGAAGTCCTGGCAGACCCCGGCGCCGTCTGCATAGGCCTCGTTGGCAGATGTATGGACCGAGGTCACCCCCCGGGCGTATCGGAGAGCGCCATGCGCGGCCGCCACGAGGCGCCGGGCCGTCTCGAGCGGGCGTTTGGCCCGAAGCCCGGCGGCGATGTCGCGTAGTTCCACACTGGGATCGGTGTAGAGGTTGTGCGCCAGGTGATCGGCCATCGTCAGCGACGCATCACCGACCTCCTCCCACGAACAGTCCTCGGGCAACTCGGGCGGCTGTGTGTCGACGAGCGAATGGCCTGTGATGGTAAGCACTTCGTGGACCCGGTCGACGTTGAACGCGACGACCTGCGTGCCCCAGTAGTCGACGTAGGCGTACTGCGACGCCGCGGGCAACGTCGCCACCCGAGTCTCGAGCGCGGTCTGGCGCACCTCCGAACGCGGGCTCATGCGCAGCTCGTTGTACGACGCCCGTGCCGGCGCGTCGTAGTCGAACTGTGTCTCGTGGGCGACCCGGAGCCGCCACCCGTCGCCACGGCTCATGCCACGATGCCTCCCCGTCGCCACTGCAGCGGAAGGTCCTGGGCGAAGTAGCGCCGCGTGATCGCGTCGCTGACAGAGGAGGTGGCCGTCTGGAGCCGCTCGAGGCGCGTCTCCAACCCGCGCGCCAGCGTCGTCGGCGCAGAATATTCCAGCTCCGCCCGCGCCAGACCGATCAGGCCTCGCGCGTCGTCCCAGGTCCCCTGGCGGCCGGCGTTTATCTGGTCGAGACAGTCCTCGGCAAGGGTCAGTGACGCAAAAGCGGAACGAGGAAAGAGGCGGTCTCTGAGCAGGAAGTCGAGGACGCGACCGGGCTCGACGACCCCTTGGGAGAGCCGCAGGTAGGGCTCGTAACCACCGCAGGACCGCAGCAGCATGACCAGACCGCCGTCGAAGACCTCGTCGAACGCCACCGTGGCCAGCTGGCGGGCCACGACGTCGGTCCGCTCGAGGCAACGGCCCAGGGTGAAGAAGAGCCAGGTCTGATCCCGGCTCATCATGGTGTCGGCGAGGCCCATCATCCCTGCGCACTGGATCTTGACGTACGAGAGGTAGAACGCGGGACCCGCCCGTCGGCTGGTGTCCCATTGCATGGGCAGCTCACTCCAGGTGGCGTTGATGTGCTCCCAGAACTCGACGGGCACGACGTGGCGGACGGCCCGGGTGTTCTCCCGCGCCGCAGCCAATGCACCGGCGATGGAGGAGCGGCTGACGGGGTCGGTCGCGAGGCGCTCTGTCGCCTGCCACAGGGTCTCGGTCCCACTGTCCGGCAACCCCATCACCGCGAGCAACCGTCGGGCGGCGGAGGAGCCCTCGTCGTCGCTTTGCTCCAAGGCCTGGTGCACCAGGACATCGAGGATGCGCGCCGTGCCCTCGGCGCGCTCGATGTAACGCCCGACCCAGAAGATCGACTCGGCGACCCGGCTCAGCAGGGCACGGGTCATGTCGGCGGACCCAGCCGGTGATCGCTTCGGATATCCCATTGCGGCCGTTCTTGGTTTTGCTGTTGTTGTTGCTGTTGCTGTTGCTGTACTCCGAGCTCTTCGTCGCCTCGGGGACCGACGTCCATCGGCGGGCCGGCTGCAGGTGAACGGGTCTGGCGGGGTGGCAGGAGCGGTTTGGAAAGGCCTCCGCCGACGACCCAGGTGTCCTTGGACCCTCCACCCTGGCTCGAGTTGACCACGACGCCGCCCTCGCGCAGCGCGACCCGGGTCAGTCCGCCCGGCAGGACCCAGATGTTCTCCCCGTCGTTGACCGCAAAGGGCCGAAGGTCGACATGACGTCGCTGCATCGCGTCGTCGACCCAAGTCGGGGACGTGGAGAGCGCGACGAGCCGCTGGGCGATCCAGCGACGCGGGTTGGCCTCCACCGCACGGGCCAGGTCGTCGAGCTCGGCACCACTGGCGGTCGGTCCTACGACGAGGTCCTTGCCCCCCGAGCCGTCGACACGCTTGAACACCAGATCGCCGCGGCAGCGCAGGGCGTCCCGGCGCACCGCGTCGTCGACGAGGTGCATGGTCTCGACGTTGTCGAGGATCGGATCTTCGCCGAGGTAGTACCTGATCATGGCGGGTACGTAGGTGTAGACGAGCTTGTCGTCGGCGACACCGTTCCCGACGCCGTTGGCGATCGTGACCCGGCCCGACCTCGCCGCGTTGACGACCCCCGGACATCCCACCAAGGACTCAGGCCTGAACTGAAGTGGGTCGAGATACTCGTCGTCGACCCGCCGGTAAATGACGTGCACCGGCATCTCTCCTTCGGTGGTGCGGAGGTAGACGTCGGTCCCGTGGCAGACGAGATCGCGGCCCTCCACCAGATGCACGCCCATGAGGCGCGCCAGGAGCGCGTGCTCGTAGAAGGCCGAGTTGTGCACGCCCGGGGTAAGGACCACCACGGTCGGGTCCTGCACCGACACGGGTGCCGCGCGGACGCAATGCGTTGACGAGACGCGCCGGGTAGTCGGTGACCATCTGGATGGGCTGTCCCCAGAACAGCTCGGGCAGCACCCTCGCCATCGCGGCCCGATTCGCGAGGACGTAGCTCACGCCGGAGGGGCTGCGCAGGTTGTCCTCCAGGACCCGGAACTCCCCGTCCTCGTCGCGAATCACGTCGATCCCCGCCACGTGGATCCGCACCCCGTTGGGAGGGGTGTAGCCGTACGCGGCCCGCACGAAACCCGGTGAGCTCGTGATGACCTCGTGGGGGACCAGTCCGTCGCTGACGATCCGTGCTGCGCCGTAGACGTCCGCCAGGAACAGCTCCAGTGCCCTGACCCGTTGGGTCACCCCGTCCGCGACCCGTGCCCACTCTTCGGCGGTGAAAATGCGCGGCACGACGTCGAGCGGGAAGGGTCGTTCCTCGCCGTCCAGGTCGAAGGTGACGCCTTGATCCATGAAGGCCCGCGCCAGGCGCGAACCTCGTGACGACACATCCTCCGGTCCCATCTGGGAGAGCGAGGAGGCCACGGCGGCATACGAGATCCGGGCCTCGCCGCGAAGGTCCATCATCTCGTCGAACGCCATCTCGGCCAGACCGCGTGCCGACGTGCCGTAGCCGTCGAACAGGTCACCCACGGTCTCAGGGTGCCAGGCCTGTGTTTCGCCTCCGTTTCCAGGTCGCGAACAGCCGATGACGGCACCGATGACGCCGTCCGACCGCCCACGCCCGGGCCTGCGGCGCCGACGCCGGCGCCGGCGTCGGCGTCCGCGACCGCGACCGCTAGGCGATGAGGCCCAGCGCCTTCACTTCGTCCCGCTCGGCGAGCAGCTCGTCCGTCGTGATGCCGATGCGCTCGGTGGCGAAGTCGTCGCGGCCGAACCCCTCGACGACGGACCAACCGCCCTTGCCGTCGGAGGAGACGGGGAACCCGAACTGCAACCCCTCGGGCGCCCCGTACTGGCCGGCGCTCGCGATCGCCACCGAGAAGCAGTCGCCCGTCGCGGTCTCGGTGCGGAGCGAGACGACGGTGTCGATGGCGGCGGCGGCGGCCGAGGCGGCCGAGGAGGACCCCCGGGCTTCGATGATGGCGGCCCCGCGCTTCTGCACCGTCGTGATGAAGTCGCCCCGCAGCCAGGCGTCGTCGGTGATGACCGCGGGCACCGGCTTCCCGCCGATCTTGGCGTTGGCGAAGTCGGGGAACTGTGTCGCCGAATGGTTGCCCCAGATGGCGACGTTGGTCACGTCACCCGCCAGTGCGCCGGCCTTGCGGGCCAGCTGCGCCTTGGCCCGGTTCTCGTCGAGCCGGGTCATGGCGAACCAGCGGTCGGCGGGCACCTCGGGCGCGTTGCTGCGCGCGATCAGGCAGTTGGTGTTGCAGGGATTGCCGACCACGAGGATGCGCACGTCGGATGCGGCGTTCTCTGCGACGGCCCGGCCCTGGGGCTTGAAGATGCCGCCGTTGACGTTGAGCAGATCGCCGCGCTCCATGCCCGCCTTGCGGGGCACCGAGCCGACGAGCAGGGCCCACGAAGTCCCGTCGAAGGCCGTCTTGAGATCCGAGGTGGGGACGATGTCGTGGACCAGCGGGAACGCCCCGTCGTCGATCTCCATGCAGACGCCCTCGAGCACCTTCATGGCGGGCTCGATCTCGAGCAGGCGCAACACGATCGGCTGGTCCTCGCCGAGGAGTTGGCCCGAGGCGATCCGAAAGAGGATCGAGTAGCCGATCTGGCCGCCGGCTCCGGTGACGGTGACGTGGACGGGGGGCTTTGCCATGACTTGGAGGTCCTTTCCGACAGGATGTACAGGCCTACAGGCGGTCGACGATGGCCGCGGCGAACTCCGAGGTCTTCACCTCGGTCGCCCCCTCCATCAGCCGCGCGAAGTCGTACGTCACGACCTTGTCCGCGATGGTGGCCTCCAGCGCGTGGACGATGTCGGACGCCGCGTTGTTCCAGCCGAGATGCTCGTACATGAGCACCCCCGAGAGCAGCAGCGAGCCCGGGTTCACCTTGTCCTGGCCGGCGTACTTGGGCGCCGTGCCGTGCGTGGCCTCGAAGACGCCGTGGCCGGTGACGAAGTTGATGTTGGCCCCCGGGGCGATGCCGATCCCGCCGACCTGGGCGGCCAGCGCATCGGACAGATAGTCCCCGTTGAGGTTCGTCGTGGCGATGACGTCGAAATCCGTGGGACGGGTGAGCACCTGCTGCAGCGTGATGTCGGCGATGGTGTCCTTCACGAGCAGTTTGTCTCCGGGCTCGCCGTTGCAGTCGTCCCAGCCGACGGCGACGTCGGCGAACTCCTCGCGCACGAGCTCGTAGCCCCACTCCCGGAAGGCGCCTTCGGTGAACTTCTGGATGTTGCCCTTGTGCACCAGCGTCACCGAGCGGCGCTTGCGGTCCAGGGCGTACTCGATGGCGGCACGGATGAGCCGCTTGGACCCCATGGGCGAGATGGGCTTGATGCCGATGCCCGAAGCCTCGCGGATGGGCCACCCCATCTCCTCGCGCAGGTAGGTGGCCAGCTTCTCCGCCTCCGGCGTGCCGGACTGCACCTCGTAGCCGGCGTAGACGTCCTCTGTGTTCTCCCGGAAGATCACCATGTCGACCAGCTCGGGGTGCACGACCGGCGAGGGCACGCCGGCAAACCAGCGCACCGGCCGCAGGCAGACGTAGAGGTCGAGGATCTGGCGCAAGGCCACGTTGAGCGAGCGGATGCCCCCGCCGACCGGCGTGGTCAAGGGACCCTTGATCCCGATCAAGTGGCTGCGGAACGTCTCGACCGTCTCGTCCGGCAGCCAACTGCCCGTCTCGTCGAACGCCTTCTGGCCGGCCAGGACCTCCTTCCAGGCGACCCTGTGCCCGTGCTTGGCGGCGGCGGCGTCGAGGACCAGCTTGGCGGCAGGCCAGATGTCGACCCCGGTGCCGTCGCCCTCGATGAAGGGGATGATGGGCTCGTCGGGGACGACCAGCGTGCCGTCAGCGCCCATGCGGATGAGATCTGCCATGGCCCGGATGCTACGGGCCGAGACGGCTACGTCCCAATCGACCTGGTCGGACGCGGCTGTCCTCCGCGCTGCTATCCGCCGCCCCGGTTGGCCAAGACCTCGGTGAGGCGGGCGGCCTCGGCCGATCCCTCGCCCAGGATGACGCCGACCCAACGCAGCGCATAGCCGACATCGAGCTCGGTGCCCCAGCGCACCATCTCCTCGATGTCGAGCCAGTCCTTGGGCCGGTCGAACACCGCCTTGCAGACGACGAGGTCCTCGGGGGCGAGGATCGGGATCTCGACCGGCCCGAAGCGCACGCTCCGGGCCCGGGCCGCCATGTCGTGGTGGAAGGCGAGAGTGGCGAAGAAGACGTCGAGATAGGAGCCGTCCCAGTCCAGCCGAGCCTGGCCGTCGCGGTCGATGACAGCTCGGTCCGGATCCGTCACCGTCACCCCGAGGGTCACGAAGGCTCCGAGCACTGGCGCGGCGGCCTCGGGTGGCAGGGTGAGGTTGACGTCGATGTCGGTCGTGGCCCGGGGGTTGCGGTACCAGGCCAGGGCCAGGGCGCCGCCGAACTGGTGGGGCACGCCCAGCGAATCGAGCATCTCGTGGAGCACCACGATGCGTGAGGCAAGGCGGCCCAGGGTCTGGGTCGCGGCCGCGGTCACGTCACCGAGTCCCCGGTTCCCCCCGTGTTTCCCCTCCGCCGCCGGGTCGCCTCGGCCAGTCGGGCCAGGGGCGGGAACGCGAGCGGCCCGGGAGACCGCGCCGGGGTGAACGGTGTGATCTGCTCGGCGAAGTTGAGGAGGTCGATGAGGGTCTCGCCGGGGTCCCGTGGCGCGGTGCTCTGTGGCGTTGGCGTGCCGGTTTCGACCAAGCGAGCCATCCGCCGAGACGACTCGACGAACCGGCGCGCCTCGAATCGCCTCGGCGTGGCGACGCCCCCGAGACGCCCTTTGCCGGGACGTTGTGCGGCCGCACGCGAGTCCGCCCTCCGGGCGGACTCCAAAACCGCCTGAGGGTCGAAGGGCCGACTGGCTCGCCGGCGCGCTGATTCGAGGACCTCGTCGGTGAGGCGCTCGAAGTTGGCCAGTGATCGCGCCCGAGGCCCTTTTGGCGTGTGGACGGACTCGCGAATCTCGAAGCGTCCTCCGCGGCGCGCCACCACATATGCCATCTAGGTCAATATATACCCACTAGACCCACTATTTGCCCCTAGTGGGTCTATACAGGAGCGAACCAATCGGGCATTGACGGCGCCTCCAAAACCCGGTGGAGCCCAACTACGACGTGCTGGGACCCAGTCCGAGAGCGGCGTAGATCTCCCGGGTCGCGCTCGAGGTGTTGAAGGTATAGAAGTGCAGCCCCGGCACGCCCACCTCGAGGAGGTGCGAGCAGAGCTCGGTGGCCAGCTCCACCCCCTCCTTGCGCACCGCGTCGGCGCCGCCCCGCTGGTCGGCAGCGCGCAGGCGCTCCTCCATCCACGGGGGTGCCGCCGCTCCCATGGCACCGAGCCGGCCCATGGTCGAGAGCGAGGTGACCGGCAGGATCCCCGGCAGCACGGGGGTGTCGACGCCGCGCTCGCGCAGGTCGGCAACGAGGCCCTCGTACTCGGCGGCCTCGAAGAAGAACTGCGTCACCCCGAAGTCCGCCAGCGCGAGCTTGGCCGCCAGGAAGTCGCGGTCGCTCGGCATGTCGGGCGACCGCGGGTGCCCGGCGGGGTGCGCGGCCACGCCGACGGAGAAGCCGCCGATGGCGCGGGCCAGCTGCACCAGCTCGGCGGCGTAGGCCAGCTCGCCCGCCTCGGCGGACGGGTCCTCGGGCGGATCCCCGCCGAGGGCCATCAGGTTCTCGATGCCGGCCTTGCGCAGGGCCACGAGGATGTCGGCCAGCTCGAGCCGGGTGTGCGCGACGCAGATGAGGTGGGCCATCGGGTTGAGCCGTGTCGTGTGCAGCATTCCCGAGACCAGGTCGAAGGTGCGCTGACGCGACTCCGCACCGCCCCGGTAGGTCACCGAGACGAAGGAGGGCTCGAGCGGTTGCAGCTCCGCGATGGTGCGGGCGAGGGTCCGCAGCTCCTTGTCGTTCTTGGGCGGGAAGAACTCGAACGAGTAGGTCGGGCCGGCCTCCAGCAGCTCGGCGATGCGCGTCATGCGCCAATGCGCCCGTAGTCGTCCTCGAGCCGGACGATGTCGTCCTCGCCGAAGTAGGTGCCGTGCTGCACCTCGATGAACACGAGGTCGGTGTCCCCGCCGTTGGCGATCCGGTGCGCGCCCCCGAGCGGGATGTCGATCGACTGACCGGGACCGAGCGTGTGCTCGACCCCCTCGAGCGTGACCGTCGCCGTCCCGGACACGATGAACCAGTGCTCAGAGCGCTTGGCGTGGCGCTGATAGCTGAGCCGCTTGCCGGGGAGGACGACCATGCGCTTGACCTTGTGATCGGGCTGCGTCGTCGTCGATGACCGTGTAGTTGCCCCACGGACGCTCCGAATGTTCGCGCTCGCTCACCTGGATCTCACTTCGCCGTCATCTCCGCTGCTCGCAACGCGTTGCGGTACAGCATGGCACGGGTCATGGGGCCGACTCCCCCGAGCCGTGGGGTGATCCAACCCGCCACCTCGGCGACGTCGGGGTGCGCGTCGGGGATCAGCTTCTTCCCCTCGAACGTCGTGCCTGCCGAGACCACGGCCGCCCCCGGCTTGACCATGTCCGGCGTGAGCAGGTGGGGACGCCCCGCAGCGGCGACGACGATGTCGGCCGTACGGGTCAGCGCCGCGATGTCCGACACGGCGACTCCGGTGTGCACCGCAGTCACGGCCGCATTGAGCCCGGGCTGCTTCAAGGTCAGCAGGTTGGCCAGTGGGCGCCCGATGGTCACCCCGCGCCCGATGATGACGACATGGCGCCCCTCGACGGGCACGTCGTACGCGTGCAGCAGCTCGACGATGCCGGACGGCGTGCAGGGCAGCTGGCCGGGGGTGCCGAGCACGAGACGTCCGAGGTTCACCGGGTGCAGGCCGTCGACGTCTTTGTCCGGGTCCACGGCGAGCAACGCCTGCTCTTCGTCGAGGCCTGCGGGGAGGGGGAGCTGCACCAGGTACGCGCTCACCTTCGGATCGGCGTTGAAGCGTGCGATCGCGTCCAGGACCTCGTGCTGGGTCGCCGTCTCGGGCAGGTGTTCGCCGACCGAGTACAGGCCGAGCTCGGCAGACTCCTCGTGCTTCATGGCGACGTAGCGCACACTCGGGGGATCGTCGCCGACGAGTATGGTGCCGAGCCCGACGTGGACGCCCTCGGCCGCCAGCCTCGCAACGCGCTCGGCGACCTCGGCTCGGATGCGGGCGGCGACGGGCTCGCCGTCGAGGAGGATGGCGCTCATCAGTGCCGGAAGTGGCGCTCGCCGGTCAGGACCATGGCGACGCCCGCCTCGTCGGCGGCCGCGATCACATCGTTGTCCTTCACCGAGCCTCCCGGTTGGACGACAGCCGTCACGCCCGCGTCGGCCAGCACGAGCAGGCCGTCGGGGAAGGGGAAGAAGGCGTCGCTCGCGCCCGCCCCGCCCTTGGCACGCTCCCCCGCCTTCTGCACGGCGATCTCGGCCGCCACGACGCGGGACTGCTGACCCGCGCCCGACACCGACCGCCTGGCCCGCCGTGACGACGGCGATGGCGTTGGACGTCGTGCGACCGCACACGCGCCACGCCAGCACCAGGTCGCGCCACTCGTCGTCGGTGGGCTGGCGCTTCGTCACCGTCCGCCAGTCCGCGCGCGGCGTGACGAACGCGTCGACGTCCTGCACGAGCACGCTGGCCCCGAGGCTGCGCAGCTGGCGCGCCGCTCGCTCGGGCGCCGGCCCCGAGAGGATGCGGGTGGCCTTGCGCCGACTCCGCAGCGTTTCGAGCGCGTCGGGCGTATACGACGACGCGATGATGACGTCGGCCTGGGGGCCGGCGGCGACCGCGTCGGCCACCTCGGCCGTCACCTCGCCACCTATGGCCACGACGCCGCCGAACGCGCTCAGCGGGTCGCACTCGAGGGCACGCTCGTAGGCGTGCGACCAGATTGCCGGCCACCGCGGCGCCGCATGGGTTGGCGTGCTTGATGATGGCCACGGCGAACTGTCCGCCGCCTGCGCCGTCGGCGTTGGCGTTGGCGTCCGACGCCAGCTCGTGCACGAGCCGCCAGGCGGCGTCGCCGTCGAAGATGTTGAGGTACGAGAGCGCTCTGCCACCGTGCTGCGCCATGCCGTCCCACCAGCTCGAGGTCCCGGCCACCCGGTAGCGCGAGCCGCGCTGATGCGGGTTCTCGCCGTAGCGCAGCACCTCGGTGCGCTCGAGCGTGAGGTGCAGCGTCGGCGGTAGGACGGCCGACAACTCGGCCTCCTCGGTGTCGGCCTCGGTGGCGCCGGCGAGGCCCGAGACGGGTGAGGGGCCGCCGGCGTCGAGCCACGCCACGATGGCGGCGTCGTAGGCCGCCGTGTGGGCGAAGGCGGCGCGGGCCAGCCGGCGACGCGTCGCGGCCGAGAGTGTGGCGGAACGACGCAATTCCTCCAGGACGAGCGGGTAGTCGGCCGGCGAGGTGAGCACACCCACGTGCTCGTGGTTCTTGGCGGCGGCGCGCACCATGGCGGGACCGCCGATGTCGATGAGCTCGACCGAGGGGTCCGAGGCGAACGGGTACAGGTTCGACACCACGAGGTCGATGGCGTCGATGCCGTTCGCCTCGAGGTCGGCCTGGTGCTCGGGCTTGGCCCGGTCGGCCAGGATGCCGCCGTGGATCTTCGGGTGGAGGGTCTTGACGCGCCCGCCCAGCATCTCGGGCGAGCCGGTCACCTCGGCGACCTCGGTGTGCGCGATGCCGGCCTCGGTCAGCCGGGCGGCGGTGTTGCCGCTGGCCACCAGCTCCCAGCCGAGGTCCGAGAGGCCCTGGGCCAGCTCGACCAGCCCCTCCTTGTCGTAGACGGACAGCAGTGCCCTCACGACGTCATCTCCTCGTCCGCTCCTTCTCTCGTCGTTCTGACTGCCGCGGCCCGACCACCGCCGGCGGTTCGATCTCCCGGCCGGCCTCCAGCTCGTCGAGCGCCCAGGCCACGGTCGACGGGATAGAGCGTGCGCTCGACCACCTTGATCCGCTCGTGCAGCGTCTCCTCGGTGTCGCCGGCGACGACGGGAACGGCTCGTTGGGCCAGGATCGGCCCGGCGTCCATCTCGAGGGTAGCCAGGTGCACCGTGCAGCCCGTCTCGGGGACCCCGGCGGCCAGCGCGTCCCGGACGCCGTGCCACCCGGGGAAGGCGGGGAGCAGGGCCGGGTGCGTGTTCAGGATGCGGTCCGGAAAGGCGCGGTGGACCGCCTCGGTCAGCACCGTGCCGAAGCCGGCCATCGCCACCAGGTCCACCTGGTGCGCCACCAGCGTGGCGGTGACCGTGGCGGTGAACCCCGCCCGGTCGAAGTCGGGGCCGAAGCCGCCGTAGGCCTTGCGGTCGACGAGCTCGGCGGCGGCACCGTGCTCCTCGGCCAGCACGAGCCCGGCGCAGGGGCGGTCGGACAGGACGACCGAGACGGGGAGGCCGGCGCCGAACATCGCCTCGAGGATCGTCCCGGAACCCGAGACAAGGACCGCGAGACGCACGTACGCCAATCTAGTGGCAACCCCCCGGCGCACCGTGAGCTGGCGGGCCCCTACCCCGGCGGTCTCCGCCCTTCGCCCATCGGCCTACCCGGCCGAGCTTTCTCCACTTCCGGCTGGTGACGGGCCCGTTCCCGACGGAACCGCGGACGCCACTACGGGCGTCGGCTCGATACGGCTGCGCGCCGCGTTGAAGAGCAGGCGCACGACGGCGCCGATGATCGCGAGGTCGAGCAGCATCTGGGCCGACACGACGAGGCGCGCCGGGTCGGTCCGCGGCGTGATGTCACCGAAACCGACGGTCGAGAACACCGTGACGGTGAAGTAGAGCGCCCGCGTGTGGTCCAGCGGCTGCGTGAACGTCGTGACGGCCTCGTGCGACATCGAGAGATAGATGGAGGAGAACGCGACGAGGAAGACGGCGATGACGATGCCCAGGGCCTCGATGGCGCGCAGTTCGGGCAGTTCCGCCCGACTGATGCGGCGGATCTGCCAGGCGAACACCGCAGCGATGAGCGCGATGTCCACCGTGAGCCGTACGAAGGCGCGGACGCTCGACTCACGGCCGATCGGCAGCACGTAGAAGGCGCCGACGATGAGCACCCAGGCGAGGATGATGGTGAGCGCGCAGCGCAGGACGGCGCGCCGCTGCTGCGAGCGCTCGAGATCCGAGAGACGCAGCGGGGCGCCCGCGAACCGGTCCGGACGCCGGAAGCGCCAGGTTCCGGGGCTCTGCCCTTCGTCCGTGGTCCCAGGCGGCATCGAGAAAACGCTAACGAGGGCCCCTCCGACCTCGGGGGATGCTCGTGCACGGGGACACAAGCGTTTGGGCGTGGTATCCCACACACCGTCGGCACTACTTCCCCCTACCGAAGCAGCCAACGGGGGTTCACAATGGGGGTGGAGCGTGCGAGCGAGCGTCTCCTGGCGTCCCGCTGGGCCACGCTCCCAGATGTCCGCATCGGACAAGGGAGGGACAGCTATGAAGGATTCGAGCGTGAACCGCTGGCTGTGGCTGATCGGCTTGGTGGCCGCGGCGCTGATCTTCGTCTCGTTCGGACCGCTCTCGAGCGGCACTCCGAACGAGAACGCATCGGGTGTCACCGTGGCGCACTGGTACAACACCCACGTGAACCAGCAGTGGGTCACGATCTGGCTGGTCGGCCTGGCGCTGTTCCTGCTCCTCGTGTACGTGACCCAGCTCCGCAGCGTGCTCGTCCAGGCCGGCGGACAGCGGCTGTGGCCCAACATCGTCTTCGCGTCGGGCATCCTGCTGGTGGCGGGGGTCATCGTCGCGGGCAGCTTCGAGGTCACGCTGATCCTGGCCTCGCACAACCACGAGTTCGCCGTGGCGCACTTCGTCAACTTCTACAGCCAGAACAACGAACTGCTGCTGATCGCCGGCATGGACTTCCTGACGCTCTCGTCCGGCCTGGCCATCCTGCTCAACCGTGGCGTCGCCCCGTTGCCCAAGCTGCTCGGGTGGTACTCCATCCTGGTGGCGGTGGTGGGCGCCGCCGGGCCGCTCAGCTTCCTGGCTTTCCTCTTCGGGCTTCCCATCTGGCTCCTCGCCACCGGCATCGTGATCGCGGTCAAGCAGTCAGCGCGGCACGCTGGGCGGGGACGCGGGCCCGGGCGCCGGCGGTCGGCGTGACACCGTCGCCGGCGCAGGCGGTCGCCGCCTAGCCAGAAGCACGGCACCGCACGCCCGATCGTGCGGGCGGTCGGTTCAGCCGTTCAGCCGAGCCCCCGCACGATCGCGACCATCTTCTCCCCGCACTCGGTCGGGTTCTCGGCCACCTGCGCACCGGCGGCGGACAGCGCCTCCATCTTCGCCTGGGCCGTGCCCGGACGAGCCCGAGATGATGGCGCCGGCGTGGCCCATCTTGCGCCCCGGGGGCGCGGTGACGCCGGCGATGTAGGCGGCCACCGGCTTGGTCATGCGAGGAGGCGATGAACTCGGCGGCGCGCTCCTCCTCGGAGCCGCCGATCTCGCCGATCATCATGACGGCCTTCGTCTCGGGGTCGGCCTCGAACGCGGCCAGGCAGTCGATGAAGTTGGTCCCCGGCACGGGGTCGCCACCGATGCCGACGCAGGTGGTCTGGCCGACCCCCTGCTGCGAGAGCTCGTGCAGCGCCTGGTAGGTCAGCGTGCCCGAACGCGAGACGATCCCCACCGGTCCTCCCGGCAGCGCGATGTCGCCCGAGGTGATGCCGATGTTGCACTTCCCGGGGCTGATGATCCCCGGGCAGTTCGGCCCGAGCAGGCGGGTGCCGGGGAACTCCTCGACGAGGCGGTTGTACGTCACCGCCTCGTCCTGGGCGGGGATGCCCTCGGTGATGCAGACGATGAAGGCGATGCCGGCCTCGGCCGCCTCCATGATGGCGTCGGCCGCGCCGCGTGGCGGCACGGTGATGAACGACGCCGTGGCGCCGGTCTCCTTCACCGCCTCGGCCACGGAGGCGAAGACGGGGATGCCCTCGATCTCCTCGCCACCGCGCTTGGGGTTGGTGCCACCGACGATCTTGGTGCCGTAGGCCTTGTTGCGCAGCCCGTGGAAGAGGCCCTGGCTCGTCGGGCTGACGCCCTGGATCACGACCTTGGTCGTCTCGTCGACGAAGATGCTCACGTTGGTTCCTGTTCTCCCTGTTCTCTGCGGTTCTCTCGGGGCTCGAAAGGCTCGAAGGCTCTAGGCCTTGGCCAGCGCGACGGCGCGGCGGGCGGCGTCGAGCATGGTGGGCTCGGCGATCAGCGTGGCCGACAGGTGGTCGGCCAGCAGGGCCCGGCCCTGCTCGGCGTTCGTGCCGTCGAGGCGCATGACCACCGGCGAGCTCAGCGTGACCCGGCTCATCGCCTCGATGATCCCCTTGGCCACCTCGTCCACCCGGGTGATGCCGCCGAAGATGTTGACGAAGATGGACTTGACCGCCGGGTCGGCGTTGATCACCTCGAGCGCGGCGGCCATCACGTCGGCGTTGGCCCCGCCCCCGATGTCGAGGAAGTTGGCCGCCTCGCCGCCGACCTGGGTGACCACGTCGAGCGTCGACATGGCCAGGCCGGCACCGTTGGCGATGATGCCGACCGTGCCCGAGAGGCCGATGTAGTTGAGGCCCTTCTCCTTGGCCATCTTCTCGCGGGGGTCGACGTCGGAGTCGTCCTCGTACTCCTCCCACTCGGGGTGGCGGAAGGACGCGTTCTCGTCGAGCGTCACCTTGGCGTCGAGCGCGTGCACCTTGCCCTCGGGCGTGAGGATGAGCGGGTTGATCTCGGCCAGGTCGCAGTCGCCCTCGACGTAGCAGTGGTAGAGGCGCACGAGGAGCGTGGCCGCCTGCGCCCGCGCCTCGGGGTCGAGGTTGGCCCGGTCCACCCAGGCGCGCGCCGCCTCCTCGCTGAGGCCCGTCACCGGGTCGATGTGCAGCCTGGCGATGGCGTCGGGGTTGGTCTCGGCCACCTCTTCGATCTCGACGCCGCCCTCGGCCGAGAGCATGCCGAGATGCAGCTTCGCCGTGCGGTCGAGCGTGAAGCTGGCGTAGTACTCCTTCGCGATGTCCGACGCGTGCTCGACCCAGAGGCGCTTCACGACGTGGCCCTTGATGTCGAGGCCGAGGATGTTGCCGGCGTGCAGGCGCACCTCGTCGGCGTCGGCGGCGAGCTTCACGCCGCCCGCCTTGCCCCGGCCCCCGACCTTCACCTGTGCCTTGACCACCACGGGGTAGCCCGCGGCGTCGGCCTGCTCGACCGCCTCGTCCACGGTGTCGGCCACCCCGCCCGGGGACGTGGGGATGCCGAAGCGGGCGAAGTACTGCTTGCCCTGGTACTCGTAGAGGTCCACTTGGGTCTCTGTCTCCTTCGTCGGTGCTCGGTCGTCGGTCTGGTCGGTCGTCTGCGTCGGTCTCGGCCTGGCTCTCGATGCGCCGTCGGCCGACGAGGCGGCCCGGGTCGGGCGGCGCGTGGCGCCGCCGGGTGGGAGTTCAGCCCTCGAGGGCCTCCTCGCGCGCATCGAGGGTCTCGGCCAACCAGGTGCCGATGGAGTCGAGCGGCGCGCCCGGCGTGAAGACGTGGGCGACGCCCTGCTCCCGGAGCACCGGGATGTCGGCCTCGGGGATGATGCCGCCCACGATCGACGAGGACGTCCCCCCGTCCGGCGTCGGCGAGCAGCTTGATCACCTTGGGCACCAGCGTGAGATGGGCCCCCGAGAGCAGCGAGAGCCCGACGGCGTCGGCGTCCTCCTGCACGACGGCCTGCACGACCTGCTCGGGCGTCTGGTGCAGGCCGGTGTAGACCACCTCGAACCCGCTGTCGCGCAGCGCCCGGGCGATGACCTTGGCCCCCCGGTCGTGACCGTCCAGTCCGGGCTTGGCCACGACCACCCTGTAGGGACGTCTCATGCGCGACCCAGGATACGGAGGCCCTGGGTGCGGGCGCCAGATCGGATGGCACCGGGCGCGACGTGCGCCGGTCGCGCGGAGGGCACCTCACGGGGAGGTGTGTTACGTGCCGTTCACGCTCCCGTCACCTCCCGGGACACCGGCCTTGCAGTTTCCTTAAAACCTGACTAAATCTCTCATCTATAGGAACCAAGGCGGCTAACCCACGAGACCGCAGCAAGCGGGACCGTAGGGACTCAGGACCACAGGAAGACGGAAGGGGCCACAGACCAATGCACGTTCGAACCCTCCACCTGGCACGCGTGCGATCGCCGCCGGAGTCGCCATCGCTGCGGCGTCGCTGTTCGCGGCCGCGGGTGCGGCGTCGGCCGCCGTCCCCGCCGATCCGCCCGGCGGAGCCACGCCCCTGCCGCCGCATTTCTACAACGGCAACGTCGAGGGGATCCGCAGCGCCGGCTCCGACACGACCCTGTTCCTGATGCAACGGGTGGGAGACCTCTACACGGGTGCCGGCCTGTACGGCTGCACCCTGAACTCGAGCGCCGGGCAGACCTTGTACAACTCCTCGGACCCCGCCTCGTCCACCGCCAACGAGGAGGACTACTGCCAGTCGGGCCAGAACGTCTCCACGACCGACGTCGCCGACAACTGGGACCGCACGGAGGTCACCGAAGGCGTCGACGACATCGGGTCGTCGGCCGGCCAGAGCCAGATCTGCGGCGCGACGCCGACTCCCCTCCCGGTCGACTTCGTGCGGTCGGCCAAGCCGGTCGGCACGGCCTGCTCCACGCTCGCCGAGGCGGGGTTCGCCAAGGACGCCGTGCCCGTCGTGGCCTACCCCATCGACCCGAACGTCTACGGGACCTCGACCACCGCTCCGTACTCGGGGATCAACGGAGGGGTCGTGGGGCCCGTCGCCCTCGGCTGGCTCCCGGGTGACCCCACCGGCGGCCCCTACTCCGGGACCAAGCTCAACAACCTCTCGGACAACGACAACGGGGGCGGCGCGTCGAGCACGGCCTACCGGATCTGGTGCGCCACGGGCACGACCCGGATCACCGACTGGGGCTCGCTGACCAACCTGGGCCCGAACATCGTGATCCCGAACGCCACGGTGGCCAGTGGCTCGACCACGGTCACGCTGGCCAGCGCGGTGTTCTCCTCGGTCGCATCCGGCCAGAGCATCACGGGCCCGGACATCCCGAGCGGCACCACGATCTCCTCGATCGGTGGCGGTGGCACGTCCCTCGTGCTGTCCGCGGCCGCCACGGGCACGAACGCGAACGAGGACCCCCACGTCGGCATCGGGACCACGCTGGCCGAGGGTAACGGCGCGCCGATCGGCGTCCCGATCCGGGTCATGGGAATCAACACGAACTCCGGGGTCGAATCCACATACGCGTCCTTCGCGGAGAGCGGCGTCGCGAGTGGGGGTTGCGCGTCCAACATGAACACGAACGCCGCCAGCGACCCCAACCCGGTCACCGACACGGGCAACAACGGGACCGCGCACATCGCGCTGCAGAACAACTCCGACCAGGTGGACGAGTTCGCGATCGGCGACTTCCCCTCGCCCGACTACGTCGACCAGGCCATCGAGGCGGCTACGACGCTCTACGTCGAGTCCAACGGGGTGTACAACACCAACCCCTACGCGGCCGCCGCGACCATCGACGGGACCTCGTACTCCGGCATCAAGATCGAGGAGAACACCACCTCGCCGACGACCGCGACGGAGCTCACCAACAACTATCCGACCGCCATCACCCTGTTCAACGTGTGGCTGACGAACACCGTCCGTGCCTCCACCGGCGGCTTCGTGAACTGGGTCTGCGACTCGGACACCGACTTCGAGAAGGGCCTGGACAACACGACGGGGCTCAACTTCGACGCCGAGCTGAGCACGCTGATCTCCACGACGTACGGGTTCCCGCGGCTGACGGACGAGAGCGCCGCTCCGGCCAAGGGCACACCCGCCGACGGCGTCGCCGCCCCCAACACGACGTGCGCCGCCGGCTTGGCGACCACCGCGACGTCGGGCTCCGACACCATCACCCTGACCGCAGGCGGCAACTTCCCCGTCGACATCGCGAACGCGGGTGGCCTGGTCGGAGGCGGCAACGTGGTGATCACGAATCCCGACTTCCCCACCGGCACCTACGTCGTCTCCGGCGAGGGCACGTCCACCCTCACCCTCTCCCAGAGCGCCACGGCGAGCGGGTCCGGGGTCGCCACGACCTTCGCCGGCGTACCAGCCGTCACGGCGGTGGCGAACTCGCAGTCGTGAGGGTTCGGACCTGACGGTTCCGGCTTGAGAGTTCAGACCTGAGGGTTCAGGCTTTGCGCAGCGGCGTGGCGGAGAGCAGCAGGTTCTTCTTCCCGACCGTCTCGAAGTTCACGGTGGCCTGGGCCCGCGAGCCCTCGCCCTTGGCCGCGACGACGACGCCGCGACCCCAGTGGTCGTGCACCACCTCGTCGCCGGGGACCAGTCCCAGGTCCTCGGCGCCCGTGCTCCCCCGCGCCCCGCTCGGGCCTCCGGCTGCCGCGGCCGCCGCGCGCGCGGACAGCGGCACCGCCGGCGCGAAGGTCGCCCCTGCGAGGTGCTCGTCGCCCGACAGCGAGTCGTAACCCGTGCCGCGCCGCGGCGAGCCCAGCCCGACGTCGTCCACCAGGTGCCCGGGCACCTCCGTCACGAAGCGGCTCGGCATGGCGGGCTGTGTGCGGCCCCAGGCGGTGCGTGACCAGGCGTGCGAGATCGCCAGGTGCTGCCGCGCCCGTGTGATGCCGACGTAGAAGAGCCGCCGCTCCTCCTCGAGCTCGGTCGGCTCGGCCAGCGAGCGGAAGTGCGGGAAGATCCCCTCCTCCAGGCCCACCACGAAGACGGCCGGGTACTCCAGGCCCTTGGCGGTGTGCAGCGTCATGAGCGACACCCGGGACCCGTCGCTGTCGAGCTCGTCGGAGTCGGCCACCAGCGCGACCGTCTCCAAGAAGCCCTGCACGTCGTCGAAGTCGCCCGCCTGTGACGCCAGCTCGGCCAGGTTCTCGATGCGCCCGTCCGCCTCGTGGGTGTGCTCGGCGACCAGCTCGGACAGGTAGCCCGTGCGGTCGGCCACCAGCTGGACGAAGTCGGCCGGGTTGACCGTCTGTACCAGCGGGCGCAGCTCGGTCAGGGTCTTGGACAGCTGCTCGGCCCCCCGCAGCGCCTTGGCGCTCAGTCCCGCCTCGGCCGCCCGGTCGATGGCCTCGCTGAAGGAGACCTCGTTGACCTGCGCCCAGGCGGCGAGGCGCGCCACCGACGTGTCGCCGATGCCGCGCTTGGGGACGTTCACGATGCGGCGCGCCGAGACCTCGTCGTCGGGATTGGCCAGGACGCGGACGAAGGCCAGGATGTCCTTGATCTCGCGCCGGTCGTAGAACTTGGCCCCGCCCACCACCTTGTAGGGGATGCCGGTGAACTTCATGGACGTCTCGAGAGGCAGCGACTGCGCGTTGGTGCGGTAGAAGACGGCGAAGTCGCCCCACGACAGGCCCTCGGACGCGTGCAGGCGCAGGATCTCGCTCGAGACCCAGGCCGCCTCGTCGCGCTCGTCCTCGGCGCGGTAGCGCCGCACCGGCCCGCCGCCGTCGCCGACCGTGAAGAGCTCCTTCGGCTGGCGGCCGACGTTGTTGGCGATCACCGCGTTCGCCGCGTCCAGGATGGTCTGCGTCGAGCGGAAGTTCTGCTCCAGCATGATCGTCGTCACGTTGGGGAAGGCCCGCTCGAACTCCAAGATGTTGCGGATGTCGGCGCCGCGCCAGCGGTAGACGGACTGGTCGGAGTCGCCGACCACGCTCACGTTGCCGTGCGCCTCGCCGAGGAGCTTCACGATCTCGTTCTGGGCGTGGTTGGTGTCCTGGAACTCGTCGACGAGGATGTGCTGGAACCGGGCCTGGTAGGCCTCGCGCACGTCGTCGTAGGCCTGCAGCAGGTTGGCCGTGACCATCAAGAGGTCGTCGAAGTCCATGGCGTTGGCCGCGTGGAGACGCTCCTGGTACTGCACGTAGACGTCGGCGATGCGCTTGCGGAACGGGTCGGGACCGCTGCCGGCCTCCTCGCGGAAGGTCTCGAAGTCCACCAGCTCCGACTTGGCCTGGCTGATCACGCCCTGCACGGCCCGCGAGGGCAGGCGTTTCTGGTCGAAGCCGAGCTCGGCGGTGATCATCTCGATCAGGCGCCGCGAGTCGGTGTCGTCGTAGACGGTGAAGGCCGAGCGGTAGCCGAGCCGGTCGGCATTGGCCCGGAGCATGCGCAGGCAGGCCGAGTGGAAGGTGGAGACCCACATCTTCTCGGCCGCCGCTCCCACGAGGTCGACGACGCGTGCGCGCATCTCGTCCGCCGCCTTGTTGGTGAAGGTGATGGCGAGGATGCCCCACGGCAACGCGTCGCCGGTGGCGAGGAGGTGCGCGATGCGCCGGGTGAGCACCCGCGTCTTGCCCGACCCGGCGCCGGCGATGATCAGCAGCGGTCCGCCCCGGTGCTCGACGGCGGCGCGCTGGGGCAGGGTCAGGTCGTCGAGCAGCGCAACGGGGTTGCCCGAGAAGGCGCCGGACCTGGTGGCCGAGCGGCGCCGGCGGCGGCGTCCGTCGTCCGCCCCCTCCGCGTCCAACGACGGCTCTGCAGCCCCCGCAGCATCGGTCGTCTCGGTCACCTGAGCCGCCCCGGCGGCCGCGGCCGCCCCAACACCCTCGTCAGAGGTGCCAAAGAGCTGCCCGTTCACGCCGCCGTCGGTCCGGTCGGTCCGGGCCTTCACTCCCACTCGATCGTCCCGGGCGGCTTCGACGTGACGTCGAGTGCCACCCGGTTCACGCCCTCGACCTCGTTGATGACGCGGGAGGCGATGCGCTCGACCAGGTCGTAGGGCAGCCGGGCCCAGTCCGCCGTCATGGCGTCGTCGCTGGTGACGGCGCGGATGACGATGGGGTAGGCGTAGGTGCGACCGTCACCCATCACGCCGACCGTCCGCACGGCCGGCAGCACGGCGAAGCTCTGCCACAGCTCGCGGTAGAGGCCAGCCCGGCGGATCTCCTCGACCACGACGGCGTCGGCCGCCCGCAGGATCTCGGCCCGCTCGGGCGTCACCTCGCCGATGATGCGCACGGCCAGACCGGGGCCGGGGAAGGGCTGGCGCCACACGATCTCGTGCGGGAGTCCGAGCTCCTCGCCCACGGCGCGCACCTCGTCCTTGAACAGCAGGCGTAGCGGCTCGACCAATTCGAACTTCAGGTCGTCGGGCAGCCCACCCACGTTGTGGTGCGACTTGATGTTGGCGGCGGTGTCGCTCCCCGACTCGATCACGTCGGGGTAGAGCGTGCCCTGCACCAGGAAGCGCGGTCCCTCGCCGATGCCAGGTACCTCGCCGTGTCCGCCGTGTCCGCCGTGTACACCCGGTTCGCCGCGTCCACCGATCCCACTTGTGGCGCCGGCATCCGGCCCGGCGCCGAGGTCCCGCGCCACCTCCTCGAAGATGCGGATGAACAGCTCGCCGATGATCTTGCGCTTGCGCTCCGGGTCGGTGACCCCCTCCAGCGCGGCGAAGTAGCGGTCCGCCGCCTTCACGTGCACGAGGTCGACCTTGAACTGGCGTCGGAACGTGTCCTCGACCTGGTCGGCCTCGCCGGCGCGCATCAGGCCGGTGTCGACGAAGACGCACGTGAGCTGGTCCCCCACCGCCTTGTGCACCAGCGCGGCGGCCACGGCCGAGTCCACCCCGCCGCTCAGCGCGCACAGCACCCGGTCCGAGCCCACCTGGGCGCGGACGGCGTCGACCTGCTGCTCGATGATGGATACGTGCGTCCACCCCGGCGCGCACCCGCACACGTCCATCAGGAAGTGGTCGAACACCTCGCCGCCCCGGTCGGTGTGCACCACCTCGGGATGGAACTGCAAACCGAAGAGCCCCCGCGCCGCGTCGTGCATGGCCGCCACCGGTGCGCCGGGTGACGTCGCCGTCGCCACGAACCCGGCCGGCACCTCGGTGATGGCGTCGCCGTGGCTCATCCACACCGAGGAGGACACCGGCCAGTCCGGGCACAGGGGCGACGAAGCCGTCAGCGACAGCGTGGTGCGGCCGTACTCGCCTTGCCCGGTGCGCGACACCGTGCCGCCGAGCTGGAGGGCCATCAGCTGCGCGCCATAGCAGAGCCCCAGGACGGGAATGCCGAGCTCGTAGACGCCGGGATCGATGGACGGCGCAGGGATCTCGTAGACGGACTTGGGACCGCCGCTGAAGATGATGCCCTTGGGTGCCCGCGCCCTGACCTCCGCAGCCGAGATACTGGCCGGGACGATCTCGGAGTAGACGTGCGCCTCGCGGACCCGGCGGGCGATGAGCCGCGGCGTACTGGGCCCCGAAGTCGACGACGAGGACGGTGTCGGTCACACGGCTCCCACGGCGGGGCTCAGTGTCCCATCCCCACGCCCTGGGAGCGCTGCAGCGCCTTGCCCTCGGTCTGCAGGGCGGGGGCGATCATGACCTCGGCCTTCTGGAACTCCTTGACCGTCTCGTAGCCGCACGTCGCCATGGCCGTGCGCAGCGCGCCGAAGAGGTTCATGCGGCCGTCGTTCTCGTGGGCGGGTCCGAGGAGGATCTCGCGCAGCGAGCCGCGCACCGACGTGCGCACCCGCGCGCCTCGGGGCAGCGTCGGGTGGAAGGTCGCCATGCCCCAGTGGAAGCCGCGGGCGGGCGCCTCGAAGGCGGACGACAGCGGCGAGCCGAGCATGACGGCGTCGGCGCCGCAGGCGATGGCCTTGGCGATGTCGCCCCCCTTGGACATGCCCCCGTCGGCGATGACGTGCACGTAGACGCCGGTCTCGTCGAGGTGGCGCATGCGGGCCCCCGCCACGTCGGCGATCGCCGTGGCCTGGGGCACGCCCAGGCCCAGGACGCCACGCGTCGTGCAGGCGTTCCCGGGGCCCACGCCGACCAGCACGCCCACCGCGCCGGTCCGCATCAGGTGCAGCCCGGCCTGGTAGGAGGCGCAGCCGCCGACGACGACGGGGATGTCGAACTCGCGGATGAAGCGCTTGAGGTTGAGCGGCTCCGACGTCTTGGAGACGTGCTCGGCGGACACGACCGTGCCCTGGATCACGAGCAGGTCCAGCCCCGCCGCCAGGATGGCCGGCGCCAGCGACTCGGTCCGCTGGGGCGTCACCGAGGCGGCGGTGGTGATGCCGGCGTCCTTCATCTGGCGGATGCGCGCCGTGACCAGCTCGGGGATGATCGGCTCCTGGTACATCTGCTGCATGCGGGCGGTGGCCTTGTCGTCGTCGAGCTCGCGGATCTCGTCGTAGAGCGTCTGGGGCTCCTCGTAGCGGGTCCAGAGCCCCTCGAGGTTCAGCACCCCCAGTCCGCCGAGGCGCCCGAGCTCGATCGCCGTCGCCGGGCTCATCACCCCGTCCATCGCCGCGCCCATCAGTGGCAGCTCGAACTTGTAGGCGTCGATCTCCCAGGAGACGTCGACGTCCTCGGGGTCCCGGGTGCGCCGGCTCGGGACGATCGCGATGTCGTCGAACCCGTAGGCCCTGCGCCCCGACTTGAAGATGCCGATCTCGATGTCTGCCACTGGTTCGCCCTCCGGCATTCGTGGGGCCGGTACGGCTCGACCACCACACCGGCCTGTCTAGGTCTTGCGAACGCCGGGCCGACACGCCGACGATCCTTCATCCTACTCCGCCGCTGCCGCGTCCCAGGCTCTCCGGAGGCACGGAAATCGGCCGGACGGCCCGCCGCCGGTGCCCGCCGGACCGCTTCGGGCGAACAGGCCCGGTGCCCGGTGCCAGACTCGCACCATGGCCACCAACGACGGCGTGGCGTCGGACTCGGGGGGCGCAGTGGCGCGGGGTCGCGCGCGCCATGCTGGCCCGGCGCGACCGCGAGGTGGCGGCGGGCGCCCGGGGCATCGGCTGGAAGATCGGTTTCAATTCGCCGGTGATCCAAGAGCACTTCGGGCTCAGCGAGCCGGTGGTGGGATACCTCCTCGACACCGGCGTGGTCACCGACGGCGCGACGGTGGCGGTGGCGGACTGGGCGGCGCCGGCGGTCGAGGTCGAGGTGGCGATCCGGGTGGGCGACGACGGCGGGGTGGGCGGCCTGGCGCCGGCCCTCGAGCTGGTCGACCTCGACATGCCCTTCGACGGGATCGAGCCGGTGCTCGCGGACAACATCTGTCAGCGTGGCGTCGTTTTCGGCGACGAGGTGCCCGACGCTGACCCGTGGGCCATGGTGGCGACCGTCACCCGCGCCGGGGGCGCGACCGCGGCCGGGGAGGTGGTGGCCGAGGGCCGCATCACCGAGGACCCCGCGCAGACCGTCGCCTTCGTGCGGAGCTTCCTCGCCGCACACGGCGCCGTGCTCGAGCCCGGCGACCGCATCATCGGCGGATCGGTGGTGGCACCCGTCGGCGTCGCCCCCGGTGACGAGCTGCACGTCGACTTCGGGCCGCTGGGCGGCCTGCGGATCGCCTTCTCCTGACCGCCACTTCCCGCTTCCCCTATCGAGTTCATCCGCCAGTTCATCGTCCAGTTCACCGTCCCGTCGCGGAGGGCCCGGGCCGAGGATCCGGAACCGAGGAGGTGGGGTACCGTGCGTGAATCATGCCGCGGACGGGCGGCGTTCCTCATCCCGAAGGCGGGGCGCGCCGCGCTGACCGTCGTCGCACTGACCGTCGTCGCCTGCCTGCTCGGTCCGGCCGTGACGTCGGAGGCGTCTGCCTCCGTCGCGGCGGGAAGCTCGGGCTCGCTGAAGCAAGCGGTCCAGAATTCGGTCGCCGCCGCGACCGGTGCGGGCTCGGCCCGGATCACGGTCCAGTTCTTCACGGGATCGAACACGGGCAAGGTGGTCCAGGATTCGTCGCTGGACTCGGGCAAGCAGACCGTCGCCATCGGCAAGGGACTGGCGTCCACCCTCCTCACCGGGGGTGCGGCGTACATCTCGGGCAACGGTGCCGGGATGACGTCCTATTTCGGGCTCCCGAGTGCGCTGGTCCAGAGGCTCGCCGGCCGCTGGATCTCCGTGCAACCGACAGATTCGGCCTACAAGTCCGTCACGGCCAACCTGTCCCTCCCCTCGGCGCTGGCGGAGGTGACGCCGTCGGGCAAGTTGGTGGCGGGCAAGCGACTCAAGGTCGACGGCCAGCAGGTCAAGACCATTGCGGGCACGGCTCCGGGCGGCGGCGGGCGGCTGACCCTCTTCGTGTCGGCCGACCGCGGTCGCTCCCCGTCCAGGCCGTCGAGTCGGCGGGGTCGGGCAAGTCCGCCAGCGGGGAGATCGTGACGTTTTCGCGCTGGGGTGAGCAACTCCACGTCTCGGCACCGTCGGAGGCCGTTCCCTTCTCCACCTTGGAAGCCGCCTCGTCGGCCTCCCGCTGAGCGGCGAGCGACCTTCGCCGACGCCACACACGTTGCAGCGGTGCCGCGGTGCCGCGGTGCCGCGGTGCCGCGGTGCCGCGGTGCCGCGGTGCGCGGTGCGTGCAACGGGGCCAGCCGCGGATCACTGCGGATTAGCTGTGAACCGACGCGGGTAATCCGAGAAATGGAGCGGGCACGTCGGTACAATTTCAGGTCTCGCTGTCGCACTCTCGCTGTCCTGGTCCCCCCGTCGACCGACAACCCGAACACAAATCCGGCGAGGACGCGCATTCCCACCTCACCGCGAAGGGCCTATGGCCCGACAGCTAGCAAGGGTCTTTGCATTTGACAACGACGGGGGATCCGGAGTCAGCACGTAGTACTTGCCAGGCTGCATGAGGCGGACAACTTCGGAGGGTTGCTCATATGCGTCGAGGCCGACGCGGGGAACTCGAGGCGGGAACCGCTGACGAACCGACGGTTCGGCGACTGGCTGCGCGCGCCATCCCCCACAGGACATGGGGGGGGCGGTGAACCGATTCGCACGGCACGGATGGCACCGCGGGACGTGGGGCGGGCTCGCCCCACTGCTCAACGTCGTGCTCGCAGTCGCCGCGCTCGGCATGACCGGGTGGTTGGTGGTCTCCACGGTGCCACAGGCCGACCCCGCGGGCGGCGCCGCGCCGAAGTGGTTCGGCATCGCCGCCACGCCCGACGGGAACGGGTACTGGGTCGTCTCCAGCGCGGGCGCCGTGGAGTCCTTCGGTGACGCCGTCTCGTACGGGAACATGGCCAGCACCCCCCTCAACCAGAGCGTCGTCGGCATGGCGCCCACCCCAGACGGGCGCGGGTACTGGCTCGATGCCGCCGACGGGGGGATCTTCTCCTTCGGTGACGCAGGCTTCTTCGGCTCGACCGGATCCCTCGTGCTCAACAAGCCCGTCGTCGGCATGGCGCCCACCCACGACGGACGCGGGTACTGGCTCGTCGCCTCCGACGGGGGCATCTTCGCGTTCGGCGACGCGTCCTTCGAGGGATCGATGGGCGGGCACGTCCTGAACGAGCCGGTCGTCGGCATGGTCCCGACCCAGGACGGACGGGGCTACTGGCTCGTCGCCTCCGACGGGGGGATCTTCGCCTTCGGTGATGCGTCCTTCGAGGGATCGCTGGGCGGCAGCCCGCCGAGCTCTCCGATCGCGTACATGGCCCCAGCGCCGAACAACCAGGGCTACTGGCTCGTCGGCCAGGACGGCACCGTGTACTCGTTCGGCGACGGGCACAACTACGGGTCCGTCCAAGGGTCGAGCGTTCCCGCCACCTCCATGGCCGCGACACCTTCCGGGAACGGCTACTGGGTCCTGACCGCGGACGGCGTGGTGCACCCCTTCGGCAAGGCCGCGAACTACGGCTCGCCGGCCACCGGCCCGGTGGCCGCGTCCTCGGGCACCACTGGGAGCTCGACCAGCGGCTCCACTAGCGGTGGAACCTCCCCCTCGGTGAGCATCACGACGACTCCGGTGTCGAGCCCGGCGTCGAGTTCGGTGTCGGTCAAGGCGCTCGCGCCGTCGAGTGGGACGACGGGCGGAGGGACCACCGTCCAGATCTCGGGCTCGGGCTTCAGTGGAGCCACTGCGGTCGAGTTCGGCCCCAACGCGTCGTCCGACTTCAGCGTCACGTCACCCACCACCATCACGGCCGTGGCGCCCGTCGGCGCGGGCTCGGTGGACGTTAGCGTGATGACCCCTGGCGGCACGTCTTCCCAGACCGACGCGGATCAGTTCAGGTACGTCCCCACCGCGCAGCTGCCCATCTCGGCGAACGGCCAGAACCTCGAGATCGGCGGCGTGCCGACGAAGTTCACCGGTTACAACGCGTACCAACTCGCCACCGATTGGGGAACCAACGCCGGGTGCGGCGGCCAGGCGACCCCCGCCCAGATCGATGCGTTCTTCGCGTCGCTTCGACCCAACTCGATCGTCCGCTTTTGGGCCTTCCAGGGGTCGATGGCCACCAACGTCAACACGGACCAGTTGGACTGGCAGCCGCTCGACGACGTGTTCTACGCGGCTGCCAGGTATCACGTGTACCTCATCCCGGTGATCAGCGGCCAGGACTCCTCGTGTGACGGGACCCACTGGCAGGACCCAGCCTGGTACTCCGGCGGCTTCATGGACGTCGACAACTCCCCCAGCAACTCGGACGGACGCGGCCTCACCCCGCTCTCCTACTGGGACTACATGAAAGACCTGGTCAGCCGCTATGCCGACTCACCCGCGCTCGGGATGTGGGAGCCGATGAGCGAAGCGGAGGCGTCGACGTGCCCCGCAGCATTCGAACCCACCAATTGTGAAGGGCATCAGACCTGTCCCGACGAGGCGGTTGCCGCGAACGCGTTGAAGTACTTCTTCACGACCGTCGGCACGGAGATCCATCTGCTCGACCCCAGCCACCTCGTCGAGGCCGGCTTCCTCGGGTCGGGCCAGTGCGGCACCGTTTGGCACGACTACGAGAACGTCGGGGCGTCGCCGGGCATCGACGTCCTGAGCGTGCACGACTATTACGGGTCCGCGGCGATGGGAGGCGACCAGTGGAACGGGCTGGGGGAGCGCTTCGCCCAGGCCAAGGCGCTCGACAAGCCCATCATCACCGGCGAGGCGGGCATCGTCGCGGGCGATGGCCAGCCCGGCTGCGAGAGCATGCAGCAGCGCGCCAGCGACATGGCCGCAAAGATGACCGCGCAATTCGGCGCCGGCGACAGCGCCTTCTTGGTGTGGAACTGGCTCACCGACCCGCTGGGACCGTGCAGCTACAACACCGGCCAGAGTGACAGCCCATTAGAGGGACTGATCGGATCGGTCTCCCTCGCCGGATGACTCCGGTGTCCTTCTGATTCCGTGCCCTGAGCCAGCGCTCTGAGCGAACCGCCCCCTCGTGGTGACCCTCGCGAGCGTCAGATGCTCGAGGGAAGGAACGAGGTCAGGGTGCCGAAGAGCAGGTACAGCATTGCGGCCCACACCGGGACGATGATGAACCACTTGCCGACGCGCCCGAACCAGAAGTCCGTCCGCCGGTAGGAAAGCCCCAGGAGCAACAGGAGGCACACCTCGACCCCGACGGCGGGCAGCAACGACCAGTCCCAGCTGGCGGTCGACGGGTCGACGAGGTGGTAGGTGATCGCCTTGGCCGGCTTCTGCGTCGTGGGGCCCGTCGTCTGGAGCTCGCCCACGGCCACCAGGCGCTGCGTCGATGAGAACTCCGGGTTGCAGGTCGTGAGGGTGATCCGGTTGTCGCCGAAGTAGTTGAGCACGGAGACGTCGCTCGGCGAGACGGCCACCGGCGGCCCGGTGACCACATAGGCGAGGTGCTCTCCCCACGTCGTGGTCAAGATGATCCGGTCCCCGTGCACCAGACGGCCGAGCCCATTGAACGGCGCGCCGTGGGTGGTGCGGTGGCCGGCGATGGCGACGTTGCCGGCCTGGCCGGGCAGCGCTGTGCCGGTGTAGTGGCCCGGGCCCTTGGACAGATCGTCGTCGGTGGTCCCCGAGACCACGTACTGGTCGACGCCGATGGAGGGGATCTCCAGCCGCGCCACCACCGAGCCGTCCGCCGGCGAGGGGAAGTTCGTGCTGGCCGGGATCAAGGTCGTGCCTGCCACCGTCTTTGCCTGAGGTGGCGGGTGATGCGACTTTATGGCCGCGTCGAACTGCGACTTGAGCTGGTCCTGCGCCTGATGTTGGGCGATGGCGGTGCCCCAGAGCTGCCAGGCCACGAACAGCAGCACGATGATGCCGATGTTGCGCACCCACGTGAAGATGGAGAACCACGTGGAGTGGGACTGGTCGGGAGAACGGGTGGCGCGACGGCGTCGCGTGCGTGGCTCCTCCTCCTCCTCGGCATCGAGCGCAATCGGCAGCACCTCCGGTGCGACTGGCTCAACCACCGCCGTCGCGGCGGCGTCCGGCTGGTCGAGGGTCAGTGGCGCGGCCTCGGTGGCCAGCACTACCGGGGCGGACGGAGGTGGCGGTGGAGGCGGCGGGGGCGGGGGCGGGGGCGGAACAGGCAACGCTTCGGGAGCCACGGGCTCGACCACGCTGGTCACGGGCTCCACGACGGGGTCCGCGGGACTGGCAACGGGCTCGACCACGGGCTCGACCACGCTGGCGACCGGCTGCGCCGGAGTGGTCACGGGCTCGACCGGGCTCGCCGGCGGCGGCGGCACGACCGGAACGGACGCCTGCTCGGCCACGACCTCGTCAAGCAGCGATGGAGGCGGTGGCGGCGGAGGAGGTGGCGGTGGCGGAGGAGGTGGCGGTGGCGGTGGCGGTGGAGGTGGCGGAGGAGGTGGTGGTGGCGGCGACAGGAGGGTGGCCACGTCACTCGGCCCGGCGGATGTGAGGGACTCGGGAGATCCGGGCGCAAGGCCCTGGGCTACTTCGGAGGCAGTTCGGATGATGCGGCCGATGGCCAACTCGTCGGACGGCGCGCCCTCACCCGCCTGCCAGATCCGAGCCCAATCGACATCGGGAGCCGCGTGACCGGGGTTGTCCCGTGCCACCGCGTCCTGCGCCTCGGAGACGACCTGCTCGACGAACTCCGCACAGAGGGCCCAGGCGTCGAGCCCGCGCTGCTCGCCGAGCACCGCGGAGTTCTCCTTGGCGTCGCGTGGGGTCGTCACCGACATGATCCGCTCACCGGGGTTGCGAGCTTAGGCGGTTGCGTTATCGGCGAAAAGCGACTGGCTGCGGACCGCTTGGTCACGAATCATCTCGCGGGCGTAGTCCACCAGGAAGTTCTGATTCTGGAGCAGGACGACCTGTTGGGAGTTGTCGGACCCGTTCAGGCCGGCTTCCCTGACCCCGGCCTGACCCCCGCTCGGATCCTCTGCAATGACCCCGTGCAGGTTCTGGACGTAGAGAACGACCCGTTCGTAGACGGTGCTGCCGTCTCGCTTGACCGGCAGGATCCAGTACACGATCGACCAGCTGCCGAACTGCTGCGACGTGTAGGAGAGTGCCTGGCCCGTGATACCTCCGGTCAGGCTCACTTGGGTCACGTTCGAGAGGGAATAACCGTGGAACTGGTAGCACTGCTCCACGCCGAAGGCGGCAAATGACTCGAGGTCCGGGGTGTCGATGACGTCGGCGACGACGTCGGTCCGGGCGTGCAGGTCGCCGCCGATGCTGGGATAGAGCTCGTAGCGGTTCCAAACGGAGTTCTCGCCGAACAGCGGCGCAGCCCACGAGAACGTCGCCTCGTACCGGCTCGTCCAGCCGACCGGAGTCACCGGATCGTCGATAAACGAGATGACCTTCGGCGATCCGGACACGTCCGCCACCAAGTTGTACGTCTCCAGTCCGACGTTGCTGATGCCGACGAGGATCGCGAACACCAGTACGAGGGAGACCGCGAGGAAGACCTTGGGAACCGGCAGGTTGCGCCTGCCCTTCCGCGGGTCCTCGGGCGGCGGGGAGGCGTCCGGGTCCGGCGCCCTGCCCTCCATCCCGATCCGGAGACCCAGGGGCCGCGCACACAGGATCATCGCGGTGACCCCGAGGGCGAACAGGACGAGCCCGATGTAGGGGTGGAGTACGCCGATGGCGAAGTGCTCGCCGTACTGCTGACCCGCCCAGAAGACGAGGACCAGCCGACCCAGGTTCAACACCCAAAGAAGCACCATCCCGCCCAGCAGCCAGAGGATCTTGCGAACCAGCGGGCCGCGGATGATCGAGGCGAAAGCGGCCCCCACGAGGAGGAAGCCGACCACGCTGCTCACCCCGGAGCAGGCCGAGATCACGCTGAGGTTGAAGGAGTGGCCGTCGTGGACGACGGTGAAGATGGCGTTGCTCGCTCCCCCGTCGGGTGTGGCCACGTGGACCACCGTGAGGATCTTGGTCATTGCGTCCAACGTCGCCGTCGTGAAGGCGTTGAGCACGCCGAGCAACACCGAGGTGTAGGGATACGTCCAGGCCAAGAGGAGGAAGGCGACGGCGACCTTTTGTCGCCACAGCACCCGCACGCCGAAGATGACGGCGACGGCGCCGGCCACGAAGAACGGCAACGTGAGGAGGTCGATCCGCCACACCCAGAACATGGCGGACAACTTGTTGGGGAGGAAGAGGTTGACGCAGAGCGCCGCGGCCATCAGCGGAACGCCGATGATGTAATCCGTCTGGCGGTCATGGATGGACGGCTCAGGCCGCCTCGGGTGACTGTTCACCGCCGCCAGGATCAACGAGATGATGGGGACGAGGCTCACGTACGCCAAGGGCGTGTTGAGATCCGCCAGCTGCCAGAGCGTCGTCAGGGAATAGCTGTACGCAATGATGACGACGCCGATCAACGCCAGCATCTGCACGGTCGTGCGCGTCCGCGATTCCGCGTTCTCCCACAGCTCCGTGATCTGGTCGCGCAGCTTCCGGACCCTTGACGCCAGCTGCTGGGGCCCGGTGGCCAGAGTCCCCGCGAGCTGCGCCATCATCCGAACCTTCCATGGACGTAGTCGGACGTACGAGGATCGATGGGGTCGTTGAAGACCGCTTCCGTCGGCCCGGCCTCGACGATGTGGCCCGGCATTCCTTCACCGTCTACCAGGAACAACGCGCAATTGTCCGAGACCCGGTTCGCCTGTTGCATGTTGTGCGTGACGATGACGACGGTGACGTCGTCCACGAGGTCCCGGATGGTCTCTTCGATCACGCCGGTCGAAATCGGGTCCAAGGCGGAGCAGGGCTCGTCCATCAGCAGGACGCGGGGCCGGACGGCCAGCGATCGTGCGATGCACAGGCGCTGCAGCTGCCCGCCGGACAGCGCCGCACCCGACTCGTTCAGGCGATTGCGGGTCTCCTTCCAGAGCCCGGCCCGTTCGAGGCACTCCCGCACGAGCGCGTCGGGGTTCGCGACCTTCGTCCCCGAGAGGCGGAGCCCCGAGAGCACGTTCTGCGCGATGGTCATCGACGGGAACGGGTTGGGGCGCTGGAACACCATGCCGATCCGATTGCGCGTCTGCGTCACCGGCACGGAGGCCGAATAGATGTCCGTGCTGTCGAGCGAAACCGAACCCGCGAGTGCGGCGCTGGGCACCAACTCGTGCATGCGGTTCAGGATCCGCAGAAAGGTCGATTTCCCGCAGCCCGAGGGTCCGATGAGCGCGGTGACTTTGCGCGGCTCCATCTCCAGACTCACCCGCTCGAGGACCTTGTTGCTCCCGAACCAGGCGCTGACGTTCGTCGCGCGCAACGAGGCGGGCCCGACGCCCGGAGCCCGCTCGGACTGGACCGGTCCCTGTGTCCGCAGGTCAATCGTGGTCATGGGAAGACCCCCACGTGCAGGAGCCCCCGCAGAACGACGCCGAGGAACGCGCACCACAGGCTGACCGCCAACGCGGATTTCCAGCGTGGATAGCCCTTTCGGCGACTGCGCTCGGCGAACACCACGCCGATGACCCCCGACACCGGAAACGCGAGAGCCACCGCAGCAAAGAACACCGACCAGTCGAAGCTGGACCTTCCCGGTGCCGTCAGGTCACCGAACACCCGCCTCGCGTGGATGGTGTCCCCTTCGACGTGGCGCGGCGCGCTCATACTCTGATCCTTCTTCGTCGTCGCCGCACGACTCGTCGTGCCGTCTCGCCGAACACGAGGAGGATGGCGCCCAGCGCGACGAGGGGAATCGGGTCGCTGCCCGTGAAGGCGAGCCCGCCCGATCCCGGTCCCGCGGTCGACGCACCGGTCGAGGCGCCTGCGCCCGTGTTACCGGTCGTCGAGGCGGCCGTGGTGGACGTGGTCGAGCCCGCGGCGGCGGTCGTCGTCGTGGTTCCGGACGACGAGCTCGTGGTGGCCGCCGCCGTCGCCGCCTCCGCGTTCAGCTGCTGTGCCACGACGAGGTCGGCCGTCGTCATCGCCTTGGTGGCCGGCGCCGCGCCCAGCGACTCGATGTCCGCATCACCCGTGCCGCCGACGATGAACCGGATGAATTGAGCCAGCGCGGTCGCCTTGTCGGCCGGCAGGCCGTTCAAGGGCACGACCAGGTAGCTCTCCAACATCAGGTAATTGTCGTACGCGGCACTGTCGCTGGCGCTGGCGTTGAACGTGACGAGGTTGTTCGTCGTGGGGTCCGTCGTCGATGCGAGTGTCGCGTCCGCTTCGGCGGCCTCGGCCGCAGCGGCGGACGGCGCGACGTAGGCGCCCTCTGCGTTCTGGACCGCCGCCGTCGGGAGGTTCCACTGCTCCCCGAGCGGCGCACCCATCCAGTCGTTGGCGATGGGCATGATCGCACCCAGCTTGATGAACTGCGAATTCGTCGTCGGAAGCTCCGTCAGCGAGTCCAAATCGATGAGCTTGGTCAAGGTGACCTGGTCGCCCGACGGCACGGTCGAGCCGGAAAAGGGCCATTGCTCGCTCGGCGTGGGCGAAGCAGTCGTCGCCTGGCTGTCGTTATGCGCAGCCGTCAGTTCCGCCGCAAAGGCCGACTGCGAGGCGGTCGTGCTGTCGAGCAACGACATCAGCGCAAAATTCTCCATGGTGGGGTCGGCGTTGGCCCAGAGGCCGAAATTCACCGGGTACGCCAGCGCGGTGCCCGGCGGCCCGCTGCAGCTCAGCCGGCTGTCACCCCATCCCGCGTACTGCGGGGCTCCGAAGATCCCATCCAGCTGGCCGAGGTTGAGCTGCATGTGCTGGCAATACTGGGACGGCTCAATGCTGCCTCCGGTGAAGGTGGTATTGGGTACCAAGGTCATGAGGGCGACCGGGACCGCCGCATAGGGGACGTAGGCATAGGTGCGGCCGTTCGCCTTCGCAGTCGCCGCCTCGGTGGATGTCAGCGCACGCTCGGAGACGGCGAAGTCGTTGGCGAAGGTGTTGGGTGCTGTCCCGACGAAATCGGCGATCCCCTGGTCGAGATCGACGTTGGTGTACGAACCGATGTCCGGGCTCAAATTGGCCTCGTCGTCGTGCAGCAACTTGTCGATGACCGGGCCCATGACGTCGCCCCCCTCGCCGATCAACGTTCCTGCGGTGGTATGGGGCTGGCTGGCAAGTGCCGGTGTGGTCCAGGCGACCGCGACGATGAGACTGGCCAGTGTGGCCAGGACGACCCGTCGGGCGTGCGGCACCTTCCTCACGGGGCAGCCCCCAGACGCCGCTTGAGGACCCGACGCCGACCGACGAACCCGACCAGGAAGAGGCTCACGCCGAGGATGACGAGGGGAAGGGCATCGATGCCGGTGCCCGCCATGCTGGGGGCCCCTGTCAGCGCCACGCCGGGGTCGGCGCCGCTCCCCGAGCCCGAACCACCGCCGCCCCCGTCCGCTGCCGCGGTCTTGGCGGCTGCGGCTGCGGCTGCGGCCTTGGCGGCAGCGGCTGCGGCCGCCGATCCCGTCGCGGTGCCGGCGTTCGCCCCGGCGACCGCCTGCGTTGCCCCCGTGTTCAGCACGCCACAGGTGGGACTCGTCTGCCCGGCCTGCACCTCGGTCGGGGTGAGGTCACCACAGGAGTAGGCCTGCTGTTCCGCCGCCGTCGGTGCGACCGCACCAGGCACGTTGGCTTGGACCGTCTTGACGCCGTACTGCTCCAGAGACAGACCCAGGCTGGCGTATCCGAATGTGGGTGCCGTCTGCTGGCCCAGGGTCAGGGCGTAGTTGACGTACTGGCTCAGGGTGGCACCCTTGGCGGGCGACCAACCCGTCGTCGGGGTCAGGAGGTAGCTGTAGGTGGAGGGGTTGTAGACGTGGGGACCAATGCCTCCGAAGTCGAGCTGGTGGGTGCCGTTGGGCAACTGCGTGGCGTAGGCCAACGCGGAAGCCACATCGACCGGCGACGGGGAGGTGTAGTCGTTGCTGGCGTTCTTCACCAGGGCGACGTTCTGCGCCGGGTTGGTGCCGTAGAATCCATCGTCTTGGGCGTACTTCACCTGGACCGCGCCGATGCCTCCCTGGTTGTTGGCGACATCGCTCGCGACGGCGGTCGTGGACTGGTCGTCGAGTCCGCCCGCGACCCCCGGCCAGTTCGAGTTGGGCGAGGTCGCCGAGATGGCCACGCCGTCTGTCGGCCCTCCCGACTGGGTCTCTTGCTGGTGCACGAACGCCGCCCACAACGTGGGCTGCTCGTCGATGCACCATTCCTCCAGGACGTAGTTGGTCCCGGCGGAGTCGCTCTCGGTCACGGGCTTCACGGGCAGGTTCGGCAGGGACACACCCGGGTTGTCGGCGGCGATGTACTGACTGTTCCAGTTCGCGATGGCGCCGGTGAGCAGCCCGCAGGCCGAGTAGCTGCTGAGCTGGAGCTGCTTGGACAACCCGGGAATGTTGTACATAAAGGCGATTCCGCCGGCAGTGATGGGGATGAAGTTGAACGGAAAGCTGGGCGGGGTGGTGTCGGTGTTGCCGACGTACCCGATGTCGCTCACGGCGAAGTCGGTGGTCTGGTTGGTGAACTCGTAGCGCCCCGTGCCCGAATTGGAGGGAGCCCAGTTGATCGACAAGTTGTAGGGCGCGTTGTGGGTGGCGTTGACCCAGGTGTCGATGGCCGGTGAGGCGAAGGACGATCCCGTGCCGCTGATCGGTGCAGCGGTGACGCTCGCCCTCTCGAGCGCCGATCTCGACGCACCCTGGTCCGCCGCCGCCGGAAGGGATACGACGGCAACCGTAATGACGGAGAGCATGGCGACGCCGACGGTCCCTCGCAGAATCCTGGAAGTTGCCGCCGGCCGGGTGACCGAATTCGCACGCTGGACGGTCCGCATTCTCCGTGACTCCTTTGTCTCGTGTGTTCGGCTGGACCCGCAAGGCGGGGGGAACGACGTCTCTTCGGTGCTGTGGTTCACGCTACGGCTTCCTCTTCCTCCGGAGATCGCCGGGTACGCCAGGGAACGGTGAAGCCGCTCGGGCCCGGCTTCTTGGCTCCGATGAGGCGCGCCAGGATGAACAGGGTCAACACCACGAGCACGAGGACGAAAGCGACTCCCCACGCGTCCCGCGTCGTGTTGACCCCTGGCTGGAAGATCAATTCGTAGATACGGAGAGGCAGGTCGTCCTGTTTCCCGCTGAACGGGTTCCAGTTGTAACTGGAGCTCCCTCCTGCGGTGAAGAGAACGGGGGCGGTCTCACCCGCCACCCGGGCAACCCCCAAGATCATCGCGGTGATCAGCCCCACCCGGGCCGTCGGAAGCAGGACCCGCACCACCGAGCGCCACTTGGGGGATCCGAGTGCGTACGCCGCCTCCATCAGGGATCCCGGGACGATCGCGATGACCTCTTGGGAGGCGCGGGTCACGATCGGCAGCATCATCACCGACAGGGCAAGCGCCGCGGCGAAACCCGTCTGGCCTGCCTCCTTCTGTGGGACCACCCACAGGAGGTAGATGAAAAGACCGGCGATGATGGCCGGCGAGCCCGTCATGGCGTCGACGACGTTGCTCACGAGCGTGGCGAAGGTGTTCCGATTGTTCACCAGATAGGTCGCTGTCAGGATGCCGAGCGGCACCGTGAACAACGTCGCCAGGCCGACCTGCTCGAGTGTTCCGACGATCGCCGCCCCTGCCCCCACTGCCGTCACCGGTGAATCGGCCGTCAGACCCTGCATGTCCGCGGTGAAGAAATGTGGAAACTGTGCGAAGACGACCGCCGCGCCCTTGATGATGACGTAGAGGATCACCGCGACGAGGGGAATGAACGCAACGAGGGCAAGCGTCCAGATCATCACCGTGGCGAGCCGGTCCTTCATCGCCAGCACGCCGTACTGCTGCCAACACACGAATCCGTAAATGACCACGAAGGCAGAGACGACACAAAAGACGAACCCAAGGGGGCCCGTGATCCCGGCGACGCTGAAGCAGAGCCAGACCAGGGCAACAGCGGCGACAGCCGATCCTGCCATCTCGATAACGGTGGAACGCGCGACGCGGCGTCGGCGTCTTGGCCGGTCGGGAGGCGCCTCGGGGATGGGCAGTGCCACCTCGATGGGATCGAGTGTCTGCGTCATAGCGAACTCGCATTCGATCGCACCACGATCGCTCGGGCCACGATGTTGATGAAGAGCGTGGTCAGGAAAAGGATCAGGCCCAGCAGGATGAGGGCGCTCTTGCCGATGGAGGACGAGGTCACGAAGTTCTCCGTGATCTGTGCAGCGATGGAGCCCAGGCCCCCGGGTCCCATGAGGGCCGAGGTGAGGTGATTCCCCTGCGAGAGGACGAGCACCACAATCATGGTCTCGCCGAGCCCCCTTCCGACTCCCAGCAGGACCGCGCCGACGATCCCATTGCGCGAGAACGGAAAGATGACGTCGGTCACCATGCCCCAGCGGGTCGCGCCCAGTCCCAAGGCGGCCTCGCACGACTCACGCGGTGTCTGCGCCATCACCTCCCGGCTGACCGAAGTGATGATGGGAATGATGGTGACGCAGCAGATCAGCCCGCAGGCGAAGATCGATTTGACGTACTCACCGGGACTCGGCGTCCGCAGGATCGGCACGAAGCTGGCGTGCGCGACGAGCCAGCGCGCCGGGGCCGCCTGCAGGTTGGAGACCAGCAGGAGTCCCCAGAAGCCGTACACGATGCTCGGGACGGTGGCCAGCATGTCGACGGTGCCGGTCAGCCAAGGCCTCAGCCGCCTCGGCGCGTACTCGTTGATCATGAGCGCCAGAGCGATGGAGATCGGTGCGGCGATGCCGACCGCGAGGATCGCGATGGCGATCGAGCCCACGAGGAGCGACAGCATGCCGAAGTGATGCGTGTCCGGGGACCAGGTTTGGTCGGTGATCAGGTCCCAACCCCACTTGGCCTGATGGAACGCGGCAAATCCGTTGGCGAACAAGAAGCCGACGACCGCCACCATGAGGATCAGCACGATGGCGCTGGCACCCGCCAGCACGCCGTTGAACACCCGGTCGGCCCCGACCGGCTTGATCTTCAGGTTGATCGGGACATCGTCGCCAGGCGCCTGCGGTGACATCCTCACTCCCGGCGCGAGCGTCGTCATGCCGCGTCCCGGAAGGTGAAGCGGCGCCCCAGGGCGCCAGTGAGGAGAAGGGTCAGCCCCGCCAAGGCCACCCATTCCTCCTCGGCGGGTGAACCCGTGTTGGCCAGCGCTCCCGAAGGGTCGGCCGGTGCGGTAGCCGTGGCGGGAGCGGTCGCGCCCGAACTCGTGGCGGCAGACGACGACGTCGATGCCTGCGACGCGGATCCGTTCGCACTCGTCGAGGAGCCCGTGCCCGAGCCGGGCGCCGCGGTCGATGTCGTTCCAGGGCTCGTCGTTGCCGCCGTACCCGAACCGGGCGCGATCAGGAACGGGGCGGAGAAGACCTTAGGCACCGTGAAGTCATTCTGGTTTTGTCCCACGTAGAGAACGCAGTAGCTGGTCTGGTTGCAGACCGGCTGGCTGTTCCCTTGCTCGCCGAGCGTCGCGCTGGGCAACGCGTAGACCGGGTAACTCGAGTCGGAAAAGCTCCCGTCGCCGCCCACCAATAGGGTGGTTCCTTGAATCGTGTTCCCGTCGCAGGTCGAATCGTCACGGGGGAGATTGGCAGCCGATCCGCCGGGATCGGCGCATTCGAGAATGTTCACTCGTGCGTGCGGAGTAAAAAAGCCGTTCGACCCGACCGAAACAGAGACGGTTTGGCCGTTGGTCAGATTCCCTTGTGGCGAGACATTCAGCGCCGGCGGCGCTCCGCTGGCACCGGCAAACTGCGCCACCATCGCTTCCGCCCCGAAGAACAAGAAGAGCGCAAAGCCGAGGATCACCAATGACCGGCTGTGTAAGACGCTTCCGACTGTGTTCATGACCGTTTATTCGACGTCGCGATCGCGAACGGCGCGGAGAACTCTTTGGGCGCGGTGAAGTTGATCTGGTTCTGACCGACGTAGAGCACGCACATGTGCTTCTGATTGCAGACCGGACGAGTGTCCGGCGATTCCCCGAGGGTCGCGAAATTGGGAAGCGCGAAGAGCTGGTAGCCGTGGATCGAGAAGCTACCGTTGCGTTGCACCAGGATCGTATTCCCCTGAATGGTGTTCCCATCGCAGGTATCGACGTTGACGGGAAGATTCTTCGATGTTCCGCCCGGATCAGCGCATTCGATGATGTTGACGCGCGCGTACGGCTTGAAGAAGCGGTTCGGGCCAACAGACACACTGATCTTTTGTGCGTTGTGGTAGGGACCACTCGGGGTGATCGTCAGAGTAGGTGGGGAGACCGCGCCTGCAGTGGCCGCAGGTGCCGTCACGACGAGTGCTCCGGGCAGGACGGCTCCGACGCCGCAGGCGATGAGTCGACCCAAACGTGAGTTGGCGATGGGATTACCGGTCATTTGCTCTCTCCACCGGGCCTGCGCGCTACCTTGAACCGGCGCCGCCCGAGGCTCCCGATTGCCAACAGAATGAGGCCCACGCCGACGAGCCACGGCAAGAGCACGGACGCACCGGTCTCCGCCAGTGTCGACCCGGTCGATCCGGTCGATCCGAACGACGATGTCGACCCGGCACCGGTGTTGCCGGAAACTCCGGCGGAGGAGACAGGCAATGCGGTACTGGTGGTGGTCGCGCCGGCAGCCGTCGTCGATGTCGTGGAAGACGAGGTCGTGCTCGTGCTCGTCGAGGTCGACGTCGACGCGGCGGCTGCAGCCGTGAAGGTGACCTTGACCGGAATGGTCGTCAGGTCGACGCTGTCAGAGGTGTCGTCGGCCGTGTACGTCACCGCCTCCGCGGTGGTGTCGCTCACGGTGAACGTGGCGACCCCGCTGTTGTTGCTGGTGGCGTTGGTGTTGACGACCTTCGACGAGCCGCCCGATTCGGACAACGAGACGGTCTTTCCGCTGACCGGGTCCCCGTTGCCGTCATAGAGGAGGACCGAGATGGTGGCACTGTGCGTACCGTCCGCGGGTACGGTGCTCGGAGTCGCCGTCACCGAGCAGAACGCCGCGACCGCCGGAGGGCTCGGTGGGTTCCCGAAAGTCACTACCGCCTCCGCAAGCAGAGGGGCACCATCCGTCTCGTCCGTGGCCTGGTAGGTCACCACCTGCGCAGTGGAGTCGGTCACCGTGAACGTCGCCTGACCGGACGCGTTGGTCACGACGGGAGTCGTCGGCGTGATATTCGACGCCCCGTTCAATGCCGCGAGAGAGATGGACTTACCCGCGATCGGATTGGAGAAATAGTCCGTGAGGGTCACGGTGATGGTAGACGCCGTCGTTCCATCGGCCGCGACCTGTGTCGGTGAGGCCACCACCGTGGTTCCCTGTGCACCGGGATCCGCCGGGAGCGGTGTGAAGGTGACAGTGACGGTCTCGCGAAGGACGAGATTGTCGGTGGTGTCCGTTGCCGTGAACGTCACCGCTTGCGCATCCGTGTCGTCCGCCTCGAACTCCACTTCGCCCGAGCTGTTCGTCACTCCAGGGGCCGCGCTTCCGATGGCGAACGGATGGATCAGGACATTGCCCGTCGGAGCACCGATGACGGTGATCGTCTTCCCCGACACGGGATTTCCAAATTGGTCTTTGAGGGTGACGAAAATCCCGACCTGCGTCTCACCATCGGCCGGATCGGTGGTCGACTGCGCGGTTACCGTCGAGTTGGCCGCGGAGGGCGAGGGCGTCGCGAACGTGACCGTGGGCTGCGAGGCCAGCTGAGTGCCGTCGGTCGTGTCCGTCGCCGTCAGGGTCACCGTCTCGGCCGTGGTGTCGGTCAAGGCGAACAGGACTTCGCCGTTCGCTCCGGTCGTTGCAACCGACGGGGTGCCGATCGCAACCGATGAGCCCGCCGAAGCGGCGAGGCTGACCGCTTTGCCCGACACGGGGCTCCCGGTCGAAGAGAGCAGGGTGACCACCGCCGCGGTGCCGCTCGCCCCGAGCGGTGCCGGATTCGGTGCGTTGACCGTCACCGTGGACTTCGTCGCCGAGACGATCAGGGTGCCGAAGGTCACGCTGGCCGTGTTCGAGATCACGGTGCTGTCGGTCATGTCCGTCGCCGTGAATGTCGCGGTTTCGGCGGCGGGGTCGGTCACGGTGAACGTGGCTTGGCCTGATGCATCGGTCACGTCGGGCGTTGCCGTCGGCGTGATGACGGCACTGCTTCCGCCGCTGGCCGCGAGGGTAACCGTCTTGCCCGCGATCGGCTGTGGAGACGTGGTGCTCTGGTCGCGCAGCGTCACGGTGATGGTAGAAGAGCCGCCGCTGGCCACCGTCGTCGGGTTGGCGGCCACCGATGAGTTCGTCGCGTCGACCACGGGGGCGTCATAGGTGACCGTTGGCGTACTGGAGAGCGTCACGGTGTCGGTGGTATCCGTTGCCGTCAAGGTGACACTCTGGGCCACCGTGTCGGTCACGATGAAGGAGACCTGCCCACTGGCACTTGACGAATCGGGCGACGGATCGGTCACCTTGGCCGCGCACGGAGACGGGGTGCACGAGGTCGGGGTGAGGCTCACCACCTTGCCCTCGACGGGCACCGAGCCGGTGCCGAGCAGCGTCACGGTGACCGTGGAGATGTCGACGCCGTCCGCGACCGCGGTCCCGGGCGAGGCGGTCACGGTCGAGAGCGTCGGGTCCGGCCTGGTGGCAACCGCCGGAGCGGATCCGTCACCGGCGGGGGTCCCGCTGTCGGTGCCGTTGGGCACGACGTAGAAGGGGGTCGACCACAGATGGGGCTGGGTGAAGTCGGCCTGGTTGTTCCCGATGTAGAGGACGCACTCGGTCGCCGCGGTGTTTCCGCAGGCCACGCCGCCAGGGCTCTCGCCCAGTGAGACTGCGTCGGGCAGCGCGTAGATCGGGAAGTCGTCATAGGTGAACGACCCGTCGGTGGCCGGGAGGATCGTGTTGCCCTGGATGGTGTTGCCGTCGCAGGCCGACGTATTCGTCGGGACGACCCCGTCGGGTGCCGAGCATTCGAGGAGATTGATCTTCTCGGTGTTGTTGTTCAACCCGTCGGTGGACGAGAACGTGTCGTTGGCCGGGACAGCCACGTTGATCATCTGGCCGCTGGCGAACGGGATGCCGCTGGTGAACGGGCTCTGCGGTTGCAAGACACCGCTCACCACCGAGCCACTGCCCGGCCCGGTGGCGCCCGCACCGATGACCAGACCCAAGGTGGCAAGGGCCGCGAGGAGGAGCCCCAGGCCCGACAGTTGCAGAAGCACCCAGTACCTGCGGTGCCGGTTCTTCGCTTCGTGGGTGGACATTGGCGACATCCCTCTCCGCAACTGCCGCACTCGCTCCTCGTCTCTCCTCTTCGCCACTTTCCCTAATTTGGTCAAAAGGCCCTTAGCAAGGCCAAAGCCCGGGACCCGCGATCGCTCGCTGGGCCCCGGGCTGGGCCTTGTCTTGCCAGATCACCGGGCGTGCCAGGCGATCTGGTTGGTATGTGTTAGTTCTGGCTGCTTGCCACCGCTGTGACAGCCGGAACGCCGGCGAACACAGTAGCGACGCTCGTTCCGGTGGCGGTCGCGCTCTGCGACAGGGTCAGCGTGCTGGTGCCCGCACCCGAGGTCACCGTGGTGCCCGACGGGATGTTGGCGTTGCTGACCCCGACGCTCGCCCCACCGACCAGGCCTCCAGCGTTCACGATGTCGACGGGGAAGTTGCCGCCCGCCGTGAGCGTGACCTGGTTGGACCCTGAGGTGGTGTTGACCGCCAGGCTCGCAGCGCAGGTGTTGTTCGGAGCCGGCTGGTTGTCGGCCGGCGTACCGATGGCCGGAGCCGCGGACTCGTCAGTCAGGCGGGGGAACCCGAAGGTCGTGCTGATCGCAGTGGTCAGCTCGGAGTCGAAGTTCAGCCCTGTCGTGTTGTCGAGGCCCTTGCTGAAGTTGGTGTTCGAGTCGCAGACCCAGTTGATGAAGCCACCGGTCGAAGCCCGCACCGTGTTCGAGTTGTAGATGTTGAACAGGGTGCGTGCGGTCGGGTAGTTGTTCGTCAACTCCGTCGACGTCGTCGGTGACTTCGCGTTCTCCTCAACCTTTACTCCGGAGTACGAAGTGCCGTCGATCGTCGAGGCGGCCGCGTAGGGGTTGGTGTTGTAGACGCCGTTGGACTCGATGTAGAGCGTGGTCGCCACCTCAATGGCCTGGTCGACGTAGTCCGGCGACGGGAAGTCCGTGATGGCGAACTCATCGAGCTGGTCCGAGTTGTTCTCCAACGCGACGTGAGCCGATGCATTGTCGCCCACATCGGTGACCGGGTTGGGGTCGCTCGGCGCGTTCGTGTTCATGTTGGACGAGCAGCCACCGCTGGCCACCCCGGCCTCGGCGTAGAGAGCGAAGGTGGCTTCGGTGCCCGACGCCGTGTTCACGCCGATGGGCCGAATCGCGACGCCGATCGGTGCGCCGTTGCCCTCGGCCAGCGTGGTGCCGATGTTCACCCTGGGGTTCTCATTGGCCTTGGTGCCCGTGGCGGCCGCCGACAGCGTCAGCGAGGTCCCACCGCCCCCGATGGACGAGATGGTGGTGCCGCTCGGGATGTCCGGACCCGTGATGCTCTGGCCGGAGGCGACGGATGAGAACACGGCGCTGGCCAAGGTGACGGTCGCCGAGCCGCTGGTCACCGAGGCGCCCGGAATCACGATGTTCGGGCCCAGGTTGGTGAGGGCTCCCCAGTCGGAGATCCGGGTCGCACCCGTTGCGCACCAGATCCGGTAGGCAGTGCTCGACGCCCCGCCGCCGTTGTCGGCGTTGGAGATGTTGGTGAATGGCGTGCCGCTGTAGGGCCCGCTGTTGGGGTCGCCCGGCAGCCAGCCCTCAGAGACCGGGCCGACGACACCGCCATTGACGCCCGAGTAGGGCGAGGTGGTCGAGGTTCCATAGACGGTCGGGTTCACCGGGTAGGCGATGATCGGCACACCGTCCTTCGCGTAACCGGTCTCGACCATGGTCGAGCACGCGGTGCCGGCCGGCTTCGACGAACGGGCGAAGTCGACGGGCAGCGGGGTGGACAGCGCATTGCAGACCTGGCTCTGGCCCGCACCCGAACCCACGTCGTCGACGCCCTCCGTCACTTCGGTGCGGTCCCAGTTGTCGTTGACGTCGGTCGTGCTGATGTTCTGCCCGGACTGGCAGAAGAACTCCTCATTGGTCGTTGACGAGGCCGGGTCGGACGAGTTGTAGAGGGTCTGTCCGGCGCTCGAGTTCAGGGTGCAGCCGTAGAGGCCGGCCCCGGTGTAGAGGTCGCCGATCTTCTGCATCATGAAGAACGTCGTGTCGGACCCGGTGTCCCGGATCCCCTCCACGTTCCCGTTGTAGAAGTGCGGCGGGACCGGATTGGCACCACCCGAGGGATCGGACGGGACGCTGGCCGAAGCCACGCCCCCCCCGACGATCAGCGTGGCGGAGAGCGCCGCAGCACCGACTGCCGCTGCTCTCACCAAGCTCAGCTTGCGCTTGCGCATTGTTCTCGAAGCTCCTTTGTCTTTGTCAGTTGTGAGTGAGTGAGTGAGACAAGTTGCGGTTTGTCAGCTGTTGATGCACGGCGTCGCGTGCTCGCGGCTCCTTACGCCCGCGTGGCTCGGCGACGACGGATCAGGACGGTGACCCCCAGCAGGCCCATGGCGGAAACCGGGAGGATGACCGCCAACGGGACCTCGGGCGTGCCGTCCCCGGGGTTCTCGCCACCGTCGTCGGCGTTCGCCGCGACGAAGAACGGCTGCGACCACAGGTGCGGCTTGGTGAAGTCGCCCTGGTTGTTCCCGACGTAGAGGATGCACTCGGTGGCCGCGGTGTCACCACATTGCGGGCCCGAGGAGCCTTCACCCAACGAGACCGAGTCCGGCAGGGCGTAGACGGTGTAGTTGTCGTACGTGAAGGACCCGTCGGAGGCCGGCAGGATCGTGTTGCCCTGGATGGTGTTGCCGTCGCAGGCCGCCGGATTCGTCGGAATGACCCCGTTGGGAGCCGAGCACTCGAGGATGTTGATGTTCGAGGTGTTGTTGCCCAGACCGTCGGTGGACGAGAACGTGTCGTTGGACGGAATGACCACATTGATGTTCTGACCGCTGGAGAACGGTCCGGGAGTGACCGCGCTCTGCGGCTGCGCTGAGCCAAGGCACTGGTCGCCACTGTTCGTGCAGGCCGTGCTGGCGCCGGCGGGTGCAGCGGTGGGCACGGCGAACGCCAGCGCAGCGAACGCTCCCGCGGCCGCTGTCGCGGCAAGGGAAACGGCCACTCGCCTGGCAGCATGACGAACGGACATGTAGCGGCTCCTTTGGTCGGTGTCGGTGAGATTGAGAAGTTGCTCTGCGGAACGGCTCGACGGGCTGGTGGCCCGCCATGTGATTTCTGACACATCTTTAAGTACCGCTCAAGCTAAAAAGCCTGGTGACACGAACAAAACACCTACGTGTTGAACAGTCGCCCCCTGCCTGTCACAAACCGTTCACCTGAGTTGCCATCCATTCGAGATCCCCCTACACTCCTGGACTTCTCGGGCGGCTTTCGGGAGCACGTGCCGACTTGGGGGCAGGCGGCATATCCACGTTGGGGGCAGGCGGCATATCCACGGCGAGGGGTTCAGACGTGACTGACTTTTCCTCCAAAGGGGTGCTTCCACAACTCACCGATGTGCTCGAAGCGCTGACCAGTTCTCATGAACTGCTCCTGTTGAAGCTTCAGAGCGTGCGGTTCGAACACGTCCGCGACGATTCTGCGATGAGCTCGCGTTTGCCGGCGCGCGCACAGCGCTTCGACTCAAAGGGTCTTGGCCGATCGGCACCCATTACGCCGAGGCCGCAGACCCGGGGTGAAGACCAGCCTGGCCTCTCAGCGGATGCGGACCAACCTGTTCCGTCAACTGACTCGATGGAGTCGAGTACGGGGTCACATCCTCATGCTCGTCCCAAGTCAGATCCGGTTTCAGACATCGAACCGGTTGACTTCGCTGGGCAGAGCACGCGCGCGCCAGCATCGATCACCGCCCTTACGCGCCGCGACGAGGACCGCTCTGCGTTCGCAGAGTCGCCCACGACAATTGACCCCGAGCAACCTTCCTACCTGGACGAAAGCGAAGCGAACCTGGCGAATCGCAACTACAACTTCTTCGACGAGCTCGACGACCAGCTAGCCGGACTCGATGACAAACCGGGGGCGGGACCGGTCCCAGACTGACGGCTCTTCACGAATGAAGGACGAAATCCGTCGTGCACACCGCGAACCCCGCCTCCTGGTCGGCGCGCAACCGCGTGGAGGTTTCGCCCCTAGGAGCCCGTGACTTTCACCGCCCATGTGCAGGAGGCCGGGGCTTGCACCACCAAGGTCTGTGCTCCAAGCGTGGATTGGGCGGTCACCGATTGACCCGATGGTCCCGTCTCGCTGATGGCCGGAGTGGCGCCGGGTGACGAGCCGGCGGGCGTCACGAACACCTCGAACGACGGTCCCGAGGCTGGGGCAGGCGTACACCTGAAGGCCCAACCGATGTTCCAGCCAGCGGCAGTCGTCGTGAAGGACGGGCTGGTCCAATTTCCCTGGAGCTGCGTCGGACCGAGAAGGACTCCCGCCGGCGCCGGTGCGGCCGTCGACGACGTCGACGACGTCGACGACGATGTCGACGTGGTGGAGCCTCCCGCAGCAGTCGTCGAGGTGGACCCACCGGCAACCGTCGTCGTCGAACCAGTCGACTTGCCAGAAGCTGGTGCCGTCGTCGTGGCTCCGCCCGGCGGAGGTGGCGTGAAAGCAGGTTTGTCGGATGATGAGCTCGCACCGACCGAGTGGTAGTTCAAGCCCATACCGACCAAGAGTGCCACGACGATCGCGACCACCATCTGCCATGTCTTCCAGGTCAGCTTCCCTTTGATGTGCAGCTGCCCGGGTGCGGGCATGGCGTCGGGCCCCTGCATCGCGTCACTGCTCGATGACCCGAATGCTGTGCTCGGCCCGAATTCCGGACCTGGACCGGCCCCAGTACCGCCGCTGAACTGTTCCGGAGGAGGCATGCATAAACGGTGACCGGGATTTTGTTGTCCGTCAAGACGACGAGTCTGGGAGCAGAGCCGCCAGGTCGTCAGCAAACCATCCGCCGGCTGAGGGAACTCAGTTCTCCGTCTTGACCGAACTCACGTACCAGCCTCCCGGAGCTTGGGAAACGGAGATCTCGTAGATCGGATCGCTCGGCGTCGCACCTCCAGGTGGCCCGAAGGTGCACACGATGGGCATGAACGACGAACTGCAGCCTCGGTCTTCCGCCAGTCCACTCGAATAAGGCGTCGCGAACAAGGTGCTGACTGCTGGCGCCGTCGCCACGGTCAGTGCGGCGGCCCTGTTCCCTGTTCCCCAGCTCGAGACCAAAGCGTTGGCGGCAGCATCGGGAGTCGACTGGAGCGCCGTCGGCACCGCCGCGACGGTGGGCGCCGTTCGGGATGTCGAGGACGTCGTCGTCGTCCCGATCGCGTGCGTCGGACGCCCTGCGCTGCGGTGGTGCAGATGCACATATGCCAAGCCCAACGCGCTAAGTACCAAGGCGGCCAGGATGATCCCGTAGCCGAACCGCAGCGCTCGGCTCAATGGCTCCTGTTTGCGTTGCTCGGCCATCAGCGGTGCTCGATCCGCGTCGGGCGCGGTGGGCGCGTCGAGGGCGGGAATTGCCGGCCGCGGTCTGGTCGGGACGGAGACAGCGCGAACATCGGGGGCGTCGGCGGCGTCGCCGCCAGAGGTGACCGACATTTCCGGGTGCGGGTCGATCACGTCGACGGGAGGCGCTGACGTGACAGGGGACGCCGACGCCTCCTGCGTAGGCGTCGGCGTGGTCGGAGAAGGATCGGGGGTGGGTCTCGGTGGGGTGTTCGGTTTGGCGATCGAGGGAGCTGCGTGGTCTCGGACAACTGGCCGAGCTTCGGGATGCGGGGCGGGCGGAGGCTCCGGAACCGGGTCGGCTGGAGGTTTGGTCGACGGAGGCTTGTCGTACGACGTCCGTCCTCCGTCCATGACGAGCAATGTGGGTTGGCCGTCCGCGGAGAAGAACCGGAATTCGTGCAGCCGGTAGGGATCAGGCCGCCAGCCCGTCGTTTGGCTCAAAGATGTTCAGCTCGGTTTGGGACACACAAAGAGCGGTCGGCGGAAGTCACAGGGGACGCCTGACATGACGAGGGCTCAGCGTTGCCGCTCACCCGAGATGAAGCAAGCCACCGGACCGTCCGCCAGCCCCCGTCGACCCGTGGTGCAGGCGGCCGCCGGTCGATGCGCCACCTGGCTCCCCCGGTCGCGAAATTCCCTGGGGTGAAGTGGGTGTTTCCCGTCTTACGAGAGGATGAACGGGAGGGAAAACCTTTGAATTCCGACTTGTAAAGTAGACAAATGCGCGGGTAGGAAGGGTGCATTATGAGCGGTTCGTCTGTCGACTCGGTGTTCGGCCTGCCCCGACCCCCCTACGAGCCCGCTTACGACGCTCCTTCCACTGGCGCGCAGACGCCGATCTCGGACATCGCCGCTCACCGCCAGGCCGATGCCTCGGGAGCCGATCACGCGGAACAGGCCCAACCGCCTGCGAAAGAGGTCGAGTGGGTGAACTCCGAGCTGCTCACGATCTCGAGCACCATCGAGCAGCTGCAGAGTCGGCTCGAGGAGGCGAACGCCCGGCTTGCCACGACAGCCGAGGTCGAGACGACAGAGTTCGACATCGGCCGGCTTTTCGTTGAGGCGCAACGCTTCTCCGAGGATTCGTTGTCGAGGCTGGAACTTCAGATTCACGAGATCCTGTGCGAAGCCGAGGCCAAGGCCAGGCAGATCCTCACGGAAGCCACCGAGGAGGCGCTCGAGATACGACGCCAAGCGCAGGAAGCTGCGTTCACCTCGAGCAGGACGGCGCGGGAACTTCAGGCCGCGATTGCCGGCTTCACGAACGTCAACTCCCAGCTGTTGCAGGAGCTTGGCGCCCTGAATTCCATGTTGACACCGGTGAGCGGGCCAGAGGGGAACGAGATGGAGCCGGCTTCTGGCCTCCCCGAGAGCCAGTAGCGAAGTCCAAGGTCGCGGGCAGTCGCGTCGCTCTGCGGGTACTGAAGCATCTATGAGCACGAACATGATGAAGAGCACCCGATCGGCGTTTCCTATGGTTCCCGGCGCGCCACAGAGCCGTGTGGCACACAAACGCCTTGCTTCAGTCACATTCGCACCTCCCCTCACGAGCGAAGAGATGGTCGCGCGTCCGGCTCGCGCGGGAGGCTCGTTCGACATCGCCGGCATCGAGCTCGTCCGCGGGTTCGTCGAGCACCTCGCCGAGCAACGGTCATCGGCGGTCCCAACGAGCGTGCAGCGCATTCGCGCGCAAATCGATTGGGGTGTCTTGGAAGCCGCCGTCGCCGAGTCCACCTCCATCGAACAGGCCATCGGACGAGCCATCGCCCTTGCGGACCGGATGTGTCGTGGCGTCTCCGACGAACCCGAGGCGGCGGTCACGACTTCAGACAAGGTCGAGCAGCCGTTTTTCGCCTTCAGCGTCGCCGACGTCGTTCCGGACTTTGGAGACCACAGTCGATATCGGACCAGAGTTGCGAAGAGGTTCGCTCGGATCTTCTCCACTCGACGGCAATCGGATGATGAGGTCGGTGCCGCTGCACTGGTGAGTGCCGAGTCGCTGAGCCCATGACCGATACTCGAGTCCAGTTCCGTTAGTGGAACACACTGCCTCCTCGACCCTGATTCGCGAACCGGAGGCCGAGCTCGGAGACGAGTCACTTTCCGAATGGCCGGGCACCCCCCAGCAGGCCGCAGCGCCTGAAGCGACCAGCGGCGGTCAACGCTCGCTGCTTCGCCGCTTTTTTGGCGAAGCCACCATCGTCTCCCTGCTCGCCCTTGGGCTGTACCTGACGATCGCTTGGTTCCTCGATATCAAGTACCACTCGTTTTCTCCGGACGCAGTTTCTCGGATGGCGAATGGGTTCTACATCCTCTACTCAGGGGACCAGCATCTGGCCGCAGTCGGATTCGTCTGGCAACCGCTGCAGTCAATAGCTGACATGGTCTTCCTTTTGGGAAACCACATCTGGCCTGCTCTCTCCCACGAGAACGTCTCCGGAAGTTTGGTCAGCGCGCTCGGCATGGCGGGGGCCGTGTACCAGACGTGTCGCGCGCTCCGCGAGTGGGGAGTGACCCGGACGCCCCGACTGGTCCTCGTGGCGTTCTTTGCCCTCAACCCCATGATTCTGTTGTACGGCGGCAACGGGATGAGCGAAGGCCTGTACATCTTCACGCTCGTCGCGTCGACCCGCTACTTGCTGCGGTGGGTGCAGCGAGGAGACCTTCGATCCCTCGCCTACTCCGCGGTGTGGCTGGGTTTCTCGTACTTAACCCGAAACGAAGCCATTTTGGGCGTTGTGCTCGGAGCTGCGGTCGTCGCAGCGGTCAGCTACTCGCGCGCCGAGGGGCGGCGACAGTCAAGGGCCGGAGCGGCCATGTCCGACGTCGTCATCTTTGCCGCCCCGCCGTTCATTGCCGCGGCGGGGTGGGCTATTGCGAGTTACGTGATCACCGGAGCCTTCTTCGCGCAGTTCTCATCCATCTACGGCAGCTCGGAGCAGGAGGGCCTGCTCACCCACATGACCGTCCACGGCCGCATCCTTTATCAGGTGCACGCCGTAGAGGCACTTGCGCCGTTGCTACCGATCCTGCTGATCGCCTCAGTCGTCGTCGCGTTCGTGAGGCGCGATCCCCGCGTGCTGGCACCGTTGGCCGTGCTCGGAGGAGCCCTGGGCTTCGACATGCTGGCTTTTATGGACAACGGCATCCAGAATTTTTTTCGCTACTGGATCGTTCTCATTCCTCTGGAGGTGTTCGTCATCGGCGGTCTCATCGTGGCCGTGCAGACGACAGCACCCAGCGGAGTCGGCTCCTCGGGCGGCACCCGCTCGTCGCGAGTGAGCGTGCGGATGCTTTCCGCTTTTGCCGCTATCTGCCTTGTCTTGGTCGCCATGATTCCCGCCAGCGTGAAAACTGGTGCCGCCATGTTCAACCCGAAAATTGGTGTCGAAGAGACGCGGCAGCTCGGATTCATCTTTCACAAGCATCTCGGCCCGACCGATCTTGCCTATAAGAACAACTTTCGACAGATCTTGGCCATTGACAGCTACTTGTCGGACCTTCGCCTGCCCAATCACGACATCGTCGTCGACAACTTTCCAGAGTGCGTGCCCCCGATACTGACCACCATTAGCCAGCCCAAGCTCTTCGTCATCCCCAACGATCGGGACTATGAGCGCACGCTGGCCGATCCCATCGCATTTCATGCCCACTACATCTTGGAGGCCGACCCCGCAGGGTTCCCGAACACCTCCATCAACTTGGAGTACCCAAGGTTGTGGACGACGGGGAGTGAGTTCACGCAGATGGTGCACAACTTCCCATCGCGCTCTGCCTGCCCCGCATTTCGCCTGTTCCATGTTCTGCGTCACTCCAATTCGGTGACGTAGGCAGACGCCCCGGGACAAGGCCGGCCCCAGAACCAGTTCTGTCCTGAGCCGAAGATGATGGGTGGCGAATCGACGGCGACAGCGATCGGATGAACGGCCACGCGGCCACTGGCCCAGTTCCTGGGGAACGCTCTATTGACCCGTTGCCAAAGGGCCCTACACGGGCTCGGAGCGATTGGACTGGCTAGGAGCGTCGAACCCAGGTCGCGTACTGGCCGCCGAAAGGAAGACGACCGAGGTGACGGTCGAGCGTGAAGCCGAGAGCGCCACCGAACGGGGAGAAGAGGTAGTGGTGGACATCGGGCTCCACTTCCGCAGTTTCCCTCAAGAGCCCCGTTGCCTCTGTCGGCGAGAGCAGCACGGCGTCGTGGTCGAGCTCGCACGCATTGACCGCCCGACGAGTCAACGGGTTGTACGGATTGTGCTCGAACACTGCCACGATGCCCTCGGGCCGGGTGACACGGACCATCTCATTGACGACCTTGAACCGCTTCGACATCGGGACGTGGTGCAGAACGCAGATCGCCAGGACCACGTCGAAGGTCTCGTCGGCGAAGGGGAGCTTCTCACCGTCGTACCAGCTGAACTGGGCCGCCGGGACGTTGCGCTGCGCCTTGGCCAGCATCTCCTCGGAGATGTCCACACCGTGGAGGCTTCGCACCCGCGGTGCGAGGAACCGGTCGGTCGTGCCTGTCCCACAGCCGACGTCGAGGAGCGACACGCCCTGCAGTGAGCCGAGAGCCGGACGCACAATGTCCTCGAGGACGTCCACCTTGCGGCGGGCAAAGAAGACGGAGTCCCTACCTGTGAAGGACACGGATCGATCGACGGCGTTCTCGTAGCCAGAGGCGTACGTGTCGAAGTCGACGCCCCGGCCCTCTTCGTGGGGGATCCCGCTCGTCAGCGTGCTCTGGCTGGGCACCGGGCGGGCCGTCTGCCGGAGATCGCCGCGCTTCCCGTCCAGCCAGAGGCGCCACACGCCTTTCAGGTCGTCGATGGCCGTCTGGATGATCCGCACCCGTGAATCGGGGTCCTCGACCCAACGCACCGGGACCTGGTTGATGCGCAGGCCGGCCCGGTGCGCCAGAACCAACAGTTCGGTGTCGAAGAACCAACCGTTGTCCTCGATCTTGGGAATGAGCTCGCGTGCCAGGCTCGTGCGGATCGCCTTGAAACCGCACTGGGCGTCGACGACTTCGTAGTGGAAAAAGCTCCGAACGATCGCGTTGTAGGCACGCGAGAGCGCCTCTCGCTTGAGGCTGCGGACGATCACGGCTTCCGGCAGAAGCCGTGATCCGATCGAGACCTCGCAACGGCCTTCGAGGATGGGATCGATGAGGGAGGCCAGGGAGTCGAGCCCCGTGGACAGGTCCACGTCCATGTACGCAACCACGTCCGCCGTGCTGGTCGACCAGGCATGCTTGAGAGCTCGACCCCGCCCCCGCTCCTCGAGACGGAGGACCGTGATGCGCCGGTTGCTTGTCGCAAAGGAGTCCGCGAGGTCGAAGGTGCGGTCGCTGCTCCCGTTGTCGGCGACGGTGATCGACCAGTCGTACGAACATTCCGTGTCCAGAAATGCACTCAAGGTCGTCAGGCTGTTGACGATCGAGTGCTCTTCGTTGAGGACCGGAATCGTGATGTCGACGCTTGCGCCTGTCACCCGACGCGCTCTCCTTGACGGTCTCGATTGCTCGGATCCACCTGGTTGGTGACGCCGTGTGGCTTCTGCGTTCCCGGTCGTCAGGCTCACCCTGCAATCGGTCAATGCCGGCACCCTCGGGCGATCGCGCGGTATTCCCGTGGCGCCCGAGTAGTCCGCTCTCCTTGTCCGAAGGTCGTGCCCGCCGGTCGTGCCTCGACGGTGCCCACGGGCAATCGATCCATGTCAACCTTCTTAGCGAACCGCTGTTGGAACCCTCAATACCAGTCAGATGAACCTTCGGGGCGGAACTGGAACTCCTGGTGAACATTCGCTGACTGATTCACGCAACCGACAGCAACGTCGCGCCCTTGTCGCGCCCCGCCCGGCTCGAAATCTCTGCTCCGGGCACCCGGTCTTGGTCCCTTCGAGAACTGCAGAGCCGGGCGTGGCAACTGGCGCGGCCGCCTGCCCGGACGACCCGCGTCGGATCGGATATCGGTCGGCGACGCGGGAGCAAAGCGGCGTGTGGCCATCGCGGACGCCGCGTCGAGGGACCGGCGCCTTGCGGAAACCCCGCTACGTGTGGCCGGCAGTCGTCGAGCCTACGAAACGAGGCGGAGGCGCTGGGACTCCTCGGAAGGAGCAGACCCGTCCGAATCGTCCTCCTCCTTGTCGCGGTGCAGCCCATGAGTCGTTTTTTCCCAGAACGACGGCGTGATGAGAAGCTGCCACATCGCCTTGAGGGCGGCGACGGACATCATCACCCAGTAGACGGGCACGAGGACGGCCGCCACCACCAGGCCCCCGCGCGCGGTACTGCGTGCCGTGAGCACGGTGAGGTACCACAAGAGGAAGTTCCCGACGGCCCAGAGAGTCAGGTCGACGTAGTACACCTCCGCCGGGAAGACCGCCTTGACGAAAACCGGGTGCGCGACGAACCACATGACCGTCAAGATCCAGAAGAGCGGGTTCAGCACGGCCAGGATCGGGGTGCCTCCCACGAAGGCGGCCAAGTGCACCACGCCCTTGACGCCGATCTCCCTGATCAGCGCTCGCGGAGAGCGGAGATGGATAAGGAACGTCTGCAGGTATCCCTTGTACCAGCGGGACCGCTGCTTCACCCAGTTGACGAAGTCGCTGTTGGCCTCCTCGAGCGTGATCGATTCGAGCACCTTGATCTGGTACCGCTCGCGGAACATCCTGATCCCGAGGTCGCAGTCCTCGGTCACGTTGTAGGGGTCCCATCCCCCGAGGGTCCGCAGTGCGCTGCGCCGGAAATGGTTGGAGGTGCCGCCGAGCGGAATCGGCGCGCCCAACGAGGACAGGCCCGGCAAGAAGTACGAGAACCACATCACGTACTCGACGGTGAACCACTTGGTGATGATGTTCTGCGATGCGTTGCTGTACGACAGCTTCGCCTGCAGGCAGCCCACCTCGGGGCCGAATCGACCCAACGCCACGGCCGCTTTTCGCAGCTGGAGGATGTCTGGCGTGTCCTCGACGTCGTAGACGGCGATGATGTCCCCGCGGGCCAGCGTCAGGCCGAAGTTCAATGCCTTGGGTTTGGTACGGGGCTCTGCCGGTGGAACGGCGACCAATCGGAACTGGGAAGGGGGGTCAGCGCTGCGCAGCGCTTCCATGGTCTCCTGGTCGTCCTCTTCGACCAGGAGGAGCACCTCGAGGCGATCCGAGGGATACTCGAGCTCACCGAGGTTGTCGATCAGTTTGAGGATGACCGATGCCTCCCGGTAGGCGGGGACCATGATCGTGTAGTACGGCAGATCGGCCTCGGGGACGCTCAGGGCGTCCTCGTCGGTCACGATCTCGAGGGCATCGATCTTCGAGGAACGCGTGAAGAGATAGGCGCGGTAGATCACCGCAGTCAGATAGCTCAGTGTCGTGCACGCGACCGCCAGGATGATCGTGAGGCGGGCGTCGATCACCAGTCCGATCACCACGACAAGGACGAGCCCGATGACGAAGTTGCGTTGCCCCCTCGAGACGAGGCTGCGGGCTGACACCAACGGCACTCGGTCGGCCAGGCCCGAGACACTGGCGTTGAGTCGCAACTGCGCCTCCGCCTCCGACATCGCAACTGGCCGCACCGCAGGCAACTCTAACAATGGCCGGTGGTCGCACTCCAGGCGACAAGCCCAAAAACTCCTGTTGGCGGCGCCTTCAGACCGATTCGGGAGTCGTCACGAGGACATGAATGACACCCGAGTAACCGTCGTCCAAACTTCAGGTGACATCGGAAAGACGCCTTTTTCGGTGAGTTTCTGCTGCCGCTACATTGACACGCATGTCCGCCACAATGTGTGCACAACATCACGTGTGGCCAACACTCGGGAATGGCGGTGGCCGGCTGCGGGCCACGACTCGAGTTGGCGGCGGGGGCATGCGGTGAGGGACGGACTCGGGCCGAGGGAGATGGTGACCACCAACGGGACGCACAGCATGACCGATGCTGCATCACCAGACTCCGAAGACCAGGCGGCCTCGACCTTCCCGGACCGATCGGTCGACGAGCGCCTGGACGCGCTCCTGCACACGATCAGAACGTGGGATTGGCGGGCTGCTCCTGAAGAGGCGAGCCCACCGTCCGCCGACGTGGCGGCCTCGACGGTCATGCCCCTCGCTCCGCTCTCGTCGAGCGAGGTGAGAGAGAACGGCGGCGGGGGCGAACCTCGGACCACCACGGTGGCGCCGGGACCACCACCACCAGCACCGCCACCACCGCCGGCACCCACAGAGGCGCGTGAGGACGCGCCGCCACACACAGGTGAGCCTCTGGTGGCGCCGACTGTGGAACCGCTCGCGCCAACGGTGCCGTTCGAGGAGAGTCAGACGGCTGGCACGGGCGCCAACGTTCACGCTGCGGAACCGCTGACACACGCTGCATCGCCGGCATCGACACTCCCGCCCCCTTCGCCCGCCACATCGAGAGAGGCGCGCGACGACGCGCCACCTCCAATGCCCGATCTCGGCTCGGGCGCAGCGGCCACGCCGCCCCCTCCCGCGGCACCCCTGGGAGGGGCAGTTGACGCGCGACTCGATGCTCCAGCCGCGGAGTCGATCTTGCCGCCACCGTCACCGCCGCCACCGCAACCGACCGTGCTGGGTCAAGAACCACAGGGCGGGCCCGATCCCTGGAACACGGGGACGGCACTCGCCTCCAGCTCGAGGATGCCGCCTCCCCCGGCTCCGCCGACGACCGAGCCGCGTGAGAACCTGGAGCCGCCGGCGCCAGAACCACTGGCGGCCGCCGCCGCCGCCACCCCCCACCGTCTTTCCTGTGGTTCCGGGCGATCCAGGCCTCCTCCACGAGGGGACGTCGTCGAATCTGAAGAACACCGGCGCCCAGTCAGTGGTCAGCCCCGCGCCCGAGGCGCTGCTTCCGGCGTCGCCGGAGAACCTGGCGGTTTCGCCTGAAGAACAGAAGGCCAATTGGTTCGACGGCTCGCTGCCTCAGCAAAAACCTGAGCACAACAGTGCCGTCCGCCGGCTGTGGTCGCATCCGTGGGCAAAGGTCGCCGTGCTCTGCCTGGCTGCGGCCCTCGCAGTCGTCGTCATCGTCGGTGCGATACGGCTCACCTCGAAGAACAACAACTCCGGTTCTGGGCTTTCCGCGACGACAACGACGAGTGCTCACCAAAGCAGTGCGAAGGTGGCCCCGATCAGCGCCCCACAGTTGACCCTGTACGAGGGATATGCCGAAGGTCTCCAGAAGGCGAATGAGACGGCGACCAAGGCGTTCGTCGCCGACGGCAGCACGCCTACCCTGGCCCAGGTTGCGCCGGTCGTCGCGGCCTACCGGACCGCGATCAACCTCTACGACTTCCAGCTCCACTTCATCCAGTGGCCTGCCTCCATGCAGACGGCGATCGCAGACGACCACGCCCAGCTGCACGCGCTCCTCAGCGTCCTGCAGTCGTACTCCGAGGTGAGCGGCACGGGCGTGGGTGCCTGGCTCTCCCAGCTCCACAACCGGACCGCGACCACGCAGACCGCGGACAACCAGGTCCGCCAGGACCTCGGACTGTCGGCCACGTCTTCGTTCCCCTGATTCGGCCACTCAGGTTCATCAGGCTCGCGCACCGACCTGAAGCAAAACTTCTTGTGACGGTGGTCACCAATCCTCACCGCCGTCATCACCACGAATTCGCCCGGCCGTCACGGGCTCTCACGAGGGCAAGAGTTCACGCAGGGGCAACCTGAAAGACACTCGGACGTCACGGAGCAGCGCGTCGTCACACAACGTCACGGATAGATGTTGGGAAAGGCCCCGCGTGCGCGTGCGTTTCCGCGCGCCATCCCATAGTTTGGCCTCGTGAACGGCGGAACGGTCGCCGAGCAGCCCTACGGCGGCCGGCCGGCGGGAGCCCGGCGCGATGGTCAGGACCTTGTGCAGTGCCCGGAGCAGAGAGGCGCGCGTCAAGAGCGCACGTCTGCACGTTCACCGCGAGCGTGGCATGCGGCCATCGTGGGACTAGCTTCCCTCACACTCGGCGTCAGCGGCGCCGCGGTCGCCGGTAGCGATGCACGAGCAGCCACGGGCTCTGGCGCGTCGGCACACCCGCAGATCGCGCCGCCGGGCATCGTGACCGGATGGCGGTCGGGTCGGCCGCCGGCGCCGAAGCCTCACGATCCCTGCACCGGCGTCCTCCAGGAGCCGCCCCAGGGATCGGTGCAGAAGACAACCACGGCAGGTCCCAGTGGCAGCTCGGTCACGCCCGGCCAACGGATCACCGTGACCTTGACCTGGAAGGCCTCCGACTTCTCCGGGAAGCACGCCTTTTTGACCGAGGACTGCGTCGAGATCGGCTCTCGGCCCGCGGTGTTCCTCAGCCAGGTCCACTTTCCGGCGCCCTCCGGGGGGGCCGACACGTTCAGCTACGTGGTTCCCCGTGGGGGCACCGGTGGTCAGCCGATCTGTGACCGCGGTGTCGTCGCCGGAAACTTCGACCCGCAGCAGGGCTCGGGACTCGGTAAGGGAGGTGGCTCAGGGAAGAAGGGTGGATGGGACCAGGACGGCGGCTCTTTCCAGGGCGACCACAACATCCAACAAGGGGGATCGGCCCAAGGCCAGAGCGGGAACTGGGGACCGGGACAGTTCGGGACCGAGAACAGCGCCGTCCTCTGCTACTCGATCCTTGCCGCCGATGCGCCCGAAGCGTCGGACGCACTCTTCTTCCCGCTGTCGGGCCTGCTCGTCATCGGGGGCGCAGTGCTGATCGCCTGGCGTCGCCGCGGGAGCGCCCGCACCCGCGCTGCGATAGCCCTCGACCGGTCAGACCCGGGGAACGGTTAGCCCCGCCTTCTTCTCCCCCGCCACAAGTTTGGCCCCGGCCTCACGTCGCGATGACCCGTTCCCGCGGCTCACTCCTCGCTCACCCCGGTCAGGACGATGCGCAACAGCTCGTGCAGCATCCGGGCCGTTGCACCCCAGATCAGCTCGCCCGAGACCTCGAAGAACCACACGGGAAACGAGCCGTCTCCCGGCCCTTCGATCGCGCGTCCGGGCAAGCGCCAGCGTTCCTCGTGGAAGACGCGCGGATCGGCCAATTCGGCCAGCGCGACGTCGAACACGCGCTCGACCTCCGCGGGGCTCGGTACGAATTGCGGGAGCGACGGCACGGTCGCGACCACCGGCAGGATCCGCGAGGCCGACACCATCGTCATCACCGGGTGCAGCCAGCCGATCACGGTCACGCTCGAGGAAGCGAGACCCACCTCTTCGTGCGCCTCGCGCAGCGCACCAGACGTCGGGTCCTCCCCTTGGTCGAGGCGTCCGCCCGGGAAACTGACCTCGCCGCGGTGCGTCCGCAAAGCAGTCGAGCGCCGCGTGAAGACGATCCGCGTGTCGCCCTCATGCTCGTAGAGCACGGCCAGCACAGCGGAGTTGACGGGGCCCAGGGGCGCCGCCGCGCCCTCGCCGACCACGACGTGCGGGTCAAACGCCGCCTCGGTCGAGAAGTCGCGCGGCGCCGAGCCGCTCTGGCCCACCTCTCCCAGCGCGCCGAGGACCCGGTCCAGGCCGATGCGGGCCCTCAGGGCTGGCGGGACGTCCGCCCAGGGCGCCGGCCCGCCCGGCGACCAATCCGCAGGGCGCGGGACCACCTGCGGGGGGACGGGGCGCTGCACCGGACCAACTTAGGTGTTGTCACGGCTCGCTACGCTCTTGCCCCATGACCTCACCGGCCAATCCGGCGGAATTGCAGGCGCGGGCCGACGCCTTCGGCTGGTACCACACCATCGACCTCGGCAATGGTGTCGTCACCAAGGGCATCAGCGTCCAGGAGACGGCAGGGGACGTCCTCCCCGACGTCGCCGGCAAGAGCGTGCTCGACATCGGCGCCTGGGACGGCAAGTTCTCGTTCCTGTCCGAGCAGAAGGGCGCGAGCCGGGTGGTTGCGCTCGACCACTACGCCTGGGGCGTCGACTTCGTGGCCCGTGGTGCCTACTGGGAGGAGTGCATCAAGAACGGCACCCTGCCCGACCAGTCGCGCGACGAGACGGACTTCTGGCACCCGGACCTTCCGGGACGGCGCGGCTTCGAGTTCGCCGCCGCCGCGCTCGGGTCCAAGGTGGAGCCCGTGGTGGCCGACTTCCAGACGGTCGATCTGCAGGCACTGGGCCGGTTCGACGTCGTGCTCTACCTGGGCGTGCTCTACCACATGAAGGAGCCGCTCACCTGCCTCGAGCGGGTGCGCGCCGTCACGAACGAGGTCGCCGTGATCGAGACCGAGGCGGTCCACCTGCAGGGCCTCGACGACGAGGTGCTGCTCCAGTTCCACGCCGGCAGCTCGCTCCGCACCGACTTCGGAAACTGGTACGTGCCGACCATCGAAGCCCTGCACAATCTGTGCCGGGCGGCAGGATTCTCCGAGATCCGCACGGTCGTCGGGCCGCCGCCCCCGCCACCCGAGACGCCGCCTGGCCCGCGCCTCCAGTTGGCCCGCCGCCTCGGGGGCATCCCGGCCCCCAGGCCCTCCGCGCCTAGCCAGAACTACCGCGCCGTCGTCCACGCCTTCGTGTAGGTCGCGCCTGACGACAGCGCCATGAAGCCGCAGCGCATGTGGCTCGCTCGTCAAGGGCTTGAGCGCCGACCCGTGCAGCACGGAGTGCACCGCAACCCGGCGCCTTCGCTCCACCCGCCGCTCGAGACCACCCCAGGGCTGACGAATTCGCCCGACATGGCAGGGGTGCTGCGGCGCCGGGAGCCTGGACGCGCCGCAGCCGGGTCCGAAGACCCGGCCACGAGGCCCGACACTCGCACAAACGGTAGTGCCGGATACAACTATTGCGGTGTCAGGGGTTACATCATCCCGCCCATGCCGCCCATGCCGCCCATGCCCCCGCCCGCCATGGCGGCCGCCGCGGCCGCGGCGTCCACCTTCTCGGGCTTGTCGGCCACGAGGGCCTCGGTGGTGAGCAGCAGCCCGGCGATGGATGCCGCGTTCTGGAGAGCCGAGCGGGTCACCTTGGCCGGGTCGATGATGCCGGCCTTGACCAGGTCCTCCATCTCGCCCGTGGCCGCGTTGAGCCCGTGGTTGCCCTTGCCCGCCTCGACCTGGGAGACGAGGACGGCGCCCTCGAGCCCGGCGTTGAAGGCGATCCAGCGCAGCGGCTCCTCGAGGGCGCGGGCCACGATGCGGGCCCCGGTGGCCTCGTCGCCGTCCAGCGTGGCGGCCAGGTCCTCGACCGACTTGCGCGCCCGGATCAGGGCGGTGCCGCCGCCGGCGACGATGCCCTCTTCGACCGCCGCACGCGTGGCGGACAGCGCGTCCTCGATGCGGTGCTTCTTCTCCTTCAGCTCCACCTCGGTGGCGGCGCCGACCTTGACCACCGCGACGCCCCCGGCGAGCTTGGCCAGGCGCTCCTGCAGCTTCTCGCGGTCCCAGTCCGAGTCGGTGTCGTCGATGGCCCGCTTGATCTGCGCCACGCGGCCCTTCACGTCCTCCGACGTTCCGGCGCCCTCGACGATGGTCGTGTCGTCCTTGGTGACGATGACGCGGCGGGCGCTGCCCAGCAGGTCGATGGTGGCGTTCTCCAGCTTGAGGCCGATCTCCTCGCTGATGACCTGGGCGCCGGTGAGGACGGCCATGTCCTGGAGCATCTCCTTGCGGCGCTCGCCGAAGCCGGGGGCCTTCACAGCGACCGAGGTGAAGGTGCCGCGGATCTTGTTCACGACCAACGTCGCCAGGGCCTCGCCCTCGACGTCCTCGGCCACGATCAGCAGCGGCTTGCCGGTCTGCATCACCTTCTCGAGCACGGGCACGAGGTCGTGCACGGCCGAGATCTTGGCGTTGTAGAACAGGATCACCGGCTCGTCGAGCACCGCTTCCTGGCGCTCGGGGTCGGTCACGAAGTAGGGCGAGAGGAAGCCCTTGTCGAACTGCATGCCCTCGGTGAGCTCGAGCTCGATGCCGAAGGTGTTGGACTCCTCGACCGTCACCGTGCCGTCCTTGCCGACCTTGTCGATGGCGTCGGCCAGCACGTCACCGATGGCGTTGTCGGCCGCCGAGATGGAGGCCACCTGGGCGATCTCCGTCTTGCCACCGACGTCCTTGGACTGCTTCTTGATGTTGGCGACCGCGGCCTGGACACCCTTCTCGATGCCCTTCTTCAGCCCGGTCGGGCTGGCCCCGGCGGCGACGTTGCGCAGCCCCTCGGTGATCAACGACTGCGCCAGCACGGTCGCCGTCGTCGTGCCGTCACCGGCCACGTCGTTGGTCTTGGTGGCGACCTCCTTGACCAGCTGGGCGCCCATGTTCTCGAACGGGTCGTCGAGCTCGACCTCGCGGGCGATGGACACGCCGTCGTTGGTGATGGTGGGGGCGCCGAACTTCTTCTCGATCACCACGTTGCGGCCCTTGGGCCCCAGGGTGACCTTGACGGTGTCGGCCAGCTTGTTGACGCCGGCCTCGAGCCCGCGGCGGGCGGACTCGTCGAACTTCAGGATCTTGGGCATGACTGTGGCGAACTCCTCTCGAGTTCTCGAATTTCAGTTAGGAAAAGGGTGCGGCCGCCGCGCCGGCCCCGGGTTGCACCGGGGCGGCGGGCAGACCCAAATGCGTGTGACCGATCAGGCGAGCTTGGCCAGGACGTCTCGGCTGGAGAGGATGAGCAGGTCCTCGCCCTCCACCGTGATCTCGGTGCCGCCGTACTTGGAGTAGACGACCGTGTCGCCCTTGGCGACGTCCATGGGGATGAGCTCGCCGCTGTCGTCCGAACGCCGGCCGGGGCCCACGGCGAGCACCTCGCCCTGCTGGGGCTTCTCCTTGGCGGTGTCGGGGATGACCAGGCCGGACGCGGTGGTCTCCTCGGACTCGCCGGGACGGACGACGATCCGGTCATCGAGGGGATGCAGCTTCATCGGGAGGGGCCTCCTTGGCACTCGTTAGCACTCTCGGGTTGTGAGTGCCAGCGTAGCGGGCGCCGCCGGAACAGGCAACCGCGCCGGCGCCGGGGTGCCCGGCGGCCCCTCCGACGGGGCCCGACCGGGCCACCGGATCGGGTCCGATCGGGTCGGATCGAGCCGGATCGGGCGGGACGGGCCCTGATCGGGCCCTCCCCGCCGAGGCCGGCGGAGGGCTCGGGACAGCCCGCCCGGGGGAAGGTGGCGCGCGACCTCCGTGGGAATCACCTCTAGCGTGGCGGGCGTGCGCCAGCGCGGCAGGGTCCTCGGCGTGCGCCCGCACGCCGACCCGCGGCCGCACCGAGCGTGGTGGCGCAGGGCCAGCACCCTGGCGTGCGTGTTGGTGTTGGCCGGCGTGTGCGCCGGCGCCGTGGTGGCCGCTCCCGCAGGCGCCACCACCTCGAACGCCCGCGAGCTGGCCCAGGCGCACAAGGCGCTGCTCGTCCTGGCCGACCTGCCGGCGGGCTGGACGAGCACCAAGAACACCAGCAACGACAACAACGACGTCGGGACGACCCAGCTCGCCCACTGCATCGGGGTGGCGGCGAATCTGGTCGCCGAGAACCCGCCGTCGGTCAACAGCCCGCAATTCCAGGACAAGCAGGGGCTGCTGATGGTCACCGACAACGTCACCGTCTTCCCCTCGACCGCGAACGCGGCGGCCGAGTACGCCATCGTCACCAATGCGAAGACGCCGGGCTGCATGACCACACTGGCGGCGGGCCCGCTGAAGGCCCAGCTGTTCGGCACGACGCCCAAGGGCGTCACGATCGGCACCCCGCTGGTCTCGCCCGTGGCGTCCTCCGCCTTCGGCCCCGGGATCGCCGGCTATTCGCTCAGCGTGCCCATCACGACGCACGGCCAGGTGGTGAACTTCACCGTGACCCAGCTCTTCGCCGTCAAGGGACGGTTCGGCGAACAGGTCACGTTCACCGCCATCGGCGAGCCGTTCTCGATCGCGCTCGAGCGGCATCTCGTCACGGTCGGGGCCAGCCGGCTCTGAGAGTCGCTACGCTCCGCGGCGACCCGCACGAGGCAGAACAAAGCGAAGGGACGTGCCAGTGACGCCGACAGGCCCGAAGAGCGACCCGGACCGCTGGTGGCACGGAGGGGTCTTCTACCAGATCTACCCGCGCTCCTACGCCGACTCCAACGGCGACGGCGTCGGCGACCTGCCCGGCATTATTGGCAAACTCGACCATCTGGCCCGCCTCGGCATCACGGCGGTGTGGCTGTCCCCGGTGACCTGCTCGCCGAACCGCGACTGGGGCTACGACGTCTCGGACTACCGCGACATCGACCCCTCCTTCGGGACGCTCGACGATCTCGACACCTTGGTCCGGGAGGCGGACCGTCGAGGAGTGCGCATCCTGATGGACCTGGTGCCGAACCACACCAGTGACCAGCACGCGTGGTTCGTCGACGCACTGGGCGGCAGGGACGCGACGCACCGCGACTATTACGTCTGGGCCGACCCGAAGCCCGACGGGAGCCCGCCCAACAACTGGGTGAGCATCTTCGGCGGACCGGCCTGGAGATTGGACGAGCCGAGCGGCCAGTACTACCTCCACAACTTTGAGGCAGGCCAGCCGGATCTCAATTGGTGGAACGAGGAGGTCCGGCGCGAGTTCGACGAGATCGTGCGCTTCTGGTGGAACCGGGGCGTTGCCGGTTTCCGGATCGACGTGTGCAACATGATGATCAAGGACAAGCAGTTGCGCGACAACCCGCCGGCGACGGAGGACGATCCCATCGAGCAGCAATTCATGGGCGTGCGGTACGTCTACAACACCGACCGTCCCGAGGCGCACGACATCCTGCAGCACTGGCGCACGATCGCCGAGACCTACGAGCCGGAACGGCTCCTCATCGGTGAGACCAACGTCGAGACGCTCGAGCGACTGGTGCAGTTCTACGGCGACGGGCGCAACGAGCTGCACGGCGGGTTCAACTTCCAGTTCATGCACGCGCCGTTCGAGGCGGCCGCGCTGCGCGACGTGGTCGAGGGCACGGAGGCGCTCCTGCCCGCCGGCGCCTGGCCCATCTGGCACGGGTCGAACCACGACTTCTCCCGCCTGGCCACCCGCTGGGGCGAGGGCGACCCGGACCGGACGAAGGTGGCCCTGCTCATGCTGCTCACGCTGCGCGGGACACCGTTCCTCTACCAAGGTGACGAGATCGGGCAGGTCGACGGCGTCCTCGAGAAGGTGGAGCTCCTCGACCCCGTGGGCGTCCGCTTCTGGCCCTACGCCGGCCGCGACCCCGAGCGCACGCCCATGCCGTGGCACGGCGGCCCCGGGGGCGGCTTCACCGAACCGGGCGTCCGGCCGTGGCTGCCCATGGCCGACCCGGCGCAGTGCAACGTCGCCGACCAGGAAGGCGATCCCGCGTCGGTCCTCGAACTCTGCCGCCGCGCCATCGCGGCGCGCGCGGCCAGCGATGACCTCGCCGTCGGGGCGTACCGCTCGCTACCCTCCCCCGACGGCACCTGGGCCTACGCCCGGGGCGAGGGGATCACGGTCCTGCTCAACCTGTCGGGCGCCCCGGCCACCTTCGACGGGGTGCGCGGCCTGGTCCGCGTGGCCACCGACGTCGGGCTCGAAGGGTCGAGCGTGGAGGGCGCATTGACACTCGCACCGTGGAACGGCGCCGTCGTGGCGCCGTGAGGAGCGGCGACTACCGGTTGACCGGGGACATGTCCGCGTAGCGGTCCCCCCGGGCCGGAGCCACGGCGTCGAGCACCGCCAGGTCCTCCTCGGTCAGCTCCACGTCGAGGGCGGCCACGTTCTCCTCGAGGTAGCGCACGCGCTTGGTGCCCGGGATCGGGGCGACGTCGCGGCCGGCGGCGTGGACGAAGGCGAGCGCGATCTGCGCCGGCGTGCAGCCCTTGGCGGAGGCCAACTGGTCGATCACCTCGACGATGGCGATGTTGTCGGCGAGGTTGTCGCCTTGCAGGCGCGGCTGGTGACGCCGGAAGTCCGACTCGTCGAGCGCGTCGAGCGAGCGCAGAGTGCCGGTCAGGAAGCCGCGGCCGAGCGGGCTGTAGGGCACGAACCCGATCCCCAGCTCGCGCAGGGTCGGGAGGATCTCGGCCTCGGGGTCGCGGGACCAGACCGAGTACTCGGTCTGGAGCGCGGAGATCGGGTGCACGGCGTGGGCCCGGCGGATGGTCGCCGGCGCGGCCTCGGAGAGGCCCAGACAGCGAACCTTGCCCAGGGTGACCAGTTCCGCCATGGCGCCGACCGTCTCCTCGATCGGGGTGTCGGGGTCGACGCGGTGCTGGTAGTAGAGGTCGATGTGGTCCACCCCGAGGCGCTCGAGCGACCCGTCGCACGCCGCACGCACGTACTCGGGGCGGCCGTTGACGCCGCGCCGGGCGGGGTCCGCCGGGTCGCGCACGATGCCGAACTTGGTGGCGATGACCGCCTCGTCCCGGCGACCGGCCAGCGCCTTGCCCACCAGGAGCTCGTTCGTGTACGGCCCGTACATGTCCGAGGTGTCGAAGAACGTCACTCCCAGGTCGAGCGCCCGGTGGATGGTGGCGATCGACTCGTCGTCGTCTCGGGGCCCATAGAAGTCCGACATCCCCATGCAGCCCAGGCCCTGCCGCGAGACGGTCAGGCCCTGGGTGCCAAGCTCGATCGTTTCCATCCGGACAGCGCTCCTCTCCGCCGCCCCGCAGCGGGTGGGGTCGGGCCGGTCAGGTCGTCGAATGCACCCTACCGGCGCCCATCCGGGCCGGTCCCTGTCCCGCCGCTCAGCCAGCGTTTGCGGAGATCCGCTGCGCCCGCACGAACACCGCGCAGCGGCGGTCCTGTGCCATGACCCGGTCGAATTCGTTCCAGTCCTCGTGCCTCCCACCGGCGGCTCTGAAGACCGAGCGGATGGTCTGCGGCACGTCCAGTCCCAGGTCTGCGCCGTCGTCGGGCCCGATCAGTCGGACGGGACCGGCGACGGCCGCCCAGTCGCCCCCGTTCTTGAAGATCAGGGTGGCCCGGCCGATCCGCCTGAGCAGCGCGAGCTTCCGCGTCCCGCCTCCGACCACTGCGGCCACGCCGGGGGCGCCGTCGACCGGGTCGTCGATGACGCCGGCGTTCACGACGGACGCCCGGACCGTCCCGTCGGGCTCGCCCACGGTGAAGACGGCGAGGTGATGGTCGGCGCCCGCCAACCGGGCGACGTCTCCGAGATCTGCCATGTCCAACCCTCCTCGGTCCTGCCCGACACCGTGCGGCCGCCGGCGTCATCTCGTTCCCGTCTTCCTGAACGGACGGAGGGCGGCGGCGGCGGCGGCGGCGGCGAGGACCAGCGTGGCACAGGCGACGAGGACGAGCCGCGAGAGCGCGGCCATCTGGCGTTCCGAGAGGACCGGGCGTTGCAGACGCCGCCCGTCTCGGCCGACGCGACGCGTGTCACATTTGCCGTCACTGTCGTGTCCTCCTCTGTGCGGCACCCATTTCCGGGAGAACCAGGAGGGCCCCATGACCATCGAGGACATCGCACACCGAACGAGCGTCGATCTGCCGACCGGGCGGTACCGGCTGCACCCCGAGCTGACGACCGTCGCGTTCACCGCGAGGAAGTTCGGGGTGTTCACGATCCGCGGAACGATGACGCTGTCGTCGGGAACCTTCACCGTCGCCAACCCCTTGGAACGCTCGACGCTCCATGCTGTCCTCGACGCGGCCAGCTTCACGACCCCCGTGACCAAGCGCGACGACCACGTCAAGGGCCCGAAGCTTCTCGACGCGGCCAGCCATCCCCGCCTCGAGTTCGACTCCACGGCGGTCGTCCCCGGCGCGGACGGCTGGGAGATCGAGGGCCTTCTGGGCGTGCACGGCCACATGGCCCTGGCCGTGCTGAGCGTGACGTCGGCGACCCAGGAAGAGAGCGGCCTCGTCCGGATCGCCGCCACGGCGACCGTCGACCGGCGCGCCCACGGCGTCACTGCGTTTCGGTTCGTCGCCTCGTCGAAGATCCGCGTGCAGCTCGACGCGGTCGGCGCGCCCGTGCGATGAGGGGTGCGAGCCGAGCCCGCTACGGGAGCGGGTGGTGCTCCTCCACCCGGGCACCGGCCGTGGTGGCCAACTCGGCGAGACGCGCCGCGTACTCGTCGCTGTCGACGTCGTACACCCACATCACGAGGGCGTCCTGGCCGGTGACGGGGTAGTAGTTCTTGCGGACGGCCACGGGCGCGAACCCGAAGCGACGGTACAGGGCCTGCGCCGGCCCGTTGTTCGCCGCCACCTCGAGCGAGATGTGCTTGGCGCCCTCGGCGACCAGCGTGCGCAACCCGTCGACGATCAGCGTGGTGGCGACGCCGGTGCGTTGGTAGGCCGGCGCCGTGGCGATCGTCGTCATGTGTGCCTCCGCGTCGACGATCATGAAACCGATGTACCCGGCCATCTCGTCGCCGTCCCAGGCGGCCCGGTAGAGCCGCCCCTTGCGCAGCGCGAGCTCGGAATGGAAGACCGGCAGCGACCACGGCTCGGGGAACACGGCGGCCTCGATGCGCAGCAACGTGCGCAGGTCGCGGCGCCGGAGCTTCTCGATGCGCAGCGTCATGACGGCTCCAGTCTCACATCCGCTCCACGCGCGCGAAATTGCTCCGTGCGTCCGCTTCACGCATGTAGAGGGGGACGACGAATTCCGGCTCGACTGGCGGTTCTCCCTCATCGAGCCGCGTCGCGGCCAGGCGGAGGAGCGTCACCGGTGGTGGGAACGACAGTCCGGGCGTGACGAGCGCGAGGCCGGATACCGCCCCCAGCGCCTCGGCGTAGCGGCGCGCCCCGTCGCCGACCGCGACAACCCCTCGGCCGCCGAGCGCACGCATGGCCGCGACAAGCCCGGCCGGGGTGAACAGGCCCGGTGCGACGAGCTCCGCCACCCGTGTCCCCGCGGCATCGAGCTCCCGCACCGACGCGAAGACCTCACCTCGGCGGGCGTCGACGCAGGCCAGCACGGGGCCGCCGTGGCCGGCCTCGCGTGCCGCCGCGGTCAGGATGTCGAGGCTGGTGGCCCCGAGCACGCCGATGCCCAGGGACTGGGCCAGCGCCTTGGCCGCCGCCACGCCGACGCGAAGGCCGGTGAACAGTCCCGGCCCGACGTCGACGGCGACGACACCGAGGTCGGCCGGGACCAGGTCGACCTGCGCCAACAGGTGTTCCAGCGCCGGAGTCAGGGTCTCGACGTGGCGCCGCCGACCCGTCAGCGCGAACTCGGCCTCCACGCCCACAGGTGTCCGGACGGCCACCCCGACGGTCTCCGTCGCCGTCTCGATGGCCACCATCGCCACGCGGCGACACTCGACCGCCGCGTTCGACGGCACGCCGCCGGCACGGTCACCTGGCACGGTCCACGGCACGGTCACTCACGGCACGGGTCACTCACGACACCGACGTCCCGGTCACAGGCACCAGCGCCGCCGCCACCTCGGCGGCCCGGTCGCGCCAGCGGCCGCGACCCACGATCGTGACGGTGCGGAGGTCGGGCGTCGTGAGGGGGTCCGGCGCGACGAGCGTCACCTCGAGCGAGCTGTCTCCCAGCGCGGGTGCGGCGAGATCGCCCCACTCGACGAGCGCCACCGCGTCCTCCTCGACGAGCTCGGCCAGGGCCAGGTCGACCACCTCGCCGACCGAGCCGGTGCGGTACACGTCGGCATGGAGGAGGCCGGATACGGGGCTGCGCGGTCCACAGCGGTAGTGGCGCACGAGCGCGAAGGTCGGACTCGTCACCGGGCCGGCCACGCCGAGCGCGGCAGCGAAGCCCTGGGCGAACACCGTCTTGCCCGCGCCGAGGTCACCGACGAGCAGGACGACGTCACCGGCGCGGCACAGCGTCGCCAGGCGTCCCGCCAGCGTGCGGGTGGCTCCGGGCGACGCGACCGGTCGTTCGACGGGCCAGCTCACACCCGGCCCGCGGCGACCAGCCGCTTGGCTCGCACCAGGTCGGCCCGCATCTCGGCCATGGCCTCGCCGCCGGCGCGCAGGACGTAGGCCGGGTGGTACGTCGGGACGAGCTTGGCGCGTTCCCGCTCGAAGACCTGGCCCCGCAGCTCGCGGATACCCCGCGTGCTCCCGAGGAGGAGCTTGGTGGAGAAATTGCCCAGCGTGACGATCACCACCGGGTCGATCAGGGTGATCTGCTCGGCCAGATACGGCCGGCAGGCCTCGATCTCGTTGGGCGCGGGGTCGCGGTTGTTGGGCGGCCGGCACTTGACGACGTTGGCGATGTAGCACTCGGCTCGGGTCTGGCCGATCTCCTCCCACATGAGGCGGTCGAGGAGCTTCCCGGAGCGGCCGACGAACGGCTCGCCGGCCAGATCCTCTTCGCGACCGGGTCCCTCGCCCACGAACAGGAGGTCGGCCGCGGGGTTGCCCACGCCGAAGACGACCTGGGTCCGCCCCTCCGCCAAGGGGCAACGCGTGCACGTCGACGCGGTGACGCGCAGCTGTTCGAGGACGTCGGCGTCAGACACCGGGTACGTCGGGGCGGTTCACGAGGATGCGGGGCATGCGCGGGCCGACGCCGCACACCACCTCGTAGCTGATCGTCCCGAGTGTCGCGGCCCAGTCGTCCGCCGTGATCGCCTCGGCCCCCTGCCGCCCGAGGAGGACGACCTCGTCCCCCGGCCGCACCGTCTCGTCGGCACCGCAGTCGACCACGATCTGGTCCATGGTCACCATGCCGGCGAGCGGCCGGCGCACGCCCCCGATGAGCACCTCGTAGCCCCCCGTGAAGAGCGCGCGCGGTACCCCGTCGGCATAGCCGATGGGCACGGTGGCCACGCGCGAGCGGGCCGGCAGCGGGCGCAGGCGCCCGTAGGAGGGGCGCTCGCCGGCCTCGAGCGTGCGCACGGCGACGACCTGCGCCTTGAGCGACATGGCCGGGTGCAGTGCGTCACCCCCCGCCTGTTCGGCGAAGGCCGTCCGCACCGTGTCACCCGGCAGGTAGCCGTAGAGCCCAAGGCCGCAGCGCACCATCCCGTGCCGCGCGCGCGCAAAGGCGACGGCCGCCGCCGTGTTGGCGGCGTGGAGCACCGGCGGGTCGATGCCGTCAGCGCGGAGGTCGCCGACGAGGTCCTCGAAGAGGTCGAGCTGCCTCTCCGTGTAGGCGCGGTCCTCGGCCTGCTCGCCGTCGGCGACCGGCAGGTGGGTCCAGACGCCCCCCAGCCGGAGCGCGGGCTCGGCCACGACCGCCGCGGCGATGGGCCCGAGGTCCTCTGGTGCGGCGCCGACCCGGTGCATGCCGGTGTCCACCTTGACGTGCACGTCCACCTGACGACCCGCCGCGCGCGCCGCCACGGCGAAGGCGTCGATGCCGCCGACCGAGTAGAGCGTCGGCGTGAGCCCGAAGGCGAGCGCGGTCTCGGCCGCGGCGGGATCGCACTCGCTGAGCAACAGGACGGGAGCGGTGACGCCGTGCTCGCGCAGCTCGACCCCCTCGTCGACCAACGCGACCGCCAGCTGCCGTGCGCCGCCGGCCAGCGCGGCGCGGGCCACTGCCGGCCCGCCGTGCCCGTAGCCGTGGGCCTTCACGACCGCGCACAGCTGGGCCGGGCGCACGAGCCGCTCCAGGACGGCGGCGTTATGTGCCACCGCCGCCAGGTCGATCTCCGCCCACGCGGGCCGGGAGCGTCCCTGCGCCATGGTCACGGCGGCGTCTTCGTCCTCGGGGACGGGCGGAACCAGACGGACCGGCGCCTCAGCCATCGGCAGCATCCGAGAGTGGCGGCGACGGTGACGGCTCGAGCAAGGACAGGAACCGGCCCACCAGGCCCGGCAGGTCGCCCGAGACCAGGCCCTCGGGCGGCCCGAGCCGCGCGGCGCGACCGTGCACGTGCGCGGCCACCGCGGCGGCTTTCGCGGCCTCGAGGCCCCGGGCGCAGAAGGCCGCGATGATCCCCGAGAGCACGTCGCCGCTGCCGGCCGTGGCCAGGGACGGACCGCCGGCGTCGGCCAAGAGCACGTCGGGAACGGACGACCCGTCGGGCGTCGCCACCGCCGTCAAGGGTCCCTTGAGCAGGACCACCGCCCCGGTGCCGGCGGCGAGCCGGCGAGCCGCCACGAGGCGCTCCTCGCCCGGTGGCGACCCGGCGATGCGGGCGTACTCGCCGTCGTGCGGCGTCAGGATGCTCGGCGCGCTGCGCTTGTCGAGCAGGGCCCGCGCCGCGTCGACGTCGCCCAGCGCGCGCGAGCGCGTCGGCGTCGATCACCAGCGGCACCGTGGCGCCGGCGATGACGGCACGGATCTCCTCGGCCACACGGGCGCCGGTGCCCAACCCCGGCCCGATCACGAGGGCCCGGCACTTCGCGGTCGCGTCCAGGAAGGCGCCGGCCCAGCCCACTGCGGGTAGGTGCATGCGCACGGCCTCGGTGGGCCACGCAGCGACGGGGTCACCGGGCGCGCCGAGCCGGATCATGCCGGCGCCGGCGGCCATCGCCCCCCGGGTGCAGAGCATGGCCGCGCCTTCCATGCCCGCCGAGCCGGCGGCCACGCCCACCGCGTGTGTCCACTTGTTCCCCCCGCGCTCCCGGGGCGGGACGAGTGCGACGTCGGCGTCCTCGACGAGGAGTGCCTGCGGGGTCGGGAAGCCGATGCCGATGTCGGCCACCTCGACCACGCCGCTCAGCCGGGCGCCGTCCGCCTGCAGCAGGCCCGGTTTGAGGGCGGCGAACGTCACCGTCCGGTCGGCCCGCACGGCGTCGCCCGGTGCCTCCCCCGTGTCCGCGTCCACGCCCGAGGGGATGTCGATGGCCAGCGTCGCGGCACCCGCCGGCACCCGTGGCGCGTCGTAGGACCCCCGGAAGCCGGTGCCGTAGGCGCCGTCGAGCACGAGATCGCAAACCGGGAGGGCGACGCCGGGGCCGAGGGCCCCGGCCTCGAGCACCGCGACCCGCGCCCCGCGGCGGGCCAGCACGCCGGCCGCGACGCGCCCGTCCGCGCCGTTGCTCCCCTTGCCGGCCACCACCACGACGCGCCGGCCGTAGGCGCCGCCGAGCACACGCAACGCGGCGTGGGCAACGGCCGTCCCGGCGCGGCGCACGAGCGTCTCGTGCGAGACCGACGCCAGGGCCGCCGCGTCGGCGGCCCGCATCTCGTCGCGGGTCAGGACGGCGCGCACGGGGAGGCCTGTTCGGCGAGCTCGGCCACGACGAACGCGATCGCGACGTGGTCGGTGTGCGAGAGCGAGAGGTGGAAGGCGCCGGCGCCACGCGTGCCGGCCAGCTCGGCCGCGCCGCGGTGCAGTACCACATAGGGGGCGTTGCGGGTGGCGCCGGTGCCGGAGGAGCGGCGCACCTCGACGTCGGTCAGCGCAAAGCGTCCGATGCCGGTGCCGAGTGCCTTCATGACCGCCTCCTTGGCGGCGAACCGGGCGGCCAGCGACTGTGCCGTGTCGCCCGACCACACGGCGTCGGACTGTTCGCCGTCCGTGAAACAGCGCGCCGCGAAGCGGGGCCGGCGGTCGAGCACACGACGAAAGCGCTCGACGTCGACCGCATCCACGCCGACGCCCACGATGCCCCCGGCACCGCCGACGCCGGCGCTCACTCGACGGTCACCGTCTTGGCCAGGTTGCGCGGCCGGTCCGGGTCGTGCCCGTGCAGGCGGGCCAGCCGGTACGCCAGCTGCTGGAGCGGGACCACCCCGACGACGGGTGCGAGGAGCGGCGCCGTCGGCGGGACCCAGAGGACGTGGTCGGCCGCGGCGGCGGAGTCCTCGTCGCCGTCGTCGGCCAGCAGCACCACGGTGGCGCCGCGGCTGCGCACCTCGGCCACGTTGGAGAGCATCTTCTCCCACAGCGGGTTGCGCGTGGCGATCCCGACCACGACGGTCCCCGGCTCGATGAGCGCGATCGGTCCGTGCTTCAGCTCGCCGGCCGGATAGCCCTCGGCCCGCAGATAGGCCAGCTCCTTGAGCTTGAGTGCGCCCTCGAGCGCCACCGGGAAGCCGACGTGGCGACCCAGGAAGAAGAAGTCGCGGGCGTCGGTCAGTTTCGAGGCCACGTCGTCGACGTCGCCCACCCGAGCCAGCGCCTCGGTCACCAGCGCGGGCAGGTTCTCCATGTCGTTGAGGACCTCGTCGATCGACGAGGTCGGCTGTGCGCCGAGGACCTGGGCCAGGTAGAGGCCGAGCACCTCGAGCGCCACGATCTGGGCCAGGTGGCACTTGGTCGAGGCCACGCCGATCTCGGGCCCGGCGCGGGTATAGAGCACGCCGTCGGCGGCCCGGGCCATGGACGAGTCGACCACGTTGGAGACCACGAGCACCTTGGCCCCGAGGCGGGCCGCCTCGCGCATGGCCTCGGAGGTGTCGAGCGTCTCCCCGGACTGGGATACCCCGACGCACAGCGTCCGCTCGTTCAGGACGGGATCGCGGTAGCGGAACTCGCTGGCGATGTCGACTTCGACGGGCACCTTGACCCAGTGCTCAATGGCGTACTTGGCCACCAGCGCGGCGTGATAGCTCGACCCGCAGGCGACGATGAACACCTTGTCGATGCCGCGCAGCTCTTCGACGCCGAGTCGCATCTCGTCGAGGATGAGCTCGCCGTCGACGCCCCGCCGGTCGAGCAGTGTGTCGGCCACCGCAGTGGGTTGCTCCTCGATCTCCTTGGACATGAAGTCCTCGTAGCCACCCTTCTGCGCCGCCTCGAGGTCCCACGTGATCGTCCGCTGCTCGGGCTCGACCGGCTCGCCGTCCAGCGTCGTGACGGCCAGCGCGCCCGGGGTCAACACGGCCAGCTGGTCGTCGGCCAGCGTGTAGACGCGCCGCGTGTGCCCGATGAGCGCCGGGATGTCCGAGGCGAGCAGGGTCATGCCGTCCTCGAGCCCGAGAACGAGCGGGGTGAGACGGCAGGCGGCCACGATGGTGTCGGGCTCGGCGGCCGAGATCACCGCGACGGAGAAGGAGCCACGCAGCCGGCGCAGCACGGCACGGGTCGCCTCGGCCAGCGAGTCGCCCTCCGCCACCCGCGACTCGATCAGATGGACCATCACCTCGGTGTCGGTGGCGGAGACCAAGGTGTGCCCGCTCGACTCGAGCTCGGCCCGAAGCTCGGCGTGATTCTCGATGATCCCGTTGTGGATGAGGGCGATCCGGCCGGTGCAGTCGACGTGCGGGTGGGCGTTCTCCGCAGTCGGGCTCCCGTGGGTGGCCCAGCGCGTGTGTCCGATCGCGGCCGCGTGCCCCGTCGGTGCGTCGGACGTCAGGTCGGCCAGCTTGGCCACCGAGTCGGTGCCGCCGGCGGCGCGGGCCCGCCAGACGCCGTCGTCGACGACCATGGCGACGCCGGCCGAGTCGTAGCCGCGGTACTCCAGCTGGTGCAGGCCGCCGAGTAGGAGGGGCACGGCATCGGCCTCGCCCGTGACGCCGATGATGCCGCACATGGGGACAAAGGCTACCTGGGGTTCCCTGGGTCCCTGCGGCCCCGGGGCCTACGTCTCGATCTGCCCGAGGACGGCCTCGACGACGCCCGCCAGCTGGGCCGCCACGGCGTCGGCCTGCTCCTCCAGCCGCGCCTCGACCATGACCCGGACGATCGGCTCGGTCCCGCTCGGTCGCAGGAGGACCCGGCCCTCGTGGCCGAGCTCGGCCTCGGCCTTGACGACCGCCTCCCAGACCTCGGTGGCGGCGGCCAGGCGCTCGGGCTGCGGGATGGGCACGTTGACGAGGCGCTGGGGCACGCGCTCGACCAGCCCGGCAGCCAGGTGGGCCAGCGAGCGCTCGGCCCGGCGCATCAGGTCCGCCAGCGCGATGCCGGTGAGGATGCCGTCGCCGGTGGTCGACAGCGAGCGGAAGATGATGTGGCCGGACTGCTCGCCCCCCAGACACAGCCCGTCGGCGTCGAGCGCGGCGAGCACGTGGCGGTCGCCCACGTCGGTCTCCCGCACGGCGATGCCCCGCGCCTCCATGGCGAGGCGGAAGCCGAGGTTGGTCATGACCGTCACCGCGACCGTGTTGCCCGTGAGGCGGCCGCGCTCGGCCAGGTCCAACGCGAACAGGGCCAGCAGCACGTCGCCGTCGACGATGGCCCCGGTGTGGTCGACGGCGATGACGCGGTCGGCGTCGCCGTCGAAGGCCAGGCCGAGGTGGGCCGCCGTCGGCCACCACGGCGCGCGCCAGCTCGGCCGGGTCGGTCGAGCCGCACTGGTGGTTGATGTTGGCGCCGTCGGGCGACGCGTGCAGCGTCGCCACCGTTGCGCCCAGGTCCGTCAGCACGCGCGGGGCGATCTCGCTCGCCGCACCGTTGGCGCAGTCGATCACGATGCGCATCCCGTCGAGGTGCCGGCCTTCGATCGTGGCGACGAGGTGCGCGCCGTAGAGCAGGGCGGCGTCGCGGTCGACGGTGAGGACCCCCACGCCGTGTCCGGTGGGACGGCGGGGCGGCCCCCCAGGATCGGCCAGCACCGCGTCGAGCTCGCGTTCGATCTCGCCCTCGACCTCGGTGGGCAGTTTGGTCCCCAGCAGGCTGAAGAGCTTGATCCCGTTGTCGCCGAACGGGTTGTGTGAGGCCGAGATGACGGCACCGGGCACCTTGCGGTGCTCGGCCACCGCGGCGACGCCGGGCGTGGGGAGGACGCCGAGGTCGACCACGTCGGCACCCTCGGCGGCCAGGCCGGCCGAGAAGGCGGCCTGGAGCAGGGGGCCCGAGCGACGCGTGTCGCGACCCACGACGAAGGCCGGGGCGGGGAGGACGCGGGCGGCGGCACGCCCGAGGGCCAGCGCCAGCTCGGCGGTCAGCTCCTCGTTCGCTACCCCTCGCACGCCATCGGTGCCGAAGCGGGCCGGCGCCACAGCGTCCTTGCTACCGCTTGGAGTACTGCGGTGCCTTGCGGGCCTTCTTCAGTCCGTACTTCTTCGACTCCTTCTCCCGCGCGTCGCGCGTGAGGAGGCCCGAACGCTTCAGCGCGCTCCGGAACTCCGGGTCGACCTCGCACAGGCTGCGGGCGATGCCGAGGCGCATGGCGCCGGCCTGGCCCGAGATGCCACCGCCGTCGATCGTCGCATCGATGTCGTAGGACTCGGCCGTGTTCGTCACCCGCAACGGCTCGGTCACGAGCATGCGGTGCGTGGCCGAGGTGAAGTACTTCTCGATGGGCTGCTTGTTGACGGTGATGGCGCCCTGGCCGGGGCGGAAGCGGACGCGGGCCACCGCCTGCTTGCGGCGGCCGGTCGTCTGGCTCAGTGGTACGGGCATGGGGTGGGTCGTGTCCTTCCTGGTGCGCGTCGCCGACGGCTCAGCCGGCGCGGCGGGCGTCGGGCAGCTCGAGCGGTTCGGGCTTCTGGGCGGCGTGCGGGTGGTCGGGGCCGGCGTAGACCTGGAGCTTGCTCAGCTGCTGGCGGCCCAGCGTGTTCTTCGGCAGCATGCCCCGGATCGAACGCCGGATCAGCTCCGCCGGCTGGTCCTCGAGCAGCGTGGCGTAGCTGGTGGCCCGCAGGCCGCCCGGGTAGCCGCTGTGGCGGTAGGCCATCTTGTCGTCGGCCTTGTTGGAGGTGAGGACGATCTTGTCGGCGTTGACCACGATCACGTGGTCGCCGGTGTCGACGTGGGGAGCGAAGTAGGGGCGGTGCTTACCCCGCAGGATGGCCGCCACCTCCGAGGCCAGGCGCCCGAGCACGAGGCCGTCGGCGTCGACGACGTACCAGCTCCGCTGGATCTCGGTGACCTTCGGTGAAAATGTGCGCACAAGACCGATCTTTCGCATCCGCGTGGTGGATAAGCACTCCCCGTTGCCGGCCGGCTCGGGGTCCCTCGGGGTCCCCAGGGCCGACAGACCAGGATAGGGCGTCAGCAAAGGCCCAGCAAGCCAGGCCTTCCTGGGCCTTTGGCAGCCGGCGGACCCCCGCTCCGCACCCACCCTGCCGTCGGCCCCGGTGGTCCCGCTGGGCCCGGCACCCGACGGGTGTCATAACGCCGGGGGGCGAGCTGGTCTATCTAGGTGAGGCCCGTGGCGATGCGTCCAGACGAAGTCGAAGAGTTCGAGACCCTGGTGGACGAGGTCGAGCCGCGGTTGCGCCGCGCCCTGGTGGCGGCGTACGGGTTCGAGCTCGGCCGTGAGGCCACGGCCGCCGCCCTCGGCTGGGCCTGGGAGCACCGGCGCCGCCTGCGCCGCATCGACGACAAGGCGGCCTACCTCTTCCGGGTCGGGCAGAGCAGCGTGCGGATGAAGAAGCGGGTGTCGCTCTTCGACGTGCCCCACCAGGAGGAACCCTGGGTCGAGCCGCAGCTCGGCCCGGCGCTGGCCGCGCTCTCCGAGCGCCAGCGCACGGCTGTCGTCCTGGTCCACGGCTTCCATTGGACGCTCGCCGAGGTGGCCGAGCTCACCGGGACTCGCGTGGCGACGGTCCAGACCCATCTCGAGAGAGGACTGCGCCACCTGCGCACCGCGATGGAGGTACACGACCATGCCTGAGCTCGACGAACTGCTCCGCGACTTCATCGACCTCGGAGCCACTCCGGTGCGCGCCGACGAGATCCTGCGGCGTCCGCCTGCCCGCCGGCTCCGTCTCCGCACACGGCCGCACCCGACGAGCCTCTGGCGCCCGGTCGGCGTCGCCGTCGCCACGGTGGCGGTCGTCGTCTCGCTGATCGGGTTCGCCACGACCCGCTCCGGTGAACCGCCCTCGCCCCGCTCCGGTGTCGCCGTTCGAGGTGGCAGCAGCGCCTCGACGTCCGTTCTCGACCACGCCGCCGCGGCGGCCGACGACCAACAGCCGTTGGTGCCCGGTCCGGGCCAGCACCTCTACGTCCGCACCCTCGTCGGCAGCGAGGAGGCAACCGCGTTCACACCGGGACAACGGATGTCCCGGTTCTACGTCCAGGAGATGCACGAGACCTGGACCGCGCCCCACAGCACCCCGTCGGACAACTGGACGGTGGTCGGACAGCCCGAGTTCATCTCAGGTGCGGACCGTGCCGCGTGGGTGGCGGCCGGCTCGCCACCCGTCAAATCCGGCTACGGCGGGGGCGGGACCGCGCCGTACTACGACGTGACCGATCTGCCGACCGACCCGGGCCGCATGGCGGCCTACTTCGCGTCCCAGGCCTACCTGCAGGTCGATGCCAAGTACGGCCGCGACGCGGCGTGGGAGTTCGAGGCCGCCGTCGACTTTCTCCAGGCCGGCGCGTCGTCCAAGCAGCGGGGGGCGCTCCTCCGGTTCATGGCAACGCTGCCGGGCGTGCGGGCGACGGGGACCTCGACGACGATCGGCACGGACCTCTCGGGCGAGACCCTGCAGCTGCCGGCGAACGCGCGTGGGCTCGAAGTCGAGGCGATCCTCGACCCGCAGACCTCCGAACTCCTCGAGCTCCGCTCGATCGTGTCCGACGCCGCTCTCTACCAGAACATCCCATCGCCGTCGCAGGTGGCGGCGGATCACGCCGTGCCGCCGTGGCAGGACGGCGAGGCCGACTCGTACGTCGACTTCCTTTACGCCGGCATAGCGGATCGCGCCGGCTACGCGCCGTCGAGCGCCCCGCCCGCCCCGGCGGGGTGGCCGTTCGGCTCCTCGAGGACCCCGCTGCCGGGTTCGGCCTATCCCTAGAGCGACCAGACCTGAGCGGTCAGCGAGGGACCCGCTCGCCGTAGTCCACCGACACGAGGCAGAGTCCCTGGGCGGGCGCCGGCTCGGGCAGCGACTGGCGCGACGCCGCCCGCAGGCGCTCCATGAGCCCCGCAGCGTTCTGCCGGCCGCGGCCCACCTCGACCAGGCTCGCCACGAGGGAGCGCACCATCTGATGGCAGAAGGAGCTGGCGGCGATCTCGAAGCGCAAGAGTCGGGCGGCGCCGTCCGCCGTCGCGGCGTCCTGCGCCTCGGGCCCGGCGTCGACGTGCCAGCGCGCGGTGGTCACCCGGCGCACGATCGGCTCGGCGGCGTCGGTGCCCGGGGGGCGGCGGCAGAAGGAGCGGAAGTCGTGGCTGCCGAGGAGCACGTCGGAGGCGGTGCGCATGGCGACCAGGTCGAGCGGGTCGCACACGTGCCAGGCGATGCGGGCGAGCAGCGGGTCGGGCTCTGGCGCGTTCCACACGAGGTACCGGTAGGCACGGCCAGCGGCCGAGCGCCGGGCGTCGAATTCCGGGCCGACCTCCTCGGCCCGGCGCACCACCACCTCGGGGGCGAGCTGGCGGTTGAGGGCGCGGCGCCAGCCCCGCGCCGTCGAAGGGGATGGCGGGCAGGTCCACGTGGACCACCTGGCCCCGCGCGTGCACGCCGGCGTCGGTGCGCCCGGCGCACGTGAGGAGGGGCGGCTCGCCGAGGCGGGCCGTGCGCTCGAGGGCCTGGCGCAGCGCGCCGGCCACCGTCGGCACCTCCGGCTGGACGGCGAAACCCCGGAAGGCCGCACCGTCGTACGCGATGAGGAGCCTCCAGCGCTGCGTGGTCGGGGCAGCGCCGGCGGGGTGCTCCACCCCTAGACGAACTCGATCCGGGCCATCGGCGCGTTGTCGCCCGGACGCGGGCCCAGCTTGAGGATGCGGGTGTAGCCACCGGGCCGCTCCGCGTACCGGGGCCCGATCTCCTCGAAGAGCTTGTGCGCCATGTCCTTGTCTCTGATCAGCGCGACCACGTTGCGGTGGTTGGCCAGGCCGCCCTTGCGCGCCGCGGTGACGCACTTCTCGGCCACCGGGCGCAGTGCCTTGGCCTTGGACTCGGTGGTGACGATGGACTCGGCCGCGATGAGCGACGCCACCAGGTTGCCCATCATCGCCTTCTGGTGCGCGGCGGAACCGCCGAGCCTCCGGCCGCGTCTGGGGGTTGCCTGCATGGCTGCTCAGTCCCGCGTGCGCAGCGACAGCCCGCGCTCGTCCAGGCGCTGCACCACCTCGTCGGCCGACTTCTGGCCGAAGTTGGTGATGGCGAGCAGGTCTTCCATGGTGCGCTCGACCAGCTCACCGATCGTGTTGATCTGCGCCCGCTTGAGGCAGTTGCGCGGACGCTCGGAGAGGTCGAGCTCCTCGATACGCAGGTCCAGGTCCGGCGAGCCGCTCAGCGTGGTGCCGGTGTCCCCCAGCTCGAGACCCTGCGGGGCCTCCTCGAGGTCGGCCACCAGCGAGACCAGGTTGCGCAGCGTGTCGCCGGCCGAGGCCAGGGCCTCGCGGGGCGAGATGGTCCCGTCCGTCTCGATATCGAGCACGAGGCGGTCGTAGTTGGTCGACTGCTCCACGCGCACGGGCTCGATGTCAAAGGTCACCCGGTGCACCGGCGAGAAGATCGAGTCGATCGGGATCACGCCGATGACCGAGGACCGCTTGTTCTTGTCCGCCGAGGCGTAGCCGCGCCCGCGCTCGACGGTGACGTCGACGGCGAGGCGGCCCTTGGCGTTGATGGAGGCGATGTGCAGGTCGGGGTTGAGGATCTCGACGTCGGGGGTCAGTTGCAGGTCGGCTGCGGTGGCGTCGGCCGGGCCGCGCACGTCGAGGCGCAGCGTCACGGGCTCGTCCGACTGCACCCGGACCAGCAGGTCCTTGAGGTTCAGGATGATGTCGGTCACGTCTTCCTTGACACCCGGAAGCGTGGTGAACTCGTGCAACGCCTCGTCGAAGCGGAGCTGGGTGACCGCCCCGCCCGGAATGGACGAGAGCAGCGTGCGGCGGAGCGAGTTGCCGAGCGTGGTGCCGAAGCCCGGGTCGAGGGGGCCGACCGCGAAACGCTGCCGGTTGTTCTCCTCCTCGTCGACGATCTCGACGGTCGGCCGTTGGATGATCAGCATGGTGGGTACTCCTGTTGGGACGGGGGCTACTTCGAATACAGCTCGACGATGAGCTGCTCTTGGATCGGCTCGTCGATGTGCTCGCGCAACGGCGGGTTGAGGACGGACACCGAGAAGCCGGCCTCATTGGTCTCGAGCCAGGCCGGCGTCTGGCGCTCGAGGGTGTCCATGTTGCGGCGCACCAGGAAGTTGGTGCGTGTGGACTCGCGCAGCGTGACGATGTCGCCCTTGCGCACGCGGTAGCTCGGAATGGTGACCCGCTTGCCGTTCACGCTCACGTGCCCGTGGCGCACGAACTGGCGAGCCTGGCGGCGGCTGGCTCCCCAGCCGGCACGGAAGACCACGTTGTCGAGCCGGAGCTCGAGGTTGCGCAGCAGATTCTCGCCGGTGATCCCGCCCTGGTGGGTGGCCTCCTCGTACATGTTGCGGAACTGCTTCTCGAGGATCCCGTAGATCCGGCGCGCCTTCTGCTTCTCGCGCAGCTGGGCCAGGTACTCGGAGCCCTGGCGCATGCGGTCGCGGCCGTGCTCTCCGGGCGGGTAGGCGCGGCTGTGCCGGTCGGTCACCGCCTCGGAGACCGGGCACTTGAGCGAGTAGCAACGCTCGCCCTTCAAGAACAGCTTGGTCCGCTCGCGCCGGCAGAGGCGGCAGACGGGACCGGTGTATCGAGCCATGGGGTGTGGGTTCCTCTTCTCGGTGTCTTCTGGTGCGCTCGCCGGTGGGCCTAGACGCGCCGGCGCTTCTTGGGGCGGCATCCGTTGTGTGGGATGGGGGTCACGTCCTTGATGCCCACCACCTCGATCCCCACCGCGGCCAGCGAGCGGATGGCGGTCTCCCGTCCCGAGCCCGGACCGCGCACGAGGACGTCGACCTTGCGCACGCCGTGCTCCATGGCCCGCTTGGCACAGGCCTCGGCGGCCAGCTGCGCCGCGAAGGGCGTCGACTTGCGCGACCCCTTGAACCCGACGTTGCCGGCCGAGGCCCAGGCGAGAATGTTGCCCTCGGGGTCGGCGATGGAGACGATCGTGTTGTTGAACGAGCTCTTGATGTGGGCGACGCCGTAGGAGACGTTCTTGCGCTCCTTGCGGCGGGGACGCCGCTGACCGGGCTTGGCGGGCTTGGCCACTACTTCTTCACCTTCTTCTTCCCGGCCACCGTCTTCTTGGGGCCCTTGCGGGTGCGGGCATTGGTGTGCGTGCGCTGGCCGTGGACGGGCAGGCCCTTGCGGTGACGCACGCCCTCGTAGCAGTTGATCTCCATCTTGCGCTTGATGTCCTGGGAGACGTCGCGGCGCAGGTCTCCCTCGACGCGGAAGCTCTGGTCGATGTAGGTGCGGAGCTTGGCCACCTCTTCGTCGGTCAGGTCGCGCACCCGCGTGGAGGGGTTGATGTCGACGGCCTCGGTGATCTGCTTCGACAGCGTCGGGCCGATGCCGTAGATGTAGGTCAGCGCGATCTCCAGCCGCTTCTCACGCGGGATGTCCACCCCTGAAATTCGGGCCATGTGGCTCTTTCCTCTCCCTAGCCCTGCCGCTGCTTGTGGCGCGGGTTGTCACAGATCACCCGGACGACACCGCGACGCCGGATGACCTTGCACTTCTCACAGATCGGCTTCACGCTCGGGCGAACCTTCACTTCACTCCCCGTCCTGTTCTCTTTCTCGTTCTTCTTTGGTGCTCTGGTTGCTGCTTCGTGCTACTTGTACCGGTAGGTGATCCGGCCCCGGTTGAGGTCGTAGGGAGTGATCTCCACCTGGACCTTGTCCCCCGGAAGGATGCGGATGCGGTGCATGCGCATCTTCCCCGAGCTGTGCGCCAGCACCTTGTGCCCGTTCTCGAGCTCGACTCGGAACATGGCATTGGGCAGCGGCTCGACCACCGTGCCTTCGAGCACGATGGCGTCTTCCTTGGGCTTGGGCAGGTGACTCTCTCCTGGTTCGTTCTGGTGTCCTCCCCGACCGCACCGGTGGCGCGAGGCCGGAACGTGACGCAATCGGGCGTGGCCGCTGGACAACCCGTCCCCTGGGGGGCGGACCTAGGGCCCAGAGCCAGCGAATAAGTCTACCGCATCCGGAGCCGAAATCCACCCCGACGCCCGCTTCCGCCTGGTGGGACACCGGTTCCCCCTCCGGACCCTGTCCGCCCATCCGTCGAGGCGGGCCGTCCGCTGCGGCCCGGTCCCGGCGGCGTCAGGGGACCGTGAACACCTCGGGGCCGTGCTCGGTGACCGCGATGGTGTGCTCGAAGTGGGCCGAGAGGCTCCCGTCGGCCGTGACCACGCTCCACTGGTCGTCGAGCAGGACGGTCTCGGGGGAACCGACGTTGACCATGGGCTCGATGGCGAAGACGTTGCCGGTCTTGAGGGTCGGCCCCTTGTTGCCGGGCCAGTAGTTGGGGACCTGGGGCTGCTCGTGCATGGCGGTCCCGATGGCGTGCCCGACGTACTCGCGCACCACGGAGAACCCCGCCCCCTCGGCCACCTGCTGGACCGCCCGGCCCACCTCGTGGAGGGCGTTGCCCTTGACCAGCTGCTCGATGCCGGCCCACAGGCTGCGCTCGGTCACCTCGAGCAGCTTCTGGGCCTCCTTGGAGATGGTCCCGATGCCCATGGTGAAGGCGGCGTCGCCGTGGTACCCCTCGATGATGGCGCCGCAGTCGATCGAGAGGATGTCCCCCTCCTCGAGCACGTAGCCCCCCGGGATGCCGTGCACGATCATGGAGTTGGGCGAGGTGCAGATGACGGCCGGAAAGCCGTGGTAGCCGAGGAAGTTCGAGGTGGCGCCTCGGCGGTCGAGCACGTCGCGGGCGACCAGATCGAGCTCGGCGGTCGTCACGCCCGGCTTGGCGGCGGCTCGGGTCGCCTCGTGCATCTCGGCCACGACCTTGCCGGCCCGGCGCATCTTGGCCAGCTCGGCCTCCGTGCGCCTCACGGGAGGTCCACCTTGCGCCGCTGGCGCTGGTCGTCGATGGCGCCGACGACGCGGCGGGTCACGGCGTCGGGCGAGCCCGTCCCGTTGATCTCGATCAGCAGCTCACGCTGCTTGTACCAATCGAGCAGCGGGGCGGTCTCGACCTCGTAGAGGTTGAGCCGACGCTCGATGGCCTCCTCGGTGTCGTCCTCGCGCTGGATCACCTCGCCGCCGCACACGTCGCAGGTCCAGTTGACCAGCGGGGGGGCCGCCGTGGAGTAGTTGGCGCCGCAGTCGACGCAGACCCGGCGCGAGGCGAGCCGCTTCATGACCAGGTTGGTCGGCACCATGAGGTCGATCACCAAGTCGAGGCCGAAGGGCTGGACGAGCTTGTCCAGCGACTCGGCCTGCCCAGTCGTGCGCGGGCACCCGTCGAGCACGAAGCCGCGACCGGTGGTGTCGCGCTCGGTCAGGCGCGATCCCACCATCTCCATGACCAGGTCGTCGGGGATGAGGTCACCCTGCTCCATCAGCGTGTGGGCGCGTTGGCCGACCTCCGAGCGCGACTTCACCTCGCTGCGCAGCATGTCCCCGGTGGAGACGTGCGGCACCACGTAGTGGTGCGACAGCCGCACGCACTGCGTCCCCTTCCCGGCCCCCTGCTTGCCGAGGACGACCAGTCTGACCCCCGGGATCACCGGCGCCTACTTGAGGAAGCCTTCGTAGTTGCGCATCATCAACTGGCTGTCGATCTGGCGCATGGTCTCGAGGGCGACGCCCACAGAGATCAGGAGGGTCGTCCCGTAGAAGGGGAAGCGGTTGAGGTGCCACAGGGCCATCAGCAGCGAGGGCACCACGGCGACGGAGCCGAGGAAGAGCGCGCCGACGACGGTGATCCGGCTGAGGATGTGCGCGAAGTACCGCTCCGTCGGCGGGCCGGGCCGGATGCCCGGGACGAAGCCGCCCTGCTTGCGGATGAGGTCGGCCTGCTGGTGCGGGTCGAAGGCCACGTACACGTAGAAGAAGGTGAACATGACGATGAGGAGGAAGTACGCCGCGATGTAGAAGAAGCTCGTCGGCGTGAGCGAGTTGCGGACGAAGTTCTGGAACCAGGTCCACGGGACGACGTTGGACAGCAGGACCGGGATGTAGAGGACCGAGCTGGCGAAGATGATCGGGATCACGCCGGACTGGTTGACCTTGAGCGGGATATAGGTCGAGCTGCCGCCGTACATGCGCCGGCCCACGACCCTCCGGGCGAAGGTCACCGGGATGCGGCGCTGGCCCTGGTCCATGAACACGATGAACACCAGCAACACCAGTGAGACGAGGATGATGATGACGAACTTGCTGATGCCGCCTTCCTCGTAGATCGCCTTGAAGCCGGTCGGGATGGCGGCCACCACGTTGGCGAAGATCAGGATCGACATGCCCTGGCCGATGCCGCGCTGGGTGATCAGCTCGGCCAGCCACATCACCATCGCAGTGCCCGCGGTGAGGATCAGCACCATGAAGAGGGCGAGCGGCCAGTTGAAGGTCGGGATCAGGTCGACGCTCGTGCCGAGTAGGGCCGAGTCGTGACCGTGGAAGGCGTAGACGAGGCCCGACGACTGCATGATGGCCAGCCCTACGGTGAGGTAGCGGGTGGTCTGGGTGATCTTCTTCTGCCCCACCGCGCCCTGGTCCCGCCACTCCTCGAGCTTGGGGATCACCGTCGAGAGCAGCTGGATGATGATGGAGCTGGTGATGTAGGGCATGACGCCCAGGCCGAAGACGGCGAGGCGCACCAGGGCGCCGCCGCTGAAGAGGTTGAGGAAGCCGAGCACGCCCGACGACGAGGCCGAGCTCTCCAGGGTCTGCAGGCGCGACCAGTTGACGCCGGGCACCGGGATGTTGGCGCCGATCTGGTACAGGGCGATGATGGCGAGCGTGAAGACGACCTTGTTGCGAAGGTCGGGGACCCGGAAGATGTTGGCGAGCCGGGAAAGCATGCCCTTCCTCTCAGTGCGTGCCCGGGGCGGTCGTCACTAGCGGTTCATCAAGGCGTTGCCCGACGCGGGTGGGCGCCCGTGGGCGTACGGCAGCGGCACCCGCTCGACGCTACCCCCCGCCGACGTGATGGCCGCCTCGGCCGACTTGGAGAAGGCGTGCGCGGCCACCTTGACCGGGCGGCCGATGGAGCCCTGGCCCAGGATCTTCACGAGGGCCTTGGGCCGGACCACACCGGCATCGACCAGGGTCTGCACGGTGATCTCGTCCGTCCCGAGCGCATCGAGCGCGCCCAGGTTGACGGGGGTGTAGGCCACCCGGAAAGGGTTCTTGAACCCCTTCAACTTGGGGATGCGCTGCATCAGGGGTAGCTGGCCACCCTCGAAGCCGACCGGCACGGTGCTACGGGCCTTCTGGCCCTTCATGCCCCGGCCCGCCGTCTTGTGGCCCTTGCCACCGGTGCCACGGCCGACCCGGCGCTTGGCCGTGGTGGCGCCCTTGGGCGGCGCCAGATCGTGGAGCTTCACTTCGCGACCTCCTCCACGCTGACCAGGTGGGGGACCCGGGCCAGCATGCCCCGGACGTCGGGGCGGTCGGGCAACTCGTTGGACTGCCCGATGCCGCGCAGACCGAGGGCCCGCAGCGTGCCACGGTGCTTGGGCTTGGTGCCGATGGCCGAGCGCGTCTGGGTGACGCGCAGCCGGGCGCCGCCGCCGGCGCCGGCTCCGGTGGTCTTCGTCGTGCCGGTGCGGGTCGTCGCCACGGTCAGCGGGCCTCCGCCTGGGCGTAGAGCTCCGTCTCGCGCTTGCGCTCGCGGTAGGCCCGGAGCACGCCGCCCGGCGTGATCTCGTCGGCCGCCTTGCCGCGCAGCGCGGCCACGTCGTCCGGTCGGCGCAGCGACTTGAGACCGGCGATGGTGGCGTGGGCGACATTGATCCCGTTCGACGAGCCGAGCGACTTGGCCAGGATGTCGCGGATGCCGGCCATCTCGAGGATGTGGCGCGCCGCGCCGCCCGCGATGACGCCGGTCCCCGGCGCGGCGGGCTTGAGCAGGACGCGCCCGGCCCCACTCTCGCCGATGACGGGATGGACGATGGTGCTGCCGGCCAGGGGCACCTCGAAGAGGTTCTTGCGCGCCTCCTCGATCCCCTTCTGCACGGCCAGCCCGGCCTCCTTGGCCTTGCCGTAGCCCAGGCCGACCTTGCCGTTGCCGTCGCCGACCACCATCAGGGCGGCGAACGAGAAGCGCCGACCACCCTTGACGACCTTGGCCACGCGATTCACCTTGATGGTGCGCTCTTCGTATTGCGTGTCGACCATGCTCAGAACTCCAGTCCCTCGGCCCGTGCGGCGTCAGCCAAGACGGCGACACGCCCGTGATACTCGAAGCCCCCACGATCGAAGACGACCTTGGTGATCCCGACCGTCTTGGCCCGGCTGCCGAGGAGGCGCCCGACCGATTCGGCGCCCGACACGTTACCGCCGCCGGTCCGGCCCAACGACGCACGCAGGTCCGGCTCGACCGACGAGGCCGAGGCCAGCGTGTGGCCGCTGGTGTCATCGATGAGCTGGGCCGAGATGTGCCGGTTGGACCGGTGGACGGCCAGGCGGGGGCACTCGGCGGTGCCGTGCACCTTGGTGCGCACCCGGTCGTGGCGCCGCAGGCGCAGCCGGGTGCGGTCGCTCGTGCGAGCCATCTACTTCGCCGCCTTTCCTGCTTTGCGGAGCACTCGTTCGTTGGCGTAGCGCACCCCTTTGCCCTTGTAGGGCTCCGGCTTGCGCAACTTGCGGATGTCGGCGGCCACCTGGCCCACCTTCTCCTTGTCGATCCCCTTGACCACAATCCGGGTCGGGACGGGCACCTCGAAGCTGATGCCGTCGGGGGCGTCGACCACCACGGGGTGGGAGAACCCGAGCGCCAGCTCCAGCCCGTTGGGGCCCTTGGCCGTGGCGCGGTAGCCCACGCCCACGATCTCGAGCTCTTTGGTGAACCCCTCGGTCACCCCGGAGACCATGTTGGCCACCAGCGAGCGCGACAGGCCGTGCAGGGCACGGTGCCGGCGCTCGTCGTCGGGCCGGCTGACCACGAGCGTGTCGCCCTCCTGGGCGACCGTGATGCCCTCGGGCAGCGTGCGCTCGAGGGAGCCCTGGGGGCCCTTGACGTTGACCGTGTCGCCGCTGAGGGTGACGGTGACGCCGGAGGGGACCGTGATGGGGCTGCGTCCGACGCGCGACATCAGCCTTCCTCCGCGCGTCGCAGTGGGCGGCCTACCAGACATGGCAGAGCACCTCCCCGCCCAGGTGCTTGCGGCGCGCCTCGGCGTCGGTGAGCAGCCCCTGGCTGGTGGAGACCACGGCCACGCCCATGCCCCCGAGCACGCGCGGCATCCCGTCGGCCCGGGCGTAGATGCGCAGGCCTGGCTTGGAGACGCGGGTGATCCCGGCGATGGTGCGGGTGCGGTCGCCCGAGTACTTCATGGTGATCTCGAGCGTCGTGCCCGGCTTGCCGTGGTTGGGCTCCACCGAGTAGCCGGCGATGAAGCCCTCGCGCTCGAGGATGGAGGCGAGCGACTCCTTCAGCTTCGAGCCGGGCATGCGCACCGTGTCGAACATGGCGGAATTGGCGTTGCGGATCCGCGTGAGCATGTCCGCGATGGGGTCGGTCATGGTCATGGCGGCCTACCAGCTCGCCTTCGTGACGCCCGGCACCTCGCCCGCGTGCACCATGACGCGCAAGCAGATGCGGCACAGCCCGAATTTGCGGTAGACGGCCTTCGGCCGTCCACAACGTTGGCAGCGGGTGTAGCCCCGCACCTTGAACTTGGGAGTGCGCTGCTGCTTCTCGATCAATGCCTTCTTTGCCATGGTGCTACCGGGTCTCCTGTCGGAAGGGAAAGCCGAACGCTGCCAGGAACGTCCGTCCTTCCTCGTTGGTGCGTGCGGTCGTGACGATGGTGATGTCCATGCCGCGGGTCGTGTCGATCTTGTCGTAGTCGATCTCGGGGAAGATCAGCTGCTCGGTGACGCCGAACGTGTAGTTGCCCTGCCCGTCGAAGGAGCGGGGCGACAGCCCGCGGAAGTCGCGGATGCGGGGAATGGCCAGGCTGAGGAGTCGGTCGAAGAACTCCCAGGCCCGGTCGCCCCGCAAGGTCGCCTTCACGCCGATGGCCTGCCCCTCGCGCAGCTTGAAGCCGGCGATCGACTTCTTGGCCCGCGTGACCACCGGCTTCTGCCCGGTGATCACCTCGAGGTCGCGCTGGGCCCCCTCGATGAGCGAGGCCTGCTGGGTGGCGCGACCGACGCCCATGTTGACGACGATCTTTTCCAGCCGGGGCACTTCCATGACGTTGTCGAGCTGGAGATCGGACTTCAGCTGGTCCCGCACCTCGGCGAGGTAGCGCTCCTTGAGACGGGGGCGCACGGGCGCGCTCGTGGTGGTGCTCACAGCTCCGCCCCGCACTTCTTGCAGACGCGGACCTTCTCGCCGTCCTCGATGCGATGGCCGACGCGGGTCGGCTGGTCGCAGCTCTTGCAGACCAGGGCCACGGACGAGACGTGGACCGGCATGAACTTGTCGATGACGCCGCCCTGCATGGTGGCGCGGGTGGGCTTGGCGTGGCGCTTCGCCACGTTCACGCCCTCGAGCACCACGCGGTCGCGGTCGGGGATGGCTCGCACCACCTCAGCCTTCTTGCCCTTGTCCTTGCCCTGGAGGACGACGACGGTGTCTCCCTTGTGGATCTTCATGACTAGAGCACCTCCGGGGCCAGCGAGACGATGCGCATGAAGCGCTTGTCCCGCAGCTCACGCCCGACGGGCCCGAAGATGCGGGTGCCGCGGGGCTGTTGCTGGTCGTTGATGAGCACCGCCGCGTTCTCGTCGAAGCGGATGTAGCTCCCGTCGGGACGCCGCTTCTCTTTCTTGGTGCGGACGACGACGCACTTGACCACGTCGCCCTTCTTGACGGCGGCACCGGGGATGGCGTCCTTGACCGTGGCCACGAAGACGTCGCCGATGCTGGCGTAGCGCCGGCGCGAGCCGCCGAGCACGCGGATGCAGAGCACCTCGCGCGCACCGGAGTTGTCGGCGACCCGCAGCCGGGATTCCTGCTGGATCATCGAGCCCGCTCCACCACTTCGGTCAGACGCCAGCGCTTCAGCTTGGACAGGGGCCGGGTCTCCTGGACACGCACCCGGTCGCCCACCTTGGCGGTGTTCTCGGCGTCGTGGACATAGAGCTTCTTGGTGCGCTGCACCGTCTTGCCGTACTTGGGGTGGCGTACCCGCTCGACCACCGACACGACCACGGTGGCCGCCATGGCATCCGAGACGACCATGCCCTCGCGCACCTTGCGGCGGTTGGGGCGGGGGCCGGGCTCGGTCGCGGTGTCAGGGGCGGTGCCGGTGGCGGCCTTGGGCGCGGCAGTGGCCGGCGCCTCCTCGGTGGGCGGCAGCTCGGCGGCGGCCTCGGCCTCGACGGCCTCGAGCGCCTGCTCGGCGTCCGCGGCCGCGGCCTTGGCCTCGGCGTCCGCCGCGGCGGACTCAGTCTCTGTCTCTGCGTTCTCTGGGGTCTCGTCGGCCATCAGGCCTCATCCTCTTCGTCGTCGTCGTCCAGTTCGTCGTGCACGTCATCGTCATCGTGGTCGTGGTCGTGGTCCCCCTGGTGCAGGTCGTCGAGACCGGCCTCGGCCTCGGCGGCCGCCGCCTTCTCCTCGGCCCTGCGCTCGCGCTCGGCGTCCTCGGCGGCGAGCTTGGCCCGGGCCGCCTCGTGCTCGGCCGCGGTCGGCGCCACGTAGGCACCCTCGGCCTCGAGGATCTCGCGGCCGCGGAGGACAGTCAGCATGCGGGCCACCTCGCGGCGCACCTCGCCGACGCGCGACGAGTTGTCCAACTGCCCGGTGGCCAGCTGGAAGCGCAGGTTGAACAGCTCGCGACGGGACTCGCCGAGGCGGGCGGCCAACTCGTCGCCGTCGAGCATGGAGAGGTCGTGCGCAGTCGGCATCTAGATCGCCACCTCGGCGTGGCCGTGGGTCCCGGGCCGCACCACGAAGCGGGCCTTGAAGGGCAGCTTTTGGATGGCGCGCTCCATGGCGGCGCGAGCCAGCGGCTCGTCGACGCCGGCCAGCTCGAAGAGGACGCGGCCGGGGTGGACCGGCGCCACCCACAGCTCGGGGTTGCCCTTGCCCGATCCCATGCGGGTCTCGGCGGGCTTCTGGGTGACCGGCTTGTCGGGGAAGACGCGGATCCACACCTTGCCGCCGCGCTTGACGTGGCGCGTCATCGCGATACGGGCGGCCTCGATCTGGCGCGCCGTCAACCATCCGGGCTCGGTGGCCTGGATGCCGAAGTCACCGAACGTCACCGACGTGCCGCCCTTGGCCGCCCCGGTGAGGCGCCCGCGCTGCGTCTTGCGGTGCTTGACCTTCTTGGGCATCAACATGTCAGTCCGACTCCCTGCGGAAGTGGGGCGTCTCGTGGTGCTGGTGGCGGTTCTGACGCTCCATCTCCTCGTCCTGGTTCAGCTGGCGCTCCAGGTCGTCCGGCTCGGTCGGCTGTGGCAGCAGGTCGGACACCGGCGTCTCGACGTCCTCCTCGCTCTCCGCGTCGGGCTCGGTCTCGGCCACGGCGTCGGTCACGGCCTCGGCGTCGGTCACGGCCTCGGCGTCGGTCACGGCCTCGGCGTCGGTCACGGCGTCGGTCACGGCCTCGGTCACGGCCTCGGTCACGGCCTCGGCCACGACCTCGTCCTCGGCCGCGATCTCAGCCCCGGTCACCTCGCCGTTGGTCGCGGCCGCCGTCTCCTCGGCCTCGGCCTCGGCCTCGTCGTCCGTGGCGAAGTCATCGGCGCGGCGGCGGCCGCCGCCGGCGGTGATGAGGCGACGAGGGCCGCTCTGTCCGGACGTCTCACCGACGGCCATGGCGGCCTCGCGGGTGATCTTGTCCTCGATCGAGACCTTGTAGGGGAGGATGTCGCCCTTGTAGATCCACACCTTCACGCCGACCCGGCCCGAAGTCGTGCGGGCTTCCCGGAAGCCGTAGTCGATGTCGGCGCGCAACGTGTGCAGGGGGACACGGCCTTCGCGGTACTGCTCTTTGCGCGACATCTCCGAGCCGCCGAGGCGACCCGAGCATTGCACCTTGATGCCCTGGGCACCCGCCTTCTGCACGGTCTGAATGGCCCGCTTCATGGCCCGCCGGAAGGCCACGCGGCGCACCAGCTGGTCGCAGATGCCCTGGGCGATCAGGGCCGCGTCGAGCTCGGGCTGCTTGATCTCCTGGATGTTCAGCTGGATGCGGTTCTGCAGCCCGGTGATCTCCTCGAGCTTCTTCTTGAGCCTGTCGGCCTCGGCGCCGCGGCGGCCGATCACGATGCCGGGTCGTGCGGTGTGGATGTCGACGCGCAAACGGTCACGGGTGCGCTCCACCTCGATCCGGCTGACCGCGGCCGCCTCGAGCTGCGTCATCAGGTAGTCGCGGATCTTCCAGTCCTCGACCACGAAGTCCTTGTAGTGGCGCTCCTCGAACCAGCGCGACTTCCAGTCCGTCGTGATACCGAGGCGGAATCCGTAGGGGTTGACCTTCTGGCCCATCTACTTGTCGCCCTTCTCGTCGTCGTCGGCGCCGGCCTCTGCCTCGCCAGCGTCTGCTGCCGCGTCCGCGTCCGTCGCGTCGCTCACGTCTTCGACCGCGTCGTCCGAACCTGCGTCGTCCGCACCCGTGTCGTCCGCATCCGTGTCGTCCTCGACCGCGTCCACGGTGTCGGCCTCGACCACTGCCTGGTCACGCACGTCGTCGTCCGCCTCGTCGGCGGCCTGGGCTGCGGCGGCCTGCTCCGCCTGCTCGGCCTTCGCCGCGGCCTGGGCGGCCCGGCGCCGGGAGAGACGCCCCGACAGGTCGGCCCGACGCCGCGAGGCGTCGACCCGGCGCGAGCGATTCGCGCTGACCGCCTCCATGCGGCGGCGGCGCAGCTCGAGCTGCTCGGGAGGCAGCCGGCTCACGATGATGGTGATGTGGCAGGTCCGCTTCCGGATCCGCGTCGCCCGGCCCCGGGCGCGGGGGCGCCAGCGCTTCATGGTGGAGCCCTCGTCGGCGTAGCAGGCCGAGACGTAGAGCTCCTCGGGGCTCTGCTGATCGTTGTGGGCGGCGTTGGCCACGGCGGACGTGAGGACCTTGCCGATGACCTCGGCCGCCTCTCGTTCCGTCCCGGTCAGGATCTCGGCGGCGCGCTCGACGTCCTCACCGCGGATCAGGTCGAGCACCTGGCGGGCCTTCGACGCCGACAAGCCGCAGTAGCGGGACACGGCGCGGGTCCCCGGACGCTCGTTGGTCTTGGTGGCGGTCATCGCCGCGCTCCCCGTTCCTGGCCCGCGTGATAGCGGAACGTGCGCGTCGGGGCGAACTCGCCGAGCTTGTGCCCGACCATCGACTCGGTGACGTAGACCGGGACGTGACGGCGGCCGTCGTGAACGGCGATGGTGTGCCCGACCATGTCCGGGATGATCGTGGAGCGGCGGGACCAGGTCTTGATGACCTTCTTGTCCCCGCTCGAGTTCAGGACGTCCACCTTCTTGAGCAGGTGGTCGTCGACGAAGGGGCCCTTCTTCAGGCTACGCGGCATGGTTCCTCACCCCTCGCCTCAGCGCCGCGCGCCGCGGGTACGGCGACGGCGCACGATCATGTCGTTGGACTTCTTGTTGCGGGAACGGGTCCGGCCCTCGGGCTTGCCCCACGGCGAGACCGGGTGGCGGCCACCGGACGACTTGCCCTCGCCGCCGCCCAGCGGGTGGTCGACCGGGTTCATGGCCACGCCGCGGGTCTGGGGCCGCTTGCCCTTCCAGCGGGCGCGCCCCGCCTTGCCGACCTTGACGAGCTCGGCCTCGGCGTTGCCGACCACCCCGAGCGTGCCGCGGCAGTCGATGGGCACCCGGCGCATCTCGGTGGAGGGAAGGCGGAGGGTGGCGAAGGCGCCCTCCTTCGCCACGAGCTGGACGCTCATGCCGGCGCCGCGGGCCATCTTGCCGCCGCCGCCGGGGCGCAGCTCCACGTTGTGGATGGTCGAGCCGACCGGGATGTAGCGCAGCGGCAACGCGTTGCCAGGACGGATGTCCGCACCCTGCCCGCTCTGCAGCTTGTCCCCCACCCGCACGCCGGCGGGGGCGAGGATGTAGCGCTTTTCGCCGTCCACGTAGTGCAACAGGGCGATGCGCGCATTGCGGTTGGGGTCGTACTCGATCGACGCCACCTTGGCCGGGATCCCGTCCTTGTTGCGGCGGAAGTCGACGATCCGGTACTGCTGCTTGTGGCCGCCGCCGCGGTGGCGCGAGGTCTTGCGGCCGTGGTTGTTCCGGCCACCGCTCTGCGGCTTGGGGGCGAGCAGCGACTTCTCCGGGTGCGACCGGGTGATCTCGGAGAAGTCCGAGACGGTTTGGAACCGCCGTCCGGGGCTGGTGGGCTTGCGTGAGCGAAGGGGCATGGTGGTTTCCTGATCAGCGATCGAAGAGGTCGATGGAGTCGTCGGGGTGCAGCGTGACGATGGCGCGCTTGGTGTCGGGGCGCTTCCCCCGCACGTTGGTGCGCCGGTTGCGCGTCGCCTTCCCCTTCCGGTTCAGCGTGTTGACCTTGGTCACCCGCACGCCGAAGGCCTGCTCGACGGCGTGGCGCACCTCGATCTTGGTGGCGCGGGGGTCGACGATGAAGACGTAGACGCTCCCCTCCATGAGGGCGTAGCTCTTCTCGGAGACCACCGGGCGGATCAGCACGGACATGGCGTCACGCATCGGTGCCGGCCTCCTCGTCTCCGGTGCCCTCGCCGGCATCGTCCGCCGCACCGTCGTCGGCGCTGTCGGTGCTGTCGGCGTCCCCGGTCGCCGCCGCGGCCTTGGTCGCCTGTCGTGGCCTTGGTGGCCTTGGTGGCCTTGGTGGCCTTGGTGGCCTTGGTGGCCTTCGCCGCCCCCGTGGCCTTGGTGGCCTTCGCCGCCTTGGTGGCACGGGCGGCCTTGGCCGGCTTCTCGGCCTCGACCTCGACCTCGGCCGTCGGCGTCGGCGTCTGCCTCCGCCTTCACGGTCCGCTTCGCTCCCGGCTCCGGCGCCTCGATGCGCTCGTGCGTCCCCGAGAAGTCCGCCTCGGCCGTCGGCACGGTGCGGTCGGAGAAGAGCAGCCAGTCGGCCCGGATCACGTCGTGAGCCGAGAGCTCGGCGAACGTCGTGATGCTCGCGTGGGGGATGTTGCGGAACGACAGCGCCACGTCCACCTCGTCCTGGGCCAGGACGACGAGGACCGAGCCGTCGAGCTTGAGCTTGCGCAGGATGGTGGCGGCGGCGTTGGTGTCGGGCTCGTCGATCTGCCAGTCCTCGATCACGGTGATGCGACCGATGTCGGCCCGGTCGCTCAGGGCGGAGAGCAGGGCCAGGCGGACCATCTTCTTGGGGGTGCTCTGCGCGTAGCTGCGCGGCTTGGGCCCGAGGGCCACGCCGCCACCGCTCGCCGACGGCGACCGGCTCGATCCCTGGCGGGCCCGGCCCGTGCCCTTCTGGCGGAACGGCTTGGCACCGCCGCCGCGCACCTCGGCCCGCGTCCGGGTGGACTGGGTCCCGGCCCGGACCCCGGCCAGCTGGGCCGTCACCACCTGGTGCAGCACGGCGCGGTTGGGCGTCAGGCCGAAGAGGGTCGGCTCGAGGTCGACCGTGCCCAGGTCGTGCCCCGCCGCGTTGCGCCGCGGGGCGGTGCGGGCGACCGGCGCCGGCCGGTCCTTCTTGATCCGGTGGGTGACCACGGCGCCGCTGCGCCCGGCCGGGCCGCTCGCCGCGGCCGAGGTGGTGGCCGTCGCCGTCATCGCGACCCCCCGGCCTTGGACGGGGTCTTGACCGAGTTGCGCAGCACCACGACGCTGCCCCGGGCCCCGGGCACCGCGCCCTTGACCAGGACCAGCTCGCGCTCGGGGTCGGCCGAGACGACCTCGAGGTTCAGCGCGGTCACCTGCTTGCCGCCGAGCTGGCCGGCCATGCGGGTGCCCTTGAAGACGCGGGACGGCGTGGCACAGGCCCCGATGGCGCCGGGGACGCGGTGGCTGCGGTGGTTGCCGTGCGAGGCGCCCTGGCCGGAGAAGTTGTGGCGCTTCATGCCGCCGGCGAAGCCCTTCCCTTTGGAGACGGCGATGGCGTCGACCCGCTCGCCCGCCTCCCACAGGTCGGCCGCCAGCTCCTGGCCGACCGCGAAGTCACCCACGTCGTCGAGGCGCAGCTCGACGAGGCGGCGGCCCGGGTTGACGCCGGCCTTGGTGTAGTGGCCCGTCTCGGGCTTGTTCAGGGTCGAGTTGCGGCGGAAGCCCCACGTCACCTGCAGCGCCGAATAGCCGTCGGTCTCGGGCGTCTTGACCTGGACCACGCGTACGGGCGCGACCTTCAGCACCGTCACCGGTACGGCGCGGTTCTGGTCGTCCCAGACCTGGGTCATGCCGACTTTCTCGCCGACGATGGCCTTGCTTGCCACGTCTCCTCTTCCTGTGGTCCCGAGTTTTCCTGTGGTGTTTCTGTGGTCCTGAGCTGGCATGACCGCCGGCGCGGGGTGCCCCTGCGCATGCCAACGCTCCGCCCGGGAATCCCGAGCGGAGCGCTCGAATGGTTCGGCGTGAGGTACCGGTCAGGCCGGCGATCACGCACGTCTGTTGTCGTCCGCAGCACCGAGGTGCCGCTGCAAATCCACCCCTGAGCAGCCGAATTCGGCGGCCCGCCAGGTTACACCATCGTTCCGCCCCCCTGCCAGGCGTCCGGCGGGGAGACGGGGCCCATTGGGCGTGTCCGTCAGGCCGTCAGGCCGTCTGGATCTTGATCTCGATGTCCACGCCCGCCGGCAGGTCCAGCCGCTGGAGCGAGTCGACCGTCTTGGGCGTGTGCTCGACGATGTCGACCAGGCGCTTGTGGACCCGCATCTCGAAGTGCTCCCGGGAGTCCTTGTACTTGTGCGGCGAGCGGATCACCGTGTAGCGGTGCTTGTCCGTCGGCAACGGGACCGGCCCGAGCACCTTGGCCTGCGTGCGGAGCACGGTCTGGACGATCTTCTCGGTGGACTGGTCGAGGATCTCGTGGTCGTAGGCCTTGAGCCTGATGCGGATCTTCTGCTTCGGGCCGTCGGCCATGACTACTTGAGGATCTCGTCGACGACGCCGGAGGCGACGGTGCGGCCACCCTCACGGATGGCGAAGCGCAGGCCCTTGTCCATGGCGATGGGCTTGCCCAGCTCGACCGTCATCTTGGTGTTGTCGCCCGGCATGACCATCTCGGTGCCCTCGGGCAGCGTGATGGTGCCGGTCACGTCCGTGGTCCGGAAGTAGAACTGCGGCCGGTAGTTGGTGAAGAACGGCTTGTGGCGGCCGCCCTCCTCCTTGTTCAGCACGTAGACCTCGGCGGTGAACTGGGTGTGCGGCGTGATCGAGCCGGGCTTGCACAGCACCTGGCCGCGCTCCACCTCCTCCTTCTTCGTGCCGCGCAGCAGGGCGCCGATGTTGTCCCCGGCCTGGCCCTCGTCGAGGAGCTTGCGGAACATCTCGACGCCGGTCACCGTGGTCTTCTGCGTGTCGCGCAGGCCGACGATCTCGACCTCCCCGCCCACCTTGATGATGCCCTGCTCCACCTTGCCGGTCACGACCGTGCCCCGGCCGGTGATGGACATGACGTCCTCGACCGGCATCAGGAACGGCTTGTCGACGTCGCGCACGGGCTCGGGGATGTAGTCGTCCACCGAGTCCATGAGCTCGACGATCTTCTCGCTCCACTCGGCGTCGCCCTCCAGCGCCTTCAGGGCGCTGACCCGGACCACCGGCACCTCCTCGCCGGGGAAGCCGTAGGAGCTCAGGAGCTCGCGCACCTCCATCTCGACCAGCTCGAGGAGCTCCTCGTCGTCGACCATGTCGGCCTTGTTGAGGGCGACCACGATGTAGGGCACGCCGACCTGGCGGGCCAGGAGCACGTGCTCGCGGGTCTGGGGCATCGGGCCGTCGGCGGCGGACACCACCAGGATGGCCCCGTCGATCTGGGCGGCGCCGGTGATCATGTTCTTGATGTAGTCGGCGTGGCCCGGCATGTCGACGTGCGCGTAGTGGCGCTTCTCGGTCTCGTACTCGACGTGGGCGATCGTGATCGTGATGCCGCGCTGCTTCTCCTCGGGCGCCTTGTCGATGTCGTCGAACTTGGTGAACGAGGTGTTGGGGTTCTTCTCCGACAGCACGCGCGTGATGGCCGCCGTCAGCGTCGTCTTGCCATGGTCGATGTGACCCATGGTCCCGACGTTCACGTGTGGCTTCGTGCGCTCGAACTTCTGCTTGGCCATCGCCTCGCTACTCCCTGCTCCTGGTCGGGGCCACCGCGGTCCCGATGCCTTCTTCCTCTTTGTCTCTGCTTGCGTCTGTCTGTGCTTGCGATCAGCGGTCCGTGGGTGCCGGCCGCCGGGGCGGCTGGCCTGCCCCTCGTGGCCTACTCCCCGTGGGCCCGGGCGATGATCTCCTTGGAGATCGACTCGGGCACCTCGTTGTACGACTCGAACTGCATCGTGTACGTGGCGCGCCCTTGGGTGCGCGAACGCAGGTCAGTAGCGTAGCCGAACATCTCGGCGAGCGGGACGGTCGCGTTGATCACTTGGCTCGATCCCTGCTGGTCCATGACCCCCACCCGACCCCGCCGGGAGGACAGGTCGCCCATGACGTCGCCGACGTAGTCCTCGGGCGTGGTCACCGTCACGGCCATGACCGGTTCGAGGAGCACGGGGCTGGCGGCGTGGAGCGCCTTCTTGATCGCCATGGACCCAGCGATCTTGAAGGCCATCTCGGAGGAGTCCACGTCGTGGTACGACCCATAGGTGAGGGTGACCCGCACGTCGACCGTGGGGTAGCCGGCCAGCACGCCTGCGGTGAGCGCCTCCTGGATCCCGGCGTCGACCGACGGGATGTACTCCTTGGGGATGGCGCCGCCGGTGATCTTGTCGATGAACTCGTAGCCGCCCCCGGGCCCCGTGGGCTCGGCGCTGATGACCACGTGGCCGTACTGGCCGCGGCCACCGGTCTGGCGGACGTACTTCTCCTCGATCTTCTCCACCGGCTTGCGGATGGTCTCCCGGTAGGCCACCTGGGGCTTGCCCACGTTGGCGTCGACGGAGAACTCGCGCAGCATGCGGTCGACCAGCACCTCGAGGTGCAGCTCGCCCATGCCCGAGATGACCGTCTGGCCCGTCTCCTCGTCGCTGCGCACGCGGAAGGTGGGGTCCTCCTCGCTCAGCGCGTAGAGAGCGCGGGAAAGCTTGTCCTGGTCGGCCTTGGTCTTGGGCTCGACGGCGACGTGGATGACCGGCTCGGGGAACTCGAGCGCCTCGAGCTGGATCGGGTGCCGCTGGTCGGACAGCGTGTCGCCCGTCGTCGTGTTCTTCAGGCCGACCACGGCCATGATGTCGCCGGCGAAGATGGCGTCCTTGTCCTCGCGGTGGTTGGCGTGCATCTGCAGGATGCGCCCCACCCGCTCCTTCCTGTCCTTCGTCGTGTTGGTGATGGACCCGCCCTTCTGGAGCGTGCCCGAGTAGACGCGGATGTAGGTCAGCTTGCCGACGAAGGGGTCGGTCATGATCTTGAAGGCGAGGGCCGCGAAGGGCTCGGCGTCGTCGGCCTTGCGCTCCTCGACGTCCTCGGTGTGGCCCGGCCGGTGCCCCTCGGTGGGCGGCAGGTCGAGCGGGCTGGGCAGGAAGTCGATGACGGCGTCGAGCATGGGCTGCACGCCCTTGTTCTTGAAGGCGGACCCGCAAAGGACGGGCACCACCGCGGCGGCCAGGGTCGCCGTGCGCAGGGCCCGGCGCAGGTCGTCGGCCGTGATGGCCTCCTCGGCCAGGTACTTCTCCATGATGGTGTCGTCGAAGTTGGAGACGACGTCGATCAGCTGATGACGGGCGTCCTCGGCCTCGGCCGCCATGGCGCCGGGGATCTCGAGGGTCTCCCACTCCTCACCCATGTCGCTGGACCAGACGAGGGCCTTCTCCTCGAGCAGGTCGACGACGCCCTTGAACTCGGACTCGGCGCCGATCGGCAGCTGGATCACCGCCGGCAGCGCGTCGAGGCGGTCCCGGATCATCTGCACCGTGCGCTCGAAGTCGGCGCCGATGCGGTCCATCTTGTTGACGAAGCAGATGCGCGGGACGTTGTACTTGTTGGCCTGGCGCCACACCGTCTCGGTCTGGGGCTCCACGCCGGCCACGGCGTCGAAGACGGCCACGGCGCCGTCCAGGACGCGCAGGGACCGCTCCACCTCGACGGTGAAGTCGACGTGGCCCGGGGTGTCGATGATGTTGATCCAGTTGTCGCGCCAGCTGCAGGTGGTGGCAGCCGAGGTGATCGTGATGCCGCGCTCTTGCTCCTGGACCATCCAGTCCATGGTGGCGGCACCCTCGTGCACCTCGCCGATCTTGTAGTTGCGGCCGGTGTAATAGAGGATGCGCTCGGTCGTCGTGGTCTTGCCCGCGTCGATGTGGGCCATGATCCCGATGTTGCGGGTCTTGGCCAGCGGGAAGTCGCGTGTGGGTACGGGGTCAGCCATGGTCGTGCTCGTGGGGGTCGAAACGGGTGTGGGTCGGGGTGTTCGGGTGGGTCGGTTCCACTACCAGCGGTAGTGGGCGAAGGCGCGGTTGGACTCCGCCATCTTGTGCATGTCCTCGCGGCGCTTCACGGAGGCCCCGATGTTGTTCGAGGCGTCGAGGATCTCGCCGGCCAGGCGCTGGGCCATGGTCTTCTCGCGCCGTTGGCGGGAGTACGTGGTCAGCCAGCGGATGGCGAGCGTGGTGGCCCGCCGGGGCCGCACCTCGACCGGGACTTGATACGTGGCACCTCCCACACGCCGCGACTTCACCTCGACCTCGGGCCGGGTGTTCTCGACGGCGCGCTTGAGCGCGGCGACGGGATCGCCGCCGGACTTCTCCTGCACCTCCTCGAGGGCGGTGTAGACGATGCGCTCGGCCAGCGTGCGCTTGCCGCGCGAGAGCACCTTGTTGACGAACTGGGTCACCAGGACCGAGCGGTAGACGGGGTCCGGGGCCAGCTCCCGGCGGGTGGCGGGTCCGTTGCGGGGCATGCCTAGGACTCCTTCTTGGCGCCGTAGCGGCTGCGGGCCTGGCTGCGCTCGCGCACGCCCGAGGTGTCGAGCGCCCCGCGCACGACCTTGTAGCGCACGCCGGGCAGGTCCTTCACCCGGCCGCCGCGGACGAGGACGATGGAGTGCTCCTGCAGGTTGTGGCCGACGCCGGGGATGTAGGCGGTGATCTCGACGCCCGAGCTCAGGCGCACACGGGCCACCTTGCGCAGCGCCGAGTTCGGCTTCTTGGGCGTCGTCGTGTAGACGCGGGTGCACACCCCCCGCCGCTGGGGCGCGCCCTTCAGGGCGGGGGTCTTGGTCTTGGTCACCTTGGCCTGCCGTCCCTTGCGGACGAGCTGGGCGATTGTGGGCACGCGTTCCCTCTCGATTGCAAAAATGCGAACTCCATGTGGGCGCACTGCGCGCTGGGCCGAAACCCGCACATGGCAGGAAGTCAATTATAGCGGTCGCCTGGGGGTTCGACAATCGCGCGGGCACCCGCGGCGCCGTCACCTGCCGGTCGATTCCGCCTGCCGCCGGCCTCTTGGCGGCCCGCCGCCCCGGTTCGGACCGGCCCGGTTCCGGCGGGACCCGCCCCTCCCGCCGGGCCCGCCACCGGCAACCCCCACCGACCCCCCCGGCGGCCCGTCCCGCCGACCTGTCGCGTGTCGCCGCGGGCGTCTCCCCGCGGGACCGCCGGCCTGCGCCGAGGATCCTCTGTTTGATCGAATCCCCTGGTCAGCCTCGGTTTCCTCTTGCCGAGGCCGAGATAGATCTCTCTTCTCGGGCTCACCGCCGCAATTTCGGGGCCCCGGTGAGGGAGCGTTAGCCTCACCGCTATGGAACATTCGATGGCCGAGCGCCTGGCCGAGCTGGCCGAACGGAAGAACGAGGCCCTGCACGCCGGGAGCCCGCGTGCCGTCGAGCGCCACCATGCCAAGGGCAAGCTGACCGCCCGGGAGCGCATCGAGTACCTCCTGGACGAGGGGTCGTTTCAGGAGCTCGACATGCTGGCCCGCCACCGTGCCCACGGCATGGGCCTGGAGGAGAACCGCCCCTACACCGACGGCGTGGTCACCGGTTTCGGCACGATCGACGGCCGCCGGGTCTGCATCTTCAGCCAGGACTTCACCGTCTTCGGCGGCGCCCTGGGCGAGGTCTTCGCCGAGAAGATCCACAAGGTGATGGACCTGGCAGCCTCGACGGGCGTCCCGATGATCGGGCTGAACGACGGCGCCGGCGCCCGCATCCAGGAGGGCGTGGTCTCGCTCCACTCCTACGGCGGCATCTTCCACCGCAACGTCGCCGCATCCGGCGTGATCCCCCAGATCAGCGTGATCCTGGGGCCTTGCGCCGGCGGTGCCGTGTACTCCCCGGCCATGACCGACTTCATCTTCATGGTGCAGGGCACCTCGCACATGTTCATCACGGGCCCTGACGTCGTGAAGACGGTCACCGGCGAGGACGTCACCCTCGAGGAGCTGGGCGGTGCCATGAGCCACGCCACGAAGTCGGGCGTAGCGACGTTCGTCTCACCCGACGAGAAGGCCTGCCTGGACGAGGTGCGCCACCTCCTGTCGTTCCTCCCCTCCAACAATCTGGAGGAGCCGCCGATCGAGCCGACCGGCGACGAGCCCGATCGCCAGGTGACCGAGCTCATCGACTTCCTGCCGACATCACCCAACCAGCCCTATGACATGAAGCGCATCATCACCGCCGTGGTCGATGACGGTGAGTACATGGAGGTACACCGGCACTGGGCGATGTCGATCACCTGTGGCTTCGCCCGCATGAACGGGCGCGTGGTCGGGATCGTGGGCAACCAGCCGGCCGTCCTCGCCGGCGTTCTCGACATCGATTCGTCGGAGAAGGCCTCGCGCTTCGTGCGGACCTGCGACGCCTTCAACATCCCGCTGCTCACCTTCGTCGACGTTCCCGGGTTCATGCCGGGAACCGACCAGGAGTACGGGGGAATCATCCGCCACGGGGCGAAGCTCCTGTACGCCTACTGCGAGGCGACCGTGCCCCGTATCCAGATCATCACCCGCAAGGCGTACGGCGGCGCCTACGTCGTCATGAACTCGAAGTCGATCGGCGCCGACCTCGCGTTCGCCTGGCCGTCGGCGGAGCTGGCGGTCATGGGACCGAACGGCGCCGTCGAGATCGTCTACCGGCGCGAGCTGGCCGAGGCGCCCGACCCTGTGCAGCGGCGCGCCGAGCTGATCGACGAGTACACGGAGCGCTACGCCAACCCCTACATCGCGGCCGAGCGCGGGTACATCGACGACGTGATCTCACCCGCCGACACGCGCACCGTCATCTGCCGGAGCCTCGACATCCTGGCCTCGAAGCGCGAGGAGCTGCCGCGGCGCAAGCACGGCAACGTGCCGCTATGACCCTGGACATCGCCCCCGACCAGCTCACGTTGCGGCCGCGGCCACAGCCCGACGCGGCCGTGCTGGCCGCCATCTCGGCTGCGGTGCAGCTGGCCTGGCCGCGCCCGGCACTCGCCGACGAGCAGGATCCCGTGCACCAAGCCATGGCGCTTCAGCGGACGCTGGTGGCACAAGCCGGTGCCCCTCCGCCGCGACCGGCCCTGGGCGCAGCGCTGACCGTCTACGTCGACGACTGGCGCCAGCGGGCTACGGTGCGCGCACACGCCGACCGCTGGTCGCATCTCTTGGCCGATGACCCAGAGGAGCTGCACGCGATGGCAGCGGCTCTGGGTATCCCGCCCCGGGGGTACCAGCGCCACCGGCGTTCCACAGCGCTGAACCACTACGACGTGCCCGAGCAGCTCCGGATGCGAGCGATCGAGCTCGGTGCCGTGCCGGTGACGTGGCGCGAGATGGCCCGGCTCACGCGCGCGTGGCGGCACGCTGACGCTCGGCCAGCGCGACCAGATCCTCCATGATGCGGTCGAAGGAGTAGTCCTTCGGCGTGTAGACGGACGCGACGCCCTTGCCCACCAAGAGCTCGGCGTCGTCGGGCGGGATGATGCCCCCCACCACCACGGCCGCCGTGCTGCCCGCCTCGCGCAGCCGGTCCAGCACCTCGGGAACCAGTTCGAGGTGGGAGCCCGACAGGATGGAGAGGCCGACGATGTCGACGTCCTCGTCTCGCGCTGCCGCCACGATCTGGTCCGGCGTCAACCGGATGCCCTGATAGATCACCTCGAACCCGGCGTCGCGGGCTGCCACGGCGATCTGCTCGGCGCCGTTGGAGTGCCCGTCGAGGCCAGGCTTGGCGACCAGGAGCCGGGGCGGGCCACCGGTGCGCTCTGCGAGCAGCCGGCTCCGGACCCGAATCGCGTCGAGCTCGTGGCCTCGGTGGCCGACACCGCCGCTGACCCCGGTGGGGGCGCGGAACTCGCCGAAGACCTCCCGGAGTGCGCCGGCCCACTCCCCGGTGGTGCCGCCGGCATGGGCCAGGGCGATGGTCGCCTCCATGACGTTGCCGCCGGGCCCCTCGTCGGCCGCGACTCGTCGCAGCCCGTCCAGGGCCGGCGCGCACCGCGGTGCCGTCGCGCTGTGCTCGCCAGCGTTCGATGTCGGCGATCTGCTCGGCCTCCACCCCGTGATCGACCTTCAAGATGTTGTCGAACTCACCGTCGCCCAGGAGGGGCGACGGTGCCGTCTCGGTGAACGCGTTGACGCCGACCACCAGCTGCTCGCCGGTCTCGATCCGCCGCACCCGCTCGGCCTGGCTGCGCACGAGCCGGCGCTTGAGCTCGTCGATGGCCTCGAATGCGCCGCCGAGCTCCTCCACCTCGGCCAGCTCGGCCGATGCCGCCTCGACCAGTTCGGCCGTCTTGGCTGCGACGACGACCGAGCCCTCGAAGATGTCGTCGTATTCGAGCAGGTCCGACTCGAAGGCGAGAACCTGTTGCATCCGCAGCGACCACTGCTGGTCCCACGGTCGAGGCAGCCCGAGCGCCTCGTTCCAGGCGGGCAGCTGCATGGCCCGGGCCCGGGCGCTCCGCGACAGCGTGACACCGAGGGTCTCGAGGACGATGCGTTGGACGTTGTTCTCCGGCTGTTGCTCGGTCAGCCCGAGAGAGTTGACCTGCACTCCGTAACGGAAGCGGCGCAGCTTCGGGTCCTCCACGCCGTAGCGCTCGCGGCAGATGCGGTCCCAGAGCTCGGTGAACGCCCGCATCTTGCAGGTCTCCTCCACGAAGCGGACGCTCGAGTTCACGAAGAAGCTGATACGACCCACGACGGCTGGCAGCTCGTCGGGGTCGACCTTGCCCGAGTCCCGGACTCCGTCCAGCACGCCGATCGCAGTTGCCAGCGCGTAGGCGATCTCCTGCGTCGGGGTCGCCCCCGCCTCCTGGAGGTGGTAGCTGCAGACGTTGATGGGGTTCCACTTGGGCACGTGCCGCACGGTGTAGGCGATGGTGTCGATCGTGAGGCGGAGGCTCGGACCGGGAGGGAAGATGTACGTGCCCCGGCTCAGGTACTCCTTCACGATGTCGTTCTGCGTCGTGCCGGCCAGCCGGCCCGGGTCGACGCCCTTGTCCTGGGCGTGAGCGACGTAGAGACCGAGGAGCCAGGCCGCCGTCGCGTTGATCGTCATGGAGGTGTTCATCTCCTGCGACGGGGATCTGGTCGAGCAGCTCCTTCATGTGCCCGATGTGTGCGACGGGTACGCCGACCTTGCCGACCTCGCCGGCCGCCTCCGGTGCGTCGGGGTCGTAGCCGGTCTGCGTCGGCAGGTCGAACGCGATGGACAAGCCCGTCTGGCCCTTGGCGAGGTTGGTGCGGTACAGCTCGTTGGAGGCGCGCGCGGTGGAATGGCCCGAATAGGTGCGCATCACCCACGGAGCGTCACGCTGAGGTTCGGTAGCCATTCAATTCACCTCCAGACGAGTGGGGTGCACGACCATTCTGCCCGACTCTGCGTTCGCCACCGCGCCGGCTACCCGCCGTAGTCGTAAAAGCCCTTCTTGGACTTGCGACCGAGCTGCCCCGAGGTGACGAGGCGGCGCAGGAGCGGGACCGCGGCGTAGTTCGGATCGCGGTACTCCTCGTACAGCGCATCGAGGATTGCCAGCGAGGTGTCGAGCCCGACGAGATCGAGCAGCGCGAACGGTCCCATCGGGAAGCCGCAACCGCCCTTCATCGCCGCGTCGATGCCCTCCTTCGAGGCCACACCTTGTTCGAACATCCGGACCGCGTTGTTGAGATAGGGGAAGAGGAGGGCGTTGACGATGAAGCCGGCCTGGTCCTTGACCTCGACGGGCTCCTTGCCGCACGCACCGGCGAACGCCACCGCAGCTGCGACGGTGGCGTCGCTCGCCGTGATGGGCCGGACGACTTCGACCAGCGCCATCGCGGGGGCGGGATTGAAGAAGTGGACACCGCAGACGAGATCCGGTCGGCCAGTCGCCATGGCCATCTCGATGACCGGTAAGGTGGAGGTGTTCGTGGCCAGGATGGTTGCGGGCTTGCAGATGGTGTCGAGCTCGGCGAACAGCTCCTTCTTCACCGCGAGGTCCTCCACGACCGACTCGATCACCAGATCGACGTCGACCAGTTCGCCCAGATGCGTCGTGGCGTGCACACGCGACCGCGATCTCCTTCGCTTCCTCGTCGGTACGCTTGCCCTTTTCGACTTGCTTGGCCAGCGACTTCGACAGGCCCGCCAGCATGCGGTCGGCACCGTCCTGGCTCCGGCTGCGCAGCACAACGTCGTGCCCGTTCGCCGCCGCCACCTCCGCGATGCCCGACCCCATGATCCCCGAACCGACGACTCCCACCCGTGTGATCGACATGGGCGGGAAGCTTACCGGCGGGTAACCATCAGCGTCGAAGCGAGTGGCCGTGCAAGAGTGGCGCATGGACACGTCCGGCACGCTGGCCCTGGTCGGGGGCGACGAATGGACCGAGGGCTGCACGTTCGACGCCACCCTCCTCGCCGACTCGGGCGGGACCGACGTGCTCGTCTTGCCCACCGCGGCCGCCTACCAGCACCCGGAACGGGTGGTCTTCCGGGCGGCGGAATGGTTCGGGCCCCTCGGGGGCCAAGTCGAGGGCCTCATGGTGGTGGACCGCGCCTCGGCCGAGGACCCCGGCATGGCGGCGACGATCGCCAAGGCCCGCTTCATCTACCTCGCCGGGGGCTCCCCGCTGCACCTCCGCGCGGTGCTCAAGAAGTCCGCGGTCTACGAGGGCCTCAAGGAGGCCTTCTCCGCCGGCGCCGTCGTGGCGGGAGCCGGCGCGGGCGCCATGGTCCTCACCGACCCGATGGTCGACCCTCGCGGCGGGGCGCTCACCCTCGGGCTCGGGTTGGTCGACAAACTGACGGTCGTCCCCCACTTCGGTGACGAACACGACGACGCGCACGGCCAAAAGCTCCAGCGCACGGTGGCCATGGCGCCGGGCGCCCTCCCCGTCGTCGCCCTCCCGGCCCGAACGGCCCTGATCAAGGAGGGCACCGGGGCCTGGCGTTACGAGGGGGTCGGCCAGCCGGCGGTATTCGTGGGCGGCTCCCAGACCGACGGCCTCGGGGCGCTCACGGCTTGATTCCGCGGCCCGAGCCTGCGCTCGCCCGCCCGGGACCTCCTCTCAAGCCGCCTCCTTCTCCTGGGTGTCTACGCCAGCTCGGCGATCACGGTGGCGCCACTGTGTACGCCGGCTCGGCGGAGTCCGTGCAGCGCTCTATATGCGGAACCGGGCTCATCGCCTCGCGCTGCATACGGGCAAACGGGGGGCGCGTATACAGGCGGAGCTAACTGCCCGGTGATGGCGTATGCAGGTCGAACGCGGGAATCCGCGAGAAGGAACCCAGACGAAAGCACGAGACCAGGTTCAACCGGGTTGTCACCCGTCGGTTGGGGCCGATCTCAGTCCTTCTCTTCGATGGTGACGCTCGCGATCACGACCTTCTCGGTCGGGCTGCCCGAGCGCGTGCCGATGGCGTCGATCGCCTCGATCACCTCGCGTCCCGGTGACCACCTCACCGAAAAGCGAGTACAGAGGGGGTAGGCGCATCCCGTCGGGGCCGCTGATCACGAAGAACTGGCTCCCGTTGGTGTTCGGCCCGGCGTTGGCCATGGCCAACGACCCGACCTTGTAGCGCCCGGCACTCGGAAGCTCGTCGTCGAAGCGGTACCCGGGGCCTCCCGTGCCCGTCCCGGTCGGATCTCCGCCTTGCAGGACGAACCCGGGGATGATGCGGTGGAAGACGATCCCGTCGAAGTAGTGGTACCGGGCCAAGAAGACGAAGCTGTTGACGGCCCTGGGCGCGGCCAGCGGGTCGAGATTGATGACCATCGTGCCGTGGGACGTCGTCATCGTCGCCACATAGCGCTTCTGGGCGTCGATGATCGTTGGCGGCTCTTCGTCGAATTTCCGCTGCTGCGGACTCGAGCCGTCAGGCGCGGGAGGGGTCGGGGTCGCCATGGTGAGTGTCCTTACGATTCGTTGATGGTGATCGAGATGATGCGTTGCGTCACGTCGGGCGGAACGCCCTGTGCCGAACCCTGCTGGTTGATGGTGTCGACGACGTTCATGCCTGTGGTCACCGATCCGAACAATGCGTAGGAATTGGGCAGGCTCTCTCCCTCGGGGCCGGCCACGATGAAGAACTGGCTCCCGCCGGTGTGGGGCTGACCCGTGTTGGCCATGGCGACCGAGCCCAGAGGGTACTGGTCGCTCGCGCTGCTCGCCTTCGGTGGGTTCTCGTCGGGAATGGTGTAGCCGGGGCCGCCGTCCCCGGTTCCCGTCGGGTCGCCGGTCTGATCCATGAAGCTGGGGATGACCCGGTGGAAGATCACACAGTGGTAGTAGCCCTTCTGGGCCAGGAACACAAAGTTGTTGACCGTCTGGGGAGCGGTCTTGGCGTCGAGCGCGATGTCGAACGTGCCCGTTGTCGTCTTGACCGTCGCGGTGTAGTTCTTGCTCGTGTCGAGCGTCATCGGCGGCGCCGATGCGTACTTCTGATTGTTCACTCGCGTCTTGGTGCTCGCCGGGCATCCGGCCTTGACCGCAACCTCGTTGGCCTGCGCCTGCAGGTTGGCGTCAGCGCCCTTCGCCGCCGTGGTGGTGTCGTCGCCTTGGACTTTGCCTGGGCGTTGTTGTTGTTCTTCCCCCCGTAGACCAAGAACACGATGCCGACGATGATGCCGGCGACGACCAGGACGATGATCCCGTTCCGGATCTGCTGGCGACGCTTCTTGGATTGGGCCTCGGCGGCCAGCCGCGCCTCTCTCGCCGCTCGCTGGCGGGCTCTTTTGTCGCTGGGCACGGCCCGAGACCCTAGCCAATACGGCGGGCGGCCTCGGGTCGCCCAAAGGAGCCGGGCGGCGCCCTGGACCCCGAACGGGAGCGGCGACGGGCAACTCGGGACGCAACCCCGTTCGTTCTCGGTAGCCTCGTCCGGATGCCACTGGTCGTCCAGAAGTTCGGGGGCACCTCGGTCGGCGATGCGGACAGGATCCGGGCGGTCGCCGACCACATCGCGCGTACCCGTCGCAGCGGCTCCGACGTGGTCGCCGTGGTGAGCGCGATGGGCAGGACCACCGACGACCTGATCCATCTGGCCAACACCGTGAGCGCCACACAGCCGGTCCGCGAGTACGACATGCTCGTCAGCACCGGCGAGCGGATCTCCATGTCGCTGCTGGTCATGGCGCTGGCCGACCTGGGCGTGGCGGCAGCCTCCTTCACCGGGAGCCAGGTCGGCATCATCACCGACAACGACCACACCCGGGCCAAGATCAGGGAGGTCAAGGGGGATCGGCTGCGCACGGCGCTGGCCGAGGGCAAGGTCCCGGTCGTCGCCGGCTTCCAGGGCGTCTCGGCCGAGCGAGAGATCACGACGCTCGGCCGGGGCGGATCCGACGCCACCGCGGTCGCCCTGGCCGCGGTGCTCGACGCCGACGTGTGCGAGATCTACACCGACGTGACCGGCGTGTTCACGGCCGATCCCCGCATCGTGCCCGAGGCACACCGCATCAACCGGATCACCTTCAACGAGATGCTCGAGATGGCGGCCAGCGGCGGCCGGGTCCTGATGCTGCGCGCCGTCGAATTCGCCCGGAACCACAACGTCCCGCTACACGTGCGCAGCAGCTTCACCTGGGAGCCGGGCACCTGGGTGGTGGAGGAGGATGCAGACATGGAAGAGGCCATCGTCACCGCCGTGACCCACGACACCTCGGAGGCCAAGGTCACGGTCAGCGGGGTCCCGGACCACCCCGGCGTGGCTGCCCGACTGTTCCGGGCCCTGGCCGACCGCTCGATCAACGTGGACATGATCGTCCAGAACACCTCCGCTCACGGGACCACCGACATCTCCTTCACCGTGCCCTCTGCCGACCTGGCCGTGGCCGTGGAGACGTCGCAGTCGCACGCCGACGAGCTCGGCGCCTCGGGCGTGACGGCCGATGCCGACGTGGCGCGGGTCTCCCTCATTGGCGTGGGCATGAAGTCGCACCCGGGGATCGCCGCGACGATGTTCGAGACGCTGGCCAACGAGAAGATCAACATCGACATGATCTCCACCTCGACGATCCGGACGTCTTGCATCGTCGCCGAAGAGGACGTCGAGCGGGCTGTGCAGAGCCTCCATACGGCCTTCGCGCTGGGCTGATGACCCCCCGGGCGCACGAGGCGCGCATCCTGTGGCTGTTGCGGCACGCCAAGACGGTCACGGATCCTCCGCCGGGCGGCAGCGACTTCGACCGCGTCCTCGCGCCGCGGGGACGACGCGACGCCGCCGCGCTGGGCCGGCTGTTCGCTGGCAGCGGCGATGGACTCAGCCCCGCCCTCGAGGGCGTGCCGCGACCGACCGTTGCGCTCGTGTCACCGGCCGCCCGCACCACGGCGACGGCCGCGCTCGTGCTCGAAGACGTGGCCGCGCCGCCGCAGAGCCGTCTCGAGGACGATCTCTACGGCGCCGATCCACAGGCGGTGCTCGAGCTCCTGCGGGCGCTTCCGGAGGACGTCGTCGCGGCCATGGTGGTCGGACACAATCCGACAGCGCAGACCCTCGCGCAGGGGCTGGTGTCGCCCCGCGACAAGAAAGGAATGGCGCTGGCGGTCCGCCAGGGCTTTCCCACGTGTGCCCTCGGCGTCTACCGGTTCACCCGTGCCGAGACCTGGGCCGAAGTCGACGCCGCGCTCGGCCAAGCTCGTCGCCTTGCTGGTCCCGCCCTACTGACGCGGCCCGCCCTGATCGGGAGGAGTCTCAGCCGAGGGCGCGCAGGATGGCGGCGTCGCCCTGCCCGCCGCCGCCGCAGAGCGCGACGGCCGCCGTCGAGGCACCGCGGCGGCGGAGCTCGAGGAGCGCGGTCAGCGCGACCCTGGTACCCGACATGCCGACCGGGTGGCCCAGCGCGATGGCGCCCCCGTTGACGTTGACCTTGTCCTCGTCGATCCCGAGGTCGTCGACCGAGGCGAGTCCGACGGCGGCGAAGGCCTCGTTGATCTCGAACAGGTCGATCGAACCGACATCGATCCCGGCCTTGCCGGCGGCCTGGACGATGGCCCGGGACGGCTGGGTCAGCAACGAGTTGTCCGGTCCGGCAACCATGCCGTAGCCGACGATCTGCCCCAGCGGCGCAAGACCGAGCTCCTTCGCCTTGTCCGCCGACATCACCACGACGGCGCACCCACCGTCGGAGATCTGGGACGAGTTGCCGGCCGTGATGGTGCCGTTCTTGTCGAAGGCGGGTTTCAGGGCACCGAGCGACTCGGCCGTCGTCCCGGGCCGTACGCCTTCGTCGGTATCCACCAGCAACGGATCACCCTTGCGCTGGGGTACTTCGACCGGGACGATCTCATCGGCCAGACGACCCTCCTTGGCGGCCGCCGCAGCCTTCTCGTGGCTCGCCGCGGCGAAGGCGTCCTGACGCTCCCGGGTGATGCCGACCTTCTGGTTGTGCCGTTCGGTGGAGAGCCCCATGGCGATGTCGTCGAATGCATCGGTCAGGCCGTCGTGCATCATCGAGTCGACCAACGTCGCGTCGCCCAGGCGGAACCCGGCACGCGCACCGGGCAGAAGATGCGGTGCCTGCGTCATCGACTCCATTCCGCCCGCCACGACGATGTCGGCATCACCGGCGCGGATCATCTGATCCGCCAGATAGATCGTGTTGAGCCCCGAGAGGCACACCTTGTTGATGGTGTTGGCCGGGACCGTCATCGGGATCCCCGCCTTCACGGCGGCCTGCCGGGCGGTGATCTGACCCTGGCCGGCCAGGATGACCTGCCCCATCAACACGTAGTCGATCTGGTCGGGAGCGACTCCGGCACGTCGCAGCGCCTCGGCGATGGCGAATCCGCCCAGGTCCATGGCCGTGAAGCCGCCCAACGCGCCCGAAAGCTTCCCGATCGGGGTACGAGCCCCTGCGACGATGACGGCCTCAGCCATTTCCAGCACCTCCGGCTTCCCGCCGGTCTGGTTACCGGTCGGAAACCACATCTTACGGGCCAACTATCGTCGGGTCACATGAGCGACATCCTCAGTGCAGTGGTGGCGGGCGCCCCCGCCGACGAGCTGGCCCGGTTCTCCATGCCCGACTCGTATCGAGCGGCCCTGGTCAAGCGCAGTGAGACCGGCATGTTCGACGGCATGGAGTCGTCGGAAAAGGACCCGCGTCTGTCCCTCCACGTCGAAGAGGTCCCGCTGCCTGAGCTGGCGCCCGACGAGGCCTATGTGGCCGTCATGGCCTCGTCCATCAACTTCAACACGGTGTGGACGTCCATCTTCGAGCCGCTGCCGACCTTCGGCTTCCTCGACCGCCTCGCCAAGGAAGGCCCCTGGGCCGCCCGCCATGCCCTCGACTACGCCGTGGTCGGTTCCGACGCCGCGGGCGTCGTGCTCGGCACGGGATCCGCCGTGCGCAACTGGAAGGTGGGCGACAAGGTCACGGTCCATTGCAATTACGTCGACGACCAGGACCCCTCGGCGCACGACGACTCCATGCTCGCGGCCAACCAGCGCATCTGGGGCTTCGAGACGAACTTCGGCGGCCTGGCCGACATCACGCTTGTGAAGGCCAACCAGCTCATGCCCAAGCCCGCACACCTCAGTTGGGAGGAGGCGGCCATCAACGCGCTGTGCAATTCGACGGCCTACCGCATGCTCGTGTCCCACAACGGCGCCCGGATGACCCAGGGAGACAAGATCCTGGTCTGGGGCGCCAGTGGAGGCCTCGGCAGCTACGCCGTCCAGCACGTGCTCAACGGCGGCGGCACACCCATCGGCGTGGTGTCCTCGCCGGAGAAGGTGAAGCTGCTCAACGACCTCGGCGTGGAGGCGGTGATCGATCGCAAGGCTGCCAACTACCGCTTCTGGTCCGACGAGTACACCCAGGACGAGTCCGAATGGCGTCGCTTCGGCAAGGACATCCGTGCGCTCGTCGGAGGCGAGCCCGAGATCGTCTTCGAGCACCCGGGACGCCAGACGATGGGTGCCTCGGTCTTCGTCTGCAAGCGCGGCGGGACGATCGTGACCTGCGCCGCCACCTCGGGCTACATGATCGAGTACGACAACCGGCACCTGTGGATGAAGCTCAAGACGATCAAGGGCTCGCACTTCGCCAACTACCGCGAGGCCTGGGCCGCCAACCAGCTGATCTGCGACGGCAAGGTCCTTCCGCCCCTCTCGGCGGTGTACCCGCTGGACCAGGTCGGCGAGGCCGCCTACCAGGTGCACCACAACCTGCACGAGGGCAAGATCGGCGTCCTCTGCCTGGCCCCCGAGGAGGGCCTCGGCATCGACGATCCGGCGTTCCGCGCCAAGGTGGGGGAAGACCGCATCACCTTGTTCCGGCGGCACGGCGCGTGAGCGACCCCCTGCTCACCGAGATCGACCACGTGGCCATCGCGGTCAACGATCTCGAGGCGGCCATCGAGTGGTACGCCGACGTCTTCGGGGCAACGGTCGCGCACCGCGAGCGGGTGGAACGCGACGGCGTCGAGGAGGCGCTGCTCAAGGTGGCCGACTCCTACATCCAGCTGCTCACCCCGATCCGCGACGACTCGCCGGTCGCCAAGTACCTGGCCAACAAGGGCGAGGGCCTGCACCACGTCGGGTACCGCGTCGCCGATTGCGGGGTGGCGCTGCAGGCCGTGAAGGACAGCGGGGGCCGCGTGATCGACGAACAGCCCCGGCCGGGGTCGCGAGGCACGACCGTGGCGTTCGTGCACCCGAAGACGTCGTTCGGGACGCTGATCGAGCTCGTACAGGAATGAGCAATTGCACGCGCGGGCCACGAGTCGATCTAGCGGAGCAATCCCTCCAGTAGTTCGAGGACCTTCGCCACCTGTTCGGGCAGGGCGCCCGAGGACGGGTTGAGCGCGAGATCGGCGCGGAGGGGTACCTGGTAGTCCGAGTCGATGCCGGTGAACCCGGGGAGCTGCCCGGCCCGCGCCCGGGCGTAGAGGCCCTTCGGGTCGCGTCGCTCGCACTCCTCGAGCGAGGTGTCCATGAAGATCTCCGCGTAGGGCAAGCCCGCCTCCTCGTGCAGGGCGCGGATGAGGGCGCGGTCCTCCTCGAAGGGGCAGATCAGTGCGATGAGGGCGAGCGCCCCCGACTCGGCGAACATGCGAGCGACCTCGCCGGCCCGGCGGACGTTCTCGGTTCGGTCCCGGTCCGAGAAGCCGAGGTCCCCGTTCAGCCCGTGCCGCAGGTTGTCGCCGTCGAGGAGGAAGGCGGGACGGCCGCTGCGCACATAGGCCTCCTCCACCCCCGAGGCCAGCGTCGACTTGCCCGCCCCCGACAGGCCTGTGAACAGGAGCGTTGCGCCGCCAACCCCGAGGGCAGCGACGCGGTCGGCCCGGCTCAGCCGGCCGCCGTGGCGCACCACGTTGGGGCTGGCGTGGGTCGTGGCGATGACCCGGATCACGCCCGCCCCGGAGGTGGCGTTGGTGGCCGGGTCGATGATGATGAAGCTGCCCGTGGTGCGGTTCGTCGTGTAGTCGTCCACCAGCAACGGCTCGGTGCAGCGGAACGAGATACGACCGATCTCGTTCAGCTCCAGTGACGCCGCCGCCTCGTCGCGGTGGAGCCCGTTGATGTCCAGCCGGTACTGCAGGGCCTGCACGGTGGCACGCACGGTGCGCGTGCCGTGCTTGAGCAGGTAGGAGCGACCTTCGGCGAGCGACGAGCGCTCGTCCATCCAGCACACCGTCGCCTCGATGTCGTGCGTGAGGGTGGGCCGGTTGTTGGGCCGGCAGAGCACGTCGCCCCGCGACACCGCGAGCTCGTCCTCGAGCGTCAGCACCACCGCCATGGGGGGGAACGCCTCGGCCACCGGGCCATCGGCCGTCGCGATCGAGGCGATGCGCGAGGTGGTGCCCGTCGGCATGACGAGCAGCTCGTCCCCCGGCCGGAACACGCCGCTGGCCACGGTCCCGGCGTAGCCCCGGAAGTCCGGAGTGTCCGGCGTCTGGCTGCGGATGACGTACTGCACAGGGAAGCGCGGGTCGATGAAGTTCTCGTCGCTGCCGATGTAGACCGACTCGAGGTGGTTGAGCAGGGGCGATCCGCTGTACCACCACATGTTCTCGGAACGCTGCACCACGTTGTCGCCTCGAAGCGCCGAGACGGGGATGAACGAGATGTCGTGCACGTTGAGGCGGGCCGCGAACTCCATGAAGTCCGACATGATCTGTTCGTAGCGGGTCTGGTCCCAGTCGACGAGGTCCATCTTGTTGACGCAGACCACCATGTGCGGGACACCCAGCATGGAGGACAGGAAGGCGTGCCTGCGTGTCTGCTCGATCACCCCCTTGCGGGCGTCGATCAGGATCAGCGAGACGTGCGCGTTGGAGGCGCCGGTCACCATGTTGCGGGTGTACTGGGCATGGCCCGGGGTGTCCGCGATGATGAACTTGCGCTTCGGCGTGGCGAAGTAGCGGTAGGCCACGTCGATCGTGATGCCCTGTTCCCGCTCGGCGCGCAGCCCGTCGGTGAGAAGGGCCAGGTCGGTCTCCATCTGCCCCCGCTGCACGCTGGTGCGGCGGATGGACTCCAGTTGATCCTCGAAGATGCCCTTGGCGTCGTAGAGCAGGCGTCCGATCAGGGTCGACTTGCCGTCGTCGACCGAGCCGGCGGTGGCTAGGCGCAGCAGCTCGGTCATCAGAAGTAGCCCTCGCGCTTGCGGTCCTCCATGCCGGCCTCGGAGATCCGGTCATCGGCCCTCGTGGCCCCGCGCTCGGTCAGGCGCGTGGCCGCCACCTCGGTGATGATCTCGTCGACGGTGTCGGCCACCGACTCGACGCACCCGGTGCAGTCGGCGTCACCCACCGTGCGAAAACGGACCATCGCCTCGAGGACGGCTTCGTTGTCGGTCGGTCCGAGGTGCTGGGTGACACCCATGAGCATGCCGTCGCGCTGGAACACCGGTCGGCGGTGCGCGTAGTAGATCGGCGGCACCTCGATCCCCTCGTCGCGGATGTAGTTCCAAACGTCGAGCTCGGTCCAGTTCGACAACGGGAAGACCCGGATGTGCTCGCCCTTGTTGTGCCGTCCGTTGTAGATGTTCCACAGCTCAGGCCGCTGGCTCTTGGGGTCCCATTGGCCGAACTCGTCCCGAAAGCTGAAGATGCGTTCCTTGGCCCGCGCCTTCTCCTCGTCCCGCCGCGCCCCGCCGAAGACGGCGTCGTGGCGTCCCTCGGCGATGGCGCGCAGCAGCGTGGGCGTCTGGAGGCGGTTGCGCGTGGCGCCGATCGACGTGTCCTCGATCGTCCGCCCGGCGTCGATGTCATCCTGCACGCGCGCGACCACGAGGCGCACGCCGAGCGCCTCGACGTGGCGGTCCCGGAACTCGAGCACCTCGTCGAAGTTGCGTCCGGTGTCGACGTGCAACACCGGGAAGGGGACGGGCGCTGGCCAGAAGGCCTTGGCCGCCACGTGGAGCATGACGATCGAGTCCTTGCCGCCCGAGAACAGCAGCACGGGCCGCTCGAACTCCGCGGCCACCTCCCGGAAGATGTGGATGGACTGCGCCTCGAGGGCGCCCAGGTGCGACAGGCGGTAGTGCCCGCGCGCGGCCGCGCCCCCTCTTTGTCGCCTGGGCCTGACACACCTGCCGCCTTTTCGACCCTTCGCGGTGTCGCCAACGGACCCCTCCCCTGCCCCCGCCGCTATGAGCAGGGAGAAGTCTAGGCGCCGGCCTCCGCCGCCCCGGGACCGGCGTCGACGTCCCCGGCCTCGGAGGCCCCGGCCGCGGGTGCGGACCCGGCTCCGTCGGCCCCGGACCCGTTCCCCAGAGACCCGTTCCCGCCGTCGATCGCGTTGCCGAAGGCGTCTTCGGCCGTCGGGGCAGCCCCGAGCCAGCTGGCGTCGATGGAGGAATCGAAGGGGTCCTCGCTGATGCCCTCACCCATGTCCCGCAGCCAGTTGGCCAGGTCCTCGGTGTCCGACTCGCCCGCACCGGTGGCCCAGAAGGGGAGCGCCTCGGCGTCGGGCATCTCGAGACGGATGTTCCGGTAGTGCTGCATGCCCGAACCAGCCGGGATGAGCTTGCCGATGATGATGTTCTCCTTCAGGCCGAAGAGCTGATCGCTGCGGCCCTCGATGGCCGCCTCGGTGAGCACCCGCGTCGTCTCCTGGAAGGAGGCGGCGGAGAGCCAGCTCTCGGTGGCCAGCGACGCCTTGGTGATGCCCATCAGCTCGGGCCGACCCTCGGCCGGCACGCTGCCGTCCTCGACGAGCGTCCGGTTGACCTCGGCGTAGATCTGGTTGTCGACCCTCTCGCCCGGCAGGAACGGCGCGTCGCCGGGCTCGGCCACGAGAACGCGGCGCAGCATCTGGCGGACGATCAGCTCGATGTGCTTGTCGTGGATCGAGACGCCCTGGTCCCGGTACACCTTCTGCACCTCTTCGACGAGGTACTGCTGGGTCTCGCGGATCCCCTTGACCTCCAGGAGCTCCTTGGGGTCCTTGGGGCCCTCGACCAGCGCGTCCCCGGCCGAGACCTCCTGCCCGTCGGCCACCTCGAGGTGGGCCCGCGACGCCACCAGGGTGGAGTCCTCCGTCCCATCGTCGGCCACCACCGTGATGCGCCGGCCCGTCTCGTCGTCCTCCACCCGGACCACGCCGGAATGGTGGGCGAGCACGGCCGCCCCCTTCGGGGTGCGCGCCTCGAAGAGCTCGACGACACGCGGCAGGCCGTGTGTGATGTCCTCGCCCACGACGCCACCGGTGTGGAACGTCCGCATGGTCAGCTGCGTGCCCGGCTCGCCGATGGACTGGGCGGCAATGACGCCGACCGCCTCGCCGAGCTCGATCATCGAGCCCGTGGCCAGCGACAGCCCGTAGCAGGCCGCGCAGACGCCCTGAGGCGACTCGCACGTGAGGACCGAGCGCACCCGCAGGCGCGTCACGGCCTCGTCGTCACGCATGGCGGCGATGTTCTCGTCCACGAGCACCGTGCCCGCCGGGTACACCGTGCCGTCGGAGAGCGTGACGTCCTCCACCAGCAGACGGCCGAACGCGCGCGTCTCGAGGTAATTGCGGTGGCCCGGTCCGTCCGGTGCCACCGATTCGATCCAGATGCCCCGGGTCGTCTCGCAGTCCTCGATCCGGACGATGAGCTCCTGGGCCACGTCGACCAGCCGGCGGGTCAGGTAGCCCGAGTCGGCGGTGCGCAGGGCGGTGTCGGCCAGGCCCTTGCGGGCGCCGTGGGTGGAGATGAAGTACTCCAGGACCGACAGGCCCTCCCGGAAGGAGGACTTGATCGGCCGGGGGATCATCTCACCGCGCGGGTTGGACACGAGGCCCTTCATGCCGGCGATCTGGCGGATCTGCTGTGAGTTCCCTCGGGCACCCGAGTCCACCATCATGTCGAGCGGGTTGAAGGCGATCGTGGCCAGCTGGGACTCCATCGCCCGGCCCACCTCGGAGTTGGCCGAGGTCCAGATCTCGATCTCCTTCTGGCGCCGCTCGTCGTCGGTGATGATGCCGCGCTTGAACTGCGTCTCCGCCTTCTCGGCCTCCTTCTCGTAGCGGTCGAGGATGGCCAGCTTGTCCGGCGGCGTCTGCACGTCGTTGATGGAGATGGTGAGGCCGGACTGGGCGGCGAAGCGGAAGCCCAGCGCCTTGATGCGGTCGAGGCTCGACGCCACCATGTTCTTCGGGTAGTTGGCCGAGAGCTCCTCGACGATCTGCCCGATCGGCGTGTTGCGCTTGCCCACCACGTCGTTGACGAAGGCGAAGCCCTCGGGCAGCGCCTCGTTGAAGAAGACGCGGCCGGGCGTGGTCTCGAACGACAGCGCACCGTCCTCGTCCGGCGTGACGCCGGCGGCCGAGAGGCGCCCCGCCAGCGACGAACCCGGCGCGGGGCGCAGCGTGATCGGCACCTGCAGCTCGACGTCCCCGGCGTCGAAGGCCGCCTCCAGCTCGTGGAGGTGGCGGAATACCCGTCCCGCACCCGCTCCTTCGTCGACGCGCAGCGTCAGGTAGTAGGCGCCGAAGACCATGTCCTGGGTGGGCACGGTGATCGGGCGCCCCGTGGCGGGGGACAGGATGTTGTTCGCCGAGAGCATCAACACCCGCGCCTCGGCCTGTGCCTCCGCCGACAGCGGCAGGTGGACGGCCATCTGGTCGCCGTCGAAGTCGGCGTTGAAGGCCGTGCAGACGAGCGGGTGCACCTGGATGGCCTTGCCCTCCACCAGCACCGGCTCGAAGGCCTGGATCCCCAGGCGGTGCAGCGTCGGCGCCCGGTTCAGGAGCACGGGGTGCTCACGGATGACGCCCTCGAGCACGTCCCACACCTGGGGCCGGCGCCGCTCGACCATGCGCTTGGCCGACTTGATGTTCTGGGCCAGCTCGGCGTCGACCAGCCGCTTCATGACGAAGGGCTTGAACAACTCCAAAGCCATGAGCTTGGGCAGGCCGCACTGGTGCAGCTTCAGGTTGGGCCCGATCACGATGACCGAGCGACCCGAGTAGTCGACGCGCTTGCCCAGCAGGTTCTGGCGGAACCGGCCCTGCTTGCCCTTCAGCATGTCCGACAGCGACTTGAGCGGCCGGTTCCCCGGGCCGGTCACCGGGCGCCCGCGGCGGCCGTTGTCGAACAGCGCGTCGACGGCCTCCTGGAGCATCCGCTTCTCGTTGTTGATGATGATCTCGGGCGCGCCGAGGTCGAGCAGCCGCTTCAGGCGGTTGTTGCGGTTGATGACCCGCCGGTAGAGGTCGTTCAGGTCCGAGGTGGCGAAGCGGCCACCGTCGAGCTGCACCATCGGGCGCAGGTCCGGCGGGATCACCGGCACGGCCTCGAGGATCATGGCCCGCGGGTCGTTGATGCGCCGGCCGTGGTCGTCGCGCCGGTTGAAGGCGGTGACGATCTTCAGCCGCTTGATCGTCTTCTGTCGCCGCTGCGCCGACAGCGGACGGCGCCCGTCCTTGGCGTCGATCATGTCGCGCAGCTTGATCTCTTCGGCATCGAGGTCGATGCGATCGATGAGCTTGAGGATGTACTCGGCGCCCATGCCGCCCTCGAAGTACTCGTCGTAGCGCAGCCGGAGCTCGCGCCAGAGCATCTCGTCCTCGATGATCTTGCGGCCGTGGAGCGAGCGGAACTCGTCCAGCGAGCGCTGGGCGATCTCGACGTCCTCCTGGGCCCGCTCGCGGACCGACTGGATCTCCTTCTCGACGCCGCGCTGGCGGGCCTTGATCTCGGCGTCGCGTGCGCCCTCCTTCTCGAGCGCCTTGAGCTCCTCCTCCAGGGCCTTGAAGCGACGGTCGATGTCGAGGTCGCGCTTCTTCTCGATATCGGCGATCTCCTCCGCCATCTCGTTCTCGAGCGTCGGCAGGTCCTGGTGGCGCTTCTCCTCGTCGACCCAGGTCACCAGGTTGGCGGCGAAGTAGATGACCTTCTCCAGCTGCTTGGCCTTGAGCTCCTCACGGGGCTCGGTGCCCATCAGCAGGTAGGCCAGCCACGACCGGGTCCCGCGCAGGTACCAGATGTGCACCACCGGCGCGGCCAGCTCGATGTGGCCCATCCGGTCGCGCCGGCACCTTGGAGCGCGTGACCTCGACGCCGCAGCGCTCGCAGATGATCCCCTTGAAGCGGACGCGCTTGTACTTGCCGCAGTAGCACTCCCAGTCCTTGGTCGGGCCGAAGATCTTCTCGCAGAAGAGGCCGTCCTTCTCCGGGCGCAGGGTGCGGTAGTTGATCGTCTCGGGCTTCTTGACCTCGCCGTTGGACCAGCCCCGGATGGAATCCCCGGTGGCCAGGCCGATGCGCAGCTGATCGAAGGTGTTGACGTCCAGAGCCATTAGGAGAAGCTCCTCTCTGCGGCGCGCCGCTCGTCTTCCTCGTCCGAGCCGCGCTCGTTGCGGCTGATGTCGATGCCCAGCTCCTCCGCGGTGCGGAAGACGTCCTCGTCCAGCTCGTGCATCTCGATCTCACGGCCGTCGACGGCCAGGACCTCGACGTCCAGGCACAACGACTGCATCTCCTTGATCAAGACCTTGAAGCTCTCGGGGATACCGGGCTCGGGGATGTTCTCGCCCTTGACGATGGCCTCGTAGACCTTGACCCGGCCGAGCACGTCGTCGGACTTGATGGTCAGCAGCTCCTGCAGGGCGTAGGCGGCGCCGAAGGCCTCGAGGGCCCACACCTCCATCTCGCCGAAGCGCTGGCCACCGAACTGCGCCTTGCCGCCCAGGGGCTGCTGGGTGATCATCGAGTACGGGCCGGTCGAGCGGGCGTGGATCTTGTCGTCGACCAGGTGGGCCAGCTTCAGGATGTAGACGTAGCCGACCGAAATCGGGTTGTCGTAGGCCTCGCCGGTCCGGCCGTTGTAGAGCGTGGCCTTGCCGTCAGTGTGGATCTGTACATCGCCGTTGGCCGAGTCGGCGTTGAGCGTCCCGAAAACCTGCTTGATGGTCGGGTGCGCCCCGGCGTCCTCGGCCTCGTCCCAGTGGGCGCCGTCGAACACGGGCGTGGACACCCACGCCGCCGGCTCGGTCCGAGGCCGCGTCTTGCGCGCCGCGCCGTCACCCTTGGCCGAGGTCCCGACACCGTCGTTGACCTCCACACCCTGCCAGCCGTGGCGGGCGGCGTAGCCGAGGTGCGACTCGAGCACCTGGCCCACGTTCATCCGGCTCGGCACGCCGAGCGGGTTGAGGATGATGTCGACGGGGGTCCCGTCGGCCAGGTACGGCATGTCCTCGACCGGGAGGATCTTGGAGATGACGCCCTTGTTGCCGTGGCGGCCGGCGAGCTTGTCGCCCTCGGAGATCTTGCGCTTCTGGGCCACGTAGACGCGCACCAGCTGGTTCACGCCCGGCGGCAGCTCGTGCGACTCCTCGCGGCAGAAGACACGGACGTCGATCACCTTGCCGTACTCGCCGTGCGGCACCTTCAACGAGGTGTCGCGCACCTCGCGCGCCTTCTCGCCGAAGATGGCGCGGAGCAACCGCTCCTCGGGGGTCTGCTCGGTCTCACCCTTGGGGGTGACCTTCCCGACCAGGACGTCACCCGGCTCCACCTCGGCGCCGACGCGGATGATGCCGCGGTCGTCGAGGTCGGCCAGGATCTCCTCGCTCAGGTTGGGGATGTCCCGGGTGATCTCCTCGGCGCCCAGCTTGGTGTCGCGCGCGTCGACCTCGTGCTCCTCGATGTGGATGGAGGTCAGCACGTCGTCGCGCACCAGCCGCTCGGAGAGGATGATGGCGTCCTCGTAGTTGTACCCCTCCCACGGCATGAAGGCGACGAGGAGGTTCTTGCCCAGCGCCAGCTCGCCGTTGTGGGTCGAGGGCCCATCGGCCAGCAGGTCACCCGTGGCGATGCTCTGGCCCTCGACCACCAGTGTCCGGTGGTTGATGCAGGTGTTCTGGTTGGAGCGGCGGAACTTCGACAGGCGGTAGACCTTGCGGCCCAGGGCCGTCCCGTACCGGTCCTTCTGCCCCGGGGCGTACTCGACCGTGATGGAGTCGCCACTGATCTCGCCCACGGTGCCGTTGCCCTCGGCCAGGATGACGTCGCCCGCGTCGCGGGCCGGCGCGGCCCTCGACGCCCGTGCCGATGTAGGGCGCCTCGGGCACGACCAGCGGCACGGCCTGCTTCTGCATGTTGGCGCCCATCAGGGCCCGGTTGGCGTCGTCGTGCTCGACGAAGGGGATCAGCGCGGTCGAGACCGAGACGATCTGCTTCGGCGAGACGTCCATGAGGTCGACCTCCGACGGCGGGACGAAGTCGATCTCCGAGGTGGTGCCGTACGAGCCGGCCACCGCGCCCATGCGCACGCCCGTCCCTTGCGGGCCGCGGCGCACCAGCACGCGCTCCTCGGTGAAGCGGCCGTCGGCGTCGACCGAGGCGTTGGCCTGGGCGATGACGTGCTCCTCCTCCTCGTCGGCGGCCAGATAGCTGACGCTGTCGGTCACCTTCCCGTCGACGACGGCCCGGTAGGGCGTCTCGATGAAGCCGTACTCGTTGACCCGGGCGTAGGTGGCCAGCGATCCGATCAGGCCGATGTTCGGGCCCTCGGGGGTCTCGATCGGGCACATGCGGCCGTAGTGCGAGGTGTGGACGTCACGGACCTCGAAGCCGGCGCGCTCCCGCGACAGGCCGCCCGGCCCGAGGGCCGAGAGGCGGCGCTTGTGGGCCAGGCCCGACAGCGGGTTGTTCTGGTCCATGAACTGCGAGAGCTGCGATGTGCCGAAGAACTCCTTGACCGCGGCCACGACCGGGCGGATGTTGATCAGCGTCTGCGGCGTGATGGCCTCGACGTCCTGGGTGGTCATGCGCTCCCGCACGACCCGCTCCATCCGGCTCAGCCCCACCCGCACCTGGTTCTGGATCAGCTCGCCGACGGAGCGGATCCGGCGGTTGGCGAAGTGGTCCTGGTCGTCGATGCGGTAGGTCGAGTCGCCGTCGGCCATGTGCAGGGCCAGGTGCAGCATGTAGGTGGCCGAGGCGAGGATCTCGGACGGCGACAGGACCGACTGGTCGGGCGCAGGCTTCTCGATGTCGATCCCGAAGAGGTCGCTCAAGCGGTCGATCTCCGGCCCCAGCTTGCGGTTCAGCTTGTAGCGGCCCACACGGGTCAGGTCGTAGCGCTTCGGGTTGAAGAAGGCGTTCTCGAAGTAGACGCGGGCGGCCTCCGCCGACAAGCGGCTCGCCGGGGCGGGCGCGCTTGTAGATCTCGAGCAGCGCCTCCTCGCGTGACGGCGCCAGGTTGCGCTCCTTCTCCCACTGCCCCTCGAGGAAATCGAAGTGGCGCACGAACCGGTCGAGGAAGGCCTCGTCCCCGTAGCCCAGGGCGCGCAGCAACACGAAGAGCGACAGGCGGCGCTTGCGGGCGACGCGGCAGCCGGCGGTGACGTCCTTGCCCGGCTTGGCCTCGATGTCCAGCTCGATCCACTCACCCCGGTACGGGTGGATGGTCCCGGTGAAGACGGTCTTGGCGTCCCGCCCGGGCTGGAAGATCACGCCGGGCGAACGCACGAGCTGCGAGACGACGACGCGCTCGGTGCCGTTGACGATGAAGGTACCCCGCTCGGTCATCATCGGGAAGTCCCCCATGAAGACCGTCTGCTCCTTGATCTCACCGGTGGTGGCGTTGAGGAAGCGGGCCCGGACGAAGACCGGCGCCGCGTAGGTCATGTCCTTTTCCTTGCACTCCTCCACCGAGAACTTCGGCGGCGGGCGCAGGTCGGCGTCGGACGGATCGAACTCGAGCTCGAGGCTCAGTTGACCGGTGAAGTCCTCGATCGGACTGATGTCGCTGAAGGCCTCGGCGAGGCCCTTGTCGAGGAACCATTGAAATGAGTCGCGCTGGATCGCGATGAGGTCAGGGAGTGGCAGGGCCTCGTTGATGTTGGCGAAGGAGACGCGTTCGGGGCTGCGGGACCGTGATGACAACGGTCAACACCTCCAAGGTGAAGAGACGGCCGGTGAGGGACGGACTGCGGATACGGCTGGTAGCGGGCGGACGACGGGACGACGAGGGCGGATCAGGGCTGCCTGGGCGCGCGGCGAGACCCCGGAATTACGGAATCAGGCACACAGAGACGCACGGCAACCCGGCATCTTATCGTGGGACGTGCGTGGATACAACCCCTTGGCCGCGACAGCCTGGCGGGCAGGGCCCGGGGTCCGAGACAGGCTACGAAAGCCCACTCCCCCAGTCAAGGATCCCGGTCGGGGGGCCCGGCTGGCGCACCGAGGGGCGACCGACCAGGCCCTGACCAGGACTACTTGATCTCGACCGTGGCGCCGGCGCCCTCGAGGGCCTCCTTCGCCTTGTCGGCGTCCTCCTTGTTGGCCTTCTCCAGGACGGGCTTCGGAGCGGCCTCGACCAGGTCCTTCGCCTCTTTGAGGCCGAGGCTGGTGAGGGCACGCACCTCCTTGATGACCTGGATCTTCTTGTCGCCGGCTGCGGTGAGGATCACGTCGAACTCCGACTTCTCCTCCTCGGCGCCACCGGCGTCGCCGGCCGCCGGGGCCGCGCCCACGGCCGCCACGGCGACAGGGGCCGCCGCCGTCACGCCGAAGCGCTCCTCGAAGTCCTTCAACAGCTCGCTCAGCTGGATCACCGACATCTCGGCGATCCCGTCGAGGATCTCTTCCTTGGTCAGGGTTGGCATCCTGGCCTTCCTTTCTTTCCTTCGGTCCTGTGTCCAGTGGTGTCGGGTCTGGGTGTTCGGTCTGGGTGTTCGGTCTGGGTGTTCGGTCTCGCGCCTTAGGCGGGCGCCTCTTCGGGGCTGGCCGCCGCCTCGGCTCCGCCTTCCGTCTCCCCGGTGGCCTCGACCGGTTCCGCCGGTGCCTCCTCGGCCGGCGCCGCCACAGCCTCCTCGGCCGGCGCCGGCGCCGAACTCTCCGCTGTTGCCTCGGGCTCGGCGGCTGCCTCGGGCTCGCCGGACGGCAGGGTCTCGCCACCCTCCTCGCGCTGTTCGATCAGCGCCGAGATCCCGTAGGCGAGGTTGCGCGGCAAGGCCTGGAGCAGTCCAGCCATCTGCTGCATCGGCGCGGCGAGGGCACCGGCCAGGCGGGCCAGCAGCACCTCGCGAGGTGGCAGGTCGGCCAGCGCGGCGAGGTCGCCCGGCGAGAGCAGCGACCCGTCGGCCAGCCCACCCTTGATCACGAGCGACGGGTTGGCCCGCGAGAAGTCCCGCAGGGCCTTGGCCACCGCGCTGATGTCCCCCTCGACGAAGGTCAGCGCGCTCGGGCCGCTCAGGTACTCCGAGAGGGGCTGGTACTCGCCGCCGTCGATCGCCCGGCGCACGAGCGTGTTCTTGAAGATCTTGTAGTTGCCGCCGGCGACGGCGAGCGCCGACCGCAGCTCGGCCATTTCGGCCACGGTCAGGCCCCGGTACTCGCTGACGATCGAGGCCGAGGCCGCGCCCATGCGGTCCTTGACCTCGTCGATCACCTCGACCTTGTGTGTTCGTTGTGCGTTCTGCGTTGCCATCGGTGTCCTCCACCGGGCTCGACGGCCCAGAAGCGGGCCGGAGACTCCGGTGTGCGACGGCGCAGGCCGGCTGGCGCCGGCAGGCACGATGTCGCCTCGTCGGGCCGGCCCTACGGGCCGCTTCGGCACCCTGAGGTGCACCGGAGGTCTCTGGCGTCGGATTCAGTGCCCCCCACCGGGGCGGAGGGCTGTTCGGGAGACTGTAGTACGGCCGGCGGGTCCCGCTTACGCCGGGACGGCGAGCTCCTCGTCGCTGAAGCGGGCCTTGACCGGGTCGATGCGGACCCCGGGGCCCATCGTCGTCGACACGGTGATCGAGAGGAAGTACCGGCCCTTGGCCGCGGCGGGCTTGGCCCGCTGGAGCTCGTCGAGCACGGCGCGGATGTTCGCCACCAGCTGCTCGTTCGTGAAGGAGGCCTTGCCGACCCGGATATGGATGTTGCCGACCTTGTCGGTGCGGTACTCGACCCGGCCGCCCTTGAACTCCCCGACCGCCTTGCCGACGTCGGTGGTCACCGTGCCGGTCTTGGGGTTGGGCATCAGGCCACGCGGGCCGAGGACCCGGCCGAGCGTTCCCACCTGACCCATGAGATCCGGCGTGGCGATGGCGACGTCGAAGTCGAGGAATCCGCCGTTGATCTTGGCCACGAGGTCGTCGGCCCCGACCTCGTCGGCACCGGCTGCGCGGGCCTCCGTAGCGGCCTCGCCGGCAGCGAAGACGGCCACGCGGACGGTGGTGCCGGTGCCCGAGGGGAGCGAGAGCGTGCCGCGCACGATCTGGTCCGCCTTGCGCGGGTCGACGCCGAGGCGGACAGCGAGCTCGACCGTCTCGTCGAACTTGGCGCTGGCCACCGACTTGGCCAGCTCGACCGCCTCGACGACGCCGTGCTGCGTCTCTCGGTCGACCTTGCTCAGGCTCTCCTTGTACTTCTTGCCGTGCTGCGTCATTTCGTCTCTCCTCCGGGCGCGGCTTAGCCGGCGACCTTGATCCCCATGGACCGCGCCGTGCCGGCCACCTGCTTCTTGGCCGCCTCGAGGTCGTCGGTGTTGAGATCCTTGAGCTTGGCGTTCGCGATGTCGGCCAGCTGGGCGTCGGTAATGGTGCCGACCTGCTCGCGGCCCTGCCGTCGAGGCGCCCTTGTCCAGCCCGGCGGCCTGGCGCAGCAGCACCGGCGTCGGCGAGGTCTTCAGCACGAAGCTGAAGGAACGGTCCTCGTAGATGGTGATGTCCACCGGCACGACCTGGCCCCGCATGTTCTCGGTGGCCTGGTTGTACTGCTTGCAGAACTCCATCGTCTGGACCCCGTGCGGGCCCAGGGCCGTGCCGACCGGCGGCGCGGGCGTGGCCGACCCCGCTTCGAGCTGGATCTTCACTATGGCGAGCACCTTCTTCTTCGGTGGCATCGTCTCCGTCTCCTTCTTCGCTATCGATCTGTGCCGGCGCGCTTAGAGCTTGGCGACCTGGCTGAATTCGAGCTCGACCGGGGTCTCCCGGCCGAAGATGTTGACCAGCACCTTGAGCTTGAGCTGGTCCTCGTTGATCTCGGCGATCTGGCCGGAGAAGTCCGCGAAGGGACCCTCCTTGACCCGCACCGTCTCGTCGAGCTCGTACTCGAGGCGGGGTCGGCTGCGCTTGGTGGGCGCCTCGGCGCCCTCCGCCTTGACCTGGAGTATGTTCTCCACCTCTCGGCGCGAGAGCGGGGTCGGCTTCGTGCCCGGGCCGACGAAGCCGGTCACACCGGGCGTGTTGCGGATCGCTCCCCATGTGTCGTCGTCGAGGTCGCAGCGGACGAGCAGATAGCCAGGGAACACCTTCTTCTGCACGGTGACCTTCTTGCCGCCCTTGAACTCGACGACGTCCTCCATCGGGATGACGACCTCGAAGACGCGATCCTCGATGCCCCGGGATGTGACCACGTTGCCCATGTTGGAGCGCACCTTGTTCTCGTAGCCCGAGTAGGTGTGCACGACGTACCAGCGGCCGGGCCGGTCGTAGGGGCTCTCGACCGGGAGGATCTCCTCCTGCTCGTCCTCCCCCCATCCACCCAGCTCGATGTCGGCCGCGGCGTCCTGGTCCTCGGTCGCGTCGAGCACGACGTCGGGCTCGCCTGTCGGCGCCTGCAGCACTTCGGCGACGATCTCTTCGGCCCGCTCCTCCGCGATCTCCTCTGCGACGGCTTCGTCGATGGCCTCGAGCACGGCCTCCTCGACGACTTCCTCCACGATCTCCTCGGCGATCTCTTCGATCTCTTCGTCTGCGAGCACCTCCGCGACGGCTTCGTCGACCTCTTCGACTGCCTCGTCCTCGACCAGGGCCTCGAGCTCGGCCTCGTCCTCCCCCGCGACGTCGTCGATCACGTCGCTGGCCGACGTCGTGTGCAGCGCGGCTCTCCTCCGGCGCGGCCTCGGTTTCTTCGCGCTCAGCCTCGATCGCCTCGGCGACGTCTTCCTCGTCGCCCGTCGCGAGTGCTTCCTCTGCCTGTGAATGCGTCATATCGCTCATACGGGGCCTACTTCGTGAAGAGAAGGGTGATGAGCTTCCCGAAGGCGAGGTTCAGCACGAAGATCAGGCCGATCATGATGATCAGCGTGGTGAATACGACCGACGTGTAGTTGATGAGCTCGGCACGCGACGGCCAGGCGACCTGGCGCATCTCGTCCCGCACCTCGCGGGCGAACTGCGCCGGCGTCGCGCGCTTGCGGGCCGGGGCACCGCCTTTCTGCTGGCGCGGCGTCCGGGTCTGCGTCCCCGCGGCCGCGCGCCGGGTGGACGGAGACCCATCGGCCTCCATCTGCCCTTGGCGCTGCATCATGCGCTTGGTCTCGCGGTTCACGGCTCTCGCCTCACAAACTTCGTTCTCGGGTAGCTACGTCCGGGGCAGGGCAGGAGGGACTCGAACCCCCAACCGCCGGTTTTGGAGACCGGTGCTCTACCAGTTGAGCTACTGCCCTCGGTGGGGTGCCTTCGGTTGCCCTCAGCAGGTGGTTCTTCCCCCCTGACCTGGGGATCGGCCTGCTCAGAGTAGCACCGGCAGACACGGGGTGGCTCAGCGGGTCTCCTTGTGCAGCGTGTGCTGGCGGTCCCAGCGGCAGAACTTCTTCATCTCGATCCGCTCACGGTCGTTGAGCTTGTTCTTGGTCGTGATGTAGTTGCGCCGCTTGCACACCTCGCAGGCCAGGGTGACCTGGACCCGCTTCTCGTTCTTGGGCATGTGCTTCCTTCCTGCTCGATTTCACCGGGTCTCCATCCCGGTCCTGGTAGCGGCGGCGGGACTCGAACCCGCGACAACACGATTATGAGCCGTGTGCTCTGACCAACTGAGCTACGCCGCCATGGGCGAGCCCCCTGTCGGAATCGAACCGACGACACCAGCCTTACCATGGCTGTGCTCTGCCGACTGAGCTAAGGGGGCGCCGCGGCTACCTTCCGCGAGTCGTCAATGATAGCCAGGGCCCAGGTTGCGCTGCCGCCGCTCCCTGGGTTTTCCCACGTCAACAGTACCATCGCCCGATGCAGATCCGACTGGCTGAGGTGGCCGACGCCGAGGCCATCCGGACCATTTACAACGTGGAGGTGCTCGACAGCACCAACACCTTCGATATGGTGCCGCGTACCCGGGCCGAACAAGAGGCCTGGATCCTCGAGCACAGCGGCGTCCACCCCGCCCTGGTGGCGATCGGGGAGCCGGGCTCCGGGGTGGCCGGCCCGGCGGGAGCCAACGGCGAGTTCGTGCTCGGCTTCGGCTCGCTCTCCCCGTTCCACGAACGCTCGGGTTACTCGGCGACGGCCGAGAACTCCGTCTACGTCGACCGGGCCCAGCGCGGCAAAGGGGTGGGCCGCGCCCTCCTGGCCGAGCTCTTGGTCCTGGCCTCGGCGCACGGCTTCCATTCGGTCATCGCCCGCATCGCCGGGCACAACGAGACCTCGATCGGGCTGCACCGGGCAGCCGGCTTCGAGCTTGTCGGCGTCGAGCGCGAGGTGGGGCGCAAGCATCGCCAGTGGCTCGACGTGGTCGAGCTGCAACGCCTGCTCTAGGGACTGATCAGGGGAAAGAGCTCAGGCGCTTCGGGTCAGTCGAGTACGCCGAGCCGCCCGTGAGGAAAGGCGCGGCGGCCGGAAGGCTCGTGATTCAGGACTCGAGCGACGGCGCTCTGGCCGTGAGTGGTGGCCTGCAGGTTGGGCAACCGGGAGCGGTCGAGCCGCCACGACGTCGTCCAGTTCCCGAGCGGGACGATCGCCACGGCCCAGAGCACCATGACCGCCAGGACCATGCTGGCCGGGTCGGTGTGCAGGAGCTCGTTCAGCAGGTCGGTGCCACCGGTCAGGCCGATGAAGGGGGCCACCATCGAGAGGCCGAGGACGGCGTAGAGCCACCGGCCGGTCACCACCGGGGCGGCGATGATGATGCCCCACGTCAAGTACCAGGGCTGGACCACTGGGCCGAGCAGCACGAAGGCCATCGTCGTGATCCCGAGCGCGCCGAGGATCCCGAGCCGTTGACGGTTGCGCAGGCACAGGACGGCGATGGCGGCCGCGGCAACCAGCCCGATGGCCCGGGTGAACGTGAGCACGCCTCCCAGACCGACCCCGATCCCGACCACGTGCGCCGTCCCACTGATGAGGAGGCCCACCGCGGTAGCGGGCGCCATCCACGAGCGCACGGTGCCGGGTGTGCCGAGGTTGGCGATCCAGCCCCAGCCGAGTCCGGACACCAGCGACAGAAATCCCATGACGGCGACGGTGACGAGAGCCGCGCGCACGAGCATGCGCGCCCGGCGCCGCCAGTCGGCGAACGGCCCGGCCCAGTCCCACGCCACGTAGACGATGCCGATGGCCGCCGGCACCTTGATCGAGGCAGCCAGCGCGCACAGGACGATGCCCCACACGGGGTGGTACGAGCGCGCCGCGGTGATGCCGGCCAGGAGCAGCCCGACCATGATGGAGTCGTTGTGCGCGCCGCCGACGAGCGCCAACAGGGTGAGCGGATTGAGCACGGCCAGCACGAAGGCCGGACCGGGGTCGCGGCCGAAGGAGCGGGCGAGCTTGGGGATGCAGTAGGCGATGAGCGCGACGCCGGCGATCGATTCGAATCTGAGCAGCACCACGGTGATCAGTGCGTGATGGAGGCTGAGCGAGGCGGACCAGCCGGCCAGCATCAAGAAGAGCGGCCCGTACGGCGCTGCCGTGTTGAGCCAGAGCGGGTCGACCCCCGACACGTAGGGTCCCGAGCCGAGCGTGCCGGGCCCGTAGTGGTACGGGTTGATGCTGTGGCTCATCATCTCGCCCTGGGCGGCATAGGAGAAGACGTCGCGGCTGAAGAGTGGCGCCACCACCATGAGCGGCACCAACCAGAGCCCCAGCATGTAGGCCAACTGGCGGATCGGCACGCCGGGGCGGACGCGCAGAGTCTGGAAGAGGCCGAACCAGACGCGGACGAAGAGGACCATGCCGCCGTAGACCGCGACGACCCCCGGCAGCATCAGGGTCGTCGAGGGCCAGGTGGCTTCGCCGAAGAACCACGTGCCGCCCATCTCGAGCTTGAAGGGTGAGCTCGGGAGTGACGCGCCGACGCAGATGGAGACGACGGCGAGGAAGCCGAGGAGCGCCGGGCGCCTGAGCCACGTCCAGTCGTCGGGATCACCGGACTGGGCCTCGACGCGCTCGGTCAGCTTGACGCGAGGCGTGACCCGCAGGCGGAGGGCATCGGCCCCGGTCGAGAGCCGACCGAGGCGCGTGTTCACCCGGTTCAAGACCGCTGATGAGGTAGGCGTCGCGGTTTCGTCCACGGGGTTGTCAGTCTCGCTTGTCGTCACCGGGCGTAACGACCCGGGGGGGAAGGTCAGGGGCCGCCGCAATGAGCGGGTACCCGCAATCGGTCTGCAACAGCATTGTAACGGCACTCCCCGGGGTAGCAAGGTTCGCCACGGGGCGGTGCAAACGGCAGATTCTGGCGTGGGCCGGGAAGGATTCGAACCTCCGTAGGTGTGAACCGGCAGGTTTACAGCCTGCTTCCTTTGGCCACTCGGACACCGACCCGCAGCGAGCGAGGTTAGCCCGGGCCGCCACCCTGCACGCACAGGTGGCCCCGGTACGCTGCTGCCATGCCCACGTTTGACATCGTCTCCGAAGTCGACATGCAAGAGGTCCGCAACGCCGTCGACCAGGCCAACCGGGAGGCGGCCACCCGCTTCGACTTCAAAAACACCGACTCGACCATCGAACTGGGAGAGAAGGAGCTGGTGCTGCGCTCCTCGACCGAGGACCGCCTGCGCGCCCTTCACCAGGTGTTGGACGAACGGCTGGTCAAGCGCCAGGTGTCATTGAAGGCCTTCGAGGCCGGGAGGATCGAGGAGGCCCAGAAGGGCACGGCCCGCCAGCACGTGGCCATCCGGGCCGGCATCTCGGCCGACCACGCCAAACGCCTCAACAAGTTCATCAAGGACCTGGGCCTCAAGGGCCTGTCCTCCCAGACCCAGGGGGAGCAGCTACGGGTGTCGGGCAAGAAGCGCGACGACCTCCAGGAGGTCATCGCCAAGTGCAAGGCCGAGGACTTCGGGATCCCGCTGCAGTTCACCAACTTCAGGGACTGAGGCTGCCCCGGGACTGGGCCGACAGAGTCCGCCCCCGCGGACGGCGCCTCAAGGGCGGGTCAGGGGTGCCCCCGCCGGGCGGCGGTCCGGCGGATCAGTGCGGCGAAACCTCAACCGACTCGTCCTCCTCCTCGTGCGTGAGGTGCTCGTCGAACTCCTCGAGCTCGTGGTGGAAGAGGCGGTTGAACGCCATGAGCTTGAGCACCCAGAAGACGGCGAACGACAGCACGTTGGCGGCCAGCACGACCACGGTCGTCTCGATGTGGTCCAGCTGGTACTTGATGGCCACATGGCGGGCGAGCGCGGCCCCGACGATGGAGAACGCGATGCCGAAGGCCGCCATGATCCAGAAGGGCACCACTTCCTTCATGAAATGGGAGCGGCCGTGCTTGCCCCAGGCCCACTTTCGGTTGAGCCAGTACGACGGGAAGATCGCCACCACGTTGCCGAAGACCGTGCTCGGGATCTCGCTCCAGAGGTGGTAGACGCCGTAGACGATGACGATGACGATGAGCGACACCGCGGTGGAGATCACCGAGACCATCGAGTAGCGGAAGATCTTCCGGCCCTCGTGCGTGTGCAGCCAGTCGTAGAACTGCTGCAGGCGAGAAACCACGGCCAAACCCTAGCCTCGCCGCGAATTTCGTACCTAGGCGGCCTGCGAAGCGGTTAAACGTCCGCTGTGAAGATTAAGCGTCCGCTGTGAGGACGCGGTTCGACCGGGCGACCTCGCCGAACCATTGGGCGCTCGGCTTGGGCCGGCGCTCGAAGGTCCCCGGTGCGACCGCGACCAGCCCGAACTTGGGCCCGTAGCCGAGATGCCACTCGAAGTTGTCGAGCAGGCTCCACACGAAGTAGCCGCGCAGGTCGATGCCCTCGTCGAGGCAGCGATGCGCACTAGCCAGGGCGTCCGTCAGGAAGCTGACGCGCTCCGTGTCGTCGGCCGTGGCGATCCCGTTCTCGGTGACGACGACGGGTCGCCCGCTCACCGCGGCGGCCCGGCGCACCGTGTGCTCGACCGCCTGCGGCCAGCGCTCGTCCCCCATCTGGGTCAGCGGGACTTCGGGGTCGTTGGGCGCCAGCCCCTCCGCGTCGAAGTGCATCCGGGTGTAGCACTGCACCCCCACGAAATCGTCGCCGGCGGTCGCGCGCAGGAAGACGTTCTCGAGCATCTCCTCGGCGCCGTCGCGCAGCGCCTCGCCGCCCTCCTCGGCGGTGATCTCGGCCATGGAGAGGGTCAGCCCGACCGGGAAGTCGCCCGGCCCTGCCCGCAGGGCCTCGACGGCCAGGCGGTGCGCCCGCACCATGGCCTCGTTCACCGCGCCGTACCGGACGAAGTCCTCCTTGACCCCGGGCGGGTACTCGCCCTGGTAGTAGCCCATGACGGACACCACGTTGGGCTCGTTGATGGTGCAGGCCCAGCCGACGAGGTCCCCGAGGTGCGCGGCGGCACGCGTCACGAAGCGCGCGAAGCACTCGGGCGCCTCGGGCGCCTCCCAGCCGCCCCGGGCCGCGAGCCAGCGCGGCGAGGTGAAATGGTGGAACGTCACCACGGGGACGATGCCGTGCCCGTGGCAGGCTGCACACATGCGCCGGTAGTGCTCGAGCGCGGCGAGTGAGAACTCGCCCTCCTCGGGCTCGATGCGGCTCCACTCGAGCGAGAAGCGGTAGGCGCCCAGCCCCATGTCCGCCACCAGCTGGATGTCCTCGCGCCAGCGGTGGAACGAATCACAGGCGTCGCCGCTCGGTTCGACCGTGCCCGAGCTCGGGTCGTGCTCCCACGCCCACCAGTCGTTGTTGACGTTGCCACCCTCGATCTGGTGGGCCGCCGTCGCCACGCCCCACGTGAACCCGGCGGGGAACGTGAGCGCGCGCGTTTCGCTCGATGCGGTCGGTGTATGCGGCCGAAGGGCACCCGAGGAAGTCAAAGCCCTCCTTGCCTTCTCGCAGATCGACCACTTGGTCTTGTCCAGATGAAGGCTCAGACCAAGGTCACCCAGTAGGGCGGTTGTCCGCCGCTGGGCTTCTTCGGCCTGTTCCTGTGATCGGCACAGCACCACGAAGTCGTCCGCATAGCGGACGACTTCTCCGACACCATGCTCCTCCCAGGCCCGATCGAATGCGTGCAGGTAGATGTTGGCCAAGAGGGGTGAGACCACCCCACCCTGGGGCGTCCCCGTGACCGTCTCGGTGACGACTCCGTTGTCCAACACGCCTGCTTGCAGCCACTGTCTGACCAACTTGAGCACCCGCCGGTCCGACACGCGCTCTGCGACCAGAGCGAGCAACCGCTCGTGGTCGATGGAGCCGAAGAAGTTCTCGATGTCGGCTTCGAAGACGAAGTGATTGCCTTCGATGAAGCCGACCCGGAGCCTCTCCATGGCGTCGGTGGCCGAGCGCTTGGGCCGGAACCCAAACGAGCAGGCAGAAAGTCAGCCTCGAATATTGGTTCGAGGACGAGCTTCGCCGCCTGCTGGCACACACGGTCCTTGACAGTCGGGATGCCCAACGGGCGCTTGGACCCGTCGGGCTTTGGAATCTCCACCCGGCGAACTGGTGCCGGGTGGTAGTTGCCTGCACGGAGGCGGCTCTGGAGTTCGGCGAGCATCCGCTCTGCCCCATAGGCCTCCACCGCAGCGATGGTCAGTGATCAACCCCCGCCGCCCCACGATTGGCTCGGACACGCTCCCACGCCTCCCAGAGAATGTCGTCTCTGTAGATGCGGTCAAACAGGGCGTGGAAAGCCCGACCCTTTGACTGCTTGGCTGCAGCCCATAGCCGGTTCTGAAGGCGTCGAACTTTGACGGGGGCCAGATGCTTGCCCTCGGGGAAACTGGACCGGGCAGACCCGGCCATGACCTCACTCGTTCCTCTGTCGCCGGCGTGTCCAAAGTCGCACGCCGCCGCAGGGTAGCGGGGGCCGCTGGGCCGTGCTCTGGCCGCGCTGCCACTCGGCTTGCCGGCGGGCTGCGAACATGGGCGCATGAGCGCGGACTTGGACTTCCTCGTCGACCTGTTGGACCTCGAGCCGATCGAGGTCAATATCTTCCGTGGCATCCAGCCCAACGAGAACCGCCAGCGCGTCTTCGGCGGCCAGGTGGCCGGCCAGGCGCTCATGGCCGCCGGGCGCACCGTCGAACACGGCCAGGTGCACTCGCTGCACTCCTACTTCCTCCGGCCCGGCGACCCGACCGTGCCCATCCTCTACGAGGTGGACAGGATCCGCGACGGGCGCTCGTTCACCACGCGCCGCGTGGTCGCCGTCCAGCACGGGCGGGCCATCTTCAATCTCGAGGCCTCCTTCGAGGACGAGGACTCGGGCCTGGAGCACCAGTTCCCCATGCCCGATGTGCCCGAGCCCGAGAGCCTGCCGACGCTCTACCAACGACTGGAGCCCTATCGGGACGCGGAATTGGCCGACTGGTTCGAGCGCCCACACCCGATCGACCAGCGCCACATCGGCGAGCTCTCCTGGCGCTCGTCGGAACCAGGGGACCCCGAGCAGCGCCTGTGGATCCGGGCGGACGGCACACTGCCCGACGATCCGCTGCTGCACGCGTGCGTGGCGACCTACGCGTCCGACATGTCCCTCATGGACACGATCCTCGCCCCACACGAACTGCGCTGGGGCGACGAGGACCTGATGAGCGCCAGCCTGGACCACTGCATGTGGTTCCACCGGCCGTTCCGGGCCGACGAATGGCTCCTCTACGACACCGACGCGCCCGTCGCCACCCACGGACGTGGCCTGGCGCGCGGCTTCCTCTTCGACCGGCGGGGCCACCTGTGCGTCTCGCTCATCCAGGAGGGTCTCGTCCGCGTCCTCAAGCGCAGACGCGGCGGCGTCGGCTCAGCGCGACGCGATGGGGACGTAATTGCGCTCTTCGGAACCGATGTAGAGCTGGCGGGGACGCGAGATCTTCGAGTCCTGGTCGAGCATCTCCTGCCAGTGCGCCAGCCAGCCCGAGGTGCGGGGGATGGCGAAGAGCACGGGGAACATCTCGAGCGGGAAGCCCATGGCCTGGTAGATCAGGCCGGAGTAGAAGTCGACGTTGGGGTAGAGCCGGCGCGAGGTGAAGTACTCGTCGTTGAGCGCGATCTCCTCGAGCTTCAGGGCGATGTCGAGGAGCGGGTTCTTCCCGGTCACCTCGAAGACCTCGTCGGCCGTGCGCTTGATGATCGTCGCCCGCGGGTCGTAGCTCTTGTAGACGCGGTGCCCGAAGCCCTGCAGGCGCTGCCCGCTGGTGCCGGCCTTGACGGTGGCGATGAAGTCGGGCACGTTCTCGATGCTCCCGATGTCGGTGAGCATCCGGATGACCGCCTCGTTGGCGCCGCCGTGGCGCGGCCCGTACAACGCGGCTGCGGCGGCGGCCGTGGCCGAGTAGGGGTCGGAGTGCGACGAGCCGACGACCCGCATGGCGGTGGTGGAGCAGTTCTGCTCGTGGTCGGCGTGCAGGATGAAGAGAACGTCGAGGGCCCGGGCCAGGACCGGGTCGGCCTCGAAGCGAGGCTCGGCGACCTTCCAGAGCATGGAGAGGAAGTTGGGGGCGAAGTCGAGGGTGTTGTCGGGGTAGACGAAGGGCATCCCGACGCTGAAGCGGTGGGCGGCAGCGGCCAGCGTGGGCATCTTGGCGATGAGGCGGATGATCTGCTTGTTGCGTGACTCGAGGTCGAAGATGTCCTTGGCATCGAGATAGAACGTGGAGAGCGCGGCGACGGCCGAGACCAGCATGCCCATGGGATGGGCGTCGTAATGGAAGCCCTCGAGGAAACGCTTGCGCACGTTCTCGTGGATGAACGTGTGGTACGTGACGTCGTGCTTCCAGGCGGCGAACTGCTCCTCGTTGGGGAGCTCGCCGTTCAACAGGAGGTAGGCCACCTCGAGATAGGTCGAGCTCTCGGCCAGCTGCTCGATCGGGTAGCCGCGGTAGCGCAGGATCCCCGCGTCGCCGTCGAGGTAGGTGATGGAGCTCTCGCAGGCGGCCGTCGACATGAAGCCCGGGTCGAAGAACCAGATCCCGGGGAGGAGCTTCGCCCACTCCTCGGCGGAGACCCCACCGTTGACGATGGGGATCTCCATGGACTCGCCCGAGCGATTGTCCGTGATCGTGATGCTCTCGGCCACGTGCTGGCCCTCCAATTCCCTCTTTTCGGTGCCTTCCGATCCTATGACCGGCCGGCCAGGATGGTCGACACGCGGGAAAACCCCGGGGGGTGCCGCGTCGGGCTCGGGGGTCGGGCTCGGGGTCGGGCTCAGGTGCCGGGGGCGATCTGCAGCGCCTGCTGGAGTGCGGTCCCTACGGTCTGGGTCTGACCGGCGGGCGGGATCACCTGGACCGTGAGGACGTAGGCCGTCCCGGGCTTCACGCTGAAGGTGGCCGACGGCATCGTCACCGACGCGTCCAGGGCCAGCGCCGTCCGCTGGCTCCGCGTGACGCTGGCACCCGTCGTCTGGTCGGCCAACGTGTCCCGCACCACGACGTGCGGCTCCTCTACCGAGCCCTGGTTGGCGACCACGACGTTCACCGAGACCTGTTGCGACGGACTGAGCACCGACACGCTCGCGGACGTCCCCTGGGGGGTCGGCAACGCCGGCGGGTCGAGCCGCACGGTCCGCAGGACCACGTCATGGGTGGCGGCCAGCGTCGGCGAGGTCGCTATGAGGTCGACCTGCGCGGCCAGCGTGCCGAGCCGCCACAGTTGCGGGCGCGTCACCCACACCGAGGCCGGGAGCCGGCCGAGGCCGGCCCCGTTGGCGAGCGACCGCCGCGCCGAGCGGTAGAGCGCGTCGGAGCCCTCCAGCAGCGCGCCGGCCGCGGCGATGCGGTTCGTCGCCTGGGTCGCCGACAACGATGGGGTCGGCGCCGCGGACACCGGCCCGTCGTCCACCGTGCCGGTGCTCGGGATGGGCTGCATGCCGAGGAAACCGTCGACGGCGGCGCGCAGGTCGGCCATGGACTGAGCCCGTTCGGCGAACACGTCGGCCAACTGGGTCGCCACCGCGCCCGACGGCACCGCACCGCTGGCCAGGCTGGCCCGGGCGGACTGGTCCGCCGTCTGCTGCACGGCGCTGTCCAACGCCACCTGCAGTCCCTGGCGTGTCTCCCCCGGCAAGCCGTTCATGAGCGAGCGCACCTGGGCCGAGGTGGCGTTGGACTGCTGGGCCACGAGCGTGTCCTGGGCGGCCAGCGCCCGGGCAGAGGCGGCGTCGTAGCCCTGCGACTGCCGCGACACCTGGGTCAACCCTCCAACGAGGAGCGCGAGGAGGATCACCACTGCGACGAGCAGGATGACCGGCCGGGCCGGTGATCGACGGCGCGCGCGGCGGCGTGGCCTGCGTGGCGACATCGCCACAGGAAACTACTGCGGAAGAGCGTTCGTTACACCGCGAGGAAGGACGTGCCCGGCGTGTCTCCCGCCGTGGAGAGCGAGCTGGCGCTCGAGCGCCACTGCACCGTGGGGGCGATGGCCCGGACGTCGACGCGGTCGCGGTAGCGCTCGACCAGCTCGAGCATGCCGGCAACGACCTCGTCGGTCAGCAGGTGTGGCCGCAGGCCGAGGTCCAGAAGCTTCGTGTTGGCCGCGTTGAAGTAGTGCTCCTCGCTCTCCACCCTCGGGTTGGACAGCCCCTCCGCGATGTCGACGCGGGTCGGACAGACCCGCTGGACCATCTGCGCCATGTCGCGCACCGAGAACGACTCCGTGAATTGGTTGAAGACGCGGAACTCGCCCCGGTCGGCCGGGTTCTCGAGGGCCAGCGTGACGCAGGCGAGCGTGTCGCGGATGTTAAGCATGCCGCGAGTCTGGCCGCCGGCGCCGTAGACGGTCAGGGGATGACCCGTCACGGCCTGCACGCAGAAACGGTTGAGCACCGTGCCGAACACGCCGTCGTAGTCGAAGCGTGTCGCCAGCGCGGGGTCGAGGTCCGTCTGGTCGGTGGACTGCCCGTAGACGATGCCCTGGTTCAGGTCGGTGGCGCGCAGGCCCCAGATGCGGCAGCCGAACATGATGTTGTGGCTGTCGTGCACCTTGGACAGGTGGTAGAACGAGCCCGGCTGCTTCGGGTAGGGCAGCACATCGGTACGGCCCTTGTGGGTGATCTCGATGAAGCCCTCTTCGATGTCGATGTTGGGGTAGCCGTACTCGCCCATCGTCCCGAGCTTCACGAGATGGATGTCGGGGTCGATCTCCTGAATCGCGTACATGACGTTGAGGTTGCCCACGACGTTGTTCACTTGGGTGTACACCGCGTGCTCGCGGTCGATCATGGAGTAGGGAGCAGAGCGTTGCTCGCCGAAGTGCACGATGGCATCCGGCTTCGCCTCGGCGACGATGCCATAGGTGAAGGGAGCGTCGGTCAGATTGCCGATCCGCACTTCCACCGAGTGACCCGACACCTTCTTCCAACGGCTGACCCGATCCTCGAGTGGCGCGATCGGCACGAGGCTGTCGACGCCCATCTCGCGGTCGTACTCTCGCCGCACGAGGTTGTCGACGACGGTGACGTCGTGCCCACGTGCCGACAGGTGGAGCGCGGTCGGCCACCCGAGGTAGCCGTCGCCGCCGAGAACCAGAATCTTCATCCTCACCCTTTTTGCTTCCACTCGGACCCCGCGATTATTACGAAGTCATTGCGATGCACATCATGGTGCAACACCCTGAATCCACCCTGTGTAACGGCTGTTATTGCCGTGAGACCAGGGGTTTTCGGTCGCCAGGAAGCTGAAGCGGCACGAAATCTGCGTCGGGCAGGGCCCGGAAGGGCCACTGCACCGTGGGGCGGGATCAGGCCGGATCGCCCCACAGGGCGGACCGCAGGCCCGAGGCACGGGCGATCGGCCGCGCGACGGCCGTGCGGATCGCCTCCTCGGTTCCGACGACGATCAGCCGTTCCTGCGCCCGCGTCACGGCGGTGTAGAGCAGCTCGCGGGTGAGCAGACGCGACTCGACCCCCGGCAGCACGAAGGCGACGTCGGCGAACTGGGAGCCTTGGCTCTTGTGCACGGTCATGGCGTAGACGGTGTCGACGGCGGCGAGGCGCATCGGGCTCACGTGGACGACGGCGTCGGCCCGCTCGAAGGCGGCGACGAGCCGGCCGCCCTCGGCCTCGACGACGACTCCGGTGTCGCCGTTGTAGAGCCGGAGCCCATAGTCGTTCTCGGTGACGATCAGCGGACGACCGACGTACCACTCCGAACCGGCCGCGAAGCCGTGGACCTCGGCCCGCAGCCAGTCCTCGACGTGGTGCATCCAGGTGGCCACCCCCTCGGGCCCGTGACGGTGCGCGCAGAGCAGGCGAAAGCTGCCGAGCGCAGCGATGGCGTCGCGGGCCCGCCCCGCCCGCGCCGCGTCGATCACCGCGCGGCCGCCGGCCACGGCCCTCGCCCGGACCTCGCCCAGCTCGTCGGCCGCGTGCCGCGCCGATCCGTCCGCCGCGATCCACTCCACGTTGGAGCCACCGGTCTCGAGGACGTCGAGCGCGGCGTCGGCGTCGCCGCGCTGCACGGCCTCCGCCAGCGTCGCGATGGCACCGCCGTAGCGATGCACCCGGTGCAGCACCGTGATTCCCTCGCCGATCACCGGTCGACCCGGCGCCGCACCGGCGCGTTCGGCGGCCGGCCCCACAATGTCGCCGAGCACGGCCCCCGCCTCGACCGATGCCAGCTGCTCGGGGTCGCCGACCAGCACGAGCCGCGCCTCGGGCCGGACGGCCTCGGTCAGCCGGGCCATCATCGAGAGCGACACCATCGACGTCTCGTCCACGACGACGACGTCATGGGGCAGGTGGTTCCGGCGGTCGTGCCGGAAGCGCGTGCGGTTGCCGGGGTTGAAGCCGAGCAGGCGGTGCAGCGTCGCCCCCTCGAGGGCGCGGAGCCGCTGTCGGGTCGCGGCGTCGACGTCGAGCCGCGCCGCCTCGCCCCGTACGGCCTCCTCGAGCCTGGCGGCCGCCTTTCCCGTGGGAGCGGCAAGCGCGACGAGGGGTGGCCGCAGGCCGCCGGCGGAGGCCTGCTCGTCGAGGAGAGCCAGCACGCGGGCAACGGTCGTGGTCTTTCCGGTCCCCGGACCGCCGGCGATCACCGACAGCCTCCGCCGCACCGCCGTCCTGGCGGCGTCGAGCTGGAGGTCGGGGTCCTCCCCGCCCGGGAACAGCCGGCCGAGCCCAGCCGCGAGCAGCGCCTCGTCCAAGGACTCGACGGGCTGTCCGGCCCGCTCGAGCAGTTGGGCCGCCACCAGGCTCTCGTCAGCCCACAGGCGGTCGAGGTAGAGCGTCGACGCCGACAGCCGGAGCGGGCGGTCGACGCCGACCATCGGGTTGTCCCGCAACGCGTGCACCCATGCACCGGGTTCGGGCCACGGCAACGCGGCCAGGTCGGACTCGGACTCGGTGTCGGTGCTGGCCGTGTGACGGATCGTGGCCAGGTCGACGCAGACGTGCCCGAGGCGCGGCGCCCGCGCCGCCAACGCCGCGCCGAGGCGCGCCGACTCGTCGGTGGTGCCGCAGAGGCCGGCGAGCCGTCGGGCCACGTGGATGTCCGAGGTGGACAGGATCCCGGCCCGGTTGAACTCGGCCAGGAGTCCCTCCGGCGCGCAGCGCCAACGTGGCGTCGTAGGGATCGAGCCCTTCGAGGGTCGTCATGCACCACCGCCGGTGTCGAAGAGGTCGCTCAACGCCTCGACCACGGTGGTGGGGGGCTGCCACGACCAGACGCCCGGCGTCGTGCCGTCCTCGACGAGATCGACCGCGCTCATGCCGCGAACGAAGAGATAGAGGACGCCGCCGAGGTGGCGTGCGGGGTCGTAGCCCTTCAGGCGCCAGCGTAGGTAGCGGTGCAGGGCCACCACGTAGAGCAGCGCCTGGAGCGGGTAGTGGGCCGCGAGCATCTCGTCGTCCAGCGCGGCGGGGCGGTAGTGCCAGGCGGTGAGCGTCTCGTCCGGCGCCCCGAGCCTGTTCGTCTTGTAGTCGGCGATGACGAAGCGGCCGTCGGGGAGCCGGAGAACGAGGTCGAGGCTCCCGGTCAGATAGCCCCGGAGGACGCCGTTGAGGGCGGGGTCCCGCAGCGCAGCGGCGTAGCGGGCCACGGGATCGCCGGCGGGGAGCTGCGCCTCGAGCACGTCGGCCACCTGGGCGACGTGGGCCGTCCCCGAGGCGTCGTCGCCGCCGACCAGCGGGAGCTCGAAGCCGAGCTCGTCGAGCCGGTCGCGCCGGGCAACGTCGGCCAGGCGGATGCCGCCGACCATCGGGCCGAGCGGCGCCTCGATGGCGGCACAGAGCCCCGCCACCACCGCGTCTCGCGGGCCGAGGTCGACGGTGCGCCATCCGACCTCGCGGTCCAGCGCGGGGCCGACGGCCGCCACGAGGTCGGGGGCGTCGAACTCGGTGTGTTCGAAGACGCTGTGCACGACGGTGCCCACCAGCGCGCCGCCCGGCATCGCCGCCAGATGGAGAGGGACGGCCCGCCACGCCGCGAAGGCCGAGTCGGTACCGGGGTCGGACCGGGCGGGCGGGACGGGCACCTCCTCGTCCGAGGTCAGGACGCGCTCGGGCTCGCTGCCGATCGCGGGCTGTTCGTGCAGGGCGCGGGTGATGCCCGAGTACGAGACCCTGCGCCAGGCCACGTCGAGGAGCCGGTCGAACACGGCTGCCCCGAGCTGGGGCGGTGCGGAGGGAGCGCCCTGCCACCGCGTGTCCGCCGGCGGCGCGACCCGTTCGACGCGGACGAGTGGCCCGAGCGCGCCGAACGCAGCGGCCACGTCGGCGTCGCCGTGGCGCTTGCGGGCGTAGGGACTGACGACGCCCTGTGCGTCACGGTCGAAGAGCAGCCGGGACAGGGGCGAGTGCTCGCTCTCGTGCGCACCCACCCACCACAGCATCGCCAGGTGCTGGGCTCGGGTCAGCGCCACGTAGAGGAGGCGCAAGTCCTCGCCGCGGGCCTCCACGATCTCCAACTTCTGGTGGGCGTCGAAGCCGGCTCCCTGGTGCCCGACGTCGATGGTCCGCTCGTTGCCGTTGTCCGGGTCGTGAAACACCGGGACGTCGCTCTTCTTCGCGCGACCCTCCCACATGAAGGGGCAGAGGACGACGGGGAACTCGAGGCCCTTGCTCCGGTGGATGGTGATGACCTGAACCGCCTCGGCGTCGGACTCGAGACGACGCGACCGTTCTTCGTTTTCGCTGTCATTCTCCGCGTCGTGGATCCGCCGGCCGAGCCAGGTGGCCATCGCGGTAGGCCCGAGCCCCTCGGAGACGCCCGCCTCGTGCAGCAGCTGCGCGATGTGGCGGAGGTCTGTCAAGAAGCGCTCGCCGGAGGCCCTGGCGAGGACGCGGGCCGGCACCCCATGGGAGGCACTGACCGTCTCGTAGAGGGAGGCGACGCCCTGTTCGCGCAGCAAGGCGGCCCAGCGGTGGAGCGACCAGTGCAGGTCCTCCCACTGCGCCTCGCCGGCGGTGGCCACCCCCGCGGCCGACCACCCGACGAAGCAGGTGAGCGCAGCCAACGATGCCCGATCGCGCGCCGTGGGCCGCTCCAGCGCCTCGAGCAGGCGGAGCCAGTCGAGGGCCGGCTTCGTAGCGAACACCGAACCGCTGCCGCCGATCACGGCCGGCACATCGACCGCATGGAGGGCGTCGCGCACCAGGGTGGCGTCTCTGTTGAACCGAACGAGGACGGCGATGTGCCCCGGATCCAGACGTGCCCGAGAGCGCTCGCCACCCTGCCTGGCCCGGGTCACGACCTCCGGGCCCGCCGACAGCAGGTCGACGACCTGGGCGGCGACGTCGCGCGCGATGACCGACCGCGCCTCGCCGACCTGTGGCAGCCCCATGCTCTTGGTCCGTGCGACGAGCCCGTCGTCGGCATGGACGACCCGGACGCGCAGCGGTGCCCGTCCCGGCACGGGTTCGAGCCTGGCTTCCCGGTTGGCGTCGGCCGCCCTGATGTTGCGGTAGGTGATCCCGGCCGAACCGAGTTGCGCCCCCGTGAACAAGGCGTCGTAGGCCTGTAGCAGCTCCTCGTCGCTCCGCCAGTTCACGCCGAGGGTCCACTCGGACTGCACCACCTCGCAGGCGTCGAGGTAGGCGTGGACGTCCGCGCCGCGGAAGGCGTAGATGGCCTGCTTGGGATCCCCGATCAGCACCAACGTCGTCCCGCCAGCGCCGAAGGCCCGGTACATGATCTCCCACTGCACGGGGTCGGTGTCCTGGAACTCGTCGACCAGCACGACGTCGTAGCGCTCGCGCAACCGGGCGCAGGCTTGCGCTCCCCGTGCCTGGTCCCTGAGGGTGTCGCGCAGGCGGAGCAGGACGTCGTCGTAGGTGAGGATCTTGCGGCCTCGCTTGCGGCGGTCCATTTCCTTCCGCACCTTGTCGGCAAAGCGACGGCGGATGGACGGGGTGTCCATGGCATCGGACCAGGGCGGGACGAGCTCGGCATCGGGATGATCGAGGACGCGCCTGGCGATGTCGCGGGCCTCGGTCCGGGTGAAGCCGAGCGGGTTGGGGCTGCCCGCGAACTTGCGGAGGTACAAGTCGTCGACCACTTCGTCGCGGAGGTCCCTCACCTCCTCCACCAAGGTGACCTCGCGGTCCACGTCGCCCGCCGTGCCGAGGCCGTAGAGCACTTGGAGGCAGAAGCCGTGCGTCGTTTCGATGGTCGCGCTGTCGAAGTCGGCGATCGCCTTGCTCAACCGGTCGCGCCGGGCCGCGACTTCGTCGAGCGGGGCGTCGGCGAGCAGCTGCACGATCTCGTCGTCCTCGGGCCCGGCGACGCCGTCGAGCACGTCGACCAGCCCGTCATAGGCGCTGACGAGGCGTTCGCGGACCCGCTCGCGTAGCTCGCCCGTCGCCATGCGGGTGAAGGTGATCACGAGCAGGCGGTCGATGGGCAGGGCGGCCTCGGCGACGTAGCGCGCAGTCAGGGCGGCAATGGTGAAGGTCTTGCCCGTGCCGGCGCTCGCCTGCAGCAGGGTCATGCCACGCGGCAACGGGCCGCGCATCGCAAATTCCTCCGGTTCGTGCCTCGGTTCGGGCCTGGCTACGGGCTGCACAGTGCCGGTCACGTCTCGACCACCCGCTCGCACGCGAGGAGTCCGTCCCAGAGCCGCCGCGCGTAGAGCCCGAACCGGGTCGGCTCTGCGGGCGCCCAGCCGGCCTCGTCTGGCCGCGGCGCCCCCGACACCGCGAGGAGCCTCCCCAACGAGACACGCGCCCCGAGGACGAGCTCGTGCTCGGTGTCGGCGTCCTCCTTGGGGTCGTTCCAGCCCGACTCCCAGCACCCGGCCGCAGCCGCGGCGGCCGCTCCGGCATCGGCACCGGCGACCACGGCTTCGGCCCAGGCCGCCGACGTCTTGCAAGAGAGCGGCAACGGCTCGCACAGGCCGCGGGCGAAGAGATCCAGGAGGACCCCGAGGTGCTGCTCCGCGATCATCCGCCGGCTCGTCGGGTCCTCACCGAGCGGCCCGACGGTCGCCAGTGCGACCGTGCGTCCTCGGCGATTGGCCCGGCCGATCGTCTGCGCCCGGAACGCGTGCTCCGGCCAGGTCGCACTGAGGGCGAGCAGACGCAGCCACGCGATGAGCCGCGCCGCGGGACCGAGTCGTGAATACGTCACGCTGTGCACCGTGTCCCCGCGCACGCCCGGGACCGTGCCGACGAGGGGCGGCGAGCCGGGCACGTCGACATGGACTTCGACCGAACACGGCGGCGTGGCACTCCGGGCTGCCTGCACGAGATCATCCAGCGGATCACTGATCTTGGTCAGCACGGGGTCGGCCAGCAGCCCGGGGGGCAACGGCCCGCGGGCGAGCTCGACGGCCTCGCACGACGCCTGCGTGGCGCCGTCGAGGCGCGCCGCGAGCATCCGGTCGGCGATCTTCCACCGCTCGAGTGCGTTCAGATCGATCGGTATGGCGTCGTCGAAGTCGCGGGTCTTGTCGCGCAGCGAGATGGTCAGCCGCTCGCGCAGAAAAGCCCGGACCGGATGACGGAGGAATCGCTCCACTTGGTCGAGACCGACGGTCTCGGGCACAGCGGGCGGGAGCGGACCGCTGAGGAACGGCGGCAACTCCTGCCGCGGCCCGGCGGCCGCCCTGGCGCCGGCGAGATGCAGGGTGTCAAAGCTCCAGGGACCGCCCGGCACCTGCTCTCCCGCGAGATAGTTCCGCTTGTCGAACGGCTGGAGAGGATGCGAGATCCTGATGACGTCCCGTGGCCGCCCCTTCGGGGTCCGGACCGTGTGGTCCACCACGTCGAGCAGCTCGCCCACCGGGACGGCAGGGGGACGCATGAGGTTGGAACGTTCGTCGTGGCCCGAGTACGTCACGACGAGGTGATCACGCGCCGCCAGCAGTGCGTCGAGCAGGAGTTGGCGATCCTCGCCGCGCACGTCGCGGTCGCCGACCCGCGGGTGGCGCGCCGTCAGGTCGTCCCCGTCCCGCTCGACGTGCCGGGGAAAGGTCCCGTCGTCCAGGCCGAGGAGGCACACCACCCGGTGCGGGATGGAGCGCATCGGTACGAGCGTGCACACAGTCAGGTGACCAGTGCAGAAGTTGGCCCGCGTCGGCCGGCCCTTCAGGCGGTCGGCCAGGATGGCGCGGATGTCGTCGCTGCCGAGAGTCACGGTGCTCATCCCCGCGCCTGTCCTCGCTTCGTCCACCAACTCGTCGAGCAGGGACTTCAGTTGGGCGCGTTGCCAGGCGTCGCTCGGTGAGGTCGCCGCGAGCGAGTCGGCGATGCGGGCCAGGGTGCCGGCCCACGCGTCGACCGTCCGGCTCGCGTCCAAGGCGTCCAGCGCGCTCCGGAGGCGTTCCAGGAACTCGGCCATGCGCCCGGCCAAGTCGATGTCTGCGCTGTCGACGTCGTCGAGCGGGAGGGTGTTGCAGAAAAGGCGCTGACCCTCCTCGGCCATGGCAACGCCGAGGAGGATCCGGTCCACGCCGGCCTGCCACGTGTTGTTCCCGAGGCCCTCGAGCTCGAACGCGCCGCGGTGGCCGGCGTCGAAGCCCCAACGCACGCACGCCTTCTCCACCCATTCCTCCAGGCGAAACAGGTCTTCGTCGGCGAATTGGAAGCGGCGCCGGACGGGCTCGCGTCCAGCGAGATCGAGCACCTCGGTCGCACTGATCCGGGCGGTGGTCAACTCGAGGACCTCGGCCAGGACGCCCATCACCGGATTCGTCTGCCGGAGCGACCGGTCGGCCAGGCGGATCTCGAGTGCGTGCCGGGGGTCGTCGGACGCGTCGTTGTGGTCGTGCCCGCCGAACGTCGCCTGAATGAGCGGGGCGAAGCTCTCGATGTCGGGGCACATGACGATGATGTCCCGGGGCTCGAGGGTCGGATCGTCCTCGAGGAGGTGCAGAATAGCGTCGCGCAAGACCTCGACCTGACGGCCGCGGCCGTGGCACGAGTGCACCCGGATGCTGTCGTCTGCCAGGTCGAGGAGGGGTCGCTCGGAGTCGGCACCACCCGGGCCGCGCGCGGCCCGGTCGGCGCGCACGTCGTCCTGGATGCGGCGCAACAACGTTGGTGTCGTCTCGCTGGGTGCCTCGGCCTCCGCGCCGCCTTCCACCGCGGCCCCGAGCACGAGCTGCATCTCACGCGCGTCGCGGCCCCAGGACGCCAGGAGCGGGTGGCGCGGCACAGCCGCGGTCCCGTCCTCGGCGCGGAGGACGTCGCGGGACCTCGGTCCGACGGAGCCGGCCACCCGGTCCCACAACGCGGGCGAGGGATGCAACAAGAAGAGGTGCACGTCGCGCTCGGCAGCCATCGCCTCGAGCACATCGAGGTAACTGGCCGGGAGCCGGGTCAGGCCGAAAAGGGACAGCCGGGGCGGCTGGTCAAGCAACGCGGGCTCCCTGCGCAGCCGCGCACAGGCTTCCCGGAGCCGCTCCGCTGGACTCGGCTGGCCAATGCGCTCCCGCAGCGACAACCACAATTCGACCTGCCACGGGGTCTCGTCCAACTGGGCCCTCCCCTCGGCCCAGCGCTGCAACATGTCGGGCCGGTGCACGGCATAGCGGTCGAAGATGTCTGCCACGTGGCGGATGCTCGCGAACCGACGCGAGCCGTCCACCGTCTTGGAGTTGGTGATGTGCTGCGCCAGGGGTGCGAGCCACTGTTCTTCGAAGTTCTGCTCGACCAGCTCGATCAACGGCCAGACCGAACGCTCAGGCGACCACGGGTCGGCGTCAGGGTCGATGTCGGATGCCAGGGCCAGCGCGCGGCCGATCAGGGTGCCGGGGAAGGGGAAGTCGACGTTGGCGCAGACCCCGTCGTGCCGGCCCGGGCTCGCGCCGAGGTGAGCCGAGAGCTGTTGGGTCAGCCAGCGTTCGATCCCGCGCGTGGGGACAGAGACCACCTCGGGGACCATCGGGTCATCGAGCGGCTCGGCCACCAGGTCCGCGAGCATGGACACGAGGGTGTCGGCCCGGTCGGACCGGTGGACGCGCAGCACCCCGGCAGAGTACGTCGACGGTGTTCTCCTCCGTCCGGCCTCGCTGCGCTGCCGGCGCGCCACGGCCTCGGGCGTTCAGACGGGCTGTTCAGGCGGATGTGCCGGTGTTGGCGCCACTTTCGGGCAGCGCCAGAATCGTCGAGTCGTCCGCGTCCTCGTCGTCGAGCTGCGGGTCGAGCGCCTGGAGGTGGCGCGGTGCCGCCTCGATCGGCGCGAGCTCGGCGATCTCGGCCGACTCGCCGCCGATGACGCCGAGGCCCGGGAACTTGCGCGCCGTGACGAGCACCCGCGTCTCGAACGACCCGATCGCCTTGTTGTAGGCCTCAACGCTCGACGTGAGGCTGCGCTGCAGCGACTGCATGTGCCCGGTCATGGTCCGCAGGCGGTCGTAGAGCTCCGCCCCGAGTTGCTGGACCTGGCGCGCGTTCTCGGCCAGCGTCTCCTGCTGCCACGAGAGGGCGATCGTGCGCAGCGTGGCCACGAGCGTGTTCGGGGTGGCGAGCACGATCCGCCGGTTGAGCGCGTGGTCCTGCAGGGCGGGATCGGCCTCCAGCGCGGCCGACAGCAGCTGGTCCCCCGGGATGAACGCGACGACGAACTCGGGCGAGTGCCCGAACTGCTTCCAGTACTCCTTCTTGGCCAGCTGGTCGACGTGGGTGCGCAGCTGCCGGGCGTGCCTGTCCAACATCGCCTTGCGTGTCGGCTCGTCCTCCGCCTCGCTGAACTGCAGGAAGGCGTCGAGGGGGACCTTCGAGTCGATCACGACCTCGCCGCCGCCGGGCAGGTGCACGACCATGTCCGGACGGACCAGGCCGTCCGCGGTCGCCGTCGTCTTCTGCTCCTCGAAGTCGCAGTGCTCGATCATGCCGGCGGCCTCGACCGCGTTGCGCAGGGTCATCTCGCCCCAGCGGCCGCGCGTCTGCGGGGACCGCAGCGCCGTCACCAGATTGCGCGTCTCCTTCTGCAGCTGCTCGTGCCCGAGGTGCAGCGCGGCAACCCGCTCGTTGAGGGTGGCATAGGCGCCCTTGCGCTCGACCTCGATCTCGTGCAGCCCCCGCTCGTAGCGGGCCAGCGTGTCGCTCAGCGGGTCCAACAGGCCCGCGATGGCCTGCTGGCGCTGGGTCAGGTCGCCCTGGACGGCGGTGCGCGCCTCGTTGAGCCTCGTGTCGGCCAGCGTCAGGAATTGCTCGTTGTTCTTGGCCAGGGCCTGCGCGGACAGCTCGGCGAAGGCGCCGGCCAGTCGCCGCCGGTCCTCCTCCGCACGACGAGCCACCTCGTCTTCGGACCGTCGCAGCACATCGAGCTCGGAGACGGCGACGGCGTGCGCCGTCTCGGCGGCCGCCTTGGCGTCGACGGCCGACTTGAGCTCCGCCGCCTGGCGTGCGGTGAGCGCCAGCACGTCGGCGAGCCGGCCCTCGGCCAGGCGTGTCGACGCGGCGACGCGCGCGCTGCGCGCGAGGTGCCACGCCACGCCGATTGCCAGCCCGACCGCAACGCCGATGACGACGCCGACGAGCGCACCGATCCCCATCGGGCCAAGGTAACGGTGGGCTGTGACAGCGGTGTGGATGGTGGAAGAGCTGGGACGGCGCCGTGACGAGGGGCGATGCAACTTTGGGGGTCGTCAGGCCGTGCGGAAGCCGGTAGCGTGGCTTGGATGCCCTTCAAGCTCGGTGCTAGCACGAAGACCGCTCCCGAAGTGTTCGAGCACGAGGAGGAGCCGGCGCCGGTCAGACCCCTGGCCATCGACCAGCCGCTGTGGCCGCGCACCATGCCCGAGCCGCACGAGATCGACCGCCTCTTCGCACAGGTCTTCGCGCTCGTCGGCGAGGGCATCGCGGGAGCCACACACGCGCTCTTGGCCGGCGACCGCGAGGCGGCCAAGCAGCTCGTGAAGCGCGACGAGGTGATCGACAAGCTGATCGGGCAGATGTCGACCACGGTGCAGCTGCAGCTCATCCACGGCGACACGACGTCGGACGAACGCCGCGAGTACGTCGCCATCCTGCGCATGCTGCCCGACATGGAGCGCAACGGTGATCTGGCCGAGCACATCGCACGACGGGCCGCGCGCGGGCTCGGCGCCGAGATGTCCGCGCGCAGCCGGGGGCTCGTCGAGCGGATGGGCGAGGTGGCCACCATCATCTGGCGTGAGACGGCGGACGCGTTCGCCGAGCGCTCGGCGGGGGCGGCCACGTCGATCGACGACCTCGACGACGAGCTCGACGACCTCCACGTCACGCTGACGGCTGAGTTGGTGGCCGGCACGATGCCCTTGCCGGTGGCCATCGAGCTGGCCATGGTGGCCCGCTTCTACGAGCGTTTCGGCGACCACGCCGTGAACCTGGCGCGCCGCATGGCGAGCCTCGTGATCGGCGTCCCCGAACCGGTGTCCGCCGGCCCCGACTGAGCGCGCGGCGCGCGGCGCCGGCGCCGTGGATCAGCTGCGCAGGGCGACCAATTCCTCCGCGATCTGCACCATGTTGAGCGCGGCACCCTTGCGCAGGTTGTCGCCGGCGACGAAGAGGGCCAGGGCGTTCGGTACACCGTCCGCCCGCCGGATGCGGCCGACATAGGAGACGTCGCGGCCGGCCGCCAACAGCGGGGTCGGCAGGTCGGCCAGCTCGACGCCCGGAGCGGTGCGCAGGACCTCGGTGGCCTCCTCCGGCGAGAGCGGGCGCTCGAACTCGCACACGATCGCGGCAGAGTGGCCGGTGAAGACCGGCACGCGCACGCAGGTCGCGGTCACGGCCAGGTCGGGGAGGCCGAGGATCTTGCGAGCCTCGTTGGTGTACTTCTGCTCCTCGTCCGTCTGGAGCGAGCCGTCGTCGACGATCGTGAACTGGAGCGGGATCACGTTGTGCGCGATCGGGACCGGGTAGACGCTGCGCGGCGGGTAGTCCACCGACCCCCCGTCGAAGGTGAGGTCCGCGGCCCGGTCGACCGTCTTGGCGAGCTGCTCGGCGAGCTCGCGCACCGCGTCCAGGCCGCCGCCCGAGACCGCCTGGTAGGTGGCGACGACGAGGCGGCGCAGGCCGGCGGCGTCGTGCAGCGGCTTCAACACCGGGATGGCGACCATGGTGGTGCAGTTCGGGTTGGCGACGATCCCCTTGGGGATGTTGCGCAGCGCCTCGGCGTTGGCCTCCGGCACGACGAGCGGGACGTCGGGGTCCATGCGCCAGGCCGAGGAGTTGTCGATGACCGTGGCGCCGGCCGCGACGAGGCGCGGCGCCAGCCCACGCGACACCGACGCCGGCGCGGAGCACAGGGCGAGCTCGATGCCCGACAGGTCGGCCGTCTCGGCATCCTCCACCACGACGTCGCTGTCGCCCCAGGGCAGGGTCGTGCCGGCGGATCGAGCGGAGGCGAGGTAACGCATCGACTCCACGGGGAAACGGCGCTCGGCCAGGATCGCGCGCAGCACGACACCCACCTGGCCGGTGGCTCCGACGATGGCGATCCGCATCGGGCAATTGTAGGGGACGGCCGACGCGCCGGATCCCCACCGGGCGGCCGACGGGGCCGCTCAGACCTCCAGCGGTCGACGGCCCTCGAGCGCGTGGCCGAGCGTGAGCTCGTCGGCGTACTCGAGGTCGCCACCGACCGGCAGCCCGCTGGCGGGCCGGGAGACCGTCACGCCGAGCGGGACGAGCTCGCGGGCCACAAGCATGGCCGTGGCCTCGCCCTCGATGGTGGGGTTGGTGCAGACGATGGCCTCGCGGACGCCGCCCTGGGAGACCCGGTCGAGCAGCTCCTGGAGGCGCAGCTGCTCGCGCCCGATGCCGTCGAGCGGGCTGAGTGCGCCGCCGAGCACGTGATAGCGACCCACGAAGCCGGTGCGCTCCACGGCGACGATGTCGCGCGGGTCCTCGACGACGCAGACGAGCTCGGGGTCGCGGCGGTCGTCGTCGCAGACGGCGCACAGGGCGCCCCCTTCCGCGACGTTGAAGCAGATCTCGCACAGGGTGGTCCGCTCCTTGACCGCCACGATGGCGTCGGCGAGACGGCGGGCGTCCTCGGCGGGCACCTTCAAGACGTGGAACGCGATCCGCTGCGCCGACTTGGGCCCGATGCCCGGGAGGCGACCGAGCTCTTCGATCAGGGAACGGAGGGGACCGGTGTACATCTAGCCGCGGACCTCGCTGGCACCGGGGAAGGCCTGCAGGAGGCGCGCTTGGGCCGCGGAGGCCTGGTCCTCTCCTGCGCCGCCCCCGTCGCCGTCCGCGAACTCCGCGGGGTCGACGAGCTCGTCCTCGGTCTCGGTGGGGCTGGCACCAGCGGCGGGCGGCGGCACCCGCCCGGCGCCCGGGGCCGAGGGGGCGGCCTCGTCATCGATGTCCAGCACGAGGGTCACCGGCGCGTCGAAGTGCGCGCCGAGGGCCGCCTCCACGGTCGGAGTGAGGTCGGCACACCGGTCGCGGTGGGCCGCGTTGGGCAGCGCGAAGTGCGCGCCCTGCTCGTCCACGGCGACGAAGCGGCCGGCGCTGTAGAGCGCCTTCGCCCGCGCCGGCAACGCCTTGAGGATCTCGTCGCCCCAGGCTTCGGTAAGGGTGTCGCGGTCGACGCCGGATGCCGGCGCCGGCGCCGGTGTCGGGGAGGCCGACTGGGCGGGTGCGGGGGGCGCGGCGGTGGCGGCGGGTTCGGTCGGCGCCGGTCCCGGCGGCTCGGCCGGAGGTACGTCCCCTTCGGGCGCGCCCGCAGCCGCAGCGGCCTCGGCTGCGGCTCTCTGGCTGCGGCGGACCGCACCGATCGAGGGACGCCGAGCCACCTCCGCGGGCGGCGACGTGGCGGGCGCCGGAGCGTCGACGGCAGGCGTGGTGCCCGTCGGTGACTGGGCCATCGGTGACGGGGCCGTCGGCGACTGGCCCGTCCGCGCCCGCGCACCGGGACGCGGGAACGCGGCGGCGCCGGAGATCGCGCGCTCCAGGACACTCACCCGATCCGAGAGCGCCTCCATGCCCGAGTCGAGGTCGGGACGCACGGCGCGCACCAGCGCGATCTCGAGCACCACCTGCGCGTCGGGGGCCTCGCGGATGTCGACCAGCGCGTGGCCCAGGATCTCCATGCTGCGCACCACCCGGGGAAGGCCCATCGTCGCGGCGAGCGAAGAGAATCGCTCGAGCGACGGGCCCGACGCCGCGCACAGCTCGGGCGCCAGCGCGGCCAGGAAGATCTGACGCAGGTCGTCGACGAGCTCGGTGGCCAGTTGCTGGGGCCCCCAACCCCCCGCCAACAACGCGCTGAGGGCGACGAGGACCAGGTTGACGTCCCCCTCGGCCGTCGCGTCGACCACCGTGGCGAGCTCGGGCCGCGCCGACTCGGCGGACCCCGACGCCACCACCTGGTCCAGGGCCGACAGCGCGTCGCGGGCAGAACCCCGGCCCCGACGGGCGGCCGCCTCGAGCGAGGCCTCGTCGAGGTCGAGGCCGGCCTCGGCGTTGACCGATGCGAGCAGATCGTGCAAGGTCTCGGCCCCGAGCAGGCGGAACTCGAGATGCTGGGTACGGCTGCGGATGGTGGGTGGCACCTTCTGCGGGTCGGTCGTGGCGAGGACGAACACCACGTGGCTGGGCGGCTCCTCGAGCGTCTTCAGCAGCGCATTGGCCGCCGCCGTCGAGAGCATGTGGACCTCGTCGACGATGTAGACCTTCCAGCGGCCCGGCGTACCCAGCCCGGCGTGGGCGACAAGGTCACGCATGGCGTCGACGCCGTTGTTGGAGGCGGCGTCCAGCTCATGGACGTTGAGCGAGCTCCCTTGGGTGATCTCGATGCACGAGGTGCACGTGCCGCAGGGCTCGCCGTCGACAGGCGCCTCGCAGTTGAGCGCCTTGGCCAGGATGCGCGCCGAGGACGTCTTGCCCGTCCCGCGGGGCCCGCTGAAGAGATACGCGTGCGCGACTCGGTCGTCGCGCACGGCGCTGCGCAGCGCGCGCACGACGTGGTCCTGTCCGCGGAGTTCGTCGAATCGTCCCGGCCGGAAGCGGCGATAGAGCGAGACGAAGGGGGCATCGGCCATGAAGGCTGATGCTACCCACGGCCCAGAACACACCGACCCGGTGCTCGGTACGGCGGCCAGGTTGGCTACGGCACCCGGCCATACCCGCTGAGAGCTGCTGCCTTCCGACCCTGACTCGATTCACGAGCGGCCGTTGCGCAGGACCCGGCCACCGCACCCAACAACGGGGCGATGTGCCCGCTCAGGCTAGTGCCTCGTTCGCACCTGAGCCCGACCGCCGGGCCTTCGTCGCCGGCTGCCTGCTAGACGACTAGGACGGCGCAGTCGGCGCGGTCCATCACGGCCTTCGGTACGTCCGTCAGCCGCCGATTGCCATTGGCCGCCCTCGAGCCGACCACGATGAGATCGGCTCCCTCCTCCGCCGCCACTGCCGTGATGGCCTGGGCGGGCTCGGACTGCAGCGGGTGGAGCTGGACCCGTACCGACTCGCGAGCCGCCATCTCCTCGAAGCGCCGCAGAAGCAACTCGTCCGCATCGAGACCGACGTCGACGGCGCGCCGGTCCTCGTCCACCGTGACGTGCCGCTTGCGCCGGACGGCCATGACGACGTGCAGGGTGCCACCGGAGACCCGGGTCACCTCGATGGCATGCCTGACGGCGCGGGTGGCGCCCTCCGAGTCGGTGGCGCCGACGACCACCCGGTCAAACATGAGCCAGCGTCTTGGTGGCATCGGAGACGCACAGTCCCGGGGCCGGGCCGAGTGCGATGGCCGGCCGCGGCGGCTGGGAGGGTGCAGGTGCATGGTGGCCCGCCAACCGGGGCGGCACCATCACCGGGATGTTGGTCGCCTCCGTCAGCTGGTCGCGCAGACTGCGGTGGAAGCGCCCGTGGGTCATCCGTCGGTGGTCGAAGCCCACCACCAGGGCGTCCGCCCTGTAGGTCGCCGCGGCCTCCGCAATGGCGCTGACCAGCTGCTGGTTGCGCGCCCGCTGCGTGGCGCCGCAGACCGAAAACGTGTTGGCCACCCGCCGGCCGCCTTGCTGGACATCGGTCACGACGCCGCAGTGACGCTGCTGGGACTCTCCCGCCAGCTGGATGAACCACACCTTCGTGTCGAAGGAGCGTGACCATTCGGCGGCGAGGACGAAGGCACTGCGTGCAGCCTCCGAGTTGTCCATCGCCACAAGAATCCGCCGGAACACCCCCGCCTCCGTGCATCAGTCCGCTCAATTTTCTCCGTGTCAAGGGTCTTCGACGCCTCTCCGACGCCTCTTTAAGCAATGGATACGCAACTTCGGAAGTCACCAAGAAACGCACAAAAACGAAGGCGGACGGCGTCCTCGCGGCCCCACCGGATCCTCGACGGCGGCGGCCTGCGCGGCCATTGCGTCGGTCCATCCCCGTTAGCCTGACCAGCTTGCAGTCTGGGAGGAGTGCGAGAGCGGCCGAATCGGCACGACTGGAAATCGTGTGTTGGGCAACCAACCGTGGGTTCAAATCCCACCTCCTCCGCCAAAGAAGAACCTGGTCAACCCCAACGCGGCCGGTTACGGCGTGAGGTCAAAATTTGTTCAGCGCGGCGCCGTGGGAGCCAAATATGGGAGCCAATCGTTCGTGGTGAGGTATGGACGCCAGAGGTCCCTGTTAGTTCCCGCCTCGCACTATGGGTTTCGCCCGGCCGAATGAGGGGGTAAGTGACGGGAGGAGGCATCCGAACGGATCGAACGCATCTTTGTCAATGGAGCCGTCCGCGCCGAAACCGATATGTCGCACCCGGCCGATGAGGACTTGTAGTTAGCTGAGAGGTCTGGTCAATGAGACCCTTGAAGCTACTTGGCCTGTGATTTTTCCTTACCTTTGGGCAGTGGGGTCGAGGTGTAGGCGAATCGGACACCTTCGGCAGAGTTCACGACGAGGCCCCGTTTGGAGGAGGCGCGCCTGACGGGGGTGATCCCTCGGGACTGGCTCTTTGAGGACTTGGTGATGAGGCGCATCAGACTCCAACTTTAAGGACCGCTTGAGAGTAGCGGGCGCAAGCGACGTTTTTGTGGACGCCCCAGCGAGACTAAGCCATCCGTGAGTTCACCGCGTAGACACACCATAATCACACGGTGCTTGCACAATCAATGGACAAGTTTAGTCCGGAAATCGGCGCTTTCGTGCACCGTTTCCTTCAGGATGCTCCTTGGCTCAGGAGGCGCGTCGAGACGGTGAGCTTCGTTGATGTCGACACCGTCGAGCGGAGGACGACACTGGACATCGACATCGAGAAACTCAAGAAGGCTGGCGCAGACTGCCCGATGGACGTGGCCTATCCCATTGTACCTGTGGGGCTGCTCCGAAAGGACTTGTTGGTTGAGTTCGACCTCAGGGACAGGTCGGGCGGAGCGCTCGCGGTCGCCCCCCGATTAGTCGACACCTACTTCGCGTGGTCAGCGCTTTGCGTCTCTGCGGAGGCCGTTTTGGGACAGCCCCTTGAAAATCGCTCCGCTGCCGTTGCGATTCGGCTTAGAGAACTTGCGTTCGATTTTCCCAAGTCTTCGGACGACCTGTATGACGATTTCTTGGACTCCTGGGAGTTGCCAAGCACATGGGTGGAAGCGGACCATGACACATGGCGAGCGCTTCTGGAGAACGATACTTTTTCAAGACTACTTCGAGACTTCACCTTCAACTTCATCTTGCTCACGCAGGTGGGTACTGACTCTCACCTTCAGATCGTTAAGTACTCGTATCAGCAGTATCTGCCGTATACGGAGTTATGGCTTCGAGAGCGCCTCGGTCTCAGAGCTACAGAACTGGCAGTGGTTGCTCCGTCTGTTGGATGGGGGTGCTCGTACCATCTCCGATTCGAAGCGCCTCCGGAGATCGCTCTAACCGAGGTAGGCCTATTTCGCATCCAGCGAGAGCAAATAAGAAGTCCCGGCCCGGCAGAATCGTATGACGCAAGAATGGGCGCCGAATCGGTGCAGGTGTACACGACTTCCACGATTGAGCCCGGAGAGCACGTCGTAGCCGTGTCGATGCGTGTTGCCATTTTGGGTCATCTCCGCGCCATGTGGCTGACGAGTCTTGCTATGGCGGCGGTTCTAATTGCAGGGCGAACACTTTTAACACGCCTCGATATTGCCACGCAGAATCGTTCTGACGCTGCGATTGCACTACTTCTGGTTGCGCCATCCTTGGTAGCCGCTTACCTAGTTCGCCCTGGTGAACACGTCATGGTGTCAAGATTGCTCCGACCAATACGTTACGGTCTGGCAGCGGGCGCATGCCTTAACTATGTGGGAGCTGCCGTCCTCGTACTCGGCTGGCAAGGTGGCGGGCTGAGCACGACTTGGACGATCATCGCAGTAGCTTCCGGCGCTATTGCTGTTGCCATATCGCTTGTCGTGCTTCTCACCAAAAGAGATCTCGATAGTGCGGCTGAACATGAAGGCAGCACCGAGCAGCGCAAGATTCTGGTGGTTGACTACCACTGACGCTCGGTTCCACTGCTAGGCCACGGGAACGCAGACGAGTCCATGATGTAGCGGCGCCTCCGACTGAGTGGCGGGTACGCGACCAGTGACGGGTCAGGCTGAAAGCAGGGGCCGCACGAGGACTCGTACACGAGAGACCCTGGCTTCCTGGGATTTCGTCGAGAGATCAGGTCTGCCGTTCCGGCAGTCGCTGAAGCAGCATGCGCCGACTCAGCGTTAGGGAACGTGTCACGGGCGGAGCGGTCGCACGACATGGGATGCTGTCTCGGCGACGCGCTTGGTGCGTGAGCCCCGTCCGCGTTCACGAGGAGATGGAGTGGCAGCAGAGACGCGAATTGAGCTGATCGAAATGCTCTCGGCTCGACGATTTCCCGACATCGTCGGAACCGAGGAGGGCGACCAGATTGATTTCAAAAGCCACGCCTATAACCTCCAGAACCCGAAGGATCGAGCCGACCTCGTCGCCGATGTCGCCGCATTCGCGAACAGCAAGGGCGGAACAGTCGTTCTCGGCGTTGAGACCACGACAGTCGCGACTAGTAAGCGTGAAATTGCGGCACGAGTTGTCGGTATTAACCCAGAAGCAGTCGATGTGGATGCCTACCAGAAGCTCGTTCGGGCGCACGTTCGCCCGCTGGTTCGTCACTTTGAAGTTCGACGGTATTCGGAAGAGGCCGGAGGCAGGGAACTCGTCGCTCTACATGTTGACCCCCAAGACAGTTGGGACATGCCCTTCCTCGTCGACCGAATCGTTGACGACAACCGACCTCAGAGGGAGCTGGGACATGCCGTTGGTTGGCCGACCCGATCGGGATCGGATACGCATTGGGAGGATCCATCACGCATACAGCAGCTCATTTCCACTGGACTACGTCGACCGGGCACGGAGTCCGGACCGGACTTGCCGAGCGACAATGATGCCGTCGACCAGATGACGTACATCGAAGAGCGATTCTCAGAGTGGGGAGAACTTTCGACATTCTCCATTCAAGGTATTCCAGTTCCTGGTCGCTCTCTTATCGATGACTTCTACGGTGCATTCGCGGAAAAGATCCGAAGGTGGAGATCCACCCGACAACACGGATTTGGACTGGCTTTGCCATCGTCTCCCGTAGTGCCCACCGAAAGTTGGCTTGCATTAATTGACGAAGCAGGTCCGAGCGTCATCATTGGTCGGACTGGGACAGTCACGGCCGCATCTGCGGTGTCCCCAGATTTTTTGGGTTGGAACCAAACATTTACCCCCAATAGGCTGCTCATCAATCAAACGGCTCTGATTGAATTCATCGCCGAAACGGTCAGGTTTGCTTACGAAGGTGTGCAGCCGGAACTTGATGAGGTGACACAATGGCGATTTCGTTGCCGTGCGCATGGATGGGCCCGCGACTCCGTTGCAGTCATGCTGGCTACCCGACCCCAACCATTTCTGAGAGTTCTCGCTCCAACCTCCGACTCCTTTGAGGTTGACGTCATTGGCACTGGCGACATCTGGTCGGACGCGGCGACACTGGTCACAGACGTGTTGGGCCGAGGGTTTGGGGTGGCGCCGAGAGACGTGCCATACATATCCGATGGACATATGGACTTGTCGTTGATTCCGAATAGCTAATCGAATACATGATTCTTGTCGGGTTAGGACCTGATCCATCCTGCCCAGTGCCGGAGTGTGGGGTACAGCAAACGCCCAATCGCACTCACCCGCTACCGAGCAAAACGCCGCACATGGCCGCTGCGGCGGCGCGGTTCTCGCCCCCGAGCAGGTGCCCGTAGGTGTCCATGGTGATTGTGACGGACGAGTGTCCGAGAATCCGGGACACGACCTCCAAGCGGGTGCCCATGGCAAGCATGAGACTCGCGGCGCTGTGGCGCGTCTCGTGAAGATGCCAACGGCCCAGACCGGCACTTTCGGCCATGGCTGTGAAGGCGTGGGAGAAGCTGCCCGGCTCGATCGGTGTACCCACGGGCGTCGTGAACACCAGGCCCGAGTCGAACCATCCCTCCCCGACGAGGAGGTGCTCGGCCGCCTGACGGGCCCACTGGGAGCGCAGTGCGTCGACGAGTTCGGGTGTGAGCTCCAGGGTGCGGCGCCCCTTGCTCCCGGTCTTGAGCTGGCTCAGCTCCAAGAAGGTCGGACCGCTGCGCTTCCCGTCGACCCCTTGGGGGGACTTGCGGACGGTGACCTGCTGGCGCACCTGGATCGTCGCGGCGTCGGTGTCAACATCGGCCCATGCCAATCCGAGAAGCTCGCCCCGGCGCAGTCCGAGGGTGAGGGCCAACAGATACGCGACTTCAAGCCGGTCTCCCTTCGCTGCGGACAGAAGCGCCCGGGCTTGCTCAGCGGTAAGGCTCCGACCGCCCAGTGATTCGACCCGGGCGCGCTCGACAACGCGGCCACGTTGCGGACCACGAGCCCGTTGGCTTCGGCGTCGTGTAGCGCGGCGCAACACGGCGCGCATGAGCCGCACAGTGTTGGGCTTGAATCCCTTGGTGAGCTTCGCGGCCCACAACGCGTTGCAGTCGGCGACGGTGAGCTTGGCGAGCGTCTTCGTAGCGAGGGCGGGGCGCAGGTGGCAACGAACCGTGAAGCGGTACTGATCCGCGGTGTTCGGCCTGACCCGGTGATCGAGCCCGCTCACCCAGTCGTCGAGATAGGCGCCTACCGTCAGCCGGGCGGCGGGTTGTAGCCCGTTGTCCAACGCGCTGGTGGAGATCCTTGAGCTTGGCCATGGCCTCGCTCTTGGTCTTGGCGGTGACCTTGTGACGCAGTCGTCGACCGTCAGGACGGCGCCCCATTGACACCGATGCACACCACCGCCCAGAAGCGGCGTCGAAGAACACAGAGTCCTCACCACGCCCTCGTCGTGTCGTTCCCTCTGCCATCGTCACAATCTCCTCGTAGCGCTCCCGTCTCGACCGACCATCTGACGCACGCGGCTCGCGCGACACGCCCAACCGCTCTGCGATGTCGTCGTAGCTCATGCCGTACTTCCGCGCTTGGTTGATCTCCGCGGCGCGGACCCTTCCCTGCTTGGCGCGCTCGACTTCGGCCTTCCTCATGGCCTCGTTGGCAGCGACAATCCGGTCGAGGGCCTGAAAGGCCCTGGGGTCGACAGGCCGCTTCGTGAAAGTCACGCTGAAAGATTAAGTCTTCGGATTGTTCTGTCGCAAGAGCCCCCTTGCCCTAGTTACACCTGTAACGCCTTGAGCTAGCTCGTAACTAAAGCCATGGTTCCCCACCCCGGCGACGTCCATCCAGGCTTCACGGTCGAGCCGGGCGGTGCTGGCGCCTCGCCTACAGCCGTCAACTCCAAGCCACCCACTGCGCCGAGGCACCCACTTGGACGGGCCGCTGGTTCAGTCCTGAGGCGACCGCTGGTTCAGGGTGTGGGCGTGTCCGGACCATCTAGACGGCCTGACGGGGCTACGAGAGTTCGGCCGCCCCCGGCGGTAGGGATTCGGGTGCGGGCCTTGCGCGAGCTCATTGTGCATCTGGTCGTATAGCAGTCCCGCCATGTTCCTCAGATCGGATGCCGTCTGCTCCATGCTGGAGCGAGCGCCCCTCTTCTTCTCTACCGCTGGCTGGCAGTCCCGCAATACCGTCGCCTTTGTGGCTCCGATAGACCATGACGTAGCCACCAAATGTGACCATCTTCGACTCGAACCCAGCCCAGCCGTCCCTGACAAGAGCGCTCGAATGGAGCTGGGCAGCGGCCCGACGAGCCGGATCCAAAAATGGCGGAGCTGGCACTTCTGAGTCCAGGTCGTCCGCCCAGTGCCACATACACATATCCACGTGGTTGAGGCTGCTCGATAAGTACGTGAGAACTTCGATGTACGCCTGCTCTATCCGCTGCTGGATGCGCTCTTCCCGCCTCCAAGTCGACTCGGCGGCGATCGAGCGACTCGTGACCTTGTAGGTGCCAAAAGTGGCCACCGATGCCGCCAGAATGGCACTGCCGCCACCGACTACCCCGGCGATGACCGCTGCTTCGGCGCCCGTCATTCCGCCGCTCTGATCGTTCGCCCCGTCGCCTTCGCCCACGCCTCGCCTCGGTCTCCCATGCCCGGCTTTACCACGGGGGACTTAGCTGCTCCGCAGCACCCTGCACGGACCCTCCTCGGACGACTTGTGACCACCATAGGGATTCTGAGCCGTGGGCAACGGGCCACTAGACGAAGGTCATTTCCCGGATCTAGCATGGACCTCGGGTAACCGGCCGCAGTCCGGCATTGACCGGCACGGATCGCGCCAAGGCATGGCATTGGCCCGAGAACGGGAGTCGCACCGGATACCCACTCCCGCTCGGGGCTCTTCAATCGCGTGTTCACCCACGCATGACCGAAGGGAAAATGCCATGACCTATGACCCGATCCGCGGAGGACACGCCCCCGGGCACCTACCGCCTGCCTGGTTGTACCAGTACCTAACCGAGGAGCTCGACCCGGAGGACCCACCCAGGGCTCAGCCTCGAACGTCTCACCGGCTTGTTGTGGAACTGCACCGACGTCTTGCCCGGCGACGTCCGGGCGAACATGAGCGACCTCATGGTGCTGCTCGACCACGACACGCCGATGTGGACGGTGGCCCAGGCGTGTCGGTGGCTGCGTCCGAACCTTGAGCGAGTCGAGGCGCTGATCTACGCGGGCGGGCGCATGAGCGACCACGAGATCACGGTGATCGCCGTGCGTGTGCCCAATACTCAGGACCCCGACGCGGCACGCTGCTCGTGCGGATCGACTTGGCAGGCTCCGGGCCGCTGGGTCGAGTTGGCTGCAGGCTGCGGCTGGCATGACTGAACCTGACCGCTCCCGCTACATCGCCATCGCGATCGATGAGGCGAAGGACACCTTCAAGCTGTGGCGGGTGATCTGCACCCAATCGTCCCGGCCCCTCGACCCCGCAAGGAGCGTGATGAGGTCGTGCGCCGGTTGGTGATGGCGCGTAGTGGCCACCATGTGCGTCGGATGCTCGTAATCCAATCCCTTGCCGGGAGCAGACGGCCGCTCGCCAAGTCGTAGGTGTGGCTAACGGAGAACTCAACATGGGCTTCGCCCTGGTGAGACCAGCATCGAATGAAGTCTTGCGGCTCACGCTGTTGATATAAGGGCGCAAGGTAGCCGGGTATGGCGAGCGGGACATAGCCGTATCGCTCTTCTCGTCGGAGAACGCCGTCTTGTATTCCGGAGAGATCGAGGTATTGCACCTTCCATGACGCAGTCATCACCCCAGATGCAGCCCCAGACGAACCCGAAGTCGCCTGTGGGCCATTCGTTGTCTTTCGTCCAATACATGGACCCAGGTAACACCCTTTCGCTATTGATGTCCCACCAGTCAGGTACGTAGAAGCCGACCGGACAAAACCCACCAGCATTCGGCTCCTCTTCGGCAATGATCTGGCCGTTCGCAAGGTCCATGACGGAGGTCGCCGTGTAGTTCGTCGAGATGAGTGCGAAGTGGCGGTCGCCCTGTCGAAATGGTTCGAACGTTTGCAGCATCCTGATAGTTCCGATCGTGACGCACTGACAACCCGAACACCGTCGAGAACATCGACATGGACCGTTGTCCAGGTACCGGGGCCGGAGTTTTTCTCCTCGATGCGAGTTGAATATCGTTCTCGTGGGGTTGGCCGAGGCGGAATGCTAAAGAGACCCGTTGTGTCAATCTCCTCGATCCAATATCGGTCGTTGTGCCCTCCGGCGTTCTCGACTCTGGCCTTCGACTCGGCCAGCAGAATCGACGCCTCCTCATAGGTTCTGCGTGCTCCGAAAGCATGGATCTGGTCGTGGCTTTGTGCACGAACTTGCGAACTGTCCCACCGTCCCGACGAACAGGGGCACCCCGATGGTCATCGCCCACGACCTGCGTCTCAACCGCTACCCCGGCCCAACGGGCTCAGGCGGCGGACCTCCAAATGGTGGCTCCTCGGGCGGGTAGCCGCCCCGGTAGCGGACCTCTTCGTAGGCGGCCAAGAGGTCGTCGTAACCACCTTCATGCCTAAGGGCCTCCACGAGGAGCTGGTCGGCGGTCGTGTGATCTAACGGGTGGAGTGGGTCGAGCTGGCGACGCATCTGCTCGGCCAGGGTGGCGGCGAACGTGGCCTTGTCAACCGGGTTCATGGCCTCTCCTTTCTGCCCACATCATCGTCAGCGAGGGGCCTATAGGTCGAGGCGCCGGGTCGAGCGGCCCATCGGCGGCCCGTCCACAATCGGAGTCGGCGTTGGCTTCCGTCCCGGCGGATCTGGGGCATGGTTAGCCTCTGTACGTGATCGTGCCCCGTGATGCCACCGACGCCCACCTTGCCGCTGACCGGCGAGCACTTGGACATCGTCTTCGATCTCGATCTGGGAGAGTTGGTCGAGGGCCATCACGTCATCGCTCGTGGAATCCGCCGTGGTGGGGCGGTAGATGTCCCGCTGTGGCAGGTCAAGGCACAAGAGCGCTCAATGCAGCCAAGCGGAGTGGGGTTCGCCACGAGGGTGCTCAGAGATAAGGACAAGGAGATCGTTGCCACCAGAATCGAGGAGAGCGAACTCCACTATGAGTTCGTTCCTGGTCTCGTTCCCCGTCGCCACGAGCCGTTCTACTGGTACTGGATGCTGAAGGTCACCGACGACCTCGGAACTCTGTATCGAGATGACAATGGTGGCGCGCGCGGACCCTACGAAGGGGGTCCGGCGACGCACGCCACTCGGGATCTGGGAGCCCATATCCCCGACGCTGCTACTCAGTTGACGATCCGGTTCACCCCCGTCTATGGGTGGCAGCCCCCTTCTGACCCGTGGTGTCGTCAGTTAGACCTCAACCTCGCGTCAGGTGCTGTGGCGGTCCAAACGTGAAGTGAGCCTCCGCAGCGGGGTAGAAGGTCCAAGTGAAGGATCGCCCGGCTGAGCACACGAAGGCCTGAACGCTACGGTCTGAAGTGTGCTGAAGCAGGTTGCGGAGCGGGTCGCGGCGGGTGAGACGGTTACGTTTCGGCCCACTGGCAACTGATGGCGCCGCTCATCCGAAGCAAGGATGAGGTGGTCGTCGCCCCGGTTAACCCCGCAGCGGTCGAAGTCGGCGACATTGTCCTCTGTCGTGTGTCGGGCAGCATCGACACCACCTTGTGAAGGCTGTGGACGCCTCACGGCGACGGGTGCTCATCGGCAACAACCGAGGCGGAACGAATGGCTGGACGAGCTATGACCGCGTCTTCGGGATTGCCGTGTCCGTGGCGGGAGTAGACCGGCCCGCCGTGAAGTCCAAGCTAGCGCAGGGTTCATAACCGCCACAGTCCCGGCGTACGGAAGGACTCCCTGACGCTGAGGGCCGGGCAGCCAGATCGCTCCGGCCGCTCGTCACTGCGGGTATGGCCCGGTGACGAGGGTGGTTCTGGTTCGTCACGCCGAGCCGCTGATGACCGGAGAGACGCCGGGAGCCGAATTGCCTCTGACCGAAAAGGGCAGGAAAGACGCAACCGCGCCGGGAACGGGTCTCGCGGGCCGATCTACGAGCGCCATCGTATTGACGAGTCCCGAGCGCCGAGCTCGCGTACACCGCCGCGTCGTCCCTCCCTTTGGTGGTCGCGGACATCAGGGATCAGCTCAGCGAGGTGAAGAAGCCGTGGTATGCCTCAGCCGACGAGCACACGAACGCGGTAACCAAATACCTGAAGGGCGAAACGGTCGAGGGATGGGAACGTCGTGAAGACGTGATCAGCCGGATTGCGCAACTGAAGTCTGACTTTGGATCCTCAAAGAGCCTTGTCTTCGTGAGCCACGGCTTGCTCCTCACTACTTGGCTTGACCACGAGATAGGACTGAGCCGATCCGTTGTCGTTTTGGACCGATCTAAGGATGCCCGACGCTTGGGTGGCCGATTTCGAGGACAAGGCGCTAGAGCGTATCGCTGCCCTTGTAGCCACCGGCCCGGCGTTATGGGGCAGTGGCGGTTAGAGGAAACCGTTCTAGGCATCCGTCGCATTTGACCTCGTACTCAGGAGCCGATTCAGATTCGCCGACCAGCTCGGTTGCGCTCCAGGGCGATTCTCCCATCTGGCGATTGTCGCAGACCCGGCGATCCGTGACACTCCAGATCCGGTACGGAATGTAACGATTCGCTAACCCGAAGTCGGAGAGATTTTCCAATCACCGCTAGCGAGGACGACGATGTAATACGTTCCTGCGGTTAGGCGATAGGTCAATGAGTTGCAGCCAAAGAGCGATGGCTCTGGAATGGATGAAACGCCTATCTGGTAGATGTAAAGCAGCATTGATCCTGAGATGCATTTGCTCGACTCTGTGTAGTGCAAACAACCGCCACTAGATGAAACTGCAAATCGGGGTGTCATTACCCTCGTATTTTCCGGGCCGGTATACGACATGACAGTCGAGCCGGAAGAAGTGGTGCAGTCTGATGCCGACTGCTGCACCCCAGCCGATGAGCGGGAAGGCGCCTGCCTGTCGATACGCCATGGGATCCGACCGGAGTTGTTTTCAGCTGGTCGTTCCGTGGATCGCCGACACCAACGCAATAATGGCTATTACGGCAACCAGGGGTACTACCAAGGTCGCCCACGAACTGCGAGACCGGGGGCGTACAGGCGGTGCCTCTTGCACGTCGGCGGTGAGGTCCTTGAGTTCCTCGATCGTTGTCGCCCCGAGCGCTGCCTCGACTCGGTCCCCGTGCTCGTCGATGCTGAGACGCCCCGCGGGATAGCGCTTCGTTCAAAACCTGGACCGCGGCATCCCGCTCGGAATCCGATGCTCTCAGGGGTTGCCCAGCCATGAGCGCATCGTATTGAGGTCCCTGGTAACGGGGCCAGAGCATTCTGCCCTGCTCTCGCAAGGTTTGTTCCCATTTTGTTTTATTTGGAAGATTCACGATCGCCCACGACGACATCGCCTCATATCCGGCGATCTGGGATACCCCAGTTACCCAGCTTCGATTACGTCCCCTCTTCGCACGTCTGCATCGATGTCGGGGATGAGGAAAGCCCTCTTTCCGTCGTGCGGTGTGCAGCTCGCTCGTGGCCGAACTCGTCAGCACCGGGGTCCCATCTCGAACAACTTTGATCAGCTCTCCGGACATTGCGACCGGAGCGTCATTTGGAAACTCGCCGACCAGGACGGTGCCCCGCCCCCTCAGGTGGATCACGTCCTCAACGACGAACCCCAAGCGGCCGGCCATTCAGAGAGTGTCGCACCATTCGGCGTTTGGGGGCACCCCATTTACTCAAGCGCCAGTGACGAGTCGCCTCACTAGGGGCGCAAAATGCTCAAGATCCTCACGAGGGTACAAAGGGTCGAAGGATTCCATGTCCCATTCATCAACGAACGTCTCGGCGAGGCGATACCACGGCTCTTCTCTGGTACTTGAATCTCGGATCCGATCCGCCCTTCAACGATGGATCCCAGTGTCGTGCGGTGAAGGCCCCGTGGTAGCGAACGACTGAGGCCACCTCCGCCCGAACGTGCGGCTTCAGGAGATCGGCGGACACCTCGCCATGGCCAGCATCTCCGAAGACCTTGCCGATGTCATGGCAAAGGGCCGCCAAGACGACCTCGTCGTCAGCACCCGCTCCTTTCCGCGCGAGTCGCCGTTTGCAAAGCATGTTCCAACTCGCTGATCTCCCCGCCGTCGCATACGTCCGACAGGCTGGAGAGACAGATGAGAACACGCTCGGCCCGGCGACCCTCTCGCCCGATCCGGTCCATGTCAGCAGATTAGGACGTAGCCCAGTCCCGGCGTTCGGGGACACCAAGCTCAGTTACTCGCTGGGAGGGCGATTTACCTTGCGCCACTTCCGGCAGACATAAGCGTTGTAGACAGAGGTTGCGTCGTACGCCAGCGCCCTTAGGTCGTCGTCGCCAGTGATTCCGACGCTGTCGAACCACTTGGCCATGTTGGTTTGACCCCAAGGTCCAGCGGTGTCGATGCCCTTCGCTAACGAGAGGAAGTAGCTCGCCAGTCGATCCGCCTCCTCTGCGGTCCAGCCATGTTTGCGTTGAGCAGCGGTCAAGTGTGAGTTGGCGAACTGGTCGGCTGCGTTGGTTAGCGACTCAACTGCCAACGCTCGCAGCTCGGAGGCTTCCGTAGCGTCAAATCGTGCTTGTTTCTCACGCTCTGCCGACGAGAACTGCGTGCTTGCTGCCCTGGTCCTGGCAAGACTCCGTCGGCCCAACCAGGCACGTATTCCGCGCTGCCTTGCAAGGCTGTCCTCAAATGCGCGATACGTCTGTACGGCTTCGTCCGCTAGTGGATCGGTGTCGTTAGCCATCGACACTCAGGTTATCCACACTCCCCGAAGTGCCGCACAGTGGCACCCCGTCCCGGCGTACCGGGTCACTCGGCGTTCCTAAGCAAGGCCAGCCCTACTGCCAGTTGAAGCGTGATTGCTGATTCGAGCTGATGCTCGGTGCACTTCCGGGATACCCGCGTCCGTCCAGTTCCAGAAGGCCCGCCAGGCCGAACCCATTCACTTAGGAGCCACCAGTCTCGCCACCGAGGTCGTTGGAGGTTTGCGCTCCAAGTGCCTCCTGACATCTGAATGGTCGTGGCTCCCGTCGTCAGGAGTTCGCGATAGCGCTCATGGAGGTAGTCGGCGTCGTCGGAGAGCGCATCGGCTACCAAGTGGTCGAACTCGTCTGACTCACGGCGCATGTCGGCGGCTTCCTCAGGCGTCAACGGGACTGCTGGGGCATCGCCCTCCCGAGTCAGAGGTGCCCTCATGCCACTTGGTTCCTCAGCGGTCGGTCCCTGCTCCACCTCTTCAGTATGCGCCTCATCCCGATGCTCCTATGGATGATGTCAAGCCCTTTCGAGGGATTTCGGAGAGAAGACAGCGGACAGACCAACGACGGGCCGCTCGGTCGAGAGGGCAAGCTCTTATTAGGTTACGCGTCCTCGAGTGTTCGGTGAGCGCGGACGATGGACCGGCGAATCGGGTGGAAGTCAACCCCTCGAGGCGAAGGCATATGGAGAGCCAGGTCCATGGTCCAGGGGTCTAGCGTGAGGCAAGGAGCGGTACACCTCGCGGGCGATATAGCGCTTGAGCATGCGGATGGCTTCGCGCTTGGAGCGACCATCCTTCACCCGCCGTTCCACGTAGGCCTTCGTCCTCGGGTCAGAGGCGAGGCGGGTGATGACGATGTGCCAGAGCGCTCGGTTGGCCTGGCGATCACCGCCACGGTTGAGGCGGTGGCGAGTGACCTTTCCAGAGGAGGCTTGCAGTGGAGACACCCCGCACAAATGCGCCCAAGCGGCTTTCGGAACGTAGACGCTCCGGGTCTCACCGGTGGCAACAAGCAACGCGGCCGCGGTGTCGATGCCCACGCCATAGACAGCAAGGAGCTCGGGTGCGGTGGACTCGAGAAGCGGGGTGATCATTGCGTCGAGCGCGCCGATCTCATCCTCGAAAACGGCGACTGGTGGGCCAACGTCGAGAGCGACGCCTTGGTGGCAGCCGTCATGATGTCAGGCGATTGCGTTGGGCGCAGTCCCTGGGCAGCCGCGACGAACTGGGCGATGGGGAGGCCTTTTAGGCGGCTCTGCAGCTGGTCAGGGGCACTGAAGGTGAGCTGGCGCATCTGGGTCAGCGCCTTGATGCGGGCGCCTCGGGCTGAGCGCTTGGCCACGACGAGGACCCGGATGGCCTCGATGGAACCGTCTTGGACTTGGCGATTCCACGGGCCCGGCCCGAGAGCGCGGCCCGGGCGGCCTCGACCGCGTCGAGGGGATCGGACTTGCCGCTCTGTCGTCGGGCCTGGCGATTCTGACGATCGACTTCGACGACGTGGATGCCTGCTCGGGCCAGGAAGCGGGCGATGCCGGCGCCATAGGAACCGGTCCCTTCAACGCCGACCTTGGTGACCTCACCGAACGCTTCGAGCCAGGCCAACAGGTTCGAGTAGCCGTCGGGGTCGGCCGCGAACGACTCAGTGCCAAGCAGGCCACCGATCTCGTCCAACACGGCGGCCACGTGGACCTCCCCATGGGTGTCGATGCCACCAGTGACGGTGCGCGTGGCTTCTACGATGGTCATGCCATCCCTTCCTTTCCTTAACTCGGTTGAGGGATGGCGCGGCCGTCCCGAGAAGGAGTGACGGTGGGGTCGATCTGGTGCGAACAGAACGGCCGATCACCCCTCTGGAACGGGGCACGCCGCGCCTCGTCTCAATGTGTCCGGAGCTCCGGTCGACGGGGTGCGAACGCCATGACACGTCCACCTGATCTGAAGTCAGACCGGCGGCTCCGGTGCTCCCGAAATTACCGACGACCAACCTTGCAGCGGGTGGACCTTACTGGGAGCATCTCAATATCATTGGCGTATGGGGGCAGGTTGGTCAGAAACCAACTCGCAGGTTCACTCCCGGTGGTAGCGCGGTTCTGAGATCGTTGGCGAGGGCCGTGCCTTCCGACTCCCAATGTGTCTGGGTTTCCTTTGAGTCCCAACCCACCTGATAGTCATGATGGCTGTCCCAGTACTCCTGCCAGTTGAGCAGTCTGTCGAGCAGGTCAGGCGGCAAGAACTCTTCCGGGTCTTCGTCGACCTTCTCTCCAGGCCAGAGCGGCAACGACGCTCCGTAGTCCGGGGCGAGCAGAATCGTGCGATCTTCACCGCGAAGTCGTCGCCCTAGTCGTGTGATTCGTTCACGGAAGGTCCAATGAGCCTTGATGCCATCCACCGGTCAAATGCTTGCATACTGCCCACTCGACCCGGCGGTATGGGGCAGCCGCCTCACGAGCGAGAACGCTCCTCGTTCCTCACGAATCTCCGGCAACACCGCTTCGGAAGTACGTCAAGCGGAGAGCGAGATTGGCAACCGTTACAACCACGAGGATGATCGCCCACGTCAGGATATGTGCGAGGCCGTGTCCCAGGAACGTGAGCACGACACCCAGCACAAGTAGCGCAAGAAACGCCAGCTGCTCGGACGAAGAACAGACGTCGCTTCTTGCTCCAAGTCGGCCAGCCCGCCACCGCCCGAGCATACCGATCCGAAGCCAAGACAGACGGTGCTCGCGCCTCTATCCCGGCGAACTGGGGCACCTCTGATTCTTATGGTGGCCCGAGGTCACACTCCAAGACGATGATCACTTTGGTTGGGTCTCGATGAGTTGTGCGTGGTCAGGTACGGTTCCTCCCGACGGAGCCACTTGGACTAGTGGGTCTGAGTCGGGGCCGGTCGGGTCGAGTTGCGTTGACAAATCCGTTGAGGAGTCCTCTGCCGTGCTGGACACCGCGCCCGCCACCGGCCTTGCTCGACGTCCACCCGCTCGGGTCATCGGGGGGGTGGCGCCCTGGATCATTGCGTGGCCGGATGGACTATTCAACCGGTGACAGAGTCGGTTGTCTCATACGGCGCGGAGAACCCCAGATTGCCCGTCGCTCCTGAGAAGGAGCCGGTCGCGGTCGTCACGGACAGAGTTATCTCATAGTTCTTTCGAGCGTATCTCCAACCCTGTACGGTGATCGGACCCATGGCACTGCCGCTGAGGGTGCCAACGCCGGTCGTGATAGTGAAGGATCCGGTGAACGTGGACGGATTGTAACGCAACCCGCCATGTGGAGGGTTACGTTCCCGACGGCCGCGCTCCCGGGGTATACCGCGTCGAACGCACCATATACGATGCTACATCCGTTTCCTCCGACAACGTCCGACGACGTCAAGGTGAACGACGGGTTGGCAGCTCGGCAAGGCCCGGATTTGCCACGGTGATCGTGACGCCTGGACTGAAGCCGCTCCCGCCCGGACGCGAGGCGACTGACACAATGACGTATTATCCGTTAGGAATGGTCGTGGTGTTCCATCTATCGAGCCATCCTTAGATTGTGGCGGTGGCTGTGCCGATGAGGTGACCGGACAAACCATAGGTGCCACCAAAAAGCGCGAACTCGACGCTGGTGGCGTTCGAGGCGGAGGCGTCCAGGATTGCGGCTGATCCTGACAAGGTCGCTTCATTCGACGGGATGAGGACGCTCTCGTGGGCGCGGGATTGTTCACCGTGATGGTGATGGGAGTGCTGGTGTCGGTGTTGGCAGCGGCGTCGGTGGCAACGCTCTCGAGGCTGTAGGAGCCGTTGGGCACCCCCCGTTGTGTTCCACTTAGCCAGCCAGCCAAAGAGGGTGGGGGTGGCGGTGGCGATCACCTTGTCGCTGAGTGTCCCGCCACTCACCTCAAAGACGACCTTGATGACTCCCGGACCATCGCCCGCCGCCGCATCGAGGTAGGGCGAACCGGCGAGGACCGCGCCGTTGGAGGGGATGAGGACCCGAGTGAAGTACTGGGTGGTCGGGGCCACGTTCACCGGGAACGTCCCCGTGGCCACCTCCTTCGCATGGTCGAGGACCTGGCAGGTGACGGTGCTGGTGAAGAGCGGAAAGGTCGATCCCGACGCAGGAGTGCAGCTGCCGGGCGTGGCCCCTGGGATGCCCGACGGGGTGGACCACGTCGCCACCGCGCCTGGCTGGTCGCCGTCAGGCTCTGATTCGGGGGGACGAGGATGGTGCCGGTGAAGTTGGCGTTGGTCAAGGTGGCACCGGTGAAGTCAGCGACGGTTCCGTATTCTAAGCCGCCGACGGAGACGTAGGCTACGAGAACGGCGTCGGTGAGGATAGCGTCGGTGAGGTTCGCGCCGTCAAAGGTGGCGGCAGCGGACCCTGGTCTCAGCTCGTCGAGGGTGGCGGCGGCGAAGACGGCGCCGGAGAGGTTGACTTGACTCAGATTGGCGTCAGAGAGGAGCGCGAAGTTACAGAAGGAGTCGATACCGGGGGGGCACGCCGCGAAGAAGTGCACCAGCGAGGTCCGCGCCAGCAAAGTTCGCAAAGCTCAGGTTGAAACTGTGCAGGTCGGCCCCGGCCAGATCGGCACCCGGGCAGTTCGTGAAGTTGGTCGAGGTGGGGTTCGAGACGATGGTACAGCCGTCGACGACGGTATCGGCGGCTGCCGGGGTTGCGGTCGTAGTGGCCAAGACCGGCGTGACCAGTCCCACGGCGATCAGCAGAGTCGTGCCGGTCACGGACAGAAGACGTCCAACCATGACCCAACCCCCAAACCTCGACAGCAGGATGACGATACCTGGTTGCCCGGGCGTGCGCCCAGAAATGTTGAGGGCTTCAGCTTGGCGGCCGACAAAGTGCCCCAGAACGACTCGGATCCCCGTAGCTGACGATGCCATGATGCCCCATCCACAGGGTGCCCCAGTCGTGCCTGCTTGAGACTTGATGCAGACACTGCGGCTGATCCGTAGCGTTGAGAGGTCCTGGTTGGGTCGCTCGCATAGTGCCTGCCCCCGGAATCTATTGGGTGGCTTTCGTTCGAAGAGCGTCCCGCCAGGGTTTCGCCATGGAGTGGCTCAAAAGAGGATCGAGCACGAACCGTCCGCAAGCAGGAGTGCCCTTCGTGGTTCCATCACGACCAAGGAGGTAGTCATGTATGTGGTGATCGGCGTCGATCCGCACAAGGCCTCGCACACAGCGGTGGCGATCGATGAGGCCGAAGACGAGCTCTCGAGCGTCAGGGTGCGGGCCACCCGCCGCCAGGTGGAACAGTTGGTCAGTTGGGCCAAACCGTTCGAGAAGCGCACCTGGGCCATCGAGTCGGCGGGCGGGTTGGGCTACTTGTTGGCCCAGCAGCTTGTCGCCCAAGGCGAGGAGGTCCTCGATGTGCCAGCGACCTTGGCCTCTCGCATCCGGGTGCTCGCCACAGGGCACTCGAACAAGAACGACCCCAACGACGCCCGCTCGGTCGCCATCGCCGCCTTTCGGGCCCCGAACCTACGCAGCGTCGAGGGCCCTCGAGTCCGGCTCCTCGCCAGCAGACCTCGGCGTGGTTGTCTCTTCATGCGCTGCTCGCCGAGCTGCAGGGCGGAATTGCCAGGAACTCTATGTTTCTGACGCCGAGCGGCTCATGGCCAAGATCACGCCCGAGACGCCGGCCGAGCAGGTCCGCTACGACCTGGCCCTCGAGCTGCTCGACGACGTGCGCCGGCTCGACGCCCAGACCAAGGAGTCGCACCGCCGGATCCGCCTCGCCGTCAAGGCATCGGGCACGTCGCTGACCGACCTCTATGGCGTCGGCCCGATCATCGCCGCGGAGATCATCGGTTACGCCGGCGACATCGGCCGCTTTGCCAACGGGGATGTCTTCGCCTCCTACAACGGCACCGCCCCGATCGAATGGTCCTCAGGAGGCCGTGTCGTGCACCGGCTTTCTCGGCGTGGGAACCGACGGCTCAACCACGCTCTCCACATGGCTGCCATCACCCAGATCCGTAATCCCGGGACACATGGACGCATCTACTTCGAGCGCAAGGTGAAGTCAGAATGAACTTTGTGTGGGTTTCTCCGACCTCTGGATGATCTGGCCGCAGCTCGGGCAAGTCCTCGCGTTCACCTCTGCGGCCCACTCGTCGAGGACTCGGCGTTTCACGAGGAGGACCGGGCCTGACCACGGCGTCTCGTCTATGGGGGTCACCGAGCCCTGCGAGCTTGTCCTGTGATGAGCTTCTTCCGCTCGGCCTCAGAGAGCCCCTTGAGGGCAGCGGCCTTGATGAGGATGGGACGCCAGGGTGCGCTCTCTTTCGCCTCCAGCTCCGCGGCCCACTCAGCGAGGACCCGCGCTTTGACGAGGAGCGGGCGCCTGTCGTCAATCATGTGTGCTCACTCTGTGTCCGCTTGAGCCGCGTTCGATGCGGACCGAAACTGGCCCGCGCTTCGGTACTGCCGGGTCCCCCACGGGCTTCCACGTCGTCCACCGGCCGCTCTTGGCTGCGCACCGATGCTCCACCACGGTGGCGACCGCTTCGAGCTCTTCACCGCACTCCGAGCACTTCCACAGGGCGTTCACTGGGCAGCTTCCAGGGGGATGGTCTCGACGTCGTCGGGCAACGCCAGGCGGTGGTCGCGGATGCAGGTGTGCAACGTGACCGCCAGACGGCCGACGGACCGCGTGGAGAAGATGTACTCACTCGCTTTGACCCCTGTGGCCTTCAACCTCTGCACCAAACCAGTTGCTTGCCACGGATCGGAGATGACCTCCGCGCCGTTGTACCGCCGTGCCGCCTCGGTGACCCACTCCTCGACGAGGCGAAGATCGACCGGATGAGACGGCGAACCCGCCCATACCGCCATGCGGTCGAGCACCACCTCGTCACCCTCACGGTGTGCGATAGCAGCGACCGACCTGTCGTTCTTCACGCCGAGGTCGAGCCCGAGGACGTAGCGCTTGCCCGAGCGCGGCTCTTGAGGACCGTCGAGCACGATGCAGGCGCGCAGGTCCTCCATCGACGTCAAGCGATCTTCGCTACTCGCCCACTGGTTCTCGAAGAGACGTCGATACGAGGATTCGGGCAGTCGACGGCGCTGTTCGGCCAGGCGCTCGGGATCGGCCCACGGGGGAGGCCCGTCCACCTCGTGCACGCACCAGAGGGGGTCGCCCAGGGCGTGTTCGAGGATCTTGCGAGACCAGTGGGTCGGGTCACCGGCTGACGTCAACACCACCATCTTGGCCCCGGGGATTTTCGTCAGGGCCGAGGTCGTCGCCTCCCAGAGCGCACGGGGTTGTGCCGTGGTGGCCCACTGGGCGATCTCGTCGACCACCAGGAAGGCAGGCCGTAGGCCGTAGGCCGAGGCGGCGTCGGCGGCCAGGACCTCCAGCACGCTGCCTTGGCGTGGCGCGCTGGACGCGGTAGGCGTTGACCTCCAGAGCCGAGCCCAACTCGGGTGTTCTTGCCGTGTAGCCAGCGATCGAGTCGGCCATGAGCTTGCCTTGGTCTCGATCGGCCGCCACGCCGAAGAGACGGGAGCCTGGAGGCAACTGGGCCAGCATCGTTGCGCAAGCGATGCCCGCCAAGTCGGCCGTCTTGGAGTACCCCCTCGCCCGGGTGAAGTACGAGTACGGCGGGGCGTCCTGATCGAGCACGTGCTGCGCGTCGGCCCACTGGACCGCCACGGCGGCTTCTCCCCAGCGCCTCCCGTCTTCGAGCACGAGCGAAGCCAGCAAATCGACCGCGGGGTTGGTGGCGGTCATGACGCCGTCTCCGGTGGCGTGGAGTCACCCTGGGGCCCGCCTTCGTGCCCGATGAGAGCGGCGGCGGCAGAGCGGGCTTCGTAGGCCTCTCGGAGCTTCCTTCCCTCGGCTTGGAGTGCCATTCGTCACGTGGCACCCCGTGGCATTGATGGCACCGATTTCGTTTCGTCCCTGGTCAGTGAGCACGTAGCGCGGCGTCGAGTGCCAGGAAGGGTGCCAACGAGGCCCTCTTCGACGAGAGCCGACGGTGCCGATGGAAGGTACGTAAGTGCCACGCCCGAAGTGGCACTCCAGACGGACGTGAAACACCCCGTTCTGGGTCGTCGTCGAGCGCCGTGAGGACCTGGAGTCGTGGTGCCGCCAGGCGATTCGCCTTGCCCTTGCCGTCCACCAGTGGCGCCGAATCCGTGCCCGCTACCGGCTCGAGAGCAGAGCGTGATCGGGTCCGCCTTCTCGGCGTCGCGCTGCTGGTGGCACTTCACCGTGACCAGGGTGCCGATGGCGCTGACTTCGAGCTCGGTATCGCACGCCCCGAGGTAGGCCGAGATCCCCCGGGCGCTCGAGCCCTCCTTGGTCGAGTGGTGGAGTGGCGAACACCGCGGCCGCCCGATGCTTGGCGGACGGTGTCGAGGGCGTCGACGACGATGCCCACGTCCTTGGCCGAGTTCTCGTCGCCGCCGGGCATGGAGCGGGCGAGGGTGTCGAGGATGATGAACCCGAAACCGGCTTCGGCCGCGCCCTGTGCGAACCCGGACACCTCGCCACGGTCGAGGAGGTTGATGCGTCCCTCATGGAATGTCACGCCGGGCATGTGGTAGATGCGGTGCCCCTGCTCGAAGGCCTCGATGCGTGGCCCCAGTCCCCCGACGCCTTCGCAAGCGACATAGAGCACCTTGGTCTTCGTCACCGGTCGCCCCAGCCACCACGAGCCCGACCCGATGAATCCGGCCCAGGCGAGCATCAGGAATGTCTTGCACGACCCCCACGGTCCCCACATGAGCCCGAGAGTGTTCTCGACGATGAGTCCGTCGAGCAGATAGCTGGGTCGTGGCATCGCCTTGACCTCGGCGGGCGTGCGAAGCCTCGACTGGAAGCTGAGCAACGCCCGCGCCGCGGCATCCTCATCGGGCGCGTCGAGTGCCGGCAGCCCCCTGATGATGTCGTCCACCAACGTGTCGGTAGTCGTCATTGCACCCGCCTCGGTGAATGCATACCGGCGGTCATGCCCGACGTAATGGTCGCCTCGCACTCTTTGTCGCTGAGCCCGATCCGGCGCCCGATCGCCAGGAGCGCCTCGACCACTTCTTCGGTGCCGAGCTGGCCTGCGGCGACCAGCTGGCCCAAGCTGTGAGCAGATGCATTCAACTGGTGGTTGCGGGTCCCCTCCTTCGCCAGCGCGAGCCGTCCGAGCTCGCTTTCGAGTGCTCGCCGGCCGTACGCGCTGTTAACGCCGGTGGCGCCGGCAACGTAGACCGGCTGCGTCCAGCTCCTGTGTTCGAGGAGCCCACAAAGCCACGCCGGCACCGGCTCGAGCGCCTGGTGCGCCGGCGCAAGGGACCAGCCATAGGTGCCGCTCGGGCCGATGCTCGGTGGCGCCACGACGTAGCCACCCTTGCCGCGCCAGTCGAGCGAGTCCAAGAAGCGGGCCCGGTTGCCGAGCCCGGTCGGCAGAAAATAGAAGTGCGCGCCGCCTCTCGGGGTGCGCGCCACTGGAGAACTGGAAAGACAGCCGTGCTCGGCGACGGTGGACGCCAGCGTGCGCCAGCCCGGGTCGCCGTCGACGTCGAGCACGTCGAAAGCCAACCCGGTAACGAGGCCGATATTGGCCATCGGCTCAGCCGTCCACCATCCTTCGACCTGGCCGGGGTCGCAGCTGGCGTCCTTCAGCCCGTGTGGCACCAGTCGCCCCAGGGGCACCTTGGCGCCCGGCTGCACCGGAAACACGGGCCAGCCACGGCGCGTGTATCGCCACGCCGCCGAGAGCAGGGGTGTTGTCCCCGTCGGCTCTGTAGAACCGACAGGGACAACCGGCTCAGACGTCGCCGTCATCATCATCTTCGGCACCGACTCGGAGCGCGGGCGCCTCGGGTGGTACGGCGCCACCGCCACTTCGGCCCGTCGCGACGACGGTGGTTTCGAAATTCGGATATGGCTTGCCGAACTCCGGGCTGAACCCGTCCACGATTCGCCGAATGCCAATCGTGTCGCCGACATTTACCGAACTGAGCCTGTTGCTCAACACGGCACCCGTGGCCTGGACACGACACTCGCTGCCGTCGCGTGCGATGAGGCTGATGATGTCGAAGGGTCCGAACGCCCCCTTGACGGTCTCTATCTCGGTGACGACGCCGGCAACATGGTCGCCGACCAAGTCAAATGAGAACATCTCGGGCTTGCCGACCGCGGCCCGATGCTCGACGAACGCGAGCGGGTCGTTGACGTCGAGGCGCGCCAGCTCCGTGCTAGCCTCGCCGTTGGATTGCGGATGCCGCATTGATGCTTCCTTTCCGACGAGGTGGTCTCTCGTCTGGTCTTTGGCCCCGTCGGGACTTCCGATGGGGCCAACCCTTTTTGTTGGCTGGGCTGACGTCACCACCTCGAAGGTGTCCCCGCCCGCGCTGGTTGGCCCAGTAACGCCGACCGTTCTTGTGAACGGACCCGACACCGATGACGGCCTGACGGAGCGCCGACGTTCCAGCGCTTGCAAGGCCAACTCCAATGCGCCTGCGTCGTCGAGGTCGATGATGCCGGTCACGCGTCCGTCTCCGGGCCGATGGTGGCGCTCAGACGGCCCGCTCTTCGTCCGGGCAGGCGAGCAAAAGGGTCGCGACTCGCTGAAGCGTCACTCGATCGTTGACCGTTGCTCCGAGGCCCTGACGTAGGCGGCTCGTCGCGATCGCGTCGGCGAGAGGCGATGTGGAGGTGGTGGTGATGTTGGCAGTCAGAGGGCCTCCGCTGCGAGGCGCTTCACCAACTCGTCGATGGACGACCGGACAACCAGACGGCGTCGCCCGAGGGAGACTGACTGGAGTTCACCTCGTGCCAGAAGGTCATAGGTGTACGAGGTCGAGATCCCGCCCAGCAGCTTCTTGGTCACGGCCACCGAGACCAGCACCGGCTCAGCCTGGGAGGAGTCGGCTTCGGAGCGAGTAGGGTCGGTCAGGCGTTCGGCCCACGCGTGGGGGTCAGTAGGACCTCCGGCTCGATCTCCGTGGGATGCCTCTGGCTTCCGGGCATGGCCGTACGGTGCGCCTTTCGGAGCGATATTCCTAGAATCGCCCGCAACGGTTTCATCCGCGGCGCCTCGCAGTTACACGCGAAACTCCGCCGAAAAACCAGTCAGGGAACGGCGAAGAAACACGAAACCGATGCACAGGACCGAATCGACGCACGGCTGACGCGTCCTGACGAATCTCGCGACACTGGACGGCTCGTAGCCCGCTGGTGCCGCCGCCGTCTTTGCCAGCGACTGGGCGAGCAATCCGACGCAAGCCAGAGACAACATCCGTTGCTGCACCAGGGTCCCAGCGCGGCACCAGCCTCGATCGAGCAAAGGTGGGAGCCAATAGTGGAGCCAAAGCGTCTGGAAACCCCCGGAAGCGCCCGGAAGTACCCCAGAACAAATGCTGAGGTCACTGGCTCATTCGACGTCACCCAGACAAGCGCATAGAGGCCGGAGACCGGACTGGAAATCGTGTGTTGGGCAACCAACCGTGGGTTCAAATCCCACCTCCTCCGCCAGGGACGTCGCTCAATCGATGTCGCAGACCGGCCGATAGCAGAGCGTGGACCCAACACTCGGCCCGAGTGCCGATGAACCCGGACGCGGGTTCGAAGAAGACGGAGGCGTGCTCGCACCCGCGTTCGCGCAGACGTCGGAACCCGGCGGCGAACTCGATCTCTCGGACGAGCTGGCATGGGACGAGTTCCTCCCCGACGAGGACGACGCTGAAGACGACGCGGAAGACGACGTCGCGTTCGGCGCCCTCGCGGCGGAGGACGCAGCGCTGTCGGCCGAGGACCTCGAGTTGCGATGGGACGCGTTCGCAGGAGACGACGACCCACAGGACGACGAGGAGTCGGCGCGGGTGGAGGCGGTGCTCGACCGCATGGAGCGGCGGGCGCAGAGCTACGGCGAACAGGAAGAGGAAGAAACCGCCGACGAGGTGACCCTCGAGGTCGAGGTGGTGCCGGTCGACGAGGTGGTGCCGGTCGACGAGCTGGTGCCGGTCGACGAGGTGGTGCCGGTCGACGAGCTGGTGCCGGTCGACGAGCTGGTGCCGGTCGACGAGCTGGTGCCGGTCGACGAGCGTGCGCTGGGTGACGGGCTTGCGCTGGGTGACGAGGCGGTACTGGGCGACGAGGAGGACGACGCGGCCGACGGCGAGCTCGTGTACGCCATGGTCGGCGAACGGGACACCCTGGAAGATGTGGACGGCGAGTACCGCGGCGACGACGAGGACCGCGGGGACGACGGGGAGACCGTCCACACTCCCCCCGATGGCGCTGAGGCCGAGGTCGCCACGACCGACCTCGATCTCGAACCCGGGGAGCCGGCCGAGGTCCGAGCCTGGGCGGAAGACGACGAGTCCGAGACGGACGAGACGCTCGAAGAGGAGGAGATCGACCTCGTCGCGATTCGTGCCGCTTGGGAGGAGTTCCGCGCCAAGTGGGACGAGTCCGAGCGCGAGGTTGCGACGGGCGAGGGGGATTCCGAGGACGCTCCGTCCGCTGCGGGCTCAGCGTCCCCGGAGGACGGCGAGTCCCCGGAGACGTGGACCGACGATGACGAGTACGAACTCGTCGAAGCCGGTGCCGCGGCGGGCAGTATCGAGGTTCTGACCGAAGCCGTCGCGCCGCTCGATTGGGCGGACCACGAGGAGTGGAACGACGCGGTCTCGTCCGTCCACACGGAGTTCGCAGCGACGGCCGAGGACGGCGCCGCCGACGTCGGAAGAGTCGAGGACCACCCAGCCGAGTTCGGAGGAGTCGAGGAACACCCGATTGACGTCTTCGAACCGGAGCCGGTTGGCGGTTCCGACGCACCAGCTGCGTGGTCGCTCGACGAGCCGTCCGACGACGCGGCGGTCGCGATGGAGGCACCGATCGAGCCGGCGGACGAGCACCACGGCGACGTGATCGCCGCTGCCTCTGCCGCTGTCGCCGACGACGTGGACGACGGGGACGACGGGGACGAGGAGTCGGAGGGGCGACGGCCCCACACGTCGGCCCGGACGGCGCGCCGCAGCGGCGAGACGCGCCGTCGCGTGCTGCTGGCGGCCCTCTTCGTCGCGGTGGTTATCTGCGCCGTCGTCGTCGTGCATGCGGGACGGGCGCGGTCCGAGACGCAACCGCCTGCCGCGATCATCAGCCCGGTGTCCTCCGGAGCCCAGCTGTCCCGCGTCGAATCGGCCATCAGCGACGTCCAGGCGGCATCGAGTGCGGCCCAGGCGGGGCTCACGAGCCTCGCCGAGTTCCCGACGCCGCAGCGGGTCGCCGCTGTCGTCAATCCCTACGTCGACTCGCTGCAGCTCTACCAGAACGTCGCGGCCGGGGTCACGGTGCCCACGAGCGCGCGCTCCGCCTTCGCGAGCGCGAACGACCAAGTTGTCCAGGACGTCACCTTCCTGAAGAGCATCAACGGGCTGCCCCCGGTGCAGCTCGGCTCGTTCATCGAGGAATTCTTCGCCCATATCACGCAGTTGCAGGCGACCCTCGACCGGCTCCAGCAAGACCTGCAGCCGAAGGCCCACTGAGCGCGCCGCGGGTGGGGACGCGCTGAACTTCCGCCGCCTCGACGGCAACCCGCATACTGGGGCATCGCTTCCTCCGGCACTCCCACGATCATCAGCGACGACGAGGCCATGGCACTGGCACTCGCCCAGGCGCGCCTCGCGGCGGCGCGAGGTGAGGTGCCGGTCGGCGCCGTGACCCTCCTCGACGGCGCCGTGGTGGCGGCCCGCCACAACGAGCGGGAGCGGTCCGGCGATCCCACGGCGCACGCCGAGCTCTTGGCGCTGCGCGACACCGCAGCCGCCGTCGGGGGGTGGCGCCTTGACCGTGTGGTGCTCGTAGTGACCCTCGAGCCCTGCCCGATGTGCGCCGGGGCCCTGGTCGCCGCCCGGGTCGGCCGGTTGGTCTTCGGCGCCACCGATCCCCGGGCGGGCGCGTGCGGCACGCTCTACAACCTGTGCGCCGACCCCCGGCTCAACCACGAACTGCCGGTCACCCCCGGTGTCCGGGCGGACGAGTGCGGCGAGCTGCTCACGACCTTCTTCGCGGGGAAACGGGGGGCGGAGGACGGCGCGCCGGACCGGACGCAACGGCGGTAGACCCCGTCGGCGAGGGGCGAGAGCACGGACGGGATGGTCGCCGTCGTGACCTCGTCGTTCGTACCGACAGGGCCACCCCGGGCCGCTGGGCGAGCCTTCGGACCAGGTCAGAGCGAGTAGGATCACCGCCGGAGGAGTGCGAGAGCGGCCGAATCGGACGGTCTCGAAAACCGTTGTGCCTCATGGGTACCGTGGGTTCAAATCCCACCTCCTCCGCTCGGGCCACAAGGCCCCGCCGCATCGGGCGAATGCGGCACGAACAGCGGCAGGGCGGCGACGCCCGGCCGTCAGCACCGGGCCGTCCCCCAAACGGCCGGAAAGGAGTGACCGTGGCACGCGCACGTTCGACATTCGGAAAATTGCAGCGCGACCAGGCAAAGAAGGACAGGGCCAAGGCGAAGGCGGACGACCGCCAGGCACGGCGCGAGGACAAGGCGGCCGCGACCGAGCACGCCGAGCCCACGCCCTCGGCCAACGAGGTCGACCAGACCCAGTTGCTCGAGCAGTTCGCTGCGCTCCACGAGGATCTGGCCGAGGGCCGCATCTCACTGGACGACTTCGAGGTACGCCAGGAGGAGCTCAGGGGCAAGCTCGTCGTCTGAGAGCTCCGGACCGCAGTGGTCCGGCCCCGCCGAACCTGTCAGCCCGACCGAGCGGCGTCACGCCCCTCGAGCCAGCGCCGGAACCCGGCCGCGTTGGAGTGCACGCCGTTCATGATGTCGAGCTTCTCCTTGTGAGCCGCGTCGACGTCGCCCAAGAGCGGGTCGAACCGCGTGGAGAGGGCATCCGCGATGTCCGCGCCCTGGCGGTACGCCTGCTCGGCCGTCTCCGCCCACAGGGTCAAGGTCTCCATCGCCTCGGCCAGCAGCTCGTCAGGCTGCTCGAGCAACCCGTAGTGGGCCAACGCGATGGCCGACGGCCGGCGGGCCGCGAACTTCGACAAGGAGGTCAGCGCCTGGTCGAGGTCGAAGTCGGGCGGAGGCGTCGAGGGACGCAACACGCCGCCGTCGGGCAGCTTGACGCCGACGGCGTCGCCGGCGAAGAGGACACCGCTCAGCGAGTCGTGCAACGCCACGTGGTGTTTGGCGTGCCCCGGTGAGTCGACCGCGACGAGGGTGCGTTGCGCGTCGACCGGGATCTCCTCTCCGTCGTCCAGCACGTGCAGGCGCTCGGCGGGGGTGGGATCGAGGCGCCCGTAGAGGGAGTCCAGGAGAGGGCCGTAGACCCGCGCCGCAGAGTCGATGAGCCGCGTGGGGTCGGCCAGGTGCCGCGCCCCCTTCTGGTGCACGTACACCGTCGCCGACGGAAAGGCCCGGGCCACGTCGCCCACGCCCCCGGCATGGTCGAGGTGGATGTGGGTGACGGCCACGCCGGCCAGCTCCTCCGGCCCGACGCCGATCTGGTCCAACGCAGCGAGGAGCACCGGGACCGACGTCTGGCTCCCGGTCTCGATCAGGACCGGTGCCGATCCCTCGATGAGGTAGCCCGCGGTGACGCGCTCCCAGCCCCCGAGCAGCGTGTCGATCTCGAGCACGCCGGTGGCGATGGGGCGCGGCGGCGGGACCGCCGGGAGGGCGTCGCCGCTCTCGGGATCGTGCACGTGCAACCCCGCGTCGGCGTGGCGATGGGCGCGCCCGCCGTGCGCGTGCGTCCCGCTCACGCCGTGTTGACCTCGATCACGACCTTGACGTCGTCGGGGTGCCGCTGGATCGCGTCCTGCCAATTGTCCAGGGGGACGCGCCGGGTCACCAGACGGGCGAGCCAGGAGCGGTCGGCCTTCGCCAGCGCGTCCGCGGCCGCCTCGTAGTGGCGGCGGTTGGCGTTGACCGATCCGACGACCGCGACGTTCTCCAGCACCATGTTCCGGTTGAGCAGGCCCTCGTCCACCTCAATGGTGTGCCCGCCCGAGGAGACACCGGTGAGGCAGACCACGCCACCGTTGCCGACGTTCGACATGGAGTCGAACACCAGGGCGGGCACGCCGGTGCACTCGACGATGACGTCCGCATCGGGGCACGCCGTGGCGACGGTACCCGTGTGGTACGTGGCACCGAGGGCCGACACCAGGTCCGGCTTCAGCCCCGTCGCCACCTGGTCGAGCACGTGGACGTCCATGCCGCGCTGGACGCCGATGAGCGCGGCGAGCAGGCCGATCGGCCCGGCCCCCGTCACCAGGACGGTCTTGGGTTCCCAGTGGGCCCGCCCGCCGACACGGTCGACCTCCTCCCACGCCTTGGCCACCACGCTCGTCGGCTCGAGCAGCACACCCAAGGTGCCCAACGACGAGTCGACCTTGACCGTGAAGTCGGGCGTGTTGCGATAGCGCTCGGAGCAGTAGCCGTGGTGCTGCTTGATGCCGCGCTCGGTGTACAGACCGTTGCGGCAGAAATCCCACTCCATCACCGCGCAATTCGGGCAGGGGACCGGGTCCGGCCGGCGCACGATGCTCACGACGAGGTCGCCCTCGGCCAGCTTCCCGCCGGCCGGCGCCTCGAGCACGCGCCCGAGCGACTCGTGGCCGAGGACGAGTCGCTCCTCGCCGGGGGGCGGCCAACCGTACTGGCCCGAGATGATCTCGATGTCGGTGCCACAGATGCCGATGGCCAGCGTTTCGACCAGCACGGGCCCGTCGGCCGCCGGCGGCTCGGGCATCTCCGAGAGCTCGGCGGAATCCGCCTTGAGCGGGACGACGGTGAGCGCCTTCATGATCCTCCTTCGTTCCGTTTCGATCGGTGATCTTGATCCGTGCGCGCTGCGCCGGAGCTGGTCGTTCCCGCCCGCTCTGGAGCAGTCAGCGCACCGCGCCGGCCCGGCGGCGCGCCGACGCCACGCGGCCGTTGCGCTTCATGCGTTGCATCATCGGCGTCATGACGGTCGACTTGTCGACCACCAGGGGCTTGGTGCGGTCGTCCCCCGCGGCCAGGGGGTCGCCGCCGCTCAGGCGGAAGGCCGAGTTGATCAGCGACACGTGTGAGAACGCCTGCGGATAGTTGCCCACCAACCTCCCGGCCAGAGGGTCGTACTCCTCCGAGAGCAGGCCGAGGTCGTTGCGCAGCGCGAGGAGCCGCTCGAAGACCTCCACGGCCTCCTCCTCGCGCCCGATCATGTGCAGGCAGTCGACGAGCCAGAACGAGCAGGCGAGGAAGGCCCCCTCGCGGCCGGTGAGACCGTCGACCGCGCCATCGTCGGTGGTGCGGTAGCGCAGCACGAACCCGTGGTCCATGAGGTTGCGCTCGATCGCCTCCACCGTGCTCACGACGCGCGGGTCGGTGGCCGGGAGGAAGCCGACGAGGGGGATCATGAGCACACTGGCGTCGAGCTCGTCAGAGCCGTAGTACTGCGTGAAGGCGCCGACCTTCTCGTTGTACCCCTTCTCGCAGACCTCGTTGAAGATCTCGGTGCGCAGCTTGCGCCACTCCTTCAGCGGGCCCTTGAGCTCGGACCACTCCTCGAGCGTCCGCACGGCCCGGTCGACGGCCACCCAGGCCATGACCTTGGAGTGGGTGAAGTGCCGGCGCGGACCCCGCACCTCCCAGATGCCGTCGTCGGGCTCTGTCCAGCCCTTCTCGATGAATTTGATGAGCTGCAACTGCAGCGCCCAGGCCGCCTGCATCTGGACCCCCTCGGCGTGGGCCGAGGAGTACAGCGCCGACATGACCTCGCCGTAGACGTCGAGCTGATACTGCTCGGAAGCGGCGTTGCCGATGCGCACCGGGGCCGAGTTCTCGTAGCCGGGCAGCCAGTCCGCTTCCCACTCGTCGAGGCGTCGCTCGCCCGCCGCCCCGTACATGATCTGCAGCTTCGTGACGTCGCCCGCCACGGCGCGCAACAGCCAGTCCCGCCAGGCCATCGCCTCGGCGTAGTACCCGCCGCGCATGAGCGCCTCGAGGGTCAAGGTGGCGTCGCGCAGCCAACAGAAGCGATAGTCCCAGTTCCGGTTCCCGCCGAGCGCCTCGGGCAGCGACGTCGTCGCCGCGGCGACGATGCCGCCGGTGGGCTCGTAGGTGAGCGCCTTGAGCGTGATGAGCGAGCGCACCACCGCGTCACGGTATGGACCCTCGTAACAGCAGTTCTCGGCCCACTCCGTCCAGTAGGCCTCGGTCAGATGGACGGCGTAGTAGCTGTCCAGCGGTGGCGGCGGATCTTCGTGGGAGGGGTGCCAGACCAGCGTGAAGGGAAAGCGCTGGCGCTCGGTGACGGTGAAGTCGGCGATCGTCCGCAGGTCCTGGCCCTTGGCCTCGACGCGGTGCCACAGGGCGACGGAGTCGGGCCCGGCCGTGAGCCGGGTCAGCCCCTCTTGGCTGGTGACCCAGGGCACGACCTGGCCGTAGTCGAAGCGCACGGCCAGCTCCATGTGCATGTCGACCGTGCCGCTGATGCCCTCGACGGAGCGGACCAGGTGGGGGTGGTTGTCCCGGACGGGCATGCAGTCGGTGATGCGCACTGTCCCGCTGGGAGTGTCGAACTCGGTCTCGAGCACGAGCGCATTCGGCCGGTACCAGCGACGCGTGGCGAGGATGGTCCCCTTGCCGCCGGACGGCGAGAGCTGCCAGTAGCCGTTGGACTTATCACCGAGCAGCCGAGAGAAGCAGGACGGGGAGTCGAAGTGCGGCAGGCACATCCAGTCGATCGATCCGTCGATGCCCACCAGGGCGGCGGTGTGCAGGTCGCCGATGACGGCGTAATCCTCGATGCGCTGGCTCATGGACCTCATTCTTGCCGCTGGATCAGGCTGGGCCGCCGCTTCAGCCCGATATGCACGGACCGCTGCTCACGGCGCTGTGGTGCTGCTCCGCCTGCTGGACCCTCGCGAGGACCCCGGGGGACGTCAGCGCGTAGCCCACGTCGGGGTACACGGTCGAGCGGCTGAAGACCACGCCGATGACCTGGCCGCCGGGCCCGAGCAGCGGACCGCCCGAATTGCCGGGCAACACGTTGGCATCGAGGGCGTAGACGCCCCGGGTCACCGTCCCGTTGTTGTAGATGTCCTTCCCGATGGCCGTGACCTCCTCGGTCACCCCGGCCGGGTCGATGGTCAGCCCTCCGTCCTCGGGATAGCCGAGGATCGCGGCCTGGGTCCCGCGCGACACGACGTTGGGGCTGATCGTCAGGGCCGGACCGAGCGGCGCGTCCGTACGCAGGACGGCGAGGTCGAACGAGGGGTCGAAGAACACCACCGTCGCGTTGTACGCGGTGTTGCCCTCGATCACCTGGGTGTCGCCATCGCTCTCCCCGGCGACGACGTGCGCGTTCGTGACCACGAGACCCGGCGCCACGACGAAGCCGGATCCCTCCTGCTCGTTGCTGCAGGCCGTACCGAGGATCTTGATGGTCGAGAACACCGCGGGGTCGGCCAGCGCGTTGGCCTGCGCGTTCGACGGTGTCGAGACCGATGGCGTCGAGGGCGGGGTGAGCGTGGAGAACACCTGGGGGAACCCCTGGTTGTTCAGGAACGTCTGCAGGTCGTTGAAGACCGACGGTGCCTGGGGGAGGATCGAGTCGATCGTGTGCAGGATGTCGGAGCGGTTCACCGCTGCATCGAGCGACGTGAAGCGGCTGTTGGGCGTGGCGATGGCGGCGGCCACCAGCCACGCAGAGAGGAGCACGGCCAGGACGGCCACCCCCACGCCGAGCGCCGCGTCGACGTTGCCCAGGTGGTGCCGGCGCACCGTGACGTTGCTCCAGGTCCCGAGGATCCGCCCGGCAGACCCGAGCGCGCACGCGGTGAAGAGCCACAGGCCGATGACGAGGATGGCACGGGTGACGTCCTCGTGACCTGTCCTCAACAGGGGTACCCAGATCACGGCCCCGAGGAAGAGGCCGAGGAAGAACCCGGCGAAGGTGAGGATCTGGACGAGCGCGCCCAACCGGAGCCCGTGGACCGCGGCCAGCAGCATCAGCCCGATGATGAGCAGGTCGACCCAATCCACCGGTGCGAGGGTACCCAACGGTGCCCGGGAGAAGACGCCCCCCACCGCTATTGTCGTTGCGCCGTGCTCTCGCGCTCCGTGCCTCGACAACGGCGTGCCCGGCGACCCGGCGGCAGCCTGTGTCTCCTCCTCCTTCTCGCGGTGGTGGTCACGGCATCGGGTTGCGCGCTGACCGGGCACCCCGCCGCCACCCCTGTCCCGCGCGTCCTCGGGGAGACCAAGGGCACGCCCCTGGTGCTCGGCCAGCCCGCCCCCGTCGGCACCGGACAGCTCGGCGCGGTGTCGTGCGCCACCGACCACCGCTGCTGGGCCGTCGGCGTGGCGGGTCCCGACCCGCCGCCGGCACCCGCGGGTCCCACGGTGATCGTCGCCACCACAAACGGGGGCCGCACCTGGAAGGCCCAGCACGTGACCGGCGGGGCGACGCCGCAGCTGAGCGGGATCTCGTGCCCGACCGCGACGTCGTGCATGGCGGTCGGCTCGAACGGCGCGTCGCTCCCCGGTAGCGGCGTGGTGGTGACGACTCAAGACGGCGGCCGCACCTGGGCGGCGGCGACCACCCCCGCCAGCGCGCTCACCGTGTCGAGCGTCAGCTGCGCCACCACGGCGGACTGCACCGCCATCGTGAGCCAGGGTACGCAGACCTGGTCGGCGCACAGCACCGACTTCGGGCAGACCTGGCAACAGGAGGGCAGCCTGCCCGGGCTGTTGGTGGCCGCCGCCGACCTGACCTGTGTCGCCGGCGGCACCTGTCTCGTGGCGGGCTACGTCCCGACCGCCAACGGGCACGGCGAGGGCGCGATCGCGCTGAGCGACGACGGCGGGCAGACGTGGGCGCTGGCGTCGGTGCCGGCGGGCATCGGACTGCTCCAGAGCACCGCGTGCGTCTCCGCCACCGAGTGCCTCGCCGCCGGGACGACCACCACGACGGCGAGCGACGTCGTCCCGGCCAAGGGCGAGCTCCTGCGCAGCGACGACGGCGGGCACACCTGGACCCCGTCGACGGGCGCGCCCCCTGTCGACGACGTCTACGGCGTCGCCTGCCCGGACACACGGCAGTGCGCCATGGTCGGCACCGACTGGGTCGGCCTCCCGGCCGTCGGTACCGGCGCCGTCGCCCAGAGCGTCGACGGCGGCCAGACCTTCCGGGCCTCGAAGGCCGCCTACGTCCCCCTGTCCCTCACGGCGCTGGCCTGCCCCACGTCGGCGGCCTGCGTCGCCGTCGGGGGGAACACCGTCGCCCGCCTCGCCCTGCTCACGCCGCCCCGGCGGACCCCGTCATCGTCGCACTCCACGGGGTCGGTCCCATCCTCGGCACAGGGAGCGGGCGAGCAACGGACCCGCAACGGGGCGTAAATCCGGCTTCGGTCACCCGTCGAACGACGCAGCATCCCTAGTCAGAAGCGTCAAACCCCCGTAGACTCTGCGGTGCGGACCGAAGGAGTCATCGAAGCGTGCGGGGGTGCGCAACCTCCCAGCGCCAGAACCGTGGAGGACCGTCATGCCGAAGACCTGCCCCCAGTGTCAGAGCGAAGCCGCTGATACCGACAACAACTGCTCGAACTGCGGGTCGCCCCTGGGCGCGGGTGCCGCAGCAGCCCAGGCGGCACCCGCCATGGGCGCCCCGGCCGCGGCGCCTGCCGGCGCAACCGGCACATCGACCTCGTCGGTTCCGGCCTACAAATTCGACGCCGTCCGGTGGTCGCTGGCGGACCGGATCGCCGGCGTGGCGACGATCGTGCTCTTGATCTCCTTGTTCCTCTCCTGGTTCGGCATCACCGTCATCGGCGTCACCGTCACCGCGAGCGGCGTGTCGGCCCACGGCTGGCTCTACGTCGTGTTGATCATCTGCATCGCCGAGCTCGCCTACCTGGTCCTGCGCGCCGGATGGGACCAGCTGCCGGTCAGCATGAACCTCCCGCACCTCACGGTCATGCTGGTGGCGACCATCGTGAACCTGGTGCTCGTGTTCATCGCCTTCATCGACAAGCCGGGGGGATCGGGCGTCGGCTGGGAGTTCGGTGCCTTCCTCGCGCTGATCGCCGCCGTCGTCGCCGTGGCGCCGTACGCCGTCCCGCAGCTGCGCGCCAAGACGATGTAGCGAGGCGGCAGGCGGCGGTTCGCCGCCGCCGCCCACCCGACGGCGTCGCTAGCGCCGCACCGCAGCCAGCAACAGTCCCGGGATCTTGGCCGCCGACGGCTCGGCCTCGAAGGCCACGAACCGACGCATGACGTCGAAGGAGTCCGGCGCCGTGGCGAACCACGGCGGCTTGGGCCGGGAACGGAAGGGGCCGCGCAACACCGACTTCTGCGGGCGGTCGAACATCGGCGAGTTGCCCACCACCCCGATCCCCGACTGGATGTCGGTGCGCGGGTGCCCGGGGTAGGCGCCCCACGTCGTCGAGCCCAGGGCGAACGAGAGGCCGTGCCACACGTTCACCCCGACGGAGCCGTAGCGCAGGTCCGCCACCGCGCGCTCGACGGCGTCGGCCACCGCCTGGTCCCGCGTCGACGCGGGACTGACGAGGAGGGTCGCCCCGAGCGTCCCCCACAGGACGTCGTTGCAGAAGGCGGTGGCGGCGTCGATGAAGGCCGCCGGCGAAGGGGCGGGCAATGCCGTCTCGGCCACCTGCCCGACGAACGACTCCACGTTGAAGCAGACGTCGTCGACGTGGCCGGGCGGCACCCCGGGGATGAAGGTCCACGGCAGGGCATCGTCGGGGCCGCGGCCGAGCTCCTCGGCCTCGGGGTGGGCGGCCACGAAGGTGTCGCGCCGCTCGGCGGCACCGGGGTAGTAGGCGCGTCTGGTGGTGATCTCCGCCAGCGTCTGGGCCAGCGCCCCGAGGAAGGCGTCACGCTGGGACCAGCCCGCGTGCGTGACGACGACGCGCGCCGAGACGCAGTTGAAGCCGGCGTTGTTGACCAACATGGTCGCCACGTGCTCGGCCTGGTAGCGCAGCTCGGGGATCGTCCACTTGCCGGGCACGACGATCACCGGCGAGACGTTGCCCAGCTCGGCGGTGACCGGCTTGTCCAGCACGGGGTCGTCGGCCGCCTTGCGCCGCGCGCCCTCCGCACCGGTGCCGAACACCACGGCGTCGTAGGTCTTGTCCGAGCCGGTGATGTGGACCTCGTCGATCCGCCCGTGGCCGGTCAGGTACTGGCCCACGACGCCGCCGCCCTCGACGATGCGCAGCACGCCGGCGTCGATCAGCGCCGCCAGCGCCTTGCTCCAGTGCGGGACGAGATAGTCGTTCACCGGGTTCGCCTTCATGACGACGGTCTTGCCCTCCACGAAGAGCTTGGAGAGCGCGTCGCGCGGGCCCAACGAGGCGACGTTGCCCGCGGCCAGGACGAGGGCCGTGCCGGCGTGCGCCACGGGGTCGCGGTAGGCGGCCGCCTGCCCGCGGACGAGGTCCTCGCGGGTGACGCCCGGCAGCATCCAGACTTCCGCCGTCGTCTGGGGGAACGTGATGCGGTCGAGGGGCCCGGCCGGGAAGACCTGGACGCGCAGCCGCCCGTCGGCCGCCTCGCGGATCGGCCCGGGCAACGCGGGCTTGCCGTCCACGCGCGATGTCGTGCAGCGCGTCGCGCAGCAGGCGCGCCATGCGCACGAACGTCCCCACCCCGGTGAAGAGCTCCTCGCCCGCCTCGGTCGTGCCGGGCTTCAGGCCCTTGGCCGCGCACGCCGCGGCCAGCCACCCGTCCGCCGCCGCCATCGTGTCGACGATCACCTGCTGGAGCAGCTCCGCCCGCGCCGCCGCAGCGGTCGTGGCCCAACCCGAGGCGTGGTCGGCCACGAGGGTGACCACCGCATCGAGCGCGGCCGCCTCTTGTACTACCAGACCGGCACTCCCACTTTTTGCGGCCGCCTCACCGGTGGGATCGCCCGCCGGCGCGACCGCACCTCGGCTCGTCATGGTCATGGAGCAAGCGTACCGAGGAGGGCCCGCGGACGGACCGGGTGCCACTCCGGGGGACGCGCGCGCACGATGTGAGGGGAGTGTGAGGGATTTGGCAATCCGGTTGACGCCGTCGCCACCTGGCCGAATAGTGCAGAGCATGCGTCGACGGTTTCCCCCTCGGCGGCTCCAGCCGCTGCGGCCTCGGTCTCAGCGCCGGCACCGCAGGTTGCGGCGCGGCCTCGCCATCGGTCCGGTGGCGGCCAGCGCGCTCGTTCTCGCACTCGCCCTCGGCGCGTGCAGCAGCGGGCCGTCGCAGCCGGCGGCCAAGTCCGAGGTGGTGCCGGGCGGACCGACGGGGCACTACGCCGTGGCCGCGGGGATCCACAAGATCAAGCACATCATCGTGATCGAGCAGGAGAATCGTTCCTTCGACAGCTACTTCGGCACGTTCCCGGGTGCCGACGGGTTCCCGATGAAGGACGGGGCGCCCACGGTGTGCGTCCCCGTGCCGGCGGGTGGTTGCCAGATGCCGTACCACGACACCGCCGACGTCAACGGCGGCGGGCCCCACGGCGAGCGCAACGCAGAGCTCGACGTCAACAACGGGGCGATGAACGGGTTCATCGCGCAGGCCACCAACGCCAAGAAGGGCTGTCTCAACAAGGACGACCCCGAGTGTTCCAACTCGGCCACGCCCGACGTCATGGGCTACCACACCGCGGCGGAGATCCCGAACTACTGGACCTACGCCAAGGACTTCGTGCTCGACGACCACATGTTCGAACCGGTCAAGTCGTGGTCGCTCCCCGACCACCTCTACCTGGTGTCCGGCTGGTCGGCCAAGTGCTCCAGCCCCGCGCCGTCCAGTTGCAAGAACGAGATCCAGGGTCCCTACACACCGGCGCAGATGCAGGAGTACGTGGACCAGGCCATCGACACGGGCACGGCGGACGTCACCAACGCCTGGACCGACCTCACCTGGCTGCTCTACAACGAGCACGTCCCGTGGGCCTACTACGTGCAGACCGGCGACCAGCCCGACTGCGACGACGACTCGGCGGTCACGTGCCCGCCCGTGGCGCAGAATTACCTCACACCGGGGATCTGGAACCCGCTGCCCATCTTCGAGGACGTGCAGAAGGATCACCAGCTCCGGGACATCCAGCCGCTGCACAATTACTTCGCGGCCGCCAAGAAGGGAGACCTTCCCGCCGTGATGTGGGTCACGCCCTCGCAGGCCGACAGCGAGCACCCACCGGCGAGCGTCCACCAGGGCCAGGCCTATGTGACGTCCGTCATCAACGCGGCCATGGAGAGCCCCGACTGGGATTCCACCGCCATCTTCTTGCAGTGGGACGACTGGGGCGGCTTCTACGACGGCGTCGTGCCGCCACCCGTCGACCAGAACGGGTACGGCCTGCGGGTGCCCGCCATGGTGATCTCGCCCTACGCCAAGCAGGGCTACGTCGACCACCAGGTGCTCAGCAGCGACGCCTACCTCAAATTCATCGAGGACGACTTCCTCGGTGGCTCACGACTGAACCCCAAGACCGACGGGCGGTGGGACCCGAGACCCGACGTCCGTGAGGACGAGAAGATCCTGGGCAACATGGCCAACGACTTCGACTTCAACCAGGCGCCGCGGGCACCGGTCCTGCTGCCGACCAACCCGCCGACGGACTCGCCGTCGGTGCCCGCCTACTTCTCGGGCCAGGGGCCCTGCACGGGCTGCACGGCAACGCCGCCGAGCACGCACTGAGCGCCCGCGCCGCCGACCTCGGCCGACCCGGCACCGCCGGGCCCGGCCCGACCTCGCCCCGCCGAAGTCAGGCGACCCGGGGGAGCACCTCGGCGGCGAGCAGGTCCAGGTGCTCGAGGTCGTCGAGATCGAGGACCTGGAGATACGCCGTCTGGGCGCCGATCGCGGCGAAGGCCTGCAGGCGGTCGACGACCTCGTCGGGCGTTCCCGCCGCGCCGTGCTCGCGGAGCTCGTCTGCCTTGCGCCCGATGTTGGCGGCGCGCCGCTCGATCTCCGCCTCGTTGCGCCCGCAGCACACCACCTGGGCCGCCGACAGGCGCAGCGTGTCCGGGTCCCGGCCGCGGTCCTCGCAGGCGGCGCGTACACGGCCGTACTGCTCCGCGGTGGTGTCGACCGACGAGAAGGGGAGGTTGAACTCGGCGGCGTAGGTGGCGGCGAGCCGCGGCGTGCGCTTCGGGCCGCCGCCGCCCACGATGAGCGGCGGGTGGGGCTGCTGGACCGGCTTGGGCAACGCGGGGCTGTCCTTCAGCTGGTAGTGGCGCCCGTCGAAGTCGAAGGTCTCCCCCGCCGGCGTGGTCCAGAGGCCCGAGATGATGGCGAACTGCTCTTCGAGGCGCTCGAAGCGCTCACCCGTGGGCGGGAAGGCGAAGCCGTAGGCCGCGTGCTCGGCGTCGTACCACCCGGCGCCGAGGCCGAGCTCCACGCGGCCGCCGCTCATGGCGTCGACCTGTGCCACCTCCACGGCGAGGAGCCCCGGCGCACGGAACGTCGACGCCGTGACGAGGGTGCCGAGGCGTATGCGCGCGGTCTCCCGCGCGATGCCGGCCAGGGTCAGCCAGGCGTCGGTCGGACCGGGCAGGCCGTCGCCGCCCATGGTCAGGAAGTGGTCGGAGCGGAAGAAGGCGTCGAAGCCGAGCGCCTCGGCCCGCTTCGCCACCCGGAGCAATTGGTCGTAGGACGCGCCCTGTTGGGGCTCGACGAAGATGCGGAGCAACATGGCGCCCAACCTACCGGGAGCGCGCGGCGCTCTTCCGGGGCCGGGGCCGGACCCCGGTTCTCGCGGGCGCCGGGAGCGGCGCGGCCGGCGGCGCGGCAGACTGCAGCGATGGACATCGGCGTCGTCTTTCCCCAGACCGAGGTCGGCCAGGACCACGGCGCCGTGCGCGCCATCGGGCAGGCCGCGGACGACCTCGGCTACACCCACCTGGCCGCCTACGACCACGTGCTCGGCGGCGACACCGACGTGCACGGCGACCTCGGCGGGCCCTACACGATCCACCACCCGTTCCGCGAGCCGCTGACGATGTTCTCCTACCTCGCCGGCTGCACGACGAACCTCGCCTTCGCCACCTCCATCCTCATCGGCCCCCAGCGCCAGACGGCGCTGTTGGCCAAGCAGGCGGCCGAGCTCGACATCCTCTGTGGCGGGCGCTTCCGCCTCGGCCTCGGCATCGGCTGGAACAAGGTGGAGTACGACGCGCTGGGCGTGCCCTTCGGGCAACGGGCCGCCATCTTGGAGGAGCAGGTGGCCGTGCTGCGCGCGCTGTGGACGCACGAGAGCGTGACGACCGAGGGACGCTTCCACCACATCACGGCGGCCGGCATTGCGCCGCTGCCGGTGCAGCGCCCGATCCCCATCTGGATCGGTGCCTTCGCGCCGGCCGCGCTGCGCCGGGTCGGCCGCGTGGCCGACGGCTGGTTCCCCCACGTCCGTCCCGGCGGCGGGCTGGAGGAGGCGTTCGCCGTCATCCGCGAGGGCGCCGCCGAGGCCGGCCGCGACCTGTCGGGCTTCCGGTTCGAGGGACGGCTCGACTACGCGGCGCGTGACCACGAGAAGCTCGCCCGCTACGCGCAGCGCTGGCGCGACGCCGGCGCGAGCCACCTCTCCCTCATCACGATGCACGCGGGGCTCGAGACGACGGACGCGCACATCGGCGCGCTCGAGGAGATGGCGCCGGTGCTGCTGTCCTAGCGGCGCGCGGCGGCGCCTGGGCCCGCGCCGCCCCGGCGGGCACGTCGGCACGTGCGCGTGGGCACGTGGGCGCGTGGGCGCGTGGGCACGTGGGCACGTGGGCGCGTGGGCACCGGCATGCCAACATGAGGCCATGCCGGAGGAGCCGGACCCGGACGCCCGCCCCGACGTCACACTCGGCACCATCGCCCGCGAGTGGGGTCGCATCGGCTGCACCGGCTTCGGCGGCCCGCCCGCGCACATCGCGTTGCTGCGCCGACTGGTCGAGCGCGAGGGGTGGCTCGACGAAGCCGAATTCGAGGATGCCATCGCGGCGACCAACCTCCTGCCCGGCCCGGCCTCGACGCAGCTGGCGATCTACTGCGCCTGGCGGTTGCGCGGCCTACCGGGGGCGCTGGTCGGCGGCGCCTGCTTCATCTGCCCGGGCCTCGCCGCCATCGTCGCGCTGGCGGCGGTCTTCCTGGCGGCGCACCCGCCCGTGTGGATCACGGGCGCCGCGTTGGGTGCCGGTGCCGTGGTGGCGGCGGTCGCGCTCAACGCAGCCGTCGGGCTGGCCCCGGCCAGCTGGCGGCGCGCCGGCAGCACGCGGGCGGGGCGGGTGCGCTGGGTCCTCTACGCCCTCGCCGGTGGCGCCGCCGCGGCGACCCTCGGCACGTTGCTCGTGCTCGTGCTGCTCGGGTGCGGCCTCGTGGAGGCCGCCGCGTCGGGTGGCCTGCGGCCCTCCCGGCGGGCCCACGCCTTCGTCGCCGCGCCGCTCGGCGTCGTCGTCACCGGTGGGCTGGGCGCGCTGGCCTGGGTCGCGTTCAAGGTCGGCGCGCTGTCCTTCGGCGGAGGCTTCGTCATCATCCCGCTGATGCAGGCGGACGCAGTGCGCCACTACCACTGGATGACCAACTCGCAATTCCTCAACGCGGTGGCGTTGGGCCAGATCACGCCGGGGCCCGTCGTCCAGACGGTGGCCGTCGTGGGCTACGCCGCCGCGGGTGTCGGCGGCGCGCTGCTGGCGGCGCTCGTCGCGTTCGCGCCCTCGTTCGCGCTGATCCTGGGGGGAGCACGCCACTTCGGCGCCCTGCGTGCGAACCGTTTTGCCCAGGGCTTCCTCGGCGGGGCCGGGCCGGCCGCCATCGGCGCCATCGCCGGCGCCTCGATCCCCCTCGCGCTGGCCATCGCGCACGTGTGGCAGGTCGAGATCCTGGCCGGGGCACTGGTCCTGATCGTGGGGCTCCGGCGCAGCGTGGTGCTGACGGTGGTCGGTGCAGGCGTGCTCGGCGCGGTCGGCGCGGCGTTGGGGCTCCCGATCGGGGGCTGACGAGCCCCGGGCTGCGGCCGGGCGCCCGGCAGGACGGCCTACCCCCTGGTCTCGCCGCAGCTGCGCGTGGCGATGGCGAAACCGACCGAGGACCCGCCCTCCGTCGGGGTGAGGGGCGGCGCCACGATGGTGACGGGTGCACCGAAGCGGGCGAAGGTCAGCGTCGCCGTCGTCGTGGTGGCGCCGCGGGGCACGTTGGCGAAGCCCGGCCAGCGCGGGTGACGACGGCAGGACGTCCCCACCGGTGGACAGGGTGAAGCGGGCCTGCACCAGGCGTCCCTTGTGGTCGACCCACACGGTCGTCGGCCCCTGGGTCTCGACGGAGGCCGGGATGGCCGTGTGCGTGCACGGCTGCAGGGTCGCATCCGTCACGAGGTAGCGGGTGGTGCCCACCCCGTCCACCCCTGCCGGGCCGAGCTTTCGCACCGTCGCCACCGGCTCGACCCCCTCCAGGCCGGCGAGGGCCACGGACGCATTGGCGGCCAGCTGCAGGCCGAGCGAGAAGTGCGGTGCACGGGGCAGCGCGAGCTTGATCCAGTGATACCCCAAGTCCTGATACACCGTCTTGCCGATCGCGATCGTCTCCACCACGTTGTTGGGTGGGCCCACGGACTGGCGCGCCGGCTCGACGGCGTTGCGCACCGGCTGCGTCAGGTGCGGGAGCAACAGCCCGGCGGTGCTGCTGACGCCTTGGCGCTCGACCTCGGCGACCTGGACCGCACCCCTGGTGAAGTCGACGACGCCGCGTCCGGCGGTCGTGTTGCGCAGGACCGGGTTGGGACTGTCCGTCACCTGCACGTAGCTGAAGCGCGCCGAACCGGCGCGCGCCGTCGTCGCCAGGAGGCCGCGCACCCAGACAGCCGCCGACTCCGCCGCCGCACCCGGTGCCGACCCCGAGCTCGCCGTCGATGGAGCCGGACCGCTCGGGGACTGGGAATGGCCCAGCACCGCCCCGACCGCCATCCCCACGACGAGCAGCCCGAGCAGGGCCCAGGGCACGAGACGGCGCACGCGCCGAATTGTGCCGCGCCCGGCGCTACGGCGCCGGGCGGCGTCCCGGCGCGTCACCGGCCAGGACGGCCGGCAGGCCCTCGTGCCAGTCGGGGTACCGCGGCGCCCAGCCGAGCTCGCGGCGGGCGCGGGCGTTCGACACCGCCGGCTGGTCGCACATGAGGTAGGCGAGGAACTTGCCGGCGCCGATGCGCGCCAGGGCCTCGGGCACGCGGCGCGGCGGCTTGGCGCCCAGGAGCGCCGCCACGAGCGGCATCCACTCCGAGGCCGGGGCGGGCACGTCGTCGACGACGTTGAAGACGCCGGTCGGGCCTTCGAGCGCGGCAACCGTGGCCGCGACGGCGTCGTCGATGTGGACGAGGCCGAAGAGGCCGCCGCCGTCCCCGGGGATCGGCAGCCGGCGCTTTGCGATGAGCGAGACGTAGAGGCCCCCGGACGCGAAGTAGGTCCCCGCTCCGTAGAAGGAGCCGTAGCGCAGGACGACGCCCTCGACGTCGTCGTCGCCCAGCGTGGCGGTCTCCAGCGCGGCGAGTGAGCCGGTGAGGACACCGACCTGCCCGCCGACGTCGGTCCAGAGCGGGTCCGCCTCGGTGCGGACACCCGGGCCCGGCCGGTAGGCGAAGGAGATGCTCTGGGCGACGACGCGGCGCGTCCCGGCGGCGCAGGCGGCGGCCACGAGTGTCCCCGCCACCTCGCGGCGCAGCCGGCTCGTCGCGTCGAAGCCGCGCTTGACCGCGAGAGGATTGACCGACTGCGGCAGATTGGTCAGCTGGTTCACGACGACGTCGGGCGTCGCGGCGCGTACGGCCGCGGTGAGCGCGTCCGCGTCGAGCGCGTCGCCGACCGCCGGGACGACGTTCGGCAGGCCCAGGGCGGCGACCCCACCCGCATGGCGGGAGAACACGACCACCTCGTGTCCCGCGGCGGCCAGCGCGGCGACGAGCGGCCGGCCGATGGCACCGGTCCCGCCCGCGACGAAGATTCGCATGGACCGAGATTAGGAGTGCCCGACCGCGAGCCACCGCTAGGGCAGGATGGGGGGATGAGCGAGAGCGGCTACCCGGGTGCACCACCGGGGTGGTACCCCGACCCGGCGGGTGGACCCGGACAGCGCTGGTGGGACGGCTACGCCTGGAGCGAGGCCACCGTGCTCCCGCAACACCCGCCCCCACCGCCATGGGCGACGGCGGGCCCGCCTCACGCGCCGGCGTCGGACGCGCCGTGGGCCGTGGCCGCCGACAGGCTGTCCGCGCACACGACGCGTGGCCTGGTCGAGCGCGAGCTGCGCATGACCGGCGCGGCGCGCATAGCGGTGGCTCTCCCGGCTGCGTGCTCGATCGCCTCCTTCATCGTCTACCGGTTCCACGCGGACGCCTACCTCGCGCTCGGTCACCAGCTGCGCATCGACTGGCACGACGCACAGATCGACAAGACGCCGCCGGCGTACCACGGACCCGCGGTCTCGACGACGGCCAATCTGTTGATCAATCTCGTGTTCGTGGCGGCGGCGATCATCGCGTTGGTGTGGCAGCACCGGGCCACGTCGGCCGGCCGCGCGCTCGGGATTCCTTCGCGGCGTTCCCCCGCCTGGGGCGTCGGCTCGTGGTTCGTCCCCGTGGTCTGGTGGTGGATCCCCTACTCCGCGGTGCGCGACTGCCTCCCCCCCGGCGACGCCCACCGCGCCCGGGTCCTGCACTGGTGGATCGCCTGGCTGATCGCCCAGGTCGTCAGCGTCTCCGTCGGGGTCTGCGCACTGTTCTCCTCGGGCGCCGCACTGGTGCTCGCCGTCCCCATGCTCTTTGCCAACGTCGCGATCATCTTCTGGGCACCGGGCATCGTCGCCGCCATCGCAGCCTCCCACCGGGACGCGTCCGTCCAGCAGGCCGATACGGCGGGCGCGCTGTACGGCTAGACAGAATGTGATTCGCCGCACAAGCGGCGGCCAGGCACGACTCGGCGGCCAGGCACGAAGCGGCGGCCAGGCACGATGCGGCGGCAGGCACGAGCGGCGGCCAGGCACGAAGCGGCGGCCAGGCACGAAGCGGCCACCCAGGGGTGAGCATGCAGGCGGTCACCGGCCGATCCGAGATCCGGCAAAACGTTCACTCCGAAGTTCCCCTCCTGTAGCCGGGCGTTCACTTCGTCTCGCTACCTTCCTGGAAGTGACAGACGGAGAAACAACGCGCCCGCGTCACGATCTCGTTACGACGGATGTGCAATCCGGTATCGACGAGGCCCTCAAGTCGCTCGACCCCGACGCGACGCGTCCCGAGTGCGTGATGGAGGCGAAGAAGTTGTCGCTCGGGTTCTCCGGTCGCCTCGTGCTCTCCGACGTCGACGTCGCGTTGAAGCGCGGATCGATCACGGCCCTCATTGGGCCGACGGGCTCGGGCAAGTCGACGTTCCTGCGCACCCTGAACCGGATGAACGACCGGGTGCCGGGCTTCAGCCGCCTGGGCGACGTGACCTTCGACGCCGAGAGCCTCTGGGGAACCAACGTCGACCTCCTGATGCTGCGACGCCGCGTCGGCATGCTCTTCCAGCGCCCCAACCCGTTCCCGATGTCGATCAAGGACAACGTCGTGTCCGGCGTGAAGGCGCACCGCATCGCCAAGGGCAAGCAGCTCGACGTCGTCTGTGAGCGCCGGCTCACCGAGGTCGGCCTCTGGGACGCGGTGAAGGACCGTCTGAGCGACTCGCCCTTCCGTCTCTCGGGAGGCCAGCAGCAGCTGCTCTGCCTGGCGCGGGCGCTGGCCGTCGGACCAGAGGTGCTCCTGCTCGACGAGCCGACCTCGGCCCTCGACCCGGTGACGACAGAGGCGATCGAGGCGCTCCTCAAGGCACTGGCACCCGCACTGACGCTGATCGTCGTGACGCACAACCTCGGGCAGGCGATGCGCGTCTCGCACCAGACGATGTTCTTCTACCAGGGCGCGCTGGTGGAGTACGGATCGACCGACGACGTCTTCAACCGCCCGGCCCACACCGACACGGAGCGCTACGTCACCGGCCGGATGGGCTAACGCACGGCCGCGGCGTCGTGGACCCCGGAGACCCGGGGCCAGGTGGTACCGGCCGACCAGAGCAACAACAGCAGCACCCAACACCAACCACACAAGGAGAAAATCTGTGACCACACTGATGGGAGCGACGCGAATCCGCCGCGCCGTGATCACCATTGCGGCGGCGGGGCTCGCCCTCGGCTCGCTCTTCGTGAGCACGGCCGCCTCGGCGAGCGTCAAACTGCCCAGCAGCGGCGTCGAGACGCCGTCCGGCGGGACCGTGACCGAGACCGGGAGCACGCTGCTCTACCCGCTCTTCAACCTCTGGGCGGGCGGGTACAGCGAGAAGTACCCGAGCACCACCATCCAGACGGCCGGGACCGGGTCGGGCACCGGCATCTCCGAGGCGGAGAACGGCACGATCGACATCGGCGCGTCCGACGCGTACCTCTCGCCGAGCGTGGCCCAGTCCAACCCGGACCTCAAGAACATCCCGTTGGCGATCTCGGCGCAGATCGTGGCGTACAACATCCCGGGCGTCACCGCGCACCTGAAGCTGTCGGGCAAGGTGCTCTCGCAGATCTACCAGGGACAGGTCACCAAGTGGAACGCCTCGCAGATCGCGAGCCTGAACCCGGGCATCACGCTGCCGAGCATCCCGATCGTGACCCTGCACCGGTCGGACAGCAGCGGTGACACCTTCCTGTTCACCACCTACCTGTCCAAGACCGACCCCTCGGGCTGGGGGACCAAGGTTGGCTTCAACACCACGGTCCCATGGCCCAACGCGCCGGGTGCGCTCGGTGAGACCGGCAACTCGGGCATGGTGAGCGGCTGCAAGGCGACGACGGGCTGCATCGCGTACGTCGGCATCAGCTACCTGCAGCAGGTGCTGCAGGGCGGGATGGGCTACGCCCAGCTCGGCAACGCCAAGGGCCAGTACGAGCTGCCGACGCAGGCGGCCATCGCGGCCGAGGCGGCCTACTACGTGCAGAAGACGCCGGCCAACGGCACGATCTCGCTCATCTACGGCGCCGCGAACGGTGGGTACCCGATCATCAACTACGAGTACGGCATCGTCTCGACGAACCAGTCGAGCACGAGCACGGCCAAGAACGTCCGCTCCGTCCTCGAGTGGGCCATCAACCCGAAACTCGGCGCGAACACCTCGTACCTGGCGCAGGTCAACTTCCAGCCCCTGCCCTCCAAGGTCGAGGCCCAGTCGGTGAAGCAGATCCTGAGCATCAAGTAATGGCCTCAGTCGGCGGCGTGGCGGGGAGCATCCCCGCCACGCCGCAGGCCGGTTCCCTGGGCAAGCCACCCCTGCCCCGCCGGGTGGCCGACTTCTTCCGACGCAACGAGGAACACGCCTGGCGGGGCACCGCGTGGATCGCCGTGCTCCTCCCCCTGGCCGCGCTCGTCTTCGCCGTCACGGTCCTGGCCATCAAGGCGTGGCCGGCCATCCGCGTCAACGGCTGGTACTTCCTCTACGGACGCACCTGGACGGAGGGCAGCGGCTACGGCGCCGTCGTGCACACCGACGGCGTGGCGCACCCCATGGGTGCGCAGTACGGCGCGTGGGCGATCATCTGGGGCACCATCGCCTCCTCGCTGATCGCCATCGTCATCGCCGTCCCGCTCTCCATCGGCGCCGCCTTCGCGCTGACCGAGCGTTTGCCCGCGTGGATCTCCCGGCCGCTCGGCTTCACCATCGAGATCCTGGCCGGCATCCCGAGCGTGGTGATCGGGCTGTGGGGCATCCTCACCTTCGGGCCGTTCCTGGCCCACCACGTTTTCCCGGTCATCGCGGACCACATGCCCGACGTGCCCGTCCTCCGCTACTTCAGCAACCCGGTCGGCACGGGCGAGGGGCTGCTGGCGGCCGGCATCGTGCTGGCGCTGATGATCGTGCCGATCATCGCCTCGACCACACGCGACCTCTTCCAGCAGGTGCCCCCGCTCCCCAAGGAGGGCGCGTCCGCCCTCGGGATGACCGACTGGGAGGTGGCCAACCGGGTCACGCTGCCGTGGGTGCGCTCGGGGATCATCGGCGCCACCGTGCTCGGCCTGGGCCGGGCGCTGGGGGAGACCATCGCCATCGCCATGATCGGCGGGGCGTCGCTGACGATCCCGCACACGATCTACCTGCCGTTCACGACGATCGCCGCCACGATCCTGACGCAGCTCGACGGCGCCTTCACCGACGGCACCGGCTTCGCCGTAGCCACCCTGGCCGAGCTCGCGCTGGTGCTCGCCGTGATCTCGGTCCTCGTCAACCTGGCGGCACGGCTCATCATCCGGCGCAGCAGCCGCGTCGGCGCGCCGGTCGGGGGCGCCTGATGTCGTCGCTGTCCGCCGCCACCGCCACCCGCCGGCGCCGGGTCTCCTCTGTGACGTGGCGGAGCCTCACCTACCTGGCGCTGATCCTGATCATGGCGCCGGCCGCCTGGCTGCTCATCAGCGTGCTGGCGCAGGCCTGGCCGCACTGGCGGTGGAGCGTCCTCTGGACGAAGCTCACCCCGACGGGGGGCGGCCTGCGCGACCAGATCCTCGGCACGCTCATCCTCATGGTGGGCGTCTTCGTCATCGCGGGGACGATCGGCGTGTTCGCCGGCATCCACCTGGCCGAGATGGCCCGGCCCAACCGCTTCAGCGGGCGGGTGAGCGCCCCCCTGCGCACCGCGTCGGACATCCTCTCGGGCTTCCCCTCGATCGTCCTCGGTTACGTGGGCTACGTCGCGTTGGTCGTCGGCCTGCACTGGGGCTTCTCCCTGGCGGCGGCGCTCATCATCCTGTCCATCATGGTGATCCCCTACATCGCCAAGACCACCGAGAACTCGCTGCGCCAGGTGCCGACGGGCTATCGCGAGGGGGCCGAGGCGCTCGGCATGTCGATGGGCTACGGCCTGCGCAAGGTGGTGCTCAAGAGCGCGTTGCCCGGCATCGTCACCGGCCTGCTCCTCGCCCTGGCCATCGCGTGCGGGGAGACGGCGCCGCTCATCTACACGGCCGGCTTCGCACCGAACCTGCCGCACTCGCTGACCCACGCGCAGTTCCCGTACCTGACCTACGTGGTGTACCAGTACTACAACGCGCCGGAGCAGCAGTACCACTACCTGGCCCACGACGCCGCGCTGATCCTGGTGGTCATCGTGCTGGTCCTCCTCGTGGCCAGCCGCGTCGTCGTCAACCGGACCCAGCGCCACTCCGAGAGTGCCCGAACAGTGGCGCGCCGGATGCCGTGGCGGCCGCGGCCCGAGGCGGCGGCGGCAAGCCCGCCGGGTGCACCCGACCTCGTCCTGCCCCCGCACTAGACGGCGGGCCTCGCCGGGCCGGCGCAGCTCCTAGGGTTGCCCCGTCCGTCGACCGGAAGGAGAACGAGCTGTGAGCGCAGGACCCGAGTGGGGGCCGCTGGCCCGCCTGGCCGGCATCTGGGAGGGCGAGACGGGCGAGGACGTCGCGTACGCGAACGAGACGGGGAAGATCGGGCTCACCCCGTACCGCGAGCACATCGACTTCAAGCCGTTCGGGCCCGTCGAGAACGGCAGCCAGGTGCTCTACGGGCTCGACTACCGCATGGCGGCGTGGCGGGGTATCGAGGAGAACCCCTTCCACACCGAGGTCGGGTACTGGTTGTGGGACGCCCGCGACAGCGAGGTGGTCCGCTGCTTCCTCATCCCCCGCGGCTCAGCCGTCGTGGCCGGCGCCATCGTGGCACCTGATGCCACCAAGTACACCTTGACGGCCAGCATCGGCAGCCAGACCTACGGGATCCTGGCCAACAACTGGCTGGACAAGAACGCCCGATCCATCCGCTACGAGGTCACCATCGACACCAGCGTCGAGGACGAGTTCACCTACATCGAGACCACGGTGATCAAGCACGCCAAGGTGGCCGAGGAGGTCACCCACACCGACGGCAACACCCTGCGCCGGATCGCCGACGCCTGAGGTGGCCCGGTAGGGTCGTCGCCACGGCCCCGGCGGGGCCGCACCAGGTCGGGGAGGCATGCCATGTTCGAGTGGACCGAGGAGCAGCTGGCGATCCGCGACGCGGTGCGGCGCTTCGTCGAGGAGGAGGTCAAGCCGAACGTCGAGGAGCTCGAGCACGGGGAGACGCCTCCCTACGAGGTGATGCGCAAGCTCTACCGCACGTTCGGCCTGGACGGCCTGGCCCGGGACTCGTTCAAGCGGGCGCTCGAGCGCAGGACCTCGGGGACCGCGTCGCCCGAACGCGCGAGTGGTGGCAATGCGGCCATGACGCTGATCCCCATCATCGAGCTGTGCCACTACTGCCCCGGGATCGTGACGGCCCTCGGCGTGAGCACCGGGCTCGCCGGCGGCACGATCATGAAGAGCGGCACGCCGGCCCAGATGGAGCGGTGGGGCCTCGATCTCATGACGCTCGACAAGGTGGGCGCCTGGGCCATCACCGAGCCGGACTCGGGCTCCGACGCGCTCGGGGGCATGAAGTCGACGGCGCAGCGCGACGGGGACGAGTACGTCCTCAACGGCAACAAGACCTTCATCACCAACGGCCCCTACGCGGACACCATCGTCTTCTACGCCAAGCTCGACGACGGCAGCGACACCCCGCTGCGCCAGCGACCTGTCCTCACCTTCATCCTCGACCGCGGCATGCCGGGCCTCGAACAGTCCAAGCCGTTCCGCAAGATGGGCCTGCACTCCTCGCCCACCGGCGAGCTCTTCCTGACCGACGTGCGGGTCGGGAAGGACCGCCTCCTCGGCGAGAGCGAGGGCACGCCGGGCGGCAGCGAGGGCCGGGAGAGCGCCAAGGGCAACTTCGTCACCGAACGGGCAGGCGTGGCCGCGATGTCCCTCGGGTTGATCGAGGAGTGCCTGAAGCTCTCCGTCCAGTACGCCAAGGACCGCAAGCTCTGGGAGCGGCCGATCTCCGAGTTCGAGCTGATCCAGCTGAAGCTGGCCCGGATGGAGATCGCGCGGCTCAACGTCGAGAACCTCGTCTTCCGCCACATCGAGATGTCGGCGGCGGGGAAGAGCCTGACCCTGGCCGAGGCCTCCGCGATGAAGCTCTACTCCGCCCAGGCGGCGTCGGAGGTGGCCATGGAGGCGGTCCAGCTCTTCGGGGGCAACGGGTACATGTCCGAATTCCGGGTGGAGCAGCTGGCGCGCGACGCCAAGGTCTTCCAGATCTACGCCGGGACGGACGAGATCCAGGTGACGCACATCGCCCGTGACCTCCTGAACCGGTGACGCCGGCCGACGCGCTCGGTCCGCAGCCCGGTGACGCCGTGTACGACGACATGGTGGACTGGCGCCGCCAGCTCCACCGCCGGCCCGAGCTGTCCTTCGCCGAGCACGAGACGACGGCGCTGATCCGCGACCACATGGCGTCCCTGGGGATCGAGGAGGTCCTGCGGACCACCGAGACCGGGGGCATCTTCGCCATGGAGGGTGGCCGGCCGGGACGCAGCGTCGTCCTGCGCGGCGACATCGACGCGCTGCCCGTGCACGAGGACGAGGCGCGGCCCGTGCACTCCGAGGTCGAGGGCGTGATGCACGCCTGCGGCCACGACGTCCACGTCGCCTCCATGCTCGGCGCGGCGGCGGTGCTCGCGGCGCGGCGCGAGGACCTGCCGGGTCGCTACGTCTTCCTCTTCCAGCCGGGCGAGGAGGCGCTCTGCGGCGCCAGGGCCATGCTCGAGCGGGGTGCGCTCACCGCGATGGAGGGCGCACGCCTCGTGGGGTTCCACGTCACCTCCCAGGCGCCGTCGGGCTTCGTGGCCCTGCGGCCGGGCATCGCCATGTCGGAGGCGAACTCGCTGCACATCACGCTGACCGGGCCCGGAGGCCACGGCGCCGTGCCCTCCGCCAAGGGCGATGTCATCCGGGCGACGGCCGAGCTCGTCGGCCGCCTCGCCGACGTGGCCTCGGGTCTGCACTACGAGGGCGCCGACTGCGTGTGCAGCGCGGGCACGATCCACGCCGGGACCGCGATCAACGTCGTCCCCACGTCGGCCCGCGTCACGGGCACGCTGCGCACCTTCACCGAGACGCAGCACAGCGATGCCCTGGCCCGGCTCCAGGACCTGTGCGACCGGGTGGGCGACGACCAGGGGGTGCACGTCGAGCTGGAGCTTCCCGAGCACACGCGGGCCGTGGTGAACGACCCGGGCGCGACGGCGGTGGTCGAGGCGGAGGCGGCCGTCGTCGTGGGGCCCGACCAGGTGTTCCGCATGCCACCGGTGGCGCCGAGCGACGACGTGAGCGAGTTCCTGCACCACCTGCCGGGCTGCTACTTCTTCGTGGGCGGCGGCGCGGCGGACGGCTCGAGCGGCATGCACCACAGCCCCACCTTCCTCGTCGAGGACGAATCGCTGCGCGTCGGTGCCGGTGTCCTGGTGCGCAGCGCGCTGGCATTGGCCGCGCCATGACGGCGGCGGGCACACTGTTGCGATGACCGCATCGGACCTCTTCGACATCACCGGGAAGACGGCGCTCGTGACCGGCGGGAGCCGGGGCATCGGCAAGATGATCGCCGAGGGCTTCGTGGGCGCCGGTGCGCACGTCTACATTTCCTCGCGCAAGGCGGACGCCTGCACCGAGGTGGCCGCCGAGCTGTCGCGGGCGGGGACGTGCGCCGCCATTCCGGCCGATCTGTCCACCGAGGACGGATGCCGCCGCCTGGCCGACGAGCTGGCGGCACGGGAGGACTCGCTCGACATCCTGGTGAACAACGCCGGCGCCACCTGGGGCACGCCGCTGGAGGACTTCGACGAGGCCGCCTTCGAGCGCGTGCTCGCCCTCAACGTCAAGGGGGTCTTCCACCTGACCAAGTTCCTGGTCCCGCTGCTCGAGAAGGCGGGGACGGTCGAGGAGCCGGCCCGCGTCATCAACATCGGGTCGATCGACGGGATCCAGGTGCCGGCGCTCGAGACCTACTCCTACTCGGCGTCCAAGGCCGCCGTGCACCAGTTGACCCGGCACCTCGCCAAGCGCCTGGCCCCCGCCATCACCGTCAACGCCATCGCGCCCGGGCCCTTCGAGTCGAAGATGATGGCCGCCACGCTCGAGGCCTTCGGAGACCAGATCGCCGCCCACGCGCCGCTCAAGCGCATCGGGCGGCCCGACGACATGGCCGGCGCGGCCATCTACCTGTCCTCACGCGCCGGCGCCTTCCTGACCGGCGCGGTCATCCCGGTCGACGGGGGCATCGCCACCACGCGCTGAGCAGACAGGTCCGCAGTCGTTCCGCCTCACGCCCATCCCGCGACGAAAGCCAGACAGGGGGTCACACCGTGTTGCTGCTCCACCAGGTCCACCGGGTTCGGGGTGCCGAGGAGGACGCCTTCGACGACGCCTACCGCGACGAGTACCTCCCCGCCCTCGCCACCTCGGGGGGGAGCCGGCTGCTCTGGTACCTCCGGCTGGCGCACGGGAGCGGACAGGCCTATACGGTGGTCACCATCACCGGGTGCCGGGACGCGACGGCGTGGGCCGAGTTGGCCGAGAGGGTGCGCGCCGGCGACCTGTCTGCGTGGTCGGCCAAGGTCGACGCCATGCGGCACGCCTGCGACGCCAAGGTCGTCCAGCCCGTCCCGTGGTCACCGCTGCAGGACGTCGACCTGGGCACGGTGCCCGTGGACGGCCAGACACACAAGAACTCGCTGTTCATGGAGGACACGGCCTGGCCCTTCGCCGGCGGGCTCCAGGCCTATCTCGACAAGGCGGGCACGCTCTACGACCACACGCTGAGCAGCCAGAAGGAGGAGGGCACCGGCATCATCGAGCTCGAGGCCGCCTTCCAGCCGGTCTTCGGGACCCACACCACGACCGAGGTGATCCTCTGGCAGCGCGTGGTGAACCGCAAGGCGCTCAGTTGGATGCTGGCCAACGACCTCCCCCCGGAGGCATCGGCCCCGGGAACGTGGCTGCACGACGCCCTGGAGGTGCGCGACCGCTGGGAGAGCCGGCTGCTGCGCAGCGCGTCGTGGTCCCCGCTCTTCTGATGGGGCCGCGACGGTGACCGAGCGCTTCGACCTCGCGCGCTCCTACGTGCACCTCGGGCGGGGCCCGGCCGCGGTCGTGCTGCCCGACTTCGAGTGGACGGCGGACGCGTTGGCGGCCTACCAGGAGCGCTTCGCCGGTGACGGCGACCAGGGCAGGCTCGTCTGCGTCATCCCCCAGGAGGCGACGTGGGACTCGTGGGAGCGGCACCCCGCGGGAGAAGAGGTCGTCGTCCTGCTGTCGGGCCGGATCGACCTCGTCCAGGAGATCGACGGCGAGGCACACGTCGTCCCGCTCCGCCCGGGCGACGCGGTCATCAACCCGGCGAACGTGTGGCACACCGCGTTCGTGCACGAGCCCGGGTCCGCCCTGTTCATCACGCCCGGCGCGGGAACCGAGGCGCGACCGCGCCAGCCGTGAGGTCGAGCGCCGGGCGCGCCGCCGCGCGCCGGCATTCCCGCGACGCCGGCACGCCCGCGCAACGAAACCACAATTGCCACCCTCGTCGGCCGGTCCTCCCCGTAACGTCTAGGGCATGGACGGTGTCGACGAGCGGCCGTGGCTGCGGCCCTCACCCGGGCTATGGCGGATGCGCCGGGCCGAGGTCACCGCGGTCACCGCGGTCGTCGCGCTGTTCCTGGGCATCTTGTTCCTCGCGGCCAAGGGCCCGACGGCCGGCCTCGTCGCGCTGGCCATCCCGGTGGCGCTCGGGTTGACCGTCTCGTGGTTCCTCCGGCGACGCTTCCGGGCGTGGCGCTACCAGGAGCGCCACGAGGACCTCATCGTGGCGCGCGGCGTCATGGTGCAGCGCCTCTCGGTGGTGCCCTACGGCAGGATGCAGTTCGTCGAGGTGACCGCCGGGCCGGTCGAGCGGTTGTTCCGTCTGTCGACGGTCAAGTTGCACACCGCCGCTGCCGGCAGCGACGCCCGGATCCCCGGTCTCGAGCGGGTGGAGGCGGCGCGGCTGCGCGACCGGCTGACCGAGCTCGGCGAGTCGATGGCCGCGGGCATGTGACGGAGGCACGGGGGTCCCTTCCGAGCGGAGAAGGATGGCTGCGCCTGCACCCGCTCACGCCGGTGGCGCGCATCGGCCGGCTGGTGCCGGCCCTCGTCCTGTTGGCCGTCATCTCCGTCGTCCACTCCAGCGTGGAGAACCGCACCGCCGAGACCGACTATCTCATCGTCCTGACACTGGGGTCAGCCGTCTACGGCTACGTCCACTGGATGGTCACCCGCTGGCGCTTCGAGGGCGACACGCTGCGCATCGAGACGGGCCTGATCCGGCGGGACTCGCGCCGCCTCCCGCTCGCACGGATCCAGGCGGTCGACATTGTCCGCCCGCTCCTGGCCCGCCTGCTCGGCGTGTCCGAGGTCCGGGTCCGTCTGGCCGGGTCGGGCTCGACCGACGGGCGGCTCGCCTACCTGGCCGAGGCGCAGGCGACCGAGCTGCGCCTCCTGCTGCTGGCGGGGCACCACGAGCCCGACGCGCCGGCCTCGAGCAACACGGGGCTCCCGATGGCGACGGTGCCGACGGGCCGCCTGCTGGGCTCGGTCCTGCTCTCCCTCGTCACCACCATTCTGGTGGGCACCGTCGCGGCGCTGTCGGCGCTCGACCAGTTCGAGCCGCACGCGGCGGCCGTGGTGGCGGGCTTCCTCGCCGTCTACCTCCTGAGCTTCGCCGGCATCATCTGGCGGCGGCTCTCGGGCCAGTACGCCTTCGTCGCCGTCGAGGGCCCCGAGGGCGTGCGCATCAGCCGTGGTCTCCTGCAGACCATCTCGGAGACGGTCCCCTACCCGCGCATCCAGGCGGTGCGTCAGGTGGAGCCGCTCCTCTGGCGGCCGTTGGGCTGGTGCCGCCTGGAGGTCGACGTGGCGGGCGCGACGGCGCGTAACCAGCGCGGCGAGGGCACCGGCGTGGTGCGCAAGGCGGTGCTCCCGGTCGGGTCCCAGCAGGACGCCTGGCACCTCCTGGCCCGGCTGCTCGGCGGGCCGGATCCGCTGCGCACGGCGCCGCCGGCGCGGGCCCGCCTCAAGGCCCCCCTCAGCTTCCACTTCCTCTCGGCCGGCCACGACGGCGCCCACGCCGTTTGCGTGACCGGGCGCATCAACCGGACGACGACCTGGGTGCCGCTGGAGAAGGCGCAGAGTGTCCGCCGCGTGCAGGGGCCGCTGCAGCGCCCGCTCGGGCTGGCGACCGTCCACGTGGACGTGGCCGGCAAGCGCGCGAGGGCCGAGTTCCGGGACCGCGAGGTTGCGGAGGCCGACCGCCTGGTCGGCGAGCTGGTCGATCAGAGCCGGGTGGCGCGCCGGCGACGGTCGGCATCGGCAACGGTTTCGGTTCTCGGTTTCGCCTCGCAGGGTCGCGGGCGAAGTCGCGGGCGCGGACGTTGCGCCCTCAGGCTGGTATCCGGACCCGTCCGGGCGCCACGAGCGTCGCTACTGGCACGAGGGCCGCTGGACCGCGCACGTCGGCGACGCAGGCCGCCGGTACTCCGACGACCTTACGCAGACGCGGTGAAGCGCATCGGGAAGAAGTCGATGGAGCGGATGCCGGGCGTGTAGACGAGCTCGTGGCCGGGCTCCACCTCGTAGTCGGGGATGCGCTTGTGCCATTCGCGCAACGCGACACGCAGCTCCAGCCGGGCCAGGTGCGACCCGAGGCAGCGGTGGATGCCGCCGCCGAACGCGATATGCGGGTTGACGTCGCGGTCGAAGCGCACGACGTCACCGTCGGGATACTCGGCTTCGTCCGTGTTGGCCGAGCCGATCATGACCATCACCTGTTCGCCCGCATGGATCGGGCAGCCGTTGAGCTCCGTGTCCTGTACGGCAACCCGGGCGATGCCCATCACCGGCGTCTCCCAGCGCAGCAGCTCCTCGATCGCGTTCGGGATGAGGGACGGGTCCGCCACGAGCTGCTGCCGCTGCTCGGGATGCTGGGCCAGGAAGGCGAACATGCAGTCGAGGGTGGCCGTCACCGTGTCGAGACCGGCGATGAGGAACAGGAAGCAGATGTCGAGGATGTCCTCGCGGGTAAGCCGATCGCCCTCGACCTCCGCGTCGAGGAAGTGCGAGAGCATGTCGTCCTTGCGGTCCTTCTCCCGCAGGTCGAGCACCTTGTTGAAGTAGTCGTAGACGGAGTCCGCGATCTTCTGCTGGTACGCGCTGGCCTCGTGCGACCCGTAGAGCTTGCCCGTCACGTGGTCAGGTCGGATGATGCCGTCCTTCATCGTGAGGAAGGTGTCGAGCTCCTCGAGCGGCAGCCCGAGAAGGGTGAGGAAGACCTGGGAAGGGAACGGGATGGAGAATTCCTTGGCGAAGTCCACTTCGCCCCGGTCGATGAACCGGTCGATCGACCGGTTGACGAGGGACGACACCTCGTCGTCCATGACCGCCATCTTGCGCGGGGCGAAGATCGGGTCGAGCAGCTTGCGGAACTTCTTGTGGTCGGGCGGATCGATCTGGAGCGGGATCATCGGCCGCTTGTTCTTCAGGTCGACCGCGTCCATGTTGGACGAGAAGATCTCGGGATGGCGCAGGGCCTCCATGATCTCCTCCTTGCGTGAGAGGAGCACGCCCCGCCCGGAGGGGAGGTCGTCGATGGACATGACCGGCTCCTCCCGCATCAGCTGCCAGACGGGCTGCGGGTTGGCGGCCATGCCGGGATCCATGGCCCCGAGCGGGTTCTCTCCGTAGCCCGCCGCGGCCTCGGTTTCCTCCGTGGTCTCCAGGGTCTCTTCCATCGACTTACTCCGATCTGATCTGCAGGATGCTGTTGACGGATTGCACGAGCGATGCCTCGTCCGACTCGGGGATGATCCAGCTCGACGCGAAGAGGCGCACGATGACGTCGGCGAGCTGTTCGCGGTCGAGCGGGCCGGCCACTACCGCGGGCACGGTGTCGAACGCGTCCCCGAGCCGGTCGAGGAGCACCGCCCGCAACGAAGGCAGGTGGTCGAGCAGGTAGCTGATGACGAAACCCGATTCCGACTCGAAGATCGGCCGGCACGGGTGCAAGCGGATGAAGGCGAAGGCGTAGGCCATGAAGGCCCGGATCCGGTCCTCGGGTGACCGCGTCCCGGCCAGGACCTCGTCGAGACCATTGCTGAAGCGGACCGCGTCGTAGTCGGCGGCTCCGGCCAGCACGTACTCCTTGCTCGGGAAATACCGGTACAAGGTGCCCCGTGACACGCCTGCCGCCTCGGCGATCTCCTGCATGCCGAGCCGGCGCACGCCGCGGCGCCCGATCAGGCCGAGCGCCGCGGTCAAGATCCGCTCCTCCGTCGCGCTGAACGTCCGTCCGCTCGGCGCGACCGTCCCCGAGGCCACCCGGGCGTCCTGGAGCGTCAGAGTCATGCTGAACATATTAGACACTTTCTGTCTGTTGTGTCTCTTTTTGTCCTCGTCGGCCTGCCCCGGCCAGGGTGCCGACCGGGCCCGGCCCTCGGAGCTTTCTCTTCAGACCTCCAGGGCGGGGGCTGCGGGCTCCTCTGCAGGGGGCTCCCGGTCCGATCCCGGTCTCAGGCGCCGGCGCACGGGCGGCACCACGAAGAGGGCGACCAGCAGGACGACGCCGGCCAACGTGGCCACGTCGCCCAGGTCGTTGGCCGCCGAGCGGCCGTAGCTGAGCGTCACGTCATGGCTGGTCGGCACGACCACCATGAGGTTCGGTGTCACGCGCCAGGGGCCGTCCGCCCCGCTGGCGTGCCAATTCGGGAAGTATGAGACCTTGACCAGCACCGGCGTGCCGACCCGCGACACGTGGAAGCTGACCGACGAGTCGGTCTGGGATACGTCGGTCACCGTGGTGGTCCCCGCGGGCTTGACCGGCGGGTCGGTGTCGCCGATCGACGTGCGAGGCCACGAGGCTGGACCGCTCTGCGCCAGCTCGACGTCCCAGCGGCCCGGCTGGTCGTACCAGGAGAGTGCGGGCTGGAGCCAGCTCGACGGTGCGGGCTTCACCCCGTTGAGCACGGCCGGTTCATTCGCCAGCGGGGTGACCAGCGGGGCGTCCTTGACCCGGTAGATCTCCCACGTCGTGTGGGTGGGGGTACCGCTGTAGTCGGAGGTCCAGGGCCCCGTCGTCGCCACGAGCTGCAACGCGGGGTCGGCATTGGCCTGCTGCTCCACCTCGGGCGTCTCGGCCATGAAGTACTTCACGCCGAGCAGCTGGAGGTGCCGCACGCCGAGCGTCACGTCGACGGGGCCGTACGGGAGCCCCACCTCTGGGTCCGACGGGCTCGCAGAGAGCTCCGCCTGGTCGACGAAGTGGTAGGGGGTCGTCGTCGAGGACTCGAACAGGAGCCCCTCCATCGAGTCGATGCAGCCGTTCGTCCAGTAGGGCAGCAGCATCAGGGCCTCGGGCGTCCCGAAGCGGTTCTCCGTCTCGCTGTACTCCCACATGGCGCGGCCGCAGCCGTAACGCCTGCCCACCGCCGCCATCGTCGCCATGATGGAGTGATACTCGGGATAGGAGGCCTGGCCCTCGTAGCCCTCGTAGTTGTAGTTGGACCAGTTGGTCACCTCGTTCGGTCCCGGGACCACCGGCAGCGCGGACGCGGGGAGGATGAAGGGCGGCACGACCACCGCCATCACGGCCAGCAGCCCGACGACGGCGCCGCTGACGGCCGCCGGGCCCCACCGGTAGGCCGGCGCCCGGCGGGGGGTGAACGGGTCCCGTATTTCGTAGGTCACCTCGTCCGGGCGCGCGGTCCTGTTCCGGTCCTCGTCCAAAGGACCCGGCACTTCCTCGAACATCGCCCGCGCCGCCTGCACCTCGTCCCAGCGTCGCTGGCGCGCCCGGCGCCAGACCCGCGCCGCGGCCACGCAGATCATCCCGAAGGACCAGCCGGCCATGAGGTAAACGGAGATGAACCACAGCGGGAGGAGACGGACGTTGTAGAGGCTGCCCTGTGGGTCGACGGCCGTGGCCACCGCGGAGGCGATGCCGAGGACGGTGAGCGTGATGCCGAATCGGCTGCGGACGAAGAAGCAGACAACGACGCCGATGCCGGCCGTGACCAGGGCCCACGCGTCGGCTTCGCGGAAGTACTGGGCCCAGCCCTCCACGTTCGTGTACCCCATGGAGGTGGTGTATGCGTGCTCCAGCCCGAAAGGGACGAGCCACCAACCCGACAGGAGGAGCCCGATCCCCACCGTGGAGCCGGCCCGCCACAGCGTGCGTCCCCGCGGGACCTGTGGGGACACGACGTCGTCCGGCTCTCCCGGGCTGGGCCCGTCCGCAATGCCCCAGCGGGCCGGGAGCAGCTCGATGACCGTCAGGATCGCGGCGCCGCCGAGCGCGTACATGCCCGGGATGATGTGCGACAGCACGCAGCCGGCGAGCACGACCGCGGCCCAGCCGCGGTAGCGCCCCTCTCGCACCGCGCAGGCGAACAGGCCGAGGAACAGGAGGGCCAGCGACAGGCTGAACGAGTAGGCGTACTCGCCCGCCAGCGTCGAGAAGAGGTTCCCACCGTAGATGGTGAACGTGTAGTCGAAGAGGAACGGCAGCGTTGCCGCTGCCAGCAGTGTGGGGAGCGGTGGGCGCAGGCGGAAGAAGCGGCCACAGGCCCAGGCGCAGACCGGCAAGAGGACCGACCCGAGAATCGTGCCCAGCTTGAACGCGACGGTGTACGGGATGATCCAGCCGCCGACGGCGATGAAGAAATCGGGGATGGTGAAGTAGAAGGTGTAGAGGGGAAAGCCGTCGTACCAGCCGGGATCCCACCCGGTCAGCTGGCCGTGCGTGATCAGTGACTCGAGGAACTTGGGCATGGCGATGTGCGCGCCCGTGTCACCCCCGGTCGTCGTCGTGGTGGTGAGCAACATGTTCGGGTGCAGCTGCGAGAGCGTCACGACGATGACGCTGGCGATCGTGATGACCGTGATCGCCCCGGGCAGCCACCACCAGGGGTCGCGTCGCGGCGCCGCGTGCCTCGGACGAGCAGGCTGGACCAGCGGGGGTTCCTCGACGCTCACGGTGCCGACGTCGGACGCGTCAGGCACCGGCGGAGTGCGAGCACGCGCGTCCGGGGCAAGCGCCACCGCGGTCGTCCGGCCACATCGGGAGTACGTTACCGGCCCGAATTCCGCCGATGGGTTCGGGTCAGACGGGAGCCGATCGCCGAGCGGAGCACCCAGGACAGGACATTGGGGAGCGGCGGGGCGCCGGCCTGTGCGGCTAGAGGGATGCCGTCGGCGCCCGCGGCACCGGATCCTCGGCCAGCGGCGGGCCCTCGGGCTCGCGTACCCGCCGCATCGGCGAGAGGACGGACGGCGGGTCCTCGGCTTCGGGGCCCAGCACGGCGCCGATGCGCTTCGCGGCCCGTTGGAACGATTGGTGGAGCCGCTTCCGGCGCAGCGCACCGTTTTCCGTGTCGAAGTAGTAGGCCACTCCGAAGCCGAGGGCGGAAGCGACCAATCTCCCTGTCGTCCTCCTCACCCGCCGAATCCGCCTGTTCGCTGAATGCAAGATCTCCTGCTGGCTGTCGTGCATGGTGCACCCTCTTTCGAGGGTCGCGTACCCGGGGCCCGCCTCGGGGAAACGGGCCTCCTCGCGGGTGGCTGCCTCGACCGCGCCGGCTGGGCACAATCCTGGACGGTTACGCCGAGAGGGAACCCCGGTTCATCGGCGCGACGGTGCCGCACGGCGGGCTGACTGCGATGAGACAGTCTGCGATGAGGCGGATTGCGATGAGGCAGTCAGGACATCTGGGCGAGGATCTTCGCCTTCTGGTCGTTGAATTCGGCCTCGGTCAGGATCCCCTGGTCCTTCAGGTTGGCGAGCTCCTTGAGCTTGTTGACCAGATCGTCCGAATTGGACCCGCGTCGGGGGCCGCTGCCGGAGGCGGAGCCTGCTGCGGCTGGGCCGCCTCTTGCTGGTTCGCGTACTTCTGCTGCTGGTGGTGCGCCACTCCTCCGGCCACGGCCGTCGCCGTACCGGCGATGACCGCCGTCCTCCCCACCGTGCGCAGCACCGGGCGTCGCATCAAAGGCATCGCGTTCTCCTCCTCATGTCTCCGTTTCCCAGTCTCGTTCTACCGGGTTCTCAGTTCCCGAGTGCCTCGGCCAACTCCGCCAACGCGGCCTCGACCAGCGGCGCCGGGATGCGCGCCGAGTCGACGACGACACCACCGGACTCCCGCACCGCGTCGGACAGGGGCTTGGCCCAGACGTCCTCCCACACGATGATCAGCGCGGAGTTCCCCTCGGGGAGCTGTGCCGCCACGTGGTCGAGATCCTCCATGTTGACCAGACCGCCGACCTCGCCATCGAGCTCTCCGAACACGGCCAACTCTTCCATCTGGTCGAACTCGAGGGAGATGGTGTCACCTTGCTCGTCCTTGGCGACGAACACCAGGTCGAGGACGCGTACGAGGCCGCTGGCCACGAGACGCCCGACCTCCGGCGCGATGGCGCCGTGGAACTGGTTACCGGGAAAGGCCACCACGGTGTAGCTGACAGGCCCCAACGTCATTGCGTCTCCTTCTTCGGTCTCGTCCTAGTTCGTCGCCAGGATCTTGGACTTCTGCGCTTCGAATTCGGCATCGGTCAGCACGCCTTGCTCCTTGAGGTCGGCCAGCTTCTTGAGCTGGTCCGCGCTGGAGGCACCCGGAGTCCCGGCCGCCTGCCGCACGTACTGGTCGAACGCCTTCTGCTGCTGCGCCGCCTCGTTCGCCGCCGCGCTCGTGCATCTTGGAGCCGCGGGCGATCAGGTACACGAAGACGCCGAGGAACGGGAGGATGATCACGAAGATGACCCAGAGGGCCTTGGCCCATCCCCCGATGTCGTGGCTGCGGAAGATGTCGACGAACACGGTGATGAGCAGCCAGATCCAGATGACGAAGAGGAAGAAGTACAGCATCGTCAGGAAGAAATCGAGGATCGGGTATTGATACGTCGCGGCAAGCATGCAGGCTCCTTCGTCGTCGTCGCTGGGCCCCCCCACGGTGCCCTGGGGTCATCATGCCAGCCGCGCCGTCCCATCGCACATTGCCCGTTGCAATGGTCAACGCCACGAGCACTGGGTGCCGGACGCTCAGGGAAATCCCAACCTGCGCCTAGACACCCTCGATGGCCTCGAGTCGCCCGCTCCGGCAGGCCGCCGAAAACGCCTCGTAGTCCCGCTCGTTCTGGTCGGCGTAGGCCTCGGAGAAGCGCGCCAGGGACTTGTCGAAGGTGGCGTTGCTGCCGAGATACGCCGCCAGGGCGATGCGGTCGCCCGAGCGGGCGTGGGCCCGGGCCAGCGTGTGGGCGCACAGCTCCCCGTAGGCCTGCATCCCCTGCGGCAGCGCGTTGTCGGTGTCGACCGAGCCCTTCCAGTCCTGGAGCTGGCGTATGTAGAAGTCACGGGTCACCCCATCGACCCCCTGCGCGCGCTGCCAGCCCAGGAGGATGTCGCTGCTGGCCTGCATCAGCCGCTGACCGGCCACCACCCGGGCGCCGTGGTTGGCGTACTGGCTCTTCTTGGTGAAGCGCTCGAGGACAGAGGCCTCGGCCTCCTTGGCCTGGAGGAACAGGACGTCTTCCTGACGGGGACCGTGGAGCAGGATGATCCATGCCCGGGTGCCCACGCTGCCCACGCCCACGACCTTGCGCGCCATCTGGCTGACCTGGAACTGCTCGAGCAAGTGGCGCCGGTCCGTGGGCAGGCTCTGGCGGTATTGACGAACGAGGTCGAGGAGGGTGCGCTTCATGCTCTCGGATTCGAGCTCGGGGTAGAGCTCCTCCACCGGGACGATGAGCGGCGGATCGCTCACGATCCGGCGCACGCCGTCGACGACGTCGGTCAGCTTGTCGAGCGCGCGCGTGGAGTCCTTGGTGCGCGCCTTCACGGCCAGCTTCGACGCGGTGGCGGCCATCTTGGCGTCGGTCTTGGAGCCGGACGCCGCCGCCTCGGCCCGGAGCAGCTCGACCACACCCTCGACCTCGACGTGGCTGTACCACACCTCGAGGTTGGGCAGCGCGGCCATCTGGCGCATGGCCTCTCGGTACACCCGGCCCAGTCCGACGATCGCGTCCGTGCGCACGCTCTTCGAGAAGCCGAGCTGCCGGGCCGCGATGACGATGCTGGCGGCCAGCCGCTTCACGTCCCATTCCCACGGCCCGGGCAGGGTCTCGTCGAAGTCGTTGCAGTCGAAGACGAGCTGGCGTTCGGGCGAGCCGAAGGCGCCGAAGTTGGACAGGTGGGCGTCACCGCAGAGCTGCGCCGAGAGGCCCGAACGCGCGGTGGAGGAGAGATCGGAGGCCATCACCAGCGCCGCCCCCCGGAAGAAGGTGAAGGGTGACACGAGCATCCGCCCGTGGCGGATGGGCACGAGCTCGGGGACCCTGGTCCGGGCCTGTTCCTCCAGCAGCGAAATCGGGTCCGGTCGGTCGGGCACCGGCTCGAAGACCGCCTGGAGGTCCCGCGGCACCTTGGCCCGCGCCGCCTTTCCCCTCGCCCTGCTCTCGGCCTCCGTCAGGTGGGTCAGGGCCGCAGGCACCTTCGCGTCGGCCAACCGGGTCTTCTCCTCAACCGTCATCCCACCGCCACCTCCCTCGACCGCCACGTCTGTCGCACCCCGCACGAGGTTACGCACCAGGCGCCACACCCGCGCCCTGGTGGGTCCGTCCCGCCCCGTTGGGGACGGTGCGCTGGACGCCGCGCCGGCATCTGGCATGGTGGCGCCGTGAGGGGCACGCGGTGACGCTGCACGACGAGGACCGGGGTGCGGCGGAGGGCGCCGGCTCGGCTCCCCCCGCGCCCGACGGCGCCACGCCCCCCGACCGCACCGGCACCGGCATCGGCACCCGCAGGGAACGGGTCGGAATCGCCCTGGCCCGGCTGGTCGAGGGCATCCGGCGGGGCGACGACGCCGCCGTGGAGCGCGCCGTGCTCCAGCTCAGCCGGCGCCGCCGCTGGCTGGCCCCGCTGGGCATGATCGTCGGCGCCTTCCTGATGTTGTTCCAGGGGCTGAAGCTGCTCTTCACGAACTGGCGCCTGACCCTGGTCCAGATCGTGCCGGCCATGTGGATCTGGGTCGCCATGCTCGACATCAAGATCCACGTGCTGCACACGAAACAGTTCCACGTCATCCGCGGTCCGCTGTTGATCCCCTGCGTCCTCGCGGTCACGGCGCTGACCGCCGCGAGCTTCTACCTCAACGGGGTCTTTGCCTTTGCCATCTCCAGCCCCGGCCAGCCCCAGATCCGGCCGGCTTTCAGCCAGGCCAACCGCCACATCAGGACCATCCTGGCCTGGGGATGCGCCATCGGGCTCGCCCTCTCCTTCTCTGCGCTCATCGCGACGCGGTGGGGGGCCTGGCCCTTCGTGATCAGCCAGAGCATCGTCGTCGGCATCATGATGCTGTGCTACCTGGCGGTGCCGGCGCGCATCGTCGGCATCGAGCGCAAGAACAAGTCCCGACGGGACAGCCTGGCCACCACCTGTGTGGGCGGCGCCATCGGCGCCGTGGTCTGCTCGCCGCCGTACCTCCTCGGCCGCCTGGGCATCTTGATGCTGGGCTGGGCCTACCTGTTCTGGCCGGGCGTCCTGCTCATCGTGATCGGGGCCGCCCTGCAAACAGGCGTCACCAGCGCGGTCAAGGCCGTCAAGTTCTCGGCCAAGCTGGTCGGGTCACCAGAGGCTGCGGCGGCGGCCGAGCCGGCCGCCGCGTCCTGACCCGACGAGCCAAGCCGAGCCGCCCCGCCCCGCACCGACCAGCAAGGAGACACCGCCGTGCCGAAGACCACGCTGGAGTGGTACGGGACCGCGACGTTCCGCGTCCGCGACGCCGGCCTCGATCTCTTCTTCGACGCCTACCTCGACCGCCTGCCCGGCCTCGAACCGGTCGGCCTCTCGACGGCCGAGGTCGCCAAGGCGGACTTCGTCTTCGTCAGCCACGCGCACTTCGATCACCTCTACGGTGCGGACGCCATCGCACGGGCGACGGGCGCCACGGTGGTCGCCTCCCCCGAGTCGGCACGCTGCCTGCGGGCCGGCGGCGTCCCCGAGGAGCAGCTGCTCGTCGTGACGGGGGGCGAGACCGTCCAGTGCGGGCCGACCACGAAGGTGCGCGTGCTCCCGGCGCTGCACTCGTGCCTCTTCGCCCACAGCGAGTCCGACACGTCCATCCCCTGCCTGGGCGACCTCGACGTGAGCGCGCAGCAGCGCGCCATGACCGTGGCGGGGCTCTTCGGCGCCATGGGCGCCGCACCCGCGCCGGCCGGGCCCGCCCTGGTGGCCATGAACGAGGTCTGCTCGCGCCACGACGGTGGGCAGCTGGCCTTCTTGTTGATCACGGCCGGCGGATCGATGCTCGTCAGCGGCAGCGCCGGCTACTGGCGCGGCATCTTCGGCGACCTCCGCCCCGACGTGGCGCTGCTCTCGCTGGGGGGCCGCCCCAACGTCGACGGCGAGCCGTTCCAGGGGTCCTCCGTCGACTACCTCCTCGAGCAGGTCCGGCTGCTGCGCGCCGGACGCGTCGCCCTGTGCCACCACGACCCCCTCTTCCCGGGGTTGCCCGGCGTGGACATCGGGCCGGCCGCCGACGCGCTGCGGGGGCCCGGCACGCCGGCGGACTACTTCGCGCTGGAGTACGCCACGCCGGTCCCCCTCTTCGACTGAATTCCCTTTCCGGAGGCCGAGGAACCCGGGTCACCCGGCCACCAGGGCGTCGGTCAGGACGTCGATCGGGTGGAGGGCGGCGGCCAGCTCGTCGCGCAGCCCGTACCGCGCCGCCAGCGCGCCGGGGGCGGTGTAGCTCACCATCGTGCCGCGCTCGCCGTCCGCCCACACCAGGACCTTGAGCGGCAGGTCGAGCGCGGCCAGCGGCACCTCGTCCATGACCGGCGTGCCCGCGGCCGGACTGCCGAAGATCACGAGCGTGGTCTCGCGCAGGTCGAGCCCGACCGCCCGTGCCGCGGCGCGCTGGTCGATGACGTCGAAGACCTTGACGCCCTTCGCGCCGAGGAGCTCCACGAAGCGGGCGACGGTCTCGCCCACGGTGCGTGCACTGACCTTGGTGACCACGTCGGCGGAGTCGGGCGTCATCGCCACCGCCGCACGCGCACGCGCCGGACCCGAACGCCTAGGAGGCCGTGGCGCGCACCGTCCGCGCCGCGTGGTTGTCACGCAGTCGCTCGGCGGTCTCGCGGTTCTGGAGAGGCATGCCGATCCCGATCGGCAGGGCGGAGTGCATGTCGCTGCGGCACTGCACGCACTCGACCACCCACGTGCGGTCGGGACGCTGCGCGATCTTCGGATGATGGTTCTGCATCTGCCGGCTCCTGCCGTTCGCCTGGGTCCGTCGTCACCCTAGTGAGGTCTGCGCCATGGCGAAAACGAGAATGTCCCCTGAAGGGACGGCCTTGCCGCGGTCCCAATCGCGCGTTTGGCGCCGGGCCTTCGGGAGGGTGGCGCTAGCCTCGGCGCCGGTGGCACCGCTCGCCTCGCCCGAGGCATACCTGGAGCGCATCGGCCTCGACGCAAGGGCTCGGCCGGGTCTGGCCGAGCTCCACCGGGCCCACGCCACGACCATCCCCTTCGAGAATTTCGATCCGTACGCGGGTCGTCCGGTCTCCCTCCGGCTGGCCGACCTCGAGGACAAGATGGTCGCCCGCCGGCGCGGCGGCTACTGCTTCGAGCACAACCTCCTGCTGGCCGGGGCCTTGGAGACGCTCGGCGGCGGCACGGTCGAGCCCATGCTGGCCCGGGTCCGCCTGGGCCCGGAGGGCCAGCCCCGCCCGCTCAACCACCTCCTCCTGCGGGTGACGGACCGGGACGGCTCGATCTGGTTGGCCGACGTCGGCTTCGGCGGTGGCGGCCTGCTAAATCCGGTCCCCTTCGCCACGGGCAACGAGACGGACCAGGCGGGCTGGCGTTACCGCCTCGTCGAGGACGGGCCTGAGCTGGTCCTCCAGGTCTTCCAGGACGGCGGATGGACCGACATGTACGGCTTCGTCCCCGAGCCGGCCGAGCTCATCGACATCGAGGTGCACAACTGGTACACCGCCACCCACCCCGAGTCGAGCTTCGTGACCAGCGTCATGGCGGGGTTCCGCTCGCCCGACCGCTGCCTGAGCGTGTTCGTCTCCGGGCAGGCCATGGTGGTCGAACGGCCCGTGGGCGGCGCGTCCTGCATCACCGAAGTCCCGCTGGACGACGTGCCGGCGCTCCTCGCCGAACGTCTGGGCATCCCCGGCGTCGCACTCGACGGCGACCGCCTGGTCCTGCGCGCCGCCGGTTGAGCTGAGCTCAGGTCGCGAGCGCCGCGTCCGACGGCCGGGCGATGATGTAGATCAGCGCGCCGACGAAGGGGACGAGGAGGATGAGCGCCGTCCACCCCGCCTTGGCCCAGCCGTGGTGGTCGCGCCGGCGAAAGTTGTCGACGAAGCACCAGATGACGAAGAACAGCAACAGGAACAGGCCGGCGAACATCAGCATCGACCAGAACAGGCTCAGTAGCGGCCACGTGTAGGCGAACATCGTGTGCACCTCCGCGGCGCGAACTTATCGACGGCGCAGCGCGCCGCGGTGGATGCCCGGGTGGTGTCAGTCCCCGTTCACACCAACCCGGCGATGCTCTTCGCCATCAGGTAGAGGCCGAGGCCCAACGAGAGGAAGACGATCGCCTGGTCGCGGTGCGAGTTGATCCACTCGAGCAAGCCGTTCAACCTGCGGGTGACCTCGGCCGGGCGCGCCGCCGCGTAGGTCTCCATGATGAGGTAGCTGGCCGAGCACCACACGCAGAAGGCGAACACCCAGACGTACTCGACCGCACTCGAGAGCTTCGCCTCCGCGATGGTCGTCACGCCGGCCGCCACCAGGACCCACGGCTGCAACAGAAAGGCCAGGCCGGCCGCCCCGAGTGGCTTGATCCGGTCGATGCGGCTCATCCATTTGGGCTGGCGTTGGTTGCCGCTGTGCCAGGTGTGGCGCTTTCCCCAGCGACGGGAGGCGATGGCAACGAGGACGACGCCGGCGGTCAACTTGACGGCGAGCGCGGCCGTGGACGGAGCGGTCTGGGGGAGGAGCGGCTTCCCACCCGTGACCACCACGGTGAACCCGACGATGGCGACCAGGGTCGCCAACCAGCCCAGCGTGTAGCCGAGCCCCTTCAGCAACCCGCCCTCGGCCGCCAGCAGGAGGATCATGGCGGTGAGCGGGATGGGCTCGAGGGTGACCACGAGTCCGATGAGGAACAGATCGAGCAGCATGCGAACTCCCCGGTCGGCTTGGCTCGGCTGAACGTCGCGCGACTCCGCGACGCGGAGAGGGACGGGTGGGCCGCCCGGGTCAGGAGTCCCGACGATACCGGCCGAACCCGTTCGGTAGCCTGCCGGATCGTGACCGGCGACGAGGCACCGCGGGCGGGCGACGACCCGAACCAGCTGCTCGACCAGATGCCGCTGACGCGGACGCTCGGTGCCTCGTTCTCCCGCTATACGAAGGACGAGGTGCGAGCGAGGTTGGACTGGGCCCCGGGCTCTGCACGGCCGGCGGGCTGCTGCACCGCGGCGCCATCATGGCGTTGGCCGACAGCGCCGGTGGTGCCTGCGCCTTCATCAACCTGACCCCGGGTTCGACCGGCACGACGACGGTCGAGTCGAACACGAACTTCCTGCTCGGCGTGCGCGAGGGCTCCGCCGAGGCGACTTCCCGTCCCTTCCACTCCGGGCGCACCGTCATCGTCGTCGAGACCGACGTGCGCGACGCGGACGAGCGTCTCGTCGCCCGGGTCATGCAGACCCAGCTCGTTCTGACCGGATGACCCTCCTGCGGCCGAACCCCGAACCGGACGACGCGACCGAGGCCGAGGCTGACGGACCCCGGCCGACCCGCGCCCGGACATCGGGGCCGAGGTCGAGGACCGTGACCGGAGTCAGGGGCAGCTGCTCGGGGAGGGTCACCGTCAAGGCGTCACCCTCCACGGACCACTGGAGCTGGAGATTCGAGCCCACGAGCCGCACCCGCCGCACGTGCGACCCGTCGACGGCGGGCAGCGTCAGCCGGCGCGCCGCCGGCATCCCCATGACGAGTGCGTAGACGCCGTCGCCACTCTTGGTGAAGCGCAGCGGCGTCCCCTCCTCGGTCCGCGACTCGCTGATGACCCACGGACGAGACCCGTAGATCGCCTCACCGTTCAGCGACAACCAGGCCCCCAGGGCGCGCAGCGGCGCCTGTTGCAGCTCGGGGACGGTCCCGTCGGGCCGCGGCCCGACCCCGATCAACAGGTTCCCGTTCTTCGCCACGACGTCGCAGAACAACTGGATCAGCTCGGTGTCGCTCACGATGTCCTGCGGCTCCTCGTGGCGGTTCGCCCCGAAGGAATGGCCGACGCCGCGCACCAGCTCCCACTTCCGCTGCGACACCGCCCGCAGGTTCTCGTACTCGGGCGTCCGGAAGTCGCAGTGCCTCGGCGTGGCGAAGGTGAGGTGCTTCCGCCGCTCCGGGATGAACCGCCACAGCGCCTGCACCAGGGCGCCCACGACGCGCACGAGGCCATCGGTCACCTCGTTGCGCGGGCCGGACTCGCGCCAGCGGTCGTTGACGACCCCCTCCTCGACGTTGTTGTAGTAGTAAGCGAAGAGCTCGGGCAGCCTGTCGTCGACGGGCCAGCCGATGTCGTTCCACAGCACCGACGGCTGGTAGCGGTCGATCAGCTCGCGCCAGTGGGCGGTGACGTACTGGACGTAGGGGCGGCCGTGCGGCACGGCGAGCACGGCATCGGCCGCCTTCGACAGCACCGCATCGTTGTAGGGCCAGTCGTAGCCACCGGAGTAGTAGAGGCCCATACGCATGTGTCTGGCCCGTACGGCATCCGTCAGCTCGCCGACGAGATCGCGCGTGGCGTGGTACCTCCCCTTGACCGGGTGCGCGAGGGCCGAGGGCCACAGTGCGAACCCCTCGTGGTGCTTGGTGGTGAGCACGACGTAGCGGGCACCGGCGGCCTCGCACAGCCCGGCGATGCGCTCGAGATCGGCGTCCGCCGACGCGTCGTTGAAGGTCCTGACGAAATTCTCGTAGGGGTAGTCGTCGCCGTATACGCGGGCGTGGTGCCGCTGCGTCGGGCTGCCCTTGATCTGCATCGAATTGAGGTACCACTCCGCATAGGGGTTCTCGCGCAGCATCCGCTTGGGCCCGCTCTCCACGAGGAGGCGCTGGATGTCGGGCACCCGCGGCGCCCAGCCCGGAACGGAATACAGGCCCCAGTGGAGGAAGACCCCGAGTTTGGCGTCGTCGTACCAGGTCGGCACCCGATGGGTGCCGACCGATTCCCAAGTCCCCTCATACATGGCGTGTGCCTGTTCGCATTTGCCGTGCCGCCCCTGCCCGCTGTCGGGCCGAATCTACCCATGGACCGCAGGAGCGACGCGCCCGAGCTGCGGAACGGCCTGCGCCCTCGCCGTCGCCGTCGCCGTACCCGGCGCCCTACCCGGCCGCCACCGCGGTGCCCCCGGCGCCTGCCGTCCCACCGCCCGAGCCCGGTGGCCCGTAGCGCAGGCGGAACGCCAGGTAGGCGAACGGCCCCACCAGGATCGGCAGCCAGTACGAGATGATGCGGTAGGCCAGCGTGGCCACGACCGCGTCGACGGCCGGCACGCCGGCCAGGATCAGCAGCGCACTGAGCCCCGCCTCGACGATCCCGAGGCCACCCGGCGTGATCGGGATCAGCGCGAGCAGTCCGGCCACCGCGTAGGCCAGGAGCACCAACGACGGGTTCGGCTTCACCCCCGTGGCGCGGATCGTCGCCAGCAGCGTGCCGTAGTCGAAGGCCAGGCGGCCGCTGCTCAACAGCATGGCCGCCTTCCAGCGCTTGCCGAGCACGTCGCGGATCCGGTCGCGCTCGAAGACCAGCCGCTCGGGCAGCCCGCGCATCGGGGTGCGCTTCCGCAGCAAGCGGTTGCGCACCGTCTGAATGGCCCGCCCTATCCAGCGGAGCGGCGCGTCGAGAACCAGGACCGCCGCCCCGAAGCCGGCGAAGAGCACGAACGCCACGAGCCCGAGCAGCGCCGCGTGCTCGAGGCCGCCGTCGATCGGCGTGCCGGCGAGGATGGCGGGGAGCACGAAGATCGGCAACGCCAGCAGTCCTCCGATCCCGAGCAGCGAGAAGGCGGTCAACCCGCCCACCGCGGTCGCGGCGTCGTTCCCGGACGCCGCCAGCATGCGGAACTGCGTCGCCGCGCCGAAGGCCGCGCCGCCGGGCACGATCAGGCTGATGGCGTTGCCGGCCAGCTGCGACGTCGCGACCGAGAACCACGCCTTGGTGCGCAGGGCGATCCGCTGCAGGGCGATGGTGCACGTGAAATGGGCCACCTGGAGCACCAGCGCGAAGGCGAACCAGATCGGATCGAGCTTCGTCAGTTTGGGAAAGGCGGAGAAGACCTCGGCCAGGCTCGGGAACACGAAGTAGATCGTGATGCCGGCCACCAGCACCATGACCGACTTCTTGGCGATGGACCGCCATGGCAGCGGGGTGGCGACGTCCTGCTCGAGGCGCGTGGCCAGGCGCTGCGACGGGGCCTCGCCGTCGAACCCGTGCTCGCCCACGTCGCCGTCGCGCGGCGCGTCGGCAGTCGCATCATCCCCCCCGCCGTCGGCCGCGGCCTTCTCCGGTTCGTCCTGCGCCGTCACCGCTCCGCGGTTCCCGATAACGGACGCAAGCCGGACCTAGCTGGCCAAGATCTTGGCCTTCTGAGCCTCGAACTCGGCGTCGGTCAGCACGCCGGAGGACTTCAGGTCGGCCAGCTTGGAGAGCTGGGTCGCCGTGTCGTCACCGGACGTACCCGCTGCCTGCCGTACGTAGCTGTCGAAGGCCTGCTGTTGTTGCTGCACGTCCTGCACCCTGCGCTCCTGCATCTTGCCGCCGCGGGCGATCAGGTACACGAAGACCCCGAGGAAGGGGAGGACGATGATGAAGATCACCCACAGGGCCTTGGCCCAGCCGCTCATGTCGTGGCTGCGGAAGATGTCGAAGAACACCATGATCAGCAGCCAGATCCAGATGATGAAAAGGAAGAAGTACAGCATCGTGAGGAAGGCATCGAGCACCGGATAACTGCTTGCGAACATCGGTCTGACTCCTTGTTGTCCGTGGTCGGCGAGTACCCCGACACGCAATGTCTAGCCCGTTCACCTGGACAAGTGCTGGGATAGGCCCGCACCTATGCTGCCGTCGCGTGGGCCACCACCTCGACTTTGCCACCCTGGCCGTGGTCACGGGATGCGTGCTCGTGTGGGGCCTGGTCTCCGCCCGGCTCGAGCGCTGGGACGTCTCGGGCCCCATCGCCTTCGTCGTCCTGGGCGTCCTCGTCACGCACGGCCCGACGGCGATCATCCACTTCAACCTCCATTCGTCCGACATCCGGTCGATCGCCGAGCTCACGCTCGCCCTCGTGCTCTTCGCCGACGCCTCGCGGGTCAACCTCCGGGCGCTGCGCGCCGACGCCGCCCTGCCGGCCCGGCTGCTGGGCGTCGGCCTACCCCTGACCATCGGCGCGGGCACGCTGGTGGCCGGGCTCCTCTTCCGGGGCAGCGGGCTCTGGGTGGCCGCCGCGGTCGGCGCCATCGTCGCCCCCACCGATGCCGCCCTGGGGGCGCGGATCCTGCAGGACGAGCGCGTGCCCACGGGCGTGCGGCGACTCCTGAACGTCGAGAGCGGACTGAACGACGGCATCGCCACCCCGTTCGTCAACCTGTTCATCGCCGGGGCCGTGACTTCCGAAGCCGTCGGCGGCACCCACCTCACCGCTGCGGTCGTCGAACTCGTGGGCGGGGCCGCCCTCGGCGTCGGGATCGGCGTCGTCGGGGCCATCCTCCTCGAGTTCTCGCGCCGGCGAGGGTGGAGCGCGCCGACCTCCCGCCCGCTCGCCGTGCTCGCCTTGGCGCTCTTCGCCTACGCGACGGCGGACGTGGCGGGCACCAACGGGTTCATCGCCGCCTTCGTGGCGGGGATGGCGTTCGGGACGGTGCATCGCCACGCCGACGAGGCCGTCCTGCACTTCACCGAGGAGTCGGGCACCTTGCTCTCGCTCCTCGTCTGGTTCGGCTTCGGTGCCGTCATGCTCGTCCCCGGCCTCGAGGACGTGAACTGGAGGGACGTCGTCTTCGCCCTGCTGGCGCTCACGGTCGTTCGCATGGCGCCGACGGCGCTGGCGCTCACCGGCTCGGGCCTCGACCGCACGACGGTCGCCTTCGTCGGCTGGTTCGGCCCGCGCGGCCTGGCCACCATCGTCTTCGGCCTCATTGCCGTCGACTCCCTGGCCCCCGAGCAGTCCACGGTGGCGTTGGCGTCGATCACCCTCACGGTCGCCCTGAGCGTGCTGCTCCACGGTGTCACCGCGTCTCCCCTCGCCGCCCGCTACGGCGCGTACGCGCGCCGGCTCCATGCACAGCGTCCCGAACACCAGGAGGTGGCGCCCCTCTCCACCCGGACGCTCAGCAATCTGCGCCCTCCTCCGGCACCGGGGACCGGCGGGTAGGCCGCCACACCAAGCGCCCGCTTCTCCCGCGCGTTCAGTACTGCCAGGGATACGGAGACCAGTCCGGCGCCCGTTTCTCCAAGAAGGCGTCGCGGCCCTCGGCCGCCTCCGGCGACGCGTAGGCGAGCCGCGTGGCCTCGCCGGCGAAGATCTGCTGGCCGACCAGGCCGTCGTCGATCAGGTTGAGGCCGAACTTCAACATGCGGACGGCCGTCGGGCTCTTCTGGTTGATCACGGCACCCCACTCGAGCGCGACCGCTTCGAGCTCCGCGTGCGCCACGACGCGATTGATCGCCCCCATGCGGTAGGCGTCCTCGGCGTCATACGTGTTCCCGAGGAAGAAGATCTCGCGGGCGAATTTCTGTCCGACCTGACGGGCGAGGTACGCGGAGCCGAATCCGGCGTCGAAGCTGGCCACATCGGCGTCGGTCTGCTTGAAGCGCGCGTGCTCGGCGCTGGCCAGCGCCAGATCGCAGACCACGTAGAGGCTGTGTCCGCCCCCGGCGGCCCATCCCGGCACCACGCAGATGACGACCTTGGGCATGAAACGGATCAGCCGTTGCGCCTCGAGGATGTGCAGCCGACCGGTCCGGGTCCTGTCTCCGTCGCCCTCGTCGTACTGGTAGCCGTCGGCGCCCCGTATCCGCTGGTCACCCCCCGAGCAGAAGGCCCAGACGCCGTCCGTCGGCGACGGCCCGTTGCCGGTCAGGAGCACGCAGCCGACGTCGGACGACTGGTAGGCGTGGGTGAGGGCCTGAATGAGCTCGTCGACGGTGTGGGGCCGGAAGGCGTTGCGGACCTCCGGCCGGTTGAAGGCGATCCGCACGGTGCCCTGTCCGACCGCTCGGTGGTAGGTGATGTCGGTGAAGGCGAACCCGGAGACCTCGGACCACGCGGACTCGTCGAAGATCTCGGAGATCATCCGGCGAGCATATGGTGCCGACCGGGCTGCAGCGGCAACCCGATGGCAACCAACCCACAGCCTCGAGTTGCCGAGATAGATGACGAAACGTGGACCGGCTGGAATGGGAGGGGCGAGCATTGCTGGAGCGGCTGCGGCGCACGAAAGGTGCGGCGAGGACCAATCGAGGCGTGCTCGAATCCGCAGAGCCCGAGGGGACGATCGCGCCCCCTGGCGGGTCGCCCGCTACGGCGCTGAACGACGAGGCGCGTTCGATGGTCGAGGCGTTCGTGCATCTCCCCGACGCCATCGTCCTCGTCGACGGCACCGGCACCATCGTCTGGGGAAACCGCTCGGCCGAACGCATCTTCGAACGGTCGCTGGGCGACTGGCAGGGTCACTCGGGGCTCGACCTCGTGCACCCCGACGACCAGGAGCTGGTGCTGCGCTCCCTGTCGAGCATCCAGGACAAGGAGGTCGGGTCGCCGATCGAGATCCGGGTCCAGGCCGCTCGGGGCTGGCGCCTGGTCGAGATCGTCGGCACCACCGTGCACTGGTTCGGCGAGAGCGTGGTGCTGTTGTGCCTGCGCGACCTGACCGAGCGCCGGCGCTACGAAGTGGCGAGCGGTCGCGAGACGCGCTTTCGCTCCCTCGTCCACAACGCGGGGTCGATCATCATGCAGGTGTCGCCGATCGGCACGGTGGAGTCGACCTCCGGCGCCATCACCCGGCTCCTCGGCCACGACCCCGAGCTGCTCGAACAGCGTCCACTGCTCGACATCGTCGCCCCATCCGACCGCGCCAGGTTCGCGGCCGCGTTCCGCGCCTCCTACGGGGCGTCGACGGCCCATCCGGCCACCGTCCGGGTGCACCTGCTCCGTCACGATGGCACGACGGCGATGCCCTTCGAGCTGACCATCGTCGACCTGCTCGACGACCCGACGGTCGAGGGGTTCGTCGTGTCGGCCCACGACGCGACCGCCCAGGAGTCCGCGGAACGTGAGCTCGGTGAGGCCCTGTCTCTCCTGACCGCCACGCTCGACTCGACCGCGGACGGCATCCTCGTGGTCGACAACGACGGGAAGATCACCGGCTTCAACGGGCGCTTCTCCGAGATCTGGCACATCCCGGATGACTTCGTGACGACGCAGGACGAAGCGATGAAGCTCGCGTTCGTCCTCGACCAGCTCACCAGCGCCGACGCGTTCAGGGCCCGTTGGGAGGAGTTGCAGCGGTACCCGGGCAACGAGTCGTTCGACACGCTCGAGTTCCGCGACGGCCGGGTGGTCGAGCTCTTCTCGAAACCGCAGCGGGTGGACGGCGACATCGTCGGCCGGGTGTGGAGCTTCCGGGATGCCACCGATCGCACGCGGCTCGAGGACGAACTGGCGTATCGCGCCTTTCACGACCCGCTGACCGGACTGGCCAACAAGGCCCTCTTCCAGGACCGACTCGAGCACGCGTTGGCGCGCATCGAGCAGACCGGTTCCCACCTGGCCGTCCTGTTCATCGACCTGGACGACTTCAAGACGGTGAACGACAGCCTCGGCCACGGCGAGGGTGACCGCCTGCTCAAGCGCGTGGCGACCACCCTCGTGGAATGCCTCCGCCCCCTCGACACCGCGGCGCGCCTCGGCGGCGACGAGTTCGCGGTGCTCATCGAGGACGTCCAGTCCCGCGAGGACATCACGCTGCTCGCCGGTCGGATCGTCGAGTCGCTGCGGCCGCCGGTCCGCCTGGGGCCCAAGAGCGTCAGCGCGGCCGGCAGCGTCGGCATCGCCTTCGACGTCGAGGGCATCACGAGCGAGCAACTGCTGCGGAACGCCGACATCGCGATGTACAAGGCGAAGGAACTCGGCAAGAACCGCTTCGAGGTCTACCGCGACGAGATGCACGCCCTCGTCCTGGCCCGGGTGGAGCTGGAGGACGAGTTGCGGGCGGCGATCTTCGGCGGCGACCTCATCACGCATTACCAGCCGATCCTCGACCTGCGGAGCCGGCACGTGGTCGGGTTCGAAGCCCTGGTGCGCTGGCTGCACCCGCAGGGCGGCCTGGTCGACCCCCGCCTCTTCGTCTCCATTGCGGAGGAGATGGGCGTCATCAGCGAGATCGACTCGTTCGTGCTGCGCTCGGCCTGCAACCAGGCGAGGCGGTGGCAGGAGAGCAATCCCGACGGCGCCGCGCTCGTCATGAGTGTCAACCTCTCGGCCGGTCAGCTCGTCGAGCCGGTCCTCTCCCGGCGCATCGCCGCGGAGGTCGCCGAGTCCGGGTTCGCGCCGACGTCGCTCGTCATCGAGATCACCGAGAGCGAGATGCTGACCGACAACGAGGCGACGGTGCTCAACCTGGCCGAGCTGCGCTCGCTCGGCATCCGCATCGCGCTGGACGACTTCGGCACCGGCTACTCGTCCCTGTCGCACCTCGACCGGCTGCAGGTGGACATCGTCAAGATCGACAAGTCCTTCGTGCAGGCGCTCGGCACACCGGACGATTCCCGCAGCATGACCGCCGCCATGGTGCAGCTGGCCCGGACGCTGGGCTACGAGACCATCGCGGAGGGCGTCGAGAACAGGAAGCAGGAGGCAAGCTTGCGTACGCTCGGTTGCAGCCTGGCCCAGGGGTACGCACTCGGTCGCCCCCGCGACGCCGACGCCACCGAGCAGTTGCTGGCGTCGCTCGGCATGCTCCCGCAACGTCGCCAGGAGCCGCTGGCCCGCTGATCGCCCCAGGCGCACGGTCGTCCGACCCGGCGCACCCGCGCCACCACGACGCCCCCGCACGCGGACAACATGGGGAGATGCGAACGCTCTCCCTCTCGGCCCTCGTGCTCGTGCTGGCGTCGACGGCCATGGTCCTCGTCCCGCAGGCAGCCCCGGCGACCGCGGCGGCGCGGGCAGCCCGGGCCACTGCGGGCGGGCCCACCTACTACGTGTCGCTCGGCGACTCGTACTCGGTCGGTTACCAACCCGGCATCGGCGCGACGCCCGGGTACACGGTGTACGTGGCCAACCACACCAACCTGAAGCTGGTGAACTTCGGCTGCGGTGGGGCCACCACGACCTCGATCCTCGACTCGGTGGGCTGCCCCGACGTCCTGCCCCACACCACCGGCGGGGTCACCTATCCCTCGACGACACAGATCGCGGCCGCCGAGGCCTTCCTCACCGCACACCGGGGTCACGTCGGCTTGATCACCGTGTCGATCGGCGGCAACGACGTCACCGCCTGCGCGACGCAGGGCAACCCCCTCACCTGCGTCGCCGCGGCGGCCAAGGGCATCACGACGAACGTCACCGCGCTCGCCGGCGACCTGCGGACGGCGGCCGGCCCGAAGGTCCCGATCATCGGCCTGACCTATCCCGACGTCATCCTCGGCGGCTACGTCTACCCGAAGAACCCGCCCGCACCGAGCGTCGTCACCCTGGCGAAGGCGTCGGTCGTCGCCTTCAAACTCCTCATCAATCCCGCGCTGTCCAAGGCGTACGGCACGGCGTCCGGCTCGTTCGTCGACTTCACCAAGGCGACCGGCGCCTACACCTCACTGAGCCGGACGGTGAAGACGAAGCAGTACGGGACGATCCCCGTGCCGGTCGCGACCGTCTGCGCACTCACGTGGTTCTGCGCCGAGGGCAACATCCACGCCCGGACACCCGGTTACACCCTGGAAGGGAAGTTGATCGTGGCCCAGTTCCGGCGGACCAGGACGCGCTGAGCGTTACCGCTCGCCGCGCAGCGCCTGGCGCCACGGGTCGAGGCCGAGGCCCGGGTAGCGCTGCTGCGTCCGCTCCACCAGCCTTTCGGTCCACACCGAATGCCCGGGTGGCGGCCAGCCGAACAGCTCGAGCTCGCGCGGCGTGCAGCCCTCCACGAAGACCGTCCACTCGACGCCGGTCGAGCGGGACTGCTGCGTGTCGTAGCCGATCCACTCCACGCCGGCGTTCTTGAAGGCGATCGCCAGCACGACGCGCGCGCCGTTGCCCGACCCGAACGGCGCGCCCCGGTGCCAGCAGTTTGAGCGGTAGGCCAGGTAGGAGCCCCGGACGCCCGGCGCGGGCCGCTCCGCCTCGTAGACCCCCGGCTCCCTGGACGGCATCACCACGCCCCAGGGGTTCTCGATATGGGCGGTGTCCTGCACGTCGACCAGGCGGGTGGGGTTGTCCTCCGCCGTGACGTCGGTCAGGTAGAGGAACCCTTCCAGGTTCCACCACGGCGATTCGGATCCCGCCGGGAGCCAGGAGTGGTTGCGATCGACGTGCATCGGCTGCTCGTAGTTGGCCACGCCGGCGTACTTGGCGCTGGCGGCCGACTGGTAGAGGCGGATGTCGGTGCTCTCGAGCGCGCGCTCGGCGAAGTCGACGATGGACGGGTGCACGACGATCCGGTTGAGCGCGCCCGACCCGGGGTAGGGGAATTGCGCCCCCCACCGCTGCTGGTCGGGGCGGAAGCCCGGTCCGTCCTCGGGCCAGACGAAGACCTCCTTCGGCGGAACGGGGCGGCCACGCCAGCGCTCGGTGACGCCCTCGGGGTCGGCGTGCAGTTCCTCCGCCGTCGGGAAGATCTGGTGCAGGTCCTCGGTCAGCGCGTCGATCTCGTCCGCGCCGATGAGGCCGTCCAAGAGGACCCACCCGTTCTCACGCCACGTCGTGACCTCGGCGTCGGTGGCTCGTCGTGACGGCACGGCGCACTGCCTACCACGCGACTTCGCCGACGCCACCCGGGCGATCGAACCGAGCTCAGCCCGCGGCTGGCTGGTCGGGCCCGTGCTCCTCCAGGGCGCGCACCAGGAGCCGCCGGAGCTCCGCCCGCTCGGCGACGCTCAGGCCCGCGAGGATCTCGTCCTCGATGCTCCCCTGGGCCACCTCCGCGCGCTCGAGCGCCTCGAGGCCGGCGTCGGTGATGTCGACGAGGTGGCGGCGGCGGTCGGTCGGGTCGCGGCGGCGCTCCGCGTACTCGAGGTCTTCGAGGTCGTTGAGGACGAGGACGCCGGTGTTGGAGTCCATGGAGAGGTGCTCGGTCATGGCCTGCTGCGAGGTGCCGGGGTGGTCGCGGAGATAGGCCAGCACCACCATGTTCCGCAGGTTCATCCCGACCAGGTCGACCGAGCTGCGCAGGTACACGGCCCGGGCCAGTTGGGTGAGGAGGACGATCGTCCCGGTGGCGGGCCGGGTGCCCGGACGCTGGCTCACCGTTCCGGACCCCGGTGCACGACCACATCCATCATGCCTCTAGGATAGTCCCGAACTCATGACTATCCGTGCACCAAGGACCGTTTCCGGGCTCGACGACTCGGGCACCGCCGGCGGGGCGGCCGGCGCCGGCACCGCCGAACTGCCCGACCTGACCGACCTCACCGCCACGGCCGACCGGCGCCGCTGGATCGCCCTGGTCGTCGTCTGCCTGGCCATGTTCATGAACGCCCTCGATGGCTCGATCGTCAACGTGGCCCTCCCGGACATCCAGAAGAGCCTGCACTTCAGCCAGTCCGGCCTGACCTGGGTGGTCGACGCCTACCTGATCTCCTTCGGCAGCTTCCTCCTCATGGCCGGGCGCCTGGGCGACCTCATCGGGCGCAAGAAGGTGTTTCTCGCCGGCGTGGCGCTCTTCACGCTCTCCTCCATCGCCTGCGGGTCCGCCGACAGCCAGGGCCTGCTCGTCGGGGCCCGCTTCGTCCAGGGCATCGGCGGCGCGCTGAGCTCCTCGGTGATCGTCGCCATCATCGTCACGGAGTTCCCGAGCCCGGTCGAGCGAGCCAAGGCGATGAGCGCCTACGTCTTCGTGGCGGTCGGCGGCGGTTCGGTCGGGCTCCTCGCCGGCGGGGTCCTCACGCAGGCACTGAATTGGCACTGGATCTTCTTCGTGAATGTGCCTGTCGGCATCGCCACCCTGATCGCCGGCGTCTTCCTCCTGGTGGACAACGTCGGCCTCGGCATCAAACAGGGCGTCGACTGGGTCGGGTCCGTCCTGGTGACGGCGTCGGTGATGGTGGTGATCTACGCCATCGTGACGTCGTCGACCTACGGCTGGGGCTCGGCGCACACGCTCGGCTTCGTCGGCCTGGCGCTCGCGCTCATGGCCGCCTTCGGTGTGCTCGAGTCGCGTGTCGCCAACCCGATCATGCCGCTGCGCATCCTCAAGCTGCGGACCCTCACCGGGTCGGGGGTGATCCGGGGTCTGCTCATCATCGGGATGTTCTCGACGTTCTTCATCGGCGCCCTCTACTTCGAGCACGTCCTGGGCTACAGCCCGGTGAAGACCGGGCTCGCCTTCCTGCCCCAGGCCGTGGCCATGGCGACGATGTCGGCGGGGATCACGGCCCGGCTCGTCAACCGCTTCGGCAACAAGCCGGTCATGTACCCGGCCATGGTCTCCGCGGCGGTCGGCCTGGTCCTGTTCGCCACCGCGGGCGCGCACGCGGCGTACTTCCCGCGCATCTTCTTCGCCTTCCTTTTGATGGGGCTGGGCGCCGGGGCGTCCTTCATGCCGCTGCTGCAGATCGGCATGTCGGAGATCCCGAACGAGGACGCCGGCCTGGGCTCGGGCATCGTCAACGTGTCCCAGCAGCTCGCCGGCGCCATCGGGCTGGCCGCGCTCGGCACGATCGCGGAGAACCAGACCCGGTCGCTGGCCGCGGCGGGCCACGACATGCTCACCGCCCTGGCCGACGGCTACCGACTGGCGCTCCTCATCGCCGCCGCCTCCGTGCTGCTGGGCCTCGTGCTGTCCCCGCTCCTGCTGCGCACCAAGGAGACGCCTGAGGAGCAGGCGGCCCGCATCGCCGAGAACATGCAGAACCCCGAGGCGATGGAGCACCTCGTCCTCTAAAAAGAGGCCACCATTGGCGCCGTCCCCTCCGGTTCGGCCGGGTGCCACCATGGAGGCGTGACCCTGAGCCAGGTCGACCTCGACGTGCGCCCCCTCAGTCCCACCATCGGCGCGGAGATCCACGGCGTGGATTGTGCCGGCGACCTCGATGACGACGTCGTCGAGGCCATCCGGCGGATCTGGCTGGAACGCCTCGTGGTGTTCTTCCCGGACCAGCGGCTGGACGACGACACGCAGATCGCCTTTGCGAGCCGGTTCGGCGAGCTGACCGAGAGCCATCCCGTCGAGCGGCAGGTGGTGGAGCGCAAGGAGATCCACTCCATCGAGAGCGGCAAGGACCGGACGGACTTCTGGCACACCGACATCACGTTCATGAACCGCCCGGCCATGGCATCCCTCCTGCGCTCGGTCGAGGTGCCGGTGGCCGGGGGCGACACGATGTGGGCGGACACCCGTGCCGCGTACGAGACGCTGGCCGAGCCGCTGCAGCGGCTGTGCGACGGGCTCTCGGCCTATCACTACGAGCCGTACTACGCGCAGGCGGTGGCCGAGGGGCACGGCAACGTGTGGGAGGGCAAGAAGCTGACCCGCCTGCTCCCGGCGATCCACCCCGTCGTGCGCGTCCACCCCGAGACCGGGCGCAAGAACCTCTTCGTCAACCCGAAGTTCACGCTGCGCCTGGTCGACATGCCCGAGCGCCAGGGCGACGGGCTCCTGCGCCTGCTCTACGAGCACATGACCAGCCCGCAATTCATCGTGCGCTACCACTGGCGACCCAACACACTGGCCTTCTGGGACAACCGGGCCACGATGCACTTCGGGGTCTTCGACTACGTGGGCCAGTCCCGCGTCATGCACCGCGTGACCCTGCGTGGCGACCTCCCAGCCGGACCCCTTACGTCGCCGATTGGCGAGTAGGAGAACCCCTGCTGCTGTTGTTGCTGTTGCTGCAGCATCAGGGGCTGACGTCGAGCGTGAGGGTGTACGGGCCGAAGCTCAGCGTCGAGGTCCCGAGAGATGCCGTGAGCACACCGGAATACGATCCCGTCGCGTCTGCGCCGATCGTGACGCTGCCACTGCTCTGACCGGTCTCGTCGATCGTGCAGGCCTGGGTGGCGCTGTAGACAGCGGGGCTCCCGCCGGAGTCCACGAAGCCGACGGAAACGATGACACTTCCCGAATTCTCGACTCCCGTCACGTTGCACACATCGCTCGCACTCGGCGGTCCACAAGAGAGCACCGGGCCGCCGTTGCCTCCGGCCACGATCGCCGCAGTGAGACCGGCCGGGGCCGGCGTGATCGTCTCCCCCTGCGTACCGGAGACGTAACCCGGCGCTGACGCCGTGATCGTGGGGTTGACGGGAGCCGTCGACCCGTACCAGAAGGTCCCGGTGCTCTGCCCACTCGGGATGGTCACGCTCGTCACGGGAGCCGGAGAGAACTGCGCCGTTCCAAAGGTCGCACCCGGCGCGCTACTGGTCAGGTTCACCGTCAGCGCACCGCCGGTTGTGATCGGGGCGCCTGCGCCGGTTCGGCGTTGCACCGTGATCGGCCCGAGGTTCGGCGTGCTCGACGTGGCTCCCGAGACGGCCGGCGAGCTGAAGACCAGCGTTTCGGTGGTGACCGTGAGGGTGAACGTCTGGGTGGCGTTCGGGCTGACGCCGTTCGCCGCGTTGACGCACACGGTGTACGTCCCAAGTGCGTCAGCTCCGGGAGTGCCCGACAGCAGGCCGGCGCTGGAGAACGTGAAGCCCGACGGCAGGGTGGACGGACTGCAGCCGCTGAATGGCGCGTTCGAGAACGCCGGCGCGGGACTCCCCGATGCCGTGACTTGGAAGCTGTCGCCGGTGTTCACGAAGAAACTCGTGGAGTCTGCGCTCGTGATGGCAGGCGCGCCGGTGCTGGACGGCGCCGGGGTGGGTGTGGCGGAGATGCCCGCGGCCGGGCTTGTCGTCCCCGAGAATTGGGCGTCCGGCGCACTGACCCAAAGGCTCTGGACGTCGTAGAAGGCGGCCTCCACCTCGTAGTAGTAGGTCGTTCCCGCAGTCAGACCCGTGTCCGTGCAGGAAAGCGCAGCCGAGACCAGCGTCGTCGCCTGTTGACATGTCCCGCTCGAGACTTTTTCGTACGGCCCACCGGATGATGTGCTCCGCAAGACCAGGTAGCCAGCACCGGGGGGCAGTCCCGAAGACGCCCCCCAACCGAGCGCCAGGCTCGTCGATGTTCCAGCGGATGCGCTGCCTACACCCGGTGCGTCCAGCGTCGTCGCCTGGGCCTGCCCGGTCCCGCCTCCCGAGGCCGTGGTGTAGGCGAATGCCGCGGTGCTCGAGGCGAGCGCGAATGCGCCGACGAAGAGGACGAAGGGCCGCCGCAGGCGACGCATGCGGCCGTGTCCGGTCCTGGCGTGCCGAGGACGCCGGAACGGACCCTCTCGACCCTCCCGAACACGCAAGCGGAATGGATGCGGCCGATTCATGAGGGCTGACCCGAGAGGCTGAGCGTCACGGTGAACGTCACACCCTGACAAGAGCTGGGTGCGTTCGCAGCGAGGACGACGAGGTCGGCAATGCTTTGGATACCGCTGTTGTCGCCGGAATGCACCGTGATCGCAGTCGGCATCGTGTAGGGCAACGGCGGCGCGATGCTGACGAAGCTGCTCGCACACAGGGCGGTGTTGTCGGAGACGACCGTTGCCCCAGGACCGACCTGGTCGAACGTCACGCCGGAGGTGTTGGTGTTCCGCAGCGTGAAGTACGCGGCTCCCGCGCGGCCCGGAAGCAAGTCGGCATCGCCCGTCGTGGCCGTGATCCCGACCGTGACCGGGCTTCCGGCCGTGATCTGAGTGCTGCCCGAACCGTGGCTGATGAGGAGCGCGAAGGCGCCCCCACCAGCAAGGCCAGCTGCGACCGCGCCCGCGGCACCGGCGATCGGGACGAGCCGCCATCTGCGCCGGGCGACGGCGCGGGCGTTCTGCCGCTGCGTTGCGAGGACCGCCCGCCGCCTGGCCAGGGCATCCCCGTGCGCCAGGGTTGCGGGCTCGACTTGGACGGACGAGTCCGCTGTGGGACTCACAAGGGAAACGACCACGTCGTCGACGGGAACATCCGGCACGGCGTGGAGGACTGGTGGGGCCTCGAGGGCCGGAACGGGCGCAGCCGGCACGTGTATGGAGGCTTGCTCCTTCATCGCATGGAGCGCCCGGCGCTCGACCGAGAGGAGGGGATCCCCCTGCCCGACGTGCGCGCCGGGCGCCACGTCCGCAATGGCCGGTCGGTGCCTCGCGTGCGTGGCGCGGCGCTCGATCGAAAGGAGTGGGTCGGCTTCGGCGACGTGCGCACCACGCCCGCCCTCGACGGGGAACTGCTCGCCCTTCGCGTGCACGGCGCGGCGCTCGATCGAAAGAAGGGCGTCTCCCCGCATCACGTGGGCGCCCCGTACCGCTTCTGGGGGAGTCGCCGCTCTCATGACGTGAGCACCACGCGGCTCGTCGGGTTGGACACGCCCGTTGGTGTCCTGTGGCTCTCTGGGCGACGATGCGTTCACGGCTGTCATGAGCTCGGCACCAGGCGCATCGACGATCCCGACGGTCTCAGAGGGCATGCGGCGAGGGGAAGGCAGCGGGCTCGAGAGGAGGCGGACCGGAAAGGCGGACGCGGGTGGTCCCACGCCGGCAGCCCGTGCGACCACGGTCGCGCACCGGTTGAGATCTCTCCCTCACCATTTGCTCGTTCTCTCGTTGTCCGCATGTGGGTTCTTGCGATGGTCGTGGACGAGCTCCATCGAGACTGCTGCGTCTGAGCGCAGACCCGGTGGGATACCCGTTCGTGTCCCCACGCCGAGTCGTAAATCTCGTCGACTGTGGGCGACGACCGGCCGGGTCACGGAGAGTCGGCTCCATGACCCGGCCTTCGGGCCGCGCGGAACGAAGCCGAAGAGCGGCCGAAGCCGCGCTTCGAGCTCTGTCGCTCCTACGGGGTCGTCACGTTCAGCGTGAGCGGCTCGCCGAGACAGGCATCCTGGTCCACAGGCGGGCTCGTCAGGTCGTGCCAGACGAGTGCGCCCGACGGGATCAAGCCGTAGTCGGACGTGGTGGCGGGAACCGTCTCATCGATGGTCAGCGTGGCCAGGCTGAACTGGGGGTAGTTGCTGAGCAGGCTTTCGCACAGCGCGTTGGTGGAGGTGACACTCACGAACGAAATCGTGGAAATGGTCACCGGATTGGGATTGGTGTTCGTCGCGTCGAAGTCGACGGGAACCGTTGCGCCCGGAACGAGTGCAGGGGTGCTCGCGATGTGGACCGACAAGGTGACGCTCGCCGAGCCGGCCGTTCCGGCCGTCGCCCCTCCGCTCCCGGTCCCTGTGCCCGTAAGCGTGATGACGGCAAAGGCCACCCCGCCGCCGACGAGAAGGGTCGCGGCCAGCCCCGCCGCAACGAACTTCTTGGTCATGAATCGCCTCATTTGCTTCTTCTCCTTGATAGGGGTTTGTTTTGGGTTGAAGCTCTTTGGTCATTCGCCGACACAGGGCTTTTGCAAGGACCCCGATGAACCTGAGGAACAACTCAGGAACAAATTCAGAAACAAATGCGGAATAACGTGATCACAACTCTTAATGCACCCGACAACCCCCATACAAGAGGCACTTCGCGTTTTTCGTCACGCTTTACTTACACATCTGTCACTTGGAATTCACCCCGAGATCCCAAAAGTGAAGCCTAGAAATGACCGATTGAAGCTGAGAAGATTCCTTGGCGGCCACGAGAAGTCGTTTGCAAACAACACGGTTGTAGGTTCCCGTTCCGTCAGGTCGCCGCGCCGGGGCTCCTGCGCAATCACAACGGGGAGAAGTCGGGAGACGGCGGACCGCTGCCACCTACCGCCTCGGTACTGTCCAGGACGACGAGGTTCTTGCGACGCGGTGATCGCCCGGCGCCGCTTCTGCGTCAGTTCGGCACGCTTACGAAGTGAGCAGCACGCTACGTCGCGACGACATTCGTCCATCGCCCGTCCGCAGCGGCGGACGCCATGATGGCTTCCAGCACCGCCACCTGTGCCACGCCGTCGGCGAAGGTCGCCGGCTGCGGACCCTCGACAACCCTCCCGGCGATCAATGCGCCGAACGCCGCGGCGAGGCGCGTGTAGGGCGCATACTCGACCCCGAACGTGATCATCTGCTCGTAGGCGGTGGTCACTGCGCCCTCGGGCAGCGCCGGGGGCCGCTCCGTCCTTGTGCCGTCGGGGATCGGAAGCGTCGTCACGCCCCCTCCGACGGCCACCTTGACCGTCGCCCCCACGCCCTCGATCCACGCCGTGCCAAGCGACCCGGTGACCCGGGTCTCGACCACCACCCCGTGGTCGGCCGCGGTGGACTGCATGGTGCCGACGGCGCCGTTGCGCATGCGGAAGTGCACGACGAAGCCGTCGTCCGCGGTCATGGCGGGCCGGTCGACGACGTGGACCAGGTGTGCGCTGACCCCGGCGAACTCGCCGAGGGTGACCCGGATCTGGTCGATCAGCTGGGACCCGTGGGCCCACAGCCACCCGCCGCGAGACGCCGCGTTGGCCCACCAGGCCGGCACCACCGCGTCGGGGTCGGTGAGCACCGGCACGTGCATCAGCCAGGTGGCCAGACGGGGGTCGCCGATCTCGCCCCTTCGGACGGCCCGGGCCAGGCCAGCCAGTCCGGGGTCAAAACGGAATTCCGTCCCGAGCAGGTGCACCACCCCGGCGGCCTCCGCCGCCGCGAGGACCTCGCGGCCCTCCGCCAGCGTGGCGGTGAGCGGCTTCTCGCAGAGCACGTGGCGGCCGGCGGCGAGGGCCTCCAGGGCGAGTGCGGCGTGGGTCCCGGGTGGCGTCGCGATCGTGACGGCTTCGACCCCGGGCACCGCCAGCGCCTCGCGCACGGAGAGCAGGGCGCGCGGCACCTCGAAGAGCCGTGCCCTCTCGGCCGTCTTGTCCGAGTCCTGCCCCACCAGGGCGAGCACCTCGAACCCAGCCGCGCGTAGGGCGCGCACGTGCGTGTAGCACCCGAACCCCGTCCCGACGACGGCGACGCCCGTCACGGTCCGAGCGCCTCGTCCTCGACCTGCTTCAGCAGCGCGCGGGTCGCGTCAGCGGCCAGCCCGGCAGCCTCCGACGGTCCCTGCGCGTGCAGGTCGTCGGAGAACACCTCGATCCCGATCGGCGCTGGCGCGTGGATCGACCGCAGCGCCCCCAGGTAGCCGACGAGGTCGAAGGCACCCTCGCCCGGGAGCAGCCGCTCGTGCAGGGTCGCATCGATGAGGTTCGCCTCCGGCTCCGCCGGCCCGTCGTCGACCTGCACGCCCAACACCCGGGACCCCGGAATTTGCAAGAGGTCGTCGGCGCTCGTGCCGGCGCGGGCGCAGTGCCACATGTCGACGTTGAGCCCCCCGTTGGGGCGGTCGGCCCGCGTCACGATCTCCAGCGCGGTGTCCAGGTCGGGCACCCGCGACCAAGCCAGCCACTCGAGGTGCACCAGCAGTCCGTGTTCGGCCGACCGGTCACACAGCCCGGCGAAGGCCGACGCCGCGTCGTCGATGCCCCAGTCGCCCCCCAGCACCTCGGCCGCGTTGAGCGACCGGGCGCCGAGGGCATCGGCGATCGCGAAGAGCTCGCGTTCGCCGAAGCGGAACACGTCGATCGGGTCGAGTTCGGGCGGGATGGAGAACGCCTCCGCGCCCGGGGTCCACCACCAGACGGGGTCGAGCTCGGCCACCACCAGCCCGTAGTGCTCAAGGAACGCCACCATGTCGGCGTCGCTGAGGCCCTCTTCGTGCGCCGCCGCGTGGTCGCGTCCCCACAGGGAGATGGCTGCGTAGCCCGCTGCGGACGCCGCCTCGACGCGCTCACGGAACGTCGTGTCCCTGCCCAGGGTGCCCGAACAGAGGACGAGGTCGCCCGGTCCGATCGTCATCGATCCCTCACCGGGAGATGTTCTACATCCAGGTGGTCGAGCGCCGCGCCACGGCGAAGATCGCGTCGACAGCTCTGCTGTCGAGCAGGCGCGGCCGACGGCGCAACCAGCGGGCGATCTCCCGGCGCGTGACCACCCGTGCCCGCAACGGCTCCCGCTTTACGTCCAAGGTGTCGGCCAGGATGACGAGCACGCCCGTGACGCCGACCCTGAAGCCGCACGTCGAGGAGAGGAGGCGGCTCGCCTTCTGCGCCTCGTGCTCGCTGATCCGGAGGTAGTTCCGGTTCTGCCCGTTCACCTTCACCACGTCGGTGTGCACCCACACCCGCTGTCCTTGGTGGTTCTTCGTGTTGAGGGAGAACACCCCACCGGGGCCGATCACCAGGTGGTCGATGTCGGTTCCCTTCGAACCCACCGGGATGGAATGAAGGACTCGCCACTCCGAGCCCAACTTGGACAGCTGCTTCCCCACGAGCACCTCGCCCCGGCCGCCCTTTGCCCACACAGCGGGTTTGGTCTGCACGCCCAGCAGCAGCCCCAGCGCGGTGAGGTAGGGATGGGAGCGTATCGCTGCGGCGGCCTCCGCTCGCACCCCCCTGCCGGGCGCGTTGGCCGCCAAATCGACCCAGGCGTCCGCGCTGGTTGGCTCCACGCCCGGAGAACGGTCGGCGCTACCCCCTGGAGGCTGCGGCAGTGGAAGCGGCGGTCGCGATCGACGGCAGGTCCTGCGCCGGTCCCTCGAGCCAGGCGCGGAGCGCGGCGGTGGCCCGCACGTCGTCCTCGTTGTACTCGAGGATCCAGCTCCGGGCCTCTTCCCTCTCGGCCGGGTCACAACCGTCGACCGCCTGGTCGTAGTTGACCATGGCCAGGGTGCCTGTGGCGTCGTCGTAGCGCCAGGCGAAGCCGGCGAGCGGCGCGGTTTCCTTGAGCCCCATGCTGCGGCCCGTGACGAGACTCCGGCGCACGACCTCGAGCAGATCGACCCACTCCGGCGAAGACAGGAACCTGGCCACCTCGTTGTTCATGCCGAGGCGGCCCGCGATCCGCTTCATCTCGCCCTCCTCTGCGCCCCGGCTGTAGCAGTAGGCGCGGAACGTCGCCCCCTCCGCCCCGGCCCGAGCGCGCAGATCGACCAGCCACGACCAGAAGTCCTTGAAGGCGAGCAGCTCGCCGGCACCGAGGTCGGCGTCCCACGTCACGAACGAGACGTAGCGCGCCTGGGGCGAGGGGAGGCGCCGATCGGTGACGAGCGCACCCCAGAGGTAACAACCGTCGTTGGTGCTCTCCATGTCCACGTCGACCTCGACGTCGCCCCGCGGCACCTCGAGACGGTCGACCCCGCGTTGGCGGTAGGCCACCTCCAAGCCCGTCCGGGCCCGGGCCAGCTCGATCTGCGTGGCCACGTTGGATGCACCCGCCGCACACAGGTCCATTGTCCGAGGGTCGATGGCGTCGAGGTCGGCTGCCGTGACGAAGCCGAGCGAGGCCAGGTCTTCGAGCTGCTTCTTGCGCTTCGGGATGACGATGGCCAATGCAGTGGACGGCGCCACGCCGCGCACCTTGTGCGACAGGTCGGCCAGGTCGACCTTGCGGTGCGCCAGCTCGGCCGTCGTCCAGTCGAGCGCGGCCAGGTCGTGCAGGTCTTGTACACCCTGCGCCTTGCACAACCGCCGGCGGGCGATGCCCAAGCCCGGGAGGAGGCTCAGGTCCGCCGCCTCCTCGAGCCGGTCGCCGCACCAGTCCCGCCAGCGGCACATCCCGCAGTCGGCGCACGCGATGGGCTCGGCGACCAATGCGGCGGAGGCGTCGCCAAGATGCGCCTCCGCCGCTAAGTGGACTCCCAGCCGGAGCGCAAACTCGAGGTCGTAGCGCGCCAGGGCGCTCAACGGCCCGGTCGCCGGGCACTCGAGGTACTCGGACGGATCCAGCCACGGCTCGTCGAGGTCGTACCAGACGACGACGCCCTCGGAGCCGCAGACACCGGCCATTGTGCAGCGTGGCGGCGCGAAGCCGGCCGCCTCCAACAGCACGCGGTAGTGCGCCAGCTGCAACAGGTCATCGACGCGCTTGCGCGGGGTGTGCTCGATGTCCGTCACCGCCGCGTCGAGGAACGGCGCAGCCAGCTCCGAGACCCGCGCCGTTCCTCGGCCCTCCTTCTTCGCCCCCTCCAGCGACTTGTGCGACTTCACGTCGATCGGGAGGTAACCGTCCCCGTGGCGCACCAACAGGTCCGGCTCGCCGACGCGGTGCCCCTCGTGGTCGATCGGCAGCCGGCCGCCGGCGATGACCAGGGCACCCCTCTCGGCCGCCCGCGAGGTGTGCCACTCTCGGGCGTCGGGATCGTCGGCCTCGATCGTGACCACATCCTCAATCCCATGGAACAATTCGGCGAGCGTCTCGTTTTCGTGCTTGTCCCCAGCGCGGAGCAGCTTCTGGAGGAACGGTGTGTCGGGCAGAGGCTCGCATGGCTGCAGGACGTCAAGCTGCACCCGCTGGGGGCAGCGGCGGGCGAAGGAGGCGTCCCTCGGCCGCAAGGGGGAAATCCTGCCGGTCATGGACACGCTTGACACTCAGAGCATTGTGCCCTTCGGGAGTGACACGAGCGTGGATCCGAGAAGGACGGCGTCGCCGGGCGTCGGGGAAAATGAGCAGCGAGGTTCGTACTCGGACAATGGACTCGATTCGTTGGACCGACCGAGCACAATCGGTCCCCGAGCGCGCCCCCTTAATTTTGCAATGCGGCGCAAGCGGCAAGACCGTAAAAACACTTCGTCGTGGCGTCTCGCGGTTGGGGTCACGAGAAGAAACTCGGTACCAACCACCTTTCGCCGAAAGGCCTAGTAGAGCGAGAACAAGCGATCATGGCACCATGAGGATCAATCAAGTTACGGGGGTTCGATTGGGAATCCCGGGAGCGGTGCCGGTGGACATGCAATCCGCGATTCAGCACCGGGCGGAACTCGGGCTCAATCGCCGCCACCTGCGCCCTATGCCCTCGCCAGGAGCATCTCGCCGAGCCAAAGTGGGTATCAGAATGCTGGCCCGCGAGGTCTTCAAATTGGAACCCAGCCGAAAGGTCTGAACTCGAACAACGTTCACACAACGGGTGCCTCTACTCTGGTCAGGCAGCAATGGGCTTTCTGTTGCGGTACCTCTAGATCAACGAAGCGAAGGTGCCCAGGACCTGTGCCTAATCCGCTCCGGGCTGTAACGCGAGCATCGGCAAAACGAGCAGTCGAAGCCGCTGCGATAGTGCTGGTGTAGGTGATACGAATCACCGCAACGGCAGGTGGGCAGACTTATTCCCCGCATCGCGTCGATCAAGCAATCGAAAGCAATCCGAGGCCGAACGATCGGATTGACCGCAAGGACGGCGCCCAAGATTTCCGTGTAGCGCGGCGGAAGAGCTTCGTCGTCGTAGAAATGCCCAGGAAAGAGCGACAATTGCTTCGCTTCGCCTCCCGACACCGAATCAGCTTGGCAGGGAGAGCGGCGCCGAACAACCCCAGCACAACTTTTCACGAACGTTGCGAACTCCGCCTGCCTACGTTCGTCTAAATGTTGCGCGCTCGGGGGGCGACATGGCACCAATCTCCGTTCGAGTGGGTGACCATTCGGATCTGGTGCGTACACATTTGCGTCTCGGGCTCGACGTCGCCCGACAGATGCTTCGGGTCCGTCATCCTGACCACTCGGGTGACGTGACGCGAAACGACCCCAGCCCGATTGTGCGGACCGGGGTCGTCTCCCTGGGCGCAGCACCTTGCGGCGGACTTCGCAAAATCGGCCCGTTGGGCGCCTGTTCAGGGGGCCCGGAGTGCCAGCAATGAGTATTGCAGAAGCGTTGCGATTGGGCCACCACTGGGCCCGACCTGCTGATACGTCATGCGCGGACGAATCACGGCAACGCCTCATCGGGTCAGAAGAGGTCGGAGCTCAGATACCCATTCCCCGCAGATGATCACCTTGGGCCGCTACCCGGTCGGACCCTGTCCTGATCCTTGTCGCAGCAGGAGCACCGCGCTTTGAGCTGAGAGGTCCGAAGAGTCCTACTTCGAGTACACCTTCACCTCGGCGATGTTCATGCTTGCAGACCGTGTGGCGTCCGTCGCCACGGTATGCCATTGCGATGTCCGCTGCGCCGCCACCTGCAGAGCCAAGAGTAGCTCGTACGTGCCCGAACTACTGACAGAGTTATCCGACTCCAACTGCTCGAACGTCAACTTGCCGTCGAAGAAATACTTGACGGACACGTTGGGGATGTACTGCATCGAGTAGACGTGGTAGCCCGCGGTGAGATCCGATCCGGTGTTATAGACGATGTCTCGGTAGCCTGAGAATTGGGTAGCGCTACCGCCATAGTCGCTGTGCATGATTTCGTTCGGATCGGCGCCGAGCCATCCGCCCTCGAAGAGATCGATCTCGGGCACGGTACTTGTCGGTGTGTCGGGCATGAACCAGATCGCGGGCCACATCCCCGACGTCATGTCGGGCATCTTCGCTCTGACCTGCACATACCAACCCGTAGAGGGCAGGGACAGCTTGCCTTCCGTAGTCACAACACCGCTTATCCACGGGTAGCTCCTTGCGTACTGGTTGGTGTTGCGTTGCGCGGTCAGCGTCAGTCCGTTGTGCACGGCCACCTGGCTCGGCCCGAACATGGCCGCCTCGTCCCCGAGGCCAGGGAGATTCGGAGCGGAGTAGGGCAAGGGGATGGTGTTGCGGTTGTTCCAGACGATCCCTTGCGCGCCCAGGTAGGTGCTCCACTTGGTGGTATCCAGGCTGGTACCGGAGAACTCGTCGTCGAAGATCAGCTGCTGGCGCGTGTAGCCGGGGGGAGCCGACATGAGGGTGTTCGGTTGGCCCGGGGGATGCGCTGTGCTGCCGCCGAATTCAACACGCCACAGGAGAAATCCCACCACCAAACCAACGACACATGCAGTCCCAAGAATCAGGCCGACGCAATGCGCAACCCAAAAAGAGGCGGGGCGTCGGACCCGGGTTGAGCGGGGTCCATAGGCCGGGGCGCGCTCTCGAGCTGTTGTCCAGTCCTTCGGTTCCAGCTGCAGTTCCACGTCGCTTGTTGGGACCTGAACGGCACTGCCCCGAACGTGGGTCGTCTGCGACGCCGTCAATGGATCCGTCATTGTGCAACCGTCAGATGCCTGGCGGACGAACCCATACCGACAACCACGTCCCTCGGCACCACAGGACAGGTGTCAGCGGATCGTGCAGCCGTCCCCTCCTCACTGTCTACGGAGTCCGTCTGTTGTGCGTCGAGATTGGAACCGCTCCTCCGGGGCAAGTTGCGACTCGGCAGACCCGGTTCGTGTCCTATGCGTCCAAACACGATCCTCGGAGCGTGGCAAACCGGGGGAGTCACCCACCGCCCGAAAGGAGCGGGTGCGTCGACAGCAGGTCGGACTCTCGGTTTCTGCACCTTGCCGCCAAACGACCCGCTCCGCTGCAAATCGACCCGCCAAGTCGGCTCGCCACCGTTACCTGTTGGAGCCTTCGTCGAACACGTTGTTGATCAATCTGATGAGAGTAGTCCACTGCACCCGCTCTCTTGCGGTGAGGTCGGACGCACTGTGATCTCTCGTCCAACGGACGAACGCCTTCGCAAGCTTGTTCTTCGAAAACTCCGCTCCGATCTCGCTTTCGATGAGATCGACCACGGAGCGGTCAGGCTGGCTTTCGGTAGCCGTTCCCACGTTCCAGTCAAGCTCGTGTTGTGCGATATGGACCAGCGTTTCCCGTAGCAAGTCTTCGATCCCAGGATGCGATACACCGCCGGCGTACGCATCCGTCGTCCGCACAATGCTTTGCTTTCCAAGCTTGTGAACCAGAATTTCCTGCGGCGTGGCTTCGGCTTCCGCGACGTCTGAGCCTACGAGAGCGGCAGCTTTGAGTTTGTGTGCATGAAGGATCGTGGCGAAATAGACAAGGTTCTGTGCACTGCCGGCCGGAACCAATGCGATCGTCTCGTCCAGATCCACAGTGCCGGCCTCGCGCAAGAGCGAGGCCACCGATTCGAGATACCAATAGTCCGTCAGACTCTGGAGGACGAGGCTTTGCTGCTCGGAGAACATGCTCTGGGCCATGTCATATCCGAGAGCCTCCTGCAACGGAAGGAGCGACGCCGAGTCATCTGCAACGACGTCGTTGTGGATCCTTGTCCCCACCGCTCGGTCAGCCATGTCAACGACGCGAACGATGTCGAGTTCGTCGCTTCCCACCAAAAAGGGAGAGTGCGTCGTAAACATCAGCTGATTGTTGATCGCGAGCCTCGAAAGCGTATGCCTGAATTCCCTCTGCTTGAGTCCGTGGAGGCTGAGTCCGGGCTCATCGAGCAGCAGAATTGCGTTTGCATGCTCTCCAGAAGTCTGGGCGAAGAACACGATGAAAAACGAAACCAACCATTGGAATCCTTCTGACCGCTGGTCAAGCTCGACCTCGACCCCCAGGCTGTCCTCAACGACCACCTTCAGGTACTGCTGGTCAGCCAGGACCCTGAGCGCATACTCCGTCCCGGCGCCGGCGCCTCCCTGGATGTTGGAGCCGGCATCCCAAACGGCTTTGATTTCACCGGTCAGCCGCCGCGACGCCGCGTTCAGTCGGTAGGACCGCTCATCGAGCTTGTCTCGATACTTTTGCATCGCTGCCGGATCATCCGCCGCCGGTTCTTTCGCCTTTCCCAGTTCGGAAAGCTGGCGGGCTGAAAATCCAAGGAGCCGAAGCAGACAGCTATTGCCGAATGCGAACGAATCGGTTGGATCCACCGTCCCAGATTCCAGCATGGTCGCGAGGTTGCCAAGATGAAATGTGGGCTGTACGCGCGTGTAATGCGAGTAGTACACCATGACCGGCACCCGAGAAGCGAGGTACTCGAGAACTGCATCTTCCTTCTTTGGAGAGTCGGCAAAGGAGCGTAACGAGTCCAGGGATGCGGTCCACGACTCGTCCTCGAGATCGATGTACAGCGCAGCCGAGTGATCCAACCAATGCCTGAGTTCGGTTGCGACGGAAACGTTCAGAATGTCTTCGTCGGACAAACTCGACATGATCGCCGAAAGGAGCTCCGATGGTCTGGTCTGGAACTCATCGACGTCGTAGGTTCGGATCATCCTGACGTCAGCGTGGGCCGCCAGCCGGCGGAACTCGTCCTTACGGTTGCGCAACGGCTCTCTGCTGGGAGCGTCCTCGATTCCATGCTCCCGGTGGTTGTCGAGGTAGGTCCGTCGAAGATAGGTGCACTCTTCGAAGCCCGGCGCGATCCTGCGGACGCGCTCCTTTTCGTCTTCGTCCAAGGCATACTCCGCGGCGACGACCACCAACGTGTTCGGGTCGAGCTCGCCACTCTGAATCCGGTGATACTCGGACCGCGGAAAGTCTCGGAGGGCAGTAAAGGGTGGGACGACCGGACCGGGCTTGAGGTGTTCGAGGGCGCGCATGATCGCCGTCTTCCCGGCCTCGTTGGACCCGATCAGGATGGTCTTGTCTCGTTCGACGTCGAACCAGCCCGAATCCTTGATGCTCCGGTAATTTTGAACCCTTGCCTTGGTGATCCGCATCCCGTCTCCTCAGCGCGCCGTCATGGTCGCTCCTCGTGCCGGATCAACTGCACAAAAGCGCAGACGAAGGACCCGAAACCCGGTTCCTCCATCGCCCGCCCTGCTCTGCAAGATTCTGGCGACTCCGATACTGACCGCAGAGGGCCATGCGGGATACCGCACGGACCACAAAATGGACAACAAAATGGACAACACACGGACAAAAGACTTCGGCTCCGTCGACGTTCCGCTTCACCCGGACCGCCCTCCCGGTGGCGTGGAGCTCCTCTCCGACGTGCCGTCGCGCCCGGTCCATGAACCGCTTCTCTCCGGCGGATTTGCGCCCGGCGGTCCCCGGTCCGGCCGCCGCCCCGGCTCCGGCCCATCCGACCCGGCGGCAGGCGACTCTTCGGCCCAGAACGAGCCGGTGGCTGCGCAGTCAGGACGATGCACCAGGATCGTCGGCGACGAGCACGTCGCCAGGGAGCGCCTGCTGGGGTCGCCGGGCCTGGTCCTTTGTGTGGAGGGCGCCGGCGGATCGCCTCGGTGCACGCCCACCTTCGGGTGCGGGGTCCTGTGCGAAACTCCTCACCACATCTGGAGAGCGATGAGTCGTCGAAGCGAGGGAGTGCATGGCCCGAGTCCCCATTGAGGAAGGGTTCTTCCGGATCCCCGAGGACCCGGCGGCGCCGCCGCGGCTGCTCGGGAGCCGCTGCCCGGCCTGCGGGGAGGCGTTCTTCCCCCGCCGCCTGGTCTGCGCCAAGTGCCTGCACGAGGGCACCGAGGACATCGAGCTCTCGACCAAGGGGACCATATACACCTGGACCTACTGCCACGTCCCGCTGTTCGGCAAGAAGGACGCCGACGTGGCCGGGTACGGCGTGGCCCAGGTCGACCTCCCCGAGGGCCCCCGGGTGCAGTCGATCCTCTCGGGCGGGCACGACGACTTCGCCATAGGCATGACCGTCGAGACCGACCTCGAGACGCTGCGCCAGAACAAGGACGGCGACGACGTCGTGATCTACCGCTTCCGCCCGTCGCGTGACGTGTCCGCGAACGGTGCGGGGGCCGCGTCGTGAAGCACGGCCTCCGCTTCGAGGGCGTCGCCGTGGCCGGCGTCGGCATGGTCCGTTTCGGGATGTGCAAGGACATCCCGGGCGCGCACCTGGCCCGCGACGCCGGGCTGCTGGCGCTGCACGACGCCGGCATGACGCTGGCGGACGTCGACGAGGCCTTCGTGGGCTACATCCAGCCGGCGCCGATGCTCGGCATCAAGGCGATGAAGGAGCTCGGGCTGACCGGGCTGCCGGTCACGCACATCGAGAACGCGTCGGCCACCGGGCTCGTGGCCTTCCGAGATGCGGCCTGGGCCGTCTCCTCCGGCCGGGCCGACGTGGCCATGGCCCTGTGTTTCGACAAGTTCACCGACATGACCGGCACGGGCGGACGCGGCGCCGGCCGAGACCAGATCGACGCGCCGATCCTGCCCGCCGCCTACTTCGCGCTGTGGGCACAGCGCCGGATGCACGACCGCGGCACCACCCCCGAGCACTTCGCCACCATCGCGGCGAAGAACTGGAACTACGGCGCGGCATGCCCCTTCGCGCACCGGCGCTCCGACCACACAGTGACGCCCGCGGAGGTGCTCGCCGCCAGGATGGTGGCCGAGCCCCTCACCACCATGATGTGCTGCCCGCCCGACGACGGCGCCGCCTGCATCATCTTGGCCCGCGAGGATCTCGTGCGCGCCCGCCAGCCCGGCCGGCCCCTCGTCCGCGCCCTCGCCTCCGCGCTGACGTCGGAGACCTACTCGCCCGGCCACACCTTCGTCGGCCCGGTCGTGGGCCCGGCGACGATGACGCAGCTGACGGCGAAGGAGTGCTACGAGGCGGCGAGCCTCGGGCCCGAGGACGTGAGCGTGGCCTACTGCCACGACGCGTTCGTCAACGAGGAGCTCGAGTACTACGAGCTGCTCGGGTTCTGCGCCGAGGGCGAGGGCGGAGAAGCTCGTCGCCGAGGGCGAGACGGGGCCGGGCGGGCGCATCCCGTTCAACACCGACGGCGGCCTCCTCGCCCGGGGCCATCCGGGCGGTCCGACCGGCGTGGCCCAGCTGCACGAGGCGGTGCTCCAGCTGCGGGGCGACGCCGAGGGCCGACAGGTCGAGGGCGCGCGCGTGGCGCTGGCCCACCTCGTCGGGGGCGGCAGCATCGCCACCGTCAATCTCTTGGGTGTGGAGAGGAGCTGACATGACGACCAGCGACGAGCGCCGGGCCGCCGGCCGCGAGATCCAGGGCCAGCTCTGGCCCGCCATGCTGAAGGGCCCGACGGGGCAGTTCCCCGCGGCCAAGCTGGCGCCGGACTACTTCGACCACGTGCAGCAGAGCGCGTTCGGCGACATCTGGTCGCGCCCGGAGCTCCCGGTGCGCGACCGCTCGATGATCACCGTGGCCCTCCTCGCCGCCCTCGGCCATCCCGAGGAGCTGCGCTCGCACCTGGCCGGCGCGCTGAACGTGGGGATCTCGCGCGAGGAGATCGTCGAGATCCTCATGCACGTCTCGATCTACGCCGGCGTCCCCGCGGCAGGGTCTGCCCTTCGGGTGGCGGCCGACGTGCTCGGCACGGACTGATCCCGGCGGGCGGACCCCTCCCGCCGGACCCCTACTCGGCCAGCCTTCGGCCCTGCCTCGCCTACTGCGGCGCCCAGCGCAGCGCCACGTCCGACTGCTGCTCGGCGTGGGCGACGAGTTCGCTCCAGTCGGCGCCGCCGAGACCGCTCTTGACGGCGCCGTCGAGCACGCCCTTCATCGCTGCCCCCACGGGTGTCGACGGCGCCGAGCTCCTTGGCCCACTCCACGATGAGCCCGGCGTCCTTGGCCGCCAGCTCCAGCGCGAACTGCGTCGGGCGGCCCCGTCCGTCGATCGTCTCGACCTGGCGGTCGATGAAGAAGTTCGACGCGCCGGCGGTGCGCAGGATCTCCACCGCCTTCTGCACCTCGATGCCGGCCTTGCTGGCGAAGGCCAGGCCCTCGAGGCTGACCCACGTCGTCGTGAAGGCGATCAGGCTGTTGAGCAGCTTCATGGTGTTGCCGAGGCCGAGCCGGCCGACGTGGAACGTGGCGCGACCGAGCGGCTCGAGCACGGGCACCACGCGGGCGACGGGCTCGTCCTCGCCGCCGACCATGAACACGAGCATCCGCTTCTCGGCCCCGATGGCCCCGCCCGTGAGCGGCGCCTCGACGAGATGATGGCCCGACTTCAGCAGGCGTTCCCCGAGCTCGCGCACCACCGTCGGGACTGTTGGTCGAGAGGTCGACGAGGATGGATCCCGGCGCGGCCGCGCCGGCCCACGCCGCGGCGACGTCGGCCACGACGTCGGGCGTGGGCAACGACAGCAGGGTGACGTCGGCCTGGCGCGCCACCGTGGCGACGTCCGGTGCCGCCGTCGCGCCTCGCACCGCCTCCGCCGCCCGGGCGTCGACGTCGTACACCACGACGTCCTTGCCGTCGGCGACGAGGTTGACCGCGATGTGCCCGCCGATGTTCCCCAGCCCGATCACGCCTGTCGCCATCGACCCTCCTCGAGTCCGTGAAACGCCGAAACGTCCCTGGCAGCGGCCCTGAGCCGCCACCGGACGAGAGCGTATAGTGGAAACTGACTCGAGCGTCAGGGAACCCAGGGGGTCGACATTCATGGGTCTGCGCGACCACGTCATCTGCGACAGCGACCTCCACGTGATGGAGCCGCCCGACCTGTGGGAGCGCTACATCGATCCGGCCTACGCCCACGCCGCCCCGCGCGGGCTCTCCGAGATCACGCGCGACATGCGGGTGCGGGTGAAGAACCACGTGATGCTCCGGATGGGCCCGACACGCCCGATGCGCGTGGAGGGTCGGAAGACGGGCTGGCAGGAGCATCACGACAACGTCTACGCGGCGTCTGAGGCCCGGGGCTGGGACGCGCAGTCACAGGTCGACGCCATGGACGCCGAGGGGCTCGACCTGGCCGTGCTCTTCCCCTCCCGCGGGCTCTTCGTGCTCGGCCTCGACTCCTCGGAGCAGATCGGCGCCGACGGGCTGGAGCCCGAGTTCGCCACCGCCATCGCCCGGGCCTACAACGACTGGCTGAAGGACTTCTGCGACCACGCGCCGGACCGGATGTTCGGGGCCGGCATGGTGGCGGCGCACGACGTGCCCGGCGCCGTCACCGAGGCCCGGCGCTGCGTGGAGGAGCTCGGCTTCAAGGCGATCTTCCTCCCGCCCGCCGCCGTCAACCGCCGGCCCTGGCACCACCGCTCCTACGACCCGCTGTGGGCGGAGATCGAGCGCCTCGGCGTGCCGCTGGCCTTCCACGGCGGCGGCCAGACCTACCTGACGCCGGACTTCGGCCTCGAGGTGCTGGACAAGCTGATGCTGTGGCACACCTTCAGCCAGCCGCTGGGGATCCAGTTCGTCACCGCGTCCCTTTGCGGCGGCGGCGTGCTCGAGCGCTTCCCCGACCTCAAGGTCGCGCTGCTCGAGGGCAACTGCTCCTGGGCGCCGTGGTTCCTCTACCGCCTCGATGAGCACTGGGAGTGGACGGGCTGGTACGAGGCTCCGGAGCTCACGATGCCGCCGTCGGAGTACTTCAAGCGCAACTGCTGGATCGCGGTCGAGGCCGACGAGGTGACGGTGCCGCACTTCGTCGAGACGTTCGGCGACGAGAAGCTGATCTTCTCGACCGACTACCCCCACGGGGACTCGAAGTACCCGCACGCGGTCGACTCGTTCGACAAGTTGCCGCTGTCCGACGAGAGCAAGGCCCGCATCGTCAGCACCAACTGGTCGGCGCTCTACGACATCCCGCTCGTCAAGAGGATCTGACTGCAGCACGCGAGCGAGGATCCGGACAACCACACGTGGTGACGCCGGGTGGCCAGCGGATCCACCCCCTGGCTCGGTTGAGGGCTCCGAACCAGTCGACGTCAGGTCCGCCAGTAGCCGTGGCGGGCCCTCCCCGAGTGGCCAACGCGGAAGGTGCGCGCCCAGCTCCTCCCGTTCGAGGAGCTGGGCGGGGTCCTCCGACCTGGGGAGCAGGCTGAGCCATGACGCCGCCCCCCACGACAAAGCCGCTTCCGTTTCGCATCGCAGGGCTTATCCCCATGTGGCCGGGGGTTTTCCACACGAAATCCCTGGTTACGTTCCCCAGGCCCGAGCAGGCATGTTGGTGGTGAGGAGTCCTCAGCCCGACGCAACGGACAACAGACAGGGGGTCTTATGGTCGAGGCATCCATCGAGAACCGAGCCGCCTTGATCCGGTCGGAGGCGGAGGGTCTCTGGGCCCACTGCGAACAATCCCCGCGAGAGAAGGCCGACCTCGTTCTCGCCCTCCGTCGTCGCGTCGGCTTCTGTCTGTAGGTCAGGCCGTGGGAGTCCAGAACCTCATGATGCAGTGCAGAGCGGTGCTTTTGCTCGTACACGAGCTGCATCTCCGCGGACATCAACGCCTCAGAGCCATACCTGCAATGGAACCTTCAGGGAAGTATTGGCGGTGTGCGATTGCACCGGTGAGTCTCGTCTCCGTGAACCATGGCGCACGGCTGGCCACCAGTGCGGGGGACGATCCCCGGATCGCGACGTATACCAGCCGTGACCAAAATCGCTACTTTGCATGGACCGACATCTATCCTTACGCGACCCCCGAAGAGCTTGCGATGTACTTCGTGGAGCGCTTTCCCAACGTCGTCGAAGCAGGAAGAGGGCTCGGACTGGCCCTACGCAGGGTGGTACATGGAGATGTTGCGGCTCACGCACCCTGACCAGTTTCCCTACGCATCGGCCAACGGCAAGGTACCCGATGCATATTTGCCGACTGCGTCTCCCGCAACGGGACGCTTGAAGTTGCGGATCCCGCTGCCACCACCAGGTGAGGCCTTGTCGGTTCGGGAACCGCTAGCCGACCGTCCGAGAGCAACGTATCCACCGTTGCAAGCGGTCCCACTGCATGCCGCGCGCCGTCGTCTCGCCGGGTAGCGGAACTCAGTCGTCGGCGGTCGGCGGTGCGCCGGCCCAGTGGGCACGGAGGTCGGCCAGCCAGGCGGGAAACTCGAGCGGCGGGTCCGGCAACACCTCGGCGCCCCGAGCGTCGAGCGCGGCCTCGAAGGCCTCGGGGTCGTCGCCCCAGCTGCGGGGATCGCCCATCATCACCTCGAACATGACGGCGCCTTCCGGCCCGGCGACCACCGGGCCGAACGCCGCGCCGAACGGGAGCTCGATGTGGGTCCCCGCCGGGCAGCGATGCTCTCCGACCGTGACCTCACCCTCGAGCACGAAGACCACATGGGGCGAGAAGTGGCCGTGGCGGCGCACCACCATCCCGGGGTCGTACTTGGCGTAGATCGTGAGGTACTGCGGATCGGGCGAGAAGGCGAGCCATTTCTCCCAGACCTGCGACACCGAGCCGTCGGCGTTGCGCTGAGACTTGACGGCCTGCCACGGGACATCGGGGTCGTCGAGATGGCGGAACGTGGGCTCGAGACCCTCCCGCTTCGGCGACGACGGAACTGCTTCGGGCATCCCGGAAGCTTAGAGAGATCGTCTCCCGATGCGGCGACCCGCGCGTCCGACTCGACCGTGAGGAACGGCGGACACGCACTGTCCCTTGTCGGCCCCTTGTCGCCGCTTCCACCAATTGCGGCGAGCCTCGCGGCGAAACGACGCTCACCCAAGATCCACCCAGGGGGAACATCAGCGCCTTCCAGCGGCGCTCAAACGGCACACCACCCTCGGGGCTTCTGGGTTTTGGCGCTGGCTGCACAACTGCGCAAACCTACGGAGGTGGCTGACCACACAGACGGCGACGTGCACAACTGTCTCGGAGAGTGTCGCACTGAGCCACCGCCGATGGTGCAGCTGCTGCTCGGTGGTCCGCGGGGCGCCAAGGCTCTTCGACGCACGCGGTCGCGTGAGATCCACCATCCGCCCGCGTGGCGCCAGCGAACTTGTCAGTGATCGTGATGGACACTCCTGACACTGACTCGTCACCAACCGCACGTCTGCCGGCTCCATTCGGTCCCGGATCGGTCTCCATCCGGCTGTACCCGCACAACGACCTCTCCGCCGACGCCATCGTCGATGAGTTCTGCACGCAAGCGGCCCTTGCCCTCGAGAGCGGCTTCGACGGGGTCATGACCAGCGAGCACCACGGTGGCTTTGCCGGATACATGGCGCAGCCTCTGCTCCTGGCCTCCTTCGTCCTGGCGCAGCAGACAACCGGGTGGGCTGCGGCGGCACCGACTTCTGCTTCCGCTGCGGTCCACCGCGCTCGTTGCCGAGGAGGTCGCGTGGCTCCACGCTCGGTATCGCGGTCGGGTCGGACTCGGAGTGGCCGCGGGCGCGCTGCCGCTGGACTTCGAGGCGACAGGCATGAGCCAGGCCGACTCCGTCGATCGCTTCAAGACGGAGCTGCCGCGGCTCGTCGCGATGCTCCGTGGCGAGGAACTGCATGGGCTTGAAGGGGACCCGGCGCTGCTGGCCTGTCGAAGGGATCCGGTACCGGTGCTCAGCGCAGCCGTCTCGGTCGCCGCCGCCGCTCGAGCTGCTCGATGCGGGGCCGGGATCCTCATGGAAGGCATGTCGACACCGACGAGACTCGCCCGTGTGACCCGGGCTTTCGCTGATGCTGGCGGCAGGGGCTCCAAGGTCCTGATTCGCAGGGTCTGGCTCGGTCGTGTGCCCCAGGCGTTGGTCGAGGCCCAAAGAGCTGTCTATGACAGCTACGCCGCCCGTGCGCGGCTCGTTCGGTCAGGACCAGACGATCGCGACCCATGATCCCGATGAGATGGCTGAGCGCCTCGCGGCAACCGTGGAAGCGGTCGGCGCCGACGCGCTCAACCTTCGGGTACAGCTTCCCGGTGTCGCGCCTGAGCACGTTCGGGAACAGATCGGGTTGATCGGGTCGACTGTGGTTGGATCGCTGAAGAAGTCTTGGCCCACGCCAGGTCCGGATACCCTCTGACTATCGAATCGGTGTCCAACCGCTCGAGAGATGGTTCCCGCCGTCGACGTCCAGGGTGATTCCCGTGATCTGCCGTGCGTCGTCGGACAGCAGGAAACAGACGGCAGCGGCGATGTCCTCAGCTTCCGTCAGTCGGCCGAGGGGAAGATTCGAGCCGGCAGCCGCACCATCGTCTGATTTCCACATGGAGCGAGTCGCCGTCGTTCGCACCAGTCCGGGGCTCACCGCGTTCACCCGAACACCCCGACTGCCCAGATCGGCGGCGATCGTGCGGGTCATGGCGTTCAAGGCCGCCTTCGCTGCCGCGTAGGACACCATGGCCGACGTGGTCTTTCGTGGGGAGCCGCTCGAGATGGTGACCACCGAGCCGGCGTTGTCACCGAGGCCACGGGCAATCGCGGCACGGATGAGTGTCAGAGCCGGCCACGTGTTCAACTTGAACGTCTCGAGAAGCTGCTCCTCGCTGATGGAGTCGAACGACAGCGGGTAGGGAGCGCCACCAAGGGTGCTGACAATCAGGTCGATTCGACCGAAGGCCTCTATGGCGCGATCTACGAGCTTGGCCACCGCCTCCTCCGTATCCATGGATCCGACCACTCCAATGGCGTCGTGTCCCGCAGCGCGCAAGGCAGCCTCTGTCGCGACGACCCGGTCTTCGTCGCGGCCGTTGACGACCACCGAGGCCCCTTCCACCGCGAGGCGGAAGGCGCAGGATCTGCCGATGCTTGGCTCAGCGGTCGAACCTGTGACGATCGCGACCCGATCGGAGAACCGTTGTGTTCCCACCTCCGGCGCGCTGCGGCTGCCCGTGACCCGATCGGCTGCTTCCATCTTCATCATCTTGTCGCATGGATCCCGATGACTCGTACGAGCACCGTCACGGGGACCAAAGTCGCGTTCTCCTGGGTGTTGGTCAGCCCGAGCCGATTTGGTCGTGTCATGCTCGTCGATCGTGGGTCGAACCTCGTGCGCAGTGGATCCCGTAGGAGTCCGTCCGGGCTCGAGCCGTTCACCTCGTCGTAGAGGGGTCTACTTCTTCTCTGAGGTCGACGTACTCGGCGCGTGACCCGCTGCGTACGCGGTGATGGCAGCGGAGATGTAGGCGTGCACACTGCTCGCCCGACCTTCTGCGACGGCTTTCTCTACCGCGCGCACCTGCGCGTCGGGAAGGGACACGACGATCTTCTCGGTCTTCGGCATCGCCGTAAACGTACCCCCCGGTTTCGTTCGAGTGAAGCGAAACGAGAGAATCGCGAGAGGGCGTCAAGGCTTCTCCTGTGTTGGTCACAATGGGGTTGAACGTGACGAAGGGCTCGCTTAACCTCCAGAAGGAAGGGGGGTATGAGCCGTCACGTGCGCCCCTCGAGATTCGTGATCCCGTGGGTCGCAACGAACCGTAAGGAGTCACGATGGGGACATGGGCCACGTTCGGCGTTCCGTCCTCGGTCGGCACGTTCAGTCCGGACACGGCGCTTCTTCTCACTGACGGTTCAGTCCTTATTCACGACTCTTTCGGCGCCAATTGGGTCCGTCTCACCCCGGACCCCAAGGGGAACTACGAGACCGGCACCTGGTCGCCACTCCTGCCGATGACGATCGCTCGAGAGTTCTTCGCGTCTGGCGTCCTGCCGCGACGGACGAGTCTTCGTCGTGGGCGGCGAATACGGGCCGGGGCAGATGGACGTGACATCGGCCGAGATGTTCGATCCGAAGATCAATAGCTGGAGCGCAGTGACAAAACCGGACGCGTTCAACTACATCCAGGGTGACGCGTCCGGGTGCGTCCTGGCCGACGGGCGGGTCCTGCTGGGCAACCTCCAGACGACGAGCCCACCCTTCTCGACGGCGCTCTGGGACCCTCTCAACAACAATAAGTGGACCGTTGCTGGGTCGAAATTCGGGGCTTCGGCCACCGACACGAAACAAGCCGTGTGCAATGAGGAGACGTGGACGTTGTTGCCGGATGGATCGATCCTCACGGTCCAGAACTTCGCCACGCCGCCGACCTTGACCCAGCGTTACGTACCGTCCCTGGACGAATGGGTCTCGACGGGGCAGACCCCGAACGATCTGGTGCTCACCACCGTCAACGATGCCTCCGGCACCGCCATCAGCATCTACGAGATCGGGCCGGCACTGCTGCTCCCTGACGGCCGTGTCTTCGCCATCGGCGGCACGGGAAATACGGCGCTCTACACGCCGCCACCCCACGGCAGTGACCCAACGATCACGACGGGCTCGTGGCTCGCCGGACCCTCGTTGCCGAAGACGCCAGAGGGTTCACTCTGGCCGATGCTCACGACGAGCGATGCTCCAGCGGTCCTGCAGACCAATGGCAAGGTGCTCTGCACTGCGGGCCTCCTCTACCTCGCCGGGAACGATTGCTTCTCGGAGAATGCGCAATTTTCGAATTCGACCCGAAGGACAATTCGCTCAACCCGTTCAGCCCCGCGCCGATCCCGAGCGCCAGTGCGCCAAACACATGGCAGCTCCGGTTCCTGCTCTTGCCGACTGCCCAGATTCTCATGACCACCCAGTCGTCGACGATCTACGTCTATACACCGGACGCCAACGAGAACGTTCCGCACAAGAGCTGGAAGCCGACCTTCGTTTCATGTCCCAACACGCTCGTCCAAGGGCACACCTACACCGTGGTGGGCAAGCAATTGAATGGGCTCTCTCAAGCGGTGAGCTACGGCGACGACGCCCAGCAAGCAACCAACTACCCGATCTTCAAGCTATGGAACGCTTCGGGAGACGTGGTCTACCTGCGCAGCTCGAACTTCTCGACGCTGGCGGTGGCGACGGGCTCGAAGCGGGTGACTGCCGACATCGACGTCGGCGCGAGACGTACCGACGGGAGCGTGGCAGATGGTTGCCATCGCCAACGGCATTCCTTCGGACCCGCTCGATGTCCAGGTGGTGGCCCAGGGTTGCTGACCGAGTTTCCGACCCAGATTTCGAAACCCCAACCTTCTGATCCGTAGTCAGATGCTCTAGTCCGTTGAGCTACGAGCGCCGGGTTGAGACGGTCCACTCTACCGGACCCCGGAGCGCCACTCGCTGGCGGGAAATAGCTGGTCAGACGATAGCGCCGCACCGGGGCCACGGCCGAGCAGGGACGCCGACGGCCGGCGTCGGGCCTAGTGTCGCGGTAGTCGAACGAGAGGAGTGGCCGATGCGCTTCAACCACATGGAGCTCACGCTGCCGAGAGGCACCCTCACCAAGGAGTTCCGCGAGGAGGTCGACGCCTTCTACGGAGCGGTCTTCGGGTGGACCGGCACCGACACCGAGGTCGTCGGTCAGCTCTGCCACATCCTGCTGCCCGATCCGGACCAGTTCATCCTCCTGGCGGAGAGCGACAAGCCGATGTCCTCGCCCGGGTACGACCACCTCGGGCTGCTCCAGGACTCCCGCGACGAGGTCGATCGACTGCTCGAGGAGTGCGAGCGCTACGCCGAGAAGGACGACCGGGTCAAGATCATCCGCTACGAGGATCTCGAGTATCCCGGTCTCACGGTGCACGCCTTCTACGTGAAGTACCTGCTCCCCGTCTACTTCGACGTCCAGAGCATGGAGAAGGCGCCCGCCTGAACGCGCACTGCGCCGGCCCGCTCGAAGAGCGTCGTCAGACCGAGATCGGCAGCTTGCTGTAGCCGCGCACCGTCGAGGTGTAGAGCGGCACCGCCTCGTCCCGCCGCACCGACCACTCCGGGAACCGCTTGAGCGTCTCCTCCAGCGCGATGCGCCCCTCCGTCCGCGCCAGCGCCGCGCCCAGGCAGAAGTGGATGCCGTAGCCGAAGGACAGGTGGTGGTCGAACGTGCGGTGGATGTCGAAGCGGTCGGCGTCGGGGTACGCCCGCTCGTCGCGGCCGGCCGAGCCCGTGATCATCACGACCTTCGAGCGCGCCGGGATCGTCCCCCCGTGCACCTCGACGTCGGCCGTGCACCAGCGGCTCTGCACCGGTGACGGCGCCTCGTAGCGCAGCAGCTCCTCGACGCAGTTCGGGATGAGCGACGCGTCGGCCGCCAGCTCGGCCCGCTGGTCCGGGTTGTCGTCGAGCGTCAGGGCCGCCCAGCCCAGCATGCCGGGCCACCGTCTCGGTCCCCGCGCTGGCGATCAGGGCGCCGAAGTTGACGGCCTGGTCCAGGGTGAGCCGGCGCAACTCGCCGTCGTCCTCGACGACCTCGCCGTTGACGAGATCGGTGAACATGTCGTCGCGCGGGTGCTCCTGGCGGTCGGCCAGCGTGGCGCGGAGGTAGTCCAGGAGGGTGAACATCGCCCCCGTCGAGACGTCGTTCGACATGCCCGTCTCGGGGTCGAGGTGGAACGACTCGTCGATCCAGCCCCGCACCATGTCCCGGTCCTCCGGCGGCACGCCGAGCAACGCGGCGATCACGTAGGCCGGGACGCGCGCCCCGAAGTCCTGCACGTAGTCGAACGAGCTCCGGCCGACGAGGCCGTCGAGCATGCCGGCGCAGAGCGTCCGGATGTCCTCTTCGAGGAGCTTCATGCGCCGCGGCGTGAAGGCCTTGGACACCAGCCGCCGGTAGCGGGTGTGCTCGGGCGGGTCCATGAAGATCATCATCTCCAGCTCGATCGGGTCCGCCGTGATCATCTCCATGACCGTGCCGTGCGACGAGCAGAACGTCTTGGGGTCGCGGCTGAAGGCGTCCACGTCGGCGAAGCGGCTCACCGCGTAGAAGTCCCACTGCTCGTTGTAGTAGAGCGGCTGCTCGTCGCGCAGGCGCTTCCAGATGGCGTGCGGGTCGCCCTTGTACTTCTCGTCGAGCGGATCCCAGGCCAGGGGCTCGGTGTCGAGGGCGGTCATGCGCCGGCAGGGTCACTGCGACTCGTCCGGGCTCCGGAGCCCGACGTGGTCCAGCTCCCACAGCTTGATGCCGCCGAGGATGCCGGCCGAGTTGGGCACCACCGTGATGCGCTTCAGCACGTCGCCGAGGTCGCGCCGGTTGATGCGCGGCGCGTTGCCGCCCCCGATGAAGAGGTGGTCGAACGCGGTCAGCTCGTCGAGATACGCGATGGCCTTCTGCACGTGCTTGTTCCAGCTCTTGTCGCCCATCTTCTTGCGCGCCGGCTCTCCCAGCTGTTCGTTGAACGTCTCCCCCTTGCGGAACTGCACGTGCGAGAACTCGAAGTGCGGCAGCAGGCGGCCGTCCATGAAGAACCCGGTCCCGAAGCCCGTGCCGAGCGTGATGACGGCCTCGAACCCCTTGCCCGTCACGACGGCCGCGCCCTGCACGTCGGCGTCGTTGGCCACGCGGCACGGCTTGCCGATCGCCTTCTTCAGCTCGTGCGCCAGGTGGAAGTGGTGCCAGGCCTCCTCGAGCTTGAGGTCGATCTCGGTGCCCGGCCCCTTCTTGGTGACGAAGTGCGGCGCGGTCAGTACGTGGCCCCGACGGATCATGCCCGGGAAGCCGGCCGAGATGCGGTCCGCCTCGGGCAGCTTCTGGGCCAGCCCGGTCAGCTTCTCGACCAGCAGCTTCGGCGGCATCGGGTAGGTCGTCGGGACGCGCACCCGGTCGGCCACCAGCTCGCCGTTGGCATCGAGCACGTTCGCCTTGAGCCCCGTGCCGCCGATGTCGAAGGCGAGCGTATAGGGGTGCTCGTGCCCTTCCGCCGCCGGCGCGTCGGTCGGGGCTGTGCTCGTCGGAGCAGGGCTGGTCGGGCCGGAGCTGGTCGAAGCAGCGCCGCTCTGTGTCGGTCCGGTCGAGGTGTCCGTCACCAGGGGAACTGTAGCCACATCAGGGTGCAGGAGGGCCCGGCGGGACCCGGTCCGTCATCCGAAGAGGACGTTGTGGATGATGGCGCGGAGCTGGCTCCCCAATTCCTCGTCCGTCGCCTCGTCGAAGGCCTCGCCGGAGAGGACGAGCCCCGAGAAGACGACGCCCACCGACGCCGCCATCCTGACCCGGTCGGTCAGCGGGACCCGGGGGTCGGCCAGCACCTGGCGCAGCTTGTTCTGGATGTCGTCGTGCTCGGCGTCGTGCGCCTCGTTGTGCAGCTTCTCGAGGGCGGCCTGGTTCCGCTCGTGCATGAGGAAGATCTTGCGCTGGGCCAGCATCTGCACGGCGATCTCGTCGACCAGCGCACCCCACTGCTCGAGGGTGACCGGCTCGTCCCCCATGCTCAAGAAGGCCTTCTGGCCGAACTCGTGGATGCGCATGTGCAGCGCCAGGAGGATGTCGTCCTTCGATTCGAAGTGGTAGTAGAGCGCCGCCTTCGTCACGCCCAGCTGCTCGGCGATCTGCCGCAGGCTGGTGCCGTCGTAGCCCTGCTCGGTGAAGAGGTCGAGCGCCACATCGAGGATGCGCTGGCGGGTGTCGACGTGGGTGGCGTCGGCCGAGGCCGCCCCGTCGGTGATGCCGGACGGGGGCTCGGGTGCCGCCACGGCCGCGTCCAGGCGCTGCTCGTCGTCGACGGTGTCCTGCTCGTCGTCGTGGCCATCGTGACCTGGGACTTCTGTGGTTTGTGCCATGGTTTTCTTCTTGTACCTACTTGACGGCCGGTTAGTAAGCCTTTACCCTACCGTGTAGTCGTGAGTTTACTAACCGACCGGTAAGGATGTCCATCTTTATGGCTGACGAGATGATGATTCAAGCCGACGGGCTGATGAAGCGCTACGGCGAGACCCAGGCCCTCGACGGGGTGTCGTTCGGCGTGCCCGCCGGGACGATCCTCGGGCTGCTTGGGCCCGAACGGCGCCGGCAAGACCACGGCCGTGCGGGTCCTGACGACGCTGGCCGTACCCGATGCCGGGTCGGCGACGGTGGCCGGGATCGACGTGATCCGGCACCCCGGTGAGGTCCGGCACCACATCGGCGTGGCGGCGCAGGACGCGACGTTGGATTCCCTGTTGACGGGGCGGCAGAACCTCGTGCTGGTGGGCGAGCTGTCCGACATGGGCCGGGCGGCGTCCCGGGAGCGGGCGGCCGAGCTGCTGGACCAGTTCGAGCTGACCTTCGCCGCCGACCGGGTGGCCAAGGGCTACTCGGGCGGCATGCGCCGGCGCCTGGACCTGGCGGCCTCGTTGATGACCCGGCCGCCCGTCCTGTTCCTCGACGAGCCGACGACTGGCCTCGATCCCACGAGCCGGTCGCGGGTGTGGGACGCCATCCGGGAGCTCATCGGTGAGGGCGTGACCGTGCTGCTGACGACGCAGTATCTCGAGGAGGCCGACGAGCTGGCGAACCGCATCGTGGTGGTGAACCACGGACGGGTCATCGCCGACGGGACGCCGCTGGAGCTGAAGGAGGCCAGCCGGAGTGCCCGCCTGGACGTGACGTTGTCCGAGCCCCATGCGGGTGCGGTGGCGGCGATGGCGCCTTTGGTGGCGGGGAAGGTGCACGTGTCGGACGACGGTCGGCGGCTGAGCGCCGGCGTCGACGCGTCGGCGGGGCTGGCGACGGCGGTGGTACGTGCGTTGGACGCGGCGGGGGTGCTGGTGGACAACATCGAGGTGCGCCAGCCCTCGCTCGACGACGTGTTCTTCTCGTTGACGGGGGAGCACGTCGACGAGGACGACGACGACGAGCCGGACGACGCGGCGTTGGAGACGGGACGTGCGTCTGGGGCGGCAGAGTCGACGGCCGGCGAGACCGATCCCGAGTCCTACGAACCGCACGAGCTGGAAGGAGCACGTCGATGACGACGACCACGTTGACGCCGACGACGGTCGGCGTCCGCAGTCCCCGGTCGAGCGGGGCCTTCGTCGGCCGGCTGGCCGACATCTGGGCGATGACCCGTCGCAACCTCGTGCATATCTCGCGCGAGCCGATGCAGTTGTCCGACGTGACGATCCAGCCGGTGCTCTTCACCTTCCTGTTCGTCTACATCTTCGGTGGCGCCATCCCGATCCCCGGTGGCGGGAGCGACGTCGACTACCTGCTGGCGGGGCTCTTGTCGCTGAACCTGGTGACGTCCGTCATGGGCACGGCGGTCGGGTTGAGCACCGACCTGCACGAAGGCATGATCGACCGCTTCCGCACGCTGCCGATGTGGCGTTCCGCCGTCCTGGTGGGCCGCTCCATGGCGGACCTGCTGACGTCGTGCCTCTGCGCGCTCATCGTGGGGTTGACGGGGCTGATCGTCGGGTGGCGGCCCGGGGCCAACTACATCTCGATCGTGGGCGGCTTCGCACTGGTGCTGTTCTTCGCCTACGCGTTGACCTGGATCGCGGCCTGCGTCGGCATGAACTCGAAGAGCCCCGAGTCGGCCGCGTCGTTCGGCTTCATCGTGCTCTTCCCGTTGGCCTTCGTCTCGAACGCGTTGGTCCCCACGCAGCACATGCCCGGCTGGCTCCAGGCCATCGCCGACTGGAACCCGGTCAGCGCGGTGACGGCCGGGGCCCGGGTCCTCTGGGACAACCCCAACCCGTCCGGGACGATCCATGCCTGGCCGATGCAGCACCCGGTCGAGGCGGGCCTGATCTGGTCGGTCGTCCTCCTGGCCATTTCCGCCCCGCTGGCCGCGCACTTCTTCAAGCGCCGGACGACGGAGTGACCTCGTAGGACGAGGGTATTTGGTCAAGTTTCTTGACTAGCAAGACCCTTGACCATACGGTGGGGTCATGGACGACCTCGACTACGGCGACTTCGCCACCCCCACCCTGATGCGCTCGGCCCGCGGCGCGTATGCCCAGGCCATGCGGGCCGAGCTGCACGCCATCGGGATCGACGACCTGCCCCGCAACGGCGTCTTCGTCTTGGCGGGCATCGACAGCTCGGGCGGTCCGCGCCAGGACCTGCCGTCGGAGCTCGGCGTCTCGAAGCAGGCTGTGAGCCAGGTCATCGACGTCCTCGTCAACCGTGGCTACCTCGAGCGCCAGACGGATCCCGAGGACCGTCGCCGCATCGTGCTCGAGCTCACCGACCGAGGCCGGGAGGTCGTGGACGTCTCCTTTCGGGGTATCGAGGCCGTCCAGCGCAAGCTCGAGGAGAAGGTCTCGTCCGAGCAGATCGCCGCGACGCGTGCAGTCCTCGTCGCCTTGACGGAGATCAAGGTGGACGGGCTTGCAACTGGGACGGGCCGGCGGCGGCCGCGGCCCGGGCGGTCCCGCCAGCTCCGCAGCTTCAGTCCGATCTTCCCGGTGCGGGACCTCGACATCGCCCTCGCGCACTACAAGTCGCTGGGTTTCAAGACCTTCGCCTACGAAGAGGGGAGCGACTACGGCTTCGCCGACCGGGAAGGTGTGGGGCTCCACTTCGCCACGAGCGAGACGGAGGAACCGATCCATCCTTCCGAGGCCTACCTGTACGTGCGCGACGCCGACGCGTTGTACGACGAGTGGAGCCAGTCCGGTCGCAGCGGCAAGACCCGGCCCGTCGGGCCCACCGACTACGAGTTGCGCGAGGGGTCGCACGTCGACCCCGACGGGAACGTCATCCGCTTCGGGTCGCCGACGGAGGACTGAACGGGGCTCGGACGCAACGAGAGCAAGCGGTCGGTAGCCTCCTGAAGCGTGACGGGTGAACCCTGGCTCTTAGACGCATGCTCCCTGGTCGATGCGTTCCGGGCAGGCACGCTGTCGCCGACGGAGGCGCTGGATGGATCGCTGGCGGCCATCGCAGGCTCTGACCTCAACGCCGTCTGCTTCGTCGACGAGGAGCGGGCGCGGGAGGCGGCAGCGAAAGCCGACGTCACCCAGCCGTTCGGTGGCGTCCCGATCGGCATCAAGGAGCTCGACCCGGTCGAGGGCTGGCCACAGACCGAGGCGTCACTCGTCTTCAGGGACCGGGTGTCCGACTACGACGGCACGATGACGTCGCGGCTGCGCGACGGCGGCGCCGTCCTCGTCGGGCAGACCACGGCGTCGGAGTTCGGCGGCATCAACTGCACGTACACGCGTCTGCACGGCGCGACGTCGAACCCCTACGACCTCGAACGCACGCCGGGCGGCTCGTCTGGCGGCTCGGCCGCGTCCGTCGCGGGCGGCCTGCTCCCCATCTGCACCGGCGGTGACGGCGGCGGGTCCATCCGCATCCCCGCCGGCTTCACCGGGCTCCTCGGCCTGAAGGCGACCTTCGGGCGGATCCCGAAGGGCCCGCACACCGAGATCGAGCCGCTGACCGCCGTCGTGGGCTGCGTGTCCCGGTCGGTGCGCGACACCGCCCGCTGGTTCGACGTCTGCAACGGCGCCGACGAGTACGACCCCTTCTCGCTTCCGCGCGTCGACGGCTGGGAGGCCGGGCTCGGCCAGCAGGAGCTCCGTGGCAGGCGGGTCGCCGTCTCGGTGGACCTCGGCGCGGCGATCGTCGCGTCAGCGGTGCAGGAGAAGGTCGAAGAGGCGGCGGACCTGTTGTGCAAGGACGCCGGGCTCGAGCGGGTCGACGTGCCCGTCGCGCTGCCCCGCGGCGGTCTGGAGTGGGCGTTGGCCGGCACCGCCAGCCTCCTGGTGGGCCTCGGCGACCTCTACCCGGGCTGCGAGTCCGAGCTGACGCCCGAGATCATGCTGGCGACCAACATCGCCACCAACCACTACAACGTCGACACGGCCAAGAGCATCGAGGCCTTCCGGCGCGACCTCGTCGTGCAGATGGCGCAGCTCTTCGAACAGGTCGACTTCATCGTCTGTGCGACCAACCCCGACGTGGCGTTCGGCGCAAAAGGCCCGATGCCGACCACGATCGACGGCGTCGACCTCATCGCCGAGCACGGGTTCGAGGCGGCCGTCGGGAACAACGGCGCGCTGACCATCCCCGCCAACACGACGGGACACCCGGCCGTGGCGATCCCCATCGGCACGGTCGACGGCCTGCCCGTCTCGATGCAGGTCATCGGGCGCCGGCACGCCGAGCAGCTGCTGCTCGACCTGGCCCGGGTCGTCGAGCTGGAGCGGCCGTGGCCGCTGGTGGCGCCCGGCGCACCGTCGCGGTCTGACCGTCTGACGACCTGACTCAGCGACCGGCGACGCCCGTCCAGAGGTCCGCACACACGCGACACACGTCGTCGGAAACCGGTCGGCAACCGCGTCGCAACCGTCCGACAACCGACAGCGCGCACCAAACCCGCTCGCGCAACGACCCGACAAAGTACCCGCTCAACGGCAAGAAATTTTGGGTCCCCATTGCGCGTGTCTGTGACTTTCGGTACCTGCTTCTCACAAGGGTTTGCCGTACCCTGACGGAACCGACATGGCGGAAGAGATGCTGTTCACTGTTGCCGGATCGGTCGCGATGCCGGCTCAGGTCATCTCGCTCGAAGAGGCGGGTCTCGAGGAACGCGCCGATCTCCAGGAATGGGTGCTGTCGAGTCCCGCCATTCTGGGCCCCGCGGTCAAGGTGATCACCTTCGACTTCGACGGCCTGCCGGCGACGGCCAACAACGCCAAGGACCGCATCTCGGTCCTCGGTCTCGGCGCCGACGGAAGGCTCGTCGTGGCCGAGCTCAAGAGCAGCCGCACCCCCGACACCGAGGTCTCGGCGGTCAAGTACGCCGCCGTCGCCAGCCGCATGCTCCCGGAGTCGCTGGCCGACCACTACGCGCGGTTCCAGAACCGCCGCCAGGTCCCGATGACCCCGGACGAGGCGCTGGCCGACCTGCAGGCGCACGCGCCCGACCTGTCCCAGGAGACGCTGCGCAAGCCCCGCATCGTGCTCCTCGCGCTCGGCTTCTCCCCCACCGTGACGGCGAGCGTCGTCTGGCTGAGCGAGACGGGCCTCGATATCTCTCTCGTCCAGCTCACCGCCTTCCGCTCCTACGTCTACGGGCGCGGCGGCACCAGCGGCAGCGTGCCGATGATCTCGGTCAGCCCGATCTACCCCATCCGCGAGGTCGAGGAGTTCACCATCAGCCCCGAGCGCCAGCTCGCCAAGCAGATGGCGGACTCCAAGCGGCGCGTCCAGGACGCCAGCACCGTGCGCCGCCTCGTCACCGCCGAGCTCGTGGCCGACGGGACGATCTTCACGCTCAGCCCGCGCAGCGACGTCAACTTCGACCTGCGCACGCAGCTCGATGAGTGGTTGCACGAGGACCCCGCCCGTCGCACCGCGCACTGGCAGAACAACCTCGCCGCGCCGCTCGTGTGGGACGTGGACAAGGCCGCCTACACGCCGGCCGGCCTCGTCCGCCATATCGTCGAGCAGGCGACGGGCATCAGTCAGGACTTCTTCGGCACGCAGTGGTGGCGCGACCCGACCGGGTGGACGATGGTCGAGCTCGCCGGCCCGATCAGCGGCGGCCGCGGCGCGCTCTACCGCGAGTACTGGTCGCGCTGGCTCGAGCAGGTCCGCATCGACCATCCCAACTGGACCCCGATGTCGACGCTGCCGGCGCAGAACTTCATCACGCTTCCCTCACCCGTGCGCGGCACGCACTACGGGCTGAGCTTCGCGGCCGGCGGCCGGCTGCGCTCGGACTTCTCGATCGACCTCGGCTCCAACGAGGCGAGCATCGCCGAGTTCGAGTTGATCCGGGCGCAACAGGACCTGTTCGAGTCGATCTACGGCCGCGCGCTGTCGTGGGAGACGCTGCCCGACCGCAACGTCTACCGGATCTCCGACTACAGCGAGGGCGAGGTCACGCGGACCGAGGACTACGCGTTCTACATCGACTGGATGATCGACGCCCAGGAGCGCATGCGCGCCGCACTCACCGGTGTCCTGCGCGACGACGAGCCGCCCGAGGACGTCGACTTCGACCGCCGCTGACCCGTCGCTACGACCTCTTCAGCTTCCAGGCGGCGATCGGTGCGAACACCACGATGAGCCCCGCCGTCCACAGGAGTGAGGGCACCAGGTAGTAGGAGACGGTGTGGCCGAGGAGCTGTTGTGCCGCCGGACCTCCGGTCAGCAGACGGACCGTGTTCACCATCTGGGTCATGGGCTGGTTGGTGGCGAAGCCCTGCATCCAGCCGGGCATCGTCGACACCGGCACGTAGGCCGAGGACACGAAGCTCAGCGGGAAGACGAGGAACGACAGGCTCTGGGCCGCCTGGGGGCTGCCGGCCAAGAGGCCCATGGCGATGAACATCCAGACGAAGGCGAAGCCATAGAGGAGGGTCAGGGCCAGCGCGGCGAGCGCGTCGAGGGTGGAACCACCGAGGCGGAAGCCGACGGCGAAGCCGACCGCGGTCATCACCACCACGCCCCACGCCACAAGCGTCGAGTCCGCGCTGACGCGGCCCGTGATGATGGAGATGAGCCGGATCGGCAGGCTGCGCAGCCGGTCGAAGAGGCCGCCCGCCTGGTCGTCGGCCACGCCGCTCGCCGCGCCCATGCCTTGGAAGAGCACGCCGGTCACGACGAAACCCGGCACGAGGAAGTCCACGTAGTTCAGCGCTCCCGTGTGCGCCACCGCGCCGCCGAAGACGTAACGGAAGATGAACAGGAACAGCACGCCCTGCGCGGTCCCAGCGACGATGAGCGCCGGCGTGCGCCAGAACTTCTTCAGCGTGCGCGTCGCCACCTGCGTGGAGGCGGTGAGATAGCCGGCCCCCTGGTTGGTCACAGCACTGAGCGGCCGCGTCAGGCGCGGCGGGTCGAGGGTCAGGTCCATGGTCATGCTGCGTCCTTTTCCGGTGCTGTCGGGTCGGTACGGCCCGTCAGGGCCAGGAACACCTCGTCGAGGGTGGGTCGGCGCAACGCGATGTCCTCGACGGGAACCTCGGCGTCGTCGAGCGCGCGCACCACGACCGGGAGGAGCTTCGCCCCACCCGGCGCGGCGATGGAGGCACGGCGCGTAGCGGGATCGGTCGAGGGCTCGCCCTGGCCCAGCGCGCCGAGCACCTCGGCGGCCTGGCGCATCGTGGGCACGTCGACGGCGTGCAGCTCGATCATGTCGGCGCCGACGCGCGACTTGAGCTCCGCCGGCGTGCCCTGCGCGATGACGCGGCCGTCGTCGATGATGACGATGTGGGCGGCGAGGTGGTCGGCCTCATCGAGGTACTGGGTGGTGAGCAGGATGTCGGTCCCGGCCCAGCTCATCTCGCGGATGGCGTCCCACACCTCGTTGCGGCTCCCGGGGTCGAGGCCGGTGGTTGGCTCGTCGAGGAGGAGCAGTCGGGGCGAGCCGACCAGGCTCGCCCCGAGGTCGAGGCGACGGCGCATGCCGCCGGAATAGGTCCGGACGTAGCGGTCGGCGGCCTCCACCAGATCCATCTGCTCGAGGATGCGCTCGGCACTCTGCTTGGCGGCCCTGGCCGACTGCCCGTAGAGGCGCGCCACCATCACGAGGTTCTCGCGGCCGGTCATGACCTCCTCCACGGCGGCGGACTGGCCGGCGAGCCCGATCATGCGGCGCACCGCCATCGGGTCGCGCACGACGTCGCGTCCGTCGACGGCGAGGGTGCCGCGGTCGGGCTCGATGAGCGTCGCCACCATGCGGATGAACGTCGTCTTCCCGGCGCCGTTCGGCCCGAGGATGGCGACCGGTTCGCCCGGCGGCAGGGTCAGGGTCAGGTCGGTCAGGGCGTGGACCTTGCCGAACTTCTTGGCGAGGCCGTCGGCCTCGATGAGGGCGTGCACGGGCGCGCGCCTCCTTTCGTACGTGGTGAGCCCGTGCCGGCGGGGGATGGCCTACGCTTCGGTTGCTGCCTCGGGCGAAGGTCCCTCGTGGGCCGGGCTCGTGGTTGTGTAGTCCCGGGGCCGCGTGTTTGGCGCACGCGGCCCCGGGTCATCTACGAGGTCATTCCTGGGTGATGTCCTTCGAGGACTCGTTGGGGAGTTCGAAGGAGAAGTGCACCTCCTCGGGGTCGAATTCGTCGGACTGGAACAGGCGCCAGAGGTCGAGCCCCTCGAGGGAGCCGGACTGCATCTCGTCGGCGAGGGCGGTGACGAACTTGCGCTCGGCGACGAGTTGGCCCTCCTCGTACTCCGCCTCGAGCCCGAAGATGCGCGGCAGCCCAGCCTCGCGGGCCGCCTTCTCGACACCTCGTAACGAGACGAGCTTGACGGTGAGCGTCGTCGGCCCGGCGTCGCAACGCGGCCAGCGCGTCGTCGGGGTCGAGAGCCGGGAGAAACGACAGGCCGGCCATGAAGGCGGGGTACTCCTTGGCGGGGGTGCCGATGAGCTCGGTGAGCCAGTCGGTCATCTCGGTGGTGCCGGCCTCGGTGATCTCGTAGACGGTGCGCTGCGGCCGCTTCCCCTCCTGGACGGTGCCGGTCGCCTTGACGAAGCCCTTCTTCTCGAGCGACTCGACGACCGCGTAGAGGGACCCGTAGTTGAGACGGACGCTCTCCTGCTTGGCCCTTTGCCGAAGCGTCTGGGCCACTTCGTAGGGGTGCATCGGCTTCTCGTGCAGACAGACCAGGACCGCCAGGGCGAGGGGGTTGGACCGTGACCACCTGGGCATACGTGGCAGAGTACTTTATTCAGAGTAGTCTGTCAAGAGTGCTCTGACCGATGCTCATTCGGGCTGCGTCCGGTCCCAGGGCTCTAGACCTCCACGGGCGGCAAGCCCAACATCTCCCGGAAGTCCGCCGTCGTGTTCGTGAGCGGGAAGGGCGCGTCGGGCACGGGCAGTCCGAGCCGGTCGCAGATGGGGTCCCAGCCGTCGGCAACGGTCCATTCGAGCAGCCGCTCCTTGGGGACGCCGGAGCGCACCTGTTCGTTGTGCCGGTCGAACGCGGCAACCATCGCGTCGCGATCGTCGACCCGGTCGTCGAAGCGCTCATCAAAGAGACGGAGCATGGCCGCCATCCACTCGTTGCCTTCTTCCAACATCTGGCGCATGCCGCCGAAGATGGTGTTGGTGCAGCTCGTGAACCAGGCGTCGGGGTCGCGCGTCGAGAGGACCACCAGCGCGTCGGGGTTGGCGGCGGCGAGCTCCGGCCAGAAGCTCGCACCGGGCCAATCCACCTGGGCGGTGTAGTCCTGCATCAGCGCACCCCAGTCGACGGGCCGGCCGTCGATGGCGTCGATCCAGACGGGCAGCTGCTCGGGATGCCCGAACACCTCCACCATGTGGTGGCAGGTGCCGCCCAGGAGCTGCTCGAACGCCAGCTTCAACGAGTGGGTCCCTGTGCGACCCACGCCCGCCCCCACGACCTGCAGCATCGAAGCCCTCCTCCCTGCGATCGGTCAGTCGCCGAACGTAGCTCGTCGAGGCGGCGGCTGCACCGCCCGTGTCTCAACCCGGACGGAGCGCCCGGTTGCCTGGTCCCTCACACCTTCGTCACCTGCACCACCAGCGTTGGTTGGGCCTAACCTGCCTGTTCGTGGCGCCCACCATCCTCCACGTCGCCCCGCACCCCGACGACGAGGCGGTGGGCTGCCCCGGTTCTCTGCTCCACCTGCAGGACCGGGGGTGGACCGTGGTGAGCCTCATCACCAGCCTGGGTTTCGAGGGTCAGCGGGAGCGCCGCCGCGCCGAGGCTGAAGAGGCGGCGGCCCGGGCCGGCTTCGCCCCCGTCTTCCTCGACCCACCGCTCGACCTCGACCTCGACGGCGACCTCGCCCACGCCACGCAGCGCCTGGGAGCCGAGCTCCCGGCCCTCGTCAAAGAGCACGACGCATCCATCGTCGCGTCGCCCTCCCCCCATGACGTGCACCACGGCCACGAGTCCGTCGGGCGCGGCGTCCAGCGCGCCCTCGCCGCCCTGGCACCCAACGTGCGCTGGTGGATGTACGGGGTGTGGGGCGAACTGCCAGCGCCCAACGTCTTCTACGGCTTCGACCAGGCCGTGCTCGACCGCGCCCTGCACATCCTCGACGCCTACTCCGGCGAGCTCGACCGCAACGACTACCGGCCGTTCCTCACGGGCCGGGCCATGGCCAACGCGGTGATGGGTTCCGAGCGAGTGTTCGGGTTCGGATCGGCGGGGGCGAGCCGGCTCCCCTACGCCGAGCTCGTCACCGAGGTCCGGCTGCTCGACGGCCGCTTCATGGCCTCCGAACCCCACTTCCTCGACCAGGGCCCCGGGCCGCGCACCGGGTACGACGTCGACCTCACCCCGTGGCTCGACTCCGCGAGCATGCACGAACTGGTGGGGTACATCCGGGAGGTGCGGGAGGGCCACCCGGCGTGACGGCGGGTGACACGTCGCCGGTCCCGCCGCCGAGCCTGGTGGAGGCCTTCCGGCGCGACGGGTTCGTCGTGGTGCCTGACCTGCTGTCGGCCGACGAGATCCGCCGGTACGGGTCGGCGGTGGACGAGGCGGTGGCCCGCCGGAGTGGCTTCGACACCCGCAAGCTGGCGGAGAAGTCGCGCTACGAGCAGAGCTTCACCCAGTGCCAGAACCTCTGGGAGGACTGCGCCGACGTCCGGCCGCTCACCTTCCACCCGCTTGTCGCCGGGACGGCTGCCCGGCTGCTCGGCGTCGACGCCGTCCGGATCTGGCACGACCAGGCCCTGTACAAAGAGGCTGGCGGACGCGAGACGGACCCGCACCAGGACCAGCCGTACTGGCCGATCGTCGAGACCGACACCGTCACGGCGTGGATCCCCTTCGACGGCTCCACCCTGGCCAACGGCGCCATGGGCTACTTGCCGGGGAGCCACCGGCTCGGCCTGCGCGAGTTCGTGGACATCTTCACCGGCACCGTTGGGGAGGACCCGCTGGCCCGGCGCGAGCTCGAGGGCATCGAGCCGGTGTGGGTCGAGGTGCCGCCGGGGTCGGTCGCCTTCCATCACGGCCTCACGTTCCACTTGGCCAAACCCAATACGACCGGTACGGTCCGGCGCGTGCACACGGCCATCTACTTCGCGGACGGCTCGACGCGGGGCGAGGGCCGCTTCCCCCACCCGTCGGTCGAGCGGGCGGGCATCGCGGTGGGGGCGGTCATCGCCAGCGACGTGACGCCGGTCGCCTGGCCCCGTGCCGAGGGCGAGCTCCCCGACCCGCCGGCGGAGCCGATCGGATGACCGACGTGCTGACGGACGAGCAACGCGCGTCGTGGGCCGAGCGGGGGTTCTTCCGTATCGAGGGGTTCGCGCCGACGGAGACCTGTGCCGCGATGCTCGAGCGCGTGACCCAGGTCTGCCGCGACCCCTCCCTGGCCGACGAGATAGGCGTCAAGGTGGTGCCGGAGAGCAACAAGGCCGGTGTGACCGTCGCCCATCCCGAGGACGGCGTGTCCAAGGTCTTCAAGCTCCATCGCGACCCGGTCTTCGCCGACTTCGCCCACTCGGCCGCCGGTGGTCGACGCGGCCGCCGAGCTCATCGCGCCCGAGATCGACGTCTTCTTGTCGCAGTTCATCTTCAAGACGGCGGGCGCGTGGGGCCAACCCTGGCACCAGGACTCGTTCTACTTCCCCTTCGAACCGGCCCGGCCGATCGTGGGGATATGGCTGGCCGTCACCGAGGCGACCCTGGCCAACGGCTGCCTGCACGTGCTGCCCGGGTCCCACGCCGAACCTGTGCACACGCACGTGCCGGACCGCCGGCCGGGCGCCGAACTACGGCTACTTCGAGATCGTCGACCACGACATGGCCACCGCCGAGCCGGTGCTCATGGACCCGGGCGACCTCCTGGTCTTCGACAGCCATCTCATGCACTGCTCGACCGACAACGAGTCCGACGGCATCCGCGCCGCCATGGTGTACCACTACGCCGCGGCCGGGACGGTCGACCACACCGACGAGTACTTCCCGAGCATCAACGACTGGGTGCCGGCCCGCCGGGAAGGGCGGCCGACGGCGCCACAGGCGGCGTAGGCGCGGTGGCGCTGCGCTTCGACGCCATGCTGCCGGCCCAGCCGCTGCGCCGGGCGGGCGAGCTGGGCCGCCGGGCCGAAGAGGCGGGTCTGTCCGGGCTCGTGGTGACCGAGGCCGGGCGGACCGCGTACCTCACGTGCGGCGCGTTGGCGGTGGCGGCCGACATCGACATCTTGACGGGCATCGCCGTCGCGTTCCCGCGCAGCCCGATGGTCACCGCGGCGACGGCGTGGGAACTGGCCGAAGCCAGCAACGGGCGCTTCCGCCTCGGTCTGGGCGCCCAGGTGCGGGCGCACATCGAGCGCCGTTACGGGTCCGAGTTCGACCCGCCGGGACCCCGGCTGCGCGAGTACGTCCTCGCGGTGAAACAGATCTTCGCGTCGTTCAGGACCGGCGCCCCGTTGGCGGTGGAGGGCGAGTACTACGCGCTCTCCCTGCTCACACCGATGTGGTCCCCCGGGGCGATCGACGCGGCGGACCCGCCCATCGACGTCGCCGCCGTCAACCCCTGGATGCTCCGCATGGCCGGCGAGGTGGCCGACGGCGTGCACATCCACCCCCTCAACACACCGACGTACCTGCGCGAGACGGTGTTGCCCGAGCTGGGAGCCGGCGCGGCACGCGCCGGACGAAGCGTGGACGACCTCGAGGTGATCGTGCCGGCCTTCCTCTGCGTCGGGGACACGGAGGACGAGCGGCGCACCTGGCGCGAAGCGGCCCGCGTGCAGATCGCGTTCTACGGCTCGACGCCGAACTACGCCTTCATCTTCGAACAGCTCGACCGCGAGGGAACGACGGACCGCATCCGGGAGCGCCAGCGTGCCGGCGACATCCCCGGGATGGCAGCCGTCATCGACGACGACCTGCTCGAGCAGTTCACGACGACGGGAACGTGGGACGACGTCGCCGACAAGATCGTCGCGAAGTACGGCGGCATCGCGACTCGGGTCGTGAGCTACTTCACGGGCTCCGACGTCGTACGCGACCCAGCGTCCTTCGATCGCTGGGGGGCGCTGGCCCGGCGGGTCACACCCGCCTGAGCGTCGACGGACACTCGTCCGTACAATGCGCCCATGGCACCGCCCGACTTCGCGCAGCAGGAACGCCAAGCCCTCTGCGACCTCTTCGTTGAGCTCGGCCCCGACGCGCCCACCCTGTGCGAGGGTTGGAGCACCGCCGACTTGGCTGCCCACCTCGTCGTGCGGGAACGACGGCCCGACAGTGGGCCGGGACTCGTCTGGCCCCCGCTGGCCGGCCACACGGAGAAGGTCCGGCGCGCGGCGCGGGATCGCGCGTCGTGGGACAAGCTCGTCGAGACGGTGCGGCGCGGGCCCCCGTTGCTGCTCCGTCCCTTCGACGGGCCGATGAACACGGTGGAGCTCTTCATCCACATCGAAGACGTACGACGCGCCCAGGGCGCTTGGGAACCCCGCCCGATCTCCCCCGAGTTGGCCGATGCCCTCTGGGCGCGCGTCGGGCCCGGCGGGATGGCCAAGAAGGTCCCCGCCACGATCGTGATCAGCTCACCGGGACGAGCCGAAAAGGAGCGTGGTACCGGGCCACGCCTGATCCTGACGGGCGACCCCGGTGAGCTCACCATGTTCGGCGCCGGCCGACAAGGCGCAGCCAGGGTGGAGATCGACGGGGACGCCGACCTCGCCGCACAGCTGCGCGCCGCGTCGCTCGGCATCTGACCGCCGACTTGTTTGAAGGGGTCGGCACGGCGCCCAGGGCCGGTCGGGTGGCAGTCGGCGTAGGGTGGCGCATGCCCAACATCGACGTGGTGGCCGTGATCACGGCCAAGTCAGGATCGGAGCCGATCGTCGAAGGTGCGCTCACGGCGCTCGCCAGCTCGAGCAAGAAGGACCGAGGCTGCCTCTTGTACGACCTCTTTGCGTCCGACTCGGTGGCGGGCACCTTTGTGACGATCGAGAGGTGGCAGTCGCAGGAGGACATCGACCTCCACATGGCGTCGTCGCACATTGCTGAGTTCATCACCGCTGCCGGGGATCACCTCGACGGGTTCCCGGCCATCCACACCCTCCGCGCGCGCTGCCCTCGTAAGGGGACCCGCGTCGTTTGGGAACCTTTACGTGCGGCGGCGGAAGAGTCCGCGCCGAACCTTCTCGTCGACCTCTCCCGGGTCGTGCGGCTCCTCGGCCGACAACTCGGCATCGAGCTCGGCGAACGCGCCGTCGTCGTCGCCCTCTGGCCCAGATCGCTCTTCAACGAGGTCCTCGTCGACTTCGTCGAAGAGTCCTAGGTCGAAGTCGTCGTCGTCCGCACCAGCAGGTCCAGACGCTGGTGCCGGTGCCACACTCGCCGTCGCCGTCGTCCCACCCGTCCGGTCAAAGAGGTCCGACAGATGGTCCTCGACTGCGTCGATGTCGGCTGTCGCCGCCGCCAAGGCCCGCTGCAGCTGGGGCACGTGCTCGGGGAGACGCAGGCTCCGGGGCCGCCCCGCCGGCCGGACTCGATCCGTCCACGCCGTCCCGCTCCAGTAACGCTCCTGGCCCTCTTTGACGGGGTCCGCCAGCCAGCCCGGCGCATCGTCGTCCATTTCGCCCCCTCCGATCCCTTACGGATCCCCCACGGTGCAGTCTGGCACGCGCCGAGTGTGCGGGATACGCCGGCCCGGCGGCAGAATGGGAGGCCGCCGCGCCGACGTAGGGGGAACGGAGCGGCCGGCGACCCAAGGGTCGGACTACAGAGCGACAACGTCGAGAGAGAAGAGGATGCGGTGGCACTCCAATTGAAGGCAGGGCTCCGGCTGCGCAGCGCGACGGATGCCTGCGAGGTCGTGGTGGTCAAGGCGCCGGCCGACCCCGTCGACCTGCGGTGCGGGGGACACCCCTTCGTGCCGGCCGACGCGGATGTCACGCCGCAGGCCGTCGTGTCCGGCTTCGACCAGGGCACGCAGCTGGGCAAGCGCTACGCCGACGACGAGCTCGGCCTCGAGCTGCTGTGCACGAAGGCCGGCGAAGGCTCGATCTCGGTGGGCGAGACGCTGCTCGAGGTCAAGGGCGCCAAGCCCCTGCCCGCCTCGGACTGACCCGGCGTCGCCATGAACATCGCCATGCTCCTCGAGATGGCGGCCGAGGGTGATCCCGACCGCGTCGTCCTCGGCTCGCATTCGGACGGGGTCACCGCTTCGGATCTCCTCGAGCGGTCCCGGCGGGCGGCCGTCTTCTTCGAGAAGACCGGCACCGACGCCGTCGGCTACTTCGGGCTGAACTCCGACGTCCTCCCGGTCGCGCTGTTCGGCGCGGCGCTGGCGGGGGTGCCGTTCGCGCCGATCAACTATCGAGCACCCGACGACCAGTTGCACGGGATCCTGGCCCGGGTGGCCGGCGGCTTGATGATCGCCGACGACGACGAGGTCGAGCGCCTCGGTGCGTGCGGCGCCACCCATGTGGTCACCAAGGGCGAGTTCTCGGCGGCGGTCGACGAGCCGACCGACGCTGTGGTCGAGCTCCCCTTCGTCGACCCCGAGGAGGTGGGCGTGCTGCTGTTCACGAGTGGCACGACATCGGAGCCGAAGGCCGCGGTCCTGCGGCATCGCCATCTGGTCTCGTACATCATCTCGTCGGTCGAGTTCCTCGGGTGCGCGCCGGACGAGGCGCAGCTGATCTGCGTGCCGCCTTATCACATCGCCAGCATCGCGGCGGTCCTGAGCTCGTTGTACGCGGGGCGGCGCATCATGTACCTCCCGTCCTTCGATGCGGCCGAGTGGGTGCGGCTGGCCGCCGAAGAGCGCATCACCCACGCCATGGTCGTGCCGACCATGTTGGGGCGCATCCTGGCGGCCGTCGAGGAGTCGGGCACGGAGCCGCCGGCCCTACGTCACCTTTCCTACGGGGGCGGGCGGATGCCGCTGGAGCTCGTCGAGCGGACCCTGCGCGACATGCCCCACGTCGACCTCGTCAACGCATACGGGCTGACCGAGACGTCGTCGACCATCGCCATGCTCACGCCCGACGAGCACCGCGAGGCCTTCGCTTCCTCCGACCCCACCGTGCGAGGCCGCCTCGGTTCGGTCGGTCGGCCGTTGCCGGCTCTGGAGGTCGAGGTGCGCGGCGAGGACGACGCAGTCCTGCCGGTGGGCGAGAAGGGCGAAATCTGGGTGCGCGGTGAGCAGGTGGCCGGCGAGTACGTGGGCAACAACGTGTTGACCGACGACGGGTGGTTCCGGACCCGGGACGCCGGCTGGTTCGACGCCGACGGCTTCTTGTACGTCGACGGCCGGCTGGACGATGTCATCGTGCGGGGCGCGGAGAACATCTCGCCGGGTGAGATCGAAGAGGTCTTGATGCTGCACCCGGCCGTGGCCGAGGCGGCGGTGATCGGCATCCCCGACGCCGAGTGGGGCGAGGCAGTGGCGTCGGTCGTGGTGCTTGCATCCCGGACAGGCGGCCGACGAGGGTGAGCTCCAGGTGTGGGTACGCGAGCGCCTGCGCTCGACCAAGACGCCCACCATCGTCGACTTCCGCGACGAGCTGCCCTACTCGCCGACGGGGAAGCTCCTGCGGCGGGTGCTGCGGACCGAGCTGTCCGACGACGGCGGCGGCGGCGGCGGCGGCGGTTCGTAGACGAGCCCTAGGCGGACCATCCGGTCACGCGTTGCACGTCGAAGACGATGACGTCGTCGAAAGGAAGATCGGACTCGCGGTACTGGGCGTACTTCTCCTTTAGTGCCACCTCGCTGTCGACGATCAGCTGATTCGCCACGGCCGAAGGCGACCGTCGTACCAGGCGAGCGCGGACCCACCACAGGGTCGACCAGTCGCGGCGGTCCCAGTGTTCGCACAGGAGCGTTGCGGTTGGGTCGCGATCGAGGTTGCGGAGTCGGGCCAGGGACGTCGACTCCTTGGGCTTGACGCGGTCGATGGGCGAGGCGACGGCGGTGCCGACGACGGCGAAGCACACGGGCACGGCGTCGACGTCACCGGCCGCGCTAGACGTGCACAGCACGGCGTGGTCACTGAGGCGCAACCGTCGCCAGCACTCGTCCTCCGTCAGCCGCACCGCCAGAGTCTCGCAGCGGATGGGCGTCACGCGCCCCAACCCTGAGCATGGGTGCGAGGAGTCGTCGAGTGACGCAGGGGCGGCTCTCCCCCCGTGGAGAGCCGCCCCGTGCGCCGGGCAGGGAACTGAACGCCCCTCTTTCAGCTCCCCCTGTTGCTCACCCCCCTAAGGAACCCCCGGTGAGCACTGGGATGAGGTGGTCATCCCGCCGGCACGGTATCGCAACAATTCCGCAACAATCTGTCGCCCCGGAAACCCTGGGCTTTCGCCGTTTCGGCGCCGGCCTCGCATCCTTGGCAAGGGCGTCCGGCGGGTCCTGGATGTCGGGCGTCGAGTCCTGGGGGCCGGAGAGCTCATGAGAGGCGGTGGGTGACGAGGTGGCCAACCCGACGTCGACGCCGAGGCCGAGGCGTGGGGACCGGGGAGGTCAGTTCCGCTGGCGCGACGACGTCACGGTGGTCCAGAGCGGCGACGGTCGCGAGGTCATGACCCGGCCACTCGGACCGACGAAGGTCAGTTCCTGGTTCGCGTTGCCCGAGACCGTCCACTGCCGGCTGTGCACACGATGGTGATGGTGCTCGCAGAGCAGCGCCAAGTTTTCGACATCCGTGGTGCCGCCGGCTTTCCACGGCGCGACATGGTGCGCGTTGGTGAAGATCACGTTCGTGCAACCCGGGAAGCGGCAGTGTCGATCGCGTCGCATGATCTCCCGGCGCTGGGTATCGGTCGGGATCCGATACGCCCTGCCCTCGTACATCGTGTGGCCGACGTCGTCGTCGACTGCGACGACGATGGTTGCATCGCAGGCAATCCGCCGCACGGTGTCGGCGCTGATCATCCCGTCCCGTTCGAGTTCGCCCGCCAGCGTGCAGGAGTCGTCGAGCAGGGTCTCCACCGGGGCATGAACGACGACCGTATGCGGTGGCGGGCCCTTCGTCCCTCGGGGGCCAGGGCGGACGCTGGCGACGAAGGCGTCACAGAGGCGCTGGTCCCACCGGGTCTCGCCGTCAGACGGCAGCTGGCGGGCCCTGGCCTCGATGGTCGCCCGGACCTCGGCGTACGACTCGGGAGGCAGTTGGGCCGTCACCGTCCGGAACGTGTCGTTGAAGCGGACCGAGCGGCCCTCGTAGTCGGCCTGAGCTGCGGCCTCGGGGGCACCCTTTTCGGCGCGGGCGAGCTCGGCCAGTTGACGTACCGAACATTGCTGCGCTCTGTCGCGCAAGTCGCGATCCGTCTCGGGCGTTGCGCTGTCGGCCACGGCGCGCACCTTGTCGAAACTCAGCTCGCCCCCCGAGAGGCCGGCGGCGAGATGCGGCAGGTCGAACAGCCGCTTTCCCACGTGGGACCAGGCGCGGGCGGTGGGGACGGAGACGCCACAGCGTTCGACGATCCAGGCCTCCAGCGAGGTGGCGCCTTCCACTCGCCAGCCCTCGCGGCGGTCGAGCTCGGCGGTGAGCTGAACGATGAGGCCCGCCAGGGAGGCCAGGCGGCGGGAGGTGTCGGCGGCCAGATCCATGATCTCGTCGGTGGAGAGTGCGGCCACCTCGGCGGTTCCGAGCGGAGTGTTGCCCATCGACGGAGAACGGTCGGCTGCTTGGACGGGTCAGTGCCGGAGCTCTTTGCCCGTCCTCGGCGGTCGAGCGAGGTCACGTCAGCGGTACTGGGTCTCCCGCCTCTCCTGGGACATGCGCACCTCTTCGGGCGGTGGGTTCCCGATCTGGGTGTACGAGAGACCGTTGTGGATGGCCGTCGGGCGCGGCATCTCGAGGGACTCCCAGATGGCCCGGACGGTGCCCTGGATCGCTTTAGGGTCGCGCCGGGCAATCGACAGCGCGATCTCCCGGGCCCGTCCCCGCAGCTGGTCCCGCGCCACGACTTCCGTCACCAGGCCGAGGCGGAGAGCGGTCCCGGCCGTGATGCGCTCCTCGTTCCCCATGAGGGCCCAGCGCAGCACGTCTCCCAGCGGGACGCCGCGATGGAGCATCCCGATGGGCTCGAGCGCGCTGACGATACCGACGTTGGCGTGCGGGTCGAAGAACACCGCGTCGTCGGAACAGATGACGATGTCCGACTCGTTGATGAAGTACTGGGCCCCGCCGGCGGCCAGTCCGTGCACGGCCGTGATCACCGGCTTCCAGACGCGGTGCCGGAATTTGGGCGCCAAGGCCATCCCGGGGTCGAAGCTGTTCCAGACGTTGTCGAACGTGAACCAGTCGCCGCCGGCGTTGACGTCCATACCGGTGCAGAAGGCACGGTCGCCGTTGGCCTGCAGGACGGCGCAATGGATGTCGTCGGTGTCGCGGACGGTCTCCCAGGCCCAGGTCATGTCGATACCCATGACCTCGTCGAACGAGTTCAGGCTGTCCGGGCGGTTCAACGTGATGGTGGCGACGTTTTCGGCGACGTCGAACAGGATGGTCTCGCGCTCCATGGATTTCTCCCTCCGGACCGCGGGCGGCCCTCCTCAGGCCCAAAATAGTGACCCGATCTCGTGCCGGGTTGCGGCGGGGCGTACCGGCCAGCCAGCATCACACACGACCGCACAGAAGAGACACCGAACAGAGAGGTGGAAGCAGTGGAGATCAAGGGGAAGAAGGCCGTCATCGTCGGCGGTGCGTCGGGCATGGCCAAGGCCTCGGCGGAGCTGCTCCGCCAGAAGGGCGCCGACATCGCCATCCTGGACCTCCCGAGCACGGCCGGGGCCGAGGTGGCCAAGGCGCTCGACGGCACCTTCCACGAGGTGGACGTCCTGAACGACGACCAGGTGGAGTCCGCCCTCGCCGCCGCGGTGGCCGCGCTGGGCGGCCTGCACATCGCGGTGAACACCGCCGGTGGGGGCATCGGCAAGCGGACCCTCTCGAAGGAGGGGCCGCACCCGATTGAGGACTTCCGTCGGATGATCGAGCTCAACCTGATCGGCACGTTCAACCTGAATCGCCTGCAGGCGTGGCACATGTCGACCAACGAGCCCGAGGACGAGGAGCGGGGCGTCATCGTCGACACCGCATCCATCGCCGCGTTCGAGGGGCAGATCGGGCAGGTCGCCTACACGGCGGCGAAGGCCGGGATCGCCGGGATGATGCTCACCATGGCACGCGACCTCGGGAGCCTGGGCATCCGGGCCGTGGCCATCGCCCCGAGTCTGTTCAGCACGGGCCTGACCGCGGGCATCAACGACGAGTTCGCCGCGGCGCTGACCAAGGATGCGGCGTTCCCGAAGCGCCTCGGCCGAGCCGAGGAGTACGGCAAGCTCGCGGTGGCCATCGTGGAGAATCCGATGCTCAACGGCTTGTGCATCCGCCTCGACGGCGGCACGCGCTTCGCGCCCAAATAGGACGTGCGCTCGATCGACCTGCGCGTCGACGTCACCGAGGCGGCCGGGCTGGGCGAGCCCGCCCACGTCGCACTGACGGTCACCGCGCCGGACGCGGTCGAGGACGACCCCGTCGTCTGCTTCGCCAAGCCGGGAGCGGGCTACGGCCGCGGCTACTTCACCGAGGCCCTGCCCGGGCCGGGCTCGGCGTCCGGCGCCCAGGCCGCCTGGCACGCGACGCGAGGGTGGATCTTCGTCGCGGTCGACCATCTCGGTGTCGGCGACAGCTCGCAGCACGACCCCGGGCGCATCTCGTTCTCGTCGGTGGCGGCGGCGAGTGAGGCCGCCGAGTCCGAAGTGCGGCAGAAGCTGGCGGCGGGCACCCTCTTGGACGGGCTCGGCAAGGTCGACATGGAGCACGCGGTGACGATCGGCATCGGCCAGTCGATGGGCGGGAGCCTCACGATCGTGCAGCAGGGGCGCTACCACGGCTACGACGGCGTCGGCGTGCTGGGGTACAGCCCGCTGCGGACGCAGCCGCCGACGGCGCCCGGGACGGCGCCGCTGCCACTGCCGTGGGTGCCGCGGGACACCGGACCGGCGGAGGGCGTGATCACGAACGCGCCGGCGCTGGCGGAGCTGGGCGGCGCCGGCTTCGCGTCCGACGACCTGTCGGCGCTGGCGTGGGGCTTCCACTACGACGACGTGGACCGGGAGGTGGTGCGGCGGGACCTCGAGGACTACCCCGCCCGGCACGGCGACGTGCCGCCGTGGGGGTCGGCCACGGTGCCCCTGACGGTGGCGCTGTGGTGCCTGTCGCCCGGTGCGGTGTTGGCCGAGGCCGCGGCCATCCGCTGCCCCGTCCTCGTGGCGCTGGGCGAGCGGGACGTGCTGGTCGACCCGCGGGGCGAGGTGCGGGCGTACGAATCCGCATCGAGCGTCGACTTCTTCGTGTGTCCCCGGATGGCGCACATGCACAACTTCGCCGGGACGAGGGAGCTGTTCTGGCGGCGTCTCGAGACGTGGGCCGAGTGGGTGCGGGTCGCGCGCGACGGGACGGGGACGTGACGGAGCTCGAGCTGGCCGAGGACCTCGGCACGCTGCTGGCGCTGGAGCGGGTGGACCGGGACCTCTTCAGAGGCCGCAACGCGTACTCGGGGCCGCGCCAGACGCTCTACGGGGGACAGGTGGCGGCGCAGTGCCTCATGGCCGCCGCGGCAACCGTGGAGCCCGACCGCATCCCGCATTCGTTCCACGGCTACTTCCTGCGCGCCGGGCGCAGCGACCTGCCGGTCATCCTCGAGGTGGACCGCGACCGGGACGGGCGGTCGTTCTCCGCCCGCCATGTCGTGGCGGTGCAGGACGGCGAGGTGATCTTCTCCATGGTCACGTCCTTCCACGCCGACGGGGGCGGCGACGGTGGAGGTGGTGGTGGGGTCTTCGACGAGGCGCCCCGACGCGCCGTGCCCGAGCCCGAGGCGACGCCGCGAGCCGGCTGGAACCCGCTGCTCGAGGTGCGCCAGGTGACGCCGACGGACTTCCTCAAAGGCGTCTTCACCGACTGCGTGTGGGCGCGCTCGGCGACGCCGCTCGGCGACGACCCGCTCGTCCACCGGGCCGCGCTCACCTACCTCTCCGACATCGGGACGGGGTTCGGCCAACAGGACCCCGCGCTGGTCGGGCGCGGCGGGCCCTCGATCGACCACTCGCTGTGGTTCCAGGAAGGCATCCGGGCCGACGACTGGATCCTCGTCGACCTGCGACCGGTTAAGGCCCGCAGCGCACGGGGCTGCTACCAGGGCTCGCTGCGGGACCGCGACGGGCTGCTGGGCGCGACGCTCTACCAGGAGCAGCTCCTGCTGCCCGGGTCGATGAGCGACGTCGTTCGACGAGGTCCTGCAGAAGGAGGCCGAGCTGGCCGCTCGGGAGGGACGGGAGCCGCGCGACTGGGAGGAGATCCAGCGGGCGCGCTGGGCGGATCCAGGGGGACGCTGACACGACGGGCCCGTCCGACGGGGCGGGGACGAGGGAAAGAGGGAGACTGTTTCGGTATGCCGATCGCGATCACCGAGGACCACAGCGCCCTGGGCCACACGGTCTCTGACTTCCTGGCCAAGTACGACGCCCGGGGCGCCGCCCGGGCCCTGCTCGAGGACGAGGCGGAGACGCTCCCGGCGTTCTGGGCGGACCTGGCGGGCCTGGGCTGGCTGGGGCTCCACCTCCCCGAGGACGACGGTGGGTCGGGCTTCGGACTGCCCGAGCTCGTCGTCGTGGTCGAGGAGCTGGGCAAGAACGTGGCGCCGGGGCCCTTCGTGCCGACGGTCATCGCGTCGGCGGTCATCAACGAGGTCGGGTCGGAGGCACTGCGGGCGCGGCTCCTGCCCGGACTGGCGGACGGGACGGTCTTCGGGGGCGTCGCGCTCGACGCGGACGTCACGGTGGCGGGGGGCACGGCCGCCGGGACGGTTCCGGCGGTCCTGGGCGGTGGCCTCGCCCATGTGCTCGTGCTGCCGGTGGGCGAGGACGTGCTCGTGGTCGACGCGTCGGCGGACGGGGTGGCGGTCGCGGTGCCGGCCAACCTGGACCCCACGCGCCGGACGGCGAGGGTGACGCTGGACGGCGCGCCGGTCGAGGTGGTCGTCGGCGGGCGGCGGGCGCTCGTGGACCTGGCGCGGCTCATCGTGGCGGCGGAGGCGACGGGCGTGGCCGTCGAGTGCACCGCGCAGGCGGCCGCCTACGCCAAGGCGCGCGTGCAGTTCGGGCGGCCGATCGCCATGTTCCAGGCCGTGAAACACCACTGCGCCAACATGCTCGTGGCGTCGGAGCTGGCCACGGCGGCGGTGTGGGACGCGGCGCGGGCGGGGGCGGACGGCGGGGCGCAGCAGTCGCTCACCGCGGCGGAAGCGGCCACCCTCGCGCTGGGGGCGGCGGACGAGTGCGCCAACCTGAACATCCAGGTGCACGGTGGCATCGGGTTCACCTGGGAGCACGACGCCCACCTCTACCTGCGGCGGGCGGCGGCGTTGGCGGCGGTCGTCGACGCGGAGGCGGCGGCGCGCGACGTCGTGGACCTGTGGCGGGACGGGGCGCGGCGGACGCGCACGATCGACCTGCCGCCCGAGGCCGAGCCGTTGCGCGACGAGGTGCGTGCGTTCGCCGAGCGGGTGCAGGGGCTGGACGCGGCGGGAGGGCGGACCGCGATGATCGAGACCGGGTACGTCATGCCGCACTGGCCCGAGCCGTGGGGGCGTGACGCCGGGGCGGTGGAGCAGCTGGTTATCGAGCAGGAGTTCGCCGCGGCCGGCGTGACCCGTCCGCAGTACGGCATCACGGGATGGGTGATCCTGACGCTGATCCAGCACGCGACCGAGGACCAGGTGGCCCGCTGGGTCATGCCAGCGTTGCGCCAGGACGTCACCTGGTGCCAGCTCTTCAGCGAGCCCGAGGCAGGCAGCGACGCGGCCGGCGTGCGGACACGGGGCACCCGGGTCGAGGGGGGCTGGCTCGTCAACGGCCAGAAGGTGTGGACGAGCGGCGCCCACCGCGCCTCCTTCGGTCTGGCCACCATCCGCACCGACCCCGACGCGCCCAAGCACGCCGGGATCACGACCATGGTCATCGACATGCACCACGAGGGCGTCGAGGTCCGGCCCCTGAAGCAGTGCACCGGGCACTCGGACTTCAACGAGGTCTTCTTCAATGAGGTCTTCGTGCCCGACGACGACGTGGTCGGGCCGGTGAACGGCGGGTGGACGGTGGCTCGGGCGACGTTGGGCAACGAGAGCGTGTCGATCGGCGGCGGGGCCGGCGGCGGACGCTCCATGCCGGCCGACATGGTGCTCGGGCCCTTCGACGCGCATCCCGGTCGGCTGCCCGGCGGGGCGGGGCGGATCGGCCGCCACCTGGCGCGGACCGAGACGATGGCCGTGCTCAACGTGCGCGCCGCGCACCGGGCGGTGGTGGGCGGCGGACCCGGCCCCGAGGGCAACGTGACGAAGCTCTTGCTCTCCGAGATCGGCAACGAGGCCTCGTCCATGATGGCCGCTCTGGCCGGGACGGAGACCTCTTATATGGAGGGTGCGGGGGCAGGGGCCTCGATGATGGTGCTGATGCATCGAGCCATGTCCATCGCCGGCGGGACGTCGGAGATCAAGCGCAACCAGATCGGCGAGCGCATCCTCGGCCTACCCCGGGACCCGCTCATCGACTGACGGTCTGGCCGCCACCTGGGGTTTACGGCTCGTCGACCGCCTGTTCGGTGGCGGCACGGAAGATGGAGTCCGGGGCGCGCCAGTCGGTCGAGACGAACCGGTGTGCGATCAGCCAGCGGTCGCCGACAGGGACGAAGCGGTCCCGGTAGCGCCCCATGTGGTCCAGGCCGATCTGGGTGATCACCGTGAAGTAGCTGGCGACGATCGCCTCCTCGGGCGACGCCGACTCGAAGCGGATGTTGGTGACGTTGTGCCGGACGATCCGCCTGGTGGACTCCGTCGACCGCGCGGCGACCTTGGCTGCTTGCCGCGCCGCGAGCGCCGCCGTCCCGCCGCCGAAGCGCTCCATGATCGCCGCGCGCCCCGTGATCGGGGCGCTGCCCCGGATCTCGAGGACGCCGTCCTCGCAGAATGCGCCAGCGAAGTCGTCGAGGAGGTAGCGGTCGCCGGCGTGGGTGTACTGCGCCAACGTGTCCCGGCACGACTCACGCACGACGAGCTCCCACAGTTCCATGGCGTCAGATGTCAGTCAGTTTGTTTGTCTGTCGATCGTCGCCACGGAACCGCATCGCATCGCACCGCACCGTGTCGTCCCGTCGCGCATCGGCACCGAGCATACGCAGGACCGACGACGTCCCGGTGAGCGTCACCCCGCGCAAACGTGGCCAACCGTAGAGTGCCCGGCATGGCAGAGGTGCACCCCGGCAAGGGGAAGGCCGACGCGGTCTGGCAGCTGCTGGTGGGTCCCCCCCGTTCCTCCCGGGGCAACGCCAAGGACAAGATCACACCGATCGAGGGGCTCTCGGCTCTCTCGCTCGACGCGCTGACGTCCGTGGCCTACGGGCCCGAGGCGATCGTCCTGGTACTGGCCGTGGCGGGTGCAGGTGCGCTGCATCTGATCCTGCCGATCACCATCGCCATCGTCCTCCTGTTGGCCATCCTGGTCTTCTCCTACCGCCAGGTCATCGATGCCTACCCCACCGGCGGCGGGGCCTACGCCGTGTCGCGGGCCAACCTCGGCGCGCACACGAGCCTCGTGGCAGCCGCCGCGCTCGTGGTCGACTACACGCTCACCGTCGCGGTCTCCATCGCGGCGGGGGTGGCGTCGCTGCAGTCCGCCTTCCCCTCCCTCGACTCGGCCACGATCCCCCTCTGCCTCGGGATCCTCGTCTTCATCACCCTGCTCAACCTGCGTGGCCTCGGCGACACGGCCCGCGCCTTCCTGCTGCCCACGCTCGTGTTCATCGTGGGGCTCCTGGCCGTCATCGCCGTCGGGCTGATCCACCCTCTGGGGCTCGACGAGAAGCAGCTCGGGACCTCGCAGCTGCCGACGGTCGGGCTGAAGGCGGTCACCATCCTCCTCGTCCTGAAGGCCTTCTCGGCGGGCTGCAGCGCGTTGACGGGGGTGGAGGCGATCGCCAACGGAGTGCCCTTGTTCCGCGAACCCAGGGCCGTCCGGGCCAAGCGCACCGAGATGCTCCTCGGCGTCATCCTCGGCCTCATGCTGCTCGGCCTCGCCGTGCTGGCGAAGCGGTGGCAGATCGGGCCCCGCTCCGGCCAGACCGTGCTGAGCCAGATCATGGCCATGGCGGTGGGCCGGAGCTGGGCGTACTACGTCGTGTCGATCACGATCACCATCGTGCTCGCCCTGGCGGCAAACACCTCCTTCGGCGGGCTGCCGGTCCTCGCCAGCCTCGTGGCACGCGACAACTACCTGCCCCACCTGTTCACGATGCGCGGGGACCGGCAGGTCTTCTCCAACGGCATCGTGGTGCTGGCGGTGCTGGCCGGGGCCCTGCTCGTCGCGGTCGGGGGCAACACGAACACGCTGATCCCGCTGTTCGCCATCGGCGTGTTCATCGGCTTCACCCTCTCGCAGACCGGTCTCGTCGTGCACTGGCGGCGCACACGACCTCGCGGCTGGCGGCGTCGCTCCGTCATCAACGGCACCGGGGCCGTCATCACCGCAGTGGCCACCATCGTGTTCCTCATCTCCAAGTTCACCGAGGGCGCCTGGGTCGTCGTCATCGCCATCCCCGGTTTCATCTTCCTGTTCCTGCGCATCCACGCCTACTACGAACGCACCCGCAAGGAGCTGCGGATCGACGAGACACCGGTCAAGCCGGTGGCCAAGCACACGACGGTGATCGTCCCGGTCAACCGGGTCTCACGTCTGGCCGAACATGCCCTCGCCGAGGCAGAGTCGCTGGGGCAGGACGTGATCGCCGTCACCGTCGTTCTGCGCACCGGTGACGAGGCAGAGCGCTACGCCGACAGCCTCCGGCGCCACTGGCGGAGGTGGAATCCCGGGGTCCCGCTCAGGGTCCTGCACACCGACTACGCGTCCATCGTCCAGCCGATCGTCCAGTTCATCGACGAGGTGCGAGCGGACCGCCCCCACGATCAGATCGTCGTGTTGATCCCGGTGATACGGCCGACCAAGTGGCGCTACCGGTTCCTGCACAACCAGGTCGACCTGGTGCTGTCCCGCGCCTTGCGGGGACGCGACGACATCGTCGTGGCTCGGGTCTCGGTCCCGCTGGAGCCGCCAACGCCGTCCGCCGACAAGCCCACCCGCAGCAAGTCCTGACGGTCGCGCCCAGGTCGTCGGTCAGCGCCCCTTCCACACGGGGTCGCGCTTCTCGATAAACGCCGTCGCCCCCTCCTTCGCGTCCTCACTCCCGAACACCTTCGGCTGCCACTCGGCCACCAGGGTGCGGGCCCGATCCAGGTCCGTCGACGCCGTCCGCACGAGCTCCTTCGTCGCCCGCAGAGCCAGCGGCCCGTTGCGGGCGATCCGCTCTGCGAGCGCGACGGCGGCGTCGAGCACCTCGGCCGGCGCGACGACCTGATTGATGAGGCCGAGCGACTGCGCCCGCACCGCGTCGATCGGGTCACCGGTCAAGGTGAGCTCGAGTGCGACCGCCAGCGGGATGCGCGTGCTCACGAACACGCCGCCGCCGGCTGCGAAGAGTCCCCGCTTGACCTCCGGGAGCCCGAACTTCGCCGCCTCCGATGCGACGACGACGTCGCAGCCCAGCAGGAGCTCGAACCCTCCGGCCACCGCCGTCGCATTGGCCGCGCCCACGACGGGGACGCCGATGGCGCCCTGGGTGAAGCGTGCGAAGCCCTGCATGCCCTCGGCGCTGCCGCCGAGCGTCCCGCCGTCCGCGAAGGCGCGCAGGTCCATGCCCGCACAGAAGGCCTTGTCGCCCGTCCCGGTCAGCACGACCGCACGCACGTCGGGATCGTTCTCCGCCTCCACCATCCCGAGGCCGATCGCGTTCAAGAGGTCAGGGTTGAGCGAGTTGCGCGCCTCGGGCCGGTTGAGCCGCAACACCGCCACGGCACCACGCCGCTCCGTCACGAGCACCGGCCCGGTCTCGACGTCCGTCATGAGGACAACCTTTCTCTCGCGTCGACGACCCGATGGCCGCACACCGTGACTAGCGCATCGGAGCGCCGGCACGCCAGCGCGCGGTCGTCGAGACGACGCCCTCGATGAGGTTGGGATGCGCCCGGGAGCCTCGGCTCAGCGGGTGACGTGGGCGGACGCCGTCTGCGAGACCGCCGGCGCGCCCGTGTGGAGCGAGCTCGATGCCGCCTCGAGCGGACCGCTCCAGACCGCCACCGTCGCAGCGATCGCGCAAAGCAACCCGATGGCGGCGGCCCGGCCGGGGTGCGTCCTCATGGGGTCCACTCTTGGCCCCGAATATGTGGCCACGACGAGGGCAACGTAAGAAATTTCGAAGAAGTCGACCGCCCCGGTCTCCGACCCATCGTCGCGGCGGCCGGACTCCTACCCGACCGCTACGATGAAAACATGGTTTGCGAAAGGGCGGCCCGAGGGGTGCCGCAGTGACGTCGGCGCTGGCGCCGCCGCCCGCCGAGCCGGCGCCCGCACCCCCGGCGCGGCGGCTGGGCTCCGTTCGGCGGACGTCCACCATGCTGATGTCGTGGCCGGGAGGACTCGGCACGGAGCTCTACGTCCAGGCTCGGGCCCGCGACCTGCTCACGCCGGTGCAGGGCGACGCCCGCGTCGTGGCGGCGGCCGAGCTCACGGCGCTGACGGGCCGCGAGCGCGACATCCAGAGCCTCGACGCGGATCCCCACGTGGCCGGGCTGGATCGTCTCGTCGGCCGCAGCGCCGGCTCGGGACTGCGCAAGGCCATCGCGGCGGAACTGCCCGGCGAGGTCGAGGCCGGGACCCCACTCCACCTGCTGCTCGACGACCTGGCCGGCGCCACGCTGATCGCCGGCTACACCTTCTTCCGCTGGTCCGACGTCTACCCCGAGATCCGCCGTCGCATCGAGAACGGAACCAAGCACGTCCTAGAGGGCACCTGCTCGGGTTTTCGACCAGGGTCGAGCGGGCTCAAGCCCGACGGGACGCTCTTGAGCGTCGGCAAGAACACGGCGCGTACCGGGCCGTTGGTGGATCCGGCCGACCCGCTGGGTTGGCACGAACAGCCCGAGCACCCCGCCGTCGCCATGCGCCGGGCGCGACGGATCGACGTGTGGGCGGACGGGGACCGTCTGGAGATCGACGCCATGTTCCGCGACAGCCTCTGGACGCCCGAAGGCCACGAAGAGGTGCTGCACGAGTACCAGCTGCTTGGTTCGGCCGATCGCTCGACCGGGACGGTGCTCTCGATCACGGCGGTGCCCCTCGTGCTGCCGTATGCCGAGTGCCCGGGTGCCGCGCCCAACGCACGCTGGCTCGAGGGGACCGACATGCGGTCCCTGCGGGCCACCGTGCTCGAGCGGCTCCGCGCCACGGACTGCTGCACGCACCTGAACGACGCGCTGCGCTCGCTGGCCGAGGTGCCCGTCCTCGCCGCGTCGCTGCCGGGGTAGAAACGATGCCCGACACGGACCGCAGCAACGGCCGGGCCGAGACGAAAGCGCCGGTTGGTCGGCCGAGGCGCTTCGAAGCCGACGACGAGCTCCGGATCCTGCTCGATGCTGCCCTCGTCGTCATGGCGCGCAACGGCTTCACGGACGCGGCCGTGGCGGACATCCTGCGTGAGGCCGACCTGTCGACCCGATCCTTCTACCGGCACTTCGAATCCAAGGACCAGCTGCTCTGCGCGTTGTACCGCCGCGAGGCGGAGGCGGTGGCGACGCGGTTGTGCGCCAAGGTCGGGGCCGCCGTCAACGCCCGCGACGCCCTGGAGGCCTGGATCGACGAGATCGTCAGCCTGCGCCACCACCGGACCAAGGCCCTGCGACTCGCGGTGCTCGGCTCACCCGGAGCGATGAAGGCCGAGGGGTACGCGGAGGAGACGCGCCGCGCCGCGCGGCTCCTGATGACGCCGTTGGCGGCCCTGCTGGCCGAGGGCCACGCCGACGGCACCTTCCCGATGGCCGACCCCGCCGCCGATGCCCCGCTCATCCAGTCGGCCGTCTGGGCCGCCGCCGGGCTGACGCCGACCGGGGGCACCCTCCCGTCGAGGGGAGAGGCGGTCCGGCAGGTGCGCTCGTTCTGTGAGCGTGCGCTCGGGGCGGCTCCCGCGGGCGCGGGCCGTACCGCTTAGGCCGTCAGGCCCGGTCCTGCTCCGCCAGCGACCAGAGCGCGGGCTCACCTTCTTCGACCCGGACCACGCCGTCGATCTCGAGCGCGCGGAGGTGCGACACCGTCTCGCCGACGGCGGCGCGGCGCATGAAACCGGCGATGTCGTCCCAGGACCGCGACCACTTCATCCGCGCCGCGATGTCCCAGGCGCTGTGCGGGCCTTCACGCAGGATGGCCACCACCTCGGCGAAGCGGTCGCGATGGTGCTGGCGCAGCTCCTCCAGGCGGCCCTGCAGGTCGGGGAAGCGGTACTCGTGGGCCGGGAGCACCTCGTCGACGTCGTAGGGCTCGAGCTTGTCGAGTGATGCGAGGTAGTCCCCGAGGGGGTTTGCCCCGGCCTGGGGGTGGAACGGGATGTTCGGCGTGATGCGCGGCAGCACGTGGTCGCCCGAGAGCATGAGCTGGCGCTGCGACTCGTAGAAGCACAGGTGGCCGGGCGAGTGGCCCGGGGTCCAGATGGCGGTCAGGTCCCAGCCGGGCACTTCGGGCTTGGCGCCGTCCTCGAGGAGCACGTCGGGAAAGACGGCGTCGACCAGGGACCGGACGGGCATGGCCGCGTTCTGCAGGGGCGCCAGCTCTTCGGCCGGCGCACCCATCCGCCGCAGCGCGTCGGCCACCCGGGCGAGCAGGTCGTCGGGCTCGTCGTAGCGGTCGTGAATGAGCTCGGCGTCGGCGGGGTGGAGCGAGATCCACGCCCCCGACGCCTCGCGGATGCGGCCCGCCAGCCCGTAGTGGTCGGGGTGGATGTGGGTCACGAGCACGCCCTCGGCGTCGGCGACCTCGTATCCCGCGACCTTCATCCCGGCCTGCAAGGCGCCGTAGGCGTCATCGGTGTTCCACCCGGCGTCGATGAGGTAGGGCCCGCGATCGGTCTCCAAGAGGTACACGAGCACGTAGCGCAGCGAGTTGTTCGGCAGTGGCACCGGGATGCTCCACAGCCCGGGCTGGACCTTCTCGACTTCGGGGAACGGGTCGTTGGCCGCGGCCGCGCCGCGAGCGTGCCCATTGGTATGGGCGTGCTGATGCGTGGGACGCGACGTGGACGTCACGTCCGCTCCCGGGGTTCCCGAGATCGATTCCTGGCGCGCTCGGCGTTCACGTTCCGCACGATCTCGTTCGATCCTCCTGTGATGGCGTCGCGTAGAGCGTAAAGGACGGCGCCCTGCCGGCGCCCATCCTCGTGGACGGGTACGCCGCATTCGGGCCTTGACCCTCCCAAGGGGGAGGCCCGAGGATCTCCCTCTGGGATCAATGGTCAAGGAAAATCGCCATCACCGCCGGCTCCGACCAGGTCTGGGACGCCCTCCGCGAGAACGGGGGGTCGGCGAGCGGGTCGTCCCGGAATTCGTCGTCGCCTCGGGGCTCGAGGGCCCCGACCGGGAGATTCACGTGCTCGTCCGGCTCCGCCGACCGCGGCCGGGTTCAGGGCGCGAGCTCGTCCACCAGTCCCCACTCGAGCGCGGTCGCGGCGTCGACGGTGCTGCCCGAGAAGGCCAGCCACGCGGTACGCAGGCGGCCGATGCGCCGCGGCAGGCTGACCGTGCCGCCTGCGCCGGGCACGAGGCCGAGGCCGATCTCAGGCAGCGCGATCTGCGTGTCGGGCGCGGCCACGACTCGGCCGCAGAACGCGGCGAGCTCGATGCCCGAGCCGAAGGTGGCGCCGTGGACGAAGCAGACGGCCGGCTTGTCGAGCCGGGCCAGGCTGCGGCCGGCGCTCCGCTCGAGCCGGATGAGGTGGGCCGTCGCCGGGTCGGCGCGTGAGCCGAACTCGTCGAGGTCCCCTCCGGCGCAGAACGCCCGGCCCTCCCCGCGCAGCTCGACCCGCGTGATGCCCGGGTCAGCCGCGGCCAGGGTGAGGGCCTCGACGAGCTCGTCCCGCATCTGTGCATCGAGGGCGTTGAGGCGCTGCGGCCGCGTGAGCGTGATGGCCAGGGTGCCGCCGTGGCGCTGGGTCTGCACCCGGGGCCCGGCTTCGCGGTGGTCCCGAGGTGGGTTGGCCGCTCGCCACGCCGCGAACTCGGGACCGGACTGGAGGACCGAATAGGCGGCGGACTCGGCCACCAGGCCGTCGCCTACGGAGAGCTCGGCCTGGTTGCGGAGCAGCAACGCCAGCGTCGTCCCGGTGATCGGGTGCACCGCCAGGTTGTCCTCGACGCGCGCCAGCGCCGGGTCCCCGTCGGCCACGACGACGTCGCACAGTTCCAGCCAGCCACCGGCCACCTCGCCACCCTCGCCGCTTGCGACGCCCACCACCACGAACGGCAGGCTCGACCGTCGCTCGGCCGCGACACCGGACGGATCCGGCAGGCCCCGGCCCAGGACGACCTGCACGGCGCCGGTCCGTTCGGGGGTGAGATCGCTGCGCAACTCGGCGAGGAGCGCGTCGGCGCTGAGGAGCTCGAGAATCGCCAGACGTTACCCTGCCCCGGGTGGAGGATCCCCGGGTGACGAGGTGGGCGGCGAGCGGCGCCATGGCGCTCACCGGGCGCGCCGACGCACCCTGCGGCCCGCCCGAGCGCCTGGTCGACGGGGTGGATCGTCTCGGGCGCGCGGTCGGCGGCTCCTCCGGCTCCGGCCTCGACGCGCTGGCGCTGCTCGGCGAACGCGCCGCGCTCATGGGGTTGTGGCGGCGCGGCGCCATCAGCTGTGGCGGGAGCTGCCGGCTGCTCCCGACCGCGGCGGGTGGCCATGTCGCCGTGTCGCTGCCCCGGCGGGAAGACCTCGAGGCGGTGGCGGCCTGGCTCGAGCTCGACGACGTGCCACAGACGACGCCGGCGACCTGGTCGGCCGTTGCGACACACCTGGCCAGGCGCGACCTCGAGCCGTTACTCGCTCGCGCGCAGCTGCTGGGTCTGCCCGTCGCCAGGGTCGGCGAGGTGCAGGGCACGGGAGGCAGGCACGGCGACGGTGAGGGCGACGGCGTCGTGCGTCACGCCCTCGGTCCCGCCCCGCCGCGCACCGTCACGGGCCTCCGCGTCGTCGACCTGTCCGCCCTCTGGGCGGGTCCGCTGTGCGGTGACCTCCTGGCCGGTGCCGGAGCCTCGGTCGTGAAGGTGGAGTCCACGGCGCGGCCCGACGGCGCGCGGCGCGGCCCGGCCCCGTTCTTCGATCTGCTCAACGCGCGCAAGCGGTCGGTCGCGCTCGACTTCGCACGCGCCGAGGGCCGACGGGCCTTACGGTGCCTCGTCGCGTCGGGCGGACGTGGTCATCGAAGCGAGCCGGCCTCGTGCCCTCGAGCAGCTGGGGATCGTCGCGTCCGACGCCGTCCGCTCCGGCGGGCCGCAGGTGTGGGTCTCCATCACCGGCTACGGGCGCGACGACGACGCGGCGGGCCGCGTGGCCTTCGGCGACGACGCCGCGGCCGGCCGGCGGGCTCGTCGTGTGGGCCGACGGGTCTCCGCTCTTCTGTGCCGACGCCGTCGCCGACCCGCTCACGGGGTTGACCGCGGCCCAGGCCAGTCTGGCGGCCCTGGCGGAGGGTGGGCGCTGGGTGCTCGACGTGTCGATGGCCGGCGTGGCCGCGGGCCTGGCCGGGCCGACCCTGCCGGCCGCGCCGGGGTTGGCCGTCGCCGGGCCCCGTGCCCGCACGCCGGCGGGACGGGCACCGGCACTGGGGGCGGACACCGCCGCGGTCCTTGCCGAGGTGGGAGTCGAAGTGGGCGCCGAGGAGGGACCCGCCGCCCGGTGAGCCGCCGTCACGTGAGCCGGAGGCCGGCGCATCGGTTGGACAACGCCGCTCCCGCCCAACGAAGCTGCGTCGTCACGCACAGCCAGGGAGGGATCCACGTTGGCAGACATCATGGAAGGTGTTCGCATCCTGGAGGTGGCCGAGCACACGTTCGTGCCGGCGGCCTCGGCCATCCTGGCCGACTGGGGCGCCGAGGTCATCAAGGTCGAGCACCCCGAGCGCGGCGACGCCATGCGCGGCCTCGCCTCGAGCGGCGTCATGCCCTCGATGGGCAATGTGCACGTGCTCCTCGAGCACTCCAACCGGGGGAAGAAGAGCATCGGCATCGACGTCGCCACCGAGAAGGGCCTCGACCTCATCTACCGGCTGGCCGCGACGTCCGACGTGTTCCTCACCAACAAGCTTCCGGCTGTGCGCAAGAAGCTCCACATCGAGCTCGAGGACATCCGCGCCCACAACCCAAACATCATCTACGTGGCCGGGACCGGTGGCGGCGAACGCGGCCCCGAGGCCGACCGCGGCGGTTACGACTTCCTGAGCTACTGGTGCCGGGCCGGCAGCGCCATGGGGACCACGCCGACCGACGTGGACTACCTCGCCGGGCAGCCCGGGCCGGGTTACGGCGACTCCATCGGCGGGATGACCATCGCCGGCGGGATCCTCGGCGCCCTCTTCCATCGCGAGCGCACCGGGGAGGCGCTCCCCGTCGACGTGTCGCTCCTGGGCGTCGGCATGTGGTCCATGAGCCCCGCGGTGGCCCTCTCGCTGCAGCTGAACATGCCCTGGCGCCCCGGACCGAGCCGTGGCGGTGGCGCGGGGCCGGCCAACCCCCTGGTCGGCACCTACCGCACGCAGGACGGCCGCTTCCTCGCGTTCTCCTGTCTCCAGGGGTTCAAGTACTGGCCCAGCGCGTGCCGGACGATCGGGCGCGAGGACCTCATCACCGACGAGCGGTTCTCTTCGCACGAGCAGCTGGCGGCGAACGCCGGCAGCGGCGCGGGAGATCCTCAAAGAGGTGTTCGCGTCGGCGCCGTTGCAGCGAGTGGAAGGCACGACTCGACTCGTTCGAGGGGCAGTGGTCGGTCGCGCAGGACAGCCTCGAGCTCACGACCGATCCCCAGGTGCTGGCGAACGGGTTGCTCGGGGAGACCGCCACCGCCGACGGGACGCCCTTCCAGCTCGTCACCACGCCCGTGCAGTTCGCCGGCGAGCCGGCCCCTCCCAAGCGCGCGCCCGAGTTCAACGAGCACTGCGACGAGATCCTGGCCAGCATCGAGTGCGACGCCGACGAGATGCTCGAGCTCAAGGTGGCGGGGGTCGTGGCCTGACAGGTCCCGACCGGACGGCGCTGCTCTTCGTGGAGTGCCAGCGCGGCGTCGTCGGCGACCTGTCGGTGCTCCCGGCGCTGGCCGAGGCCGCCCGCCCCGCGCTCGCCGCGATGGGGCGCCTGGCGGCCGGTGCTCGGGACGCCGGCGTGACGGTGGGGCACCTCACCTATCTCCCGCTGGCCGACGGCCGTTCGGCCAGCGGGCGTACGCCGCTCATGCGCGCCACGTCCTCGACGGCGGCCTGGCGCGAGTCCGGTCCGGCGCTCGAGATCGTGCCCGAGATCGGGGTCGGACCGGACGACCTGGTGCTGGCGCGCCATCAGGGCATCTCGCCGGTGTATCGCACCGAGGTGCTCGCCGTGCTGCGCAACATGGGCCTGGACCATGTCGTGGTGGCGGGGGTGTCGACCAATCTCGCCGTGCTCCTCACCGCGGTCGGCGCGGCCGACGAGGACTTCGCCGTCACGGTGGCGACTGACGCGACGGTCGGCACCCCACCCGAGCACCACGCGTCCATGCTGCGCCACAGCCTTGCCTTCGTCGCCCGCCTCGCCAGCACGGACGAGCTGCTGGACGAGTGGTCCGGCTGACGCCCCGACAGTCGCGACGGTCCGGGCCGTCCGGATCAGTCGATCAGCCTGGCCAGGCGATGGCCTTGGTCTCGAGGTATTGCTCGAGACCCTCGATCCCGCACTGGCGACCGATCCCGCTGTCCTTGTAGCCGCCATAGGGCGAGTCCGCCCCGTACCACAGGCCCCCGTTGACGCCGATGGAGCCGGTGCGGATGCGCCGGGCGATGGCGGTGGCCCGCTCCTCGGAGGCGGACACCACGCCGCCGGAGAGGCCGTACGTGCTGTCGTTGGTGATGCGCACGGCGTCGTCGTCGTCCTCGTAGGGGATGACGCAGAGGACCGGCCCGAAGATCTCCTCCTGGGCGATCGTCATGGAGTTGTCGACGTCGACGAAGAGGGTCGGCTCGACGAACCAGCCCTTGGGCTGATCGGCGGGACGGCCACCGCCGAAGACGAGCTTGGCGCCCTCCTCCTGCCCCTTGGCGATGTAGCCGAGCACGCGGTCGCGCTGCTTGGCGCTCACGACCGGGCCCATGACGACGGCGTCGCTCGACGGGTCACCGTACGGAATCCCCGCCATGCCGGCAGTGATGAGCTCCACACCCTCGTCGTAGCGTGACCGGGGCAACAGCAGCCGCGTCTGCATGGCGCACCCTTGTCCCGCGTGCACGCAGACCATGGAGGCCATGGGCACCGTGGAGGGGAAGTCGGCGTCGTCGCACACGATCAAGGCCGACTTGCCGCCGAGCTCGAGGAAGACGCGCTTCAGCGTGGCCGCGCCCTTCTCCATGATCCGCTTGCCGGTCACGGTCGATCCCGTGAACGAAATGAGGTCGACCTTGGGCGAGAGCGTGAGCTCCTCGCCGACCAGGTGGTCAGACGACGTCACCACGTTGACCACGCCGGCGGGGATGTCCGTCTTCTCCGCGATGAGGCGGCCGAGCCGGGTGGCATTCCAGGGCGTGTCCGGCGCCGGCTTGATGATCGTCGTGTTGCCCGTGGCCAGGATCGGGCCCAGCTTGTTGAGCGTGACCTCCAACGGGTAGTTCCACGGCACGATGGAGCCGATCACACCCATGGGCTCCTTGATGACGCCGCGCCGGCTCTTCATCCCCATCATCTCGGAGTCGGGCAGCGACCGCTCCCACTCGAACTCGTCGATCATCTTGGTCGGCCAGCCCAGAGCCTCGTCGATCGGCCAGTCGACCTGGGCCGCGAAGGTCATCATGCGGGGCGAGCCGACCTCGGCGATGATCTCCTCGCGGTACGCCTCCCGCTCCGCCTCCAGAGCGGATTGCAGCTGCTCCAGGCAGCGCTTGCGCAGCGCGTGGTTGGTCGCCCAGTCCGTCTCGTCGAAGGCCCGTCGGGCGGCATCGATGGCCCGCTGCATGTCGGCGGCCGAGGCATCGGCCACCTCGCCGAGCACCTCCTCCGTCGCCGGATTGATGTTCTCGAACCGCTTGCCCGACGCCGCTTCCACGAGCTCGCCGTCAATGAGCATGCGGATCTCACCGCTCCTGACCTGGCTGGACATGCCTCGACCCCCTTCGGATCACCACGGAACTCCCGGCCGCGGCGAGGCTAGGTTTCGCCGCCGCGACCGGTCAAGACGACTGGCGTCGCCCTCCTCGCCGAACGCGCCCGTACCAGTGGGGCGCACGCGGCGCCCCGAGCAGCACGGCTCCCGCCGCCTCCGCCGTTACGAACGACCGCGCCGACTGAAGCGCCGCCCGTCGCCCCACCACGGGCGCAACGCGATCCGCGCCGGCGGCAGGCTCCCATAGACGAGGACGGCCCGCCCGCTCGGCAGGCAGCGCAGGTCCTCGGGCGGCAGCAGGCGCCGTGGCCCCGTCGTCGCCGTGGTGGAGCGGCGTCCCGACGGGTCTCGCGTGACGGAGGGATGTGCCACCTCCTCGTCGCCCACCAGGCGGCTGGCGTACTCGAGCGTGTCGGGGTCGGCGATGCCCGAGAGGAACAACTTGGCCCGATGGTTGTTCAGCACGGTCGGCGCTCGCGCCCCGTAACGCCCCCGCACCTGCGCCAGGTCCTGCCAGACCGTCACGATCTGGATGCCGTGCGACGCGCACGTGGCAGCCAGCCCATCGAGCTCGGGCAGCGGAGCGATGTGCGCCGCCTCGTCGAGCACCACCAACAATGGCGGGTCGAGGCGGCGGCCCGACCGGGTGGCGGTCGTGAACGCGTGCGCCAGGACCTGCTGGGTCAAGGCGGTGAAGTAGCCGCGCAGGCGCCGCTGGTCGTGCGCCGGCGCGCACAGGTACAGCGTGTGGGCTCCGCCGAGGAGCTCTTCGGGCTCGAACGGGCCCCCCGCCCCGCCGCGCCACGTGCCGCCGCGGTCGCTCTCGTGGGCGAAAGGTGCCAGCACGGTCTCGGCCGTCGTGTAAACCGAGCTGCGCGTGCGCTCGTCGCGGCACCAGGTGGCGCGGGCCGCATCCAGTGCTGCGCCCGGCGCGGCGCGCTCGAGGATGCCCGCGACCTCTCCGACCTCCTGGGTGTCGACCCAGCGGACGACGTCGGCCATGCTGCGTCCCTCGAGCGCCGCGGCCAGGAACAGCGGCGCCAGCAACTTGGCCGCCGTGGCGTACCAGAACTCACCGTCCGCCGTCGTCCCGTCCACCTTGGCCGAATCGCAGAGATCCGCCGCCGTCCGGCGGGCCTCGGACCAGTCGGCGCAACGCGTCAGCGGCGACCACGTGCTCGGCGGGGTGTTGGTGCAGCCCGTGGGGTCGATGCACCATACGCGGCCGCGCCGTGCGCACGTCCCCAGGGTGTGGCGCAACAGATCGCTCTTGACGCTCGCGGCCACTACGGGGCCGCGCCAGCCCAAGATGGCGGGGACGGCCAGGCAGGTCGTCTTCCCGCTCTGCGTCGGGCCGACGACGACCAGCGACTGCGACGCCTCGCCCGCCACACCGACGGCACGGACGACGCCCGGCCGCACGCCGACGACGAGGCGGCCGGGAGGCGGCGCGTCGGCCTTGACGAGCAGCGCACGCAGGTCGCGTCGCCTCCCCCACCGGGCGCCGCGGTCCCGCTGCGGCCGCCCGACGCCCGGATGCCGCAGTCCACTCCGGAGTGACAGGCCGGCCAGCAGGACCGCGCCGAGGGCGAGCGGGAGCACGGTGGCGGTGAGGCCGTTCACCGCCCGCCACCGCGACCGCGACCGCCACCCGTCATGGCGGCGTCGGTGTCCACGATGAGCCGCTCTGCCGCGCTGAGACGGTGCTGCACCAGGAAGGAGCGCTGGCCGACCTTCCACAGTGCGACGCCGCGACGAAGCTGCGGAAGCAGGTCCGTCTCCGTGGCCGACAAGGAGAGGAGCTCGCTCGCCACCTCGAGCTCGCCCGGCGACTGCGCGTAGACGACCCTGGTCTCGGAGTCCGAGAGGAGGCCTTGGGCGAGCGCCACCTGCTCGGAGTCCGACGCGCCCACGGAGCGGAGGTCAGAGACGCGGTGCAACACGGCGACGTTCGAGACGCCGAAGGCACGCGACAACTTCCACGACGCCTGCAGCCACCGCGCCACGCCCAGGTTGGACAGGATCGCCCAAGCCTCATCGACGACGAGGAAGAACCCTCCTCGCACCGAGCCCGCCGTGGCGGTCGCGGCGCTCCGGGACAAGGCCGCCTGCAGCCACGCGGTGGCACAGGCCATCAGCACGCCCAGCGCCGCCGACGAATAGAGCGCGGAGAGGTCGAGCACCACCAACGGCGCCGAGAGATCGAGACCCGGCGTGGTGGGTCCGTCGAACATGCCACGCAGGTCGCCGTGCACGAGCCGGCGCAGTTCGAGCGCCACGTCGCGGCCGTCCTCGAGGAGGTCACGCAGCTCGGTGCGGAGCGCGCGTGCTGCCGACGCGCTCGGCGACAGCAGCGCCTCGACCACCATCGGCACGGTCGGTACCGCCGCCCCGCCCGCGACGTCCTCGAGCGCGGCCCCGAGCGCGGCGCGCTCCCGGGGCACGAGGTCCCGTCCGAGGCAGGCGCTGGCCAGCGAAGAGAGCAGGCCGATGCGGCGGCGCTCGGTGGCGTCGGTCCCCGGGCCGCCGTCCGCGACGACGCGGACGTCGCCGTCGGGACCGGGGTCGAGCGGGTTGAGGCGGATCGCACCTCCGGGGCGAAGTGCGACCGGGCGGACGCCCCACGCATCGGCCAGGTCGCCGTACTCCCCCTTGGGGTCGACCACCCAGGCCCGCCGGCCGAACACGGCCTGGCGCCACAGGAACGCCTTGACGAACGCGCTCTTGCCCCGTCCGATCTGGCCGAAGACGACCATGTTGGGGTTGGACACCACCCCGGCGGCGTAGAGCTCGAACGGGTCGAAGACGAACGAGCCGCCCAACAGGTCGTCTCCGATCACCACGCCGCGCCGGCCGAGACCCGCCTCGGCGATGAACGGGTAGGCCGCGCCCAGGTTGCGCGTCGTGACCTGATGGGCCGGGACCCGGGGCATGCGCTCCCTCACGGCCGGTGAACGGTCGGGTCCCAGCCTCCTGGCGCGCCGCACCATGCGCCCCGTTGTCCCGACGCGTCCCACCCGACCCGGCGGCCTCTCCGTTACCTTGGCGCTGGCCGTGGCCGTCCCCGGGCCGCGGGGAAGGTTGAGCGCCCATGAGCGACCCCAGTCGTACGTCCCCCTCCCTCGTCGTGTCACTGGCCGCGTTGACCGTGGTGAGCGGTTTCCTCGATTCGGTGAGCTACCTCGGCCTCGGGCACGTCTTCACCGCCAACATGACCGGCAACGTGGCCCTGCTCGGGTTTGCCCTTGCCGGCGCGGCGGGATTCTCCTCCGCGGCCAGCCTGTGCGCACTCGGCGGCTTCCTGGTCGGCGCCGTCGTCGGCGGCCGCATCGCGCGCCGGGCGCCGGTGCGTCGCGATCTCCTGATGGCCGTCATGGCGATCGAGGTCGCGTTCACCATCGCCGCCGCCAGCATCGCCGCCGCGGTATCAGCGTCGGGGCTCGGGTCGGGATGGCCGCGGTTCACCGTCATCGCGCTCCTCGCGACCAGCATGGGTGCCCGGAACACGGCGGTCCGCCGTCTGGGCGTGGCCGACATGACGACCACCGTGCTGACCACGACGCTGACCGGGCTGGCTTCCGACTCGTCGCTGGCCGGGGGCACCAACCCGAACGTCTCGCACCGACTCGTCTCCGTCGTCTCGATGTTCGCGGGCGCCACGGTGGGTGCGGTGCTCACCATCCACGTCCACCCCGCGCTGGCCCTCGGGCTGGCGGCCGTCCTCGTCACGATGACGGCCGTCGTGCTCCTGCGGGAGCGGCCGGCCGAGCTCGGCCTGGCCTGACCGCCACCCGCCGGCCCCGGGCGTCCCTCAGAGGGGCCGGCCGTCCTCCAGGTACACACAGTCCGCGGCCTCCAGGGCGGCGCCGACGCGGCGGCGCAGTGGCCCGCTCAGGAGCGCCAAAGCCTCCGCGGGGTCCGTCAGGCGGTACTCGGACAGCTCCTCTTCCTGCAACACGATCGTCGACGACAGGTCCCCTGGGAGCACGCCGCAGTCGAACAGGAAGCGCAACCCGCCCGGCTTCCCCGGTTTGGGCCGGAGGAAGTCGACCACCACCAGGCGCCCGCGCCCGACGACGAGGCCCACCTCCTCGCGCACCTCGCGCCGGCACGCCTCCCACGGCGTCTCGCCGTCCGCTTCCATGATGCCGCCGGGGATCGACCAGTGCGCCTTGTAGGTGGGGTTGACGACGAGGAGCCGCCCGACGTCGTCGAAGATCAGCGCACCCGACGATGCCGGAATGCGCGGCAGCAGGAACGGCGACGCGCCGCCGCCCTCGACCGCCGTCACGCCAGACCCAGGCGCGCCAGTTGCTCGTCCGGTGCCTCCACCGCTCGCAGGGCGACCCGGAGGAGCTCCACCATGTCCGCCTCGTCCGCACCACCCGAGCCCGCCCGGTTCTCGTCCTCCGTCGGGTCGTTGTGCAGGTCGAAGAGGAAGTGGGCGTCCACGGCGTTCGCGCCGATCCAGAACGGGAGCCGATCTCCGGGCTCGAACGGTTGACGGATGACCGGCACCTCCGAGCCCGGCATGAAGTCCAGCCGGGCCCGCCGGTCGGGCGGTGGCAGGCGGACCAGGTCCTCCAGGCCGTGGATGGGCATGGTCGACCACCGGTTCGACCACATGGAGATGGGGAAGTTGCTCCCCACTGCGCCCCGCGGCGTACTTGCGCCGCCCATCGGTCACCTGCACCCAGTTGCCGAAGACGCCACCGAGGGCCCATTCCCGACCCTGTGCAGCGCCGAACGACCCGCCCGTACCACCCGACACCGTTCCCGTCCCCGCCCCCGTCACCAACGGCACCAGCGACGTCCCGTGCGCCGTCCCCCGCGCCGTCACATCGAACACGGAAGCGATCGTCGCATGGATGTCGACGTTGGTCGTCAGCGCGTCGCAGGTCCCGCCACCGGCCACGCCCGGCCATGACACGAGCAACGGAATGTGCCCGAGCGGCTCGTACTGCATGACGCCGGGCTTGCCCCAGATGTCCTTCTCGCCGAGATAGTGGCCGTGGTCGGTGCACACGATGACCGCCGTCGACTCCCACAGCCCCCGCTCCTCCAGGGCGGCGAAGACCTCAGCGACCCAGTGGTCGATCATGGTGAGCTTGGACCCGTAGTTGGCCCGGATCTGGCGACCCTCGCGCTCGCGCAACCGCCCCGACCCGACCGCACCGACGTCGTAGGGTGGCCAGATCAACAGCTCGCCCTCCCAGTCAGGGTCGTAGCGGCCGAGATACGGCGCAGGCGTGTCGAACGGCTCGTGCGGGTCGAACTCGTCGACGAACAAGAGGAAGGGTGTATCGTCCGGCGCGCCACGCCGCACCCAGTCCGCCGCCGTCCGCATCGTCCGCGGCCCGGGGAAGTCCTCCTCGGAGCGGAAGAACGTGCGCGAACGGTCGTAGCCGCGGTCGCCCGAGTCGAAGCCGAGCCGCTCCTGCCAGTACCACCCGCCACCGCGCGCCGGCAGCGCCGGCGTCCCGATGTAGCTGGGGTCGCTGTAGGTGCGCCACGGGTCACCCTCGTGGCCGCGCACGTAGTCCCAGGCGCTGAAGTCCGTGTGGTAGTTCTCGCCGCCCGTCTCGAAGAGGTGCGGGTGGTCCGACACCAGCATGGTCGTGACGCCGGCCCGGCGCAGTTGCTGCGTGACGGGCTCCTCCCAGATCTCGATCGACCCCCACGGTCGCCACAGGAAGTCGAGGGCCCCGCACAAGATGTCGTGGCGCGCCGGCATGCACGGCAGCGAGCCGGTGACGTGCGAGGTGAAGCGCACGGCCCGTTCCCGCGCGAAGCGGTCGAGGTGCGGCGTCGCGAACTCGACCCCGCCGTAGCAGCCCGAGCATGTGGCGGTTCAGGCTGTCGAGCAGCAGGACCACGAGATTGCGCGGCCCACCGCGCCCGTCCGCCGGACCCGCCGCGGCGGGTCTCTCGTCCGCTGCGCCGGGCATGGGCTCATGGTAGAGGCGACCGGCGACGGCCTCAGCGCAGCCCGCGGCACAGCGGCAGCGTGCACGTGTAGGCAGAGGCCTGATCGCCGTAGAGCCGGCGCAGCGCGAGCCTGCTCTGGCCCGCCGCGTGCTGCACGGCGTCGCAGGCCGTCACCAGCTCCTCGTCGTTGGGTGCCGAGACCGTCACGTAGCCCGAATAGCGGAACGAGGCGTGACCCTCCGCCAGCTCGGCCTCGCGCCGAGCCAGCACCTCGGACTCGCGCCGGTGGCGGGCCGTCGACACGAAGCCACCGCGGCGACGCAGCTCCGCGTCGGCCAGGTCCGCCGTGCGCGACGCCTCCACTTTGCGCACGGCCACGTCGGGACCGAGGGGTTGCATCACCACCGCAAACGCCGAGCGGGCCGACCCGAGGAGGAGCGGCGCCAGGAAGTCACTGCGCACCTCGATGCGCGGCCACTCCGCCACCCAGAACGTGGCGTGCACCATGGCGTCGACCCGCACGGAGAACCAGCTCTCCTCCATGGCCATCGGCCAGGGGTCTCGGGACCACGACGACCCCGCGCGAGCCCGGTCCACGGTCGGCTCGTAGGTGCGGCGCAGCTGGCGGGCCAGGTCGTCGACGGTCAGCACGGCGTCGACGCCGAGGTCGGCGTCGCCCAGGAGGCGGACCAGCGATCCCACCTCCCGCGCCAGAGTGGCGCAGCCCGTCTCGACCGACTTGGTCAGCCGCACCTGCACGGCGAGGACGACGTCGTGCGCAGACGTGTGCGAGTCCATGTCGGACAGCAACGCCTCGTACGAGGAGGCACAGGCGGAGGCCGCGTCAGGCACGCCCTCCGCCGCCCGGTACGACCGCACCCCCTCCCCGTCGTCGGGAAGCGATGCGGCCACCCACTGCAGCCGGTGGACCGGCGAGCCCTCCCGGGCCAGCGAGGAGAGCACCGAGCTCCACGCCCCGATCCGCCGGTCCTGCTCGTCCGGGCCGAGCAGCGCGAAGCTGCCGCCGCGCAGGGAGAGCGCGGCCGTGAGCGTGCGCGCGGCACGGTCGTGCAGCACACCCATGTCGTGCCACCCGGCGTGCAGCAACCGAAGGTCGCGCAACGCCCCCATGCGCCGCCTGCCCCCAGGGGCGCCCCGCCGGGCCGCCCAGCACACCGCGACCGGCAGCCACTCGTCGCCCGTCCGCCCAGCCACCGGTACCGTGGCCAGCGCGCCGTAGAGAACGAGTATGCAGATCGCCGCCGCCACGCCGGCCGCATTCGGCTCCCAGCGCAATACGAGGACGCCGAAGACGAGCCCGACCGCCATCGTCAGGATCTGCCCGGCCCGCCACCCCGCCAGCGCGCCAGCGCGCTCGCGGGGGCCGAAGCGGTAGTGCGCGCCGCCGTCGCTGCTCATTTGTCGCCCCCTTCACCGGGCGGCCACGCTGGCGGCAGGGAGCTGACGCGCGGGCCGTGCCCGTCGTCGCCCATGTAGGCCCGCCGCTTCCCGGGCTCCACCGGACCCATCAGGCTGCATCCCGGAGGCACGCCCTCCCACTTCCACGCGTCCTCGGGTCGCTCCGGTCCCATCGGGGCGTACCCCCAACGGTTGAACCGCTGCGGCCCCTCGCTCGTCTCTGCTGCCGCGTCGGCCTCCGCATCCGAGTCGAGGAGCGGCTTGGGTCCCTTGGGCCCCGGCACGTCGCCACGGGCCACACTCTCGTCGAAGCGCCGCGGCGACTCGGCGTCCCCCTCGCCCAGCTCGACCCCTCCGAGACCGGCGTCGTCGCCACCACCGGTGCCCGAGGCGGACCGCACCGCACCTCCTCCGGCACCGGCGCCCCCGCCCCCGCCCCCGCCACCGGCCGCGCCACCGGCCGCAGCCCCGGCCAGGAGTCGGGCGTCGCCCAGCGCACCGAGCCCCTCGGAGAGGGCAAAGTTCGCCGCACTGCGTGGCACGCGCAGCATGGCCGCGGTCCCGCGCTCGCGCAGCCCGTCGAGATGCGCCACGGCGCCCGCCTCGACCGCCGGGATCATGCGCAGGATGGCGAAGGGCACGAACGTGGCCATGACGAGCAGGGCGCCCCCGGCCAGCACCGCCGAGAACCCCGCCCCGTGCGATCCCGTTCCCGCCGTGCCGGACGACACGGCGCCGGCGGCGAGGCTCAAGGTCGCCACGATGACGAACTTGGAGAGGATGAGCGCCGCCAGCGTCTCGACCAGGCGGCGGCACCAGTGCGACACCGCCGGCCAGACGAGGGTCGCCAGGGCCAGCGGGAGAAAAAGCACCGCGACGTAGACCGCGGCGGCACGGATCAGCAGCTCCAGCCACAGCACGAAGGCGGCCACCGCGATCAGCAACGCGACCAGGAGGAGCACGAAGCTGGCGATGGTCGGATCGTCCGCCGCGGCGACCAGCCCGGTGGTCACGCCGGAGAGGAGCGACGTCACGTCGGTTCCCGTTCCGCCCGCGACAGCGTCGCTCATCGCGTCCGTGGCCGACAGGCTCAGGATCACGATCTGGATCGCCACGACCGCCAGCAACAGCGCCAGTGGCAGCTGGACGAGATACGTGCGCACCAGCTGCCCGGGGTTCTGGCGCACCACCGCCTGCAGTGTCGACACGAACAGCATCGGGAGAATGACCACGCCGGCCAGGGCCGTCATGTCTTCGTAGTGCGTACGGAACCATGTCGCGCCGATGTCGACCGTCGTGGTGCTCTCCAGCACGTCGCCGATCTGGGTGAGGAGCCACTCGGCGCCGCTCGCCACCCACTGGCTGATCCCGCTGAGGACGGACTCGAACCCCGAGGCCGCGATGGAACCACCCAGGCTCCCGACCTGGCAGATCGGGTTCAGCGCATCGAGTCCGGTGCAGCCGGAGGCCAGCATGCGGGGAGCCCCGACCCGTCAGTGCAGGTTCACGCCGGCGTGGAAGAAGAAGTTGATGATGGGTGGAGCGGCACCGATGAGGAGCGCTGCCAGGCCCGAGACGAGGACGGCCCGCCGCCCGACCAGCGACTGTTGGAAATTCTGGGCGTGCACGCCGAGCGCCCAGGCGGCGGCACCGATGAGCAATCCGACCAGGGCGGCGATGAGCGCCCACGCCCCGAGGCCGTTGGTCAGGTCCTGCAGGGTCCCGCCGCCGGGCAGCGCGTTCACGCTCGGGGTCAGCGAGACGTCGGCCAGATGCCACACGACCATGGATGTCCTCCGTCAAGACTCGTGGGGCGCCGGACCCTCCGGAGCCGCCGTCGGCCGGAGAACGGTCGGCCGTGTGACTCGCGTGCACCGACGTCGGGCACCTCGTTTCCGGGGCCCGGACACCCGGGAGTTGCAGAAAGGCAGTTCAGAGGCGGCGACGTCGCCCCAGCTGCAGCTCAGGAGGGAAGAGGGCGGGGCGGCGCCGTCTCCCAGACGTTCGCCCCGTACGCTCCAGCCCTGTCATATTGGGGGCGTGCCGCTGAGTGGGCCCGGGGAAGTCGATCTGAGCCAGACCCAGGAGATCCTCTTCATCGCGATCGCGGTCGCTGCGTGCGTGCTCGTCGGCGTCGTCGCGTCCCTGCTCGGACGCCGGTCGGGGCGTCGAGCCATCTCGCAACGCCTGGCCGCGCTGGGCACCAGGCTCGGCCTCGATCCGCCCGAGGACGAGTACAACATCGAGACCTCGCTCGCCTACCTCGAGCAGGTGACGGGCGGGGCGGCGCAGGCGGTCACCGAGTCGAGCTCCGACGCCATCCGCCTCCGCCGGTCCCTCGACACCCTCACCCAGGGCGTCGTCCTTTGCGACGAGAACGGGACCGTGATCTATCGCAACGGCCGCGCCAATGCCCTGATGGTCAGCCGCCACGGTGACGCCCTCGCCGCACAGGCGGTGACCGAGCTTCTGGAGGACGCGTGGCACGAGGGGTCGGCCGAGCGCACTCTCGACCTCTACGGGCCTCCCCGCCGGACGCTCCAGGTGCGCGCGCATCAGATCGACGACGGGCGCCGGCCACTCGGGGTCATCGCCCTGATCGAGGACGTCTCGGAACGGCGCCGCCTCGAGGAGATCCGGCGAGACTTCGTGGCCAACGTCAGCCACGAGCTCAAGACCCCCATGGGCGCCCTCGGCCTGCTGGCCGAGACCCTGGTCTCCGAGCCGGATCCCCAGGTGGCCCAGCGCCTGGCCGGCCGCATCCACAACGAGGCGTTCCGGGTGAGCCGCATCATCGACGACCTGCTCGACCTCTCCCGGATCGAGTCCGAAGAGGCCCCGCCGCGCGAGCCGGTGCTGGTCAACCTGGTGATGGCCGACGCCATCGAGCGCGTACGCGCCACGGCCGACCAGCGCGGCATCGAGATCCTGCTGCACGAACCCTCCCCGCCGGTGGCGGTCATGGGAGACCGGCGTCAGCTGGTGTCGGCCATGCACGCCCTCCTCGAGAACGCGATCACCTATTCCTACGACAATTCGAAGGTCGTGGTGACCGGCACGGTCCAGCGCATCAACCCCAGCCTCTCCCACGGCGGCAGCGCTGTGGTCGAAATGGGCGACCCGCCGGGGACGGGCGAGGTCCCGGCCATCACGGGCGAGGCGCCGGCCGTGGGTGCGGAGGCCTCGACGGCAGCGGCAGACAAGGAGGGTGCGGTGGAGCCGGTCTTCACCCCCGAGATCCTCGACCAGTACACACCACGGGCCGATGGCGCAGGCATCGGCTCGGCCGCGACCGGAACGACGGCGCCGGCGCCGCTCACCGCCGTCGAAGGCGAGGCCGGCGGCTCCGGCCTGCCCGAGCCGACGGCTGTCGTGTCGCCCAATTGGCGTATCGAGGAGCGCGACAACGTTCGCTTGTCGGTGCAGGACCACGGCGTCGGCATCCCGGCCCGCGACCTCGACCGGATCTTCGAGCGCTTCTACCGGGTCGATCACGGCCGCAGCCGCGACACCGGCGGGACGGGCCTCGGTCTGTCGATCGTGCGCCATGTCGCCAACAACCATCAGGGGTGGGTCGACGTCGAGTCCCGCGAGGGCGAGGGCTCGACCTTCACGCTCGTCCTCCCGGTCCAGGCGGAGCGCGTGGCGTGAGCAAGCCAGCATCGGGCAAGTCGGGCAAGAAGGGCGGGCGCGCCGCCGCGGGCGAGGGCCCGGTCAAAGTGTTGCTCGCCGAGGACGAGGAGTCCTTCATCGAAGCGTTGGTCATCGGGCTGTCCAACGAGGGCTTCCGCGTCACCGTGGCCCGTGACGGCAACGAGGCGCTGCAGCTCTACGAAGAGACGAGCCCGGACATCCTTCTGCTCGACCTCATGCTGCCCAAGATGTCGGGTATCGACGTGTGCCGGAACATCCGCACGCGCTCCCAGGTCCCCATCATCATGGTGACGGCCAAGGGGACGGAGATCGACACCGTGGTGGCGCTCGAGGTCGGGGCGGACGACTACGTCACCAAGCCCTACCGGCTCCGGGAACTGGTCGCCCGGATGCGGGCCGTGCTGCGGCGCGCTCCCGGTGGGCCCGAGGCGAGCGACGCAGGCGGCACCATCGAGTTCGGCAGCGACGGCATCTGGGAGTCGAACGGGATCAAGGTGGACTTCGACCAGCGCCGGGTGTTCGTCCGTGGCGAGGAGGTGCACCTCCGGCGTAAGGAATTCGAGCTTCTGCGCCTGCTCGTGGAGAACTCGGGCCGCGTCCTCACCCGTGACGTGCTGATCGATCGCGTCTGGGGCACCGACTACATCGGGGACACCAAGACGCTGGACGTCCACATCAAGCGCCTGCGTTCCCGGATCGAAGCAGACCCGTCGGCCCCGGTGCTGATCACCACGGTGCGCGGCGTCGGTTACCGCTTCGCCGCCGCGGCCTCCTAGGCGACCGCGGGCTCGCGCCGCGACCCCTCAGACGTTGAGGCGGTCGAAGTCGTCGGGGATCGTCACGCCGGGCAAGGAGGCCGTGTCGACCTGCTCGCCGAGGTGCGTGAGCACGAGATGGACGTCGGGATGGGCTGACCGAAGCACGCGAATGGCCTGTTCGTCCATGTGCACCGGCGGTTCGCCCTCCGGGCCGTGGCGGCCGTTGCACTCCACCACGAGGAGGTCGGCCTCGCGCGCCAGCTCGGTCAGCCCGTCGCAGGGAGTCGTGTCACCGGAGTAGCCGATCGTCCGGTCACCCCGGTCGAAGAGGTAGCCGAAGCAACGCAGGTAGGGCACGTGCACCACCTCGACGGCCCTGAAGCGCAACGGCCCGGCCTCCTGCCAGCGGCCGTCGACCTCCACGAACCGGAGGTCGAGCCGCGCCCGCGCGAACTCCGTCACCGTGCCGACCGCCCCTGCCTCGTTCATGTTGACCAGGTGCGCCTCGATCCCTGGAGGCCCGACCACGAACACCGTGCGCCCGTCCCCGTGCTGGGCCGCGGCCTCGAGCAGGAACGGCCAACCGAAGCAGTGGTCGGCGTGGAAGTGGGAGACCACGACCACCTCGATGCCGTCCACCCGGAACCCGCAGCGCCGCAGGTGCGGCAGCGCTGTGGGCGACGGCTCCACCAGTACCGACGAGTCCAAGACGAAGCTGTTCCAGTAACGGCCGGGCGGCGCGAGGAAGTTGCCGGTCCCGAGGAAGGTGAGATCGGTCACGAGGTGTCGGCCAGCGACAGGAGCGCCGCCATCAGCATCGGATCACCCTGCACCGCCGATGTCGGGCACCGGCAGGCGGCGATAGAGCATCAGCACGAGGTCCGAGGCCGTGGCGCGCAGTTCGGAGGTGCGTCCGGTGCGGTCCGAACCGTTGCCTGCGACCGTCCAGCTTGCCCCCGTGTCGGTCGCCGTCAATGTGACGACACCAGGCAACGCGAGCAAGGTCTGCGCCCACCATGATCTCCATGAACTCCGGGACGCCGTCCTCGGCGAGGCCGGTGTCGAGGGCACTCGATGCGCCTGGGGCCACGACACCCTCTGCGTCCCACCGGTGCACGGCGACCTCTTGGGCCTGGTGACGGCCCACCGCGAGCGAGGTGCGCGGCTCGGGCCACCAGGCCCAACTCGGCGCGTCCGGACCCGCCTCACGCAACGTGTCCAGCAGCGTGTACGTGCACCAGCCGAGCCAGGCGAACAGGTCGTTGTCCTCCGGAAAGGCCGTCAGGTCGCCGCCGGAGCGCGCGTCGGGGTTGCCGGCACGTGCACGTTCTGCCCCCAGTACCACTGCACCTCCCCGATGTGGTGGGCGAGGTCACGGACCGTCCACTTCGGGCACGACGGGACGCGGACGTCCAGGTCCGAGCGGGCCGCCGCGTCGGCCAGCCGGCGGCTCTCGGCCGCGATGGCCTCGAGCATTCGTTCGTAGCCGAACCGGCCGCTGTCTCCCTGCACGTTCCCGACGGGCGGACCGCCCACGTCGCTCACGGTGCCTTGATCAGCAGCTCGCCGCCGAGATACGGCGCCAGCGCCTCGGGGAGCAGCACGGTGCCGTCGTCCTGGCGCCCGGTCTCCACCAGTGCGGCCCAGATCCGCGGCCACGCGAGCGCCGAGCCGTTGACGGTGTGCACGAGCTTCGGCCCGCCGCCCTCCGCCGGGCGATAGCGCACGGCGGCCCTTCGCGCCTGGTAGTCGCGGTACCAGCTGACCGAGCTCACCTCGAGCCACCGGTCGACGCCGGGCGCGTAGACCTCCAGGTCGAACGTCCGGCCGAGGGTCCACCCAGGTCCCCGCAGCACAGGTCGAGGACGCGGTACGGCAGCTCGAGCTCCTGGAGCATCGACTCGGCCCGCTGCAGGATGTCGGCCTGCGCGTCGAGAGCGCCCTCCGGCGTGGCATAGGCGAACAACTCCACCTTGTCGAACTCGTGGACGCGGAGGAGCCCCCGCGTGTCGCGTCCCGCCGAGCCGGCCTCGCGCCGGTAGCACGGGGTGGACGCGGTGAAGCGAAGGGGCAGTTGTGACTCCTCGAGGATCTCGCCGCGGTGCAGCGAGGTGAGCGGGACCTCTGCCGTGGGGATGAGCCACAGGTCGTCCCGCTCGACGTGATACGCGTCGTCGGCGAACTTCGGGCAGATGCCCGGTCGAGGTCATGGTCTCCGTGAGCACGACCGTCGGCGGCCGGATCTCCTCGTAGGCGGGCGAGTGGTGGTCGATGGCGAAGGCAGTCAGCGCGCGAAGCAACCGCGCTCCGGGTCCCCTGTACAACGGGAACATCGAACCCGCCAGCTTCGCGCCGCGCTCCATATCGAGGATCTGCAGGGCCTCGCCGATCTCCCAGTGCGGCACCTGCTGACGCTCGAGCCGTGCCGGCTCGGACCGCCCGAGATCCTGATCGGGCCACCAACGACGGACCTCGACATTGTCCTCCTCGCCCAGCCCGTCGGGCGCGTCGTCCGCGGGAATGTTGGGCAGGAACAGCAGGCCCGTGCGCACCCTCTCCTCCAGCGCCTCCGCCTCGGCCGTCCGCCACCCGCTCCTTCGCACGCAGCGAGCGGCCCTGCTCGCTGAGCTCGTCGGCGCGCGCGTCGTCGTCGGTCCCTCTTGGCCTGTCCCGACCTGTCGCGAGAGCGCGTTCCCTTCCGCCCGCAAGTCGTCGGCGCTCTTGACCTTGGCGCGCCAGGCGACATCCGCCTCGAACACCGCATCGACCTCGGACGCCTCGACCCCGCGCCGGGCCAGCGCAGCCTTGACCGCGTCGAGGTCGTCGCGCAACGCCCGGATATCGATCATTTGCACTCACGGTAGCCTGCGACGCCGTGCCTGCCGTCGAGGTCACCGGACTCACCGTGCGCTACGGACCGACTGGAACGGTCCCCGCCGTCGACGACCTCGACCTGACGGCCGACTCCGGCGAGGTGCTCGTCGTGCTCGGCCCGAACGGCGCCGGCAAGACGTCCACGGTCGAGACGCTGGAGGGCTATCGCCGCCCGTCCGGCGGGACCGTCCGGGTGCTCGGTCTCGACCCGCAGGCCGACCATGCCGCGCTCACCGGCCGCGTCGGCGTCATGCTCCAGCGTGGCGGCGTCTATCCGATGCTGGGTCCACGCCGCGTCCTCGACCTCTTTGCGGGGTACTACCCGGACCCGGTGCCGTCGAACGAATCTGCTGGAGTTGGTCGGGCTGCGTCGCGTGGCCGGCACCCCCTTTCGCCACCTCTCGGGCGGCGAACAACAGCGACTCTCCCTCGCGCTCGCGCTCATCGGCCGTCCCGAGGTCGCGTTCCTCGACGAGCCGACCGCCGGCGTCGACCCCGAAGGCCGCCTCGCCATCCGCGCCGTCGTGGCGGACCTCAAGGCGAAGGGTGTCTGTGTCCTACTCACGACCCACGAGCTCGGCGAGGCGGAGAGGATGGCGGATCGCATCGTCATACTTTCGGGAGGGCGGGTCCGTCTCGAGGGCACGCCCCAGGCGCTGACGGCGGGGCGCGAGCCCGGCCAGGGCGTGCTCAGCTTCGGCGCGGTGCCGGGTCTCGACGTGGTGGCGTTGGGCGCGGCCGTCGCTCCCGGGACGCTGGTGACCGAGACGGCACCGGGGCGCTACCGCGTCAGGACGGTTGGGATTCCGACGCCCGCCGTCGACGGCCTCCGTCGCCTCCCATCTGGCCGAGCACGGCGTCGCCCTGACCGACCTCGTCACCGGGGAGACCCTCGAGGACGTCTACTTCGAAGCCGTCGGGCGCGACGCCGCGTCCGCAGCGGACGAGCCGGAGGGCCCGATGGCGCCGCGCGGGGCCCGAGGGAGGCGAAAGTCGCGATGAGCACCCCGACATCCGCGCCGACCGTCGAGGGCGCCCGGACCAGCCTGCTCCGCCCATTGACGGCGCAAACCGGTGCCGAGGTCTACATGACCCTGCGCCGCGGGGAGACCCTGTTGCTCACGCTCGGCATCCCGGTGGTGTTCCTGCTCTTCTTCTCCAAGGTCTCGGTGGTGTCGACTTCGACGCCATCGCCCGCAGACTTCTTCGTACCCGGCATCCTCGCCCTCGCTGTGATGTCGACCGCGATGGTCAGCCTCGGCATCGCTACAGGGTTCGAACGTGGCTACGGGGTGCTCAAGCGACTCGGTGCCACCCCCCTGGGCCGTCCCCGTCTCCTCGGCGCCAAGATCGTGACGATCGTGGCGGTCGAGCTCCTCCAGGCCGCGGTGCTCCTGCCGGTGGGTCTCGGTCTGGGATGGAACCCGGGCGGTGGTGGCTCCGTCGCCCTCGCCGGCGCCATCGGCGCCATCCTCTTGGGCTCGGCCGCATTCGCCGGGATCGGCCTCCTCATGGCCGGCACGCTGCGCGCCGAGGTCAACCTGGCCGCGGCCAACGGCCTCTATCTGATCTTGTTGCTCCTCGGCGGCATGATCGTCCCGATCGGCAAGCTGCCCGGCGGTCTCGCTGATTTCGCCAAGCTTCTCCCCGCCGCGGCACTCTCCGCGGCGTTACACGCCGCACTCGGCAGCGGGACAGCCGTACCCGGCGAGTCCTGGGCCGTGCTGGCAACCTGGGCCGTGGCGGCGCCCGTGGCCGCGGCGCTCACGTTCCGCTGGGAATGAGCTGGCGTTCGTCGGCGGCGAACGACGCTCCGTCGAGGCTGTCGCCGCGGACGATCTTGGCGATGGTGCCGTCTGGCCTGACGAAGACTGCGTTCGGGTCGCCGTCGAAGAAGAAATCGCCCTCGGTGATGTTGAGGTTGGGGTCGTAGGCCACCGGGAAGGTGACGCCTTCCGTGTGGATGAAGGCCTTGGCGTTTCCGAGCGTGTCTTCGCTGTCCACGCCGATCACCCGCACGTGTGAGAGTGCGCCGCCGGCCGCGACCTGGTGCCGCACACTCGACGTCAGCAAGGGAAGCTCCTGGTGGCAGCTCGGGCACCAGGCACCGAAGAAGAGCAGCACGGTGGGACTCGTCGTGTCGGCCGACGACACCGACAGGTGTGCGGGGCCCGAGGGACCGATGTTCTCTGCCGAGAACGAAGGCACCGGCCCGCTTTCCTGGGGCGGCGCTGCGGTGGTGCCCTGGCTCGTCCCCAGGCTCGTGAAGATTCCGATCAACACGATGACCAGGAGCCCGATGCCGAACCCGATGAGGATGAACCGCTTGCGTGGCTTGCGGAACACGGGTTGGCGTACCGGCGATCCCGGTGCGTCCGGGGGCGGGACGTCGGTCATCACGAGGGACGCTAGTGAACGTGGTTGCTGATGAGGACGTCGCCCGCCATGGCGACGAAGAGCACGGTGAGGTAGGTGATGGAGTACCCGAACACCTTCATCGCGTCCCGTCCGCTCACCTGCCCGGTCCGGGCCAGCCCCCACAATCGCGTCACGAGGAAGAGGAATCCGGCACCCAACAGCGCGGCAGTGATCATGTAGATCCAGCCCAGATGGGCCACCGGCCCGAGCAGGAAGGTCACGGCTACGAGCGCCACCGTGTAGTAGACGATCTCGGTCGTGGTCCGTTTCATCGATGCGACCACCGGCAGCATCGGCACGTCGGCCGCCCGGTAGTCCTCCTTGTAGCGCACCGCCAAGGACCAGAAGTGCGGCGGTGTCCAGATGAAGATGATGGCGAACATGACCACCGGTGCCCAGGCCAAGCTGTCGGTCACCGCGGCCCAGCCCACCAAGACCGGGACCGCACCCGCCGCACCCCCGATCACGATGTTCTGAGAGGACCGCCGCTTGAGCCAGAGTGTGTAGACGAACACGTAGAACAAGGTCGCCGAGACGGCCAACACGGCCGAAAGAAGATTCACCGCCAGCGAGAGCTCGGCGAAGGCGGCCACCTCCAGCGAGATCGCGAAGACCAACGCGGCCGCCGGGGTCATGGCCCCGGTGACCAGCGGCCGGTTCTTGGTGCGGTTCATGACCCGGTCGATGTCTCGGTCGACCACCATGTTGATGGCGTTGGCACCCCCCGCCGCCAGCGCACCTCCGGCCAGCGTGGCCGCCATCAACCACACCGGCGGTAGGCCGCGCTGGGCCACGACCATGGTGGGAAGGGTCGTGACCAACAAGAGCTCGATGATGCGCGGCTTGGTGAGGGCGACATAGGCCCTGATCGTCGACCACGACCACCGCGTTTTCGGCCCAACCGGACGGGTGCGTCAATGGACATGCGTCGCTCAGCCTAGGCACCAGGTCCGCCCATGACCAGACGAGCACGCCCGGTACGCTTGGCCCGCGTGTCGTGGCGCCGTACCCCCACCGTTTCGCCCTCGTTGAGCCATCGGCTCGACGTCTTGGCCCTGGCGCTCACCGCGCTCATCGTCCTCTCCGGCGCCGCCGTCCGCCTCACGGGATCAGGCCTCGGCTGCAGCAACTGGCCGGAATGCTCGGCCGGTCACCTCACGCCCGCGCTGCAATTCCACGGGCTCGTCGAGTTCGGGAACCGTCTGGTCACGGTGGTGCTCACGATCGCTGTCGCCGCTGCCTTCTTGGGCTCGCTCTTCCGATCCCCGCGTCGACGCGACCTCGTCTGGCTCAGCGGCGGACTGGTCGTGGGCGTGCTGGCACAGGCGGTCCTTGGTGGCATCGTCGTCTACACCAAACTCAACCCGTACGTGGTCATGGTGCATTTCTTCGCCACCATGCTCCTGCTCGTCGACGCCGTGGTGCTGGTTCACCGTTCCACGCGTGACTACTCGCCGGGCTCGGCGCATCTGCTGATCCCTCGCCCGCTGATCCGTCTCTACTACGCGCTCCTGACGTTGCTCGCGCTCGTGATCGCGGCTGGCACGGCGACGACCGGCGCCGGCCCGCATGCCGGCGAAAGCTCGGGCCAACAGGTGGCCAAGCGCATCCCCGTCGCACTCCGCGATATGGCCGAGCTCCACTCGAGCCTCGCGGTCCTGTTGATCGGTGTGACGATCGGACTCGTCGTGGCCGTGCACGTCGGTGACGTACCCGAGCGGGTCCGCCGTTCTGCTCGAATCCTCATGGCCGTCATGGTCGCCCAGGGCGCCGTGGGGTATATCCAGTACTTCACCCATCTGCCCGCCCTTCTCGTCGAGGTCCACATCCTGGGTGCCACTGCCTTGGTCATCGGCGTTGTGCAGACCTTCCTCGCCTGCACGTACCACGCACCCGAGGCAGTGCCTGCGCCCCAGCCCATCGAACGTCCGACGCCGGGTGTTCCCATCGGCGCCCATTAGGCTGGTTCTCCCGTGTCATCGGCGCGGGCTCGCCCCCATCGTCTAGCGGCCTAGGACACCGCCCTTTCACGGCGGCAGCACGGGTTCAAATCCCGTTGGGGGTGCTTGGTGGGCTTGACCCCGTGAAGCGGAGACGACGAGGCCGGACCCGCCGATGGTGCGCCGCTGGCGGTTCGTGCCGAGCGGGTCGGGTGTGACGGTTGCCCGCGACAGATGGTTGGCCATGAGCCCAGACTGCGAAGCCGGCGACCCCGGAACATCAACCAGATGGTTGATGTTGCCCGCCGGCACCCGCATCAGGCTCTGAGTGTGAGACCTCCTCAAGCCGATACCGACTCCAATCCCGAGCCCCCGCTGCGCCGACGTAGCCTGACAGCCGTGCATCGCCTATCGGCGGTCCCTTCGGGAATCGTGACTCTGCTCTTCAGCGATGTCGAAGGCTCGACGAAGCTTTGGGAGTCGGAACCGGCGCAAATGGCTGACGCCCTGCGCCGCCACGACGAGATCCTCCGGAGCGCCATCGATAGCTCCGGGGGCTATGTGTTCAAGACCATCGGAGACGCGTTTTGCGCCTCCTTTTCGACGCCGAGTGCGGCCGTGGAGGCAGTGACATCAGCCCAGCGATCGCTCACGTCAGAGGAATGGCCGACGTCACAACCGCTGCGAGTGCGGATGGGGCTGCACAGCGGGGTGTGCGAAGAGCGAGACGGCGACTACTTCGGACCAGCCGCGAACCGCACGGCGCGGCTGACCGCACTGGCCCACGGCGGTCAGGTGCTGGTCTCGGGCGCCACCGCGGAGCTCCTGTTCGACTCGTTGGCCGAAGGGGTCGTACTTACCGATCTCGGCCGGCATCGACTGAAGGACTTGGGCCGCCCTGAGCACCTGTTCCAGCTAGGCGCCGCAGACCTGCACGGCCGCTTTCCTCCGCTGGCTTCACTCGACAACCCGAAGGTTCCCAACAACCTGCCGGCCCAGATGACGGCCTTTGTGGGTCGCGACGGCGAGATCACCAGCTTGCGCGACCTCATCCGCGAGCACCGGCTCGTGACGCTGACCGGCGCCGGCGGGGCAGGAAAGTCCCGCCTTGCCCTGCAACTGGCCGCAGAGATTGTGGACGGCCCAGAGGACGGCGTCTGGTGGGTGGAGCTGGGGCCCCTGGGCGATCCCGATCGGGTCGCCGGGGCGGTAGCGGCCGTCCTCGGCTTTCGTGAGGAGCAGGACCGGCCGCTGCTCGAAACCTTGGCCGGGCAGCTCCGCGGCCTGGACCTGGTGCTGGTCATCGACAACTGCGAGCATGTCCTCGACGCCACAGGAAGCCTGGTTGAGGCCCTCCTCCTGGCCGCGCCAAAGCTGCGCGTGGTGGCCACCAGCCGCGAGGCGCTCGGCCTCGCCGGTGAAGCGGCGTGGCGGGTGCCGTCGCTGGAGGAGCGAGGCGCGGTGGAACTGTTCATGGATCGCGCTGGACAAGCCCGGCCGGGATGGCAGGCCGACGTCGAAACGACCGAGACCATCGCACACATCTGTCAGCGTCTCGACGGGTTGCCGTTGGCTATCGAGTTGGCCGCCGCGCGGACGCGAATGATGAACCCCGCACGCATCGCCGCTGGCTTGGACGACCGGTTCAAACTGTTGACCGGCGGAAGTCGAACCGCGGTACCCCGCCAACAGACACTCGAGGCCTCCGTCAGCTGGAGCCACGACCTACTCGCTGACGAGGAGCGGGCGCTCCTGCGGCGTCTTTCGGTCTTCGCCGGAGGATTCAGCATCGAAGGCGCAGAAGCAGTCTGCGCCGACGGCGCGCTCGTCGAAGAGTACGCGGTGCTGGATCTGGTGTCGTGCCTCGTGGACAAGTCGCTGATCGTCTTCGACGACCATGTCGGCCGCTACCGATTGCTGGAGACCATCCTGCAGTTCGCCCGGGAGCGTCTCGTCGAGGCCGAGGAGATGGCTACCACCAGGGCATCCCATCTGGCCTTCTACCTGGACTACGCCGAGCAGGTTGAACCTCTCCTGGTCGGTGGCAACGGGCCCGCGCTCTTGGCTCAGCTAGAGCTGGAACGAGACAACCTGACCGTCGCTCTGGAGTGGTCGGATACCAACGGTGCCGACGAGACAATGCTTCGCCTGGTGACCGCGCTGGCCCTGTTCTGGGTGCTGCGAGGACACACCTCCGACGGCGGGCGTTGGTTCTGCCGGGCGCTCGCCCACGCCGATGGGCCGTCGGTCGTCCACGCCCGGGCCTTGTGGGGTGCGGCCTACGTGGCGATTTACGGCGACGACCACGAGACGGGCGATCTCTGCGCTCCCCGGGCTCTGGCCATGGCCCGCGACCTCGATGATCCGTGGACGATCGCCCGAGCCACCAATGCCTACAACTATGTCGCCCTCTGGAAGAACCCGGCCCAGGCCCGCGCCGACCTGGCGCGCGGGGTCGAGATGGCTTGCTCGATCGGCGACTGGTTCGCGGTCGCCGACGGGCTCAAAATGGCCACCATCGCCTGGCAGGTCGAGGACGATCACGATGGCGGAGCCGCCGACTGCGAAGAACTGCTGACCGTCGCGAAGCGGCTGGACAACAAATTCTACGAGGCTTGGTACTACAACGTGCAGGCTCTCGGCGCCCTCAGGCGCGGCGAGGTGGTCCGGGCTCGCGACGAATGCGAGCGGTCCCTCGAGCTCTGCCGGGCCGTCGGGGATCCCTCGACCGCGGGAGTCGCCATCGCTTGGCTCGGTGAGGTCGAGGCCTTGACCGGCCAACACGACGCGGCGAGAACCCGGTTCGAGACCTTCCTGCAACGAGCTCGCGCCACGGGCGGCGACCAGGGCTTTCCCTTCGTTCTCCTGAACTTGATGACACTGCTCGTCGGCTGCGGCGAAGCCGACATCGCCGCTCTCCTGCTCGGGCCCTTGGTCGCCGAAACTCGCGACGAGGCCACACGTCTCCCGATGATCATCGCTTGGAGCCTGGCGGTGTACGGCAGCGCGCTCGACCGGCAGTGACGAGCAGGCAGCGCACGAGGCCTTGACCGAGGCAGAGCGAATTGCCGCCACCGCGAACAACCCCTGGCTGACTGGCCTCGTGCACCACCGCTTGGCGCAGCTGGCCACCCGACAGAACAACGCTGAACGGGCCGAAAACCTCCATCACCACGCCCTGGCCATCCGTCACGCCCACGGCCTCCGGCCTGGAGTCGCCGAATCGCTCGAAGCCCTCGCCGGCCTGGCGGTCCGCAATCAGGATGCCACCGAAGCCGTCCGTATTCTCGCTGCCGTCGACCGGCTACGAACGGAGCTCGGCCTGGCGCGCTGGCCGGTCGACCAGACCCTCTACGACGAACACCTGCAGTCCGCCCGCACGCAGCTCGACGAGGCCGGCTTCGCCACCGCCTGGGCCGAAGGACAACTGCTCAGCGTCGACGAAGCTGTGGCGTATGCGACGCGAACGCGCGGCCAGCGTCGCCGAGCGACCAGCGGCTGGCCCAGCCTCACCCCCACGGAGACTTCTGTCGTGGAACTGCTCGCCCAGGGTCTCACGAACCCCCAGATCGCTGAGCGGCTCTTCATCTCTCGGGCCACGGTGAAGACCCACCTGATCCACGTCTACAGCAAATTGGGCGTCAGCACCCGATCCCAGCTCGCCGCAGACGCCACCCGGCACTACGCCGCCTCCGATGATTCCTCCTCGCGACAAGCGTCGCCGCAATCGACGCGGTAACGCGGTGATGCGTGACAAGACCTGAGCTCTGTTCGAGGCCTTCCGAGCACGACCAGTGGGAACCGGTCCGAGACGCCGACCAGACTTTGAGTTGAAGTGCCTGGACGAAGGCACGCCCGGCGAGGGCGAACTCGACCAGCAAGCGCGGGCACCAGGGCTCAACGAAGAGATCCCTTTCCAGGAACTTCTGTCACCCGCGAAGAGCGTCTCGAGCGGCCTCGGGCCGCCGGCGGTCGTTGGTGGCAGATTCGCGCGTCGTTCGCCTCGAGGTCACGCGTTGGTCGCAGTCGGCCGCGACCATCACGCACGCGCCAGGCTGCGAGAGACCGGTCAGTCTCGAGCACCCCGCCGAAGGCGCTTGACGCTCTGCGAACCCGTGCTCTAATGGGAACCGGTGAGTGCAGATCGAGGCTTGTCGAGACGTCAGATCCTCCAGGGGGCGATCGGCGTGGGAGCGGCGGCGATCGGCATCAGCGCCGTCACGTCCGAAACAGCCTCCGCCGTGTCGACCTCCCACCTTGCGCCTCGCTCCCGGTGGCGCAGGCCGGGATCCCTGCCTGACCCGAGCCTGCCGGAGGGCACCGACACGCTGCCAGAGATCGACCACATCGTGGTCGTGATGCAGGAGAACCATTCCTTCGACAATTACCTCGGCATGCTCGGTCGTGGCGACGGGTTCACCCTCGACCGCCGCGGACGCCCGACAAACACGAACCCGGACCCCACGGGAGGGTACGTCCGCGCCTTTCATGAAACGGACACGCTCCAGGCCGGCCACGTCACTCAGACATGGGACGCCAGCCACCTCCAGTACGGGCACGGCCAGAACGACGGGTTCATCGGGCCCGAGAGCAGCAGCGACTGGTCGATGGCGTACTACACCGGCGAGGAGATCCCCTTCTATTACTCGCTCGCGGGTACGTTCCCTCTCTGCGACCGCTACTTCTGCTCGGTGCTGGCGCAGACCTACCCGAACCGCCGCTTCCTGCTTGCCGGAACGGCCTTCGGGTTGATCGCCACCGAGCTCTCGTCGATCACTGGCATCCCCCCCAACGGGACCATCTTCGATCGTCTCGACACGCACGGCATCAGCTGGGCGAGCTACGCCACCAACGCCTCTACCCTCTACGTGATCTCCGACATCGTGGAGAAGAACCCGAGCCGGATCAAGACGATCGATCAGTTCCATGCCGACGCCAATGCAGGGTCGCTCCCGGCGGTGTCGTACGTCGATCCGAACATTCTGACGGGCACCGAGGAGAACCCTCAGGACCTGTCGCTCGGCGAATACTTCGTCTCGACGGTGGTCGGCTCGCTGATGAACAGTCCCGCATGGGACCGAACCTTGCTCGTGTGGACCTACGACGAGCACGGTGGCTATTACGACCACGTGCCGCCGCCACCCGCAATCCCGCCCGACGACATTCCGCCCGATATCACCACGACCGATCAGCCCGGCGGGTACGACCGCTACGGCTTCCGGGTTCCGACCGTGGTGGTCTCTCCCTACAGCAAGAAACACTTCGTGTCCCACACGGTGTACGACCACACATCGGTCCTCAAGACGATCGAGCGCAAGTGGAACCTCCCGGCGATGACGTACCGGGACGCCAACGCCAACGACCTGCTTGACTGCCTCGACCTCAGCAACCGGGCCTTTGCCGATCCGCCGACCCTGGCGGCACCGGGGAACCCTTCGGGCATCACTCGGGCTGTGCCGCCACCCGCCGGGGAGCAGCCGCCGTTCGCAGCCTTCGTCAAAACGCCCGGCCAATCTGTGTGACCTGACGCCACCTTCACAGACCTCATCGGCTTCGTCCGCACGATCAGTCCTCGCCGGTTCGACTCCGTCGACCTGCTGGCAACGGTATGGATGCGCATGTTCGAGTGCAGCTCAATGAGGCTTTACTGCGTGTGGTCGAATCCCGCGTCCTTCAAACCCTGACCAGGTCGGCCAGTAGCTCCTGCACACGTCGATCGATCTCATCGACAATCGGTCGCACTCGATCAACTGGCAAGCCCGCCGGATCCTCGAGATCCCACTCGAGGTATCGCTTCCCCGGATAGACCGGGCACGAATCACCGCACCCCATCGTCACGATCAGATCCGAATCTCGGGCATCAGCTTCTGTCAGGGCCTTGGGAAACTCCTTGCTGGTATCAAGTCCGCGTTCCTCGAGAACAACGATGACCGAAGGGTTCAGAACCTCACCCGGATTCGAACCAGCAGAGCGAACGTCGACCGAACCGTTCGCATAGTGATCCAGAAGAACCTTGGCAGCGAGACTACGACCAGCGTTGTGGGTACAGAGAAACAGGACGATCGGTTTCTTGCTCACGCCGAATCCGTTTCAGTTATAGGCCGAGGATCTGCGCTGAACGTCACGACGAGCACGAGGGCGATGGGTACCGCGACGAGTTGCGCCAGGATGAAGAGCGGTACCGATGTCGGTGCAATGCCCGCGAAGCTGTTCGAAAAGATCCGACCGACCGTGATTGCCGGATTGGCAAAGCTTGTCGAGCTGGTGAAGAAGTACGCCCCCGCGATGTAGGCACCGACCGCCGCTGGAATGACGGTTCGTCGGCCCGTCCTGGCCAAGGTGAAGATCAGCACGAGCAACCCGGTGGTCGCCACGATTTCCGACAGGAAGTGTGCTCCGCTTGCGCGGCCCTTGGTCGAAATGCTTATGGCCGCCTCAGAGAACATGACATTGGCGAGCACGGCTCCGCAGATGCAGCCAGCAATCTGAGCAGGTGCATAGGCGTACACCTCACGCCACGGAATCCTTCCGAGCCATGCATCGGCGATCGAGACGACGGGGTTCAGGTGTGCTCCGGAAGCTACCTCGAACATGTAGATGATTGCCATGAGCCCACAGCCAGTCGCAATTGCGTTCTCGAACAATTGCAGTCCGGCGTCGCCAGGTGACAAGCGCTGAGCAGCAATGCCCGAACCGACGACAACAACCGCGAGAAGCACACAGCCAACGAACTCTGCGAGGGCGCGCTTACAGAGACTGAGCGACAACACTGACGGCTCGTAGCGATCAGCAGCAGTGCACGCCAGGGCCCCGGTCTGGTACCGCACGAGGCTCCGATCCACAGCGGCTCGCGCCGGCCTCGGAACGGGAATCAGCCAAGACTGTGTAGACCTCCCAGGGAACGCTGTCGGGATCGTCTACCCACACCTTGTCCTGTACCGCATAGCAACAGGTTGTGTTCTCGCGGAGATCCGTGGCCAGACCTCCAGCCGCCAGGCGGAGGGCTGACTTTGCAACTTCATCGGCGGTCTCGACCTCGACCCCAAGGTGGTTGAGTGCCCCAGCCAGCCCACCCCCGCGCGCTTCCGCTCGCTCGATAAGGATGAGCTTGAGAGGAGGGTCGGCCACCGCAAAGTTGGCATAACCGGGTCGAACCTTGGCCGGCTCCGTCGCCAGAAGCTTGGCGTAGAAGTCGATCGAGGCCTGCAGATCGCTGACGTTGAGCGCCAATTGAACCCTCGACATCCGCACCTCCCACTAACATTGATGATTGTCGATCTGGCAATATAGGATTCACATCGATATCTGTCAATGGGAGTTCGTGGTGCGGGCAAAGAAAAGGGACGTGCCGTGTTGCGCCCCCCTGACCGAGTCAACCCTCTCGGAGGATGACGCGACAGAGTTGGCTGCTCTGCTGGGCGCTTTGAGCGACCCCGTGCGTCTTCGACTGCTGTCCCTGGTGGCCTCGGAGGGCGAGGTCTGCAGCTGCAACCTTGAGGCTCCTCTCGGCAAGAGCCAGCCGACGATCTCGCACCACACCAGGATCTTGACTGACGCCGGACTGATCGTCGGAGAGAAGCGGGGCAAGTGGACCTGGTGGCGGGCGGTTCCGGAGCAGTTGAAGGCTGTCCGGAGTGCGCTTGGAAGCGACTGAGGTCAGGATTCACTGGACCAGATCTCACCATCAGCGCTGATCGTCGCTTTCAGGACGGACTTCCGTTTTGAACGCGCGCCCGCAGGAGCAGGATTTCGGGACCTGATCCACCCGACTCCTTCCCAAGCGTGATCCTTTCCCTGGGGTTAAGGTGCGACCGCGGCCATCCCGTTTCGGCAGATGCTCGGCTTAGAGGGTGCGTTCCGAACTTCCCGACGGTGTGACCCGGACTCGATCGGGGGTGATCGACATGGGACGTGGTTCGGATATCGGGGGGCGAACGCGGACAATCTTCGCCCGGTGGTTGCGCTGCAGCGTCGCCTGCATCTTGTCGGTCGCCGGAATGTCGGTGGTGGCGCTGGTCACCGTGGGCGTCTCGGGCAACTCGTCGGCTTCCGCTGCGGGATCAGCGGGCGCGTGGGGAGTCCAACAGACGTACACCCCGACGCCCGCAGGTCTCACTGCCATCTCGTGTGGGACCGCGACCGATTGCGTCGCCGTGGGGTTCGACGAAGTCGCCGCGACCGCCGACGGCGGCGGCAGTTGGGCGACTGAGAGCGCTCCGGCTGGGATCGGGCAGATGAACGCGATCTCTTGTGTCTCGGCAACCTGTATGGCGGTCGGCTACACGGCGCAAAGCTTCACACCGGCGGTCGTAGTGACGACTAACGGCGGAGTGAATTGGAGCTACCGGAATCCATTGGGACTCACGTTTTCGCCTTTGGGGGTCTCATGTCCCTCCACCAGTACGTGCAGCATCGTGGGTGCCGTGGACGGAGCCGCTGGGGTCATAACGACGACGAACGGAGGAACGACGTGGGCGATCGACAGCCTCCCGGCAGACTCAGAAGCGCTCGACGGCATCGCATGTCCGTCGACGACGACCTGCGTCGCAGTCGGCAATGCCGCGCCCGCGCCAGGGACGTGCTCTTCGATGGCCCAGCCTTGCGGAACCGTTTCCTTTGAGGCCTCGACGGTGGACGGCGGGGCGACGTGGACCGGGACACTGGGCGCAACCGAATCGTTCGGTTTCGCCGGGGACATGTTCTCGAGCGTCTCGTGTCCGTCGACGTCGGAATGCATGGCTGTCGGATCCAAGGGCACAAACACAGACCCATTCCTGGAGGGAGAGGCGGAAGGCATCCTCCTCAGTGGGACGTGCACCCTGGTCACGGGCTGCGGCACCGTCACCTACCCTGTGTCCACGGGCTATCTCGGTAGCGTGTCGTGCTTCTCTCCTTCGGCCTGTCTCGCTGTCGGTGACGCATCGCCCGGTGCCGGCGGAGCGATCGCGACCGCGAGCTCGACGGGTTGGGCGACACAGAGCACTCCGATCGCCTCGGTGACCGCCGTCTCCTGTCAGTCCGACTCCGACTGCATGGTCGCAGGGGGTGTGACCGCAACGGGACAGCCTGGAGCCGTGCTCGCCACCACCGACGGGGGGTCGAGTTGGACGACCTCGTTCACCTTCCCCTACGCGGTGTCCAGCCTCATCGCAGTCTCGTGCCCCACAGCGTCGGTCTGCATGGCCGCCGGTGGGCTGACCAACGCGACGTCCGCCGAAGGGCCTACAGGACCGGGGGTCGTCGTGACCTCCACCGACGGCGGGTCGACATGGGCCACCGAGAGCCTTCCCGCCGGAGTCGGTTCCCTCTCGGCCATCTCGTGTGCGTCGTCATCCGTCTGCGAGGCCTCCGGCAACACGGTCGTGCCGGGTACGCCCGTCATCGTCGGCACGACGGACGGTGGCGCCACATGGCAGAGCCAGACCGTTCCATCGGGGATCGAGAGCATCAACCAAATTTCTTGCCCGTCGGTCTCCGACTGCACCGGCGTTGGTGATGCGCTCGGCGGGAGCACCGGTTCCGTGGCGATAGTCGACTCCACCGACGGGGGGGCCACGTGGACAACGGAGACCGCGCCAAGCGGGTTGTCCTACCTGTCTTCCATCGCCTGTCCGTCGGTCACGCAATGCACCGCAATCGGCGAGACCAACGTCAGTGCCCCAACGCCGAACACGGCGATTATCGCCACGACCGATGGGGGAACCTCGTGGACCACCGAGACCGCCCCGAGCGGCGTATCCGGGCTCGTCTCCATCGCCTGTCCGACCCAGTCGGTTTGCATGACGATCGGTAGCGTCAGTACCGGGGCGACGGTCATCTCGACGACCGACGGGGGCACGACCTGGACGACCGAGTCGTTCCCCTCGTCGAAGGCCTCTCCTGGCGACATCGCCTGCGCCTCGGCCACCGCCTGCACGGTCGTCGGAGAGACCTCGGCCGACAATGGCCCCGGGGTCGCTGTCGCCACCACCAACGGCGGATCGACATGGGCCACCGAGAACACGCCCACGGCCAGCGACTATTCGGGGATCTCGTGCCCGGCCATCGGAGCCTGCACCGCGGTCGGCCTGCCGGCACTCTCTGGGGGAGCCGTGATCATCGGCCAGGGGCCGACCACGTCCGTGCTCGTTCCGTCCGGGGGTACCACGATCTCGGGCGCCCAGGTCCTCGACGCGTCGGCCTCGAGCCCCGTCGGTGTGGGATCGGTCAAGTTCGAGGTCAGCGGCGGCTCGCTGAGCGACCAGGTCGTCGCCAGCGGTACCGGCACACTCTGGGGTTGGCTCGGCAGCTGGAACACCACCACGGTGGCGAACGGTGCCTACAGCATCCAGAGCGTGGCCACGGACGCCGACGGCAACACCACGACCAGCGCGCCGGTAGCCGTGACGGTGGACAACTCGACGCCGGCGAGCACCGTCCTCGTCCCCGCCGCGGGTGCCAGCGTCTCGGGCGGATCGTCCGTGCTCGATGCCTCGGCCTCAGCCAACGTGTCCAGCGTGACCTATGAGCTTTCCGGGGGGACGCTGACCGACAAGGTGATCGCGACAGGCATCCCCACCTACTACGGCTGGCTGGCGAAGTGGAACACCACAACGGTGCCCAACGGCATTTACAACCTCCAGACGGTGGCCGCCTACGCGGGCGGGGTGAGCGGCCCCAGCGCACCCGCCTCCATCACTGTGGATAACCCACCGCCGTCGAGCACCGTGCTCGTCCCCGCGGGAGGGTCCAGCGTCTCTGGCACCTCGTCGGTGCTCGATGCCTCGGCCTCAGCCAACGTGTCCAGCGTGACCTATGAGCTTTCCGGGGGGACGCTGACCGACAAGGTGATCGCGACAGGCATCCCCACCTACTACGGCTGGCTTGCCGAGTGGAACACGACGAGCGTGCTCGACGGCAGCTACAGCATGATCAGCGTGGCCGCCTATCCCAACGGAGTGAATACCCCCAGCGCACCGGTCTCGATCACGGTCGACAATTAGCCGCTCGACAATTCGCCCTACGGGCAGGCTCCGGCGGTCACCGTGACATAGACCTGCAATGGCCGGCCCCGCGTCGCGATCGTCAGATGCTCGGCACCGGGTTTCGATGTGATACGCCCACCCCGGACGGCGGCGCACCATCCGTTCGAATAGTGCTGCTGCGCCGCCACGAGGATGTTCGTCTCGCCACTGGCGGACAGGCTGGGTGCATAGATCATCCCGAACGCCCCGGTGAAGGGATTGAACAGGATCGAGTTTGCGACACCAGCCACCTGTTGCGGGTAGGTCCGCGAAAGCTCGTTCACGATCGGTGAGTAGCTCCCGTTCGGGAGCACAAGGCCTTCAGCCGAAGAGCCGGTGGGGTCGTCGTAGTACTTCCAGGCCCAGTAGGCCCAGCCGACCTCCTCCAAACCCGCCCACTCCGTGTCGAAGCCCGCCAACGCCGGACTGGTCGTCGCGCCGAACTCACTCATGAAGATGGCCGGCCCGTTCGACTGATAGCGCGAGCTCATGGACAGCCGGGTCACATCCTGCTCGGACGCCGAGGTTTCCTCGGACTGGAGGCAATTCAACAGGTTGATCGGATTGCCCGTCACCGGACTGCGGTCCCCGCAGTAGACGTGGAAGTTGAAGACGAGGCGCTGGAACGGCATCGGACCGAGCTGGGACGGAACGTTCCCCCCGGGCACCCAGTAGATGTCGGGCTCCACGAAGATGAGGTGGTTCTGGTCGACCGACTGGATCGACGGCACCACGCCGTCGGAGGGATCGTCGGACGGGCAATTCAAAGGCGATCTCCCGTTGGCCAGGAAGCCGGTATGCGCCGTGCCGGTGTAGAAGCACTCGAGCTGACCCGTGAACGTCGACTCGGAGGCGGTCTGCGTCTCTGTCGAGAACGGCTCGTTATAGGGGTCGTAGCCCACCACCCAGGGATCGTCCTTGAAATAGTCCGCCACCGTCTTCCAGACCAGGTCGAACTGGCCCTGAAGGTCGCCGACCACGTCGTTCGCCCAAAAGTGGCCAACCGCGGTGTCGAGTTGGGGGTTCGAGTAGTTGTTCGACCACCGCCCACCCAGGGGGACGATGGGCACGTTGTTCGTGCACACAGCCCAGTTCGGCGCGCCTTCCCCGCGGAACAGCGTGTTGTAGACGTCCTGGTGCATGTCGAGGAGCGTGTAGATGCCGTAGTGGCTGAGCAGGTCGACGGTTGCGGCGACGTGCTTGAGGTAGGCGTCGGCGACCGCCTTGTTGAACTCGTGGGGATTGCCCGGCGTGCCGGGCGCGCAGATGTTCGGCTGGTTCGGGCCGCCAGATCCGGGTTCGAGGCCCTGCCATTCGATTCCGAGACGAACAATGTTGAAGCCGAGCTTCTGCATGCGGGCCGCGTCGCTGGCGCTGAAGTTCCACGGTTCTCCAGGATCCGGATATGCGATATACGGGGCGTGCTTGTACACCACGTTCGTCCCGTGCATGAGCACTATGCGTCCGTCGGAGTCGTAGAGGTACGGGCCGCCGGGCGAGGTCATGTAGCTCGGGACGCCTCCGACCGACCCCACCGAGGTTTGGCTGCCGCTGAACTGGTATTCGGTCCCGGGACCGCTGAGCGCCACGACATGCGGGCTGAGCGCATCGAGGTTCGGCTGGTTGGTGACGTGCTGGCGCTTCGGAACCGTCGTCGTCGTCCCAGAATTGGGGACGGGGGGAACGACCGACGCCGTGGTTGGTGCGGGCGGCGCAGGCGGCTTGGCAGTGGTCGTTGTGGTCGGTGGGCGCGTCGTGGTGGTGGTCTCTGGCTTTGTCGTCGTGGTGGTCGGGTGGCTGGTGGTGGTCGTCGACGGGTGCGGCGAGAGGGTCGAGGTCGTCGAGGACTCGATGGTCGCCTGAGCGCCGGGCACGTCTACGGCGGCGACCGTCACGACGACCGAGGCGGCGACGGCGAGCACGACGGCGATCGAGCGGGTCCAACGCAACGGAGACCGGACGAAACGCGCCTTCCTCCGGTCGTCCGGCACGCCCACCGGATGCGCCACGTCTCGAGCCCGCACATGCGGATTCGGCCCCGATTTCACTCCCACCAGCCCCTCTCCCCCGCGCTCGCCTGCACCGAGTGGCTCACTGTACCCAGATCCGCTGCCACGTCGGGGCATCCGCTCCGACGATCGGCCACGGGGAACACGCCGATCGAACCTTGGCCGCTGCTGAGGGTCTGGCGCAGTGTGGGCAACGCGATGTGATGGAGCGCGACTGGTCTGCGCGGTTCAGATCAACGCCCGCCGCTTCCGGCGAACGAAGAGATCGGCCGAGGCCAGGAGGTCGGACTGCATCGCCGACTGGTTCTCGAGGACCTCGTCGGCCCAGAGCATCTGCAGCGTCGTCTGCAACCGGTCGCCGCGGCGCTCGGTCTCGACGTCCTCGAAGGCCCGCCGCAGGACGTCGTGCAGCACTTCATCCTGTTCGGGAGGTTGATCGAGCGTGTCTCGCCGCCCCGCCAGGAGATCCGCGAAATCCTCGTACCAGCGGTGCGACAACGCATAAGAATCGCGCAGCACGGCCTCCGCGACGGCGACCGACTCCAGCTCGGGTCGCCCGTCGGTGGGCGGGTAAACAGTCAGGGTGTCCAGTGTGTACGCGGCGATGCGCAAACGGTTGGAGCCGGTGAAGAGCCCCGCAATGGTGTCCATGGACACCACCTTGGCGCCGCGTTCCCCGACGAACTGCCGGAAGGCGTCGTCGAGCAACTGGTAGGCGTTGTAGGACGCCATTTCACTCGACTCGGTCTCGACATGCCGTCGGGTCAGCGTCAAGCGCTCGACCGCATCAGCGAGATACCCCGAGCTGGCGGTGAATGCGTTGGACAACGCGCGTCCCAACGCTGCCGTCGCACCGCGCGGCCAGAACAGGAACCCGACGACGACGCTGACGGCACAACCGAGAGCAACGTCCTCGATCCTCGTCAGTCCGACCTTCCACCCTACGGGCTGGAGCAAGTTGAACAAGATGATCACGAGGACGCTGAAAGCAGCCTGACCGGCCGCGAAGGAAATCAGCGTCGGGGCCATACCCGACAGCAGCGCCGCCAGCGGAAGGACCGCCCACAACAGGTACGTGTGGTCCGCCAGACCCACCATGATCAGCGAACCCACGACGAACCCGACCGCGGTACCGCCGATCGCGCGGACGGCCGTCGCCCCAGTGCCGAGGGCGTTGGACCGCAGGACGGACAGCATGCCCAGGACCACCCAGAAACCGTGCTGGACGCCGGTCAGCAGCTCGATCACGAGCACCGCGAGCGCGAGACCTGCCGCGCCGCGCACCGCGTTGCGGAACCACACCGAATGGAAGGAGAGGTGCGAGAGGAGCCGGTGGGCGAAGAGCCGCGCGGTGGATTGGTTGGCCATGGCGAGCCGATGCTCGCGCGCCACGGGTTGGGCCCCGGCCGCCTCGAGTGCTGCGTCGGCCACCAGCACCGTCGCGATGCCGACGGCGCGCGCGTGGAAACCCGGGTCGAGGCCGCCGGCCAGATCGTCGTCCGCGTCGGGCGACGGCGGCGGGCTCCCGGACGGGTCGGTCTCGGGCGCGGCGAGGTCGCCGCCGGCTTGGTTCACCGCCGAGACGTCGGCCGCCAGCGCGTTCCAAATCCGCTCGTCGAGGCGACGCGCCGATTTCTCCACCTCCTCGATGTGACGCCGGTCGGTGACCGGGTGCGCGTCGGAGTCGCAGATGAGCGCCGACGTGGCGAACAGCGTGTCGGCGACCGAGGCGGTGACGTGGCGGGCCTGCTGTGGCTGCGCGGACCAGTGCTCGTCCCCGATCATGGCCTGGTTCCCCGCGACCCATTCGATGCGACCGACCAGCTTGGAGAGTGCCACCGCCCCCGATGCGGCACCGATCGGCGGGTAGGGCGTTGCCGAGAACTGCTGTCGCAGGCCGCCGAGCTCTGTCGCCACGTCCGCCTGCGCCTCCGGATCGGGCTCCCCGCGCGCACGTGCGTCCGCCAGCCGCGCCACCGCTGCGACCGCCGAGGACAGCCGGCGGCGCAGGTTGTCGTGCCACGGCGGAGGCCAGACGAAGAGGCAGGCCGCGATGCAACCCACCCCCGCCATGGCCCAGCCGAACAACCGGGGGCCGATGTCCGAAACCGGGGCGGCGACGGCCACGGGGAGGACGAAGGTGAGCAACGCCGCCGTCGACGCCGTCGCCACCTGTGGGGACACGATCCCGGCGTACAGCACGAGGAACCCGACGACACCCATGGCGATGACGGCGGCGGCCTTGTGCGTCGAGACCGTGGTGGCGATCACGATGAACACCGCCCCCACGACGAACAGAGCGCAGTAGGAGAACAGGCGGGACCGGACCGGACCGCTGAATTCCACGAGGAGCAGCAGCGCGAACGATCCGAACGCAGCGAACAGGCCGACCTGTGGGTTGGAGAAGAGCTCGTGGCCGACGGCGAACACTGCGGGCATGACGATGGCGGCTCGCACCGATCGCTTGAACACGAGCAGGTCGGGATCCTTAGACCGGTACCACCGGACGAGCCCTCGACGGGTGGTGGCCGCCGTGCTGGCCGCTGTGGTCGTCACGTTGTTCGTCGCCGCAGGCGCATCGGCCGGGCCCGTCGCCGACTCCTCCCCGGTGCGGATACGGATGGCGCGGTGTTGGTCATAAGCCGACGCCCATCATCTCGGAGGCGGAACAGTCCTGCAAGCATCATCCCGCCGGTCTTGACCACCCGCCGTTCGCCTTCGGGCAGCGGGAGGCCAGCCAGCTCGTCTTCGGGACTACTCGAGCTCGGTCAGGAGGTCGCGACAACGCTGCGCGTCGTGCACGAGCTTGGCCCGGAAGCCGTCCATGCGCGCCAACTTGACGCTGATCTGCTGGGCCAACGACTCGTTCAGGACGAGCGCCTCTTCGAGCGTGGCCTTTTGCTCGGTCCGGGCTTTCTTGCTCGTTGCGAGCTTGGCCGCCCGGTACGTGGCCCGGAGCTCGTCGAGCCTCGTCTCCAGCGCGAGGAACTCACGGATTTCGTCGAGATTCATGCCGAGCACCTCGCGCAGCTCCAGGATGCGCTCGAGGTGCGCGAGGTCACCGGGCGTGTAGCGGCGCTCGCCTCCCGCCGTGTAGAGCGAGGGCGTGAGCAGCCCGAGCTCCTCGTAGTAGCGCAGCGTCCGCGGCGAGACACCGACCCTGGTCGCCGCGTCGCTGATGCGGATCCCCGCTTCGGCGGGGATGTCGGCCGCGGCAGGGGGGTCGGCGAGGGTGTCGGTCGCCGGCCCGGCGGGTTCGGTGCCTGGCGAGGCGCCAGGCGGCCTCTTGCGTGGGGTCGAGACGGGCATCTCAGTCCACCAGCAGCGCGTCGGTCTCGGCAACGGCCTCCTGGGCCGGCACCCACTCGTCCACCGCGCCGTGGGCCCGCCGTTCCGGCGGGGCACCCTCGTCCTCGTCTTCGTGGTGGTACTTGCCGCCCCGGAGCAGCGAAGCCACGGCGCCGAGCACGCACACCGCGGCAGCGAACGAGAAGGCCTCGGTCAGGCCCTGCGAGAAGGCCGGCGCGATGAGGTGGGGGAAGAACTCCCGGCTGGTCAGGTACTGCGCGGTGGCCGGCGGCAGATGATGGAGCGCGGCGGGGCCCAGGAGGGTCTGTATCGGGTTGTAACCGAGGAAGGCGGCAAAGAGGCTCCCCACCGGAGGCAGGTGCGACACCCTCGTGGCCACGGCCGGGCCGACACCCTGGGCGGTCAGCCCGTGGAAGAGCGCGGACGGCAGCGTGGCCGCCAGCCCGAGGATCATCAGCGTGAAGAAGATGCCGATGGAGAGCACCTGGGCCGACGAGTTGAACGTGCCGGCCATGCCGGCCCCGGCGCCGCGCTGGCTCGCCGGCAGGCTGTTCATGATGCCGGTCTGGTTCGGCGCAATGAACATCCCCATGCCGACGGAGTTGAAAAAGATCAGCACGGCAAACCCGAGGTAGGGAAAGTCGACCGGCAACATGATGAGCGCGATGAACGAGAGGGCGACGAGCACGAGCCCGCCTGTGGCGAAGGGCCGCGCGCCGTAGCGGTCGGCCAGCACCCCGCTGACTGGTCCCGCCAGCAGCAGCCCGACCGTCAGCGGGATCATGTAGATGCCGGCCCACAGCGGCGTCTGCTCGAAGCTGTAGCCGTGCAGCGGGAGCCAGATCCCTTGGAGCCAGATGACGAGCATGAACATCAGCCCACCCCGGCTGAGCGAGGCCAGGAAGCTGGCCACGTTGCCCGCCGTGAAGGCGCGGATGCGGAAGAGCGAGAGGCGGAACATCGGCTGGGCCACCTTCGTCTCGATGATGCCGAAGAGGACGAGGATGGCCAAGCCACCGAAGATCTCCGCCATCACGACCGGGCTCGTCCAGCCCATCGTGTGTCCACCGTAGGGGAGCAGACCGTAGGTGATCCCGACCAGGACGAGGATGAGGCCGGTGGCGAAGGTGACGTTGCCGAGCCAGTCGATCTTGGCCGGCGTGCGCACGCCGCGGTCCTCGAGCTTCACGTAGGCCCACAGGGTCCCGAACAACCCGAACGGCACTGAGATGAGAAAGACGAGATGCCACTCCACCGGGGCGAGCAGGCCGCCGAGCACGAGCCCGATGAAGGATCCCGACACGGCGGCGACGTTGTTGATGCCCAGCCCGAGCCCGCGCTTGTCGGCCGGAAATGCGTCCGTGATGATCGCCGAGGAGTTGGCGAAGAGCATGGCGCCGCCGACGCCCTGCCCCACCCGCATGGTGATCAGCCAGATGGCGGCGGCGGAGCCGGTCAGCCAGGTCACGGCGAGCAGGATCGAGAAGGTGGTGAAGACGGCGAAGCCGAGGTTGAAGATCCGCACCCGGCCGAACATGTCGCCGACGCGACCGAGCGTCACCACGAGGACGGCGAGGACGACCATGAACCCCATGAGCATCCAGAGCATGTAGCCGGTGTTGCCCGGCGTGAGGGGATCGAGGTTGATGCCGCGGAAGATGGCGGGCAGCGAGATCAGGACGATGGACTGGTTGATGAAGACCATCAGCGTGCCGAGCGTCACGGTGGAGAGGGCGACCCAGCGGTAATTCGAGTGGTCCGCGAACGGGGCCGAAGGCCCGCCCGGAACGGGACGGTGGCCGTTCGTCGCGAGGAGGGGACGGGTCGCGCTCGGCACGGTGAAAGTTTAACGTTAACGTCAGGGTAATGGATCGGGCCCGATCGGGCCTCGATCGGGCCGGGGCGGAACGGGGTCCGACCTCGGGCAACGGCTGCGGCCGCGGGGCGAGGCGGGCCCCCGCAACCGGCGAGAGTGGTGAGGGCGTCCTCTGCCCCCCCGCCCGGTTCCTCCTACGACCAGCGTCGGGGAGACGCCATTGGTGGGAACCTGGCTCCGATGGCGCCATCCACCATCACGGCCGGGACGACGAGCGGGGCCGAGGCGGCGCGCGCGCACCTCGACGTCCTCGTCGTCGGCGCCGGTCTCTCGGGTGTCGGAGCCGGCGCCTTCCTGCAGGCCCGGTGCCCGTGGGCCAGCTACGCCATTTTCGAGGCGCGCGACGCCATCGGCGGGACGTGGGACCTCTTCCGCTACCCCGGGATCCGCTCCGACTCCGACATGCACACCCTGGGCTACTCCTTCCGCCCATGGGACGGCGAGAAGTCCATCGCCGACGGCGACTCGATCCTGCAGTACATCAAGGACACCGCCCGCGAGACCGGCGTCGACGCGCACATCCGCTTCGGCCACCGCGTCACCGCGGCCGACTGGTCCAGCGCCGACGCGCGCTGGCATATCACCGCCGTCCGGTCCGACACCGGCGAGACCGTCCGTCTCACCGCCGGCTTCCTCTTCGCCTGCAGCGGCTACTACCGCTACGACCACGGCTACCGGCCCGACTTCGCCGGCATCGACGACTTCGGCGGCACTCTCGTGCACCCTCAGGAGTGGCCGGAGAATCTCGACTACGCCGGGAGGCGGGTCGTCGTCATCGGGAGCGGCGCCACCGCAGTAACGCTCGTCCCTGCACTGGCGCGCTCCGCCGCCCACGTCACGATGCTGCAGCGTTCCCCGTCGTACATCGCATCACTGCCTGAGAAGAGCCCCGTCGTCCGCCTGCTACGCACGTTCCTCCCGCCGAGGATGGCGGGCACGGCGGCCAAGTGGTTCCACGCCCTGCTGACGCAGGCCTTCTACCGGGTGAGCCGACGTTATCCCGGCTCCGTCCGGCGCATGCTGCGCAGGGGCCTCGAGCGCCAGCTGCCACCGGACTACGACATCGACACTCATTTCACGCCGCGCTACGACCCCTGGGACCAGCGCTTCTGTGCCGCGCCCGACGGCGACCTCTTCGCGGCGATCCGCGGCGGCGGCGCGTCGGTGGTCACCGACACCATCGAGCGCTTCACCGAGGAGGGGCTGCTGCTCACCTCCGGCTCCGAGCTGGAGGCGGACATCATCGTGACCGCCACGGGGCTCGAGCTGCTCTACCTCGGGGGCATGTCCCTGCGCGTGGACGGCGACGAGGTGCTGCCGTCGTCGCGCCTCACCTACAAGGGAATGATGCTCGAAGGCGTGCCGAACCTGGCCGTCGCCACCGGCTACGTGAACGCATCGTGGACGCTCAAGTGCGACCTCACCTGTGCCTACGTGTGCCGGCTGCTCGACCACCTGCGCGCGCACGGATTGACGACGTGCGTGCCGCGCAACGACGGGTCGGCGTCGGCACTGGAGAAACCCTTGCTCGCACTGACGTCGGGGTACATCCAGCGCTCGGCCCACCTCCTGCCCAAGCAGGGTGACCGCGATCCGTGGAGGGTGCACCAGAGCTACCTGCGCGACTACCGGGCGATGCAGAGGGGCGGCGTGGACGACCCGGTCATGGTCTTCTCCGGGCCGCTGGCTCCGGACGAGACCGTCGTCGCGGCGGCGGCGTTCTGATCGGCGCGCGCGGGGCGACTCAGCCCGCCGCGCCGAACCCGTTGAGCAACGTGCCCACGCCGAGGCGCCAGCGCCGCTCGACCGACTCGGTCGAGGTCCCGAGTCGGCCCGCCGCCTCGGCGAAGGCCAGGCCCTGGATCAGCGCCACGAAGACGTGCGCCACGTCCGTCTCGTCGCCCCGCAGCCGTCCGGCGTCGATGCAGCGGCGCACCCGGCCCACGATCAGGACGCGGACCGAGCTGGTGGCCTCCAGCTCCTCGGGCCCCGGGGAGAAGTCGGTGAAGGGCCGGGCGAACATGACCTCGGCCAGGGCGCGCCGGGACCGGACGAAGCGGCGGTACGCCGCGGCCAGCGTCCACAGGTCGCTCAGGGGATCGGCCGTCTCGGCCAGCGCCGTCAGCTCGTCCGAGAGCCGGCGGAAGCCCTCGAAGTAGAGCTGGCGGACCACGCCGGACTTGTCACCGAACAGCTCGTAGAGGGCGGGCGCGGAGGTCCCGGCCCGGGCCGCCAGGGAGCGGGCCGTCAGTCCGGCGGCTCCCGACTCCGCCAGCAGGTCGACGGCTTCGGTGAGCACGCGGTCCCGCAGTTCGGGCGTGCGCCCTTTGGTGCGAGGCATCAGACCCGCGGGTGTGCCAGCTGCCCCTGGGCCGCTGTTTGACGAGCCGCACTCCGCTCTGAAACACTGTTTCGGAACATCATTTCAGTATAACCATCCAGGTCGGGGGTGCAAGGCCCGAGAACGTGCACTACCGCCGAACGACCAGATCAGCACCATCACCATGGACGACGGCAAGGTCAACGTCTTCTCCCCCGGCTTGCTGCGGGGGGTGCACGACGCCTTCGACCAGGCAGAGTCGGACGGGACGGTCGTCGTGCTCACCGGCCGACCCGGCTGCTTCTCGGCCGGCTTCGACCTCGGGGTCCTGGCCGGGCCGCGAGAGGACGCCGTCGCCCTGCTCCGGCTCGGGGCCACGCTGGCCGGTCGGCTCCTCTCCTTCCCCGCGCCGGTCGCGGTGTCCTGTTCGGGCCACGCGTACCCGGCCGGTGCCTTCCTGCTCATGGCGGCCGACGTCCGCCTGGGGGCGGACGGGCCGCTCCGGCTCGGCCTCAACGAGGTGCGGCTCGGGCTGACCCTGCCCTTGTTCGCCGCCGTGCTGGCCCGGCACCGCTCGAGCCCGGCCGCCTTCGACCGCGCCGCGGTGACCGGGACCCTGCTCGACCCACACGGCGCGCGCGACGCCGGGCTGCTCGATGCGGTGGTTGCACGGACCAGCTCGACGCGGCCGTCCTGGCGTGCGCGCGCGACCTGGCCTCTCTGGATCGGCGGGCCCATGGCGCCACCAAGCGGCGCGTGCGGCGGCCGGTGATCGACCAGCTCCGCGCGCCATCGACGCCGAGCTGGGGTGACGGAGCGGGAGCCAGGCGGGCAACTGGACACCCGGGGTCATCCGGCCCATGATCAGGTCGTGGAGAATCCGTCGTTGTTCGAGGCGATGGTTCGCTTCCCGTCTGCGGTCATCCGCCTCCCCGGCTCGGCCGTGGCGGCGCTCGACGCCATGAACGAGACGGCGGAACGGCTGGACCGCCTCATGACTCTGCTGGAGCGCATGGAGGGCGGCGTCAACCGGGCGGGGAGCGGTCTCGACCTGGCGGCTGTCGGCATCTCGGCCGCCGTCTCGGGCCTCGAGCACGCCGTCGGCACGCTGGACGGGTCGCTGCCGTCGCTGTCGGAATCCGCCAGCGCGCTGCGCGGCCTGACCGAGCGGCTGAGCGGGGTCGCCCTCGAGCTGGCCAGCGAGCTGCCGAAGGCGACGCGATCCCTGCAGGAGGTCTCCCCGGAGCTCGCCACGGTGGTCGGCCTCCTCGACGACCGCTTCACACATCTCGACACGGTCGTCACCGAGCTGACGCGCCTGATGGAGGCGGTCGTCGGGACCATCCCGGGGATGCGCCGCGTCCTGCGCGTCTCGTCCACCCCGTTCGACCCCACCTGACCCTGCACGCGCGCCGCTCCGACGGCGCAGAGGAGGAGACCATGGCCGCCCCCGTCCACGAGAAAGCGCTCGCCACGGTGCGGGCGACATCGGTCCCGATCCACGACATGGGCACCGCGATCTACCTCAGCCCCGACGTGGCCGGTTGGGCGGCGGAGTGGGGGTACGCGAACCCCTTTGCTTTCTACTTCGCGGGTCGCGGCGGCATGCTCGGCGACGTCGCGGCGGACGTGGTCGTCTCCGCGCTCGGGTGGTTCGAGCCCGCTGCCGTACGCCTCATGTACGCGGAGGGCGCGGGCGTAGCCGGGGCGAAGAAGGCGGCGGCGCACATGGCGGAGGCCCATGCCAAGTGGGGGGAGAAGCACTTTGGGAGCGTGACGGGCATCGACGACATCGCCGCCGTCACCGAGGAGATGGTCGCCGGCCTCGAAGGCTCGGCCATTCCGCTCTTCGTGGGGTGGCGGGATGCCGGGCGCGCCGATTCGGCGGGCGGCCGGGCCGCCCAGCTGATGCAGATCCTGCGCGAGTGGCGCGGCGGCCTGCACCTGGTGGCGACGACCGCCGCCGGGCTGAGCCCGCTCGAGGCGATCCTGTCCAACGAGGGGGAGGGACAGGCGAAATTCTTCGGCTGGTCGGCGCCCTTCCCCGGGGCCGAAGGCCTCAGGGCGAGGCACGACGCCGCGGAGGAGATGACCGACGCGCTCTGCGCGGCCGGCCTGGCCCAGGCCCTCGACGCGAGGAGCTACGCCGCCTTCGAGGCGGGTGTCACGACGCTGCGCGCCGCCACGCCGTAGCTCGCAGGGCGTCCGACTGCCTGCGGTGTCCGGGGGTGGCGCGAACCCCGGACCGGCTAGTGTGAAGGGCTGCTCAAAGGGAGGCCCGTGCCTTCCGGAGAGCACGACGGCTCTCGCCGCCAAGGACCTGTGGTGCAGCTCGGAGTGCACGCCGCCCTGTCAAGGCGGAGGTCGCGGGTTCAAATCCCGTCAGGTCCGCCGCCGGATCGCCACGCGCCCCCGGGCGGTGGCGCCCGGTTACCCGGTCGGGTAGCTCAGTTGGTAGAGCGTGCGCCTGAAAAGCGTGAGGTCACCGGATCGACGCCGGTCCCGACCACCGGGAGAAGTGCCACCATGACAGAGACGTTGGTTCCGGGTGGGGTACGCGCTCGGGTGCGAAGGTTCTCGGAGCTTGCACTGACCCAGGCAAAGATCGGGGAACCGTGACCGATTTCCCGGCCGATGGCGTCGAGCTCTCTTTTCTGCGGGTCGTTTCCGACCTGGACCGTTCTGTCCGCTTCTACCGCGACATCCTGGGCGCCACGCTCACGCGCACGTACGGCGGCACCTCCGCCGTGCTGCGGTTCCAGGGATCGTGGCTGCTACTCGTCACCGGCGGGGAACCGACCGCGGATAAGCCGACCGTCACCTTCGAGGTGCTCGCCGACCCGGACCGCGTCAACCACGAGCTCACGATCCGCGTCCCTGATTGCGGCGCCGCGTACGAGACCCTCCGAGACAGGGGGGCCGCTTTTCTCACTCCTCCGGTCGAATACGATTGGGAGATCCGCGCCTTCTTCCGCGACCCGGACGGCTACCTCCTCGAGATCAGCCAAAGCAGATAACGGCGATCCGAAGGGTCGGCGCAACGCTGAACCGAACGGTCGCGAATGAACAGGTCGGTGGGCCGAGACGCATCGGCTCCGCCTCGTTGTCCTCATGCGAGGCCGTAGAGCTTCGCCGCGTTGTCGTGCAAGACCCTGGCGACGACGTCATCCGCGAGGCCATCGAGGGCCTTCGTCGCATAGTCGCCGGGAGGCGCTCCGATGCTGGCTGGCCCGGGGTGCTGGCAGGTCGGGTGCGGAAAGTCGGTCTCGAAGAGCACGTTGTCCGGGAACTGCTCGATGGCGAACCGCGCCGCGTCTTCCTCGAACCAAAAGCAGCCGTAGATCTGACGGCGAAAGTACTCCGACGGCAGGAGGTCGTACTCGGGATGCACCTCACGGATGGCGCTGTTGCCCCACTGCCAGTCGAATGTCTCGAACACACCCGGTAACCAGCCGACACCCGACTCCACCGAGACGAAGCGCAACTCCGGAAAGCGGTGACACACGCCACCGAAGACGAGGTCGGCGAGCGTCTCGATGTTGTCCAAGATCATGAGCGCAGAGATCTTGGGAAACTTCGCTTGAAAGGTGAGGTGCGGATCCTTGGTGAACGGCGCTGCGATATCGCCGCCACCAATGTGGAAGGTGATCGGGACCTCCGCCGCCTGTGCGGCAGCCCAGAGACGGTCCCAATGCGGGTCCGAGAGCGGTGGCTCGCCGTGCGAGTCGGGATGGTTGCAGAAGTTCACCGCCTTGTGACCGTTGTCGACGCAGCGCTCGAGCTCCGCGACTGCGAAATCCAGGTCCCAGAAGGGCGTGGACATCACCGGGATCAGCCGCGACGGGTCGGCCGAGGTCCACTCGACGAGGAAGTCGTTGTAGGCGCGCACGCACGCGGTGACCAGCTCGCGGTCACCGAGCTTCAAGAAGTACGCCGATCCGAATCCCGCGACATTCGGGTAGAGCACCTGCGCATGGATGCCTTCGTCGTCCATGTGCGCGAGGCGAGCGACGGCATCGTAGGCCGACGGCGGGATGTCCTCGTAGGTTCTGGGACCGTCGGGCACGTAGCCGTTCCAGCCTGCGATTGCCGTGCTGCCGGGTGTGTTGAGGAAGTTGCCGGCAGCCACCCAGTTGTCGGTACCACGCATGTTCTCGACGTGAGGTACGGCCTCCCCCCACTTCGACGACACCCGTGACGTCCACAAGTCGGGCGGCTCGGTCAGGTGCGTGTCGACATCGATCACGCGATAGCGCCGGAACAACTCCGCAGGCATGCTCGCCCCCAGTCTCTCCGCCTTGAAGGGTACTGCGCATGACGCGGTTGCGCCGCCGCACTCTCCGCACACACGAGGTCGTGCACTGGAAGCCCGTTCAGGCCGCTCTCTTCGAAACGGTCCCCGCTCCGAGCTGAAAGGCCTGAGGTCAACGGTCGATGTTGGTCCCGACCACCGGAAGCTCACGTACCCGAGACCGAGGATCCCCCATGACGTCGTTGTCCCGCCGAACGACCGAAGAGTGAGCTTTCGACGATGTAGAAGAGGGTGATGAGCCCAAAGAGGATGACACTGGCGTTGGGGCTGAGAAGAGCGCTCAGCGTTGCGATGAGATAGATGAACGGTCCCGGCAGGAAGCTGCGGGAGATGCCGACAACCACCTTGGGATCGGCATCCCTCTTGAGCAGACGATCATTCGATGACGCGTAGAACCAAAGGATGTTGAAGAAGATGGCCGTGATCGTCAATGTCGCACCGTACGTGAGCGCGGCAGGCTCTAAATCGCCTCCACGTAACTGCGACGCAATCAGGCTGGTCGGAAACGGGATGAAAGCCACCATCATCAAGAACGCGACGTTTATGAGGAGGAACAACCGGTCGACGTGGTGGATCTGTGCAAAGACGGTGTGGTGGTTGATCCAAATGATGCCGATCGTGAGGAAGCTCACGGCATAAGCGGCATAACTCGGCCAGATGTGCACCAAGTGCGCGCCGAGATCCCCTTCGCTCACACGGACATCGAGAATCAGGAGGGTGGCCGCAATGGCAAACACGCCATCGCTGAACGCCTCGAGCCGCGAGGGGGACATTATCTCCGGTGTCCTCGAACACTCGGACGCGCATGGTGCCACAGGGATGCTCTTGAGTCCGGGGATTGTTTACTCACGTTTCTTCGTCCTCGAAGATACCTCTCATGGCGCCTCTCATGGCAATGGTCGAGAGTTCCTCGAGCGATCCGTTCAACGAAGAATGGTGGTCGTGCCGACTCGATGGGTTGCGACACCCCCGACCTCAGGCTCACCAGAGCCGGCGTCGTAACCGTGCCGACCCGGTCTGCCTTCCCCGTCCGCTACGAGTCAGACGCCGGCCGAGGATCACGATTCTCGAGAGCGCGACACCCGAAGCGCATATCCGCGCCATCGCCGTCGGTGCAGCAGAGCGTCCATCGGTGATCTAGCTTTGCAACCCGGCGACGGGCGCTGATCGCATCGGTCATCTGATTGGAAGTCGGAGAATTGAAGCGGGCAATGAGTCTGACCACCAATGCTGAACCGGAGTCGAAGGCGTCACCAGGCGCCGGAGTGACTGCGGGCGGTCCTGCCCGCCATTTCGCCTGGTATGCGGGAGGCATCGTCGTCATCGGCGTTGTCGTCAGGGTCCTGTTCATCGCAGGATGGACCTGGGGCGCACCCCTGCACGGCGATCCGCTCTTCTTCCAGCAATCTGCAGCCCAGATCGCAAACGGCAAGGGCTACGTCGATCAACTGTTGGGCAAGGGGCCGTTTGTGCCCACGGCCGAGCACCCTCCGGCCTTCAGCTTCCTGCTCGCCGGATTAGACCTCGCGCACGTCAGTTCCGCCAATGCTCACCGGGTCGCTCTCGCCATCTTCTCAGGACTCGGCGTGCTGGCCATGTGCCTGCTGGGTCGAAGAGTGGCAGGCCCCGGCGTCGGGCTCCTCGCGGCCGGCATCGCGGCACTGGACCCGCTCTGGGTCCAGTGGAACGGCTTCCTCATGAGCGAGAGCCTCTATTTGGTCATCATCCCGGCGATGCTGCTGTTCGCGCTCCGGTGCCTGGACAGGCCCAACCCTTGGGACTTTCTCGCACTCGGTCTCCTGGTCGGCGTTGCCACGCTCACTCGCAGCGAGGCGGTCGATTTTGTGGTGTTGCTCGGGGTCGTCGTGGTGGTCCTTGCGACGCGAGCATGGCGAGATCGGGTGGTCCTCGCGGTGGTGTTCCTCGCGGGGGTAGGTCTGTTTCTTGTGCCCTGGGTCGTTCGCAACGACATCCAGATGGGATCGCTGACCCTCTCCACCAATGAGGGACTCACGCTGTCCGGTTCCTACTCTGCAGACACGCTTTCGCCTTCCGGTCCCAACTACGGAGGCTTCAGCAACGACACCCAGTTCGGCGCAGCAGCGATCTTGGTGAAATACGGAACACCACCCGATCACGCCAAACACTGGACCGAAACGACCTTGAGCAATGCACTGGGCAGCGGGGCGATCACCTACGCCCGAGCGCATCTCTCGGAAATGCCCGGCGTGGTACTTGCTCGGGAAGGTCGCGTATGGGGAGTGTTCGCGCCAGGGAACCAATTGGTCTTTGACACCACCGAGGATCGGACTGGTGCCCCTGGTCCCAAACAAGCAGGACAGATCCTCAACTGGGTGCTGCTGCCCTTCGCTCTCCTCGGTGCCGTGCGGCTCGGTCTGCGATCCCGGCGACGACTCCTCGTTCTCTTGATCCCGATCGCGGTCGTGGCTCTCAATGCTGCGGTGTTCTACGGGAGCACTCGACTTCGGGTGGCCGCAGAACCGTCCATCGACGTGCTCGCCGCCATTGGTGCGTTGTGGCTCGGAGGACGGATTGTCAGTCGGGAAGCTGAAGGATGATCGACCAGTAGCGCGACCAGCCGAACGTCTCGAGCACAAGCTGGAACCTCCTGCGGTGCGGACATCCAGATGCTCGAACACAGACCTCGGGTGGCGGTTTTAGACGGGGACGTTCGGCCTCGTCTCGGCAATACCGGATCTTGAAGCCTCGGGCCCCGTGCTTCAGTTCGCGAACTGGCCCAACCAGGGCGCGGTTGCCGCCAACAACTCGTCGGTGAGAGCAACGATGTGCTCGTACGGCAGTCGACCGGCCAGCTGGTCGGTGAGCATGGCCTCGAGCACGAGAGTCCGGTCGCCCGTGAGGGCTGCCTCGACCGTCAGTTCCTGCGAGTACACGATCCGTCGCAGGCACTCGCCAAGAAGGGATTCCACCTGGACACGGTCACGCGGTGTGACTCCGGATGCATTCGCCACACCCATGCACTCGAGCACCGGCCCGTGATCAAGGCCGATAACCTGGCCGGTATTCGGGACGTTCACCGGGAGGTGTCGCTCATCGCCGGAGACGATCGCATGTAAGAGGGGGGCAACCAGTTCACCTGAGCCCCATGGCGGAAGCTGTTGCGAAGCAAGGAGTTCGGATAGTTCAGCCTCGTCCGTCTCCTTGTCCGCCCGATGACCATCGATGCCGTAGTGGTGAACGCACCAAGCGTCACCGAAACCACTCGCTTCTGTGACGAACCAGGGGAAGAACTCGGCGACGTGTGTGTCCGAGGATCCCGGCAGGACCCCGAATCGTCGAAAGAGCTCGAGCTTCAGGCGGTTGTTGGCCACGACGTCGCCCTTCGTCCATTTTTCCCCGGCCGACACCTTGCGCCAGTGGCTACCGTCGGGAGGCGCCATCCAGATCGGGTCGTCGAGAGCCGTGATGGGCTGCTCCATTATCGACCGCAGCATCGTGAAGCCGTCGGAACCGCCGATCGTGAGGGCGGTGACCAGTGGGAGATGGTTGACTCCGCCCACCACAGGGTCGACTTCGTGCATCCCAACGTCGAAGAGCAGGCTCATCGCCCAGGTCAGACCGACGAGCTCGTTGCACAAACCGACCGTCGACACCGTCGTCTCCCGGGTCACCGCGCGGCACAGCGCGGTGAGGGGGTTGCTGACGTTCACCAGTAGGGCGTCGGGGCAGAGGCGCTCCATCGCCCGGGCAATGCCAACGGTCACGGGCACACTCCGCAGAGCACGCGATATGCCTCCGGGACCCACGCTGTCGCCCACGGGCTGGGACAGGCCGTAGCGCTCAGGTATCTCGAGGTCGTGGCGCATCGCGTCGAAACCGCCGACAGAAAGCCCGGTAATGACGAATTGGGCGCCGTCGAGCGCAGCCTCGAGCTCCGTCGTGGCAGTCGTCCGCAGACCGCCCGACCCAAGCGCAGCAATGTGGTCGGCCAACTGTTGTACCGGCGGCAGGCTCTCGGGGGCGGTGTCCATCAACACGATCTGACTCTCGGCCAGCGATGGTGTGTTGCCGAAGTCCAAGAGCAGGCGCGGCGTCCAGTGGGCGCTCCCGCCGCCGATGATGGCAATTCGCGGTGTCATGTCCCCTCCTGCCCAATCATCAATGTCGCTACGTACAACGTCACCGTACCCTCACCGGCGTCGGTTGTCCCAGTGCGGTCGTGGGCGTCCGTCCTCCTGTTCGAGAGTCGCACCCAGGAGAAAGGACGAAGATGGGTGCTCGGCCCGCAGCGAAGGCCATCTTGGTCAATCGACGAGTCCAGGCCTCTTCAGCTCGTGATCAACTCGTTCTTCGGATAATCCTCGTGGAGGAGCGCCTCAGCTTGTTGCGATCCCACAAGCGGTAGGCCGTCACCGTCGAGCACACCAAGCTGGACCAACATCGAGCCCTGGTCCCAGTAGATGCGCTCAAATGCGATCTTTCCGTCCTCAAACCCCACGACCGCCACATGCGGTAGCTCTACCCGCCGACCCGTGGGAGCGAGACCGGGAAGGATCGCATCCATGACGACGTCGTGCGTGAACCTCACGATGAACTCGTCAACGAGCATGTTCCCTGTCGTCGTTCGAGAGATCCGCTCGACCGAGAGATCGGAAGGCCATTTCCCGACGAAATGATCTCGATAGAAGTCGCGCAGCGCTTCTTTGCCTGTCGCTCCAGTAACGACCGGCACATGCGTCAGGCTCGGGGCATCTGTCATGGTTTGCATCGCCTTATCGGCGTCTCGCAACTCGAACTCTGCTGCCATGTGAGCATCAAAGACAGCCCCGAGATCTCTTTCCGCATCTGCTTTCATCGCGGCCTCCAGTCGCACTTTCGAGGCTCGAACTGTGCGCGGCCACGATACTCCCCATCGCTATCGAGATTTCCTTGTTCCGCTCAATGGAGTGCATGGGATCAGGGCGATAGGCGCTCTGCCCTTACACGAGTCCCCGCTGATCTCGGAGTCCTGAGATGAGTGTGCGCATTCCTTCCGGATCAACTCGGGGAGCATCTGGCCACCGCGTCACCGCGGGGCCCCAGTAGGCGCGGGGTGTTCCGGGGTAACGCGGCACCAAATGCACGTGGAGGTGGGCCATGCCGTCGCCTGCGACGTACATGTAGACGTGCTCCGCCCCTTGTGCGATCTCAAGGAGATGAGCCATCTGGCTGCTGGCCTGGCCGAGTGCGGAGGCCTCGGAAGCGTCGAGGTCTCCGAGTCCCGCAACGTGCCGTCGGGGCTCGACGACCAAATGACCCCGATACGCAGTGGGCCCTCTCAGGGTGTGCACGTGCCCGACGTAGATCAGGTCGTCTGCGAAGAGCACCCCGCCCTCAGCCGCGTCCCCAAGTTGATGTTTCTCGCAGACGAAGCACCTGATGGGCTCGCCTGACATCATCGCCTCATCCTGGCATCTCACCGCCCTGTCTGACCCCTGGCCGACCGGGACGTTGAGCATCGCCCCTTACTCTTCACAGGGAAGGTGCGGATACCAGGTGAAACCCACTGACCGTCGGACTACGTTGAGTGCTGGACTCTCCGAGGAGGTAGCCATGCCCGATTTTCCCGGCGTCACACACGTGGCGCTGACCGTCACGGATCTCGGTCAGAGCCGGCCTTGGTATCAGGCACTCTTCGGCGCTCCACCGGTCATCGATGAAGACACCGGTCCTTTCCACCACGTCGTTTGGCTTCTGGGCAGCCAGACCCTGGTCGGTATCCACCAGTTCCCCGATCCTCATGGATCAGATCCCTTTGACGAGCGGCGCCCGGGTCTGGACCACCTCGCCTTTGCCTGCCCGACGCGAGCGGATCTTGAGCAGTGGGAGTCCAAACTCAACGCGCTCGGCATCGAGAATGGCGGCATTATTGACGCCCCTTATGGTTCAGGCTTGTCCTTCCGCGATCCAGACAATATCGCTCTGGAGTTCTTTGCTCCCCCGGCGTAAGAGATGCGTTGAACCGTAGTCAGTCACGGTGGTAAGTGGCCAGGACGATTCCGTCGGCCCGTTGATGCCAGGAGTACACCGATGTACGCACGAAGGCGTGAACGAGGTCCTCGAACGTCGCCAGGGTCCCGACAGGCACCTCGTCTTCGACGATCGCGACAACGACCAGCGTCGAACTGACCTAAGCGGACCAGAACCTGTCGCTTTCTGCGGGGAGCGCTTCCACCATGCGGTACTCGGTCATCTTGCCCCGGGCCGAAAGCCGGATGAGGATCCCCGCGGAGTTGTGCAGCGAACGGCCCAGGCGTTCAGCCCGGATTTCGATCATGAACAGGACCGACCGAATCTATCTCGTGTACTTGGGTGACCGCCGCATGAAAAGAGTCGGCCATGGCGGCGAAGTCGGGGAACCGCTGCCCAAGCGCTTCGCTACCCTCGACGAGATCGGTGCCGCCTGCGGCGTTGGTGATAAAGGCCCGCACGTTCGGATCGAACGAGGCCCTTACGGTCGCCAAATCTAACTGCACCATCGCTCGCACACAGCGAAGGACGAATGCAGTGGGAGACTCGGCCGCCATCACCGACTTCTACTCCGTCGCAGAGTCCCGCCTCTCCAGCGGTGCCCGAGTGCCCGATCCAAACCGGCCTCCTTCTTCGAGTAGAAGGGCGGGTGACGTCAGGCTCCTTGCGACGAACCGCCGCCGTTCTCGTGTTGATCGGCTCTCACGAAGGCGTTCATCCCCATCACGAGGGCCGCGGTACCGCTGTACAGGTATCCGACTTCAACCGCTTCGGTGATCTCAGCCTCCGTGGCACCGACCCGCGAGCGTTGTCGGCGAGCTCGGCGACGCGATCGGGGTGTGCAGCGATCGCATCAGTGACCATGCCCATGAGAATCTTGTACTTGGCCGGAATGGCTCCGTCTTTCGAGATGTGCTCGCGCATCGACGTGTACGACTGCGCGAATTGGGAGTCGTGGGGCTCGATTGGTCCAAGCCACGGCCGCGGAGCAGGGCTACCTTCCACTCCCCCGTACTGTACGACAGCAGCATCACGCCGTCCTAGTCCCGGCGGTGTGGTGGCCCGCGCGCTGGTCGACCGGTCCGTGGTGCGCAACGAGGCAACCCGGACCACGTTCCAAGCGCACGACCACTCTTGGCGCAGAAGCCGCATATCGTGAGCCCATGCCCATGCCCAAACGCGCCAACGTCGATGACTTCTTCGCTCAGCTGAGCGATGTCCAACGTCCACACCTTGAGGCGCTCCGGAAGTTGAGTTCGGATGTCGACCCAGAAGCTCGGGAGGTACTCAAGTGGAACCTGCCCGTGTATGTACGCGGCGAGAACACGAACCTCTGGATGCTTCAGAACTTCAAGAACCACTGCTCGCTTCGGTTCAATCCGCCGTTCTTTGCCACCCAGAAGGCCGCAGTCGAGGCGGCCGGCTACGAAGCGGGTGAAGGCTTCATCAAACTCCCCTACAAGCGCGACCTGCCGACCGACCTCCTCAAGTCGCTGATGCAGGCGCGAGTCCACGAGTACGAGACCTCCGAAGCTGGGTAGTACCAGCCCCAGTACGGAGGTGAGCCGCAACGTCAGTCACATTGACGATGGCTTCGGGAGAGTCAACTTCAGCAACAACATACGTTCCCGCGAATCTGCGCAGAGCAGTCTGCCCTTGTCAGCTTTCGTTGGCCTTGTCTTCGAGGTCCGCAACCATCGTGTCGTAGCCGGCACTCGTCAATATTCGCCGTAAGTCGACGAGTTGTTGTCCGTCGATGTCCTTGTCACTTGGACGCCGGAGAACCTCGGTCTCTTGGCCGACGCGAAAGAGAAACATGTCGTCGTGCTGCTCTTCGATCGATCCCACCGCCTCGAGCAGTGATATGACATCGTGCCATTCGACGTTGTGGTTCGTCTTTTGCTGAAAGATCTGCAGCAGCGTGTCTCGATGATGGCCGCTGAGATGCTCGGGCCCTGAGATTGACGACATCGGGATCCTCCCGTCGTGGTGAAGATCTCAATGTAGCGAGAGCCGCCAATTGGCACGAAACCCCGAAGGCTCATCCGTTCTCGCGCGCAATCCGTCCACACGTCGGCGGGGCGACGTGCAGGGATGACCCAACCGGCGGGGACGGATGCCTCTGGAAGGAGTGGCTACAGTCCGAAGGGTGCGAGCGACACCCCCGAACGAGGAACCCTTCGCAATGGCTTGGCAGGTTGAGCACCACTACACGGACACCGACGAAGCGGGTCGCCTCAGCAAACCCCGCGGCGTCGTGGAGTTCCTACGCACGATGGATGTCCTTGGCCGATTCCTGCCCTCACCCCCGGCCCGAGTGCTCGACGTGGGAGGTGGTCCTGGGCGCTACGCCCTGGAGCTCCAAGAAGCTGGCTACGTGGTCCATCTGATTGACGCTTTTGAGGAGCACGTCGCGCAAGCACGAGCCGCTGGGGTAGAGATCGCCTCCGTCGGCGACGCCCGAAACCTGCAATTTGCCGATGCGTCAATGGACGCCGTGTTGCTCCTTGGCCCGCTCTACCATCTCACCGACCGGACAGATCGCGTACTAGCGTGGAGCGAAGCAGCGCGCGTCGTCCGGCCAGACGGGTTTGTGGTTGGAGCAGCCATTTCGCGGTTCGCTTCACTCATAGACGGGCTCAATCTTGGTTTGATGGCTGATCCAGGGTTTGTGGCGATCGTCGAGGAAGATCTCCAGTCGGGCCAGCATCGCAATCCCGATCATCATGAGAAGTGGTTCACCACCGCGTATTTCCATGACCCAGACGAGCTTGCTCCCGAGATGACTGAGGTTGGGCTCATTCCCGAGCTGATCGCGGCTGTCGAGGGTCCTGCGCAAACCGTCGGTGCTGCCCTTGACGAGTGGCTGTCTGACTCTCAGCGGCGTGAGATCCTGCTCGCGTTCTTGGCCAAGGTCGAGACTGAGCCGTCGATCATTGGGGCCACGGGGCACATCCTGGCGGTCGGACGGCGTCCGCCCGGACTGCACAAACGCGAGACGTAGCCCGAACGGTGGTTCGTGGGCGGCGTCGACACCCCACTTTGGCCCACGGATCTCATCGGCCCCAAGCAGCCACGAACGAGGGGCTTATCGTGGGAGTGTGCCTATACCCGTACACCGATGCAAGGAGGTCCGGACGTGCCGAAGTACCTGTTCGAGGCAAGCTACACCGCCGAGGGGATCAAGGGACTGAAATCGGGAGGAGGTTCTGCTCGCGTCTCGGCTGTAAAAGCGCTCCTCGAAAACCTCGGGGGCAACCTCGAGTGCTTCTACTTCGCCCTCGGAGACACCGACGCCTTCATCGTCGCAGACTTGCCGGATAACGCAACGGTCGCCGCAGTGCAGATGGCTGTCAACGGCAGCGGAGCGATCAGCTCACGCACCGTTGCGCTTCTCACACCGAGCGAGATGGACGAGGCGGCAAAACGGAACGTGCCGTTTCACCCGCCCACGGTCTAAGAGGTTCGGAGGCCGCGTCGGCGACCCGACGAAGCGGGCACGACGTAGCCCGAGAGGCGTGCCTCGCCCAGCCCCAATCGTGAGAGCACGGCTATGTTGCAGTGATGGTCATCTCCGTGTTCCGTCGACGACTTCGGGAAGGAAAGAGCTTCGAGGACTTCATCGAAGCCTGGCAGGCCGAGAAGGGTTTCGGCGTGCCAACGAGGGTCTACAACGCTGTGAGCGTCGACGATGAGCGCGAGATTCTGACCGTCGCATTCGTACAGGTGGCGGCCACGGCCTTTGCGCACGCGGCGGAGTCCGTCGCCGAGCAGGAGGAGGTTCGGCACAGTCGGATCGACGAAGTGATCGAGTCCACCGAGCTACGAGGCTTCTACGACCTCCGATGTGAACACGATCTCTCGTCCGAGCCCCGAGAGGTAGCACTCGGTTCGGCGGAAAGTTTGCTTGCCGCCTTGGGATCGCCATCGCCCTGATTCACCGCACCATGCCCTTGCAGCTCCGGGCTCCCACACCGAGGGGCGCTGTCGCCGGATTTGGGACAATGGCCTGATGGCAACACCGGAACGCTTGTCGGCTCGGGTCATCGTCCTTGACGATGACGGCTGCGTTCTGCTGGTTCGCGTCGTGGACGAGCTCGACAACAAACCACCTTTGTGGATCACGCCAGGCGGGGGCCTTGAGGCAGGCGAGTCACTCCCCGAAGCAGCCACACGGGAACTCCGTGAGGAGACCGGGCTCACAGTGACCCCAGGTCAACTCGGGAGCCCGATCGCGGTGACGAGAGGAGAATGGGAGCACAGGGGCGCTCCGTTGCGGTCAGAGGATTGGTACTTTGGCCTCCGAGTACCTCACTTCGTACCCACCATCGACGGGTACACCGATTTAGAACGAGAGGTCCACCAGACGTGGCGCTGGTGGACGCGCGCAGAGCTTGAGGCACCACCCGAGATCGTGATCCCCCAGAAGCTCCACGAGGTCGTCGATCTGATCTCGCAAGAGTCAGACATTGGCCGTAGCCCCGTCATTCTTCCCTGGACCTCACTCTGACCCGGCTCAGCAGGTCATCGGCATGGGCGCCGGTCCCGTCGGTCGCTGCGCCGCGCGCGTCGATTCGCTGGCATGCGAAGCTCTCGCGGTGGATCCGTTCGGGACGCGAGCCGTCGGTGCGTCCTACGACGCCGTGGCGCGGGACTACGCCGAGGCCTTCGCCGATGACCTCGACCAGCTCCTCGTCGATCGGGCCGCTCTCGACGCCTTCGCGGCCGGAGTCGGGCGGGATGGCAGGGTCCTCGACGCCGGCTGCGGTCCGGGCCAGGTCGGTCGGTACCTGACGGATCGTGGGATGCGTGTCGTCGGTGCCGACCTGGCCCTTGCGATGCTCCGCGTGGCGATCGACGGGGACCCGCCCCTGAGTGCGGTGCGTGGGGACGTCCGACGGCTTCCTTTCACATCGGGTTCGTTCTCGGGGGCCGTGGCCTTCTACTCGATCCAACACCTGCGGCGGGACGAACTGGGTGGGGCGCTGATGGAAATGCGGCGTGTGCTCGTCGGCGGCGGCCTTCTCCTGCTCGCGGCACATCTGGGTGAGGGCGAAGTCTTCGTCGACGAGTTCCTCGGCCATGCGATCGGCACGGTCGGCGGGACCCTGTACGAAGCCGATGAGCTCCCGACGGCCCTGGAGCGTCGCCACTTCGTCGTCGAGGATGTTCGGTTCAGGGATCCGTTGCCTCACGAGCATCCCTCAAAACGGATCTATCTGCGGGCCCGGAGCGCCTGAACGAGATGGCAGCCGATCAGAGAGAGCGCCACGGCTGGGAGAAGTGGACATGGGACGAGACCGTCTTCGAGGGCACGGCCGCCTACTACCGCAGAGGTCGCAAGCCCTACGCCCCCGCCCTGGCCGACGCGCTGGCACGCCACCTCCGACTCGACGGCCGTGGCCGTTTGCTCGACGTCGGTTGCGGTCCGGGCAGCGTCACCCTGTGCTTCGCCCATCTCTTCGAGAGCGTGGTCGGCCTGGACGCCGACGCGGGCATGATCGCCGAGGCCACGCGCGCGGCCACGGTGGAAGGCGTCACCAACGCCTCCTGGGTCCAGATGCGAGCGGAAGACCTTCCCGGGAAACTCGGCCGCTTCCGGGTCGTGACCTTCGCGCAGTCCTTCCACTGGATGGAACGCCCCCGTGTCGCCGCGGCCGTCCGCGGCATGCTCGAACCGGGTGGTGTCGTCGTCCACGTCGAGCTCTGGCACCACGCCCCGCCCGGCCAGCAGCAGAATGGCCCGCATCCAGCCGTACCGGAGGCGGCCATCGATGCCCTACGGATCCGATGGCTGGGTCCGGACCGCCGCGCCGGGCAGGGTTACCGCAACACGTCTCCCGACCGAGAGAACGAGGTGTTCTCGGCCGCCGGCTTCGCTCCCGAGGAGATCGTCGTCGTCCCCGACGACAGGAACCTCGAGCGCTCGGTCGACGAGGTCGTGGCGTGGGTCCTGTCAACCTCGTCCACGGCGCCACACCTCTTCGGCGACCGGGTGGCCGACTTCGAGCGTGACCTGCGGTCCCTCCTTCACGACGCGTCGCCCGAGGGCCGATTCAGCGTGCCGCTCTCGGACAACCGGCTGCGCATCCGTCATGCGCTCCCGGGGACCTGAAACTGGAGGACAGCACCGGACGCTGCCCCGTGTCGCCTCGGGTTCAGCGGCCTACCGAGCGAGCCAGTTGCGCCTTCGACATCTTCGACCGGCCCCTGACGCCCTTGCGCCTGGCCTCTTGGTAGAGCTGCTCCTTGGTGCGTCCGCCCGATCCGCGGTGGGATCGCAACCCACCCCTACGTCCCGACGAGATGTCCCGGGTCGAGGTCGGGCTCGACTGCTTGGCCTCGCCCGACCTCGCTCGCTCCTTGTTGACCGTCCGGGCGGCGATCTCCTCTGCGAGGCTCTCAGAATCGCCCCGGCCCTTCAGTCCCGACTTGATGTGCTCGTACTGCCGCTCTCGTTTCGCGCTCCACGCAGGCTGTGGCATGTCATATCCTTTCGTCTCCGTACCGTGTGACCAGCGCCACCCACGACGCGGTGATCGACCATCCGCGCGTGGCATACCCGCTCTCGTGTGACCGAGACCGCGTCGAGAACTCGATCCGACGACCTGAGGCGGCGCGCGGATTCAGGAGTTTCCCGCTTCCACCGTCATCCGATCGATGATCGGCTCGACGAACCACAGCAGGACGAAGCTTCCCGTCACGACCGTCGCCAGCAACCCGACCCACCACGTGAGCCCGACGACCAGGAGTACCAGCCACACCGCCGTGCACACGGCGAGGGCGACCATGGCCAGGCCCATGAGTGCCTGCCGATTGGCGATCCGGAGCAGTTTGGCCTTCTCGTGTCGCCGGAAGACCCAGCGGTGGTAGGCGACGGGACTGACGAGCAGCGCCGTCGACAAGGCGGCACACAACAAGCTGACGCGGTACAGGTCCCTCTCTCCCTCGTCAAGGCGGGCGAACCGCACCGTGAACGGCAGCGCGAGCAAGAAGCCGAAGAGCACCTGCACGCCCAGGCCGGCCACGCGGAGCTCTTGCAGGAGATCTCCCAGGTTCCGATTGTTGCGTTCGGAGAGAGACTCCTCCGTCGCATCATCCTGAGGATCGTCGTAGATCCCCCATAGCCGTGGCGCAGGCCTCCGCGTCGCGTCGCGCATGAAATATCTCTACCCAGAAACGAAATCCGCAAGCGCGTGCACGAACACGCGACTCGGTCGCGCGCAACAACCCCGCAGTCGCTGCCATCCGAGGTTTGCGCCGAACCCCCGAGGGGAAGGTTCGCGTCATGCTTCTCGTACTTGCACTGCTGTTCGTTCTCGTGCTGTTCGGTGCGGGGTTCGCCCTGCACCTTCTCTGGATCGTCGCTGTCGTCCTTGCCATCTTCTGGGTCGTGGGATTCGCGATCGGTCGCGGTGAGGGAGCCGGTCGACACCGCTTCTATCGGTGGTAAGCGCTCTCCGAGGTGCGACGGCGCCTCCCGCCGGATCAGTCCAGCCGAGCGCGATCACTCCGCCGTCGCGACAAAGACCGTCCCTCGATCACGCCGATACCGCCAGACGGGCCTCGCTCACCTTCCCCCCTTCGACCTCCACTGCGGCGACGGGTCCCTCGGCGTCGTCGCGCACGCGCACCTCGTAGCTCCCTCGGGACAGGCCGGGGAAGAGGGCGGCGTAGAGCGCCCCGCCCGTGACGCGGCGCTCTCGAACCGCCACGTGGGTGCCGTCCCACGAGGTGCCGCGGCGGCGGATCTCTATCTCCCGGCCGGCTAGGGCCGCCGGCGCATGGACGACGGCGGCGCCGACCTCGCCGCCGATGTCGAGCACGACGGCTCCCTCTTCGCTGGGGGCGAGGACATGGTGGTGCTCCATGACTACGAAGGCACCGAGACGGGCGTCACGGACGGATTGCGGTACCCGCTGTAGGGCGTGCCGAGATACGGGAAGCTCGGCAGATAGTCCTCGGTGCCCTTGGCGGTGAGATCGGTGCCCGTACCTCCGTTCGTGAGCCCGAAGTCGACCTCCCCCGCGGCCGCGTCGGCGGTGAAGGAGGCCACGTACCCGAGCGTCGCCCCCGCGACCGCACGAAGCGCAATGGTGGCGACGTCGTCGAACACCCTCCGTCCGTTCGGCCACCCGGCCACGTCGAGACCGAGCAGGCCCAGGCTGTTGGGGTTGGGCGACGGAGGGATGGCCGTGTTGAGCCGCAACATCTCCGCCTTCACACCGGTCCCGTTGTAGTTGGTGAAGGTCGGGGCCTGCGTGATCACTCCCGCCGGGATCCCGGTCAAGAAGATCGCCTCGATGTCGGGGCGCGTGTTCGACGGGCGGGCGTTGTACGCGGCCAGGTTGGTGAACACGGGGGCCGGGTACAGGGTCGGCAACAGCTGCGGGAGCAGCGGCTCGGCGAAGAAGTTCAAGAACTCCGAGCCGTCCGCCGTCGGCGGCTGCGTGTTCCAGATGTCCTTGGCGCCGATGCCGATGAGCAACTCGTTGACGAGCGGGTTGCCGAGCCGTGACACCTGGGTCCACGGGCCGCTCCGGATGTCACCGCCGTTGAACCAGTTGCCCCACAACCTGACCTTCTGGCGGCTGGCCGTGGTCCACACGCCGATTACCGCGGCGGGGTCGCCGGGTCCCGTCGGCACGGACCGCGTGAGCTGGTTGACCGGGATCTGCAGGGCCAACGTGTGGACGTTGACGTCGGCGGTCGAATTCACGCCGGGCATGCCGTTCATGAGGCCGGCGGCGGGGCCGCCGGCGTGGTCACCCGCGAACCCTCGAAGGTCGCCGAGGTCGAACACCGCCCCCAGGTCGACGTAGAAGCCCTCGGCCCGCTGTCCCGCGAACACCTGGGCCGAGAAGGGTCCGGCCCCGACCGAGTGGATGGCGGTGGCGGCGAGCGCCGCGTAGTTCGGAGTCGACAGTGGCCCGATGTTGCAGGGTGGGCACAAGAGCCCCGACCCCAACACCACCGCCGAGCCTCCCCAACGGTTGGCCTGGTGGTCGACGCGCGTCAGGGTGTAGGTCTGTTGGCGGTTCCAAGGGGACGAAGGCGCAGGCGGCGTCAGGGACGTGATGGGGCCGTCGTTGTAGAGGAATGACGCCGGGGTGTTGTTCACGGTGGTGAAGCTGAACTGGTAGCTGATGTCCGGAACGCCGTCACCCGTGTAGTCGATGTGGATCTCGTAGAGCACGTCGTCGGCGAACTCGTAGAAGTTCGGGCCGCCGTCCGGAGCCTCGAGCGGGATGTAATTGGCGATCAGCGTGACGGTGCCCGCCGCATCCTTGTCGGGGCTCATGAAGGCGTAGAGATCCGTGCTGTCGGCGGCGGGATCCTTGGAGATCTCTGGGGCTTCGCGGTGTGACGACATGCTTCCTCCTGTTGGGGTCTCGGTTTGGCTCGTTGGGTTCGGTTTGGCTCGTTGGGTCTTCGATTTGGGATCGATTCGTTATTTGCGCACGGCCGAGAACAGGCTCCGTGCGAGTGCCGGTGAGCGGACGACGACTTCCCGCTCTCCTTGGAACAGGCTGATCTCACCCGTCTTGACGTCCTTCACCTGGGCGACCAGCGGCTCCGAGAGGACGCCACCCTCGTCCTCCACGTCGCTGGCCCCCGTTTCGACGGCCGGCGTGTCGGAGGCGGTCGAGGCGAGCAGCCCCGAGAGGCCCGGGACGCTGCTGACGGCCGCCACGGTGGCGGCGGTGAAGGTGCCGCGGCGCAGGAAGCTGCGGCGGCTCAGGCTGCCGCGCCAACCGTCCGACTGCGCTGCATGCTCATCGCGCGGTTCGGGATCCATGATCGACCTCCGTTCTCCTGCATCTCGTTCGGAGCGGCGGATGCGGCGGATGCGGCAAAGCACCAACCTCTCGACGACGGGCCCGAACGCCGCGCAAAGCGAAGTGGCCGCTGCGAAAAACCGGCCTTTGGTGCGCGCCGTGCGCGCTCGGCCCCGGGCGACGGCGGTCCGGCGGGCGCTGTGCAGCGCGAGTTGTTGACAAAGCCCATCAACTTTAGTAAATAACTGGTAAATGAACCCCCCTCGTCGTTCCCTCCTGCCCGTCGCCGCCATGACGGCGCTCCTGCTCTCGGGCACCGCGACGGCCACGGTGGCCGGTGCCGCGACGTCGGCGGCCCGGCGAGCGGGGCAGACGACCGCCATCCCGCCTGGGACCGTGCTCCGCGTCGGCGAGCAGCTCAAGAACCTCTCGCTCGTGCTGTCCCTCGGCCACCAGGACCAAGGGTTCCCCTACCAGGTGCAGTATTCGGAGTTCGTCGGGGGGCCTGCGATGTTGCAGGCGTTCGAGGGCGGTTCGCTCGATGCCGGCTTCATCCAGAGCACGCCGCTGATCTTCGCCCAGGCGGCGGGCCAGCAGGTGACCGCGGTCGCCGGCTGGGCCAGTTCCGGCAGCGCCTACGGGCTCGTCACGGCCCCCGGGGGCCACTCCATCTCGTCGTGGGCCGGCCTCAAGGGGAAGCGCGTCGCCTTCCAGGAGGGCACGGCGGTCGAGTCCGCCCTCCTCGAAGGGCTCAACTCGGTGGGGCTGACCCTGCAGGACATCACCCCCGTCAACCTGCCCACGACCCAGATCGCCGCCGCCCTCCAGGGAGGGTCGGCCGACGCGGGCATCGAGGTCGAGCCCCTCCTCAGCGCCTACCTCCAGGCCAACCCGAGCGCCAAGGTGATCGCCCGCCCGGCTGGCCTGACCGAGAAGTCCGACTTCCTGGTCGCCACGTCGTCCGCATTGGGTTCGAAGGCGGTCTCCGCGGCCCTGTCCGACTACATCGGGCGCCTGATCAAGGCCTATGCCTACCTGCGCGCGCATCCCCAGGCGGCCATCAAATCCGTCTACGAAGGGCAGTACGGGTTGACGCCGGCGCGCGCTGCCGCCGTCGCCGCGGTCGTCGGCCCGTCCGCGTTCTTCTCCCTACCCGGCGCCATCGTCGGCGCCCAGCAGAAGCTGGCGAACCTCTACCTGGCCGCGGGATCTATCCCTTCGAGAATCACGGTCAACAAGGAGTTCGACGGCCGCTTCAACGCACTCGTCGCGTCGGTCCAGGGCCCATGACACTCTCCGTGACGCCTGGCGTCCAGATGGATCAGGAGCGGCCCGTCGCTCCGGTCAACGTCGACGTCGACGGGGCGGCCGCGGACCGGGCCCCGGGGCGTACCGTGCCGTCGGGTCTCGTCAGGCTCCCGACCCGCACCGGCGACCCGCGCCGGCGCCGCGCCCTGCGGTCGCGCCATTCCGGTTTGCAACGCCTGATCGGCGTCGTGCTGCTCGTGGCCCTCTGGGAGGTCGCCGCGCTGCTCGGGTGGATCCGGCCCGAGGAGCTCTCGGCGCCGACGACCGTCGTCTCGACGGGAGCCCACCTGCTCGCCAACGGCACGCTCGAGAGTGCGCTGTGGGCCTCGCTGCAGCGGGTCTTCTGGGGTCTGGCCATCGGCGTTCCGATCGGGGCGGCTCTCGCCCTCGCCGCCGGGCTGAGCAGGGTCGGCGAGAACCTCATCGATGGCAACGTCCAGATGCTGCGCTTCGTTCCCATCATCGGCCTGGAGTCGCTGTTCGTCCTCTGGCTCGGCGTTGGCGAGACGGCGAAGATCTCCATGATCACCCTCGGGGTGATGTTTCCCATCTACATCAACACGTACGCCGCCATCCGCTCGATCGATCCCTGCTACGGCGAGTTGGCCGACGTCGTCGGTCTGGGGCGGTGGGCTCGGCTGCGCCGCATCGTCCTGCCGGCGGCACTCCCGGGCTTCCTGGTCGGGCTGCGCCTCGCCATGGCCGTGGCCTGGCTGCTCCTGGTGTTCGCCGAGCAGATCAACGCCTCGAGCGGTCTCGGGTACCTGATCGTGCAGGCGCAGACGTATTTCCAGTCCAATGTCATCGTGGTCTGCCTCGCCTGCTACGCCATCTTGGGCCTGCTGACCGACGTCTTCGTCCGTACCCTCGAGTCCGTCGCGCTCCGCTGGCAGCCGGGTCGATGACCGTCGCCCCCGCACGGTCCGACCAGGCGGTCGCGCCGCGGTCCGACCTCGCCGTGGCGGTGCACGGTCTGCGGCGGTCCTTCGGCGGCCGGGAGGTTCTGCGCGGCATCGACCTCGAGGTCCGACGCCGGGAGTTCGTCGCCCTGCTCGGGCGCAGCGGCTCGGGGAAGAGCACCATCCTGCGCGCCCTGGCCGGGCTCGATCCGGGCGCCACGGGCGATCTCCTCGTGGCGGCCCGGCGCTCAGTCGTATACCAGGAGCCGCGCCTGCTCCCGTGGGCGAAGGTGCTCCCCAACGTCGCCCTCGGGCTCGAAGGCCGGGATGCGTCGGCACGCGCCCGCCGCGCGCTGACCGAGGTGGGCCTGTCGGGCCACGAGGCCGACTGGCCCAAGACCCTCTCGGGCGGCGAGGCACAGCGCGTGTCTCTGGCCCGCGCGCTCGTCCGGAGCCCGGAGCTCCTCCTGCTGGACGAGCCCTTCGGCGCGCTCGACGCCCTCACCCGCATCCGGATGCACGCCCTCGTCGCCCGGTTGTGCCAAACCCACGAGCCGGCCGTGGTCCTCGTCACGCACGACGTCGACGAAGCCGTGCTCCTGGCGGACCGGGTCCTGGTCTTGACCGACGGGCTGTTGTCGCTCGACCTCCGCATCGATCTCGAGGTTCCGAGGCTGCGATCCGACCCCGCGTTCGCGGAGCTGCGTGCCCGGTTGTTGGCCGAGCTCGGCGTCGACGAGAGCGACGAGGGCACGGCTCGACGCGGACTTCGTTCGCCCAAAGGCACCCCGTCACCCGAAACGAGAACAGGAGAGACAACACGATGACCAGTACCTTGGCCGGCACCACGCTCGACGTCCGCCCGCTGTCGGGCTCCATCGGCGCCGAGATCCACGGCGTAGACCTTCGTCACGCCGACGACGACACGATTGCCCAGATTCGCCGCGTCTGGTTGGACCGCAAGGTCGTGTTCTTCCCCGCGCAACACCTCGACCAGGCCGAGCACCAGGCGTTCGCGTCCCGCTTCGGCGACCTCACCGAGGGCCATCCCGTGGTGCCGAGCGTGGACGGCTTCCCGAACATCTTCGAGATCGATTACTCCAAGGCCCGGGAGCTCTACGACTCCTACGGCGACCTGGCCGCACGGTCCCAGGGCATCAGCTGGCACACCGATGTCACGTTCGTCCGCCGGCCCCCCGCCGGGTCGATCTTGCGCGCGGTCGTCATCCCCGAGGCCGGTGGCGACACCGCCTTCTCGAACCAACAGGCCGCCTTCGAGGCCTTGAGCCCCGCGTTCGGGGCCTTCCTGTCCACACTGCACGCGGTGCACGACGGGCGCGCCCAGTTCAACGGGGTGCTCGAACGAGTCGGCAAGGGCAACTGGGAGGGACGCGAGCTCCCGGAGCTCGAGCCCGTCGTCCACCCCGTCGTGCGCACCCACCCCGAGACGGGCGCCAAGACGCTCTTCGTCAACCCCGGCTTCACGTCGCACATCGTCGAGCTCAGCCGACCCGAGAGCGACGCGCTCGCTCTCGTTCCTCTACGGCCACTCGGTGCGGCCGGAGTTCGTCGTCCGCTACCACTGGACGGCCGGCGACCTCGGCTTCTGGGACAACCGCGCCACGCAGCACTCGGTGGTCGGTGACTTCGGCGAGAAGCACCGGGTGATCCAGCGGGTCACGATCAAGGGGGACGAGCCGGCCTGAAGGCCGGACTCACTCCACGAACTCGGGCCTCGGTTCGAAGACGGCGCGCCGCGACGCTCGGCGGAGCGCGGCCAGCACCGGTCGGCCGAGCACGAGGATCAACACTGCGCAGGTCACGGCGCGGGTGAGGTCAAAGCCCATGGACGTCGTCAGGTCGAAGAGGAGGAACCGGTGCAGGTTCGCCACCACACCCGCACCGGGCTCGAAGGCGTACGTCGTGCCGGTCCCGACGAAGGGCCAGAACCAGAAGTTGGTGAGCAGCCCGTAGGCGAGGGCGGCCGCGACGCCGTAGCCGGCGAGGAGCAACCGCTCGGCTCCCCCGTGGGCGGCGGGCAGCGAGCCGGCGCCGAGGCCGATCCACGCCGCGGCGATCATCTGGAACGGGAGCCAGGGACCGACCCCGCCGGTGACCAGCGCCGACGCGAACAGGGCCACCGCCCCCAGCACGAAGCCGAACCCGCGGCCGAACACCCGCGCCGCCAGGATCAACAGGAACCACTCCGGCTCGAACCCGTCGATGCCCGGGCTGGCGATGCGCAGGGCGGAGAAACACGCCGCCAGGATGCCGAGGAGCGCGATGGCCTTGGCGTCGATGCCGCCCTCGGACAGCTCGGCCATGACGATCGCGATCAACAGCGGCACGAGCGCGACGAAGATCCATGGCGCGTCGCTGCCGTGGGCCGTGTTCACGCCGGCGTGCGCGTGGAGCAGGAGCGGCCAACCGAACGCGACGACCCCGAAGGCGCTGGTCAGCGTCAGCAGCACCGTGGAGCGCCGGCCCAGGCGGATGGCCGGCGGGTGCCCGGAAGGAGGGAGCGTGACGTCCGGGCTCCGTCACGCCGGGACCGCCTCGAGCGCCGCCCGCACCTCGTCGAGCGTCAGCCACTCGTCGGGCGCCAGGACCTTGGCAATCTGGGGGGCGAACACGGGCGAGTGGCACACCACCTGGCGCGCCGGGCCGTCGGCGATGACCTCGCCGTCGGCGAGCACGACGGCTCGGTTCGCCACTCTGGCCGCCAACTCGACGTCGTGGGTGGCGAGCACGACCGCATGGCCCGACGCGGCCAGTTCCCGCAGCACGGTGATCAGCCGATCCTTGCTCGGATAATCGAGACCGCGGGTCGGCTCGTCGAGCAACAGCAGGGGCGGCGCCGGGGCCAGCACGACGGCGAGCGCAAGTGCGAGGCGCTGTCCCTCGGAGAGGTCCCGCGGGTGGCGGTCCGCCGGGACGCCGGGGCAGCACGCGCTCCAGCGTGGCGCGCGTCGTCCCGCCGGCCAGCGAGGCGGCGCGGTCGGCGGTCCGGCACTCGTCGTCGACCGACTCGCCGTAGAGCAGCAGCCCCGGGTCCTGTGGGACGAGTCCCACCGTACGGACAGGGCGCGGGCGGGCAGGCGGTCGGGATCGTGGCCGCCGACGCTGACCGAGCCTCGCGTCGGGCTCCGCTCGCCCGCCAAGACGTTGAGGAGCGAGGACTTGCCCGAACCGTTGCGGCCCATCAGCACCGCGCACTCGCCGGCGTACACCTCGAGGTCGACCGCCTGCAGCGCCGTGACGGGCCCGTAGTGGAGCCCGATCCGACGCAGTGATGCGGTCCCGACGACCGGGGCGGCGGCTCCGCCGGCCGACGCGGCCGGGTGCCGCGGCGCGATGCGCTCCGCGGAGGTCGGCCGCCCGACGGCGCGGCGTCCCGCACGGTCAGCGGGAGCGGGTCCCACCCGGCGTACCGGCCCAGCTCGACCAGCGGCGGGGCCACCGGCGCGGCGCGCATGATCTCGGCCGGCGGCCCGACGGCGAGCGGCGCGCCGGCGCCCGGCACGAGCACGACCCGGTCGGCGAAGGGCAGGACACGCTCGAGCCGATGCTCGGCGAGGAGCACCGTCAAGCCGAGATCGTGGACGAGCCGCGCCAGCGCGTTCAGGACCTCCTCTGCCGCGGCGGGGTCGAGGGCGGACGTCGGCTCGTCGAGCACCAGCACGCGAGGCGACGCCGTGAGCACCGCCCCGATCGCCACCCGCTGCTGCTGCCCGCCGGAGAGCGCGCGCAGCGACCGGTCCCGCAGATCGTGCAGACCCAGCAGGTCCACCGTGTCCTCGACGCGTCGACGCATGGCATCGGGTGCCATACCGAGGTTCTCCATGGTGTACGCCAGCTCGTCCTCCACCCGCTCGGTGACGAAGGTCGCGAGCGGGTTCTGGCCGACGTAGCCGACGAGATCGGCCAGCTCACGCGGCCGGTGCTGCCGGGTCGATCTCCCGTCGACGGTCACCGTGCCGCCGAAGGTGCCGCCGCTGAAGTGGGGCACCAACCCGTTGACGCTGCGCAGCAGCGTCGACTTTGCCGCTCCCCGTCTCGCCGATGACCACGCACAGCTCCCCTTCGGGGATCTCGAGGCTGACGCGGTCGAGCGTCGGGCGGGCCGCTCCGTCGTAGCGGAACGAGACCTCGTCGAAGCGGATCATGCCAGGGCCGCACCGAGTTCGGCGCGGGTCTGCGTCAGGGCCGCGCGGCGGACCGGCGCGACGAAGGCCGGCAACGCCGCCGCCAGGATCCCGGCCACCGGCAGGAGAGGGAGCGGCGGAACGGCCAGTGGGACGAAGGAAACGGTCACGCCGGGCACATCGAGGGCGCTGGCCAAGGCCATCGACGCCACGGCGGCCAGCCCGGAACCCAGCACGGCCCACTCCTGGCCGCCCCACCGATCGGGTCGGTAGCGGCTCCGCTGCATGCGCCGGCCACCCACGGTCAGGCCCGACCGCGCAGAGGACGACGGCAACGGCCACGATGGGCAACCCCAACCCGAAGAGCGAGCCGGCGTCGATCACCCCGTAGAGGCCGATGGCGGCCAGCAGGAGCCCGGCCCCCGTCGCGCCCACGGCGAGTGCCCGCGTCGTTCCCGACGTGTCGTTGCGGCGCCCGTAGCCGCGGGCGTCCATCGACGTGGCCAACTGCAACGAGCGGTCCAGGGCGCCCTCCAGCACCGGCACGGCGACGCCGCGGAGGCCGCGTAGGCCGTTCGTCGGGATGCCGCGCAGGCGCCGCGCCTCGCGTACGGCGGCGATGGTCTCAATCAGCTCGGGCGTGAACGAGAGCGCCACGGTCACCGCGACCCCCGCCTCGTAGAGGACCGCGGGGAGACAGCGCAGCAGCCGGTAGGGGCTGACCATCGAGTTGGCGGAACCGAAGCAGACGAGGATCACCGCGAGCTGCAGTCCCAGCACGAGCGCGGTGATGATCGACTCCAGCGTCACCGCGCCACCGATGCTGACGGCGGCGGCCCACGACGGGAGGGGGACGTGCGGAAGGATGAAGAGCACGTGGCCGGGGACGCCGCGCTGGCCGAAGAGGATCTCGATCGCGACCCGGATGACGATGACGACGAGGCCGATCCGCAGGAACAGGCCCAGCGACTGCGACCATGGTCCGTTCCCGCGGCAGCTCGCCACGACGAAGCACGCCACCGCGCCGACGAGCAGGAGGAGGAAGGGATTGGGGTCGGTCGTCTGCATGGCGGTCACGGCGAGGCAGGCGGCCCACGCCCACCAGGCCAGCGGATGCACGGGCCGGCGAGCGCGGGCGCGGGCGCCGCTCACTCCTCCACCGGCCTGCGACGCCACCGGTACCAGGCCGCCGCGCCGAGCAGCCCGATCAGCACCGCCACCAGGATGACGGGCAACGCGGAATCACCCCCCGAGCCTCCGTGCGCCGCCGCGCTCGCCAGGGCGAGCTTGGCCGCCGGCCCGCCTCGTCGACGACGGCGGCGTCGCCCGGAGGCGGTGGTCGTCGTGGTGGACGTCGAGCCGCTCCCCCCGTCGGCGCGCACGGATCCGGGCCCCGTCCCGGAGCGGTTCGGCGCGGCAGAGGTGGGCCCGGGCGCTCCGGACGCCGACGCGGGCGCCGGCGCCACGGCGCCTGCTGCCGACCCGGACGGCCCCGTCGAGGTCGTCGTCGGGGCCGACGTGGTGGTGACGGTTCCGCCCGGCGCACCACCGCCACCGCTGCCGCCCCCGCTGCCACCGCCCCCACCGCCACCGCCACCCGACGGACGACACCGGCGTCACCCCCGGACAGGCCTGCGCGAACGCCGCGGCCGGCGTCACCGAAGGCTTCGTCGCACTCGGGCCGTCCGGGCCCGGGTCCTGATACCGCCAGCCCTCGACGTAGGTCTGCCCCGCGCTGACGGTGTGCTCGGCCGGGCCTACCGGGGCGTACGTCCACGTGTTGGTGGCGGGGTCGCCCTCCCAGTAGGACCAGTAGTAGTAGAGGCTGCCCGCGGTGTTCAGGCACGCCTGCAGGCCGTTGGGCGGGTACGCGTTGATGGCGCAGACCAGCCCGGAGCTGTTCTGCGTGGCGGTGTCACCTGCCGCGTCCAACGCGTCGAGGTCGCTCGCCCCCGGAGCGACCTCGGCCGTCTGCGGAGCGGGCGCAGCTCCCGTCCCTTCGTCCACCACGACGCCCTCGCACACCTGCCCGCTCGCCAGCGCAGGACCCGCGGGAACGGCACTGGTGACCAGCCCCCCGATCGCGAGCCCCGCGACGACGAGCAGGCCGGTGCGCAGAGGGGGTCGCACGGGTCAGGTCGCGCTGGGCGACAGGCTCACGATCGGCTTGTTCAGCGTCAGGCCTCCGGTCGAGCCCGAGAAGATGGCGTCGCCGAAGGTGAACACGCCGCCGTCGGACGCCACCTCCCAGTAGCCCTTGCCGTCGGGCGTCGCGGCGATGCCCACGATCGGCTTGTTGAGCGGCTTACCGCCCATGGAGCCGAAGAAGCCGGCGTCGCCGAAGGCGAAGATGCCGCCGTCGGACGCCACCTCCCAGTACCCGGCGCCGTCGGGCGTGGACGCGATGCCCACGATGGGCTGGTTGAGCGGCTTGCCGCCCATGGAGCCGTAGAAGCCCGCGTCACCGAAGGCGAAGATGCCGCCGTCGGACGCCACCTCCCAGTAGCCCTGGCCGTCGGGCGTCGCGGCGATGCCCACGATCGGCTGGTTGAGCGGCTTGCCGCCCATGGAACCGTAGAAGCCCGCGCGGCCGAAGGCGAAGAGGCCGCCGTCGGAGGCCACGAGCCAGTACCCACCGCCCTCGGGGGCACCGGCCATGCCCACGACCGGCTTGTTGAGCGGCTTGCCGCCCATGGAGCCGAAGAAGCCCGCGTTGCCGAAGCTGAAGACCCCGCCGTCGGAGGCCACCTGCCAGTAGCCCTGGCCGGCGAGCGTCGGCGCGCTGCCGACGATCGGCTTGTTGAGGGTGATGCTCCCGAGCGACCCGTGGAACGTGGCATTCCCGTAGGTGAAGATGCCGCCGTCGGACGCGGCCAGCCAGTACGACGCGCCCGAGGGCCCGAAGGGGAAGGGCAACGCCATCAGCGCGGGGACGGCCTGGTAGGTGGCGAATGAGGTCCCCGATCGTCAACGTTGGCGGGGTGCCGGCGGTGAAGAACGCCCCCGTGTCGGCGCCGGACGCGACCCGGAAGCTGAGCAGCGTGGCAGTCGGGACGTTCCCGCCGACGTCGAAGCGCGCGCCGTCCGGGGAGAGGCCGAGGGCCAGCAGCGCCTGGATCACGAGCGAGGTCGAGTCGGGGTCGCTCGTCTGCTTGTTGTCGGGCGCGTTCGGGTCGTAGGCCCAGCCGCCGTCCGCGTTCTGTGCCGCCTGGAGGAACGAGAGCGCACCGTTGGTGACCGAGGGGGTCAAGCCGCCCTGTGCCGCCAGGCCCTGCAGAGCGAGCGCGGTCGTGTTGGTGTCGGGTCCTTCAAAGGCACCCGGGTCGCCGTTGCACGGGTTGGTGACCGGATCGGGGGCCACCCACCCTCCGTCCGGGCACTGCGCCGCCTGCAGCCAGCCGATGGAGGCTGCGGGCGCGGCCATCCCGACCGCATGCAGGGCGGCGAGGGCCAGGCCCTGGTCGTAGGCCCCGGAGTCGAAGTCGGGGACCTGTGCGTCCGTGCCGAAGCGGCCCACGTTGGGCCCACTCGTCTGTTCCGTCGCCAGCAGGCGGGCCACCAGGTTGGTGCCGCCGAAGTTGGTCGGGTTGGCCCCCAGGGCGTGGGCCATCAGGATCAGCAGCGAGAGCTGGCCGGGGCCGTCGCTCCCCTCCGCCGCGATGTACGCATTCGGCGTTCGCCTCCATGTAGGCCAGCCCGGTCCGGGCCAGGGGCAGGTCGACGTTCGCCGCGCCGAGCGCCAGCAGCGTGTTGACGGTCCCGGAGAGGTCGGCCGTGCCCGGAGTGCTCTCGTCGGGGACGTAGCCGCTCGAGTTCAGCTGCGAGGCCAGCCACGTGGCGGCCCCGACGGCCGCGGGGACCTGGGGCAGCGTCGGTGTCGACGCCGTGGCCGCGCCGGAGCTCACGGGCGCGCCGTACGGCGGCCGCGACCACCACCAGGACGACGGCCGCGGCGCTCGCGACGAGGGCCCGCAACGGGCGAAGGACGGTGTGCATGTGGTACTCGCTTTCCCGGACGTCAGCCCGGGAGCTCCGTACACAACGGGGCCACACCGAGCCCCAGTCCTTGTGTCTCGACAGATGGGAACTCATCTGCCCCTGCGGTATCCCGGCTCCACGGCGCACCCATCTGGGCGAACCGCTCACGGTTGCGGACCAGCGCCGGGTTCTCACCGGCTTCCCCGCATGGGCAGTCACTGCGTGCCTTACGGCGCCGGTCACCGTAACACGGGGAACGGCTCGGCCCCAGTGGAAGCAATGCAGCGGTCCGCGCCGCGGCACGTGGTGGCCCAGAATGGGTCCCGTGCGGATCGTCTCGCTGCTGCCCTCGGCCACCGAGATCGTGTACGCGCTCGGTGCGGGGGACCAGCTCCTGGGGGTCAGCTTCGAGTGCGACTACCCGCCCGAGGCCCGGACCGTCGCGGTGGTCTCGGGCACCGCCCTCGGGACGGACGCGTCACGCAGCGCGTCGCAGGTCGACGCCGAGGTGAGCGCCCGCGTGGCTGCGGGCGAGTCGATCTACTCCCTCGACGACGACAGGATCAGGGCCATCGACCCGGACGTCATCCTGGCCCAGGATCTCTGCCAGGTCTGCGCCGTGCCGTCCGGCGCCGTCGAGGAGGCACTCGCGGTGATCGGCTGCCACGCGGCGGTCGTGTCGCTCGACCCCGCGCATCTCGAGGAGGTGATCGACTGCGTCGGCACCGTCGGCCGGGCCACGGGCACCGTTGCGGTCGCCGAGCGGTTGATGGCGGAGCTGCGGGCGCGGCTGGCCGCGGTGCGCGAGCGGGTCCGCGGCCGTCCCCGTCCGCGCGTGTTCGTCCTCGAGTGGCCGGACCCGCCGTTCAACGCGGGCCACTGGGTGCCCGACATGGTGGAGGCGGCAGGCGGGGAACCCGTGCTGGCCGCCGCCGGCGAGCGCTCGCGTCGGCTCACCTGGGACGAGATCGCAGCGGAGGCAATCGACATCACGATCTTCAGCCCGTGCGGGTTCGACCTCGACGGCGCGATCGCCCAGTCGGCGTCGTTCCTCGACCGTCCGGAGACGACGCACCTCGGCCGGATCGTGGCCGTCGACGCCAATGCCTTCTTCTCGCGTCCCGGGCCACGCGTGGTCGACGGGGTCGAGCTCCTGGCCGACCTGTTGCACCCCGAAGGACTCGGCTCGGCTCCCGCCGGGGCCTGCACGCTGCGCTGACGCGCCGTCCGTCCGGCGACCACGTTGTCGCGACCGCCTCGCGGGCCATGATGGGCCCATGCACCCCCGGAGCCGCCGGGTCGCCCCCCGCACCGTGTCGTCCTGCCCGCAGTGACCCCTGCGGACGGACCCGGACCCACGGGCACGACGGGAACGACGGGCACGACGGGAACGGGGGCCGATCCCGTCGCCCTGCGCAGCGCACGGGGACACTGGATCCTCACCGCCACCGTCCTCGGCTCGGGGATCGCGGGACTCGATGCGACTGTCGTCGGCATCGCGCTCCCCTCCATCAGCCGCACGTTCCACGGCTCCATCGGCACGCTGCAGTGGGTCGTCACCGGCTACTCGCTCACCCTGGCCGCCTTCCTCCTTCTGGGTGGTTCCCTGGGCGACCGCTTCGGACGCAAACGCGTCTTCTCGATCGGCGTCGCCTGGTTCGCCCTGGCGTCCGCCGCCTGCGGACTGGCCCCGACCTCGACGATCCTCATCGGCGCCCGGGTCGTGCAGGGCATCGGCGGCGCGCTCCTCGTACCCGGCAGCCTCGCCATCATCCAGGCGTCGTTCCGTCCCGAGGACCGCTCCCGCGCCATCGGCGCCTGGTCCGGCTTGGGTGGCGTCGCCACGGCCGCCGGCCCGCTGGTGGGCGGCTACCTCATCGACGCCGCGTCGTGGCGATGGGTCTTCTTCATCAACCTGCCGGTGGCCGTCTTCGTGCTGGTGATCACGAAGCGGCACGTGCCCGAGACCCGCGACCCGACGCGCACGGGAGGGATCGACGTGGCCGGGGCTGCGCTCGCCGTCGTGTTCCTCGCCGGCCTGACCGCTGCGCTCATCGAGGGTCCCGCCCGTGGCTGGACGAGCCCGTTGGTTTTGGCCAGCCTCGTCGTCACCGTCGTCGCGGGACCCGCCTTCCTCGTCCTCGAGTGGCGCAAGGCCAACCCCATGCTGCCGCTCCACCTGTTCCGCTCACACCAGTTCAGCGGGGCCAACGCCGTCACCTTCACGGTCTACGGCGCGCTGGGCGGCGCGCTCTTCCTGCTCCCCGTCGAGCTGCAGATCGTCGAGCACTACACCCCACTCGACTCGGGCCTCGCCCTCCTGCCGGTGACGCTGATCATGCTGTGCTTCTCCGCACAGTCGGGGCAGCTGTCCGCCCGCATCGGCCCGCGTCTGCAGATGACACTCGGGCCCCTTCTCGTCGGCGCCGGCCTCGCCCTCCTCGCCCGTGCGGCCGACCCCGGGAGCTACTGGACCCAGGTGCTGCCGGCCGTCGCGCTCTTCGGCGCCGGCCTGGCCGTCAGCGTCGCCCCCCTCACCGCCACCGCCATGGGGGCGGCCCCGGCCGAGCACTCCGGCATCGCCTCGGCGGTCAACAACACCGTCGCGCGCGCGGCGGGGCTCATCGCGGTGGCCGTCCTGCCGCTGGCGGCCGGGCTCACGGGGCCCGAGGCCCTGAGCGCGGGCGATCTGGCCGGCGGCTTCCGCACGGCGATGTACATCTCCGGCGCCGTCGCGGCCATCGGGGGCCTGCTCGCCGCCCTCCTCATCCGCAACCCGGCGCGACCCCCGGCCGCCGTGGACGCAGCGGTGCCCGGTGCGTTCAGTTGCACGCTCAGCGCACCACCACTCCGGCCCGGCCCCGTCCCCGCCGCGGCCGGTGCCGGCGTCACGTGACGCCAACGTGCGCGCCGGCCGCCGGTGGGCCAAGGTAGGCCCATGCCCCGCCACGCGCAACCGGCGGCGGTCGAGGTCTTCGCCCCGGCGCCTCTGGGCCCACTCACCCTGCGCAACCGCATCATCAAGGCGGCCACCTTCGAGGGCGTGACCCCCGGCGGCCGCGTCAGTGACGACCTGGTCGCGTTCCACCGACGGGTGGCGGCCGGCGGCGCGGCCATGTCGACCGTCGCCTACCTCGCCGTCTCGCCCGAGGGCCGCACGGACCGCCACTGCCTGCTCCTCGACGACGACACCGTCCCGGGCCTGCGTCGCCTCACCGAGGCCGTCCACGCCGAGGGCGCTGCCGCGGCGGCGCAGATCGGCCACGCCGGGCCGGTCGCCAACGCGCGATCCAACGGTGCGCCGGCCCTCTCGCCGTCCGGCGGCCTCACGCCGATGGGCTCGCGCCTGCGCGCCGTCGACGCCGCCGGCATCGAACGCATCACCGAGGACTACAGGCAGGCCGCCCGGCGCGCCGTCGAGGCGGGCTTCGACAGCATCGAGGTCCACGTCGGCCACAACTACCTCCTCAGTGCCTTCCTGAGCCCCAAGCTCAACCGCCGCGACGACCAGTTCGGCGGATCGGTGGAGAACCGGGCCCGCTTCGCCCGCGCCGTCCTGCGCACCGTGCGCGACGAGGTGGGACCCGGAACGGCGGTCACGGCGAAGCTGAACATGGCCGACGGCGTGGCCGGCGGCCTGTGGCTCGATGAGAGCGTCGAGGTCGCGACGCTCTTCGAGTCCGACGCCACCCTCGATGCGCTCGAGCTCACCGGGGGAAGCTCGCTCGCCAATCCCATGTACCTCTTCCGCGGGGACGCGCCGCTGCAGGAGTTCAGAGCCACGTTGCCGCCGGCGGCGCGGCTGGGCTTCCGCGTGCTGGGAAAGCGCTTCCTGCGCGCCTACCCGTACGAGGAGGCGTTCTTCCTCCCCTACGCGCGCCAGTTCCAGCGCGCGCTCACCACACCCGTCATCCTGCTCGGTGGCATCACGGAGCTCGCGACGATCGAGTCCGCGCTCGCCGAGGGCTTCGCGTTCGTGGCCATGGCCCGCGCCCTGCTGCGCGAGCCCGACCTCCCCAACCGCATGCAGGCGGGCACGGCGGCCTCGTCGCTGTGCATCCATTGCAACAAGTGCATGCCCACCATCTACTCGGGCACGCGCTGCGTCCTCGTGACGGGCCTTTCTGGATAGGCGGCCGCCCGGCTCCGCCTAGACCGAGACCGGCGGTTGGCGCGCCGACCACGGGGCCGCCACCTCGAGCTCACCGGCCAGGCCGAAGAGGGTCTCCTCGTCGCCCAGGCGGCCGACGAACTGCACGCCGATCGGCAGCCCCGCCTCGTTCCACGAGAGCGGCAACGAGATCGCCGGCTGGCCCGTCACGTTGAAGGGCGGGGTGAAGGGGACGTAGGAGGCCGCCCGGAAGAGTCCCGCCAAGGGCTCGCCCGGGGGCGAGTCGAAGGTCCCGAGCGGTGCCGGTGGCTCGGCCAGGGTCGGGGTCACCAGGACGTCGAACGAGTCGAAGGCCGCGGCGATCCGGCGCGTCGCCCGCTGGAGTCCCTGCACCGCGGTGAGGTACTGCGGCGCGTTGAGCGAGCGGCCGAGCTGGACCAGCGCCCAACTCAGTGGCTCGAGCTCGTCCTCCGTCGCCGCCCGACCCAGACGCGCCTCCCAGTCGGCGATCGCCCACGCGTTCCCTGCGGCCCAGGCGTTCACGAAGTCGGCGACGAAGGCGTCCCCGTCGACGTCGAGGACGGCCTCTTCGAGGTGGTGTCCCAGCGACTCGCACAGGGTGGCCGCGGCGTGGGTCGCCGCGACGCAGTCCGGGTGCACCTCGCTGCCCGCCGGCGAGGCGGTGAGCACGGCGATGCGGAGCCGGTGTGTCGGCACCTCTGCCGCGGCGGCGAACGAGGGCCCGCGACGCGGTGGCGCCCAGTAGGGGTCGCCGGCCACCGGCCCGGCCGTGGCGTCGAGCACGGCCGCGCTGTCGCGGACCGAACGAGACACCACGTGCTCGCACACGAGCCCACTGATGAGGTCCCCGTACTGGGGCGCCAGCGAGTTGCGGCCGCGGGTCGGCTTGAGCCCGACCAGGCCACAGCACGAGGCGGGGATGCGAATGGAGCCCCCGCCGTCGTTGGCGTGCGCGACGGGCACCATGCCCGAGGCCACGGCCGCGGCCGAGCCGCCCGACGAACCGCCGGTCGAGTAGGCGGTGTTCCATGGGTTGTGCGAGGCGCCGAAGCGCCGAGGCTCGGTGGTCGGGAGGATGGCGAGCTCGGGCGCGTTGGTCTTGCCGCACACGACGAAGCCGGCATCGAGATAGCGCTGCGTCAGGGTCTGGGTCACGCTCGAGCGGTAATCGCCCGCGAAGGCCAGACCCTCCGAGAAAGGTGTCCCGGCCAACTCCGCCAGGAAGTCCTTCAACAGGAAGGGCACGCCGCGGAACGGTCCGTCGGGCAACACGCCGGCCGCCGCCTCCCGGGCCCCGTCGAAGAGCGGGTGGATCACCGCGTTCAGTTGGGGGTTGAGCTTCTCGATCCGGGCGATGGCCTCGCCCACGAGCTCGGACGGTGACACCTCCCCGCGGCGGACCAGCTCCGCCTGCGCCGTCGCGTCCAGCCATGCCGTGTCGTCGCTCATTGCGCCAACGTAGCGAGGCGCGCCCACGGGCGCGCCCGCGCGCCAGTCCCCGAACGCGTCAGGCCGGGACGGGTTGGCCGGCGGCGGTGGCCCCTGGCTTGCGCGCACCCGTCCGGACGGCGACCGCCTCGGTCACCGTCACGTCGGTGCCACACGTGGTGCAACGCCGCCGGTCGTCGAGCTCCCCACCACAGCCGCGGTGCTGGAGGATCATCGGGCGATCGCCCTCGATCCCGTAGCGGTCGCCCCACTGGAGGAGGGCCACCAGCACGGGCCACAGGTCCGCACCCTTCTCGGTCAGGCGGTACTCGCAGCGGAGCGGGCGCTCCTGGTACGGCCGCTTCAGCAGGATCCCCTCGTCGACGAGCCGCTCCAGGCGGGTCTGCAGCACGTTGCGGGCGACGCCGAGGTCCCGTTGCAGGTCGTCGAAGCGCCGGATGCCCAGGAAGACGTCGCGGACGATCAAGAGGGTCCACCGCTCACCGACGACCTCGAGCGTCGCGGCGACCGGGCAGTACTGGGTGTCGTAGTCGCGCTTGAGCATCGACCCAGCATACCGCACATTTCCCTCGATTGAGTTGTTTTATGAAACTTTCTCCGTTATGTTGGGTCGTGTGATGGAACTGACTGTGGACGAGGCCGGCATCGTGAACCAGACCGACATACCCTCGTCCCCGCCGGCCCGGCCCACGCTGACCGCGCTCATCGTGCTGACCGGCGTGTTCCTGTCGTCGCTCGACCTGTTCATCGTCAACATCGCCTTCCCCAGCATCTCGGCGGACTTCCACGGCGAGAGCCTGAGCTCCCTTTCGTGGGTGCTGAGCGCCTACACGATCGTCTTCGCCGCGGCCCTGGTGCCAGCCGGGCGTTGGGCGGACCGCGCCGGGCGCAAGCGGGCCTTCCTCTTGGGGCTGGCCGTCTTCACCGCATCGTCCGCGCTCTGCGCCATCGCTCCCTCGCTGGGCTTCCTCGTGGCGGCCCGCGTCCTGCAGGCCTTCGGCGGTGCGCTGATGCTCCCGACCTCCCTCGGGCTGCTCCTCCCCGCCTTCGGCCCCGACGCGCAAGGGCGCGGCGATCGGGCTGTGGTCCGCCGTCGGCGGAGCGGCGGCCGCGTTCGGGCCGCCGATCGGCGGCCTCCTGGTCCAGGTGAGTTGGCGCTGGGTCTTCCTCGTCAACCTGCCCTTCAGCGTCCTCGCGCTCGTGTTCGGCGTCCGCCTCCTCGCCGAGGTGAAGGACCCGAACGCTCAGAAGGCGGACCTGGTGGGCGCGGCCCTCCTGTCGGTGTCGGTGGCTGGCGCGGTGGCGGCCATCGTCGAGGGCACCGATTGGGGATGGACCAGCCCGCGCATCCTCGGCGCCTTCGCCGTCGCCGTCGCCTCGGCGGCCGGGCTGGTCGTGCGGTCGCTCCGCCATCCCAACCCCATCATCGAGCCGGCGGTGATCCGGCACCGGGCCGTGGCACTGGCCGACATCAGCTCGCTCGCGTTCTTCAGCGGCTTCGGTGCCCTCGTCCTCGGGGGCGTGCTGTTCCTCACCGGGGTCTGGCACGAGTCGGTCCTGCGGGCCGGGTTCCTGATCGCCCCCGGCCCCCTGCTGGCGGGGCTGACCGCGTTCCCCGGCGGGGTGCTGGGCGCGCGCCTCGGGCACCGTGTCGTCGGCACGGCGGGCGCCCTGTGCTTCGCCGCCGGCGGCTTGTGGTGGGTCGCCAAGGTCGGCGCCACGCCGGACTGGCTGGGCGCCTACCTCCCCGGCAGCCTGCTGGGCGGCTTCGGCGTCGGGCTCATGTTGCCGTCCCTCGGCGGCGCCGCCACGGCGCCGCTCCCGCCCCAGCGCTTCGCCACCGGGTCCGCCCTCTACGCCATGACGCGCCAGATCGGCGTCGCACTCGGCGTCGCCTGTCTGGTGGCGATCCTGGGCACGGCCACCGGGTCCTCGGCCGTCGACGCCTTCCACCATGCCTGGATCTTCATGGCGGGCTGCAGCCTCGTCGCCGGCGCGGTCCTCCAGGGCGTCGGGGCCCGTGCCCGCGAGACGACGGACGCCACGACGTCGTCTATGGAGGAACTGGCGGAGGTTACGGCAGTCGCAGTGGTGGCTGAAGTGGCGTAGGTGGACGCCGGGGACTGGGGTCACAGACCTCCGCGGCGCACGCGGCTTTCTGAGAGGTGCTCCCTCGTCGTGGCCTTCTCGATTCGGACGTCTTGGCACGAAAGGACATCGGTAGAGTCCACGCAGTGGCACGCTCGGAGTGGGTCCAGGTGACCTGCTGTTTCACTGACATCCAGGGTTCGACACAACTCCTGCGGGACCTCGGACCTGTCCGGTACCAGCGGGTGGTCAATGAGCACTTCTCTGTCCTACGGGACGCTCTCGGTTGCCGCGGCGGTACCGAGCTCGGTACGAGTGGCGACGGGATGTTCATGTCGTTTCCCGACCCGCACCGAGCGATCGACGCCTGCCTTGACGCGCAACGCTCCTTCGCTCGCTTCGACATCGGTGACGGGAGAGTGCTCCGGGTGCGTATGGGCGTGCACTCGGGCCCTGCCGTGGTCGATCCCGTGGAGGGATACGTGGGTCTCACCGTCCACGAAGCGGCGCGCATCATGACGGCGGCGCACGGCGGACAGGTCTTGCTGTCCGCCGACACCGCATCGCTCGTGCCGAGCGTGAGCACGTGGAATCTTGGACCCTTTCTCCTCAAGGACATCGAGGGCCCTGTCGAGCTGCACCAGCTCCGCCACGACGACCTGCAGACGAATTTTCCGGCGGTCCGCGCACGCGCCGCAGGGCGGAGGGCGTTCCCCGACGAGCTTGCCGCGGACGTTTTCGTAGGACGAACGCTTGAGCTGCAGTGGCTACAAGAGTCGTGGCACCAAGCCCGGTCGGGGTTCCTGAGCGCGGTACTCGTCGGTGGGGAGGCGGGCATCGGCAAGACCAGCCTGGTGGGGAGGCTGGCGGCTGGCGTCTACGCCGAGGGAGCGACCGTCCTCTACGGACGCAGTCGAAAGGGCCTCGCCGTCCCGTATCAGTCCTTCGGCGAAGCACTGTCCCGCTGGGCGACGAACACATCGGACGAGGAACTGGCTCCGGTGGTCGAACGCTGGGGTCCGCATCTCTCCGGGTTTCTCCCGGAGCTCACCGATCGCTTCGGCGTCAAGGCATCACCTCCCTCGTCCGAAACCGCGCAGTTGCGTCTCCATCAGCTGCAGGCCATGTCTGCGCTCCTTGCCTCCGCCGCCGATGCTGCACCGCTGCTCCTCGTGCTCGACGACATGCAGTGGGCGGACGCCTCGAGCGTCCATCTGCTCGACGAGCTCATGCGTCGCGGCGGCGCGCTGGCTGCGCTGGTCGTGGTGGCCTTTCGCGATACCGATGTTGAACCGGACAGCCCGTTCGACGCTGCTCTGGCTGCGCTCGGACTGACGTCGCACGTGCGGAGCATTTCGCTGACCGGTCTGAACCCCCACGAGACGGCGGAACTCACCCTCCGCAGGAGCCAAGACGGGCAGACGCTGCACCGACTGACCGGAGGCAATCCGTTTCTGCTGCGGCAGATGCTGAGCACCGACGGCATGGCCGATCAATCGTTGCCGGTCGCCGACCTGGTTGCGACTCGCTCGGCCTCGCTCCGGGGACCGGCGAAGTCCGTGCTGTCTTTCGCCGCGGTGGTGGGATCAGAATTTCGGGCTCGATGTGCTCACGCACGTAACGGGGCGCACGATTGCCGAGCTCCTCGAGGTCGTCGAAGAGTGCACGCGTGCGCAGCTCGTTGATGAGACGGGCCCGGGGCGCTTCCGATTTCGGCACGACCTCGTGTGGGAGGTGCTCTACGCAGACCTCAGCGCCAGCCGCCGCGCGCTGTATCACGGTCTCATCGGTGATGCCCTCGAACGTGAACCCGCCATGGAGTTGCCCGCGCCAGAGCTGGCGTACCACTTCACACGCGCCCTCGATCCCCAACGCAAATCGAAAGGTGTCGACTACGCCATGGCGGCCGGCAACCTGGCCTCGCGGCGCCTTGCGTTCGAGGCGGCCATCGAGGCGTTCGACTTGGGGTTGGCGACGCTCGATCGCCTCACGCAGGATGACCTGGCTCGCCGGATGGACCTGCTCTACGAGCGGGGCCGGGCCTGCCTGGGGGCCGGGGCAGCGCACTGGGAATCGGGACAGGCCGACCTCTGGCATGTCGTCGACCTGGCCGAGGCGAATGCCGACGCCTTGCAGGCGGCGCGGGCGGTCATCGAGCTCTCCGAGAACACGTTGACCGCCGGTGGCGATGCTCGCCTCGCCGACCAACAGTTGCGGTGCCTCGCCCGTTTGGAGGTCTTCGCCGACGATGCGGCCGCAGGGGCCCAGCGCGCGCTTCTCCTCGCTGCCCGAGGTCGCTACCTGGCGCACTCGGAGGGGCGAGGCGTCACTGGTCGCGCGCTCACCGATGAGGCGGTTCAGCTGGCACGCCGCCTCGACAGCCCGGTCGTGCTGCGACACGCGCTCAGCGCACACCTGGGGTCGTGCATCGGCGAGCCGATCGCGGACCGAGTGACGTGGATCGCAGAATTGGAGGAGCTGGCCGGAGTCACGGGCTCCGAATGGGACAAAAAGATCGCCCGTCACCATCGAGCGGTGCTCGCAGCGGAGCACGCGGACGCCGCCGCAGTCCACGACGCCGTTGCACGATGCGATGAACTCCGATTTGAGGCGTTCGCAGCGCTCGCGTTCGAGCATCTTGACACCGCCGAGAACGCTGTCCTCAAAGCAATCGAGGAAGCACGGCACGGCGAGGCGATGGGGCAGCTCGGGATCGTGCTGTGGTGGAAGGACCGGGTCGAAGTGACCATCTCCTCCTACGAGACGCTCCTCGCGATGCAACCCGACCTGGAGGCAGCCCGAGCTGGCCTCGCCTTGGTGCTCGCCACCTCGGGGCACCGGGCACGCGCGCTGTCTGCGCTCGAGGTCCTGGCCCCGGAGGACACGCTTCGCCTCAGGGATGACGCCTACGCACTCGGTGTGCTGGCGCTGATCACCGAGTCGGCCTTCGCCCTGGACCACGCTGCCTTGGCGACGCAGCTCCGTGCACAGTTGTTCGCATACTCAGGACGACTCGTGACCCTGCGCTACGTCGCCGTGCTCGGCTCGGCCGACCGCTATCTGGCCATGTGCCACGCGCTCCTCGGTGAGTTCGAAGACGCCTTTGCCGCCTTCGAGCACGCACTTGCGTTGGAACGCCGTTTCGGGTCGGCGACGCTGGCCTCGCAGTCCGATCTGGCGTACGCCAGCGCGCTGGCACGGGCGGGCCGGACCCGGGATGCCCGGCGCCACGCCGAGACGGCCCAACACGCTGGGAATGAGAAGGGCGTCGCGTTCGTCGTCCGGCGGGCCTCGGAGCTCCTCTCGACGCTCGGCTGATCCGACTCACTCGTTCGTAGGGCGCCAAACCGTCGACAAGTAGGAAGGATTGGCCACCAGCAGCTGGTCGCGCGCCGACGCGGCGAGCGCGCCTGCCACCTCGTCCCACCGGTCGTCGTAGGCGCCCGTCCGGATGGCGGCGGCCAGTGCCGCGTCGTCCGCCGCCCCGAGCGACCGCACGCGCCGCGCGTGGGCCGCCGCCAGCGCAGGGCCGAGCGCGAGCTCGCGCTCGACGACGGCGAGGGCGTTGCGCGCCACGCGTGCCTCGAAGCGCGCGCTCCCCTCGCTGCGCTCCATGACCGTCGACTCGAGGTACTCGCGCACGGCTTCGACCAGTTCCGCCGCGGTGGGTCGCCCGAACGGCGCCTGGGGCGGCCGCACCTGCGCCGGCTCCCCTTCCGCTCCGCCCGCCGGTACCACCCCGAGGAGCACGAAGAGGTCCCACTCGCTTTCGCAGATACGGCGCCCGATCGCCGCCAGCTCGACCGAGCGCGTCGCCCCGCTCAAATGGGACATCGCCTGGAGGGCGCAGATGGTGGCCCACTTGACCGTCGCGTACACCTGCCACCAGTGCACGCGGGCGCGGGTCATCGCTGCGCCACCGGCGGCCGTGTAGGCGTCGAGCAGCTCGTCGACCGGCCCGAAGCCGCCGACCTCACCCGGGCCGCCGAAACGCCAGGCCGGGGCGCACAGCCACCCGACGTCCTCGGCGGCGTCGCCCGCGTGCGCGAGCTCCCAGTCGAGCACGCCGCGCAGCCCTTCGGACCCGACCACCAGGTTCCCGCAGCGGAAGTCCCCGTGCACCGTGACCAGCGGGCCGGGGTCCGGACGGTGCGCCCCGAGCCAGCGCACCCCGAGCTCGAGGGCGGGGCGGACCTCGCGCAGCGCGTCAAGGACGGGCAACGGGTCGCCCAGGGGGTCCCGGGGCGGCAGCCCCGCGATGGTGTCGGGCGCGATCGTGTGGATGGCAGCCAACGCACGTCCGCACTGCGCCGTGAGCGCCCGCCGGGCCGGTGCCCACTCGGCGTCGCGGAGGATCCTGCGCGGGATCGTCTCGCCCGCGATGCGCTCCACGACCACCCAGGGCGCGCCGAGGCCGTCCTCCGTTCCGTCGCCGGTCGCCACCACCGCCGGGACGGGGACGCCGGACGCGCCGGCGGCTTCGAGGAGGGCGCGCTCGACACCCATGCGGGCCCCCTGGGTCCCGTCCCCGCGGTCCATCTGCAGGATGAGAGGGCGCGGCGGGCCGCCCCCGGCCATGGCCTCGAGGTCGAAGGCGCGCGTGACGCGGGACGCGCCCCCGGAGAGGCGGCGAAGGCCGCTGACGGTGCCCCCCAGCCGGGCCCCCAAGGCCGCGGCCAGCTCGTCACCGCCCCGTCGGGCCGCCATCGGATGTCGGATGCCTACTCGACGGGGACGACGGGCCTCCCGCCGTCGTCGAGCTGGTGCAGGTATTCGCAGATCCCGTAGCCGCTGCGGGCGCCCCCCGCCGGGTCCTGGTGCGTCCATCGGGCCAGGCCCTCGTTGACCACCGTGCCACCAGCCGCGACCGATGTCGGCCACCCGGAGCACGTCGCCGCGCAGCGGGAACACGCGTCCCTGCTTGTCGAGGACCTCGAGATGGACGACCCGGTGCGTCAGCCCGTCGTCGGCCAGCTCGGTGCGGACCCGCCACTCCACGATCGACGTGGCGCTCCCGGCGTCCCAGACCCAGCCCCGGTGGAGGTCGCCAGCGTCGGTGCCGAGCCGGATGCCGCCGAAGTGCATGTCCTCGCCGACGTTGATGGAGAACCAACGCCACATCTTCGGGCCGCCCCACCGCCGCGGGCCCCAGGACCGGTCGCGGTTGCCGTGGGCGTCCCGCCATTCGTGCCGGACACCGTCGACCGTGAGCGACCCGGTCCAGCGGCCCGCCTGCTCGAGATGCCCCTTGCCCACCGTGCCGGCCGCCGCCGCCGCCTCGGCCGACTTGGGGCCGCTCGGCTGGCCGTCCGTGCCGACCGCCGGCGTGATGGCATCGAAGCGGACGTCCAGCGCCACAGCCACTGGGTGCGTGTCGCTTTCGCCGCGGACGCAGGGCCGGGCCCGCACCTCGCCCTCCATGGTGAGCCGCCACGACTGCAGCGGCTCGAGCATCTCGTAGCGGACGTCGCCCACCTCGAGCAATCGGTCGACCATGACGCGCTGCTCCTTGACCGAGCGGTACTCGCCCAACTCGCCGCCGGGCAGCCACAGCGACAGGCCGACGTCCATTGTCCCCTCGTTGGGCCGGATGCCGATGCGGCTGAACAACCCCGAGTCCGTCTCGGGGTCGTAGGCGTTGAAGTAGTACGACTCGCTCCACGCTGCGTCGCCCTCGACGGGATGGGCCAGGTCGTGTCGGGCGTCGAGGATCGGCATGGCTACACCATTGTCCGTCCGGCGCTCACGTTCAACGCCGCTCCGGTGACGGGTGCCGAACGCCCTGCGAACGGGCGGGCCCCGGACCGCCCTGGGAACGGGCGAGCCTCGGGCCGGTGTGTGAGACTCACCGGGCAGGCGCAGACAGACGTAGCGACGACGCGGGCGGTCCGCCGTCCCGGGGGTGCTCCATGCGGGCGGCGGTGACAAGGGGTGGACGGCTGGTCGTGGGCGAGGTGCCCGAGCCGGTTCCGTCCTCGGGCCACGTGGTGGTGCGCTCGCTGGCCGCCGGCATCTGCGGTTCCGACCTGCACACGTTGGCCGACTTCCCGTATTTCACCGGCCTCATGGACTCGGTCGGAGTGCCCTCGCTCGACCCGGCCTCCGACTGCGTGTTCGGCCATGAGTTCTGCGCCGAGATCGTCGAGCACGGCCCCGACACGGCCTGCACGCTGCCCCTGGGCACGCGGGTCTGCTCCGTGCCGATCATCGTCGGGCCCGGCGGGATCGAGCAGATCGGCTACTCCAACGCGTATCCGGGCGCGTTGGCCGAGCACATGGTGCTCCAGGAGCTGCTGTGCCTGGCGGTGCCCGACACGCTCGCCACCGACCTGGCCGCGCTGACCGAGCCGCTGGCGGTCGGCGAACATGCGGTCGGCCTGGCGCAGCTGCGCGAGGGCCAACCCTGCCTCGTGGTGGGCTGCGGGCCGGTCGGCCTCGCTGTGATCGCCGCGCTACGAGCGCGCGGCCATGGCCCGGTCCTGGCGGCCGACTTCTCGCCGACGCGGCGCCGCCTTGCCGAGGCCTTCGGGGCCGACGAGGTCATCGACCCGGCCGAGGCGTCGCCGCACGATCGCTGGCCCGCGTTCGGCATCGCGCGCACGGTCATGGAGCGCGTCGGGATCGCCGCGCTCGGCGGCGCCGTCACCGACGCCGTCATCTTCGAGGCCGTCGGCGTCCCGGGCATGCTCCAGTCGCTCCTCGCCGATGCGCCACCGCACAGCCGCATCGTGGTCGTGGGTGTCTGCATGCAGACCGACACCATCGAGCCGTTCGTAGCCGTCACCAAGGAGATGGAGCTTCGCTTCTCGTTCGGCTACACCCCCGACGAGTTCGCCACCACCCTCGGGCGTCTGGCCGACGGCGTTCCCGGTGCCGAGCTCCTGGTCACGTCGGCCGTCGACCTGGCCGGCGCGCCCGGCGCGTTCGAGGCGCTGCGCACGCCGGGCGGGCACGGCAAGATCCTGGTCACCCACGAGACGTCCACCCCCACCCCCACCAACAGAGACGGAGACCCATGACGACCATCGACGCCGACGGGAGACTGCGGTTCGGGATCTTCCTGGCCCCGTTCCATCCCGTGGGCCAGAACCCGACGCTGGCGCTCGAGCGCGACCTGCAGCTCATCGAGCACCTCGACGAGCTGGGCTTCGACGAGGCGTGGTTCGGCGAGCACCACTCGGCCGGCTACGAGATCATCGCCTCGCCCGAGGTGTTCATCGCCGCGGCAGCGCCGCGCACGCGCCACATCCGCCTCGGCACGGGCGTCTCGTCGCTGCCGTACCACCACCCGTTCATGCTGGCGGACCGCATGGTGCTCCTCGACCACCTCACCCGTGGCCGCGTCATGATCGGCGTCGGGCCGGGCGCGCTGCCCTCCGACGCCTTCATGATGGGCATCGACCCGGCCCGGCAGCGCGACATGATGGAGGAGTCGCTCGAAGCGATCCTCCAGTTACTGGCCGGGGAGACGGTCACCATGGAGACGGACTGGTTCAAGCTGGTCAAGGCGCGGCTCCAGCTGCTGCCCTACCAACGACCCTTCCCCGAGGTGGCCGTCGCCGCGCAGGTCTCGCCGGCCGGTCCGCGGGCCGCCGGCCGTTTCGGCTGCGGCCTGCTCTCCATCGGTGCCACCTCCGCCGGCGGCTTCGACGTGCTCGGCGTCCACTGGAACGTGATGGAAGAGCGCGCCCGGGAGTTCTCGACCGTCGTCGACCGCAACAGATGGCGCCTGGTCGGGCCCATGCACATCGCCGACACCAAGGAGCAGGCCGTGGCCGACGTCGCGTTCGGGCTGGAGGAGTGGGTCGACTACTTCCAGCGGGTGGCCGCGCTGCCCCTGGCACCGAACACCGAGAACTTCGAGTCGCTGGTCGACGCGCTCAACGCGTCGGGCTTCGCCGTCATCGGCACCGTCGAGGACGCCATCGCGCAGGTCGAGCGGCTGCAGGCCCAGTCCGGCGGCTTCGGCACCTTCCTGCTGATGGGCCACGAGTGGGCCGACACCGCGGCCACCCGCCACTCCTACGAGCTCATCGCGCGGTACGTGACCCCGCGGTTCCAGGACTCCTCGCGCTCGTTGACGTCGAGCCGCGACTGGGCGGCCGAGAACCGGCCCGAGTTCATCGGCGCCGCCGGCAATGCCGTCATGTCCGCCATCCAGAAGCACCACGAGGAGAAAGCCCAGAAGGCTGAACAGACCGAGAAAGTGCAGACCGAGAAAGTGCAGACCGAGAAAGTTGAGCCCCGTGGCTGAGATCACCCACGAACAGGTCCCCGCCAACGGCATCGAGCTGCACGTGGCGGTGGCCGGACCGGCCGACGGTGCGCCGGTCGTGCTCTGCCACGGCTTCCCCGAGCTGTGGTACTCGTGGCGGCACCAGCTCGGTGCGCTCGGCGACGCCGGCTACCGGGTGTTCGCCCCCGACCTGCGCGGCTACGGCGGCAGCTCGGCGCCCACCGAGGTCGCCGCCTACGGCTCGGACGAGCTGACCGGGGACCTCTGCGGCCTCCTCGACCACTATGGCTACGAGAAGGCGGCCTTCGCCGGCCACGACTGGGGCGCCATGGTCGTCTGGGAGCTGGGCCGGCTCCACCCAGAACGCGCCTCGTCCATCTGCAACATGAGCGTCCCCTATTCGCACGCGTCAGGCCCGCCGACCGAGATCTTCCGGCACCTCTTCGGGGACAGGTTCTTCTACATGCTCTACTTCCAGGAGGTCGGGCCGGCCGAGGCGGAGTTCGCCGCCGACCCCCGCCGCTACGTGCGCACCATGCTCTACGCCGCCGGCGGCGAGGGCATGGCGAACGCCGACCCGCCGGTGACCGACGCACCACAGGAGGGGACCGGGTTCCTCGACATCCTCACGCCCGCGCCCGACGTCCTGCCGGCGTGGCTCACCGAGCACGACGTCGACGTGTACACCGAAGGGCTGTCGCGCAACGGCCTCTTCGGCCCCGTCAGCTTCTACCGCAACCTCGATGCCAACTGGGAGCGCTCGAAGGACCTCCCGCCCACCCTGTACCAAATGCCGACCGGCTTCATCACCGGGTCGCTCGACCCCGTGAACTTCATGATGCCCGGTGCGATCGAGGCCATGGCCGAGGCGCTCCCCGACTTCCGCGGCGCCACGGTCGTCGACGGCGCCGGCCACTGGGTGCAACAGGAGCGCCCGGCGGAGGCGAACGCTGCGCTCCTGTCGTTCCTCGCCTCGCTGTGAGCGACGTGCCCGTGAGCGACGCAGCCCGTGAGGGACCTCCCCTGAGCGACCTGCCCGTGCTCCCTCCGCAACCGGCAGGCGTGCCCTGGCCGACCGACGACTGGCCCGAGGGCGCGGTGCCGAAGGGGGTGGAGCTGGCGCCACTGCTCGACGAGGTCTTCGACGACGACGGCCCGCTCTCGGTCACCTTCGCCGTGCTGGTCGTCCACCGCGGCAAGGTGGTGGCCGAGCGCTACCACGGCGCGCTCGAGCACTTCGACCGCGACCCCACGCCGGTGACGGCGGAGACGCCGCTGCTCAGCTGGTCGATGGCCAAGTCCATGCTGCACGCCGTGATCGGGCTCCTCGTGGGCGACGGCCGGCTCGACCTCGACGCGCCGGCCGACGTGCCCGAGTGGGCCGACCCCGAGGACCCCCGGCACGCCATCACGTTGCGCCAGCTGCTGGCCATGCGCGACGGCCTCGCCTTCGTGGAGGACTACGAGGACGACCGGGTCTCCGACGTCATCGAGATGCTCTTCGGGGACGGCCGAGCGGACATGGCCCACTTCGCCGCCGACCGCCCGCTGGCCGCCGCGCCGGGGACGCGCTTCAACTACTCGTCGGGAACATCGAACATCATCTCGGGCATCGTGGCCCGCCTGCTCGGCCCCGGCGAGCCCTACGCCCGCTTCCTGCACGGTCGCCTGTTCGGTCCGCTCGGCCTGCGGAGCGCCGACCCCGAGTTCGACGAGGCCGGCACCTGGGCGGCGTCGTCCTACGTGCGCGCCACGGCGCGCGACTACGCGCGCTTCGGCCTCCTCTACCTGCGCGACGGCGTCTGGGAGGGCACCCGCGTCCTGCCCGCGGGGTGGGTCGACTCTGCGCGCACCTGGGTCTCGGAGGACCCCGAGGACGGCAACCCCTTCGGCGCGCACTGGTGGGGCGTGGCCGGCGACACCCTGGGCACGTTCCGCGCCTCGGGCTACGAGGGGCAGTCCATCACCATCTGCCCCCCGCTCGACCTCGTGGTGGTACGCCTCGGCAAGACGCCGCTCGCGCGCGAGCCGAACCTCGTGCCCTGGCGCGTGGCCATGGTCGACGCCTTCGTGCCGCGCTGAGCCCAGAACGGCCGATCTCGGAACGACAGGGCGGCCCCCGTCGCCCGTGCCCGTCGGAAGCTCAGGCCGCGGGGCTGGCGACGAAGACGGGGATCTGCCGCGTCGTGTTCTGCTGGTACTCGGCGTAGGGCGGGTAGGCGGCCACAGCCCGCTCCCACCACGCCGCCTTCTCGTCTCCGCTGACCTCGCGCACGGCGACGGCGAACGGCTCGGGTCCGTCCTGGATCGCGACCTCGTCGGGATGCGCCTCCAGGTTGTAGAACCACTCGGGGTTCTCGGGCGCACCTCCCTTGGACGCGACCAGGGCGTATTCGCCCCCGTGCTCGACCCGCATCACGGGGGTCTTGCGCACTTTGCCGGACTTGGCGCCGCGGGTGGTCACGACGATGATCGGCATCCCCGTGTCGAGCAGCGTGTTGGCCTTCTGGCCCCCGGACGCCTCGTACTCGGACACCTGGTCGCGGACCCATTGCGACGGGCTGGGCTCGTAGTCACCGGTGGGTGTGGTCATGGGGCGATCGTATTGGCGGCGGGCTACTGTCCGCTCGGTGGCCCGCCAACCCCTTTCGACCGAGGCCGTCCTCGCCTTTCACGACAGCCTGTCCAACTGGGGGCGTTGGGGCGACGACGACCAGCTGGGCACGCTGAACCTGATCACGCCGGACCTGACGGCCGCTGCGGCGGCGACCGTGCGGACGGGGCGAAGCGTCTCGTGCGCCCGGCCGCTCGATACGGCTCCCTCGGCGGACAACCCCACCCCCGTCGCCCACCACATGACGGGCACGCACACCGAGGGCTGGGGGGCGGACTACCTCGCCCTGGCGCCCCACGGCTTCGCCACCAGCCACCTCGATGCGCTCTGCCACATCTTCCACGAGGGCAAGCTCTACAACGGCTACGCCACCGAGACGGTGACGGCGCACGGCGCCACCCGCCTCGGCATCCACCGCCTGCGCTCGGGCATCGTCACCCGAGGCGTGTTGCTCGACGTCCCCGCGCTGCGCGGCGTGGACGCGCTCGAACCGGGGGAGCCCATCTTCCCCGAGGACCTCGAGGCCGCCGAGGAGCGGGCCGGCCTGCGCGTCCGCGCCGGCGACGCGTTGCTCGTGCGCACCGGGCGCTGGCGCTGGCGCGACGCGCACGGGCCGTGGGACGTCGGCGTCCTCGCCGCCGGGCTCGACGCCGCCTGCCTGCCCTGGCTCCATGCGCGCGACGTGGCGACTCTCGGGAGCGACGGCGTCTCCGACGTCCTCCCGTCCCGGGTCGAAGGCGTCACCATGCCCATCCACACCGTCGTGATCGTCGCCATGGGCGTCCACCTCATGGACAACCTCGACCTCGAAGGGCTCGCCGCGGCCTGCGCGGACGAAGGGCGCTGGGAGTTCCTCCTCACCGTCGCGCCGCTCGTACTGCGCCGGGGCACCGCCTCGCCAGTCAACCCGATCGCGCTGTTCTGAGGACGGGCCCGGTACCGCGGCCTCAGCCACCCTCGAAGGGGAACCCCAGCTCCGGCGCGGTCAGGATGGCGCGGAATCCGAGGCCCTCCGCCGCCGCCATCTGCTCGACGGTGCCGCCCCGGTCGACCACCGCCACCAGCAGCACGACCTCGCCGCCGGCCGCTCGGACGGCATGGGCCGCCTCGAGCAGGGACGTGCCACGGGTGACCGTGTCCTCGGTGACCACCACCTTGTCCCCGGGGTCGAGCGCCCCGGCGATGCGCCCGCCGCCGCCATGGTCCTTGGCCTCCTTGCGCACGCTGAACGCCTTCAGCGGACGGCCCCTCGTCGCCGCCACACCGGCGGTGACGAAGGCGACCGGATCGGCCCCCATGGTGAGACCGCCGATGGCGGTCGCCTCGGGCGGGACCACCGAGAGGACGGCGTCGGCGACGAGCAGCATGGCCTCGGGCCGGCACACGGTCTGCTTGGAGTCGATGAACCAGGTGCTCTTCTTCCCCGACTTGAGGGTGAAGTCGCCCGTCTTGACCGAGTGCGCCAGCAGGTGGTCCCGGAGCGCCGCGCGCGTGTCGGGCGCCGTCATACGAAGCGCACGCCGGGGTCACCCGCGACGACCTCGCCGATCACCGACGCGGCCCGCCCCGACTCTTCGAGCACGCGCCAGCACGGCTTCGACGCAGGCGGGCTCGAGCACCAGCGCCATCCCGATGCCCCGGTTGAAGACGCGGTCCATCTCGTCCTCGGCCACGCCACCGAGGCTCTGGATCGCCCCGAAGATCGGTGGCTCCGCCCACGCCGCCCGCTGGAGCGACGACGCCGGTCCCCTCGGGCAGCGCACGGGGCAGGTTCCCGACGATCCCGCCGCCCGTGATGTGCGCACACGCGTGCAGCGCCTCGCCCACCGCGGCACGCACGGCCAGCACCGCCGGGGCGTAGATCACCGAGGGGCGCAGCAGCTCGTCGGCGACCGAGTGCGCCGCTCCGGCCCAGGCCGGATCGCCGAGCTCGAGCCCGGCCCGCTCCAACAACACGTGGCGGGCCAGGGTGTAGCCGTTGGATCGCAGGCCGGGCGAGACCAACCCCACCACGGCGTCGCCCGCCCGCACACGTGCGGGGCCGAGCTGGGTCCCGTCCTGGACGACGCCGACGGCGAACCCGGCCAGGTCGAGCTCGTCGGGCGCCATGACCCCCGCATGCTCCGCGGTCTCGCCGCCGATCAGCTCGCAGCCGGCCTGCCGGCAGCCCTCGTGGACGCCGGCCACCACCGTGGCGACCCGGTCGGGGTCGACCTTGCCGGTGGCGACGTAGTCCAGGAGGAAGAGCGGTTCGGCGCCGACGCAGACGAGATCGTCGACGCACATGGCCACCAGGTCGATCCCGACCGTGTCGTAGCGGCCGGTCGCCCGCGCGATCTCGAGCTTCGTCCCGACGCCGTCCGTCGACGCCACGAGGACCGGCGCGCTGTAGCGCCCGACGTCGAGGGGGAACTGGCCGCCGAATCCGCCGATGCCCGCCACCATGGTGCGCAGGCGCTCGACGGCCGCGTCGCCGGCCGTGATGTCGACGCCGGCGCCGGCGTAGGTGGCGCCGCCCGGTTCCACCGCGCTCAGACTCCGGGCAGCGCGGCCTGGCGGGCCGGGGCGGGGGCCGCCGGGCGCGGCCCGATGGAGACCGGCGCCGTGGGGGGGACGGGCGTCGGGTAGTCACCGGTGAAGCAGGCGTCACAGAACCCGGCCTCCGCCCCGATCGCCGCCTTGAGGTTCTCGATGCTGATGTAGGCCAGCGAGTCCGCGCCGAGCAGCCGCGCCATCTCCTCGACGCTGTGGTGTGCCGCCAGCAGTTCCTCGTAGGAGGGGGTGTCGATGCCGTAGAAGCAGGGCCAGCGCCACGGGGGCGACGAGATGCGCAGGTGCACCTCCGCTGCGCCGGCCTCGCGCAGCATCTTGATTACGGACCGCTGGGTCGTGCCGCGCACGATGGAGTCGTCCACCACCACGAGCCGCTTGCCGGCGATGGCGTCGGCCAGGGGGTTCAACTTGCGCCGCACCGCGTCGGCGCGTCGCTGCGGGTCCGGCGCGATGAACGAACGACCGATGTAGCGGTTCTTGACCAGACCCTGTCCGTAGGGGATCCCGCTCGCCCGTGCGAAGCCCTCGGCCGCGGGAACCCCTGACTCGGGCACGCCCATGACCATGTCCGCGTCCGCCGGAGCCTGGGCCGCCAGCAGCTCCCCCATGCGGCAGCGGGTCTCGTGGACCTCGCGACCGTAGAGGCGGCTGTCGGGGCGGGCGATGTACGCGAATTCGAAGATGCACAGGCGCGGCTCGACGTCGCGCAGCCACGGCACCTCCAGGCTGGTCGGCCCGTCGCGGTCGATCACCACCAGCTCACCCGGCTCCACCTCGCGCACCAAGGTGGCGCCGATCACGCTGAGAGCCGGTGTCTCCGAGGCCAGCACCCAGCCCTCGGGCGCGTCGGCCGGGCCGAGACGGCCGAGGCACAACGGCCGGAAGCCGAACGGGTCGCGTACCCCGAAGAGCCGCTCCGAGCTCATCAAGACGAAGGAGAACGCGCCCTCGAGGATCGGCAGCACCGCCTGCAACGCGGTCGACAGGTCCTCGGTCTCGGGGAACGAATGCGCCAGGAGCTCGGCGACGACGTCGCTGTCGGTCGCGATCGAACCGGGCAGCATGCCGACCTTCTCGGCCAGCGCGTCGGTGTTGGTGAGGTTGCCGTTGTGGCCGAGCGCGAATCCGGCCTTGCCCACCGGCCGGTAGGCGGGCTGGGCGCCGGCCCAGTCCGAGGCACCGTGCGTCGAGTAGCGGGTGTGACCGATGGCGAGGTGCCCCTGGAGGCCCGAGAGGGTGCGCTCGTCGAACACCGTGGCCACCAGACCCATGTCCTTGACCACGGTCACCGTGTCGCCGTCGCTCACCGCCATGCCGGCCGACTCCTGCCCCCGGTGCTGCAGGGCGAAGAGTCCGTCGAACGTGAGGTTGGCCACCCGCATTCCGGGCGCGTAGACCCCGAAGACACCGCACGCTTCCTTCACGCGGTCCCCATTGTCGCACAGGCCTGTGGCGTCACGAATCGCCCAACGCCAGCGCCAGATTCCCCTCGTGGGCCTCGCGCAGCCCGGCCACGGGGAGGTCAACCAGGTCGACCAGCCGGAAGCGGTCGCCTCCGGCCCGACCGAGGACCGCATGCGGGATCCCCAGGGCGTCGGCCCGGGCGCAGAGCCCGTCGGGGTCCGCCGTCGCGACCACGAAACGGGAGGGCAGCTCGGTGAAGAGCTCCGCGGCGTCGCCCAGCGCCAGGGCGCAGCCGGACCCGGCCGCCGCGGCCATCTCGGCCACGGCGACAGCGAGGCCGCCGCCCGAGACGTCGTGCACCGCGCCCACCAGGGGGGTCCCAGCCGTCCCGGCCACCTGGTCGGCGACGAGGCCGGCGACGAAGGCGCACAGCGCGGCGTGCGCGGGGAGGTCGGGCGCGGCGACGCGCCCACTCCGATGGCCGCGCCGCTCGGTCGCCCAACGGGTCCCGTCCAGCGGGTGCGTCCCGTCAGGTGCGGCGCGCCTCCCGAGGAGGACCACGGTGTCGCCCTCGTCCCAGCCCAGGCCCGGTGGCCGGCGGCGCACGGTGTCGACGAGCCCGAGCACGCCGAGCACCGGGGTGGGATCGATGTCGGCGCCCCCGCTCTCGTTGTAGAGGCTGACGTTGCCGCCGACGACGGGCAGCGCCAGGGCGCGGCAGGCCGCGGCCATCCCGTCGATGCACTCGGAGAGTTGCCACATCACCTCGGGGTGCTCGGGATTGCCGAAGTTCAGGCAATTGACGACGGCCACCGGCGTCGCACCGACGCAGGCGAGGTTGGCCACACCCTCCGCCAGCACCAGCGCCGTGCCGGCGCGCGGGTCGAGCGCGCAGGCGCGGGGGTTGGAGTCCGTGGTGAGCGCGACGCCGCGGTCCGACGGCGGCAGCCCGGGACCGGCCAGCCGCAGCAGGGCGGCGTCGCCGCCGGGTCCCACCACCGTGTTGAGGAACAGCTGGTGGTCGTACTGGCGGTAGACCCAGCGCGGCGAGCGCACGAGCGCGAGGACGTCGTCGGCGCACTCGGACGCACGGGGCGGCTCGAGCGGCCGCGCTGGCTCCGGCTCGGGCGCCCGACGCGGGCGGTCGTAGAGGGGCGCGTCGTCGGACAGCGACGCCGCCGGCACGTCGGCCAGCACCGGTCCCTCCGCTCCGTCTCGGATGCGCAGCCGCCCACCCCCGCCGGGCTCGGGCGCCGTGACCGTCCCGATGACGGTCGCCCGCACCTCCCACTTGGCGCAGATGGCGGCGACGGCCGGCCACGACTCGGGCGTGACGATGGCCAGCATGCGCTCCTGGCTCTCACTCGTCATCACCTCCCACGGCTCCATCCCCTCCTCGCGCCGGGGGACCGCCGACACGTCGACGTCCATGCCGACGCCCCCGCGCCCGGCCGTCTCGCTGGTCGCACAGGCGAGCCCGGCCCCGCCGAGGTCCTGGATGCCCACCACGAGCCCGGAGTCGAGCAGTTCGAGGCAGGCCTCGATCAGCCGCTTCTCCTCGAAGGGGTCGCCCACCTGCACGCTCGGGCGCTTGGTGTGGTCGGCCACGCCCCCCTCGTCGCCGCCGAACCCGGCCGACGCCAGGACACTCACGCCGCCGATGCCGTCGCGGCCGGTGCTCGAGCCGAGCAGCACGGCCAGGTTCCCGGGCCCCGATGCGATGCCGAGGACGAGGCGCTCTGCGGGCAACGCGCCCATGCACAGCACGTTCACGAGCGGGTTCTGCGCGTAGCCGGGGTCGAAGGTGAGCTCCCCGCCCACCGTCGGCACGCCGACCGAGTTGCCGTAGCCCGAGATGCCGCCCACCACACCCTCGACCAGCCAGCGCTGGCGGGCGTCGTCGGGCAACCCGAAGAAAAGGGGGTCCATCACGGCCAGTGGGCGCGCCCCCATGGTGAAGATGTCGCGCAGGATGCCGCCTACGCCGGTCGCCGCGCCCTGCGTGGGCTCGATGGCGGAGGGATGGTTGTGGCTCTCGATGCGGATGGCGACGGCGATGCCGTCGCCGGCGTCGACGACGCCCGCGTTCTCACCCGGACCGACGAGCACCCGCGGGCCCTCGGTGGGCAGGCGCCGCAGATGCAGACGGGAGGACTTGTAGGAACAGTGCTCGCTCCACATCACGGCGTACAGCGCCAGTTCGAGGTGGTTGGGCTCGCGGCCCAGGATCTTGCCGACGGCCTCGAATTCGTCGTCGGTCAGCCCGAGGACACGGTGCAACGGCTCCCCCGCCGCTGGCTGGTCGGGCGGCAGCGCCTCGGCCGGGGAAGTCATGGTGCCCTCCACGATAGAGGTCGCGCCCCACCGGTCCCGCTGCGGCGGAGCGGGTTCAGGCCGGACGGTCGGCCCGCAGGACGACGAGGTCCCTCTCCCGCCACACCGCACTCGCGTCGAGGCCCGCCTCGGCCAGCCAGCGCAGCTGGTCGGCCGCCGTCGAGGGGCGGTCGTGCCCGCCTGTCAGCGGCGTCAGCGCGTCGGCGGGGTCGACGGGGATCACCACGTCGCCGAGCACGAAGCGGCCGCCGGGGCGCAGCGCGTCGGCGATGCGGGCGAACAGGTGGGCCTTGTCCGGCCCATCCAGGTGGTGGATGGCCAGGGCCGAGACGACGAGGTCGAACGGGCCGGCGGGCAGCGGGTCGGTGAGCTCGGCCACCCGCAGGTCGACTTCGAGATCGCCGAGACGGTGCCGCGCCGCACCGAGCATGGCCTCGTTCTTGTCGACCCCGACCGCGGCGGAGCCGGGGTGGCGGGCCAGCACGGCGGCCAGCGTCTCCCCCGTGCCGGTCCCGAGATCGAGCACCGACGCGACCGAGAGCCCGCCCGTGGCCGCGGCCACCGCGTCCTGGAGGCGACCGTAGGCGGGCACCTCGGCCGCCATCAGCTCGGCGTACGTCGCAGGGTCGAAGTGGAATTGGCTCATGACGAGAGCAGCGCGTCGCGGCGGACCCAGGTCCAGCGGAGCACGAACACGGAGAGACCGAGGGTGACGGCGTTGATGACCAACTCCATCAGGCCGTTGCCGCCCTTGCCCCACACGCCGTGCTGGAGGTCGTAGAGCACGTCCATGCAGAAGAGGTAGATGCCGGCGCCACCGCCGGCGAGCAGCCAGAACAGGGCCGCCCGCCGGAGCGTCAAGAGACAGTACGAGGCGGCGACCAGGCAGAGGGCGAGAAAGCCGTCGGCAAGGGGAAAGGCGTCCTCGAACTGGGTGTAGGCCGCGCCCGTCTCGGAGGCCACGAGGGAGCGGTGGGCCAGCCACGCCACCCAGTAGGCCACGATGACGAGGGCGGCGACCAAGAGCACGGTGGCCATGGCGCGTCGGCTCCGTGTGTCGGCGGTGGGCGCCGTGAGAGCCATCACTGCAGGGTAACGCCCGTTCCGGCCGGAAATGACCCACGGCACGGAGGCGGAATAGCGGGCGCCGCGGGCCGGGATTGCCCCGGTGCTGCCGCTGGAAACGCCGGAATGGCCGGATTCGCCGCCGGTCTTCCGGGCAAAGAGGCCCAGGGGAGAGTTCCTGAAAGCCAACTGGGTGAATTGGGCATATGGCATGCGCGCCACGCGGCACAATGGGGGCATGCCACCAAAGGGAAAGACTCCGGCTCCTCGCAAGCCCATGAGCACCGGCCACAAGGCCGCGCTGGCCCGTGGGCGCTCGGAGAGTGCAACCGTCCGCCACTATCTCGAGGCGCTCGAGACATCCAAGCCCAAGCGGGGCCGCAAGCGCACGCCCGCCTCCATCGATCGCCGGCTGGGCACCATCGAGTCCCAGCTCGCCGGCGCTGACGCCCTGACCCGGCTGCACCTGCTCCAGGAACAGAAGGACCTCCTCGACGAGCGCTCTCGTGTCGACCAGGTGAAGGATCTCTCGGCGCTCGAGAAGCAGTTCATCAAGGTGGCCAAGGCCTACGGCGAGCGGAAGGGCATCACGTACTCGACCTGGCGCGCCGCCGGGGTCAGCGCGGCGGTGCTGCAGAAGGCCGAGGTCTCGCGGGCCCGCTCCTGAGGGACGGCACACCGGTCAGCGGCATCCAGTCGGCCGGTTCGTCTCAGTTGCGGTGCGTCGTGCGATGGCGGTGACGCGGATCCGCGGCCTCGGAGTTCTGGCCCGTGTCCGGCTTCGGCGCGAAGTACTGCTCCACCGCCTGGGCGAGCCCGCTCGCGATGACCTGTTGGCCCTGCGCGCTCTCCGCGATGCTCGCCTCGAAGGGATCGGTGATGAACAGTGGCTCGATCAGCGCGCCCGGCATGTCGCTCGGCGTGCTGAACCAGCCGGGGTCGGCGGGACCGAGCAGCAGCAGGTGCCCGTAGTCCCCGGCCGCCGAGGTCAACGCGGGCCCACCGAGCTGGCTGTCGTCGACGACCCCTAGGTTCGGGATGCCCCAACCCTGGGCGTTCATCGCGTCGAGGACGTCGTTCTGGACAAGGGTGGCCAGCTGGAGGTTCTGGGCAGAAAACGGTCGGGCGGTGTCGTAGCCGGTGACGCTGCCGGCGTTGTACGACGATTCGCCGGCGTCGAAATAGATGCCGACGAGGACGTCGGCCTTGGCCATGTCCGCGCAGACGTCTCTGGCGGCGACGTCGTCGTGCACCCCCTGGGGGGTGAAGAGACCCCCGGAGACGTCGTCGGCCTGCGGGCGGCTCACGGTCTCGTCCTTTGTCCGCGACACGACGACCGTGAACCCCTTGGCCCGGAGAAGCGTCGCCGCGGCCAGCTCCACGGGAAGCGTCTCGTCGGCCTCGTCGACCGTGTTGCCCGCCTGGTCCTCCCCCACCCCTCCGGGGTCGATGCCACCGTGGCCGGCATCGAGGAAGACGGTCAGCTTCCGGTCGCCCGAGGTGGGCGGGAACTCGACGCAAGACCCGGGCTCGAACTTGCGCGAATCGAGCGCCTTGCCCTGCGAGTCGCCCTCGGCGTGCATGCTCCGTGCCGTCCCCGCCTCCGCACCCGCCGTCCCGGCCGGCGCCGCCAGGACGGCCACCGCGGGGAACAGCAGCGCCAGCGCCAGCGTCAGCGCCCGCAGCGGCACGAGGGCGACGCCGCGGGTGGCCCGGTTGCCCTGGGGTCCCGGGTGCGGTTCCGGGCAACCCTCGGGCATGTCGTCACACTACGGAACGGGCGGCCCGGGGTGCGATCACCCTCGGCTCGTCGTGTGGCGCCAGGGTCCGACTGGCGGTGGAGCGGTCAGCGTCAGGCCGCGGCGCGGGTGGCGGCCGCGGCAACCAGCGAGCGCAGCAGCACCAGGCCGTCGGTGGAGCCGAGCACGGCCGAGCTGGCCCGCTCGGGGTGCGGCATCAACCCGACCACGTTGCCGGCCTCGCTGGCGATGCCGGCGATGGCGTCGACCGAACCGTTCGGGTTGTCGCCGTAGCGCAGCACGATGCGGTCCTCCGCCTGCAGGCGGCGCAGCGTCTCGGCGTCGCAGGTGTAGTTCCCGGAGAAGTGGTTGATGGGGATGACCAGCTCGGTGTCGCGTTCGGCGCCGGCCGTCAGCACCGAGGCCGTCGACGCGACGACCAGTCGAGCCGGCTCGCAGAGGAAGCGCAGCCGCCCGTTCTTCTGGAGCGCGCCGGGGAGCAGACCCGCCTCCGTGAGGACCTGGAAGCCGTTGCAGATGCCGACCACCGGGCCACCGGCACGCGCGAAGGTCCGTACGGCCTCCATCACGGGCGAGAAACGGGCCAGCGCACCCGGGCGCAGGTAGTCACCGTGGGCGAAACCCCCCGGCAGGACCACGGCGTCGACTCCATCCAGGCTGGCGCCGGCGTGCCAGAGCAGGACGCCCTCGCCGCCGGCGGCGGCCGCGGCGGAGATCACGTCGTGCTCGCAGTTGGTTCCGGGAAAGACGACGACGCCGATGCGCGGCGCCACCTCAGAGCGCCTCGAGCTCGAGCCAGCTCTGTTCGATCACCGGGTTGGCGAGCAGCCGGTCCGCCAGCTCGGCGGCGGTCGTACGCGCCGCGCCCTCGTCGGGTGCATCGACCTCGAAGCTGAACGAGCGGCCGGCGCGGACGTGGGCCACCCCCGCGAAGCCCAGGGCCGGCAGCGCCCGCTCGATCGTCGCCCCTTCCGGATCCGAGATACCCGGCCGCAGCTGCACCTCGACGCGCGCCCGGAACCTCATCGCTGACTCGGACAGGAACTCGGACAGGAACTCGGACTGGGACTGGGACTGGGACTGGGACTGGGACTCGGACGCCGGCTCCGCGTCACCCTCATGCCGCTGCACCGTACCAGTCGCCCAGCGAGCGCCCGGTCACGCGCTCGTAGGCCGCGACGTAGCGCGCCGACATGGCCGTCGTCACCTCGGGCGGCAATGTGGGCGGCGGTGGAGTGCGGTCCCAGGGCTGCGCGGCCAGCCAGTCGCGCAGCGGCTGCTTGTCGAAGGCCGGCGGTGTCGTCCCCGGCACGACCTGGTCGGTCGGCCACAGCCGCGAGGAATCGGGCGTGCACACCTCGTCGCAGAGGGCGAGCTTCCCGTCCACCCAGCCCAGCTCGAACTTGGTGTCCGCCAGCACGAAGCCGGCGGTGGCGCAGCGCGCGGCCGCTCGGCCGTAGAGCTCGAGACAGATGTCACGCGCCGACGTGGCCGCCTCGGATCCCACCAGGTCGACGGCGGCGGCGAAGTCGATGTTGAGGTCGTGACCCTCCGTCGCCTTCGTCGACGGCGTGAAGATCGGCTCGGCCAGCTTGCTGGCCATCTCCAGCCCCGCGGGCATCGGGGTGCCGTGCACCGTGCCCGTCCGGGCGTACTCCTCGTAGGCCTGGCCGGCGAGGTAGCCCCGCACGATGCATTCGAGCTGGAGCATTTCGGCCCTCTGCACCAACACGGCGCGCCCGGCCCACTGGGGCGGCAGGACGAGTCCGCCGAGCGCATTCTCGATCGCGACGGGGTCGGCGGCCAGCTGGGTGCCCGGCACGACGTCGGCCGTCTCCTCGCTCCAGAACCACGTCATCGCCGTGAGCACACGTCCCTTCTCGGCGATCGGCTCGGCCATGATCACGTCGAAGGCGCTCACCCGGTCTGAGGCCACCATGAGCAACCGGCCCTCGCCGGCGTCGTAGAGCTCGCGCACCTTGCCCGAGTGGACGGGTGGCAGGACGCCTTCGGCGGGCGTCCCGGCCCCTTCGCTCGCCTTCGTCACAGCTCCGCCAGCGCGTCGGCGAAACGGTCGACGTGCCGCAGGGTGCGCGACAGGTCGAACGCGCCGTCGAGCTCGGACGCGTCGAGGGTCACCTCGGGGTCCGCCTCGAGCACGGCGCGGAAGGGCCGCCGCCCGGACCACGCCTCGCGCGCGTCGCGCTGGACGATCCGGTAGGCCTCGTCACGCGTGAGGCCGCCCGACACCAGTGCCAGGAGGACCGACTGCGAGAAGACGAGGCCGAGCGACCCCTCTTCGAGGTTCTGACGGGCCCGCTCCGGGTGGACGACGAGACCCTCCGCCAGCCCAGTGGCCTTGCGCAGCATGTAGCAGGTGAGCAGGGAGGCGTCGGGCAGGGCGACCCGTTCGACCGAGCTGTGCGAGATGTCGCGCTCGTGCCACAGCGCAACGTCCTCCAACCCGGCACCCAGATACCCGCGGAACAGGCGGGCCAGCCCGCACAGGCGCTCGGACAGGATCGGGTTGCGCTTGTGTGGCATGGACGAGCTGCCCTTCTGGCCCGCCCCGAACGGCTCCTCCGCCTCGCCAACCTCGCTGCGGGCGAGGTGACGGATCTCCGTGCACATGAGCTCGACGGTGGAGCCGGCGGCGGCGCACGCGTAGAGATACTCGGCGTGGCGGTCGCGGGCGATGACCTGGGTCGCCGGCACGGGCGTGAGCCCGAGGGCCGCGCAGACCCGGGCCTCGACCTCGGGGTCGATGTTCGAATAGGTGCCGACGGCCCCGGACAGTTTGCCGACGGCCACGGCGGCGCGGGCCGCTCGCATGCGGCGGCGGTCGCGGTCGGCCTGCAGGGCCCAGAGCGCGAACTTGGCCCCGAAGGTCGTCGGCTCGGCATGCATGCCGTGGGTGCGGCCCGTCACCGGGACGTGGAGCAGCTCGAGGGCGCGGGACTTCAGGGCGGCCACGAAGGCCTCGAGGTCTGCCAGCAGGATGTCGGCGGCGCGGGTGAGCGTGGCGCACAGCGCCGTGTCCACCACGTCGGAGGAGGTGAGCCCGTAGTGGATGTGCGATCCGGCCGGGGCACCGATGCGCTCCTGCACGACGTCGACGAACGCGGCGAGGTCGTGGTCGGTCACCTTCTCGCGCTCGAGCACGTCCGCGACGAAGACGTCGTCGACGATCGGTGCCTTGGCCCGGCACGTGGCGGCGTCGTCGGACGGCACCGCGCCGAGCACAGCCTGGGCCTCGGTCGCCAGCAGCTCGACCTCGAGCCAGAGCGAGAACCGCGCCGTGTCGCTGAACAAGGCGGCCATGTCGGGCGGCGAGTAGCGCGGGATCACGTCAGCGGGCCCCTTCGGGTTCGACCACCGTCTCGCCGGCCGCGTTCGCCGCGATGTCATGGCGGATCTGCATGCCCTCCCATTCGATCGGCGCCGCCGCGGCATAGGCCCGCTCACGCGCCTGCTCGAGGGTCGGCGCCACCGCCGTCACACCCAGCACCCGCCCTCCCGCCGTGTGGAAGGGCCCCCGCGGACTGTGTCGCCCGGTTCCGGCGTGGAACACGGTGGTGCCCTCGACGTCGGCCACCGACTGGCCGGTGCCCGTCAACCCCTCGATCGTGTCGCCGGTGCGCGGGTGCTCGGGGTAGCCCTGGGACGCCATGACGACGCAGACGGCCGCGTCGTCCCCGAATGCCGGCGGATCCGTGGCGACCAGCTCGCCGTTGGCCACGGCGAGGAACAATTCCGCCGCGTCCGAACGCAGCAGCGGCAGGACCACCTGCGCCTCGGGGTCCCCGAGTCGCACGTTGTACTCGACCACCTTCGGTCCCTCGCCGGTCAGCATCAGCCCCGCGTAGAGCACGCCCCGGTAGTCGATCCCGCGACGCCGCAGTTCCTCGACCAGCGGGAGGACGGCGGCATCCATGATGCCGGCCGTCGCGGCGGCATCCACGTGCGGCATCGGCGCGTAGGCACCCATGCCTCCCGTGTTGGGCCCGGTGTCGCCGTCGCCGATGCGCTTGAAGTCCTGCGCCGGGATCAGCGGAACGGCGCGCGCCCCGTCGCACAGCACGAGGAGCGAGCACTCCGCGCCGGCCATCCCCTCCTCGATCACGATGTGGCGCCCGGCGTCGCCGAAGGACGCCCCCGACAACTTGGCGGTCACGTCCTCCCGGGCCTCCTCGAGGCTCGTCGCCACCAGCACGCCCTTGCCGGCGGCCAGCCCGTCGGTCTTGATCACCCATGGTCCGGGCAGCGTCTCGAGGTACGCGAGGGCAGCCTCGGTCTCCAACGCGTCGAAGGTGGCGAAGCGCGCCGTGGGGACGCCTGCTGCGCTGAGCACATCCTTCATGAAGGCCTTGGACCCCTCGAGCAGCGCGCCGTCCGCACCGGGTCCCATCACCGCGTTGCCCGCAGCGCGCAGGGTGTCGGCCAGGCCGGCCACCAGGGGCGCCTCGGGCCCGATGACGTAGAGATCAGCCTCGATCTCCTCCACCGGCACGTCGTCGCTCACGGTGATGGGAGGCGCCATCCCCGGGTTCCCGGGTGTGACGACGACATCGGCCGTGCGCGCCAGCACGTGGGCGAGCGTGTGCTCGCGGCCGCCGCTCCCGACGATGCAGACCCTCACGCCGTGGCGAAGGAGACGGTCTGCTCGCGGCCCGGCCCGACGCCGACCAGGCGAACCGGCACGCCGATCTGCTCGGACAGGAAGGCGACGTAGTCGCGGGCGGCCGCCGGCATGTCGTCGGGACTGGTGGCCGCGCTCGAGGTCCGTGCGCCATCCCGGCAACTCCTCGAACACCGGCGCGGCCTTGTGGAAGGTCGACTGGTGGTACGGCAAGTGGGTGTAGCGAATGCCGTCCGCCTCGTAGGCGACACACACCTTGACCGTCTCGAACGTGTCGAGCACGTCGAGCTTGGTCAGCGCGACCTCGCTGAGCGAGTTGAGGCGGACGGCCTGGCGCAACATGACGGCGTCGAACCAGCCGCAGCGGCGCTTCCGACCGGTGTTGGTGCCGAACTCATGTCCGCGCTCGACCAGCAGTTCGCCGACGTCGTTGTCCTGCTCGGTCGGGAACGGGCCCGCACCGACTCGGGTGACGTAGGCCTTGGCGATCCCGATCACCCGCTCGATGTCCCGCGGGCCCAGACCCGACCCCGTGCACGCGCCGCCCGCGACGGGGTTGGAGGAGGTGACGAAGGGGTACGTGCCGTGGTCGAGGTCGAGGAAGGTGGCCTGTGCCCCCTCGAGGAGGACCTGGCGTCCCTTGTCCATAGCGTCGTGGACCATGCCGACGGTGTCACCCACCATGGGCTCGATCCGCGGGGCGTACTCGCCCAGATACCGGTCGGCGATGTCGCCCGCGACCAGAGGGAGGCGGTTGTAGACCTTGGCCAGGACGGCGTTCTTCTCCTTCAACGCGACGTCGAGCTTCTGGCGGAAGATCTTGGGGTCGAAGAGGTCCTGCACCCGCAGCCCCACCCGCGTGGCCTTGTCCGCGTACGCCGGTCCGATGCCGCGCTTGGTCGTGCCGAGGGCGTTCTTGCCGAGGAAGCGCTCGGTCACCCGGTCGAGCTCCTGGTGGTAGGGCATGATCAGGTGGGCGTTACCGCTCACGACCAGCCGGCTGACGTCGACGCCGCGGGCAGCCAGACTGTCCAGCTCCTCGAGCAGGACGGCCGGGTCGACCACGACCCCGTTGCCGATGACCGGGGTGATGTGCTCGTAGAGGATGCCGCTCGGCACGAGCTGGAGGGCGAAGGCCTCGCCATTGACGACGATGCGGTGCCCGGCGTTGTGGCCACCCTGGTAGCGCACAACCATGTCCATCTCGCGGGCAACGAGGTCTGTGAGCTTGCCCTTCCCCTCGTCGCCCCACTGGGTCCCGACCACCACGGTTGCGGGCACGCGCTCTCTCCGTTCGCTCAGTCGCTTCGGATTACGCACCATTGTAACCCCGCCGAAACCGGGGGCCCTCGGCCGGCCGTGTGGCGAGAGCCGCCCGGCCCGTTCGCTCGCGGTCCGCTTCCCGGTCGGTCGGTTCTCGGAGCGGCCTGACGCGAAGGTGCGGCGGCCCTGGGGCCGCCGCACCTGTCGCTGTCTCCTTTTTCGGGCATTCCCGCTTGGAGGATCCGCTCAGATGCATGAACGGACCTCCAGCGGCAGCCTTACGTGTTACTGGCGGCGATCCCCACCACGGGGGCGTTCAGGTGCGTCGACCCGAGGGACCCCTCGAATGCGGCGTCGCCGTAGTTGAAGATCCCGCCGTCGGTTGCCACCTCCCAGTAGCCGCCGCCATCGGGCGTCGCTGCCATCCCGACGACCGGCTTGTTGAGCGGCATCGACGCCGGCGAGCCGAAGAACGGTGCGTTGAAGGCGAAGAGGCCGCCGTCGGACGCCACCTCCTGGTAGCCATTCGCCAACGACACCATGCCCACCATCGGCTGGTTCAGCGCCCTGCCGCCCATGGAGCCCTGGAAGGAGGTACCCGGACCGAAGTTGAAGAGGCCGCCGTCGGACGCCACCTCGTAGTAGCCCAGGCCGTTCGCCGCGGACGAGATGCCCACGATCGGCTTGTTCAGAGGTTTGCCGCCCATGGAGCCGTAGAAGGAGGCGTCACCGAAGCTGAAGATGCCGCCGTCCTTCGCCACCTCCCAGTACCCGAGGCCGTCGGGTGTCGCCACCATTGCGACGATGGGCTGGTTCAGCGGCTTGCCACCCATCGAGCCGAAGAAGGGTGCGTTGAAGGCGAAGAGGCCGCCGTCGGAAGCCACCTCCCAGTAGCCCCCTGTGGACGGGTCCGCGGCGATGCCGACGATCGGAGCCACCAGCGGCTTGCCACCCATCGACCCGTAGTAGGGGGCGTTGTAGGCGAAGATGCCACCGTCCGAAGCGACCAGCCAGTAGCCGTACGTGATCGCCACGTCACCAGGCACCAGCCCCTCCTCTAGCGAGAAGTAGGTGGACTGGCCGGGAAGCAGCGGTGAGTCGAAGTTGACGACCCCGGTCGTCTCGTCGGGGCTGATGTTCGAGTAGGTGTTGTTCGGGCCTTCGTAGTCGCTCCCGTTCGGATCGGCGCCGGTCGGCCCGGCACTCCCTGCCAGCTGCGAGGCGTCGCAGTAGGAGTCACCCGTGTAGCCCGCCGGAGGCTCACCTAAACCACCGACCTGCGCGCCGCCGGATGCCTGTCCCCACGCTGGCCGTGTTCGAGCCGCCGGGAGCGAAGGTGCAGATGCCGTCGCCGTCGAAGCCGAAGAGATCTGTCCCGGTCGCTTCGCCCGACAATTGGACCGCATAGATCGGCTTGGCGGTGTTGTTGACGATGCCGACCATCGTGTCATCGAGCGTGTCGTACGGCATCTGGTTCGGTGCGTTCAAGTTGTCGCCGGCGTACGCGGGAATCCCGTTGCTCGTGTCCTGCAGGATCTGTGAGCCCTGGGTCGTCACGTTGATGAGGACTCCGCAGCTGTTGTCGTACCCGAGCTGGGGGCACTCGTTGAACGGTGCCGTGGTCGAGGTGCCCGGAAAGCCCGCAACGTTATGGCTCTGGTTCGACACGACACCGTGTGGCGTGACGTGCGGATTCTTCTGATCCGCCGAAGCCAGCTGGGGCGTGAGGAGGACGACGCTCCCGACCATCGCGCCGAGCAGGCTCAGCGCCCCGAGCGTCCGGAGAGGCCGAGACCCGCGTCTCTGGCGGTCGGGCCTCATGGCGAACAACTGCGAAAGCTTGCGGTGTGGCATGGGCGGGGATTTCCTTTCGCTATCGAACCGCTGTTTTGTAGCACCTTTACGCCCCACGTGCATGGAAGTTCGCGCAATCGCCGCGTTTCCTCACGCGGAGCGAGCGTGCGGTGTCGACTCAGGTTCCACCCAGGATCCGCCTGAGCCACCCGGACCCAACCCGAGCGGCGCCTTCGCATGGTCAGCGGCGAGCACCGGGCACCCGGCGCTGACCCCCGCGCCTGCCCCGGCGAAGCCGTGGGGGAGGGCAGACCGGGTCGATGGGCTGCCAAATCCCGTATGCGGATTGGCGCATTCTCATGCAGAGCTCACGACCTGCCAAGGGTGATATTGGGGTGTATATGCGATCCGTATACGCCCAAAAATTCCCGACGGCAGCTGGTTAACGCCGCATATCTATGCAGGGCGTCTGCATGGCCAGCGGGCTCCGGCGGGGGTCATCAACCCGTCGGCCCGGTCGACGCGCGCCCGAATTCCGACGCAGCTGCCCGGAGTCGAACCCGCCTACCGGAGGACGATCTCGTCGCCGTCCACGTCGACAGTGACGGTCGATCCATCGAGGTACTTGCCCTCGAGCAGCGCGAGGGCCAACGGATCCTCAATTGTGCGCTGCAGCACTCGGCGCAGCGGGCGCGCGCCGTAGTCGGGGTCGTAGCTGGCCTTGGCCAACCACGACTCCGCCTCCGGCGACACCACCAGCGTCAATCGCCGCTCGGCCAGCCGGGCTCGCAGCCGAGCGAGCTGGATCTCGACGATCACGGCCAGGTCTTCCTCGGTCAGTGACCGGAAGCGCACGATCTCGTCGATCCGGTTGATGAACTCAGGCTTGAAGTAGTCGGACGGTTCGCCCTTGAGGTTCGAGGTCATGATGAGCACGGTGTTCGTGAAGTCCACCGTGCGCCCCTGCCCGTCGGTCAGGCGCCCGTCCTCGAGCACTTGCAAGAGGATGTTGAACACGTCCGGGTGGGCCTTCTCCAGCTCGTCGAGCAGGACGACGGAGTACGGCCGGCGTCGCACCGCCTCGGTCAGCTGGCCGGCCTCGTCGTAGCCGACGTAGCCGGGAGGAGCGCCGACGAGACGCGAGACGGCGTGCTTCTCCATGTACTCGCTCATGTCGATGCGGATCATTGCCCGCTCGTCGTCGAAGAGGAACTCGGCCAGCGCGCGGGCAAGCTCGGTCTTGCCGACGCCGGTCGGACCGAGGAAGAGAAACGACCCGATCGGCCGGTTGGGGTCGCTCAGTCCCGCCCTGCTGCGACGGATGGCATTCGAGACGGCGGAGACCGCCTGGTCCTGGCCCACGACGCGTTCGTGCAACGTCGACTCGAGCCGCACGAGCTTCTGGATCTCCCCTTCCATGAGGCGTGACACCGGGACGCCCGTCCAACGCGAGACCACTTCGGCGATGTCCTCTGCGTCGACCTCCTCCTTCAGGAAGCGGGTGTCGGTCTGGAGCTTGGAGAGGTCCTCGGTCGCCCGGTCGATCCGCTTCTCGAGGTCGGGCAGCTCGCCGTAGCGGATGGCCGCCGCTCCGGCGAGATCGCCGTCGCGCTCGAGCCGCGCCGCCTCGTCGCTCTGCGCCGTCTGCTCCTCCTTGAGCTGGCTGATGGTGTCGATGTAGGCCTTCTCCTGCTGCCAGTGGGCCGTCATGCCGTCGCGTTGCTCCGCCAGGTCGGCGAGCTCGCGCTCGAGGCGCTCGAGGCGCTCGGCCGACGCCTCGTCGATCTCCTTCTCCAGTGCCACCTTCTCGATCTCGAGCTGGCGGATGCGCCGGGTGATCTGGTCGAGCTCGGTGGGCATGGAGTCGATCTCGATGCGCAGTTTCGAGGCGGCCTCGTCGATCAGGTCGATCGCCTTGTCGGGCAGGAAGCGTGCGGTGACGTAGCGGTCCGACAGGACCGCAGCGGCAACGAGGGCCGCGTCCTGGATCCGCACGCCGTGGTGCACCTCGTAGCGCTCCGACAGTCCCCGCAGGATGGCGATCGTGTCCTCGACCGAGGGCTCACCGACGAAGATGGGCTGGAAGCGGCGCTCGAGCGCGGCGTCCTTCTCGATGGAAGTCCGGTACTCGTCGAGCGTGGTGGCGCCGATCATGCGGAGCTCGCCCCGGGCCAGCATCGGCTTGATCATCTGTCCGGCATCCATCGCCCCCTCTGCGGCGCCGGCGCCGACGAGGGTGTGCAGCTCGTCGATGAAGGTGACGACCTCGCCGTCGGCGTCGGCGATCTCCTTGAGCACGGCCTTCAGCCTCTCCTCGAACTCGCCGCGGTACTTCGCGCCGGCCACCATCGACCCAAGGTCCAGAACCACCACGCGCTTGCCCTTCAGCCCCTCGGGGACGTCGCCCTCGATGATCCGGTTGGCGAGGCCCTCGACGATCGCCGTCTTGCCGACCCCCGGCTCGCCGATGAGCACGGGGTTGTTCTTGGTGCGGCGCGACAGGACCTGGATCACCCGCCGGATCTCCTCGTCGCGGCCGATGACCGGGTCGAGCTTGCCCTCGCGGGCCGCCTCGGTCAGGTCACGGCCGTACTTGGCCAACGCCTGGTACGTCTGCTCGGGATCGGGGGTGGTGACGCGATGGTTTCCCCGGACCGTGCGCAGCGCGGCCAGGAGCGCGTCCTTGGTCACGCCGATCTCGTCGGCCAGCGCGAGGATGAGGTGCTCGACGGAGACGTAGTCGTCCCCCAGGTCCCTGCGGTTCTGGTCGGCCGTCTCCAGCATCTCCCGCGCGTCGCGCGACAGACCCGGCTCGGAACCGCCCTCTGCCCGCGGCAGACGCAGCAGCTGGTCGTGCACCTTGCCGGCCAGGACGTCGGGGTCGACCCCGACCTGGGACAGCAGCGGGCGCGTCATCGTGTCCTGCTGTTGCAGTAGGGCGTCGAGCAGATGGGCCGGCGTCAGCTCAGGGTGGTTCGACGACGCGGCATGGCCGGTCGCTGCGCTGAAGGCAGCCTTCGTGTTGTTCGTCCAGCGTTCGGGGTCTATCGGCATCGGGCTGTCCTTGTCCTCACGGTGATCGTGTGCACGTCCTCTTTGCGGTAGTCCTGTTCCAGGGGTTCGGTTTTTCTGCGGACCGGCTGTCCGCAGTCCGTGTGGTCCTACGAACCGGCCGCGCCGGATCGCCGGTACGGCACCGGTACCGTCCGCATCGGCACGAGGTCGCGGCGGTACTGGCGATGTGTGGCGGCCACGGCGTCGAGTGCCTGGGCCCGCACCTGGACCAGCTCGTCGCGCAGCCGCGAGACCTCGGCCTCGAGCTGCAGCACCCGCCGCACTCCCTCGAGGTTCAGGCCGGTCGAGGTCAGCTCCTGGATGTGGCGCAGCCGCTCCAGGTCACTCTCGGAGAAACGGCGGCTCCCACCGCTGGTACGGGTCGGATCGAGCAGGCCCTTGCGTTCGTAGATGCGCAGGGTCTGCGGGTGCATGCCCGTCAACTCGGCCGCCACCGAGATGACGTACACCGCCTGGTTGGCGTCTCGTTCTGCCATCACTCCGTCTCCACCATCAGCTGTATCTCCCCCCTCAGCTGTCCACCGTGATCCGCGGTGCCGCCTCGGTCACCTCCGCCAACGACTGCACGACGGCGCGCTGCTCGTCGCTGAGCTCGGTCGGCACGATGACCTCGAGCTTCACCATCAGGTCGCCCGGCTTGGCCCCGTTGCGTCCCGATCCACCGGACACGCCCCGACCGCGCACCCGCAGCACGCGGCCCGATTGGGTGCCGGCCGGCACCTTGAGCGTCACCTTGCCGTCGAGCGTCGGCACGGTGATCGTCGTGCCCAGAGCCGCCTCCGGGAAGGTGACCGGCACGGTGATCGTCAGGTTGCGGCCACTCCGTCCGAAGATCGCGTGCGGTGCCACCTGGACCACCACGTACAGGTCGCCGGGCGGCGCCATGCCCTGGCCGGGAGCACCTCGTCCCTTGACCCGGATGCGCTGGCCGTTCTCCACGCCGGCCGGGATGCGGACCTTGACCGAGCGCACCTTCTGCTCGCTGCCGGTCCCGTGGCAGACCGGGCACGGTGTGTCGAAGAGCGTGCCGCGACCGAGGCAGTCCGGGCACACCGTGCTGAGGGAGAACAGGCCCTGGTTGTCGTTCAGGCTCCCCGAACCGCCACAGCGCGGGCAGGTGTGCGTCGAGGTGCCCGGTGCGGCACCGCTGCCGCGGCAATTCGAGCACCGCACCTCCTGCGGCACGTTGACCGAGGTGGTGACCCCGTGCACCGCGTCCTGGAACGAGAGGTGGAGCTGCGCCTCCATGTCGGCGCCCCGCTGCGGGCCGCGCTGGGCACGCGTGCGCCCGCCGCCACCGAAGAGTCCCCCGAAGAGGTCGCTGAGGTCCCCCATGTCCTCCATGCGGAACGTGCCGCCGCCCGGCGTCCCGAAGCCGCCGACCGGGCCGTGGGTGCGGACCTCGTCATATTCCTTGCGCTTCTCGGCGTCGCCGAGCACGTCATAGGCCGCGGTGATCTCCTTGAATCTCTCCTCGGATCCGGGGTTGGCGTCGGGGTGGTGCTCCTTGGCCAGCTTCCGGTAGCGCGCGCGTGATCTCCTTGTCCGACGCCGTCGGGACGACGCCGAGCACCTTGTAGTAGTCCTTCTCGAACCATTCACGTTGTGCAGCCATGGTTCAGCTCACCCCCGGACGCGAACCATCGCGGCGCGCAGCACCTGCCCCTTCCAGCGATAGCCGGAGCGCAACACCTCCTCGACCACCGTCTGGCCACCCGCGCCGCCCTCGCCTTCGGCGCGCGCGACAGCGTCGTGCACCGACGGGTCGAACGGCACACCGCTCTGGTCGATTCGCTCCAGTCCCTCCTTGGCGAGGATGTCCATGAGCATGGCGCGCGAGGCGCGCAGCGCCTTGCCGTCGTCGCTCACCTCGAGCGACTCGTTCAGATGGGCCTCGGCCAGGTCGAGCGTGTCGAGCACGGGCAGCACCTTCTCCACCAGGCCCGAGGCGGCGCGGGCCGTTTGGTCCTCCTGCCGCCGCGCCACCTGCTTGCGGTAGTTCTCGAAGTCGGCCTGGGTGCGCTGGAGCGCGAGCAGGTATTCGTCCCGCTCCCGCGCCAGCACCTCCCGTGGGTCGGCCTCCTCGGCCAACGCCGCCGAGTGCTCGGGGGGGTGCCCGGAAGGATCTCCCGGCCCCGCATGACCTCCCGACCCGGGTCCGGGGCCGGGGCCGCCGGGCACACCGCCTCGTCCGGGCACACCGCCCGGCCGAGGAACTCCGACCCGGCCGAGGAGGAAGACCACGGCGGGCCCGGGCGACGCCGCCCGGCCGGGGTCCCTGCCTCGACTCTGGCTCTTCACGGACGAGCTCAGGCCCGTCGACGCCCTCCTCGTCGGGGAGGTGTTCGCCGAACAGGCTCATTGCTCATCGACGATCTCGGCGTCGACCACGTCGTCGTCCGAGCCGGCCCCGTCCGAGCCGTCGCCGCCGACACCGCCGCCCGCACCGGCATCGCCACCGACACCGCCTCCGGACGCCGACTGCGACGCCTGCTCGTAGAGCCGCTGGCTGAAGCTCTGCGACACGCCGACCAGCTTCTCGGTCGCGTCCTTGATGGCGTCGAGCGAGGTTCCGTTCAGCGCGTCCTTCAGGTTGGCCAACGCCGTCTCGACGTCGTCCTTCTCGGTGCCCTCGAACTTCTCGCCCTGGTCCTTGAGCAGCTTCTCGGTCTGGTACACGAGCGTGTCGGCGGAGTTGCGCACCTCGGCCTCCTCGCGTCGCGTCCGGTCGTCCTCGGCGTGCGCCTCGGCGTCGCGGACCATGCGCTCGATGTCGTCCTTGGCCAGCGATGACTGGCCGGTGATCGTCATCGACTGCTCCTTGCCCGTCGCCTTGTCCTGAGCGGACACGTGGACGATGCCGTTGGCGTCGATGTCGAAGGTGACCTCGATCTGCGGGATCCCGCGCGGCGCGGGCGGCAGGTCGACGAGCTGAAACTTGCCGAGCGTCTTGTTGTACATGGCCATCTCGCGCTCACCCTGGAGCACGTGGATCTCCACCGACGGCTGGTTGTCCTCGGCCGTCGTGAAGACCTCCGACCGCTTGGTCGGGATGGTCGTGTTGCGCTCGATGAGGCGGTGCATGACCTGCCCCTTGGTCTCGATGCCCAGGGACAGCGGCGTGACGTCGAGCAAGAGGACGTCCTTGACCTCGCCCTTGAGGACACCGGCCTGCACGGCGGCGCCGATCGCCACGACCTCGTCGGGGTTCACGCCCTTGTGGGGCTCCTTGCCCGTCAGGCTCTGCACGAGCTCCTGGATGGCGGGCATGCGCGTCGACCCACCGACCAACACGACGTGGTCGATGTCGGACGTCTTCATGCCGGCGTCCTTGATGGCGGACTCGAACGGCCCGCGGGTGTCCTCGACCAGGTCGGCCGTCAGCTCGTTGAACTTGGCCCGCGTCAGCTTGAGGTCCAGGTGCTTCGGACCCTCCGACGTGGCGGTGATGAAGGGCAGGTTGATCTGGGTGTCCTGCACCGAGGACAGCTCGATCTTGGCCTTCTCGGCCGCCTCCTTCAGGCGCTGCATGGCCATCTTGTCCTGCGAGAGGTCCACGCCCTCGGTGTTCTTGAACTCGGTCACCAGCCACTCGATGACCTTGTCGTCCCAATCGTCGCCGCCGAGCTTGGTGTTGCCCGAGGTGGACTTGACCTCGAAGACGCCGTCGCCGATCTCGAGCACCGAGACGTCGAAGGTCCCGCCGCCCAGGTCGAAGACGAGGACCGTCTGGTCGGTGTCCTCCTTGTCCAGCCCGTAGGCCAGTGCGGCGGCCGTCGGCTCGTTGATGATGCGGAGCACCTCGAGCCCGGCGATCGCCCCGGCCTCCTTCGTGGCCGTGCGCTGCGCGTCGTCGAAGTACGCGGGGACGGTGATGACCGCCTGGGTCACGGTGTCGCCCAGATACGACTCGGCGTCCCTCTTCAGCTTGCCCAGGATGCGGGCCGAGATCTCCTGCGCCTTGTAGGCCTTCCCGTCGATGTCCACGGTCCAGTTGGTGCCCATGTGGCGCTTCACCGAGCGGATCGTGCGGTCGGGGTTGGTGATGGCCTGGCGCTTGGCCACCTCGCCCACGAGCACCTCGCCGGTCTTCGAGAAGCCCACCACCGACGGGGTGGTCCGGCTGCCCTCTGCGTTCGGGATCACGACGGGCTCGCCCGCCTCCAACACACTGACCACCGAGTTGGTGGTTCCTAGGTCGATGCCTACGGCCTTGGCCATGTCTGCTTGTCCTTCCGGGTTGTCTCGATCGTCCTGTTGATCGTCGTCTTGACCAGTCGTCAACTGCTGCTGTTCAGTTTAGCAAAGTTGAGTGGCCCTTTGTCAAGATTTATGATGGGAGGTGTCACGCCGGGTGCACGAAGCTGGCGCAAGAAGCCGGAGATGCGCCGAAAGCCCTGCTCAGGATGCTAACGGAGCAGCCCGCCGCGGCGTTCCGGCGCGGCCCGAAGGAGCCGAATTACCACGCTCCGGCCCGGCCACCCTACGCTGGGGACGTGCTCGACCTGGTTCTGCTGCGCCACGGTGAGTCGACCTGGAACGCCGAAAACCGGTTCACGGGCTGGGTGGACGTGGACCTCACGCCCGACGGCGAGACCGAGGCCCGGGCCGGCGGCGAGCTCCTGGCCAACGAGGCGGCAGAATCCGGCCTCGACCTGCGCATCCTCCACACTTCGGTGCTCACCCGGGCCATCCGGACGGCCGAGATCGCCCTCGCCGCCGCCGGCCGCAGCTGGCTCCCGGTCCGGCGCGACTGGCGCCTCAACGAGCGCCACTACGGGGACCTCCAGGGCAAGAACAAGGCCGAGATCAAGGCGGCCTTCGGCAAGGAGCAATTCATGCTGTGGCGGCGCAGCTACGACACCCCGCCCCCGCCGCTGGCGCCCGACAACCCCTACGACGTGGCCGGCGACCCGCGCTACGAGGGCCTGGACCCGGCCGACATCCCACGCACAGAGTGCCTGGCCGACGTGGTGCGGCGCGTCGTGCCCTACTGGGAGTCGTGGATCGTGCCGGACCTGCGTGGTGCCGCAGAGCGGAACGGCGCGGTGCTCGTGGCGGCCCACGGGAACTCCATCCGCGCGCTCCGCAAGCACCTCGAGAAGATCGCCGACGACAGGATCACCGAGCTCGAGGTGCCTACGGGCATCCCCTACCGGATGGTGCTGGCCGACGACCTCACGGTGCGCTCGGCCGAGTACCTCGGCGATCTCGAGGCGGCAGCGGCAGCGGCAGCGGCCGTGGGCCGCCAGGGCGACGCGCCCGCCTGACGTACCGGCCGGACCTGAGAGGACGAGGCGGGCTGAGAAGGACGGCTGGCCGGGACGCCTCGCCGCGCCCCGGCCACACCGACCGTCTGCAGGAACCGATGCGCGCTACAGCGCGTCGCTCCCGCGTTCACCCGTACGCACCCGCACGGCGGCGTCGACCGGGATCACCCACACCTTGCCGTCACCGATCTTCCCGGTGGCCGCCGCACCGACGATGGCGTCGACCACGTCGTCCACCTGCCCGTCGTCGACCAGCACCTCGATGCGCAACTTGGGCACGAAGTCCACCTCGTACTCGGCGCCGCGGTAGACCTCGGTGTGCCCGCGCTGGCGGCCGAAGCCCTGCGCCTCGGTCAGGGTCATGCCCTGCACCCCGTGGGACTTCAGGACCTCCTTGACGTCGTCGAGCTTGAACGGCTTGATCACTGCAACGATCAGCTTCATTGTCGATCTCCTTTCGTCCTGTCTCGACCGGGCCTAGGAACCACCGCCACCACCGCCGGGTGGTGGAGCATCGGGTTCGGGGTCTCTGGTACTGCCCGAGTCGATACCCGCCATGGCGAAGGCGCCGTCCGTCCGCATGGCGAGCGTCTCTTCGGGGAACGCCTCCTCGCCGTGGATGGCGAGGTCGCCAATCTCGAGGATCTCGTCCTTGTAGCGGGCACCACGCAGCACCAGGCCGATCAGCTTCATGAGGATGAAGGTGATGAGCGCCGACCAGAAGATGACGAAGATCGCCGCCCGGAACTGTTCCCAGAGCTGGTGCGCCGAGCCGGTGTACATGAGCCCGTTGACCGAGAAAGGCACGCAGCTTCCCTTGGCCGACAGATAGGCCGCATTCGTCGTGGCGATGACCTGCCCGGAGGCGTTGAGGTGCCCGCAGCCATACTCGACCATGTTCGGGTCGCCCCAGATGCCCAGCAGCATGCCGCCCATGAACCCGGCGATGCCGTGGGTGTAGATGACACCCAGCGCGTCGTCGACCTTCGAGAACGGCCGCACCTTGGAGAGGTAGTTCCAGCACACCCAGACGACGGCTGAGCAGGTGGCGCCGACGTAGATGGCGCCCCGGCCGTTCACCCATCCCGCACAGGGCGTGATGCCGACGAGACCGCAGATCATGCCGTTGACGCCGCCCAAGAACGTGGGCTTTCGCTCTTTGCTCAGCCAGGCGTCCATGATCATCCACACGACCACGCCGGTACCGGTGGCGAGGTTCGTGTTGACCACCGCAGCCGCCATGCTCGCCCCGGCGTAGTACGGGTCGCCACCGTTGAAGCCGTTCCAACCCAGCCACAGGATGCCGGCGCCGACCGCCGCCATGACCAGGTTGTTGGGCAAGGCGTGCTGTCTATCTCGGAGCAGCCGCGGCCCGAGGACCCAGGCGGCAACGAAGCCGGACACACCGGCCGACATGTGAATGACGTACCCACCCGAGAAGTCCAGTGCGCCCTCCTGGGCGAAGTAGCCGCCGCCCCACAGGAGAAAGGCGTCCACGCCGTAGACGAACGTCGACCACAGCGGCACGAGCAGGCACCAGGCGAAGAACTTGATGCGCCCGAGCACGCTCCCCAGGAACAGCAGGGGCGTGATGGCGGCGAACACGAACTGGAAGTAGGCCAGGCTCGCGGTCGGGAAGTGGAACGGAATGACGGTGTTGGCGGCCGAAACCGCCTGTCCCTGTTCACCCACGCTGTTGGTGATGCCTCCCGGTTTGCCGACGAAGTTCTCGAAGAAGTGCTTGACCCATCCGACACCAGTGAGTTGGGTCTGCACCCCGTCGCGTACACCACCGCCCACGGAGGTCGCGCCGAATCCCATCTTGTAGGACCAGAGCACCCAGGCGATGAGCACGAGTGAGAAGCCGGCAAACATCATGGCCAGCACATTGACGGCCCACTTCTTCGGGACAATCGATGCGTAGAGCACGGCCAGGCCGGGGAGGCTCATCAGGCCGACGAACGTCGCGGCGGTGATCTGCCACGTGTTGTCTGCCGGATTCAGCCAACTCGGATACGGAACGGGAACGGTCGCTCCCAACAGGTGGATCACTACGCCTCTCCTAACTGTCGTTGCGCCCCGGCGGTCCGCCCAGTGACTCCGACGTCACAGAACGCAAGTGCACAAGTCATTTCGGACGGTTCTCCCCGCCGCAGAGAGGATGCAGGTCAGGAGTTTCCACATCGTCACCGCCGTGTTTCGAGCGCGTTAATCCACAACCTTTGAGGTCATCGGGGTCCGCGCCGCGTGCCTGGAGGCAACGACAGGCCGGGTCCGAGCACCACTACGATTTCCCGCTCGTGCCCGACGAGGAACATCCCTCCATGGCCCCGAACGACCCGGCGGCCGGCGGCGAGGCCTCGACCCAAGGGCCTTCGTCCCCCTCGAGCGTGCCGGCGTCAGCCGAGGTTCGGGTGGCCCCGCTGCGCGGTGCCGAGGTGCAGATCGACGGCCGTCGCGTCGTCGCCGTCGTCGTGGCGATCGTGCTGGTCACCTTGACCGTCCTCGTCGTCGTCTTCACCGCCATCGGCATCCACAAGAACCGCCAGATAAACCATCTCCACGACCGGGGCGTCGCCGTGACGCTTACCGTCACGTCATGCCAGGGGCTCCTCGGTGGCAGCGGCAGCAACGGGGCCGGATATTCCTGCCGAGGCACCTACGAGCTTGGTGGCCACCGCTACAACGAGTTGTTGCCCGGCACCGCGTTCCACGCTCCCGGTGCCACGATCCCCTCGGTGGCGGTGCCAGGGGACCCGGCGCTGATCTCACCGGTGTCAGTCGTCGACTCCGAGCACGCGTCGGACACTGTCTACATCCTGCCGGGGGTCTTGCTGGTGATCCTGGTCGCCTTCGCGGGCGCGTTGCTGCTCCGGCGGCGAACGAAGTCCTCTCGTGGAGATGCCTTGGGATGAGCGCTCCCGGTTCGGCCGGGGGGAGCCTCACCTGGGCGACAGGATCAGGTGGGTGGAGGCCTCAAGTGGGCGGCGTGTAGCGCTTGTTCGGACGCGGCCGTGATCCGTTCGTCGCCCGGCCCCCGTTGCGCCGAGGCGGGGTTGGCGCATCGGCCTGGGCACGCTTGAGCGCCTGCTGGAGTCGGTAGGCACGGACCAGATACCACGCTCCACCGAGCACGAAGGGGATGCCGAAGCCCCAGTAGTGCAGGTTGAAGACAGCGAGCCCGTAAAGGGCCATGGTGATTCCCTGGAACAGTCGCTTGCGCAGCAGCGACGACACCAAGATGAGGACCGACATCCCGAGGATCACGTAGGTCAGCTCGTCGTAGACCGACACGCTGAGGTGGTGGCTCTTGGCGTAGTCGATGGACGCCGAACTGATGATGATGCCGACGATGGCGGCGAGCGGGCCGGCCACCAGACCAATGGCCCGCTCCTTATCGTCCGAGCGACGGATGGTGTCCTCGAGCTCCTCGACCGAACGCTCGTCCGCGATGCTCCCCTTGCGGTCGCCCTCGTCGTCGGGCTCCACGATCGTGTACTTCAGGCGCTGCCAGCGCGTCATGGGAGGCGTGTCATCGCCTCCAGACCTGCCGGTGTCTCCACTCGTGGGCACCGGCGAAGGCTAGCGCCCCCTCTTGAACGGCCCATTTCCCCTAGATTTCAGCAGCATTTCCTTGCGGAAGCCCCAGGTCGGGCCGCCGCTTCGGCACGGGGACGGCCGGCCGAGGGTGTCGTTAACGTGCTAGGTGAGGGCGTGCCGTCCGGGACGATCGTGAGGAGCGCGGAGATGAAGCTCGTCGTAGCCGTCGTCAAGCCGTTCAAGCTCGATGACGTGAAGAACGTCCTGAAGAACATGGGCGTCCAAGGCATGACGCTCACCGAGGCCCAGGGCTTCGGGCGCCAACGCGGGCACACCGAGGTCTACCGTGGCGCGGAGTACGAGGTGGACTTCGTGCCCAAGCTGCGCGTCGAGGTGCTCGTCGAGGACGACCGCGCCGAGGCGGTGGTCGACGCCATCGTCTCCTCCGCCGCCACCGGCAAGATCGGCGACGGCAAGGTATGGGTGGTGCCGGCGGAGACGGTGGTGCGGGTGCGCACGGGCGAACGCGGGGCGGACGCCGTCTGAGCGGAACGGCGGTCCCTGCCGCGCCGACGGGCAGGAGTCCGGCGCAGCGGCCACCTCAGGAGTGCGCCCGAGGCGTGCGCCCGAGGCGTGTGCCGAGGAGTGCGCCCGACGAGCGTGAAGGACCAGGCCACCCCGGCGGAGCGCGAGGCACCAGCGCTACTGTTTGCCGCCATGAGCACCCCCGCCCTCGACCTCTCGAAGATCTGGCTGTTCTCGACCTCGTCGGCCAAGGACCTGCGCACCATCCGCCGGGCACTGGAGGAGGTCACGGTGCCGCCCGGGCGCGTCCTCTGCGAGCAGGGGACCATCGGGCGCGAGTTCTTCCTGATCGTCAAGGGCCAGGCCGCGGTGCGGCGCAACAACCGCAAGGTGGCGACGCTCGGCCCCGGCCAGTACTTCGGCGAGATGGCGCTGCTCGACCGCCGGCCGCGCTCGGCCACCGTCACCTCGGAGACCGACATGACGCTGCTCGTGCTCGGCCAGCGTCAGTTCAACGGCGTGCTCGACGCCGTCCCCGCGCTGTCCCGCAAGATGCTGGCCGCCATGGCCACCCGCCTGCGGGAGGCGGACGAGCGGGCGATGTCCGCTATCTAGACGATCTGCCATCTCGACGATCTGACCTCTCGACGATCTGAATCCCGGCGTCCTCGCTGCGCTGACCGGTTGCGGGCATCCGCGACCGCGCGCGGGCGCGCTGCGAAAATCTTCGTGTCCAACCCTCGCCTTGGACAGAGGAGGTCACTCGCATGGACTTCAGGAAACTCGCGGCCGAATTCCTCGGCACGCTGGTGCTGGTCGTGATCGCCGTCGGTGTCGCCACCGAGTCGTTCGGCTTCAAATTGTTCGGGCTGAGCTATGCCGCCGGCGTCGTCGCCACGGCGATGGCCTTCGGCCTCGTGCTGGTCGCCCTCGTCTACGCCATCGGCCCGATCTCGGGCTGCCACGTGAACCCCGCCGTGACGCTGGGCTTCATCGCCGCCGGACGCATGAAGCTGGCCGAAGGCGTCGCGTACCTGGTGGCCCAGTTCGCCGGCGGGATCGTCGGGGCCTACCTCCTCTATTGGATGTTCACCACCTCGTCGCTGTACCGCAAGTCCATTGAGGGGCTCGGTACCGACGGCTACGGCAAGCAGTCGCACCTGTTGGTGAGCCAGGGGGGCGCCTTCCTGATCGAGGTCGTGCTGACGGCGATCTTCGTCCTCGTCGTGCTCTTCGCCACCCACAAGGCGGCGATCCAGGGTGCGGCCGGCGTGGCCATCGGCTTCGCGCTCGTGTTCGTCCACCTCATCGGCATCCCGCTTACGGGGACCTCGGTGAACCCGGCCCGGAGCCTCGGACCGGCCCTGGTGGTCGGGGGTACGGCGCTCAGCCAGGTCTGGCTGTTCATCGTGGCGCCGCTGGTCGGCGCCCTCGTCGCCGCCATCATTCATCTCATGCTGGCCGAACGCTCCGAGGAGGTCGTCGTCGTCGTGACCTGACCGGCGGGCCCGCCCGCTACGGTCGGACGATGGACCTGACCGAGGCACTCGCATTCGCCCGGGACCGCCGGCAAGGCGTCTTAGTCACCATCCGCAGCAACGGGCGGCCGCAACTGTCGAACATCATGTTCGTGCCCGGCGAAGGCGACACGCTGCGCATCTCGGTCACCGACGACCGGGCGAAGACCGCCAACCTGCGGCGCGACCCGCGGGCGTCCCTCTACGTCCCTGGCGACTCGTTCTGGCAGTACCTGGTGATCGAGGCGGCCGCCGAGCTCTCTCCCGTGGCCGGCGACCCGCACGACGCCACGGTCGACGCGCTCGTGGAGTACTACCGGCGCGGCCAGGGCGAACACCCGGACTGGGAGGAGTATCGAGCCGCCATGGTGTCGGACCGACGCCTCGTGGTCACGCTGCGTCCCGAGCGGGCCTACGGCATCGGCGTGCCGGACCGCTGACTCGCGCGTCGCGCCGCCCAGGTCCCCGGGCGGCGGCGATCCGTCCGGGTCAGCCGGCGGGCTGAGGCTCGGGCTCCGAGACCGGCGCCGACGCCGCAGGTGGAGCCTGGCCCAGGGACTCCTCCACCAGCTGTGACAGATCGAGGACGCGCACGTCGTCCTCCTTGCTGAAGGCGCGTACGGCGTCGTCGAGCATGATCATGCAGTAGGGACAGGCGGTGGACACCACGTCGGCGCCCGTGCCCAGGGCCTCCTCCGTGCGCTCCATGTTGACGCGCTTGCCGATGTTCTCCTCGAGCCACATGCGCGCGCCACCGGCACCGCAGCAGAAGCCGCGCTCCTTGCAGCGCCGCATCTCGATCTGTTCGACACCGGGGATGGCGCTCAGGACGGTGCGCGGCTCCTCGATGACCCGGTTGTGACGGCCGAGGTAACAGGGGTCGTGGTAGGTCACCTTCCCCGAATAGGCCGAGCCCGGCACGAGCCTGCCCTCCTTGACCAGGTGCTCGAACAGCTGGGCGTGGTGGATCACCTCGTAGTTGCCACCGAGTGACGGGTACTCGTTCTTGATGGTGTTGAAGCAGTGCGGGCAACTGGCGATGATCTTCTTGGCGCCGGCCTCGTCCAGCGTGGCGATGTTGAGCTTGGTCTGCTCCTGGTAGAGGTACTCGTTGCCCAGGCGGCGCACGGGGTCACCGGTACAGGACTCCTTGGGGCCGAGGATGCCGAAGGTGACGCCGGCGCGATGCAACATGCGCGCCGTCGCCTGCACGCCCTTGCGCGCCCGCTCGTCGAGCGCTCCGGCACAGCCGACCCAATAGAGGTACTCGATGTCGTCGGGGATCGTGCCGGTGATGACCGGGATCTCGAAGTCGAGGCTCTGGGTCCACTCCGTGCGCTTGCTCTGACCGAGCCCCCAAGGGTCACCCTGGTTCTCCACGTTGCGGAGCATGAGGCCGGCCTCGGTGGGGAACTCCGACTCCATCAGCACCTGGTACCGCCGCATGTCGACGATGGCGTCGATGTGCTCGATGTCGACGGGGCACTCGTTGACGCAGGCCCCGCAGGTCGTGCAGGCCCACAGCACGTCCGGATCGATGACGTTGGGCACCAGGGCGGTCTGCTCGCCCTCGCCGCTCAGCAGCGGCCCCGCCGTGGCGAACATGTTGTCGCGCAGGTTCATGACCAGCAGCTTGGGTGAGAGGGGCTTGTCGGTCGTCCAGGCGGGACAGGCCGACTGACAGCGCCCACACTCGGTGCAGGTGGCGAAGTCGAGCATCTGCTTCCACGTGAACTGTCCGATCTCGCCCACGCCGAACACGGTGTCCTCGTCGACGTTCTCCATGTCCATGTCGGGCGTGCTCCCCAGGGCGCCCAGGGCACGGGGGCGGCGCGAGAAGGCGATGTTGATGGGGGCGATGAAGATGTGCAGGTGCTTCGAGTACGCGATGAACACGATGAAGCCCGAGATGAGGGCGACGTTGAGGAGCAGGAACACCGTGGCCAGCACGGCGTTGGTGCCGGCACCGAGGGGGTGCAGCAGCTTCGCCACGGCGTGTGAGGCGAAGGCGCCCCAGCCGTAGGGGAACTGGGTGGGATGCGTGTTCACCTGGGCGCCCCGGTAGAGCAGGAGGGTGATCATGACGCCGGCGATCATGAGCAGGACGAGCCAGGCGGCGCCGGTGTGCGAGCCGTAGAAGCGCGACCTGCGCTCGAGGCGCTGGGGCGCGTTCTTGAGGCGGATGATCGAGAAGGTGATCAGTGCCAGGAGGACCGCACAGGCGAAGAAGTCCTCGACGAAGCCGACCCAGTCCCAGGTTCCGATGCCAGGGATGTGGAAGTACTTGTCGAAGAGATCGCCGTACGCCTCGATGATGGTGAGCAACAGGATGGTGAAGCCCCACATGGTGAAGAAGTGGGCCAGGCCCGGGACCGTCCATTGCAACAGCTTGCGCTGTCCCGCCACCTCGGTGACCTCGGCCTCGGCCTTGCGGCTGATCGGACCGCGGGTACGGGAGGGGTCGGGCTTGCCCGAACGGATGAGCCTGGACAGCCAGTGGAACCGCGCGGCGGCGATGCCGAAGCCGATCACTGTGACGCCGAGGCCCAGAATGATCCTGATCGGCACGAATGCTCCTTGCTCCTGCGTCTTTGGGAACGAGATGGGTGGCGGATCTGCGAGCGCCACCGGCGATATCAAGCGGCCCAGAGGATAGTGTGGCGGCGCCCGCGGGCGTAGTTCAGAGGCAGAACATCAGCTTCCCAAGCTGAGAACGCGGGTTCGATTCCCGTCGCCCGCTCTCTGCCTGTCCCACCAGATAATGGACAGCCTGTCGCGAGACATCGTGGAGCGAGGGTGCTCGATCCGTAGGTCGCGAGGCTATGGGGTTCAAGAGCTGGTAGGAGCCGTGGGGTCGCGCGTCAGGTGCGAGTGCTGGAGGCCGAATCACGCACTGGAAGTTGGCCGACGGCACCGAGGTCGACATCTTGGACTTCATCGACGACCACTCCCGGCTTGTCGTCGCCGCCACGGCACGGCGGACCACCAAGGCACGTGATGTGACCGCGACAATGCATCGGGCGGCTTCTATCTGGGGTTATCCAGCCTCGGTCTTGACTGACAATGGTGCTGTCTTTAACGCCCAATCTCGCAAAGGCATGACCGTGCTCGAGACCGAGCTCAAGGAGCTGGGCATCGTCTACAAGCACGCCAGGCCCTATCACCCCAGACCTGCGGCAAGATCGGCCAGCCAGCACTCGTTGGGAAGTCGGCCGCGAGCGATCGGAGTGCACCAGCGCCGCTTCGTGCGCTTGGGAGCGACTAAGCCCCGGGCGCACGCACGCGTTGGATCGTCGAGAGACGGGCGTCGCAGCCGACTGACGGGCTGACACCCGAACAGGCATCGCAGCAGGTCCTTTCCTCATACCCCACACCCGAAGAAGACCCCGAGATCGGCTCGGTCGTTGTGATTGCCCTTGCGTTGGCGCAGTGGAAGATCGGGCGATTGATCGATCCGGTCAAGACCCAGGCAGTCCAGCAGCCAGAGCATCGTACCTATTGAAAAACTGTTGGTTGAGGGCATGGGGCTCCTTTCTGGTTCAGGAACGAGTGCGTCCTCGTGTAGAGGTCGGCGAGATGTTGGACGCGTCGGGTAGCGCAGCGACCGAGTCGGCAGCGTGATGCGCCAACTGTCTTAGCTCTCCGGTGGGTGGCCGGCGGAGCAACCGCCGCGGGCTACCTCCTGCGAGACCTTTTGACGATCATGGCTACTCCTGGTGCACGAAGAGGTCGATATCTCACCAATATTCCGGCCGCCGCTTTCACCAGCCGCTCAGACTCAGCCGCTCACGCAGTGAGCCGCTCTCACGGCAGCCCGCTCTCGTGTTCCGTCAGACAAGCAGACGTTCCCGGTGACGGATCGCTCTATGAAATGCTTCGAGCGGCATTGCCTCGTCCCTCCGGAAGCTCGTCATTTGCAGCGACGTCAACCCTCGGCCGACCTGATCGCGTGGACGAGGCCGGACCGCATGAACAGCTCCTTGATGCGGGCCAGGTCAGGATCGGGAGTGTACGTGACCACCGACACGCCGTAGACGCCCGGAGTGCTGGTGACCGCGGCACCGGATGTGGCCTTTCCAGGCAGCTCGTGAAAGACGGACCCCAGCCATGCTTCCCAGCGATAGAACGCGCCCGGTTTTGTCACAGCCGAGACGATTCCCGTGGGCACCTGTCCGGCCAGGGATGACGGAAGCATGCTGGCGTCCACCACTTGCGGGGTGCCAACGGGGTCGAGCCACTGAATCGTCAGCACTCCGATGGTCGACAGAGTGGCGAAGGGTTGGAAGATCAAGAGGTTTCTCGCCTCCAAGAGTGCTCCGGTCGATGGCGAAAGGATGATCGTGGTTCGGTAGCCCTGGCCAGTGGCCCCGGCCAGGGTCACCCCGGTGGCGCCGCTATGTGTGGTTTCGGTGCCGAGAAGCGCCACGCCGGGCATCGTTGCCATTGCTCGGAGCAGGGCGGACCACAGCGCCGGGGTGGCACCGAGCGTGGGACCCACCAAAAGCTCGACCGCTCGGCCGAACGGGGTGAGGGAGTGGAGCTGGTCGAGCGCGGCTATGCCTGTGGTCCCACGCTCGAGCGCCTCCGCGAGGGCCGCCGGATGGGTGGGGAGTTTGGCCACGTCGAATGTGCCGCTGCCCTGGCCCCCGAGGAACCCGCTCCCGCACCCTGGTTGCGGCGTCGACGGCACACCGATTCCGTTGGACAACCAGGCCTGTTGGCTTGCCGCGCTGTTGTACACCACTGAAGTCACGACCTGCTGGCTGCAGTACTGGGTGAGATCGTTCGCCCAGCTCTCTGCGGTTCCGGTCACCACCGCTCGGGCGCTATGGAGGGCTGCGGATTTGGAACTCTTATTGGGCGGAGCAGCCAGGAACGAGACCCGAAACTCCGACTGGATCCACTGATCATCCTTTAGAACCGGTGTCGGCTCGACGGCAGCAGCCTTCTCAGCGAGGTGTCGCAGCACAGCGGCTGAAGCACTGGGTGCTCGCAGAGCGGGAGTGGGTAGGAACTGGAGCACCAGGATGACAACGGCAGCGACTGCGCCCACACTCAACGCCGGCAGGATGAGCCATCGGTCCCGCCTTGGTCTCGGACGAGAGAACGGCGGGGCGCTCGTACCCAGCGATGCGACGACCAGCACCCGCTCCCAGATCTCGCCGGCTTTCGAGGAGTCAGGCCCCACTTGGGACAACGCGTGCGCCGGGTCGGCCTCTTTGACGAGGGCGTCGATATGGTCGGTGTCAATGCTCATTGTCGGTTCTCCGTATTTATCTGAAGGGCGGCGGCCTCGGTGGCGGGAACGGCACTGGTGGTAAGGCCATCCGAGCCCCCTCTGTCTGCTTGTAACCTTCGTGTCAGCCGTTTGCGGGCACGGTGAAGGCGCACCTGCACGACATTGACCGAGCACCTCAGCACCTCGGCGGTCTCGGCGACCGAGAGCCCATCCCAGATCACGAGCTGCATGACCTCGCGTTCATTAGGTGACAAGTTCCGTAGGGCGGCCGTCACGTCCACGTCGGAGGGCTCTGACGACCCGTCCGGCAAGCGAGGTTGGCGGTGGATCCGATGGAGCAGAAGGAGACGCCGATTTGTGCTCCGCTTCGTATTCCTCACGACGTTGCGAGCGACGCCGAACAACCACAGGCGATCCTGCGGAGCTGGGGGCAATTCGTCGATCCTTCGCCAGACCACTAAGTAGACCTCGGCAACCACGTCATCGATTTCTGACTGGTCCGGAGCAAGGGCTCGTGCGGCGTAGGCGTAGATGTCGCTGAACGTCGATTTGTAGAAGGACGGGAACCGATCCATAGGATCACCGCCGTACTCGTTGCCAGGGCCGGATCCCTCAACCCGGTGCCCCGAGCCGATCGTCCTCATACCGTGTTCATGTCCATCAAACGGTCACGGATTACAGAAAATATCGGAGTGTTAGGGGACCAGCCGATGCCCCCGAGCTGGTTGCTCAATCTCCAGGACGAACTCACACCATTCTTACTTCGCACCGAGCTCTTGCAAGGTGGCGACGGGGTTGGGATCGCGCACGAGTGTCCAGTAGGTCCACCCGCCGACCGCCCCGACAATACCGGCGGCGGTTGCCGCCAGGTTGGGGCATCCTGAGGTTACGCAAAGCCAGACCGACCTGGCGCTTTCCGGAAACACCCTATTCAGAGAATCGCTTCAATGGTTTTCCCAAGCTGAGAACGCGGGTTCGATTCCCGTCGCCCCGCCCGTCGCCCGCTCTCTCTCAATCTCGCAGGTCAGTGTGCTGGTCCGGAAGCTGCACGACACTCTGGCTCCGGTGCGTGGCGACACTTTCCGGACGCGGCTCCGGCGTCGCTTCAGGTCGAGTTGGAAGGTACGGGCCACGGCGTGCACGCCGCAACGCACTTCGAAGGCGACCTGGACGGTTGGGACCGACCTCGCGCTTCCTAGCTCCCCCCGGTGCAGGCGTTGGTGGCGTTGCTTGGGTCGAAGGTCCCCCCGTTACTGGGGGAGTACCACTCGACTTCCTCGTACGCCGGCGGTCCGCCATTGCAACTCCCGAGGTCGAAGGCGACCACCGTGACCGTGTCTGGCGAGGCGGCAGACAGGGGCGCGTTCGGATTTGTGACGTAGGTAGATTGCCCCTGCCCCGTTGCCTCCGCTGCACCCCAGTTCGACCACGAAATAGAGATCACATACGAGCCCGGTGCATTACCTCCTGCAGCATTGATAGCGGCGGGAGCTACTTCACCAAAGCCCTGGATCCCGCTTCCCACAAAACCCAATGCCGCAGCCCAGGCCGCGCTCCCGAGGAGCGGGCCCCCGGCCGCCGGCGTCGACGGAGAGGACGTCGTGGTGGGCGGCGGGGAGGTGGTCGTGGTTGTCGAGAACGTGGCGGGCGGCGCGAACGTGGTCGTGGTCGTCGTCGTCGCTGCGGCCGAGGTCGTCGCCGAGCCGAGCGTGGTCTGTGGTGTCCAAGCGGAACCGTTCCAGTGCAGGATCAGGATCCCGCCTGTGCCCGGGTCACCGGGTTGCCCCGATGCGTTCGCGCTCGCGACAGTGACCGGACTCTCCCATCCGACGGCCCAGGCGTTGGAACGAGATGACGCGGCGATCCCGGAGAGGCCGCCTACCTGGGATTCGAGACCCGGAACGGGCACACTCGTCCATGCGGAGCCATTCCACTCCAGGATCACGCCGTTCGTCGCGCTGTCGCCCGAGCCGGCCTGTCCGACTGCCCACGCCCTGCCCGTCGGGAGGGCGGCCACTCCTGAGAGGTCGATGCTGTCCTTTTGCGATGTGGAGTCTTCTCCCCACGTGTGTCCGTTCCACCGTTCGACCAGGGGGGTCCCTGGACCACATCCACAGTCGTTGCCGTCGCCCACCGCCAGGACCGGGCGGTCCGCCGACGCCTCCACGCCGAGGAGGGCGCTCCCCAGCCCCTGGTCCGCGCCCATGTTCGGGCTCGGGGTCTGCTGCCACGCTTCGCCGTTCCAGTGCAGGATCAGGGTGGCCTGGCTGGCGCTGGTCCCGCCAACGGCCCAGGCGTTGGCGGGTGAGGTCGCCGCCACCCCGAAGAGATCGCCCGCGGGGCTCGACACCTGCTGCCATTCCTTGCCGTTCCAGTGCAGGATCAGCGATCCGCTGTCATTCGTATACCCGACGGCCCAGGCATTGGTGGGCGAGGTGGCGGCGACCCCAGTAAGACTGCCGGGGATACCCGGCGTCTCCACCCACTTCTTCCCGTTCCAGTGCAGGATCAACGTCTTGGTGGGGTTCGGTTCGAAGCCGACGGTGCCGACCGCCCAGACGTCGGTGGGAGAGGAGGCGGCCACCGCGGACAGGTCGGCGCCCGAGGGGCTCGGGTTCGCTTCGCGCTGCCAGCGGTGGCCGTTCCAGTAGAGCGTCAGGGCCTTGCCGTTCTCGGCCGTGCCCGCGTAACCCACGGCCCACGCCACACCGTGGGTCTCGGCAACGGCGCTGAGCCGTCCGGTCACAGAAAGAAGTCCGGCGCCCGACGTCGCGTGGTCGCCGTGGGTCGTGCCGCGTTGCCCGGCCGAGGCCGTCGAGACCGTGGCGAACACGAGGACGACGCCGAGTGCGAGCGCCACGATCGGCACATGTGGCGCGTGTGTTCGTTGTCGTCCCATACCAGAACCTCCTCCCGATGCCGCCCGTGCGGAGGGGCTGCCACTACCTGCCGACCGGATCGTAGCGGTGTGCCACTCATGTTGCAATCCCCGTGGTGTCTCATCACCGGCCAAAAGAGGTCGATCTCGACCGCGCATTCCCAATGGAAAGGTGTTGCCGGTGTTCTCGGCGATCCCCGACGCATGTTCATGCACATGCGTGACACCGACTTCTCAGGACTGTCTCAGCCGGGACGAGAGTCTGTCGCCGCGCGACAACCTGGAGAAGTCGGGTGCGAGAAGGGTCGGGCTTACCGGGTCGTCGCCAGGCAAACACGCGTCCTTATGGCGCACATCCCAGTGCGGAACCCTTCGACCAGTGTGGATCCCAATCGGTGACCCATGTGTCAAGCCCTGTGATCTCCAGCACCCGGTGGACCATCGGAGTGGGACGACAAACGACGAGGTTTCCCCCGCTTTCGATGGCCAGTCGCCTCGCTACGTGAATGGCACCCAACCCCGAAGAGTCCATGAAGGAGAGTCGGTACAGGTCGACGACGACGAGAGAACCAGGGGCTCCAGCCAAATGCTCCGCAAGCCCCCGACAGGTCGATGCGTCCAGTTCTCCCCGCAAGGTGACGACGCGAACGTCCTCGACGTCATATGAGCTCACGTCAAACGATTCCATCACGAGGCGCCTCCACCCTTGTCTCGACTGCCCGAAGAGCTGGAGCGCCTCTTGCGAAGGGGACCTCTCCTCCGCGCGTCTGCGGTCGTTGCCACGCGATATCGATGGGGCACAGTCGATGTGTCTTCTGAGTCGGATAGCTCGACGTTCGATCTACCGATCCACAAGTCTGGTTGAGGATGCCTCGGTCATCAATCACCCGATCGGGTGATTATCGGAGCCCACGCGTGCTCTTAGAGTGAATTCGTGCCACAACCCATCCGGGTCGCGCTCGTGAATGACTACAGCATCGTCCTGGAGGGCCTCCGTGCCCTACTCCAGTCCAGCGATCCGGAGATACAGGTCGTCGAAGTCGACATACGGAAGAAGCCGAGACGAGGAGTCGATGTCACACTCCTGGACACCTACGGAGAGCTCGAGTCCCTCGGGGAACGCGTGCGCGTACTCAAGGCCGACTCCAGTAACGGTGCGATCGTGGTATTCAGCTTTTCCGATCGACCCCAGGTGGTGCGTCGTGCCCAGCGCGCCGGGGCGCAAGGATTCATCTCAAAGGCTGCGCCGCGGCGACAGATCCTCGAAGGTATCGAGGGTGCTGCAAGAGGCGAACGTGTCGTGCTGACGCAGAGGTCGCAACACGCTCGGATCGATGAAGCGCTCCGATGGCCTGGGCGCGAGATCGGCCTGACCGAACGAGAGAGCGAGATCCTCTCCCTGCTCTCGACCGGCATGACGAACCGCGAACTCGGCGTCCATCTGTATGTCAGCGAGAACACGATCAAGACGCAGCTGCGAAGCCTGTACGGCAAGCTCGGGGTTCGCAACCGTGCCCAAGCCGCCTCCTTGGCTGTGCAAGGCATGCTCGGCGATCACCGCCCGCAAGCCAAGCTCGTGAACTGAACCGCTTCTCACCACATCCTTCGAGTCATTCCCTATTCGGACGATTCGCGCATCGCATGGCACGCCGGCCAGACGGACGAACCTCGTGACTGGCCCGGGTGAGTGACGCCGAGCTCACGCAGAGCCGCAGCGAGGACTTCTGTGATCAGCCGGGGCCAGGCGTCCCGGCCGGCAGCGGGAAGACGGGATTCGAGTGGGGACTGATGGAGTCGAAGCAGTTGAAGACGTTCTGCCCGTGATCGAGGGCGGGAACGAACGTGTCCCCCTTGACTTGAATCAGTGCGCCGCAGTACGGCGGGAGGTGCCCGCTGTGCCCGGCACGAGCCCAGTTGGTCGGCACTCGGAGGCCGCCGGCGGTGAACGCGGTGAGAGAGTTGTCCGCCTTGACGACATTGGCCCAGGTGAGGTCGGTCCCCGCCATCTTGACGCCCTGCACGAAGAGGGCCGCCGACTCCCATCCCTCGATGGCCTGCTCGTCGGAGACGTAGGCGGGCTCGTACTTTCTCATTTCGGTCAGATACAGCTTGAGGCCCGGGTAGAGCGACGTCGGGGCGCTGAGGGGCACGTGGGCGACGTAGAAGTAGACGTTCTGCATCAGGCTCTCGTTCTGGTTCAGCGTCGACTGGTCGTTCCCGTTCAACCACAGCTGCCCCGTCGTCACGCCATATTGCTTGATGGCCCGGGCCATGTTGACGTTTCCCTGGACGTCCATGCAGCTGATGACGAAATTCGAACCCGCCTGCTTCATGCGCTGGACATCGGTGGCCACCGTCGAGCCGGGGTAATTGATGTTGAGGTCGACGTAGCTCACGTCGTAGCCAGCGCCCTTGAGGGCCGTGACGGCGGCCTGACAGGCGTCGGACGAAGCCGCGATGCCGTACGCGACGACGGCGAACGAGGGCTTCGGTGTGGCCTTGCGTGCCACGAAGGCGTCCAGCGGCGCTCCAGCCGGGTAGTACTCCACGGAGCCCCCCGCAGCGAACAGGTTCGGCGGACCGGCCCAGTTGCCCGTGACGTTGTACCCGTAGGTCGGTATGCCCGATTCGACGAAGAGGTTCGGAGAGAAGAACGCCGTGGCGATCCCGGTCACGGCGAACACGTGGTCCTGGTTGATGAGGGTATTGGCCAGTTGGTTGAACGTGGTCGGGTTGCCGCCGTCGTCCAGCGCGTACTTGTAGTCGATCTTGCGACCATTGACGCCGCCCTGCGCGTTCACATAGTCGAAGTAGGCGCGCTCACCGTACGCGAGCCCAGCGAAGTTCGCGGCCAGGGTCCCCGTCAGGGTCGAGATGCTCCCCACGGTGATGGACGTCGCAGACACACCGGGCGCGCTGCTCCCCCCGTTCTGCGCCGATGCAGCGGTGGCTTCGCCCGTGAGGCCGACGAGACTCAGCGCCACTCCGAGCGCGAGCGCCGTAGCGTGCATGCGTGGTCGGCCAGTCAAGCTCGTGCCTCCCCGGTCGTTCTTCAGACGTCCCCCCGGTATGCCGGTCACCCTATGGCAAGGATGTGCCAAATTCAACGAGTGCTGCATTCGTCATCTGGCATGCTGACGCGCCCGCGGGAGCAACGTGCCCGTGCGACGTGACGAACCTTTCGGCGGAGTCGTCGGGCGCTACTACGACGAATCGAGCCCGTGGTGGCCCGATCCCGATCGACCCCCGGCGCGCGCGTCCAGCACGGCGGCCGAACCCGCCTCGTGGCCGACGGCAAGGTGCTGGCCGAGGGGGTCATCGACCAATTCACGCAGGGTCGGTTTTCCCTGACGGGGGCGGGCATCACTGCGGCTACAGCAACGGGCTCCCGGTCACCGACGACATCCACCCACCCGGCGAGTTCTCGGGCAGCATCGAGTCGGTGACCATTGACGTGAACGGGACTCCCTTCGTCGATCCCGAGAAGGAGGCGGAAGCGGTCATCGCCATGCAGTAGGCGCCGCGTGCGCCCGGGTCGCGCGGTGGGGAAGACTTGCGGTGATGACGGCGACGCAGCACCCCGGCCGGCCCCACGCCTTCCGCCTCCCCGGCTATCCCGTCTCGGTCGGTCCGTTCACCTATCTCACCGAGGAGCGGGACCGGCTGGCCTCGCTGCGCTGGCGCCACTTCGACGCGCAGAGAATCGGTTCGACCATCGGCGCCGAGCTCCGCGGGGTCGACCTGACGGCGGAGTTGCCCGACGCGGTCATCGGCGAGATCCGCCAGGCCCTGTTCGACTACAAGGTCATCTTCTTCCGCGACCAGCCGATGAGCCCGCGCCAGCATGTGGCCTTCGCCCGGCGCTTCGGGGACCTCGAGATTCATCCGTTCCTCCCGTCCAACACCGGCGAGCCCGAGCTCGTCCGGTTCGAGAAGACGGCCGAGGTGAGCGGGTACGAGAACTCGTGGCACCACGACGTCACCTGGCGGGAGCGTCCCTCCATGGGCGGGGTCCTCCACGCGCTCGACGTTCCCGCGCACGGTGGGGACACCTTGTTCTCCGACATGCACGCGGCCTACGACGGGCTCGACAACGGCACCAAGCATGCCGTCGACGACCTGGTTGCCGTGCACGACTTCACGCAGACCTTCGGTCACACCATGACCGAGGACGCGCGGCGGGACGCGCAGAAGCAGTACCCGCCCGTCCGCCACCCGGTGGTGTGCACCCATCCGTCGACGAACAAGCTGCACCTCTACGTCAACCGGCCATTCGTGAGCCACATCGAAGGTCTCGACCCAGAGGCCAGCCTCGAGCTGCTCGACCGGCTCTGCCGGCAGGCGGACGCCCCGGAACACCAGTGCCGGTTCACCTGGACCAAGGACGCCGTTGCCTTCTGGGACAACCGGGCGGTCCAGCACTACGCCTCCAGCGACTACTGGCCGTACACGCGAGCAATGGAGCGTGCATCGATCGTCGGTGCCCGGCCGGCTCGCGAGAACGACCCGAAGCTCCGTTCGGTCGGCCGCAACCCGTAAGCCGGGACCGCACGTCAGCCGTGGTCGCGACGCAGCCGGCGTAGGTCGCCGGATGAATACTGGACGGGGTCTTCGGGGTCTCCTGCCGCTGTACGTCGTGGTGTTCGTCGGCTTTCTCGGCTACAGCCTCATGATCGCCACCTTCACCCCGATGCTCCTGCACAACGACAATGGGATGTTGTCGCCGACCTCGAGCCTGACGGAGCGGAGCCTCGTGCTGGGCCTGTTGCTGGCGCTCTATCCCTTCGGTCAATTCCTTGGCTCGCCGGTCCTCGGGGCGCTGTCCGACCGCTTCGGGCGCCGTCCAGTCCTGGTGGGATCACTGGCTGCGACGACCGCGTTCTACGTGGGCATCGCGGCCGCGCTCTCGATTCGGAGCCTTCCGCTGTTGCTGGCCACGTGCTTCCTTGCCGGTCTGTCCGAGTCGAACATCGTGCTCGCCCAGAGTGCCATCGCCGACACAGCGGACAGGGCCGATCGCAACCGGTTGTTCGGCTACGTGTACCTGAGCGCGAGTCTCGCCTACGTCGTCGGTCCACTCGGTGGCGGCCAGCTGGCCGATCACGGGCTCGTCGGCTGGTTCACGTACGCCACGCCGTACTGGGCGGTCACCATTCTCTTGGCTGGCGTGCTGGTGGCCGTCACTGCATGGTTCAAGGAGACGCATCCCGGCTCGGGAGAGCGCGGCCACTACCTCGAGTCATTCACCAACCTGGCCCGCGTGATCAGCGACCGCGAGCTGCGGCCCCTGTACGCGATCAATTTCACGCTGTACCTCTCGATCTTCGGGTTCTTCCGCGTCTATCCGATGTACCTCGTCGACCGGTTCCATCTGGGCGTGAGCAGCGTCTCCGAATACGTGGCGTACGTGGCCGTTCCGATCGTCATCGCCAATGTCTGGCTCGTCGGTGCCCTGTCTCGCCGGGCTCAGCCTCGGACCATGGTCCTCTTCAGCGCACTGACGATGGGAATTCTGATGGCCTGCATCGTCCTCCCCGCTTCGCAGAACTCGCTGTGGTTCACCTTGGGCACCACTGCCCTCGCCCTGGCGGTGTGTCTGCCGTCCTGTGCCGCCATGCTCTCCCTCGCGGCAGACGACAGCGAGCAGGGCCGCGCGATGGGGAACAATCAATCGATCCAGGTCGGCGCCGAATCGCTCTCGGGACTGGTCGGTGGCGCCCTGGCTGCCATCCTCATCGAGCTCCCCCTGCTGGCCTTCGCCGGTGTGGCGGTGGCGGGAAGCCTGGTGTTGGCCAGCCTCAGCCGACACCGCTCCCGGCGCGAGCGATCTGGCCGGCCGGCGGGCGAACGCGTCCCGCGTTCCCGCCTCAGTTCATCGTGACGGACGTGGCTTCGGGCAACGCCAGGGGGCCCAGAGTCTCGTCGATGGGCCCGGGCGCTCGTTCGTCGAGGACCTCCGTGCCCGCAAGGAAATCCCATGGCGCAAGGCGGGGCTGCCGCAGGAGCCCACTGGGGGCTGACGCGCCCAGGACGAAAGAGAGTCCGAGGAGGAGGCAGCCGAGGATCGTGGGCACGAGCAAGATCGTGCAACAGACACCGTTCCGCACGAGAGATCGGCAGAGTCCGATCGGTCTCCGGTCGGAGCGGCGTACGACGCGCAACCCGGTGAGCCGGTAGCTCACGGTCCGGCCGTTGCGCCATTCCACGACGCTCCAGACGATCCAGCCGATGCCCAGCGTGGCCACGATCAACGCGAGGGTGAGAAGTTCGGCCTTCACACGCGAGCCCGTGCTGGCCGCGCGCATCTCGAAGCGCCAACGCCGGGAGCCGCGGCTTCCGGGTGTCCCACGGTGTTGGACGATCCGGGTGCCGCTCATCGCTGCGCTCCGTGCCGGTGCCGGCCGCCCGGCACCGGGAGGGTGCCGCGACCGCGTGCGCACGGCACGTCCTGGACCCAGAGGTCCCCTCGACGCTGGCCTGGCGTTGTCATGAGGTCTCCTCCACCGCCAACGTAGCGGGAATGCGCGGTGGGCGTTCATCCCGCCACCGGGGTTCCCGGCTCCGCCGATGGTCGGTGGACACGTGGTGCGTCGAGACGCCTCGATGCGGCACGGTGCGGCCGTTGGCGCGCCAGATTGAACGTGGCGTGGCGGCTGTGTTTACGTAACGGCCGTGTTCATGATGCGGTTCGCCATGCGGGCCGGCTCGTCCGCACCTCAGGACCGTGCCGCGCTCTACGACGCCACCATCGAGATGTGCGCCTGGGCCGAGACCCGGGGCTGTGTCAGCGCGGTGCTGAGCCAGCATCACGCCGTCCCCGACGGGTACCTGCCTTCACCAGTGCCGCTGGCCGCCGCGATCGCGGCGCGCACGACGCAGCTCCCCATCACCGTCGCCGCGTTGCTCCTGGCTCTCTACGAGCCGGTGAAACTGGCCGAGGACCTGGCCGTCGTCGACCTGATCAGTCACGGTCGCGTCTCCTACGTCGTCGGCATCGGGTACCGGCCCGAGGAGTTCGCCCTCTTCGGCGTCGACGCGCGGGCGCGCGGTGCCCTTGTGGAGGAGCGCATCGGTGTGCTCAAGCGCCTGTGGGCGGGCGAGGCCGTCTCGGTGGACGGGCGGAGCGTCGCCGTGACGCCACGGCCGTTCACCGCCGGGGGTCCCCTGCTGGCCTACGGCGGAGGAACCGAAGCGGCGGCCCGACGTGCCGGACGGCTCGGCCTGTTCTTCATGGCCGAGACGCACGACGCGTCGTTGGAGGCCGCCTATCGGGAGTCGGGCGGCGCCACGGCGCCGGGGTGCCACTTCCCACCCCTCGGGGTGCCGCTCACCGCCTTCGTGGCGGACGATCCCGAACGCGCCTGGGCGGAGATCGGTGAGTATCTCCTCGCCGATGCGCGCAGCTATGCCGCGTGGAATATCGGTCGCGACGGCACGGCCTCGATCTCGCGCGCGACCACGGTGACCGACCTCGCCGCCGAGCGCGGCGCCTACCAGATCCTGACTCCGGGCGGGGCAGGCGAGCTCGTCCGCGCCACCGGGTTCCCGTTGAACCTCCAGCCGCTGGTCGGCGGCCTCCCCCCTGACCTGGCCTGGAAATATCTCGACGCCGCGGCGGCGGTGTCCGCGCCCGACGCCTGACCGCAGGCACAGCCGAACGGTCGGCGCCGACGGGCCGGGGCCGCCCGGGTCACTCCGAGGCGATCGCCGCGAGGACGTCCAGCCTGGCGGCTCGGCGGGCCGGCCAGCTCGCAGCCAGCAGGCCGAGGAGCGCGGCCAGGATCAGGAAGATCACCAGGCTCGGGAACGGCACCACGGTGGAGGTGACGCCCTGCGAACGGAGCGCGGACACCAGGGCGAGGCCGAGGCCCGTCCCCACGACGATGCCGATGACGGCACCGAAGACGGCGAGGATCACCGATTCGGCGCGGATCATGGCGCGGATCTGACGCCGGACCATGCCCACCGCCCGGAGCAGCCCGATCTCGTGGGTGCGCTCGAATACCGACAGCATGAGCGTGTTCACGATCCCGATCAGGGCGATGATCACGGCCAGGGTGAGTAACGCGTACACCAGCCCGAGCAGCTGGTTGACCTGGGCCGCCTGCGACGCCTCGAACTGCGCGCGCGTCTGGACTTGCACGTTCGGGTAGGGGCTCAGCGCGCGCTGCACCGCCTGCTCCGTCCCCGGTGCGCCGTCCGTCTTGAGGAGGACGGCATCGGGAAGCGGGTTCCGGTAGTGGGCGAAGTAGAACGCGTCGCTGACGAAGTAGCTCCCCACCAACGAGTTCGGCTGGTAGATCCCTCCGATGCGCATGGTGGACGACCCCGTGAGCGCGAATTTCACGGGGACCGTGTCGCCGACGACGAGGTGGTCCGAGTTGGCGGTGGTGGTGTCGATGAGCAGCTCGCCGGCAGCGGCGGCCCGGGTGCTCCCCGACGCCATGTCCAGAATGACCGTCTGGGACAGGTTCTCGGTCCCGGCGGCCAGGAGCGACACGAGGGACTGTCGGACCTCGAATTGCCCGCTGTAGATGGTGTTGGTGGCGGTGACACCGGGGACGGCGGACGCCAATTTCGGCACGGTGTTGCTGAACTTCCCCGGCCCGTTCTTGTTCGTGTTCGAGACGATCAGGTCCGCGCTGATGGCGTTGTCGACGCTGCTCGTGGCCGACCTCGACAGCGATGCCCCGAACACGGCAATGGCCGAGACGAGGGCCAGACCCACCATCAGCGCCGCCGCCGTCTGGGCCGTGCGCCGCGGACTGCGCATGGAGTTCTCCCGACCCAACCGGCCCGAGGTGCCGAGCAGGCGCGCCAGCGGGCGCCCGATCACGCTCGCCATGGGCCGTGCCACCGCAGGGGAGAGCATGGTCACGCCGACGAAAAGCCCCACCGCGCCCAGGCCCACGAGCGCGATCGCCGGCGCGGTGAGCCCGAAAGCGAGCGCGACGATCCCGACCACGGTGATGACGCCGCCCTGAATGAAGCGGCGTCGCAGCGGGATCTCCTGCTCGGTCTGCTGCTCGGAGACGGCCGCCACGGGAGCGATGCGGACGGCGCGGCGGGCCGGGCTGATGGCGGAGACCAGCGTCACGCCGACGCCCACGATGATGCAGACAACGACGGTGCGCGCCTCGAACACGACTGGGCCCGACGGTAGGGAGATCCCGAAGCCGCTCAACAGCTTCTCGAGACCGATGGCCGCCAGCACTCCCAGTCCCAGGCCGATCAGCGACGACACCAGCCCGACGATGGCCGCCTCGGCGAGGACGGACCGGAACACCTGACGGCGACTCGCCCCGACGATGCGCAGGAGCGCGAGCTCGCGCGTGCGCTGCCCCACCGTGATGGAGAACGTGTTCAGGATGGTGAAGCCGCCCACGAAGAGCGCGATGAACCCGAAGATGAGCAGGGCCGTGTTGAAGAAGCCCAACGCGCTGCTGATGGCCCCGGTCGCCTCGTTGACGACCGTCTGGCCGGTGACCACCTGGACGCCAGGCGGCAGCACCCGAGCGATGTCCTGCTGGACGGTCGCTTTGTCGGCGCCCGGTTGCGCGACCACGTTGATGTTGTCGAACTGGCCCACCTCGCCGAGGAGCGCCTGGGCCGTCGGGATGTCGAAGGCGGCCAGCGTGGCACCGGCCAGGTTGTCGACCGTTCCGAAGGTCGCGAGGCCGGTGATGGTGAACGTCCGGGTCGGCCCCGGTAGGAGGATGCGCACCTTCTGCCCCACCTTGAAGCCGTACTTCTGCGCCGTGCCGAGATCCATCACGACGTCGTTCGAGGTCGTCGGCTGCGTGCCCTGCACGATGTGCAGCGCCGAGATCTCTTGGTCGGGATCGAAGGAGATGCCGATCCCCGGTGCCCCACCGTTCGAGATGGCCTTGCCGTCGGGCGCGATGAACTGGGCGATGCCGGTCACCGAGCCCTCGGCAGCCTCGACCCCCGGGACGTCCCGCACTTTGGCGACGAGCGACTCGGGCACCGGGTTGCGGGTCGCCGTGCCGCCACTGCCGAACTGGGCCACGCCACGCACCTGGAAGTCGATGTTCTGGTAGATGTTCCCGAACAGCGTGTCGAACGTACTGTGGAGCGTGTCGGTGAGGATGAACGTCCCGGCGATGAATGTCACCCCGAGGACGATGGAAAGCGCCGTCAACGCGAGGCGAAGCTTGTGGGCGAGCAGCCCCTTGATGGTGACCCGCCACATGTCAGGTGCCCAGCGTCCGGATGCGCTCCAGCACCGAGTCGGGAGTCGGCTCCGTGAGCTCGCCGACGATGTTGCCGTCGGCCAGGAAGATCACCCGGTCGGCGTACGCCGCGCCGCGGGGATCGTGCGTCACCATGACGATCGACTGGTGGAACTCGGTCACCGACCGTCGCAGAAACGACAGCATCTCGGCCGAGGAATTCGAGTCCAGATTTCCCGTGGGCTCGTCTGCGAAGATGAGATCGGGCCGGTTGATCAGCGCGCGTGCGCAGGCGCAGCGCTGCTGCTGTCCGCCCGACATCTCGTTGGGCCGGTGCGACAGCCGGTCCCCGATGCCCAACTGGCCCACCAGGTAGTCGAACCACTCCTTGTCCACTTTCCTGCCGGCCAGGTCGACCGGCAGCGTGATGTTCTCGGCGGCGGTGAGCGTGGGGACGAGGTTGAACGACTGGAAGACGAAGCCGATGTGGTCCCGCCGCATCTGGGTGAGGCTCTTGTCGTCCAGCTTCCCGATGTCGAGGTCGCCCACGAACGTCTCGCCCGAGGTCGGCCGGTCGAGGCCGGCCATGCAGTGCATCAGGGTGGACTTGCCCGAGCCCGACGGGCCCATGACGGCCGTGTAGCGGCCGCGCTCGAAGGTGACGTCGATGCCGGCCAGGGCGTGCACTGTCGCCTGTCCGGTCCCGTACGTCTTGCGCAGGTCGACTGCGCGCGCGGCGGGGGAGGCCGTTCGCTGGGGGGGAACGCGTTCTCCGGTGAGCGCCACAGTGCCTCGTTTCGTCGACGGGAGATGGACGGGGGCCCGCATGCTGCCAGCCTGACGGCGCCCCGACCCGACTGTGAATCCGGCAAGACCCTATTTCGACCCTGAGGACACCCTCGAAAGCTCAGGGATGTCCCTGAGGGCGGCGCGCACCTTATCCGTTCCCTGAGTCACCGCCGACTCGGAACGGGCAGATCACACCCTTGGCGGCCCACCGCCGGACCACTACCCTGAGGCCCCGCACGAGCAGGACAGGCACGTGAGCTTCCCGGGGGGGCGAGTTCGCATGGGGCATGACGGCACGAGAAGGACCTGAGGCACTGAAGCCGTCCCTCAACCTGGCCGGACGCAGCTCCACCGCGGTGACGGCAGTCGTGTCGGTCGCGGCCGTGCTCGTCGTCCAGCTCGCCCTCTTCCCCATGCCCGTGGGCGTGTGGATCCAGGGCGCCGTCCTCGGCCTGCTCGGCTCGCTGATGGCGGTCGGGCTCGGCCTGACCTACCGCCTGAACAAGGTGATCAACTTCGCGCAGGGCGACCTCGGCACCGCCCCCGCCGTCCTGGCCGTCGGCCTGATCGCGTTTTCTGGGTGAATTATTTCCTCGGATTGGCCACGGGCCTCGTGGCGTCCGTCCTCCTCACCGCCAGCGCCGAGATCGTCGTCGTGCGCCGCTTCCGTCGCTCGCCCCGCCTCATCCTGACCGTCGCCACCATCGGACTCTCCCAGCTCCTCGTGGTCATCAGCCTCCTGATCCCGCGTATCTGGGGCCAAACGCCGATCGCCAGCGCGACCGTGACGTTCCCGTGGCACTTCGCCTGGCACATCGCGCCCATCGTCTTCGACCAGGACGATGCGGTGGCCGTCATCGTCTCCGTGCTCGCACTCGCCGCCGTCTCCATCTGGTTCACCAAGACCGACGTCGGCATCGCGGTCCAGGCGGCCGGTGACCGGCGCGACCGCGCCTCCATGCTCGGCATCCCGGTGGGACGCCTGCAATCGGCCACGTGGGTCGTGGCGGGCGTGCTGTCCTTCGTCAGCATCTTCTTTCAGGCGACCATCCTCGGGCTGCCCCTCGATCCCACGTACGGGCTCACCGCGCTCGTCACCGCCCTGGCCGCGCTCGCGCTCGGGAACTTCACCGAGCTTCCCGTCATCGCCGCCGCGGCGGTCGCACTCGGCATCTTGCAGCAGGGCGCCGCGTGGAACGACCCGACCAACCCCGCACTCGGCCTGGCCGTCCTCGCCGGCGTGGTGTTCGCCGCCATCGTGGCGCGACAGCTGTTCGCGCACCGGGGGGACCGCGAGTCGGAGTCGACGCTGTCACTCGCCGGCAGCGTCCGCGACCTGCCCGTCTCGGCACGCGAGCTCACCGAGGTGCGCGTGGGCGCGCCGACCGGCGCGTTGATCGCCTTCGGCGCCGCCTGCACGCTGCCGCTGTGGATGGGCCCCGGAGAGCTCATCCGGGCCTCTGCCCTGGTCGTGCTGGCGATGGTGGGCTGCTCCATCGTCGTACTGACCGGGTGGTCGGGTCAGGTCAGCCTCGGCCAGATGTCCTTTGCCGCCGTCGGCGCCGTGGTCGGCACCGTCGCGCTCGTCGACTGGCACTGGGACCTCAGCTTGGCGCTCCTCTTGTCCGCTGCGGCGGCGGCCCTGGCCGCGGTGGTCGTGGCCATCCCGACGCTGCGGCTCGACGGGATGTTCGCCGCGGTGACGACGCTCGCCTTCGCCCTGGCTGCCTCGGGCTATCTCCTCGTCCCGGCCGAGTTCTCCTGGATCCCGCAGGGCCAGGTCGCGCGTGCCCTATCTCTTCGGCATCGCGGTCACCTCGCAGGGCGCCGTCTTCGAGCTGTGCCTCTGCGTCCTGGTGCTGGTGCTCGTCGCGCTGTACGGCCTGCGCCACAGCCGGACGGGACGGGTGCTCCGCGCGCTCCCGGCCAACCAGCGGGCCGCCTCGGGCTACGGCGTGCGCGTCGTGCAGGCCAAGCTGACCGCGTTCGCCATCTCGGGTTTCATCGCCGGACTGGCGGGCTGTCTCTTCGTCGTCGTGAACCAGCAGTACGACGACACGGCGTTCCTGGTCCCACTGAGCCTCGTGGTGTTCACCTCGACCGCGGTGGGCGGGCTGGGATCGGCGTTGGGGGCCATACTCGGCGCCGCCATCGTCGAGGGCAGCACGATCTACCTGCCGCCGAGCTGGCAGCTCTTCCCGGCCGCCCTCGGCGTGCTCGTCGTCCTGATCCTCTTCCCCCGCGGCCTGGCGGGGCTGTGCTACGACCTCCGCGACTGGGCCATCGACGGACTGGAGCGTCGCCGCGGCGCCGGACCGCACGTGGCACGCCCCGTCGAAGGGGCGGTGGCGCCGTGAGGCGACTGGCCTCCCTCGGAGCCGGGGTGTCCCTCTTCCCCCTGGCCGTCCTGTTCTCCATCGAGCTCCTCGACCAGGCGACCCAGAGCGCCTTCAACGTGCTGACGCCGAACGTGCGGGACGCCTTCCACCTCACCAACGCCGGCATTCTCCTCATCGTCGCCATTGCCGGTGCCGCGGCCCTCGCCTTCACGCTGCCCGTCGCAGTGTTGGCGGACCGCACCAACCGCGTGCGCATCGCGCTCATCGGCGCCATCGTGGGCGCCGCATTCTCCATCGCCCTCGGGGCGGCCCAGACGGCCGTGGTGGCTGCCGTGATGCTGGCGGGGGTCTCCATGGGCCAGGCGGTGATCTTCCCCACGCACAACTCCCTGCTGGCGGACTCCTACCCGGTCCCCGCCCGACCTCGCATCTACTCGGCGCACCGCGCGGGCATCAGCCTGGGCGTCATCGTGGGGGTGCTCCTCGGCGCGGGACTGGCGGCAATCTGGTCCTGGCGGGCGCCCTTCTTCTTCTTCCCCGTTCCCATCGCCGTGGTGGTGATCATCGGGCTTCGACTGCGTGAACCGCCGCGTGGCCGCCACGAGCAACTCGAGCTCACCGAACAGATGCTGGCCTCCGAGCGCGGCGAGCCGGTGCCCCTGGGCGATGCGCCCGCACCGGAGCAGACCACGGCGGTCCCGCCCGAGCCGCCGCCGTCCCTGGGCGAAGCCTGGCGGACGGTGTGGAAGATCGGCGTGCTCCGGCGGATCTTCATCGCGCTTCCCTTCCTCGCCGCGTCGATCGCCGGGTTCACCTCGCTCGCCTCCCTGCAGTACCAAGAGACCTTCCACCTCGATGCGGTGCACCGCGCCTTCCTCATCGCACCCATACAGATCTTCGACCTGCTCGGTCTCGCCGTGGGGGCGCTGATCGCCACCCGGCTCGCCGCCCGCGACATCGGCCTGGTCTTCCGCATGCTCGCCGTCGCCTCCGTGATCGCGGCCGGCTTCGCCGTGCTCTTCGCGCTCGCTCCCTCCGTGCCGATCGCCTTCATCGGCAACGCGGGGATCGACGCGTCCTTGGCCATCGTGGGCCCGGGCGTGCTCGCCTCGCTCTCCTTGGCGATCCCCGCCCGGGTGCGCTCGGTCGGGTTCTCCATCGGCGCGCTCTTCATCCTGCCCGGCTTCCTCGTGCTGCCGGTCGTCGGTGCGCTGGGCGACGCGGTGGGCTTCCGCTACGGCCTGTTGATCCTGGTGCCGATCTTCGCCGTCGGCGGGCTCATCGTGGCGAGCGCTGGGGGACTGATCGAGCGCGACGTGCGGGACGTGTGGACCTCGATGCGCACGCGGACCCAGATGCTCGCCGACCGCCACGCTGGGCGCCTGCCGTTGCTCGCTGTACGCGACTTGCACGTCGGTTACGACGGCGTCGAGGTCCTCGGCAACGTCGCCATCGAGATCGGCGCGGGCGAGATCGTCGCCCTCCTCGGCACCAACGGGGCGGGTAAGTCGACCTTGCTGCGTGCCATCGGCGGGGTCGTGGAGGCCGATCACGGCGCGATCGTCTTCGACGGGCGGGACATCACCCATCTGCCGCCGGACGAGATCGCCCGCCTCGGCGTGGCCCAGGTGCCGGGTGGCGAGGGGATCTTCCCCAACCTTCGCGTCGAGGACAACCTGCGTGCCGCCGCGTGGCAGGGGCGGCGGCGTGGCGAGCGCGACGCGGACATGATCGAGGAGGCGCTGACCGCATTCCCCACCCTGGCCACTCGCTGCAGCGAGCGTGCAGGAAATCTCTCCGGCGGGCAGCAGCAGATGTTGGCCCTCGCGATGGCCACCATCACCCGGCCCAAGCTCTTCCTCATCGACGAGCTCTCTCTCGGGCTGTCCCCCATCGTGGTCGAGCAACTCCTCGGCGCCATCGAGTCGATGCGCCAGTCGGGCACGGCCATCTTGCTGGTGGAACAGTCGATGAACGTGGCGGTGGCGGTGGCCGACCGCGTGTACGTGATGGAGACAGGGGTCGTGCGCTTCTCGGGCACCGCCGACGAGCTCGCCAGTCATCCCGAGATGCTGTGGTCGATCTACCTCCAGAAGGCGTCGGAGTCGATCGGGACCCCCGCCGGCGGGACCGGCAACGCAGACGCAGCAACGCCCGCGCGCGCGCGCGCCGGGAAATCGAGGTGCGCGGGCTCTCGATCGCGTTCGGCGGCAACGCGGCGCTCGACGACGTGTCCCTCGACGCGCAACACGGGGAGATCGTCGGCATCATCGGCCCCAACGGCGCCGGTAAGACGACGCTCTTCGATGTCATTTCGGGGTTCCTGCGCCCGGACACGGGACGGGTGGAGCTGGCCGGCGTCGACGTCACCGAGCGCAGCGCGTCCGCCCGGGCCCGCTCGGGCCTGGGTCGTTCCTTCCAGGACTCGCGCCTGTTCTCCGGCCTGACGGTGCGGGACGCCCTGGCCGTCTCGCTCGAGCGCTTCACCGACGTGAGCGACCCGTTCAACGCCGTGCTCCGCCTCCCCCTCCAGGTCCGCACCGAGGCGGCCGTTCGACGGCGCGTCGGAGAGCTCCTCGAAATGTTCGGGCTCGATCGCTTCGCCGACAACCTGGTGAGCGAGCTCTCCACCGGCTCGCGTCGCCTCGTCGACCTGGCCGGCGTCGTCGCGCACCAACCCTCGGTCGTCCTGCTCGACGAGCCATCGTCGGGCGTCGCCCAGCGCGAGGTCGAGGCCATGGTCGGGCTGTTGCGCAACGTGCGAGACCAGCTCGACGCCACATTGCTCGTCGTCGAGCACGACATCGCGTTCATCGCCGCGCTGTCCGATCGGCTGGTGGCCATGGACCGCGGCGCCGTACTGGTGAGCGGCACGCCCCGCGACGTCCTCGAATCGCCACTCGTCGGCGAAGCCTTTCTCGGCTCCGACCCGCTCGCGCTCTCACGCTCGGGCCCCGTCGGGACGGGCGAACCGGCCCCGCTGGTGCGCCCGGTACCGACCTCGGAAGCGGGTTCCGCATGAGCGACGGACAGGGGCGCGAGCCGGATCGGGACGCGGCACGGACGGAGCGGCCATGGCCGCGGGTGAGTCGGCTGCGCATCGCCGGACCGGTCGTCCTCATCGTGGCGGCGTTGGTCGCCGCGGGCATCGCCGCCACGGCGAGCGAGCACTCGGGCGGTACGGCCACCACCCAGACCAGCGCCGGCACCGCGAGCCCGACCGGCCGTTCGGCCGTGCCCATCACCTACGCCGCGGCGGCCAAGGCGGGCACGACGGCGCGCTACGACTGGGGACCCGAGTGCGACCACCGGACGGGACGTCTCAAGATGCCCACCGTCTACGCCCCGCCGTGCGTGCCGGTGCCCACCGCCGGCGCGGACAACGGCGGCGCCACCACCGGCGGGGTGACCGGTACCGCGATCAACGTCGTCGACTACCAGGCCCAGCCGGGCGGCCTGACCTCGGCGGTCGAGAACGCGGCGGGCACTCCGGCGCAGTCGCTCGACACCATCGAGGCGTACGTGAACATGTTCAACCGCATCTTCGAGACCTACGGGCGCCACGTGAACCTGATCCCGTTCCAGGCCACGGGCGCGGACAGCGACCCCGTGGCGGCCCATGCCGACGCAGTGACCGTGGCCCAACAGGACCATGCCTTCGCCTCCATCGGCGGCCCCGCCGAGACCACGGCCTATGAGGTGGAGCTGGCCCGTCTGCACGTGCTGTGCCTGGGCTGCGGGGACTCCGCCACGTACGGCCAGATCCAGCAGAACGCGCCGTACCAGTGGGCGAACCTGCCGACAGCGGACACCTCGCTGTACGAGGCGGTCGACTACGTGGTCGCCAAGTTGAACGGCAAGGACGCCATCTGGGCCGGCGACGCCGCCATGCACACCCGCAAGCGCTCCTTCATCATCGTCAACGAGACGTCGGAGCCCCCCGGCCCGGGTTCCGCCGAGCTCACGGCCGAGGTCACCAAGAAGCTCACCGCCGGCCGCGTCGACGTGGCGTCGCCGACGGAGTTGTCGTACACGCTCAACCTGACCACGCTGCCCACCCAGGCGGCGACGCTGGCGGAGAAACTCAAGGCGTCGAACGCCACCAGCATCGTCTTCGCGGGCGACCCGATCATGCCGATCTACCTCACGAAGGCGTGCGCCAGCATCGGCTACTTTCCCGAGTGGATCATCACCGGGATCGTGCTCACCGACACGTCGACCCTCGGGCGCTATTACGACCAGGCGGAGTGGGCGCACGCCTTCGGCGTCTCGAGCCTCGCCGTGCCCGTGCCCGTCGCGGCCGGCGACGCCGACCACCTCTATCGCTGGTGGTACGGCGCCAACACGTCGCCGGCATCGCTGGCGGCCCCGGCCCTCATCCCACCGGTGGAGCAGCTCTTCAACGGGGTGCAGCTCGCGGGTCCCGACCTCACCGCCTCGACGTTCGCCACGGGGCTCTTCCGGTCACCGCCGGCCGGGGGAGGGCCGACGTCACCGCTCCAGTCCTACGGCTACCAGGGCGCCGCACCCCTCCCCAGCTATTCCTCCCCCGCCGACTACACGTTCCTGTGGTACGACGCCACGGCGAAGGGCCCGGACGAGGAGGGCACCGTCGGCACCGGTCTGATGCGCTACGTGAACGGGGGCGCCCGCTACAAGGCGGGTGTCGTGCCCGCCGGTCCGGTGCCGATGTTCTCCGTCGCCGGCTCCGTCACGAGCTACGCGTCGCCGCCGGACCGGGCACCCTCGTACCCCGCGTGGCCCGGTTCGCCCGCCTCTTCGGGCTGAACGGCCAACCGACCACGCCGGGAAAGGGGGGCTAGCACCAGGACGACGACGCCCGGTAGCGGCATTCCGTCTCGGCCCTCCCCGCCGCATGCTGGGTCGTGCAGGCGCGACACGGCGCTCGGGAAGGAGCTCGCATGATCGTCACCGAAGGACTGACGAAGCGCTACGGCAAGACCGTGGCCGTCGACAGTCTCAGCTTCCGCGTCACCCCGGGCGTGGTGACCGGCTTCCTCGGCCCGAACGGCTCGGGCAAGTCCACCACCATGCGCATGATCCTGGGCCTCGACGTGCCCGACTCGGGCTCCGCGACCGTCAACGGCACCCCCTTCGGCGCGCTGCGCTGGCCGCTGCGCGAGGCGGGCGCGCTGCTCGACGCCAAGGCGTTCCACCCCGGGCGCAGCGCCCGCAACCACCTGCGCTGCCTGGCCAGGACCAACGACATCGCCGCCGCCCGCGTCGACGAGGTGCTCGACCTCGTCGGGCTGACGCAACGTGGCGGACCGCAGGGCCGGCACGTTCTCCCTCGGCATGGGACAGCGCCTCGGCATCGCCAGCGCGCTGCTGGGCGACCCCGGCGTCCTGCTCTTCGACGAGCCCGTCAACGGCCTCGACCCCGAGGGGATCCGCTGGGTCCGCCATCTGCTGCGCGGGCTCGCCGCCGAGGGCCGCACCGTCCTGGTGTCGAGCCACCTGATCACCGAGATGGCCCTCACGGCGGAGCGGCTCATCGTCATCGGCCGGGGCAAGATGATCGCCGAGACGAGCGTCGACGAGTTCACGGCATCGGAGCCAGGGCGACTCGCGTCCGCGTCGTCACGCCGACGCCGCAACGCTTCGTCACCGCGTTGACGAGGGAAGGCCTGCGTCCGACCGTCGGTGACGACGGGGCCATCGTCGTCAGCGGCACCGCATCCGTCCGACATCGGCGAGCTGGCCGCACGGGCCTCGTTGACCGTCCACGAGCTCACCCCGCTGCGGGCCTCGCTCGAGGACGCCTTCATGGAGCTCACCGCCGACACCGTCGAGTACCGGTCCGCCCACGCGGACGCCGTGGCCGCACAGCTGACCTTCCCTCCCACTGAAAGGACGCACCATGACGCTCGCAGTGCCCATCGACGTGCCCCAGCGCCGGGCCGGGCTCCGCCAGGCCATCGGCGCGGAGTGGGCCAAGCTCACCACCCTGCGCTCGACGAAGTGGGCCCTGCTCATCACGTTCGCGGGGGCCATCCTGGTCACCTTCCTCTCCACCCGCGGCGCGCGGCACCAGAACGCGTCCTTCTACCAAGGCTTCGACCCGACGAACCAGGCGCTGGCCGGGCTGGCGCTCGGCTCGCTCGTCATCGGGATCCTCGGTGTGCTGTCCATGACCGGCGAGTACGGCAGCGGCACCATCCGCTCGTCGCTGACGGCGACGCCACGCCGTGCGGTCTTCTTCGGCGCCAAGGCCATCGTCATGGGCACCTTCGCCCTGGCCATCGGTCTGGTGCTGAGCTTCCTCTCGTTCTTCGAGGGGCAGGCCGTCCTGTCCGGCGCAGCGCCCACCGCCACCCTCGGCGATCCCGGCGTCCTGCGGGCCCTCCTCGAATCGGGCGTCTTCCTCGCCCTCGCTGGCCTTGTTCGGGCTCGGAATCGGCGCGATCATCCGCCACAGTGCGGGCGCCATCGCGACCTTCGTGGGATGCACGCTCCTCGTCCCCGTCCTGCCTCCACAACGTGGCCGGGAACCCGGCGCGGTTCATGCCCGTGCTGTTGCTCGGCAACTCGGTCGCCGCCGTGGTACGTGTCAACGACGCGCTGTCCAGCACCGCGGCCTGCCTGCTGATGGCGCTCTACGCGGCCCTCGCGCTCGTCGGCGGCGCGGCGCTGCTGGTCCAAGCGGGACGCATGATGGCGGAACAGGCGGAGGAGCAGCGACGTGCACGTGCGCCTGTGGGGCAGGGAGCTCTCCCTCGCCGTCACCGACGAGCAGGTGGCGACGGCCAAGTCGGTCTCCCGGCAGATCCTGCGCGAGCCCTTCACGAGGCGGCCGTGGGCCGAGCTGGCCTTCTATCTCGTCTCGGGAGGTCTCGCCGTGCGTCGGGCTGGCCTTCGTGGGCGTCACCATGGTGACGGGCGTCGCGCTGGCGATCACCTTCTTCGGCCTCGCCGTCCTGGCGCTGTCCATCCGCAGCGCGCGCGGCATCGGCGGCTGGCAGCGGGGCCTGGCCCGTGCCATGCTCGGCGAGCAGATCGAGGACCCCGAGGCCTTCGCCGGCCGCCACGGCTTCCTCGGTTGGCTGCAGTCGTCGCTGCGCGACCGCGTCGGCTGGCGGGCCGTCGGCTACCTGGCCGTCAAGGTGCCCTGGACCGTCCTCGGCTTCTACGTGGCGTTCAGCCTGTGGTGGGACGCGTTCGTCTGCCTCACCCATCCGGTCTTCACGTCCGGATCCAACAGCTTGCCGGTCTTCGGCCTGGTGCGGAACCTGTTCCCGGGCTTCTTCTCCGACCCCGCCGGCTTCCTTCACGACGTGGCCATCCTCGTCATCGGCGCCGTCTTCTTGTTCGCGGCGCCGTGGGTGATGCGAGGCTTCGTCAACGTCGACCGCATGCTCATGCGCGCCCTGCTCGGACCCGATCCCATGGCGGCCCGGGTGCGCACGCTCGAGCAGGCGCGGTCGCAGACCGTCGACGCCTCGGCGGCCACCCTGCGCCGGATCGAGCGCGACCTGCACGACGGCACCCAGGCGCAGCTGGTGGCCCTCGCCATGCGGCTGGGCATGGCCAAGGAGAAGCTCGAGGACGCCGATGACATCGATCTCGACCGGGTCCGCGAGCTGGTCGACGAGGCCCACCGCGGCGCCAAGGAGGCCATCGCCGAGCTGCGCGACATCGCCCGGGGCATCCACCCGCCGGCGCTCGACATCGGACTGGAGGGCGCGCTCGCCACGCTGGCCGCCCGCAGCGCCGTGCCCACCGAGGTCGTCGGTGGACCTGCAGACGCGGCCGACGCCGGCCATCGAGGCCATCGCCTACTTCTGCGTGGCCGAGCTGCTGGCCAACGTGGCCCAGCACGCGCACGCCTCGCGGGCGTCGGTCTCCTGTGCGCAGCAGGGCACCTGGCTGCGGCTCGTCGTGCGCGACGACGGGCGCGGCGGGGCGCAGCTCTCGACGATCGGCTCCACGTCGAGCGGCCTCTCCGGTCTCACCGACCGGGTGCATGCCGTGGACGGGCGGCTGTACCTGACGAGCCCCCCGGGCGGCCCGACCGTGGTCACCGTCGATCTCCCGCTGGCCGCATGATGGTCCGGGCCCTGCGTGTCGCCATCGCCGAGGACTCCGCCATCCTGCGCGACGGGCTCGTCCAGCTCCTGGTGGACCGCGGCTTCGCCGTCACCGGCGCCGTCGGGGACGCCGGTGGCCCTGCGCAGCTCGGTCGCCCAGAACCCGCCGGACGTCGCCGTGATCGACATCCGGATGCCGCCGACCTTCACCGACGAGGGCCTCCGCCTGGCCCTCGACCTGCGGGCCCGTTACGAGGGGCTCGGGATCCTGCTCTTCTCGCAGTACATCGAGACCCGCTACGCCGCCGACCTGCTCGCCGACGACGCCGCCGGCATCGGTTACCTCCTGAAGGACCGCGTGGCCGACGTCAGCGACTTCGTCGAGGCGCTGGAGCGGGTCGCCATAGGAGGTACCGCCTTGGACCCCGAAGTGGTCACGCAGCTCATGGGCGCGACGCGCCGCAGGCGACTCGCTCTCGGTGCTCACCCCCCGCGAGCGCGAGGTCCTCGCCCTCATGGCGGAGGGCCGGTCGAACGGGGCCATCGCCGCGGCGCTCGTCGTCAGCGAGGGCGCCGTCGAGAAGCACGTCGCCAACATCTTCGCCAAGCTCGACCTGCCCGTCTCGGAGAACGACCACCGCCGCGTGCTGGCCGTCCTGCGCTTCCTCGAGTCCTGACGGCGTTCAGACGGAGGCGCCGTGCGCCTCGTAGGGGACGCCACGCGCCAGGGCCAGCGCGTGCCCGGCCTGCATCTGGAAAGGACTGATGCCTCCCGGCTCCCACGGCCCGACCGACCCCGCCTCGACCGCCGCCGAGTCCTTGGGGACGAGGTGAAAGCGCGCCCGCAGGTCCGCGCAGGGCACGGCGGCCACCGCGAACCAGTCCATCTGCAGGAAGTCGATGCTCGGCGCGCCGGTGATCTCGTCGTGGCAGAGCGCGCCCCGGCGCATGGCGTCGGCGAGCCGTAACGCCATGCGCGGATTCGAGGAGAAGTGCCCGGGCGACGCCTCGAACAGGCCCGCCCCGGTGGCGAGGTACCCCGTCTCGAACAGCGAGATCACCATGGCGAGGAGCGAAAACGCGTGCATGTCGTCGTTCGCCCGCGCGATGAGGCCGAACACCTCGACCTCGGCCTCGACGGTCGTGCCGTAGTCGGCGAGGACGTGGACCCAGTCGTGCTGGGCCAGCAACGGTGGTGCCGAGCCGGGCGTCCCGGGAAACGAGAACCCTCTCGCCTGGTACATCTCCCAGACCTTGCGCCCGATCGTGTCGGCCGGCAGCAACTCGAGGGCGGCCCATCGTGCCGCCAGCTCGGGGTCCGAGTCGGAGAACGCCCAGGCGTCGTGCAGGACCCGGCTCGAGTGCACGGCGGCGGCCGACTCGGTCTCGTTCCACGTGCCTTCGTAGCCGTTGCGCCGGAAGTCGTGTGCGGCCAGGTCGAGTGACCCGGCCGCGAACTCGCGCGCCACGTCCACCATCCCGTCTTCCACGCCGAGCTCGCGCGCGTACCCGCCGATGGTCTCGGCCACGTCGTCCGGAATGGGGTGGAGGACCAGCGCACACAGGAGCATCACCTGGACGACCCGGGTGCGGAAGGCCAGATTGCGCCGCGCCAACGCGTCCGCCCATTCTTCGGGGCGCACCCGCGGCCGGTCGGCCAGGGTGATCCGGTGACCGGTCATCGCCGGCAGGTACGACTCGATCAACGCGCGCTGGATCGGCAAGAGGCCCTCCTGCCCGGCGACTGCGGTGGCGACCCCGTCGGCCATGGTCTGGGCCTCCGACGCGTCGGGGGGCACCAGATTGACGGTCTCGGCGGTGGGGAACGGAACCGGCACGGCGCCCCTAACCCCGCGTCAAGGTCTCGAGCCCGCGGCGGATGAAGGACGCGGCACGCGGCGGCCCCGGCCCCGGCCCCGGACCGGGGGAGATAGGCCCCGAACGGCGCGTTCCAGTACGCCGCGGAGCCCGGCCGTTCGGTTCCCCACGGGCCCACGTAGGCGTAGGGCTCGTCGCAGAACGCGTCGCCCGCGGAGAAGCCGAGGTTCACTGCGGCGTCGCGCCCGATCTGGACGGCGGTGGCCGCGTCGAAGTGCTCGGGCCACAGCTGGATGGTCGAACGGGTCGCCCACGCCGGGTGGCGCGACGTCACCTCGTCCAGCACCAACCAGCCCAATCCGAACCACTCCACCAGCCCCGCCAGCTCCGCCTCGTCCAGCTCGAGCGGCTGGTCGACCGGGCCGAGCGGCGGGGTGTCCGGGCCAGCCGAGAAGTCCGCCTCCAACTCGGCCCCGGCGAAGTGGGCGAGCTGGCGCAGCGTCGCGTCCTGCAGGGCCATCGATGTCGACGCCGCGCCGACCTCGCGCACCATGAAGGAGCCGGCGAGGCGGACGGTCTCGGGCTCGGGACCGAAGGCCGGGGTGGCCAGGCCGCCGGGGCTCGCCCGGAGGCCGAAGTGGCCGCTGACCTCGAAGCGGCGGCGGCCCAGGACGTGCGCCCCGATCCGGTGCAGATCGACGCGGGTCGCGCTCATGTCAGCTCCGCAGAGTACCGGCGGGCTGCCCCCGGTCGTACCGCTCCCCCTCCTGGTCCGCAATCGGGCGCACTCCCCGCTCTCTCTGCGCCGCGTGGGAGATATCGGCGCCCGCCCGGCCCGGCGGGTAGAACAGGAATGTGCTGAAAGTCGTCCGAGGCGGATCCGGTCACGAGACACCCAGGATCGGCCTCGTCCTCGGCGCCGGTGGCGTGGTGGGACAGGCGTACCAGGCCGGCGTCCTGGCCGCAGCTGCAACGGGAGACGGGCTGGGACCCCCGCGACGCCGCGCTCATCGTGGGGACCTCGGCCGGCTCGGTCACGGGGGCGGCGCTGCGCGTCGGCGTCGCTGCCACCGACCTCGCGGCGTCGCTCTACGGGGCCCCGACCTCACGCCGCGGCGGCGCCATCCTGGCGCGCATCCTCCCGGGCGCCTCGGGGCCGCTGCCCACCCCCTCGCTGGGCTCGCTCCTGCGGCCGTGGTGCCTGCCGTCGCCCGCGCTGCTCGCCCGGACCCTCAGGCGACCGCTGGCCTTCCGTCCCGATGTCGCCGCTCATGACCCTGATGCCCCGCGGACAGGTCGACATCACCGAGCGCGCGCTCGGCCTCGACGGCTACATCGGCGCGCGCTGGCCCGACGGGGCTGCGCGTCTGCGCGGTCCGGCGCACCGACGGAGCCCGCGTCGTCTTCGGTCGTCCGGGATCCCCGCCCGCCCGCCTGGCCGAAGCGGTTCTGGCCTCGTGTGCCATCCCGGGCTACTTCCGCCCGGTGCACATCGGGGGGACCGAGTACGTCGACGGCGGCGTCCACTCGGCCACCAACGCCGATGTGGTGCGATCGGAGCACCTCGACGTCGTGGTGGTGATCTCCTCCATGTCGGCCGCCCACGGCGACGCGAACGGCGCGGACGGGCTCCTGCGCCGTACCGTCCACCGGCGCATGGCGCGCGAGATCACGCGCCTCGAGAACGCCGGGACACACGTGATCAGGCTGGAGCCCGGTGGTGCGACGCGCCGAGCCATGGGGCTGCGCGCCATGGCCGAGGACCGCAGCCCCCGGGTCGTCGAAGCCGCCTACGAGGAGACCCGGCGGCGCATCCTCGACTCGCCCTCCCTGGCCTCGCTGGGGGAGCCGACCACCGCGGCCACGGCCGGCTGATCCCAGGAAGGCAGGACGGGCGCGGTAGTAGCCTTCGCGGGCGGAGCCCCCGAAGGGAGCACCCGAAGGGAGGTCGATGAGCCCTGACCGTCTGAGCCCCCAGGACGCGTCGTTCCTCCACATCGAGGACCACGTGTCGCCCATGCACATCGCCTCGGTGACGATCTTCGAGGGACCGCCGCCGCCCTACGGGGACATCGTGGCGATGATCGACGCCAAGCTCGACCTCGTCCCCCGGTACCGCCAGAAGGTCAAGTCGGTCCCCCTCGAACTGGGTCGTCCAGTGTGGGTCGACGACCCGCACTTCAACCTCGAATACCACGTCCGTCACACCGCACTCCCCGCCCCGGGAGGGGAGACCGAGCTGCGCAAACTCGTCGGACGTGTCATGGCGCAGCAGCTCGACCGCAGCAAGCCACTTTGGGAGATCTGGGTGGTCGAGGGGCTCGAGGACCAGCGCTGGGCGATCCTGGCCAAGACGCATCACGCATTGGTCGACGGCGTGTCGGGGACGGACCTGCTCGCCGTCATCATGGACCTCAGCCCCGACGTCGTGCGGCCGGAGCCGTCGACCTGGACGCCACGATCGGAACCCTCGGGCGTCGAGCTCATCGTCGAAGCGCTCGAGAACATCGTCCTGTCGCCCTACGAGCAACTGCGTGCGGCGCGGGCGCAGACCCGGGCCGTCCGACGCATGCTCGGCTACGCCCTCGACGTCGGTGGTGGACTCTTCGCGCTGGCCGGGTTGGTACGCCCGATGCCGCTCTCGAGCCTGAACGGCCCACTCGGACCCCACCGGCGTTACGCCTGGGCGACGACCTCCGTCGACGACATCAGACGGGTGCGGAAGGCGCTGGGCGGCACCTTCAACGACGTGGTCCTCGCCTGCATCACCAACGGTTTCCGTGAGCTCCTGCTCTCGCGAGACGAAGACGTCGACCGCGTGGTGCGCACGCTCGTGCCGGTTTCCGTGCGGCCACGCGACGCGTCGGGCAAGGCCGTCGGCGACGGGACCTACGAGAACAAGGTGTCGGCCATGTTCGCCGAGCTCCCGGTCGAGATCGACGACCCCGCGCTCCGGCTGCACGTGATCACCGAACAGATGAAGGACCTGAAGGATTCCAAGCAGGCACTGGCCGGGGAGGCCTTGACCTCCATGTCCGGCTTCGCCCCTCCCATGCTGCTCGCCTTGGGCATGCGCCTCGCCACCCGTGCCGGCCAGCGCAACGTCAACACCGTCACGACCAACGTCCCCGGTCCGCAGCTCCCCCTCTACGCGGCCGGGCGCCGCATGACGCGCGCGTTTCCCTATGTGCCCCTCGCCGGCCAGATCCGTCTCGGCATCGCCATCTTCTCCTACGACGGCGAGGTCAACTTCGGGATCACCGGTGACTACGACTCGACCCCGGACATCGACGTCCTGGCCGCCGGGATCGAGGAGGGCATGACCCAGCTGCTCAAGGCGAGCGAGGACCCCCGACCCTGACCGTCATCGGCGAGTGACCCGTTCGGCGCCCGGCTCGCCTGCCGGGCGAGGAGCCGCTTGCAGCCGTCAGAGGGCGCCCGGGCGGGTGGGCGGGAGCCCGAGCTTCCGGTGATCCCAGCTCACGGTCCGCTGGACCAGCAGCTTGATGGCCACCCGCTTGTGCAGCATCGTCTCGATGAACGGCTTGAGCTCGTCCGAATACGGCGCGTAGTACCGCTCGAAGACGCTGACGCCGAGGGTCCACAGCTTCTCCGGGTCTTCGACGATCTCCGCTTTGCCGACGAGCTCGACCCCGCGCAGTTCCTCGTAGTACTCGCCGTCCTCGAAGAGGAGCGTCAGACGCGGGTCCCGCCGGAGGTTCTGCGCCTTCTGCGACTTCACCTTCGTCTCGACCGTGACGCAGCCGTCGAGGAACCCGTACCACATCGCGACGGCGTGGATCGGCGCCATCGGGGGACATGCTGCACATCGTCATCGCGCGCCGCTCCGCGAGGAACGCCTCCACCTCGCTCGGTGTCATCGCAATGGCCTTCCGCTGATTCACACCGTGCCCCATGGCCTCGGTCATCGTGCACCTCCCCGATGGGTGTGCACGGCAGCGTAGTGCTCTGAACAGGGACGCCGTGGGAAGAGTTCATCTGCAGAACACTTGTTGGTTGCACCGGTTTCACGGCACGTTCACCTCGACTCCGTAGCGTGAAGACCGATGGCGACGGTGGATCGGCACAGGGCTCACACTGGCCTGAGTCAGCGTCCCGGCCAGGAAGACATGGCCGAAGTCATCATGATCCGACCGGTGCGCGCACCCCGTGCCGGGCTCATCGGATCCTTGGTCACGTTGGCGCGGGTCCTCACCTCCCCGCGCGTCCAGGCGACGTCGGTGCGATCGACCCCCCATCCGCCGTCGTCGCCTGCCCTTCTCACACGCCTGCAGTCCCGGGCCCCCCACGACGCCGCCTGAGGCCCAATCCAACGTGGCGATCGCAAACGCGCCGGCAGCGGGCCGGCCTCCCCTGACGAGTCCGGCACGTGACAACCGTCCACTCGTGCTCGTGGTCGACGACGAAGAGTCCTATCGTCAGGCCCTGGGCTCCGGGCTGGCCCGGGAAGGCTTCGCCGTCGAGTCCGCGGGCGACGGGCACGAGGCCTTGCGCCTGTTTCACCGGGTGCACCCGGACCTGGTCCTTCTCGACGTCATGTTGCCCGACCAGTCGGGGATCGAGATCTGCCAGCAGATGCGCAGCCTCAAGCCCGTGCCGATCATCATGGTGACGGCGCGCGACTCGGAGGTCGACATCGTGCTCGGTCTCGAGCTCGGCGCCAGCGACTATGTCGCCAAGCCCTTCCGGCTGCGCGAACTGGTGGCGCGGATGCGGGCGGTCCTCCGACGGGGCGTGGCGGTCGCCGAGCACCACGAGGAAGTGCTCGCCGTCGGTCCCGTTCGCCTCGATGCGGGCCGCCGCGAGGTCACCGTCAACGAGGTCTCCGTCGACCTCTCCCGCAAGGAGTTCGACCTTCTCGCCCTGTTGATGTCCCACAGCGGCCAAGTGGTGACCCGGGACTGGTGCATCGACCGGCTGTGGTGGGACCAGGAGCTGACGGACACGCGCACGCTCGATACACACATCAAGCGCCTGCGCCGCAAGGTCGAGCCCGACCCGGCCAACCCACGCCACCTGGTCACGGTGCGGGGCGTCGGGTTCCGCTTCGAGCCGTAGGCGGGCGCACCCCGGCGCATTCGCTCTACATTGAGCGGATGCACAAAGGCGACACGGTTCCCGACTTCGAGCTTCCCGATCAGGCGGGGACGCCCCGCAAGCTGAGCGATTTCCTGGCCAACGGGCCGGTCGTGTTGTTCTTCTATCCCGCGGCCATGACCTACGGCTGCACGAAGGAGAGCTGTCACTTCAGGGACCTGTCCGCCGAGTTCGCCGCGGTGGGGGCCCAGCGCGTGGGCATCAGTGCCGACTCCGTGGACAAGCAGAAGCAATTCGACGAGAAGGAGTCCCTCGGCTTCCCGTTGCTCTCGGATCCCGACCGCGTGGTGGCGGCACAGCTCGGCGCCAAGCGCACCGCCGGCTTCCTTCCCAACAAGCGCGTCACCTACGTCATCGACGCCGACCGGACGCTGCTCGACGTGATCCACACCGAGTTCTCCATGGGTGCGCACGCTGACAAGGCGCTCGCCGTCCTCAAGGCGCGCCGCGCTGCCTGAGAACGCCGTCGTCGTCACCGGCGCCGCCTCTGGGATCGGCGCCGCCACCGCGGCCCGCCTCCGCGCCGCGGGCGGCACGGTCGTTGGCATCGACCTCCGGGAGGCCGACGTCGTGGCCGACCTGGCGACGGCCGAAGGGCGACGGCGGGCGGTCGAGGAAGCGGCCGCACGGTGCGGGGAGGCCCTGAGCGGCATCGTGACGTGTGCCGGACTGGCCGCGCTCTCCGGCCGCCCGGGCTCCGTGGTTACCGCGGTGAATTACTTCGGCGCGGTGGAGGTACTCGAGGGCCTCCGTCCGCTGCTGCGCGACGGCGGCGCGGCCGTTGCGATCTCCTCGAACTCGACGACGGTCCAGCCCGCCATCCCCGCCGAGCTCGTCCAGGCCTGCCTCGACCACGACGAGGCGCGCAGCGGCCCGGATCGCCGATGAGAAGGGTGCCCTGGCGGCCTATCCGGCCAGCAAGCTGGCGCTGGCCCACTGGGTCCGCGCGGCCGCCACCGGGCCGGAGTGGGCCGGGTCCGGGCTCCGGCTCAACGCCGTTGCCCCCGGCATGATCGACACGCCCATGGTCGCGGGCATGCGCGCCGACGCCGAGACGGGGCCGCTGCTCGACATGTTGCCCATCCCGGTCGGGCGTCCCGGACGACCCGAGGAGATCGCCGCCCTCGTCGAGTTCCTGCTCGGGGTCGACGCCGCGTTCTTCTGCGGGTCGGTGGTCTTCTGCGACGGCGGCAGCGACGCGCTGCTGCGCACGCGGGACTGGCCCGCCGCCTGGGACATCGAGCTGCGTGCCCTCGGCCGTCAGCTCTCCTGAGCAGCAGCCGCCCCCCGGGCTTCGGCCCCCCGAGCCGATCGTAGGCTGCTGCCGTGGCGGGCCGGATCTTCGTGGACACGTCTCCGCTGCGGGACAGTCGCGACTTCCGGCTGCTCTTCGGCGGACAGCTCGTGTCCATGCTCGGGACGCAGCTCACCGTGGTGGCGATCCCCTTCCAGGTGTACTCCTTGACCCACTCCTCCCTGCAGGTGGGCGCAATCAGCCTGGCCCAGCTGGTGCCCTTCATCGCCGGCGCCCTGGCCGCCGGGCCGATCGGCGACAGCGCCGACAAGCGCCGCATCATGGTCGGGACGTCGGCCGCCATGGTGCTGACCAGCGGAGGCATGGCCCTCAACGCCGCCGCGTCCCACCCCTCCCTCCTGGCGCTCTACCTCGTCAGCGCGCTGGCGGCGGCACTGACGGGTTTCTCGAACACGGCGCGGATGGCGGCGGTGCCCGGGCTCGTCGAGCGGCGCCACCTGTCGGCGGCCTTCGCCATGATGCAGGTGACCTTCCAGGTCGGCACGGTCGTCGGTCCTGCGCTCTCGGGCATCCTGCTCGGCATCGGGCTCCCGCTCGTCTACGGGCTCGACGCCCTCTCCTTCGTGGTGGCCTCTGTCACCTCGTTCCTGCTCCAGGCCATCCCGCCCGCGCACGACGGCAAGGCCCTCTCGCCGTGGCAATCGACCAAGGAGGGTCTCCGCTACCTGCGTTCGCGCCAGGCGCTGCAGGGCGTGTACCTGATCGACGTCAACGCCATGGTGTTCGGCCTGCCCCGGGCCCTGTTCCCCGCCATGGCGGAATCGGTCTTCGGTGGCGGCACCATCACGCTCGGCTTCCTCTACGCCGCGCCGGGTGTCGGCGCGTTGGTCGGCGCCGTCACCACGGGTTGGGTGGCCAACCTGCGCCGCCAGGGGTTGGCGGTGATCGTGGCCGTCTGCGTCTGGGGATTGGCCGTTGCGCTCTTCGGCCTCGTCGACACGTTGTGGATCGCGCTCGCACTGCTCGCGGTCGCGGGTTGGGCCGACGTCATTTCGGCCGTCCTGCGCAACACGATCTTGCAGAGCTCCATTCCGGAGCGCTTCCGGAGCCGGATGTCCGCCATCCAGATGGCGGTCGTCCAGGGCGGACCGCGGCTGGGTGACATGGAATCGGGCGCGGTGGCCACGCTGACGAGCATCGAGTTCTCCGTGGTGTCCGGCGGCCTCGCCTGCATCGTGGGCGCGGCGGTCGTCGCCGCGCTCATGCCCGCCTTCCGCCATTACGTGGCGGGTACGGGCGACGACGTCCCCGTATGATCCGGTCGTGACCTTCGTGGAGCCCACCTGGGGGGAAGTCGAGCCCGATGCCTTCGCCCGCATCGTCGTCGTCTCCCCGCACTTCGACGATGCCGCCATGGGCGCAGGCCATCTCCTCGGGACCTACGACGACACCACGGTCGTGACGGTCCTCGCGGGCCGGCCGCCGGCCTATCCGGACGAACCCTCGGAGTGGGACGCGCTCGGAGGGTTCGTTGCCGGCGACGACGTCGTCGCCGTGCGTCGGGCAGAGGACGTCGCCGCCATGTCGGTGCTCGAATCGAACTACGAGTGGCTCGACTTCTCCGATCACCAGTACCTCGAGCCGGCGGCGCGTCCCACCCCGTCCGACGTCGCTCCCGTCCTGGCCGAAGCGATCGCCGCGCTCGACCCGACCTCTGTCTTCTTCCCGATGGGCCTGGCCAATCCCGACCACGTCATGGTCCACGACGCGTGCCTGCTGGTGCGGGGCCAACAGCCCGAACGCGCGTGGTTCTGCTACGAGGACCACGGCTACAAGCACCTGCCCGGCCTCCTCGCCTGGAGAGTGGCGAAGCTGCTGCGCTCGCAACCCTGGCCCACGCCGGCGATCGTCCCGCACGTGCCCGACGAGGAACGCAAGCGCCGCGCCATCTGGTGCTACGCCTCGCAGATTGCGCCGCTCGAGCGCGACCACGCCCTGACGACGCGAATGGAGGGGCGGGTGCCCGAGCAGTTCTGGCGGCTGGCGCCGCCACCCAAGGGCTGGGAGGGCCTCGCCGACTTCATCTGAGTCGCGTCCTGCGTGGTGCCGTTTGCGCCCCGCCAAGGCGACCCGGCGACGGGCGAGCTGTGAGCCGGCTGGACCACCGCTGTGACAGGTCCGAGCACCAGGGGCATCCGCCGTTCCGGCTCCTCCGAGCAGGGGTTTTCCCGTCAAAGACGGGACGTTCAGCCCTACCGGTCGGCGCGCTCGCGGTGCAGGATCGAGGGGTGGTCATGTACGTAGACCTCCTGACGCGGGCCCTTGGCAAAGGTGAGGAAGGGCAGAGGTCCGACGACCTGTTGCTGGCCGACCTCGTGCAGTCCCGGGCCAGGCTTCAAGCGACGGACGGGACGACTCCCGTCGCGGAAGCCCTGGCCCGGGAGCTCTGCTACGACGGGGCGCTCGTCCGGCTCTGCCGCTCGCGGGGGGTCCCGGCCACAGCGGCGCGCTTCGGCAACCCGGTGCGCGAGCGGGCCCGGCTCGAGCAGGAGCTCACCGACGTCGGCATCACGCTCGCGGACGAGCGGTTGTTCGCAAGACAATCCGCCTGAGGCCGAGCTCGGACACCCCGGTCCCGCCCAGCCGGCCCGCTCCTCCGAGCACGGCCCGGCACCGTCGGTAGAGTCGAAGCGTGTCAGGGGACGGCGAGCACACGGTGGAGGTCTGCGGTCACGAGCTGCGCATCTCCCGTCCCGGACAAGGTGTACTTCCCCGGCCTCGATGCGACGAAACTCGACCTGGTGTCGTACTACCTCGAGGTGGGGCCGCACCTCCTCAACACGGCCGGCGGGCGTCCCGCCATGCTGCAGCGCTTCCCCGACGGCGCCTCGGGCAAGTCCTTCTACCAGAAGCGCATCCCGAACGGCGCGCCGGACTGGCTCCAGTCCACCGTCGTGGCCACGCCGAACGGGACGACCTCCAACGCGCTCGTCGTGGCGGACATCGCGCACGTCGTGTGGGCGGTCAACATCGGGTGTCTCGGACTCCACCTCTGGCCCTATCTGGCCGCGGACCCGGATCACGCCGACGAGCTGCGCATCGACCTCGACCCCACCACCGGGATCGGCTTCGACCAGGTGCGCGCCGCGGCGCTCCGGTGCCGCGACCTGCTCGTCGAGCTCGGGCTGCGCTCGTACCCCAAGACGACCGGGAGCAAGGGGCTGCACATCTATCTCCGGCTCGAGCCGCGGTGGGACTCCGTCACGGTCCGGACGGCCGCCGTCGCCCTCGCCCGTGAGCTCGAACGACGGTTCCCCGAGGACATCACGGCCAACTGGTGGAAGGAGGAGCGCGGCACCGCGCGTGTTCGTGGACTTCAACCAGAACGCGCCGCACAAGACGGTCTTCGGCGCCTGGTTCGCTCGACCTCGCGGTGGGCGGAGAGGTCTCGACGCCGCTGGCCTGGGACGAGGTCGAATCGGTGGTGCCCGACGAGCTGACCATTCGCTCGGTCCCCGACCTGGTGCGGCGGCGCGGCGACCCGTGGGCCGACATCGCCGCCGCACCCCAGTCGATCGAGCCGCTGCTCGCCCTGGCGGAGCGGGACAAGGCCGCCGGGCTGCACGATGCGCCGTGGCCGCCGCAGTACCCCAAGATGCCCGACGAACCGCCGCGCGTCGCACCGAGCCGGGCGAAGAAGATCTAGGCATGGATCCGCTCGACGCGCTCGACCAGATCGCGTTCCGGCTGGAGCGCAGCGGTGCCGACACCTACAAGGTGCGGGCCTTCCGCCACGCGGCGCGGGCCATCGCCGCGCTGCCCCCCGGAAGAGCTCGCCGCTCTGGCCGACGCCGGACGCCTCCAGAGCCTCGACGGCGTCGGCAAGTCGACCGCCCAGGTCATCACCGAGGCGCTCCGCGGCGGCGTGCCGGACTACCTGACGAACCTCCAGGACGTCCCCGACGATCTCGTCGTGGAGGGGCCGGCGGCGGAGCTGCTCGAGTCGCTGCGCGGCGACTGCCACTCGCACTCGGACTGGTCCGACGGCGGCAGTCCCATCCGCGAGATGGCCGAGGCGGCACGCGCCCTGGGCCGGGAGTACCTCGTGCTGACGGACCACAGCGCACGCCTCACGGTGGCCCACGGCCTGAACGAGGACCGTCTCCGGGCGCAGCTCGAGGTGCTGGCGGGGCTCAACGAGCAGCTGGCCCCGTTCCGCATCCTGACCGGCATGGAGGTCGACATCTTGGAGGACGGATCGCTCGACTTGGACCTCGACCTCCTGGCGCAGCTCGACGTCGTGGTGGCGAGCGTGCACTCCAAGCTCCGCATGGACGCCCGGCAGATGACGGCGCGCATGCTGGCGGCGGTCGAGAGCCCGCACACCGACATCCTCGGCCACTGCACCGGCCGCCTCATCACCGGTCGCGGTCGGCCGCAGTCCTCCTTCGACGCGGGGCGGTGTTCGCCGCCTGTCGCGCGCACCGGAACCGCCGTGGAGATCAACGCACGGCCCGAGCGCCAGGACCCGCCCGAGGACCTCCTACGTCAGGCGGTCGAGCTCGGGTGCTGGTTCTCCATCGACACCGACGCCCACGCGCCGGGCCAGCTTGCGTGGCTGGGCCGGGGCTGCCGCAACGCCGTCGTGGCCGACGTGCCGTTCGACCGCGTCGTGAACCGCCGGCACCGCCGACGATCTGCTTGGCCTGGGCGGCGGCGCACGGGGAGGCAGCATGACGCTCCCCGTGCGGCCTCCGGTGTCGCCCATGCTGGCCAAGCTGACGCGTGAGTTGCCACGCGCCGATGGCCTCTTCTACGAGCCCAAATGGGACGGCTTCCGGTGCATCGTCTTCCGCGACGGGGACGACGTCGAGCTCGGCAGCAGGAACGAGAAACCGCTGACGCGCTATTTCCCCGAGCTGGTCGAGGCGCTGCGGCGCGAGCTGCCGAAGCGCTGCGTGCTCGACGGCGAGGTGGTGATCGCGGGGCCCGGCGGACTCGACTTCGACGCGCTCTCGCAGCGCATCCACCCGGCCGAGAAGCGCATCCGCCAGCTGGCGGAGTCGACGCCTGCGTCCTTCGTCGCCTTCGACCTGCTGGCCCACGACGACACCTCTTTCTTGGAGGTGCCCTACGTGCAGCGCCGGCAGGCGCTCGAGAAGCTGCTCGCGAAGGCCCGCACGCCGATCCACCTGACGCCGGCGACGCAGGACCCCGACGTCGCGGCGGACTGGTTCTCCCGCTTCGAGGGAGCGGGCCTCGACGGCGTGGTGGCCAAGCCGTCCGAGCTGCACTACCTGCCCGACAAGCGCGCCATGGCGAAGGTGAAGCACCAGCGCACGGCGGACTGCGTCGTCGCGGGGTTCCGGACCCACAAGGACGGAGCCGGCGTCGGCTCGCTGCTGCTCGGGCTCTACGACCCGGCGGGGACGCTCCACCACGTGGGTGTGGCCTCGGGCTTCAGCGTGGCCCGGCGGAGCGAGTTCGTCGAGGAGCTGGCGCCGTACCGCGAGAACGCGATGCGTGGCCACCCGTGGGCCGGCTGGGCGGAGGCGCAGGCCGAGGGACGGGCCCCGGGCGGCACCAACCGGTGGAACGCCGGCAAGGACATGACGTGGGAACCGCTACGACCCGAGGCGGTCTGCGAGGTGTCCTACGACCACCTCCAGCACGACCGCTTCCGCCACGCCACCTCGTTCGTCCGCTGGCGGCCGGACCGCGACCCGCCCTCGTGCACCTACGCCCAGTTGGACACGCCCGTGCCGATGGAGCTCGCCGACGTCTTCGGGAGTGGCCCTCGATAGGTTTTCGCCATGCGCACGAGCCATGCGCACGAGCCCCGAGGCATGGGGGGCCGTCAGGGGCCGAGCAGGCTCGGGTCGGCCACCAGCTCGGCCCGCACCGCCGCCTCCCAGAAGCCGATGAAGCCCTCCCCGTCGTTCCGCGCGACGAGATCGACGAACGCCTGTGGGACCCTCGAGGTGTCGTCGCCGCCGGCCGCCCGCGCGTACCAGGCGTGCTGGCAGCGCTGCTCGAGCGCGACCGCCCGCTGGTGCACCGCCCGCGCCGAGCCGCCCATCACGAAGACGCCGTGCCCGGCGAGGAGCGCCATCGCCGCGTCGCCCATCTGCTGCACGGCCCGCCGCGGCGCTCGAGGGGTCGTTCACCGGGCCCTCGTACTCGTCGACCAGGGTGAGCACGCCGCCGCCGAGCGCCGAGCTCTGGTCCAGGATCGGCGGGACCTCCCCGAGATCGGCCCACACGGTGCCGAAGAGGGGATGGTTGTGCACCGCCCAGCCGATGTCGGCCCGGGCCTTGTGCAGTTCGAGGTGGAGCGGGATGCCGAGCGGCACCGGCCAGTCCCCCTCGACGACCCGTCCCTCGAGGTCGATGCGGAGCACCTGGGAGGGGCGGAGCTCGGCCCACGTGAGCAGCCACGGGTTGCACAGCAGCGTGCCGTCGCCGAGGTTGACCGTGATGTGGCCGGCGAGATGGTCGTTGTAGCCCTCCCGCCACAGGACACGGGCCAAGACGACGAGCTCCTCGCGTGGCGTCAGGTCGGGCATGAGCTTGTCGGTGGTCGGCGTGAACACGGGGGCTCCTCTCAGGTTCTCAGCGCGGGACGACCTGCCCCGGCAAGGGGTGGCGGTACAGCGCAGCCGCGTTCTCACAGCACATGGCCCGGAGCTCTTCCGCCGGGATGTGGCCCCAGCAGTCCGCGATCACCCGCTGGGTGTCGGGCCAGGTGCCGTCGCCGTGCGGGTAGTCGACCTCGACCATGATGTTCTCGACCCCGATGGCGTGCCGGGTGTCGATGGTCGAGGGATCGTCCAGCGTGCAGAACCAGAAGTTGCGGCGCAGCACCTCCGCGGGGCGCATGGCCCACCCTCTGCCGTAGCCGGAACGGTCGACCATGTTCTCGAGGCGGTCGAGGAGCATGGCCACCCAGCCGATGCCGCCCTCGCTCATGGCGATCTTGAGCGAGGGGTGACGGACCGGGTGCTCGGACCACAGCCACTCGGCCGCGGCGGTGAGCGAGAGCTGCCCGAAGAGCGTGGCCCCGATCTGGAGCGGGGCGCCGTTCGGCGGCCCGATCTCTAGGCCCGAGCTGCCGACGTGGAGCGACACCACCGTGTCCGTCTCGACGACGGCCTCCATGATCGGGTCCCAGTGGGACCGATCCCACAGCGAGGGGAGGCCGATGGCGTGTGGCCGCTCCGGGAAGGTCACCGAGGTGAAACCCCGGGCGGCGTTGCGCCGGATCTCGTCGGCGGCGAGCCCGGGGTCGGCGAGATACGTGATCCCGAGCGGCACGATCCGCTCGGGATGCGGCGTGTACCACTCCTCGAAGAGCCAGTCGTTCCAGGCGCGCACACAGGCAAGCCCGAGATCGCGGTCCGGCGACGAGAAGAAGACCCGGCCACAGAAGCCGGTGATCTGCGAGGGGAAGTTCACGGAGGCCCAGACGCCGTTGATGTCCATGTCGCGGACGCGGGCCTCGGCGTCGTAGCACCCTGGCCGCATCTGGTCGAAGCGGAAGGGCTCCAGTCCGTAGGTCTCGGGCCGCCGCCCGGCCACGGCGTTCATGCCCACCTGGGTGTAGCGCTCCCCCTCGAACTCCCACACCTGGTGCCCTTCCGGCGTTTCGACGATGCGCGGCGCCCGGTCCGCCAGCGGGGCGGGGAGCCGGCCCTCGAAGGTGTGCGCCGGCTCGACGACATGGTCGTCGACCGAGATCACCGTGTAGCGCACGGGCCGAGGATCGGGCTCGGGCAGAAACAGGTCGGCGACCACCATCCCACGGAGTATGCCCGAGGTTCGGCTGCACCGCACCCGCGCGTGCCACCAAGGCGGCGGGCCCGGGGTGGATACTGGGCCGAGACGGAACGTGACGGCAAAAGGAGGCGGCGTGATCGCTCTGGTCGTGATCTCGATGTTCGTGGTGCTGTTGCTCGGGATCCTGGTCGCCGGTCTCCTGCGCAGCCACGCCGACATCCTCCGCTCGCTGCACGAGCTCGGCCTCGGGGTGGGCGACCCGGCGCGCCACGACGAGCACGCGTCCGCTGCCGCCGTCCCGGCGCCGGCGCCGGTCCCGCTGTCCCCACCGTCCGGGGCGCCGGCTCTGGGCCCGGCCCCGGCGGTCGCCGGCGTCACCCCGTCCGGTGACGCGCGGGCCATCGGCGTGACCCACGGCGACGGCCTCACCCTCCTCGCCTTCCTCTCCTCGGGCTGCGCGAGCTGTGCCGCCTTCTGGGACGCGTTGCAGTCCCCGACCGGGCTCGACCTGCCCGCCGCCACGCGCGTCGTCATCGTGACGAAGGGCACGGACCGCGAGGTGGTGAGCGAGGTCCGGGCGCGCACCACAGGCCGCGTCCCGGTGGTCATGTCCACCGAAGCGTGGCTCGACTACGAGATCCCCGGTTCACCCTTCTTCGTGCTCGTCGACGCCAACGGCGGCCGCAAGGTCGGCCAGGGCGTGGCCAACCACGTTGCGCAGCTGGCCGAGCTCGTGCGGCGCGCCGAACGCGACCGAGCCGACGACGGCGCGCCCAAGCGGCGCCCGTCCGACACCGGTCTGGGCGGCCCGGAGCGCGAAGAGGCGGTGGACGACGTCCTGCGCCGCGCCGGCATCGAGCCGGGCGACCCCAGCCTGTATCCCCGCTCGTTGGAAGACGTCTTCCCGTTCGCGGCGGGCGCGTCCGCCCCGGCGACCGCCGAGTAGTGGCGACCATCGGCGCCCACGGGATCACCTCGCAGCTGCCCGCCGGCTTCGAGGGCCGCATCTTCGTCCGCCCCTCCGCCGTGGGGACGACCTACCCGGTGGCGCAGTTCGGCACCTTCCCCCTCCCCGACGACATCGGCGACTTCGGCAGCGGCGCCGTCTCGCTCATGGGCCCCGCCGACGTCTTCGCCACGCTGTTCGAGTACGGGCCCGAGAGCGTGGGCACCTCGCTGTTCGCCCGCCCAGGCCGGCCCACGACGTTGACGCCGACCGACTTCTCGCCCACGGTGTTGCGCCGCGGCATCCCCGGGCAGTCGGGCACGCAGTGGTTCTTCACGGAGGCGGGGAGGCCGTTCTCCTTCTATGCGGTCCTCGGCAGCCACGGTCTGCGCGACCTCCTCGTCCCTCGCGTCAACGACGTCCTCGGGTCGCTCACGCTGCGTCCCACCGTGCCCGGGTCCTCCGCATCGGGGCCGCAGTGGAACTGATCGGCCCGTATCTGGTCGCGTCGGCGTTGCTCGTGCTCGCCGGCGGCGCCAAGGCATGGCGGCCCGACGACACCGCGCGCGCCCTCGCTCCGCTGCTGCCTCGGTCCCTGCGTGCACTGCGTCGCGCACGGATCCTCGTCCGCGCCGGCGCGCTGGCGGAGGCCGCCCTGGGGTTCACCGCCCTGGTCCTGCCCCACCCCGTCACGGCGGCCCTCGTCGCCGCCTCCTACGCGGGCTTCGCCGCCGTCGTGGCGCTGGCGCGGCGGCGCGGCGGCGCGCTCGCCACGTGTGGCTGCTTCGGCCGCCCGGACACCCCACCCACGATGGTCCACCTGCTCCTCGACCTCGCCCTGGCGGCCGCCGCCGCGGTGGTCGCCGTCGCCGCACCCACGTCGGGCACGCTGTTCGGGCTGCTCGAGCGCCAGCCGTGGGGAGGCCTGCCCCTGCTCGCGGTCAGCGCCGTAGGTCTCTGGCTGGCCTTCCTCGCGCTGTCCGCGCTCGGAGCCCTCGAGGGGGCGCGCCGATTGGTGGACCGGCGGCGGGGGCGGGCGGTGGCCACCCCATGAGCGTCACGACCGCGCTCGTGGCGCGAACGGCCAAGGTCCTCGAGAACCGCCTCTCGCGGCGCAGCCTCATCAACCGCTCCGCCTTCGTCGGGAGCGCGGTGGCCGTCGGCTCGGGACTCGACCTCGCGCTGCGCCCGGGCACGGCCTACGGACAGATCTGCGAGTGCGGGAACGCCGGCTGCAGCTGCGGCAGCACCTGCTGCTCGGGCTTCTCGGAGTTCTGCTGCGCGGTCAGTGGCGCCAACTACTGCCCCGCGAACACGATCATGGGCGGCTGGTGGGTGGCCGAGGGCTCCTCGTACTGCAACGGCCCCCGCTATTACATGGACTGCAATTCCACCTGTACCTGCACGAGCGGGTGCGGCGGAGGGTTCCCCTTCTGCGAGCCGGGCTGCGACCAGACCGGGTGCGGCTGCGGGTCCAACGGCTGCGACTCCTTCCTCACCGGTTGTTTGCAGTTCCGGTACGGCCAGTGCAACCAGAACGTGCCCTGCCTCGGCCGCATCGTCTGCCGCGTCGTCGCCTGCGTGCCGCCTTGGACCGTCGACCCGACCTGCACCACAGCGGTAGCGGTGGACAACTCGACGGCCGAGCAGAACGAGCCGTGCTGGACAGCGGCGCCGCCCGCGCCCCCCTGCAATTCTCCCCTCACGAACTGCCAGGCCGTCGGTCTGCTCCCGAGCACCGACGGCAACGGCTACGCCGTGCTCACGTCGTTCGGCAAGCTGCTCCCCTATGGGGACTTCACGGGTGACGGAGATGCCTCCGGGCTGCAACTGGACGCACCGATCGTCGCTGCGGCATCGAGCAAGACGGGAGGGTACTGGCTGGTGGGAGGGGACGGCGGGATCTTCGACTACGGCGGCGCGCCGTTCCTCGGCTCCATGGGTGGACAGCCGCTCAACGCGCCGGTGGTGGGCATGGCGGCCACGCCGACCGGCCAGGGCTACTGGCTCGTGGCGGCCGACGGCGGCATCTTCGACTACGGCGACGCACCGTTCCTCGGCTCCACGGGCGGCCAGCCGCTCAACGCACCGGTGGTGGGCATGGCCGCCACACAAAACGGCCAGGGCTACTGGCTCGTGGCGGCCGACGGCGGCATCTTCGGCTTCGGGGAGGCGCCGTTCCTCGGCTCCATGGGGGGGCAACCGCTCAACGCGCCAGTGGTGGGCATGGCGGCGACGCCGACCGGTCAGGGCTACTGGCTCGTGGCAGCCGACGGCGGGATCTTCGGCTTCGGGGACGCGGCGTTCGACGGCTCGACGGGCGCGCTCCGCCTCGTCCAGCCGGTCGTCGGCATGGCCGGCTACGGGCAGGACGCGGGGTACTGGCTGGTGGCTCGCGACGGTGGCATCTTCGCCTTCGGGCAGGCACCGTTCCTGGGGTCGGCGGCGTGAACGGCGGCACGACCGCGGGGAGGGTGCGGCGCACGGGCCGGCTGCGGGGCGCGACGCGCGCGCCACGAAAGGAGTCACCATGAACCTCGTCCTCGGCGCCTGCGCCGCGGTGATCGCCGTCGTTGCCGCGGCACGTTCGACGTGGTCGCCTTGCGGTGTCTCGATGCTGGCCACCATCACACCGCTGGCCGAACGAGGCCGCGGCCACCGCTACCGCTCCACCGCTGCGTGGTTCGTGGCCGGCGCGGTGGCGGGGGGCACCACGCTCGGACTCTGCCTCCTCGCACTGGCTGCGTCGCTGCGGGCGGCCGGGATCAGCGCCGGAGTGTCCGTCGCCGTGGGGTGCGCGGCGTCGGTGCTCGCGGCGGCCGCCGACACCGGGATCGGGGGCGTCCGCCTCCCCGTGCACCACCGCCAGGTCAACGAGCGGTGGCTCGACGGGTTCCGCCCGTGGGTCTACGGGGCCGGGTTCGGCTGGCAGATCGGCACCGGCGTGGCGACCTACATCAAGACCGCGGCCGTCTACCTGCTGATCGTGCTGGCGGCCCTGTCCGCGTCGCCCCTCCTGGCGCTTGGCCTCGGGGTGCTCTTCGGGTTGGTGCGCGGCCTCGCGGTGTTCCTCGGACGCGGCATCACGAGCCCAGCCGCGCTGGCCGAGTTCCACCGGCGCTTCATCGCCTTCGGGCCACTGGCGCGGGCCGGCGCGGTCGCCTGCGAACTGGCGGTGGGCGTTGCCCTCGCCGCAGCACGGTTCCCCTGGGCTGCGGTGGCCCTGATCGCCGTCGTCGCACTCGTCGGCGCCGCGGCCGCACTGCGTCGGGGGGTGGCGACCACCTGACGTCTCCAGCGCCAGTGCCGGCGTAGCGCCCCGAGCTGGGGCAAGGCGCTCAGGCGCTCAGGCGCTCAGGCGCCCATGTCGACTGCGTTGATGCGCACCGGCCTGATGCGCACGACGACCCGGTGGTCGCCGGGCGCGTCGTGCTCGCGCAGGTCGCCGCCGTACTTGGCTCCGACCTTGTCGGCAAAGACGTAGTCGTCGTCGGGCGTCACCACCGCCGTCCCGCGGATCTCGAGATAGCGGAAAGGGTTGGCAAGGTCGAGGATGAACACGGTGCAGGCCGGGTCGGTGCTGACGTTCTTCGTCTTTTGGCGCGCGGTGTTGAGCGAAATCGCGACCTGGTCGCCCTCGGCGAGGAACCACACCTCCGAAACCTGGGGGTAGCCGTCCTCCCCCACGGTGGCGAGGGTGGCGAAGCGGGCAGCGAGGAGGTCCCGGTGGCTGTCGGGTACGTGGTCGTGGGCAGGCATCGACATTGCTCTACCCGCGTTCCGCTCGAACGATGCCTCCCTGCCCGTCGCGACACCCACCGGCTCTCCCGCCGCCCCCGCTACCATCGGCCCATCGCCCAAGCCGACGCATCACCTTCGAGGCAGTCGCCGCCCATCCGCCTGTTCCTGGCCGACGTCGACGGCACACTGGTCACCCAGGACAAGGTCCTCACCGACGACGCCGTCGCGGCGGTGCACCGGTTGCGGGATGCCGGCGTCCTCTTCGCCATCACGAGCGGCCGCCCGCCGCGGGGGATGGAGATGCTCATCGAGCCGCTCGCCCTCGACACGCCGATCGCCGCCTTCAACGGCGGCCTGGTGGTGGACGCCAAGATGTCAGTGCTCGAGCAGCACACCCTGCCGGACGACCTGGTGCAGCCGGTGGCTGACCTGATGCACGCCTTCGACCTGGTCGTCTGGCTCTACCGCGGGGCGGATTGGTACGTGCCCGACCCCAAGGGGCCGCACGTCGACCGCGAGGCCTGGACCGTGAAGTTCGATCCCAAGGTCATGCAGAGCCTCGACGGGCTGACCGAGGGCGTCGTCAAACTCGTCGGAGTGAGCGACGACCACGCCGCCATCGAGCGGGCCAGCGACGCTGCCGGCAAGCAGTTCGGCCACCACGTCACCGCCGCGGCGTCGCAGCCCTACTACCTCGACGTGACCCACCCCGACGCGAACAAGGGCTCCGTCGCCTTGTACCTCGCGAAGCGTTACCGGCTCACCCCCGCCGAGATCGCCACCATCGGTGACATGCCCAACGACATCTTGATGTTCGACCACTCCGGGCTGAGCATCGCGATGGGCAACGCCGAGCCCGAGGTCAAGCGCCAAGCCAGGGACGTGACGGCCAGTAACGAGGAGGAGGGCTTTGCGATGGCCGTCGACCGCTTCGTGCTCCCCGCCGCCGCGTCGCCGTCCTCGTCCTGACGCGCCGGCCGAGGTCGCCCGGAACCTTCTAGACCCCGCGGTGGTTCTCGAACCGGGCGTACTGCTTGAGGAAGAGCAGGTTGGCCTTCCCGGTGGGGCCGTTCCGGTGCTTGGCGACCTCGATGAGCGCGTCGTCGGCCCGGTCGATCGGGACCTCGTCGTTGTATTCCGACTCGCGGTAGATGAACAGCACGACGTCCGCGTCCTGCTCGAGCGACCCCGACTCACGCAGGTCGGACAGCTGGGGCGTCTTGTCCTGCCGTGACTCCAGGTTTCGGGAGAGCTGGGAGAGGGCGACCACGGGCACCTCGAGCTCACGAGCGAGGATCTTGAGGCCGCGGCTGATCTCGGCCACCTCGGTCTGCCGGTTCTCGGCTCGGCCCCGGCCCGTCATCAGTTGCAGGTAGTCCACCACGACAACCCCGAGATCGCCCTGGGCCTTCTTGAGCCGCCGGGCCCGGGCCCGGATGTCCATGACGGTGACGTTCGGATTGTCGTCGATGAAGATCGGCGCGCTCGACAGGCGGGTGACCGCCATGCCGATCTTGCTCCAGTCCTGCGTCCGGATGCGGCCGGTTTGCAGGCTCTGGCCGTTGACCTCCGCCTCCGAGGCCAGGAGGCGCTGGGTCAGCTCGAGATGCCCCATCTCGAGGGAGAACAGGAGGGCCGGACGCGCGACGTTGAGACCCACGTTGGCCAGGACGCCGAGGGCGAAGCTCGTCTTGCCCATGCCAGGACGGGCGCCGACGATGTTGAGCGACGACGGCTGGAGGCCAAGGAGGATGTGGTCCAGCTCGTGGTAACCGGTGGCGACGCCCGTGATGGTCGAGCCGCGCTGGCCCAGCTCTTCGATCCGGTCGAGCCCCGCCCCGAGGAGCTCCTGGAGGGGGCGCATCGAGTCGACCGTGCGCCGCTCGCCCACGTCGAACACGAGCTGCTCGGCCTCGTCGACGGCGGCCTTGACGTCCTCGGGCACCGAGTAGCCGATGTCGGCGATCTCCCCGGCTACGCCGATCAGCCTGCGCAGCAGGGCGTGCTCCTCGACGATGGCCGCGTAGTGGCGCGCGTTGGCGATGGAGGGAGTGTTGGCCTGCAGCGAGATGAAGATGGACGGGTCGCCCACCTGTTCGAGGACCCCCGAGCGCTTCAGCTCGTCGGTGACCGTCACGGCGTCGATGGCTTCGCCCCGCTCCAGGAGCGCACGGATGGCAGCGAAGATGTGCCCGTGCGCCGGCTTGTAGAAGTCGTCGGCCCCGCATTTCTCGATCCCCACGGACGCGGCATCGTGGGAGAGGAGCATGGCCCCGAGCAGGGACTGCTCGGCGTCGAGGTCGTGCGGAGGCACCCTCGCTCCGTGCCGATGGACGGCGTGGCCGCCCGCAGCGGCCGGGGTCGGGTGTCGTCGAAGGCTTGGACCACGGCTCCCCTACTCTGACGGTCGGGGGCTGGGGAACATAAGGAAGCAATAGCTGTGGGTAACGCCTGCGGGGATGTGGGTAACCAAGGGTGAAAGCACCGCTGTCATGTGGATAAACCGTGTACGAACGGTCGCAGCTGGAGGAGGGGGAAGGGTGCCGGCGGCATCACCCCGACATGTTGGGCACAGGGGTGTTCGGGGTTGGGCGATGCTCGAGGGCCGGGCCATGCCGACCATGCCGGGCCAGGCCCGGGTCGTCCCCGCCGACGGCTCAGCCGGCGGCGCTGACCTCGACGGTCACCACGGTCGAGACATCCCCGAAGAGCTCGACGGTCACCTCGAACGAGCCGGTCTCCTTGATGTGGTCCGGCAGGAGGACGTGTCTGCGATCCACCTCGACGCCCTTGGCCGCCTTGATGGCCTCTGCCACCTCCGCCGGTCCGACCGAGCCGAAGAGCCTGCCGCCCCCCGCGGCCCGGGCCGAAATGGGGATGGTGGCGCCGGCCAGCACCGCAGCCTGCGCCTCCGCAGCGCTTCGGTCCTGCGCCTCGCGCAGATCGCGTCCACGGCGCATCTGGTCGGCTTGGCCCTCGATCCCCTCGGAGGCGACGATGGCGCGGCCTTCGGGGAGGAGGAAGTTGCGAGCGAAGCCGCCGGCCACCTTCACGATGTCGCCACGTCGGCCGACACCCGCGACGTCGTCGCGGAGGAGCACCTTCACGCGTCACCCCCACCTGCGGCTGCGCCCTCGGCCAGTTCCTCGACCAACTCGGTGACTTCCTCGACGACGGCGACTTCGGTCTCCGTGTCGCCCTGCGCGTCGGTTTCGTCGGTCGACCTCGACGCGCACCGGCCGAGGGGTCGGCTCCGACGGCGAGTCGCCCAGCGTCCGCTCGCCACGGTCGCGTCCACGCCCACCCGGTCGCTCGGTGACCGTGCGCTGGGTGTAGGGGAGCAGCACCAGCTCTCGTGCGGTCTTGATCGCCTGCGCGAGCGCTCGCTGGTGCTGCGCACAGTTCCCCGTCACCCGGCGGGAGCGGATCTTGCCGCGGTCGCTCATGTACTTGCGCAGCATCGGAACGTCCTTGTAGTCGACCCACTCGACCTTGTCCCGGCAGAGGGCGCAGGGCTTCTTCTTGACCCGCCGGCCGAGATCCTTGGGCGCGCGTCGCGAGGACGTGCCGCGTTGATTGTTCCGGGCCATCAGAACGGCTCCTCGTCGAACCCGTACCCTGCGCCGCCCGCAGCGGGCTGCGGCGCTGCTGCGGGTGCCGGTGTCTGCCGGCCGCCGCCCCGCCCACCGTCGCCAGGACCGCGCCGATCGTTCTTGGTGACCGTGGCCGTCGCCCAGCGCAACGACGGACCGATCTCGTCCGCCACGACCTCGACCTTGGAGCGGCGGTCGCCCTCCTGAGTCTCCCAGCTCCGCTGTTCGAGGCGTCCGGCCACCATCACCCGCGCTCCGCGCGTGATCGACTCGCTGACGTTCTCTGCCATCTCGCGCCAACACACCACGTCGAAGAAGGACGTGGCCTCCTCCCACTCTTGGGTCTGGCGGTTCTGCCAGCGGCGGTTCACCGCCAGCCCGAAGGTGACGTTGGCCTGGCCCGTGTTCGTGAAGCGCAGCTCGGGGTCTCGGGTCACGTTGCCGACCAAGGTCACGCTGTTGTCTGTCGCCATCTCTGCTCCTCTCGCCGGCCGATCAACTGGCCGCCGGCGCGGCCTTCTCTCTCTTGTCGGGGAGGCGAACCACCTTGTGGCGGACGACTTCGTCCGCCAGCCCCAGCATGCGATCGAGCGCGGCGACGGTCTCGGGCTCCCCGGTGAACTCAACCACGACGTAGTAACCCTCGCGCTTGTGGTTGACCTCGTAGGCGAAGCTGCGCCGGCCCCAGCGGTCGATGGCGCCGGGATTGCCGCCGGAGGTCCGGATGACCTCGAGGGCGTGGTCGAGGACGCCCTGGATGTTGGTGGGCTCGGTAGTGGCCTCGAAGATGGCCATGACTTCGTAAGGCCGCATGCGGCGGCGTACCTCCCTCTGGACCGGGTCGTGCCCGGGCCCCTGGCGGTCAGGAGCAGGGTCTTGTTGCGGGAAGCCATGCTAGCCGTCCGCTGAGACCGGGCACCAGGGCGGGGCGCTCGAACGCGAGGCGTGCTCGGTGGTCGTCTCTGCGCCAGCTCCGAGCCTCGAGCGGCGCCGTATTCGCGGCCGCCCCGGAGCCTGCGTTTCGCCTGCCTACGCGGAGCCGGGGGGACTGGCCGCGGGCGTATACGCGGCGTGGGCGGGCCATATACACACGAGCACGAACCCCGCTGGAGCCGTCGTATACGTCCGCGCGGGACTGGTCCGGCGATCTGCGCTCTTGGCGGGGTGGACCCGAAGTCGAGGTGAAGCGGAGCTCAGGCCAGGGCGTCGCCCAGGCCCGGTGGGGCGTGGTAGGTCTCGTCCTCGCCGGGGAAGGCCCCGTTGCGCACGTCGGCCGCGAAGCCGGCGATCGCCTCGGTGGCGATGCGGCCGACGTCCGCGTACTGGCGGACGAACTTGGGCGGCCTCTGCGTGGTCAGGCCCAGCAGGTCGTGGAACACCAGCACCTGGCCGTCGCACGCCGGACCGGCACCGATACCGATGGTCGGCACGTCGAGGGCCTCGGTCACCGCCGCACCCACGACGTCGGGCACGCCCTCGATCACGAACGCGAAGCAGCCGGACGCCGCGAGGGCCTTGGCCGCGTCGAGGAGGGCGGTCGCCGCGTCGGCGCTCTTCCCCTGAACCCGGAACCCGCCCATGGCGAGGACCGATTGCGGAGTGAGGCCGAGGTGGCCCATGACGGGGATCTCCGCCCGCACGATGGCCTCGACCACCGGGATGCGGGCCCGCCCGCCCTCGAGCTTGACGGCGTGGGCGCCGGCGCGGATCAACGTCGCGGCGTTGCGCACGGCCTCTTCGGGGGTCAGGTGGTAGCTCATCCAGGGCATGTCTCCGAGGATGAGGCAGTGAGGTTCGGCGCGGGCCACCGCCGCGGTGTGGTGGGCCATGACGTCGATGTCGACGTGCAGCGTGTCGGGGAAGCCCAGGACGGTGTTGGCGACCGAGTCCCCCACCAGGATGATGTCGGCGCCGGCGTCCGAGACGATGCGGGCGCCTGGCGCGTCGTAGGCCGTGACCATCACGATCGGCGTTGCGCCGTCACGCCGTTTGCGCGCCCGCAACGAGGGGACGGTGACGGGCCCCTCGCTCACTGCGCCGGCGTCGCCTTCTTCGGCCGTGTCCTACCCCCGCCGGCCGGGTACTTGCGCATGAGATGGTGCCAGGCGCAGGCCGGGCAGACCTCGACCTCGTAACAGAGCACCGGCTCGGGGCGGCGGCAGAGCGCCTTGAGCTCTGCGGCCGTGCCGGGGCAGCGCCCGCCGGGCGGCAGCTTCGCCCCGAAGACGAAGGTCACGGTGACGAGCCGGCCGTCGTCGCAGATGGGGCAGACCTCCTTGGTCGGGCGCCCCACGTTGCGGGCCGCCCGCAGCAATTCGGGATGGGCGTCGCAGACGTCGATCTTCTGCACCTTGCCCCGCTCGACCTCACGCACCACTCCGTCGCGGACGATGCGGTACTCCACCTGGGCCGTGACATCCGGGCTCACGGCTCGGGAAGGCGACCTCGGATCCGAGGTGACGGACACGGGCGCCAGGCTACCGCTCATGCCTGGGAGCAGCAGCAATTGGGTGGCAATTCAGGCACGAGCGTGACGGGGACATGATCAAAAGTGACATGTCGCTATATCGAACCGATATAGTGCTTCGTCATGTTGGACATGGCGATCCTGGGCCTCCTGGAAGAGCGCGATCTGCACGGCTACGAGATCCGACGCCAGCTGCGCGAGCACCTCGGACTGCTGGCCAACGTCTCGTTCGGGTCGATCTACCCCGCCTTGACCAGGCTGGAGAAGTCGGGGGCGGTCGTGGCCACCGAAGGTGGCGTGCCCGGGCACCGTCGCGCATCGGTCACCGCGGCGCCACCGACCGGTTCGCTGAGCGGCGAGCTGGCCGTCCTGCGAGCCCGTCGCCACTCTCCCACCCGAGCGAGGCGGGGCCGCAAGGTCTACCGGATCACCGACTCCGGGCGGGAGTTGTTCGCCGAGTTGCTGGCAGGGGGCGGGGCGGCCGACGACGCAAGGAGCTTCAGCCTCCGCCTCGCCTTCGCCCGGCACCTGGCGCCCCAGGCGCGCCTGGCCCTGCTGGAGCGCCGGCGCGCGCAGCTCGTCCAGCGGCTGGGGGAGGGCGACGAGGCCCGCGCCGATCTCGACGTCTACGCCCGCTCGGTCGTGCAACACACCGCCGACGGCGTCGCCCGCGACATCAGCTGGCTCGACACCCTCATCGCGTCCGAACGCGCCGCCCTCGCCACCGCCGGCACCGAGCCGGTGACCTGACGAAACCATCGCAGCATCGACACCGAAGGAGAACCGCCATGCACAGCCCCATCCGACTCGCGATCGCCGGCATCGGGAACTGCGCCAGTTCGCTCGTCCAGGGCATCACGTACTACCGCGACGCAGATCCCGACGACACGGTCCCGGGCCTGATGCACGTGGAGCTGGGTGGCTACCACGTGCGCGACCTCGTGCCGGTCGTGGCGTTCGACGTCGACCAGACGAAGGTCGGCACGGATCTCGGGAAGGCCATCCATGCCGGCCTGAACAACACGGTGCGCTTCGCCGAGGTCGGAGAGGTCGGCGTGACCGTCCAACGCGGGCCGACCTTCGACGGCCTGGGGCGCTACTACCGCGAGGTGGTCGAGGAGTCGCCCGCCGAGCCGGTCGACGTCGCCGCGGCCCTGCGCGAGGCCCAGGCCGACGTCCTCGTGTCCTACCTCCCGGTGGGCTCCGAGGAGGCCCAGCGCCACTACGCCCAGGCCTGCCTCGACGCCGGCGTCGCCTTCGTCAACGCCATCCCGGTCTTCATCGCGTCGGACCCCGAGTGGGCCCGCCGGTTCCGCGACGCCGGCATCCCCATCGTGGGGGACGACATCAAGAGCCAGGTGGGCTCGACGATCGTCCACCGGATCCTGACCCGCCTCTTCGAGGACCGGGGCCTGGCCCTCGACCACACCTACCAGCTGAACTTCGGCGGCAACATGGACTTCAAGAACATGCTCGAGCGTGAGCGCCTGGAGTCCAAGAAGATCTCCAAGACCCAGGCCGTCACGAGCCAGCTCGAGGACAACGTGCTCGACACCGACGACGTCCACGTGGGCCCGTCGGACCACGTGCCGTGGCTGAAGGACCGCAAGTGGGCCTACATCCGGATGGAGGGGCGCAACTTCGGCGACGTCCCGCTCGACCTCGAGCTCAAGCTCGAGGTCTGGGACTCCCCCAACTCGGCCGGCGTCATCATCGACGCCGTGCGTTGCGCCAAGCTGGCGCTCGACCGTGGCATCGGCGGCCCGCTGCTGGGCCCGTCGGCCTACTTCATGAAGTCGCCGCCGGTGCAGTACCACGACGACGTCGCCCACGCCATGGTCGAGGCGTTCGCGGCCGGCGAGACCGAGGAGACCTGGCCCGCCGACTGAACCGACGGGCGGGAGCTCAGACCAGGATCCGCTCCGCCGGCGCGCGCACGCCGACCACGGCGAGCGTGCGGCCCATGCCGAGGAACGTGCCGCAGCAGATCGTCAGGTCGGCCAGCTCCGCGTCGGTGTACACCGCGTGCAGGCGGCTCCACAGCTCGTCGTCCATGGCGAGGTGATCGAGCGCGAAGCGCTCGGCGAACTCGGCGGCCAGCCGCTCACGTTCGCTCAGTCCGGTGGCGTTGCGCCAGTCGGTGACCTCGGCGTAGAACGGCTCGCCCGCACCGACCGTCTCGCCGTCGCGGGCCCGCGTGTCGCGGCAGACCGCGCAGTCGTTGATCAAAGCGATCGTCCAGCGCGCCGCCTCCCGCTCGCGCACCGACAGCTGTGAATTGTCGTAGACGGCGGAGGACAGCCTGCCCATGCCGCCAGCCATCTCGGGGCGCAACAGCGCCCAGTCGATGTGCTCGCCCATACCGCTGTCCGGTGCGCTGATCCTCGTCATGGCACGAGGGTACCCCCTCCCCCCGGGCGGCTCTGCTGCTCGAGGGCCCACCACTCCCGGAGGCGTCTCGTCGCCTCCTCCTCACCGAGGGGACCCTCGTCCAGCCGGAGCTCCATGAGGAAGGCCAGAGCGTTCCCGACGGCCCGGCCAGGGCCGATGCCGAGCACGTCCATGACCTGGTTGCCGTCGAGGTCGGGTCGGAGGGCGTCGAGCTCCTCTTGCTCCCGCAGCTCGGCGATGCGGGCCTCGAGCTCGTCCATGCGCCGGGCCAGTGCGCGGGCCTTGTTGGCGTTGCGCGTCGTGCAGTCACAACGCGTCAGCTCGTTGAGCATGTCGAGATAGGGCCCGGCGTCGCGCACATAGCGGCGCACGGCCTTGTCCGTCCAACCCAACCGGTAGGTGTGGAAGCGGAGATGCAGCTCGACGAGCCGGACCACGACATCCACGTCGGCCGCGGGGTAGCGCAGCGCTTCCATGCGTGCGCGCGTCATGCGGGCGCCGACGACCTCGTGATGATGGAAGCTCACCCCGCCGTCGGTGATCGCGCGCGTACGCGGCTTGCCCACGTCGTGAAACAGCGCGGCCAGGCGGAGCAGGCGGTTCCTCGAGGTCTTGTCCACCACGGCGAGCGTGTGCGCCAGCACGTCCTTGTGACGATGGATCGGGTCTTGTTCGAGCGCCAGGCCGGGCAGTTCGGGCAGGAAGTCCTCGGCCAGCCCGGTGCGCACGACGAACCAGAGCGCAACGGAAGGCACGTCGACCATGATGATCTTGTCCAACTCGTCACGGATGCGCTCGGCCGAGACGATCGAGAGCCGCCCGTGCATGTGCTCGACCGCGGCCACGAGCGCCCGGTCTGGCTCGAGCGAGAAGCGCGCCGCGAAGCGCGACGCGCGCAACATGCGCAAAGGGTCGTCGCCGAACGACACCTCCGGGTCGAGCGGGGTCCGCAGGCGGCCGGCGGCCAGGTCGCCCAGCCCGTCGAAGGGGTCGATCAGCTCCATGTCGGGCAGCCGGAGCGCCAGCGCGTTGATGGTGAAGTCGCGCCGGGACAGGTCCACCGTGATGTCATCGCCGAAGGTGACCTCGGGCTTGCGCGACTCGGGCACGTACACCTCGGCCCGGTGCGTCGTGATCTCGTAGATCTGGGAACCCTTGCGAAGGCCGATCGTCCCGAACCGTGCCCCCTGGGTCCAGACGTCGTCCGCCCAGCCCCGCACCAGGTGTTCGATCTCCTCGGGACGGGCGTCCGTCGTCAGATCGAGGTCGGCGTCCTCCTCCGAGCCCGCCTCCCCCGGGAAGAGCGCGTCACGCACGGAACCACCCACGAGATAGAGCGTTCGCCCCGCTGCCGCGAAGCGGCGCGCCAGCTCCTCGGTGGCGCTGACGTAGGGACGGAACCGTTCGGGCACCGACGTGGACTGCACCCGCCCACGGTAGTGCGCCGTTCTAGCCTCTCCCTGTGCTGATGCGCTGGGCCACGACCGCCCTCTGCACGCTCGCCGTAGCCACACTTGCCCTCCTCGGCACGTTGGACGCGGGCGCGCCCGGTGCCGCCGCGCCCGTGCAGGCGGCATCGGGTGGGCCGGCGCTGTCCCTGCTGTCCCAGACCCCGTGGGTGACGGCCCAGCAGCCGTGGTTCAACATCGCGCTCGGCGTGGGTGCCGCCGCGGGCCCGGCCAGCGACTTGCACGTGAGCCTGACCTTCTACGGGCGCCTCGACGACTCCTCCGAGCTCGAGCAGGCCATCGGCGGCACGCCGCCGACCTCCGAGTTGCTGCGCCCGATCGACGTTCCGGTCGGCGCCACGAGCACGGGTGCCCTGACCGCCTCGGCGTGCGTCACCGTCCTGCCCGACGACGGCGCCAGCGCACCGACCAGCGGGCCCGGTGCGTGCGCGGCGGGCAGTCCGACGCTGACGCTTTCGTGCACACCGCTGACCGGCCGCTGCGGCGACGTCTATCCCGTGGCTGTCGCGCTCTTCCGCCAAGGGTCGTCGACGCCGCTCGGGCACTTCACGACGTTCCTCACGTACCAGGAACCCACCGCGGTCGGCGGCGACGGGGCGCTCCGCGTCGCCCTGGTGCTGCCGGTGGCCGGCGGCAGCACCGAGACCATGGCGAACGCGCTCTCCGCGCACCGCGACGTCCCCGCCACGCTCGCCGTCAGCCCGGTCACCGCGGACACGATCGAGAGTGACCACGCGCGGGCCGGCGACGCCGCGTTGGCGCAGCTCGACGGCGACTCGACCGACGAGGTTCTCGACCAGTCCTACGTCCCGATCAACCTGGCCGCACTGTCCGAGGCCGGGATCGCCGGCGAGATCGGCGCCCAGATGATTCGGGGCGACGACCTCCTGCGTGCCGCCGGCCTCAAGCCGGTCGGTGGCGCCTGGATCGACTCGGCCACGTCGTTCGCCCAGGGTGACGGCGGTGACCTGGCCGCAGGGCTCCGGGTCGCCGGGGCCTCGCAACTCGTGCTGAACGACGCCGACCTGGCCCCGGGGGGGTTGAGCAATCTCACGTTCGCCCAACCCTTCACGCTCGACCTCGGCCAGGGGTCGAACGTGTTGGCCGCCGCGGTGAACTCGACGCTCAGCGCACGCTTCACCGCCAACCGGGCCGATCAGGTGCTCTCGGCCGAGCAGCTGCTGGCCGGCATGTCGTTCGTCCACTTCGAGAACGCGTTCCTGACCGACCCGCGCGGCGTGGTGATCGAGCCGCCGGCCGGGTGGCACCCGTCCGCTCCCTTCCTCGACGCGCTGCTGGGAGGGCTGTCGGGCAACCAGGTCCTCAGCGCGGTGACCCTCGGCCAGTTCTTCGACCAGGTCCCGACGGGCGGCAACCGAGAGCCCAACGTCCGCCACCTCCAGTCGGGCCCGGCCACCCAGGGCCTGACGCACGCCGCAGCCGACAGGATCGGCCTGGCGCGCCAGCAGTTGGCCTCGTTCGACGACGCGGTGGAGCCCGACCACCCGCCCGAGATGACCTCGCTGGCCGATGCGCTGCTCGCCACCGAGGCCCGCGGCCTCACCGCCGCACGTCGCTCGGCCGCCCTTACCGCCTACGAGAAGGCGTTCTCTGGCGTGACCGGGACGATCAGGCTCGGCACCGAGCAGACGGTCACGTTCACGGCGACGCGGGCCGCCATCCCCGTCACCGTGCTGTCGGACGCGCCCTACCCCGTCCGCGTCGTCGTGACGCTCGCCAGCGACAAGTTCACCTTCCCCGACGGCAACACGCGCGCGCTGACGCTCGATCGGCCCACGACTTCTGTCCGGGTGACTGCGCAGGCTCGGACCTCGGGTGACCGCCTGCCCATCGAGGTGACACTGCACACGCCCAACGGCCAGCTCCTGCTGGCCCACACCGTGCTCACCGTGCACTCCACGGCCATCTCCTTCGTCGGGGTGGCCCTGACCGTCCTGGCCGGCGCCGTGCTGCTGGCCTGGTGGGTGCGCACGTGGCTCCGCGGGCGCCGCCGGCGTCCCCGGGCCCACTGACGATGGGTCCCGCGCGGCGGGCCCGGACGCTCCCGCTGCGGACCTCCGCCGCCTACGTGGCCGTAGGCACCGGCGTCTCACGCGTCACGGGCCTGCTGCGGTTCGTCGCCCTCGCCTGGGCGCTCGGCCAGACATTGCTGGCGGACTCCTACAACCTGGCCAACGTCACGCCCAACATGCTCTACGACGTCGTCCTCGGTGGCGTCCTCTCCGCGACGTTCATCCCCGTCTTCGTCGACCGGCTGGCCCACAAGGAGGAGGACGAGGCGTTCGAGTCGATCTCGGCGGTCCTCACGGTGTCGATCGGCGTGCTGCTCGTGACCAGCGTGGCGGCGCTGCTCGCCGCGCCCTACCTCATCGACGCGCTGCACCGCGCTCGACACGCACGCCCATCCGGGACACCTCCATCAGATCGAGCTGGAACGAGAGGTGGCCACGACCTTCCTGCGTTGGTTCGTGATCCAGATCGCCGCCTACGGGGTGTTCGCGCTGGGCGCTGCGCTGCTCAACACGCGGCGGCGCTTCATCGCCGTGGCGTGGGCGCCGATCGTCAACAACGTCGTCTGCATCGGCATTCTCGTGTGGTTCGGCCTGTGGGCCGGGCACGGCGCGTCGCTCGCCAGCGTGGAGGCCCACCATTCCCAGCTCGTCCTCCTCGGGCTGGGCACCTCGCTCGGCGTCGTGCTCCAGGGCGTGGCGTTGATCCCCAGTCTGCGGCGCGCCGACCTCGGCCTCGTGCGCTGGAACTGGAACCCGCGCGACGACGCACTCCGGGCCGTCGTCCGGCTGGGTGGTTGGACGTTCGGCTTCGTCGTCGCCAACCAGGTGGCCCTGTTCGTGGTCACCATCCTGGCGGGCAGCGTCGCGGGGTCCGACCCCGTCTCCTCGTACACCTACGCCTACGCGTTCTTCCAGCTCCCCTACGGCGTCATCGCCGTGACGGTGATGTCGGTGGTCACCCCCGACCTCGCCGAAAAGTGGTCGACGGGTCGGCGGACCGCCTTCCTGCACCGCATGACGGGCGGCCTGCGCGCCGTGCTCGCCCTCGTCATCCCGTCCGCCGTGGGGATGCTGCTCCTGGCGCGGCCCGCCGTGGCACTGCTGCTCGGGAACGGGCACAGCACCCCGGCCGAGACCGCGACCACCGGCGCTGCGCTGGCGATGTTCGCGCTCGGTCTGCCGGGTTTCTGCAGCTACCTCTACTTCGTGCGCGTCCTGCAGTCGATGCAGCGGACGAAGGTCGCGTTCTACCTCTATCTCGTAGAGAACGGGCTCAACATCGTGCTCGCCCTCGCCCTGGTGCGCCCGCTCGGCGTGCGTGGCCTCGCGCTGTCCCTGTCGATCGCGTACAGCGTGGCGGCGTGCCTCGCCCTCGCGACGTTCCGCCAGTGGTTCGGGCCCCTATCGGACCGCGCCACGTGGGCGCCCCTCTGGCGCGTGCTGATCGCCTCGGTGCCCATGGCCCTGGTCGTCCTCGTGGTCTCCAACCTCTCGGGCTCGACCAGCATCCCGGGCCTCCTGGCCCGTGTCGCCGGGGCCGTCGCCGCGGGCGGGCTGGTCTTCGGCGCGTGCGTGATCTGGCTGGGGCGCCGCGACGAGGTGCACCGCCACCGATCCGGCCCGTCCGGCCCGTCCGGCCCGTCCGGCCCCCCGGACCAGTCCGGGCCACCCCGACCCCCCCGTGCACCCGGGTCACCCCGCACGCCCAGCCCGCCGGGCGAGTCCCGGCCCGGTGCCCCCTCTCTGGGGCCCCTCCGCCCCCTTGGCGTGCCGCCGGTCGCCGGCGCCGGCGGCTGAGCAAGCGCACCAGCTCCGGAGGCGCTTCGCCGCGGCGCGCTCGTGGCAGACTCGCTCAATGCCCGGTGTCCACATCGTGACCGATAGTGCGTGCGACCTGACCGACCAGCTCGTGAAGGAGCACAACGTCGTCGTGGTACCGCTGACCATCCGCTTCGGCGAAGAGGAGCTCGAGGACCGCCGCCAGCTCACCCCGGCGGAGTTCTGGGAGCGCTGCCGGGGCCGGAGCGACCTCCCCGAGACCTCGCAACCTTCGCCGGGCGCCTTCCGAGCCGCCTTCCAGCAGGCCGTGGACGAAGGGGCTGACGCCGTGCTCTGCCTGACGATCTCCTCCAAGGTCTCGGGCACGTACGGCTCCGCTGTCGCCGCGGCCGACGGCTTCGACGCCGTGCCCGTGCACGTCCTCGACACCCGTTCGTTGACGATGGGCCAGGGCCTCCTGGTCATCGCCGCGGCCGAGGAGGCGGCGCGGCGGCGGCCGGCTCGATGCGCTCGTGGCCAACACCGAGGATCGCATCGGCCGAACCCATATCTACGGGGTCATCGGCGGGCTCGAGCACCTCCAGCGCGGCGGCCGCATCGGCGGGGCCCGCGCCCTGCTCGGCTCGTTGCTCAACATCAAGCCCGTCATCCAGCTGAAGGACGGCGAGGTGGCCGAGGAGTCCAAGCAGCGCACGCGCGCCCGGGCGTTGGCCTACCTCACGGACAAGGTCAAGGCGGACGCGCCCGCTCGAGCGCATCGCCGTCGCCGACGGGGCCTGCGACGACTTCCCCGAGGTGCTCGCCCGCGTCGAGGGCATCGCCACGGAGCACCCGCTCCTCACGGTGGATCTGGGCCCGGTCGTCGGGACCCACGCCGGCCCGAACACGGTGGGGGTCTGTTACATCGTCCCTGCCAGGGCGGCCGGGAGCGCCGGGTAGTCTCCCCCCGTGGCTGAGAACGACATCACCGACGCGCTATCGGCTCGTGCCCTCGACACGGTCGACACCGTGGTGGCGACCGTCAACGACCGTGCCATCCGCCCCGCCGTCGTGGCGGCCCGCGGCGTCGTCTTCGGCGTGGTGATCGCCGTCATCGGGATCCTGACGGTCGTGCTCTTCTGCGTCGGGTTCATCCGCGTGACGACCATCGCCGGGCACCGCATCTGGGCCTCGTACATCGTGCTCGGCCTCCTCTTCAGCATCGTCGGGGCGATCCTGTACGCCCGACGTGGCCTGCCCCCCGATGCCTGAGCGCCGCAAGGTCGTCATTATCGGCAGCGGGCCCGCTGGGCTCACCGCAGCCCTGTACACGGCCCGGGCGCAGCTGCAGCCCCTGGTCATCGAGGGCGAGCCCTCCTCCACCAGCGATCAGCCCGGCGGCCAGCTCATGCTCACCACCGACGTGGAGAACTACCCGGGCTTCGTCGACGGGATCATGGGCCCGGAACTCATGGGCATGATGCGCGCCCAGGCCCTGCGCTTCGAGGCCGAGCTTCGCACGGCGAAGGTCAGCCGCCTCGACCTCTCGCCCTGGCCGTTCGAGCTGTGGATTGGCGATCCCCGGGCCGACGAGCCCACTGTCGTCGCCGACACGGTCATCGTCGCCACCGGCGCGCGCTCGCTCATGCTCGGCGTGCCCAACGAGGACCGCCTGCTCGGCTACGGGGTCTCGACCTGCGCCACCTGCGACGGCTTCTTCTTCCGCGAGCAGCACATCGCAGTGGCCGGAGGTGGCGACTCCGCCATGGAGGAGGCCATCTTCCTGGCGCGCTTCGGCTCCAGGGTCACCGTGATTCACCGGCGCGACGAGCTGCGGGCCTCCAAGATCATGCAGCGAGCGCGCCTTCGCCAACCCCAAGATCGAGTTCAAGTGGAACTCGGTGGTGACCGACATCGTCGGCGACACGAAGGTCAGCGCGCTGCGCCTCCGGGACACGGTCACCGGCGAGGAGTCAGACCTCGATGCGACGGGGCTCTTCGTCGCCATCGGCCACGAACCCAACTCGTCCCTGCTCAAGGGCCAGATCGAGTTGGAGGACAACGGCTACGTGCGCACCTTCGACGGCACCACCCGCACCAGCGTGGACGGGGTCTTCGCCTGCGGCGACGTGCAGGACGACTACTACCGGCAGGCCGTCACTTCGGCCGGGTCGGGCTGCATGGCCGCCATCGACGCCGAGCGCTGGCTCGAGATGAAGGGCGAGTAACCGAGGGCCGGGAACAGATCCGGAGGGTGTGGCGTTGCACCCGCTGACAAGGAGATGCGATGAGCGAGAACATGGAGACTCTGACCGACGCCAACTTCGACGAGCAGGTCAAGAGTTCTGACGTGCCCGTGTTGGTAGACTTCTGGGCTGAGTGGTGCGGTCCGTGCAAGATGATCTCCCCGGTGCTGGAGGAGATCGCCAACGAGCAGGCGGGCAAGATCCGGATCGGCAAGCTCAACATCGACGACAACCTGGACGTGACGCGCCGGTACGAGGTGATGAGCATCCCGACGCTGATCCTGTTCAAGGACGGGGAGCCCCAGGCCCGCCTCATCGGGGCCAAGCCGAAGGCACAGCTGCTCGAGGAGATCTCGGCCTACCTGTAGGCCTCCCCCTCGTCATCTGGGACCGCGGGCCGGCGGTCGCCGACATCCAAGACCGTCTGGGCAAGGTCCTGGGCACGCCGGTCGACGTCGACGGGTTGTTCGGACCCGCCACGCGGGCCTCTGTCGAAGCCTTCCAGCGCCTGCGCGGATTGCGCGTCGACGGTATCTGCGGTCCGCAGACCTGGAACACCCTGGTCGAGGCCGGCTTCCCGCTGGGTGACCGCTTCCTCTACCGCCGGACGCCCATGCTGCGGGGTGACGACATCGCCGAGCTGCAGCAACGCCTGTGCAGCCTGGGCTTCGACACGGGCCGGGTCGACGGCATCTTCGGCGACGCCACCGCACGCGCCCTCGGAGAGTTCCAGCGCAACGCCGGGTTGCCCGCCGATGGCATCCTGGGCGGAGCAACCCTCCACGAGTTGTTGAGACTCGAGAGCCTGCAGCACGACCCCGAGCTGGTCTCGGCGGTGCGGGCACGGGCCGCCCTGCGGGACGCTCCCCCCACGCTGCGGGGGCGCCACGTCGCCGTGGGTGAGAGCGGCGGGCTGGGGAGCGTGACCGGCGCCCTGCGGAGGCGGCTCACGATGAGCGGGATCCGCGTGACCGAACTCCACCACCCCGACGACGCCGTCCAGGCCAAGGAGGCCAACGAGCTCGACGTCGACGTCTTCGTCGGACTCCGGCTGAACCCGGCCGCCTCGTCGTGCGGCACTTCCTTCTGGTCGGGCACCCACGACGAGTCACCCGGAGGTCGCCGGCTGGCCGAGCTGGTCCAGGGCGCGGTCCCCCGGGCGCTCGGCGTGGTCGACGCGGGGGTGCACGGAATGTCCGTGCCGCTCCTGCGTGAGACGCGCATGCCGGCGGTGCTCGTCGAGGTGGGGCCGGCGAGCACCGTGGTCGAGCGGGCCACCACTCTGGCCTCCGCACTGTCGTCGGCCCTTGGGCACTGGGCCGACGTCTCCTGGGATTGATTACCCGTAATCGAGTTTGAGCAGGTCGTTCGCGCCTCGGGGGTGGTAGCGCCGACCCTGCGACGGTTACGCGATCAATGCTGCCGGCAAGTGAACGAGGTGACAATCCACAACGTCATGCACAGGTTGTGGATGAAGCTGAACCGACCCTTGACAGTTGCGTGAACTACGCGACGCCGCCTTCACCGACCATGGCGCGGTAGATGCGCTCGAGGTCTTCGAGGGTGGCGAATTCGACCACCAAGCGGCCCCGCCGGTTCTGGATGTCGACCTTTACCCGGGTGTTGAGGTAGGTCGACAAGAGGTCCTCGAGCTCCAGCACTCCCGGCTCGGGCAATCGCCGGACAGACGCACGTCGGCTGGCCGGTTCGGTGGTACTTGAAGTCGAAACTTCGGTTGCCGCCTCGTCGACCGTCTCCGCTTGGGAGGGCACGACCCTGAGCTCGGCGCCCCCCGTACGCACGAGGTCCTCGACCGCCCGCACGGTGAGGCCCTCCTCGACGACACGCTCGACCAGCTTCTCCTGGAGAGTCCGGTCCGGGGTGCCGAGCAGCGCCCTGGCGTGTCCGGCGGAGATGGTCCGCTCGGAGAGGGCACGCTGGGCCCCGGCGGGAAGCTGAAGCAGACGCAGGGTGTTGGTCACCGTCGCCCGCCCCTTTCCCATCCGGTTTGCCACCTGCTCGTGGGTCAGGCCGAACTCGTCGATCAGCTGCTGATAGGCGGCGGCCTCTTCGAGGGCGTTGAGGTCCTCCCGGTGCAGGTTCTCGATCAGGGCCCGCTCGAGGCTCGCCACGTCGTCGGCGACCTGCACCAGCACGGGGATGGTCTGGAGCCCCGCCCGCCGGGCGGCGCGCCAGCGCCTCTCCCCCGCGATCAGCTCGTAACTGTCCTCCTCGTCCTTGAGCTCTCGGACGAGCACCGGTTGGAGCAGACCGACCTCGCGGATCGAAGCGGCCAAGGAACTCATGCTCTCCTCGTCGAAGTGGCTCCTGGGCTGGTACACGTTCGGGCGGATGTGGGAAATCGGCACTTCCCGGAGCAGCGAGTCCGCCTCCCCCGTCGACTCGCTCGGGATCAGGGCGCTCAGGCCTTTACCGAGTCCGCTGCGGCGCGCCATTGCTCACCTCCTTGGCCAGCTCGCGATAGGCCACTGCGCCCCGCGAGACCGGATCGAACACCGTGATGGGCTGCCCGAAAGAAGGCGCCTCCGACAGCCGAACCGTGCGCGGGATCACCACTCGGCAGACCCGCTCGGAGAAGTGCTCTCGGACTTCGTTGGCCACGTCCACGGAGAGCCGGGTCCGGGCGTCGAACATTGTGAGCACGATGGTGGAGACCTCCAGGGTCTCGTTGAGGTTGGTCGAGACCAGGTTCACGTTCCGCAGCAGCTGGCTCAGACCCTCGAGCGCGTAGTACTCGCACTGGATGGGCACCAGGACCTCGTCGGCCGCGGCCAAGCCGTTGACCGTGATGAGGCCCAAGGAAGGTGGGCAGTCGATCAGCACGAAGTCGAAGTCGTCCACGATGGAGTCGATGGCCCGCTTGAGTTTGAGCTCCCGGCTGAACGCCGGTACCAGTTCGATCTCCACGCCGGCAAGGTCGATCGTGGCGGGCGCAACGAACAGGTTCTTCACGCTGGTCGGCTCGATGCAGTCCTCGAGAGGTTGGTCCCGCATGATCACGTCGTACATCGAGAGCTCGAAGTTCCGCGCCTCCACGCCGAGCCCGGTCGTGGCATTGCCCTGTGGGTCAAGGTCGATGACGAGGACCCGGTAACCCTCCTCGGCCAGGGCCGCTCCCAGGTTGACCGTCGTCGTGGTCTTGCCCACCCCACCCTTCTGGTTGGCGATCGCGATCACCCGCGGGCAATTCCCGCACGGTGGGCTTCGAGCCGTTGAGCATTTCGACGGCGTCCTCGCTGATCGAGGGCGGCCGCTGGACGTGGTCTCTCGCCACCCGCTGTTTCTCCGCGGGCACAACCTCGGACTGCCCAGGCGGGGCGCTCGAGGCCACGTCGCCGCTGGGCTTCTCGACGCCCCCGGCGGCATCGGTGCCCGGGGGGGTCTCTGCGCCGGAAGTCGTCGGCTCGGGGACAGCCGGGAGGGTCTCGGCGCCGGAAGTCGTCGGCTCGGGGACAGCCGGGGGGGTCTCCCCGACGAGGCTCCTCACCGGATCGGTCGAGGAGGGCGCCGGCCCGGCCGGCTCTTCCACGACGGCCTGATCGTAGGGTGCTGGGGGAGTTTGTGGTTGTTGCGAGGTTGGGAGGCCTTCCCGGTCCTTGCGCCGGATGCGCATCAGGCCCGTACTCCGGATCGCAGCGCCACGGCGCCTATCCTGGCCTGCCGGAGCGTCGAGGTCAAGACTTGAGGCTGTTCCACGTGGAACCTCAAACGGAGCTCTGCGGACGCACCCGCCGTTTCACGTGGAACAGTGAATTGATCGGGTCCCCGCCGATTTAGGCCGCAGCGCCTCAGAAGAGCGGTCTCTTGGCTGGGACGCCGTCCCGGCGGGGGAACCGCTCCGGACACTCCTGTGCCTGTCGGAGGACCCGGTAGTCGAAACCCTTTCGAGCCGTCTGTTCCGGCACCAGGCCCAACTGGAGCAGGGCCTCGGCCGGCCAGCGCGGGCCGGTGGTGGTGGATCCGGGCTCCTCCGCCGGAGGTTCCGAGACGATGAGCCAGCCGCCACGGCGGAGCAGCGGGGCCGCACACTCGGCGACGACAGCCGGGCGACCAAAGGAGCGGGCCATGGCGCCATCGAATGTTCCCCGGGCATCGTCGAGGCGCCCGTACCGCTCCGCCCGCTCCTGCACGACGCTGACCCGTGCGTCCAGCCTCAGGCGGTTCACCGCCCGCCGCAGGAATGCGGTGCGGCGTGCGTTGGCGTCGAGCAACACGACCTGCGCCTCGGTCCAGGCTGCAGCCACGACGAGTCCCGGTAGGCCGCCACCGGACCCCAGATCGACGATCCGCGGGCCATGAGCCTTCGAGGGTTGTTGACGGGCCCCTGCGGCCGCAGACCCCGAGCAGAGGCGGCGGGCGACGTCGGCGAATCCCGCGGCGTGACGAAGATGAACGTCGAGGGGGCCCGGCCCCAGGAACCCGTCTCGCCGCGCCTCAGCCAAGAGGTCGTACAGCTCGTCCCGGGTTTCGGCGGGGGAGTCCTGCGATGCCTCGGGGCCCGGCACCGCCGCCGCGTCAGCCTGCCGGCGCGATGACGATGTAGCGGTTTGGGTCCTCGCCCTCGGACCGGGTTTGCACCCCCGGTGTCTCGTTGATGGCGTCGTGCACCGCCTTGCGGTCCGCCGGGCTCATCGCCTCGAGCGCCTTCTCCTGACCGGACGCCAGGACCTCCTCGGCGATCTGGATGCTGAAGCGCTTGAGGGCGGCCAGACGACGCTCACGGTAGCCGGCCACATCGACCAGGATTCGATCGGTACGCGAGGGGCACTGCCGCTGGACCACGGCCCGGGTCAGATCTTGCAACGCCGCCAGCGTGGAGCCGCGCGGACCCACCAGCATCCCGAGGTCCTCACCGATAGCGGCGATCTCGACCGTCTCCTCATCGAGCAGGCGGCACTCCACCGATCCCTGCATTCCGAACTCACTCAGAAGGTCGGCCACGAACGCCCGACCGACTTCGCCCTGCTCTTCGAGCGTCATGCCCTCGGCCATCTCTACCGTCTCCTTCGCTTCGCTGCTGCGTTCCCGAGGCTTCTCCGGGGCAAGCCCCGACCTCGAGCCGTTCCTCGAGCCTGTCCCGTCGCCCGCGTTGCTCCGGTTTCGCCGGCGGCGAGCCGACCGGCTCGTTCCTGCTCCCGACGCGCCGGCGGCCTCCGCCACGGTGGTCGATCCGTTGCCGCTCGAGGACTGGCCGCGGCCGCTGGGCCTACCGTCGGTGTCAGAAGCACGCTGAGCCCCCTGACGGTTGCCCTGGGCCGAGCGCCCACCGCGCCGCGAACGCTCCCGGCGCGGTCTCGCGCCAACCGGGCGCACCCGGGCTCGCACGCGCGCCTCGACCCGCATACGGCCGAAGAGCCCCGTCTTGGGCTCGTTGACCACGATCACCTCTGCGTCCCCGGCGGCCACCCCGAGTTGATCGAGTGCCTGCTCGGTCGCCTCTTCCACGCTCTTGCCCGCCACTTCGACCCACTCCACGCGCTATCGAGCCTTTCTCGTCCGTTTCGAGCGCGACCGCGGATGGGGCTTCGGGGCCGACGGATCCTCCGCCTCGCCACCACCGGCCTTGCCGTTCGTCGCCCTCTTGGCCGCACCCCCGGTCTTCTTGCCATTGCCACCCGAACGACCGTTTGACCCGCTGCCTGCCGACCTCGTCGGCGGGAGCGTCCTCTTGGCGGCCGTTGTGCCGTCCGTCGCGGTCGACTTCTTCTGTTCGGGCGGCCTCGACTTCGGTGTCTCCTTCTCCTGCCTCGGCTCCTTCTCCTGTTTGGGGGGAGAGATCTCGCGCTCCGCCGCGACCGGGGTGACGTACGCCGCTGCGGAACATCACCTCCTGGGTCCCGATCCGCATCGCCGAAGACACCACCATGTAAATGGTTGCTCCGGCCGGCACTCTTAGGTAAATGACTCCGAAAATAATAGGAAAGAACTTCTGCATTGTTTGCATCTGTGGATTCGCCGCTGCAGCCTGAGGATTGCGGCTATTCATCTGCTTCATTTGGTAGTACTGCAAGAACATTGCAGCCCCAATGAGCACCAGATACGGGATCGTCAATAGCGCCTGATTCGCACCGTGGTGTCCCAGGGGAAGGGAGGACAGGTCCATCCCGAACCACCAATGCATTTGACCCTGTGAATTGACCAGCGCCGTGTGCATTTGTGAGTGCACCGGTATGTATCTGGGGGCCCCACAGGTTTTCGCCTGGCAAATGGCAGTTTGGCCGGCGGCATTTACGTAGGACGCGCCCCTTGAAACAGTATTTGAGAGCCCCCGAATCAGCGTGTAGAGCACGATCAGGAAGGGCATCTGCAGAAGGCTCGGAAGACAGGCGCCGAACGGGCTCGTCCCGTTCTCCTTGTAGAGACGCATCATCTCCTGGTTGAGCATCTCCCGGTTCTCCGGGCCCTTGTACTTGGCCTGGAGCTTTTTCATCTCGGGTTGCAGTCGCTGCATGGCCAGCATCGACTTGGTGCTCTTCACCGTGACCGGCGTCAACGCCAGCATGATGATGATCGTCAGGCCGGTGATCGCAAAGCCGTAGTTCGGCCAGACCGCGTAGAGGCCGGCCAGGATCAGCCCGAAGAGCTCGAAGAGCGGGTGGAAGATCTCCCCGATGAGCTTGAACAGGGAGTTCTCGGCCAGGAGCGGGTGGTTCAACACGGACGACCTCCCTCATGGCTGTGTACCCGGACGGGCACAAGGTCGACGCCGTGCGGACCGAAGGGACGGCAGCGCACCAGCCGCCGGGTCGTCAGGCCCAGGCCTCGCCAGAAGCCATGCACCGAGAAGGCCTCGATGGCGTAATTCGAGCAACTTGGGTAGAAGCGGCACGGCGAAAGACGTCCCGACGCCGCCCCCTGGTAAGCCCGCAGCAGCGCCACGGCCGCCCGGACGGGTGGGCTGAGGTTGGGCCGTGCGGCGCTCACGACCGCACCGTCGCGCCGGCTCTCTGCAGCGCGGTGGCCACATCGGTACGCAGCGCAGCCGGCGCACGCTGTGCCGCCCCCGGCTCGAGCCAGATGAGGTAGGACCCCCGCGGTAACGACGGGGCCTCCGCGCGCACGACGGCACGCGCCCTGCGTCGCAGGGTGTTGCGCACCACCGCGGCGCCACAGCGTCGCCCAATTGCGTATCCGACCTGGGGAAACACGCCTGGCGCGCTGTCCTCGGCCGGGACGAAGGCGGCCTTCACAGGACCGCACGCACCCCGGGCTCGGGAGCGTTGCAGCGCCCCGAAGGCAGCGCGGGTCGTGATCCGTCCGACCGTCCGTGCAGGCACGCGACGCCTCAGACGGTGAGCCGGTGGCGCCCCTTGAGCCGCCGTGACTTCAGGATGGCCCGTCCTGCACGAGTCGACATTCGCTTGCGAAAGCCGTGGGTGCGAGCCCGCTTACGGGTGTTGGGTTGATAAGTGCGCTTCACGTAATTTCAGCCTTTCGCGGCGCCCGAATGGCGTCCGGGACAGAGGTCGTCGCAGGGTTCATGCCTCGGCCATCGGGTCGATCCGGCCGCCGGCGGCGAGTCCTCCCATGTTAGGCGCGATTTGGAGGCGGCCTCTAGTCGCATCGCCCGGCACGGTGTACGTTCATCCAATTCCCCGCACCGAGGATCGTTCCGAACATCGTGGCTCGGCGCCGAGGGGGGAGAAGGGGCGTTCGAAACGACGGTGACACAAGCTGCGGATCTCTGGACGAGGTGCTCGGGTTCCCTGCGCGAGCAGGTGTCGGAGACCACGTGGCAGCTCTGGCTCTCGACCATTGAGCCGGTGGCCTTCACCGACGGCGTCTTCGTCCTCTCCGTGCCCAATGTGCTCATCCGCGAGCGGGTGGAGTCTCGCTACCTGCCGATGATCGAGGACACCCTGGCCAACGAGGCCGGGACGCGTGTACGAGGGCGACTCGAGGTGCAGGACCCTGAGCCGGCCACCGTTCCGGTCCCCGAGCCGGAGGTCCCCGGCCTGCTGGCAGAGCCGATCCCCGAGCCCACCCGGGCCCCGAGCCCGCCCGGGCCGGCCCACGAGTCGCCCGCGGTCCAGCTCGATTCCAAGTTCACGTTCGAGACCTTCGTCGCAGCGTCGTCCAATCGCCTGGCCCATGCTGCCGCGCAGGCGGTGGCCGAGACCCCCGGCCGCTCCTACAACCCCCTGTTCATCTACGGGGACTCGGGCCTGGGCAAGACCCATCTCCTCCACGCCATCGGGAACTACGTCACCGAGAACTACTCCCGGCGCAAGGTTCTCTACGTCACGACGGAGACGTTCATGAACGACTTCGTCGAGTCGCTGCGCACGGCAAAGACGCTCGCCTTCAAACGGCGCTATCGAGACTGCGACGTCCTGCTCATCGACGACGTGCAGTTCATGGAGCGCAAAGAGGGGCTCCAAGAGGAGTTCTTCCACACCTACAACGACCTCAAGGGCGCCTCCAAACAGATCGTCCTGACCTCGGACCGCCCCCCGAAGTCCATCGAGACCCTCGAAGACCGCCTGCGCAGCCGTTTTCTCTCCGGGCTCATCACCGAGATCGACCCGCCCGACCTCGAGACCCGGCTCGCCATCCTCCGCTCCAAGTGCCTGAGCGAGCACCAGAAGGTCCCCGACGACGTCCTCGAGTTCATCGCGTCCCACGTCAAGAACAACATCCGAGAGCTCGAGGGCGCGCTGACCCGCATCTGTGCCTTCGCCAAACTCAACAACGAACCGATCTCGCTGGCCCAGGCCGAACAGGTACTGTCCGATCTCGTCCTGGCCGGTGAGCCGCGGCGCATCTCACCCCAGATGATCCTCGATGCGGTCGCCGCCAGTTACGGGTTCTCCGTCGAGGCGCTCTGCGGTCCGAGCCGAACGCGTCCACTGGTGACCGCTCGCCAGGTCGCCATGTACCTCACGCGCGAGCTCACGGACTACAGCTATCCCGCCATCGGCCGGGTCTTCGGCAAACGCGACCACACGACAGTCATCCACGCCGTGGACAAGATCACCGGCCAGATGCAGGAGCGGCGCCAGATCTACGAGCAGGTAACCGAGTTGATCCAGAAGATCCGTGCGGGTTCGGCCTGACAAACCCCACCGCCCGTCCGCGGCCCGCCGCATTGTGGTTTGCAAGAGGCAAAGGCTGTGGACTCGCCGGCCGCGCGCTGGGGATCCTGGCCCCGTTTTTCCCCAGAGTGGCGTCCTGACCTGCTACGTGCCCGCGCGAAGCCCTCGGCCTTCCACACGCCACTGGGGAAGCCGACCCCGGACCGCACCTGGGACGCGAGGATGTCGTCCACAATCCACACCCCTTACTACCTTTACTAAGAAAAGAACTCTCCCTGTAGATGTTGACGGATGGGGAAGCGGCCGAAAGGACTCTCACCGGTGAAGTTTCGATCCGAACGCGACGCGCTGGTCGAGATGCTGGCAACTGCGAGCCGCGCCGTGGGCGGCCGCGGTGGCTCTTCCCCCGTCCTCCTCGGTCTCCTGCTTACCTGTGCCGGAAACTCCCTGAGCGTGACCGGTACCGACCTGGACCTCACCATCCAGGTGACCGATGAGGTGATCGGGATCGACGACGGCAGTTGTGTCATTCCGGCGCGCCTCTCGACCGACATCGTCCGGCGCCTCGAACCCGGCGCCGTGACCTTTGCCGACGACGGGGAGCAGATCACGATTTCGGCCGCGCGATCCACCTTCAAGCTGCATACCTACCCGGTCGTTGAGTTCCCGCCGGTGGGCAAGACCAGTGATCCCATGACCCAGCTATCGGAGCCGGCCCTGGCCGAGGCAGTACGGCAGGTGGTGCGTGCTGCGTCGCACGACGACGGCCGCCCCCTGCTCACAGGTGTGCTCGTCTCGCGCGTCGACGGCTCGTTGCGCATGGTGGCGACGGACTCGTACCGGATGGCGATGCGTGACCTGTCGGGTGCGAACACCATTCCCGGCGAGGAGGACCTCCTGGTGCCGGCGCGCGCGCTCTCCGAGCTCCAGCGCCTGCCGGCGGGAACCGGCTCGGAGGGTGCGGAGACCGACGGGGTCGGTGTGGCCGCCAGTAGCAACGAGATCACCTTCTGGCAGGGGAACGTACGCATCAGCACCCGTCTCCTCGAAGGCCGATATCCGGACTACAAGCAACTCATCCCGGACCACTACCCCAACCGGCTTCATCTCGGGAAGGAGAACTTCCTCGCTGCGTTGCGCCGTGTCCAACTTCTCGTCAGGGACAACACGACGCCCGTTCGCCTGTCCATGCGTGCCGGGGGCGTCGACCTGAGCGTGCAGAGCCAGGACGTCGGTGACGCGTCCGAGGCCGTCGACGGGGATTTCAGCGGCGAGGATCTCGTGATTGCGTTCAACCCCTCGTATCTCGTGGACGGCGTCGAGGCCGTGCTGGGCGACGAGGTCATCGTCGAGACCGCCGACGCTTCGAGGGCGGCGACGGTACGCGGCGCCGAAGACGACGCCTTTCGCTATCTCCTCATGCCGGTGCGGGTCTCCTGAACGGATCCAGGTCGCGGTGAGCGTCCGCCATCTCGAGCTGACGGATTTCCGTCTTTTCCGTCGCGCGCGAGTGGACCCGGAGCCCGAGGGGACGACGGTCATCACGGGGCCGAACGGCACCGGGAAGACGAGCGTCCTCGAAGCCCTGGCCTTTCTCGCCACGCGCCGATCGTTTCGGGGGGCGCCGACGGACGCCCTGGTCCGCACGGGGAGCGACGCCGCCATCGTCCGCGCCGAGCTCGACGGCAAGGACAGCAGCCCGGTGACCGTGGACGCCGAGATCCTGGCGAGGGGGCGCAACCGGACCAGGGTGAACCGCAAGTCCGTGACGGGACGCAAGGAGCTCGGGGTGGCCGCGCCGTGCACGATGTTCTCTCCCGACGACCTGGCCCTGATCAGTGGTGGCCCGAAGGGCCGGCGTGACCTGCTCGACGACGCGTTGGGGCTCCTCGACGCGGAGGGTGTCCGGGCTGCCGACGAGACCGAGCGCATCCTGCGTCAGCGCGCGGCCCTGCTCCGCCAATCCGGCGGGCGGGCGGGCGGCGACGTGACGGCGACGCTCGACGTGTGGGACCAGCGCCTGGCCGACGCGGGCAAGGTGCTCGTGGCGGCACGCGAGCGGTTGGTGGCCGACCTGGTCGAGCCGGTCGGCGCCGTCTATGCCCGCCTGGCTGGAGTGCCGGACCACGTCGTGGTGGGACAGCGCTACGCGCGCAGCTGGGAAGGCGACCTCCTGGACGCTCTGACCGCGAGCCGTGGAGAGGACCTGCGCCGGGGGATCAACACCGTGGGTCCCCATCGAGACGACCTCTTTCTGGCCATCGACGGGCGGGAGGCCCGCACGCACGCGTCCCAGGGGGAGCAGCGCTGCCTTGCGTTGGCCCTCCGCCTAGGAGTGCACGGTTTGGTTCGGTCCCGTACCGAGCTCGATCCAGTCCTGCTCCTCGACGACGTCTTCTCCGAGCTCGACCCCGCTCGGAGCCGGGCCCTCGTGGCCGAGTTGCCGGTAGGGCAGTCCATCTTGACGACGGCGGCACCGCTGCCCGAGGGGATTGCCGTCACGCGAATTCTTCCAGTGGAGAGCCTGTCCGGCTCGTGACGGCACGACCGCCCGATGGACCCCGACGTGTGGGCGAGTCGATGCCGAAGCTGCTCGGCCGCCTCGGGGCACCGACTTCGCCGGTCACGATGGAGGTGCTGTTCACGCGTTGGGCCGAGGTGGTCGGCGGGGAGCTGGCCGAGCACCTGCAGCCATTGCGCGTCGACGGGCACGCACTCGTGGTTGCGGCCGACCACCCCGCCTGGGCCACCCGCGCCCGCATGGATGCCGGTTCGATCCTCGAGCGTGTCCGGTCGGCCGGCGGGGCGTCACTCGAGCGGCTCGAGGTGGTCGTCCAACGGCCCTGACGGCGCTCCATCAGAGCCCCGGGCTCAACCGTTCATGAGTGCCGAATTCGCGTGGCTGTCGGGTAGAATGGTGCGTTCGCATCGAAAGGCCGGAGGTGCACCGTTTCGGGGATTCGATACGCACCGCGAGACCGTTGTTCTGAAAGGGCGCGCCTGTGGCAATAAAGGTGGATGAGAGATCAGGTGGGGCCGAATCGTCGTACACCGAGGCCGACATCACCATCCTCGAGGGTCTCGAGGCCGTGCGGAAGCGGCCCGGGATGTACATCGGCTCCACCGGCCCGACCGGTCTGCACCATCTGGTGTGGGAGGTCGTGGACAACTCCGTCGACGAGGCGATGGCAGGCCGCGCCACCCGTATCGACGTGACCCTGCTGGCCGACGGCGGCTGCCGGGTCGGCGACGACGGGGCCGGGATCCCGGTCGGGCCCCACCAGAAGAACCCCAAGGTCTCGACGGCCGAGATCGTCCTGACCACCCTCCACGCCGGCGGCAAGTTCGGCGGCAAGGGGTACCAGGTTTCGGGTGGCCTGCATGGCGTCGGGGTCTCGGTCGTGAACGCCCTCTCCAGCCGGCTGGTGCTGGAGGTGGACCGGGACGGCAAGCACTGGGAGGCCGAGTTCGAGAAGGGTGGCAAGCTCAAGCGCAAGGTCACGGCGACGGGGCCGGCTCCGAAGGACCGCAGCACCGGCGAGCCGCGCACAGGCACGACGGTCACCTTCTGGCCGGACGCATCGATCTTCGACGAGACCGATTTCCGGGCCCAGACCATCACCGAACGCATGCAGATCATGGCCTTCCTGAACAAGGGCCTCGAGATCCGCTTCGTCGACGAGCGCACCGATCCCGTGACCAAGACGACCTTCAAGTACAACGGCGGGATCGTCGACTTCGTCAAGCACCTCAACGCATCGAAGGAGTCGCTCTTCCGTAAGGTCGCGTCCTTCGATCAGTCTGAGGAAGGGCAAGAGGTCGAGATCGCGCTGCAGTGGAACGCGGGGTATCACGAGTCCATCCACTCCTTCGCCAACGGCATCTCGACCATCGAGGGAGGGATGCACGTCGAAGGGTTCTCCAAAGCATTGACCAATGTCGTCAACCGCTACGCCCGGGCTCGGAACATCCTCAAGGAGAAGGAGGAGAATCTCAAGGGCGAGGACATCCGCGAGGGGCTCACGGCCATCATCTCGGTACGACTGCGCGATCCGCAGTTCGAGGGACAGACAAAGGCCAAGCTCGGCAACGTCAGCATCCGATCACTGACGGAGCGCACCACCAACAAGAAACTGACCGAATGGCTCGAGGAGAACCCGCGCGAAGCCAGCCAGATCGTGCAGAAGTCGATGCAGGCGGCCCGGGCGCGCCTTGCTGCCCAGGGCGCCCGCGACCTGACCCGTCGCAAGTCCGCGCTCGACGGCGCGGGGCTCCCGGGCAAACTCGCCGATTGTTCGTCGCGAGATCCGCGCGAGTCGGAACTCTTCATCGTCGAAGGCAATTCTGCCGGCGGGTCGGCGAAGGACGCGCGCAACCCGCAGACGCAGGCGATCCTGCCGATCCGGGGGAAGATCCTGAACGTCGAGCGCGCCCGCATCGACAAGATGCTGAAGAACGCCGAAATCCAGGCGCTGATTTCGGCCATCGGTGCCGGGTTGGCCGAGGAGTTCGATGTCGACAAGATCCGCTACCACAAGGTGATCCTGCTGGCCGATGCGGATGTCGACGGCAGCCACATCCGGACGTTGCTGCTCACCTTCTTCTACCGGCAGATGAAGCCACTCGTCGAGGGCGGGTACGTATACGTCGCGCAGCCGCCGCTGTATTCGACGCTGGTGGGGAAGGACAAGATCTACCTGCGTGACGACGCGGCGAAGGCGGCGTTCCAGGCCGAGAACCCGGACCACAAGCACGAGTTCAACCGGCTGAAGGGCCTGGGCGAGATGGACTACTCGGAGCTCCGCGAGACCACGATGGACCCGGCCAAGCGGACGCTGCTCCAGATCAACGTGGAGCAGGCGGTAACGGCGGACGAGGTCTGCTCGATCCTCATGGGTGACGACGTCGAGCTCCGTCGTCATTTCATTCAGACCAATGCCAAAGACGTCCGTTTCCTCGACATCTGAGCGAGCGGACGAGGAGTAGGGGACACATGCCACGTCAGTCCACGCGCGGTTCGGGCCGCGGGGGTGCCGGTTCGGGCGGCGATGTGCCGCCAGCGGGAGACGATCCCGTCAGCGGCTCCGTCGAGCCCATCGAGATCCAGGAGGAGATGGAGCGCTCGTTCCTCGAGTACTCCATGTCGGTCATCGTCGCCCGTGCTCTGCCTGACGTGCGTGACGGGCTCAAGCCGGTACACCGCCGGATCCTCTACTCGATGTTCGACAACGGGCTGCGCCCCGACCGACCGTTCAACAAGTGCGCAAAGGTTGTCGGCGAGGTCATGGGGGTGTACCACCCGCACGGCGATTCGGCGATCTACGAGGCCCTGGCCCGTATGGTCCAGGAGTTCTCGCTTCGCTACCCCCTGATCTCCGGGCACGGCAGCTTCGGCGGCCGGGGACCCGACGACGGCGCGGCGGCCATGCGCTACACGGAGTGCCGCCTGGCACCACTTGCCCTCGAGTTGATGGCGGACATCGACGAAGAGACCGTCGACATGGTGAGCAACTACGACGGCTCTGCGCTCGAGCCCGTCGTGCTCCCGGCCCGCTTCCCCAATCTGCTCGTCAACGGGTCCCAGGGCATCGCGGTGGGCATGGCGACCAACGTGCCACCGCACAACATGACCGAGGTGATCGACGCGGCCATCCACGTGCTGCACCACCCAGAGGCGACGCCGGACGAGCTCATGGAGTTCGTCAAGGGCCCGGATTTCCCGACCGGCGCGCTGATCCTGGGTCGGCAGGGCATCCTCGACGCCTACCGCACGGGACGCGGGTCCATCAAGATGCGCGCCGTCGCGGAGATCGAAGAAGGTCGTACCGGCGACCGGATCGTGGTGAGCGAGCTGCCGTACCAGACGTCTGTCGAGGTGATCGAGCAGAAGATCACCGAGCTGGTGCGCGGGGGGGATCTGGACGGGATCAGCGAGCTGCGCAACGCCTCGGCGAACCAGCAGCCGCGGCTGATCATCGAGCTGAAGCGCGACGCCAACGCCAACGTGGTGCTCAATAACCTCTTCAAGCAGACGCCGCTCCAGACGAGTTTCGGCGTCAACATGTTGGCGCTGGTGGACTCCGTGCCCCGCACGCTGAACCTCGCGCAGGCACTGTCGCACTACATCGACCATCAGATCGAGGTCATTCGCCGCCGGTCCGAATTCCGGCTGGAGAAGGCGCGTAACCGCGCCCACATTGTCGAGGGCCTTCTCCGCGCCATCGACATGCTCGACGCCGTCATCGCCACCATCCGGGCATCGGATGATCGACCGGCTGCGCGGACGTCGCTCATGGCTGAGCCGTTCTCCTTCACCGAGGTGCAGGCGACCCATATCCTCGACATGACATTGGGCCGGCTCACCCGTCTCGGACGTGCCGAGCTGGAGGAGGAGATGCAGCAGCTCAGGGCGACCATCGCCGAGCTCGAGGCGATCCTCTCCGATGACGGGAAGCTGCGCGGTGTCATCGAGACCGAGATGGTCGCGATCCGCGACAAGCACACCAACCCCCGCCGGAGTGTCATCACCCACGACCCGGGTGAGATGGGCGTGGAAGATCTCATCCACGACGAGGACATCGTCGTGACGATGACGCGTGCGGGCTACATCAAATCGGTCGCCGCCGCAGCGTTCCGCACCCAGGGCCGCGGTGGGCGCGGCGTCCAGGGCGCTCGCCTGAAGGAGGAGGACCTGGTGAGTCAGGTCGTCCAGACGTCAGCGCACGCCTATCTGTTGCTGTTCTCGAACCGCGGGAAGGTGTACCGGCTGCGCGGTCACGAGATCCCGATGAAGGATCGCACCGCGAGGGGGACGGCGGCCGTCAACCTGGTGCCGCTCGCACCCAACGAGTCGATCACGGCCATCATCGCAACGCGAGAGTTCTCGCCAGACCAGTACCTGGTCTTCGCGACAGCGCAGGGTCAGGTCAAGAAGACGGCGTTGAGCGAATACGACAAATCGCGCCGGGAGGGTTTCATCGCCATCAACCTGCGCGACGGGGACGAGCTGGTGCGCGTGGTGGCCACATCGGGCGACGACGACCTCTTCGAGGTGACCCGCAACGGGATGACCATCCGCTTCACCGAGGAGGACGTGCGCCCGATGGGCCGGGATGCCGCTGGCGTGCGGGGCATCCGATTGCGTTCGGGTGACGCCGTCGTCTCGTGTGACGTCGCCGCGGACGACACGGACATCTTGATCGTCACCGACGCGGGATACGGGAAGCGCACGAAGCTCGAACGCTTCAACCGTCAGGCGCGCGGTGGCCAGGGGGTGCGGGGTATCCGTCTGACCGGGACCCGGGGCACGGTGGTCAGCGCCTTCATGGTGGCGCTGGAGGAGGAGATCCTCCTGGTCTCGTCAGGTGGAGTCGTAATCCGGACGGAGGCGCGTGAGATCGCCTCGCAGGGCCGCGATGCCACGGGTGTCCGGGTCATGAACCTCGATGAGGGCCAGAGAGTGGCCGCGGTCGCCCGGGTCGCGGCGGGCGCCGAGACAGACGAGGAGTGAGGGTGCGGTTCCCGTCTGCGGCCTCAGGGATTTCAGAAGAGGTGGATGGACGACAGCGGCCAGACGCGCAGTTCGACCTTGCCCACGATGAGTGACTTGGAGATGGGTCCCCAGTAGCGGCTGTCGCAGGAGTCGGTGCGGTTGTCTCCCATCATGAAGTAGTCGTTGGTCGGCACGCGATAGGGGTGGGCCAGATTGGAACTGGTGCCCGGCGGTCCCGCCGTGGTGACGCCTTGCTCGGACGCGGGGAGCCAGCTCTCGTCGAGGCGCTTCCCGTCGATGTAGACGTAGCCGTCCGAAAGCGAGACGACGTCGCCGGGCAGCCCGATGACTCGCTTCACGAGATCGTTCACCTGGGGACCGCCGCAGTTTTCGGTGGGTGGGCGTGAGAAGACCACGATGTCGCCGCGGTGGACGCCGTGGAGGTCGTAGCTCAGCTTGTTCACGAGGATGCGGTCGCCGATCTGCAGTGTCGGCTCCATGGACCCCGACGGGATGTAGAACGTTTGGACGACGAAGGTTCGAAGGAGCACCGCAACCAGGACGGCGACCACCACCACGATGACCCCCTCGCGGATCCAGCGGGAGCTCGAGGCGCGCGGCGGCTGGTCCGGCTGGTCGGGCAGGGTCCCGGTTCCTGAGGGTCCGCCAGGCCCACCCGACGCTGCCGTTGTCGGGGCGTCGACGGCGAACACCGGATCGTTGGGCTCGGGCGTCACCGGACGCAGGCTAGACGGCGGGGTGGGGGATCGGGGCTCAGGCGGGCGTCGGGACGACAGAGGCCGTGTCGCGACCCGAGCGGAGCAGAGTACCGGGCAGGACCCCGGTGGGCTCCCCGTCGCGCACCGTCTCCACGCCGTTGACCAGCACGCGGACGACCCCCTGGGAGCCTGCAGTGAGGCGGGGTGTGTCGCCGGGAAGGTCGTGGACCAGGCGCGCCGGTTCGGAGGCCACGATGGCCGGGTCGAAGACGAACACGTCGGCTGCATAGCCTTCACGCAGCAGGCCGCGTTCGCGCAACCCGAAAAGCGCGGCCGGTTGTGCCGTCATCATGTGCACGGCTTTCTCGACGGGCACCAACTTGCGGCCCCTGAGGCAGTCGCCGAGGAACGCGGTGGGGTAGTTGGAGCCGCACATCCGGTCCAGGTGCGCGCCCGCGTCTGAACCGCCGACCATCGCACGTGGGTCGCTCCAGATCGCGGCACGCATCGTCCACGTCTGCTCCTCGCCGTCGTCGGTGTTGGGCCACAGCACGGTGCGCAGGTCGTCGGCCAGCACGATGTCGAGCATGGTGGCGAAGGGCTCGGTGCCGCGTTCGGCGGCGATGTCGGCGACCTTGCGGAATGCGCACCCCTCGTTCGCCGCCGCGTACGTGTCGCCGATGACGTAGGTGCCCCAGCGTGAGAGCCCACGGAACACACCTGCCTCTTTGCTGTGGGCGCGCTCGTTCAGGGTCTCGCGAACGGCTGGGTCCGCCAGTCGTTGCTTGCGTTCATCTTCTGGGAGCCCCATCACCTCGCCCCAGCCAGGGATGAGGAAGAGGGCGCAGTGGGTGCGGAAGCTCATGTTCATGGGCACGAGGGTCGGCATGGTCAACGCCACGATGCGCCCGCCGGCCGCGGCGGCGGCGGACGACGCCGAGAGCTGATGTTCGATGCGCTCGGCCGATCGGGCGTCCACCGTGAGCACGTTCCAGTTGAGGGGCCGGCGCGCGGTGACGCTCATGGCGGTCATCAGGTCGACCTCTTCGGCGCTGAACGAGTCGAGGCAGCCGTTGGTGATGTACTCCAACGTGGTTCCCTCGTGCGCGGCCACCTCCTCGCAGAACGCAAGCATCTCGCGGCGATCGGCATGCCGGGAGCTGATCGGCCGGCCATCGCCGTCGGAGTGGGTGCGAGACTGGGAGGAGGAGAAACCGAGTCCGCCCGCCTCGAGGCACTCGGCTAAGAGGGCGCTCATGGCGGCGATCTCCGCATCGGTGGCGACCTCCTCGCCGCGCGCGGCGCCCATCACCTTGCGCCGCAGGGCGCAGTGGCCCACCAGGAACCCGGCGTTCACGCCGAGGCGACCGTCGAGCGCCCCGAGGTATTCGCCGAAGGTCGACCAGGTCCATGGGACGCCGGTCTCGAGGGCGGCGAGCGGCATGCCTTCGACCTTCGCCATCATCCGGCGGATGTAGTCGGCATCCTCGGGGTTGATCGGCGCCAGGGTGAACCCGCAGTTCCCGCCGATCACCGTGGTGACGCCGTGCACGTTGGAGGGCGAGGCGGTGGGGTCCCAGAAGAGCTGGGCGTCGTAGTGCGTGTGCGGGTCGACCACGCCCGGTGCCACCATCAACCCGGCGGCGTCGAGCTCGACCACAGCGGGCTCGTCGATCCGCCCCAGTGAGACGATGCGTCCGTCGCGGATCCCCAGGTCCGCCTGCCGGCCCGCCTCCCCGGTTCCGTCGAGGAGCGTGCCGGAACGAATGACGTAGTCGAGCATGGGACCTCCGGGTGTCCCGGGGCTGAGCCTCGGGGGGGCGAAATCTGACGGCCCGTCAGTTTATGCGCACACGTCAGCCCGGCCAGTTGGACGTCGGAACGGCGCCGTCCTTGTACTGGCGGACGATGGTGGCGCGGATCTGCGCCAGGCGGTGCCCGACCGCGGTCTCGCGCTCGGTGACGGCGACGAGTTGCTCCTCCAGTGTCTGGAGGGTGCGGGCGACGGCCCCGGGCGACGAGAGATCCGTCCGTGCCATCTCCTGGTGGGCCGACAGCAGGGGGTCCGATCGGACGAAGACCGACGGATCCAGCTCGGTGCCGGGGGCCGGATCGTCGGTCGACGGCCGCTCCTCGCTCAACGCGCCGGCGGTCACGATGGCCGGAAGATCGTCCACCACCGCCTGGTCGTCGGGTCCCTCGGTGGCCATCGCATGGCGCAGGATCTTGACGTCGGTGGCGAGGATCGTGCGGGCGTACCTCAGCGACTCGAGCGCCAGCGTGAGGGCGTCGCGCCACGCCCGGACCGGCGAGGCGCCGGCCGAATCGGCCACCCCGGCGGACGCCTCCAGCACGCGGTCGATGTCGCCGAAGCTGATCGGGCGTTCGCGGGCCGGGGTTTCGGTGCTGCCGTTGGACTCGGTGTCGTCCTCGTGCGCGTGCGCGTGGACTCCTGGCACCTGGGCTCAACTCCCCTCTCCCCTCGGGGCTCCACGAGCCGACACTCGCTCGCCACGTCTGATTAGCACCCAAGGGACGTCGATCGTAAGGAGCCGTTCGTCACTATTTTGCGGCCCGCCCTGTCGCTCCGTTGGCACCGAGACAGGCTCTGACCAGGATTTCTCCCCCGACCCTGTGGACGAGCGTCCGTGCTTGCGGAACCCCCGTGTGCCGCTGTTCGTCCCCAAGTCGTCCACAGCCTGTGCCCGACGCCGTCCCCATCTCCTCCCTTCCCCGGGGCTGCGCCACGTGCTTTGCTCTCTGCGTGCAGCCCCGAAGACCACGAAATCGTTCGGCTGGCCCGCCGTGCTGAATCTCCATCCGACCTCCGAGGGTGTCCTCCCGGGCCAGCTGCTCGAGCGGGCGATCCACGCCGGTTACATCGACGCTGGGCGGTTCAAGATCCCGGAGAGCAACCTGCAGCCGGCAAGTCTCGACCTGCGGCTCGGCGAACGGGCGCTGCGGATCCGCTGCAGCTTCTTGCCCGGGGCGGACTCCGTCGAGCGCAAGTTGAAGGACTACATCCTCGACGAGATCGACCTCCGTGGTGACGGGGCCATGCTCGAGGCCCGCTGTCCCTACCTGATCGAGCTCAAAGAGCGGCTCGACCTTCCCGCCGGGCTTCGGGGAAAGGCCAACCCCAAGAGCTCGACGGGCCGGATCGACGTCTTCACGCGTGTCATCACCGATCACAGCGACCGTTTCGACGAGGTGGCCCCGGGGTACCACGGTCCGCTGTACCTCGAGGTCGTCCCACTCTCCTTCGCGGTCCGCGTGAAGGAGGATCTCACCCTGAACCAGCTCCGGCTTTCGATGGGCCGGCCCTGGCTCAGTGACGACGAGGTGCGAGAGGCCCACCTGACGCTCCCGATCCTGTACAAGGACGGCGGCCCCGTTCCCGTCGAAGACCTCGTGCTGTCGAACGGCCTCTTCCTTGGTCTGGACCTCCACGGCGACCATGGTGGCCAGGTGGGGTACAGCACACGAGACAGTGCCCCGTTGCTCGATCTCACCGCCGGCGGCGAGGTCGACGCTGCCCCATTCTGGGATCCCGTCTATCGCGAGGATGGCGACCGGCTCGTGCTGTCGCCGAAGCGCTTCTATTTGCTCATGTCACACGAGTCGGTGAGCATTCCGCCGGAACTGGCGGCGGAGATGACGGCCTACGACCCCACGAGCGGCGAACTGCGGACCCATTACGCCGGGTTCTTCGACCCTGGGTTCGGGTTCGACCCGACGGGGGGCTTCAAGGGGTCCCGGGCCGCCCTCGAGGTGCGCGCACACGATGTGCCCTTCATGGTCGAGAACGGACAGGCCGTGTGCAAGCTCACGTTCGAACGGATGTTGGAAGAGCCGATCGCTCTCTACGGGAGCGGCATCGGGTCTTCGTACCAACAACAGGTCGAGACCCTCAGCCGCTACTTCCGGCGCTCCCGCGCCTGAACGGAACTGACCCGGACCGACGCGCCTCCGCCGACGCGGCGTGCGCACGCGTCGCTCCAGCGGTCCGTTCACAATTCTCTGACCACAACGACAGAGCGACGGGGTTCCGTGTTCTTCGGGGCATCGGAGCCACGGACCTCGAGCACCTCAGAACGGGTCTGTGCTGTGCCGGCACTGAAGGGGTTCGTGTTGGCCAGACGCAGAAGGAGCAGCGACGCCGCAGATCAGCTTTCGCCAATGTGTCTCGGTCTGTCCCCGTTGATTCCGACTATGGGTGTCCTCCCACGAGAGCGGTGGTGCCGGGCCGGGGCGAGTTGGTCAGCCGACCGGCTCCGTGCGCAACGGCGCCACAATTGTCGGCGCGACACTGACCGCCGCGACGACGCAGATCGCGACCGCCTTCCTTCGCGGCGTCGGCGCTTGGCGCGGTCTGCGGTGCTCGGAGCATGGTTTCCCGGGCTCGTTCAGGCACTGGATTCGACAACGAAGCGACAACGCGCCAATCCGCCGCGGAAATGCTGCGCTACGCGCGTCAAAGAACCTGGATTTCCAAACCGCCAACGCGCGTTCAAAACTTAATGCCAACAGTTTTTTCAGACTCTGTTCTCAGAGCGAGGCTGTCGATATATGGTGGCAGTGAGGGGGTAATTGCTGTGGCGTGCGGAGGCTGAGCTTCCGGACGGCCGAGCCCCCGCCAGACAAGTTCCTGGTGGAGGAAAATGGAGGGATCAACGCCCAGCTGGGCGAATTCTGACGAGCACGCGTCGCTCGAGGACGTCTTCACGTCCCGAACGTTCGGGCATTCGCTGCCCGCGACCATGGCGGCCGCGGCGCCCGTCAACATGACAAGGCCGAGGATCCTGCCGCACAGCAGGGTGGCAGCGTCGGTGGCCGCCGTCGCGGCCGCACTCTCGGTGGTCGCGGGGGTGGCTGTCGGCTCGGGCCCGATCGGGCAGTCGTTGGTCGCGGCCGGCCCGAGCACCGGCGGGCATGCCCCGAGCTTCTTGACGCCACCGACCTTCGGTGCGCCGGCGCAGCCCGGCGCGTCCTCAACCGGCAGCGCCACCGGCACCGGCACCGGCGCCACGACGGGGGGAGGCGCACACGTGGGCACGCGGTCTTTGGTGGCGTCCTCCTCCGCAGGTGCATCGGGTGCCGCTGGGACCTCAGGAACGGTGCAGGGAAGCGGAGGAACGAACGCGACGCTGACGGGTCTCGGATCGGGCCCGTCGTCCTCCGCGCCCACCCAGGCGACCGCCAGTCCGGCGTCGCCGACGACGACGACCCCGACGACCCCGACGACCCCGACCACGCCGACCACAGCGACTTCGGGGGGAACCGGGCTCTCTTCGGGCGGTGGCGGGAGTTCGTCGGGGGGCGGGGGGAGCCTCGGTGTCGGCGGAGCACCCAGCGGCGGCCAGGGCAACGGACAGGGCAGCGGCAACACACAGGGCAACGGACAGGGCAACCAGGGCACGGCGCACGGCGGGAACGGCACCGGCCAGGGCAGCCAAGGCGCGGGGCAGGGCACCGGGAGCAGCCAAGGCAGCCAAGGCGCCGGCCAGGGTCCGGGGAACACCCAGGGCAGCCAAGGTGCCGGGCAGGGCCCTGGGAACAGTCCAAGCAACGGCGGCGGACAAGGCCACGGCTCGGGCGGAGGGAACGGCTCCGGCCTCGGCGTTGGCCCGGCCTCTCCAGTCGGGTGCGCGCATCTTCCAGCGACGCACACGGCGGCGTGCTGCCACTGACCGACGCGGCGCATGGCTGACCCGCCCGGTCGGCAAGGTCACGGCGCGCGGTCCGTCAGGGCCGGCTGGTAAGCATGCGGGTGCCGGCGCTGTCGCGGGCCGGCCGAAGCGAGGTCAGCCATGAACTACACGAATCTGGGAACGTCGGGCCTGCGGGTCTCGAGGATCTGCCTCGGCATGATGGGGTTCGGTAACGAGAGCGAACGACCATGGGTGATCGACGAGGACGCCGCCGAGCCGATCGTCAAGGCCGCCGTCGAGGGGGGCGTCACCTTCTTCGACACGGCCGACACCTATTCGGGCGGGGCCAGCGAGGTGGCGACGGGCCGGCTCGTGCCGAAGTTCCTGACACGGGACGAGGCCGTGATCGCGACCAAGGTCTTCATGCCGGTGACCCCCGGCGAGAACGGGGGCGGACTCGGGCGCAAACACGTCATGTCGGCCATCGACGCCTCGTTGCGCCGCCTCAAGATGGACTACGTCGACCTGTACCAGATCCACCGTTGGGATCCCCGCACGCCCATCGAGGAGACGATGGAGGCGCTGCACGACGTCGTGCGGTCGGGCAAGGCCCGCTACATCGGTGCCAGCAGCATGTTCGCCTGGCAGTTCTCCAAGGCCCAGTACACCGCCGAGGCTCACGGGTGGACGAAGTTCGCGTCGATGCAGAATCACTACAACCTCATTTACCGCGAGGAGGAGCGCGAGATGATCCCGCTCTGCCTCGACCAGGGCGTGGGGTGTATCCCGTGGAGCCCGCTGGCCCGCGGTGTGCTGGCCGGGACCCGGACGCGCGACGGGGGCCGGCACACCACGCGTTCGAGCACCGATCCGTTCACGGACTACCTCTACGACCAGCCGACCGACTTCGACGTGGTCGACGGGGTCGACGCTGTGGCCGCCGCCCGCGAGGTGCCACCCGCGCAGGTCGCCCTGGCCTGGCTCCTCTCGAAACCCGGCGTCACGGCCCCCATCGTGGGGTCGACCAAGAAGAAGCACCTCAAGGACGCGCTCGCCGCCGAGGCGCTCACCCTGTCCGAGGACGAGGTCACGCAGCTCGAGAAGCCCTACGTGCCGCACCCCGTGCTGGGGCACTTCTAGTGCGGCGTCGGGAGCGTCCACTAGGGTCGCCGCGGGCCGGGGAGGGCCGGCACGAGATCGGGGGTGGCATGCGGGTCGCGCTGACGGTGGCCGACTTCCTGAATCGGGCTGCGCTCGTCTACGGACATCGCACCGCACTGGTCGACGAGCCCGATGTCCCCGGTTCGCTGGGCACGCAGACGTACGCCGAGCTCGGGGCACGGGCGCGCGGCCTGGGTCGAGCCCTCGACGACCTCGGGGTCGGGCACGGCGAGCGGGTGGCCATCGTCAGCCCGAACTCCGGACGCTTCCTCGTCTGCTACTTCGGCGTCAGCGGATTCGGCCGCGTCCTGGTGCCGATCAACTTTCGCCTCAATGCCGAAGAGATCGCCTACATCGTCGACCACTCCGGCGCGTCCGTCCTCCTGTACGACCCGGACCTGGCCGACGAGGTCGACGGCATCAAGGTCGACCACCGCTTCTGCCTGGACGGGAACGATGACCGCGACCTCTTCGCGCCGGCCCCGGACGGTGCCGCGCCGCGGGCCTGGGAGCCCGACGAGGACGCCACGTGCTCGGTGAACTACACCTCGGGCACGACGGCTCGGCCGAAGGGCGTCCAGCTGACGCAGCGCAACTGCTGGCTCAACGCGGCGACGTTCGGATGGCACACGGGCGTGAGCGACCGCGACGTGCTGTTGCACACCCTGCCCATGTTCCACTGCAACGGCTGGGGCATGCCCTACGCGGTCACCGGGCATGGGCGGCACGCACGTCGTGCTGCGCAAGGTCGACGGTGAGGAGATCCTGTCCCGAATCGAACGCCACGGGGTCACCCTCCTCTGCGGGGCGCCCGCCGTCGTGGCGGCGATACTCGGCGCGGCCGAGGCGCGGTCCGCGGCGGGGCGCGCCGTGCCGGGCCGCGGCAGCGTCCGCATCGTCGTGGCGGGTGCGCCCCCGCCGTCGAAGGCCATCGAGCGCATCGAGACGGAGCTGGGCTGGGAGTTCATCCAGATCTACGGGCTGACCGAGACGGCGCCGTTGCTAACGGTCAACCGGGCCCCGGCGGAGTGGGACGTCCTCGACCCGGTGGCCCGCTCGGTGCTCCTGGGCCGGGCGGGGGTGCCCGCCGTGGGCGTACAGATCGACGTCGATGCGGAAGGCGAGGTGCTGGCGCGCTCGAACCACGTGTTCGCCGGGTACTGGGAGCAGGCCGCCGAGACCGCCGCCGCGTTGGAGGGCGGGTGGTTCCACACCGGCGACGGCGGGTACCTCGACGGCGCCCACCTGGTGATCTCCGACCGCAAGAAGGACGTCATCATCACCGGCGGCGAGAACGTGTCGTCGATCGAGGTCGAGGACTGCCTCTACCAGCACGCGGCGGTGGCCGAGGCGGCGGTGATCGGCGTGCCCGACGAGAAGTGGGGCGAGACGATCAAGGCGCTGGTCGTGGTGCGCGACGGCCATCGTGTGACCGAAGCCGAGCTCATCGCGCACTGCCGGGACCGCCTGGCGCACTTCAAGGCGCCCACCAGCGTCGAGCTGCGCGAGGTGCTGGACCGGACGGCCACAGGGAAGCTGCAGAAGTACAAGCTGCGCCAGCCCTACTGGTCCGGGCGGGAGAAGTCGGTCAACTAGCGAGCGGCGGGGCGCCGGGTGGTCCGGCCGGCCGGTTGGACCGCTCCTCGAGCACGAGATGGCCGTTGCCGGTCGAAGGCGGTGGCGACGTCGCCCGCGATGAGGCGGCGCAAGGGCGCACCGACGAGGTCACGGCGCCACCCCACGTCGAGCCGGCTCGGCTCACCGCTGAGCAGCTGTGCAATGTCCGCCCGGGTCGCCAGCAGTCCCTGGTCGAAGTCGAGGTCGTCGGCGATCTGGCGCACGAGTCCCGAGCACACCGCAACGGCAGCCGCAGGCGCAGGCGCCTCGCGTCCTTCGGTGGGCATGCGGACCTGCTCGGGCGGCAGCTCGAGGCCGCGCCGGACTGCCTCGAGGATCTCGGCGGCGCGGCCCTGGGCGAGGTGCCGGCCGTCCACGCCACGCATGCGGCGCAGCTCGGCTGCGGTCTGCGGCGGCCGCTGCGAGATCGCCATGAGTCCGAGGTCCGACAGCACGGTCCGGCGGGGCCGGTTGGTCGCGGCCGCAGTGCGCTCGCGCCAGGCGGCCACCTCCTGCGCCACGGCGCGGGTGCGACGCGCCATGCCACGGATGTCGCCGAGCTTCCACCAGGCCTCCTCGGGGACGCGCGCCGGGGTGCGGTCGCCCAGCACGATGTCGCACTCGTCGAGGGCCCACTCGAGGCGGCCCAGGGCGCGGAGCCGTTCCTCGAGCACGGTCCGCAGCTCGAGGAGGTAGGCCACATCGCTCACGGCGTAGGCGATCTGCGCGTCCGAGATCGGACGCAGGAGCCAATCCGAGAGCCGGTCGGCCTTGGGCAGCGTGAGACCGAGCATCTGGTCGACGAGGCGCGCCAGCGAGGGCGTGGAGAGCCCCAGGAACCCCGCGACGATCTGTGTGTCGAAGACGACCGCGGGCACGACGCCGCAGGCACCCATGAGCACGTCGAGATCCTGGGCCGCCGCGTGGGCCACCGCGATCCCGGGGCCGCCGAACAACGCGGCGAGCGGAGCGGGGTCGACCGCGAGCGGGTCGACGATCGCGGACTTGTCGCGCCAGGCGATCTGAATGAGGGCCAGGTCCGGGACGTAGGTGCGCTCGGTGTGGAACTCGGTGTCGAACCCGTAGAGCGGTTCGCCCGCGAGCTCGCCGATCAGCGCATCGAGGCCGGCTTCGTCCTCCACCACGACCGCCGGTGCCGTCGTCGGCGCCGGCACGGGGGCGCGACCGCGTCGGCGGCGCGCCCGGCGTTCAGGTGCAGTCGTCACTGCGGCGGGAGGAGGAGGATCGGCATCCGCGCGATCGCGGCGAGGTTATCGCCCGCTTTTCGCGCCGCGCAGGTCCCGGAGAACCGGAGCGATCCGGTCGCAGTTCGGTTGCGGTCGATCCGTCGCTCTCTCCCTGGTCACAGGCCCGCGAACGGCTCCGTTGTCGGTGCGTTGGCCTCCGTTCGCCAGGGTGCGACAGGTACACTGCACACACCGCCGAAACGCGGAGCGGCCCGAAGCGAACACTGGGCGGTGAGGTCATGACTTCCGACTCTGTTCGAGCAGGCGGGGTTCCGATAAGAGTGAAAAGTCGGTGTCGGAGGGGGAGAGCGTGAAGAGGGCCAAGAGGGACCCCTGGCGGGTCTGACGTGGGTGACGGTGCGGGCGTGACGCGCGGTTCGGGCGATGCCACGGGATCGACGAACACCGGAGATGCGAGCGGTGGCACCGGAAGCGTCGAGTCGATGCTGCAGGAGTTCAGCTGCGGGCACCGAGGCACCAGCGGCCGGCGGCGCGTCCGCGGGCGGGAAGTACGACCAGCTCTGGCAGCTCTCCATGGCGGATCCCCACACGGGCCTGGCCAACCAGCTCCTCCTGCTGGACCGGCTCACCCAGGCGTTGGCGCGCCGGAGGCGCCACGGGGGTGAGGTGGTGGTGTGCCACGTCAACCTCGACAACCTCGGTGAGATCAATCTCGACCTCGGGTACACAACCGGCAACACGGTGCTCTGTGAGATGTCGCGCCGCCTCACCTCGGTGCTGCGCGCCGAGGACACCGTCGGCCGAGTCGGCGGGCAGCGAGTTGGTCGTGGTGGTCACGGTCAACGACGAACAGGCGGTCGGACCACTCATGCGTCGGCTGCAACACACACTCGACGAGCCGGTCACGGTCGGTGAGCAGGACATCCGCCTGCACGCCTCGCTCGGTGTCGCCGTTGCGGACGACAACGAGTCGGCCGAGGACGTCCTGTCCCGGGCCGACCGTTCCACGCGGGTCAGCAGGCGTTAGCAGGGGCCGCTCCAGGCACGGTCCGGGCACGAAGTAGGGGCGGCGGGAAGGGCATGGTCATGGGTCCAGCCGACACGATAGGGAGTATCGGCCCTATCGAAAACAGGAGTATCGGCCCTACTGGCCGCGCCCAATTCCGGCAAAATTATGGCTCGATGTCGATGTACAGCGAGCTGCTCACCGGCCTCTGCGAAGACGTGGAGCCGCTTCCGCTTCCGTCCTCGCGGGACGAGCTCGTGGTCATCCTCCTGCAGTGCCGCGGTCGGCTGAACGCGCACGACGCCGAGAGCGGGCACGTCATGGCAGAGGACCTCGCACTCGAGCTGGACCACGACCGCATGCTGCTGCGGTTGTGCGGCGCCATGGGCATCGAGACCGACCCGGCCCGTTTCGCGAACCCCTTGGCCGAACGGGACCGCCTCGAGGAGCTCCTGCGCTCGGTCGGCGTCGACTTCCGCACGCTCGACGACCATCGTCGGGTGAAGGTCGCCTAACTGGGTTCCGCGCCCGATCGCTCAGGGCTGCTTCGGGTTCGTGCCCGAGTTCGTGCCCTTGCGCTCGGCGAGCACGGCGGCGTAGACCGCGGCCTCGGTCCGGCGGCGCATCCCCAGCTTCGACAGCAGGCTCGACACGTAGTTCTTCACGGTGGCCTCGGCCAGGAAGAGTTGCTCGGCGATCTGGCGGTTCGACTGGCCCTGGGCGATCAGCTCCAGGACCCGGCGCTCCTGCGGCGTCAGGACCGTGAGGCGTGACTCTGCCTCCTGATCCTTGCGGAGGCGGTCGAAGAGCTCCTGCGGTCAACACCGGGTCGAGCAGGGACATGCCCTGGCTCACCCGCCGTATGTCCCCGAGCAGGTCGCCGCCGCCGACCTCCTTGAGCACGTAGCCCGACGCTCCCGCCATGATCGAGGAGAAGAGCGCGTCGTCGTCGGAGTACGACGTCAGCATCAGGCAGCGGACCTGGGGTGCGCTCGACTGGACCTCGCGGCAGACCTCGATGCCGTTGCCGTCGGGGAGGCGAACGTCGAGGATGGCGACGTCCGGCTCGAGCTCGCGGATCAGCTCCAGGCCGCGCGCCGCCGTCCCGGCCTCTCCGACGACGTCCATGTCGTCCTCGGCCTCGAGCAGGGTGCGCAGGCCCGTTCGGACCAACTCGTGGTCGTCGAGGACGAACACCCGTATCGCCATCGAGCCAATACTGCCACGGTCCCGCCCGAGCTCGAGACGCGACCAACCAGCCCCTCGGTCGCCGCGGGCTCGCGTCGCCCGCCTCTATCCTGACAGGCCGTGCAGCCATTCGACCGCATCGACGATCCCGCGAAACTGCGGCGTCTCGTCCAGGCGATCCTGATCCTCGACGCCGAGCTCCACCTGCCCGTGGTGCTGCGCCGGATCATCGAGGAGGCCCGTGACCTCGTCGACGCCCAGTACGGGGCGTTGGGCGTGCTGACCGAGGACGGGCGGGCGCTCGACCAGTTCCTCACCGTGGGCCTCGGCTCCGAGGACGAGCAGGCCATCGGCCCGCGTCCGACGGGTCGGGGCGTCCTCGGCACGCTCATCGCCGACGACAAACCGCTGCGGCTCAGCAACATCGCGGACAGCCCGGACAGTTACGGGATCCCGGCCGGCCACCCCGCCATGACCTCGTTCCTGGGCGTCCCGGTGCGGGTCCACGGGGAGGTCTACGGGAACCTGTACCTGACCAACAAGAAGGACGCCAAGGAGTTCTCCGAGGACGACGAGGAGCTGGTCCTGGCGCTCGCGGTGGCCGCCGGCATCGCCATCGAGAACGCGCGCCTGCACGGGCTGGTGCGCGACCGCGCCCTCACCGAGGACCGCGACCGCATCGCGCGGGACCTGCACGACTCGGTCATCCAACGTTTGTTCGCCATCGGGCTGTCCCTTCAGGGCACGGCGCGGCTGGTCGAGCGGCCCGAGGCGGTCATGCGGATCGGCGAGGCCATCGACAAGCTCGACGAGACGATCCGCCAGCTCCGCAAGGCCATCTTCGACATCGAGCTCACCATCAACAAGGAAGGACTCCACCCGAAGGTGCTCGACCTCGTGCACGAGCTGCGTCCGGTGCTCGGCCTCCTGCCCCAGGTCTCGTTCAGCGGTCCGGTCGACACGGTCGTGACCGGAATGTTGGCCGAAGAGGTGCTGGCCGTGCTCCGTGAGGCCCTCACGAACGTCGGCAAGCACGCCAGCGCCTCGCAGGTGGTGATCACCATCGCGGCGGGGGACGAGCTGCGCCTGGTCGTCGCCGACGACGGCGTGGGCATCGACGGGCTCGCTTCGTCGGGGCTGGGCCTAAAGAACCTCCGCCAGCGGGCCGAGCGCCTGGGCGGCAGCATCGAGCTGGGCACCTCGCGGGAGGGCGGCACCCGACTCACCTGGCACGTGCCCGTCAATCCGGTCGACGAGGGCTTCGGGGTGGTTGCAAGCTCCTGAAGCTCGGCGGATCGCGGAGGCGCCGCCTCGGCACGGCGCACGGACGCGGTCATAGCATCGGGGTGCGAGGGGTAAGGGGGTGGACGATGACCACGACAGCGGTGACGGCTCCGGTCCGGAGCGGGCTCGGCAACGCGTTCGGGCGGCGCCAGCTCTTCAGGTACCCCAACACGCTGCCGCGGCTCGGGTACCTGGCCATCGTGGTGCTCACGACGATCATGCTCTATTACCTCTACTACGTGGAGGGAGCGGTGACCCCGTTGCTGCTGCCCTACTACCACATGTCGTTCCAGTACTTCTTGTACCTGCTGGTCGTCGTCCAACGCGATCGGCGCCTTCAGCGCCTTCATCGGTGGCCTCTCCGACAAGATCGGGCGGGCCAACCTCACGATCTACGGGACGCTGGTTGTCGCGCTCGTCCAGCTCTTCGCCATCCCGCACATCCATGACAAGTTCTGGTTTGCCGCCTCCTACTGTGTGATCGGGTTCGTCGAGGGCATCATCCTCGTGTCGACGCCGGCGCTCATGCGGGACTTCTCACCCCAGATGGGCCGCGGTGTGGCCATGGGATTCTGGGCTCTGGGCCCGACCATGGGCGCCCTGCGCCGCCAGCCTGGTGGCCACGCACACCCTGCCGCACCTCGCGCCCTGGCAGGACCAGTTCATCATCTCGGGCCTGGTGTGCCTGGGCGTGGTCGTCGTCGCGTTCTTCTTCCTGCGCGAGCTCTCGCCACAGCTGCGCGACCAGCTGATGGTGATCAGAGCGCGAACGGGCCCTGGTCGAGGCGCGGGCCATGGGCATCGACGTCGAGAAGGCGACACGACACCCGATCCGCTCCATGATGAAGCTCGACCTGATCACCTCGTCCGTCGCCATCTCGGTGTTCCTGCTCTTCTATTACGCCTCGGTCAGCGTGCTCACGATCTACTGGGTGGTGACCTTCAACCGGACGACCCCGCAGGCCAACGGGATCAACGTCTGGCTCGCCGCGTTCCTCTCCGGCGGCCTCGTCGTGGCGGGCTTCCTGTCGGACTGGGCCCGGGTGCGCAAGCCGTTCATGCTCGTCGGGGCGGTCTGCGCCATGGTGATGATGGTCTTCCTCATTCGGCAGACGGACCACCCACACACCGGCTACTACTCCAACGTCCTCGTGATCGTGCTGCTGGCGGTCTCGATCTCGCTGGCCTACGCACCGTGGATGGCCAACTACACCGAGCAGGTCGAATCGCACAACCCGGCCCTGACGGCGTCGGGCCTGGCCGTCTGGGGATGGATCCTGCGGATCACCGTCGCGCTGTCGTTCCTCGTGCTGCCCTACGTGATCACGACGTCCACCGTGCTCGTGGACAACCAGACGTCGGCCACCGCCCTGCAGGCGATCCAGGCGGCGGAGCCCTACGCCCCGTCCACGTCCCCGCCCGCGTGCAACCCGGCAGCGGCACCTGCGTCGGTGATCACGGGCCTGCAGGCGACGGACCAGGCCGGACCCGAGACGCTGGCCACGCTTCTCGGCGCGTGCAACACGACACACAACCTGACCAAGGCGCTGACCGCGGCCGGCGGCCTGACCAACCCCCAGGTCCAGGGCCTGCTCGCCTACAACCCGCTGGCCCTGGCCATCCAGAAGGGCCAGGTGGTCAGCCAGGCCGAGATCGCCTCCAAGGTGGGCGTGCACTCGCAGAACCTGGCAACCCTGCTCGTCGCCGAGCAGAAGCTGTTGCCGGCGCAGAAGACCTCGCCGGGGGAGTGGAAGCGCTGGTGGACGGTGTGCCTGATCGGCCAGCTGGTGTTCGCCGTCCTCGTTTTCTTCATGCGGGGCCGCTGGAGCCCCCGGGCAGCCCGGCGCGACCTCGAGCGAGCACGATCGCATGGTCTCGGAGGAACTGGCGAAGCTCGCCGCCGCACAGCCGGCGACGGTGTCCTGAGGCGACCCGACCCGCGCCATCGCGCCCACGGCCACAGCTGCAGAAACCTGGCCTAGGGTTAAATTCGACATCGACGTCGAGAATGAACTCGAGATCGAGCCCGGGAGGGACAATGACGCTGGCACTGGACGGTCTGCGGGTGGTCGACGCCGACACCCATCTGACCGAGGCGCACGACCTGTGGACGAAGCGGGCCCCGGCCAAATACGCCGACCGTGTGCCGCACGTCGTCGAGGTCGACGGCAAGCCCATGTGGTACGTGGACGGCGCCGAGCTCGGCTTTGCCGGCGGCGGCGGGGTCATCGACCGTGACGGCGGCAAGGGCCGCGCCGCCGAGGCGCTCTTCGAGTGGACCCAGGACCAGATCCACCTCGGGGCCTTCGACATCCAGGCGCGCATCGAGGTGATGAACGACTCGGGGATCTTCGCCCAGGTCTGCTTCCCCAACTCCATCGGCCTCGGGGGCCAGGGGATCTCCGACATCGTGAAGGACCCCGAGCTGCGCCTGCTCTGCGTCCAGATCTACAACGACGCGATGGGCGAGGTCCAGGCCGACTCGGGTGGCCGCCTCCTCCCCATGCCCGTGCTGCCGGCGTGGGACGTGGACGCCGCCGTGACCGAGGCCAAGCGGGTCGCCGCACTGGACCTGCGCGGCGTCAACATCACCTCGGACCCCAACGACGTCGGCGGCCCGGACCTCGCGAGCCGGGCCTGGGACCCCTTGTGGGATGTCTGCGCTGACCTCCAGCTCCCCGTGCACTTCCACATCGGCGCCAGCCTCACGACCATGACCTACTTCGGGACCTACCCCTGGGAGTCGCAGGACGAGGACACCAAACTGGCCATCGGCGGGACGCTGCTCTTCATCGGCAACGCACGCGTGGTGACCAACATCATCCTGAGCGGCATGCTCGACCGTCACCCCGCGCTCAAGATGGTCTCGGTCGAGAGCGGCGTAGGTTGGGTCCCCTTCATCCTCGAGGCGCTCGACTACGAGATGTCCGAGAACGCGCCGAAGCAGCTCGAGGGCATGGCGATGCTCCCCTCGGAGTACTTCAAGCGGAACCTCTACGCCACCTTCTGGTTCGAGAAGAACAACCTGCCCGCGCTCATCGACTCGGTCGGTGTGGACAGCGTGCTCTTCGAGACGGACTTCCCGCACCCGACCTGCCTGTACCCCAAGCCGCTCGACACCGTCGCCGAGAAGATGGCGACCCTGAGCCCTGCGGTGCAACGCAAGATCCTGGGAGAGAACGCGCAGAAGCTGTATCGGCTCTGAGGGTTCGCCGCGCCGGTGCATCGGACCGGAACGTCACCTCCGGCCGAGCCACCCGGAATTCTCACTGTGCTGCGAGGCGATCTCTTCCGTAGGGTCGTGTCCCACAGGGCCCGCTCGGCTCCGGTTCGACGTTCGTCGGGCCGGGCTCCAGGATTCGATCCCGGATCTGCTGGGTATGTGCCACCGAAATCGGAGCCGGGATTGGGCGGACCAGGGGGGTGGTCGGAAGACGGACCCGGGTTAGACAGCCAGGGGGTTGAGGACAGTGGCGCGTGTCGACACTGACGCCGACGCACGCGAGGCCGAGCCGGGTCTCGGTCACGTCCGCGGACTCGACGGGATCCGCGCCCTGTCGGTATTGGCGATCATCGCCTTCCACTCGGGCTTGAGCTGGATCCCGGGTGGCTACTACGGAGTCGACGCCTTCTTCGTGCTGTCGGGCTTCCTCATCACGACGCTGCTCGTCGGAGAGTGGGGCCTCTCCGGGACCATCGGCCTGCGGCGGTTCTGGGCCCGCAGGGCCAGGCGCCTTCTGCCGGCCTTGTTCCTTCTGGTCGCGGTGATCGGAATCGTGATGGCGACGTTGCCGGGCGTCTTCAGCACACCGCACGCGTTCGCGAACGCACTCTCGACGCTCTTCTACGCCTCCAACTGGTACCAGATCCACGCCGGAGTGCCCTACTTCTCGCTTTCGAGCCAGCCGTCCCCGTGGGTCCACACCTGGTCGCTGGCGATCGAGGAGCAGTTCTATCTGGTGTGGCCCATCGTCCTCCTCCTCGTGCTGGGCTTCGGGACCCGACGAGGTGGGAGCGACAGATCCGCGTCGGTGGATCATCCGTACGGGCGAAGCGTCGGCGGCTCCACCTTCTCTTCACACTGGTGTGCGTCGGTGCCCTGGCCTCGGCCGCCCTTATGGCACACCTCGCTCCCCACGGTTACGACGCCCGGGCCTACTACGGCACCGACACCCGCGCCCAGGCGCTTCTCGTTGGCGCAGCCATCGCGGTGGGTCTCACCCTCTGGGGCCGGGCGGGCTGGGGACCACGCTGCGCACGGCTTGCGTCAGGCCTGGCGCTCGCGGGCGTGGCCGGAACGGCCGTGCTGTGGGCGACCACCACCGAAACGTCGACGTTCGCCTTCCGGGGCGGGTTCCTGGCGGCCAGCCTGGCTGCGGGTGCGGTGGTCATCGGGTGCGCCGTCGCGCCCCGCTCGCTCGTCGTGCGCCTCCTCGAGCTGCCACCGCTGCCGCAGTTGGGCCGGATCTCCTACGGCATGTACCTCTGGTATTGGCCGACGCTGCTCGCCACGAGCGGCCGACGGCTCGATTGGGGCACCTACCAACTCTTCGCGCTCCGGGTCGTCTTGACCGTGGCGATAGCCGCCGTGAGCTACGAGCTCGTGGAGAAGCCGATCCGTTACGGCGCGCTTCGGCGCTGGCGCATGGCCACGGTGGCTCCCGTCGGGGTCGCTGCCGCCCTCGGCGCCGTTCTCGCCGGCACGATGGTGCCGGTCGCGGCCACGGCGCTGCAAGGGGAGCAACTGCACGCCCCGCCGGCGGCCGGGCTGGTGGCAGAGCCGACCATCCGGCCGCTGTCCAACCGCGAGTTGGCCGTGGACTCGATCCTGGCACAGCTCGACGAACAAACCCGTCAAGGTCCTCTTGGTGGGCGACTCCCTCGCGGGCTCACTCGGTGTGGGCCTGGCGCTCGAGGCGAGTCAATACGGCGTGCAGGTCGTCAACGAGGGGTCACCCTCCTGTTCGGTGTCCATGCAGGGCGAGATCCAGGTGCTCTGGTACACGGTGCCGCCCGGCCCCCCCTGCAACATCGGGGGCAACGCAGACTCGGTGTTGACCACCTGGCGCCAATGGGTCGACGCCTACAACCCCGACGTGGTCGTGTACCTGGCCCGGGGCGAGACGTTCAACCAGCAGGTCGACGGCGTTTGGCAGAACCTCGGTGAGCCGGCGTTCGACAGCTACGTGGGCGGCCGCTTCACCAGCGCAGCCGAGGTCCTCGGCTCCACGCGGCGCCGCTGTGGTGTTCTTGACGGTCCCCTACTTCGACAGCGGGATCTCCGGGGCCGGTACACCGTGGCCCGAGGACAATCCGCTCCGGGTGCAGGTCGACAATGCGATCATCCGAGGCGTCGCGGCGGCCTCGGCGGGGAAGGTAAACGTGTTCGATCTGAACGCGCTGGTTTCACCGGGCGGGCATTATTCGCCCACCGTGGGGCCCGTCAATGTGCGCTGTGGCGACGGGGTGCACTTCTCGCAATCCGGCGGGATCTTCGTCGGCATGGCGTTGGCGCCGGAACTGGCTGCGTTGGGCCAGGCGCACGCGCGGTGCCTCTCCCGGAGGGGACGTGGCCCGGACCGCTCCCGTCGTCCACTCCGCCGTGGTATTCGAGCCTGCCCTGCCAATAGTCCCGGCAACGCGCTCGATGCAGGTCCCGAGGGGGCCTCGTGAGGGGTGCCTCGGCTGACCCTTGTGCTGGACAAGGGCACCGTGCCGGACCAGATTGTGGCATGCATGAGGTCGCAGTCGTTCCCACCTTGCGTTCGGTCGGTCGTTGTTGAAGTACCGCTGGGTGGTCTTGCTGCTCGCCGCCTGCGGCACCGGCGCCGTGTGCGTCGGCCCCGCCGGCCGGGGCCCGACCAGGCGACACGTCCCAGACGCCGTACGACCACGGCGTGGGGCTGATGATCGAGACCTTCGTCGACTCCTCACGCTCGACGCCCGCCCACAACGGTGAACCGGCGCTGTCGAGCCGGACGCTCGTCACCTCCATCTGGTATCCGGCGGCGTCGGTGCGGGCGTCTGCGACGCCAAAGGCGAATGCCACGCCGGACACCGCCGACGGACCGTTCCCGCTGATCGTCTTCTCCCACGGCCTCGGAACGCTGCCGCGCCAGTACGCATCCTTGCTCAGCGCCTGGGCTGCGGCGGGGTTCGTGGTGGCGGCACCGAAGTTCCCCTTGACCAGTCTTGGTGTCCCCGGAGGAGTCGACACCGCCGACGTGTACAGCCAGCCGGGCGACGTGAGCTTCGTGATCAGCTCGATGCTGCAGCTCTCCGCAGCACACTCGGGACCCCTGAGCGGCATGATCTCGCCTGGTGGGGTCGGCGTCGCAGGACACTCCGAAGGCGCCATCACCACGCTCGGCTTCTTCAACACCTGCTGCCGGGACCCACGCGTCAAGGCCGCCGCGGTGTTCTCGGGCGATCCTGAGGCATACCCGGGAGGTCACTACGTCTTTGACGGACAGCCACCGATGCTCGTCGTGCATGGCACGAAGGACGGCTTCCTGCCCTATGGGCAGATGGTGTCGGTGTTCAATCAGCAGAAGGGTCCCAAGGTGCTCCTGAGCTTGCTCGGGGCCAACCACGGGAACTGGATACATCCCCGGAGCAAGTGGTTCCCGAGTGTCGCCCGCACCAGCACCGACTTCTTTCTGCGCTACCTCGAGGGTTCCAAGCAGGCCGGGGCGCGCATCGTCCACGATGCCGAACCGGGCGTGACGACCGTTCGCTACGCGCCCAGGCCCGGCGAGTCGATGACTGTCGCGCCTCCGCCCACGCCGCCGACCCACCGACACGCGTCCCTCACGCCATCGAAGGGACTGCAAAATGGGCAGACGGTCACCGTGCGCTGGACGGGATACCTGCCTGGCAACGTCGTCAACATCGTCGAGTGCTCCGGAGGCACGGAGGTCGATTGTGACATTGCGGCAGGACGTTTCCTCGTTCCCGATTCCACCGGGTCCGGTTCGACCGCCCTGCGTGTCGTCGAGGGTCAGGTCGGCGACCGGATGTGCGGCGCCGCAAGAGCGCCCTGTTCCGTCTACGTGAACGATGCCGGGCTCCTCTCACCTTCCGCGTCGGTCCGGATCCCGATCGCCTTCGCCGGCGGCTCTCAGCCCTAGGGCATGTGCGTCGGTCTCGTCCTGCGCATCGGGGTCCGGTGGGTGCACCGGTAGCATGAGCGGGTTGCAACCACTGACCCCCGGGGTCCGACGCGGGCCCTTGGAGGAGAGGAGCCACATGCAGGTGCTCGCTGACGTGACCAGTGGCGGCTTCATCGGTCTGTGGGCCGTGATCTACCTGGTCCTGCTGATCACGCTGGGGATCCTGTCCATCAGGAAGGGCCATTGGGTCATGTTTCTCGTCGGACTCTTCGTGCCGATCTTCTGGCTCATCGGCGCGCTCTTGCCCAGCCGCCGCCGAACACGCGGCTGATCTCGGTCGACCGCTCGGGTGGCCGGGACCCCTTCAGTGTGAGGCCTTCGTAAGATCCCCCAGATGGACGGGGGTACCGAGCGAGCAGAGGCGAACCCACCTCCGCCGGATGAGGAGCCGGGCCCCTCGGAGCGCATGCGCCTGACTCGCCGTTCGGTCCTGCGCAACGGACTGCTCGTGGGCGCCGGCGCCGTGACCGGGGCAGCCGCCGGCGCGATCGTCGGCGACGAGGTCGGCGCGCCCGGCGCGTCGGCGGGGGGCGCCATGGAGCCCTTCTACGGCGCCCATCAGTCGGGCATCCTCACCGGCACCCAGCGTCAGGTGGTCCTGGCTGCGTTCGACCTGACCGAACGCGCGAGCCGGGCCGACCTCACGGCTCTCCTCGAGGAGTGGACCGCACTCGGGGCGGTGCTCGCCAGGGGAGCATCGGCCCGCATCCCGGATCACGACCCGTCGCGCGCGCACCCCGACAGCACCGGGAGCTCGACGACCGAAGACTCCTATGAGGCGTACCTGCTCGGCCCCGAGCGGCTCACGGTGACCGTCGGCTTCGGTCGATCGCTGTTCCGAGATCGTGACGGCACTGACCGGTTCGGTCTCGGCGCTCGGCTTCCGCCTGCGCTGATCGACCTGCCGGCCTTCGCCCGCGACGAGCTCGTGCCGGCGGAGGGCGGAGGCGACCTCTTTTTGCAGGCCTGCGCCGATGATCCACAGGTGGCCTTCCACGCCGTCCGCAGCATTGACCGCATCGCGCCCGAGATCGCCACGCTGCGGTGGACCCAGGAGGGTTTCTCGCCTTCGAACAACGGGGGAACGCCTCGGAACCTCATGGGTTTCAAGGACGGGACGATGAACTCCAACCTCCAACCCCCGGCCGATCTCGGGGCGACCTTGTGGGCCGGAGCGGAGGGGCCGGCCTGGATGCGGGGCGGGACCTACCTCGTGTACCGGCGTATCCGAATGATGCTCGAGCAGTGGGACCGCCTCGCGCCCGACGCGCAAGAGCAGGTCATCGGGCGGAGGAAGCTCGACGGCGCCCCTCTCGGCCAATCGAGCGAGTTTTCTCCGCTCGATCTCGGCAAGCTCGATGACCAGGGTAACTGGGTCGTCCCGGTGCTCTCGCACGTCCGTATTGCGTCTCCCCTGGTCAACGAAGGAGCCGTGGTCGTCCGTCGCTCCTTTTCGTACGCCAATGGAACGACCCCGGGTGCGACGAGGTCCCCGGAGCATCGGGACCTCGAATACGACGCGGGGTCGCTCTTCCTCGCGTACCAAAAGGACCCACGGACGGGCTTCGTGCCCATCTACGACAAGTTGGCCAACGTGGACACACTGCGGAGGTTCACGACGCATACGGCCAGTGCGGTGTTTGCCGTTCCCCCCGCAGCCTCCGGTCCAGGCGACTGGATCGGCGGCGGTCTCTTCGCGTAGGTCCTCACCGCCGGTCCGTCATCGAGTGCCTCCTCTGTAGTACCTTCCGACTCGAGGGGTGCTGGTCGGCCCTTTTGCGGCTCGCCCCCGCTTCCCCCCACCGGTGAGGAGACAACGGATGCATCAGTGGACACGCAAATTGGTCGGCGCCACGGCGCTCGGAGCGGGAGCGGTCCTCCTGGTCGCCACGGCGGCCGGGGCGGCGCAGAACGGAAGCTCGGGGAACGGGAACGGAGGGAAAGCACAATCCGGGTCCTCCGCCCATGTGGCCCACGCCGGCCTGACGACCGGTGGCACGTTCACGTCGGCGGCCATGGTGCCGACCTCCGAGCGGACGGTCGATGTCGCGGGCCCGGTCAATTCGATCACCGGCTCGATCACCGGGGCGACGACCGTGACGACGCTGGCCGGCGAGGCCGTCGCCAGCGCCCTCGGCCCCGACGGCCAGACTGCACTCGTCGGCACGCGTGGCCCCACGCTCAATGAGGTGACGGCGCCGCTGTCGCCCTCCCCGACGGTGACCAGCCTCGCCGTCGGTCAATTCACCGACGAAGGAGGGCCGGGCTACACCGTCTTCACCGACGGGGTGGCCATCACCCCCGACGGCACCGCCGGCCTGGCCACGGCCGACTCGCAGGGGGCGATCGCGCTGAAGCGGACGGGCACCACCTGGGGTGTCGACACCAGCGTGCAGTCGCCGGGCCTCAACCAGGGCGACCCGGCCGCCGTCCCCCCCGTTCCCCCTCAGCCCCATCAGCCCGGATGGATCGAGGCGCCGACCCTGACGCCCAGCGCCACGTTGTACGACGGCGTCACCATCAGCGCCACCACCGGGGCCGACGGCCACTACGTCGGTCTGCTGATGGACGCCCAGGACAGCACGGTGGCGGTCGTCACCGGGCTCGGGACGTCGGCGGCCAAGGTTTCGGGCACGCTCACCGACGCCACCAACATTACGGACTCCGGGTACTACGGCTTCGACGACTTCGGCAACGGCGGCATGTCCTTCTCGCCGACCACGGCGACCAAGGCGGCGGTGGTCACGGCCAACGGGTTCGGGGTGCTCAACCTCACCAACCCGGCAGCTCCGACGCTGGGCTCGCTGACCACGATCACCGGTGCGGCCGGCCACGGGGCGCAGTCGGTGGCGGTGGCCCCCGACGGCAACCACGTGGCGGTGGCGGTGGGGGACGTCCTCTACTTCTACTCCGGGCTCCTCAACGCGACGGCCGGCTCGCCGCTGACCCCCAGCGCTCCGCCGATCACCTTCCCCAACCTCGTGGACTCGCTGAACTACACGGCCAGTGGCAATCTCGCGGTCAACTACGAGAACCTCACCGGCACCACCGGGGTCCTGGCCACGATCACCAACACCGAGTCGACGCCGGCCACGCCGGGCAACGCCCTGCTGCTGTCCGGTCTCGCCCCGGACGCCAACGGCGCCTCGGTGCTGCCGACGGCGGCGGCCCTCAACACCGGCTACCTCGAGGTGGCCAGCGACGGCGGTCTCTTTGCCTTCGGCAAGGCCCAGTTCTACGGGTCGATGGGCGGCATACCGCTGAACAAGCCGGTTGTCGGACTGGCCTCCACGCCCGACAACAAGGGGTACTGGGAGGTGGCGAGCGACGGCGGCATCTTCTCCTTCGGTGACGCTGTCTTCCACGGTTCGACCGGGTCGCTGGTGCTGAACAAACCGATCGTGGGCATGGCCGCGACGCCGGACGGCCAGGGGTACTGGCTGGTGGCCAGCGACGGCGGCATCTTCGCCTACGGCGACGCCCACTTCTTCGGCTCCATGGGCGGCAAGCCCCTGAACAAGCCGATCGTGGGCATGGCGGCCACGCCGGACGGCCAGGGCTACTGGGAGGTGGCCAGCGACGGCGGCATCTTCTCCTTCGGTGACGCCGTCTTCCACGGCTCGTCGGGCAGCCTCGTCCTCAACAAGCCGGTGGTGGGCATGGCCCCGACGCCCGACGGTCAGGGCTACTGGCTGGTGGCCAGCGACGGCGGCATCTTCTCGTACGGCGACACCACCTTCTACGGCTCGATGGGCAGCATTCCCCTCAACAAGCCGGTGGTGGGCATCGCCGCCTCCAACAACGGCCAGGGCTACTGGGAGGTGGCCAGCGACGGCGGCATCTTCTCCTTCGGGAACAGTGCCTTCTTCGGCTCGATGGGCGGCAAGCCGCTCAACCAGCCGATCGTCGGCATGGCCGCCACCGTCGGCTAGTGACCTGAGTCAGAGGTGATTCGCTGACGGAGGACATCCGGCTTGGGTCTCGGAGCTCGAAGCTTCGAACAACTGACCTTCTCTAAGTCGTCCCAGTCCGCGAACCCGGATCGAGCGAGAGCTCACCAGCGGCGAAGTCGCATCCACTTCAGGCTCGGGCCGGAGGGCCGAGGCGATCACCGCATTCCGAAGGGTCAGCAGTCACCTCCAACACTCCCAATCGTCCGGGTTTTTTACCTCAACTGGCGGCCGAGGAAGGCCAGAAGTCGCTCCTGCTCGTCCGCGCCAGGTGGCGCCGGCAGGTCCGGACCATACATACCGGGACCTCGGAGCAGGTGCCCAACTCGTTGAAGCCGCGCGAGATGCTCCCGAACAAGATCGGGATCGAGTCGGACGTCGAGGTCAGCGGACCGAGCGATGTCCCAAGTGTGAATGAGGATCTCAACCGAAAAGAGCCCAAGACCGCGCTCGACGCTGTGTTCGCCGAACGGCCAATGCACTTTGAGATCGAGTACTTCAGGGGGGCACACCTCTTCGAGACCCCGCCGAGCCGTCTCCCACGCGATGATCGGCGGAACCTCATTGTCCAGCGCCGTTTGGGGAGAAGCGGAAGCGGATCGTTCGTCGCCCGTGACCAAGTCTGCTCCCCAACGGATCTCGGTAATCAGGTGGACGGCAACGTCTCGTCCGCTCCAGCCCTCACAAGGAGATGGTGAATCCCACCGATCGGCGGGGACTCGGCGGAGCACTCCTTCACACCCGTCCATCGCCCGTTCGAAGGCGGGCCACCCAAGTGCCATCCCGCCGACCCTATCCGGCGAGCACTGCTACTAGATCCTGTCGGGGCTATGAGTCCGGAATCGCTGCGGCGCCGTGGTGAACACGAAACATGTCGGTCGGGTCATAGTGTGCCTTGACCGCTTGAAGGCGCGGATAGCTACTACCCCAGAAGGCCTCCGGCCAGTTCTCCTCGAAGTAGTCGGTCTCGTTCACGTAGCTCCCTGCACCCGGGGCTATGGCCCGAATACTCGCCATTGCCGCGCTCACGCGAGTCGCACGTCGACGCGCCAAGTCCAGATCGGGTTCGTGCCGCGAGATCCCCGGAAAGGCGTACTGCTCCGCGGAGGCTGCGATGACGAGCGCCGCGGCCTCGAAGACTGCGGGGTTGACGGCCGTTTCCCGATCTCGGGCCACGGCATCAGCCGAGGCACCGGCCAAACCTTTGTTGAAATGGAGGCTCACGTGCCAGTGTCGAGTGGCGGCGAACAGCGCGTCAGCGAGCTGGCGTGGCGCCTCAGTGCAGAGCCGGACAGGGAGCCAATGGGATTGATAGGCGTGGATGTACTGGGAGACTTCGCCCTGATTGTTCGCCCACCAGAATCGCTCGGCGGGGGAGCCGGGACGGGCATCGTGGCAGATCATCTCGGGTGCCAAGTCATGAAGGTTCTGCACGTCCCAGAAGGATTCGAAAGGCGTGACGGCGACAAAGATGTCAGCGCGGTACTCATCTGGGGAACGAGCGATCCACGACAAGAAGGGCTCCCATGTGGCATGGGCGGCTTCCTCGGTGATCGCTCCCGCCAGTAGGGCAAATTCGACGGAGCCGTCTTCGCCGAAGCGGATCTGTTCCCCCCAATGGTCGTCACACAACTGTGGAAACACGTCCACCAACCTCCTTATGAGCCGCCGGTAGGCATCGGCGTCGACTGCCCGCACGGTGCCGGCCACGACGCCAATGGTGGGCGGCGGCTCGTGGGTCCGCATCGTCAATCGGGTCACGACCCCGAGTCCGAAGCCCCCACCTCGCAGTGCCCAGAACAGTTCGGGGTGCGAGAAGGCGTTCGCCACGACAATCTCGCCCGACGCTGTCACTATCTCGGCCTCGAGCAGATTGCCGGCCGCCGTGCCGTAGCGCCGTGAGAAGGTCCCAAAGCCACCACCGAGGGTAAATCCGGCCACCCCCACACTCGTGCAGCCGCCGCCTTGGACATAGCTCCCACTGGGTTGGAGGGCGTGGTACGCCTCGAGCCAGCGAGCACCGGCCCCGAGGCCGATCGCCGGCACGCCAGGTTCGGCCGCCGGCGCACCTTTTGGCGAGAAGGCTTGGTGGATCGAGATGTCGCGCAGTTCGTGCGTCCAGATCATGAGCGCGCCGGCGTCGTTGGAACGCCCGAGATAGTCGTGACCCGTCCCCCTGACCACGACCGGCAGCTCTCGCTCGGCACAGAAGCGAAGTGCCAACGCGACATCGTCGGCCGACCCGGCCGCGACCACCCGAGGGCTGGGTCCGGACACAAAGGCGTTGAGCCATCCGGTGGTATGGAACGCAGCCGGGTCGTCTTCGATGGCAAAGGGGTTCGTGAGTCTTGCCAGGTCGTCGGCGCAGGCTTGGCTCTGCGGGTCGGCAAGGCACTCGTGCAGCGGTGGCAGGGGCGTGATGAGCTGAGTTCCCAGGTGTCGTGTCAGATCTGTCCAGTCCGACTCGCTGACATCGTCCATGGATCCATTCATCAGGTTCAGTGCCTTATCGCCTGTCAAAGAGGACAGGAATCGTGTCAGGAGATCGAAAGACTGCGGTCGTGGTACAGATTCGAGGGACCGCTCTTTCGGGATCGAGGCGGAGATTAGGCAGGCGTTCCAAGAGCGCATCGAGCGCGACCCGTGTCTCGAGACGCGTCAGATGCATCCCCAAACAGGCATGAGGCCCTGATCCGAACGCCAGGTGGGGAGTCGGCGTGCGGTGGATGTCGAAGACTTCTGCGTTGTCGAAGCGCTTCTCGTCATGGTTCGCCGACGACACATAGACGTAGACAAACTGACCAGGCGGGATCTCGACACCACCCAAGAACGCGCGCTGGCGGCATTGGCGCAGCACCATGAGGAACGGCGTTTCCCATCGCAAACCCTCTTCGATCGCGGGCACCCGCAGATCGGGATTGCTTCTGATCGCGTCGAGCTGATCTTGGTGTGTGAGGAGTGCGACCAGCAGGTTGCCGAGGGATCTGTACGTTGTCTCAATGCCGGCAGGGAGCAGAAGTCGAATGAACGAGAAGATGGCATCGTCATCCAGACGCCGTTGATCAACCTCAGACGTCACGAGCGCACTGATGAGATCATCTCGCGGCTGAGCTCGGCGTTCAGAGACCAGTGGATAGAAGTAGCTCCGGAACTCTTCGAGCGCGGCAGTCCCGCGATCGAGGTCAACGAAAATGTTGATGAGATCGTGCGCCCACGACGACTGGAACCGCTGCACATCTTGCTCGGGTAAGCCGAGAATACGTGCAATCACTCTCACCGGAAAGACAAACGTCAAACTCTCGACCAAGTCGGCATGGTCTTCTTCGACGAACGAGTCGATCACCGCATCGATCACCCGTCGAATGAACGAGCTTTGCCACTGGGCGAGGAGCTTGGGCCTGAATGCCGGGGCTACCAGAGCCCGGTTGATCCGATGCTCGGGTTCGTCCATCGCGATGACGGTGTTGACGAACATCGGACCCATCGCCTCACCCAGATGGCGCGATGAGAATGTCTCGTGGTCGCGGAGGACGGCCACGACCTCGTCATATCCAAGGACGTGGATCGCGCCCGCACCATAAGAGGTCTCGCTGAACGGGGAAACCGATTGCACAGCGGCTTTTCGACGAGCCGTTGCGAGCAGGGAATAGGGATCGTCGACGTCCGACTCCGGCTTGAGCACGGCGGGGGTTGGGTCTCGGACGCGATCCGTCATCGCCTCAAAGCCTCTGCACTGAGCTTGGTTACGCCGCGTTGCCCGCAGTCGCCGGGGTTTCGGCCCTCCATGTGTGACAACTATGTCAGAAGATAGACAATCTGTCTAGAGAGTGCCATTACTGCCAGGAAGGTGACAAGCTTGGAGGCATGGTTCGACTCACACCCGAGCACCGCCGTCAGCTTGCCCGCGAGGCCATGCTCGACGCCGCCGAGACCGTCTTTGCCAAGAAGGGATTCGGCGGAGCGGCGATGGACGAGATCGCAACCGAGGCGGGGTTCAGTCGAGCGGCGGTGTACGCCCGCTTCAGTAACAAAGAAGAACTCCTCGGGGCGGTTCTCGATCGTCACAGCGCACGCGAGGCCGAGGCGTTCCGCGCCATGGCCGTTCCCGCGACCCCGCTCGAGGGAGCCTTAGACGCAGCCGAGATCTTCCGCCAAAGGATGACCCTCGACACGGTCCCGCTGGACCTCGAGCTGCGATTGAACGCACTCCGCAATCCCAAACTGCGCCAACGCGTCGTCGACGCGGATAGAAGCCTCGGGGAGAAGATGACGCAACTGATCGAAGACAACATGAAAACCGCGCAACGTCGCCTCAACATCCCGGCCGAAGACCTGGCGGATATCGGAAGAGCGGCTGTCTCTGGACTCATGCAGTATGCGGCCCTCGATGAGATCAACGTCGAACGCTTTGAGCGTCTTGTGGAGTCACTCTTCGTGCTGCTGACCGGTCCATACGAAGACAAGCTCGATTGAGCGACGGCAGTCGTCGTGTGTCCTAGCCGATCGCAGATGAGCGATGACCGAAGATCGCCGGGCTGAGCTGTCCATACGACGAACGAGGTTGCCCGCTCGGTAGGCTGAACCCGCCACTGCCTTCGGCGCGAAGAAAGGGTATTTTGCCCAAAAGCGCCTTCGAGGCGCGTCTTATGCTCGTTCAATGCCGGGCCGGTTGTTCGAAGACAACTGATTGGCCCACCCAGTCCTTCATGGGGCAGCAGATGTCGTCAGGCCCAGGACCTCGGCATATCGATCGACCATGAGGTCGCGTCCCTTGATCGTCGCGACCATCTCAGTGGAGCTGAGCTCCTCTTGGCCAGGGAGTTGGCCACTGCCGCCTTCGGGACCTATGGGCACGATGATGGCCGGCCCGTATGGTTCGTAGGAGACGAGATCTGCGTCTCCGTGGACCAATTTGATGACGTTCTCGGCGACGACCTGCGCTTGCCTCCCAGCCATGCCGGCCATCTTGGCGTCCGCGGTCGAAACATCGCCGATAGCGAACACGGTGTCGTGTCCCTCGACCTGGAGCGTCGGCCTGACCGTAACGAATCCATCTGGGCGCCGCGCCCGTGCCAGGTCGCCCTTCAGGTAGTCGCTGATCGGCGTGACCCCGAAGCACTGGAACCAGATGTCTGCTGTGATGTCGCGGCCGGACTTCGTCGTCACGGTGAATGTTGCATGTTCGTTGGCCACGGTCGAAGGTAGCTGAACGAGGCTTTCGCCAAGCACAAGTTCCACACCGCGGTCGGTGAGCTGACGACGCAGCTCGGCCCGCAAGTCGGGACGGAACCGATCTCCGAGGACATCGTCGGCGAGGTCCAGCAGCGTGACGTGCTTCTCCGGCCACTTGGCGACGATCTCGCCCGCGAGCTCGATCCCGACGGCACCGGCGCCGACAAGGAGGACGCGGCCTGCGTCCTCAAGTTCGGCGTATGCGGCCCGATAGTTGTCGACCGCATCATCAGCGTGGTGCGCATTGCTCTTGGCGGGGAACGGGTAGGTCGACCCACTCGCGAGCACGACGTAGTCGGGCATGATCGTCTCGTCCGATGCCAGTACGACGTGATTGCTGGTCACCTCGACGGCGCGACCTTGGACGACGCGCCCATGGGTCAGAAGGCGGTCGTAGGGCAAGAAGATGCTGGGCGCGAAGCTCGGTTCGACCAGGGCCCGCAGCGCCCCGACGTTGTGCACGAAGGCATCCTTCGGCTCGATGAGCACCACCTCGACCTCGGCGTCGAGTGCCTTGGCCACATTGACACCGCCATACCCCCCTCCGATCACCACGACCATCGGCCGGACGCCGCTTTCATCTGACATGTGCACCTTCCATAGTTCTCTCTTGTAACTGACCACATCATGCGTCACTATTGAGACCGATGAAAGACGGCACTTCAACGTCACCGAGGCACATGCGTGATACCGACCCGACCTGCGAAGTGCGGAACATCCTCGATCGGATCGCGGACAAGTGGTCGTTGCTTGTCATCTACGAATTGGCCGACGGCGTGCGCCGGTTCACTGAGTTGCGCCGTGAGATTGACGGGATCAGCCAACGAATGTTGACGCTCACCCTGCGTCAGCTGGAACGAGAGGGCCTCGTGAGTCGGAAGGTCTTCGCAGTGGTCCCTCCTCGAGTTGACTACCAGCTCACGCCTCTCGGATCAACGCTGCTCGACACCATCCAATCGCTCGTCTTGTGGGCCGGCGAGCACGGGCACGAGATCGCTGACGCCCGCGCTGCCTACGACCAGCGAGTGGCGACAGAAGGAGGGCTGAAGTCAAAGTTGAAGTGATCGATGCCTGTGCGTGTGGGCGCCGCAGGGGTTGCGGAGCGAGGACACGCCGACGAGCCCTCCCTCAGTTGACGATGTCGGGACACCCAGAGGCGGGTGCAGGCCAGCCTCGGCCACAGGCGCCGGCCCACACCGGCTCCCTCGGCGGGGGAATCGGAAGCTTGACGGTGAACATCCCGCAATCTCGTCGCGGACCCCTTACCCTTTCGGACAAAGGACCTCGAACATCTCGTATCTAACTGTTGCCGGAATCGCCAGAGTTGTCCGAGTTGCCAGAGGACCCCTTGTCGCTTGAGCTACCCGATTTGCCCGAGTTCCCCCCGACACCCGAATCCGAGTTACCGGTGTTACCGAAATTTCCGCTGAGGTACCATTTCCCGTTCTGCTTCACAAGTTGCCCGGACTCCGTCGCGGGCGCGCACGTTCCGGATTTGCATGCGTTGAACTTCAGCGTGGCAGTGGCGGACTCCGCGCCGCTGCTCGTAATGGAGTAACTGACCCCGTTGATTGTCAGATTCTCACCGGAGAGCTCCGACAGCTCGCTCCTACATACCGACTGATTACTCGGAGGTGAGAGCGAACACAGTCCGCTCCAATTGCTACTGGCGAGATCAGCGGCGGCAGCAGACATCACCCCATTTGGCGTATCCGAACCCGAAGAACCTCCCCCGCCGAGCCCGAAGACGAGTCCCACGGCCGCGAGCACAACCACGACCGCAGCTACTCCCCAAACGATTGGATTCTTGGTCAAGGGGGTCTTGGTCGAAGCAGCGCCGACCGGTGGACCTGTCTGAGGATCACCAGGTGGCGGTGGGGGTGGCGTCGGTGTCGCAGGCCCAGGACCAAGGATCTCTCTTGACTCATTCGGTGTGCTTGTTCGGACCAGTGCAGTTGTGGTTGGCACGCCCGCAGTCGCCGACTCTCTTTGGGAAACCTCGTCGCGCATGCTCGATTCGGATGACAGTTTCAAGATTGAGGCGCCGCACTTGCTGCAAAATGTCCCTCTGTCGGGGGCCTTGGATCCGCAGTTCTGACAGAAACGGGACTTCTCAGGTTCATCCGTCGTCGTGGGTGCGAGGCCATGTTCAGGTACAGGGGTGGTTGTGACGCCTTCACCGACACCGGGTCCCGCATTCTGTCGGGAAAGACGTGGGCTGGTGGCACTCGGTGCTTCATTCGTTCGAGCGGTCGGGTTGGCAGCAACACCGCCCGGGTAGGTCGTCTGCCGTCCAGGGGGTGTCCCGATTGGCGCCTTGTAGTCGGGAGAGAAGATAGGTGCGTACCACCTTCCGTTTTGAGCTCGCCACCAATCATCGCCCCGCGGCCTGTCGCTTGGATACAGCTCCGGGGCATACCACCTTCCGTCTGTTCCTTGCCACCATCCTTCACCCCCTGATACTTCGCCGATGAGGGACTTCCAAAGACCAGTGTCGGCGGCTCCCTCGATGTCTCCATGTCGGCCATCTTCCAGAGGCGCGTCACTCGTGAGCGGCGAGCCGTTGTTGCCAGGGGTACCCGTCGACGACGACGCAACGCCTGCGTCGGCCTCGAAAGCTGAAACAGTCGCAGCCTCCTGCTGTTCGGCTGATCTCGGATCTTGCGCGAAGTCCGTGCGTTCATCGACCCGGGCTTGTGCGTGGGGAGGGGGTGGGGGGGGTGGAGCGGCGAGTTCCGGCGGGTACCACATGCCGTCAGACGCCAACCACCAACCAGCGCCCTGGGATACCTCGGCCATATGGATCGCTCCTTCCCTACACCCCCGTTGATTCATACCTCATTGCAGCCCTCCGTGCCTAAGGTTTGGGTGGAGTCATCGGACCATATGGAAGCCTGACCTGGCGCTCAATGCGCCCAATAGGGCTCCCGTCACCCTCCGTTCGCGGGTTGGTCACGATACGATTACGAGAAAGAACCTCGATTTCTCGGCGCCGAAAGCGTCACCCAGCCACGAGTAAGCCTCTGAAAAAGGTTGTTGGCTTTGCATCGAATGCCAGGCCTCACGCGAGGAGCGGCTCCCGATCGGGATCGACATGCCCGACCTTGAACCCTCCTCGGGCTGCTCGGCGTTGATGCACCAGAGCAAGTGGAGGTCGCACAGTAGGGCACTCCGGGGATGGGGCGACCGGTCCGCACCGGCCGCGTCGCGTCGAGAAACGGGCTAGGTCGCCCACCTGAACGAAGGCCGAACGTAGCGTGACGACTCGGTTTCAGCACAGACCAAAGCGAATCTTGGGTTTACGATCAACGTCGTGGCAATCCCCCGTGCCACCAGGCACCGTGGTAAGCGGTTCTCCGCGACCGCCCCGTCGGCTTCCGCCGAAGCCAAGTGGCTGCGGGAACAAGTCGATCAATCGCACCTCATCTTGGACAGCTACGGCGTACCACGAACCAGGGTGGGCGAGGGGCCGAACGGGAAGTCGGTCGCACTCACCCTTGCTGGTCGTTTGCGGTTGCTAGTAGGCGACCCACCCCGCAAGGCTCGTCACGCAGCGTCCAACAATCCGAGAGACATGACCCCGATACCAGCCGTCGAGGATGGCACTGCTGGGGGAGACTGATTGGATCGGCAGGCGCCCCCATACGCATTGGGACGGGACGGGTCAGTGTGGTGGAGCCCTGTCAACAAAGCCAGGCCCTTGTTGACATCGACCAAATGGTGGTGCGAGTCATGAAGTCCATGCTCGAGAAGCCGCCGGACATCGCTCCGCGAGCTGCCAAAGGTGATGCCTCGAGACCATGAGGACGGCCCCGAAGCCTGCGCCAAATCGGCGAGTTTGAAAGCCTGTTCTTCAAGCTCCATCCCCACAGCACCGGGGTCCTTTGAGGCGTAGTTGGTCGCAGCGGTCTCCACGAGTTCATCCCCGGCGATCTCGGGGTACATCGGCTCATCTATCGTCAACGCCTGTTCGACGCCAAAGATGTGGAGTGCCGTTATATCTCGACTGTGGGCTGCATACTCGAGCGCCGACCAGGTTGCTGGAGCTGGTCGTTTCCGTAGGTTGTCCCCAGTAACAAGCAAGAGGCGCTTCCATCGCGGGCCGAGGTCTCGAATCACCTCCAAAGGCTGCTCCGGCTCATACTCAGAGCCATCGAAACCGCAGGCGGCACAGTGCTCGTGATCCACGCTTTACCTTCCTCGGCAACGGCTTCAGTCTCGTTCGTCTCGTTCCCATCAAAAGCGCGCATGTCTTTGGGTCTCTTTGGTAGCCCAGAACGCCGGCCCGGGGGGCCACCCGGCGGCGTTCTACCGACCCGCCGGGTGCACCCTCGGGCATTTCGCTACAGCGGGACCTCGTTGTAGAGCGCGCTTGATACTCGGGTAGTTGCAGGCGCTTCGCCCATGCTGCGCATCTGCAGTGCGACCTCAGCGTCAGTGAACCATGCCGCGCCTGCGCGAGCCTGCGCTGCCATGTTCTCGTGCTCCCAGATCAGGGCCACCATCCCGCTCGCCATGCCCGCGTAGGTGAGGTGGATACAGCGGGCGTTGACGGCCCCGTTCTTTTCGACGAACTGGCAGACCTCCGCTGCTTCCGTTATGACATCTTCGGCTCGTCCGGGATTGATTCGGCTCGTGTGGACCTCGAGGATGCTGCCGCGGCCTGCCTTGGGGGTGCGCCCGAGGGGCATCTCCATGCCCATGGACTGCGAGGTGAGCACGGTGGGCGATCCGGGTGCGCTCAGCCGGGTGAGCAGGGCCTGAAGCTCCGTGTCGTCGCCCAGGGCATCGAACGCCGCACCAAGAGCTTCGGGGCTTTCGTATTCCTGCGAGAAAAGGGTCCCGTTGACATCCTCGCCCGCGGCTCCCGCGAGGAAGAACCTGATGTCCCCGCCGTGGGAGCCCAGGAGCTTCGCCGCCTCGGCCGCCCTCGCAATGGCAGCTTCGAGCTGTCCCCCCTGGACTTTTCCGTTGGTCGAATGAAAAACGCGCATGGCGTTCCCTCCCTTGCCCCGGCAGAGGTTGCTGGTCGGTGGGAAAGTCTTCTCTAAACGGGGGTTGGAGTCCACTGCCTTGTAGATCTGGTTCCGTAGCGAGCGACTCAACCTGGCCCGACCCGCTTTGTTGCAGCGGTAACCGATGGTGCCCATACCGCAGGATCGTGGGGCACTTCGCACTTCGGTCACACTCGGCCAGCTCGCACCCGGCCGGAAGACTCAGTAGCGAGGCATCAGCGAGCCGTAGTCCTTCCCGGACATGATCTTGGCGATGAGGGCGCTGTCCCAGTAGTCCGTCCAGCGGACAATCTTGCCGTTCCTGACGACAAAGGCCCCCATGACCGGGAGCCCATGGCGATTGCCATCGGGACCTCGGATGTAGTCCAGGCGCTCGTTCATCACGACGTCGTCTTCGCTGACGGCATTGATCGTCTCGTACTCGTAAGAGTCCGAGACCATTTCGAATTGGAAGGCAAGAGCGGCGAGGGTGGCCTCGATCCCCTCTGCGGCAGGCATGCCGGCATTCTGGTAGACCACGTCATCGGCTAAGAATGGGCGCAGTGCCTCGGCATCTCGGTTGACCATCCCGTCGCAGAACTGCTGCACGACTCCTTCGCAGACATTCCGCGCCCCTTCCCGATCGGGTGGATGGGCCGACGTTACCTTCGTTGATGTAACAAGCGGCCCCTGTCCCCGAACTTTGCCGCCGGATTGGGGTGCCCTCGTCACAGCACTCTTGGGACACCCTCCTGCGACTCGACCCCTGAGGTTGCAAGTCCGGCCAATGACCGTACCCATCTGCACATGCGAGGGCCGGGGGCGGTCATTGCCCCCGGCCCTCGCGATGCGGAAAGCTGCTGACTAGAACCCGGTGGTGACGATACCGGCTGGGGTGGCGCCGGCGGGGAGTGAAACAGGCGAGCTGGGAAGCTCTGTGAGGTTTCCACCGTTTACGGCGAAGGCAGCCACGGCGCCGATTCGGCTCTCGTCCACGTACAGCGTCCGACCGTCGTTGCTCAGCCGGGCGTCAACGGCGCCGACGCCCCCGGTGTTGCTGACAGGCGTGCTCCCGAGGAGCGTGAGGGACCCGTTGGGCGCGATGGAGTAACGGGAGATCTCACCCGATCCGGTGTTCACTGTGAACAGGAACTGCCCGTTGTGGGTGATCTCGATCCAACACGGCGCCGTCTGGTCGTCCGCGAATGGACTCGACCCAATCGACGTCAGCGACCCGTTGAAGGCGACATCGAAGGCGGAGACTGTTCCGGAGTCGGCCGGCACGTTGTGAGCGTTGGAGACGAACAGTTGCTGGGGATTCGTCGGCCGGAACTCGCTGCCGAAGGGACCGAGCCCCTGTGCGGGATAAGGAGACCCCGGAGCGGCGGTCAGAAGCCCGTGTCTTCCAACGACGAAACTGTCGATCAACGATGGACCAACGAGAGTGCCCACGAGGCTGGTACCGGTCGAGTTGAAGAGCACATCGCCAGGCTCGGATCCGCTGGGAAGGGACACGGATGCGCCGGGAAGGGACACGGTCGAGTTGGCCAGCGGCTGGAGCTGTCCGAAGACGTTCAGCGTGAACCCGGTGTAGTTCGGGCCTACTGCGCCGGCATTCGCGACGTAGACAAGGTTGTCATGTACTGCGATGCTCACAGGCGTGGGACCGCCGGAGGGAACCACTCCGTTGGGGACTAGCTGCAGGCCGCCGTCAAAATCGATTCTTAGAACCGATACCTGGTTACTGCCTGCATCCACCGCGAGCAGGAAGCGGCCGTCGCTGCTGACCTGGATCGCACCCTGGGAAGCCAGCCCGGCACCCGTCCCCGCACCGCCCGCCGTAAACGGTGAGCCCGCCAGCGGCGTGAGCGAGCCGTCAATGTGGCGGTCAAACCCGCTGATCGTGTTCGTCCCCGCGGTGTTGTCGTCGAGGTAGACATGCCCGACTACGGGGGACAAGTTGCCTGGGCTGAACCCGCCAACAGGGGCCGCATTGGCCGCGCCAGCGCCCAGAGTGCCGAGAAGACCGACACCACTGAGTGTGGCGACACCGAGCCCGAGGCGCACGGCCCTCTTGATGTGCATTCGCATTGTGTTCCTGACCTCCATGCATTCGCGGGGACGAGTTGTCCACCACAAGTACTGTCCCTTGGTCGACGAGAACCGTTACGCTCCGTCGCCTGAGGGGAGCGACGCCCGTGTTGGTGCCGGCGTGCCCGGCTCAGAGCAGGTCGTGGGTCGGTGTCCGAGCCAGGCCGATAGTCCCAGGACAAGTCCTTCGCCCAGCGTCAGACGGGTGAGTGTCCTCATTTCGCCTCCTCATCGACGATTCAGGGTGTTCAAAGTCTCGGAACGCGGGGACAAGCGGTACGTTTGTACGTGGAGTCGCTTCGGCTCACGTCTCATGTAACGCCTCCGGGCTGCTGGGGACTGAAGGAACATGTCCCAACGACAGGCGATCGGCCGAAATCCCAAACGAAGAGGCCGGCATTGGTAGGCGCGACCCGCACCGGAGTGTGGAGTCCTACGCTTCGCGCGGTGGAGATGGACGGTGAGCTGCTCAGCCGGGTCCGTACCGGTGACGAGGAGGCTTTTGTAATGCTGGTGGCCCGCTACCAACAGCCCATGTTTCGCCTGGCGTGTTCGATGGTCCCCAGTCAGCAGGTGGCCGAAGAGGCTGTCCAGGACACATGGCTGGGCGTCGTTCGTGGGATCGAGCGGTTCGAGGGACGTTCTTCGTTCAAGACCTGGCTCTTTCGGATCCTCGTCAACCGAGTGCGCTCAGCTGGTTCCCGGGAACCTACCGATCCCTCCATCGAGACGATCCAGGCAGTCGACCCGGCCCGCTTCGACTCTCAGGGCCAATGGGCCGATCCCGTCGAGCACTGGACAGAGGCGAGCGATGACCGTCTCGACGCCGCCACCTGGGTACCGATCCTCAAATCTGCCCTCGACAAACTGCCTGCACGTCAGAGCCAGATCGTTCTGTTGCGCGACGTCGAAGGCCTTTCCAACGACGAAGCGTGCGCCGTGCTCGGAATCAGCGTCGGCAACCAGCGAATCCTGCTGCACCGGGGACGCGCACGTTTGCGAGAGATCCTCGACGCTGAGATTGAGAAGAGCTGACGTGCTGTCGTTGAGGCGTAGAGACATCGTGTGTCAGCAGGCGGTCGAACTCGTTACTGACTATCTTGAAGGGGCTCTTTCCCGTCGGGATCGACGGCGATTCGAGGCTCATCTGAAGGCTTGTCCCAACTGTGCCGCGTACCTGGAGCAGATCAAGATGACCATTCGACTGGCTGGCGATATCGAGCCTGAGGACCTGACGCCCGAAGCAAGACAGGACCTCACCGAGCTCTATCGGCGCTGGCGTTCCGAGTAGCACCGCGTCGGTGAACGCCTTCATCCGCAGCTAAACGCCAGCTACTGTCTGTCGGCAGTGGGCGTCGTCGCAATTGAAAACTGAGGCTATTTCCGCCAGTAAGTTGCAACCAATTGGGCACGTTCCCTTTGCCCTCGTACATTGCCGGGAGGGGGTGCCACTCTGCTGGACGACTCGATGGTGCTACTCGTCTCAGATAGGCGATGATCCTGCGTCAAGCCCCCATAGGCACCGTTCTCCCTGAGTCTGCCGGGATGCTCAGCAGAGGTTTGGAGGAACGGGAGGAGTGAGCGCCTAAGCGAACAGCGTCAACGGCGCCACCAGTCCGGCAGCCAGGAACGAGGTCCGAGCTGTTCTCAAAGGCCCACTGAGCTGATCGCTGCCTTCCGGAAACGAAAGAACAGGCCGGGTAAGTCAGACCGTGCGGATCAGACTCTTGACCTGTGCGACCGTCTCGGGCGTTAGCTCCAAATCTGGGTGAGCAGCCGACGCGTGAGAAGCGACATGCTGCATCACCTCATCCTCTGTCTTCGCCGTCACCGCAAAAGGACAGTCCGCACCAGTATCTGAGCAGTCCAGGGAATACGGCATGTTCAACCCCTTTTTGGCTCGTAGGTGGCGAGAGGAAAATATGCCCTCTGGCGCCATCGAGCAAGGGGCATTTGCAAGGCAATCCCGTGTCGGCGTGGACCACGAGGGCGTATCCCCATGGTGCCGGCCCAGACCGGGCGCGGAGGCGATAGCGGCAGAGGGATCAAGCACAGCGCCAGACGCGACGACGATCCAGCCCTCGGCGGGCCAGCTCCCGCTTCCGACGACCGTCCTGCCTGCATGGACGAGCCAGTAGGAGGGGAGCAGCTTCACGACCGTGAGCATGACGCCCGCTGTGAAGAGCTGGCCGAAGGCGCCGCCGAGGAGGGCGAGGAGGACGACGAACCCGCCCATCGCCGCGGGCGAGGGCGTCGACGCTGAGCACGTGGCCGAGGGCGATGCCCACTGCGACGAAAGGAGCCAGACCGACGAGGAGCAGCCCGGTCATCTCGAACCACTGGGCCGCGTCGAGGCGTACTCCGAACAAGGCGCCCGCCAGGTACAACAAGGCCAAGGTGAGCAACGCGATCAGGTAGGCCGTGAGGACCTTGGCCACGATCTCGCTCCGGGCCCGCAACGGCGTGATGCGCAGCGCACGGAACCAGCCCTTGGCCCGGTCGCGGGCGATGCGGGCGCCCGGATTGATCGAGCCCCACATGGCACCGTAGGCCGCCATCCCCGTCATGAAGTACAGCGGGAACGGGATGCCGTCGGACACCGTATGGCGCTTCGACGGACGATCACGCAGTAGACCACGAGCGGCAACCCAAACGAGAGGAAGAGGGTCCGCCAGCTGCGCAGCGCCCGAAGGAGCTCGTAGCGCACGTGGGTGGTCCCGCTCACCTGGGCTCCTACTGCTACAAGACTTGGCGCTCACGCCGACGGCGTCTCGATCGTCGTGATCGTCCTTGTCGGCGGTGAGCTCCAAGAACGCCTCTTCGAGGCTCGCCCCGCGCACCTCGACGTCCCGGGTGCCCGGGAACGTGCTGAGCAGGGCGCCGAGAGCGGCATCGGTGTCCGAGCACGACAGGGTGATGGCGTCCCCATGACGCTCGGCGCTCAGCACCCCGGGCAGTGCCTGCAGCTCGGCGAGGCCGGCGTCCGGCAGCGTCGCGCTGATCGAGCGCGAGCCGACCTTGGCCTTGATCTCGGTGGCGGGACCATCGGCGACGATCCGGCCTCGGGCCATGAGCACGATCCGGTCCGCGTTGGCATCGGCCTCCTCGAGGTAGTGGGTGGCGAAGAGGATCGTCTTGCCCCGATCAGCACCGCCCGCATGGCCTGCCAGAACTCGATGCGGCCCTCCACGTCGATCCCCGACGTCGGCTCGTCGAGGACCAGCAGATCGGGGTCGCCGACAGCGCGGCGGCAAAGCGCACCCGCTGGGCCTGACCACCGGAGAGCTTGCTGGCCCAGCGTTCTGCGATGTCTGCGATCCCCGTCTGACGCAGCACATCGTCGACGCTCAAGCGGGTGTGGGTAGTACGACGCCACCAGACGTGACCAGCTCGCGCACCCTGAGCTGATCGGGTGGCGACCCGTCCTGGAGCGTGCCGCCGACCCAGCCGGACTTGACAGCTTCGGTCGGCGATGCACCGAAGACCGAGACCGTTCCGCTGTCCGGTCGGGCCGAGCCCGAAGATCATGTCGATGGTCGTCGTCTTGCCGGCGCCGTTCGGCCCGAGAAGGGCCACCGTCTCGCCCAGGCGCGACCGCCAGGTCGATACCGCGGACCGCCTGGACCGAGCCGTAGGACTTGGCCACCTTGGACAGCTCGATCCCCATTCGGACGGGCTAGGTGGCCATCGGACGGCTCTGTCTGCTGGTAGTTGCTGTAGACGCTATCGAGCCTGTAGCGCGGGACCGTTAGTTCCTTCGGCGATGATCGTTCATCATGTGTTGCGAGCTGCAACAAACGCAGCAACAGGACTAGTGGAGGCGAATCGCTCGTGAAGGAGGAAACCTTGGAGGGTTCGGAAAGCGGCGCTCTCATCTGATCCTCTGGGTTGCATTCGGAGGGCGGGGCAGAAGGAGGTAGGAAGAGATGAGAGGCAGGAAGAGCTGACGAGAACGAGACCCCAATCCGCTCATGAACGCCGCACGGGCGCGTCAGCCAGCAAGGCGCCGTGGCGCCAGCGACAGCGTGAGCCACGTGCAAGGCGCCTCCAAGCGAGCCCAAGATGGGCATGGTCACCGTCGGTCGGCAGGTGTTCGCCAGCGAAGCATCATGTGATTCTGATAGCGGTCGAAGCCACGCTCCGATGACGCACTAGTGCAGATGTGGACAGGTGTGGAAAAAAAAAAAAAAAAAAAAGGAGACACTGAGGTTTCGCAGGTGAGAAGTCATAGCCTCATGAACTGTGAAGCCGAAGTGATGGTGACGAAGTGGTTGAGCAGTCGGGTGCGATAAGACAGCGAGGTGGAGTGAGTAGTGTCGACGAGCCGGTGTGATGTACGTATTGGTCAAAGCTCTCAGGTGAAGGTCACCGGTTGCCGTGGACGCCGATGTTTGCGACGTGGCCGCCGGGACGGACGAGCTCAGTGCGAGCTCGAAGTGCGGAACCGACGCTTCGATTGACGTCAGCACCGAGTCCGAGTGACTCGATGATCGCGAAGGGATCCTGCGAGTTGTTGACGTAGTCGCACGAACTGCTTGGCGCTCGAGCTGTCAGCGAGATCATGCGATGATGTGGAGGGGCTGAACAGAGCGCACCAGTGATGGCGGACAGCGATCGGCCCTGCGCCGACGACAGCGACGACGTCGCCGGGCGAACGTGCCGTTGAGACGCCGACTTCGTAGGCGTCGGCAGGATGTCGGCGAGCATGAGAACTCCTCGTCGGCGACTCCGGCAGGGACCGGGTAGGTAGAGTGTCAGCAAACGGCACCCGACGTACTCGGCTTGGGTGCCGTCGATGTTGTGGCCGAGGATCCAGCCGCCTCGCCAAGACACTGTCCGTAGCGGCTCTCGGCAGAAGCGGCAAGCCACACGCGTAATGCAGAACGAGGACGCGGTCACCGAGGCGAGTCTTCACCGCAGGCCGACCCTTCGACGTCCCGACGCCTCGTGGCCGAGGATCCGTCCGGGTGTCACCTCGGGGAGGTCACCCTTCAGGATGTGGAGGTCGGTGCCGCAGATGGTGGTGGCGTCGACCCGACGACGGCGTCGGTGTCGGCGATCAGTTCGGGTCTGGACTTCGTCCCAGCTCTTGTCGTTGGGACCGTGGTAGACGAGCGCTTTCATGATGTGGTTCTTGGTGATTGATGAGTCTCGACGTCGGCGACGTAGGACGCGGGATGACGCGGGAGCGGCGCGGCGCCGCTCAAGGGTGAGGTGGGGACAGGGAGGTGGCGGGCCCGCGATGCCAGCACGATGTAACCTGCTGAAGTGCTCGCAACCAGATGGGTCGAGTGCGTATCGGTCGAGGCCAGGTACCGGCATTGCGCCAGGCAAGATGAGCGGACTTCGAGGATCATGTAAGCCGGGTTGACGCCGGCCGATCCGGTGAACATGTACATCATGTTGAGGTGAGCCGCCCAGAGCAGCAGGCCGGTGAACAGCCCGAGGATGAGCCCGATGCCGACGGCCAGCTCACCGAGGCGATGAGCTTGGCGATCCACGAGGCGTTGGGGATGACGAAGTTGTGCAGGAAGGCGGCCCACCAGCCGTAGCTGGCCCCGCTCTTGCCCGTGGCCGAGCCAGGACGCCAGCGGTGGCGAAGCCCTTGACGCCCGCACCGCCGCCGAACCAGAAGGCAGCCTTCTCGCTGCCCCAGATCTTCTGGTAGCCGGCGTTGATCCACCAGTAGCCGAGCACGAGTCGCACGGCGAGCCAGAGCACGCTGGCGGCTCGGGACCGGAAGAGCCAGTCGGCGAAGCGCAGATTGTGCTCATGCCCCGGTACGTTCCGGTCGTTCAGAGGCTTGGGGGGCATTACGTGACGAGCCACCAACATCGTCGGTGGACGCAGAGGGAGGTGTCAGGACGTTCGTCTCGGGTCCCATCGGGACCACCGATCTCCTCCCGAGAGCGGGAGGACTGTCGCTCGAGGTGAGCTGACAGCCAGCATGCTCTGCGAGCTGCAACAAACGCAGCAACAGGGAAAATGCAGGTCAAGCCGGCAAGTAGCGGCGACCATAGGACGCGTGAGAGCGGCCCGACGAAATCCCTCAGTCCTCGTTGCGAAACGTGAGCGAGTAGCCGCGGCCGGGGCGGTTGACCAGGTCAGCGGGTATTTCCAACCGGGCGAGGATCTTTCTCACCCTCGAGACGTAGTTGCGGACTTCTTCTGGGAACAGTGCCGAGTCCGACCAGGCGTATCCCATGATCTGCGACGAGGTGTAGAAGCGATGGGGGTGATCGAGGAGGAACTGGAGCAGCTCGAACTCCGGTTCGTGAGAACGACCTCCTGTCCCTTGTGGCGCAGCACGCGACCGTGGGATCGAGCCAGAGCCCCTGCAGTTGCCAGATCCGCTGATACCAGAGATCAAGGCGTACGTAGTACCCCTCCATCTGAGTCTCGATGAAGGCGACATCGACGTCGGCCGCCTTTTGCGCCACCGGATGGAGCTTGGGCAGCTCTCGCTTGACCGATCCAAGAGGCCGAGTTTGAAGCGGATCAGATCGTCGTAGATGCTCATCCAATGACGGGCATCCTCCCAGTGCTCGGTCTCGATATCCTCCCCCTCGAGCGGGCCCTGAGCCGGCACCTTTGATGGTCGACCTCCACAGACATAACTATATGGACGCTGTCGAACCCGTCTGTTGCTGAACTTCTTACGCGGCCCGGTGTACGACTGGTCCATGAACTCGGGAGCAGCACATCCGGATCGGCCCGACATGTCGCGGCGACGAGAGGTGGCGACGATTCCTTGGGCATGGAGGACGAGATGGCTCCCGCCAAGGCCTCCTTGGAACAAGCGCTGTTCTGGAGAGGGATTTACACCGAGATCCTCGAAATGGAGGAGTCGGTCCTCGCTCGCATTCGCCAGCTCATGGCAAAGCAATCCCCTCAGGCACGACGAGAGGTCGAGTTGACGAACGTGCCGGTGGTGGTGGCCAGGTCGAGCGATTCCGAGCCCGTCGGGGGATCTGGGATTCCCGGGTGCGCGCACCAATCGGAAAGTCTGACGTCGTGACGGCTCTGCCCAGCTCGAGGATGAATCTGCTGACGGCAGTGACGAGCAAGGTGGTTCGCGCTCGGAGCCCTGGCGCTCGCCGTGTTGGCCGTGGGTGTGGACGGCACCGTGCTCAGCGTGGCCCTGCCGACGCTGTCCAAGGCGCTGCATGCGTCGGAGTCCGACCTCCAGTGGTTCTCGTCAGGGTACTTCCTCGTGCTGGCCGCGGCGATGCTCCCAGCCGGCCTTCTGGGCGACCGCTACGGGCGCAAGAAGGTCCTGCTCGTCTCCTTGGTCCTCTTCGGGGTGGGCTCCGCGGGCTGTGCCTATTCGACCTCGGTAGGCGAGTTCATGGCCGCCCGGGTGCTCGTCGGCCTCGCCGGCGCCGGGCTGATCGTCATGGCGTTCTCCGTTCTCACGGTGCTGTTCAGACAAGGAGGAACGGCCGAAGGCGTGGGGATCATGTCGGCGGCCACCTTCGTGGCCTTCCCGATCGGCCCCATCCTCGGTGGCTGGCTGTTGACGAATTACTGGTGGGGCTGGGTGTTCCTGATCAATGTGCCCGTCGTCGTCGTCGCCTTGGTCGCCGTCGTCGCCCTGGTGCCGGAATCCCGCGCTCGTGAGCGCCCAGGCTTGGACCTCGTCGGGGTGGCGGCCTCGGCCGCCGGGCTAGTGATCTTGACCTACGGCCTGATCAAGGCCGGCCAGGACGGCTGGGGCAATGTCGACGCCCTGGCCATGATGGTCGGCGGAGTGGCGCTGCTGATCGGCTTCTTCGCCTGGGAGCGCCGGTTGACCAGCCGGCCCGGTGGCCAGCCGCTGATCGATCTGACGCTCTTCTCCTCGGCCTCGTTCACCTGGGGGGTGATCCTCTCCATGTTCCCGATCGTCGCCATGCTCGGCGTCTTGTTCACCATGCCGCAGTACTTCCAGGGTGTGCTCGGGACGACTGCGATGGGATCGGGGCTGAGGCTGCTACCTCTCGTCGGCGGACTCGTGTCGGAGCTGTTCCTGCGGCCCACGTCGTGCAGCCTGGTGGGCGCCAAGGTGGCCGTGGCCGCTGGCTTTGTCGTGCTCATGGTCGGGCTCTTGCTGGCTCCACGATGACGGCCGGTTCGAGCGGCCTCTTCGTGGCGGGATGGATGGCCCTCGCCGGCTCGGGGTCGGTATCGCCATGGCCACCACCATGTCCGCTGCGCTGGTTGAACTGTCGGAGCAGAAAAGCGGTGTCGGCTCGGGTGTGATGCAGGCGGTCAACAAGACCGGGGCCCCGCTCGGAACGCAACAGCCTCGGCGAACGCCTGAGATGGTGTCATCCAACCGAGTGTCTGTCGAGGCCTCGTATTGAGCGAGCGGGCGATGGCGTCGAGTTCTCGCTGTGAGGCCTGGGAGAGGTCAGAAGACTTTGGCAGGTATTGGCGGAGCAGCCCGTTCGTGTTTTCGTTGCTCCCGCGCTGCCAAGGGCTCTTGGGATCGCAGAAGTAAACCTGCACGCCGGTGTCGATGGTGAACTGGACGTGTTGGGCCATTTCGCACCCTTGATCCCAAGTGATCGAGCGTCGCAGCTGGGCGGGCAGGGTCAAGACGCGTTGGTCATGGCCTTGCGGACCGCTTCGGCGTTGTGACCGTTGGGGAGCTTGAGCAAGATGACGTAGCGACTGTGGCGCTCGACCAGGGTCCCGATTGAAGTCATCTTCTTGCCGAAGATCAGGTCCCCTTCCCAGTGGCCCGGGACAGCCCGGTCCTTCACCTCGGCCGGACGCTCCGAGATCATCACCATGTCCTTGATCTTTCCCGCTCCGATGCGATTGCCCTTGACGTAGGTCTTGGGCCGGCGCATGGCCCGGCCAGTGCGCAGGCAGGTATGGAGCTCTTTGCGCAGCGCTCCACGGCTCTGGACGAAGAGCGACTGGTAGATGGTTTCGTGGGACACCTGCATCTCCGGGCGATCGGGGTACTGAAGAGCCAACCACGCCGAGATCTGCTGGGGAGACCATCTGGACTCGAGCTTGCGCTCGACGACCCTTCGGAGCCGGCGGCACTCCGCCAGCTTGGCCCGCTTTGGTCGCAGCGCCCGCCGACAGGCTGCCCGATCGGCCACCAGGGCCCGATACTTCTTGCGCCCACCGTTGGCGTTCACCTCCCGACACAGCGTCGAAGGCGACCGGCCGAGGGACTCAGCAATGGCTCGGATGGAGTCACCCGCCGCCAACCCACGGGAGATCTCCTCGCGTTCTTCGAGTGAGAGTCGCAGGTCGGAGTGCTGGCGTGGGGTGGGGCGTTTCCCTCCGGCATCGGCAATGAACTTGCGCAACGACACGTTCTGCCGGCCCAGATGTTTGGCAATCCTCTTGATCGGAACCCCAGCCTCTCGCATGTCCCAGATCGTCTGGCGCTCTTCTTCGCTAAAGCGTCTCCACACCCGCACACCTCCTGATCGACGACATCACTGTTCGCGAATCAGGCTGCGTGTTGCAACGACGGCTTGAGGCCACAGCCACAAGGTGTCACCCCAGGCCGGCAGCGAGGATTGAAGCGGCCGCTCGATGATCCGCCACTTTCGTGAATGGATCGATCAGCGTGTGGGTGGGTGCCCAGGCCAGGTCTGACTCCAGCAACCCGGCTGACGTCCCTTGGGACTGTCTTTCAGTTCGATTCGTCGGCCTGGCCCGGTCACCCACTCGACACCTGCCGGTCGGACGGAGTGACCTCATAGGAGCTTGCCTCACACAGGCCCGTCGCTGTCTTGTCCGTCGTTCCGCTCGGTGCGGTGTCATCCCCAAACCAATCCAACGAAGGGATGACAGTGACTACTTTGGCACGGAGCATCATCGGCGGCGTCGATACGCACCTCGACGTCCATGTAGCTGCAGCTTTAGACGAGCGGGGCACCCTGCTCGGCGTCGAGAGCTTCGCCACCACCGAGACGCGGCTACAAGTTGCTGCTGGGCTGGCTGAGCGACTTCGGTCCCGTCGAGCTGGTCGGCGTCGAAGGCACGGGGTCCTATGGCGCCGGGCTCACCCGCCACCTCCAGGCCGAGCACGTGAGGGTCGTCGAAGTCGACCGCCCCAATCGCCAGCGTCGCCGACGCAAGGGGAAGTCCGATCCCCAAGACGCCATCATCGGCTGCTCGGGCGGCCCTCTCGGGTGACGCCTGCGGTGAGGCCAAGACGAGGGACGGAAACGTCGAAGCCATGCGGGTTTTGCGGGTGGCCAGGTCATCGGCGCGCAAAGGTCGGACCCAGGCGCTCAACCAGATGCGCAACCTGGTCTCGACGGCCCCCGAGCCCATCCGCACCGAGCTCCGAGGCCTCAGCGTCTTCAATCTGCTCGAGCGGGCCTCGGGCTATCGACCCGGAACCAAGCGTGACATCGTCTCGCTGACCAAGTTCACGCTGCGGATGCTGGCCCGCCGGGCCATCACCTTCGAAGAGGAGATCTCCGAGATCGACGCCGTCCTCAAGCCCTTGGTCAAAGAGACCGCGCCCGAGCTCGTCGCCACTCTCGGCATCGGGACCGACGCCGCCTCGGCGCTCCTCGTCGCGGCCGGCGACAATCCCGGGCGGCTGCGCAACGAGGCCGCCTTCGCCCACCTCTGCGGAGCTTCACCGCTCGACGCCAGCAGCGGCAAGAACGAGCGGCACCGCCTCAATCGGAGCGGTGATCGTCAAGCCAACTCGGCCCTGTGGCACATCGTGCTCACCCGCATGGTCTACGACCCTCGAACCACCGAGTACATCCATCGACCCGGACCAAGGAAGGCCTGGCCAAGAAGGAGGCGGTGCGATGCCTCAAGCGCTACGTCGCTCGTGAGGTCTTCAGTCTTCTACCTCAAGACAAACTGGGGCTTGACAGCCCATAGGAGCATCGTACGGGGGCAGTTAGCCCAAGCCATGCCGGAGCTTCAACGAGCGGCAGCCGAAATCTCTCGACGCGAACCGCCGTCAGGCCCTGGTGGGCAGTCTTCTCCGCCGTGGAACGTCCAAGCTGACTCATAGAAGTGCCTGGATCGCACTCCTGGGTGGTCGAAGGTCCGAATGTTTCCACCTCCAGGGTGCAGGGATAGGAGACGAAGCGCCGCAGCGCCTCCACAACCAGCTCCTTCCGCAATGCCCTTGACTTGCTAACGTTCGACGTCACGACCAGACCAGCTGATGACGTAACGCGGGTGGTGCGGTGAGAAAAGGAGCCCACCCAAGAGCGGTGCTCCAGGCGGACCATCTCCGACGCGGATGCAGAGACGCTGTGCGCACGACGCCAGATTCCTTAGGACGTGCTCGACGGAACTCCAGGCTGATCGACCATCGGACCGAAGAGGAGCTTCGACCTCCCCGGCAAGATCGAGCCAGCTGGTCGACGTCGTCCGGTGTGGCCTCAACGACTCGCACTGAGCCATTCTCTCTTATTCACCTGGCACAACCAGGGGCCGACACATACGGGCGCCCAGGTCCGGCGTACTGAGGCACCCTGTGCCGGCACATGGGGCCGACGCTCTGCACCGGCACACCAAGAGCAGACCCATCGCCGTGTGGGGCGTCTGCTCCATCGAGTGACCTTGGGCGAGATTATGTGCTCTCGTTGTAGGGCGGAGCCATAGCCCTGGGTGCTGTCCTTTGGGGTGACCGCCGCAAGGCGTAAGGGTAAGAGGAACCGCCGTTAACGGGATTGGGTTGCGTCAGGACTGTAAGGGCGGGAGGGTGCCCCACCGTCCGGCGGTATAGGGCACCGGTCACTCAAACGACCCGGTGGGGAACAATGGTCATTGCAAGAATGAAGTGACGTTGCATCGCGAGTGCCATACCGTCACTGAGCGCGTGCCCTTGTCGCTCTGACGTGCTCTATTTGCACTGAACCGCGATCAGAGATCGCCCCAAGTGTGTCTCGATAGAACTGCTCTTCTTCGAGGTGCACGACAATCGCTCCGTCACTCACCTCTCGCCTTCTTGATACGCCATGCGTTCATCGTCCGGCGCATAGCCCGCGACGATGAGCGAACCTCGCCAAGCACGGACCGCACGGGCGAGGTTGCTGATGGCTGCTCTTATTGAAGCCGCTCGGTCGTAGTCGTCGAGCACGAAGAGGCAGGTGACGACCGCAAAAATGTGGTCGCGGCACCGGCAAGGCAAAGAGACTTCCCTGCGCGCGACGGGAAGTCGCTTTTTGGCATGAGTGAGAAGCGAACCCGAGAAGTCGACTGCCGAGGATGACTACGGAAGGGAGGTAATCGGCGAGCAGTCCCACGCCGCAACCCGACATCAAGCACAGCATCGCCTGGTTGTGAGTAGCCCGACTGGCGTGGACGTGCCGCCTCGGCGATGGCTTCCACTCGGGCTCCAGCGGTAGCGTCGCGTTTCGAAACTTCCAGCAGATCGCCGACCCCACGCTGTCCTGAGGTCGGCCACATCCTCGGCCATTTGCCAAATGTAGGCCACGGTCCCTAGCCCAATGGTGCCTGCTTGAGACTTGGTGCAGACACTGCGGCTGATCCGTAGCGTTGAGAGGTCCTGGTGGGGTCGCTCGCATAGTGCCTGCCGCCGGCATCTGTCGGGTGGCTTTCGTTCGAAGAGCCTCCCGCCAGGGTTTCGCCATGGAGTGGCTCAAAAGAGGATCGAGCACGAACCGTCCGCAAGCAGGAGTGCCCTTCGTGGTTCCATCACGACCAAGGAGGTAGTCATGTATGTGGTGATCGGCGTCGATCCGCACAAGGCCTCGCACACAGCGGTGGCGATCGATGAGGCCGAAGACGAGCTCTCGAGCGTCAAGGTGCGGGCCACCCGCCGCCAGGTCGAACAGCTGGTCAGTTGGGCCAAACCGTTCGAGAAGCGCACCTGGGCCATCGAGTCGGCCGGTGGGTTGGGCTACTTGTTGGCCCAGCAGCTTGTCGCCCGAGGCGAGGAGGTCCTCGATGTGCCAGCGACCTTGGCCTCTCGCGTCCGGGTGCTCGCCACAGGGCACTCGAACAAGAACGACCCCAACGACGCCCGCTCGGTCGCCATCGCTGCCTTTCGGGCCCCGAACCTACGCAGCGTCGAAGCGGCCAATCACTGCGAGGTGCTCCGGCTCCTCGCCAAGCGCAACCGGGACCTCGGCAGTCATCGCACCCGGGTGATCTGTCGTCTTCATGCGCTGCTCGCCGAGCTCGCACCGGGCGGAATTGCCAAGGAACTCTACGTTTCTGACGCCGAGCGGCTCATGGCCAAGATCACGCCCGAGACGCCGGCCGAGCAGGTCCGCTACGACCTGGCCCTCGAGCTGCTCGACGACGTGCGCCAGCTCGACGCCCAGACCAAGGAGTCGCACCGCCGCATCCGCATCGCCGTCAAGGCATCGGGCACGTCGCTGACCGACGTCTATGGCGTCGGCCCGATCATCGCCGCGCAGATCATCGGTTGCGCCGGCGACGTCGGACGCTTTGCCAACGGGGATGTCTTCGCCTCCTACAACGGCACCGCCCCGATCGAATGGTCCTCAGGAGGCCGTGTCGTGCACCGGCTCTCTCGGCGCGGGAACCGACGGCTCAACCACGCTCTCCACATGGCCGCCATCACCCAGATCCGCAATCCCGGGACACATGGACGCATCTACTTCGAGCGCAAGGTGACCGAGGGAAAGACGAAGGAGGAGGCGCTCCGCTCGCTCAAGCGCCAGATCTCTAACGCCGTCTACCGCCAGCTCGTCCTCGATGTCGAAAGGGGTCCGGGAGGACATTAGGAAACGACTCGTTGCCTGCGTGGCCGGCTCTGCATCCTGAAGGCCGGCTCTTCGGCGAAGTCACTCCCGGACCACCTCAAATCCTACGCATCTTTACCGTCTCGTGACGGGCCGATTTCGCCGCGCCCTTTGGACGCTGGAATTGGGGCCTTGACACAAAGAGGATTCGTACGGGGCGACCCGTTCTGGGCGTTCATCCGCCCTTTGGGCGCGCGTTCGACGCTCGAATCGGACGTGGCTGATGGATGCGAGACGACCCCGACCCGATTGCGCAGGCCGGGGTCGCCTCGCTCAGCACGCTTGCGGCGGACTTCGGTAAATCCGACCTACGGGGCGTCTGTCGGAGAGAACCCCGGCGTGCAGTCTCAGCTTCGCAGACGCGAAACGACCCCGCCATCTGGATGGCACGTCTCCTTTCCCCGACCAAATGCCTGGGCCAGGGCCGCTCGGATTTACCGTTGGGACCCGCGCCGTTCAAACTCCCTGAGCCCTGTTAGCCCCTCGATGTGGTCGGTACAGCTCCAGACCCGCCACCAACCGCTGAGCTGTTGACATCGATCATCCTCGGCTTCGTTGCCCAGCGGGCACTAACGGGATCAGCCGACGTACCCGCACACGTCACCGCGCTCGAAGCACTCACGAATGCGACGGCCGATGTGACTGCGCAGTGAATGTCTGGCGCGCCATCACCCCCGATCCGCTGATGGTGAGCAAGAGACCTCACCCGAGGCGCCACAGCCGGCGTCGAAGTTACGGCTGCAGCAGTGCTTGGCCCCTTGGTGGTCGTGATGCTCAAGATGCCCGAGACCGCTCGCTGGCCGTCGGGCGATGACCCTCCCGAGCTGCAGGCGATGGCGATACCGGCGAGGCCAACCGACGCCTCCCGCTCCGCCCTCACCGGCACAGTCGCTGGTCAGGAGCGTGGGAAATGCTCGGGCTAAGCGTGGGAAATCGAATCCGGCGCCCCGATTCCGCTCCTGAATATGGGGTTCTGTCGATACCCCACTTGGTGGGCGAGGCGGGACTTGAACCCGCACATCCTTTCGGACACAGGAACCTGAATCCTGCGCGTCTGCCAATTCCGCCACTCGCCCGAGTGACCGGGCAAGAGTAGTCGCTCGAACTCCCAGCCGGTTCGGCCCCGTCGCGTTTCTGGGCACAGGTGACCAGCTCAGACACTTGCTGGCTCCCTCTGGCGGGCCGCGGGCCGGTAGTCTCTGGGAGACCATGGGACTCCAGAAGTTTGAGGAGCGCCTCGAGCGTCTGGTGGAGGGAACGTTGGCCAAGCCATTCCGAAGCAACCTCCAGCCGGTCGAAATCGGCCGCAGGCTGACGCGCGAGATGGACCTGCACCGGCGGGTCGGGGTGCGCGGGCTGATCGCGCCCAACGCCTTCGCGGTCACGCTCTCGCCCGCGGACGTGAGCCGCTTCTCGAACTTCATCGACGCGCTGTCCCGCGAGCTCTCCGACGCCGCCCGCGAGCACGCCAAGATCGAGGGGTACTCCTTCGTCGGACCGGTGGAAGTGGAGATCTTCGAGGGCCCCAACCTCAAGTCGGGGCGGTTCACCGTGACGGCCGAGGTGCAGCAGAGCGAGGACGGTGGTTTCCTGGCCGAAGTCGTCCTGCCGGACGGTCGGCGGGTGACGGTCGGCTCGGAGGCTCTGGTCATCGGCCGCCTGCCCGAATGTGACGTCGTACTGCCGGATTCCAACGTGAGCCGGCGCCACGCCGAGCTGCGGCGGAAGGGTGACGGCGTGTTCGTCACCGATCTCGGCTCCACCAACGGCACCAGGGTGAACGGCACCCCGGTCCGGGAGCAGCTCCTCGCCAGCGGGGACGAGGTCAGCGTGGGCTCGACGACACTCATCTTCGAAATGTCGTGACCGCAGGCAGCTCCGTTGCGGTGCTCATCGCCACGCAGAATCTCGATGCGGTCCTCCGGATCGCGCAATGGGGGGTGATCGCCCTGATCTTCCTCTTCTTCCTCCGCGTCATCCGCGCCGTCTGGGTCGAGATGAGCCCCGCCACCGTCCGCAAGACCCGGTCCCAGAAGCGCGACGAGCGCCGTCAGCTGCGCGCGGCGGCGCGTCCAGCCGAGACGCCCACGCCGAAACGGCGTCGCCAGCTGTACCTCAAGGTCGTCCAGCCGGACGCCCATGCCGGCCGGACCTTCGACCTCGACGACGAGCTCACCATCGGACGCTCGCCCGGCTGCGGGGTCGCCATGCCCGAGGACATCTACGCCTCCACGGTCCACGCCCGACTGTTCCGCCGCAACGACCAGTTGTGGGTCGAGGACCTCGGCTCCACCAACGGCACGTTCGTCAACTCCGAGCAGATCAAGAAGGCCGTGCGGCTGGGCAAAGGTGACCTGCTGCAGATCGGCTCGACGGTCTTCGAGGTCGCTCGATGACCGTGCTGCGTTCCGGGTCGGCCACCGACGTCGGGCGTGTCCGCACCGTCAACCAGGACATGGTGCTCGAGCGGCCGAACCTGTACGCCGTGGCCGACGGCATGGGGGGCCACGTGGGTGGCGAGGTGGCCGCCCGGGTGGCCGTGGAGACGCTCGGCCATGTGTTCGAGCGGACACCCACCGTCGAAGGCCTGCGGGGGGCCTTCTCGGAGGCGAACGCGGCGGTCTGGGACGAGAGCCAGTCCAACCTGGACCTGCGCGGCATGGGGACCACCTTGACGGCGATGGGGCTCGTCGCCGGGCCCAACGGCCGGGACGTGCTGGCGCTGGCGAACGTGGGGGACTCGCGCGCCTATGTGTACTCGGACGGCGAGCTCCTCCAGGTCACCGACGACCACAGCGTGGCCGAGGAGCGCATGCGTCACGGCGAGATGACCGAGGCCGAGGCGGCCGTCCACCCCCAGCGCCACATCTTGACCCGCGTCATCGGAGTGTTCTCCGAGGTCGAGGCCGATATGTGGGAGCTCGAGTTGCACGCCGGCGACCGGGTGCTGCTCTGCTCCGACGGGCTCTCCAACGAGGTCGACACCGACGACATCGCCGGCATCCTCGGCTCGGTCGACGATCCACAGGAGGCGGCGGACCGGCTGGTGGAGGAAGCCAACGAGCATGGCGGTTCGGACAACGTCACCGTGGTCATCGTCGACGTACAGGTGGGGGAGGAGGGGAGCGGCGGCACGGCCAGGGTGCAACCGCTCGAGTTCCGCAACGCGGCCGTCTCCGTCACCGCTGCCGCGGCCGGCGCCGCCGCGGCGGCAGCCAACGGCGGGGTCGAGGCCGCCGCTGCGCCTGACGCACCCGAACCCGCTGCCGCGGCAGAGCCCGGATCGATGGCTGACCCGGCCGCGCAAACGGCGGCTGTCCCGGCAGTCCGACCCGGCGACACGCTCGCGCCGGGCGCCCGGCTCGACTTCGGCGACGAGCCCCTGGCGCTCGCCGAGACCGGGCCGCGCAGCGACGAGTTCTTCCTTGGCGCCGCGACCTCGGTCCCGGTGGCGCGAGCCACCGCGCGGGTGCCTCCCGTGTCGCCACCCCGAGCGGGCACCGACCGGCCACCCGAGAAGGAAAGCCGCGGGGCGCGGCGGCGCCGGCTCGGGATTCCCCGGCGGATCACGTTCCGCGTCGTCGGCTTCATCATTTTGGTGGCGGCGGTCCCCGTGGCGGCGTACTTCGTGCTCAAGTGGTACGCCTACGACAACTGGATCGTGACCGTCCAGGGTGACCAGATCGTGGTGCAGCAAGGCCAGCGCGGCGGCGTCTTGTGGTTCCACCCCCGGGTGGTCGACCGCACGCCGTATACGACGAGCGACATCACGCCCGCCGCGGTCGCACCAGTGCGTGCCGGGGTCCAGAAGTCGTCGCTTGCGAACGCGAAGGGCTACGTGACGAGCATTACGACCACGACCACCATCCCCGTCACGACGACCACGACGACCACGACGACCACGACGACCTCACCCTTCGGCACACATGCGGTGGCGCCGGGCCCGTTGACTGCCAGTACGACCACGACCACGACGGCAGGCTTCCCGTGAGCGGCGTCCCCAACCCCCGTCGTCGAGTGCGCCCAGCGTAGGCTCAGGACTCCATGCAGCCCGTCGAGGAACCGAAGGTCTATTGCGGCCGGTACCAGGTGACCCATCTCGTGGCGCGCGGCGGCATGGCGCAGGTGTACCGGGCCATGGACCTCCAGCTCGACCGGCCGGTTGCCCTGAAGGTGCTGTTCCCCGAGCTGTCCGTCGACCGGACCTTCGTCGAACGGTTCCGCCGTGAGGCCCAGGCCGCGGCCAACCTGTCCCATCCCAACATCGTCCCGGTCTTCGACTGGGGGGAGGACGCCGGCGCCTACTTCATCGTCATGGAGTACATCAACGGCCGCCCGCTCTCGGCCGTTCTGCGCGATCCGCAGCCGATTCCGCCGCGCCAGATCGCCCAGATCGGGGCCGGGGTTGCCGCCGCGCTGGCGTTCGCCCATCGCCACGGCGTGGTGCACCGCGACGTCAAGCCGGGCAACGTGCTGATCACGCCCGACGGGGACGTCAAGGTGACCGACTTCGGTATCGCTCGCGCGGTCAACACGGAGGAGAGCCTCACCCAGACGGGCGCCGTGATGGGCACGGCGGCCTATTTCTCGCCCGAGCAGGCGGAAGGCAAGGGGGTCGATGCGCGCAGCGACATCTACTCGCTCGGGGTGGTGCTCTACGAGATGGCCGCCGGCCGCCCCCCCTTCACCGGCGACTCCCCCGTCGCGGTGGCGTCGAAGCACGTGCGGGACACGCCCGAGCTGCCTCGCACCGTCAACCCGGCCGTCCCGCCGGCGCTCGAGGCCGTGATCATGAAGGCCATGGCCAAGGACCCGAACGCCCGCTACGGGTCGGCCGAGGAGATGCGCGGCGGACCTGCTGCGCTTCACCGAGGGTCGCCCGGTCGAGGCGGCCGATCCCGGGTTGACCTCCGTCATGGGGGCGACGGCCGCCGCGACCACGGCCGTGCGGCCGGCCAGCGGCCGGACCAGGGCCGTCCCGCTCGCCCCGACAGACCCGCCCCCGTCTCCCGAGGACCTCGAGCGTCAGAAGCGCACGCGCCGGCTCATCGTCCTGCTCGTGCTCCTCCTCGTCGCGCTGGCCGTGATCGCCTTCTTCCTCCTGCGCTCGGTGGGGCTGTTCGGTGGCGGCAACGTCACCGTCCCCGACGTGGTGGGCCAGACCAGCCAGTCGGCCACCCAGACGCTGCAGGGCGACCATCTCGCCGTCGGCACGTCCACGTTCCGCACGAGCGCGACGGCCAAGGGCCTCGTCCTGTCCACCGACCCCAAGGCCGGCGCGTCGGCCTCGAAGAACTCCAAGGTGGACCTCGTGATCAGCGACGGACCGAACATCCCTACCGTGCAGGTGCCGACCGTCACGGGCGAGCAGCTCGCACCGGCGATTCAGAAGCTGACCGCCGCCAATCTCTCGTACACCGTCAAGTACGTGAACAGCAACCAACCCATCGGAACGGTGCTGAACCAGAACCCCGCCGGCGGGGCCAGCGTGAAGGCGAACGTCAAGGTGCAGCTCACGGTGTCGGGTACCCAGACCTCGGTCACGGTGCCCTCCGTCGTCGGGGAGTCCCCGGCGTCGGCCGGCTCCATCCTGAAGGGTGACGGCCTCAACGTTGGTAACCAGACCAACGCCTGCTCGAACCAGTACCAGGCCGGGCTGGTGTCGTCCCAGACCCCCGGATCGGGCAACAACGTGCCCCCCAACACCACGGTGAACCTCGTCGTGTCGAGCGGGAACTGCCCCTCGGTGCCGGGCGTGGTCGGGCAGACCCAGAGCGCGGCCCAGGCGGCCATCAGTGCTGCGGGCCTGGTGGCCAACACCACCTTCGACACCACCTGCCCCGGCGGCGCGAGCGCGGGCACGGTGGACAGCCAGAACCCGGTAGCGGGCACGCAGGTGCAGCCCGGGAGCACCGTCACCATGTCGGTCTGCCAGGGAACGACGACGACCAGCACGCCATCGACCAGCTCGACCACCTCGACGACCTTGAGCACCACCAGCTCCAGCCACCCTTGAGCACCACCAGCTCCAGCCACGGGGGTATCTAACCGCCCGGCGCAGCGCGGGTCAGGCTGATACGGCTGCCCCGAGCTGGCCCAAGAAGTTGGCCAACAGCGCCGGTCCCGAGACCGTGAGCACCGACTCGGGGTGGAACTGCACGCCTTCGACGGCGAGGGAGCGATGGCGCAGGCCCATCACGACGCCGTCGCTCGAGGTGGCGCTGACCTCGAGGGTGTCGGGGACCGACTCGGGCCGCACGACGAGGGAGTGGTAGCGGGTCGCCACGAACGGGTTGGGCAACCCGGCGAAGAGACCGCGGCCGTCGTGGCGGATCTCCGAGGTCTTGCCGTGCATCAGGTGGGGCGCGGCCACGATCTCCCCTCCGAAGGCCTGGCCCACGCACTGGTGGCCGAGGCACACGCCCAGGAGCGGGATCTCGCCCGCCAGCTGGGAGATGGCCTCGAGGCTGACGCCGCTGCCCTCGGGTCGTCCCGGCCCGGGCGAGATCAGCACCGCGTCCGGCCGCGCCGCCCGGATCCGGGCGACGTCGACGGCGTCGTTGCGGAACACGACCGGGTCTGCCCCGAGCTCGCCGAGCTCTTGGACCAGGTTGTAGACGAAGGAGTCGTAATTGTCGACGACGAGCACCCGTGGCCCCATGGGGCGTGGATCGTACCCGGCGCGCCCGGGCCCACCCGACGGCGCTGGCTAATCTCTCGATTCGTGGCCACCAGCACGAAGGGACCCGGGGGCGCCTCGCGCAAGGGAAAGTCCGCGTCGGGGCGCGCCGCCAAGGTAGGGCGCTACAAGACGGCGGAGGAGAGTGGCCGGTACACCGCGCCCATCCCCAAGAGCGTGCGGCAGAGTCCCCGTTGGTACGGCGCGCTGATCCTGATCCTGCTCATCGGCGGCGTTGTCGTGATCACGGTCAACTACCTGGCCCGCCTGCCCGGCCTCGACCACGGGTCCCCCTGGGGCCTCGTCATCGGACTGGTCATGATCTTCGCGGGCTTCCTGGCGGCGACCCGGTACCACTAGCGACGGCCGGCGCGGTGCTTCGGCCGCGCCGACGCCGGGCCTCGGGGCTCAGCCCAGCCGCTCGATCACGGTGGCGTTCGCCAGCCCGCCGCCCTCGCACATAGTGAGCAGCCCGTAGCGCCCGTTCGTGCGCTCGAGCTCGTTGAGCAGGGTGGCCATGAGCTTGCAACCCGACGCACCGAGCGGGTGGCCCAATGCGATGGCCCCACCGTTCGGGTTCACGAGATCCATGTTGGGGTGGTGCTCCTTCTCCCACGCCAGCACCACCGACGCGAACGCCTCGTTGATCTCGACGGCGTCGATGTCCTCGAGCGTCAGCTTCGCTCGCTCGAGCACGCTGGTCGTGGCGGGGATGGGACCGGTCAGCATCGTCACCGGGTCGACACCGGCGAGGGCGAAGGCGTGGAAGCGTGCCCGTGGCCGCAGGCCGAGTGCGTTCGCCTTCTCCTCGCTCATCACGAGCACGGCGGAGGCGCCGTCGGTGATCTGCGAGGAGTTCCCCGCCGTCACCTTGCCGTCCTCCTTGAAGGCGGGCTTGAGGTTGGCCAGCGCCTCGACCGTGGAGTCGGGACGGATGCCCTCGTCGGCGGCGAAGATCTCGTCGGTGTCCTTCCCCTCGTCGTCGTGCACCTGCACCGGCACGATCTCGTTCTCGAAGCGGCCCTCCGCGGTGGCCGTGGCGGCCCGACGGTGGCTCCGCACCGAGTAGGCGTCGAGCTCCTCGCGCGAGATGCCCCACTGATCCGCGATCATCTCGGCCCCGATGCCCTGGCCCTTCAGCCGGCTGTGCCCGCCCTCGTCGGTGTACCGGGTCATCATGCGCGGGCCGAAGGGAAAGCCGTATTCGCGCACGACCGACGCGCCCATGGGGGTGTGGGTCATGGACTCGACGCCGGCGGCGACGGCGATGTCGTAGGCGCCGGCCATCACGCCCTGGGCGGCGAAGTGCAGCGACTGCTGGGAGGAGCCGCACTGGCGGTCGATGGACGTGGCGGGCACGGACTCCGGCCAGCCCGCGGCCAGCACCGCGTTGCGGCCGACGTTGAGCGATTGCTCGGACACCTGCATGACGCAGCCCATGATTACGTCGTCGACCTCGGCGGGGTCCAGCTTGTTGCGCTCGGCCACCGCCTTGAGCGCCTCGGAGGCGAGATCGACGGCGTGCCAGTTGCGCAGCTTCCCGTTGCGCTTCCCGCCTGCGGTGCGAACGGCATCGACGATGACTGCGGTGGTCATGGTGTCTCCTCCCGAGCCGGCGCGCATCCGACGCCCTGCCGGCCAGATCGGCCGACATCCTACCCGGGCCCGCCCGCCGGGCCATCTGGCGCCGCGCGCTGCTCGGGAGCGGGGCGCGGGCGCCCCGGTAGGGTCTGCCCCCGGTGGGCCGCACCGGCAAGGACATGGAACGCTGGCTGGGCGACGGCGGGATGCCGATCATCGGCGTCGTGGGTGGTGCGTTCACCGGCTACGGGGTCGACGGGGAAGACCTCGGCTGGGTCGCGGGGACGTTCACGCCGACCGACATGGCCTGCAACCCCCACGGGATCACCCAGGCCGGCGATCCACTCGCTCCTGCTCGACGGGGCCATGAACTTCGCCATCAACGCCGCCCTGCCGGGCAAGGCGCGCACCCGGGGCACGCTCGAGATGAAGACCGAGTGCATGCGCCCGGCCCTCAAGGGCGAGGACTACCTGCTCCGCGGCGAGGTCGTCCGCCTGGCCAGGCAGGTGGCCTACGGAGAGGCGACGGTGCGGACTCCCGACGGCGCGTTGGTGAGCCGGGCCACGGGGACCTTTCTCCTGCATCGACCCGACCCCGACGAGGGGGCCACCTCCCCCGCCTGACCCCTACCGGGTCCCGCCGCCCGGTCCCGGGGTCTGCCGCGTCTGCTGCGGCCCGGCCCTACCCCGACGGGCGATGTGCTTCGCCTGCGGCTGGGTCGGCCGCCGCCTCGGCCGCGCGCTCGCTCCCGTCTTTCCGGTGCGACTGTGCCCGCTGCCGAGCCCCCTCTACAGCGTGCTGCTCGGGTACAAGGAGGCGCCGGTCTCCGAGGCGCGGGCGCGCTTCGTACCGATGGTGCGGCAGATCGCGGTCTGCTTCGTGGGCGGGCACGCCGCCTGTCTCGCGTCGGCCGCGCGCGGGGCGTTCGACCTCGTCTGCGCGGTGCCGTCGTCGGCGCGTCCATCGGGCTCGCCCCTCGAGGCCGTGGACGGACTCGGACGTCGCGGTGGGGTCCCTGACCGACGCGCGCTGGCTGCCCGGACTTCTCGGACGGGGTCGCTCCCCGGTGGGTCACATGCAGCCCGCACCCCGACGCCTACACGATGTCGTCGCACGCCGCACCGGAGCTGCGAGGCCGGCGCGTCGCTGCTGCTCGACGACACCTACGTCAGCGGTGCCCGAGCCCAGAGCGCGGCCGCCGCGCTGCGCGCCGGGGGCGCGGAAGCGGTGGTGATCCTGGCGCTCGGCCGCGTCCTCCGTCCGGACCGCTCGCCGCGACAGCCGGCGTTCTTGCGGGCCAACTCCCGATCGCCGGGCACCGGAAACGCCGTCGCGGCCCGCGCCGTGCTGCCGCTGCCGTCAGGCGGTGGCGCCCACCGAGTAGCGCACGCCGGTCAGCTCCTCGGAGGCGCGCCACAGGGTCGATGCGGCGGCCTCGTCACGGGCCCGGCGCGAGGGCCGGACGAGTCGTGGCGGCCCGTAGAGCTGAAACAGATGCGCCGGCCCCACGTACTCGCCGGAGTGCACGGACGACGACGTCGCGGCACACAGGACCGGTAGGGCACCGGCCGCGGCCGACTGCCCGAGCGTCGTCCCGGCGGCTCGCGCCAGACGACGCCGGACCCGGCTGGTTCCCAGCGCAGCACCACTCCCGGCCAGGTTGCTGCGGGTCCAGCCGGGATGGGCAGCGAGCGCTCGCCGTCGGCAGGCCTGCCCCGACGAGCCGCCGGCTGAGCTCCGCGGTGAAGAGCAGGTTGGCGAGCTTCGAGGTGCCGTAGGCCACCCAGGTGTTGCGCGGAGCCTCGCCTCCGAGGTCGTCCGGGAGCAAGCGGCCGGCGCGGTGCATCTGCGAGCTGACGGTCACGATGCGCGAACGCTCGGTCGTGACGAGACGATCGAGCAGGAGGCCGGTGAGCGCGAAGTGGCCGAAGTGGTTGGTTGCCATCTGCAGCTCCAACCCGTCGGCCGTCTGCCGGTACGGCGTGCCCATGACGCCGGCGTTGTTCACGAGGATGTCGAGGCGGGCGTGGCGGCCCAACACGGCCTCGGCCGCCCGCCGGACCGAGACGAGGTCCGCCAGGTCGAGGGGCAGCAGCTCGAGAGAGGAGCGCTCGAGCTCGCTCTCGAGCTTGTCGCGCGCCCGGCGCGCCCTCTCCGCGTTGCGGCACGCCATGATCACGTGCGCGCCCTTCCGGGCGAGCGCGCCCGCCGTCTCGTAGCCGATGCCGCTGTTTGCACCGGTGACCAGCGCGACGCGACCGGTGAGGTCGCCGATATCGTCCGCGCTCCAGGTGGCGGAGTGGGTGGCTTCGCCACCTGGAATGCGGCTCACGCGTTGCCGATGTGGTCGGCCGGGACGGTGCCGAGCTTGCCGGCCTCGAAGTCCTCGAAGGCCTGGACGATCTCGGCCCGCGTGTTCATGACGAAGGGCCCGTGCGCGTACACCGGCTCCCCGATGGGCCGGCCGCCCAGCACGAGCACGTCGAGCGCGGGGTGCCGCGACTCCTGGGCCCCGTCGGCCCGAAGGACGAGCGCGTCCCCGGGCCCCAACACCGCGAGCTGGCCGGTGTGGAAGGGCCGGTCGTCGGTGCCCAGGCTCCCGCTTCCGGAGAGCGCGTAGACCAGCGCGTTGAACGCAGCCGGCCAGGGCAGCACGAGCTCTGCGCCCGGCTCCACCGTGGCGTGCGCGAGCGAGATCGGGGTGTGGGTCGAGCCCGGCCCGCGGTGGCCGCCCACGTCACCCGCGATGACCCGGACGAGTGCACCGCCGTCGGGCGTGGTCAGCAACAAGACCTGGCCCGCCTCGATCCCCTGGTAGCGCGGATCGAGCCACTTGTCGGCCGCCGGGAGGTTCACCCAGAGCTGGATCCCGTGGAACAGGCCGCCGCTGGCGATGAGCTGCTCGGTCGGGCGCTCGATGTGCAGGATGCCCGACCCGGCGGTCATCCACTGGGTCGAGCCGTTGGTGATGAGGCCGCCGCCGCCGATGGAGTCCTGGTGCTGGAAGGTGCCGTCGATCATGTAGGTCACCGTCTCGAAGCCACGGTGGGGATGCCAGGGCGTGCCTTTCGGCTCACCGGGGGCGTACTCGACCTCGCCCATCTGGTCCATGTGGATGAACGGGTCCAGGTCGGCCAGCGGCACACCCGCGAACGCACGCCGTACGGGGAAACCCTCGCCCTCGAAGCCCGCGGGCGCGTCGGTGACGCTCGTGACGGGGCGGACCGTGGCGGGCCTCGAAGGCACGGCGATGCGCGGGAGCACCAACTTGTCGGGGACGGTCACTGCAGGCACGGGGGACCTCACTCTCTGTCGCGATCCGGCGTCTCGGTGGCGAACGGGCGCCACCATGACGACCCTTCTACAACCCGCGACGGTGCCGTTCTGTTCCACGGGACGCCCGAGCAAGGACCCGGGTCACGATGCGTCGAGACGTGCGACCTGATCGGGCGTGAGCGTGACGTCGGCGGCCGCCGCGGACGCGAGGGCGGTCTCGGGACGGCTGCTGCCGGGGATCGGGATCACCCGCTTCCCCTTGGCCAGCATCCAGGCCAGCGCGACCTGCTGCGGGCTGGCGCCCAGCTCGGTCGCCACGGCCGCAAAGGCCGGGAAAGTCGCCTCGATGGCGTCGGCCCGGCCGATGCCACCCATGGGGCTCCACGGGATGAACGCGATGCCGAGGTTCTCGCAGTGTTCGAGCTCACCCTCCGAGGAGCGAAAGCGCGGCGAGAACTGGTTCTGCACGCTGGCGAGCCGCCCGCCCAGGACCTGCTGGGCCTCATCGATCTGGGCGACGGTCGCGTTGGAGACGCCCGCCATCAGGATCTTGCCCTCGTCGAGCAGGTCGGCGAGCGCACCCACCGACTCGGCCCATGGGACCTTGGGGTCCGGCCGGTGATACTGGTACAGGCCGATCGCGTCGACCCCCAAAGCCTTCAGCGAGGCCTCGCAGGCCTCCTTGATGTAGGCCGGGTCACCGTGCACGGTCCAGCTTCCGTCGCCCGGTCGGCGATGCCCACCCTTGGTCGCCACCAGGACGTCGTCGGTCGGGCCGCCGTACGCGGCCAGTGCCTCGGCCACGAGCACTTCGCCGTGGCCGTGCTCGCGCGTGTTCAGCGAGTAGGCGTCGGCCGTGTCGATGATGGTCACTCCCGCGTCGAGTGAGGCATGGATGGTGGCGATGGCCTGGCGACGATCGGGGCGCCCCTCGATGGAAAGCGGCATCTCGCCGAGGCCGATGGCGCTCACCGTCCGGTTGCCAATGGGACGTTGCTGCATGTGATCCTCCTGGTCGGGGCGGAGAGGGGATCGAGGCCCGCATCTCCGCGAACGTCCCAGACGTTATCGGCGGAGGCGCGGGTTCCGCACGATCGGCTCAGAGCGGGCGCGCGGCGTCAATCGACGGCGTGGAACTCGATCCGGTAGAGCAAGGTGTCCTTCTCTGACAGGACCGGCATGTGCCGCACGACCGCGCAGCGCTTCGCGGCTCTCCTCGCCCGCCCGACCCACGTCGCGCGCCGTGATGTCAGCGAACGGCACAAGCTCCATGCGATCGACCTCAATCTCGATCCCGCCCACGCGGTACCGCCCGCCGACCTTCGCATGCGGTTGTCGCCACAGCCGGAACGAAACCGTGATCTCCCCGGCTGCGATGTCGTCGTAGAGCTCCTTGCTGAATTGCATCGCTGCGATCCTAGGGCTGTGCGCGTGGAGCGCAGCAGTGAGAGATCGCATCAGGCAGACTGTCGACCGAGTGACTGAGCCACCGCTCACCCGCTATGCGCAGACGCCGGAGGGTACGTATCTCGCGTACCAGGTCTCCGGAGACGGGCCCATCGACCTGATCGTTCCCGTCACGGGAAGCGCCGCAACAGAGCTGATCTGGGATGAGCCGGCCTTCAGTGCGTTCGTCTCGCGGCTGGCTTCCTTCTCCCGGCTCATCACGTTCGACCCGAGGGGTTTCGGCAGCTCCGGTCGCTTGGACCCTGCGGCGATTCCCGCGGTCCAGACCTGGAAAGACGACATCGTCTCGATCATGGACGTGACGCGTTCCGAGCACGCGGCGTTCCTGGCCTGGGGCGAGGCTTCTGGTGCGACGATGTTCTTCGCCGCCACCAATCCCGAACGGACGAGAAGTTTGGTTCTCGTCAACGCCTACGCCCGCTTCTCGCGGAGCGAGCAGACACCATGGGGTCTCCCGGCGGAGCGCATCCCTGATTACGCCAGAGCGATCCGGGATCTGTGGGGCACTGGTGGGTGTTTCGAAATCGTCGCCCCTTCGATGGTCCCGACCGCCGAGGAGCGGCGACGTTGGGCGCGCATCGAGCGTTTGACCGCGACGCCGGACGTTTTGGAGGCTGCCACCAGAGCCGTATTCGAGAGCGACGTGTCGCCCGTCCTGACGGCGATTCAGGCTCCAGCGCTCGTCGTCAGCCGAGAAGGAGACCGTCACGTCCCCCACCAGCACAGTCACTTTCTGGCGGAACGATTGTCCTCGGCGAGACTCATCGAGTTGCCCGGTGAGGACCACATCCCTTTCGCTGGCCGGACCGATCGCCTTCTGGACGAGGTGGAAGAGTTCCTGACGGGGAACCGCCCGAGTCCCGTACTCGACCGGGTCCTGGCAACCGTCTTGTTCACCGACATCGTCGGTTCTACCGAGCGCTTGGCACAAACGGGCGATCATCGATGGCGGACGATGCTCGATGATCATCACCGTCTGGTGCGAAAGAGCCTCGAGATTTTCCGTGGTGAGGAGATCAACACCACCGGCGACGGGTTCCTCGCCACCTTCGACGGCCCCGCACGGGCAGTCGGCTGTGCGTGCGCCATTCGAGACGAGATACGAACCTTGGGCATTGATGTGCGCGCAGGCCTGCACACGGGTGAGGTCGAGCGCCGCGGGAGGGACGTCACGGGGATAGCCGTGCACATCGGCGCCCGGGTTTCTGCCGCCGCGAGCGCCGGAGAGGTGCTCGTCTCACGGACCGTGAAGGACCTTGTGGCGGGCTCCGGGATCCGATTCGAGGATCGAGGGGAACGTGAATTGAAGGGCGTTCCGGGAAGTTGGGAGCTGTTCGCAGCGGACGTCTAGTTGTCGTCCGACTGCGGGGGTGAAAGCGTCCGACGACAGACCCTGTCGGCGTCCCGTTCACGCCATGCTGGGTCCGCCCTTCCCCGGAGACCTCAGATGGGGACCTGCCGCCTCCCTTGCCCGCCTACCCGGGTTGCCTCGGTCCGGTCCGGTCGTCCCTCCCGGACCGAGGCCATGGCCCGCCTCAAGAGAGCGACAACCGCCAGAAGATTCGGGCCTGCTCGACGTTCTGCAGGGAGTCGAGTCGAGGCGTCCAGCTGGACGGGCACGAGTTCTTACTCGATGACGTCTTCTCGAACGGACAACAGCGAAAGGGCAAACCCATCGCAAGGTGGGGACGCAAAGTCACGGGGCCCGCAAGGGTCAGCCGGATTACCGAACGGAGGAGAGCACGGTTCCTTGGCGGTGCGGAGCACCAGTCCGGTCGGCACCCCTTCAAGACGGGCCGATGCCTGAGGGTCGGTCGTCGCGATGTCCTCGGGCGCTCGGAAGAGTTCTCGTCCTGAGTCTTGCCGTGTCCTGCGCCTGGTCGCTGTCCGTGCTCATGGCCGACGCTGCGACGGCCGCTGGCAGCAGTGATGCCACGGGACCCGCCCTGGCGTCGCCGCTGAGCCCGCTTCTCAGTGCGGCGAACGGTCCCTTATCCGAGGCCGCCCAGGCCGTTGGCGGCGCCGTCGACGGTGGCGCACAAACAGTCGGTGCCGCTCCCGTCGGCCCCGAGCTCATGCCGCTGACCTCCACGGTCCAGTCGGTAGCCTCCTCGGTTCCTCGCTCCGTCCCCACAGTGCCGCCCGGGCCGGGCGTGACGCCCGGGATGGCGGCTCCCACCACCACGACTTCCACCACCCCTACCTCCTCTTCGTCCTCTTCCGTCACGACGGCTAACGCCCGCAACCCGGCTCGGAGTCCCGCCCCCGCCGGCGCCGCAGTCTCGGCCACCGGCGAGACCTTCACGTCGGGGGGCGCCGGGCATCACACCGGTAGCACAGGACCCGGCCCGTTCACGCTGTCGACGCCGAGCGGGACCCCCGCGGACCCGGTGCCCAAGCGCCCGGTGCCCGGGGTGCCGACCTTGTTCTCGCTGCTCGCCACCGCGGGCGCGACCGGATCGCCGTTTCACGGCCACGGATCTTCCGAGGGGATGCCCCCGGTGAGTGCGCTGCTGCCGCTACTCGTCGGTGGATGCGCGCCCCTCGGAGGGGGCAGACATGCCCGATGGCTCTTCGACGCCCGGGGGCCCCCGCCCGGTTAGTCGTCCGGCTGAACCTCATGGAGAAAACCATGTCAATCGGACGAAAAGGAGAACAACCTCATGTTGAATACGTTTCGCCGTTTCTTTGCATTCGGCATCTTCGGATTGGGAGGCGTCCTCTTGGGACTCTTTCTCGCATCGGCAAACCCAGCGGCATCGACCAGCGCGCCGACAAGTGCGTGTGTCGTCGCATCGACGGGATCGGGGACGAGCACCAGCTCCTCGCCGATTCCGACCGGCGCCACCGCATTGGGCGCACCGGCGATCGTGAGCGCCCCGGCAACGGGAACCACGTCGGCCGGCACTCCGGTGACCGCACTGGGCGCGCCGTCGGGCACGGCTCCGACGGGCACCGGCTCCGGCACGACCGTGTCGGCCGGCAACGGCTCGACCGAGGCCGGTACCACCGGCAACGGCTCGACGGGTTCCGGCGCTACCGGCACCACTGGCACTGGCACCGCTGGCACTGGCACCGCTGGCACTGGCCCGCTGGTCAATGTCGACGCGCCGTCGTCGGTGGGCCAGGGCTCGTCCGGTGGCACCCAGTCCGGCGGGAGCCAGCCCAGCGGCACTCTGGTCAACGTCGACGCGCCGTCGTCGGTGGCCAGGGCTCGTCCGGCGGGACCCAGTCCGGGACCCACCCAGCGGCACTCTGGTCAACGTCGACGCGCCGTCGTCGGTGGATCAGGGCTCGTCCGGCGGGACCCAGTCCGGCGGGAGCCACCTCACGCGGCACTCTGGTCAACGTCGACGCGCCGTCGTCGGTGGATCAGGGCTCGGTCAGCGGGATCGGCTCGACCGGTACCGGCTCTCCGCTCGACACGAGCGCGCCGGTGCAGGTGCCGACAACCAGCCCCTCGGCGGCAGCTTCTGGGGCTGAATCGTTGGTCAACGCCAACGCTCCCGTGTCACTCCCGAGTTCGGCCAACACCGCGGGAGCGGGCTCGTTGGTCGACATCGTCCCCGCCTCGTCGCTCACCAACGGCTGAGAAGCGGAGAGCCGATCGCCACTACTCGGTGGCGAGAGGCATGAGAAGCAAGGCTTTTGGCGCAGCAGGAGCCGAACGTGATGCAACAGCAGGAGCCCGCCCGAAAGGGCGGGCTCCTGCCTTCTGCAGCAGGTGACGTCGCTCTGACTGCTCGGGCTGATGCCGTGAAGGCACTGTAGGGTTATCGGCCACCCGATCGTGGAGGTAAGGGTCGTTGTCGCCGAGTCGCCGGTTCGTGTTGGGTGAGACCCGGCCCCCTCTCTGCCACGCCAGGACGGCCCACGTCGAGGAGGCGAGGGAGTGACGGGAACGATCGAGGCGGGGGCACGGCAACGCCGCTTCGCGCGATGGTCACCTTGGCGCTATGGGGTGATCGTGGCGGCGCTGATACTGGCTCTCGTCGCGGCGGGTGGTCCGGCTCGCTCTTCGCTGAGCGGTCCGACCCATTGGCTGCAGGGGTCGCCGGCTGCGGCGACGGGGGAGTGCCAGCCTCCCATTGGGTGGCAATCCACCAAGGCCGTGGCTGTGCCCGGCGTCCCGTCTGACTTCGATCTCACGTCGTTCGACGGCACGACCATCCGAATCCACTGGTTCCCCGACCCGTCAGCGGATGGCCGAGCCCTTCCGACCGTGCTCATGGGCCCGGGTTGGGGTGAGACGGGTGATACCGACACGTCTCAGGCGGGAATCCAAGGCGCGCTCAGCATCGCCCAGCTCTGGCAAGGCGGATTCAATGTGCTGACGTGGGATCCCAGGGGATTCGGGCACTCCTCCGGAGCGGCCGAGGTCGACAGCCCGAACGATGAGGGTCGCGACGTATCGGCCATGATCAACTGGGTGGCGCAACAGCCCGGCGTCGAGCTGGAGCGCGCCGGCGTGCCCCGGGTGGGCATGGTTGGCGAGTCTTACGGCGGGGGCATTCAATTCGCGGCAGCCGAGCAGGATTGCCGAATCGACGCCATTGCTCCGACAATCGCTTGGCACTCACTAGGGACCAGTCTGGACAAGAACCAGACCCCGAAGGCGGGGTGGGGGAACATCCTCGCGAGCGTGTCAGCGACAGCGAAACTCGATCCGGAGATCATGGCGAGCGACCATGAGATGGATACGACGGGTGTCATTGATGCCCGCGCCGTTTCCTTTTTCGAGAGCCGAGGGCCAGCCCAGTTCCTCTCGAGAGTGCGGGTCCCAACCTTGATCCTGCAAGGCACGGTCGACGACCTGTTCACGCTCGACGAGGGGATCGCAAACTACGGGGCACTTCGCCGCCAGGGAACCACGGTCTCCATGGCGTGGTTCTGCGGAGGGCACGGGGTGTGCCTCACCGACCCGGGCACAGCCATCGAAGTGGGTCCTCTCTCGCTGGCCTGGATGCAGCGATACGTGGCAGGGGTCACCTCGGTACACGTGCTCAAGGGCTTCGCCTTCGTCGATCAGAACGGAACTTCGTACGCGGCCCCCAGCTATCCGCTGCCCCCGGGAGCTCCGATCGTGGCGAGCGGCTCGGGCAGTCTGACCCTCAAGGCCGGTGGCGGGTCAGGGCCACCGACGGTGGCCGCCAACGCCCAGGCAGCCAACGCCGTCGATGTCGTCGCGTACCCCGTCACTCCGGGGCCCGCGGCCAATGCGCTGAACATCACCGTACCCATCACGCGTGCGGCCGTCGTCGTCGGCGCACCGAGGCTGTCGATGACATACTCGGGCACCGTGGCGCCTGGTACGCGGCCCACCCGGGTGTTCGCCCAACTGGTCGACCCGGCAACTGGGATCGTCCTCAACAACCAGATCACTCCCGTCCCGGTGACCCTTGACGGCAGACCCCACGCTCTCACGATTCCACTCGAAACCGTCAGCTACACCACCAGGGCCGGTACTTCGTTCGAGCTGCAGTTGGTGGCAACGACTGCCGCGTACATCACCCCGAGACTTGGGGGGACAGTCAAATTCTCCCGGATAACGGTGGCCCTGCCGACCGTGAACGGACTCAGTGTCCTTCAGCGGGGCTGAACGTCTTCCGAGGTGCTGACGACAGCCAACTTGTCAGCCGCAGCAAAAAACCAAACAGACCCCGCCGTTTTGAGCAACCAACTGACGATGAGGAGCATCCGATGATTGACTTCGGGTTGAGCGGGCAGGGCGCGGTGGTGTCGGGGGCGGGCTACATCCCTCATCGGGCCGGTCACGGTCGCAGCTGCGCCAGGAAGCTGGCGGACGCGGGCGCGACCGTCGCCTGCATCGACATCGACCAGAGCCGGGCCGATGAAATCGTGGCGGAGATCGAGGAGGACGGAGGCGCTGCGTTCCCGATCGTCGCCGACATGACGGTACCGGCGGATGTGCGGCGGGCCGTGGACGAGGCCGTGGGTGGGCTTGGCTCCATCGACGTGTGCGTCGACATCATCGGTGGTGCCCGCTGGGACAGGGCCGAGTCTTTCTCCGACGAGGATTGGCAGTGGACCGTCCTGAACAACCTGACCCAGGTCTTCTACCTGTTCCAGGTCGTTGGCCGTCAGATGATCGCGCAAGGTTCGGGCGGCTCCATGGTGGCTCTGGCATCGGTCGACGGGATCGCAGCATCGGCCATGCACGCCCCCTACGGAGCCGCGAAGGCAGGGGTCATCTCGCTCGCAAAGAGCTTCGCACAGGAGCTAGGGCGCCACGGTATCCGGGTCAACGTCGTGGCCCCCGGGAACGTCGGGACAGGAAACGAGGATTGGCCAGAAGGGCAGTGGGCGGTCAATTCGGTCAACCCGTTGGCTCCCCCGCGGGCCCGCGACATCGGTAATGCCGTCCTGTTCTTGTGCTCGGCGTTGGCCGAGCGGATCACCGGTCAGACGCTCGTGGTCGACGGGGGGGCCACTATCCGAGAACTGTGGGGAATGACCGAGGAGGTGTTGCCTCGCTTCCGCACCGGCAACTACGGATGACGGTATCTTTCTGGAGTCAGCCCGGTATCGTCCAAGTCGAAGGCCTTTGCGGGTGGGGACTGAGAGCACGGCATGAAGACTGGCTACGAAACGCTCGACAAGGCCAATGGTCACTACACGATCCTCACGGCCGATAGCCATGCCGGAGGTAGCCACGCGGCGTACCGGGAGTACCTCGAACCCCGCCTTCTCGAGGAATTCGACGCGTGGAGGGCCAAGTACAAGAACCCGTTCAGGGATCTCGGCGATAAACGGCGCCTCCGCAACTGGGATACGGAGATGCGCAATAGCCAGCAGGAGGCTGATGGCGTTGTCGGAGAGGTCATCTTTCCGAACACCATCCCCCCCTTCTTTCCGAACTTCGTTCTCTTCGCTGCGCCTCCCAGACCCGAGGATTACCAGCATCGTTTGGCTGGCATCCGGGCCCATAACCGTTGGTTGGTCGACTTCTGCGCCGAATTTCCCGAGCGGCGGGCCGGCATCGGCCAGATTTTCCTCAATGACATTGACGATGCCATCGCTGACGTCCACTGGATCAAAGAGCACGGCCTCCGGGGCGGCATCCTGCTGCCCAATGTCGCACCCGATGTGAAGTGGGTGCGACCGCTTTACGATCCTGAGTACGACCGACTGTGGGAGGTCATCGAGGATCTCGAAATGCCGATCAATGTCCATGGCGGCACGGGGGTACCTGACTACGGCGACTACCCCTTTGCGATGCTCTTCTACATCAACGAGGCCATGTTCTACTCGCAGCGACCCTTCGTTCATTTCGTCCTAGGTGGCGTTTTCGAACGCTTTCCGCGGCTGAAGTTCGCCATCACCGAAACCCAGTGCTCATGGGTGCCCAGGTTGCTCAACGATCTCGACGCCACCATCGACCGGATCCGCAAGACCGGCCAGACCGGAGAAATCCGTTACGGCGACGAACACAAGCTCGACCACCTGGCCAGTGAGTACTTCGCCCAGAACGTATGGATGGGGGTCAGCCAGCCTCGACCTGCAGACATTGCTGTGCGGGAGCAAATTGGCGCCGACCGGTTCATGTGGGGCAGCGACTACCCCCACGATGAGGGGACGTACCCCTTCACCCGCGAGACGTTGCGGCAGGTGATGCGAGGGCTCAGGCCCCAGGAGAAGCAGCAGATCCTGGCGGAGAACTGCGCCAACCTGTACGGATTCGATTTGGCGAAGCTCGCCCCGTTGGCGGCCAAGTTCGGTCCCACCGTGGAAGAATTGGAAGAGCCCCTGAGCGAGCTCCCTGAGAACGCGAACGACGCGCTCCTCAAGTCGGTAGCCGAGCCCTAAAAGACAGTCTCCCAAAGGTGGGGCTAGCTGGAATCGAATCGAACGAGGCCTAGGCCCCGCCATTTCGTGATAGGCGAAGGGCCTCAGCCCCCCTCGGGTGAGGCCGACGTCACACAAGTCGGACGCTCCAATTCTCGGGAGCGTCCGACACCGACCCACTGACCGCCCTTTTCTGACGCTGGCGCACTTGAGGGGGGTCCCGCGCAGATGACCGGCACATGGCCTTGCGTGGTTCGTGACCTTCGGCGAGAGCGGGCGACGCGAATCGAGCCCGGGTTCTCAGCTTGTGGAGCCCATTAAGGCGAACTCCGTGAACTGGCAGATCCAGCAGTGTTCTTGGAAAACAGTCGAATCGGGGTGCATGCCGCTCTTCGCTGTCGTGTCCTTTGTTCCCGGCGTGTTGCACGAAAGCGATTGCACAACACCCGAACGGCGCTCTTCGGGAGCACGTTCGGAAGGTCTATTTCGGAACCTAATTGAATGAGCCCGAGGATGGATGCGTTGGAGAAAATGATGTACGAGGATCCCGCTGCTGCAGAAGTGCTTCACCGATGCAGAGGTCGTGCTCATGGTCCTTGACCCAGGTTTGCGTCGGTGTCACGATCTGCTTGCGCAGGCGCCAGTGATGCCTCCACACGAGGAGCACGCAGGGCGGCGTTGTGGACATGGCAGATTAGTAGTGCTGAAGAGCTATCACAGAGAGAAGCCGTGTAACGCGGTTGTGCCCTTGGTCCAATGACCGTCATGGAGGAAGCCCAAATGAAGGCAGACGCTGGCGTGGCAAGGGTTGGGATTACGGCGATGATTACGGTGGCGGTTGGGTTGATCGTCGCCACAGACGTTCCGGCGTCCGCATCCAGCACGGCACATGCCACCGCGAGCTTCGAGCCGGCGACGTGCACCGTGCCAGTGACCAACATCGTGAGTTGTGTACTGCCCGATGTGGAGCAGCTCCCTGTATTCAATCTTGCCACTCTGCTGACCGAAGCTCAGGCGCAGGACTCCAGCATCTCGTCGTCGACGCCAATGGTGATCACTGCATTTGGAGGAGCGGGCCACAAGGGCTACAGCGCAGCGGCCGGAAATCCTGGCGGAGGCGGTGACGCGGGCGAGGCGCAAATGACCACCACTGTTGATGGTTACGAAGCCGCCTACGGCACGCCCGCACTCTATTACTACCTCGGAAGCATGGGAGCGGGGACCGATCAAGGGGGTCTCACCGGCGGAGTCGGCGGTCTCGGTGGCGCGTCGACGATCGTGTCGCCGGCCGACCTGACAATTACGGCGAACCCGCTCACTCTCGCCTGCATTGTCAACGTCAGCGACACCCAGTACAACGAATCCGGTTGCGCATCCACCAACATCATGGTGGATGCGGGCGGTGGCGGCGGAGGTGGCGAGGGTGCCACTTGTGACGGAGGCGGTGGGGGAGCGGGCGGGACGGCCGTTTCAACGACTGGCGGCCCTACGAGCGAGCCAGGCAGTGATGGCGGGAGTGCAGGCTGCTCGGGTGGACATGACGGACACGGAGGCAACCAAGGCAACGGTGGCAGCGGGGGAGGAAGCGGCGACGGTATCGACAGCCATGACGGCGGTACCGGGGGATCAGGCGTCGGTGGCATGGGCGGAGAAGTACATATCTCGAGCGGTGCCGGTCCCGCCGAGCCATGGCTCAACGTTGGTTACTGCCTGTACCAACTCGGCAATTCGGGCACATCCTCGTACCCGTGTCCCGTGAGCCAGCCGTCGTCGGCTCAATACGGCAAGGGGGGCGAAGGTGAATGGCGCGGCTCCGCGCAGCCTGTCGGAGGCGGTGGGGGCGGCGGAGGCGGATGGGGCGGCGGCGGCGGCGGGGGCGGGGGCGGTGACAGCGACCCCGGTGGAGGTGGCGGTGGTGGCGGCAGTTTCGCCGCCACGTCGACAACGTCCGCTGTGGGGATGCCGAGCATCGCCAACCCCAATGGTGATGGTGAGGTCGTGGTGACCTTTGACGACTCGGTGACTTCGATGGACGACACGGCGGACCCCGGCTACTGGTTGTCCTCTGCCAGCGGCGAGGTCCACGCCTATGGCGGGGCAGTCAACTACGGAGACATGGGGGGCAAGACGCTGAATCAGCCGATCGTGGGGATCCACGGAACTCCTGATGGTAAGGGGTATTGGGAGGTAGGGGCGGATGGCGGAGTCTTTGCCTTTGGCGACGCCGGCTTCTTCGGCTCCGTGGGCGGTCGTGTCCTGAACGCTCCAGTAGTCGAACTGAAATCCACCCCCGACGGCAATGGATATTGGGAGGTAGCGGCGGACGGCGGAGTCTTTGCCTTTGGCGACGCCGGCTTCTTCGGTTCCATGGGCGGTCGTCTCCTGAACGCTGCGGTCATCGGGATGGTGGCCGACTCAGCCGGAACCGGCTACTGGCTTGTCGCAAAGGACGGCGGGGTTTTCGCCTTCGGCACTGCCCGTTACTTCGGGTCTCTTGCCAGCACAGTGCTGCCCAGTTCGATCGTCGGCATTCAAAGCACCGGGGACGAAGCGGGCTACTTGTTGGTCGACGCGAACGGCAACGTGTATCCGGAAGGGGATGCCACATCCTTCGGCTCACTGGCCAGCACGCGGCTCAACGCTCCGATCGTCGGAGTACAGGCGACCACGGACAACGAGGGCTACTGGATGGTCGCTGCCGATGGGGGGGTCTTCGGCTTCGGTGATGCAGTCTTCTACGGATCCCTGCCGTAGGCAGAGGTTCGATCGCTGCGACCGTCATCCCGCGGGACGGAGGCGGCCAGTTGAAGATCCGTGTCCACCATTGCCGAGGATCTCGAGAGGATTTGATGACGAATTTCATCGCGGAGTCGGCCTCTGGAGTGGGGCCTCGCGCCTTACGAGTGGGGCTAGCTGGAATCGAACCAGCGACCTCAGCATTATCAGTGCTGCGCTCTAACCGACTGAGCTATAGCCCCGGATTGCAAAATTCCTGATCAAGGATAGTTTCCCTACTGCACCTCATGCGAGTCGCCGACAGCCGTGCGCTCCATGTGCGACATCGCGCTGAGAACGTGCGACCCAATGGTGTCAGCCGCAGCTCGATCCGCCGCGGGATCGGCCTTGGCGTAGACCTCAAGGGCAAGCCTTGCCGTCTTGTGACCCATTCGGTTCATCAGGGTCCGCAAATCTACTCCGCTGGCGGCGAGTTGCGTCACGTTGGAGTCTTCGAAGGTCATGGGGTCCTGATAACGGCATGAGGTCACCGAGGCCCGCCTTAGCCAGGGCGGGTAGCCATTCCCTCCGCCGCCAGTTGCTGTACCTCACTGGACCGCCGGTCGAGTCCGGGAATAGCCATGCGTCTAGTCCTTGATCCTCTAGGGATTCGATGTGCTGCTGCATGAGAGCAGCGAGCCACGGAGTGATCGCCAACAACCGAGGTCGAGCGTTACGACTTCCCCTCCGACCCAAGATCGGGGCACCCTCGCAGTCCCTTGTCAGTCCCTGCTCGATTTGGATCGTGAACTCAGCGAGATCGACGTTCCGAATCCTCATCCCATACACCTCTCCCCAACGGCACCCGGTCTCTGCAAGGGTCCAGATCGCCGTGCTGTGATAGCCGGTAATCACGCTGGCGATGTTCAGCGTGTCCTCTGGACTGAGGAGATGGCGATCAGCCGGTAGGCATTTGGGCAGTTGGATATCGACGCACGTGTTGCGTGGTATCCACCCGTTCTTGGCGGCCTATGTGCAAATGGCCGACACGCACCTGTATTGCCGATGAATGGTCGTCCAAGCACCTGACCATTCGTTCACGAGGCTCTGAATCTGAAACCTGGTCAGTTGGCGGTTTTGAATACGACCGACCTTTGGATAAACATGATTCTTGAGGACGCTCGTGTCCCGAGCGACGGTCGTGTGAGCTTTGTTCGGGTTGGAATCCAGCCAACACTCTCCCACCTCTTCGACCGTGAACCTTCCGAATCGAGGGTCGCCTCCAAGTCCCCTTCTCAATGTTGGCTCTTATGGATGCCAAGAATGTCTTTGCGTCTGTCTTATGGTTCTTACCAAGCTGCCCCGGCTTGGCCCCCATCGTGATGCGGTTCAGGGGCTGACACTGCCATACTCGTATCCGTGCCCAGGGACTTGCGGGCCACGCATGAGACTGAACGGCTGCGACTGCGCCCCCTGGTGATGAGCGACGGGGATCAACTGTTCCCTCTGCAACGCAATCCGGCGATGATGCGCTACTTCGGTGGTCCCTATGTCCGTGCTCAGAGCGACACCTGGCTTGAGTGGCATGTCGCTCTCTGGGAGCACGAGGGCTACAGCCATTGGGCCGTCGAGCTGAAAGAGGACGACACCTTTATCGGATGGATCGGTCTTACCAAAGTCTGGGAACCAGAAGAACTCCTGCCAGCAACTGAAGTGGGATGGTTCATCGACCAGGATCATTGGGGGGCGGGTCTGGCTACCGAGGGAGGAAAACGTTCGCTGGCTTTCGGCTTCGAGGAGTTGTCCCTCGACCGGATCATCGCCCGATACAACACAGAGAACGACGCCTCGGGCAGAGTGATGGAGAAGCTCGGCATGAGCCACGCTTGCGATATGGAGAGAAGCGACGGCCTCGGCACCAGTCGAGTGTTCGAGATCCAAGCGGACGAGTTCGCCTGGTGACGTTTGACACAATGTCGTCTGGGATGGAACGAATCATGTCGGGGTTGTATCCAGCCCCGGAAATCATGGGCGGAAGGCGTCTCCGTAGCGTTCCTTTCGATCACCATGGAACCTCGCCCCTCTTCCGGTTGCGGCACTGATCTGTCCGCCCCCGCCTTGGCGACACGGGCACAAGAGGGTCGGCGGTTCGGGATGGAGTGACGTCGAACGGGCCCGGTCAACCTCTCCCGAGACCATACGAAATCACCACCTGCGGGCCAGAAAGGGATGTTCACGGATTAGCAAGCGCTTGAGCGTTGCATGGCCGATTCTGTGGTCACGGGTGCCAGTGTGGCGGGGTTCCTAGGGGCGATGTGCCATCTTGCTTTGGGGGCAAGTGGGCGAATCGGTCGAAATAAGCCACCTGCTCAGAGCTTCTCATTGTCCGGGAGTTCTAAGGAAGAGACTCCATCATGGTGAGTACCTCATCACGTCGATAGCCCTGTGACCGTGCGAAGTCGAGGAACTCCTTCATGCGGGCGACGACGGCGCTGCGCTCCGGTGTACCGGCGACAACGATGGCCCGGCCACGACCGAGCTCCAAGAGTCCCTCGTCTCGAAGGATACGCAGCGCCCGCAGCACGGTATTGGTGTTCACACCAAGCACAGCGGCGAGATCCTTGGCCTGAGGAATGCGATCCCCTGGGTCAGCTTCGCCGTCTGCGATGGCTCTCCGAATCTCAGCAGCCACCTGATCGTGGAGAGGCATCGGATCTGACCGATCAACCTCGGTAAGGACCAACTCATCTGAGTCACTTTCCCGTCGCGCCTTGACAGAGGCCATAACGCCAATGATAGTAGCGTTATGGCTGTTGTCCACAGTCCACCAGGGACTAGAGCAGCTTCGGATGAGCCTGATCCGACCGATGCGGACCTTCTGTTCAGGGAAGCGAAGCAGCGTGAGCGAAGACGGCGCCTGGCCTGGCTGGGCGTCGTCGTCACCGTGGTGGGCGGGGCAGTGGCGGTCTTTGCAGCGCTCAACACAACGCCCAGGGTCCCGCCTCACCATGCCAAGGCCACGATTCCGCACGTCCCCAAGCCGCGAAGCTCGATACCTACTGGGTCCATCGTCGCACTCAAGCTTGCCGGACCGCTCACTGTCAGCCCCACCGGATCGCTCTATGTCGTCGATGAATCACAACACGAAGTTCTGGTCCGCCTATCCGATGGCCAGTTCAGCGATGTCGCCGGTGACGGAACCGCAGGTTTCTCGGGCAACGGAGGGCCGGCGACCAAAGCCGAGCTTTCATCGGTTTCCGCCATGTCGGTCGCCCCGAACGGCGATCTCTACCTCGCCGATGGGACACGAGTACGGGTCGTGGAGTCGAACGGCACGATCCACACCATTGCAGGCGACGGTCGCTCTGGCGCAACCGTGGCCAGCGGCACTCCGGCGCTCTCGGCGTCACTCGGCCGAGTTATCGCCCTCACGTTCAGCCCCAGTGGTCAGCTTTACTTTGCAACGAGCACCCAGATCTTCCGTCTTTCGTCAGCTGGCACGCTGAGGACCGTGCGAGCGATCGCCACCCTTTATGGAGGTAAGAAGGTTGCGGTATATGAGTTAGTCTCAATCGCTGTCGATGCGAAGGGAAATGTCTTCGCTTCGGCGGCATTCGACGGTTGGTCGGTCTACAAGATTGCACCCGATGGCGTGGCGACAGATCTTGGCGATGCCCGGCGAAGCGGCGGACAACCAGCGATTATCCAACGCAGTCCCTTGGGCATTATCGAGGCTAATGAAGGCCCATACCTCGAACAAGTTGAAGGGAATCGCCTCGTGCAAACCCCGGGCGTGGCCGGATCTACGTCCATCACGAGCGTGAACGACGTTCCTGGCATCACCAAGTTCCTCTTCATGGACTACTTCGCATATGCGCCTGACGGCACCCTCTATGCGGACAACATGGATACGGGGGGTTTCGATCCGTACCAACAGATTGTCTCCGTGACGAGCGGTCAAGGCGCATCGCTGTGGCACGGCGCACCGGGCACATAGCAATGGCGGATCGCTCCGAGCCAGGCACCGCCTCAGAACGTACCGAGCCTAAGTCCAACCGATGCCGATCTTCTCTTCAGGGAGGCAAAGCAGCGTGAGCGAAGACGGCGCCTGGGCTGGCTGGTCCTGGCAATCTGCTTGGCGGTAGCGACCGCCCTATTGGTCACGAGAGATACCGGGACTCCAGCTCCAACTCAGCGAACTACTCACCAGGGCTCTCCCCGAACCTCGTTTCCCGCAGGGACGCCTGCCGAGATCGTTGCATGGACCTCCAACCACCACGTCGTGGTCATTTCGACACGCACCGGCGCCATCCTCCGCACATTGGCCTCTGACGTTGCAGTCTTCGAGCCTGGTTTGCCCGATCTCTCGGCGTCTCCCCAAGGCGAGGTCTTCTTCAACTCCGCACCAATCACAGGAGTGAGCCCGCCAGACGCTCAGGGGGATCAGATTTTCAGCGTTCCCATCACCGGGGGTCCTCGTGCGAGAAGTCGCCGCCGGGTTTTTTCCGCAGGTGAGTCCAAGCGGAAGGTTCTTGGCCTACGTGGCTTCGAGCGGCGTCGGTGAAGCTCCGTACATGTTGCCAAGCGGCGGCATCGCTATCGCCACTTTGATGGGAAACGGTATTTCGAACGTCGAGACGCTGCATCCCGACCCAGTGCAGACGGGCCAGGGGGCGAGCGACCTCTCGTGGTCGCCCGATTCTGACAACCTTTCCTTCGCCCTGCTCAATGGCTCAAGCGACGCCACAACGTCGTGGACGATTGCGTTGGCATCGGCCGAAGGTTCGCTTGCTTCGGCGCATGAGATCCCATTGCGTCCCGGTGTCTCTTGGAGCGGCTACTGGAAAACGGCCAAGAATGCAGATCGATTCGGCATCGGAGTTCTGACCTCCCCGCCTGTTGACTCTCCGTCTACGCTAGCTGGGTCCCAGGCGATAGTTACGATCAACCCTTCGACTGGTAAACCCACAAAGCGTCTGTTCACCATAAATGGCGCTGCTATCTGCACCACGTCGGTGCCCTCAGACTGCCAGGCCGACTTCGTCAATCCCCTCACCGTGGGCGGCGTCGGCACCAGCGTCTTGGTCGGGGGAGCCATTCCATTGGCCTACGGTTCCGTGAGTACATCGGGTGCTAGTTACCTTTATCGATGGAGTGCCGGAGATATCCAGCCAGTGCGTTTGACACCGGGCGTGCTTGTCGCCACCTGGGGCACGAGCTGAGGGTGGCACGGTGCAAAAATGTGCGCCGCAGCTCTTGTTCAAGGGAAGCATGACTATGAGAGTCATCACCGAGCGTGACCCCGGACACCCCACCATTCTGCCCAGAAGTCAGTCTTAGTGATGTCCCAGGCCGGGCAACTGGGGCACCCCCGAATCCACCTCGTAATCTCTCCTTGTGCGGCGGTTTCGATTTGGCTTCCAGATAGCTGAGTGCTCCGCAGACGAGCTGCGCTCACAGGCCCGGGCCGCTGAGAATGCTGGATTCGACGTGATCCACACTTGGGATCACGTCGTTGATGGGTGGTCCCCCTTGACGCCGCTTATGGCTGTCGCCGGCTGCACGACCAGCATCCGCCTCTGCCCCCTGGTCCTGAACAATGACTTCCACCACCCGGTCCATCTAGCCCAGGAACTGGCCAGCCTGGACCATCTGAGCGGAGGCCGGCTCGAAGTCGGGATCGGAGCAGGGCACTCGTTCACGGAGTACGCCGCCATCGGGCAGCCATTCGATCCGCCAGCGGTCCGCAAGGCCCGCCTCGCCGAGTCCACTGAGATCCTCCGCCGACTGCTCGATGGCGAGAGAGTGACCTACGACGGCGAGCATTACCACCTCGACAACGTCCGTACGCTCCGATCCATGCAGGAGCACCTACCTCTGCTCGTTGGCGTGAACGGCAAGGCGGCCCTCGCTCATGCAGCCCACCATGCAGACATAGTCGGCCTCACGATGCTCGGGCGCACCCTCGAAGACGGTCAACGTCACGAGGCTCGCTGGGAACAGAAGCGAATCGACGCCACCGTCAACTACGTCAGAGAGCAGGCCGGGGACGGCTGGGGGCAGATAGAACTCAATGTGCTGGTCCAAGCCGTCGTGGTCACCGATGACAGGCGGGAGGCCGCCAAACAAGTGGCTTCCCGAGTTCCCGGTCTGAGCGTCCAGGACGCTCTCAGCGCACCGTTTCTCGCCATCGGAACCCACGATGAAATCGCCGACCACCTTGTAGCTTGCCGGAATCGCTGGGGAATCTCTTACTTTAGCGTTCGAGACATTGACGGTTTCGCTCCGGTTATCGAGCGGCTCCAAGCCGTCTAGGGCGTACACCCAGTTGCCCACCTGTGCCACCGTCCCGACATGCGGGGGCAGGTCGAGGCCCGCAGACCGCTTGTGGACATGGAATCCCGACAAAATGGCATTCTTCAGACATGGATGTGTCCGCCGCTGCAACTGCGCCTATGTTTCTTGGAGGCGCCACACGCTGACATGACTGCCGCTCTCGCCGGTGAACGGTGAGCGGTCCCACCACGCCCACCGATGTTCCAGCTTCATGCCGGCGATCCGAGCCATCAGGTCCAACTCGGCCGGCCACACATATCGGAACGGCAGCGTGTGTTCGCTGAAGCTGCCTTCAGGGAGTCGGTTGAAGTGCCGAGATCGGGAGATCTGCTTGTGCGTGCGGTCAATGAAGTCGTCGATGCCGATGTAGTCCTCTGTCAATGCGAACGGGACTCCGAGATTGCCGGGTGGCAACTGGCGAAGACTGGGCACGATGGTCTCGATTACAAAGCGGCCACCTGGGCGGAGGTGTCGGGCGGCGTTTTCGAAACACGCCACCTGTTCGTCCTGCGTCGTCAGGTTCATGATCGTGTTGAAGACCAGGTACACAAGAGAGAACTCGCCCTCCACGAATGTCACGGCCATGTCGCCTTCGACCGCCGTAATATCGTTCGCCTCGGGCTTCGACCGCAGCACGGCGAGCATGTCAGCGGACAACTCGATTCCTGCGACTGGAACGCCCCGGGCGGCCAAAGGGACAGCGACCCGGCCGGTCCCAATAGCGAACTCCATCGCTGCTCCACCGTCGGTCAACTCGACCAGGCAATCGACGGTCGCTCCAAGCACTCCGTCGTCCCACATCCCCGTCTCCGGTTGGTCGTCATAGGTTCTAGCGATCACGCCGACGAATCGGTTTTCGGGCACACGCCAGCTTGGCCCGACCCGAGTCGTCTTGCAACGTCCTCGCCCCCGTCCCATAGGTGCCGGCGTGGAGCAGAGTGCCTATCCAAAGGTCAGTCACAAGCGCCGATCCATGACACGCCTCCGGTGTCGAACTGGGTGGAACCTGAAATCGTGCGCCAGAAGGTGTGCGTAACTTCGACGTCGCCGTGGATTGCTGCCCTTGCGCCGGTTGCGGCACTCACCTGTCAGCTCCTGGCGGCACCGTCGTGCTGCACTGCCCCACCGTCCCGGCGAACTTGGGCAGGCTCGACGAAGGAGAACCTGGGATCAGGACTTCGAGGCCGCCCAACGTCCGGGGTCTGGAAGAGTCACGTCACCGTAACCGTTACAGCGAGCTTCGTTGACCAGCAACTCGAATAGTACGTAGCGGTCTTCCGGTTGATACGCAGCCGCTTCGGTGGCAACGGTGCGCAGTTGAAGATCGTCCAACTCGCTGGCTTGGCCGCTTACGAAGAATTCCCCACCTGTCCCGAATGTGTCTGGCACACCATTGTGGAGTGCATACCACTCTCGCTCCCGGAGGTCGTGAGCTTTGGGCGAAGTCGGTTCCATGAAGACAAAGAGTCGTCCACCGCCGACAATCGGCGCTACAGGATGGACCCTAGGTCTGCCATTGAGCCGAAGGGTTGCCAAGTAGGCCGCCGCAGCCGTGAGACGCTCCACACCAAACGCCGCCAGAGCGGGTGCCTGGGCCTGGAAGTCACCCCAGCTCGCCATCAACAACAGTCTGTCAGCTACCTGACCTTGGAAGAGGAGGGCATCCCCCGATGTGTGCCGCCGAGTTCCAGCGTTGACAGGCTCGAAGAAGGCCACGTGGTGGTCAGACTAGGGCCGACGTATGGAAAGCCACCCTTGTGCAGGTTGCGGGACAGATGTGACTGACTACGCCTTGGTCACACACACGAGCAAGAACTTGGAGATTCTTCGATTCGTCCTGCTCACGGAGGGCGGCGAAACGCATTATCAGTGCTGCGCTCTAACCGACTGAGCTATAGCCCCTCGGACTGAGGAAGCATCGAGGCTACACCAGGGTCCCTCCCGACTCGACTCGGTCCGTAGCGGGCTCAACCGTTCGCAAGGGTCGTCGCAACGAGGTTGGCCAGTGCGTTCGCTCCGGGGCCGTCGATGGCCAGGTGTGTGCCGTCCGCACCAAACCATTGCGGGTTCTGCGCGGCCAGGGTGGCCCAGTCCGCCACCACCACGTTGGGATATCTCTGCGCCCCCTGAGCCAGGACGGCATTGTTCGGGTCCTGCCAGGGACGGTCCACGTGGACGTTGACGAAGACCACCCGGGAGGCCCCGCCGAGGATGGACATCATGGCGTCGAAGTCGGAATCCGAGATCGGTCCATTGGTCCCGAGGCCGACGATCACGTCTGCTCCTAGCTGGCCGCCGGCCTTCAAGGTCTGCAGGATGGTTTCGCCGTCTGACCACTGCCGGCTGACCCCGGCGTCGACGTTGACGCCGGGGATGGCCGACTTCAGCGGGTCCTCGTAGTCGAGCATCACCGAATCGCCCACTGCGGTGACTTGGCCCGCGTTGAACCCCGGACCGGCGGTGCCGGGCACGTTCGGCGTCGTCGTGCTGGTCGTCGATGCGGTGGTCGGGCTCGCCGCAGGAGTGCTCGCGGTCGGTACCGAATCCGTCGTGGTTGCGCGATGCGCTGTCGCGCTGTGGGCATGCGCTGACGTCCTGTCCACGATGATGAATGCGCTTACGGCGACCGCGGCGGCCGCGACGCCGACTCCGATGACGATGAGCGTCTTGTGGGAGGGTCGGCGCCATCGGCGCCGGACTCTCGCGCCCCGTGCCATGGCCTCAGTCTCCCCGCTCGTTGCGGCCCAGGGTCATCGCAGCAGTTCAGCGAGGCAGAACCATGTCGTCAGGCCACAAGCGCACGCTGATCGACTGGCTCGCCGTCGCCAGAAGCTCGCCGGCTTCGCTCCACAAGTACGCGATCCCCTGCGCGTATCCGCCCACGAGCGCGTGCATCCTGATGTCACAGAGCACCCACTCGGTGGGCTGCACCTGGACCATCCGCAATGTGTTGTCCAGGCTGCGCCCCATGGCACGTTGGCCCAACGGCTGGGATACGGCTCCAGAGACGTAGTCACCCAGGATTGCCAGGGTGGCCGCCGACTGAGTGAGATGGCCGGGGACGCGGGCCCACATCGCCGAGTCGGGAGGGCCGGGAGTCCCGTCCATCTCCTCGAAGGTGCGGCCGCGAGCCTGACGGACTTCGATGCTGTCCATGATCGTGTTGCGGAAGAACTCGGGAAGAAAGCGGGGTGGGCACTGGTCCGGTGAAGGGACCTCCGGTGGCGTCACCCAGATTCCGCCCACGGCGAGGTCGCCCTTGCCGAGCGCCGCGTTGACGGTGAGGATCTCGCGTCCGTCGACCCGTCCGACGGCCCGACCCTGGGTCACGTGCCCACCGACCGCCGCGAGCGTCACCTCCCATGTCATTTCAGATCCGGTGAGTGCATAGGAGAGGTACTGACCGGTCGCCCACACGGTTGGCCTGCCGGCGGCCGCCTCGAGCGCAACCAGGGCGGCTCCGAGTCCGCACCCTCCGAAGAGAAAGTTCCCCGGGGTCGTCAGCTGCGGTGTCACAAGCATCCGCCAGTGCAGATCATCGCCCTCGGACTTCATGCCGAGAAAGGTCCGTGCGTCCACGGGGGCGCACCCTACTGGGAGCGGGAGCCTGCGACGGTGGTGACCCGCATCTCCCCTCTCGGTCACGATCCAGGAGGGCGTAGCCTCGTTCGACCGGGTCACCGTCGGGTATGAGGTCGTCTCGCGCGAACCCTTCTGCCGCAAGAGAGCAGCCGCGGGCGCACACTGAAGGTGCCTGCTGGCCGGCCGACGCCGGCGCCCGCCGGTCCCGCGATCGAAGAGCCGTGCCTACGATGGCGCTGCCGACGAGCGGCCGAAGGATCTGGTCCCCGGTCTCAGGTGCTCTCGGGGGTGTAGCTCAGCTGGAAGAGCAACGGCTTTGCAAGCCGTAGGTCGAGGGTTCGAGTCCCTTCACCTCCACGGATTTTTCCTCGATCCTCGATCCTCGAGCGAGCCAGCTAGATCGCGCCCTCACCGGACAGGGCGCCGATCTCCTCCCATGAGTAGCCCACCTCGAGCAGGACCTCCTCCGTGTGCTGGCCCAGTTCAGGGACGGATCCCTGCACCGGTGTCTCGCCATCGGAGAAATGGACGGGGACCCGCACCACTGTGTGGTTGGCATCGGTCTCGGCGCCCTCGGCCGGTCCGACGTAGCCGTTGGCTTGGACACCGGCGTCTCGAGCGACGTCTGCATGGTCTCTGACGGGCGCGAACCGCAGCCCGGCTGCACCGAGGCGTTCGCACCACTCGGACGTCGTCTTCGTTGCGAAGACCTCGTCGAGGATGGGAAACAGTTGCGCCTTGTCATCCTCGAAGTACAACAGGTGCGGGAAGCGTTCGATCAGGTCGGGCCGGCCAACCGTTTCGTAGAAGCGGTCGCGCAGGGCACCTGCAACTCCGACGATGGCGATCCATCCGTCGGCCGTGCGGAACATGCCGTAGATGCCCGGGACCATCGAGTGACCTCGGTTGCTCGGTCCCGTGGTCGTCCCCGACATGAGGTACTTGGTCAGCTCGCCGGCCTGGGCCCAGACCTGGCCGCCGAGCAAGGAGGTCTCCACGAGCTGCCCCCGGCCCGTCCGCTCCCGTGCGTACAGCGCGGCCAAGATCCCGGCGAGCAGGTTCTGGCCCGAGACGTGGTCGGCGATCGTGGCGCCGATCGGGCTCGGATCGGTGCCGCCGCCACCGGTCGTACTGATGATCCCGCCGGCGGCCTGACCGGCCAGGTCCGCGCCCTCCCGCCGGGCGTCCGGGCCCAACGTGCCGAATGACGAGCCCATGGCGTAGATGATCCGCTCGTTGCGCCGGGCTGCGTCGGCGTAGCCCAGCCCCCATTCCTCCATGGTTCCGGGTTTGAAGTTCGTGATCACCACATCCGCGTGCTCGACGAGCCGCAGGAAGACCTCGCGGCCCTTGGGGACCCTGAGGTCGACGGTCGCACTCCGCTTGCCCCGGTTGTAGGCCGTGAACCATGCCGACCGTCGGTCTTCACGGCTGATCGGCAGCCATCGGGCCTGGTCGCCGAAGCCCGGCATCTCCACCTTGATGACCTCGGCGCCCCACTCGAGCATCGTCAGTGACGCCTGGGGACCTTGGACGAGGAGTCCCGCCTCTATGACGCGTACGTCGTCGAGAGCCCCCATGCGGTCAGTGCGAACGTGCCGGAGAAGTTGCGCTGTACATGCGCACCACACTGGTGACTCGCGACCGGCCGGTCAAGCGCCGATGCATCTTGGCCGGCCGTCGGCGCGTCCGCGGCGCGTCACGAGAGACCATTGCTCCGGTCACGGGTCCCTCTGCGGAGCAGTGACGCTCCTGCCCCGCGCCGGCGCGCCGAGTCCCGCCGGCTGACTGACGGACCGACTGGCCGACTGCGTGCGGCTAGCGCCAGCCGACGCGGCGCAGCTCGTGCGAGGTGCAGCGAGCGGTCCGACTGCTCTCGTGGTGCCGGTCGGGTTCCGGCCGGCACCCGCAGCGCAGTGCCTGCCCGTGGCAGGCCGGACACCGCTCCATGCAGCAGCCGGGATGGTGGACCCCGCCGAGGGGGGTGCCGCAGTCACGGCAGTCTTCCGGCTCGTAGCGGTGCCGTGGGCGCGGTTCCTGGCCCCAGCGGATCGGGGAGTAGGCCTTCCCGTCGATGATGACCGGGTCGGTGAGGCAGCTGATCCCCTCGGTCATCTCGCCGCCGCAGTGCGAACAAATGGCCATGACCCTCCTTTGCTCAGCGCTGTCGCCGATCATCCCAGCCCCCGGTGACGGCGGCGCGGATGGCCCGCCGGCCTCGCCGCCGTCCTGCCCTACGCTTCGCCCATGACGACTGCGAACGGCGACGAGTCGCGGGCCGCGGGCGGGCTGCTGGCCGGCAAGGTGTGCGTGGTGTCCGGCGTGGGCCCAGGCCTGGGTCGCCAGGCCGCTCGGGCGTTGGCAGCACAGGGCGCCGATCTGGTGTTGGCGGCGCGGCGCCAGTCGAATCTCGACGACGTGCTCGGAGAGGTCACCGGCCTCGGGGCGAAGGCGATCGCCGTGTCCACCAACATCGTCGACGCCGAAGCCTGTGCCCGTCTGATGTCCGCCGCCGGTGAGGAATTCGGCGGAGTCGACGTCCTCGTCAACAACGCCTTCCGCCCCGACGTGTTCCAGAGTTTCGAAGATGTCGACCTCACCGTTTGGCGCAAGATCGTCGACGTCAACGTGTTCGGCTCGTTGCAGATGACCCGCGCTGCACTTCCCTTCATGCGTCGTCGCGGCGGCGGCTCCGTGGTCATGGTCGCCTCCATGGTCGCCCGCCAGCCCCAGCCCGGCCAGGGGGGCTACGCCATCTCGAAGGGGGCGCTGTTGACCGCCACCAGGGTGCTCGCCGACGAACTCGGTCCCTCGAACGTCCGGGTGAACGCCGTGGTCCCGGGGTGGATGGCCGGCCCCTCGGTCGACATCTACATCGAGATGACGTCCACGGCGCGGGCCGTGCCGGCGCAGATCGTCGTCGATGAGCTCAACGCCAGGGTCCCCCTCGGCCAGATTCCGAGCGACGCGGACGTGGCCGGAGCCATCGTGTACCTGGCCTCGGATCTGTCCCGGGCCATGACGGGACAAGCGCTCGACACCAACGGGGGCGAGATCTTCGCCTGAACCGGACTGGGTTCGGGCCTCAGGTTCCCTCGCCCCCGCTCGGCGTGCACGAGCGGGGATCCCACGGCGCCAGCGGCTCCACGGTCGGCGTCGGCGCCTGGAAGGCGCCGGAGTTCCCCGTGTTCCCCGAGCTGGCGACAGCGGCGGTCGCGGTCGTCGTGGGGGTCGTGGTCGCGGCGCCCGGCGGGGCCGGCGTCGGCGTCGGCGCCGGGGGCGGGGCCGGCGCCGGCGCGTTCACGCTGAAGTCCGTGCCGGTCACCACGGTGACCTGGGAGCCGGCCTGCACCTGGGTCGGGTCCATGGCCATGATCACCGCGCCCGAGAGAGAATTGGCCACGGCCTGGGCGGCCGCCAGGTCGGCTGGCGTCTTGGCCGCGTAGTACACGACGGTCTCGGCCTCCTGGCCTACCGGCGGGCTGTCGCCGATCGTCCCGATGTGGAACCCGAGCGCCTGGAGGCTCTGGGACGTGTCGGTGGCCTGGTTGGCGGCGCCCGAACCGTTCAGGACCGACACGGTGACGCTCGACGGCGACGGGAGCGCGCCGCCCGAATAGGTGTCCGCGTTGCTCGACTTGAGTCCGAGGAACTGATCGACGGCGTTGTGGTCCTGTGGCTCGGCCGGAAACTCGATGTCGCCGTAGCTCCCACCCTGGTACGTGTAGCTGCCGAACTGGTCGACCGCGACCGGAAGGGTCAGCTGGGGCGCACTGTTCACGTCGACATTGTGATAGCCGAGGACGAGGCCGATCATCTGGCTGGCCGAGAAGCCCGAGTCGACGGTCAGCTGTCCGGCGACCCCCGCGACGATCTGTTGGTCGGTGATCGGGTTGCTCAGCCCCTTTGCCTTCACGGCGGAGGCGAGCACGCGGAGAAACTCGTGGTCGCGGCGGATACGCGCGATGTCGCTCTGGGACTCCTGCGGCCAGTAGTTGGGGTCGGTCGTCGTGACCCCGGGACCCTTGTACTGCAGGTGGCGGGCCCGCACCACCTGCAGCGCCTGCGTGCCGTTGAGCGACAGGCACCCAGTGGTCTGGATGTTCAGTCCCGAGTAGGCGTCGTAGACGGGCTCTGGGAAGTACATCTTGATGCCGCCGAGCGCGTTGACCACGTTGATGAAGCTGTCGAAGTTCAGCTCCACGAAGTGCTGGATCGAGATGCCGTAGTCCTCTTCGATCGCTGCGATGAGCTGATCGGGCCCTTGGTACAACGCGGCGTCGATCTTGTTGGCGCCGTCGGAGCGCGCGTTGGGCACGAAGAGGTCCCGGGGGAGCGAGAGAATCGAGAGGGTGCTCGTGGCCGGGTTGAGATGCAAGATCATCACGACGTCGCTGTTGACGCCGTTCACGCCTTGGGAGCAGAGCCCGTAGGCGGGGTTCTGCACGGTGAGGGCGCAGCGCGACGTCGAGCCGATCATGAGGATGTTCTCCGTGCCGGCATCGCTGCCCTTGACGGGCGCCGACGTGAGGTTCTTGAGGTCGATCCGGTGTATCTCGTGGTTGAGGTACCAGGCGTACCCCAGGGTGGCGCCCGCGATGAGGACGACCACCAGCGCGACCGTCCCCCCGATCCAGGCCAATGTGCGCCGCCGCGACCGCTTCTTCGGCGCCGCGTGGGCGGGGCCCTCGCGTCCCGCCCCCTCGGGACCGGTCCGCTTGCGCAGGCGCAACCGACTCGACCAGTGGGACCCGTTCGCCTCTTCGATCTCGACGCCCAGCCGCTGCAATCCCCGCTCGACCGGGTTCTCCGCTGGGTCCGGTGAACCTGCGACGTCGGCGGTCCCACTCGCGCCGGAGGCGCCGGCGGACGGTACGGCATCGTCCGGACCGGGTGCGTCCGAACCCGCGGTCGGAGTCGCCCCTTCGATCTGTTGTCCGAGCGCGTGGAGGCCCCTGTGGACGGGGTCGTGCTCGGGATCGGAAGGGCTCATGCGCAGTGTGTGGTTGACGTGCGGCCGACGGCTCTCCCGGCCGACGCCCACGGCCCCGAGATGGCTCCGGATCGGGCGGCCGGAACGGTTGTCCAGCCTAGCGACGGCCGTCCTGAGAAGGGGGTCACATCCGGTGCGCTCTCTGGCTGCAATGGGCGCTGCAAGCAGGTCGGCCCTTCCCCCGTCGTACCCCGGCGTACCCCCGACGCCGATGCCATGATGAGGCGTTCCATGGCCGCGCGCAGTGCTGGGCTCTTGCAATACCGCATCTCCGACGACGGGGTGCTCGAGGTCCTGCTCGTTCACCCCGGCGGTCCGTTCTGGGCCCGAAAGGACGACGGGGCGTGGTCCCTGCCGAAAGGCGAGTACGGGGCCGGCGAGGATCCGAGGGCCGCGGCCGCCCGGGAATTCGAGGAGGAGACCGGCCTCCGTCCCACGGTCTCCGAGGGAATCGCCTTGGGAGAGGTGCGGCAACCCGGGGGGAAACAGGTCGTCGCCTGGGCGGTGGAGGGGGACGTCGACGTCAGCGGCGCGACGAGCAACACGTTCGAGCTCGAGTGGCCGCGTGGTTCGGGCCGGATGCAGGCGTTCCCCGAGGTGGACCGGGTGGAGTGGATGTCCGTACGCCGCGCCCGCACCAAGCTCCTGCGGGGCCAGCTGCCCTTTCTGGACCGCCTCTTGGCCGTGGCCACCGAGGGTGGGGGTGCTTCGGTCACAGAAGGCCCGAATCCGTAGCCGGTGGAGAAAGAAGCCGGTTTTTCAGGGAAGACGGGTCAGCGGCTGGACGGGACCCGAAACTGCACCGTCCGTTTTGTCACCGGCCAGTACTTTCGGCTCTGTAGGCTCTGGTGGGAGGAGGCGGAGAGTGGACGGAGCAACCCGGGCGTTGACCTCGTTGGGCGATTCGAGAGAGGTCATCGCCGAGGGGACGCGGGTGCTCGCCGAGCTGGCTGGGCCGGTCGCGCCGGGGTGCACCCGTGCCGCGTACCTCACGGTGGCCGACGGTGTGGTCACCGAGCAGGTGGTCGTGGACGGACGCGACTCCGCACCCACCAGCTACCTCTTGCGTGACGACCCCTACGTCGCCGAGGTGGTCGAGGCGGGCGTGCCGCTGGTCGCCGCGTTGGACCGCATGGCCATGGGTCCGACCCTGCGCTACGTCACCGATGAGTCCGGCATGACGCACGCTGCGTTCGTCCCGGTCAGGGTCGGTGCCGCGCTCCACGGCATCTTGCGTCTCGATGGCCGCGGCACGCCGATCCCCGAGGAGGTCTTCGCCCGTTGTCGCGCGCTGGGCGATGTCGTGGAGATCGCTCTGGACAACGCGATCGCCCACGAGGAGCTCGAGCATGAGGCCAATTCCGACACGCTCACCGGGCTGGCGAACCGGCGAGGTCTGGCGCTCTACCTCGACGGGGAACACGGGCGTGACGCCCTGGGGATCCTCGTCATGGACATCGACGGCCTCGAGGCCATCAATGACGCGTACGGTCGCGACACCGGCGACCGGATCCTGGTGGCCGTCGCCCGGGCGGTCGCCGGCACCCTACGCGACGGCGATCTGGTGGCGCGCACGGGTGGCGACGAGCTGGTCGCGGTCGTGACGAATGCGGACGCCTCCGACACCCGCCGCGTGGCCGAGCGCGTCACAGCCGCGGTCTCCGGAATCGAAGTCCATGGCGTCCGGACGTCGGTGAGCGTGGGCTACGCCAGTTGCGGGAAGAACGGCGACACCGATCGCGGCACATCGATGGACGAGGCTAGGCGAATGTCCCGCGCCGTCCATGACCGTCATCCGAGCGCGGTGGCCGACGTCGTCGTGCCGCGCCCGGACGGCTGTCGACCGGTCGGCGCCGGCACACCGGAAACGGTCGGCGTGGGTGAGGTCCCGGACGCGAGCGTCTGATCGGCCGCGGGTCGGCGCGTGGTCCTGGATTCTGAAAGATGACCCGCGACCGAGCGGCATCGATACGAGAAGGAATCGGCGCCTCGACGCCCTGCACTCGACGCCCTGCACTCGACGCCCTGAAAGGGACCTACGGGTCGGGCTGCCCGGATTTGAACCGGGGACCTCTGCGTCCCGAACAGAGCCCGGCCGGTTTTCGGCTCCTCCGACTAACTCGAGGAATCACCCAAATTTGCAGGTCAGCTTAACGATTTGGTCGATTCGACGCGACCACATGAGACCGTGAAATACCGCTGTTTTTCATCGTTCCGCGCCATTTCCGCGCCAATTTGTAGGGGCCTGAATCTGGCCTTCTCAACACGTCCGTGGTCCGTTGAAAGCGCTCAGTTGCACGCCCCGACTGCCCCACTTTGACGGAGCGCGAGGTTGCCCGCAGGCCGGCGTTGATGTGGAACGGCCTGTCAACCTCCCACGCGAAGGTCCTTATCACTGCCTTTTGGACGCGTCGCACCAGAGGTGCGGCGCCTGATCGTTCTTGAGCAGTCGGTGGGGCCCCGGTGTCAATACGGAGCGCCCGGAGCCCGAAGGGTGAGGACGAACGGTGTTGACACCGGGGTGGAGGCTGCTACTCGTGTCCCCGTGCCGCGAGTGGCGGTGGTCGAGCGAGCCATCGACGACGCGCCGGAGCGCAGTGGATCGGAGAACCGCCACGTTGATGTACGCGAGTCGTAATCGCAGAAAAGCCATTCGCAGGTGGTTGCCTCAGAATCGGAGCGCCCTTGACATCGTCACATCGAGCGATGGTGGGCGCAACGCCGGCGAGGATCGGATCTGCTGCGGCGGTGCTCCGGCGCGTCGTGGAGGGCTCGCACAGACGCGGCGCCGATCGCGCGTTGAGCGACGGGAAGATCACGGTGTCAGACCTCGGCCACCATCTCGGCCCAGAGGAACCCGGCGAGCTCCCGGGCGATGGCGGCAGCCACGACCGAGCGCACGTTCTTGTGGGCAGCGAGTTGTCCGAAGCGGCGGGAAAGGCGGATCGGCGCGGCCCACGAGCGGGCCACGGTCTCGGGCGGCACACCCACTTGGCGCTCTCTGATGCCGACCCCGACGTTGGGGCTGTGCTGATAGGCCCAGGCAGCTTCGCAGAGCTGGCCCCGCAGGTGGGCATTGCCGGCCCGGGTGATCGAACCCCGACGCTGGGTGAGACCCGTCGAGTTCTCCCCGGGCACCAGCCCGGTGAAGCTCATGAAGGGTCGAGCCTTGGGAAAGCGACGCCAATCGAACACCTCGGCGGCCAGACACAGTCCACCGATTCTGGTCACGCCCCGATAGGCGGCCAGGCGTGGCACTTGGTCACCGAAGGGATCTCTCGTGCACCACGGGACGAGATCGGCCTCGACGGACTCGAGCGCGGTGTCTCGCAGTTTCACCGTGGCCAGGTAATGGGCGTAGGTCGTTGCGATGGCCGGGTCGTCGAAGGTCAACGTGGCGAGCCAGCGTCGATGGCGTTCGGTCCACGGTGACCCTCCTCGCCACACGACACTGTGACGAAGGAGAAATCCGCTCAGCCGGTTGCGGGCCCGGGTGAGATCTTGGACCATGTCACCGCGGGTGCGACACAGGTCGCGCACTCCCTCTTCGGCGGGCGTCGGGATGGCGATCAAAGTGAGCTCACCGGCCCGGTGCAATCCCGCCAGTCGTCTGGCGTCCCTGCGGTCGGTCTTGACTCGATCGCCCGAGCCTTTCGGGATCAAGGAGGGGGCCACCACATCGCAGCGCACGCCCATCGAAGTGAGCAGGCGTTGGAGGTCATAACCGGTCGGGCCCGCTTCCTAGCAGGCCCAGATCTCCTTGGGCCTGCCCAGCCGCTTGACCAGGCGTCTGACCGAGTCGGTGTCGTGGAAGATCTTGTCGACCTCGGCGACGTCACGATCGGGAGACAGCACCGCCACGGCGATCGAGTCCTTCGACACGTCCATCCCCAGGTGGACGAAACCTCGGTGGGCAATACTGGACACGGCTGGCTCCTTCCTCCGTATGTCGGCTCCGTTCACCGACAGGTGAATGATCCACGTAAATGCGGAAGCCGGAGGAGCCGGCCGTTCCATACTGATTCGGGGACGCGGTGGCTACCCGACGAGCCGCCGCCCGCCGCCTCGTCCGGGTATTCTCATGGTGGCCGCTGGCCCCTGGCCGCTGGCCGCTGGCCGCTGGCCGCTGGGTCTCTACATGAGCAGGGTCTCTACAGGAGGTGTCGACCATGACGCTGACCAACAAGGCCGTGGTACCGCTCGGAAACGCGGACCGATTCTTCATCGGGGGCGAGTGGGTCAAGCCGTCGTCCGAGGCCACGATCGATGTCATCGACTCGGGGACCGAGGAGATTTTCTTCCGCGTGCCGGAGGCGAAGGATGGCGACATGTCGCGGGCCGTGGCCGCCGCCCGCGAGGCCTTCGACAGGGGTCCGTGGCCCCGAATGAGCCATGTCGAGCGGGCCGGGTACCTGCGAGCGCTGGGGGCCGGTCTGCAGGAACGGGTGGGGGATGTCGGGCAGATATGGCCCCGGGAGTCCGGTGTCGTGCACGCCTTCGCCGAAGTGCTCGCGGCCGCCTGGGCGAGCGCATTCGACTACTACGCCGGGCTGGCCAACACCTTTCCGTTCGAGGAGCAGGTGACCCCGTGGATGGGCGAGTTTGGATTGATCGTGCGGGAACCCGTCGGCGTGGTGGGGGCAATCATCCCCTGGAACGGTCCGCTGGTGATGATCACCTACAAGGTCGCCCCCGCCCTGCTCGCCGGGTGCACGGTCGTGCTCAAATGCTCCCCCGAAGCGCCCGGTGAGGCCTACGTACTGGCGGAGATCGCCCAGGCGATCGGATTGCCGGCCGGGGTGTTGAACGTGGTCACCGCCGATCGTGAGGTGTCGGAGCTGCTGGTCAGGGATCCCCGGGTCGACAAGATCACGTTCACGGGGTCGACGGCGGCAGGACGGCGGATCGCGTCGATCTGTGGTGACCGCATCGCCCGCTGCACCCTGGAGTTGGGGGGAAAGTCGGCGGCCGTGATCCTCGACGACATCGATATCGCCACCGCGGCCGACTCCCTCGCCGCCAACGAGTGCTTCGTGTCGGGGCAGGTCTGTTCTTCCCTCACCCGAATCGTCGTCACCCGGAACCGGCACGACGAGTTCGTCGACGCCCTGACCCAGTCCTTCGCCCGGGTCCAGGTGGGCGACCCGTTCGATCCCCAGACACAGATGGGCCCGCTAGCGACCCGGCGTCAGCGGGACCGGGTCGAGGGCTACATCGCAAAGGGCCTCGCCGAGGGGGCGACCCTCGCCGCCGGCGGCGGGCGCCCGAAGCACCTGGACCGTGGCTGGTACATCGAGCCGACGGTGTTCGGGAACGTCGACAACTCCTCCACCATCGCTCAGGAGGAGATATTCGGCCCGGTCCTCAGCGTCATCCCCGCCGACGACGAGCAGGACGCCATCGCCATCGCCAACGACACGATCTACGGATTGAACGCCTCGGTGTTCACCAACGATGTGGACCGGGCCCGCGACGTAGCCCGGCAACTGCGCTCAGGCACGGTCGGCCACAATGCATTCCGTACTGACTTCACTATGGCGTTCGGTGGCTTCAAGCAGTCGGGGATAGGACGCGAGGGGGGAACCGAAGGGTTGCTTCCGTTCCTCGAGACCAAGTCGGTGATCCTCGAGGGCCGTCCGGCGGGCTACAAAACCGAAAGCTAGAGTCGCCGCCCCTTGCGCATTTTCCAAGCAACGACGAGGCACCAGGCACCCGGATCGGGTCTCGAAGAGGTGGTGTGGGGGGTGACGGTGGTGAGCTGATATCGGCGACCCGTGCGTACGGGTGCCCCACTCGTGCCGTACGGCCGCAGGGTTATACGGGTGATTGAACATTTGGGGACAGGGGTCCTCGACCCGTGACGAGCGGCGGTCAAGGGCAGCCGAAGGCTGGCGGAGCGAACCCTTGACGGCTGCGTCGTAACTTCATTCGAAGCCCACAATGGAGTTGGCCGGTCGCTCGGCGACCGGCCTGGATGCGTAGTTGGGCCGAATTGGGCGGGTGCGTGCCCTGTAACACAGCACCCGCAAAATACATACAAGACCAACGACTCACTGGGGCCAACGCACGCCGCACACCTCCAGCGTGAACATGTTTCCGGTCAGGGCTCGTAGTGGTATCTGGCCTGCAGCACCACGAGGTCGTCGTCCTCGACCGTATAGACCAAGCGATGCTCGCCGTCGATCCGCCTCGACCAGGAGCCCTGCAGGACATGGCGCAGTGGCTCGGGCTTTCCGATTCCGGCGAATGGGTCGCGCAGCGTGTCCTCGATGAGCCGATTGATCCGCTTCACCATCTTCTTGTCGACGGACTGCCAGTGGAGGTAGTCGGACCAGCCGTGTGGCGTGAAGACCAGCCTCACTCCGAGAGTTCGTGGGCCTCGAAGTCACCGCTGCGAGCCTGCTCGAGGCTTTCGAGCAGACGCCGGGCGTTCGCCGGCGACCGGAGCAGGTAGGCGGTCTCCTCCAGTGCCTCGTAGTCCGCCCGCGACATCAGCACGGCGTCTCCACGCTTCGAAGTGATCTCAATCGGCTGGCGGTCGTTGTTCACCTGTTCGATCAGGGGGAAGAGGTTCTTCCTGGCTTCGCTTGCCGTCAGTGCCACAGGGTCTCCTTCACTCGTACGAGATATCGTACCACTTGGCCAGAGCGCCGGGCCGGATCAGAACAATTCCAGCGTCGCTTGACATCCGGGTGCACTAGTCGCATACTTGCGACCCCGTATGAGTGACGCACCCGACTTCCGTTCCGATCGCAGTGAGAGCCCCGAGGGGCGGGGCATCGCCTCCGGCCGCTTCGCCGCCTACTGGAACTCGGTCCCCGAAGAGGTGCGAGCGGAGCTCTCTCAAGAAACCATCGTGAGCAGCATCGACGAGTTCCCGGCGCTGATCCGCGACGACGCCGCCCGGGCCGTGGTCGAAGACGCCGAGCTCATCGGCTTCTGGGTGGCCTGGCACAAGGCCGGCGGTTTCACGGGCCTCGAGAGCGGAGGGTGGCACCGGGCCACCATCTACCGCAAGGTCCGGCGGTTCCGGGCTCGCTTCGGGGCGCATCCCGACGAGCACCGCTTTGAGTGGATCAAGCTCGACCTGCGGAGGGCCTGGGGCGACGAGCTCGAAGACCTCCTGCACCATCCTCCAGGCCCGGACCTCGCCTGAGTGCCCGCCATGCGCCCGGCGTCACACCCCTCAGCTCCAATAGTCGCAAATATGCATGTAGCGACGACTCATGAACACGCTCCGGTCCTGCAAGAGATGACCTCGGGCGTCGACGCCCTCTACCTCTCGGGGCACGGCTACCTCTCCAAGGGCTTCCTGGCCCAGCTCGAGGAGGAGCGGAGCTTCGCCGACCGAGTGTCGGTGCCCGTTCCCTTCGTGTTGGGACCACTGACGCTGGGGCTCACTCCCCACGGCTGGGGCAAGTACCGCTACTGCCTCGACCACGAGACGGGGCGGATCGGGTTCACGCCCAGCCGCCGGCTGCCCGCGGTGCGGATCCAGCCCCGGGCCGAGTACCTCCATGCGGTTGGGCCGGAAGAAACGGTCCGACATTTCGCCGACCTGGTGCGACCGTTCATTGAAGGACTGGTCTTGAGCGTCGCGCGCCTTGACCTCTTCGTGGACATGGAAGGGATGCATCTGTGCAGCCAGGATCGCAGCGCCTTCGTGTGCCGGGGCGACGGCTGCACGACCTACGAGAACGCCAAACGTCGTGACCGGATTCGCCTTCGGCTCCAGACGGACCCAACGCATCAGTGCCCGCCTCTACGACAAGACGGCCGAGATGGCCGTGAAGGGCAACGACTGGTGGGAGCTCGTCTGGGGCGAGCGTTATATTCCCGGCGCTCAGGTGTGGCGGGTCGAGTTCGAAGTCGGCCGGGCCGCTCTCACCGACCTCGACCTGTTCCGCCCCGAGGCCGTGCTCGCAGCCGTGCCGTCGCTTTGGGCCTATTGCACAGGGGAGTGGCTCACCTTGCGCTCTCCGAGTGCGGACTCCAACCGCTCCCGGTGGCCGGTCGATCCCCGCTGGCAGGCCGTGCGCTCGGCGTCACTTGCGCATGCCGCGACCGAACTGCGGTTCATCCGAAGTCGGAAGCGGGCCACATCGTTGGCCAGCCTCATGCCGGCTCTCGTCGGCTACCTCGTGGCCTTTGCCGCTCTCATGGGGACGACCGACTTCACGTCGACGATCGAAGCGCTGCGGGCCAGCGTGGCCCACGACGAGATCGTCCGTCGGATGACCTTCGCCGAGCGGGTCGAGCGCCGTCGTGCCGAAAGGGGGTTCCGGTGAGCACCGAACGTCATGACAACAGCACCACCGGCTCCGAGGGGGACGGAGGGCGCCGAAAGGTGCCCGCCGGCGAGGGCCGGCCCCAAGGCCGTGCCCTCGCCGGCCGACCTCCTCGGTCCCCCAACCGTTCCCTGCGCTGCGCCGAATGTGGCGAGTTGCGTACGCCGTCGGCACTCCTCACCATGGACGAGGTTGCGCTGCGGCTGGGGACGAGCCTGCGCCACATGCGTCGGCTGGTGGCCGAGCGGCGCATCCCGATCGTGAAGGTCGGTCGGCTCATCCGCTTCGACAGTCACGACGTGGAGCACTGGGTCGACGATCGCCGGGTCGGCGTCGTGGTGCCCGCCTCCGTCGCCATCAGGGCGGCACGCAAGGAACGCACAAGCAACCGGGAGCACCGTCGTGCGATGTGAGCGGTTGAGGTCCGGTCGATCGCACGTGGAGGCGGTGTAGTCCGTGCCGGCCATGCGTCCATTCGGCAGCGTGCGCCAGCGGGGCCGTCTGTACGAGGCGAGCTACTGGCACAACGGCCGGCGCCACGTCGCACCGATGACCTTCGCCACCAAGGCCGATGCCCGGGCGTTCCTCTCCGCTGTCGAGGCCGACATCCGTCGGGGCGGCTGGATCGACCCCTCCGCCGGTCGCCTGCTGGTCTGGGAGCTGGCCGACGAGTGGCTGCAGTCCAATCCGACCAAGCGTGAGTCGACGACGGCCCGCGAGGAGCTGACGCTGCGGCTCCACGTCCTGCCGACGCTGGGCGATCACCGCCTGGAGCGAGTCGGGCCGCCCGACATCCAGCGCCTCGTCAACGCATGGGGGACCGAGCACGCTCCTCGCACCGTCAAGCGCAACTACGAGGTGGTGCGGGCCATGTTCGGCTACGCCGTGCGCAATGACTGGTTGGCCCGGAATCCCTGCCGCAACGTCCACCTGCCACCCGTCGAGAGCACCCGCCGCTTCGATCTCACCCCCGAGGACGTCGCCGGCATCGCCGCCCAGGTGGCCATCGAGTACCGGCCGATGGTCTGGCTCGGTGCCGTGCTCGGAATGCGCTGGTCCGAGGTTGCTGGCCTACGGGTGGGACGGATCGACCTTTCGACCGGGCGACTCTCCGTGGCCGAGGCGCTGGTGCGCGGGACCGGTGGGCGCAACGTGTTCGGCCCGCCCAAGTCGAAGGCAGGCCGACGGACCATGTTCATGCCGAGCGTCATCGTCGCCATGCTCGAGCAACACCTCGAGCGGGTCGAGCTCGCCGCAGCCGACGCCGATGCGCTCGTGTTCACCGACGACGAGGGTGGCTCGTTGCGCTACTCCAACTGGCGGCGCCGGGTCTGGGTGCCCGCCGTCACCGCAGCCGGCTGCGCGAACGCCGGCTTCCACGACCTGCGTCGCCTCAATGCCACGACGCTCGTGGTCGAGGGGATCGACGTGAAGACGGCACAAACCCGACTGGGACACGCCGACCCGAGAGTGACGCTGGCGATCTACGCCGCTGCGCCGGCATCCGTGGACCGGGCCGCCGCCGACGTCCTCGGTGAGCGCTTCTTCGGCAGCAACGGCAACGGCTGAAATTTCCCGGCCCGAAAATGTTCCGCGCCATTTCCGCGCCAATTGTTCGGAGCGTTTCGAAGACCTCACCGCCGCCTACAACCTGAACAGGGATTTTCGAGTCGGGCTGCCCGGATTTGAACCGGGGACCTCTGCGTCCCGAACGCAGCGCGCTAACCAAGCTGCGCCACAGCCCGTCCGCCCCCCGGGGGGAGCAGCGCGCCACACTACCGCGGCCTCAGCCGGCCGCTTCCCCGCTCCCGTTGGCCGACGGATCGTCCCCGTTCCCGCTCCCGTTGCCGTCGTGCGCCGACGGGTCGGCCGCACCGCGCGGGCCGGTGTCGACGCCGGGTCCGGCGAACGTGGCCACGACCTGTGCCACCCGGCGCTTGTCCATCTCGACGATGCGGAGGTCCCACTCGCCGACGCGGACCTCTTCGCCCTCGGTCGGGATGTGGCCGAAGCGCTCGAACAGCAGCCCGCCCAGCGTGACGTACTCACCTTCCGGGATGTCGATGCCCAGGCGGTCGCGCACGTCGTCGACGTTGGTCTGCCCGTCGATCAGCCAGCGGGTGTTGTCGACCCGCACGATGTGGGCCTCGTCGTCCTCGTCGAATTCGTCGTGCAGGTCTCCGACCAATGGCTCCAGGAGGTCCTTGATCGTGAGCAACCCCGCGACCCCCCCGTACTCGTCGACGATGACGGCGACGGCCCGGCGGTGCTTGCGCATGTCGGCCAGCGCCTCGAGGACGCCGAGCGACTCGGGCAGGAGGTAGGGCTGGCGCACCTTGCGCGAGATCTCCAGTGGGCTCGGGTCCGTCGCGTCGCGGTCCCGGACGTCCCCGCCATCGGTCCCGCCTCGGGGGCGACTCCGCGGGCCGCCGGTGCGGAAGATGTCGTTGACGAAGAGGATGCCGACGAGGTCGTCGAGGTCGTCGTGCACGACCGGGAAGCAGCTGTGCCCCGAGGTGCGCACGGCCTGCGCGATGTCCTCGGCGTGGACCGGGATGGTGAGGTAGGTGACGTCGACCCGTGGCGTCATGACCTCGCGCACGTCCATGTCGCGCAGGTCGGCCAACGCCTCGGTGATGAAGCGCTCCTGTTCGGAGGCCTCCGCCTCGAGCGACTGGCCCGGACCTCCCGGTTCTTCTCCGTCGCCGGCACCCGAGGCGCGGCGCCAGCGCCGCGACCATCTCGCGGGCTCCGCTGCGGGGGACTCCTTGCGGCGCGCCACGGAGGGGCGGGGCTCAGGCTGTGGGCTCGGGTCCCGCCTGGAGCTGGGGATCGGCGCCCACCAGCACCGGCACGGGCGTGAACGAGTCGTCGGCGAAGGTGCCGTCGTCGAGGAGGGCGGCCACGGCACGGCGCAGTCGTAGCGGGTCGATCGGCTTGACCAGCCACCCCTCGGCGCCCGAGCGGCGGGCCAGGAAGACGTCGGGCCGGCGGTCGAGCAGCATCAGCACGGGGATGTGCTCGATCGCGTCGTAGGACTCCTGGAGACGCAGCTCGAGCGTGACCGCCATGCCGCCCATGTTGCCCATCTGCATGTCGACGATCACGAGGTCGGGCGATTCCTCGGCGACGAACGCCACGACCTGTGGCCCCGACATCACGGCGCGCACCTCGATGTCGGGCCCGCTGATCACGGCCTCGACCTCCTTGCGGAGCGTCGGCGCGTCGCTGGCGACCAAGATGGTCTGCACCGACCGGACACTATCTGAACGACCTGCCGCCCCGGTAGCCCGTGCCCGCCGGCGCGGTCAGGCGAAGAGGTGGTCTGCGGCTCGCTGCAGCCCGGCCAGCTCGTGCACGTCCTGCCCGAACAGCGGGATTCGCCCGACCGGCGCGGGCGACACCTGGGCCGCCAGCCCCGAGAAGGAGGCCTCCTCCCGGGCCGCCACGGCGTTCAGCTCCGCCAGGTTCTCCTCGAGCCGCTCGAGAGCGGGCGCGGTCGCGGACGACGCGGCCGCCGGCTCGGGAGCCCCGTCCCCGAACGACGGCGCGATCCGGTTGACCACGAGTGCGGCCACCGCGACGTCGCGCTCGCCGAGCTTCTCGGCGAAGAACGAGGCCTCGGTGACGGCGTCGGGACGCGCCGACGTCACCAGCACGTAGGCGGTGGCGGGATCGGCCAGGAGATCGTGGACGGCGCTGGCCCGGCTGCGGAAGCCGTCCTCCATCCCTTCGAAGGCCTGGAAGAAGGACACGGCGTCCTGCACGATCTCGGCGCCCGCCACCCGGGCGATCGTCCGCAGCAGCGCCGTCGTGGCCACGCTGATCGCCCTGAGCCCGACGCGGGTCGGCACCATGAGGGCACGGAAGAGCCGGTTTTCGAGGAACCGGGTCAGGCGCCGCGGCGCGTCGAGGAGGTCGAGCGCGTTGCGCGTCGGCGGCGTGTCCACCACGACCACGTCGAACTCGCCGGAGTGCACGAGCTCGTAGAGCTTCTCCATGGCCATGTACTCCTGCGTGCCCGACAGCGCCCCGGCGAGATTCTGGTAGAGGCGGTTCGCCAGGATCGACTCCGCCTGTTCCGGCGTGCGGGCGTAGCGCTGCACCAGGTCGTCGAAGGTGCCCTTGGCGTCGAGCATCAGCGCGTAGCAGGTGGCCGGGCCAGTCGCCCTCCACTTCGGAGGGCGTGTTGGGAAGTGACTCCACGCCCAGCGCGTCGGCCAGCCGCCGCGCCGGGTCGACGGTGACGACGCAGGCGCGCCGTCCCGCCCGCGCCGCCGCCAGGGCGAACGTGGCCGACACGGTCGTCTTGCCGACCCCTCCCGAGCCGCAGCACACCACGACGCCCCGCTCGGCGACGAGGTCGCGCAGGGTGCCCGCCCGTGCGGGTGCACCCGAGCCGGCGCCGTTCGCCCCCGGCGTACTCATGGCGCGCCCTCGGCCACCAGCCCGCTGACCGCCCCCGCCAGCGCGTCGGCCAGCGCGTCGGTCTCCGCCGGTCCCATGGACGCCGCATCGATCGCCGGCACCACCAGGTGGGGCAGCGGGAGCTCGCGGCGCAGCCGCTCGACCTGCTCGGCCGAGACGGCGTGGCGGGCCAGGCGGAAGCGGCGCGCCTCCTCCAGCGCCGCCAGGTGCCCCGGCGCCAGCTGGACGCCGGCCGCGTTCGCCACCTCGGCGGACGGGCGGTCCAGCCCGACCGGGTCGGGGTCGCAGGCGTTCACGATGACCGGCCCCAGCTGGACGCCCGCCTTGTCCTCGAGGGTGTAGGCCGACTCGATCGTCTCGGACACCGGCAGCTCCTCGGGCAGGGTGACGAGGAGGACCCGGCACCGGGCCGGGTCGTTGAGCAGGTCGACGACGTCCTGGGCCTGGGTGCGCAGCGGCCCGCCCCGGGCCGCCCCCAGCAGGCCGCTGGCCGACGTGAGGAAGGTGATGGCGTGCCCGGTCGCCGGCGCGTCGACGACGATCAGGTCGGCCATGCCCTCGCGCTCGAGTTGTTTGACCTTCCCGAGGACCAGCACGTCGCGGATACCGGGAATGGCGGTGGCGACCACGTCCAGCACGCCCGAGCGGGTCAGGCGCTTGGACACCCGCCCGAGGCCGTGGTCCTCGAGGTACTCGATCAGGGCGTCGTCGGGCGTGAGCCGCCGGGCCCGCACCGACCCGGCTGTTCCGGCCGCCGCGTGGCCCGGCGGCAAGAGGACGACCTCCTCGTAACCGAGGTCCTCGCGTCGCCCGAAGGCGGCAGCGATCCCCGACTTCCCCTCGAGCTCGACCAGCAGGACCGACATCCCGACCCGGGCGGCCATCTTGGACAGCGCCGCGCTCATCGTCGTCTTGCCCACGCCACCCTTCCCGGCGACGACGAGGACGTGGCTCTGTGCGCAGAAGGTCTCCACGTCCATGCTGGGCCGAGCGTAGTTGCAGCACTCCGAAGTCAGATCGACCGCAAGCCAAAAACCCTGGTCACGACCCTTGAAAGGCGATACCCCCAGCGATAGCTTGGCTCCGTGAGGGGTTGAGTGAAAGGCCCGTCGGGGGGTTTGATGCGCCAGGGAACAGAGACATGGCAGTTGAAGGCAGCGTGTCGGGGGCCGCAGGCTGCGGTGTTCTTCCCCCCGTCCCACGCGGAGCGCAAGGAAGAGAAGGCCGCCCGCGAGATACGGGCCAAGGCGATCTGCGACGAGTGCCGCGTCTGCTGTGAGTGCCTTGACTACGCCATTCGGATCCGCGAGCCGCACGGCATCTGGGGCGGCATGAACGAGGTCGAGCGCAAGTTGCTCCTCGACCGTCGCGCCAGCTAGCGATCCCCGCGTCGGCCCCGAACGGACACCGGCGCCTGTCTTAGCGGGCGGGCGCGATCTTCATGAGGTCGTCCGCAGCCTCCACGCCCTTGCTGGCGCAGACGGCGTCGGGCCGCTGGCCGTCCACCGAGCAGATCGCGGCCGTGATCTCGTTGGCGGCCGCCAGCGTGGCCTGGGTCAACGGCGCGCTCGGGGTCGAGAGGTCGCCCGCGATCTGGTTCTGTGCGAGCCCGGCCAGGACGGACGGCGAGAAGGCGGCGCCGTTGAGGACGTAGCGGTTCGCCACGTCGAGCAAGGCGAAGGTCTTCGGACTCGTCGCGTAGCTGGCGATCGCCGCGGACTGCTGTGCATCGGGGGTCTGGAGGGCGAGATACCGCGCCCCCGTCGGGTTCAACGAGCTGTAGCGCTCGACGGTCTGCAGGGCGACGTCGTCGCTGTGGTACGACGCGTTCCAGAAGGTGAACGTCGACAGGTTGGCGAACGCCGTCGTCGAGCTCGACTGCATCAGGCCGAGTTGGCCGAAGGTGCCGAAGCGGGAGAGGGCGAGGACGAGCGGCCAGCGCTCGACGGCGGCGTAGGGCGCGAACTCAGCGCCGTAGAAGAAGACCACCGGCTTGGGCGCCCCGCTGTCGTCCGTCGTCTGCCACAGCGGTGCCCGGCCGTTGCCGACGGCAGCGGGCGGCGTCACCGGGTTGGCCGGTGAGTCCACGCCGACCGCGTCGTAGGCCGACGCGGGCAACGAGGCCAGGGTCGAGACGAGCGACGACGGCGCCGCGTTGAACGTCTCGACGGTCGACGTGCTGCTCGGGCCGGCGTTGTCGCGCACGATGACGAGCGCGCCCAGCAGCACGATGGCCACGATGATGAGGCCGAGCGCGAGATAACGCCGCGGGATTTGGCGCGCGTGTGGCGCCGACACGGGTTCGGGCGCGGACGTGCTCATGAGTTGGGTCAGGTTAGCCAAGGGGTGCCCCCGTTCCGGGGGCGCCGCCCCTTCCTGCCGGTACCCTCATTGGCGTGCCTCCATCGGCTGCCCCACCGCCCACGCCACCCGACGCGGGTGGCGTGGAGATCCGGCCGGCGGCCACGGTCATGCTCGTGCGCGACGCGGCCGGCCCCGCGGCCTCGGGCGGCAGCGCGCTCGAGGTGCTCATGGTGCGGCGCAACCTGCGCTCGGACTTCGTGGGCGGCGCCTACGTGTTCCCGGGCGGGGCGGTGGATCCGCTCGACGGCGGGACGGAGGCCGAGGCGTGCTGCAGCGGGCGGAGCGACGCCGAGGCCAGCGCGCTGCTCGGCTTCCCCTCCGGCGGGTTGGCCTACTGGGTGGCCGTCGTGCGCGAGACGTTCGAGGAGGCGGGCCTCTTGCTCGCCCGCCGGCCCCACGGGCCCGCGTTGCTCGGTGGCGAGCCCGGCGAGGAGGCCCGCTTCGCCGCGGCGCGCGCCGCCGTCAACGCAGGCGCGCGGCGCTTCCTCGACCTGTGCCGGGACGAGGGTCTCCTCTTGAACGTGGGCGACGTCCACTACTTCGCCCACTGGGTCACCCCCCGCGGCGCGCCGCGCCGATACGACACCCGCTTCTTCGTGGCGCCGGCGCCTCCCGGACAGATCGCCGCGCACGACGCCGGCGAGACCATCGCCGAGGTGTGGATCTCGCCGCACGACGCCCTGGCCCGCCACCGCGCCGGCGAGATCGAGATCATCTTCCCGACCATCCGCAACCTCCAGGCGATCGGCCGCTTCGCCACGAGCGCCGAGTTGCTGGAGGCAGCGGAGCGGGCGTCGAGCGCCGTGCCGGCGATCGAGCCGCGCGTGGTCCCCGACGGCAACGGCATGCGCATCGTCCTGCCGGGCGACCCGGCCTACGAGCAGGCGCCGGTGGCCGACCCGGGCGGGGGCGAGTCGCTGGGCGACTTCAACGAGGCGGTGCGGGCCGTCTCCATGCAGGCCAACGTCGAGGGCCCCGATGCCGCCCCCGGGCCGCGACCGGTGTCGCCGTGACCCGGTTGTGACCACCCGGTCGACGGGCCGTGCGGGTGCCGGGATCCCCGCCGTGCCGGACTTCGGCATCGGCCCCGCGCCCGAGCCCGGCCGGGTCGACGAGGTGGGGCCGGGCATCCTGCGGCTCACCGCCCCCAATCCCGGGCTGATGACGGGCCCGGGCACCAACACCTATCTGGTCGGGCACACCGACGTCGTGGTCGTGGACCCCGGTCCGGCCGACGAGTCGCACACCGCGGCCATCGTGGCCGCGGTGCGCCCGTTCGGGACCGTCGACACCATCGTGGTCACCCACACCCACGTCGACCACGCGCCCGGTGCCGCCGCGCTGGCGCAGGCCACCGGTGCCCGCGTCGTCGGCTACCGCCAGGCCGAGGACTTCGCCCCGGACGAGTGCGCGGGTGAGGGGTGGTCGCTGCGGTGTCCGGCTCCGGGGGGCGGCACCCTCACGCTGCGTGCGTTGCACACGCCGGGCCACGCCTCGGACCACCTCTGCTGGCTGGTCCCGGAGCGTGCGTTGCTCTTCACCGGTGACCACGTGATGCACGGGTCGACCGTGGTGATCCGCCCGCCGGACGGCGACCTCCACCGGTACCTGGCGAGCCTGACCCGGCTGCGCGACGCCGACCCGCCCATTCGCACCCTGGCCCCGGGGCACGGGCGGTTGATGGACCACGTGCCCGAGATGGCCGACGCGCTCGTGGCCCATCGGCTCGGTCGGCACCAGCGGGTGGCCGAGGTGCTCCGCGTCCGCGGCGTGGCCACGGTGGACGAGCTGTTGCCCGACGTCTACGGCGACGTCACCGAACGCCAGCTGCCCGTCGCGCGGTTCTCTCTGTGGGCGCACCTGCGCGCGCTCCGCGGCGAGGGCGCGGCGACACGGCAGGATGCGCCGGTCGGAGAGGACACCATCGACAGCCGCTGGGCCGCCGCCTGAGGGGCCGGCCGGGCGCGCGGGCTCGATGTCAGTCCGTCCCTGGCTCGCCCCGCGCGACGGCCGCCTCGACCCGCTCCAGCAGGCGTGCCGAGCACCCCTGCACGTCGATGACGGGCGCCACGTCCTCGGCCACGACGCGCGCCATCTCTTCGAACACCGGTGCCAATTCGCTTTGGCCCTCCGCCAGGGCGACGGGCACGCCGGCGTCGCCGGCGGCGGCGAGGTCCGGATGGAGGGGAATCGAGCCCACCAGCGGGACGCCCAGGCTGCGGGCCAGACGTTCGCCGCCACCCGAGCCGAAGAGCGCGTACGTCGTGCCGTGCTCGCAGGTGAAGTCGCTCATGTTCTCGATCACGCCGGCCACCCGCAGATAGCCACGGCGGGCCATGTCGGCGGCCCGGGCGGCCACCTTCTGCGCGGCGACCGGTGGCGTGGTCACGACGAGCAGCTCGGTGCGGGGCAACAGGCGCGCCAGGCCCATCTGGATGTCGCCGGTCCCCGGCGGAAGGTCGATCAGGAGGTAGTCCAGATCGCCCCAGTGGGCGTCCTGCAGGAATTGCTGGACCGCCCGGTTGAGCACGAGCCCGCGCCACATGATCGCCTGCTCCTCGTCCGCCAGGAACCCCATGGAGAGGACCCGCAGCGTGCCCGCGCCGACGCGGCGCTCGAGGGGGACCATCTTGCCCTGCCGCGCCTCGACGTCGCCCTCCATTCCGAGCAGGCGCGGCACCGAGAATCCCCAGATGTCCGCGTCGAGGACCCCGACCACCAGACCACGGGCGGCCAGGGCCACCGCCAGGTTCACCGTGACGGACGACTTGCCCACTCCACCTTTCCCCGAGGCGATGGCCAGCACCCGTGTCGACGCCGGCACCGCCGTTTCGGGGGCATCCTCACGCGCCTTCCACCGGGCCCGGGCCATCACGGCCGACCGTTCCTCGGCGTCCATGGCGACCACCGCGACGTCGACCGAGCCGACCCAGTCCAACGACTGGACGTGCCCGACGACGTCCCGCTCGATCTGGCTGCGCAGCGGACAGGCGGCGATGGTGAGTGCGATCTCGACGGTGACGTCCCCGCCCTCGACCGAGATGCCGCGGACCATCCCCAGGTCGACGATGGTGTCGCCCAACTCGGGGTCGACGACCGCCCGCAGGCGGTCGAGGATCTCAGCCTCGCGTTCGGGGCGTGAACCGCCGGACGGCGATCGGGGTTCGGCGGGACGCGGGGACATGGAAACTGAGATTCTACCTGCGTGTCGCCGTTTTCTCGTCCTTCCCGCCGCCGGTGCCGCGTCGCGGACGGCGCCGGTAACATGTTGGGGTCTGCGCCGCACGGCGCGTCCGGCCGCCCGCCAGGGCGAACGGCACCACAGGGAGGAACCAGTGACCACCATCTCGACTTCCGTCAACATCGGGAAGAAGCCGGCGCCGGTCACCCTGAGCGAGGGGGCGACGACGAAGGTGGCCGAGCTCCTGGCCCAGGAGGAGGGCGACGAGCTGGCGCTGCGGGTGGCGGTCAAGCCCGGGGGCTGCTCCGGCTACAGCTACGAGATGTTCTTCGACACCGAGGTGATGGCCGACGACGTCGTCCGCGAGTTCGGCACGGTCAAGGTCGTGGTCGACGCCGCCAGCGCCGAGCTCCTGACGGGGTCGACGCTCGACTACAGCGACGGGTTGCAGGGCGCGGGCTTCCACATCGTCAACCCCAACGCGACCCGAACCTGCGGCTGCGGCTCCTCCTTCAGCTGAGCCGAGCCCGACCCGGCCACTCGGCCCCCTGAGCAGCACCGGTCGCATCCCCGCCGGCGACGGCGGTCTCCTTCACCCTCAACGGCGACGCGGTGTCCGTCGCCGACGGGATCTCCCTCCTCGACGCGCTCCGCGAGGAGCTCGGCTGTCGTTCCGTGAAGGACGGCTGCAGCCCGCAGGGGCAGTGCGGCTGCTGCACCGTGTGGGTCGACGGCGCGCCCGCGGGTCGCCTGCGTGACGCCGGTCCGGCGCATCGCCGGCCGCCACGTCACCACTCTCGAGGGCCTGCCCGCGGCCGATCGCAGACGTTGGGCCGACGCCTTCGTGGCGTGCGGCGCCAGTCAGTGTGGCTTCTGCACGCCGGGCATCGTCATGCGCCTGGCGTCGCTCGAGGTGCCCGCGTCGGAAGGGGCCCGGGCCCGACGCGACATCGAGGCGAGCCTGCGCGCCCACCTCTGTCGCTGCACCGGGTGGCAGTCCATCGTGGAGGCGGCGTGCCACGCGCTCGGCGTCGACGCGGCGACCGGTGTCCGCCCGTCCCGAGACCGTGTCGCGTGACCCGCTGCTCGCCGCCTGGCGCGCCCAGGTCGAAGGTCCGGCCTTCCAGACCTCGGGCGCCGACGTCGTCCTCGGAGGCGGCGGCTTCGCCGACGACGACGGCCCACCGGACGCGCACGTGCAGCTGGGTGCCGAGGCGACGCTGGCTCCCGACTTCCGCAGCGCCCGGGTGGGCATCGAGCGGGTGCAGGGACGCAACAGCACGGTGGCGTTGTCCCATCCCGGTGGCGCCGCCCGAGGGCGACTGGGCGCTGACGCTGCAGACGAGCTGGGTCGAGCCGGCCTACGTCGAGCCGGACGCCAGCTGGTGCCGTCCGGGCGGGACGCCCGCCTCGCCGCTCGGCCAACGGTGGCGCGTTCGGCGGCAAGCGGCACAGTCCCGTCCCGGCGCGCGCCAGGAAGCTGGCCGACGAGGCGGGAGCGCCGGTGCGCGTGCTGTGGCGCCGCGAGGACGTCGTCCGCCGTGGACCGAAGCGCCCGCCGCTGGCGGTGGCGCTGCGCGACGACGGGACGGGCATCGTGCGGGTCGGCCGTACCGACGGCTCGGCCGACCTGGCGCCGCTGGCCGCGGCCGTGCACGCGGTCTGCGCGGGCGTCGAGGTCGAGGAGGTCGACGTCGGACGGACCACCGGTCGCCCCCGATCTCCGCGCGGCGGGCTGGGCCGAGACACTGGCGGCCCGCCACGTGCTGGCCGCGCCCGAGGAGTCCGGTCGGTCGCGGCGAGGCCGACCTCACGCGTGCCCGGTGGCGGTCGGGCCCGGGTCGCGCTCGATCTCGCCAGGGCGCACGCGTGGACGCGTGCAGGTCGACGTCTGGGCGGGCGCCGTCTGTGCCCGGTGACGCTCCGGTCGTACGCATTGGGGGCGGTGCACCAGGCGCTCGGGCTCGTGTGGAGTGAGGGCATCGCGGTCGACGACTCCGGTGCCCCGGTCGACCTCACCATCCGGTCCTTCGGCATCCTCGCGGCCGCGGGACATGCCCGAGGTCACCGTCGCGGCTGCACGACCAGGACGGGTGGCCCGTGAACGGGTCGGACGCCGTGTTCGTCGCCACACTGGCGGCGGCGTGGATCGCCGAGGACCGTCCCGGGCGGTGGCCGACACGGCGCGTCGCCGTGCGTGCGCCGTTCCGGGACGTGGCACCATCGGGCGGTCGAGAGGAGCAGGGATGAGCCCAGCCGTTGGTCCGTATTCCCCGTGCGCCGCGTGGGCGACTGGGTCATCACCTCGGGACAGGTCGGCGTTGCCGCCACGGGCGGAGGCCCGCCCAGTCTGGTGCCCGGAGGGACCGTCGCCGAGCTGCGGCAGGCCCTGCAGAACGTGGCCGAGGTGCTCGCGGTCGGAGGGGACGACGCTCGCCGACGTCGTGAAGACGACCCTCTACCTCGTCGACATGGGGGAGTTCGCCGCGGTGAACGAGGTCTGGGTCGAGTACTTCACGGAGAACCGGCCGACCCGGTCCGCGGTCGCGGTGGCGGCGTTGCCGATCGGCGCCCGCGTCGAGGTCGAGGCCTGGGCCTACGCCCCGGTCGTCTGAGCGCTCGGGCGTGTCCGCCGGGGCGGCTGACGGCCCGGCTGCGGCGGCGGGAGACGCTCGACGCACCGTTGTGCTGGTTCGCGCCCGGGTGCCAGGCCACCTGGCCGAAGCGGTAGCCCACCGACCGCACCGTCTGGATCAGAGTGGGCATGCTCCTCACCGATCTTGGCCCGGAGCCGCCGGATGTGGACGTCGACGGTGCGGGCGCCGCCGTAGTACTCGTAGCCCCACACCCGGCTGAGCAGCGTCTCGCGGGTGAAGACCTTGGCCGGATGGCCGGCCAGGAAGCGCAGCAGCTCGTATTCCATGTAGGTCAGGTCCAGCACCCGGCCCGCCACCGCCGCCTGGTACGTCTCGAGGTTCAGCAGCAGCGGGCCGTACTCGATGATGTCGGGACGCATGCTCTGCCCGGTGCGCCAGAACAGGTGCTGGAGGCGGGCCACCAGCTCCTCGGGCGCGCCGGCAGAACGCAGAAGTCGTCGAAGAGGTCGTCGCGCAGCAGGAGCTCGCCGACCTGGCCGGGCCCGATGGCGAGGAGCAAGGGCGACATCGGCACCTCGCGCAGGCGGAGGTGCCGGCAGAAGGCGATGGCCGCAGTCATGTCGTCGCCGACGACGACGAGCGCTCCGGAGTAGCCCGGGGGCCGCCCGTCGGGGCCCGGCGCGCCGACCTCTTCGGGTCCCGCCACGCCCTGGTGGCCGAGGCCCGCGCTCTGGAGCGCGAGGGTCACCTCGGCGGGGAGGTCGGCGGGGAAGCAGAGCAGTGGATCCATCGCGGCGGCGTCAGAGCAGGGGCAGGTAGCGGTCCAGCTCGAATTCGGTGACCTGGGCCTGGTAGGCGTCCCACTCCTCACGCTTGTTGCGGATGAACCACTCGAAGACGTGGTCGCCGAGCGTGTCCGCCAACAGCTCCGACCCCTCCATCTCGTTGACCGCGTCGTGCAGGCTCGACGGCAGCGGCTCGATCCCCTTCTTGGCCAACTGCTTGGGCGTCAGCGTGAAGAGGTTGTCGTCCGCCTCGGGCGGCAGCGGGTAGTCCTCCTCGATGCCGCGCAGCCCGGCGGCCAGGATGACCGAGAAGGTGAGGTAGGGGTTGCAGGCGCTGTCGGGAGCCCGGTACTCGAGACGGGTCGACTCGGTCTTCCCCATCTTCACGACGGGCACCCGCACCAGGGCCGATCGGTTGTTGCGGGCCCAGCTGACGTGCACCGGAGCCTCGTACCCGCCGATGAGCCGCTTGTAGGAGTTGACCCACTGGTTGGTCACGGCGGTGATCTCGCGGGCGTGGTGCAGCAGACCCGCGATGAAACGCCGCGCCACCTCCGAGAGGCCGTAGCGGTCGTTCTCGTCGACGAAGGCGTTGCGTTCGCCCTGCCACAGCGAGATGTGCGTGTGCATGCCCGATCCCTGGACGCCGGCCATCGGCTTCGGCATGAAGGAGGCGAATGCGCCCTCCTGGCGCGCCATCTCCTTGATGACCATCCGCGTCGTCATCACCGTGTCCGCCATGGTGAGTGCGTCGGTGTAGCGCAGGTCGATCTCGTGCTGGCTCCGTGCGTCCTCGTGCTGGGTGTGCTCGACGGGTATCCCCATCTCCTCGAGCATCAGCACGGAGCGCCGGCGCAGGTCGCTCGTCAGGTCGGCCACCGTAAGGTCGAAGTAGGAGCCGGAGTCGAGGATCACCGGTCCCCGCTCAGGGTCGGCGTCGGCGAAGTAGAAGAACTCGACCTCGGGCGAGGCGAAGAACGTGTACCCCGCCGCACGGGCGCGTTCGAGCGTCCGGCGCAGGGCGTGGCGGGGGTCCCCCTCGAACGGGGTGGCGTCGAGGTTGGCGATGTCGCAGAAGACCCGAGCCACCTGCGCGTCGTCGTGGTGCCACGGCAGCAGCTGGAACGTCTTCGGGTCGGGCCGGGCCAGGACGTCCGCCTCCTGCACCCGGCTGAATCCGTCGATGGCCGATCCGTCGAAGGTCATGCCCTCGTCGAGCGCGTTCTCCAGCTCCGCCGAGGTGATGTTGAACCCCTTCGGGGTCCCCAGGACGTCGGTGAACCACAGCTGCACGAAGCGGATGCCCCGCTCCTCCACGGTCCGGAGCACGTAGTCCCGCTGGCTCTGCACGGCACAAGCTTCGCATGCCCGGGCACCCCGGCCGTCCGTGCCCCCTGTCTGCCACTCTGTCCGGCGCACCCCGTCGAAAGGGACGACACCGCCGGTAAGCTGGGACGATGCCGTCTCTCCGCTTGGCCGCTGCGCAGCTCAACACGGTCGTCGGCGACCTGTCGGGCAACGTGGAGCGGGTGCTGCGCGCGCTGGCGGCGGCCGAGGCGGCAGGCGCGGACCTCTGCGTGGTACCCGAGCTCGCCATCCCGGGCTACCCGCCCGAGGACCTGCTGCTCAAGCCGGGCTTCGTGGCCGACAACGTGGCCGCGCTCGAGAAGGTCGCCGCGGCCACCGGGCACTGCGCCGTGGTGGTCGGCTTCGTGGGCGCCGCCGCCGACGGGCAGGGTCTGGCCAACGCCGCGGCGGTGTGTGCCGGCGGTCGCGTGGTGGGCGTGTTCCACAAGCGGTTCCTGCCCAACTACGGGGTGTTCGACGAGCAGCGCTGGTTCGTGCCCGGCGACGGGCCGCCCACGCTCTTCGGCATCGGCGGCGCCTGGGTCGGGGTGTCGATCTGCGAGGACGTCTGGTTCGACGACGGCCCCGTGGCGCACGCCGGGCGGGCCGGCGCCGACGTCGTCGTCAACCTGAACGCCTCCCCCTACAACCGGGGCCGCCACGCCGAGCGGCTGGCCATGCTGCGCAGCCGGGTGGCCGAGGCGGGATGCGCCATCGCCTACGTCAACCAGGTCGGCGGCCAGGACGAGCTCGTCTTCGACGGCGACTCGCTCGTCGTCGGGCGCGACGGTGCGCTGCTCATCTCCGGCGCGCAGTTCGCCGAGGACCTCGTCGTGGTCGACCTCCAGGTCGGACCGCACCGGGCGGGGACGGTCACCGAGCTGCTGCCGCGGCTCGTGGTGACCGAGGCGCGTCCGGGCGACCGACCGGCCCTCGCGCCGCCCGCACCACGGGCCGTGCTGTCCGACCACGCCGAGGTCTACGCGGCGCTGGTCCTCGGCACCCGCGACTATCTCGGCAAGAACGGGTTCACCGATGCGGTCATCGGGCTCTCCGGCGGGATCGACTCCTCGCTCGTGGCCACGGTGGCGGTCGACGCGCTCGGTCCCTCGCGGGTGCACGGCATCTCCATGCCGTCGCGCTACTCGAGCGACGGCTCGCGCGACGATGCCGTCGAGCTGGCCGAGCGACTGGGCATCGACCTGCGGGTGGTCCCCATCGAGGAGGCGCACGTCGCCTTCTCCGCCATGCTCGCACCGGTGCTCGGACGCGAGCCCTCCGGCCTGACCGACGAGAACCTCCAGTCTCGCCTCCGCGGCGTGCTGCTCATGGCCGTGTCCAATGCCGAGGGGTGGATCGTGCTCACCACGGGCAACAAGAGCGAGATGGCCACGGGCTACTCGACGCTCTACGGCGACTCGGCCGGCGGCTTCGCCGTGATCAAGGACGTGCCGAAGACGCTGGTCTACGACCTGTGCCGCTATCGCAACACCAAGGCCGTGCTGGAGGGCCTGCCGGGGCCCATTCCCGACAGCGTGCTGGACAAGCCGCCGTCGGCCGAGCTGCGGCCCGACCAGCGTGACGACCAGTCGCTCCCCGCCTACGAGGAGCTCGACCCGGTGCTCCAGGGCTACGTCGAGCGCGACCGCACCGCCGCGGAGCTCGTGGCGGAGGGCTTCGCGCCCGAACTGGTCGACCGTGTCGTGCGCCTCGTCGACGGCGCCGAGTACAAGCGCCGCCAGATGCCGCCCGGCGTGCGCATCACCACGAAGGCCTTCGGCAAGGACCGGCGCATGCCCATCACCAACCGCTACCGCTCCTCGGCGCTCGAGGAGTCGGGGGGTGGCTGAGGGGGCGAGCCCGGCGGGCTGGCGCGGGATCGACGAGCTCGCCGCGCTGGTCGGCGCCTACTGCTGGACCGAACAGCGGCTCTTCGCCATCACGGGGGAGTGGGCGACGGCGCCCCGTGCCGGCGATTGGGACGGGGAGGCGCCCGAGCTGCGGGTCTGGTGCGCGGCGACGTCGCGGCGGCACGGTGCGCTGGCGGCGCGCTGGGAGGAGCGGCTGCCGCGACGCGGCCGGGGTGGACGCGGCTGCCCAGGTGGCGGCGCCGCCCGGTCCGTTGGCCCCCCGCCTCGAGGAGCTCGCGGCCGGGCCCGACCTCCGGTCGGGCGTGTCGGCGCTGGTCGAGGGTGTCCTGCCTGCGCTCGACGCCGTCTATGCGGCCCATCTGCGCGAGGCCTCGCCGGTCAGCGAGGGACCCGTTCTGGAGGTCCTGGCTGGGGCCCACCGGGAGTTGCCGGCGGAGATCCGGGGTGGCCGCACCCTGATCAAGGGCCTCGGGGGCGGGCCGGACGACCGATCCGACGGGCACGCGAAGTTTGGGGAATTCTTCGAACGGGTGTTTAACCAGACGGGCGTTTTCCCTGCTGTACGGCCATCTTGACAGCTCCATTACACTGTGTCAGCAGTCTCTGTACGCCGGGAAACGGCGTCGGCTGCGTAGTGACGAGCGCAAGCCCGGCCAGGCCCCCCTGCCGAGGCAATGGGACGGAAGGTTTGGCGAGATCTTGGCGAAGGAACGAATCGAACGCGACGACGAGGACCTGGTCAGGCTCTATCTGACGGACATCGGTCAGTACCCGTTGCTGACCAAGGACGACGAGGTCCGACTGGCCCAGGCCATCGAGGCCGGCCGGGCCGCAGAGGCCGACGTGGCCAAGGCGCCCAAGGGACTCACCACGGCGAAGAAGCGGGAGCTGCGCCGCGCCGTGATGGAGGGCGAGCAGGCCCAGCAGACGTTCGTGCAGTCGAACCTGCGGCTAGTCGTCTCGATCGCCAAGAAGTACCAGGCCTCCGGCCTGCCGCTGCTGGACCTGATCCAGGAGGGCAACCTCGGCCTGATGCACGCCGTCGAGAAGTTCGACTGGCGCAAGGGCTTCAAGTTCTCCACGTACGCGACGTGGTGGATCCGCCAGGCCATCACCCGCGGCATCGCCAACACCGGTCGCACCATCCGCCTGCCGGTGCACGCCGGTGACACGCTGGCCCGGGTCCAGAAGGCACAGGCGCGTCTCGAGCTGAAGCTCGGCCGCCCGGCCACGCTGGCCGAGCTCGGCGTCGAGGTCGAGATGCCCGAGGACAAGCTCGTCGAGGCCCTGCGCTTCCGGGCCGAGCCCCTGTCGCTGTCCGAGCCGCTGCGTGAGGACGGGGACGCCGAGCTGGGCGACGTGGTCGAGGACCGCTCGGCCGAGTCACCCTTCGAGGTCGCCGCCGTCTCGCTGCTGCCCGACGAGATCGGCCGCCTGCTGTCGCCCGCTCGACGAGCGTGAGCGGGAGATCCTGCGCCTGCGCTTCGGGCTCGACCGGGGTGAGCCCCGCACCCTCGAGGAGGTGGGCGAGCACTTCAACCTGACCCGTGAGCGCATCCGCCAGATCGAGGCCCGGGCCATGTCGAAGCTGCGTCACCCCTCCTCGGACACCGGCGCCCGGGACCTGCTGACCGTCTAGGTCGGACCCGCCTACGGCCTCGACGCCGGACATGGGAGCGGAAGCTGGACTGATCCTCGGACCCTGCTGATGGCCATCGGTCGTCGTGTCGGGCGGCGCTCGATCCAGCTCTCCGCGACGCTCGTGCGCGGCGGGCGGATCGGGCTGCGCCTAGGCTGTCGTCCATGAAGAAGCTCCGATCTCGCCCTCTGGTCGCCTCGCGTCGTCGCCGCGCCGTCTGCGACGCCTGAGCGCCCGTACCGCAGCGCGGCGCGCCCCCTGAGGACCGCTGACGGCCGTCGCCAGGACCTGCGGCCGCGTGGCGGGCACGGTAGCCCCGGCGCCACAGGATGAGCGCCGCGCCGGCGACGGCCAGGCTCGTCGTCACCACCGGGGTCGTCCGCCCGACCCGGTCCCGAAGGCGGATCGGCTTGGTGAAATTGCGGATCTCCCAACCGCGCTCGCGCGCCACCTTGGCCAGCGCGCGGTCGGGGTTGACCGCCACGGGGCGACCGACCACCTCGAGCATCGGCAGGTCGGTGGCCGAGTCCGAGTAGGCACTGCTCGACTCCGAGGTCCAGGCCGGTGCGCGCCGCCAGACGTCGCGCATGGCGGCCGCCTTCGACTCGCCGTAGGCGTAGAAGGCCATGCGGCCGGTGTAGCGACCCTCCTCGTCGACCTCCCCCCTCGAGCAGATGGCGCCGTCGACGCCGAGGAGGTCGGCGAGGGGCAACACGATCTCCTCGGGTGAGGCCGAGACCAGGTAGACGCGGTGGCCGGCCGCCCGGTGCAGCTCCATCAGCTCGAGCGCCTCGGCGTACATGATCGGCTCGATCGTCTGGAGCATCGTCTCGCGCACGATCTGACGCACCTGGGCACGGTCCCAGCCCTTCGTCACGGCGAGCATCGACTCGCGCACCCGGACAAGACGCTCCTCGTCGGCTCCGAAGTAGAGGTAGATGAGCTGCGAGATCGCCGCGCGCGCCACCAGGCGCCGGTTGATCAGCCCGCCCTTCATGAAGGGCCGCCCGAACGCGGCGATGGAGGCGCGGTCGATGACGGTCTTGTCGAGATCGAAGAAGGCCGCCTCCATACTCTTCATGGTACGGGCAGCAGAGCCCACACCTTGAGCAACTGTGACGGGCGGAGGCCTCACCGCGACAGTTGTGTGGCTGTGAACAGGGCCGTCGCCCGTCGCCCGGGGTTGCGGCCCGGTTGCGGTCAGTCGCCGTCGTCCGCGATGAACAGCGCGTGCACCTTGTCCTCGGCGTCGGCGGTCACGAGCACGAGCACCTCGTCGCCCGACTGCAGCGTCGTGTCGCCCCGGGGCACGATGAGACGGTCGAGCCCGGACGACCGCCACGACCACGCCGTCGCGGGGGAAGTCGAGGTCGGCGATGGCCATGTCGTTGGCCGGCGAGTCCTCCGCCAGCGTGATCTCGACCAAGTGGGCCGCACCCCCGTGGAATTGCAGCAGCCGCACGAGCGAGCCCACGGACACGGCCTCCTCGACCAGGGCGGTGAGCAGTTGGGGCGTGGACACCGACACGTCCACGCCCCAGCTCTCGTTGAAGAGCCACTGGTTCTTGGGGTGGTTGACGCGGGCCACGACGCGTGGCACGGCGAATTCCTGTTTGGCCAGGAGCGAGACGACGAGGTTGTCCTCGTCGTCGCCGGTGGCCGCGACGACGACGTCGACCGTGGCCAGGCCGGCCGCATCGAGCGACGACACCTCGCACGCGTCCGCCGCCACCCAGGTGACGTCGAGCGTCGGTCGCAACCGTTCCACGATTTCGGGGTCCCGCTCGAAGAGAAGCACCTCGTGTCCGTTCGCGTGCAGGTCCGACGCGATGGCCGTGCCCACGCTGCCCGCGCCGGCGATGGCGACCTTCACGAGTCGCCTTCTCGTGTCGTGCCCTCGCGGCGCGCCAGCGCCTCGTCGAGCTCGCGGAGCGCGTTGTCCATGACGGCGAGATGCAGCACGTCGCCTTCCTGGCCCACGAGCTCGCGGCCGTCCAGCCGCGGCACGCCGCCGCGCGTCACCGCCACGATGCTCAGCCGCCCGGGCATCTCGAGGTCGGTGAGCGGACGGCCGGCCCAGAACTCGGGCAGGGAGCGTTCCACCAGCGCCACGCCGCCCGGTGGCGTCGGACCAGTCGAGCACGTCGGCGTCGGGCAGCAGCCGGCGCCGCACCTGGTCGATGGTCCAGGTGACGGTGGCCACCGTGGGGATGCCGAGCCGCTGGTAGATCTCGGCCCGCCGCGGGTCGTAGATCCGGGCCACCACGTTGGGGATCTTGTAGGTCTCCCGCGCGATGCGCACGGTCAGGATGTTGGTGTTGTCGCCGCTGGTGACGGCGGCCAGCGCGTCGGCGTGCAGCGCACCGGCCTTCTCGAGGTCGTCGCGGTCGAAGCCCGAGCCCACCAGGCACGGCCCGTCCCAGTCCTTGAGGCGCCGGAAGGCGCGGGGCGACTTGTCGAGGACGGCCACGGAGTGACCCTCCGCGCTGAGCGAGATGGCGAGGCCGGACCCCACGCGGCCACACCCCACGACGATCACGTGCACGCCACAGTGCAACACGCCGGGTCTGACCGTGCAAAAACCGACGCGTGGCCCGGGACGGGAGGGGATTCCTTCTACCCTGTGTGGCCGTGGCGACGCCGACCACCACCCGGGCCACCGTGCCCCTTCCCGGCATCGCCGGCGAGGAGATCCCCGAGACCCGCCGTTACCGGCTCAAGAACAGGCTCCTGGGGCCGCCGCTCGTCACCGAGCAGCTTGTCATCGGAGCGCCTGAGCCGGCCCGTCGCGCTCGGGGTCCTCGCCCCGGACTGCATCTCGTCCTCGGCCTACGGCACCGAGGAGATGCTGACGCAGCTGGTGCCCTACGTCGGCCTGGCCGCTTTCGCCCTGGTCGTCCCCATCACGCTCGCCATCCTCGGCGTCCTCTTCTTCGTCACCCTGTCCTACCTCGAGGTGATCCAGCTCTACACGAAGGCGGGCGGCTCCTATGTCGTGGCGCGGGACAACTTCGGGCCGAAGATCGCGCAGATCGCGGCCGTGGCCCTGCTGATCGACTACACGGTCACCGTCGCGGTGCAGACGTCGGCGGGCACCGCCGCGCTGACCAGCGCCGTCCCCAGCCTGGCCAACACGTTCGACACCGTCGCCATCACGGTCGGCGTCGTGCTCCTCCTCCTCTACGGGAACCTGCGCGGCATCCGCGAGGCGGGCAGCTACTTCGCCATCCCCACCTATTTCTTCATCTTCTCGCTGACGTCCGTGATCATCGTCGGCTTCGTCAGGGAGGCCCTGGGGACGCTGCACCAGATCCCCCTGCCGCCGGCGAACCAGGTCTACGGGGGCAGGATCGGGACGCCCGGGCGAGGGCTGGCTGATGGGGCTGGCCTTCATCTCCCTGCTCCGCTCGTTCGCCAACGGCGGATCGTCGCTGACCGGTCTCGAGGCGATCTCGAACGGGGTGAGCAGCTTCCGCCGCCCCGAGGCCAGGCACGCCCGCCAGACCCTGGTCGCGATGAGCACGACGCTCGGCTTCCTCGTGCTCGGCGTGACCCTGCTGGCCCGCTGGACCCACGCCGTGCCCTATGCCATCGGATCCCCCACCGTGGTCTCCCAGGAGGTCAAGGCCGTCTTCGGCACGAGCCCCCTCGGTCACCTCCTCTTCTACGTCGTGCAGCTGGCCACCATGCTGATCCTCTACACGGGCGGCAACACGAGCTTCAACGGGTTCCCGTACCTCGCAAGCTTCGTGGCCGGCGACCGCTTCCTGCCGCGCCAGTTGACGCGGCGGGGTCACCGGCTGGCCTTCTCCAACGGCATCCTGGTGTTGGCCGCGGTGGCCCTGGCGCTCATCCTCGCCTACAAGGCACAGGTCAACGGCCTGGTGGCGCTCTACGCCATCGGCGTCTTCACCGGCTTCACCATGGCCGGGTCGGGGATGGTCAAGCACCACCTGACCACGAAGCAGGGACACTGGCGCCGCAGCGTGCTCGTCAACGGCTTCTCGGCCTTCCTCTCCTTCACCGTGGTGCTCATCTTCGCCGTCGCCAAGTTCAAGGAGGGTGCCTGGCTCATCTTCGTCGTGGGCCCGCTCCTCTACATCGGCCTGATCCGCCTCCACCGCCAGTACGTGGAGGAGGCCGACATGCTCGAGACCGGCGTGGTCGAGGCGTCGGAGGCACCGGTGTTGCGCCGCCACGTCGTGGTCGTCCTGGTCGACCGGCTCGACATGGCCACGGCGCGCGCCCTCCAGTACGCCCGCATGCTGGCCCCCGACGACCTGCGCGCCGTCCACTTCGACGTCGACACCAAGGCGGCGCGCGAGCTCGAGGCCGACTGGGGACGCCTCGGGTTGGCCCGCCTGCCGCTCGACATCATCGAGTGCCCCGACCGCCGGATCGGCCGGGCGGCGGTGGAGCTGGTCGCCGACGCCACCCTCGACGGCGACACCGAGTGCACCGTGCTGCTGCCCCGGCGCAGCTTCGCCCGGGTCTGGCAGCGCGTCCTGCACGACCGCACGGCCGACAAGATCGCGGCCGTGCTGGGTCAGGTGCCGCACGTCGCCGCCACGATCGTGCCCTTCACGGTGGGCGGGCGCTTCGGCGAGCGCGTGCGCTCGTACGGCCGCTCGGTCCAGCGGGCCCGGCTGACCAGCGCCGGAGGCAACGGCGACGCGCCCGTCGACACCGAAGGGCGCACGGGGGTGGACCGGATGGGCCGGCGTGACGGGCCCAAGCGCCCCGGGGTGGTGCTGGCGGCGGACCAGACCCTGGCCCAGCGCGCCGGGGTGACGACACCGATCGCGACCGTCGTGCCCCGTCAGCGCACCCGGGTGGCGGGCCGGGTCAAGTCGGTCCGCGGTCCAGCCGCGCGCGGGGACCTCGAACCTCGAGTGCGTGCTCAGCGACGGCACCGGTGGACTCCTGCTCGTGTTCCAGGGCCGGCCCAGGATCGCCGGGATCGAGCCCGGGGCACGCCTGGTCGCCGAGGGCATGGTCGGCAGCTGGGGCCGTCGGCCGGCCATGTTGAACCCCTCGTTCGAGCTGGTGCAGGGCGCTCCGGTCGACCCCGCCGAAGAATGAACCGTCCTCCCTGCTCAGCGCAGATGTCCGGCGGGCCAAAATTGCCCGCCCTCGCGCCAGTCGCTATCGTGCCCGACGGCCCGGCGTCGGGTGCGACCTCGCCGGCGCGCCCTCAGAGCGGGTTCATGACATCGACCGCTGCGGTGCCGAACGCTGCCGCACCGCACGGGCGAGGGCGCCGCCGCCCCCTCGCCACGAGACATACAGGAAGAGAAAGGGCACACCGGGCATGATCAATCTCCTCGCAGCCGAGGGTGGCTACCAGAATTTCCACCTGGGCGGGGTGGACAAGACCTGGCTCTACATCTGCCTGGCCGCCGGCATCGTCGGCATCGCCGTCCGGTCTGCTGCTGGCGCGGCAGTGTCCTGACCGCTGACCAGGGGACGGTCAAGATGAAGGAGATCGCCCAGGCGGTCCAGGAGGGGGCGGAGGCCTTCTTGGCCCGGCAGTTCCGGGCCATCGTGATGATCATCATCCCGTTGGCCATCCTCATCTTCTTCACGGCCACCAAGGTGGTGAAGCCGGACGGGGACGTTGCCCTGACGTTCCAGCAGGACGGCCTCTACCGCGTCATCTGCTTCCTCTTCGGCGCAACCTTCTCCGGACTGACCGGGTTCATCGGCATGAGCATCGCGGTGCGGGGCAACGTCCGGACCGCTGCGGCGGCGTCGCAGGGTGGCGGCATGGCGGGCGCCTTGCGGGTGGCCTTCCGCACCGGCGCGGTGACCGGCATGCTGTGCGTCGGCCTCGGTCTCGTCGGGGCGACGGCCATCGTGCTCATCTTCCAGAACTCAGCGACGGCGGTGCTGATCGGCTTCGCCTTCGGCGCCTCGCTGCTTGCTCTCTTCATGCGTGTCGGCGGCGGCATCTTCACCAAGGCGGCCGACGTCGGCGCCGACCTCGTCGGCAAGGTCGAGGCCGGCATCCCCGAGGACGACCCCCGCAACGCGGCCACCATCGCCGACAACGTCGGCGACAACGTGGGTGACTGCGCCGGCATGGCGGCCGACCTCTTCGAGTCCTACGAGATCACCATTATCTCGTCGCTCATCCTCGGCTTCTCGGCCTTCCGGACCATCGGCCACAACCCCACGCCGGCCGTTTTGTATCCCCTCATCGTCCCGGCCATGGGGATCTTGGCCTCAGTGATCGGTGTCCTCGTGGTCCGGGCCCGCAAGAGCGACCGCAACGCGCTCACTCCCATCAACCGCGGCTTCTGGTTGGCCGCACTGCTGACGGTGGTCGGCGCGTTCTTGGTGGCGCAGTATTACGTGCACGACCTCAAGGTGTTCTAGGCCGTGCTCACCGGGGTGATCCTGTCTCTGGTGGCGAGCCAGATCACCGAGCAGTTCACCTCGACGGAGCGCGGCCCGGTCAAGGAGATCGCCGCCTCGGCCCGGACCGGACCGGCGACCACGGTGCTTGCGGGTATCTCCATCGGCCTGGAGTCGTCGGTGTGGGCCATCATCGCCATCGCCATCGCCATCGGCGTGGCCATCGGGCTCGGTGATGGCAACATTGAGCTCACCTTCTACCTGGTTGCCCTCATCGGGATCGGCCTGCTGGCCACAGCCGGCATGGTGGTCTCCGAGGACAGCTTCGGCCCGGTGTCGGACAACGCGGCCGGCATCGCCGAGATGTCCGGAGAGTTCACCGGCGAGGCCGAGCGGATCATGGTCAGCCTCGACGCCGTGGGCAACACCACCAAGGCCATCACCAAGGGTGTGGCCATCGGTTCGGCCGTCATCGCGGCGGTGGCCCTCTTCGCGTCGTTCATCGAGACCATCGGCGAGCAGATCCCCAGCCTCCACGCCACCGGGTCCAAGCTGTTCAGCATCATTCAGATCAACGTGGCCAACCCCACCACATTCATCGGGCTGCTCGTCGGGGGCTCGATCGCCTTCCTCTTCTCGTCGCTGGCGATCCGGGCTGTCGGTCGCTCGGCGGGGACGGTCGTGCTCGAGGTGCGCCGGCAGTTCCGCGAGCACCCGGGGATCATGGACTACACCGAGAAGCCCGAATACGGGCGGGTCATTTCCATCTGCACCGCCGCCGCGCAGCGCGACCTTGCCCCGCCGGCCCTGCTGGCCATCCTGGCTCCGGTCATCATCGGATTCGGGATCAACTACCTGGCGCTGGGCGCTTTCCTTGCCGGCACGATTCTGACCGGGCAGTTGATGGCCAACACGCTGTCGAACTCCGGCGGCGCGTGGGACAACGCCAAGAAGTACATCGAGGACGGCCACGAGGGCGGCAAGGGCTCGGAAGCCCACAAGGCCGCGGTGATCGGCGACACGGTGGGCGACCCGTTCAAGGACACCGCCGGTCCCGCGCTGAACCCGATGATCAAGGTGATGAACCTGGTGTCGCTCTTGATCCTGCCGGCGGTGATCACCCTGCGGCACAACACCGGCGCACGCCTGTCCATCGCCGGCGTCTCCCTCGTGGTGCTCCTGGCGGCGCTGGCCTTCTCCAAGCGTGCGGGGGAGGCGATGGACGCCGATGCGGCCGACGAGACACCGGCGCAGGCGGCGGTCGCCGCGGCTGATTGACCAGCTCAGCCCGCTGCGGCAGCGCGCGCCGAGGGCCGCGGTGAAGGACACCGCTCTTGACAGCCGGTGCGGCGGACACCCACGCTGACGTGATCATGCCCTCCGTCTCACCGCTCCGACCGCTCCCTCGCGGGGTGCGCCATGGGTAAGGCGCTCGTGATCGTCGAGTCCCCCGCCAAGGCGCGCACGATCGGCGGGATGCTCGGCCCCGACTTTATCGTCGAGTCCTCGGTCGGCCACATCCGCGACCTGCCGCGCGGGGCCGACGAGGTGCCGGCCGCGTACAAGGGTGAGTCGTGGGCCCGTCTCGGCGTCGACGTGGACAATGGCTTCAAGCCGTTGTACGTCGTCTCGTCGCCGAAGAAGTCCGTCGTCGCCAACTTGAAGAAGCTTCTCAAGAACGCCGACGAGCTGTACCTGGCCACGGACGAGGACCGCGAGGGTGAGTCGATCGCGTGGCACCTCTCCGAGGTGCTCTCTCCCGACGGTGCCGGTCAAGCGCATGGTCTTCCACGAGATCACTCCCGCCGCCATCGCCCGCGCCGTCGACGAGTGGCGCGAGCTCGACCGGCGCCTCGTCGACGCGCAGGAGGCCCGGCGCATCCTCGACCGCCTCTACGGCTACGAGGTCTCGCCGGTGCTCTGGCGCAAGGTCATGCCGCGGCTCTCGGCCGGCCGGGTCCAGAGCGTCGCCACTCGCATGGTGGTCGAACGCGAGCGCGCCCGGATGCGCTTCCGCTCCGCCACGTGGTGGGGTGTCGAGGGGACGTTCGCCAATGCGGCCGCGCCCAACGGCTTCGGAGCCCAGCTGGTGACCCTGGGTGGGACGGCGGTCGCCACCGGCAAGGACTTCGACGAGCAGGGGGAGCAGACGGGCAAGGCGGCCGTCCGGGTGCTCGGCGAGGACGTGGCCACCTCGGTGGCCGGCGCGTTGACGGGCGAGAGCTTCACGGTGCGCTCGGTGACCGAGCGCCCCTTCCGGCGTTCGCCCGCCGCGCCGTTCATGACCTCGACGTTGCAGCAGGAGGCCGGTCGCAAGCTCCGCTTCAGCGCACAGCGCGCCATGCAGGTGGCCCAGCGGCTCTACGAGCAGGGCTTCATCACCTATATGCGGACCGACTCGACCACGCTCTCGGACGAGGCGCTCACGGCGGCCCGGACGCAGGCGCGGGAGATGTTCGGCGCCGACTACGTCCCCGACGCGCCGCGGCGCTACGAGCGCAAGGTGAAGAACGCGCAGGAGGCGCACGAGGCCATCCGCCCGGCGGGCGAGAGCTTCCGGACGCCCGTGCAGGTCGGCCGCGAGCTGTCGGGCGACGAGCTCCGCCTGTACGAGCTGATCTGGATGCGTACGGTCGCCTCCCAGATGAACGACGCCACCGGGACGAGCGCGCAGTTGCGGCTGGTGGCCGACGTGCCGAGCGGACTGGCGGCGGGGGAGGAGGCCGAGTTCTCGGCCAGCGGCCGGGTCATCACGTTCTCGGGCTTCCTCCGCGCCTACCAGGAGGGCCGGGACGAGGACGATCCCGACACCGAGAGCCCGGAGGAGATGGTGCTCCCCGCCCTGGCCGAGGGCGACCGGGTCGACGCCACCGCGTTCGAGCCGGGCTCGCACACGACCCAGCCGCCGGCCCGTTACACCGAGGCCTCGCTCGTCAAGGCCATGGAGGAGCTCGGCGTGGGGCGCCCCTCGACCTACGCCAGCGTCATCGCGACCATCCTCGACCGCGGCTACGTATGGAAGAAGGGCACGGCGCTCGTGCCGAGCTTCACCGCGTTCGCCGTCGTGGGCCTGCTCGAGCGCTACTTCGGGAACCTGGTCGACTACGGCTTCACCGCGTCGATGGAGGACGACCTCGACGAGATCGCGGCGGGGACGGAGGAGGCGCTGCCCTGGCTCACCCGCTTCTACTTCGGCAGCCAGGCGCCCGGGGCCATGGGGGGCGACGGCACGGAGGTCGACACCCTCGGCCTCAAGGCCACCGTGTCGTCCCACCTGGCCGAGATCGACGCGCGGGAGATCAACTCCATCCCGCTCGGCGAAGGGAGCGACGGCGAGCCGATCGTGGCGCGCGTCGGTCGCTACGGGCCGTACCTCCAACGCGGCGAGGACCGGGCCTCGATCCCCGACGACCTGGCGCCCGACGAGCTGACCATCGCGCGGGCCGAAGAGATCCTGGCCGCCCCCTCCAACGATCGGGTGCTGGGCACCCATCCCGAGAGCGGGCTCGAGGTCCAGGTCAAGGCCGGCCGCTTCGGACCCTACGTCCAGGTGGGCGAGGTCACCGACGGTGGGGAGCGGCCGCGCACGGCGTCGCTGTTCGCCGCGATGGATCCGGCGACACTCACCTTCGAGCAGGCGCTCGAGCTCCTGCGCATCCCGCGCGTGGTGGGCACCGACCCCGACACGGGCGAGGACGTGGTCGCCCACAACGGGCGCTTCGGCCCGTACGTCAAGCGGGGCTCCGACACGCGCAGCCTGGGCAGCGAGGAACAGTTGCTCACCGTGACGATCGACGAGGCGCGTGCGCTCTTCGCCCAGCCGAAGCAGCGCCGGGGCCGGACGGCCGCGGCGCCGTTGCGCGAGCTGGGCACGGACCCGGCCACCAACCTGCCGGTCGTCGTGAAGGACGGGCGCTTCGGCCCCTACGTGACCGACGGCACGACCAACGCCAGCCTGCGCAAGGGCGACTCCGTCGAATCCATCGACATGGACCGGGCCTCCGACCTCCTGGCCGAGCGCCGTGCCGCGGGGCCGTCGTCGCGCAAGAAAAAGGCGGCGAAGAAGGCGGCGCCGGCGAAGAAGAAGACGGCGGCCAAGAAGGCGCGGGCCGCCAAGGCGGGTGGTGCGGAAAAGGGTGTGGCCAAGAAGGCGCCCGCCAAGAAGGCGGGGGCCCGGAAGGCGGCGGCACCCGCAGACCCGGCGATGAGGGCGGCGCCGAGCGAACCGTTCTGAGATGGCGGCCCGGGGTCGCCTCATCGCGCTCGAGGGCATCGACGGATGCGGCAAGACCACACAGGCGCGGGCCTTGGCCGCCGCGTTGGGGGCACGCCTGACCCACGAGCCGGGGGCCACCCCGGTCGGGGCGCTGCTGCGGGCGCTGCTGCTCTCCCCTGACGTGCCGGCCCCGTCGGCCCGGGCGGAGGCTCTCCTCATGGCGGCGGACCGGGCCGAGCACGTGGCGCTGGTGATCGAGCCCGCGCTCGCCGCAGGCGAGTGGGTGGTGAGTGACCGCTATGCCGCGTCGACCATCGCCTACCAGGGCTACGGACGCGGCCTCGAGCCCACCGCGCTGGCGGACGTGATTGCCTGGGCGACCGGCGGGGTGAAGGCCGACCTCTCGGTCCTCGTCGACGTGCCCGTGGACGTGGCCTCGTCCCGGTTGGCCGCCGGACGTGGCCCCGCCGAGGGTCCCGACCGGATGGAGCGGCTCGGCTCGTCCTTCGCCGGGCGCGTGCGCGAGGGGTTCTTGGCGCAGGTTGCGGCGGACCCGGGTCACTGGGTCGTCGTCGACGGGCGCTTGAACGTGCCTGCGCTCACGGCGCATATCGTGGCGGCCGTGCACGCACGGTTCGGCGACGCGCCCCCGATCCGGCGGTGAGCGGCGAGCGCCCGGCGCCGGAGCTCTTCGCAGGCGTCCTGGCGCAGGAGGACGCAGTGGCTGCGCTGCGGGCCGCCGCCGCAAATCCGGTGCACGCCTACCTGTTCCAGGGCGCACCGGGGAACGGCGGGTTGGCCGCGGCACTCGGCTTCGCGGCCGCCCTGCTCTGCCCGGACGGCGGCTGCGGCGAGTGCGCCACGTGCCGCGGCTGCACTGGCCGGCACGGATCCGGATCTCCACGTCGTGCGGCGGAGCGGCGCGTCGGTCTCCATCGGGGAGATCCGCCAGATCGTCGGGCTGGCGCAGCGCCGGCCGCTGCACGCGGCGCGCCAGGTCATCGTGGTCCTCGACGTCCATCTGGCGGCCCTGCGGGCGCCCGCACTGCTCAAGACCCTCGAAGAGCCGCCCGGGGAAACCGTCTTCATCCTGCTGGCGGACCAGATGATCCCCGAGCTGGTGACCGTGGCCAGCCGCTGCGCCGTGATTCCCTTCCCACCCGTCCCGCGCGCCGAGCTCGTGCGCTGGCTCACGGAGGCCGGGGTGGCCGACGCCGTCGCTGGCGTGATCGCGGACAACAGCGCCGGGAACCACGAGCGCGCCCGCCTCATGGTGGACGACCCTGACGTGGCGGCGCGCGTCGCGCTGTGGGCGTCGGTGCCCGGCGCGTTGCAGGCGACGGGCATGACGGCCGCCGGCCTGACGAGGCAAGTGCTCGACTCGGCCGACCGCGCGGTGGAGCCCCTGCGCGCCGCGCACGCCCGCGAGGTCGAGTCGCTCACCGCGGCTGCCAAGGAGATGGGCGAACGGGGCCTCCCGGGACGCAAGGAGATCGTGGAGCAGCACCAGCGCGAGGAACGACGCTTCCGGACCGATGCCCTTCGGGCGGGCCTCGGCGTGCTGGCGCGGACCTACGGTGACCGGGTGACCGGCGCGGTGTCCGCGGGAACCGTGACGGTGGGCGACCAGGACGTGCGCAGCGCGTCGGCGGCGGTCGGGCTGATCACCGACGCGGCCGAGTCGCTGCAGCGCAACCCGAACGAGTCCCTCCTGTTGCAATCCCTCTTCGTACGGCTGGCGGCTCTAGCCGCCTGAAGGTCGGGTCCTCCCCGCGAAGGGATCGCTACGGCCGCACCGCTGGCGTGTCGCCGCTCGGCGCCGTTCGGCGCGTTGCCGCCAGCCGGGCGTTAGAGTCACCCACAATCTCCTGAGGGTCGTGAGGGGGTGGAGGCTTGCTCGCGGTCACGTTCGCAGACGTGCGGTCCCGAGCCCGGGCCGTTTCGCATCGCCCGATCGTGCGCGCCCGAGGCGGGCGCGCCCGAGGCGGGCGCGCGGAACGCACGGCCAGGATGGTGTGCCATGGCGGTCGGTGACCTGGTGCGCGCGGGCGGTCGGGACCCGGGCGGACACCGGCTGGAGATCCGTGTCCTCGGGCCGGTCGAGGTCGCCTGGGACGGGCGCACGATCGACATCGGTGGCGTCAAGGCGCGGGCACTCGTCGCCCGCCTGCTCGTCGACCGCCAACTCATCGTGTCCGTCGACCGGCTGGTCGACTCGCTGTGGGACGACCACGACGGCGACGGCGCTGAGATCGCGTTGCGCTCCACCATCTCGCGGGTGCGCAAGCGTCTGCGCGACGCAGGCGCGCCCGACTCGCTCATCGTGACCCGCGCCCCGGGCTACGCGCTCGACGTGGCGGCCGAGATGACCGACGTCTCACGCTTCGAGAACCTGGTGGCCGAGGGCCGGCAGCAGCTGGCACGGCGCCGGCCGAGCGAGGCCACGCGCCTCCTGGTGGAGGCGCAGGAGCTCTGGCGCGGCTCCGCCTACAGCGAGGTGCGCGACGAGCCATTCGCCCGCGCCGAGGCGCGCCGGCTGGAGGAGTTGCTGCTCACTGCGGTCGAGACCCGGATGGATGCTGGCCTGACGTCGGGGCGACACCAGGCCCTCGCCGGTGAGCTCGAGACGCTGACCAGCGCCAACCCAATGCGAGAGCGGTTGTGGTCGCAGCGCATGCTGGCGCTCTACCGGTCCGGCCGGCAGGCCGAGGCGCTGCGGGTGTTCCAGGACCTGCGCACGATCCTGGTGGACGAGCTCGGTATCGAGCCGGGCCACGACGTCACCTGGATGGAACGCGCCATCCTCGTGCAGGACCCGGCGTTGGACTTCCGCGTGCCGCCCGAGCGCGGCGCCGAGGAACCGCCCCGCGACGCGCCGGCGACTCCGACCGCGCCCACCTACCGGGTCCGGGTTCCCGCCGCCCAGCACGAGGGGCCGTTCGTCGGGCGTGAGCGCGAGGCGGCACTCCTCAGCGAGTGGTGGTCGTCGGTGCGCGGCGGTGAGGGCCGGCTCCTGCTCGTCGACGGCGACCCCGGCGTCGGGAAGACCCGGCTCGTGGTGGACCTCGTCAGCACCGTCGCAGCCGACGGCGCCCTGGTTCTGTGGGGTCGCTGCGACGAGGACCCCGTGGCGCCGTTCCAGCCCTTCGCCGAGGCGCTCGGTCGGTACTTCCAGTCGCTGTCGGCGGACGTGATCTCGCGGATGCCGGGCTGGCAGCTTGCCGAGCTGGCGCGCCTCGTCGTGCGCATGCGTGAGTATGCGCCGCCGGAGCAGGAGCATGGCGACCCGGAGAGCGACCGCTTCCGGTTCTTCGAGGCGGTGGCGGCGACCTGCAACGAGCTCTCGGGCGACGGCTCCGTTCTCTTGGTGATCGATGATCTGCACTGGGCCGATCAGCCCTCGCTGCTCCTGCTGCGTCACCTCCTGCGCAGCGCGGACGATGGGAAGCTCGGTGTCATCGGGATCTACATCGACACGGAGGTGCCGTCGGCGCACCGTCTGCGGTCCATGGTGGCCGACTGGCGGGCCGTCCATCCGGTCGAGACGGTGCACCTCCGAGGGCTCAGGCCCGACGCCGTCGAGGAGCTGGCACAGGCCTGGCTCGACACGCCGGCCGACCTCGTGCCGCAACTGTGCCGGCTGACCGACGGGAACCCCCTCTTTCTCGATGAGCTGCTGCGGCAGATCCGCTACCGCCAGGACGAGCAGGGAGCTGAGGGGGACACGCCGGTCCCGCCCAATCTGAATCCACCCGAGGCCATCCGGGAGCTCGTGGCACGGCGGGTCTCCCGCCTGCCCGAAGACGTGATCTACCTGCTGCAGGCCGCAGCCGTGGCGGGTGCCCAGTGGGAATCCGCCATCGTGGCAGAAGCGGCGGAGCTCACACCGGACCGTCGCCTCGACGCCATCGACCGGGCCGAGGAATCCCGCCTGGTGCGACGGGTGGGACCGCAGGGGCACGACCGCTACGCCTTCAGCCATGCGTTGGTGCGCGACGCCATCTACGGCGAGCTGTTGCGCGGCCGACGGGTGCGTTACCACCACAAGATTGCCGTGGCGACCGAGCACGCCCACGGGGACGCGCTGGACGCCTACTGCAACGAGCTGGCGCACCACTTCTACATGGGTGCGGCGCTGGCCGACGCGGACAAGGCGATGCGGTATTGCCGCGCGGCCGGAGAGCAGGCCCTTCGGCTCCTCGCCTTCGAAGAGGCCGTCGGGCACTTCACCCGTGGACTCGAGCTGACCGAGCACTACGGCCCGCGGGACCCGACGGCTCGCTGCGACGCGTTGCTGGCGCTGGCCGACGCGCAAAATCGATCGGGCGACGCCGCGCAGGCGGACGCCAACTTCGCGAAGGCGGCGTCGTTGGCCCGCGGCCTGCACGATCCCGAGCGCCTGGCCACCGCGGCGGTGCAGGCGGGTCCGCTGAGCTACCTCGGCATCGTCGAGGCGAGCGACCCGCAGGTGCAGTTGCTCGAGGAAGCCCGGGCGACGCTCCCCGAGAAGGACTCGTACGTGCGCGCCATGGTGCTGGCGCGCCTCGGTCTGGTCACGATCTACAGCTCCGACATCGTCGCGTCCGAAGTGCAGCAGCGGTCGCTCGCCTTCAACGAGACCGCGGTGGCGATGGCGCGACGCCTCGGGGACCGCCACGCACTGGGCTACGCCCTCAACGCGCGGATGCACGCGCTCTGGGGCATCGGACCGGCGTCGGAACGGATGGCCATCGGGACCGAGCTCGGCGAGATCGCGGAGGACACCGGCGACGAGCTCTTGGCCTTGCACGGACACATGTGGCGCGTCCGGGAGCTGGTGGCCCAGGGCGACCTGGAAGCAGTGAAATTGGAGACGGCCCGCTTCGAGGCGCGGGAGACCGGTCCGGTCCACCCGCTCGACGCGGCGTTCGGCTTCAACGTCGGCGCCATGCTGGCGCTGCTGGCCGGCGACTTCGAGACCGCGGAGCGCCTGGGCCGCACGGCGATGGACGCGTCCGGGGGGTTCAACGACCTCGCCGGCGACGCACTACGCCGCACTGATGCTCTGGACGTGGTGGCAACGGGACGAGCTGGTCCAGCTGCAGCACCAGCTCCGCGACGCGATCGCCCAGGCGCCGACGGCCTATCCGGGCGTCAACGCGGCGCTCGCACTGGCCGATTCCGAGGCGAACGAGACGGAGACGGCTCTGAAGTATCTGGACGTGCTCAGCGAGATCGGCTGGGGCAGCGCGGCGGACCAGAGCGAAGGGGTGACCCTTGCGATGGCCGCCGCGGCGTGCGGCACGATCGGCGAGCCGGCCCGACGTTTCGTCCCGAGCATCTACGAAGCCCTACGACCCTATGCCGGCACGGCCGTGGTGATCCGAGCGCCCGCAGCAGCGTGCCTCGGGCCGGCCGACCACTACCTCGGCCTGCTCGCCGGTGCGACGGGCGACCTGGCGCTCGCGGAGGTGCACCTCGAGGCCGCCTTGCGCCTGGCATGGCGCATGGATTCACCGCCGTTCGTGGCGGCAGCCGAGGCGGATCTGGCCCGGACGTTGCGACAACGGGCTCGGGTGGGCGAGGAGGAGCGCATTGCGGTGCTGCTGCGCAGCTCCGAGGAGTCCGCTCGACGCATGGGCCTGTCCCGGGTGGCGCGCCTCGCCGCCGAGCCCGGCTGAGGCGCGGCCGCTCGTCGGCTAGGAGGTGCCCTCCGTGGGAGCGGTGAGCCGATCGACCTCGTCGGCGTACGAAGCCACCCTGTCGTCGGCGTCGCGGATGCGGCGGCTCATGCCGGTGAGGACCGCGTTGCGGAACCCCGGGATGTCCATCATCGTCTCGAACTCGCGCGGGCCGATGATGAACACGTCGAGGTCTGTGGTGGCCGTCACCGTGGCACTCCGCGGGGCGGCCTCGATCGCCGACAGCTCCCCGAAGTAGCCACCCGCGTGGAGGACGTTCACCACGCGCCCACGGCGCGTCACGGTGGCGGTGCCCTCCAAGATGACGAAGAGCTCACGGCCGAGCCTCCCCTCGCGCAGGACGACCTCCCCCGCCTGCACCTGGAGGCGTTCCGCGATCCGGGCGATCTGAGCCAGCTGGGCCTCGGTGCACGAGGCGAACCACGGCACGCCCTGCAGGCCGAAGTCCGCTGACTCTTCTCCGTCCGGTTCCGCGCACATGGCCACCCCCATCGACACCAAGGTCGTCTCCGATGCGCCCAGGGTACGCGCCGCGGCCGCCCGATGGAGCTTCTCAGGTCCCGGTGATGCTGCCGCGGCCGATGGTCATGCTCGGGAGGCGCCGCCGGCCCTGGTCGCCGGGGCCTCACGGTCTTCCAGTGCTGCGGCCAGACGTGCGTCCACGGCGCGGAGCCGGTTCGCCATGCTCTTGAACAGCGCGTCCCGGAAGCCCGGGATCTCGGCCATGGCGGCGAACTCACGGGGGCCGATGATCAACACGTCCAGGTCGGACAGCGCCGTGACCGTCGCATTGCGCGGGCCCGGGTCCATGGCCGCCAGCTCTCCGAAGAATTCGCCGGGACCCAGGGTGTTGACCCGACGACCCCCCTGGGTCACCGCGACCGTCCCGGAGAGAATGAGGAAGAACTCCCGGCCGATACGTCCCTCGCGGGCCAGGATCTCCCCCTCGCCGACTCGCATCCGCTCGGCCAGGCGTGCCACCTCGCCGAGCTGGGCCTCGTTGCAGCCGTGCAGCTGGTCGACGACCCGCAGCCGGTCGACGGTGGCCTGTCTTCCCAGGGTTGATCCCACTCGTTGCGTCCTCTTCCGATGCCCCGTCTTCCGAGGCTGCGCGCCGCTCCCGTCCACCCGAGAGCCGACGGTGCCATAGTGCGCCTCGCCCCTTACAACGACGTTGCACCGCCATTGCGGCGTCCTGGCTGAGGGCGATTCTCACCACGGAACGAGGTATCGAGCTTCTGACCTGGGAAAACTCCCGTCTTGTCCCGACGACGAGACGTTTGGCCTCACCGGGCAAAACCGTCCGGCCCCGGGGTCCTTCCGACTGGCGGCGGATAGAGCAGTCAATCCGGATTGCACCTAAGCTGCGCAGCCACAATGGCTGAAGGGGAGCGTCCGCTCGTTTGCCCGAATGGGCACGAGGCACCGATCGGGTCCTCGTCGCGCTTCTGCGAGCAGTGCGGGGCAGAGCTCCTGACCGTGTGCCCTGTTGGGCACCAGACGCCCGTGGGAGGACGCTTCTGCCGGGTCTGCGGCGCCGCGACGACAGCAGAGTCGGGTCAGCAGGTGTTTTCCGCACCAACGGGCTCGATGGCCACGACAGGGATGCCAGGCATGCAGGGCGGCGCAGGCGACCCGACCATCGTCGTCCCTGCGGTGGCGCAGACACCGTTGACTCCTCCGCAGCCGACCCCGGCCGTCGGGTCCCGCCGCAACGGGGCGTGGTTCGTTGCGGCGATCGTCGGGGTGGTCGTCGTCCTCGGACTTGCGGGAGGTCTTGTGTTCGTCCTTGCGAAGCCGGGTCACTCGACGCCGAGCTCCGCTGGGTCGAGCTCGGCACAGAAATCAGCCAATACCATCCAGACTCTGCCCTCCTCCGCGACGAGTTCGACGAGTACGACGACCACGTCGACGACGTTGCCGACGGAGAGGCTCGCAGCAGGGGCTTTGGCCTCCCTTCTCGGACAGAGCGTTGCTGATCGCAGTGCGATCAACGCCGCGACCAACGATGTCTCGGCCTGCGGCAACCTCGCTCAGGACGAGCAGACATTCGACAGCGCAGCAAGTTCACGCCAGAGCCTCATTTCTCAACTCTCGACGCTTCCGAACGAGTCAGCGTTGCCAAATGGCATGACCCAATCTCTGAGCGCTGCGTGGCAAGCATCCGAAGAAGTCGACCAGGACTACGCCAGTTGGGCCGGCGACGAACTCTCGGGTGGCTGCACCCCGAACGACACCGCCGATCCGGCTTACCAGGCGGCGAGCGGACCGAACCAGCAAGCGACGAACGACAAGATGACCTTCGCGTCCGCCTGGAACCTCATCGCGTACACCTACAGTTTGCCCACGTACCAGTGGAACCAACTCTGAGCGCGCACAGCTCAGCCGAGGGCGCTCCAGACCATTCCTGAGAGATCGTCGATCGTATCGATCCCGTACTGCTCGGAGGGATCGCCGGTCGTGAGGACGGCCAACAGGTAATTCCTCCCACCCCCGGAGACCCAACCGACGCTGTTGATCTGCCAGTCGGTGTCGGCCGCGTTCAGCGGCAGCCAGCCGTTCTTCAAGGCCACGGTGACGCCCGAGGGAACTCCCCCCGTGACGCCCCACTGCTCGGAGGAGGTGACGTTCTCCATGAGGCCTAGGGCGTACTGGCGTTCGGAGGTCGTGAGGAGGTTGTTCGCCTGTACCAGCTGGCGTAGCAGCGTGATTTGATCGGATGGCGTCGTCGTGGTGAGCCCCCACCCGGGCCACGGAAACCCCGGACATTCCACGCATTGTGAAGGAGTGGTGTCGGTCAGGCCGGCTGATGTGTCGAACGAGCCGATTCCCGACGCTGCACCGGCGTCGTCCCACAGGTCGGTGGCGGAATCGTTGTCACTCTCCTCGATCATGCTCTGCGCCACGGGCTGTTCAGCGCTGGCAAGCCCTTGCCCCTTTGATTGGGCGAGCAGCGCCTCGAGGATGTCGACCTTCACGATGCTCGCCTCGTCCTGTGGTGTGCTCCCGCCCAGCGTCCACGTTTGTGCCGTGTCCAAGTCGTAGGCGGCTACCTCGATCGTTCCTTGCCGACTGTCGATCAGGGACTGTGCAGCCGCACCAAGGGGATCCCCTGCTGACGGCGAGGCGGTCGACGGGGGTGCTCCCGCGGTCGTGGTCGTGACCTTGGCGGGGGCGATTGTCGACGGAGAGTCGGCCGCCTGGTGACCGAACGCTTTCGGCTCCCCGCTTCCGCCTCCATGGGTCAACCAGACGAGCATGACCGCGAGCAGGGCGGCAACGGCCACCAGGCCCACAGACGTGCGACGAAGCCGCGCCGTCCGATCGAGTCTCTGGCCCGGCACCGCGTGCCTCCCCGAGCGGCCGTTGCGCTGTCTGTGCGGCGGTGTCATCACATTGAGAGGATGCGGACGACGGCCTGATGGAAGGCTCGAGAGCGCCGCGGTCAACAGTACTGGACGAGCCTCCGCAACGTGAGGCAGCGGTGAGCCCCCGCCTCCACACTTTCACCACACGCGCGGCAAGTGGTGCGCCACGCGCTCAGGTGAGCGGTGCAACCTCGCTTCCTCGCTGGCGAGCTCCGCACGTGGGGCAGAACGATGCTCGGACCGGCATCGAGTGTCCTGCTTCGCACTCCGTGAGCATCGGCGCCCCACAGATCCGACAAAAGGGTTTGTGCTCGGCTCCGATGAGGGCGGGGTGTCCACTTTGGCAAGCGATCTGTGGTTGGAGTCCCGGAGAGGGGCCTTCGTTGCGTCCCACCGCAGGTTCTGGACCGCCGACGGTCCCGGGAGGTGGTGGTGGAGGGGGAGGAGGTGGCGGAGGTGGAGGAGGGGGCGGAGGGGGCGGAGGGGGCGGAGGTGGAGACGGCGGAGGTGGCGGAGGGGGCGGAGGGGGAGACGGTGGAGGAGGCGGAGAGGCAGCCGTCACGGCTGAGCCGCACACACCGCAGAAGCGCGCCGAGCTTCGCACGGCGTGGCCGTTGGGACACGAAACGGAGGCATCTTCCGAGGCTTCAGGCCGGGCGACCGAGGGCGCCACGCTGGCCTGGATGCCGACGGGCGGTGTCGCATCGGGCATTTCGACGTCCCCGGTGATCGTCTCCTGGGAAGGGCTCGCCCATTCCGAGTCGACGATCGGGACGGGCTCGACTTGCGCAGAGACGAGTCGATCGTCCGTGCGCCGCGCTTCCTCGTCGTGCGTGTCAACCGAGGACGACGTGCGCGCCCAGCCCTGATCGGCCTCCACCTGCGACAGGCGATCTGCGAAGGCACGAGCGCTTGTGGGCCGATCCGAAGGGTCCTTCGCCATGGCGGCAGCCAGCGTCGCGTTCAGGCCTTCGGGAACGTCAGGCGGCAGAGGTGGGGGTTCCTCGCGCAGGATTCTCATCAGGACCGCTGCGGGGGAGTCGTCGTGTGTGGATCGAAAAGGCGAGCGCCCTGCGACGAGGTGATACATCGTCGAGGCCAGCGAGTACACGTCCGAGCCTGCGGAGGCCGGTTGGCCATCGAGGATTTCGGGGGGAGTATGGGGTGACAGGAGGTCTACGGCACTGACGGTGACCTGACCGACGGCACCCAGCCGAGCCAGTCCGAAGTCACCGAGCGCCGGCTCGTCAAACTCCGTGAAGAAGATGCTTTTCGGATTGACGTCTCGGTGCAGCATCCCCTTGCGGTGTGCGCAGTCGAGCGCCCCGGCGATCTTGATGCCGAGCGAGATCGCATCTTGCGGGGAAAATGGGGCCGCTCGCAGTCTCGAGGCGGCGGTTGCGTCGCAGTACTCGAACACGAGGACCGGCTTTCCCTCGCTCGTCGTCAGAAAGCGGAGAAGCGTGACCACGTTGGGGTGTGACCAGAGGGCACCCAGGCCAACCACTTCGCCGTCGAGCACATCGAGAACCCCCGGCGCGTTGGGGTCGACAGAAAGAACCCGGAGCGCCACCCGGCGCTTGGTTGCACGCTCAGAGGCTGCGTAGACGATGGACGGGCCATCGCCGAGTTCCTCGAAGTCCGTGTAGTCGGACAGGTTTGGGTCGCCGATGACCGAGAATCGCTCCACCATGCCGCCTCCCCGGGCTCTTGCAAGCAACGACGTCGAGAGCTCGGAGCAGATCCTCAAATCCGCCGAGCCAGCCTCACGCTACCTTCCGTCCGCGCAAGCATCCAACTGGGACGGGGCTTCTGGGCCTCGGTAACGGGCCCGTGTTTCCGAGTAGCCATCCTCGTTCCTATGGTGACGTGTCCGTCGCGTAAGATCGGTGACCGCGCAGTTAGCAGCACGCATACCAGTCTTGAGGTCCCCAGGCTCTTCGCTGGCGCCTCTGACTCGGGACTGCCTGGGTAGCTCAGTCGGTAGAGCAGCGCACTCGTAATGCGCAGGTCGTCGGTTCGAATCCGACCTCAGGCTCCAGCTTGGACGTTACGACGTCCAGTTCAGTTGGTAGACCATGGTTCTTTCCGTTGGGCGCCAAGCCATAGGCGACACCCGACACCCCGTTGGAGCCAACTCTTGTCGTCAAGCTGGCTACACCAAAGGTAGGGGTGTCGAGCCGGGGCCATGCATCGTCCACGCTGATCGTCCCGACGTAGAACCTCCCGAGCAAGAACTCGGGTTCGCGCTCGGTGGCCACCTTGATGGTCGTGGACCAGCCCTTGAGCCCTCGGATGGTGCTGGTGCCGCTCGCCGAGGTGATGGTGCCGGTGGCCGGGTAAGCGGTACGGCCGCCCGAAATGTCGTTCGGGTCCAGGTTCGAGTCCCTACGCGCCCATTCGAGATGGGGGGAGAGGGGTCCAGGTCCGCGAACGGCCCAGAAACGCCGCGCACGCGAACGGACGAAGCGGACGCGCGGCCGGGACGGTCGGCGCCAGCTCCAGCGGGACCTCAGGCTCTCTTTACAGCCAAGTATCGGCGAGTGTGTCGACCATAAACCGCCCTTAGTGCGATGGACGAGCAACTCAGGTCTGTTCGCTCGGGCGACCCATTTTCCATTTAGGGATAGCGTTCAGCGGAAGTCGGCGGGCTATCCGTCTTCGGCTTACATCACGAGGATTTAAAAGTGAGCGGCTGACCCAATAATTCAGCGCATCACAGAATCAGGATGGCGACATCAGCAGGCGCGGGTTACGAACGTTGACCTTGCGCCAGCCCTTCGTTCACCGCAGGATCCAAGCCTTTGCGGTCACCCTCGCAATGAGTTAGGGATTGCCGGTCCACTCTGATTCTGCGAGAACACGCAGTCCGATGAAGGGTCGCCTCCATCGTGGTGACGGTGAGACCGCCCGCACCGCCGCCACGTAGGCAGTATGAACTCGCCGTTCAGCAAGCACCGCTCAGCATCAACGAGAAGTCCTTAGACGATTGTCGTCCGTCCGGGATTACACCGCGGTGGTTTGTGCCAACTAAACCAGTTGACACGCCAGTGTTCGAACCCTAACGTCGCCGCGTCGTAGGAGTGGGCCAGCGGGGGGAGGCTCCTAATGATTCGGACCTTTTGGCGAGGTCGTTCCTGCGGTGTTTGCTCATCACAGCCGTAATCAATCACGGGAGGCGTGTCATGGTGGGTTCGGACGGAGCGCGGGTCCACGTATCACGGGCCTTTGCTGTCATTGCCGGGTTATTGGCGCTCGCCTTGCTGATCGCAACAACCGTTGTCCCGGTCCAACAGGCCTCGGCGCAGGAACAGCAAATTAGCTTCGTTCGTCTGGCGAACTCGGTCGTGCCTGCGGTGTCAAACGGTCAACTCAAATCCGTGTCGACCCCCTCATCGGCGGCCAACCAAAGCCTCACCCTCACGGTGACGTTGAACCGATCAGACCAGAGTGGTTTCACCGATTACCTGTCGAGCATGGACAACCCAGCCTCGCCCAATTATCGGCACCATCTCACGCCTGGGGAACTCGCCCAGCGTTTCGGCCCGAGCCAGTCTTCATACGACGCCGTCCTTTCGTGGCTGCGATCCAAGGGCTTCAATCTTGTCCAAGGTTCGAGCGACCGTTTGACCATAACGGTCAAGGGGACCGAGACCCAGGCAGTTGAAGCCTTCAATACGCAGATCGGCTACTACCAAGCTGATGGGCACACGACCTACTCGAACACTGAACCATTGGCTGTGCCGGAAAACCTCGCTTCATATGTCCAATCCGTCAGCGGCCTCTCCGACCTCGCGACACCCACTGCGCCGCGGGCATCAACCGAGTCCTCAATGACCCCGACCCAGGAGTCCTCGCTCAAGTCGCTATTGTCCACACTCACCCCAGCTCAACAGTCCTCACTCAAGTCGGCCTTCTCTTCACTGACCCCGACGCAAGAGTCCTCGCTCAAGTCGGCATTGTCCTCAGTGACCCCGACCCAGGAGTCCTCGCTCCAGTCCGTATTGTCCGTGATGACTCCCGCCCAACAGTCTGCGGTCGAGTCGGCACGTTCATCGATTCAGTCGACTCTTTCGGGAGCTTCACGATCGTCAAACGACATTGCCGGACTCTGCTTGGGTGCTTTGGGAATCGATATAGCAATTATAGCGTTATTTTTGGCGATTGAGCTGGTTGCTTGGTTTGTGACTCTGCTTTTCGCCGCATATTTTATCGCCGCGTTAGCTTGTGTTATTCCGGCCATCCAGTACGCCGCTGCCCCAACCCCCGCAACAGGTGGTCAGTCAAATGGAAGTCGGGGATCGCCGGGAAAGCCTGGAAAACCAGAGGATCCACCGCTCTCGATAACGACATCCGACCTTGTCCCAGACCTACAAACTAACCCCGCCACGCCTTACAGTGATTATGTCGAGGCCAGTGGGGGTGTCCAGCCTTATATGTGGAGTGTTTCGGGTCTTCCCAACGGCTGGGGAATGAACACGAGTACAGGGCAGGTCTTTTATGGGGGAACACCAAGCACACCAACCGGAGGTTACAGCCCAACATTTACCGTGACGGATGCGAACAATAACGTGGTCACGAAAACGATCAACCTAACGGTGAGTGCCTTGACAATGAGTGATGTCAAGCCCAGCAGTGGACTAAAGACGAAGAGCACTCAAACGTTACGAACGCCTGCCATTCTCACCAGTCTGACTAGTAGTTCCTCGCCTGCATCTTCTAACGCACAAGACCCAGATACGAACCCACAGAAGATCGGGCTTTTGGAATATGACACTTATAACACTAGTGACGTTACGGACTGGCAAAACTATATGAGAGTTTTCGGTGGTCCCGTGGCCCGACTCAGCGAGGTAAACGTTGATGGGGGAGCATCGCTAATACCCGGACAACCTGAATCTGAAGTGTTGCTCGACATAGTTACGGCGATTATGTACTCGGATTGGCCGGGAAGCTCCTACGTGGTTTACGACGCCCCCACGTCAGCGAGCTTTGAATCGATCTTCAATGCCATGATCAGTGACGGCGACACTGTTATTTCAAATTCATGGGCACAATGTGAGGACGAAACTTCGCAATCTGAAGCTGATGCAATAGATTCCGTTCTTGCGGAAGCAGCAGCGAGTGGAATCAGTGTATTTAATGCATCGGGTGACAACGGTGGAACGTGCATCGACGGGAGTCCCAACACCGTGGGTGTTCCGGCAGACTCCCCCCACGCCACCGCCGTTGGCGGGACCTCGCTCACACAGAGCTTGACAACCGGCGCCTTCAGCGAATCGTGGTGGGGTGCAACGCAAACAACTTCCACTCCAGACGGCTCTGGCGGTTTTGGTGTGAGCAAGTACTTCACTCGTCCCTCATACCAAGACGGTTTTACAACGTCGACCATGCGTTCGGTGCCTGACGTCGTCTCGGACGGCGATCCGGCGACAGGTGGTGTAGAGATCTGCCAGGCTGATGGTGGAGGTTGTCCTTCTGGGCTCGACTGGGGCGGGACGAGTATGACGACTCCCGCGTGGGCGGCATCCGTCGCGACACTCAACGAGGAACTTGGTTACAACATCGGCCAGGTCAATCCTGCCTTATATTCGCTGGCGGGTACAGACGCCAATGCTTTCCATTCGGCTTCGTCAATGACGAGCCCTGATAACGACTTTGCGCATGTTGGCTTGGGTTCTCCAAACTACTCCTACATCTTTCAAGGGTTAAGTGGGGAGGTAACCGGAGCAGTAGATCCAGACATCTCAGAGGTAACGCCGGCGTCGGGGCTTGAGCAGGTTCCCGCCGACGGCACGTCGACTGGTGATGTCGCGGTTCGCCTCAAAGATGGTAACGGCAATATCGTTTCCGGAAAGACGGTAGCCCTCACTTCGAATTCAGGTTGCAGCGCTCAAATATCAGCACCGAGTGGTCCATCTGACACGAACAATGGGTTTGTTGGTTGGGCAGTAACCGACACGGTCCCGGAGACGTGCACGTTTACCGCGGTTGACACTTCCGACGGCGTGACCTTGGCGACGCAACCGACCGTTACCTTCTTGGCTCCGGCGGCATCCGGCGCAGAGATTTACGGCGGTCCGGCGCAGGTGAACAACGACGGGATGAGTGAAGCGACGATCACCGTCTACCTCGAGAACAGCCTCGATCAACCGGCGTCGGGAAAGACGGTATCAATCAGCGACGGAGCCGGAAGTGCGGTAATCACTCCCGCAGGAACGACGACTCCGGGGACGACGGCCGTTACCAACAGCGCGGGTAACGCAGTCTTCACGGCGACCGACACCACCGCCGAATCGGTCGACTTCACCGCTACTGACACAACGGACGGGAACCTGCCCGTTCCCGGCAGCGTGTCGGTGAACTTCGCACCGACGACGGCAACCTGCCCTACCGCGCTCCCAACCCCTGCCAGCGGGACCTCCGTCTCGGCTTTCGCCACCGGCATTAGCTATAACACCGAAGGCGCGATCTTCCCAGGCAACTTCACCGAAGGGGCCTGCAACACCAGTGCGGCTCCAGCGTTCGACAGCTCGGGCAACGCCTACATTGCAGATACAAATAACGGGACGATTCACGTTCTGCCTCCATCCGGAGGGGCGCTCAGCGCGGCGAATCAGCTCCCTGACGCGTCCTTCCCTCCCGACACCATCGGTCAGCTCGTCTTCGGGCCAGACGGTTCCCTGTACGCCGGGCTCGGCAATTTCTCGACGGACGTCTCCAACCCCGAGATCGTGCAGCTTGATCCCACCACGGGGGCGACCATCCGGGTTGTAGCGGATTCGTCGAATGGCCTCCCCGACTGCCCCTACGTCATGGCGGTCGATCCGTTGAGCGGCGACCTCTTCACCGACGACGAGTGTTCCGGTTACGCGGCCAGTGACCAGATCAGTCGGATCAGCGATCCCAGCGGAGCAAACCCAACGGTGTCTGACTACTACACCACTGGCGGTTGCAACCTGGGCCTGACATTTGCGCCCAGATGGCACCCTCTATCTGGCCAACTGCAACGGCGAGGTCGACGCGATCACTGGAACGAACACCGCTACCCCGACCGAGAGCACGGTCGCGCCCGTATCGGGCACGCCGTTTTCGGTTGCGGTGACGGGGACCAACTCGTCCGGCGATGCCACCTCACTCGACGTATTCACTTACAGCGGCGATGTGTACTCGGTTGATCTGACCCAAACGGCGCCAACCGTCAGCACGATCGCCACCGGGACCACCTTCTTCTACATCACGGCTACGAGCGCCAACGGCTGTGCCTACGGATCGATTCCAGGCAGCATTGTGGCCATCGGACCGTCGTCTTGCGCCAGCTCGACTCCCAGTACCACCCCAGAGTTGACGCTCACGGATTCCAACACAACGAGCGCACCCGCTGGCTCGCCGGTAACGTTTACGGCGACTCTTAGCAACGTGACGAGTCCAGCAGGAACCCCGATACTCTTCGACATCTCTGGCGCCAATCCCCAGCAGTCCCAACTCGTCGACGCGAATTCGGGCGGTACGGCCAGCTTCACCTACAGCGCCGTTCATCCGGGGATTGATACCGTCACGGCCAGCAACGCGGGACCTCGGCGCTTGATTCGAATCCGGTCAATGTTCAGTGGGTTGCAGGCAAGGACACGAGCTTCGTATCTCTCAACGGCAGCCAGGAGATCGGAACCGTTGGTAGTCCTGCGACCTTGGAAGCAAGCGTAGCGGACGCTAGCCAAGAGTCCGCCTACGCCGGTAGCCGGCGCGACGGTCGACGTGTCGATGGGATCCCAGAGCTGCACGATCACGACGGGCAGTAGTGGTACCGGGACCTGCCAGATCACTCCCTCTAGCGCAGGGCTCCTACCGGTCAGTGCCACATATTGCTGGGTCAAGCATCTTGGTTGGAGGTACTGCGAATGGCTCGTTCTTTGCCGGAGGGCCGTCGACCACGCCGCCACCGGGAGCCCCTGCCTTCACCAGCGCGGCCAGCGACACCGTCCCCTCGGGCACCGCCTTCACCTACTCGGTGACCACCACTGGGACACCGACCCCTGCCATCACGCTGGACACGGTCTCGACCCTGCCGAGCGGGGTGACGCTGACCGACAACGGCAACGGCACCGCCACCCTGGCCGGGACCTCGGCGGTGGCGCCGGGCGTCTATACGTTCAGCATCGGGGCCTCCAACGGGATCTCCCCCAACGCCACCCAGGCCTTCACGTTGACGGTGACGAGCGCCCCCGCCATCACCAGCGCGGCCAGCGACACCGTTCCCTCGGGGAGCGCCTTCACCTACTCGGTGACCACGACGGGCTCGCCCACCCCGGCCATCACGCTGGCCTCGGGTTCGACGCTGCCGAGCGGGGTGACGCTGACCGACAACGGGAACGGCACGGCCACCCTGGCCGGCACCTCGGCGGTGGCGCCGGGCGTCTATACGTTCTTCATCGGGGCCGCCAACGGGGTCACCCCCAACGCCACCCAGGCCTTCACGCTGACGGTGACGAGCGCCCCCGCCATCACCAGCGCGGCCAGCGACACCGTGGCGGCGGGAACCGCCTTCGCCTACTCGGTGACCACCACAGGAACGCCCACCCCGGCCATCACGCTGAACACGGTCTCGACCCTGCCGAGCGGGGTGACGCTGACGGACAACAAGAACGGCACGGCCACCTTGGCCGGGACCTCGTCGGTGGCGCCGGGCGTCTATACGTTCAGCATCGGGGCCTCCAACGGGATCACCCCCAACGCCACCCAGGCCTTCACGTTGACGGTGACGAGCGCCCCCGCCATCACCAGCGCGGCCAGCGACACCGTTCCCTCGGGGAGCGCCTTCACCTACTCGGTGACCACCACGGGGACACCGACCCCGGCCATCACGCTGGCCTCGGGCTCGACGCTCCCCAGCGGGGTGACGCTGACGGACAACAAGAACGGCACGGCCACCTTGGCCGGCACCTCGGCGGTGGCCGCGGGCGTCTACACCTTCAGCATCCAGGCGGCGAATGGGATCACCCCCAACGCCACCCAGGCCTTCACGCTGACGGTGACCAAGGCCCCCGCCTTCACCAGCGCGGCCAGTGACACGGTGCCGGCGGGGACCGCCTTCACCTACTCGGTGACCACCACGGGCACACCGACCCCGACCATCACGCTGGCCTCGGGTTCGACCCTGCCCGAGCGGGGTGACGCTGACGGACAACGGGAACGGGACGGCCACCTTGGCCGGCACCTCGGCGGTGACGGCCGGGACCTACACCTTCAGCATCCAGGCGGCGAACGGGATCACCCCCAACGCCACCCAGGCCTTCACGCTGACGGTGACGCAGGCGACGAAGGGCCCGGCCATCACCAGCGCCGCCAGTGACACCGTGCGCCTCGGGAACCGCCTTCACCTACTCGGTGACCACCACGGGCACACCGACCCCGGCCATCACCTTGGCCTCGGGCTCGACGCTGCCCAGCTGGGGTGACCCTGACCGACAACGGGAACGGCACGGCCACCTTGGCCGGCACGTCGTCGGTGGCCGCGGGCACCTACAAGTTCACCATCCAGGCGGCCAACGGGGTCACCCCCAACGCCACCCAGGCCTTCACGCTCACGGTGACCCGGCGACCAAGGCCCCCGCCTTCACCAGCGCGGCCAGTGACACCGTGACCGCGGGAACCGCCTTCACCTACTCGGTGACCACCACGGGCACACCCACCCCGGCCATCACGCTGGCCTCGGGCTCGTCGCTGCCCAAGGGGGTCACCCTCACCGACAACAAGAACGGCACGGCCACCTTGGCCGGCACGTCGTCGGTGGCCGCGGGCACCTACAAGTTCACCATCCAGGCGGCCAACGGGGTCACCCCCAACGCCACCCAGGCCTTCACCCTGACGGTGACCAAGGCCCCCGCCTTCACCAGCGCGGCCAGTGACACCGTCGACCGCGGGGAGCGCCTTCACCTACTCGGTGACCACCACGGGCACGCCGACCCCGGCCATCACGCTGGCCTCGGGCTCGACGCTGCCCGAGGGGGTGACGCTCACGGACAACGGGAACGGCACGGCCACCTTGGCCGGCACGTCGTCGGTGGCCGCGGGCACCTACAAGTTCAGCATCCAGGCGGCCAACGGGGTCACCCCCAACGCCACCCAGGCCTTCACCCTGACGGTGACGGCGAAGACGGCGCCAAGTGTCCCTCAAGTTCACCGGCGCCCTCTCCTATGTGAACTCTGGCTCGTTGACCTCGGGCGGATTTACCGTCAGCCCCGGCCACCGGCACCATCACCTCGGTGACCGGCACCGGCACCATTCCGGGGCTCAAGGGCGGCTCGGCGACCATCAAGGTCGCCATCGAACGCGAACCGGTGCCCTTCCTCGGAGTGCTCTATGTCGGCTACATCAGTGTGAGTGATCCTGGAGCACACCTCAACACCATCGCTGTCGTGCTTCACGCCAACCCTGAGCAGGGTTGGCACCAATGGGGTGTCGGGCGTCGCCTACGGGTTGGCACTCAACGGGAAGACGATCATCTACCAGCTGAGTTGGACGTTGTAACCCAAGCGAACTTGCAGTCGGCGTCAAGGGGATTTCGTACGAGAGCGACGCCGGATGTCGATGTGCAATGTGCCGACGATCAAGAGGGTTGGTTGATGGTCCCGCGACCGGAAGATCGAGACGGATCCTGCGGTGAGTCGCCCGAAGTCAATTGATTCGTAAATGGAGCCTCGATCTTCGAGTAATGAGGCTGTCCGTGTCGTCCCGGGGCTCGTTCCGACGACTGTCCGACCAGGACAGACCGGGACGGTCAGCGGGAACCACTGGCGACTGAGACTGAGATTGCGCCAGGAACTGTCCTCGTAATGCGCAGGTCGTCGGTTCGAATCCGACCTTAGGCTCCAAATGACCTGGTGAGAGCGGTTACTGCTCCCCTAGCGGCGATCCTCGTCGAGATCACCGATCGCTTCGGGCTTGCCTGCGACGCGGCGGCGCGACAGGACCAGCGCGAGGGAGCCGAGGGCAAGGAACAGCGCCGCGCAGGACAGCAGCCTGGACAGATCGAGACCGGTGACGGCCAGGGCGCCAGGCGCGGCTGCGGGCACGACCGTGGACGCCGAGACGATGGAGGTCGAGGCACAGGCCTGCGCCGGGTTGTCGGGGCAGGGGTCGGTGATGAGGGTGGGTCCTGAGCCAGGGGGCGCAACGACGCTGACCCGATTCGTCAGAGTCCCGCCAGCGCCGGGAAGGACCGTCCCGAGCAGCGTCAGCGTTGCGGTGGCGCCCGGCGAGACAAGGGGCACGGTCCAGACCAATGCAGTGGGGTCGAACGTGCCCGAACCGTTCGTGTTCGCCGAAGTCAGCGCGAGGGAGGACGGTGGCGATTCCTGAGCCTCGACGTCCGTGGCGTCCCCAGTTCCGGTGTTGGTCAGCGTGATCGTGTAGGTGAGGGTGTCGCCCACGGCTGCACTCTGCTTGTTCACCGTCTTGGCGACCGCGAGCTGCGGCGTCCCGGGGATCCACGTCGTCGCGCACGACTGCGCGGGGTCGTCGGCACAGGGTTGCTCGACGACTGGGCTCGGGTCCCCAGGTGGAGCGTTCACGACGAAGCGATTGATCTGTGTCGTGTTGTCGGTCCCTTGGTTCACCGTGACGGTGATCGTCAGCTCGTCGGTCGCGCCCTGCGGGACTGTCCCGATTGTCCACACGCCCGAGGCCGGGGAGAAGGTGCCGACGCCCCCGGTGTCCGCGCGCACGAAGGTCACGCCGGGGGGTAGCTGGTCCTGGGCGGTCACGCCGGTGGCGTCGGCCGATCCGGTGTTGCCCACCGCCATGGAGTAGGTGAGGGTCTGGCCGATGGCTGCGGTCTCCAAGTCCACCACCTTGGACTGGGTGAGCTGAGGGATGCCCGGCACGGTGGTGGAGGCGCACGAGGAATCCTCGTCCGGGCTCGGGCAGGGATTGTCCACGACGAGAGGAGGCGGATCCGGGGACTCGATGACCTGGAAGGCATTCACGAGCGTCGAACCGGCGGCCTGGGGCTCGATGGTGGCGGTCACCGTGAGCGTTGCCGTCTGTCCCACGCCGATCGTGCCGATGTCCCAGGCACCGGTCGTGGCGTCGAAGGTGCCGAATCCGTCGGTGTCGGCACTGACCACGCTGATGCCGGCGGGGAGGGCGTCCTGAGCGACGACGCGGGTCGCATCGCCGGTCCCGGTATCGGCGAGGGTCATGGTGTACGTCAGGGTCGCTCCGACCGCAGCGGTCGCCTGGTCGACCACCTTGTTCTGCACCAATTGGGGCACGCCGGGGATCGTCGTCGCGGCGCAGGACTCGGTCGGGACGTCTGGGCAGGCATCGAGGACGATGACGGGCACTCCCGTCGAGGTGATGACGAAGCGGTTGATCTGCGTCGTCGCTTCTGTGCCCGCATTCACCGTGGCAGTGACGGTGAGTGTCGCCGCAGTGCCGCTCGCCACGGTCCCGATGCTCCAGATGCCCGTGGAAGGGTCGTACGAGCCGGCGCCATGGGTATCGGCTGTCGCGAAGGTGACGCCTGCGGGAAGCGTGTCGGTGGCAGTGACGCCGGCGGCGTCTGCGGTCCCGTTGTTCGCCACTCCCATGGTGTAGGTGAGGGTGTCCCCGGGGACGGCCGTGGTCTGGTCCACGCTCTTGGACTGGATGAGCTCGGGCGTACCGGGAGGTGGCAGGACGTCGGTGCTGGCGCACGATTGCGCGGGGTTGTCTGCGCACGGGTTCTCGACGTTGGGCGGGCCCACGCCCGGTGGCGGCGTCACGGCGAAGCGATCGACGAGCGTGGAGCCGGCGGTGCCCGCGTTGACGGTGACCGTCACCGTGAGCGTCTCGGTGGTACCGACAGCGACCGTCCCGACGGTCCACACGCCGGTCGCTGGGTCGAAGCTTCCCGTCGATGGTGTTGCGGACACGAACGTGACACCGGCCGGCAAGGACTCCGTCGCCGTCACGCCGGTCGCGTCGGCGGTGCCGGAGTTGCCCACGGTCATGGTGTAGGTCAGCGTGTCGCCTTCATAGGCGGTCGCCGCATCGACCGTCTTGTCCTGGGTGAGGACCGGCACGCCGAGCTCTGTGTTGGTGATCCCACATGTGGCGGTATCACCGGCAGCCAGCGTCACGGTGTTGCCCGTGAGGCTTGCACCGGTGCAGACCCAGGCCGAAGGGCTGTAGCCGTCGGGTCCGTCGAGCTCGGAGAGGGTGTAGGTCCCGGGTATGACCTTGGCGCCAGTGACCGCACCCGACCCATCCGGCCCCGAGATCGTCTGGGGACCCGCCGCCTGGAGCGTCCAGTCGGCCGGATCGGCATCACCGCCGAAGGGGTTCTCGACCGTTTTGGTCAGGGTCAACGTGGCGGGAATGAGGGAGTTGATCACCGTACAACTCAGAATCTGGCGGGATCCGACCGGCACGCTGAACCCGGTCGCTCCGATGTTGGTCGAGGGAACGGGGTTGCCCCCTGAGGTACAGACGGCATTGGATCCGCCTTGTTGGACCAGTTGATAGCCGGTCTGTTGCGTTTCGTTGATCGTCGTCGTGCTGGTGTCGGGAACGGTGAAGTTCACCGTTCCGGCGCTCGACGTCACGCCGGAGGGCGGCACCACTGGACCCCGGGTGTTCGTCGCGGAGAAGGTCCAGCCGCCGCCCGGGCTCGTCGATCCGCTGAGGCTGCGGATCTGCTTGACCACGGTGATCGTGCCCTGACACGAGGCGGTTGCGATGGACACGAGCGTCTGCTGCAGGGCGTCCCAGTTCGTGACGTAGTAGTCGGAGTTCTGTGTCGGTCCCGAGATGTACTGGAGACGCCTGACGGCGGGCCCGGTGGTATTGCTGACCCCGACCGCGATGACGCGGGTGCCAGCTGCCTTCACCGCATTGGCCGATGTGATCGCCGCGTTGACCGTCGTGTCGTCGGTCGAGGTCCCGCTGCCGTTGTTGTTCGGTCCCCATGTCGTCGGATCACCGTCGGTGATGAAGAGCACGGCGTTGTAGTGCGGCTGACCCGCCGCGACGAGCTGGGAAAGCCCTTGGTCCCAGTTGGTCCCGCCGGACGCCGACGCCACGCGCGTGAGGCCGGCGATGCGCTGCGTGACCGTCGTGGCTCCGCCGACCGTGGCGATGGGTGTCGCCGGCAGGGCGAAATTTGCTGTGGGTTGGGTCCCCGGGATCGTCGGGTGGTTCGGGGTGCCGCCCGAACCGCTCGTGGCGGGGGCGAACGTGGCGAAGGTGTACACGCCGACTTGCGATGGCGTCCCCTGGAGCACGGTCACCAGGTTGATGGAGGCCTGGCGCATCTGGACGAACTGCGGCGAGGTGATCGAGTTGGAGAGGTCGAAGTCGAGCGCGAGGTTGATGCCACAGCTCGCGGGGAGTGCGGGGTTGGGCGCGGGCGGCACCGTGATGGCGGCCGAGGCCGGGAGTGACCCGACCAGAGCGACAAGGGCACAGGCCACCAGCACCACGCTCGCCAAGAGCGCCATCGCTTCCCGAAGCCGTGTCCGCACCGTCTTCTCGCCCCCTCGTTGGCGACATGTTCAGTGTCGCACCGCCTTCTCGGCCTCGTCGTAGCATCCCCCTGAAGGCACCGTGACGGAGTGAGAGAAGTATGCGAAAAGGATCGGCCTTCTGCCGGGCCGACTTAACCACTGGTCCGATCCGTTCGGGAGAATCGCACTGCAATCCCCGATTTTGGCGTTCCCGTCGATACACGGCGCCCGATGACCGTGCAGGAGGGCGGCGACCCGTGGGTCAACCGACGCCGTGTCTGAAGACGATGCTCATCCGCGGGCCCGAGGCCTTCACCTTCGGGACGCTGTGCTCGAAGCGGCGCTGTGTCTGACCGCCGGTGACGAGAAGGTCGCCACGACCGAGCTTGAACGCCCGCGACGTCCCACCCCCCTGCGGCCGCAGCCGGAAGGTGCGGGGCTCACCGAGCGACACGAGGGCCACGACGGGATCCACGATCTCGGCGGGTATCCGGTCACGGTGCCAGGCGACGCTGTCAGCGCCGTCGCGGTACAGATTGATCCCCACCGAGTCGAACCGGACTTCGTAGCGTGCGGACAGCGACGCGCGAGCGTCCTCGATCCACTGGTGTGTGACGCGGTCGGCTCGTCGATCTTTTGCCAGGCGGTGAGCCGTGGTTCGTCGACCTCCCGGTCGTACATCCGACGACGCCTCTGGTTCCAGGCAACGTCGCGGAGCAGTTCCTCGAAGGCCCGGTCGGAGCCGGACATCCAGCGCGGGCAGTGGTCCACCCAGGAGTCCGAGTCGAGCTGGGTTCGTTCGAGGCCACGGAAGGAGCCGTCGACAACGGTGCTCTGGTCCGCCCACAGCGACGGTTGCCACAGGACGGCTGGTGCGCTCGGGGAACCGCTCACACTGACCGTTGTACCGGGAGCGCCCGGGCAGCCGAACGAACGGCTTATTCCCCCATCCGGATCCGGGCCCGCAATCCGCTCATGGCAAGACCCATGCCGACTGCGCCAAGACCGGCCAGCGCCGCCAGCCCCTCGAGCAGTGGCCGAACCTGCCATCCGCCGCTGATCAGCGAGCGGAGTGCGCCGAGGAGGTACGTCACCGGGTTGTACGTCGCGATGGCCGAGAACCATCCCGTGAGCAGAGCCTTGGGGACGACGGCGTCGGTGAGGAAGAACAGCGGGAAGAAGACGATGAAGCACGCGTTGACCGCCGCGGGACTCCCGGTCCGGAGGGCCACGGCGTACGGGAAGCCCGTGAAGGCCAGGCCCCAGAGTGCGGAGAACCCCACGAACGTGAGCATTCCCGGCAGGCCCGTCCCGAAGCGCACGCCGACGCCGTAGCCGATGGCGAGGACCGGGAGACAGAGGAGCATGATCACCGTCACGTCCGCCGCCATGAGACCGAGCAGGAGCGCACTGCGGCGGACGGGAGTGAGACAGAGACGGTCGAAGTACCCGCCTTGGATGTCGGTCACGAGGGCAGGCGCGCGGGACATGCCTGTCACCGCGAAGGCCACCGCCATCGGCAGCAGGAACGCCTTGTAGTCGAGGTCCGTCCCGGCCAGACGCTCGAGTGCGCCGAGGTTGACCGTGTAGAAGAACGCCGGCACGAACAGGGCCGGGATCACCGCGGCGGGTTCACGGCGGACCTGGCGCAGGGCACGGCCGGCCACGAGTCCCAGCTCGCGCACGAACCCCGAGCGGCGGTCCGTCTCGGTCGGTGGACGCAGGCGGGTCATGCGGCGCCCTCCTGGACGTCCAGATCGCGATCCCGTCGCGTCGAGGAAGACGTCGTCGAGCGTCGGGGTCCGGAGCGTCAAGCCGCGGATCGTGAGCCCCGTGCGGCCGAGGAGCTGCGCGATCGGCGCGATGGCCGCCGACCCGTCGGACGTGTTGATGGTCACCTGCGCTCCGTCGGCGTGGACGCCGTCGACGACCGAGAGCGCGGCCAGCTGGCCGACCGCCGCGGGATCGTGCCCCTCGACCTCGACGATCACGAGATCCTGGCCGCGGGAACGCTTGAGCTCCGTGGGTGACCCCTGTGCGACGAGGCGGCCACCGGCGAGGATGCCGACGCGATCCGCCAGACCGTCCGCCTCCTCGAGGTACTGCGTGGTCAGGAAGATCGTCATGGACAGCTCGGCGTTGAGGTGACGGACCTCCGACCAGACGGTGAATCTGCTCTGGGGGTCCAGACCGGTCGTGGGCTCGTCCAGGAACAGCACCTCAGGGCCGTGGACCAGCGAGGCGGCCAGGTCGAGGCGTCGCTTCATCCCACCCGAATAGGTCTTGATCCGGCGGTCGATGGCGTCACCGATCGCCACGAGATCGAGCACCTCGTCGAGACGCCTGCGGACCTCCCGCAGTGACAAGCCGTAGAGCCGGCCCTGCAGGAGGAGGAGCTCGCGACCCGTCTGCCCGTCGTCCAGCGCGGCATCCTGGAGCGCGACGCCGATGCGACGGCGCACCTCGACGGGCTCTTGCGCCACGTCGAGCCCGGCCACCCGCGCCGTGCCCGCGCTCGGCCGCAACAGGGTGCACAGCATCCGCACCGCGGTGGACTTCCCGGCCCCGTTCGGGCCGAGGAACCCGTAGATCTCGCCCCGCCCCACGCGCAGGTCGAGGTGGTCCACGGCCAGGCGCTGGTCGTAGTACCGGGTCAGCCCTGCCGCCTCGATCGCCAGACCGTCCGTGCCCGATGCGTCCCTCATTGGAATCCCCTTAGGTATTCTAGATACTCTAGAGTATGCAATATGCTGGCTGGTAGCGCAACCATGACGATGGAGCCCCTGACCCAGGTACGTCGGCGGCAGCTGACCCGAGAGCATCTGCTGGACGCCGCGGCCCAGGTCTTCGCCGAACGGGGCTTCCACGGCGCCACCCTCGACGAGGTGGCGCGCGTCGCCGGCTTCACCAAGGGTGCCGTGTACTCGAATTTCGCGAGCAAGGACGATCTGTTCCTGGCGCTCTTCAAGGCCAACTACGAACGGGAGATGGAGGGGTTGGTCTCCATCCTCGGGTCGTCGCGCGTGCCGCCCGGGGACCGGCTCGCCGACTTCGTCGCCCTGATCCAGAAGGAGAGCGGCCAGACCTCCGCCACCTCGCTCCTCAACCAGGAGTTCTGGCTCTACGCCGCCCGGAACCCCGAAGCGCGGGCGCGACTGGTGGCCATCGACGAGGAGGCGATCCACGCGCTGGCCGACCTCCTGCAGAGGGAGCGCCGGCACGAAGGGCTCGAGCCGCTGGACGACGACGTGCGGGCGGCCCGCGTCATCGAGGTCCTGTTCCGAGGCATCGGGCTCCTCCGGGTCATGCAGCCAGAGGTGGTGGACGACGAGTTTCTCGAGGCGGCCATCGAGTTCGTCGCCCGGGGCCTCGGTGCCGGCGGCGGTGGCCTGCACCCCTGACACGCGGAAGGCCGGAGCGAAACCGCTCAGCGCACGAGCGCGGCCACCACGAGCCCGACCGGCGCGAGGAGCCATCCCCAGCGCACGGCAGCCACCACGACCTCGGAGCGATAGCCGTAGAGCACGGCCAGCTGGATGGGCTGGAACGACGGCGCGCCCAGCCCGCTGAGCACCGCCACCACGGCCAGCGGGGTCGACGACGCCAGCCCCGCAGCGACCGCCACCACCAGGTAGTAGGCCACCCGCACCGCGGCGAGCCAGGTCCATCGGCGCAGCGCGTGCTCGGAGCGGGGCACGCCGAGGTTGTGGGGGTGGATGACCGACCCGCTGAAGAGGGCGGCGCCGGAGAACGCCAGCAGCGGTCCGGCCAGCGTCAACACGTCGGCCGTCCAGCCCGGGGCGGGACCGATCGCGTGGAGTGCCAGCCCGACCCCCGAGGCGAGGATCGGCGACTGATCGACCCAGGTGGTGGAGCGCCGCTGGCGGATGGGCGCGTCACGGCGCATCAGGTGGACGCACACGCCCCCCCACGCCGTCGTGATGACGTTGGCCAGGACGGCGATCATGGCTCCGGCGGAGCCGGCGAACGCCGTGGCGGCGGGGACGACCCAGAACCCGCTGTTGGGGCTCACCGCCCAGGCCTCGAGCGAGCCCTCCCCGGCGCTGCGGCGTCCCCGCGTGGCCAGGGCCAGGCCGAGCATGAGCCAGAGCCCCGCGGCCAGGGCGAGCGGGCCGAGCAGCTCCCCGATCGAGGTCAGACGCCACGCCGCGACGAGCGAGAGGGTGGCCGACGTGACCAGGATCTGCACGCGCAGCACCACCGGCCAGATCCGCTGCACCCGCGTCCCGCCTCGCGCCGCGCCCCAGCCCAGCACCCCACCCAGCAGGAAGCAGACCAGGCTGAGCACGCCCAGATTGTGCCCTGCCCGACCCACCGCCCGGGCCGAAGTGACCCGCAGTGGCAGAGGATAAGGTGCCGCGAATGCACACTCAAGGGATTCGTGAGGTGCTAGCGGAGGCGATTGTCGGGCGTCACTTGCTTGCGCACCCCTTTTACCGTCGTTGGGAAGTCGGGAGCCTCTCCGAAGGTGAGCTCGCGGCCTACGCGGAGCAGTACCGGCATATCGAGCGCGAGCTGCCGGTCACGCTCGCGACGATCGCGGCAGCGTTACCTGAAGGACGCGCGCGCGAGCTCGTCGAAGCAAATCTCGCCGACGAGCTCGGTTCGCCCGAGCCGCACGCCGAGCTCTTCGAGTCCTTCGCCGATGCGGCCGGGGCCGCGCCGGATGCCCGCGCCACGCCGTCGACGGCTGCGCTCTTGGCCGTGGTCCGCACGACCGCGTCGCACGACCCCGCCGCCGCGCTCGCGATGGTGGCGGCCTACGAGATCCAAGCGGCCGACATCGCCGCCTCGAAGTCCGACGGCCTGCGCACCCACTACGGGTTCGATGCGGAGGGCACCCGCTTCTGGGACGTGCACCGCACGCAGGAGACCGAACACGCGGGGTGGTCGATGGAGGCGCTCGCCGAGCTCGGGGCAGACCCCGACGTGGTCCAGGCCGCCGCCATCGTCTCGGCCGACTCGTGGTGGCTGTTCCTCAGTGAGCGCGAGGAGCTCGCGCCCGCCGCCGCCCCTTGCTGAGCGGTCTCAGCTGAGCGTCCCGCACCGGGCCGCCGCCGCGGCGAAGGCCCCGGCGCGGGCGCGGTAGTCGTCGAAGCGCCCGAAGCTGGGCGCGGCGGGCGAGAGCAGCACCACGCTCCCCGGTCCGGCCCACGCATACGCCGCTTCGACCGCGTCGTCCAGGCTGGCCGCGTCGATCACCTCGACGCGGTCGCCGGCGTTTCGGACCGCCGCGCCGATGCGCGGCCCGTTGTCGGGCATGGTGACCACGACCGTCGGGGCCGTCCGGGTCGCGACGCTCTCGCCCAGCGGTCCGTAGTCGACCCCGCGATCGTGTCCGCCGACGAGCAACGCGACGGGCCGGTCGGCGAACGCCTCCAGCGCAGCCTGCGTCGGTAACACGTTCGTCGCCAGGCTGTCGTCGACGAACTCGACGCCCGCGGACCGACCCGAGCGAGCAGAAGCGGCTGGGCAGCCCGCCGAAGCCTTCGGCCGCCTCGGCCAGCTGCGCAGGGTCCGACGCGGCAGGGATGCCGAGGCCGGCGAGCACCGCTCGGGCGACCGACGCATTGCGCGCGTTGTGCGGGCCTCGGAGCCCGAGCCGCGCGGACCAGGCCGTGTCCCGCGCCACGTCGGAGTCGCTGACCCAGCGCAGATGCGGTCCGAGTCGCCCGGCCTGGGCCCGCAACTCGGCGTCGGACCCGTCGGCGAGCGCGAGGCTCACGCCGGGCTTGGTGCACAGCGAGAGCTTGTCGGCGTAGTAACGCTCCACGGTGCCGTGCCAGTCGAGATGGTCCGGGAACAGCGAGGTGACCGCGACGACCCGCGGCGCCGTGGTCAGGTCAGGGACCTGGAAGCTCGACGTCTCGACGACCCAGTAGTCGGGCGCCGGCTCGGGAGAGGTGTCCCACGGCGGGTGGCCGATGTTGCCGCCCGCTCGAGCCCGGTAGCCGAGCCGCTCGAGCAGGTGCACGGCCAATGCGGTCGTCGTGCTCTTGCCCTTCGTCCCCGTGACGCACGCGACGCGGGCCGGATCGGCCTCCTCCATGAACAGGCCGAGACCACCGCACACCGCGACGCCCGAGGACTCCAGCCGCGCCACCTCGGGCCGGTACCGGCTGATGCCGGGGCTCTTCACCACGACGTCGCATCGGAGGAGCGCGTCGAGACCGCCGGACGCGGTGGCCAGGACCTCGAGCCCGTCGCTGCGCGGCTCGGCGGGCGCGTCGTCGACCAGGACGGGGAGGCGTCCCATGGCCTGCAGGCGACGCAGGCTGGCCCGTCCCTCGACGCCCAGTCCCCAGACGCCGACCGACGCGTCAGCGAGCGCGGACCAGGAGATCGGCGGGGGCATAGCGCTCGGGGATGCGGTCGGGGCCACGCGGTGCGAGCAGCGCGCCGGCGTCGGGTTCGGATTCTGGCGCCTCGGCCGCCACTGCGGCCGCGAGACGCCCGAGGAGCTCGGCGTGGACCCGATCGGTGCGCCGCGCCGCGAGGACGACGGCGGCCCGGCACTCGCCGATGTCGCCGACGCACTCGAACGGCTTGGGGTCGGCGCTCAGCCCGAGGAGGACGCGGAACCGCTCCTCGTTGTCGGGGTCCTCCAGGGGTTCGGCACCGGCGAACACCGCGGCGAGGTCGTCGCGTGCCAGGAACGGGGCGAGCACGAGGTCGATGAAGCAGCACTTGTCGCAGCGACCGCACCATCGGTCGAGGCGTTGCGCCGCGTCCTGGGCGAAGGCGCGGTTGCAGCTCCGGAAGACCCCGTGGTAGCGGGTCAGCCCGGCGAACCGCGCGGCGACCCAGAGCTCGGTGCGCGGACGAAGATAGGAGAAGACGGACAAGGCCCGGTCCCAATGCGGCTCCGACGATGTCGCCGAAGCTCCGCTCGAAGGACTCGCCCTTCGACCACTGGTGGTTCACGACCACCTCGCCGGCGACCAGGGTGGGGACGGACGCCGACCACTCGTTGGAGAGCACGACGGCGTCGCGCCCCTCGAGCACCGCGGCCACGACGGCGGCCGCGGTGACGACCGCGGTGACCGGGACGTGCCCGTTCAGGAAGCCCATCTCGACGGACCGGCGCACCAGCGGATCGATCCGGCGCCCGACGCGCCGCACCGGCAGACCAGAGACGGCGGCCGCCTCCTCGATGGCGGCGAAGCGGTCGTCGAGCGGATGGACGACGCAGAGCGCCGCGTCGGGGTGGTCGCCGGCGAGCGCCTCGACGGTCACGATCGAGTCGATGCCGCCGCCGAAGGGGATCAGCGGGCGGCCGGGCGAGGGATCGTAGGGAGCGACCGATCCGGCGCCCGCGTCGGGGCCGTGCACCTCGAGGCCGCGCAGGTCGAGCCCGTTGCGATAGGCGAATTCGCCGAGGCCGTTGACGTAGTAGTCGACCAGAAAGGCGCGCTCCCGCTCCGTCGTGGCGAGGTCCCCCAGGTCGATGCGGCGCGGCGGCGGTCGTCTTGTAATACGAGACGCCGGCCACCAGGTAGAGGAGGCGGACAGCGGCGCGCGACCGCCGGGTCGTCCCAGTCGCCTCCCGGCTCGAACGGTGAATTGCTCGGTGAAGGTGTGCCCGCCCGTCGCGTAACGGCAGCTGACCGTGGAGGTGGCCGGGTCGACGGCATACCCGTCGTAGCGGAAGGTGTCGTGCGGGGAGGTCACAGGGAAAGGGTGGGTCGTCCCGTCCGGGACCCACACATGCTACGGCGCTGCTCGTGGTGGACCGGTCAGTCGAGCAGGCGGGCGAACAGGGCGAAACGGCCGCAGGGGCGTCGGGCGCGGTCGCTGAAGAAGGCGTCGTCGTCGGTGGTGACGCCGCTGTCGTCGACGTGCGCCGTCGGCCGACACCGGCGGCGCGGAGCTGTTGCCGGTTGGCGGCCACGAGGTCGACGAGCCAATGGCCCGGCGCCGTCGGCCCGCGCCACCCCGGTGTCGAGCACGTCGGGGACGTGCCGCGCTGCGCGAGCGCACGTCGGCACCTCGTCGCCGACCTGATAGCGCCCCGGCGCGACGGCCGGCCCGATGAAGGCGCGCACCCGCTCGGCCCGGGCCCCGTGCGCCTCCATGGCGCCCAGCGCGGCGGCCACCGCCCCGCCGGCGGTGCCGCGCCATCCGGCATGCACGGCGGCGAGGACGTGGGCTGCCGGGTCGACGAGGGCGAGCGGGACGCAGTCGGCCACCAGGATGGCCAGCGTGACGCCGGACGAGGTGGTCACGAGGATGTCGGTGTCCGGCAGCGCGTCGTCCTCGGCGCGGGTGCCGCGTCCCGCGTCGTCGGGGCCGACGATCGCGGCCGCTCGTGCCGTGGACCTGGCGCGCGAAGACCAACGTGTCGAGCCCGACGCCGAAGGCGGCCGCCGCACGGGCCCGGTTCGTGACGACGGCCTCGGGCGCGTCGCCCACGTGGAGCCCGAGGTTGAGCGTGTCGTACGGGGGCGCCGACACGCCGTGGTGCCGGGTCGTCACGGCCACCGCCGCGCCCGGCGTCGGCCGCCCGCGGCCAGGGCAGGAGCGAGACCGCCGGCGCGTCGGGCACGGGCAGCGGACCATATCGAGCCCGGGTGGCGGAGCCGCCGGGTCCGCGGCCCCCGCCGCCGGCGCTACGAGGCCTCGCTCTCGTCCCACACGGTGGTCGGCACGACCGCGAGCAGGGGGCGCCCGCGTCCCCGGCGCGCCCGCTCGGCGGCGCGCTGGAGGTCCGCGAAGCCGTAGAGCTCAGAGGTGTCCGCATCCCGGATCGGTCTCGGGCTGGACGCGGCCGGCGCGGCTCATGGACGCCGAGCACGGCGGCGAGGGACTGCCCGGCATCGAGGGCGTCGAGGAGGGTGCGGAGCGATTCCAGGGAGAAGCCCCGCTCCTGCAGCCTCAGGATCGGCCCGCAGGCGATCGAGATGGGCCGCCCCGTAGACGCCGGTGCGCCCCCGCAGCGCGGGGTGGGGAAGGAGCCCGAGCGTCTGGAACGATCGGATGCGCCGGCTGGTGGTCCCGGCGGCGGCCGCCAGCTCGTCGATGGTCAGCGCCGGCGCCTCGAGCGTGTCCCCGGGCCGGTCGGTTGCCACTTGACAAGTGTAACAGATATCTATGTAACATGAAATGCTGTCGATCTTGAGTCCGGCGCGGCGAGGGAAGATCGGCATCGCGAGAACGGCGAGAACCAAGAACCCCAAGCGACCCGACGCACAAGAACCGCAGAAATGAAAAAAGAAAGAGGTACGGCGATGGCACTCAACCCGGACGCAGTGGGCTCGACCTCCGAGCCGGTCGAGCGGTCGTGGACGAGCAAGGACGCGCTGCTCTACGCGCTCGGCGTCGGCGCGGGCGCACTCGACCCGACCGGATTCGAGCTCGAGTTCACGACGGAGAACTCGGACGGCGTCGCCCAGCGGGTGCTGCCCACCTTCACCACCATCGTCGGCCAGGGCGGCGGGAGAACCTCGATCGGCGAGTACGACCCCGCCATGCTCGTCCACGGTGAGCAGGCCATCCATCTGTACGGCGAGCTGCCGGCGTCCGGGTCCGTGTCCATCGTCACGAAGGTGGCCGGCATGTACGACAAGGGGTCGGCCGGCCTCGTCGTGCTCGAGAGCGATTCGCGCCACACGGACAGCGGCGAGCTCGCCTTCACCAACCGCACGGCCCTGTTCATCCGCGGCGCCGGGGGCTTCGGGGGGCCGCGCAACCCCGAGGGCGACGAGGAGAGCGCGATGGCGGCCGAGCCGCTGCCGGCGCGCGAGCCCGACGAGGTGGTGACCTACGCGACGCGCGACGACCAGGCGCTGCTCTACCGCCTGAGCGGCGACCGCAACCCGCTCCACTCCGACCCGACGTTCGCCAAGCGGGCGGGCTTCGACCGCCCCATCCTGCACGGGCTGTGCACCTACGGCTTCACCGGACGGGCCCTGCTGCACACGGCGTGCGGCTCCGACCCGGCGCGCTTCGGCTCGATGCGGGCCCGCTTCTCCAAGCCGACCATGCCGGGCGACACGCTCACCGTCTCGGTGTGGGACATCGGGGCGCACGCGGCGGGGTTCTTTCGCTTCCGCACCGAGACCCAGCGGGGCGAGACGGTGATCGACGCCGGGCTGTTCCAGTTGACGCCCTGAACTGGCGGACCGGCTCGGTCGTCGGGCCCGGCCGGCTTCAGCCGCCGAACAACGGCTTCAGCCGCCGAACAACGGCTTCAGCTGCCGAACAACAGGGAGTAGTCGGCGCCCCGCCGCAGGTGGTGACCGCCGTCCACGCCGAGGACCTCGCCGGTCACGAAGGACGACTCGGGCCCGAGGAGGTAGCGGACGGCCGCCGCGACGTCCTCGACGGTGCCGACGCGGCCGAGGGGCATCTGGGCCAGGTAGTCGTCGAGCAGCGGGCCGCCGGCCGTGATGAACGACATCAACTCGTCGTCGATGATGCCCGGGGCCACCGCGTTGACCCGGATGCCGAGCGGCCCGAGCTCCTCGGCCGCCGTCTCGGTCAGGAAGCAGATGCCCGCCTTCGCCACCCCGTAGGCCCAGAGGTGCGGGTGCGGGAAGCGGCCGGCGCCCGAGGACATGAGGACGATGGACCCGGGCCCACCCTGGGCCTGCATGGCCGCCCCGCCCTGCTTCACGCAGATCACCGAGCCCATCAGGTTGAGGTCGATCGTGCCGCGCACCGCGGCCACGTCGGCCGTGAGGACCGAACCGAGTGCGTCGAGCCCCCGGCGCAGGCGAAGAGGCCGTCGATGCGACCGGTCGCCTCGGCCGTGGCGGCCACCGCCGCGCGCACCTGCTCCTCGACCGTCACGTCGGCCACGACGTAGCGCGCCGTCGCACCGCCGGCCGCCGCCGACGCGATGCGGGCCGTGGCGTCGGCCAGCCGCTGCTCGGTGCGCCCGCAGATCGTCACGTGCGCACCGTCGGACGCCAGGCGCTCGGCCGTGGCCAGCCCGATGCCGCTCCCGCCGCCCGTCACGAGGACGGACCAGCCGGCGATGCCCCCCGGTCCGGGTCCGGCCGGCACGGCGGGGCCGCCCCCCTCGTCCTCGGGCATCAGACGGGCCCGACGCCGACCGGTGAGCGTCGGTGTGAACGCGACGGGCATGGCCTCGAGGCCCGAGATGAAGTTGGCCTGCCGGCGCGCCAGCGCGTCCCGCCCGACGGCGAGGCGCAGGTCGGGCATCCGCGCCAGCACGCGCTCGACCATGACGCGCAGCTCCAGCCGGGCCAGCTGGTTGCCCAGGCAGAAGTGTGCACCGAACCCGAACGCCATGTGCGGGTTGGGGCTGCGCGTGATGTCGAAGCGGTCCGGTTCCTCGAACACCGCCTCGTCCCGGTTGGCCGAGGGGTACAGCAGCAGCAGCTCCTGACCTTCCTCGATGTGCGCCCCGGCCAGGTCGACGTCGCGGGTGGCGGTCCGGGCCATGTTCTTGATGGGGGACACCCAGCGGAGCATCTCCTCCACCGCGCCCGGCAGCAGGCCGGCCGGGTCCTCGGCCAGGCGGGCCACCTGTTCGGGGTGTGCGAGCAGCTCCTCGATCCCGCCGCTGATCACGTGGCGCGTCGTCTCGTCGCCACCGATCAGGATGAGCAGCGTCTCGTGGACCAGCGAGTCGTCGTCGAGCGAGTCTCCGTCGATCTCGGCGTGGCACAGCACGCCGACGAGGTCGTCGGTGTTGGCGGTGGCACGGCGCTCGTCGAGGACCGGGTGGATGTACTCGGAGTAATCCGGTGAACGCGACGGTGGCGCGCACCAATCGCTTCGGGGTCGGGCGAGCCCTGACCCTTGAGCATGTCGTCGGACCAGCGCAACAGGTCGTCGCGGTCGGCGGGGGCCACGCCGAGCATGTCGCCGATCATGATGATGGGCAGCGGCGCCGCGATCTCCTTGACGAAGTCGCAGCTGCCCTCCTCGCAGACCCGGTCGATGATGGCGTCGCAGACGAGACGGAGCTTGTCCTCCATGGCCCGCACCCGCTTGGGGGTGAAGCCCTCCGAGACCAGGCGCCGCCGCCGCACGTGCTCGGGGGCGTCGAAGTCGATCATCATCGGCAGGGCCGGGAATTTCGGCCGGATGCCCCCGGCGCTGGAGAAGGAATCGGTGTCGACGGAGGCCTGCTTGACGGCGGCGTAGCTGGCCGCCGCCCACAGGTCGTTGGCCTCGTCGTAGTAGACGGGGGCGTTGGCCCGCATCCAGGCGAAGGCGTCGTGGGGCTCCCGCCCGAAGAATGCGCCGCTCATCAGGTCGATTCCGAGGTTGGCGGGTGCGGAGGTCACGGCGGAGACGATATCGCCGGGTGGGTAGGGTTGGTCCATGGCAGATCAGGCGACCTTCACCGACGTCGCCATGGAGTTCATGCCGGGGTTGTACTCGGCGGCGCTGCGGATGACCCGCAATCGCGCCGACGCCGAGGATCTCGTCCAGGAGACCTATCTCAAGGCCTACCGGTCCTTCGGGTCGTTCACCGAGGGCACCAATCTGCGCGCCTGGCTCTACCGCATCCTCACCAACACCTACATCAACAACTACCGAGCCGCGCAGCGCCGGCCCGAGATGACCGACGTCGAGGACGTCGAGGACCTCTACCTCTACAAGCGCCTGGCCGGCGGCGGTGGGAGCGAGCCCGGCCGCTCGGCCGAGGACGAGGCGCTCGAGCGCTTCACCGACGACGACGTGAAGGCCGCGCTCGAGGGCCTGCCCGAGGCGTTCCGGATGGCGGTCTTGCTGGCCGACGTGGAGGGTTTCAGCTACAAGGAGATCTCCGAGATCACCGACGTGCCCATCGGGACCGTCATGAGCCGGATCCACCGGGGAAGAAGGGCGCTCCAGAAGGCGTTGCACGATGTGGCGGAGGCGCGGGGACTCGTCGGCAGCGTGCCCGGGGGGTCGAGGGAATGAGCGACGACAGGCGCACGATGAGCGAGCAGAGCGAGCAGAGCGAGCAGAGCGAGCAGATGGAGCAGGGCGAGGGAGCCAGGGCGATGGAGGCGGCCGACCTGTTCGGGGTGTCCGTCGACTGCGAGGAGGCGGTGCACTCGCTCTACACGTATCTCGACGGCGAGCTGACCGAGATCCGCCGGGAGGAGATCCGCGTGCACCTCGACTGGTGCGGCCCCTGCGGCGGGGCCGCCGAGTTCGAGGCCGAGCTGCGGCGCATCATCGCCAACCGGTGCCGGGACCGCGTGCCCCAGACCCTGATCGAGCGGATCGCCGCCGCCATCGACGAAGAAAGCCGCCAGCGCCACGGCGAGCACTGATCTCTCCCCGGCGGTCCCGGAGGTGCCGCTGGGCGCACCGGCCATGGTGGACTGGGCCCTGGCCCAGCGGGTGGCGGCGGGCGCCCTGATCCTGAAGCCCTCGCCGGCCTCCTACCGCTCGGCGGCGCTGCAGGGCCAGTTCGACGAGTTGACCGAGCGGGCCGAGGCGCTCGTGAGCGCGGCGACCGGCCTGCGCTCGGCGCACGGGTCGGCCCGGGCCAAGGTGACCGACCGTCCCGGCTGGGCCGCCGCCAACGTGCGCTCCATCGAGCGCCTCGTCAGCCCCGCGCTGTGGGAGCTCCAGCGCAAGCGGAACGCCAAGCTGGCCGGCCCGACCCTCGTCGTCGGCCGCGCCGTGGCCGGCACCCAGCTCGGACTGATGCTCGCCTACATGGCGACGCGGGTCCTGGGCCAGTACGACCTGCTCATCAACGACGAGGATCCCGAAGACCAGGACCTGGTCTCCTACGTGGGCCCGAACATCGTCGCCGTCGAGGACCAGTACGGCTTCGCCAAGAACGAGTTCCGGCTGTGGCTGGCGCTGCACGAGGTGACGCACCGCCTGCAGTTCACCGCCGTGCCCTGGCTGCGCGACTACTTCGTCGGCCTCGTGTCCGAGCTGCTCGGACCGCTCTCGGGCGACCCCGCCGGTTTCGTCGAGGTGGTCAAGCGGGCGGCCACCGACGTGCGCAACGGGCGCAACCCCGCCCGCGAGGCCGGAGTGGTCGGCATGCTGGCCACGCCCGAGCAGCAGCGGGCGCTCTCGCGGATCTCGGGGATGATGAGCCTGCTCGAGGGCCACGGAGACGTCACCATGAACCGGGCCGGTGCCGGCGAGGTGCCGGGCGCCGCCCACTTCGCGCAGGTCCTGCACGAGCGCCGCACCGAGGCGCGGGGGCTGACGCGGCTGATCTCGAAGCTGCTGGGCCTCGACGCCAAGATGCGCCAGTACGCCGAGGGCGAGCGCTTCGTCGAAGCCGTCGAGGGCTCCGGCGGGCCGGCGCTGCTGGCCCGGGTGTGGGAGGGCCCCGAGTGGCTGCCCACCCTCGAGGAGATCCGCGACCCGGCGCGCTGGGTGGCACGGGCCGACGGGGCCGACGGGGCCGACGGGGCCGGTGGGGCCGTTGCGGCCGGTGGCAACGGTCGGGCCGGTGGGTGAGGACCCTCCCGACCCTCCCGACTCTTCTCCCTCTCCCGCCGTTTTCCCCGAGCCCCTCGTCGCCGGCCTGCTGACCCGCTGCACCTTCCCCCCGGCGGGGACCGCCCTGGCCTGTGCGGTGTCGGGCGGTGCCGACTCGCTCGCCCTCCTCGTGCTGGCGGCGGCGGCCGGGTGTGCCGTCACGGCCTTTCACGTCGACCACGGACTGCGCCGCGGCTCGGCCGAGGAGGGTGACGTCGTGGCGTCGGTCGCGCAGCGGGTCGGGGTTCGGTGCGAGCGCCGGCGCGCCGTCGTGGCGCCGGGCCCCAACCTCGAGGCGCGGGCCCGGCAGGCCCGCTTCGCCCTGCTGCCGGCCGGGGTGGCCACCGGCCACACGATGGACGACCAGGCCGAGACGATTCTCGTCAACCTCCTCCGCGGCGCCGGTTCCGACGGCCTGGCCGGCATGGCGCCCGGCACCCGGCACCCGCTCCTCGGCCTGCGCCGGAGCGAGACCCACGCCCTGTGCACCGCCGCGGGGCTCGAGCCCGTGTGCGACGCCAGCAACGACGACCCCGCCTTCGTGCGCAACCGGGTGCGCCACGAGCTCTTGCCGCTGTGCGCCGCGGTGGCCGGGCGCGACCCCGTGCCGCTGCTCGTCCGCCAGGCCGGGGTTCTGCGCGACGAGGTGGCACTGATGGACTCGCTGGCCCGGAACGCGCTGCCCGACCCCGCCGACGCCCGGGCGGTGGCGCGCACCACCCGCCCACTGGCCCGTCGCGCGCTGCGGGGCTGGCTGCGCGCCGCCGGTGACGGCCATCCCCCGTCCTTGGCCGAGGTCGATCGCGTGCTCGACGTCGCGGCGGGCGCCGCCGTTGGGACCGAGTTGTCGGGAGGGCGGCGCGTGCGCCGCACGGCCGGGCGGCTCCGGGTGGAGCCGGGGCGCTCCACTAGGGTGCAGCCGGTGACGGACGAGCCCGGAGCGGGGGTGCCCGGAGCGGGGGTGCCGACCTGGGCCGAGCCCGACGTCGGCCCGGTGCTGGTCTCGGCCGAGCAGCTGGCCATCCGGGTGGCCGAGCTGGGGGCCCAGATCACGGCCGACTACGCCGACGAGCCGCCCCTGCTGGTGGCCGTGCTCAAGGGCGCGATGCTCTTCATGAGCGATCTGTGCCGGTGCATCGCCCTGCCGGTCGACGTCGACTTCATGGCCGTCTCGTCCTACGGCAGCGCGACCAAGACCTCCGGGGTGGTGCGCATCGTCAAGGACCTCGACTCCGAGCTCGAGAACCGCCACGTGCTCGTGGTCGAGGACATCATCGACAGCGGCCTCACGCTCAACTATCTCCGCCGCTATCTCCATGCGCGGTCGCCCAAGAGCGTGGAGATCTGCGCCCTGCTGGTGAAGGAGGGCGAGCAGCGGGTCGCCCTCGACCTGCGCTACATCGGCTTCACCATCCCGCCCGAATTCGTCGTGGGCTACGGCCTCGACGTGGCCGAGCGCTATCGCAACCTGCGCGGCGTGCACCGCTACAAGGGGGAGGACCAGTGAGCGTCGACGTCGAACGGGTGCAGGCCGCCGTCGGCGAGCTGCTGAGCGCCATCGGGGAGGACCCGGCCCGCGACGGCCTGGTGGCGACGCCGCAGCGGGTGGCGTCCATGTACGAGGAGCTCTTCTCGGGCCTGCACGACGACCCGGCCCGTCATCTCGAGGTGACGTTCGCCGCCGAGCACGACGAGATGGTCATGGTGCGCGACATCCCCTTTGCCTCCCTCTGCGAGCACCACCTGGTGCCGTTCCTGGGCAAGGCGCATGTCGCCTACATCCCGGCCGAGGACGGGCGCATCACCGGACTCTCCAAGCTGGCCCGCCTCGTCGACGGCTACGCGCGGCGCCTGCAGGTCCAGGAGCGCATGACCACGCAGATCGCCGACGCCATCGCCGAGGTCCTCTCGCCGCGCGGGGTGCTGGTCGTGATCGAGGCCGAGCACCTGTGCATGTCGATGCGCGGGGTGAAGAAGCCGGGCACGCTCACCGTCACCTCGTCGGTGCGCGGCCTCTTCCGCTCCGACGTGGCCACGCGCGCCGAGGCGATGCAGTTCATCCGGGGTCACTGACGGCGGTGTCGCCGGATCCGGGTCGTCCGGGGTATCCGGGGCGTCCGGGGCGGCGCCCGCTCGTCATGGGCGTCCTCAACGTGACGCCCGACTCGTTCTCCGACGGCGGGCTCTACGACCACACCGACGCCGCGGTGGCACGCGGGCTCGAGATGCTCGACGAGCGGGCCGATGTGGTCGACGTCGGCGGCGAGTCGTCGCGGCCCGGTGCCCAGCCCGTCGCCGCCGACGTGGAGCTGGCCCGCGTCGTCCCCGTCGTCGCGGCCTTGGCCTCGCCGGCGCGTGAGCGGGGCGCCCGGTTGTCGGTGGACACAGTCAAGCCCGAGGTGGCCGAGGCCGCCGTGGCCGCCGGGGCGACCCTGCTCAACGACGTGTCCGCCTCGCTGTGGGAGGTGGCGGCGGCCACCGGCGTCGGCTGGGTGGCCGTGCACATGCGAGGCGAGCCGCGCACCATGCAGGAGGACCCCCGCTATGGCGACGTGGTGGCCGAGGTGGAGGCGTTCCTGCTCGAGCGGGCGGCCCGGGCCCGTGCCGCCGGCGTGGCCGAGGTCTGGGTCGACCCCGGGATCGGCTTCGGCAAGACCGCGGACCACAACCTCTCGCTGTTGCGGCACCTGCCCGAGTTGGTGGCCGAGGCGACCGCCGCCGGGTGCGCCGGCGTGCTCGTCGGCACGAGCCGCAAGCGCTTCCTCGGGCTCCTGGCGGCCGCCGGCAGCGCCGACGGGCCCGGCGACCCGCTGGGCCCCCGGCACCGCCCTCGTTCCGGCTCCCGTGCCCGACCGGCTCGAGGGCTCGCTGGCCACCGCCGCGGCGGCGCTGGTGGCCGGGGCCGGCATGGTGCGGGTCCACGACGTGGCGGCCACGGTGCAGGTGGCCCGGCTGTATGGTCCTGCCGCATGAAGGGCAAGTGGGCCGCCGGCATCTCGCCCCGCAACTTCACCTGGGTGATCAAGGACCACCTGGCCGCCAGCGAGCGCCCGGGCGGGTTCTCGGTCAACCACCGTCGGGTCCGGCGCCAGGAGGAGATCATTTGGCTCCGCGTCCAGGGCTTCGGCCGGGTGGTCTCGCTGCTGCCGTCGCCCCACAACCTGGCCGCCTACGAAGAGGAGGGCCTGGCCTGGGCCCACTATCCGCTGGAGCGATCGGGCGACCCGCGCCCCGTGCTGGCCGCCTGCTACAAGGACATCGACGACTCGCTGGCGGCCCGGCTGCGCATCCTCGTGCACCAGGACGAGCTGGGTGACCGCGTGATGGGCGTCCTGGCCGGCTATCTCGTGTGGTCCGACCGCATCGCCAACCAGCCGCAGGCGGTGGCGCTCGTCGAGCACGTCGTCGGGCACGCCATGGGCGAGCCCGGCCGTGAGCTCCTGTCCGAGCTGGAGGGCATGCCGGCACGCGGCCAGGTGCGGTGAGCGACCGCATCGAGATCCGTGACCTGCGGGTGACCGGAACCCACGGCGCCCTGCCCGAGGAGCAGGACCGGGCCCAGCCCTTCGCCGTCGACATCGTGGCCTGGCTCGACATGACCGCCGCCCAGGAGAGCGACGAGCTCGCCGACACGGTCGACTACGGCGGGCTCGCCCGGACGGCGGCCGACGTGGTGGGGGGGCGCTCCTACCGCCTGCTCGAGGCGCTGGCGGGGCGGTTGGCCAGCGCGCTCTTGATCACCGACGCCCGCCTCGAGGCGGTCGAGGTCTCCGTGCGCAAGCTCCGGCCGCCGCTGGCGCTCGACGTGGGCTCGACAGGGGTCAGGGTGCGGCGCGCCCGCTGATGGCGACGCCGCCCTCACCGCCCCGGCGGGCCTTCGTCGGTCTGGGCTCGAACGTGGGGGACCGGAGGGGCTTTCTGGCGGCGGCCGTCGACGGTCTGCGCGCCGGCGGCGACGTCGTGGCCGTGTCGCCGCTCTACGAGACCGACCCCGTCGGCGGGCCGCCGCAGGGTCCGTACCTCAACGCGGTGGTCGAGTTGGCGACGCACGACGGCCCCCGTCGCCTCCTCGAGCGCTGCCGCGCCCTCGAGGAGGCGGCCGGCCGCGTGCGCACGGTCCACTGGGGCCCGCGCACGCTCGACGCGGACCTGCTCTGGGTCGAGGGCTGCACGGTCGACGAGCCCGACCTCACCGTGCCGCACCCCCGTCTCTGGCAGCGGCGGTTCGTGGTGCAGCCCCTGGCCGACCTGGCCCCGGATCTGGTCACGTCCGAGCAGCTCAGGGCCGCTGGTGGAGACGTGACCCGTGTGGGTAGTCTGTAGGCGAACGTATTCGGATCGTCTGTAGGCGAACGGCACCCGTCAGGGGCTGGAACGCCGAAGGAGGTCAGATGCACTCCATCCGGATCATCGGTCCCGGCCGGGCCGGCAGGTCGCTCGCCGCCGCGCTCTCGGCGCGCGGCTGGGCCTTCGCCGGTTTCCTCGGGCGCGACGACGACCTCTCTGGCGCGGCGCGCGGCGTCGACGTCCTGGTGATCGCCACGCCCGACGACACCATCGCGGAGGTGGCGGCCGCGGTCGAGCCCGTCGCCACCACGACCGTCGTCCATCTCTCGGGTTCGCTCGGTCTCGATGCGCTGGCGCCCCACCCGCGCCGCGCCGCCGTCCATCCGTTGGTGCCGCTCCCCAACGGCGAGGTGGGTGCCGCTCGCCTCGGCTCGGGCGTGACGTTCGCGGTGGCGGGTGCGCCCGTCGCCCGCGAGATCGTCGACTGCCTCGGCGGGCGTCTGGTCGAGGTGGCCGACGAGGATCGCGCCGCCTACCACGCCACCGCCTGTATGGCCGCCAACCACGTGGTCGCACTGCTGGGGCAGGTCGAGCGCGTCGCCGCCTCGGTCGGGCTGGACCTCGAGTCGTTCCTGCCGCTCACGCGCGCCGCCGTCGACGATGTGGCCGCGCTCGGGACGAGCGACGCCCTGACCGGCCCGGCCCGGCGTGGGGACTGGGCGACGCTCAGCCGCCACCTCGACGCCCTGCCCGAGTCCGAGCGCGCCGGGTACCAGGCCGGCGCCGCGCTGGCCACCCGGCTGGCCCAGGCGGGTTCACCCGCCCCGTCCGCCCGACCCGACACGCCTACCCCGTCCGACGCACCGGACGTCCCCGCCGTGCCGGCGGCCGTCTAGGACGACGGGGAAGGAGGGAGCGCCGCCGTGGACGTCGTAGAGACCGGAGCCGCCTGCGCCGCGCTGCTCGATGCGGCCCGGGCCAGTGGCGCGACCGTCGGGCTGGTGCCGACCATGGGCGCGCTCCACGCCGGCCACGTGTCGCTCCTCGAGCGGGCCCGCGCCGAGTGCGACGTCGTGGCCGTGAGCATCTTCGTCAACCCGCTGCAGTTCGGCGACCCGGAGGACATGGAGAAGTACCCGCGCACACTCGAGCGGGACCTCGACGTGTGTCGCCAGGCGGGCGCCGACGTCGTCTTCGTCCCGCCGGTGTCCGAGATGTACCCGAGCTGGCCCTCGCCCCCGGCGACCACGGTGTCGGTGCTCGGCGTCAGCGAGCGCTGGGAAGGCGCCGCCCGCCCCGGCCACTTCGACGGCGTGGCGACGGTGGTGGCCAAGCTCTTCTCCATCGGCGGCGCCTGCCGCGCCTACTTCGGGTTGAAGGACTTCCAACAGCTGGCGGTGGTGCGCCGCATGGCGCTCGACCTTCTGCTGCCCGTCGAGATCGTGGGCTGCCCCATCGTGCGGGAGGCCGACGGGCTGGCGCTCTCGAGCCGCAACGTCCGCCTCTCGCCGGCCGAGCGCCGCGCGGCCACCGTGCTCGCACGGGCCCTCGACGCGGCCCGTCACGCCGTCGCCGCCGGCGAGCGCTCCGGTGCCGCCCTGTCCGGGGTCATGCGCGCCACGGTGGCCACCGAACCCCTCGTCGAGCTCGACTACGCGGTCGCCGTCGACGCCGCCACCCTCGATGCGCTCGACGCCGTCACTGACCCCGGCGCCGTGCGCCTCCTCGTCGCCGCACTGGTCGGCCCGGTCCGTCTCATCGACAACAGCGCCGCGCTCGCCGGTGCCGACGACCCCGCCCCGCTTCTCTCCCTCCCCACCGCGACCGCTGAGGTCCGCAACCTCGAAAGGATCGGTTGAGCCAATGCGCCGCCGCATGATGAAGTCCAAGATCCACCGGGCCACGGTCACGGGTGCCAACCTGCACTACGTGGGGTCCGTCTCCATCGACACCGAGCTGATGGCGCTGGCCGACATCCTCCCCTACGAGCAGGTGACGGTCCTCGACATCGACAACGGCGCTCGCTTCGAGACCTACGCCATCGAGGGGGAGCGCGGCCAGATCTGCCTCAACGGGGCGGCCGCCCGGCTCGTCGCCCCCGGCGACAAGGTGATCGTCATCACCTACGCGGACTACGAGCGCGCCGAGCTCGATGCGTACGTGCCCCGCGTCGTGCACGTCGACGGGCGCAACCGCGTCATCGACGAGGCATCGGCCCGCCTCGACGCCGAGCTCACACTGACCGAACCGGCGTGACCACCGGGGCCCAGCCGAGACCCTTCGACGTCTTGGTCCTGGGCAGCGGCGTCGCTGGGCTGTCCGCCGCCGTGCGGCTCGCCGGACCTCTCACGGCGGGCGGGCCCTCCCTGTCCCTGGGCGTCCTCACGAAGGGCGTCCTGTCGCAGTCGGCGACGCGTTGGGCCCAGGGGGGCGTGGCCGCCGTGCTGGGCGGTGACGAGGACTCGACCGACCTGCACCTGGCCGACACGCTCGCCGCGGGCGCCGGACTCTGCGACGAGGAGGCGGTGCGCATCCTCGTCGGCGAAGGTCCGGGGCGGGTCCACGAGCTGATCGCGCTGGGTGCAGAGTTCGACCGCGAGGCCACCGGGACCCTCGCGCTCGCCCGAGAGGGTGGCCACTCACGCCCGCGTGTCGTGCACGCCGGCGGCGCGGCGACCGGGGCGGAGGTGGAACGCGCCCTGGTCGACGCCACCTACCGCTCCGCTAGCGCGGTGCTCGAGGGCTGGTTCGCCCTCGACCTGCTCGTCGAGCGGGGGCGCTGCGTCGGCGTCGTCGCCCTTCCCCCGGACGGCCACCACGGCCCGGTCGAGGTGCGTGCGGACCACGTGGTCCTCGCCACCGGCGGCGCCGGCCAGCTCTTCTCGGTGACCACGAACCCGGCCGAGTCGACCGGTGACGGCGTGGCCATGGCGCTGCGCGCCGGTGTGCCGACGGCCGACATCGAGTTCGTGCAGTTCCACCCGACGGCGCTGCACCACCCCGCCATGCCGCGTCCGCTCCTCTCCGAGGCGCTGCGGGGGCATGGTGCCCTTCTGCGCGACCGGGACGGGGAGCGCTTCGTCGACGAGCTGGCGCCGCGCGACGTGGTGAGCCGCGCGATGGCCGCGCGCATGGCCGAGCAAGGCGTGGACCATCTCTGGCTCGACGCCACCGGGCTCGAGCGGTTCTCCCAACGCTTCCCGACGATCGCCGTGTCGCTCGCCTCCATCGGCCTCGATCCCCAGAGCGATTGGCTTCCCATCGCGCCGGCGGCGCACCATCTCTCGGGTGGCGCCGTGGCGGACCTCTGGGGCGCCACGGCGCTGCCCGGGCTCTGGGCGGTGGGCGAGGTGGCCTGCACCGGGGTGCACGGGGCCAACCGCCTGGCGTCGAACTCGCTGCTCGAAGGGATGGTGTTCGGCGCCCGGCTGGCCGAACGCATTCTCGCGGGTGTCGACGGCCCCGAGCCGAGTGGTGCGCTGCGCGCCGTGCTCGGCGACGATCCCATCGACGGCATCGGCTGCAGCGTCGTCGGCCGCAACCCGTTGCCGATCCGCTGCGGCACCGAGGCCGGAGCCAGAGCCGCGGCGGAGGCCGGCGAGTCGAGCGGAGTCGACGTGACGAAGTTGCGTGACACGCTCCAGCGCGCCATGACGCGCGGGGCAGGCGTCGTGCGAAGCGCGGAATCGTTGGCGGGCGCCCGTGCCGTGGTGGACGACACGGCGGACGCTTTGCGCAGCACCGGCCTCTCGGTCGGAGCAGGCGAGCTGGCGAACCTGGTCCAGGTGGCCGACGCGCTGCTGGAGTCGGCGCTGGCCCGTACCGAGAGCCGTGGCGCGCACGCGCGCCGCGAGTTCCCCGACACCAACCCTGCCTGGCGGCGCCGACTCGTGCACGGCCGGGTGCCGTCGCCTCTCGGGGATGCCCAATGAGCGCGGCCGAGGCCGACTCGGGCTACGCCCGGGCCGTCGCCGACGCGGTCGAGCGCGCGCTCGATGAGGACCTCGGGCCCGAAGGAGACCTGACGGCCGCGCTGGTGCCGCCCGACGTCACGGCGGGCTTCGCGCTGCGTGCCCGGCGCGATGGCGTGCTGGCCGGGCGGGACTGTGCCACCGAGGCCTTCACCCGCGTGGGTGGGCGTGCGCTGACTCTCTCCTGGTACGCAGCCGACGGGGCCGAGGTGAAGGCCGGCGACACAGTGCTGGAGGTGGCCGGGCCGCTGCGCCCCATCCTCACCGCCGAGCGCACGGCACTGAACTTCCTGGGACGCCTCTCGGGCATCGCCACCCTGACCGCCCGCTTCGTTGCCGCCGCGCACGAGCGCAACGTCGCCGTGGCGGTCCTCGACACGCGAAAGACGACGCCCGGACTGCGCGCGCTCGAGAAGGCGGCCGTGCGGGCCGGCGGCGGGACCAGTCACCGTGCTGGTCTGTCCGACGCCGTGTTGGTCAAGGACAACCATTTGGCCGGAATGGGAATCACCGAGGCCGTCGGACGGGCCCGCGATCTCTGGCCGGGTCGGCTGGTCGAGATCGAATGCGATGCGCTCCATCAGGTGGCCGAGGCCGCACGGGCCGGGGCCGACGCCGTCCTGCTCGACAACATGGATCCCCAGACCGTACGGGAAGCCATCGGCGTCGCCCGTCGCGACGCGCCGAGGCCCATCCTCACCGAGGTCTCCGGTGGCGTGACGCTCGAGAACATCGGCGCCTACGCCGCTGCGGGTCCGGACAGGATCTCCGTCGGCGCGTTGACGCATTCGGCTCCCGCGCTCGACCTCGGTCTCGACATGCTGTGGACGAAGACCGGGTTGTCGTCCCAGACCGAGCAAGGACCGGACTGAACGGTGCTCCTCGCCATCGACGTCGGCAACACCGAGACCGTGATCGGGCTCTACACGCGGGACGACACCGAAACGGTGCCGGTGGTCGAGGACGGCGTGGGCGTCGGTATCGGGACCGAAGTGGACCCGAGCGCTCCGCCGCGACCTCACACATCACTGGCGGCTCTCGACGGTCCCGACCCGCACCCCGGACGAGCATGCCGTCCTGCTCACCCAGCTGCTCGATCTGGAGGGTCTCGACATCGCGACGTCCGTGAGCGGGATCGCGGTCAGCTCGTCGGTGCCGCATGTCACCGGCGAACTCCGGCAGATGGCGAGTCGCTGGTTCTCCGAGGTGCCGTGCGTGGTGCTCGGACCGGGCACCAAGAGCGGCATGCCGATCCTCTACGACAACCCCAAGGAGGTCGGCGCAGACCGCATTGCCGATGCCGTCGGCGCTTTCGACCTCTACGGCGGGCCGTGCATCGTGGTCGACATGGGGACCGCGACCACGGTGGAGGCCATCAGCGAGAAGGGCGAATACCTGGGCGGAGCGATCACCCCCGGCGTGGCCATCAGCCTCGACGCGCTGTACCAACAGGCCGCCGCCCTGCGCCGGGTGGAACTGGTCGAACCGCGCAGCGTCATCGGGCGCTCGACCGTGGAATCGATCGAATCGGGCACCCTCTATGGCTTTGCCGGCCTCGTCGATGGCTTGGCCCGGCGCTTCATGGAGGACCTGGGACCTTCCACCGTGGTGGCGACCGGCGGGTTCAGCTCGCTCATCGCTCCGTACTCGGACACGATCGACCATGTGGAACCCTGGCTGACGCTGCACGGCCTGCGCATCGTCTATGAGCGCAACGTCTCTTGAGCCACTTCCTCGCCGAGTCCCTCACGGGTTGCCCCGTACGGCTCTGATCACACCAACGGCGGCCGCCGCCGTCGTGGAGACCTGGTCCCGCTCGGCCCGGCGATGATTCAGGCGTGTCCGTCGCGCTCTGCGACACGGACCCTTGCTGAAACCTCGCTCGATTCGGGCTCTTGACCCGGGCGATCCGACGCCTTTGTCCCTCGCCGTATACGCGAAGGCACGGAGACTTCGTTTTGCCTGTATCTGGCGCTGCGGCGGTGTTGCCTCCGCCTGTATACGCGCGCCCAGCCACTCGGCGTATAGAGGCCGAGGGAAGACCGGGGAGCCGCCGCATATGGCCCGATCGAGCTGCCTTCGTGGTGGCCGTATGCGGCCCCCAAGGAAGACTCACCGCTCCCACGTATGGGGCCAGAACAGGACGGGTCCGCGAGGCGGGATTCGATCTTTCGGGGATGTGCGGAGTGACAAACCTATGTGCGGGAGCCGAATTACCTGGAGTCAGGACCTAAGACCCACGGACCGGACCTCTCGCGCTTTTCAACCCTTCTTATGCAACGGGCGGTTTCCTCAAAACTTCCTCACGGATCGCTCACATCTGGCACCCAGGGTGGGATCTGTCGCCGCAGGGCGACGCAAGCGTGCAAAGCGCGCAGACGTCCAAGGAGGACAGAAATGCTCGGCAAGATCATCGCAGGAACCGCAGTAGCCGGTGTCCTCGCTTTCGGCGTGGTGGGCATGGCCGGTGCGTCGACCCCCGCCGCCAGTGGCACGTCGAACCCGCCGGCCAAGTGCGCCAAGCTGCCGGCGCTCCAGGCCCGGGTGCAGAAGGTCGAGAGCAGGATCTCGGCCCGACTCCCGAAGGCGGAGGCTCGTGAGGCCCAGCTGAAGTCGGAGGGCAAGACGCAGCAGGCCGACGCCATCGCGAAAAGGATCACGAAGCTCCAGAACCGTGAGTCCAAGGTCAACGCCCGGCTGGCCAAGGCCCAGGCTGCTTGCGGCACCACCACCAGCAACAACTGAGCCAGCACCAGGCCTGAGCGCGGAGGAGCGCGGTCACCGTCCGGACTTCCCGGCCGCGCCGCCTCTTCCGTTTTCTTCACCTCGCGTATGGCCGGCGCCTGACGCGACTCAGACCGGGAGGTCGCTGAGCAGCTCGGCCACCAGGCGCGTGAGGCCCGCCCGTAGCTCCGGCTGCGAAATTCCCGTGGAGGCCTCCCGTGCTTCGGTGACGAAGGCCCGGGCCTGGTCGACGGAGTCGGTGATTCCTCGAGAGGCCATCACGATTGCTCGTGCCTTGTCCCGCTCTGGCTGTGCCAGGGGTTGTCCGAGCAGTGCACGCAGGTCCGGTCCTGCGTCGGGATCGGTGAGAGCAACAAGAGCGGGCAGTGTGTACACGCCCTCGGCCAGGTCCTGCCCGGCCGGTTTTTGCAGCTGGCCGTCGTTCGCGGTGATGTCGAGGATGTCGTCGCGGATCTGGAACACCATGCCGAAGCAGTGCCCGAACTCGGTGCACGCGTCGACCTCCGCCGCTGGCAGGCCACCCGTGAGCGCGCCAATGCGGCACGACGTTGCAGTCAGCGCGGCCGTCTTGCCGCTAATTGTCGCGAAGTAGTCCTCGCGACTACGCCCGATCTGGAAGGCCGAACGGACCTCGGTGACCTGCCCCTGGCACAGCCGCCCCAGGGTGTCGGCCAGGATCGCGGCGATCTCCGTCCCCAGGCTTGCCGCGATGGCGGCACTGCGGGCGAGCAGGTAGTCGCCGGCAACGATGGCCACCAGGTTGCCGAATCGGCTGTTGACGCTCTCGACGTTGCGGCGGATCGTTGCCTCGTCAATGACGTCGTCATGGTAGAGCGACGCCAGGTGGACGAGCTCCACCGCGACGGCGCCCATCAGGTCATCTTCCGTTGCGTCCCGGTTGCCGCCGGTCGCCGTCGCCAGCGCGAGCAGAGGCCGCAGACGCTTCCCTCCGGCAGCGATCAGATGCGTCGTGACCTCGTCCAAGAACCCGTCCCCGGTGACGACAGAGGCGGTGAGCAGGGGCTCCAGACGCCGCAGTCCCTCTTGCAGGCGGGGCAGGCCGAGGGCCTCGGTGGGGTTCACTGCCCCAAACGTTAGGGCACAGCTGCGGAAAGACGACAACCGCCTGGTCGCAGGGCACCGGAAAATGAGGCCGGGTTCCTCCGAGTCCGTGACCGGATGGTTGCGGCGTGTTCAACTAAGGCCCCAGGTACACTGGGCCGAGAAGCAAGGGGACCAAGGAGAGGCGGTCAGGGTGTTCGAACGTTTCACCGACCGAGCACGGAGGGTGCTGGTGTTGGCGCAGGAAGAGGCGCGCCTGCTCAATCACAGTTTCATTGGCACCGAGCACATCCTCCTGGGGCTGATTCACGAAGGGGAGGGCGTCGCGGCGAAGGCGCTCGAGTCCCTTGGGATCTCGCTCGAGGCCGTGCGCGAGAAGGTCGAGGAAACCATCGGCATGGCGGGCACGGCGCCGAGCGGATCGCCTCCCTTTACGCCGAGGGCGAAGAAGGTTCTCGAGCTCTCGCTGCGTGAGGCGCTGCAGCTCGGTCACAGCTACATCGGTACGGAGCACATGCTGCTCGGCCTCGTTCGCGAGGGCGAGGGCGTGGCCGCCACAGTCTTGGTGAGCCTCGGTGCGGACCTCGGTCGCGTGCGGCAGCAGGTTATCCAGCTCATGTCGGGCAACCAGGGGAAGGAGTCGGTCGGCGCGAGTCAGGGTGCCAGCTCGGGCGATAGCCCGTCGGGGTCCCCGGTGCTCGACCAGTTCGGTCGGAACCTGACCCAGCTGGCCCGGGACGGCAAGCTCGACCCGGTCATCGGACGTGCAAAAGAGATCGAGCGCGTGATGCAGGTCCTGTCACGCCGCACCAAGAACAACCCCGTCCTGATCGGCGAACCCGGCGTGGGCAAGACAGCCATCGTCGAGGGCCTGGCCCAGCAGATCGTCGCCAACGAGGTTCCTGAGACCTTGACGGGCAAGCAGCTCTACACCCTTGACCTCGGCGCGCTCGTGGCGGGGAGCCGTTACCGCGGTGACTTCGAAGAGCGTCTGAAGAAGGTTCTCAAGGAGATCCGCACGCGGGGCGACATCGTCCTCTTCATCGACGAGATCCACACACTCGTGGGTGCCGGCGCCGCGGAGGGAGCGATCGACGCTGCTTCCATCCTCAAGCCGATGCTGGCGCGCGGTGAGCTGCAGACCGTCGGTGCGACCACTATCGACGAGTACCGCAAGCACCTCGAGAAGGACGCCGCGCTTGAGCGTCGCTTCCAGCCGGTCAAGGTCGACCAGCCGAGCGTCGCGCTGACCATCGACATCCTCAAGGGGCTGCGCGATCGCTACGAGTCGCACCACGCAGTCAGCATCACTGATCAGGCATTGGTCGCCGCCGCGAATCTCGCCGACCGTTATCTCGCCGACCGCTACCTCCCGGACAAGGCGATCGACCTCATCGACGAGGCGGGCAGTCGCTTGCGCATCCGTCGCATGACCACACCGCCGAGCGCCAAGAAGCTCGACGAGGAGATCACGCGCCTGCGCGCCGACAAGGAGTCCGCTATCGAGAAGGGCGCCTTCGAGCAGGCCAAGAAGCTGGCCGAACAGGAGAAGGAGCGCCTCGACGTCAAGGAGTCCCAGGAAGCTGAGCTGCGCGCCGAGGGCGTCGACCTCTTCGATGTCGTGGACGAAGAGGTCATCGCCGAGGTCCTGGCCGCCTGGACGGGCATTCCTGTGTACCGGCTCACCGAAGAGGAGACGGCGAAGCTCCTTCGCATGGAGGAGGAGCTGCACAAGCGGATCGTTGGGCAGGAGGAGGCGCTCAAGGCGCTGTCGCGGGCCATTCGACGTACCCGCGCCGGGCTGAAGGACCCCAAGCGGCCGAGCGGGTCGTTCATCTTCCTCGGGCCGACCGGCACCGGCAAGACCGAGCTCGCCAAGACGCTGGCGGAGTTCCTCTTTGATGACGAGGACGCGCTCATCCAGCTCGACATGTCCGAGTACATGGAGAAGCACACGGTGAGCCGCCTGGTCGGCTCGCCTCCGGGCTATGTCGGTTACGAAGAAGGAGGGCAACTCACGGAGGCCGTGCGCCGCAAGCCGTTCTCCGTCGTGCTCTTCGACGAGGTCGAGAAGGCGCACCCCGACGTGTTCAACACGCTGTTGCAGATCCTCGAGGACGGCCGTCTGACCGATGCGCAGGGCCGCTCCGTCGACTTCAAGAACACCGTGCTGATCATGACGTCGAACCTCGGTACCGCCGACCTTCGCAAGGCGAACATGGGCTTTGCCAAGACGTCGGAGGCCGTGACCTACGAGCGGATGAAGGCCAAGGTGGACGAGGCGCTCAAGGCGCACTTCCGTCCCGAGTTCCTCAACCGCATCGACGAGGTCATCGTCTTCCACGAGCTCTCGCGGGCCGAGGTGGTCGAGATCGTCGACATGCTCATGGCGCGCACCGTCAAGCAGCTCTCGGACCAGGGCATCGGCCTCGAGCTCACGCCGGCGGCCCGTTCGCTGCTCGCCGAGAAGGGGTATGACCCCCAGCTCGGGGCGCGGCCGCTGCGCCGGGCCATCCAGCAGATGGTCGAGGACCCGCTCTCCGAGCGGATCCTCTGGAAGGAGTTCAGGGTCGGGGAGACCGTCGTCGTGGACGTCGAGGAATCGCCGATCGAGGGCGAAGGGCCACAGCTGAGCTTCCGAGCGATCGAGGGCCTCGAGCCCCCGCCGCTCGAGCTGGCCGGCGCGGGCGCCGAACCCGAGTAATCAGCCGCTCGCTGGCTCCCAGCAATAGCTGAACTCGCCGCGCTGCACGGGCGCGCCGCCTGCGAGGACGCGCGCCTGAAAGTGCGGGTTGTCGATTCCGGCGGGCCCGTAGTGGATGTCGAAGCCGGCCGCCGTCACGAAGCCGAACCGCGCGTAGAACTCGGGGTCACCGAGGAGCAAGAGGAGGCGCCAGCCACGGCCCTCCGCCTCGGCCACGAGCGCCCGCATCAAGGCGGAACCGACGCCGCGACCCTGGTGCGAGGGTGCGACGCACACGGGGGCGACCGCCGCCACGCCGGTGACGAGGCTGTCCGCGCCCCCGAGCCGGCCCCCAGCCGCCAGCGCGTGCGCCACCACTGCGCCTCCGTCGTCGGCAACCAATTCGAGGAGGGCGCCGGCGTCGCACGCGGCCCAGGTGCCCCGCACGATGTCGAGCTCCTCGCTCGCGTCCCGCGTGTTGTCGGCGAAGGCCTCGGCGACCACAGAGAGGATGCCGTCCGTATCGGCCGGTCGCAGGGCCGCGCGGATCACGATCATGGGAGACGCACGCCCACGGTGACCATCTGATGATCGGACAGGCCGCCAGCGAGGATGACGGCCGGTCGGCGCGCGACGAGGCCACGCACCAAGAGCCAGTCCAGGCGGAGGGGGACGTGGTCCGGCAGCCCACCTCCGTCGTGGACAGTCGTCGGCGCGGCCACGTTGGCGTCCGTCCAGGTGAAGCCGCGCGCCCGCGCCACCTCGAAGAGGGGCTCGTGGTCGACGGGCCAGCTGAAGCGCCAGGGCTCTGTGGCACGGAGGTCCCGTACCAGGGCGCGGTCGAAGAGCTCGATGTCGCGTGCACCGAGTGTGTTGAGATCCCCGCCGACGATGGCGGGACCACCGTCGCCCCGCTCGTCGACGGCCTGCAGGAGCACTTCCATCTGTTCCGCCCGATGCTCGGCGTCCGTTCGGTTCTCCAGATGGGTCGATGCGACCTGGACGGGAACGCCGTCGATGACGACGGTCGCCGCGAGCGCCATCCGGCCCCCGACCCTCGGTTGCGGCGACTCGGCCGCGAACCAGCCGAGCCCGACGCCGGGCAGACGAATCGCCTCCGGGCCGTGGAGGGGTGCCGAGGTCACGATGGCATTGCCGTGGAGCCCGCGTTCGTTGTCGGTACCGGCCGCGTCCCGTTGCTCCGCGTCGTCACCGAGACCCAACTCGACGAACTCCACCCCAAAGGCGTGGCCGGCGCCGAGATCGCGGGCGATGGCGCGGGTCGTGTCGAGATTCTGCGTCCGCGCCATGCCGGCATCGAGTTCGGAGAGCAGGAACAGTTCGGCGCCCGAGGCTCGGAGCGCGGACGCCAGGGTACGGGGCTGCCGGCCGCGCTGGACGTTCCACACCGCCACACGGACCCAGTCCGACAGCGGTGCCGGCGTGACCGCCGGGTGCACGTCGACCTCGTGGAGGCAGGGAAGGCTGGTGAGCAGTTGCTCGTGCAGCGCGGCGTCGCCGAGCCTACGCCTCCAGTCCGCGCGTTCTTGTTGACTTGGCGTTTCCACGCCGAGAGCCTGACACCGGTGACACGCCCGCCGCGCTGTGGCCGGCTGAGCGTGTGACAGCCCCTCGGTAGCGTGCCGGCATGGCCTCGATCACGACCGCCTCTCCGCGCGTCCGCAAGCAGACCTCCTACGCGTGCGGCGCATGCGGGACGACCTCGCTGCGGTGGGTCGGTCGCTGCCCGAGCTGCGGCGCGTGGAACACGCTTGCCCCGCTGACCCAGCGGGTGCACCAGCGCAGAGGGTTGGGCGTCGCTGCTGCGGCCGCGTTCGACTCGGCGCACGTCGTCGCCCTCGCGGACGTGTCCACCGACGCCGCAGATCCCCTGCCGACCGGGGTGCCCGAGCTCGACCGCGTCCTTGGCGGCGGCGTGGTGGGCGGCTCGGTCACGCTCCTCTTCGGGCCGCCCGGCATCGGGAAGTCGACGCTGTTGTTCCAGGTCCTCAGCTCGGTGTCAGAGGGCGGCCTCGATGTGGTGCTGGCGTCCGCCGAGGAGTCACTGGCCCAGGTACGCGGCCGGGCCGTCCGATTGGGCCCGCTGCCTCGGCATCTCTTGGCGTTGGAAGGCCCCGACATCGATGCGATCGAGGTGGCCGTCGACCGCCACCGTCCCGCGCTCGTCGTGGTGGACTCCTTGCAGTCGGTGGCCGACCCCGAATTGGCCCAACCGGCTGGCAGCTTGGCGCAGGTGCGGACCTGTGTGGAGCGGCTCATGCGCCTGGCCAAGGCGAGTGGTGTCCCGGTTCTGCTGGTCGGGCACGTCACGAAGGACGGTGACCTGGCCGGGCCCCGGGCCGTCGAACACCTCGTCGATACCGTGCTCTCCTTCGACGGGGACCGGCACCATGCACTGCGCGTCCTCACCGCGGTGAAGCACCGGTTCGGGCCGGCCGGCGAGGTCGGCATCTTCGAAATGCGCGACGACGGCCTGTGCGCCGTGCCCGATCCCGGTCCGCTCATGCTGGGCGACCGGATGACCGGCATCCCCGGCAGCGCGGTGGTCCCGGTCCTGCAAGGCCGTCGCCCCCTCTTGGTCGAGGTCCAGGCGCTTGTCGGTCCAGGCGCCGTCGGCGGCTCGCCGGGCACAACCGTGGCGAGGCCGCAGGCGCTCGGCCTCGACGCAGCCCGCGCCCACCTGCTCATGACCGTCCTCGCCTGCCGGAGCGGACTGGACATGCCCTCGAGCGCCTCGTGCTTCGTGGCCGCGGTTGGTGGCATCACGGTCAGCGAGCCGGCGTCGGACCTGGCGGTCGCGCTCGCGCTGGCGTCGGTCGTGACCGGCCGGGCGGTGCCGGCCGATCTGGTTGCCTTCGGCGAGCTTGGTCTCGCCGGTGAGGTGCGCATCGTCCCCGGTGCCGATCGCCGCCTGGCGGAGGCCCGACGCGCCGGCTTCACGACCGCCCTCGTTCCGGGGTCCGCACACTATGAAGCACCCGAGGGCATGTGCGTCCACGGCGTGCGGACCCTGGCCGACGCGCTCGACCGTGCGCTCGCGCCGCCGCTCGATTCGGGGGCGGACCAGCGGAGCAGGCCGGGTACCATGCTCAGGTGGCCGAGGGAGCCGGCGCCAGCCAGCCTCTGAACGACGCGCTGGCGATGATCGCGCCGGGCACCAAGCTCCGCGAGGGGCTGGACCGGATCCTGCAGGCGAAGCACGGGGCGCTGATCATCGTCGGCGACGATCCCGCCGTCCTCTCCATCTGCACCGGCGGTTTCCTTCTCGACGCCGAGTACTCCCCTCAGCGTCTCTCGGAGTTGGCCAAGATGGACGGGGCCATCATCCTGGCGTCCGACGCCTCTCGCATCGCCCGGGCCAACGTGCACCTCGTGCCCAAGGCCACTATCCCGACGTCCGAGACGGGCACGCGCCACCGGACGGCCGAACGGGTCGCCCGCTCCATCGACGTCCCCGTCGTCGCCGTTTCCGAGGCCATGGCCACCATCGCCGTCTACCGCCGCGATCGCAAGCACACCACGCAATCGGCGGGATGGCTGATCGACCGTTCGAGCCAAGCGCTCTCGACGCTGCAGCGGTTCCGCGCCCGTTATGACGATGCACTCTCCACGCTGACCAGGCTCGAAATGGAGGACACGGTGTCGGTGCGAGATGTGGTTGCGGTCCTGCAGCCGGGCGAGATGGTGCTTCGCATCGCGGAGGAGATCCAGGGTCACCTCGTCGAACTGGGCTCCGACGGCCGGCTCATCCACCTCCAGACCGAGGAGCTGAGCGCCGGCGTGGAGGAGAGCCTCACCCTCGTGTTGCGCGACTACACCGATGACGCTGGCATCGCGCATCTGCATTCGCTCTCGCCCGATGCGCTCATGGACCTGCCCAAGGTGGTGGCGGCACTCAACCTGCCCGCATCGAGCGAGCAACTGCAAGCAGAGCTCGCTCCCCGCGGCTATCGCCTGCTGCACCGGCTGCCCCAACAGCTCTCCGAGACGCTGATCCAGCGCCTGGTCGAGCGGTTCGGCTCGTTGCCCGAGATCCTGTCCGCCTCGGCCGCGGAGCTCGAATCGGTGGACGGCATCGGGGCGGCCACGGCCCGCCACGTGCGCGACGGGTTGGCGCGCCTCGTCGAGGCCAGCATCTTCGAGCGATACGAATGACGATGTTGTCTGGTAAAATGGCTCGCCACCGTCGGACGGTTCGGGCCCGTATCGGCACCCCTCACAGCAGTGCCCGCACGCCAGTGTGCCCGTGCGGGCGCACCCGATTCACCCAAGGGAGTCCTAAGTCCTGTGTCTTTCAAGGTCGGAGACAAAGTCGTCTATCCCCATCACGGGGCCGCGGTCATCGAGAAGCGGGAGACCAAGGTCGCTTTCGGCGAGAAGCGCGAGTACCTGGTGCTCCGGCTGGCCTATGGCGACCTGATCCTCAACGTCCCGGCTGACAACACCGAAGGGGTGGGCCTGCGCGAGGTCATCAACGACGAAGAGGTCGAAGAGGTGTTCGCAGTGCTGCGCAAGAAGGAAGCGCGTATGCCGACCAATTGGTCTCGTCGCTACAAGAACCACTCGGAGAAGCTGCGGTCCGGTGACATTTACCAGGTGGCCGAGGTGGTGCGGAACCTGTCCATCCGCGACAAGGACAAGGGCCTCTCGGCCGGCGAGAAGCGGATGCTGCAGCGAGCCCGACAGATCCTCGTCTCCGAGCTGACGTTCGCTCTCAACGTGGACGAGGAGACCGCCGAAGAGCGTCTGAACGACGCCCTGACCTGAGCAGCCGGCCCGGTCGCACCGTGGCCACGGTGTGGTCGATCGTCGTGGCAGGTGGCTCCGGACGCCGTTTCGGTCAGCACAAGCAGTTCATTCTGCTCGGCGGACGGCCGATGCTCGAGTGGGCGATCGAGGCGTGCCGTCCGTCCTCGGCCGGCGTCGTGCTGGTGCTCCCCGACGAACTCGACCAGCTCGATCCGCACGGTGCCGACATCGTCGTGCGCGGGGGCGCCACGCGGGCAGAGTCGGTCCGCCGAGGGCTCGATGCCGTGCCCGAGGCCGCAGAGATCGTCGTCGTGCACGACGCCGCCCGCCCGCTGGCCTCTCGGCGGCTCTTTGGCGCCGTGATCGACGCTGTAGGGGGAGACGCCGGGAGGGACGCGACCGCGGTCGACGGAGCCATACCGGGCGTGCCGCTGCGTGACACCATCAAGGCCGTGGACGAGTCCGGGTATGTCATGCACACGCTGAACCGGAGCACTCTGGTCGCCGCCCAGACCCCACAGGCCTTCCGCTCCGACGTCCTTCGCCGGGCGCACGCGCAAGCAGGGTCCGAGGCCACCGACGACGCCGTTGTGGTCGAGGCGCAGGGAGGCCGCGTGCTGGTCGTGTCCGGAGAAGCGACGAACCTCAAGATCACACACCCGGAGGATCTCGATGCCGCCGAGCGTCTGCTCGCCGGACGACCGGCGGACGGGGACGGACACCGCGGTCGGGGCGAGGAAGGTTGAGCGTGCGCATCGGACAAGGGTTCGACATCCATCGTTTCTCCGAGGACCCGCACCGCCCGCTCGTGCTGGGCGGGGTCGTGATCGAGGGGGCCCGCGGTCTCGGCGGCCACAGCGACGCCGACGCGGTCGCGCACGCGCTGGCCGACGCCGTCCTCGGCGCGGTCGGCCTGGGCGATCTCGGGAGGCACTTCCCCGATACCGACCCGGTCTGGGAGGGAGCAGACAGCCTTGCGTTACTCCGTGAGGTCGTGCGGATGGCTTCGGCGAGCGGGTTCGCCTGTGCCAACGCGGACTGCACGATCGTTGCCGACACGCCCCGCCTCGCTCCGCACACCGCAACTATGGCGGAGCGCCTGGGCGCGGTCCTTGGCGCGCCGGTATCGGTCAAGGCGAGTCGGGCCGAGGGCATCGGCGCCCTCGGGCGCGCCGAAGGCATCCTCTGTCTCGCCGTCGTCTTGATGGAGACGGCGTGACCCGGCGCCCCGTTCACGGCCGACCCCACAACGCGGAGGGTCGGCGGCCACGGCCCCAGGCGCTGAGCGAATTGGGGGGGGACCAGGTCGAGGGGCGGCGCGCCGTGCTGGAGCTCCTGCGCGTGGGGCGGCGGAGCGTGCGCCGCGTTCTTCTGGCCACGGAGCAGGACCCCTCGCCACAGCTGGACCAGATCGAGGCCTTGGCGGCGCGCCTGCGGGTCCCTGTCGAGACGGTGCCCCGGGCGCGGCTCGACGCCCAGGCTCGAACAGAGGCGCCGCAGGGTGTCATCGGGCTGGCGCGCCCGCTCGAGGCGGTGTCCCTCGAGGATCTCTGTCGTCCGGATCGGCATGGCAATCCGCCGTTCCTCCTGGTAGCTGCCGGTATCACCGACCCGCGGAACCTCGGCGCACTCTTGCGGAGCGCGGAGTGCGCGGGCGTCACGGGTGTGGTGCTGCCCCGTCACCGCTCGGCCCGGTTGTCGCCGACGGTCGCCAAGACCGCCGCCGGTGCCATCGAACATCTTGCCTTTGCCGTCGTCGGTGGGGTGCCCAACGCACTGAGCGAGCTCCAAGAGCTCGGGGTGTGGTCCATCGGGCTGGCCGGCGAAGCCGAGCAGTCCCTCTACGCCTTGCCGCTCGGCGAGGGCCCCATCGCGCTCGTGGTGGGGAGCGAAGAGAAGGGGCTGGCCCCCCTCGTGCGTCGGCGTTGCGACGCCGTCGTGTCCATCCCCCAACACGGCGCGCTGCCGTCGCTGAACGTCGGCGTCGCCGGGGCGGTGGGCTGTTTCGAGGTGGCCCGCCAGCGGGCGGCTCGCGACGACCACGCGCCCGACAGGACACACCGGACGCCCGAGAGGTGCGATGGCGGACTGAGGCCTCGAACCGTGGGCCGGCATGGAGGGGTGCGCGATGTCCGAGGACAGCCGAACGCCTGGGCCGGACCTGGAGGCATGTCGGGGCGACGATGACCGCGCGCGCAACGAGTTCATCGAGATGGCCGCATCGTCGTGAGGCGGCCGATCTCCGTCACGATTGCCACGGCGACGCGCTGGATGCCGCCTGAACGCGACCGGCCGAGGAGCGGCTACGCCGCCGCCACCTCCGAGGTGCAGAACGCACAGCGGCGCGCCGCCACGGGGATCTCGCTCAGGCATTCGGGGCAGTCCCACGTTTCGGGCTTGGGTTCTTCGGTGGGCAGCAGGTTGAGCCGGCGCATGAGCGCGGTCAGGGGCACGACGACGGCGAAGAAGACGATCGTCGCCACGATGAGGAACGACAGGAGGGCGTTGAGGAACGAGCCGTACCTGAACGTCGAGCGGTGCACCTGGAACGTGAGGTCGGCGAAATCGGGCTTGCCGAAGATGGCGGCGATCAAGGGCGTGATCAGGTCGGCAACGAACGCAGTCACCGTGGCGGTGAAGGCAACACCGACGACGACCGCGACCGCCAGGTCGACCACGTTTCCCCGCAGGACGAACTTCTTGAAATCGGACAGCATCCAGGCCTCCCTACGTATGCTCCTTTGACCCTCACCCACGGCAATACCCACGATGGCTCGCGACCCACCTCACGCCGGCCAGACGGAGTCGGACGGAGTCGGATGGTGTCGGAAGCTTTTGGACGCTGCCGGACGGGAAAAGTTCCCGATGAGGACCGGAAACGACCGGAAACGGATCGGAGGCAATTGCGAGCGGGGTACGAGGCGTTTTGCGAGCCCGAGGCAGTGCCCTGTCCCACCAGATAATGGACAGCCTGTCGCGAGACATCGTGGACACTCCTCTAAAGGGGTGTTGCCATGGATCGGGCTCGTTATGTGGTGGATGCCGTCGTCAGCGAGGGTCGCTCGATCCGTGAGGTCGCCCAGAGCTATGGGGTCTCCAAGAGCTGGGTGGGAGCCCTGGTCGCGCGCTACCGGAGCGGTGGCTACGAGGCGCTCGAGCCACGGTCCAAGCGCCCGCACTCGATCCCGAGCCGAACCCCCGACGAGATTGAGGACGCCATCGTCTCGCTGCGCAAGGAGCTGGTCGACCAGGGCTTCGATGCCGGCCCCCACACGATCCATTGGCACCTCTCAAAGAAGCGCCACGATGTGCCGAGCGCTTCGACCATTTGGCGGGTGCTCTCTCGCCGGGGCTTCGTGGTCCCAGAACCAAGGAAGCGACCACACAGTTCATTCGTTCGTTTTGAGGCAGCATTGCCCAACGAGTGCTGGCAGGCCGACATCACGCACTGGAAGTTGGCCGACGGCACCGAGGTCGACATCTTGGACTTCATCGACGACCACTCCCGGCTTGTCGTCGCCGCCACGGCACGGCGGACCACCAAGGCACGTGATGTGACCGCGACAATGCATCGGGCGGCTTCTATCTGGGGTTATCCAGCCTCGGTCTTGACTGACAATGGTGCTGTCTTTAACGCTCAATCTCGCAAAGGCATGACCGTGCTCGAGACCGAGCTCAAGGAGCTGGGCATCGTCTACAAGCACGCCAGGCCCTATCACCCGGCGGTTTCAAGTGGTGAGCGCAAGAAGCTCAGCGAGCTTCTCTGATGGTTTCATGAATCCAAGAGTGGCGCGGGGACGGTCGTTGAGGCTGCGGGCGATGTGGTCGAGGTCTCGGGCACTCAACGCGGAGAGATCGGTGCCCCTCGGCATGTATTGGCGCAATAGCCCGTTCGTGTTCTCGTTCGAGCCACGCTGCCAGGGGCTGTGGGGGTCACAGAAGTAGATCTGGATGCCGGTGTCGATGGTGAAGTCGACGTGGCGGTGCATCTCCTTGCCCTGGTCCCAGGTGATCGTCTGGAAGAGCCGCTTTGGGAGTCGCCGGACCGCCTTGCGCATGGCCTCATCCACCTGGACAGGAAAGCGACCGTCCGGAAGGTGCAGCAGCATCACGTAGCGGGTGGAGCGCTCGACCAGGGTGCCCACCTGCGACTTGCCATTCCTCCCGATGATGAGGTCGCCCTCCCAGTGACCGGGAAGGGCGCGGTCTTCGACCTCGGCAGGCCGCTCGCTGATCATCACCATCCCCGGGATCCGCCCCCGCGTCTCGATGCGCCCTTGCGGCCGGCGCTGGGTCCGACCCGAGCGCAGACGAGCGCGCCAACTCACGGCGCAGCTCGCCTCGGCCTTGGACGAAGAGCGTCTTGTAGATCGTCTCGTGGCTCACCCACATCATCGGATCGTCAGGGAACTCGAGGCGCAACCGTCTGGCGATCTCCTGCGGCGACCACCACTTCTTCAGCCACCTGGTCACCTGCAACGCGAGGCGCGGAGAGGCCAGCTTGCGAGGCTTCGGCCGGCGAGCGCACTGCTCTGCCCGCTGGTGGGCGCGCCAGGCTCGATAGTCGTCCCGTCCACCGTTGGCCGCCACCTCACGAGACACCGTCGAGACGTGGCGACCGAGGTTGGCTGCGATCGCGGTCAGCGACTGGCTGTCGCGTAGTCCGAGGCTGATCTCCTCGCGCTCGGCGAGCGTCAGACGTCCAGGCGCCGGCGACCAGCTCCCAGTCGACAGAGTTCGCTTCGGGCACTTGTTCACCGTGTTCGAAACCGTCTGGATGCTGCAGCCGAGCTGCTCGCCGATCTCCTTGAACGTCAGACCCCTCGCCCGCAGACGAAATACCAGTGCACGTTCCTCAGCCCTTAGATGCGGGCGTCCCATTCGCAACCTCCCGGTCCCAACGAAGCGTCGTTGGCTCACCGAGAAATTGCGTGGACCACTTGAAACCGCCCCCCCAGACCTGCGGCAAGATCGAGCGCTGGCACCAGACCCTCAAGCGCTTCTTGGACAAACAGTCCGCAGCTGATTCGATCGCAGTGCTCCAGCGCCAGATCAACCGCTTCGTCCGCTACTACAACGAGGAGCGACCTCATAAGGCCCGAGAGCGACTGACGCCGCGCCAGGCCTTCGCTGCACGGGACAAGGCCCGCCCGGGCACCCCCATCGTGTCGACACACTTCAGAGTCCGCACCGACAAAGTCGACCGAGGCGGCAACGTGACGCTGCGCTACGACTCCAAGATGTTCCACATCGGGATCGGCCGGCCCTTTGCGGGCACCCCGATCCGGCTCTACGTCGCTGACCTCGACATTCGGATCGTCACAGAAGACGGGAAGCTCCTGCGGGAGCTGACGCTCGACCCCAGCCGCATCTACCAACCCCGATGGAAGACCTGAGATCTAGCCTTCTTGCAGGTTCAGATGTCCACGATGTCTCGCGACATCACAGCGAGCCCGAGGCAGGAATCGAACCCGCGACATCTTCATTACAAGTGAAGTGCTCTACCAACTGAGCTACTCGGGCGCTGCGCTCAGACTACAGGGCCACCCCGGCACACCACCGACCAGCGGAAAGGCTTGCGCCGAGCGGGGTCGCACGGCAGGCTGGTCGTTCAATGGATGAGGAGCGGCCGAACCGAGGGACGTCCGGCCCGACGTCGTCGTCCGGTTCGACGGTGAACCCGCCACCCGCTTCGCTATCGCTCGTCCGGGCCGTTGTCGTCCTTGTCGTCTTCGTCGTCGCGGTGGCGTTGCTGGTCGGGGTCGGGACCCGTCCGAGCGTTTCCAGCACGGCAAGCACGACGTCGACCACGGCAGCCACGAGTGGTGCGTCGACCACGACCACCGCGGCGGCCGGGAGTGGGTCCGCTTCGACCACGACCACCACGACGACAGCCAAGTCGAAGCAGAAGCACTCGGGTGGCACCACGACCACGACCGCGCCGCACAGCGCGACGACTGTGGTGGTCGCCAACGCGACGAGTACGAACGGGCTGGCGGCGCACTACTCGAGCATCATCGGCGGAGACGGCTGGAACATGAAGACGCCCATCGACGCGTCGACCACCGAGGCGACGTCGGCCGTCTACTACGCCTCGGGGCAGCAGCAAGCGGCGGCATCCATCGCCACGACCATCGGCGTGCATCCCACCCAGGTTCTCCCCGTGAGCGCCGCCATGCCGGTCACCGGCGTCACTGGCACCGACGTCGTGGTGGTCATCGGCCAGGACTTGGCGTCGACGGCCACCTCGACGACCGCAAGCTCCTGACGCTGCTCGGACCGGGAGACGCCGCCAACCTGCCCGCGCCGCTGCGGCCGCTGGCGACGGAGCCCGATCGCGGCGCGTTGTTCCTCGACTTCGACGGGACGCTTGCCGGCATCGTGGCGGACCCGCGGGACGCCCGCCCGCTCCCCGGCGTGCCGGCGCTCCTCACGGAGCTCGCGGGGCGCTTCGCCTTGGTAGCGGTGATCTCCGGCCGACCGACCGCGTACCTCGCCGATGTCTTGCACGCACCCGAGGGGGTGGTCCTGGCCGGTCTGTACGGACTCGAGCGTGCGCTGCGCGGTCCCGAGCACGCCGCGTGGGCCGGCGTCATCGATGCCGTCGTCGCCGACGCGCTGGCCGGGGCCCCTCCGGGTGTCTACGTCGAGCCGAAGGGCCTGACGGTCACCCTGCACTGGCGACAGGCGCCCGAGCAGGAGGGCTGGGTCCTGGCGTTCGCCGAGCGGCAGCACATCGAGCGCGGCCTGCTCGTGCACGAGGGCCGGCACGAGCGCGAGCTCCGCCCGCCGCTCGAGGTGGACAAGGGGACCGTGGTGCGCTCGCTGGTGGCCGAGCACGACGCCGGAGCCGGCGCGGGAGCGGGAGCGGGAGGGGGAGCGCGGTCACTCGAGCACGTGGCGGCGTTCGGTGACGACATCGGCGACCTCCCCGCTTTCGCCGCCGTGGGCGACCTGGTCGGGCGCGACGGCCGCCGCCTCGATGCGGTCCGTGTTGCCGCCGTCGACACCGAGAGCCCCGCCGTCGTGGCGGCGCAGGCAGACCTCACCGTCCCCGGAGCAGCGGGTGCCGTCGCCCTGCTGCGCGTGCTGGCCGACGTCGCCGCGGAGGCGCTCAGGCCTGAGGCGTCGCCGCCTCCAGCTGGTCGGCCCACCAGTCGGCCGAGGTGCGGCCGCGGACACGCGCGCGCAGGGCGGCCGCCCGTTCGGCCCGCTCCGACGCCGGGAGGGTGAGCGCCGCGTGCAGGGCGTCGGCCGTCCCGGCCACGTCGAAGGGGTTGATGCCGAGCGCCCCCCGGCCGCCCAACGCGAGCTCTTCCCAGGCCCCGGCCTCGTGCGACAGCACGAGCACGCCTTCGGCGCCGTTGAGCAGGGACCCCTCTTTGGCCACGAGGTTGAGACCGTCGCGCACCGGGTTGACCAGGAGGACGTCCGAGATGGTGAGGGCGGCCAACGAGCGATCCCGGTCGTCCGCCACCGACAAGAGGATCGGCTTCCAGCCATCCGCGTCTGATCCGAAGGCGTGGTTGATCCGCTCGGCCGTGTGCACCACGTCCGCCGCGTAGGCGAGGTATTCCGCCAGCCCCTGCCGCGAGGGGTAGGCGAGCGCCACGTGCACCACCTCACCGCGCCACTCGGGGTGGGCGAGGAGCAGCTCCTCGAAGGCGAGCATCCCCCGCACGATGTTCTTCGACGGCTCCATCCGGTCGCTCCGCGCCACGATGCGGCACCCGCCCACCTCGGCGCGCAGCGCATCGGCCGCCGCCGCGACGCCCGGCGCGGCCGCCTCCTCCTCGAGGACCGCGGCGTCGGGCCCGAGGGGTGCCACGAAGGTGCGCGGCGCCGGCCACCCCGCGGCGGCGTAACAGGCGACGAAGCCCGCCTCCCACCTGTGGCAGTGGAAGCCGCAGGCGCCATAGCCGGCCATGCCGTGGAGCAGCTCGCCTGCCACGTCGTCGGGCAGCACGGCGAGCAGGGCCGGATCGGCGAAGGGCGTGTGCAAGAAGTGGACCGATCGCAGGTCGGGCCGGCGCTCGGCCAGCATCCGGCCCAGGAGCGAGAAGTGGTAGTCCTGCACGAGCACCGTGGCCCCCTCGGCCGCCCGCTCCACGACGACATCGGCCACGGCGCGGTTGTAGGCCCGGTAGCCGTCCCAGGCCGCCCGCCAGTAGCGGTCGAACCGGGGCCGATGCGGCAGATCGAAAAGATGGTGGTGCACGTACCACAGCGTCGTGTTGGCGACGACGTCATAGGCCTGGCGGTAGGTCTCGTCGTCCACCACCACCGGGACGAGGTCGAGGCCGTCCTGGTGCATGAGGCCACGGGCGACCGCCTCGCGGTCCGCCGCCCCCATCGTCACGGAGACCCACGTCGTGCCGCTCCCGGCGAGCAGCCGGTCCAGTGAGGAGGCGAGGCCGCCGGCGGCGGGAACGGGTTCGACGGCGTCGTCGGGTCCGGCCCGGAAGCTGAGGGGGCCGCGGTTCGAGACGACGATCGTGGTGCTCACCGCATCAGCCCCGCTGCGAGCGGTCGCGTTGTGACGAGACCCGTTGTGAGCAGCCCCGTTGTGAGCAGCCCCGTTGTGAGGAGCCCCGTCGTGAGCAGCCCGGCCGCGCGCACACCCACCACGCTCACGCCCGGCGCGGGTACGCGGACGGCGGGACCCGCTCGAGGGCGGCGCGCAACACGTCGAGCGCCTGTGGCCGCAGCTCGTCGAGCGGGCGGTTGCGGTGGATGCGCTCGCCGAGGTCGACCTGGGCCAGCCGGTCGCCGCCGAGCGTCTGCGCCACGTCGATCAGCAGTCCGAGCTCGACTCCGTAGCCGCCGGCGAAGCCGAGCTTCTCGAAGACCCAGCGGTGCGCGGCCGTCTCGCCGGCCAAGGGCTGGCGCACCCAGGCCAGCTCGGGGAAGAACAGATCGAGCACGGGCCGGGCCATCAGCTCGGTCACCCGGCCGCCGCCGGTGGGGTCGTCGTGCAGCGGCCGCGTGTAGAAGCCCTTGACCAGCGCGACGTGCTCGGTCGTGAGCAGCGGCCCGAGGAGACCGGTGACGAAGGCGGGGGAGGTGTTGGCCACGTCCGCATCGAGGAAGGCCACGACGTCGCCGGAGGCCGCGCCGAGCGCCGCCGCCATCGCCTGGCCCTTGCCGCCCGGCCCACCCGGCCCCCCGGGCCCGGAACCACCCGCGCCCCGGCGCTGCGGGCCTGGTCCGCCGTGTCGTCACGGGAGCCGTCGTCGATCACGATCACCTCGTCGACCAGCCCGTCACCCCCGTGCCCGGCCAGGAAGGGCTGGACGACCGCCCGCACCACCGAGCCCACCGTGGAGCCCTCGTCCCGGGCCGGGATGCACACCGAGACGGTCCTGCCCGAGGCCGCCTTGGCCTCGAGGACCAGCGGGGAGGGAAAGTCCCCGTGGTGGTAGCTCTGCGGGGCGTGCGCCACGCCCCCGATTCAAGCAGCCGCACCGCGTTGAGCCGGCCGGCCCACCCGGGCTACCATGGTGGCCATCATCCAGAGCGACTGAGGGACGGGCCCGTTGATGTCGCGGCAACCAGTGCCCCCGTGACAGGGGGCACCTGGTGCCAATGCCCGATCGATGAGGAGGACCGATGGTCGATTTCGTCACTGGGCTGCGTTGTCGGGAGTGTCAGCGCGGCTTCCCCGCCGAGGCGCTGCACGTCTGCGACTACTGCTTCGGGCCGCTCGAGGTGGCCTACGACTACGAGCGGATCGCGTCGACGATCAGCCGGGAGCGGATCGAGGCCGGCCCGCGCTCCATCTGGCGCTACCGCGACCTGCTGCCGGTCGACGACGAGCGCCCGGTCGACCTCGGTGCCGGCTTCACGCCCCTGGTGCGCGCCGACCGCCTGGCGGCCGAGCTCGGGCTGGGCGAGCTGTGGATCAAGGACGACACCGCCAACCCGACCGGCTCGTTCAAGGACCGCGTCGTCTCCGTCGCGCTGACCAAGGCGCGCCAGCTCGGGTTCAAGGTGGCCGCCTGCGCCTCCACCGGCAACCTGGCCAACTCGGTCGCCGCCCACGCGGCGCGTGCCGGGATGGACTCGGTCGTCCTCATCCCGCACGACCTCGAGACGGCCAAGGTCACCATGACGGCCGTCTACGGCGGGACGGTGGTGGCGATCGAGGGGACCTACGACGACGTCAACCGTCTCTGCGCCGAACTGACCAGCGAGCGCCCCAGTTGGGCCTTCGTCAACGTCAACGTGCGCACCTACTACGCCGAGGGCTCCAAGACGCTCGCCTTCGAGATCGCCGAGCAGCTCGGCTGGCAGGCGCCGGACCACGTCGTGGTCCCCATCGGCTCGGGCAGCCAGCTGACCAAGGTGGCCAAGGGCTTCGCCGAGCTGGGCAAGGTCGGGCTGTTGCCCGAAGAGCCCGCCGTGCGGGTCTCGGGCGCCCAGGCCGAGGGTTGCTCCCCGGTCGCCACCGCCTTCCTGGAGGGCACCGACGCCATCCGGCCGGTCAAGCCCAAGACCATCGCCAAGTCGCTCGCCATCGGCAACCCGGCCGACGGCTGGTACGCGCTCGAGGTCATGCGGCGCACGGGTGGCTCGTGCGCCGCGGTGACCGACGGCGAGGTCATCGAGGCCATCGGGCTGCTGGCCCGCACCGAGGGCATCTTCGCCGAGACGGCCGGCGGCGTGACCATCGCCACGCTGGGCAAGCTCGCCGCCTCGGGCGCCATCCGCCCCGACGAGCGGGTCGTGGCCCTCGTCACCGGCCACGGCCTCAAGACGGTGGAGGCCCTGAGCGGCACCGCCGGCAGCGGGCCCACGGCGTCGATCCCAGCGACCCTGGCCGCCTTCGACGCCGCACTGGACGGCGGCGACGGCCACCGACCGACGAGCACGAGGAGTCCCCCCGATGAGCCTGACCATCCGCATCCCCACCCAGCTGCGCACCCTGACCGGGGGTGCCGGCGAGGTCGCGGTGGAGGGGGCCACGGCCGGCGAGGCCCTCAAGGCCCTCGACGCCGCCCACCCGGGCTTCGCCGAGCGGCTCTTCGACGAGTCGGGCAACCTGCGCCGCTTCGTCAACGTCTTCCTCGACGACGAGGACGTCCGCTTCCTCGACGGCCTGGCTACGCCCGTGGCCGAGGGCCAGACGCTCTCCATCGTCCCCGCCGTCGCCGGGGGCTGACGCCGGGGGCTGACGCCGGCCAGGGCACCGCGGCGCCGACGCCGGGCGCGTTCGGCCTTGCGCCGCCGCCCCTAAGGTGGTTGTATTAGCACTCACATGACGAGAGTGCTAATGGAGGAATTGAGCTGATGGCCAAGATCATCGCCTTCGACTCGGAGGCCCGGCGTGGCCTCGAGACCGGCATGAACAAGCTGGCGGACGCCGTCCGCGTCACCCTGGGCCCCAAGGGCCGCAACGTCGTGCTCGACAAGAAGTGGGGTGCTCCCACCATCACCAACGACGGTGTGTCGATCGCCAAGGAGATCGAGCTCGAGGACCCCTTCGAGAAGATCGGGGCCGAGCTGGTCAAGGAGGTCGCCAAGAAGACCGACGACGTGGCCGGTGACGGCACCACGACGGCGACGGTCCTGGCCTGGGCCATGGTCCACGAGGGCCTGCGCAACGTGGCCGCCGGCGCCAACCCGATGTCGCTCAAGCGGGGCATCGAGGCGGCCGTCGAGACGGCGGTCGGCTCCATCCACGGCATCGCCAAGGAGACCGAGTCCAAGGCGCAGATCGCCCAGGTGGCCTCCATCTCGGCCGCCGACACCGAGATCGGCGAGATGATCTCCGAGGCCATCGACAAGGTGGGCCGCGACGGCGTCATCACCGTCGAGGAGTCGCAGACCTTCGGCATGGACATGGACCTCGTCGAGGGCATGCGTTTCGACAAGGGCTACATCGCCCCGTACTTCGTGACCGACCCCGAGCGCATGGAGGCCGTCCTCGAGGACGCCTCGATCCTCCTCGTCGGCTCCAAGATCACGGCCGTGCGCGACCTGCTGCCCGTGCTCGAGAAGGTGATCCAGAGCGGCAAGCCGCTGCTGATCGTGGCCGAGGACGTCGAGGGCGAGGCCCTGGCCACGCTCGTGGTCAACAAGATCCGCGGCACCTTCCGCTCGGTGGCCGTGAAGGCCCCCGGCTTCGGCGAGCGCCGCAAGGCCATGCTCCAGGACATCGCGATCCTCACCGGCGGCCAGGTCGTCACCGAGGAGGTCGGCCTCAAGCTGGAGAACGTGACGCTCGACCTGCTCGGCACCGCCCGCAAGGTGGTGATCACCAAGGACGAGACGACCATCGTCGAGGGCGGCGGCTCCGAGAGCGACATCAAGGGCCGCATCAACCAGATCAAGACCGAGATCGAGAACACCGACTCGGACTACGACCGGGAGAAGCTCCAGGAGCGCCTGGCCAAGCTGTCCGGCGGCGTGGCCGTCATCAAGGTCGGCGCGGCCACCGAGGTCGAGCTCAAGGAGAAGAAGCACCGCATCGAGGACGCGGTCTCGACGACCAAGGCCGCCATCGAGGAGGGCGTCGTGCCCGGGGGCGGCGTCGCCCTGCTGCGGTCCCAGACCGCCATCCTCGAGACCGCCGAGAAGCTCGAGAGCGACGAGGCCACCGGGGCGCGGATCGTGGCCAAGGCGGTCGAGGAGCCGCTGAAGCAGATCGCGGTCAACGCCGGCCTCGAGGGCGGCGTCATCGTCGAGAAGGTGCGCAACCTCAAGGGCGCCCACGGGCTCAACGCCGCCACCGACGAGTACGAGGACCTCTTCAAGAGCGGCGTGATCGACGCCGCCAAGGTGACCCGCTCGGCGCTGCAGAACGCGGCGTCCATCGCGGCGCTGTTCCTCACCACCGAGGCGGTCATCGTGGACAAGCCCGAGGACGACGCCCCCGCCATGCCCGGCGGTGGCATGGACGACTTCTAAGCCGGCCCATCGATCGGGACTCGCGCGCCGCGGCGGGTGCTCTGCGACCGGCTGTCACGCGGGTGCCACGGCGTTGCAACAGCCGTGGGATGAGGCTGAACCCCGCCTTACCCCAACAAGGCTGCGAGTGCGCCCGGCCGAAAGGCCGGGCGCACTGCGCGTCCTACACTGAGGCGTGCCCCTGACCCCGACCACCGGCTGGGGGGTCCTCCACCTCTTCTGCCGGCTGGCGCCCGACTTCGACGCGAACGCCCTGCGCAAGGCCGTCAGCGCGGCCGAGGCCGACGGCTACCAGGTGGTCACCGTGGCGCTCCTCGGGCACAAGGCGGACCTGGGGCTGATGGCCCTCGGCCCCGACGTCTGGCGGCTGCGCCGCCTCCAGACCGAGGCCGCCGCCGCCGGCCTCGTCGCCACCCAGTCCTACGTGTCGCTGACCGAGGTCTCCGAGTACGCCGCCGGCATTCCCGACGAGCTGCGCCAGGCCCGCCTCTTCCCGCAGCTGCCGCCCGAGGGCAAGACGGCCTTCTGCTTCTACCCGATGTCGAAGCGGCGCGGCGAGGCGCACAACTGGTACGCGCTCGACTACGACGCCCGCAAGGAGCTCATGCTCGGCCACGGCAAGGTGGGCCGCACCTTCCACGGCCGCGTGCTCCAGGTGATCACCGGCTCGACCGGTCTCGACGACTACGAGTGGGGCGTGACGCTCTTCGGCGTCCACCCCGACGACCTGAAGGACTGCGTCTACGAGATGCGCTTCGACGAGGCGTCGGCCCGCTACGCCGAGTTCGGCCCCTTCTACACCGGCATGGTCGGCACGCTCGACGAGGTGCTGACCGCGCTCGACGCGTGAGCGGCGGCGGACCGAGCGTGCGCGCGTCGTGACCACCACCGCCTCCCTCGACGAGCTCCGCGACCAGCTGCGCGGCCTCGGGCGGGTCGTCGTCGCCTTCAGCGGCGGGGCCGACTCCTCGTTGCTGGCCAAGGTGGCGCACGACACCCTCGGCCGCCCGTCCGTGCTGTGCGCCACCGCGTTGTCCCCGTCGCTGGCCGGCGCCGAGGAGGCGGACTGCCGCGCGCTCGCCGCCGAGTGGGACCTGCGCTGGGTGGGGGTGCCCACCGACGAGATGGAGGACGCCGCCTACGTCGCCAACGGCCCCGACCGCTGCGCCCGCTGCAAGACGGCCCTCATGGACGCGCTCGGCCCGCTGGCCGCGGCCGAGGAGGCCACCGTGGTCCTCGGCGTGAACGTGAGCGACCTGGGCGACCACCGCCCCGGCCAGGCCGCCGCCGCCGCGGCCGGCGCCACCTTCCCGCTCGTCGACGCCGGCTTCACCAAGGACGACATCCGGCACTGGTCGCGCCGGCTCGGGCTGCGCACCTGGGACAAGCCGGCGGCGGCCTGCCTGGCCTCGCGGCTGCCCTACGGCACGCCGGTCACGCTCGGCCGCCTGGCCGCAGGTCGAGGCGGCCGAGGCGGCGCTGCACGGCGCTCGGGTTCGGGCAGCTGCGGGTGCGCCACCACGGCGACGCGGCGCGCCTCGAGGTCGAGCCGTGCGCGCTCGCCGCGGTGCTGGATCGCGGCGCAGCGAGGTGGTGGCCGCCGTGCGCGGCGCCGGCTTCCGGTACGTCGCGCTCGACCTGGAGGGCTTCCGTTCGGGCAGCCTGAACCGCGCCCTCGAGGGGACAGCGGCGACGGGGCGCCGGAGGAGGCGGGAGTGAGCGAGGTCCGGGTCAAGGTGAAGCTGACGTTCCCCGAGTCCGAGGTGCGCCGGGCCGTGCTCGCCACCCTGGTGCGCCGCTTCGACGTGGAGCCGAACATCCGCCGGGCCAACGTCGAGGAGCACCGCGGCTGGATCGTCTGCGAGATCGACGGCGAGGCCGGCCAGGTCGAGGCCGCGCTGGAGTGGCTGCGCGGCGAGGGGATCACCGTCGACCTGCTGGGGGACGTGCTCGAGGGCTGAGGCCGCGTGCGGCGGGCTGCGCCGTCTCCGCTCGGACCGCGCCGCCGCCGCCCGGCCCGGGCGCCGGCTCAGGGTTGCTCGGGGCTCCGCGGCACGTGCCAGCCGGCCGAGGACACCTGCCGCGGCTCGTAGAAGACGCAGCCCTCGGGGCAGGCGAAGGGCAGCGGCTCGTTGGCGTCGACCTTGCAGCGCTCGAGGCGTTCGCCGCGGGGCGTGGTTCGCATCACGTAGTGACGGCAATCCTCGTTGACGGCCACGCTCCATTCTGGCGTGATGGGGCGGGCCGCGGTAGCGTCACCGCTCGTGGAGCCGAGCGCGACCCGAGCGACGACCGGAGCGTCCCCCTCAAGACCCTGCTGCGCTGGAGCGAGGCCCTCGCGGGCATCGCGCGCACCGGGCTCGGCTTCACCGAGAGCCTCTACGAGCGGAGCGCTTCGAGGAGATCCTCAAGGTGGCGGCGGACATCCGGGTCGAGTCGGAGGGGCAGGGCGACGACCCCGACTACGCCGGGGGCCTGGTGCAGGAGTGGATGGACACCGTGGGCAAGGGCGTGCCCGGGTACGTCACGCCCAAGGTGGCGGTCGGCGCGGCCGTCGGCAACGACAAGGGCGAGCTGCTGCTGATCCAGCGGGCCGACTCGGGCATCTGGCTCTACCCGACGGGGTGGTGCGACGTGGGCTACTCGGCGGCCGAGGTGGTGGTGAAGGAGGTCGAGGAGGAGACCGGCATCATCGTCGAACCGGTCCGGCTCATCGCGGTGCTCGACGGCCTGCGTCTCGGCTTCACCCGGGTGCCGCTGTACTCGTTGCTCTTCTACTGCCGCGCCCTCGGCGGCGAGCTGAACCCGCATCCGCTCGAGACCCGCGACGTCGGCTGGTTCACCCGCGCGACGTTGCCGCACCCCCTCGTCGGGTCGGAGCGCTGGGGTGACCACGTCTTCGCCGCCATCAACGGCGAGCGCCGCGACGTGCTCTACGACAGCGTGCGCCAGCCGATGTGGCGCGGCGACGCCTCCAAGACGTGATCGCGGTCCGGGTCGCCGCCTCGGTCGACGCCGACCTGGTGGCGGCGATGACCGGCCTCGTGCCCCAGCTCTCCCGCTCGGCCCCGCCGCCCACGCCCGAGCAGCTGGCCCGCATCGTGGGCGACCCCGCCACCACGCTGTTCGTGGCGGAGGACGACGGGCGGATCGTGGGCACGCTCACCCTGGTCTGCCTTCGAGATCCCGACGGGGCGGCGGGCCTGGATCGAGGACGTGGTGACGGACGCCGCCGCACGCGGCAAGGGCGTCGCCAGCGCCCTGGTCAACGCCGCGCTGGCGCACGCCGCCGCATTCGGTGCCCGCACCGTGGACCTGACCTCGCGCCCCGACCGCGCCGACGCCAACCGCCTGTACGTCGCGCTCGGCTTCGAGCAGCGCACCACGAACGTGTACCGCCGGACCCTCGACGCCGAGGTCTGAGCCGTCCGGCCCTCACTCGTCTTCGTCGGGCGGAAAGGCGGCGGGCAACAGGCCCATCAGTGTCGTGAACATCGGGGTGAACCGGCCCTCGCCCCACGGCAGGTCCGGCTCGTTGGCGAAGGCCTGGCTGAGCACCCCGACGATGAGCGTCGAGACGAGGTAGATCGCGCCCTCTTCGTTGGCCCCCGGGCCGAGCTGGCCCTTGGCCACGGCGTCGGCCAGGGCGCCGCGCTGGAGCTCCACCATCTCCATGCTGACGGCGAACGCCGCCGGCGAGGGATGGAAGCTCGGGACCGGACGCCAGAAGAGCAGCTCGGCCACGGCGCGGTTGGCCAGACACCATCGCCCGCTCGCTTCGAGGCCGGCGACGAGCGCGTCGAGCCCGGGCTCGGCCCCCTGCATGCCGCCGCGCATCGCCTCGAGGTTCGCGCGCTGCCCCTCGAAGAACAGCGCGTCGTAGATCGCCATGAGCGACGGGAAGTACTTGTAGAGCGACGGTGGCTGGACGCCCAGACGTCGCGCCACCTCCGCCAGGCTGAGGCCGTTCACCCCCTCCTCGGTCATGACGTCACGGGCGATGTCGAGGATCTCGCGGATGCGTCTCCTGCCGACGACGGGCCCGCCGGTCCGGCCGCGACGCAGGGTCCGCCGGCGGCTCCCGTCTGCGCCGCCCCGTCGGTCCGTGTCATCGATATCGAGTATAGCTTAATTAGTGTCTTGACAGCAATAGCTAATGATATTAGCTTTACGTCGGGCACCGGAGGAGGTACGGAGATGATCGGAACGGAGAACAGCGAGGACATGACCGAGAACGCGAGGTCGAAGCGGAGCAGCCGCTGGTGGTTGCGGGAGGACTCGCAGTCCCTCGTGATCGAGGCGCCGGCGGAGCGGATCTACGCACTGGTGGCGGACCTGCCGCGCATGGGGGACTGGAGTCCCGAGTGCCGGCAGGTGGAGTGGCTCGACGGGTCGACCGGACCGACCGAGGGCGCCACGTTCGTCGGCCACAACCGAGGGCGGCCCCGGCGGCCTCATGAAGTGGTCGCGCCACGGCAGGGTGCTCACCGCCGACCCCGGCCGGGAGTTCGCCTTCGTCACCGAAGAGGGCGGCCGGGAGTCGACCGAGTGGCGGTACCGCCTGGAGCCCGTGGAGGGGGCACCCGGGTCACCGAGTCCTACGCGGTCCATTGGATACCGACGTGGGCCCGCATCGTCGACGTCCCGACCAACCGCGCCCGTGAGTTGCGCGAGGCCATGCAGCACACGCTCGAGCAGCTGAAGGGCGCCGCCGAGACGCCGCCGTCGGCCCACTAGGCGCGCGATGCGCCTCTTTTTCGCATCGCTCTCGAGACCGAGGAGTTCTCATGCATGCACACGTACCAGGCCGCGCCCGACGTCGACGTCGTGACGTCGACCAACGCGGTCAGCGGCTTCGGCAACCTCGCCATCAACGCCTTCGTGATCCACGCCGACGAGCCGGTGCTCGTCGACACCGGTTCGGTGGTGCAGAGCGACGACTTCATGGGCGTCCTGCGGTCGGTGATCGATCCGGCCGACCTTCGCTGGATCTGGCTGACGCACACCGACTTCGACCACATCGGCTCGCTGCATCGCCTGCTCGACGAGAACGAACGACTCCGGGTGATCACCAGCTTCCTCGGGGTCGGGATCATGGGCCTGGGCGCTCCGCTTGCCCATGGACCGCGTGTACCTGATCAATCCGGGGCAGACGGTCGACGTCGGCGACCGGACCCTGACCGCGGTGCGACCTCCGGCGTTCGACAACCCGATCACGACGGGCCTGCGGGACGAGCGGTCCGGCATCTTCTTCAGCTCGGACTGCTTCGGGGCCCTGTTGGACGAGGTGCCCGAACGCGCCGAGGACCTGGCCGATGAGGAGCTGCGACGGGGCCAGGTCTTCTGGGCCACCGTCGACTCCTCGTGGCTGCACACGGTGGACCGGGCGCTGTTCGCCTCGGAGCTGGACCGCATCCGTTCGTTGGAACCCACCATGGTCCTGAGCAGCCATCTGCCGGCGGCGGCACGGTTCGTCGCTGGAGCGGCTGCTGGGTGCGCTCGCCGAGGTCCCCGACGCCCCCGCGTTCGTCGGACCGGACCAGGCCGCGCTGGAGCAGATGCTTGCCGGGCTGACGGCCGGAAGGTCGGGCCGCTGCCGGCCTGAGCCCCTCTCGGCGGCTCCGGAACACCGACTTCCGGCCGGTCCAACCGTTAGGGTCTGCGCAGGATCACTGGAGGAGGGCGACAGTGAGCGAGAAGCGGGCTGCAGGGCCGCAATTGGGTGCTGGCCGCGATGATCTTCGCGGTCGCCATGACGTTCATCGACCAGACGATCGTCTCCATCGCCGTGCCCAACATCCAACGAGAGCTCCAGCCTCTCGTCGACGGGCGTCCAGTGGGTGATCAACGGCTACCTGATCGCCCTGGCGGCGCTCTTTGCATTCGGCGGGCGTCTCTCCGACATCTTCGGGCACACGAAGATGTGCGTCATCGGCGTCATCGTCTTCGTCGGCGCCTCCACGCTGTGCGGGCTGACGCCGACGGGATCAGCCGCCGAGGCGTGGATCGTCACCTTCCGCGTCGTGCAGGGCGCGGGTGGAGCGATCATGTTCCCGGCCGCGCTGGCCATCGTGGTCAACACCTTCCCACTCCAGGAACGGGGGAAGGCCCTGGCGGTGTTCTTCGGCATCGCAGGTGGACTGACCGCGGTGGGGCCGATCTTGGGTGGCTACCTGACGCAGTGGACCTGGCGGGCGATCTTCTGGGTCAACATCCCGGTGGCCCTCATCGCACTCGTGCTGATCGCGGTGTCCAAGCCCAAGACGCAGTACCGCCGGGCGCCCATCGACTACCGGGGTGCGGTGCTCATCGCGGCGGGGATCGGGCTCAGCATCTTCGGGTTGCAGCAGTCGGTGCTGTGGGGCTGGAGCAACCCCCTGACCTGGATCTGCATCATCGCCGGGCTGCTCGTCATCGGGTTGTTCGTGCTGGTCGAGCTGCGGACCGAATCGCCGCTCATCAAGGTGTCGATCTTCCGCGTCCGACCCTTCGCGGTGGAGAACGTCGTGCTGTTGATCTCGATGATGGCGTTCATCCCGGTCTTCTTCTTCGCGAGCGAGTACGCGCAGATCGCCCTCCACAAGACCGCGTCCCAGGCCGGGCTCTTCCTCCTCTTCTTCTTCGTCGGGTTCGTGGTCGCCGCGCAGATCGGCGGCCGGATTCTCGACCGCGAGGGCGCGAAGCGGGCCGTCGTCATCGGCTGCGCCATCGCCGCGGTCGGGTTCGGCCTCTGGGCGTCGAAGGCCACCACGCTCAGTTTCTCGAAGCAACAGTGGTACGTCGTCCTGGCCGGAGCCGGCATGGGAATGATGCTCGGCCCCGCCAACACCGACGCGGTCAACCGGGCGGGGAACCTTTCCTACGGCGAGGCAACGGGAATCACGCAGACCATCCGGAACTACGGCGCCAGCCTGGGCCTCGCCGCACTCGGCACGATCCTCCTCTTCAACTACCGGTCGCACCTGACGACGTCGTTGCAGGCGCAGGGCGACCCGAACGCCGCGGCGGAGGCGAATCGCATCACCCAGTCGCAGGGCGGCCAGCGGTTCGGTGGCCTCCATCCCGCACTTCGTCTCGGTGGACTTCGCGAACGCGACGGAGGTCGTGCTCTACGTCATGTGCGGCATCATGGCCTTTGCCGGCGTGGTCGCCCTGTTCGGCCTCCGGCGTGGGCGACAGGAGGTGGCACCCGTCGACCCGGCTTCGGTGCCGACGTCGTACGGCACCGCACTGACGTCCGGCCTCGCCGGCCGGTCCGCCGCTGACGACGACGTCGACGACGTAACCTCGTGGGCCCGCGCCGTCCGTTGACCGGACGTCACACACCGAGGAGGCCGCCGTGCCATACCACGCCCGTCGCGTCACGCTCTTCGGGCGGCCGTCGTCAGCCCTCGGTCTCGTGGCCACGGGGTGCTCGGCCGTGGCCAAGGTCAGGCAGGACGTGCACAACGTCGAGGGCAACCGGGCCACCATCGACTCGTTCACGCAGAACCTCCAGTCGAACAAGAGCACGCCCTTCGAGGCGACCTACACCACGACGGGGAGCGCACCCGCCACCGTCGTCTACGCCGTCGACCCCTCCAGCGGGGGACTGGCCTTCCATGCGACCCAGACCGCTGCGAACGCTTCCAACGTCCAGGTGATCGTGAACTCGTCGGGCGAGTACACGTGCAACCAGAGCGGCTCGGGCGGCGCCTGGTCGTGCCAGAAGCTGGGCAAGGCCGACTCGGCGACGGAGAACAGGATCTTCGACGTCTACACGCCGTCGCACTGGATCTCGTTCCTCAAGGGCGTGTCCCTGGTGGCCGGGCTGGCAGGCGACAAGGTCACGTCCTCGACGATGTCGCTCAACGGCTTCGACATGAACTGCGTCGACCTCGTCGCCACGGGCGTGCCCGGCACGAGCACGATCTGCAGCACGTCGCAGGGGATCCTCGGCTACGTCAGGGTGGCCCAGGACAACACGAGCTTCCAGATCACGAACTACTCGTCGTCGCCGTCCCCCGTCGCTCTTCCAGCTCCCGCCGGGGGCCACCGTGACCACGGTGACCGCCGTGACCACCACCACCACGTGAGCGGGCGGCCGGCCCCGACGACCCGCCTCGTCCGTCAGCCGAGGGGCCGGTGACCACCTTCCTCACCCGCTACGACACCTCGGGGCCCGGCGTCCGCCTGGCCGTCAAGGACCTGATCGACATGGCCGGCGAGCCCACCACGGCGGGCTGCCGCGCCGTGGCGGCACGGGCCGTGCCGGCGGCGCGTGACGCCGCCTGCCTCGACGGGGCGAGGGCCGCCGGGGCCCGCATCGTGGGCCGGACGAACCTGCACGAGCTGGCGCTCGGGGTGACCGGCGTGAACCCGTGGTACGGCACCCCGCGCAACCCGCTCGATCCCTCCCGCGTCCCCGGCGGCTCGTCGAGCGGCTCCGCGGTCGCGGTCGCCACGGGCGAGGCGGACGTCGCCTTCGGCAGTGACACGGGCGGGTCGGTCCGTATCCCGGCCGCCTGCTGCGGCACCGCCGGGCTGAAGACGACGTGGGGCCGCATTCCCCTCGAGGGCGTCTGGCCGCTGTCGCCGAGCTTCGACACGGTGGGCCCGATGGCGCGCGACGTGGCCGGGCTCGTCACGGGGATGCAGCTGCTCGAGCCCGGGTTCACCGTCGGCGCCGCAGCCGGCGACCTGCGGGTGGCGCGCCTGTCGGTGGAGGCCGATCCGGGCATCACCGCGGCGGTCGACGCCGCGCTCGGGCTGACCGGCTGGGAGTGCACCGAGCTCGCCCTGCCCGGCTGGGACGACGCGACGATCCAGGCGGGGCTCCTCCTGGTGGTCGAGGCCTGGCACTCGGACCGGGCGCTCCTGGCGCAGGACCCCGACGGCATCGGCGCCGACGTGCGGGGCCGGCTCGAGCTCGGATCCGCCTTTGACGACGCCGTCGTGCGGGCCGCCTGGGTCGTCCAGCGCGAGTGGCAGGCCACGCTCGAGCGGATGTTCAGCGAGTACGACCTGGTCGTCACGCCGACGCTGTCCATCTTCCCGCCCCACCTCGACGACGGTGACGACCTCCTGGTCTCCCGCTGCACCCTGCCCGTCAACTTGGCCGGCGTCCCCGCGCTCTCGCTCCCGGTGCCGGCGGCGGGAGCGTTGCCGGCCAGCATCCAGCTCATCGGCCCGCGGCAGGGCGAGGAGCAACTCCTGGCCGCCGGCGCGTGGTTGGAGGCGGCCGCCGCCGGCGGCTGAGGGCACCCACCTGGCGACGGAACGACGGCGCCGATGGCGCGCTCACAGATTCGTCACACTTGTGCTGCAGACTCACGTTGCGAACCGTACGGGCGTTGCCGATGCGCGGAGTGAGGTGTCCCATGACCCGGAGATGGCTGAGCGTTGTCGTGGTGTGCGCCTCGGTGTCCGCCGTGTTGCCTGCCACGTTGGCGCTCGGCTCCGTTGCCGGCGCCTCGGCGACGCCGCCCGCCGCGGCCAGCCCGGTCGCACCCGTCGCCGTGCCGGTCACGGTCCGCGGGGGCCAGGGTGCGCCCGGCGGCGCAGAGCCGATCGTCAAGGTCCGGGTCGGGACGTCGAACGCGGTCCCCGTCTTCTTGGACACGGGATCCTCCGGGCTCCACATCTTCGCTGACGCGGTGGCCACCGGCTCGGCCTCCGGGGTCACGGTCACGTCCGGGACGTCCGACATCACCTACGCCGGGGGTGAAAGGTTCACCGGGGTGGTCGCCACGGCCGTGGTCCGGGTGGGGCCCGAGTCCACGACGGGACCGGTGCCCTTCGCCCTCGTGAACCAGGCCTCCTGCAGGGCGTCGAAGCCCTCGTGTCCTGCTGCCGGCGGCATCAGTGGCTACGAGTCGACGAAGGGGGTGTACGGGATTCTCGGGATCGGCACCCAGAGCAGCCAAGGGAACGTGATCAGCCCGCTCCTCGGGATGCCCGGCGGCTTGGCCAACAGCTGGAGCCTGCGGCTGGGCGGTTCCACCGGCGCACTCGTCCTCGGCGCGACGGCGCCGCCGGGCAGCCCGGCCGTGGCCTCCTTCCCGATGGAGAGTCTGGGGACCGTGACGGGCCGGCCGCTCTGGGACGACAGCAAGCTGCTCCTGTGCGTCGCGGTCGGCTCCACCCAGGCCTGCACGCACGGCCTCTTCGACTCGGGTACGGCGTCGTTCGAGATCTCCGGGCCGGTGCTCGGCCAGGCGCCCACCGCGCCCGGTACAGGGCAGGTGGTCTCGGGCCTCCCGGTGTCGGTCACCCAGCTGGGTGCCGGTTCGCCCTTCTGGACCTTCACCACCGGAACGGCCAAGTCGCTGAACCTCGTGCGACGAGGGCCTGAACGGCGCTCGTTCGTCAACACCGGAGTGGGTGTCTTCTACGACTTCAGCGTGCTCTACAACGACGTCGCGGGCACGGTGTCGCTCTACCACTAGGACGACCGCCGGTCAGTCGGCTGTCACTGCTGGACCGTCATGGCCGCCGCGGAGGGCTGGCCGGAGCAGGACTGGCTCCCGACCGGGCAGTGAGCCATAGGGTGCCGGGGAGATGCAGATCGAGATGTGGTCGGACTTCGCCTGTCCCTGGTGCGCACTCGGGCACTTCCGCCTCGAGGAGGCCCGTCGGATCTTCGAACACGGCGATGCCCTGACCGTCGATCACCGGTCCTTCGAGCTGCGCCCGCAAGCCCCCGCCCGGCTCGAGGGGACGTACCAGGACGCCGTGCGGGCCAAGTACGACATGCCCGTCGAGCGCGTGCGCGCCGGGCAAGAGCAGCTCACCCGTCTCGGGGCCGAGGTCGGCCTCGTCTTCGACTTCGACGGGGTGCGCCTCGGCAGCACGTTCGACGCCCACCGCCTCGCGCAGGCGGCCCGGGGCGGGTCCCATGAGGACACCCTCGTCACCGGGCTCTTCGTGGCGCACTTCAGCCAGGGCCGGCAGCTCTCCGACCACGCCGTGCTGCGCGACGTGGCCGGCGCGGCGGGAATGGCCGATGCCGTCGTTGACCAGGTCCTCGACGGCGACCTCTACGGCATCGAGGTCCGGGCCGACGAGGCCGCGGCCGCCGAGATGGACGTGACCGGCGTCCCCTACTTCCTCATCGACGGCGTCTGGCCGGTGCCCGGCGCCCAGGACGTGGACACGCTGGTCCTTCTGCTCCGCCGGGCCTGGTCGCGTCTCGGCCATTGACGTCGCGGAAGATGGAGCGGGGCCTCAGGCGGGCGGCCCCTCCGGGGGCGGGGTCGAGCTCTGCGTCGCCCGCCAGGCCTCCTCGGCCCGGCTCGAAACCTCGTGGACCGACGCGCCCGTCTTGGCCGCGGCCTGTGCGACGTCGTCGAACTCCGGCTTGACCCGTCCGCGCGTGACCTTGACGCGGATCGTGATGCCGTCGACGACGACCTGCTCGAGCTCGCGGGCAACGGGCCATCGCTCGACATTGATTGCGCGGACGCCCATCGTGCCGGTGATCCGCTCGATCTCGTGGCGCAGTGGCCCCAGCCTGGTGGCGTCCGCCAGGACGTGCAGGACATGGCCCGGACGTCCCTTCTTCATGGTGACCGGGCTGACCCACGCGTCGAAGGCCCCCGCGTCGAGGGCGGCGGCGACGGCGTGCCCGAGCTGTTCGCCGGTCGCGTCGTCGAGGTTCGTCTCGAGGACGACGGCGGGTTGGCCGGGTCCCGCGGCGGGTTGCGCCTCTTGGCGGCCGATCACGACCTGCGTGCAGTTGGGGAGGTCGTCCATCTCGCCGGCGCCGCCCCCGAAGCCCGAGGCGGTGATGGTCATGGCCGGCAGGGGACCGAACGACGAACAGAGTGCGGCGAGCAGCGCCGCGCCCGTCGGCGTCGTGAGCTCCACCGAGACGTCGCGCCCGTAGGTCGGGACCCCCTCGAGCAGGCGCACGGTCGCCGGCGCCGGATTGGGGAGGGCGCCGTGCGCGCTCCGCACCATGCCCATGCCGGTCGCGACCGCCGAGGCGCGCACGTCGTCGACGTCCAGGACCTCGAGCGCCGCCGCAGTCCCGACCACGTCGACGATGGCGTCGTGACCGCCGACCTCGTGGAAGTGCACCTGGTCGAGGGGCCGCCGGTGCAGGTCAGCCTCCACGACGGCGAGGGCGTGGAAGACCGAGAGCGCTCGGGCCGTCACCCGCGGCGGCAGCACCGCCGCCTCGATGAGCGCCACGATGGCGCCGTGGGTGCGGATCACGGTGTCGTCGCCGCCGACGACGGCCCGGGTGCACGCGAGACCGCCGCGCAGGCCCTCCTCGAAGCGGAGCTCCCAGCCCGGCAGCGTGAGCCGGTCGAGCAGCGCCCGGACCTCGTCGGCGTCCGCGCCGGCGTCGACCAGCGAGCCCAGGGCCATGTCGCCCGCGATGCCGGCGAAACAGTGGAACCACGCCACCGTGGCGGTCTCCGTGCCGGTGCCGGTCACGGGAGAAGCCGGGCCACCGCGCAGGCTGCGCCGTAGCCGTTGTCGATGCCGACCACGGTGATACCCGACGCGCAGGCGGCCAGCATGGTGAGCAACGCCGTCACGCCCTCGAGCGCGGCCCCGTAGCCGGTGCTGGTGGGCACCGCCACCACGGGTGCGGGCGTGAGGCCGCCCACGACGCTGGCGAGCGCACCCTCCATCCCGGCGATCACGACGACGGCGTCGGCCATGGCGATCGTGTCCACCTCGGCCAGGAGCCGGTGCAGGCCCGCCACGCCGCAGTCGACGAGCAGCACCGGCGCGAATCCGAGCGCGCCGAGCACGGCCGTGCACTCGGTGGCGACGGGCAGGTCCGCGGTGCCGGCCGTCACGACGACGACCTCGCCCGTCCGGGCCGCCGCATGGCGGAAGACGACGGTGGCGTGGTCGGCGCTCTCCGACACGGCACCGGGCCCGTACCCGAGCGAGGCCCCGGCGGTCGCGGCGGCCTTCACTTGCGCCTCGGTGGCGCGCGTGAGCAGGACCGGGCCGTCGGTACGCGCCAGGAGGTCGCTCACGACGGCGGCGCAATGCTCGGGCGTCTTGCCGGGTCCGTAGATCGCCTCGGGCATCCCCAGGCGCAGGTCGCGGTGATGGTCGACGCGGGCGAAGCCGAGGTCGGCGTAGGGCAGGCGGCGCAGCTGACGCACGGCGTCGTCGGGCGTGCATTCGCCGGCGGCGACCTGTTCGATGAGCGCGCGAAGCGAGGAAGCGTCCATGACCTGCTCTATCCTGCCCAACTGTGAACCCCCCTGCGACCAGCGGCGCCTATTTCGGCCCGCCGGCCACCTTCACCCAGGAGGCCCTGCTGACTCAGGCCGACCTCGCCGTCGCCGCCCTCACACCCCTGGGGTCCATCACCACGGTGCTCGAGGCGGTCGCGGGGGGAGACGTGGACTGGGGGTTCGTGCCGATCGAGAACGCCATCGAAGGCACCGTGAGCGCCACCATCGACGCTCTGATCCACGATGTCGACCTCTACATCCAGCGGGAGGTCGTGATGGACATCCATCTGCACCTCATGGCTAGTCCAGGCGTCGCGTTCGACCGACGTACGGCACGTGTCCTCGTACCCGCACGCGCTGGCGCAGTGCCAGAAGTACCTCGCTCGGGCCCTCCCGGACGCCGAGCAGCGGGCGGCCAACTCCACGGCGGACGCGGCGCGCGTGCTCGGGGAGTCGGGCGACCCCGACGGCGCCGCCATCGCGCCGCGCCTGGCAGCCGAGCGGTACGGGCTGGAGATCGTCGCCGAGGACGTCGAGGACCATCCGGACAACCAGACGCGGTTCGTGCTGGTGGCCAGGACACGGGTGCCGCGCCCGACGGGGCACGACAAGACGAGCATCGTCTGCTTCCAACGGGCCGACCACCCGGGCAGCCTCCACGGCATCCTCGGCCAGTTCGCGGCGCGCAACATCAATCTGTCCAAGCTCGAGTCCCGTCCGACCAAACAGGGTCTCGGTGACTACTGCTTCGTGATCGACCTCGCGGGTCACGTGGGTGACGAAATGGTGGCGGACTGCCTGCGGGACCTCCACGCAAGTGTGGGCGGAGTGAAGTTCCTCGGTTCGTTTCCCGCCGCGGGCGATCACGGGCCCGAGCAACGGCGCCAAGCCGACGCCGCCTGGCAGGCGGCGGACGACTGGCTGCGCGACCTGCGGCAGGCCATCGACGAGTAGGACGACCGCGCCCAGGAACGGCGGCGGCCGCTCGCGGCACCCCCCGGAAGGCGTTCGAGCAGGCTCCGCTGGTACTGTGCGCCCGGGAGGGAAGCCATGGCGATGCAGACCATCGACGTCGACCAGCACCTGTTCGAGTCGCGGACGACCTGGTCCGAGCACATCGACCCGGCCCAGCGCCCCGATGCGCTCTCCATCACCGACGACGAGGGCGGCTGGCCATGGCTGACCTGGCGGGAGCAGCGGCTCACGCCGCTCGAGGTGCCGATCCCCGAGCGTTCGTCGCTCATCGGGGACGACCGGTTGCGCCGCCTCCGGGGGGAGCGCGCGCCGGCCCCCTTCGAGGAGCTCGTGCCCGACGCCTACTGGCTCAGCGACGCGCGGCTCGCCTCCCTCGATGCGTTCGGCATCGACGCCGCCGTGCTGTTCCCCAATTACGGGTTGCTGTGGGAGCAGCGGCTCGCCTCGGACCGCGGGGCGCAGCGGGCCAACGCACGTGCCTACAACCGGTTCATGGCGGCCCGGTGCCAGGAGGGGTCCGACCGCCTCTTCGGCGTGGCGCACGTTCTCCTGCACGACCCAGCGTGGGCGGTCGAGGAGATCGCCCGTGTACGCGCGGAGGGCGTCCGTCTGGCCATGATCGCCCCGGCGCCGGTGGACGGGAAGCCGCTGGCGCACCCCGATTTCGATCCCGTCTGGGCCGCCTTCAGCGACCAGGGTGTCGCGCCCGTCTTCCACGTCTCGGAATTCGAGAGCCCGATCCATCCCGCGTGGCGTCAGGGCGAGCAGGAGGACGGCGAGCAACTCTTCGACTCGATCTTCTTGTACATGGCCCCGGCGATCGCTCTGGCCAACCTCATCCTCAACGGGGTGCTCGAGCGATTTCCGCGTCTCCGTGTCGGCGTCGTCGAGCTGACCGCCAGTTGGGTGCCGCACTTCCTCCTCCACATCGACGGCGCGTCCGACTTCTACACCCAGCGGCACGGCGAGCCCTACCGCAAGCTGGCCGAGCGGCCGTCGACCTACTTTCTGCGGCAGGTACGCGTGGCCGCGCTCCCGTACGAGATGCCGAACCGCCTCGTGCCTCGCGTGGGCGACGACACGTTCATGATCGGGAGCGACTGGCCCCACGCCGAGGGCGTCGCCGACCCCAAGGCGGCGGCGCAGCGCGCGGTCGCCGGACTGACCGGCCCGGCCCGTGAGAACATCCTCGGCGCCAACGCCGCGCGGCTGCTCGGTCTGTGAGCGTCGATCTCGAGGTGGCGGCCGCAGAGCGGGAGCGACTGCGCGCGGCGTACCTGCGGGAGCCCGCCCGCCGCCCTGCCTCGACCGCCCGCGGCGTGCACCACCTGGCGCTCCTCTGCTCCGACGTGGAGCGCACGATCCGCTTCTACCAAGAGCTCCTGGGCTTCCCCCTGGTCGAGCTCTTCGAGAACCGCGACTACAAGGGTTCGACCCACCTCTTCTTCGACCTCGGCCACGACAACACGTTGGCCTTCTTCGACTTCCCCGATCTCGGTCTCGGTCCCTACGCCGAGGTCCTGGGCGGCTTCCACCACCTCGCCATCTCGGTCGATCGGACACAGTGGGAGGCGGCGCGGGCACGCCTGGACGAGGAGGGCGTCCCCACCCAGATCGAGAGCGAGGTCTCGCTCTACTTCTCCGATCCCGACGGCGTGCGGCTCGAGCTCATCGCGGAGGACCTCGGCTCGCTCTACGGCACGCCATTGCACTGATGGCCGTCACCGGTCTGGCCAACCTGGCCGTCAAGGTCGCCGATCTCGAGGCCGCGTGCACCTGGTACAAGGCGGCCGGCGCCACCGTGACCGAGCCGATCGAGTGGGAGAACGGGCGCCGGGCCGACGTCCGGCTCGGCGTGCTCGCACTCACCCTGTTCACCAAGGCGATCTACGAGGACGCCTGCACCCTGCCCGACGAGGGGTTCCTGCACCCCGCCCTCTTCGTCGACGACCTCGACGCCGAGCTGGCCCGCCACACGGTGCTCTGGGGTCCCCGCACGGTCAGCGGTGCCTTCGGCACCCGCCGCATTGCTTTCGTGGAGGCCCCGGGTGCGATCCGGCTCGAGTTCATGGAGCAGATCGAGCCGCCGCCCGACTGACCGCCGCGCCGCCGCGCCGCCGCGCGGCGCGGCCCGCGTCCCACGCCGTCCCCTCCTCGCGGACGGCTGCCTCTGAGAATCCCGCCCATAGACCCCGAGCCACAGGAGGGCAGGGATGAGCACCACCACCACCGACGCCGACGCCGCCACCGCGGCGCCGCCGCGTCCGAAGCACGGCTACACGAAAGACGGCACGCCGGTCTGCGGGAACACGCATCGCTTCGCCAAGCACGACACGGCGGCGTAGCGGATCAACTCCGCCGTCGGTCTGAGGACGCTCGTGCCACGAAGACCTTCGAGGACGTCGAGGAGGCGCGCAACAAGATCGAGCACGCCGTCACGCTGCTCACCGACCACACCGAGGGCGGTCTGCGCGACGCCGTGGCCGCCATCATCGACGCCATCAACGGCAAGGCAGCCGCGAGCGGCGCCCCCGGCTGACGGCACGGGTTCAGGTGCCTTCGAGGGCCCCCTCCAGCTCGGCCGGCGCCGGCGCCGGCTCGACACGCGTCGTCACCTGACTCGCCTGGCTCAACTGGCGCAGGGACGGCAGGGTCGTCCAGGCCACGACGAGGGTGACGACCAATACCGCCGCGGCCGCCATGAAGGCGAGGGCGTAGCCGTCGGTGAGGGCCGTCGCCGTGTGGGCCGCGCTGGCCGTCGTCCCCTTCAGCACGTTCGTGGTGCGGCTGGCAGCCACGGTCGCCAGTGCGGCGAGCCCGATCGCCGCACCGACGGTGCGGGACGTGTTGAGCAGGCCGGAGGCCAGACCGGCCTCCTCCCGCCGCACGCCCGCCGTCCCGGCCACCGCGATCGGCGTGACGGCCAGGCCCATGCCCAGTCCGATGAGGACGAAGGGCCCCAGGAGGTCGGCGATGAACGTGCTGTTCGTGGCGATCTGCGAGAGCCAGACCAGTCCGCCGCAGGCCACCACCGTGCCGAGCAGGATGAGCGGACGCGGCCCGAACCGGGGCACGAGGCGCGACGTCACCTGGGCGCCGGCGGCGATGAGGACGGTCTGGGGCAGGAAGGCGAGGCCCGCCCGAAGCGGCGAGTAGCCGAGGACGTGCTGCATGTAGAGCGTCTCGAAATACCAGGAGGCGAACAGGCCACCGAAGAGGAGCAGCATCACGACGTTGCCGCCGGCGACGGATCGTGAGCGAAAGATGCGGAGCGGAACCAGCGGGGCCTTCGAGACGCGGGCCTGCAGGAAGAGGAACACGCCGATGAGCACGACCGCCAGTCCCAGCGGCGCGAGGACCTGCGCCGATCCCCACGAGTAGGTCTCCGTGCGGACGAGCGCGAAGACGAGTGCGACGAGCCCCGCCGTCACCGTGACCGCTCCTCCCAGGTCGAGGTGCCGGTGTGCCATCTCAGCCCTCGACTCGGGCAAAAAGCGCCGCGACACGAGCAAGGCGACGACGCCCACGGGCACGTTGACGAAGAGGATCCACCTCCAGCTGAGGAACTGCGTGAGGATGCCGCCGAGCAGCGCACCGGCCGACGCGCCGGCCGAGGACACCGCGCTCCAGGCGCCGAGCGCCCAGGCCCGAGCCGGACCCTCCGGGTAGGTCGCCGTCAGGATGGTGAGGGTGGCTGGGGCGAGGATGGCTGCCCCGAGTCCCTGCAGCGCTCGGGCTCCGATCAGCCATCCCTCGTTCTGCGCCAGGCCGCCGAGGAGGCTCGACACGGTGAAGACCGCCAAACCCAATTGGAAGATCTTGCGTCGGCCGTAGAGGTCCGCCGCCCGCCCGCCCAAGAGCAGAAAGCCGGCGAAGGTCAACGTGTAGGCGTTGACGATCCACTGGAGGTTCGAGTTGCTGAAGTGCAGGTCGCGTTGGATCGACGGCAGCGCGACATTGACGATGGACGCATCGAGCACGACCATGAACTGGCCGACGCACACGATGAGGAGGACGAGCCAAGAGGCCACCGTGCGTCCCGACTCGAGTTGGATGGTGGTGTGGCGTCCATCGGTGTGGTCGTCCGACATGTCTCTCCCTCGCGCGAGCCTCTGGATCCGTCGGCCGCCCGCTCCTTGTCCCCAACGTCGGTGCGCCGCTCGTTGTTCCCACGCTACGGGCGGGCGACCGCAGAGTCTGGCGGGGATCGGACGTGGATCTCTGCTGAGTGGAAGACCCGGTTTACCGGTCGATCGTGACAGTGGTGCCCTTCGGCAGGAGAAATCGGGAAATATTCGAGAAATTCCCCAGACCCGACGAAATCACCCCGGTGCCGCGTGGCGGAGACGCAATCCCGGGGATTCGGCCGGGTCACCCTGGCAAGGTGTACAAGGGCGGCAGGGAAGGAGGTAAGGAGGTAGTCATGGGAAGGATCGTGGTGTCGGAGTTCGTCTCGCTTGACGGGGTGATGGAGGACCCGGGGGGTGCCGAGGGGACCCGTCACGCCGGTTGGACCTTTCGCTTCGACAGGGGGCCCGAGGGCGACCGCTACAAGCTCGACGAGGTGCTCGCCGCGGAGGCCCTGCTTCTCGGCCGGGTGACGTACCAGGGCTTTGCCGCGGCGTGGCCCACCGTGGAGGACCCCGTGGGGTTCGCCGACAAGATGAACGCGATGCCCAAGTTCGTCGTTTCCAGCACGCTGCGCGACGCGGACGCCACCTGGCACAACAGCACGGTCGTCCGCGGCGACGTCGTGGCCGACGTGCAGCAGCTCAAGAAGACGGTCGCCGGAGACCTCCTCGTCGCGGGGAGCGCCGCGCTGGTCCAGCTGCTCGTCGAGCACGACCTGGTCGACGAGTACCGGATGATGGTGTTCCCGATCGTCCTCGGGAGCGGCAAGCGGCTGTTCGGCGAGGTCAGCGAGCCAACCGTGCTGCACCTGGACAGCGTGCAGTCGGTCGGCGACGGGATCGTCGTGCTCACGTACCACCCCACCAGGGACGACACCCCCACGGCGTCCTCGCGCCGGTCGTAAGCGCAGACCTACCCCGCGGCGGCCGGCTCGGTGACAGACTCGGGACCCGTCATGCAGGTCCACCTCGTCGACGGCACCTACGAGCTGTTCCGCCACTTCTACGGGGCGCCGCCGCACCGCAACGCCGCGGGACGCGAGGTGGCCGCCGCTCGGGGCGTCGTGGGCTCCGTGCTCCAACTGCTCGAGGAGGGCGCCACGCACGTCGGCGTGGCGACCGACCACGTCATCGAGTCCTTCCGCAACGATCTGTGGCCGGGCTACAAGACGGGCGAGGGAGTGGATCCCGATCTGTGGTCACAGGCCTGGCCCCTGGAAGAGGCCCTGTCCGCCCTCGGCGTCGGGGTTTGGGCGATGGTCGAGGTGGAGGCGGATGACGCCCTCGCCAGCGCGGCCGCGGTGGCCGACGACGACGGGGCGGTCGGGCAGGTGATCATCTGCACGCCCGACAAGGACCTCGGCCAGTGCGTTCGGGGCACGCGGGTCGTCCAGCTGGACCGGCGCAAGGACCTCCTCATCGACGAAGCGGGGGTCGTGGGCAAGTTCGGAGTCGGCCCGTCGTCCATCGCCGACTACCTAGCGCTCGTCGGGGACAGTGCGGACGGGTTCCCCGGGCTGGCGGGATGGGGCGCGAAGTCCGCCGCCACCGTTCTGGCTCGCTGGGTCCACCTCGAAGACATCCCCGTCGATGTGGCCGACTGGGACGTCTCGGTGCGCGGCGCGGCCAAGCTCGCGGTGACGTTGCAGGAGAGCCAGGATGCGGCGCGCCTCTTCAAGGATCTCGCCACACTGCGAGTCGACCGCTCGTTGCTCGGCGACGTTGACGATCTGCGTTGGCAGGGGCCGACGGACGATTTCGCCCGGGTCTGCGCCGAGCTCGACGCGCCGGGTCTGGGCCGACGGGCCGAGAAGCTCGCCGCGGCACGCTGACGACGGCAGCACGATGCTCGTATGAGCGCAGGGAGGACGATGTCGGGTCACCAGGAATTCCGAGCACTCACGGCCGATCAGGTCCGCGTTGCTGCGACGCATCTCGCCGAGATGCAGAAGTGGGCCCGGGAGGCGTATCTCGGCACCCGTCACCTCGAGGAGGTCCGGCCGATGTGGGACCGCTACTTCGAGGCGGAGCACGAGCTGCACTGGATCGTCCCGCCGGCCACGGAGCCCGAGCAGGGGCCGGGTTAGGCGCAAGGCCCCGAGCACGAGCGGGCACGTGGACCTACGCTCGCCATTGGTGATGCTCCGGAACGTGGGGGTGTGCATCTGTTGGCTGGTGGCGACGGGTGCGGTGGTGCTCGCGCCGTCCGACTTGGTGGCGGGCGCGTCGTCGCCGAGCGGGGCGAACGTGATCTTCAGCGGGTCGGTCAGCGGTCATCTCACGACCCCGACCTCGGACTGTTCCGACGTGACGTCCAAGTCGGGAGAGATCGACTTCTTCCATTCGCTGAAGGGTCACTCGGGGAACGAGTGGTCGCTGTTCTTCACCTCCCCACACAGCGGGACATGGAAGCCGACGGGGCTCGCGGGATCCTCGTCCTTCAGTCTCGAGGACAACGGCAGCATTTCGATCTCATGGGACACCAAGTCCGGCAGCTTCACCGTCAAAGACAACACCGGGAGCGTGCATGTCACGCTCGAGCCGGAGCCCGGCTCGAGCGGACACGGGCTGGTGCACGTGCAGGGGACGTGGAACTGCCCCTGAGGGAAACGCACGGGTCGCGTCGAACGACGGTATGGCAGGGGCGCCCGATGCCACACGTGGGTTCGTCCCCCTACAGCCGCACAAGCGCTTAAAACTGACAGACATCGCGGAGAGCATGAGACGTCTTTCAAACCCTCCGAGGGTGCTGAACCGGCTGTTGGACCAAGTCACTTGAGACACCAGCAACCCTGTGGCTGTTCGTTGTCCCAACTAAAGATGAGTTTCAAGCACATCTAGAACAGGAACGAAACCGTGCCAGCAAGGGAACTACACAAGGGCTCTGGCTGACGGAGGCCAGGTTCGGTTACGGGACGCCGACGAGACTCTGTCGAACATCAACGAGCGCTTCTTGCACGTACTGCGGACAGAAATACCTCGTAGAGAAGATCGCCGCCAGGTACGCCTCGAAGGGATCCAGGCCTCGTTTCCGGAATGACTGCAGCATCTGGCGAACATCTTGATGCCTTTCGAGATCATGGCAGGCCACCTGTCCGTCGGCGAGTGTTTTCGAGTAAGAGTCGCTTGGGAACGACCCACTCACCTTGTGGACGAGATAGACGTACGCCGCCTTCGGCTGTGTCGGAAGCTTCGGGTCATTGCCGTAAAGCACACCTTCGGCCAGAGCGGCTGCCGCATCGCCTTGCGCGAGACGGGGCAGTTGTCTGGTCGGGAACGCCAGCAGGTTGACGTAAAGCCGGCGCTGGGCCAGGTCGCCCGCCTGTCCCGGGTCCAGTCCGTGATGGACCATCCAGACGAGACCGCCAGCCTGGAAGAACTCCTCTCCTCCCGGCCCAGGGTCTGTTTGGCGCCCACCAGACGAGGAGAGCCAGGCGTGGCTCAGCGGTTTGGTGCAAGGGCCGACGACTGAGGTGCATTCCGCGATTCCGATCCCGTAATTGTCGGTGCCCCACTCGTTCGCCGAATAGAAGAGCCAGAACTTGCCGCTCGACTCGACCATGGCAGGGCCTTCGACCAGTCCGCCCTCCCAGGGCTGTGAAGCCCCGATCAGTCGGTGGGCCGGACCCGCAACCGCTAGGCCAGAAGCTGCAAGCTGCTGGGAGTAGATAATCGAGGGAAGGTCGCAGCAATCGCCGTCACTCTTCCAGAGCAACCAGGGCGTCCCGTTCTGCCCCACGAAGATGCTCGGATCGATTGCACCACCTTGACCCGCGGGGCAGATGAACGCAGAGGACGAGTCGTCGACGTAGGGGCCGGTCGGGATTGTGCTCGTAGCTGCGGAAATGCACATTGCGCTCGTTGGGCCCTTGGCGGTGCGGATGCATCCCTTTGCCGACGGATTTGCCATGCAATCGAGCGGATGGGTCGCCGGGGTCGAGTAGTACATCACGTAGGTACCGTCGGGCCGGGCCCACACAGACGGAGCCCACTGGTAGCCCGAAACCGTCCACTTCGGCAGCCGAGGCAAGGCGTCACCGACGTAGTAGCCCTGGAATGCGGAGCTCTGCGTCAGCTGGATCTCGGGGATGTGGGCAGCCGGAGCGTAGCGCGAGGCGCTCGTGTCCGAGGCAAAGAGGTAGAGGGCATTGGCCGTCTTCAGCGCGGAGGGGTCAGCGAAGTCACCATTGAAGATCGGGCTGCCGTCCCGCAGTGCGTTGAAGACGTCGAGCTGGACCGCATTCGAGCGGGAGGGGTGGAAGGCCTGCGGCCCGAGCGTGGGTGCGCGTCCGGCCGACACGGGCGGCTGACCTGCACGGGCCTTCGGTTCGACCGAGACGCCGAGCGGCCGAGGCTTGGAAGCTCCCGCCGTGACCGATCCACCGACGGCGAGAAGTCCGCCCATGAAAGCAAGCGCCAGCACCACTCGTCCGATCGATCGGTGGCAAGGACGGAGTGACCACGACGCTCGGCGACAGCGCGCTCGTCGCGTGCCTTGCTCGTCCACCTGGGGAGGCATCGCCACGTTCGAGCGTCCGAGGATCGAGAGTCAGCAAACGGCAGGCTTACGCCTTGACGCCCTGCGAAAGGCTCTTGTCGTCCGATACGCGCATGAGCGCCTCCACGGCACCGACGTGCGCCTTCACGTCGGCGCTTCCGGCTAGTGCGCGCTGTGCCACGAATCCGAGGGTTATCGACGTCAGGAGCTGCGCCAACGCTTCGGGGTCCGTGTCCGCATCGAAGGTTCCAGCGGCCTGCCACCGGGTCACGGCGTCAGAGAACAGGCGTCGCAGTCCGGCGTACGAGGCGCGCGTGGCCGCCTTGAGCTCGGGGTCGCTCTGGGAGTGACTCCAGCCGTGGAGGGAGACGAGGAGGCGGTCGATGTCGCCCTTGCGGTGACGGCCGAAACCGGTGACGGCGCGGAGAACCTGCTGGAGGAACTCAGGGAAGGGCGGAGGCTCTGGATTCGTCAGGATCGGCGCGAGGTCCTCGGCCATTGCCGCCGTCCCATCGGTCACCACGGCGCTGATGATCTGGTCCTTGCCCTTGAAATACCCGTAGACAGCGCCGGTCGAAAGACCCGAGCGGGCGATGATCATCTCCATCGACACGGCCTCGAGGCCGTGCTCTTGGAGGCACGCGCGGCCAGCCTCGAGGATCTGTTCGCGGCGAGCCTCTCGGCGTTCATCAGTCAGTCGTGGCATGGGAGCAGGATATCGCAAAAAGAACGAATATTCCATCTTGACATCGGGAGGGACTCCTGTTACAAAACGAATATTCCTTCAATTCAGGAGATCCAGACCATGTCCAGTGCCTTCGAGAACGCCAAGAAGCCGATCAACCGCTCTGCCATCACCGTCGTCGTCTGCATCGCTCTCGGCGCCGTGTCGGCGGCCATGGCCTCACTCAACGTTGCCATCCCCGACCTGGTCCGGAGCACGCACGCCACCCAGACCCAGCTCGAGTGGATCATCGACGCCTACCTGCTGGTGTTCTCCGTCATGCTGCTCGCCGCTGGGGCTCTCGGGGACCGTTACGGCCGCCGCAAAGCCCTCATCGCAGGGCTGCTCGTCTTCGGCGGAGCGTCGGCAGTGGCCATGGCGGTGTCCTCGGCCAACGAGCTGATCGTGTTGCGAGGGCTCATCGGATTCGGCGCAGCGTTCGTCATGCCGGCCACTCTGTCGACGATCACGGGAACATTTCCTCCGGCCGAGCGGACGAAGGCGGTCAGTGTCTGGGCAGCGGTGGCCGGTGGGAGTGCGATCTTGGGATTGCTGTGCTGTGGCGTCCTCTTGGAATGGTTCTCCTGGCGCTCCGCCTTCGCCGTCAACGTCGTCCTGGCGATCATCGCCCTGGCCGGCACCTTCCGCTTCGTCCCTGAGTCCTCAGAAGCCGACGCTCCGGCCTTGGATAAGGGTGGTGCGCTCCTCGCCATGGTCGGACTCGTCGCCCTCGTCTTCAGCATCATCGAGGCGCCCGATGCCGGATGGGCCAGCGCCCGCACCCTCGGTGGCCTGGCGGCTGGCATGGTTGCGCTCGCAGCCTTCGTTCTCTACGAGTTCCACCAAGAGCACCCCCTCCTCGACCCGCGCCTGTTCTCCAACCGGAGGCTTTCCGCCGGCAGCCTGTCGATCTGCATACAGTTCTTTGCCTTCTTTGGGTTCACCTTCGTCTCCTTGCAGTACCTCGAAGGCGTTCGTGGTTACACCGCACTCGTTGCCGCGCTAGCTGTGCTGCCTCTCTCGGCGACGATGATGCCCGCCGCCAGGCTCACCCCACGTCTGGTCTCGCGGTTCGGTGCCCGCTTCGTCTGCGTGAGCGGGCTCCTTCTCGTCGCGGCCGGTCTGCTCATCATCTCGCGGATCGGAACCGACACGCCGTACTGGCTGATGTTGGCGGGTCTTGTGCCGCTCGGTGTGGGCATGGGGGCGGCCATGACGCCGGCCACGACCGCCATCACCGAAGCCTTGCCGCAAGCGGAGCAAGGTGTCGGCTCAGCGCTCAACGACCTCTCGCGCGAGGTCGGTGGGGCCCTGGGCACCGCAGTTATCGGCAGCGTTGTTACAGCGGTCTACAGCTCGAGCCTGCAGATCCCGGGCGCGCCGGCCCCGTTGGTGGCCAAGGCGCGGTCGTCTTTCGCCGTGGCCATCCACGCTGGCGGATCGACCGGGGCTCATGCCCAGACCGCCTTCGTCGACGGCATCCACACCGGGCTGCTCTATGCGGCAGGGGCCGCCATCGTCGCGGCGTGCAGCGTGGCCATCCTTCTGCGACGCGACGCCAAGGTCCCCCACGTCACTGACGAGCTCGAGCACCGGCAGCTGGTCTCCGTGGCGGGGTAGGCGTCCGAGGCCCAGCCTGGGATTCACGTCGAGTCACCAACTCGAAAGTCCGTCCTTCAGCCCCGGGGTGGTTGTTCAGCTACCGCCCTCTAGACCCGACGATGTTTCCCAACTATCGGTCAGGTATGGGCACAGTTGACTGCAGTCTGGTGGAACTTGAGCGTGTCGTCATCAGACGTCTCATGCGCATACCTGAAGAGCGTCTCTATGCATCGGTAGGCAACCCCAGCACGTTGAGCTAGACCTGGCCAGGCTTGAGTGATCTGTTTCCGGCGTCGGATCAGTTCATCAAGCGGTACCTGGTGCCCAGTCTCGAAGAACTGATGAGCGTCCCATTGTTGGGTAGGGGAGGCGATGCAGAACACGACTCGGTAGTCCTGCCACAGAAGCTTCAGTAGCAGGTGTCGTCTTAGATACTCATGATTGGGCAGCCTTGACATTCAGTGACCTCACCGCTCCGCGTTCAAATTCTTGGCAGCAGCGTCCAGGCGATGAAAGCAATCCATCGGGGTCATAGTTGATGATGCAGCCATGCGCCACGATTCTGGCCGAGTCTTCTTCGAGGGGGTCTGTTGCTGCCCAGGACTCCGGGGCAAAGCCAAATTTGACTTCCAGACCTGCATTCAAGCGAACTCGGCGCTCAGTAGCGAGAGACCCCAAGCTTGGGTCCGGACGATAGGTGCATCCTCCCCAACAGCATCCCGTATCCAACTGCTGTCAGACACGTACTGGTCTCTCTGGTCAGTCAGGATCACAAGGTCAACATCGGACTCGAGCGTTGCCTGGTGTCTGGCCCAGGATCCAACAGTGGCGACGCCACGAATGTCTCCACGAGTCTCAGCCAAATGGCTGACTTGACTAGCTGCTTCTTCATGGGCAGCCTGCCGTTGCAGATGTGTGCCACCGCTAACCATTGTCGTGTCGGTTCGCGGCCTTCCGGTCCAGTATCAGTTGGTCCTGGCAGGGCTTCGCCCCATCGAGAACGACATCGGCGTAGCTCGCTGGATTATCACGCGCTATGTAACCCTCTTCGTCCTTGTACCACTGTTGCCATTTCTCGAGAATCTCCTCTTTCGTGCCTTGGTTCGCGTCACGGGTTAGTCCTCGTTCGAGACACACCTCCAGAGGTGTGTCGATGAAGATGCCAAGTGTGAGGAACTGACGGAACTCCTTGCGAAGTGCACTCACACCTTCGAGGATCAGAACTTCGGTGACTGGTTGATCGACGACAGGCTTGGGATGATGATCTGGCCACCAGGACGAACGGGGATAGTTGAGACTCTTCACTCCAGCCGAGATGGGTTCGAGTACTTGCTCGATAAGTTGTGGCCACCAATTCTTGGGATTGTCCCAACTGGCAAAGTCGTCGGTGTGAACGATCTCAGCCCTGAGCTGATGAGACAGCAGATCGGCCAGCGTTGACTTACCTGAACCACCATGACCATCGATGCCAACGACCTTGGTCGAGGCTATTGCAGGAGACCTTGGAGCAAGCATGGCCTCTACTGATATCGGTTGTTCGTTAGATTCTTGGCATTGCCGGTACATAGCTGCTCTTATAGACCCAGTGTCTCATGGATGTACCGGCGAGTGACCTTGACCCCGTTTTCCGAGCCAGGTTTATAAGAGTCCAGCCTAAACGGGTGCTAGTTGGAGTGCTTCTTCGAACTCCACCGGGGGAACGTAGCCGAGGGAGCTGTGGAGGCGCTCGGGATTGTAGAAGTGCTCGATCCACTCGGCCATGGCGATCGAGAGCTCGATCTTGGTCCGCCACTTCTTGCGGTTGAGCAGCTCGATCTGCATCGTCCCCCAGAACGACTCCATGGGGGCGTTGTCGTAGCAGTCCCCGATCGTCCCCATCGAGCCCACGAGGTGCTTGGAGCGGATGAGCTCTGAGAACCCCCACGAGGTGAACTGGCTGCCGTGGTCCGAGTGGATGATCGAGCTCGGGCTTGTCGACCGTGACTCGCTCGCCATCACCACGGCGTCGTTGACGAGCGCTGTCTCACAGCGTCGGTCGATGGCCCAGCCGACCACCCGGCGGCTGTAGGCGTCGAGCACGACGCAGCAATAGACCTTGCCCTCGCGCGTCGGGTGCTCGGTGATGTCGGTGAGCCACAAGACGTTGGGCCGATCCACCGTGAAGTTGCGCTGCACCAGGTCCTCTTCGGTGGCCTCGTTCACCAGGTTCTTCTTGTGCTTCTTCGGGCCCGGAAGTCCCTGGATCCCCAGCTCACGCATGATCGAGTGGATCAGCTTCTTGTTGACGACCATGCCTTGTTCGCGCATGAGTGCGGCTCTAATCCGCAACATCCCATAGGTGCCCCGCGATCTCTTGTGGATGTCGGCGATGAGGCCACTCAAGAGGAGCCGGCGGATCTCGCGATCGCTCGGCACGTGGAATTTGAACTCGTGCAAGCGCGAGCGTGAGACCCCGGCGATCCGACAGGCGAAGCGCTCGCTGTAGCCCAGGTTGCTCAGTGTTTTGGCAACCTGGCAACGCCTTTTGGGCCAACGATCTCCTCGCCGTTGAACAGCGCACTCGCCGCCTTGACGGCCTCGAGCTCGGCCTCGAGCTCGGCGATGGTCTTGAGCGCCTGGGCCAGCTCGTCCGCCTCGAAGCTCTTGATCCCCTCAGCGCGACCCGCGTCGATCAGGGCCTGCCGCTTCCAGTGGTAGAGGGTGGGCTCTGACACCCCCAACTCTTTGGACAACGAGCTCACCTTCTCGCCGGCCACGAGACGTACACAGACGGCCCTGCGGAAATCCCTCGCATATCGCTTGGGCATGACTACCTCCTGGTAGCTCACGACCAAACTCTCATAAGCCTGGCTCCCTAAATGGGGTTCAGGCCATTTGGCGGAGGGAGTGGGATTCGAACCCACGGAGGCTTGCACCTCGCAGCTTTTCAAGAGCTGTGCATTCGTCCGCTCTGCCATCCCTCCAGGGGCATCATGCTAGGTGACCGACCCCGCGCGGCCAGGCGTCGCGTCCACGTGACCCTCCCCAACCTCCACCACTTTCCGCCGCCGGGCTGCGAAGATCACGGTGCCCGCGCAACCCAGCGAGGAGGACGGCAGTGCTGCAGGTCTTGTCGAGATTCGGTCGCGTCACGATGCTGGTGGCCCTGTTGGCAGGGACACTGACCGCGGTGGAGCTGCTCGGTCCGGGCACTGCTGGGGCGACGACCGAAACCCTGTCGGTGCACATCTACGACTGCATGCAGTACACCGACAACGGCGTGCCCGACCTGGAGACCACCATGACCGAGATCTCCGGCGGCTCCGTCACGATCCCGAGCGCGAACATCACCGCGCAGGCGAACCCGGTCAGCGCATCGGTCAACACCGGGACGTACAGCGTGAGTGCGAACGCCCCCGCCGGCTACTACTTCACCGACTGCCCGAACGAGGGCGCCACCCCCACGCTGACCAACTCCGACCAGACGGCGAGTGCGTCGGTGACCGTGGGCTCGGGCGCCGCGACGCTCGCGTTCTACGTCGTCGCCTTTCAGACGGCCTCGTGCAGTGCGACCAACGGCGGCGTCACCTGCGCGCTGCCCGACACGCTGGGCCTGCCGTTCTTCGAGCTCAGCACCCTGCTGTCCGAGGCCAACGGGGTGACCAACTCCGTTTCCGCCTCGACGCCCATCGTGATCACCGCCTACGGGGGCACCGGCGGCGTGGGCGACACCGCGCCCGGAATCCCATCGGGCGGGAACCCCGGCGACGGAGGGGAGGCGCAAACGGCGCTCACCTCCATCACCAACTACGAGACCTCGAACAAGACATTGGTGCTCTACTACTACGTGGGGTACCAGGGCGTCAGCTACAAGGTGGAGAGCAAGGACAAGGTCGGTGGACTGGGCGGGTCCTCGACCATCGTCTCGCCGGAAAACTTCGCGACGGGCAGCGTCGCACCGTGCATCAACGGCTACGACTCGTGCAGCGGAACCACCAACGTCATCCTGGACGCCGGCGGCGGCGGGGGCGGGGGACAGGGCGGTGACTCCGACAGCGGTGGCAACGGCGGCAACGGGGGGAGCGCGATCGGGTCCGCCTCCTCCAGCACGTACGCCATGGGCAACAACGGCTCGTCCACCAGCGGTGACGGCGGCCACGGCGGCTACGGCGGCGGGCAGCTCCCCACCACCACCGGCGCCGGCGGGAACGGCGGGAAGGGCGGCGACGGCGCCGACAACCACGGGGGCGGCACAGGCAACTCCGGCATCGGCGGCGTCGGCGGGTCCATGCACAGCTCGGGCGGGCCCTCCAAGTCGATCCCGTGGGCCAACGCGGGCTACCTGTCCCTGGTCGGCTCGGACGGGGCCGGCGGCGAGGGCGAGTGGCGGGGCACCGGCGTGGCCGACGGCGGCTCGGGCTCGGGCGGGGGCGGCTTCGGTGGCGGTGGCGCCGGCGGGAGCGGCGGCGTCACCGACGCGGGCGGGGGCGGCGGGGGAGGCGGGTCCTACGCGGCCGAGGCCCAGGTGAGCCCCGACCCCTTCACCACGCCCATCCACGACAGCAACAACGGCCAGGTCTACGTCACGTTCGTCCTGAGCTGAGGCGCCGCCTCAGGAGTTGCGGGCCCCCTGCTCGCGCGCGTCCCGGGCGCGGCTGCGCTGCCGACCCCGCGTGGCTTGGTCGAGGACGACCTTGCGCAGGCGCACCGCAGCAGGCGTCACCTCCACGCACTCGTCCTCGGTGATGAATTCCAGGGCGTGCTCCAGCGAGAAGGCCATGGCCGGCGTGAGGCGCTCGAACTCCTCGGCCGTCGACGAGCGGATGTTGGTCAGCTTCTTCTCCTTGGTCGGGTTGACGTCCATCTCGTCGGCCCGGGCGTTCTCGCCGACGATCATGCCCTCGTAGACCTCCTCGGCCGGGCCGACGATGAGGGTCCCGCGCTCTTGGAGGTTCATGAGCGCGAACGTGGTCGTCACGCCGCGGCGGTCGGCCACCATCGAGCCGTTGCGGCGGGTGCGCAGCTCGCCGTGCCACGGCTCCCACCCGTCGAACACGTGGTGCAGGATGCCGGTGCCGCGCGTCTCGGTCAAGAACTCGGTGCGGAAGCCGATGAGGCCGCGCGCCGGGACCCGATAGTCGAGCCGCACCCAGCCCGTTCCGTGGTTCACCATCTCGAGCATCATCCCCTTGCGGAGGGCGAGGAGCTGGGTGACGACGCCGAGATACTCGTCGGGGACGTCCACCGACACCCGCTCCACCGGCTCGTGCACCCGGCCTTCGATCTCACGCGTCACCACCTGCGGCTTGCCCACCGTCAGCTCGAAGCCCTCGCGCCGCATCGTCTCCACCAGCACCGCCAGCTGGAGCTCGCCCCGCCCGAGGACCTCCCACAGGTCGGGCCGGTCGGTGGGCGCGACCCGGATGGCGACGTTGCCCACCAGCTCGGCGTCGAGCCGCGACTTGAGGAGCCGCGCCGTCATCTTGGTCCCGTCCTGGCCCGACAGCGGGCGACGTGTTGATGCCGATGGTCATGGCCAGGCTGGGCTCGTCGACCGTGATGGCGGGGAGGGCGACGGGGTCGTCGGGATCGGCCAGCGTCTCGCCGATGGTGACCTCGGCCAGGCCGGCCACCGAGACGATCTCGCCGGGGCCGGCCGACTCCGCCGGCACCTGGTCGAGTGCCTCGGTCACGTACAGCTCCGTGATCTTCGCCTTTTCGACCGTGCCGTCGAGCCGGCACCACCCCACCGAGGCGCCCTTGACCAGCGTGCCGTTGTGCACGCGGCAGATCGCGAGGCGGCCCACGTAGGGCGAGGCGGACAGGTTGCACACCAGCGCCTGGGTGGGCCTCCCCTCCTCGAAGGACGGCGGCGGGACGTGCTCGATGATGGTGCGGAACAGCGGCTCGACGTCGACCCCCTCGACGCCGCGCTCCGTGCTGACCCAGCCCGCCCTGGCGTTGGCGTAGAGGATGGGGAAGTCGATCTGGTCCTCGTCGGCGTCGAGGTCGAGGAACAGCTCCTCCACCTGGTGCACCACCTCGGCGATGCGGGCATCGGCCCGGTCCACCTTGTTGACGACCAGGACCACGGGCAGGCGCGCCTCGAGCGCCTTGCGCAGCACGAAGCGGGTCTGGGGCAGCGGGCCTTCGGAGGCGTCGACGAGCAGCAGCACGCCGTCGACCATGGTCAACCCGCGCTCGACCTCGCCGCCGAAGTCGGCGTGACCCGGCGTGTCGACGATGTTCAGCTTCACCCCGCCCCAGCGCACCGCCGTGTTCTTGGCCAGGATCGTGATGCCCTTCTCCCGCTCGAGGTCGCCCGAGTCCATGACGCGGTCGGTGAGCTCCTCGTGGGCCCCGAACGCGCCGGTCTGGCGCAGCAGGGCGTCGACCAGCGTCGTCTTGCCGTGGTCGACGTGCGCCACGATGGCCACGTTCCTGATGTCGTCGCGCGTGCCCATGGGGGAGACAACGATAGAGGACGGCCGGGTGCCCTCAGGCGGCGAGGGAGCGCAGCGGTGTCCCGGCGCCGGTGAGGACGAGGGCCACCGCCTCGGCCGCCTGGGTGAGCACCGCCGGCTCGGGCTCGACCCGCACCAGGTGGCCCGAGTCGGGCCACCACCCCACCACGCGCCCCGGCGGGTCCCCGCCCCGGCCGCGCAGCGCCTCGACGAGGGTGACCAGGGCCAGTTCCGCCCGGGCCGAGTCGCGGCGCGGGCCCGAGAGCACGACGAGGTGGGCCGCTCGGTGCGCACGTCGGCTCGGCCCCGGAGTGCCAGCAGGGCCGAGTGCGGGCTGTCCCACCAGTGGTCGCGCCCGATCACGGGCGGCGACGGGAAGGCGGCCCAGTCGAGGGCGCACCAGAGGCGCGTGGCCCAGGTGACCGCCTGTGCCGCCACCGCGGCCCGCCCGGCCGGCGGCAGCCCGGCGAGCCAGCGGTCGAGCGGGGAGACCCACGGGCTGCCGTCGCGCACCCACGCGCCCGACTCCGCCAGCCGGGTGCGGACGGCCTCGGCGGGGGAGCGGGCGCCACCGTCGGCCAGCCGCCGCACCGCCGCCAGGCCGAGGGTGCGCCGGGCCGTCCGGGCGGACCAGGCGAACGGCTCTGGTTCCTCGGTCCCCACCATCCCCTCGACGCCGCCGGCCGCACCGCCCACGACACCGCCCGCCGTGCGGTGCTCCGTACCGCCGAGCGCCACCCGCACCTCGTGGTCCGTGACGCGGAACGGCCCGCCCCCGGCCCGGCGGACCGCCAGGCCCGCCAGGACCGAGGTGGCGTCGTCGAAGGCGGCGCGCCACGACGCGGCGTCGAAGACCGGCAGGGGGGCCAGCAGGGCGCCGGTCAGGCCCTCAGCCACGCGCGGCGTGCGGCGCGGCGGCGGGCCCATCGGCCCCCGCGGCGATCTCGGCGAGCACGGCGGCGAGATGCGAGGCGAGCGCGCGGCAGGTGCTCCTCGCGCACGTCCTCGACGCCGTAGCGGCCGGTCGCCGATTCGAGCAGAGCCAGGCGGAACGGCGGCGCGCCGTTGCGCAGGGTCTCGAGCAGCGCGAGATAGTGCAGCGACCGCCGGGCCCGCACCCACGTCCCGCCGGTCGAGAGCCCGAGCGCGCACAGGGAGGCCGCGCCGGGCCGGGGGAGCCCGACGAGCAGGTCGAAGGTCCCGCGCAGCACGACCCGACCGCCCGCGAGCGGGATGGCGACGCGGTCGTCGGTGCGGGGCATCCAGCCCGGGGCGAAGCGCGGCACCATGGCGTCGAGGTGGGCGGCGTGGCCTTCGAGCCGGCGCGCCAGCCCGGCACGCGTCTCCGGCGTGGCCGACTCGACGTGCAGCACCGTGTCGCCGCCGCCGCCGCCGCCGCCGCCGCCGCCGGCCCGCAACGCGTCGAGTGCGTCGCCCAGCGGGTCACCCAGCGCACCCGCGTGCACCTGCTGCCGGAAGAGCGCGTGCACGAGCCGCGAGAGCACCACGTCGTCCGCGGACGCATCCGGCGCGTCGACGTCAGCACCGCCCAGCACGCGGCGCGGGCCGAGGTCGAGCGGGGGCGCGTGCTCGCCGCGCCGGGCCACGACGTCGTAGGCCGCGTCCTCGAGCCAGGCGCGCAGGCCGCCGGCGAGCGCGGGGTCGAAGCGCGGGCGCGCCGCCGAGTCGCCGCGCAGCAGCGCCAGCACCTCCCGACCCGTTCCGCCGCCGACCGGCACGGGCCCCGGAGGCGCCGCGCGGGCCGCCCGAACGGGCCGAGCGGGCCGAGCGGGCCGGGCAGGGGCGACGAGGGTCATCGGGGCAGTGTGCCCACGGGCTGTGACACCGCGTACCCTGACCGGGTGGCCGTTGCCCCCCTCCTGTCGACGTCGTCGCCGGCCGACGTCGCCTTCTACGTCGTCTTCGGGGTCTTCGTCGTCGCCATCGTCGTCCTGGCGGTGATCGTGATCGTCTGGGCGGTGCGCCACGACGTGGCGGGACGCCAGGCCTGGCGTGCGCGCCAGGAGGCGCGCCTCCACGGCGAGCCCCCGCCGCGGGAGTCGCCGTGACGGACGCCGCCGGGGCCGCGGGCGGCGCGGCCGCGCCGTCGTCGTGGCGTGAGCGCCTGCGGGCGCGTTGGGCGCGCCGGTCCGGTGGCGCCGGGTCCGGGCGGAACGGTGCAAGCCCGCCGCGCACCGCCTTCGTGCTGGCGGGCGGCGGCAGCCGCGGCGCCGTGCAGGTCGGCATGCTCGAGGCCCTCATCCGCCGGGGCATCCGGCCCGACTGCGTCTTCGGGGCGTCGGTCGGCGCCATCAACGGCGCGGCCTACGCGGGGGAGCCCACGCTCGAGGGCGTCGCCCGCATGGCCGACGTCTGGCGCGAGGTGAAGGGGACCGACATCTTCCCGCGCGGCACGTTCGACGGCCCCTGGGCCTTCTTGCAGAAGCGGCCCGCGGTGCATGCCAACACGGGGTTGCGCAGCATCGTCGAGGCGGGCGTCCGCTACGAGAAGCTCGAGGAGGCCACGATCCCGATCGAGGTGGTGACCACGTCGCTCACCGACGGGCGCGAGCGCTGGATCACCCACGGCCCCGCCGTGGAGGCCATCCTCGCCTCCGCGGCCATCCCCTCGATCTTCCCTCCCATCACGATCGGCGGCGACGTCCTCGTCGACGGTGGCGTGGTCAACAACGTGCCGATCAGCCGGGCCCTGGCCGCGGGCTGCGAGCGCATCTACGTCCTGCTGTGCGGACCGCTGCACTACCACCCGCCGCCCCCGCGGCGCCCGGCCGAGGCGGCGCTCACCGCCTTCTTCGTGGCCATCCACGCGCGCTTCGTCCGCGAGCTGGCCGCGCTGCCGCCGGGCGTGGAGGTGATCGTCTTCAGCGGCGGCGGCGAGCCCGCCGGGCAGTACCGGGACTTCTCGGCGACGGCCGCGCTCATCGAGGAGGGGCGATCCGAGGTGGCGGCCGTCCTCGACCGCTACGCCGGGACCTCGCACGACCTGGGCGCCGCACCGCCTTCGGCGCCCGCACCGCCTTCGCCTCCCGGACCGCCTTCGTCCCCCGAGCAGGCCGCGTCGCCCGTGCATGTCGCGGCGGCCCCGCCCACGGAGCCAGCCGCACCGCAGCCGGCCGCACCGCCGCCGCCCGCACCGGCGCCGGCGCCCTCGGGCCCGCCGTGAGCCCAGACCGGTACCTCCTCTCCAACGAGGCCCCCGAGGCGATGGACCGCTTCACCGCCTTTGCCGCGCTCTTCGACCCCTCGACGTTCCGCCACCTCGATCGGCTCGGGCTGGCTCCGGGCTGGCGCTGCTGGGAGGTCGGCGCCGGCGGCACGTCGGTGCTGCGCCACCTGGCCGGCCGGGTCGGGCCTGCGGGGCGCGTGCTGGCGACCGACATCGACCTCTCGTGGGCCGCCGGCGCCGCCGGCCCCAACGTCGAGGTCCTCGAGCACGACGTGGCGTCGGGTCTGCCTCCGGGGGGTCCTTTCGACCTCGTCCACGCCCGCCTCGTGCTGGTACACGTGCCGGCGCGCGACGCCGCCCTGGCCACCATGGCCGCCGCGCTGCGCCCGGGGGGCGTGCTGCTCGTCGAGGATGCCGACCCCGCCCTCCAGCCCCGCAGCTGCCTGGAGGAGACCGGTCCCGAGCAGGTCCTGGCCAACCGCCTGCGCAGCGGTTTCCGCACCCTGCTGGCAGAAAGGGGCGTCGACCTCGCCTACGGCCGGTCGCTGCCCCGCCGGCTCCGCGCGGCCGGCCTGGTCGACGTGGCGGCCGACGCCGCCTTCCCGGTCAGCGACCCGGCCTGCAATGTGCTCGAGGTGGCCACCATCGCCCTGATCCGGGACCAGCTGCTCGAGCACGGCATCGCCACCGAGGCCGAGATCGGACGGCACGTGGCCAGCGTGCGGGCCGGGAGGCTCGACCTGGCCCAGCCGCCGATGATCTCCTGCTGGGGCCGCCGCCCGCCGCCCGCCTGACCCGTCCCGGCGGGCACACGGGTGGCGCGCCCGTCGCAGCGGCCTGGTGGAATAGCAGGGTGCCCGAGGTCATGTCCGTCGCCGCGCCCGCAGCCGCGCCAGATGCCGCGCCCGACCCGCCCTTCCACCCGGCCGTGGCGAGCTGGTTCGCCCGGCGCTTCCCGGCCGGCCCGACGGCGCCGCAGCGCGCGGCCTGGCCCCACATCGCCGCCGGCAGCGACGTGCTCGTCGCCTCGCCCACGGGCTCGGGCAAGACCCTGACCGGCTTCCTCGTGGCCATCGACGCGGCCTACCGCGCCGCCGAGGCCGGGGCGCGCACGGGAGGCGTCCCCGAGGTCCTCTACATCTCGCCACTGCGCGCTCTTGCCGTCGACGTGCACGAGAACCTCCACGTGCCCCTGACGGAGATCCGCGAGGAGGCGGCGCGCCTCGGCCACCCCGATCCCGGCCTGCGTGTGGCCGTGCGCACGGGCGACACCCCGCCGGCCGAGCGGGCCGCCATGCGGCGCCAGTCACCCGATCTGCTCGTGACCACGCCCGAGTCCCTCTACCTGCTCCTGACGGCGCCGTCGTCGCGAGCGCTGCTGCGCGGCGTGCGCACGGTGATCGTCGACGAGGTGCACACGCTCGCCCGCGACAAGCGGGGCAGCCATCTCGCGCTCAGCCTCGAGCGCCTCGACGCACTGGTGACCGAGAGCGGCGGCCACCTCCAGCGCATCGGGCTGTCGGCCACGCAGCGGCCCCTCGAGCTGGTGGCCCGCCTCCTCTCGGGCGTCCACGACGACCGGCCGCCCACCGTGATCGTCGACTGCGGCCACGCCCGCGACCTCGAGGTGGCCATCGAGCTGCCGTCCACCGAGCTCGAGGCCGTCATGAGCGGCGGCCAGATGTCCGACATCCTCGACCGCATCGCCGAGCACACCCGGCACCACCGCACCACGCTCGTGTTCGTCAACACGCGCAAGATGGCCGAGCGGGTGGCCCATCAGCTGGCCGAGCGCCTGGCCGCCGACGAGCCCGGCCCCGGCGGGGGCGACGTCGATGCGTCGCTCCTCGTCGCCGCGCACCACGGCAGCCTCTCGGCGGCGCGCCGGCGCATCGTCGAGACGCGGCTGCGGGCCGGCGACCTGCGCGCGCTCGTGGCGACCGCGTCGCTCGAGCTCGGCATCGACGTCGGCCCGGTCGAGCTGGTCTGCCAGATCGGCTCGCCGCGCGCCATCGGCACCTTCCTCCAACGGGTGGGCCGGGCCAACCACCACCGCGACGGGACCCCGGCCGGCCGGCTCTACCCGACGACGCGCGACGAGCTGGTGGAGTGCACCGCACTCCTGGCGGCGGTGCGGGCGGGCCGCCTCGACCTGCTCGAGCCGCCGGTCGCCCCGCTCGACGTGCTGACCCAGCAGCTGGTGGCCGAGGTGGCCGCCACCGACGAGCGGGACGTCGAGGCGCTGTGGGCCATGACGCGCGCCGCCGCGCCCTACGCCGACCTGGCGCGCCGCGACTTCGACGAGGTGGTGGCGCTGGCCAGCTGGGGCATCGAGACCGGGCGCGGACGCCGCGGCGCCCACCTGCACCACGACGCCGTGCACGGGCGCCTCCGGGCCCGTCGGGGCGCGCGCCTCGCCGCGCTGACCGGCGGCGGCGCCATCCCCGAGACGGGTGACTACCGGGTCGTGCTCGATCCCGACGGCGTGACCGTGGGCTCGGTGCACGAGGACTTCGCCGTCGAGGCGACGGCGGGCGACATCTTCCTCCTCGGCACCCACTCGTGGCGGGTGGCCAAGGTCGAGGTGGGCACCGTGCGCGTGCACGACGCCGGCGACCTGCCGCCGACCATCCCCTTCTGGCTGGGCGAGGCACCGGCCCGCACCGCCGAGCTGTCGGAGGCGGTCAGCGACCTGCGCGCCGCGCTCGAGCCGCTGCTGCGCGACGGCGACGGCGACGGCGCGCGCGCGTTCGTGGGCGCCGAGGCCGGGGTGTCGGCCGACGTGGCCCAGCAGGTCGTCGCCTACTGCGCGGCCGGACTCGACGCGCTCGGGCACCTGCCGACGCGCGAGCGCATCGTCGTGGAGCGCTGCTTCGACGACAGCGAGGGTTCGCAGCTGATCATCCACGCCCCCTTCGGCGGGCGCATCAACCGGGCGCTCGGCCTGGCCCTGCGCAAGCGCTTCTGCGTCTCCTTCGACTTCGAGCTGCAGGCGGCGGCCGACGACGACACGGTCGTCCTCTCCCTCGGGCCCCCAGCACAGCTTCCCGCTGACCAGCGTGCAGGCCATGCTCTCGAGCGCCGCCGTCCCCGAGGTGCTGACCCAGGCCGTGCTGCCCCACCCGATGCTCGGGGCGCGGTGGCGCTGGAACCTGACGCGGGCCCTCGTGCTGCCGCGCATGAACGGGGGCAAGCGCCGGCCCATCCACCTGCAGCGCATGGAGTCCGACGACCTCCTCGCCGCGGTGTGGCCGGGCCTGGCCGCCTGCCAGGAGAACGCGCCGGCGGGACCCGTCGCCGTCCCCGACCACGTGCTGGCCCGCCAGACGGTCCACGACTGCCTGCACGAGGGGCTCTCGGTAGAGGGGCTGGCCGATCTCTGGGCGCGCGTCGAGTCGGGCGTCATCGCCGTCCACACGGTCGAGTCGTCGGAGCCCTCGCCCTTCTCGCACGCCATCTTGAGCGGGCGGCCCTACACGTATCTCGACGACGCCCCGCTCGAGGAGCGCCGGACCCGCGCCCTCGCCCTGCGACGCGGGCTCGGCGAGCTCGGCCCGAACGGGCTGCCCGTGCCGGCCGACGAGCTGGCCGCGCTGGACCCGTCGGCCGTGGCCGCCGTGCTCGGGCAGGTGTGCCCGCACCCGCGCGACGCGGACGAGCTGCACGACCTGCTGCTCACGCTGGTGGCGGCCCGGCCCGTGCCCGCCTGGGCGGACTGGTACGCCGCGCTGGCGGCCGACGGGCGGGCGGGTTTGCACGACGGCCGCTGGGTGGCGACCGAACGCGCCGCCGCGGCCGCCGCGCTGGTCACCGACGACGACGCGGCGGCGGCCTGCGTCGGCGGACACCTCCAGCTGGCCGGACCGGTCACGGTCGAGGAGCTGGTGGCCGACGCACCCCTGCCTGCGGGCGCACCGCTCGGCGCACCGCTGTCGCTGGCCCGGGCGCGCACCGGGCTGGCCCGGCTCGAGCAGGCGGGCTCGGCCATCGAGCTGCCCGACGGCCGCTGGTGCGCCCGCCACCTCCTCGTGCGTCTGCACCGGGCCAGCCGTAGCCGCCGCCGCGGCCTGGTCGACGCCGTGCCGATCGCCGACTACGTGCGCTTCCTCACCCGCTGGCAGCACGCCACGCCCGACACCAAGCTGGAGGGCCGGGCCGGCCTGCTCGACGTGCTCGAGCAGCTGGCGGGAATCGAGGCGCCGGCGGCGGAGTGGGAGGCCCAGATCCTGCCCGCACGGGTCGCGGGCTACGACCCGCGCTGGCTCGACGAGCTCTGCCTCTCGGGCGAGGTGGTGTGGGGACGCCTGACGCCGCGGGCCGAACGGAACGGGCGCAGCGGCACGCCATCGCCGGCCACGCCGCTGGCCTTCGCGTTGCGCGACGACCTCGTGACCCTGCTGCGCGCCGTGCGCGCCGGCGCGGCGGCGCCCGAGCCCGAAACCGGCGCCGCGGCCGACGTGCTCGCCGCGTTGCGCACGCGGGGTGCCTGCTTCCGGCCCGAGCTGGCCCCGTTGAGCGGGCGCCTGCCGGCGGAGGTCGACGAGGGGCTGTGGGACCTGGTCGCCCGCGGCCTCGTCACGGCCGACGCGTTCTCTGCGGTGCGCGCGCTGCTCTCGGCGCGCGACCGCTGGCGCACGCGCACGGTGCGGCGTCCCTCGGGGCGCCTCGCCCGCCGCCGTGCCCCGACCGGTTCGGGCATCGGCGAAGGGCGGTGGTCGCTGCTGCCCGGACCCGAGGTGTTGGGCACGCCGGCGGTCGACGACGGGGTCCTCATCCCGGGCAACGAGGAGCTGGCCGAGGCCGTGGCCCACCAGCTGCTGCTGCGTTGGGGCGTGGTCGCCTGGGAGCTCTGGGGCCGCGAGTCCTTCAAGGTCCCCTGGCGCGAGGTCGTGTGGGCCCTGCGCCGCCTCGAGGCGCGCGGGCTCGCGCTGGGCGGGCGCTTCGTGGCCGGCCTCTCGGGCGAGCAGTACGCGCTGCCCGAGGCCGCCGACGCGCTGCGGTCGGTGCACGGGCAGCGGCGCGACGGCGAGGAGGTCGCCGTCGCCGGTGCAGATCCGCTCAACATGACGGGCTCGGTCCTCGGCGGCACCCGCGTGCCGACGCGACGCCACCAGCGCGTCGTCTACCGCGACGGCATCGTGGTGGACCATCTCGAAGCGGGATAGGCCGGCGCCGCGGTGTCCCCCAGCCGGACCATCGACCTCAACGCCGACGTCGGCGAGGCGGCCGACCCGGAGGGGATCGAAGTCGAGCAGGCGCTCCTCGGGCTCGTCACCTCGGCGCACGTCGCCTGCGGCGGCCATGCGGGCGACGACGCGTCGATGACCGCCACCGTCGCCAGTGCGCTGGCCCACTCGGTGCGGGTCGGCGCGCACCCCTCGTACCCGGACCGGGAGGGCTTCGGACGGCGGCCCATGACGATCGAGCGCGAGGAGCTGCGCCGCACGCTGCGCGCGCAGTTGGACGCGCTCGGGCGCGTCTGCGCCGCCGCGGGCACCACCATCGCCTCGGTCAAACCGCACGGCGCGCTGTACGAAGAGGTGGCGAAGGGTGGCGCGGTCTACGAGGCGTTCCGCGACGCCGTGCAGGACAGCTGCCGCGGCGCCACGCTCGTGCTGCCGTCGGGCTGCCGCGCCATGGCGATGGTCCTGCGCGACGGCATGACCGCGTACGAGGAGGGCTTCTGCGACCGCGCCTACCGGCCCGACGGCGGCCTGGTCGACCGGGCCAGGCCCGGCGCGGTCCTCGACGACCCCGCTGCGGCGGCGGCGCAGGCACTCAGCCTGGCCCGCGGTGCCGCGGTGGCCGACGACGGCAGCGTCCTCACCCTGTGGGTGGACACGCTGTGCACGCACGGCGACTCTCCGGGCGCGCCGGCCATCGTGCAGGCGGTGCGCGGGGCCCTGGACGGCGCCGGCATCGCCGTGGCCGCCCCGGCGCGTGCATGACGCGCTCGGTCCCCGTCGGCGAGGTCCGGCCTTTCGGTGACCACGCGTTCCTGATCGGCGTCGCCGACGCGGCGGCTGCACGCGGGCTCGCCGGCGCGCTCAGGCGGGCGCTCGGGGAGGGGGTCGGGGTCGGGCTCGGCCGAGGGGTCGAGCCAGGGGTCGAGCCAGCGGTCGAGCCAGTTGTCGAGGTGGTGTGCGGGTTCTTCACCGTGGCGGTCCTGGTGCCGGACGACGATGCGACGCCGGCGCCCGAGGCGCGTGGCGGCCGTTGTGGCCCGGGTGGTGGGCACCGGCGCAGGCGCGTCCGGTCCCGAATCGGCCGAGAGCCGCGGCGGCCGACTCGTGACCGTCCCCTGTGCCTTCGACGGTCCGGACCTGGGCGAGGTGGCGGCCGTGGCGGGCTGCGGTCCCGACGAGGTGGTGGCCGGGCTCACCGCCGCTCCGTTGACCGTCGCCGTGCTGGGCTTCTCGCCGGGCTTCGCCTACCTCGAGGGCCTGCCGGCGCCGTTGCGTGCGCTGCCGCGTCGCGACCGCCCGCGCCCCGCCGTCCCGGCCGGCTCGGTCGCGCTCGCCGCCGGCCGGGCCGCGGTGTACCCCACGGCCTCGCCCGGGGGGTGGCAGCTGGTGGGGCGGACCGGGGTGCCGCTCTTCGCGCTGGACGCGCCCCCCTACGCCGCTGCTGGCGCCGGGGGACCGGGTGCACTTCACCGTGGCGGCCGCGGGCGACGCACTGGAACCGCCCCCGCTGCGCCTGCCGCCGTGGACACCACCGGCCCACGCGCGGCTCGTCCTCGAGGTGGTGTCCCCCGGCCTGCGCGCCGTGCTCCAAGACGGCGGGCGCCGCGGCGTTGCCGCGGCCGGCGTTCCGGCCGCCGGGCCCGCCGACCCGGTGTCGTTCGCGTTGGCCAACCGCCTCGTGGGCAACCCCGCCGGCGCCGGCACCGTGGAGATCACTGGTGGCGGCGTTCGGCTGCGCGCGCTCGGCGCCTGCCACGTGGCCGCGGTCGGTGCGGCGCCGGCGCTCCGCGTCGACGGGACCGAGGTGCCCGACGGCCAGGTCGTGCCCCTCGACGCGGGTCGCCTGCTCGAGGTCGGGCCGGTCCGGCGGGGCTGCCGGACCTATGTGGCCGTGGCGGGCGGCTTCGTCGGTCCGGCGGCCTTCGGCAGCAGCGCCAGCGACGAGCTGTCCGGTCTCGGCGCAGGGCCCCTGGTCGCCGGCGCACGGCTGCACGCCGGGCCGTGGGCGCCGCCGCTCGGGGACCACTTGGCATCGGGCGTCGCCAGCGCCGTGGACGACGGCGACGGGCCGGTGGCGCTGCGCGTCGTGCCCGGGCCGCACGCCGAGCTCTTCGCGCCCGACGCCCTCGGCCAGCTGGCCGGGATCGTGTTCCGGGTCGAGCGCGACAGCAACCGGGTCGGCGTCCGCCTGCGCGCCGAGGACGGCTCCGTCCCGCGCTGGCTCCCCACCGCGGCGGGCGACCTCGACTCGCAAGGCGTCGTCACCGGGGCCGTGCAGGTGCCGCCCGGCGGGAACCCGGTCGTCCTCCTGCCGGACCACGCCACCCTCGGTGGCTATCCCGTGGTGGGGGTCGTGGCCACGGCCGACCACGGCCTCCTCGGTCAGTGCGCGCCCGGTACCCGCGTCCGTCTGGTGCCGACGGACCTGGGCGAGGCGCGCCGGCGCCTTCGCCGCGGCGGCGCGCGCCCGTGCACGCGCCGTCGTCGGCCACTACCCACTCGCCGCGGGCTGAGCGCGCGGCGGCCGACGCGCTCAGACGAGCAGTTTCACCGCCGTCCCGACGCCGATCACCACGACGACGGCGCGCAACGCGGGGGCAGGAAGCGACAGGGCGAGGCGCGCGCCGGCGTAGCCGCCGACGAGGCTGCCGGCGGCCAACAGGCCGACCGCCTCCCAGGCCAGCCCGCCGTGGAGCAGGAAGACGACGGCCGCGATGCCGTTGACGATCATGGACAGGACGGTGCGCAGGCCGCTGGTGTGGGCCAGCGAGACGGGGAGCGCGAGGCCGAGGACGGCGAGGAACATGACGCCCATGGCGGCACCGAAGTAGCCGCCGTAGACGGAGGCTGCGAACACCCCGGCCACCAGCAGCACCGGCCGGGTGCGCGGGTGCGCGGCACCGCGATCGAGGGCGCGCCGCAACACCGGCTGGGCGGCGAAGAGGACGGCCGCCCCGAGGACGAGCCACGGCACGACCTGGTCGAAGGTGGCCGACGACGTCGTGAGGAGCAGCAGCGCGCCCGCGACGCCACCGGCCAGGGCGACGGGGGTCAGGCGGACCAACCGCCGCGCCTGGTCGCCGATCTCGCCGCGGTAGCCGGCCGCCGAAGCGACGTAGCCCGGCCAGATCCCGATGGTGTTGGTGATGTTGGCGGTGAGCGCCGGATAGCCGAGGGCCAGCAGGATCGGGAACGAGATCAGGCTGCCCCCGCCGGCCACACCGTTGAAGACGCCCGCGCCCACGCCCGCCAGGACGATCAGGACGACGTGGGAGGCGGGCACGGCGCGCCAGAGTACGGGACCACCGCCGTCGGGTTCCGCCGCGAAAGCGGCCGAGCGGGCCGGGCCCGCACCATTCGGCCCAGGTCCGAGGGGAATTTTGCGGATCGACGCAAGGTTGGGCCCTTTCCCCCGTTTCGACCGTGACAAGAGGAGTCTTCGCCGTGTCGGCGGTGGGATCGGTCGGGGGAGCGATGCGAGGTCGGAAGCGAATCATCGCGTGGGCCACGGGGCGTCCGTTCCCCGGCCCGATCCGCTCTCCCGCCGCGGGGCCGGCCGGCGCGGCACTCCAATCGAGCAACTCCTTCGGGTCGGGCGGTAGGCCGCCACCGGGCCCGGCCTTCGGGACCTCCTCCATTCCCCCTCTGGTCTCGGGGCCGGCCCGGCGGCGGCCACGGAGCCGCAGCCGTTGGCGGTGGAAAGCAAGGGAACCGGTGCTGTGGGCCGCCCGGGACGGGAGAGCGGAATCCCGCCCGGGCGGTGCAGCGGGACGGCCTAACGTGCGGAGATGGTCCGGCTGACTTGTCTGCTGCGCCGCAAGGACGGGTTGACCCCCGCCGAGTTCCACGCGCATTGGCGCGACGTTCACGGCCCGCTCATCGCGGCCAGCACGAGCGGTCGGCATGTGCTGCGCTACGAGCAGCACCCGCGCCCCCTCGAGGACTACGCGAGCGACGACGACCCGGGCTTCGACGGGGTCACCGTGCAATGGTTCGAAGACATGGATGCCTACCGGGCCCACATGCGCGAGCCCGACTTCGGCGACATCTGGTCCGACATAGAGCGCTTCCTCGACACGGAGCGGCTGCACTTCATCGTCACCGAGCACCCGCGCCTCGTCATGGGCGACGCGGCCGGCTCGTTCCCGCTGGCGTAAGGACGCGGCTACCCGTCGCGGCCGAGCTCGTGCGGCTCGGGCGGCGCCAACGGGGACGGAGCCGAGGGCGGGCGAACGGATGGCGGTGGCGCGAGGGCGGTCAATCCCGGCGGACCAGCCGGGTGCTCGGTCGGCTCCGCCACCGCCGGCGCCACGTCCGGCGCCACGTCCTCGCCTCCGGTCGCGGTCGACGGAGGCGGCAGTGCCCGCAGGGTGCTGCGCACCGGCGGCCGGTCGGCCTCGGCTTGGGTGCGCCGGCGCTCCATGTACTGCACGAGGTCGCGCCACTCGCGCCCGCCGACGCGGGCCAGCGCCTTGGGCAGGAGCTCGAGCAGACGAGCGACCTCGCGCCGGTGGCGCTCCGCCACGCCGCCCATCACGAACACGGTGGAGGCCGGGAGCTCGACCTCGCCGGTGGCCAGTTCGGCCAGCCGCAATGCGGCCACCTCGGCGTCCTGCATCAGGCCGAGCTCGTCCTGCAACGCGGTGAGACGGCGGACGTAGCGCACCGAGCGCCCGCCGTACACCTCGGAGCTGAACTCGAGTGCGTAGCGCAGGCGCTTGCAGCGGATGCGCAAGCGGTGGAAGTCCGAGACCACGCCCGAGCGCTTCGCCCGCTTCGCCGCCTTGGCCACCGTAGCGTGGCGTTCCGCGATCAGCTCGGGCATGCCGATCACGGCCGGGGCCGCGCGCGGCGACGGAACGGCGCGCCGGGCCCTGCTGCGACATCGCGGCCAGGCCCTTGACGAGGCGGTCCCAACGCACCGAGTCGAGACCGTTCAACATCGCCACCCGAGCCGCCTCCCGCTCGCGCTCGAGCAGCACCGCGAGCTCGGCCAGGGCGTCTCGTTGGTCCGCGTGAAACCCGGCGCCCCACTCGCCGGCACCGCCGGTGACGTCGGCCAAACCTTCTTTTTGCACGTCGAGGTCGCGCACCTCGCCCAGCAGGCGTCCCAGCCAGCCGAGCTCCTCCCGGTACGTCTGGGCGCGCACGGGGAGCACCCCGGCGAACAGTGCGAGCGCGGCGCGCAGGCGGCGGGTGGCGACCCGCATGTCGTGGAGCTCCTCGGGGTCCTCGCCGAGCCGCGTCCCGGGTTCCTTGTCGCGCAGGACGGCGAGCTGCCGGCGCACCACCGCGAAGGCGAGCTCGCCCATGGACGAGGACTCCGAGACGGCCGTGGGTCCGAGGTCGGGCGAGCCGGGGATCTCCTGGCCGACGGCCAGGAGCCCGGCCTCGAACTTCGACAGGCGTGCCGGCTGGAGCCCGCAGGAGGTCCGGAGCTGTTCGACGAGTGGTTCGAGGGCATCGAGCCACTCCGGCTGGACCTCGACCTCGACGCGTCGGAGTTGCATGGGCCGCTGCCCGGTTCCCACGACGATCACGGTGTCGTCCAGCGCCACCTCCGCCGCGTCGACGCCACCGACGCGCAAGGCGAACGGCCGGCGACGCGTCCGGACCTGCAGCACCTCGCGGAACCGCCGTGACCCGACGATGGCGCGCAGGCGACGTCCGACCGGCCCGTCGGGACCGAGGCCCGCGATGCCGGAGGCCGGGAGGACCTCGGTCACCTCCAGCCGCTGGCGCAGCCCGTTGCCCTCGGCGGGACGGGTGTCCTTGAGGGTGATCTCGTCGTGACGGCCACGCCGGCGCGTGCGAACGACGAACCCGGCGCGCGCGATACGCCAGTCGTCGGTGTCGAGGTAGGAGTCGATGAGCCGGCGTGGCGTGCGGGCCAATGCGGTCACCGTCCCACCGTCCTCGGTCTCGACGGCCAGCGTGGGCAGGCCGGCCAGCCACCGCTCGACCGGTCGCAGGTCGAGCGCGTCGAACTGCCACTCGATCTCGAGCGGATCGTTCTGCGGACCCGGATCGTCTCCGGTGGAATCGGCCACGGCGCTCAGGCTACTGCGGGTCTCCGAGCCGCCCACGGGCCGCGCGATTGCCGCGATGTGCGACGGGCGCGGCGGTAGTGTGCGAATGCAGTGGCGCGACGAGCGATGACAGCCGAGCTCCCTTCCCCGACAGAGATCGTTCAGGCGGCAGGCGGGCTGGTGGTCCGCCGTCACGACGGCGCCCTCGAGATCGTCGTGGTGCACCGGCCGCTGCACCACGACTGGTCCTTCCCCAAGGGCAAGCTCGAAGCGGGCGAGACCTTCGAGCTGGCCGCGGTGCGCGAGGTGCGCGAGGAGACCGGCATGACCTGCCGGCTCGTCCGCTTCATCGGACACACCGACTACGTCGACCGCAAGGGCCGGCCCAAAGCGGTCGCCTACTGGGTGATGGCGGCCGAAGCGGGCTTCTTCACCGCCAACGAAGAGGTCGACGAGCTCCGCTGGCTCAGCCTGGAGAAGGCGGGCCAACTGCTGAGCTATCCGCGTGATCGGGAGCTTGTGGCCGTTCTCCAGGCTGCTGACCAGGTAGAACCGCTCATCTAACGCGCATCTAAAACCTGGCAAAATTTCCGGAAATGTGGTGTTTATGCGGTGGCGGATCGGGAATAATGGGCGGTAGCGATCTACCGCCTGATCGCACTGCCGGCGTGTGTGCCCCAGTCGAGAGCTCCAGGACCTATCGCCAAGGGCCCTGTGACAGCGTTTTTGACGTCAATCGACTGGGGCACCGTCGGCCCTTTTGTTGTCGAACCGGTGTGTGACAGCGGAGCACACGGGGGCGGCGCCGCCAGACGCCTCAGGCAACCAGGACTGCAGCCCCGTTGACCTCGTCGTGCGCCAGGTCGCGCAATGCCGCATCGGCTCGATCGAACGGATAGGGCGTCGTGGCGACGCGCAGCCCGATGCGGGCCGCCTCGGCCAGGAACGCCTCGCCGTCGCGGCGGGTGTTCGCCGTCACGCTCTGCAGGGCGCGCTCCTCGAAGAGGTGCGCCTCGTAGTCGAGGGGCGGGATCTCGGTGAGGTAGATGCCGGCGACGGCGAGCGTGCCGCCCCTGTCCAAGGCGGCCAGGGCGGGGGGCACCAGCGTGCCCACCGGCGCGAAGAGAATGGCGGCGTCGAGCGGCTCGGGTGGGGCCGCGTCGGCCTCCGCCACGCTGGAGGCCCCGAGCTCGAGGGCCAGTTCCCGGGCGGCCGGTGAACGGGTCATCACGTGGACGCGGGCGCCGCGGGCGAGGGCGATCTGCGCCGTCAGGTGGGCCGAGCCACCGAAGCCGTAAATGCCGAGTCGCCCGCCTGCCGGGAGGTTGGCCCGCGCGAGGGCCCGATACCCGATGATGCCGGCGCAGAGGAGCGGTGCGGCCGCTTCGTCGTCGAAGGTCGCGGGCAGCGCGTACGCGTAGGCCTCGTCGACGACGGCGTACTCGGCGTAGCCCCCGTCGACGTCCCAGCCCGTGAAGCGAGGTTCGACGCAGAGGTTCTCGCGCCCCGAGGTGCAGAACCGGCATACCCCGCAGGTGTGGGCGAGCCAGGGCACGCCGATGCGGTCGCCCGGCCGCCAGCGGCTCGCCCCGTCGCCGACCCGGTCGACCTCGCCCACGATCTCGTGCCCCGGGGTGACCCGGGCGTGGCGCGGCGCGAGGTCGCCCTCGGCCAGGTGGAGATCGGTGCGGCAGACGCCGCAGGCGCGCACCCGCACGCGGACCTGTCCGGGAGCAGGCTCGGGGACGTCCCGTTCGACCCGCGCCAGTGGGCCGCCGTCGACAGGACCCGGGATGTCGACCACCCATGCCCGCATGCGTCCGGCCATCCACGCCAGCGTACGGGCCCGCTCGCGTCGCCGCGTCGCGCGTGCCGTGCGCCTCGGGCCGCCGGTCAGGCGCGAGGATGGGCCGGCGTGACGACGCTCATCCTGGCCGGGCCCTCCGGCGCCGGCGAGCACGACGGGGGTCCGCGCCACCCCGAGCAACCGTCGCGGCTCCAGGCCGTGATGGACGGCGTGCACGCGCTGGGGCTCGACCACGAGATGGTGACGCCGCCCCTTCGTGAGGCCACGTTCGACGAGCTGTCGCGGGTCCACGCGCCGTCCTACCTGGCCGACCTGGAGGCATTCTGTGCGCAGGGCGGCGGAAACGTCGATCCCGACACCTATGCCCGTCCGGACTCGTGGACGGCGGCCCGGCGCGCCGCCGGAGCCGGCATCGTCGCCCTGGCGGAGCTCGAGCGACGGGCCGAGGGCGTCGGGTTCGTCGCGGTCCGACCCCCGGGGCACCACGCGACGGCCGCGCGCGCCATGGGGTTCTGCCTGCTGAACAACGTGGCCGTTGCGGCGGCGTCGCGTACCGCCCTCGGCGAGCGTGTGCTGATCGTGGACTGGGACGTGCATCACGGCAACGGGACGCAGGAGATCTTCTGGAACGATCCGAACGTCCTCTACGTCTCGACCCACCAGCACCCGCTGTATCCCGGCACCGGACGGCCCGACGAGGTCGGGGGTCCCGCTGCCCGCGGCCTCACGGTGAACGTGCCGTTGCCCCCCGGGGCGACGGGCGACGTGGCGCGGGCCGCCCTCGACGTGATTGCTCGCGACGCCATGGAGGCCTTCCGCCCCGACTGGGTGCTGGTGTCGTGCGGCTTCGACGCGCACCGGGCGGACCCGCTGAGCAACCTCGAGCTGTCGAGCGGGGACTTCGCCGAGCTGGCGCGCGTGGTCAGTGGGTTCGTGCCGCGTCCGGGCCGCCTGGCCCTGTTCCTCGAGGGCGGTTACGACCCGGCGTCCCTCGCATCGTCGGTCGAGGCGACACTGGGCGCGCTCCTGGGGAGGCGCGTCGACGCCGCGGCCCCCACCTCCGGCGGTCCCGGGCTCTCGCAGTTGCGCACGGACCGGACCGCCCGCCTGCGCGCGCTCGAACGCTGATCCGGCGCAGCCCGTCGCTGGCGCGGGACCGACCGGGCGCTACGGCGTGGCCCGGCCGCGGTGGATCAGCACCGGGCACAGCGCGTTGGTGGCGCAGTACTCGCTCACCGAGCCGAGCAGCATCCCGACGAACTGGCCGTGGCCGCGGCTGCCCACCACGAGGAGCTCGGCGCCCTTCGAGGCCTCGACCAGGATCGGTGCCGGGTGCCCGCCGACGACCCGGGCGTCGATGCGCAGGCCGGGCTGCTCGGCCCGCACCTCTGCCAGCGCCGACTCCACCGCGGCGGCGACGTCGGCCTCGGGGTCGTAGTCGTCGGGCAGCGGGACCGTCCAGCCGTAGCTCGCGGGCCATTCCCAGGTCCGCAGGACCTCCAGGAAGGTGCCGGTCAGGGTGGCCTGGCGGGCTGCCCACGAAAGGGCCTCGAGCGACGAGGGCGACCCGTCGATGCCGACGACGATCCTCCCGGTGTAAGGCTCCGGCGCGGTCATGTCACGTTCCTCCCATCGTCGGCGGCGGCAGGCGCACCCGCAACGGCCACTCGTGTGCACACATCGGCGAGCCGCATCCGTTCCGGCCGACTGCGCCGTTGTGTGTGGGCGCGAGCCGACGGACGAAACCACGCCGAGCCTAACGAGGCGGGCACCCGGTGCGACCCGCCGGCCGCATCCCCTCGACCAAGGCGCATGGCCGCGAGTCCCGGCGCGGCTCGGCGACCGTGCGCCCGAAATCCGGTCCGACGAGAGCCGAAGACGACACCCCGGAATTGGAAAATGGCGACCGAGGGGGGTGGCCGCCATTCTCCAAGCACCGTTTTCTGGGAAGAGGAGGGTGTCCCAAATATTCTGGGGATGCGCCCAGCACGTGGCTAGAGCCGAAAGTCATTGATTCGGCGAGCTGAGGAACCCTTCGACGCGGCCGTGGCCAGGGAGAATGGTGCAGCGCGAGAGTGGTCCATGCCCATCACCTGTACCGTCGAGGAGGCCGTCGCCCTCGTCCGGCCGGCCGACAGCATCGGATTCGGGCTGGGGCCCGCCAATCCCGACACGTTCCTGACCGCACTCGGTGCGGTCGAGGAGTGGCAGGACCTCCAGTTCGGCGGTGCGCTGTGCCTCAACCTCTACGAGGTCTTCACCCGACCCGGCGTGCGCTACCGCTGCGGCTTCTTCGGCCCGGCGGAACGGCTGCTGCACTCGGCGGGCCACCGGGTCGAGCTCGTGCCGGGCGCCTTCCGCCAGTTCGCGCCGATCCTGGCCAAGTTCGCGCCGCGCATCATGGTCGCGCAGGCGGCACCGCCCGACGGGGACGGCCGGGTGAACCTGTCGCTCCACACGGGGGCGACGCGGCCGGAGCTCATCCGCGCCGGCGAGGACCCCGATCGGCTCCTGCTCGTCGAGGTGAACTCCAACTTGCCGCGCACGGGGAGCCTTCCACCCGACTTCGACAACACGCTCCCTCTCGACCTGGTCGACGTGCTGGTGGAGACGGACGCGGTCCCCTTCGCCCTCGAGGAGCCGCCGACCGACGACGTGGACGAGGCCATTGCGCGTCATGCCCTCTCCTTCGTGAAGGAGGGGTCGACGTTGCAGACCGGAATCGGGTCCATCCCGAACGTCGTCGCCTCGCAGCTGGCCAACGGCCCGCTGGGGGGATTCGGCGTGCACTCCGAGATGTTCACGACGGGCCTCATGCGGCTGCACCAGGCGGGCAAGGTCACCAACACGACGAAGGGCATCTTCGACGGGGTGTCGGTGACGACCTTTGCGCTGGGCACATCGGAGCTGTACGGATGGCTCGACCAGAACGCCGACGTGGCGTTCCTCCCGGTGGAGGTGGTCAACGACCCCACGGTGATCTCGCGGAACGCCGAGCTCGTGACGATCAACGGCGCCCTGTCCGTCGACCTCTACGGGCAGGTCGTGGCGGACAGCATCGACGGCCGGCAGATCTCGGGCGTGGGCGGACACGAGGACTTCGTGGCGGGCGCGGAACTGCACCTCGAGAGCCATTCATTGATCTGCCTGCGCTCGACGGCCCGGCGGGACGGCGAGGTGGTCTCTCGGATCGCCGGAGTGCTCCCCGAGGGTTCGGTCGTCTCGACACCGCGGCACCACACCGGCGTCGTCATCACCGAGTACGGCGTCGCCGAGCTCACCGGTCTCACCGTGCGCGAGCGCGCCCACCTCCTGGTGGACATCGCACATCCTGACTTCCGGACCGACCTGCGCAAGGTGGCCGATGCGCTCGACCGCCGCTGAGCGCTGTCAACCTGCCGCGACCGGTGTCGGCTTGTTCGGCCACTCGCGGAAGGTGCGATGGTGCCGGGCGATCTCGGCGAGGATCGCATCGACGTAGACCAGCTTGCGGATCATGTAGGAGCGCGTCTCCTTGGGATCGAGATAGAGGTTGTAGAGGCGCCCGTAGCCGTAGCGCTGCACGATCCCCGTGAACCCGCCGGGGTTGTGGACGTCCGTGTCGTCGTCGGAGATCGATGCGGTGAGATACTTGTACTCGCCGACGCGTAGGGCCGAGTAGGTGGCGGTCAGCCAGTAGTGCTGGTACTTGCGATTCGACACCCGCTCGTCGTCGCCCGCCAAGAAGAAGGACAGTTGGTCGACGGCGTCGAGATAGCGGTCGTCCGGCAGGCGCTCGGCCGCCCCGGCCATGGCCAGACAGGTGGCGAACAGATCGAGAAGGTGAACGAGGCCGTCGCTGCGACGCCCCGGTTCGATCATCCCGGGCCACGACACGAGCGCCGGGACGCGCACGCCACCCTCCCAGGTCGAGCCCTTGGCACAGCGGAAGGGCGTGAAGGCGGAATCCGGCCAGGTCTCCATCTCCGGCCCGTTGTCGGAGGAGATGACCACCATGGTGGATTCGAGCTGTCCGCTGCGTTCGAGCGCCGCGAGGAGCCGGCCGCAGATGTCGTCGAGCTCGACGATGGCGTCCTTGTAGGGGTGCCGGGCGGGGGAGCGGCCCAGAAAGTCGGGATGGGGGTAGTTGTCGAAGTGCGCCCCCCGGGTGCAGTGGTACAGGAACCACGGGTCCGAGGACGCGCCCATCCTCTCGATGAACCGCTCCGAGTAGGCGCACCACTTGTCGTCGAGCAGGGACAGCACCGGGATGGTGACCTCCTCGACCTCCTCGAGCGGTCCGTTGCGAGCGGCGTGAACGAAGCACTTGTTGAACGGGATGTTGCGCACCCAATCCGTCCGCGCGTCGCTGTAGACCACCTCGGGGAAGAAGTAGGGGTCGCGCCACTCGGTGTACATGTCCGACACGGAGAGAAAGCCGTAGAAGTCGTCGAACCCGACGTTCTGGGGCTGGCTCGCCTCGTTCTCTCCCATGTGCCACTTCCCGACGGCCTGGGTCACGTAGCCCGCGTCGGAGAGGAGTTGGGGGAGCGTCACCTCGCCGGTGAGTCCCCCGGGCATGCCGTACATCGGCGGGACGAGCAGGCCGTGCCGCATGGGCAGGCGGCCGGTCATGATGGACGCCCGCGTCGGCGTGCAGGACGGCTCGCTGTAGCACGACGTGAGCAGCAGGCCCTGCCGGGCGAGCCGGTCCACGTTCGGCGTCGGTGCGCCGACCGCGACGCCCCCGCCGTAGCAACCGAAGTCCCCCCAGCCCACGTCGTCCATCAGGATGACCAAGACATTGGGCCGCCGACCGGTCCGTGTCGTGAAGGCCTCCAGCTTGGCGGTGGCCGCCTCGGCGCGACCGGGCACCACGAAGGCGGGTTCCCGGTTCGGGGCGGGCGGGGTCGCCGCACCCGTGACGGGATCCAGGCCCTCGTCTGGTCGAACGTCGTCGTTCATCGGATCTCCCTTGTGATCGAGATGCGTGGGCCGACGATGCGGTGGGTCCCCGCAGGAGCGGTCGTGCCGGGTTCTCGCATCGTCGGGACGGAACGTCAACTGGTCGTGCAGGCCTGCTTGGAGATGTCGCTCGGGACCAGATGACCGGAGCAGGCGCTCGCTCGGTCGGCCACCGACCACGACGAGCCTTGCGCCTGCAACACGATGACGGCGTCATAGGCGCCCGAGCCGCTGCCCACGGTGACGTTGGCGTAGGCCCACGTCCCCGAGCAGCCGAACCCGACGACGGCGTCCACCGGGCCGAGGCTGGTGTCGCTCGTGGCGGCGGCGGCGATCGCGTGGTGGGTGCAGGGGGCACCCGCCGCGGACGACGTGGTCGAGGTCGAGCTCCCCACCGTCGACGTCGTCGAGCCGGCCGACGGGTTGCTGGGACTGCTCGAGCAGGCGGCCAGCATGCCGGCCCCGATGAGCAGGCCGAGCACCAGGCCACTGCTTCCGCGCGCTCGCCTCATGGGCGTACCTCCCCGTCCCGATTGTGCCGACCCTAGCCCGCACCGTCGGTTCCGCCGCGGAGCGCAGCGCGTCACGCGTCAATCGGGCGGAGGTTCCAAACCCAGCTTGCGGCGCAGGGAACCCATGCGCACCGCGGGCGCGTCGACCACGATCTCGTGGATGAACCGCCGCATCCGCCGGAACACGTCCCGGCTGTCATCGGCCCACGGCATCAGGATCTGGAACACGTGGAACATCCCTTCGTACTCCTTGGCGTCCACTTCGGCCCCGGCCGCACGCAAGCGTTCGACGTAGCGGCGGATGGGGTCGCGGAACATCTCGCTCCCGCCCCACGAGACACACGTCGGCGGGCACCCACTCAGGTCCGCCGTCAGCGGGGAGACAGAAGCGCTGGTGGGGTCCAACCCGTGCAGATACGAGGCGGTCGGGATGTTCCACGGCAGGATGTCGTATTCCGCGTTCTCGGTGACCGACTTCTCGTCGAGGCGGAGGTCGACCTCGGGGGAGAACAAGACCAGGCCGGCCGGGTGGACAGGTTTGATGTGCTCGGGATTGGCGAGCAGGAGCGTGTTGGCCAACCCACCGCCTCCCGAGTCCCCGGCGAGAAAGATCCGATCGGGCATGATGTCGAGGGCGAGGAGCTCGTGGTAGACGGCCGAAGCGTCCTCGGCGCCGGCGGGGAAGGGGAACTCCGGGGCGAGGCGGTAGTCGGCGACGAAGACGGCGCAGCCCGTCTCACGGCAGACTCGCGCCGTGAAGAAGGCGTACATCGTCGGGGAGGTGCCGATGTACCCTCCGCCGTGGAGGTACACGATCACGCCGATCGGTCTGTCCCCGGCGGGCACGTAGAGGATCCCGGGAACGCCGCCGAACTCCGTCTCGTGCATCTCCACGTTGAGCGAATGGACGAAGGGCGGCATGATGACCTTGCAGACGTCGTCCATCACCAGCTCGAGCGAGCGGAACTCGGGGATGCGGAGGGCCGAGCAGTAGCCCATGAAGGAGCGGATCACCTCACGCGTGACCGAGATGCCGAGGTTGGACAGCAGCGACGACCGCCCCTGGAAGGGCCGCCGGAACGGGACTCGGGCCAGCGCGACGGCCAGCTCCTGGGCCAGGAGCGTGACGTCGAGCGCCACGACCGGCGCCTTCGCCGTCTCCACTCCCGGTCGGTTGCCCATGGCCACGGGTCGCGCGCCCTCCTTCAGGCCGTCTCGGCGAGCCCGCGGCGGATGTCGCCGCGGGCGGGACGGGAGGACGGTACCTGCGGGTGCTCCGGGGCCGACGGGGTCGCTGACACGTCGCAGAGTCCATCATCTCCCACGGTGTCGTGGCCACCGGAGGGGCTTCAGAGCCCCGCCGACCGGGCCCCGGTCGCCCGTCGACTAGATATGAAGAGGAAAAGGTCACAGGGCCCGACACGACCGCACGAACCGAAGGACGTCCGACGATGCCGACCAGGATGCTCGACTTTCCCGTTTTCGACGTGGACAACCACATGTACGAGCCGAAGGAGGCCTTCACGCGTTATCTCCCGGAGCGCTACCAGACCCTCATCCGGTACGTCGAGATCGACGGCCGCACCAAGATCGTGGTCAACGGCCGCCTGAGCGAGTACATACCCAACCCCACCTTCAGCGTGGTGGCCGCCCCGGGAGCGCAGGAGGACTACTTCCGAGCCAAGAACGCAGACTCGATGTTCGAGAAGAGGGACAAGGCGTCGCCGATCACGCCGGAGAAGGACGCGTCGGGCCGAGCGAAGCCGATCCGCTCCATACCCGCCTTCTTCGAGCCCGAGCCGCGGCTCGTGCTCATGGACGAGCTCGGCATCGATCGCTCGATGATGTGGCCGACGCTGGCCAGCCTGCTCGAGGAGCGACTGGCGACCGAGCTGGAGGCGACCCACGAGGTCATCCACGCCCTGAATCGCTGGATGCACGAGACCTGGAGCTTCGACTTCGAGGGGCGCATCTTCGCCACGCCGATCATCACGCTCCCGCTGGTCGACCGGGCCCTCGCCGAGCTCGACTGGGTGCTCGAGCGTGGCGCGCGGGCGATCCTGGTCCGGCCGGCCCCGGTGCCCGGGTACAACGGGCTCAAGCGCTCCTTCGCGCTGCCCGAGTTCGACCCGTTCTGGCGGCAGGTGGAGGAGGCCGATGTCATGGTCGGGATGCACGCCTCCGACAGCGGCTACCAGAAGTACACCAATGAGTGGGAGGGCCTCCCGCCCGACCGCGAGATGCTGCCGTTCGAGCGCAACCCGAACCAGTTCGCCTTCGCCGCGCTCCGGGAGGGCCCATCTCCCGTCGTCGACGCGGTCGCATCGATCATCGGGCACCAGCTGGCGTACCGGTTCCCCCGGCTGAAGTTCGCCCCTGTCGAGAACGGCAGCGGTTGGGTGCGCCCCCTCCTCGAGCGCATGGCGAAGGCGTACGAGCGGTCGCCCGACCTGTTCCCCGAGGACCCGGTGGCAGTCTTCAAGCGCAACATCTTCGTGCATCCGTTCCACGAGGAGGACCCGGTCGGCCTGGTGCACCTGCTGGGAGAGGACAACGTCCTCTTCGGGTCCGACTACCCGCACCCCGAGGGCCTGGCCGACCCCATCAGCTTCGTCGACCAGCTGGAAGGACTCCCCGAGCCGGCCATCGCCAAGGTGATGGGAGGCAACCTGGCCCGGCTGATGAACGTGGCCGCCTGAGTCGCTCCGGGGACGGTGAGAAGGCCGCCCTCAGGCGGGGTCGGGTGTCGAGGATCGCTCCAGCATGCCAACGGCGGTCTCACCGTCCCACGCATAGCGGACGATCGCCTGCTGGAGTTGCATGCCGCCGCCGACTTCGGGTGGCATGACCATGAAGGTCGACGCTGCAGTGCGGCCCTCGATCCGCACCGACCCCTTGGCTGTTTCCAGGACGCAGGAGACGTCGTCGCCGTTCGGGGCGAGCGCGGTGAGCCACGGCGCCTGGCGCACGCGGGCAGGGATCAGCGCGCCGTCGCCGTCGAACACATAGCCCTCGTTGTAGGTGTCCAGGCCATCCGTGCGTGGCGGATAGGCGATGTAGCCGAACCCGCGCCCACTGGGGAAGAGGGCGGCCTGCCAGGCATGGCCCCGGAACTTCGCCAGGCGTCGGATGCTCTGGCGGCGGATCCGGTTGGCCCCGCCGTCGATTGCCCAGCTCTCCTCACCGATCCGCAGCGAGCCCGTGGCCCGGCAGAGTTGCTCGAATCGCCAGGGGTGACCCATCAGGTCGCCCTCTTCCTGCGTATCGAGCACGCGCTTGGCGTCGTCGAGCAGCGCGCCGTTCATCCAGGGTGGTACGGCAGGTCGGAGCTCGATGTCGACCTCGATGGGCGCCCGCTCGTCGCCCTGGAGGGTGCCGCCGATCTGGGCCACGGCCGACGTCGCCCTTGCCTCACCGCGCACACGCAGGCGGAGGTGGCGGAAGGGCTCGACGAGCTCGAAGGACAGCGCCCCTGCACCGAGCACACGGGCGCGATCGTCGATCGAGAAGGGCTCGTGGACGGGCCCGGGGCCGTACATGTTGTAGACCCGGCCGTCGGCCAGCGCCACGTTGACCTGAATGTCGTGCGTCGTCCACTGGTCGCCTACGGCCTCGACGCCGATACGGGGCAGCCCGACCTCCCCGCTCTGGTCCCACACCCACGCGTTCACGGATTCACGCATCTCGTGATCGTCCGGCTGGACCGGGAACACGAACTCGAGGTCGTCGCTCAAGCCACCCGTCAGATCGATCGCCACCGTCACCGCCCTCCCGATTGTTCGCCGTACCGGCACCGAGGCACGCTAGGCGCCACCGCCGTATTCGTCGTCCGTCACATGGACACCCCAGTGATCGGGTCGCTGCGGATCGTTCTCGGTCATGGAGAGGTGCGTCATGAACCGGCCGGGGCCGGCGCCGTGCCAGTGCTCCTCTCCGGAGGGCGTGTAGACGACGTCGCCGGCCCGGATCTCGTGGATGTCGTCGCCGCGGCTCTGTATACGGCCCGCTCCCTCGGTCACGAACAGGGTCTGCCCGAGCCCGTGGGAGTGCCAGGCCGTCCGGGCGCCGGGAGTGAAGTGGACCGCGGCAACCTGGATCCGTGAGGGATCCTCGCCACGGGCAATGAGATCGATGTACACGTCACCGGTGAACCATTCCGCCGGGCCCTTCATCGATGGTTGCCTGGGGACGGACTGCACGGTGGCGCTCCTCTCGTTCGTTCGTGCTCCCACTCTCTCACCGGCCGAGGCCCGTGTCGCAGGGATGGGGCTGACCATCTCTGACGCGCTTCCGGGAGATGCCCCAGGGTGCACGAAGCCAGGACGGGTTGCGGGAAGCACCCCGACGCGGCGAGTGTAAGCATCGCGTGCCCGAATTCGGGCGACGCCAGAGAGGAGGAGGGGTGGGCAAGGACCACCTCGAAACGGACCAGCTCGTCGCCACTGCGTGCGAGCGCGCCGGGAGTGACGACCTCGGCGGAGACTCCTGGCGCGAAGGCTTCGAGGTGCTGGTCCACTCGTTGAACACCGAGGCGACGCTGAGCGAGCTGGGGGTCGCAGCGATGACGGACCAGATCGTCGGCTACCTGGTCAATCGGCTCAGGGTCGAGCAGTGCTACCGCACGTATCCCGAAATCGACGAACAACGCATCGTGGACCCGTTGTTCGGCCTCGGCCTTCCCCGCACCGGCTCCACCGCGTTGAGCTTCTTGTTGGCGCGGGACCCGGCGCGCCGGTCCCTGCGCGTCTGGGAGGCGAGCGATCCCTGCCCGCCTCCGGAGAGCGAGACCGAGCACACCGACCCGCGCATCGCCCTCGCTCAGGCCGGCATCGACTTCACCAACGAGATGTTCCCCGGGATGTCCGAGATGCTTCCCACCGCGGCGGAGGGTCCCCAGGAATGCCTGCTGCCGATGGCGATGGAATTCCGTTCGTTGGTCTTCGAGGGCATGGCGTACGTTCCGAGCTACACCGCATGGATTCTCCAATGTGACATGGTGCCCGCCTATCGGTACCACCAACGGGTGCTCAAGCTGTTGCAGTGGCATTGCCCGCCCGACCGGTGGTGGCTGAAGACGCCGGCCCACATGCTGTCGATCGAGGCGCTGAACGCGGTGTACCCGGACGCCCGTTTCGTGATGACCCACCGCGACGTGGGCAAGGTGCTCCCCTCCGTGTGCGCCCTCTACAGCACCTTGTCGACGGTGCTGACCGAACGTCCGGATCCGGTGGCCATCGGTGCGCACAGCGTCGAGATCTGGCAGATCGCGCTCGAGCGGCTGATCGAGTTTCGTGGCCGGGGAAACGAAGGCCGCTTCTTCGACCTCATGTTCGACGCCGTGCAGCGGGACCCGATCGGACAGGTCGACCTGCTCTATGCCGGCCTGGGCGAGGTCCTGAGCAGCGAGGCGCGCCGGCGCATGGACGACTGGTGGAGCGAGAGCTCAAAACACCGCTCGGGCCCGGGCACCTACTCGCCGCAGATCTATGGGCTCGACCCCACAGCGATCGCGGAGAAGTTCGCTTTCTACCACGAGCGCTTCGGGGTTCCGGTGGCGTCGCGGGACGCGCGATGACCGACCTCGCGGTCGATTCGTTTCCGACCCTCGACGCTGCCGAGCTCGCCGCGCTCGAGCCGATGGGCACGCGCCGACAGGTGCAGGCCGGTGACTACCTCTACCGAACGGGGGACAGCGGCTACGACTTCTACGTCGTGCTCTCGGGACAAGTGGAGATCCTGCTCGAGACGGACGGGGACGAACGCGTCATCGCCACCCACGATCGCGGGAGGTTCCTCGGCGAGTTGAACCTGCTCACCGGTCTGCGCGTGTTCGTCAGCGCACGCGTCGCGGAGTCCGGAGAGGTGCTCGCGGTGCCGGCGGACACCCTCCGCGAAATCATCGCCACTGAGCCCCACCTGAGTGACAAGATCCTCGCGACCTTCATGGCGCGGCGCGATATCCTCATCGCCGGCGCCGGGGCGGCGACGAGGGTGATCGGCTCGCGCTACTCGCCACAGACCCTGCAGATCCGCGAGTTCCTGGCGAGGACCCGGTTGCCCTACCTCTGGCTCGACCCCGACACCGACCCCCAGGTGGAGTCCCTGCTCGAGCAATTTCACATCGAGCCGACGGAGCTGCCCGTCGTCATCTCCTCCGGCGAGATCCTGCGCCGGACCAGCCCCGGTGCGCTCGCCGAGTACCTGGGTCTCACCGTCGGCAGCCTGCCGGAGCGGTGCGTGGACCTGGTCATCGTCGGCGGGGGACCCGCCGGTCTCGCCGCCGCCGTCTACGGTGCGTCGGAGGGCCTGCGCACGATCGGCGTGGACATGATCGCCCCGGGTGGCCAGGCGGGGACCAGCTCTCGGATCGAGAACTACTTCGGCTTCCCCACCGGTATCTCGGGGAGCGACCTCACCCAGCGCGGACTCGTCCAGGCCGAGAAGTTCGGTGCCTCGCTGACCGCCCCCTGCACGGCCGTGGCCCTGCGCGAGCAGGCCGGCCACCTCGTCATCGAGCTTTCCGACGGCACGAACCTGGCGGCCCGGGCGGTCATCGCGGCCAGCGGCGCCCGCTATCGGCGCCTGGACGTGGACCGACTTGCCGAGTTCGAGTCCAAGGGCGTGTACTACGCGGCGACCGACCTCGAGGCGCGCCAGTGCTCGGGCGACCCGGTCCTGGTCGTGGGCGGTGGCAACTCGGCCGGACAGGCCGCCGTGTTCCTGGCCGAGCAGGGGAGCCAGGTGACGGTGGTGATCCGGGGACCGGACCTGAACGCCGGGATGTCGCGCTACCTCGTCGATCGGCTCGAGAGACACCCCCACATCGCGGTGCTGACCCGGACCCAAGTCGTCGGACTGGAGGGGGAGCAGTATCTGCCGCGCCGCCCGGCTCACCGGCCCGAGTGGCGAGCACGTGGTGGCCGCGGCGGGTCTGTTCTCCTTCATCGGTGCAGAGCCATCCTCCGGCTGGCTCTCCGGACGCGTCGCCCTCGACGAGCGGGGCTTCGTCCTGACCGACCGATCGCTCTCCGAGGTCGAGCTGGACGGCCGGTGGCGCGACCTGGGCAGACGACCCTTCGCCTTCGAGAGCAGCCTGCCCGGGCTCTTCGCCGTGGGCGACCTCCGCTCGGGATCCACCAAGCGCGTCGCCGCGGCGGTGGGAGAAGGGTCAGCGGCCGTGCGGTCGGTCCACGACTACCTGCGGTTCGCGGGCCCGTAGTCCAGTCCTTCGATCGGGGTCCGAGTTGGTCCCCGCCCCCGTCACCTGTGTCGAACCCTGATCCAACGGGCTCTCTTCGGATCTCCTGGTCGACGGCGGACCCCCTCCTGGTCGTTCACCTAGTCTCTGGATTTGCCGGACGAGTACAGACGAGTGAGGTGCACGATGACCGTGGCGAACGACACTGTGCCGGTTTTGCATCATGCGGACCGGTTCTTCATCGGCGGATCGTGGGTGGATCCTTCTTCCACGGACACCATCGAGGTGACCGACTCGACCAACGAGCGCGTGTTCCTGTCGGTGGCCGAGGCGAAGGAGGCGGACATCGCGCGCGCTGTCGAGGCCGCCCGGCGCGCGTTCGACGACGGTCCGTGGGCGCGGATGTCGCATCTCGAGCGCGCTTGTCATCTGCGCGCCATCGCGGACGGATTGCGCGAACGAGGGCCGGACCTGGGCCAGCTCTGGCCCCGCGAGTCCGGAGTCGTGCACTCCGTCGCCCAGTACGCGGGCATGAGCGGAGCCGCCACCTTCGAGTACTACGCCGGGCTGGCCGACACCTTTCCATTCGAGGAGCAGGTGACACCGTCCACGGGCGGGGACTTCGGGCTCTTGGTCCGTGAACCCGTGGGCGTCGTGGGCGCCATCATCCCGTGGAACGCTCCACTCGGCCTGATCAGTTACAAACTGGCGCCTGCCTTGATCGCCGGCTGCACGGTGGTCCTGAAGTCGTCGCCCGAGGCACCGGCCGAGGGTTACGTCCTGGCCGAGATCGCGGAATCGGTCGGTCTGCCGCCCGGCGTCATCAACGTCGTGACCGCCGACCGCGAGGCGTCGGAGTCGCTCGTGCGAGATCCTCGAGTGGACAAGATCACGTTCACCGGTTCGACCGCCGCCGGACGGAGGATCGCCTCGATCTGCGGCGAGCGGATCGCCCGGTGCACCCTCGAGCTCGGAGGCAAGTCAGCCGCAGTGATCCTCGACGACATGGATATCGCCACGGCCGCGAGCACCTTGGCTCGCGCGGAGTGCATGCTCACGGGGCAGGTCTGCTCCTCTCTCACCCGGGTCGTCGTGAGCGAGGGCCGGCACGACCAGATGGTCGAGGCGTTGGCGGACGCCTTTTCCCAAGTCCAGGTGGGGGATCCTTTCGACTCGAGCACCCAGATGGGCCCACTCGTCGCAGAGAGGCAGCGCGACCGGGTCGAGGCGTACATCGGCAAGGGGAGGGCCGAGGGGGCCACTCTGGCGACCGGCGGCGGCCGACCGGTCAACCTGGAAAGGGGCTACTACATCGAGCCGACGGTGTTCGGCAACGTCGACAGCTCGTCGACCATCGCTCAAGAAGAGATCTTCGGCCCCGTCCTGAGCGTCATTCCAGCCCGAGACGAGGACCAGGCGGTCGAGATCGCGAATGCGACGATTTACGGGCTCAACGCGTCCGTGTTCACGAATGACGTCGACCGCGCCCGTGAGGTTGCGGGCCGGCTGCGATCGGGTACCGTCGGGCACAACGCGTTCCGGACCGACTTCGGGATCGCGTTCGGCGGGTTCAAACAATCGGGGATCGGCCGCGAGGGAGGCACGGAGGGGTTGCTTCCATTTCTCGAGACAAAGACCGTGGTCCTCAAGGACAAGCCGACGGCTTACGACACGTAGTCGTCCGCTCCCGCTCGGTTCAGGGACCGGCGACGAGGGCCTGCCGAATGTCGACGAGCCCCTGAGGAACGTCCTGCGGACAGAAGTACTTGGTGGAGAGCATTGCCACCAGGTACGACTCGAAGACGGTCAGTCCGCGATTCTGCAGAGACGCCACGATCGCTTCGGCGTTTTGGTGCTGGCCGAGCTCGCGGCAGCTGAGCAGGCCGTCGGCCACGGCCGCCGCATTCGAGACGCCCGAGAACGAATTGCCCACCTTGTGCAGAAGCAGGAGGTAGGCGGCGCGAGGTTGTGACGGCAGATCCGGGTCCTCGTTGTAGAGGACACCTTCCGCCAGGGCGGCGGCGGGATCGCCCTGTGCAATCCGAGGCGGTTGCTCGCCGCTGGTGAAGGCCAAGAGGTCGACGTAGAGGCGGCGTTGCGCATCGTCGCCGCTCTGTCCCGGCGCCAGACCGTGGTGGACCATCCAGACGAGCCCGCCGACCTGGAAGAACTCCTCGCCGCCGGGACCGGGGTCGCGTTGACCGGCACCGGAGGAGGTGGAGGAGGAGAGCCATGCGTCGCTGAGGGGCTTGGTGCACGGGCCCACGACGGACACGCAGTGCGCGATGCCGATCCCGTAGTTGTCGGTGCCCCACTTGTTGGCGGAATAGAAGAGCCAGAGATTGTTGTACGACTCCAGCATGGACGGCCCCTCGACGAGTCCGCCCTCCCACGGTTGCGACGCCCCGATCAGTGGGTGCGGTGGGCCGGCGACCGAAAGGCCGTCCGGAGTGAGTTGCTGCGAGTAGATGGTCGTGGCCAGACCACAACAGTCGCCGTCGCTCTTCCACAGCAGCCACGGTGATCCGTTCTGGTCGATGAAGACGCTCGGATCGATTGCGCCGCCCTGGGCAACAGGGCAGATGAACGCCGAGGAGGAGTCGTCCACGAACGGCCCAGCGGGGCTCGTGCTCGTCGCCCTGGAGATGCACATCGCACTGGACACGCCCTTGGCCGTACGAACACAACCGGCGGACGATGCCTTGGCCAGGCATTCAAGGGGGATCGTCGCCGGGGTGGAGTAGTACATCACGTACGTCCCGTCGGGTCGGGCCCACACGGAGGGGGCCCATTGGAAGCCGGAGACGGTCCACTTGGGCAGCTGGGGCAGAGCATCACCCAGGTAGTCGCCCCGGAAACCGGAGGACTGGGCCATTTCGATCACCGGGATGTGCGCGGCGGGGGCGTACTGCGTCGTCGTCGTATTGGATGCGTAGAGGTACAGCGCGGCGGAGGTCTTCAGCACATAGGGGTCGGCGAAGTCGCCGTTGAAGATCGGGGTGTCGTCGCGGAGGCCGTTCAGGACATCGAGTTGGACCCCGTTGGCCTTGGAGGGATTGAGGGCCCGAGGCCCGAGTGTGGCCGCGCGGCCGGCCGGTACGTACGGCTCGCCGGGGCGTGCCTTCGGCTGGATGGAGACGTTGAACTGTTGGCGCGCGGACCCCGTTCCGCCCGGTGTGGAGGAGCATGCAGCCAGGAAGATCCCCAGGAGACATACCAGCAAGAACCCCTGGCGGATACCGGAGCGATCGTGTGCGCCCCCCGTGGGCATCGGTTCAGCGTAGGACGCCGGACCGGCACATCCTGGGATTTCGCGGGCCGAGGTCTGTGTCACCGCGACCGTCACCTTCGTTCGCTGTGCCGCCGCTCCTCATGAATCGGGATGATGGGGAGGCCACGGGAGAGGCACTGGCGTCTCGGCCGGACGGTCCTTGCGGGACACTCCGAGACGATGCAGCGAGAAGCGAGGCTTCGATGTGCAACTGTGTCGTGCGATGGCAGTTCCCACTGCGCACCATGACGAAATTCTGAAGGTTCTCGGTCCGGAAGACGTCTCGCGTGCCGTCCGCAGGCTCAGCCGCTATGGATTCGTCCATCTCAAGTGCTGTTGGCCGGGTTGGACTGAGGCGCAAGGTGTCTCGCGCCAGATCGTTGCCGTCGCAGATGCGTCGGATCCGATGGGACGCGATCTGCCTGAGCTGAGTCCTGTCGGCGAGTTCATCGGTCCTCCCGTCGGAGCGCTCCGTCGTGACTATCAGGCACTGCACATCGACTTCGGGCTGCCGATCATTCCGGAGCATCCAGTCGACGTGGCGCGCTTTACGATCCTGCGCATCGACTTCAACGAACCGAAGTCAAGGGCCATGACGAGGATCGTCGGCCTCGGACCGCTCCTGGGGCAGCGCACATGGCCGGCTCGCGAAGTGATCGCGGAGCGCCTACGTCGTTCTACGGATCCGGAGAGGCCCGTTGAAGGCATCCTCGGCCGCATCGTCGAAACCGTCGACGAGGGATCGTCTCTTCTTCCGCTGACGGCCCCGGGGTTCTTGTGCGGGATGGAGTTCTCTTCGCACGAGGAAGAGACATCGTACTTTCGCTCCCACGGGATGGACCTGGCCAAGGCGGAGCGTCGCGTCGTCCTCGGGCCACAGGAACTCCTCGTGATCGACAACCTGCGGACTGCGCACGGACGTCTCGGGCGTCGGAGAGAGGGTGAGCTCCACCAGCTCTGTCTCGGCTACCGATCGCTCGCTCCGATCTTCCAGAGGATCCTGCTGGACCGAATACTCGTTGCGTTCAGTCCTCTCTGATTGAAGGCCCCCGACCACCTGATGCCAGACGATGTCGCAGGCGCGGTGGCCCTCTCAGCGATCTGGCGGCCTCAGGTCTTCCAGATCCGCATGGGACTGGAGCCCGATGTCCTCGAAGCCGCCCGGTGCGAACTCGTACAGAGAGCCGCCCGGGATACAGATCAGTGTTGCGGGTACTTTCCTGCTCTCGCCGGGCGGCAGGGAATTTTGGACGAACTTCCGGCATGCAAGAGGTTTGCAGCCGCCTATCCCGAGATCGAACTGAATGGCTTCACCCTTCGCTTCAGCTTCATGCGGCTCTCACTCCGCCGGCAAGCGTTGGCGCCCGCCTATCACCTCGACACAGACGCTGCGACCGCTGTGACCGGGGACCCCGCGACACTCGAAGAGCGATTGGTGAGACGGGCCCTCGTGAACCTCAGTGCCAGCCAAGAACGGGTTGTGCACTACCTCGATCTGGACGCTTCCACGACGACTCTCACCGTCGAATCGTCCTACGCCCACCTCGCTGATGAGAACGTGCGGCAAGGCCGCGAAAGGCGCATCGCAATCCCGCGACGCGTCGGTGACATTGTCCACGGCGTGAACTTTGTCGCCAACCGGGTGCTGCACTCCGGGGTGGACGGCCACACGGGACACTTTGTCGCCGCGTACGGCCGAGACTGCAGCGCCTCCGAGTGGCAGCCGCGAGACCGCTGAGCCAAGTTCGCGCGTCCGCGTGAGGCTCCTGATCCGGATCGCTGGGAATCGTTCTGACGCCCCCAGACTGAACGCATCGACTTGGCACTCTGCCGAGCTTCGGACGTCTCGGGGTGCGGCCCCATTCGGCCGTGGACCCGGTTCCATACGCGACCTAGTGTCCCCAGTACACGAGTGTTCGGGGGTAGATCATGGCTGGACGCCTTCTCCGGTTGGCCGGCGTGGTTCTGGTGATCGCGGTCGCCCTCGTGACGCCCGTCGTGGTCGGTTCGACGCCGGCGTCGGCCGACACGGTCGTCGACGGCTGCACGATCGTCTCGAATCCGACCCCGACGAATTTCACTGACTGTCCGGGTGCAACCCTCCCGGGTCCGGGCCTCAGTGGGATCAACCTCTCGTACGCAGACCTGGCCCAAGCGGTCTTCGTTACCTGCACGGATTCCCTGTTCGACGCCGGCTGCACTGGGGCCGACCTGAGCAACTCCAACCTGACGCAGGCCAACCTCTCGGGCGCCGATCTCGTGGGGTGCGTGGTACCTCCTGACGAGATCGGATCGTGTGGGGCGGCAAATCTGACCGATGCCAATCTCTCGGGGACCGATCTTTCAAATGCCGACGCCCAAGAGGCCACCTTCACCAGCGCCACTCTCGGTGGGGCCAACCTGAGCGATGTCAACCTCGGCGGTGCCGATCTCGATAGTGCCAACCTCAGCGGCGCTGCCCTCACGGGTGCCACCTTTGCGTCGACCCTGCCGATCGGAGGGACGCCTGAGGTGACGGCCCTCCTGTTCGACGCCAACTTCACGGGCACCATGCTCGTCCCATCGAACCAGAGCGTCACGGCGACCAGCCAGGCCGGCGCAGTGGCGACGTGGTCGACGCCCGCGGGGCTCCCGGGTGCGACGCCCGGTAGCTGCACTCCCGCTTCGGGGTCCACCTTCCCCCTCTTCACCAGCACCGTGACCTGTCAGGTCCTCGATGCGAACAGCGAGGTTGCCACCGGGACCTTCGAGGTCACCGTGCCGCCCACGACGCAGTGGTTCAGCCGGGTCCTCATTCCCTCCAACGACGCGGTTCTCACCGGTGCGCCGTACCTCGATGCGGCAGCCGGCGACGCTCCTGGAGTCACCAAGGTCGTCTTCGAGTTGAGCGGCGGTGCCTTCAGCGACCAAGTGATCGCCACGGCTACACCCACGATCTTCGGCTGGCTGGCCCAGTGGAACACGACGAGTGTGCCCTACGGGACGTACAGCCTCCAGAGCGTGGCCACCGACGCGGACAACACCACCGACGCCAGCACCCCGGTCAGCGTCACGGTGAACCTCCAGCCGCCGACCACCGCCGTGCTCGTCCCCTCGGGAGGAGCCTCGGTCTCGGGCACGACCGCGCCGCTCGACGCCTCCGCCTCGAGCCAGGCCGGCATCGCGTCGGTCACCTTCGAGTTGAGCGGCGGTGCCTTCAGCGACCAAGTGATCGCCACAGCGACACCCACGATCTTCGGCTGGCTCGCCCAATGGAACACCACCACGGTGGCGAACGGCATCTACAGCCTCCAGAGCGTGGCCACCGACACGGTGCACGAGAGCACCACCAGCGCCCCCGTCAGCGTCACGGTCGACAACCCAGTGCCGACCACGGAGGTGCTCATCCCCTCCAATATGGCGACCCTGTCGGGGACGTCCGCCCTCTTTGATGCCAGCGCCTCGGCCAACGTGACCTTCGTCAAATTCGACCTGAGCGGCAATGGGCTCCCCCCCGACGATGTGATCGCGGTCGGCTTCCCCACCATCTACGGCTGGCTCAGTCAGTGGGACACGACGAGCGTCCCTGACGGCACGTACACCCTCACGAGCCTCGCTTTCTATGCCGGCGGACTGGGCGGAACCAGTCCTCCCATCACCATCACCGTCGACAACTGATGCACCAACACCGGGTCGGGGTCGGAGTGAAGCGTCTTCGGGACAGCGCTGCGAGCGAAGCCCGGCTTGCGGGCTGACGTCCGTCGGGCGCTCCCTGGTTATGTTTCCCTGCGTGACGTTGGTGGTGCTCGTCCCCGGTTATGGGGGGCACATTCGAGCTGTGGAGCGGTGGCGCATGGCGCTCGCACTGCGAACCCTCGCCTCGAACGGAGGCGGCGTGCTCGTCGCCAGCGGATACCAAGGCGAGGCCGAGCGGCTGGCCCTGCTCGCTCCGGACCACCACGTCGTCGTTGAGTCGACCGCTCAATCGACCTGGGACAACGTTGAGCGGTCTCTTCGTTACTTCGACGGGGCTGACCGGTTGGCCATCGCATCTGATTGGTTCCACGCTCGCCGAGCAGGTCGGTACTTGCGGCAAATGCGACCCGATCTCAGCGCTCGTTTGGTACCCGCCGAACGACGATGGTGGCGTGGGTGGTGGATTCAAGTAGGCGGCGCGGCGTACGAGGCGCTCCTCGCCACGCGACGGCGCCTCAGGTCGGCGCGATGAACTCGACACGGGCGGGCTCAGGGTTCCCCGCCCGGCTGAGGAAGTTGGGCAGTCCAATGCGTTCGCTGACCCGTGTCTGCTTCAATGACACGACATGGCGAGCACGAACTTGCGGGCGGGAGACCGAGTTGGACCCTTTGATCTACCCCTGGGTCGGGAGCTCGTCCAACGGTTCGCCGAGGCGACTCTCGACGACTGCCGGCAGTTTCAAGACGGTGGGTTGGTGCCCCCCGGCCTCATCGCCACGCAGGTCTATCGGGCCCAGTTCGCCGCGATCACTGAGCTTGTCCCAGCGGAGATCTTCTCCGCAGCGCGCAGTGGGGTCCACGGCCAGCACGACCTGCTGATGCACCGATGCATCGCGTCAGACGAGAAGCTCCGTACCTTCGTCGAGACCCACAGCGCCTCGCCCTCGGGACAAAACCTCCTCGTCACTCTTCACCATCTGACTCTCGACGATCATGACGACCTCGTGGCGGAGCAGTGGTGGACGACCGTCCTCCTCGGCGCGACGGCTGAGCCCACGGGACCGAGTCTCCCCGACTCTTCATTCTCCGGTCGAGAGCAGGCCACTCTCCGCACGGAGGATCTGGTGCGAATTGACGAGGTGATGGCGCGCCGGTACGCAGAGGTCTCTGGGGACTACAGCGACCACCACTTCAGCGTCGAGGGAGCCCGACGCAGTGGCTTTGAGGCCCCGTTTCTCCATGGACTGTGCACCATGGCCCTCTGCATCGGCGCGGTAACCAAGGCAGTTGCCAACGGTGATCCAAGGCGAATCCGCCGAGTGGCGGTCCGATTCGCCGCCCCGGCGTTCCTGGGGCACGACCTGAGGGTGCAGGTCTTCGAGCGACCGGATGGCGCGTTCCCTCTCGTGGCCACTTGTGGAGACAACACTGTGATCAAGAATGGTCTCGTCGAACTGTCGTACCCTCGCCCATATGATTGAAGCGTGCCCTCGCTCTACGAGTTTGCAGGTGGCGAGCACGCGGTGCACCACCTCGAGGAGACGTTCTACCAGAGTGTTCTCGAGGATCCTTTGTTGCAACCGCTCTTCGGGACCGGCCAGCCTCAGCACGTCGATCATCTGACGGCCTTCACAGCCGAATCCTTCGGTGGCCCCGACCGCTTCACCCGCGAGCTTGGCTTCGACCATTTGATCACTGTCCACCGGCACCTTCAGATATCGGAAGAACAGCGACAGAGGTTCGTCACGCTCTATATGGCTGCGCTCGACGCTTCGGATCTTCCCGATGATCAGGAGTTCCGAGAGGCAGTCCGATCCCACCTCGAATTCGGCTCGAAGGTTGCGATGCAGAACTCGCACGCGGAGAGCGATGATCAGCTTCATCCGTTGCGTGAGGTCCCTCGGTGGACCTGGTCCCGTGACGACGAGGACGTCTGAGCCGGGGCCTCTGCTGCGCCCAGCCTCGGAGCTCGTCGGCGCGCATCATCACGCGCGCCGACGTCGCCGGAACCACGGCACCGAAGGATGACGATTCCTTGTACGATTGGCTTCCGACAGCGGGACCAGGAGCTGGCTGATGGGCGCGGCAACAAAGTGTGCGAATCCGATGTGCTCATGCGATCCGTGCACATGTGCTGAGTGCGCGTGTGGCGTCGTGACGCTCGGCGATCTCGAACGTCGGGTGCTGGGCATCGTCTGGGACCTGCCCGATCCCGAGCCGACCGGCCGCGACGTGGCTGATGCGCTACCCGCACACGCCTATACGACTGTTGCGACGGTCCTGGACCGCCTCGTCAACAAAGGACTTCTGAGCCGCCGCCGGGACGGTCGTACCATCCGGTTTGCCCCCATTGGCGTTCGGGGAGCCCATACGGCCGTCGTCATGCATCAGGCTCTGGCGACCGACGGCGATCCGCGAGCGGCCCTCGTTTGCTTCGCCGACACGCTGTCGTCTTCGGAGGTGGCGGTCCTGCTCGATGCCCTGGCCCAGCGCACCTCTGCGGACTGAGGACCAGCTGCGGCTTGCCTTCGCCGATGAGGGAGGCTCGCTGTTGTGCCCTGAGGCCAGAGCCGGTCGCGCACGCCGCGTCTGACTGCTAGATCAGCAATATGAGCATGAAGGCCATGGCGACGGCCATCACGACGTGGCTGGCGTCCTCGAGCCATGGAGCGGTGATCAGCCCGACCGCGCCGCCCGCGGCCGAAGCCGGAGCCGGCGCCGTCTGGAGCCTCAACCGTCCCACCCGTCGCCCGACTCAGTGCGTAGGCCCGGGAATGCGTGCCGTGATGGGAGGCACCCTTGTTCGGCGAGGCCAGCGTGAAGACGGCGGATGCCAAGAACACGAAGGCCAGCAGCAGGCTGAGTCCGGGATCGATCCTCGCGTGCGACGGCGATGCCATCGACATCGCTCCGGAACTCGCTCCAGCGGGAAACACGTACATCAAGATCATCGCAAAGCTCATCGCGGCGTGAATGAGATAGTGCGTGAGGTGGATCCCGAACGCGATCTCCGATTGGAGGCTCTGGACGATGAACCACACGAGCAGGGCCGTGAAGATGAGCTCCCAGATCGACCTCGGGCCGAAGGCCCAGCCGGCAACGAACATGCCGGCCATGGACACCCCCATGAAGACGTGGGCGATGTCGACGTCCCAACCTGCATTCCTGCGAGTTGCGACGGCCACCAGCGAGCTCTACGAGCCCATAGGCGGCCACGGCCAGCATCGCCAATGCAAAGAAGTAATACAGCCCGACGGGGGTGGCCGTCATGGGAGGCGAGCCGTCTCTCTCGATTCGGCCGTCGAACGGGACGGCACGCCGGCGGCGGCAGTTCGAGCCATCGCCAAAGGCCAGTAGATCATCGCCAGGACGATGACCAGTGGTCCTGAATTGGGGTCGGTGGCACCGCCGGCGAGAATTCCCCCGAGGTTCTCGGTGGCCACCCAGATGAAGGCGAAAGTGACGATCCCGAGGACCAGCGTGACCTTCGTGGCCTGCGGAGGAAGGTAGACCCCGACCGCCACGACCGCACAGACCACGGCGAGGAGGATCGCGGCAGTCGTGCCGTGATGGAGGAACATCGATGCGGTGGCCCGATCGATGCGGGCAAGCCACCCGGGCTGCCCGGTGGAGGGGGCGACCAGCTCGTGCAGCGCCTCGGGCGACCGGCCCGAGCCGACGACGGCCAAGAGGGCGAGCAGCCCCCACACCACCGCCCAGATCGCGTTGGCGGCGGTCACCCCGACGGTCCGAGCCGCCACGAACGGTGCGTCCGCGCCGACGCTCGGCCACAAGAGGACCGCCAGGACGGCGTAGAAGAGCACGCTACCCGGACCGCCGCCGAAGGGGGTTGCGCCCACCGTGAAGGATGTTGCCAAGACCTTCCCCGAACCACCAGACGGCGAGCGACCAGACGACGGAGAGGGCCAGGGCGGGTCTGAGGGATCGCTTCCAGACGATCCCGAAGCCGATGAGGAATTGCACGAGTGCGAAGACGCTGTTGCTGAGTACCGGGTTGTGGAACACGTTCGATGCGTTCCAGGTGATCGAGTGCGCCACCCACCCGGGATTGCCCGCGGCGGCAGCGTCGAGCATCCCGCTGAAGCCGTTCGATCCCGGGGTGAACATGAACGGTTGGAGTTGCAGTACCGCATCGAGCAGCCAGAGGGTTGCCAGGACAAGCTGGAACGTCCGCTGGAGATCTCTCCGCGGCGCGGCCGAGCCGGTCGTGAACCGCCTGGAGTCGATCACCGCGGTGCGCGCATCGCCGTTCATCACCTCGGTACTGCGCATCGCCTGCCACCCCTGGGTCGGCTGCTACTACAGTTGGTAGTTACTACTACTTGTCGTAGTATTCGCGCAACCGGCATCGATCTGGCCCTCCGTGACCGGCCGATCGCCGCCGAGGTGCGTCCAAACCGCTGCGAATCGGCGCCCGAGGGCGACTGCGGTGGCCTCCTGCGCTGACGGCCGGGACGACCCCGGCCCGGGGCGCCTGACCCGGGGCGGCTGACTCGGAAAGGCCGAAGCGCAATATCATGCCGGAGTGACCTCGTCGCAAAGCCCAGGTACGTCCAGCGCTCAAGTTGCGGTCGCCCAGCTCTCCGTGGAGGGCATGCATTGTGGTTCGTGCGTCGCGCTCATCGAGGAGACGCTGAGCGAGCGTGAAGGCGTCAAGGCCGCCGCGGTCGATCTCGACACCGGTCGCGCCGTGATCGAGTACGACCCGTCCGCACTCGACGTGGAGGAGATCCGTGCCGCCATCGCCGAAGCCGGGTACTCCGCCAGCCTCGTGAGCTAGCAGCTCCGATGCTCACGGCGGCCTCGGAGGCGACCTCGCTCCTCGACGAGGAGGGGCCTTCGGTCGCGACCGCCGAGCTCGAATTGGGCGGCATGCACTGCAGTGCCTGCGCCACGCGCATCCAGCGGGCGCTCGGGCGTCTGCCCGCCGTCGCGAGCGCCTCGGTGAATCTGGCGACCACGCGGGCCTATGTCGCCTACGACCCCGCCCGGCTCGACCCCGAAGCCTTGTGCGACGCCGTCAGCAATACGGGCTACACCGCCACCCCCGTCGTCCACGGTCGCTCCGGTGATTCGAGCCGGGACCCGGACCATTGGGATCTCCGGGTCCTCATCTCGTGGCCGTTGTCGGTGCTGGCCCTTCTGGTTGCCTTAGCCGGTCCTGAATCGTCGACGGCCGGGTGGACCGTCCTCGTCCTCGCCATCGTCGTGGAGATCGTCGGGGGCTGGCCCTTCCTGAGGGACGCCGCTCGGCTGCTCCGGCACGGGGCGACAAGCATGGACACGCTCATCGCCCTGGGAACGCTGGCTGCTCTGGGAGTCAGTGCGGTCGAGGCCATTGCCCTTGGCGGTCGGCACGTGCACCTCGGTGGCGGAGGCGCCTTCGCCGCCCGCTTGCACGGGGTGATGGCGCCGCTGATCGTATCGATCCTGGCGACGGGTCGGGCGATCGAGATGCGAGCGCGCACACGGGCAGCAGCAGCGATGCACTCCCTGCTCTCGCTCCGACCACCCACGGCGCGAGTAGTCGCGAACGTCGACGACGAGGAAGGAGTACTGGTTCCGCCGGAGAGTCTTCCCGTGGGCGCCCTCATCCGGGTCCGGCCGGGCGAGGCCATTCCCCTCGACGGCACCGTTCTCTCCGGATGGTCGCCGGTCGACGAGTCGATGCTCACCGGAGAACCGCTGCCGGTTGATCGGGACCCCGGGAGCTTCGTCACCGGGGGAACCCGGAACGGGAGCGGCGTCTTGGTCGTCAGCGTGGCGTCCGTCGCCGACGAGTCGGTTCTGGCACACCTGCAGCGCCTCGTGGAGCAGGCGCAGAGCGACAAGGCACCATTGCAGCGGATCGCCGACCGGATCAGCAGCTTCTTCGTTCCTGCGGTCCTCATCGGTGCCGTCGTGACCTTCTTGACCTGGTGGCTGGTCGTTGGCGACGCCGGACGAGCCGTGCTCAGCAGCCTGGCCGTTCTGCTCGTGGCATGTCCGTGCGCCATGGGCCTCGCGGCCCCCGTCGCCATGATGGTGGGTTGTGGGCGGGCGGCCGCTCTGGGGATCTTCATCCGGAACGGAGACGTTCTCGAGCGGCTGGCCAAGATCGATGGGGTGGTCTTCGACAAGACCGGCACCCTCACCGAACGGCACGCGGTAGTGACCCTTGTGGCGGCGGTGCCGGCATACTCGAACGAGGAGGTGCTCTCATTGGCCGCGGCGGTCGAAGCCGAGAGCCAACACCCGATCGCCGTCGCCATCATGGCCGCGACGGGATCGGAGATCCGAGCCACCGACGTCCGCTCGCTGCCCGGAATCGGCGTGACCGGAAGGCTGGACGGCCACGAGATTCGGGTGAGCAGGATGGTGACGTCTCGGCTGCCGGAGCCGATCACCGGCGCGGCGACCGAGCGTTACCTCCGCGGCGAGACCGTGGTAGCGGTCGAGCGCGACGGCGACGTTGTCGGCGCGATCGCCGTCACGACCCCGCTCCGCCCCGAGGCGCTTCCGGCCGTCGCCCACCTCCGTGCACTCGGGCTCTCCTCGTCCATCCTCAGCGGAGACAGCGAGCCGGCTGTGCAAGTGGTGGCCGCGGAGCTCGGAATCACGTCGGCGTGGAGCAATCTGAGTCCGGGTGACAAGGTCGCTGCTCTGACCGCCATGCATGAGCGGCACCGACAGCTGCTCATGGTGGGTGATGGCATCAACGATGCCCCGGCCCTCGCCGCCGCCGACGTGGGCTGCGCCATCGGCAGTGGATCGGAGGCGGCCCTGGCCAACAGCGACATTGCCTTGCTCGGCAACGACCTCGAGGGAGTGCCGGCGGCCGTCGGTGTGGCCGGATCGACCTACTCGGTGATTCTGCAGAACTTCGGGTGGGCCATGGGCTACAACGTCTCAGCGCTGCCCCTCGCTGCATTCGGACTCCTCGACCCGCTGGTCGCTGCCGTAGCCATGGGGCTCTCCAGCCTGATCGTGGTGCTCAACAGTCTGCGATTGACGCGATTGGGTCGATCGGGTCTGTCGAACGTGCAACTCCCTCGTTTCATGGAGGGCCGACGCGGTGTCGTCGCGTCCGTGCTGCTTCCGGTCGTCCTTTTCGCCGGCCTCACCGTGGTCAGCGAGGTGGTCTCTCCCGCCCGGGGCCAGTCCCTCCTTCCCGAGCTGCCCTCGATCACGACCGTCGCGCTGCCGCACGATGGTTCGGTGGAGATGTATCTCGACCCTGGGACGGTAGGAATCAACCAGTTCCACATCATCTTCAGTGGTACGGGGGAGGATTTGGCGACCGTCAAACCTCTGGTGGTTGCCAGCGTCGCCGGCGGAGCGCTGCAGAACCTCAGGCAGCTACGGATCTCCCCCGGCCACTACACCGACTTCGTGTTGCTGCAACCGGGTCGAACGATCTTCCATGTCGTAGCCAAATTCGGAGGCACCCCAGTATCCCTCGACTTCGCCAGGACGCTCCCCTGAGTGGTCTCCGTCACGTTCCCACCGACATCACCGCCGCTTCCACGATCTGGATGTCCGGTGGTTGAATGGCCAATGGGCCGCCGGCCACGGGCACCTGCCACACCATGCTCATGAAGGGCGTGGACTGCTGAACGCTCCCCGCGGGGCAGGGTGGGACGCCGGTGATCTGCAGGGTGTGCGAACCTGACTCGTTGCTCGGGCCACAGACGTTGGTGCGTTGGTGCCACTGGACCAGGGCGCCATACGGCATAGGCGGCGTCACCGTCGGCGGCAGGAGGTACATCGCTGCCGCCAGGACCTCCTGACCCGATGGAGTCTGGGCGAAGACGAGCCCGTCCACGCTCTGCGGGTCGAGCGTCCTGCCCGCTGCGGCGTTCGCCGCCACGATGGTCGGATTGACGTAGTAGACGACGGGGTAGTTCGTCGGCGAGACGGGGACGTACCCGGCGGCCGCGGCGGCACCGGGGGACGTATAGCGCGCCACCGCCTGGCTCGTGCTCTGGACGTATTGGAGCGCATTGATCTGCTCGGAGAAGCTCGGCTCTCTTGCGCATCCGCTGGAGAGCATGTGGACGTCGGTCGGTCCGTTCGCTCCCTGCGCCAAGAGCTCCCGTGCCTCCGCCATCGGCAGCGCAGGGCCGGTGTAGTTCCAGTTGGCTTTGGTGGTGTTGAGGCCGGCCGCAGCGCTGGCGTCTGCACCATTCATGTTCATACCGGTGCCCGGCCCCGCCATGATCATGTTCGGCGTGTTGCTGAGGTCCAACCCCGCCCTCGGCGCGCCGTTGTTCCCCCTGGTGCAACTGGCGGTCGCGGCAGTCTGCCCGCTCGACCCGCCCGTCGCGCCGCCGGACATGCCGGTCATGCCCGACATGGCCGTGCTCGACGATTCCTGTGCGGCCACGGGGTAGACGGCGCTGAGGAACAGGGCGACCAGGAGGCCTACCGCGCCTCCGACGATCGGGACGGGGTGCCGGGAGAGCGCCAGGGAGAGGGGCGAGCGCCATGTCGATCGATCCGGCAGCACCGCCGGCACCATGGCCAGCGCCAGGAGGATGACGAGCGGACCGGTGTTCGGGTCGGTTCCCGATCCGGTGAAGATGCCGCCGAGACCCTGGCCGCTTACCCAGAAGAAGGCGGACAGGAGGCCTCCGATGGCGAGGAATGGAGCCGGACGGCGGAACAACAGAGGCCCGAATCCGACGATGAGGGAGCCGATCGCCAACAGCCACGAGGTCCAGACGCCCCCAGTGCCGAACTGGTTGCCGAAGCTATTGAGGAAATGGGAATACGCGCCGGGCTCCCCCGACGACATGCCGGTGATCGCGCTCGAGACCGATGTCGCCGTCCGATTGTCCGGCAACAGGAACAGGACCGCGGCGAGCGACCAGTACCCACTCCAGATCAACAGCGGAGTGGTCGCTCCCCCGATGCCCTGACCCGCCGCCGAAGAGGCCATGCCGACCGATGGTGCAATGTCGTGACTCGGCCGCGCTCGGGGCCACGCCGTCAGCCCGATCAGTCCGTACAGCAACACAGACCCCGGCGCACCCGTAAGTGCAGAAGCCGACCCCGTGAGCAGCAGACCGAGGCCCTCCCCGAAGAACCAGACGCCGAGGACCCAGAAGAAGGACACCGCAAGAGCTGGGCGCACGGTACGCCGGAAGAGCAGGCCGGCGCCGATGGCTACTTGGGTGAGGGCGAAGAACGTGTTCCAGACGGCGACGTGGGGCCCCACGAAATGGCCCACGTCGGTGATGATCCACCGGACCACGTCGGGCTGGTTCTGGGCATTGTCCAGCAGGTAGGTCGTCGTGAAGCTACTGCGGAACATGAACGGCTGGAACTGCAGACCGGCGTCGAGCAGCCAGAACAGACCCAGAATGACCTGGAGTGTCCGTTGCGTCCTGACGAGCGAGAAGGACCGTCGGGGCGAATCGATCGGAGGGTCTTCCTCCGCCTCCTCGGTGGTCATGGTGCTCCCTCCCATGTTTGGGGATTCCGGATCACTTCGGTGTCTCCTTGCTCGGCCAGAGAACAAGTAGGCCCGGCGTTTGTCCATTGTCAGGTGGCGCACGCCGCCTTCCGCACGGTCTCGCCCGCCCGCTCACGCCGCCGCGTACGGTGATCCTCCCACCCGCCGGTACCGGAACCCGGTCGGGCGCGTCGCCACCGGCGTAGGCACCCAGAGCGGACTCGTCGCAGAGCCAGTGCGACTGGTCGTGACGGAGGTGCTGACCGTAGCGGAGAGAATGACCAGCGTTCCGATTTCCTGCGCTTCACATCGCACGGGTCGTCCTCTGTGCTCGATCGGCCGCTACTACTACAAGAGGTAGTATTGAGCTCGGTCGAGAGAGCGTCAAGTCAGGTCGAGCGGCTCGTGTGCATCGCCGTGACCAGTGCCGCTGAGAGAGTCCGGAGACCCGTCATGCCGAACAACCCCCCGCAAAAGAGAACGCCATCAGGGAAAGGCAAGGCGTCGAACAAGGCTGCGCCCGCAAAGCGATCAGCGTCCAGCCAACGCTTCGCCGAGCGCCAGGCGGCCAAGCAGGAGGCCGCACGACAGGAGCGCCGGGCGCGCACCCGGACCTACGGGATCGTCACCATCGCACTCGTGGTGGTCATCGTCGCCGTGCTGGTGATCGTGAAGGTTGCCGGTGGTGGCTCGGGTTCGGGTTCGGTCGACCAGGCATCGCCTCCTGCCGGCTCCCCGATCCCTGCGGCCACGCTGGCCAAGCTGCAGTCGGTTCCGATCTCGACCCTCGTCGCCGCGCCGACCAGCGGCATCGTCACGTCGCCGCAGGCGGTCAACGGCTCGCCCCTGGTGGTGGACGGCAAGCCCGAGATGCTGTTCATTGGCGCCGAGTTCTGCCCGCACTGTGCCGCCGAGCGGTGGCCGTTGTACGTCGCCTTGTCCAAGTTCGGCACCTTCAACCCCCAGCCGGGACGCATCCATTCCGCAAACGAGGATGGCGACGTCCCCACCCTGACGTTCTACGGCACGACCTATACGAGTCCCTACCTGACGTTCAACCCGGTGGAGGTGTACACGAACAAGCCGCAGGGCGACGGCTATGCGCCCCTGCAGACGCCGACAAAGGCCCAGCTCACGCTGTGGGAGAACACGAATGGCGGCTCGTTCCCATTCGTCGACTTCGGAGGGAAGAAGGTGCTCCCCTCGGCCCAGTACCTCTTCACGCCGCTGCAGAACCTGCCCTTTTCCACCGTGGCGGCGCAGGTGGGCAACAACTCGACCACCATCGGGGCCGACATCGACGCCAGCGCGGCCCAGTTGATCACGACGATCTGCGGCTCGATCTCCAACCAGAAGCCCGCCGCCGTCTGCTCGGCTGCGCATGGTGGATGAGGACATGCCCCGTTGGCCCGGGGTAGTCGGGACGGTCCTGTGCGTACTCGGGCTCGGCGTGGCCGGCTATCTCACGTTCGAGCACTTCACGTCGTCGAGCACGCTTGCCTGCTCGGACAACGGGATCGTCAACTGTCTGAAGGTCACCACGAGCTCGTATTCGGCCGTGGCCGGCGTGCCGGTTGCCGTGCTCGGCCTGGTCTTCTTCGCCGTGATGCTGGTGCTGCAGCTGCCGCCCGTCTGGCTTCGCCCCGAGCCGGCTGTCCGGATCGGCCGGCTGGCCTGGGCGGTGATCGGGCTCGGCACGGTCCTCTACCTCTTGTACGCCGAACTCTTCTCGATCGACGCCATCTGCCTGTGGTGCACCTCCGTGCACGTGCTCACGCTGGCGCTCTTCGGGACGACCGTCTTCGCGACGTCCTCGTATCCCGTACCGAAGCCCGTCGACACCTGAACGGCCGAGAACACGTCCGGTCTGGTGCCGTGTGAGCCGAAGGAGACTTGCCGTGGAGGGGCCTCATCGCTCCAGGCCCTCCAGGTATCTCTCGACGATGACCGGATCACCGGCGTCCCGACGGAGCCCGACGTAGCGATCGGGTCGGATCGCCAACACGGTCAACCGCTCGATCCCGAGTTGCTCGGCGACGGCGCGATCGATCTGGCCAAGATCTGCGGTGGCGGGCTGGACGGAGAACCCGAGCACCGCATCGACCATGGCAGACCCCGCGAGCGATGTGTCGAGGACTCTCTTGAATTCCAGGACTTCCTCGGCATCTGCGTCAGCTCCCCCGAGCACCAACAACGTGTGGTTTGTCCGGTGGGTGAGTCGGTGGAGCGGAAGCTCGTCCCCGCCGAACGGATGGACTGGCGCCGTGTTCGGAAGCCGCACACCGGGGGAAAGCAGGTCGTTGGTGTCACCAAGAACGATTCCGCAGCCGGCGTAGGAACGATCGAGCTCGGCGTGCGCGACGATCTCCGGGTGTGACGACTCGGGATCCGCGAAGGTCGATCGGATTCCGGAATCGTGTGCCAGCCGTTCTTCTGCCGAATGGATCGACTGGGCGGCCTCCGAATCTTCCCCGGATTGCGCTATCCGAAGGGCCACGGGACGGCGCTCGGCGTCGTAGCTCTCCAGCAGGCCAGGCCCACTAAGGCCGCGACAGATCAGGGCCAACTTCCAGCCCAGGTTGAACGCATCCTGGAGCCCCGTGTTCATGCCGTGGCCTTCTGTTGGCGAGCAGACATGGGCGGCATCTCCGGCCAGGAGCACGTGGCCCGCTTTGAAGCGTGACGCCACGCCGGAGTGGCAGCGAAAGCGGACGGGGTTCTCGACGTCGGCGAACGTCACACTCGGGTCGTACCGGCGGACGACCTCGGTGGCGTCGGCGACCAGATCGCTCGACTCCGCCTCCGGTCGTAGGTACACCCGCCAACGACGGCCAGGGAGCGGGGTCAGAATCACGGTGGGAAGATCGAGATGGGCAAAAGTGAGGTCGTACTCCTCGCCCCATCCCTCGGTCGCGGCGTCGAACACGGCCCACGGCGACTCCACCTGCGTTCCGAGCAGGTCGATTCCCGCCAGGTTGCGAACGGAGCTCCGGAAACCGTCGCACCCGACTATCCATGCAACCGAGACCTCACTCGTATCGCCGCTCCGCTTTATCTCGGCCACGACACCGTCGGGCCCCGGACGCAGCCCGACCAAGCGGGTGGACCGGGTCACGGACCCGCCCTGCTCCCTGAGATAGTCGATGAGGACGGATTCGGTCGTCTCTTCCGAGATGCCGATGTCGAATCCGTAGCTGCTTGCCTCCGAACCAAGGTGCAACTCGCCCAGAGTCTGTCCGTCTGAGCGAAAGCGGGCTCCCCTCACCCGCACCCCGGCGGCGAGTAGGCGGTCGATGACCCCGATGGCCTCGAAGATCTCGAGGGACCTGGGATGGATGACGGTTGCCCGGTCCCATCCGCGCGGCGCGTCCTCTTCGTCGATGAGCAGGCACGTGACGCCGCGCCGCGCCAGCTCTGCGGCCAGCAGGAGGCCGGTCGGCCCTGCGCCGACCACCATGACCTGGGGTTCGGTCGGCACGCTACGTGACTCTGCGGTCAAATCTGACTCCGTCGGTCGTGGCCCGTTCGCAATTCTGGACTGCAACGCTAGGAAACGAGTTCAAATCTATGCGCGCACTCCGTCCAGCAGATGGCTCGCAGCAGAGGAGAAACGATTGCCGTCGCCCAAGGAGCGGGCGATGAGCATGGCCCCTTCGAGACCGCTCACGATCGACCGGGCCTCGTCGAGAGGCGATCCGGCGAACCTGAGTTGTCCGTCGCGAAGACCTTCAGCCAGAACTTCAGCGAGCCAAGCTTCGTTCTTCTCGAAGAAGACGGCTACCGCGCCTTGCATGCCGACGGAGAGCGTCTCGTACTCGGCGGCCAGCATGCCGCAGAGACACATTCGGCGGTGGCGCAGCACTTCGCCATAGAGATCGACGTACGCATCGAGCTTCTGCAGTGGGTCGGCGAGCGAGCCATCTATCTCGAGCAATGCTGCGACGAATCGAGTCGCGTAGCGGGAGATCAGGGCCTCTCCGAGGTCCGACTTCGTCGGAAAGTGATAGTGGAGCGCTGCGTTGGTGAGCCCCAACTCGGCGGCAACATCGGCGTAGCTGAAGGCGTTGAAGCCGCGGACCTGGACGAGACGCTCGGCGACGTCCAGTATCTGGTTTGCCGTCTCGGTTCTCTCCTGCGCCTGCGTCATTCGCCCGCCTCCAGATCTCCCCAGGCCTAGCGTACCCCTTGACTTCTACCTACTAGTAGGTAAGGTGGTTGTCGGACTACGTCGGCCGAGGAGAAAAGGGGGTCCACATGGCCCGGAAGATGATCGACTGCCGGAGAGTGCCCAACGACATCGGCTGCACTCTCACCATCGCTGGCACAGAGGAGGAGACTGTCGACGCGGCGGCGGCGCATGCCGTTGCAAAGCACGGACACGAGGACACCCCTGAACTCAGGGAGACGATTCGGTCCAGCCTGGAGGATGTCTCGCCTGCGATGTCGTAGAGGGGTTCGATCATTCTTCGTGCCGTACGTCCGAGAACGATGAATTCCTCCGCGATCGTTGACGCGTTCTGTGCTGCATGGGGGGCCCACGACCTGGAGGCAACCCTGGCGCTCATCACGGAAGACTGTGTCTTCGAGTCGACGGAACCAGGACCGGACGGGACCCGCTACGAGGGCCGTGATGCAATTCGCGCGGCTTGGCGACCGATCTTCGACGATGGAGATGCTCGCTTCCACGCCGAGGAGACGTTCTCGATGGGGGAGAGGGTGGTGCAGCGCTGGCGCTATTCATGGACGGGTGGCCACGTTCGGGGTGTCGATGTCTTTCGCGTTCGTGATGGTCTTGTCTCGGAAAAGCTCTCCTATGTGAAGGGTTGAACGAACCGAACGCCCACCGCCCTCTCGTTCCGCGACGAGGATCGCTATCGAGTCACCGGGGCGACGGAGCGGTCTGAGATTCGCTGAACCGGACCGGTCCGTATCGTCGGCGGAGAGCCAAGACGACGCGTACGCTGGCCTGGTGACCGAGGTGATGAGCTCGTCTGTGCAAGAGGCCTTGGCCAGGCATCTTGCGGCGAGCGGGTTGCCGCCCGATGCGGGGGATTCCGACCCCTTTGCGGTTGTCCGGATCTTCTACCTGCCGTATCCGATCCCGAACACGCGGGCGCGGAAGCGGGCGGTCCGGATACACGACCTGAACCATCTGGTGAGCGGATACAGGACCGACAGGATCGGCGAGTTGGAGATCAGCGCATGGGAGCTGGCCAGTGGTGGCTGCCAGGACTATGGAGCCGCCTGGGTGCTCGACCTGGCCGGCTTGCTCGGGGGCCTGATAGTGGCGCCGAGCCGTACGGTGCGTGCGTTCTGGACGGGAAGGAGCCAGCAGAACCTCTACTCGTTCGAATACGAGGAGCTCCTGGGCCTGTCGATAGTGGATGCTCGCCGGCTGGCGAGCGAGCCGGAGCCCACTCGTCTTCGCCGAGCCCCGGCCGCGCTTCATCTCGCTGCTCTTGTCACGCTCGCTCTTCCGGCTGCCATTGCGATGTCCATCGCGTGGTACGTGCTGGTCCCCGCTTGGCTCTTCAGCCGCGCCCGGAGAAGAAGAGTTCGCTCGGCACAGCCGCCCGTGAGGGAGGGCCAACCCGGCTGAGAAGAAGCGCTGGCTCCCCGTCGTTACCTCCGACGCGTATGTTCTCGGTCCATGGTGCAGCAGGCTGTCGCCGATCTGGTTGGTCCGGATCTGCGCGTGCTCTTCTGCGGGATCAATCCCGGGAAGCTCTCGGGTGATCTGGGTCTGCACTTCGCCCGGCCGGGGAACCGGTTCTGGAAGTTGCTCTTTGCCGCCGGATTCACGAACTCCGTTCTGCGGCCCGCCGAACAACACACGCTGCCGTCGCTGGGCATAGGCATCACGAATCTCGTGGCGCGGGCAACCTCTGCCGCCAGCGAGCTCAGTGTCGACGAATTGCGCGAAGGGGCAACAGAACTCGAGTCCAGAGTCGGTGTTCTTCGGCCCCGCTGCGTCGCCGTGCTGGGGCTCCAGGCGTACCGGTCGGCCTTTCTGAGACCGGGAGCCATCATCGGCCCACAGCCCGAGCGCCTCGGTGGCTCGCTTCTTTGGCTTCTGCCCAACCCGAGCGGTCTGCAGGCCCGCTATCAACTGCCCGAAATGAAGAAGATGTTCACGTCGCTCTTTGTCGCCACAGCGGCTGGCTGAGGCGATTACCCCCGCTCCGGGTTCGACGCCATGGCAGTCGCGGTGCCTAACCTGAGGGGATGCCCGTAGAGGCGTCGGAGAGCGCCGTTCTTCTCTTCACGGACATCGTCGAGTCGACCCGACTGATGACCGGAGTGTCGCCGGAGACGGCGGAGGAGATCCGGCGCGGGCACTTCGCGGTCCTGCGCGAAGCCGTCTCCGAGCACGGCGGCGAGGAGATCAAGAACCTGGGCGACGGGATGATGGTCCTCTTCACCTCCGCCGCGCGGGCCATTTCGTGTGCGGTCGCAATGCAGCAGGGCACGGAACGCGCGAACCACAACTCGGCGCACCCTATTGGGTTGCGCACGGGACTGAGCGGGGGCGACGTGATCCGCGATGAGGGCGACTGTTTCGGCGACCCGGTCGTCGAAGCCTCGCGGCTCTGTGCCAAGTGCGTTGGCGGTCAAGTCCTGGCCGCCGAGATCGTCCGCATCATGGCCGGGCGGCGTTGCCGGCACGAATGTCGGTCCGTCGGAGCCCTGGAGCTGAAGGGCTTGCCTGATCCGGTCTCCACCATCGAGGTGCTGTGGGAACCATTGACCCACTCCCCCAACGGACCGGTACCTCTGCCCCGGACGCTGGAACTCCATTCGACGGTGGGGATCGTCGAGCGCGACGTCGAGCTGGCTCAGCTCGCCGACGCACTGCATCGGACCACCGAGGAGAAGGGCCGCCAGCTGATCCTGATATCGGGTGAGGCCGGCCAGGGCAAGACCACGTTGGCGGCGGCAGCCGCCAGGGCCGGCTGGGAAGCCGGTGCGTGCGTGCTCTTCGGGCATTGCGACGAGGATCTGGGTGCGCCATACCAGCTCTTCGCTGAAGCTTTGCGTCACTATGCCCTCCACGCTGACGGGCAGACGGCGATGCGCATGCTGCGCCCGTACGCGTCCGAGCTCGTGCGCCTGATCCCCGAACTGACCGAGCGCGTGCCCGACCTGGCGCCCTCGAAGGCCGCAGACTCCGACGCTGAGCGTTACATGCTCTTCGCCGCCGTGGTCTCGCTCCTCGCCTCACTGGGTGAGCGACAACCGGTCATCCTGGTCCTCGACGATCTGCAGTGGGCCGACAAGGGCAGTCTGCAGCTACTCAGGCACGTGGCCATTTCCGAACATGCGACGCGGCTGCTCGTCGTCGGGACCTACCGGGATACCGAATTGCACGGTTCGACTGCATTGGTCGAGCTGCTCGGGGCGCTGCGGCGGCTCAACGTCGAGACGAGAAGGATCGAGCTGTCGGGCCTCGACGACGCCGGCGTGGCGCTGCTCATGGAGGGCTTCGCCGGTCATGCCCTCGACCCAGCCGCCCTCCGGTTGTCCAGTGCGGTGAGCCGCGAAACGAACGGCAACCCGTTCTTCGTCGTCGAGGTCCTCCGACACCTCGCCGAGACGGGTGCGATCTTCCGGGACGCCCTTGGCAAGTGGTCGGCCAGGTCGGACCTGGACCTGGAGTCCCTTCCGGACAGTGTCCGCGACGTGGTTCGGGCACGCGTGGTGCGGCTCCGTGAGGATTCCCAACGGGTCCTCTCGCTGGCCTCGGTGATCGGTCTCGAGTTCGATCTCGATCTGTTGTCGGAGGCGAGCCGGATTCCCGAGGACGCCCTCCTCGATTTGCTCGACGCGGCCAGGGCGGTGGCGCTCGTCCGGGAACACCCCGAAGGCGGTGGCAGGTACACGTTCACCCATCCACTGATTCAGCGGCTGGTCTATGAGGGGCTCGGATCGGCTCGGCAGGGACGGTACCACCGCGTCGTCGGCGAGGCATTGGAGGCACTTGGGAGTGACCACCGCGGCTACCGGGCGAGCGACTTGGCCCGTCATTGGGTGAACGCCACGAAGATGGTGGATCTCGTGAAGGCCATCGACTACTCCAAACAAGCCGCCGACGCTGCGCTGGCAGGGTTGGCTCCGGACGACGCGGTCGGGTACTACACCCAAGCCCTCGATCTCCACGACCGGCTGGACGAGCCCGACCGATTGCTCGAGGTCGACCTCACCATCGGCCTCGGTACGGCACAGCGCCAGAGTGGCGACGTACGGTTCCGCCAGACCCTCGTCGGCGCGGCGCACCAGGCTGAGGCACTCGGGGACATCGACCGCCTCGTCGCGGCAGCACTGGCCAATGACCGCGGGACCTTCAGCACCGTGAGTCAGCTCGATCACGAAAAGGTCGAGATCCTCGAGCTGGCCATTGCGCGGCTGCCCGAGAACGATCGGAAGCGCGCCCTGTTGCTCGCCCTCTTGTGCTCCGAGCTCACCGTGGGCAGTCCGCTCGAACAACGCCAGGGACTTGCAGCCGAGGCGCTCGCCATGGCGGAGGCGCACGGGGACAACGCTGTCACGGTGGTCGTCCTCAATCACGTCCAGATTCCGTTGGCGGTACCACCTCTGCTGGCGACATCGGCGGCACGGAGCACGAGGGCGCTCGAGCTCGCGCAACGCGTCGGAGATCCCGCTCTCCTGCGAGCCTCGGCGAGTGGCCGCCGTTACAGTGCCGGCTGCGAGGGCGACGTCGACGAGATGGACCGGTGCTTCGAGATCACCAAGCCGCTCGTGGAACAGCTGGACCAGCCCTTCATGGTGTGGGTCGAGTCGCTCCAACGATCCACGAGGGCGCTCATCGCGGGCGACGCGGATTCGGCGGAGCGGTTCGCCAACCTGGCCTTCCAGGTTGGGACCGAGAGCGGGCAGCCGGACGCGTTCATCGTCTATGGAGCACAGATGCTGATGGTCAGCTGGTGGCGCGGCAGCCTGGGCGACATGGTGCCGCTGATAGAGGCGGCCATCGCAGAAAATCCGGGCCTACCGTTCTTCAACGGGGTCCTCGCCATGGCGCATGCCGAGGGAGATCGCCCGGGACCGGCCCGCGAGATCCTCGCCCGTTTCGGAAAGAGCGACTACGAGCTGCCGATGGAGGTGACCTGGCTGACCGGGATGGTCGTGTACGCCGAGGCGGCTTCACAGACCGACGATGCCCGGGCTGCCTCGGCCTTGCTGGAACAGCTCCGCCCCTATGACGGTCAGTGGCACTACTCGGACATCGCCGCTGCCGGTCCGTTGTCGCGATCGCTCGGGAACCTCGCCACCGTTCTAGGCCGCTACGACGAGGCCGAGGACTACTTCGCGCGCGCGTGGGCGGCGAGCCAGGCCGCGCGAGCTTGGTTCTTCGCGGCCCGCACCGCTCTGTCGTGGGGGGCGATGCTCACGAGGCGTGGGAACGAAGGGGATGCCAAGTTGGCCCGAGAGATGCTGACACGTGCCCAAGACCTGGGTGAGGAACACGGTTACGCGAACATCACACGGCGCGCTCGAGCGACGCAGGGGAACCCAGTGGCTTGATCGCCATCGGTCTCGCGACGACCTGCTCCCGCTCGTCGACGCCGCGCAAGTCCTCGGATCGGCCGAGGTGGATGACGCCGACCTCCAGGTCACCGACGACGGCCGGACCTTCGTGGCCGCCGATATTCTCGAGTCCAAGCAGATCTTCGCCCGCCGGGCGCGGGAGCGGGCTCCCCTCGTCCGGGCGATCTGCAATGCCCTCGAGACCACGGAGGACGGGAACCTTGGAGAGGGCTTCTTCCTCGATCTGCTGCGGCGCGGATTCTCGGAGGACGAGGCTCGAGAGCAACTCAGGATCGCCATCGAATGGGGCCGCTACGGCGAGCTCGTCGACCTCGACGCCAACACCGGGCAGCTCGCACTGGACCACACGTGGACTGCGGCCGACAACTGACCGCAGCATGACGTCGGTCCGACCAGGACGACCGCACCCCTCGATCTGCCAAACGACACAGGTGTGAAAAGCGCACGACAGTGCGTGTCGCCCGGCGACGCCGGGCAACACCCTCGCCTGCAAAACGCCCGGCGAAGGCTCTCGTAGGCTGGCCCGGTACGGAGTTCAGCGCAGCGATCACGGACACGATCCGGAAAAGGGTCCACGGTCAGAGGGCGAAACTCCTGCGGGAGAGGCGCGAGACGGCCGAATCGGACTCACTGCTCGTCAGCGGCAAGCAGTCCAATCCCTTCCGGAGGTTCCATCCGGCTGCGTCACGGTCTGGCCCTTTGTCTCCCTCGTCCGTTGCCATCCCAGGCGGTGCTGTGGGATTTGTGGCCAGGATTATGGCCAGGAAAGAGCTGCTGGTCTGGTCGAGCTCTGATGCTCGGTTGAAGGTTCAGCGGCACTCCTGAATCCCATCCCAGGCCTCCATGGGGTCGCCCTTTGCAACTCAGGTGACGGACGCCCCGCTCTCGCCTAACATTGATCGACTGGGAGCGGAACACATGGCCACAACCGAGAACATCACTGTGCTGTTCACCGATCTCGTTGGCTCCACGGAGATGGCCGCTTCGATCAGCCCCGAGGCCGCCGACGAGCTGCGCCGGAAGCATTTTTCCTCTCTTCGTCAGGCAATCGCGAGCTCCGGAGGCAGCGAGGTGAAGAACCTCGGCGACGGGCTCATGGTCGTCTTCCCGGTCGCCTCCGCCGCGCTCTCTTGTGCCGTCGCCATGCAGCAAGCGGTGCACAGAGAGAACACCGAGACCGAACGGCCTCTGGGGCTCCGCGTGGGAGTCAGCGCCGGGGAGGCCACGAGGGAGGCCGAGGATTACTTCGGCGATCCGGTCGTTGAGGCGGCGAGGCTCTGTGCACGGGCCAATGCCGGCCAGATTCTGATCTCTGACCTCGTACGCGCCAACGCTGGTCGGAGAAGCTCCCACGCCTTCTCCTCCCTCGGATCACTCGAGCTCAAGGGTTTGCCCGAGCCCGTCGGCACCCTCGAAGTCGGATGGGAGCCCGTGCGGGACGATGTGGCCACGCTCGGCCGGGTCCCGCTGCCGGCACGTCTGTCACATCGTCCCACCGTCGGGGTGATCGGTCGTGAGATCGAGCTCGCCACCTTGGACGCCGCTGCCAAGCGCGTGTCGTCGGGCGAGGGGCGAGAGGTGGTCCTTCTGGGGGGTGAGCCCGGTCAGGGAAAGACGACGCTTGTGTCGGAGCTCAGTCGGCGGGGTCACGAGGCCGGGATGACGGTGCTCCTCGGGCGCTGTGACGAGGAGTTTGGTGCTCCCTACCGCCCGTTCTCCGAGGCCCTCTCCCACTACGTCATGCACGCAGAAGACGAGGTGCTACGCGCACACGTGGCTTCCCATGGTGCGGAGCTTGCCAGATTGGTGCCTGTCCTCCGGCAGCGTCTCGGGGAGCTCCCCCCACTCCAGACGGCCGACGCCGACACCGAGCGGTACCTCCTCTATGCCGCGGTTGTGGGATTTCTCGAAGCAGCCAGCAACGAGCGTCCCGTGGTTCTGGTGCTCGACGACCTGCACTGGGCCGACAAGCCGAGCCTCCAGCTCTTGCGACATGTCGTCTCCAACACCTCCTCGAGTCGCTTGCTGATCCTCTGCACCTACAGGGACGCCGAACTCTCAAGTGCGCATCCGCTCTCCGAAGCCCTGGTCGCCCTGCGCAGAGAGCCGTTCGGCGTCTCGAGCATCGACCTCAAGGGCCTGGACGACACCGGAGTCCTCGCTTTCATGGAGTCGGCCGCTGGGCACGTCCTCGACGATGCCGGGATGAACCTTGCACACGATCTCTACCGGGAGACCGACGGAAACCCCCTCTTTGTGGCCGAGGTGTTGCGCAACCTCTCTGAGTCAGGCGCGATCTACCAGGACGCGGCGACGGGGCGTTGGACGGCGGCAGACTCCGACGGTCATTTGGCGCTGCCCCACAGCGTGCGCGCGGTCATCGGCACCCGGGTCTCCCGACTGGGCGAGGAAGCGACGAAAGTCCTGTCCACCGCGTCCGTCATCGGACGCGACTTCGACCTCGATCTCTTGGCCGAGACCACAGCGATGGACGAGGAGGACCTCATCGACCTCCTCGAGCAGGCGCAGCACGCCGCCCTCGTCATTGAGCTGGCTGATTCTCCTGGCCGCTACAGCTTCTCTCACGCCCTCATCCAGCACACCCTCTACGAGGACATGGGGGGGACTCGCCGCACGCGGGCTCACCGTGCCGTGGGCGAGGCGATAGAGCGGCTGTACAAGAACGGCACTGACGATGTGATCGGGGAGCTCGCACGTCACTTCCTCCTCGCAACGAGGCCGACGGATGTGCACAAGGCCATCGTGTACTCACGAGCCGCCGGGGAAGCCGCGCTGACGGCCCTCGCTCCGGACGAGGCGGTCCGCTACTTTTCTCAAGCGCTGGAGCTGGCCTCCCACGTGGCGACGGTGGACCCCACAGTGCGCATCGACTTGTTGATCGACCTTGGCACCGCACAACGCCAGAGCGGTATCCCAGCGTTCAGGGAGAACCTCCTCGAGGCGGCCCGACGCGCACGAGAACTCAGCGACGCCGATCGGTTGGTCAAGGCGGCCCTGGCCAACAGCCGCGGGTGGTTCAGCTCCCTCGGCCAGGTCGACCTCGAAAGGGTCGACGTGTTGGAGGCCGCTCTCGATGCTCTTCCCGAGACCGACACGCAAGACCGGGCCCGTCTCCTCGCCACGCTGTGCGGCGAGATCCAATACGGGAGCCCGCTCGAGCGCCGGCTGGCTCTCGCGGACGAGGCCAAGAAGATTGCACGTCGCGTCGCCGATGCGGCCACCTTCATCGATGTGGTGAACAGCTGCTCCACTGCGCTGATGGCTCCCTCCACCCTGGTCGAGGAGCTCGCGGACGCTGTAGAGGCCATGGCCGCCGCCAGAGTTCTTGATGACCCCGTACGGCTGCTCCGTGCCGCCCTTCCCGGCTTTTACCTGGCGTCGCGTGCCGGCCAGTTCGAGCTGGCAGACGAGAGCTTGGCGGTCGTGTGCGAAATGGCGGAGAAGCTCGGGCAGGCGTCGTTCCTCTGGATGGCTTGTTACCGCCAGGCCTCCGATGCTCTCCTGCACGGCGATCCGGAGCGGGCTGAGCGGCTCGCCACGGAGGCGCTCGATTTGGGCAGCGCCTGCGGGCAACCCGACGCCTTCCAGTATTACGGCATTCAGCTCATGAGCACCCGGGACATGCAGGGCAGGCTCCGAGAGCTAGTGTCGCTCATCGCCGACGCGGCTGATCAGAATCCGACCATACCGACGTTCAAGGCGGTTCTGGCGATGGCGCAGCTCGAGGCCGGGGATGCAACATCCGCTCGAAGCATCGTGGATCAGGCTGCTGCCATGTCATTCGCTCTGCCGGAGGACAGTGGGTGGTTCGACGGGATGACCAACTACGCCAGGGTTGTCATCGGATTGCAACTGCGCGACCACGCCGGGACATTGATGGAGCTGCTGGCACCATACGCGGACCAAGTGCCCTTCAACGGCCTCTGCCCCCAACCACCGGTGGCCATGACCATCGGTGGTTGCGCCACCGTGCTCGGCCGTTACGAAGAGGCGGAGGACTGTTTCGCCCAAGCCGCAGAGCTCAGCGCTCGAGGTGGAATGCTCTTTGCCGATGCGCAGACGAACCTGCTGTGGGGTCAGATGTTGCATGCACGCGGGGCAGCGGGTGACATCCATCGAGCTCGAGAGCTGCTCGAGGAGGCAGCATCGAGTGCGGCCAGCCGCGGCTACGCGATGGTGGAGCGCCGAGCGAGAGGCGAGTTGTTGAAGCTGACCTGAGACTCGGGCCGACAGCCCGTGATGCGAATGCTGCGCTTTGGAGGCTGGCGCGGGCGCAAATGTGGTCGACCAGCTACCCGCCAAATGCCGGTCGGGCGTTCACGTAGGCTTGGCTGCCGAGGGATCGAACTAGGAGATTATGGACCGTCGTCCATCTGTCGAATGGCAAGTCCCTGTTGGCGAGGCGCGAGAGCAGCCGAATCGCACTCACTGCGGACCAGCCGCAAGCAGTCCACCTCATGCCGGGGCGATCCACCGACAAGGTCCTGACCTGGAGAGCGATCCAGTCCGTTTGCCTACCTGCAACCGGTTCCGAGTTTATGGACAGGAGTATGGACAAGACCTGACGGTGCTTCAGTCGATCCGCGTCAGACTGCGAAGTTCATCCGGGCGGGCCTGCCGGTTTACGAGATGGGATACTCGGCGCCATGCCGTCGCACCTGCTTGACGTGCTTGACGACGACGAGCAGCGAGACGTTCTCGCGGCAGCGAGACGCAGACGGTTCAAGCGCAACGAAGTTGTGTTTCATGATGGCGACCCCGGGGACGCGCTGCACTTGGTCGTTAGCGGACATTTTGCTATTCGCATCACGACACCGATGGGTGACCAGGCGACGATCCGGGTGTTCGGCCCCGCTGACTATTTCGGTGAGCTGGCGATGCTCTCGTCGGGCCCGCGTCATGGGAGCGCCATCTGCCTCGATGCGGGGGAGACCCTGAGCTTGCACCGTGAGGACTTCCAAGAACTCCGAGCGACGAGGCCGAGGATCAACGAGGTGTTGACGGTCGCTCTCGTTACGGAAGTACGCCGTCTGTCCGCGGCGCTTATTGAGGCGTTATACGTACCAGTCGAACGTCGCGTCTGGCTTCGTCTGATTGACCTTGTTGAGTTGTACGGAGGCGACGCCCCGGTCGTGATCCCACTCACGCAAGATGACATCGCCCAACTTGCCGGGACTACGCGCCCGACCGCAAATCGGGTTCTACGGGCAGGTGAGGAGCAGGGTGTCCTTCGGTTGGCACGTGGCCGCCTAGAGGTTCGCGATCGGACTGCGCTACGAAGCCTCGCTCACCAATTTAGCGGCCGCAGCTGGTAAATTGGGATCGTCTCGAATTCGAGATTGCCAAGGCATCTTGTTCGGCAAGTAGGGCTGGAAGGGCGGTGGCATCCCGGCGGAGCTTGATCCTGACATCGGTGGCGTCGTCGATACGTGCCAGTAACAGGGCGAACTCCAGGCACTCGGGCTCGGCCTGAATGGCCGAGACAGCGACGTCATAAAGCCATCAGGACCTTCCCGCGCCCGAGCGCGGCGCTCGCGCACCGCAACCTGAAGACAGGGTCACTTCCGCACCGACTGGGGCAACCGTGTCGACGGAAACACGGGGTCTGTGTCCTACGACACAGACCCCATCGCCATTGGCGTTCAGCCTCTTCTCATGGCTTTCAACTGTGACGGAGAGTCTGAAATGCAAACGGTCCAATCAGCAACGACGAAGCAGGGTGGGTTGAGGTGGAAGGCGAAGCAGGCCTGGGTGCTGGCCGCCTGGCCGCCCTGGCCGCCCTGGCCGTGACTGGCGCGCTGATTCAGTCCAGGTCAGAGGCTTCGGCGACCTCTTCGAGCCGACAACTGAAGACCGCCGTGGCTGCGCCACAGGCGAAGCTTGCCGGTTCGGCGGTGAGCCCGGCGGCCGCGCCAGCCCACGAGACCGTCGATCTCTTCGGGGACTCACTCGGGTACCAGGCCGAGCCCTACCTCGACATGTTCTTCGCAGAGACCGGGAACTACACCGTCTCGAACAACACCTACGGCGGCACCGCCACATGCGATTGGCTGAGCAAGATGGCCACCGCCGCCGCCGAAGACCCCCAGTCGGCTGTGCTGGTGTTCTCGGGGAACGCGTTCACGCCTTGCATGGACGGGGTCGCCCTCCGGAGCCCCCAGTACTACGACCTCTACACCACCGACACCGAGAAGGCCATCGGGATCTTCAGCGCGGTGGGGGCCCACGTCTTCTTGGTCGGGACCCCGATCGACCAGTCCTCGGTGGCCGGGTGGGACCGCCTCGACGACATCTACCGACAGCTGGCCCAGGCGAACCCCCTCGCTGTGACCTATGTGGACGCCGGCGCCGCTGTGGAGTCTCCCAGCGGTGGGTTCACGTGGGATCTGCCCTGCATGAACATCGAGCCGAGCTGTGGTGCGAACGGCACCAACGTGGTGCGCTCGCCCGACGGCATCCACTTCTGCCCGGACGGAACCCCGTCGACCCGTGGCGTCACTGGACCGTGTGACGAGTATTCACCCGGGGCGTTCCGGTTCGCCCTTGCCATTGTGAGTGCGATTACGCAGTACCCACACCAGACGCTGGCTTCGTTGGTCCTGAGCGCTCGGTGACTGCGTCCCCCTCTGAAGTGCCAGAACGACGTGGCCTCCCGCTGGTCTTGGGTGACCCGACCGCCGGCAGTGTGATTCGGGTCAGGAGGCGAAGTGGATGGGGAGCGCTGGGTGTCGCGCTTGGTCCCTTGCACCGTTCTAGCTGCACACCGGTAGCGGTGCGTCGCCGGGTCACGTCCGAGGGACACCCTCGCCTGCCAAACGGCGGGCGAAGGTTCACGTAGGCTGGCCTGGTACGGAGTTCAGCGCAGCGATCACGGACACGATCCGGAAAGGTTCCACGGTCAAAGGGCGAAACTCCTGCTGGAGAGGTGCGAGAGCGGCCGAATCGGACTCACTGCTAATGAGTTGACCTGGGTAACCGGGTCCGAGGGTTCAAATCCCTCCCTCTCCGCTTGGTCGTCCGGCATCCGCCGGATAGCCGGAGAATCGGCCCGCCGCGGCGGGTCTGTCGTGCGCCGTCGCCCCGGCGGAAGCCGGCAAGGTGCGAGGAGTGTGTGCAAGACGCGTGGGCCGCTACTGGCTGCAGACCTTGGGATGTCCCAAGAACCAGGTGGACTCCGACAAGCTCGAGGGCTACCTCGGTGCCGCGGGCTATGCGCAGGCGGCGGACCCCGCCGGTGCCGATCTCGTCGTGGTCAACACGTGCGCCTTCATCGAGGCGGCCCGCCAGGAGTCGATCGACACCGTCCTCGCTCTGGCTGAGCGGCGCGCAGCAGGAGCACGGCTCGTGGTGACCGGCTGCATGGCCGAGCGGTACGGCGACGAGCTCCGCGACGCCCTGCCCGAGATCGACCTCGTCGCCGGCTTCGGGCGCGACCTCGTCGCGCCCGTGCCGCTGCGGGCCACACTTCCCACCGCCGTCCCCGTCACGCTGCAGGCGAAGGGGACCACCCGCACCAGCAACGGGTTCGACCTCCTCGAGCTGCCCCGTCCCGCCGCCCGCGCCCCGTGGGCCTACGTGAAGGTCGCCGAGGGCTGCGACCGCATCTGCGGCTTCTGCGCCATCCCGTCCTTCCGCGGCAAGCAGCGCTCCCGCACGCCCGCCGACGTCCTGGCCGAGGTCGACGCGCTGGCCGCCGCTTCCGCCGCCGCCGACGGCGACGCACCGCCGCTGCGCGAGGTGGTCCTCGTGGCCCAGGACCTCGCCTCGTACGGCCGGGACCGCTCGGGACCACGCCACGCCACGCGCACCGCCGGCGGCGGCCGCTCGCCGCTCGCCGCCCTCATCCGTGCCGTCGCGCCGCGGGTCGAGCGGACCCGGCTCCTCTACCTCTACCCGTCCGGCCTCACCGACGAGTTGATCGAGACCGTGCTCGATACGGGGGTGCCCTACTTCGACCTCTCCCTGCAGCACGTGTCCCGCCCGCTCCTCGCCGGCATGCGACGGTGGGGCGACGGCGAGCGCTTCCTGCGCCGCATCGCCGACATCCGCGCCGCCGCGCCCCACGCCACGTTCCGCTCCTCCTTCATCCTCGGCTACCCCGGCGAGACCGAGCGCGACCACGATCAGCTCCTCCAGTTCCTCGAGGCGGCACAGCTCGACTGGGCGGGCTTCTTTCCGTTCTCCAAGGAGGAGGGCACGCACGCCGCCGGACTGGGCGCCCAGGTCCCGGCCGAGCTCGCGCTCGAGCGCCTCCGCGAGTGCACCGAGCTCCAGGACGTCATCACCGCCGCCAAACGGGACGGCCTCGTCGGCGAGCGCCGGACCGTCCTCGTCGACACGCCCGGACGCGGCCGGACCGTGCACGAAGCGCCCGAGATCGACGGCATCGTCCAGGTGCCCACCGATCTGGGGGTGGGCCGCCTCGTCGAGATGCGGATCACCGGCGCGGAGGGGCCCGACCTCACCGCCGTACCCGAACCCCGGCGGGGTCCCCTCGTCGGCGGGTCGTCGGCGCCATGAGCGACGCCACCCGCGAGCCGCCGGCGCCGCCCGGGTTCACGTTCGGGCCGAGCGCGCTCGTCACTCCGGCCAATGCCGTGACCGTCGCCCGGCTGCTGGCGGCGCCCGTCTACGTCGTCATGCTCGTCGTGTGGGGCGCCTCCTGGATCAACGTCGTGGTCGGGTTCGTCCTCGCCGCCAGCGACGGCCTCGACGGCTACATGGCGCGTCGCCACGGCACGACCCGCTCCGGTGCGTTCCTCGATCCGCTGGCGGACAAGGCCGTCGTCGTCGGCGCGCTCGTCACGCTGGCGGCGCAGGGACACCTGCCCTGGCTTCCCGTCGTGCTCATCGCGGCCCGCGAGGTCGGCATGCAGGTCTACCGTTCCTGGGTGGGCCGGCGAGGCGTGTCCATCCCCGCCCGCAACTCCGCCAAGCTCAAGACGCTCGTGCAGGATTTCGCCGTCGGCTCCTGCATCATCCCGCCCCTCGCCGGTCAACACGACCTCCAGATCGCGATGATCTGGTTCGCCTGCGCGCTCGACGCTCTACACCGGAGCCGAGTACCTGCTCGACGGGCGACGGGCGCTCCACAGGCCGGCCGCCCCCTAAGGTCCCCTCCGTGAGGATCGAGATCGTGGCGGTGGGCACCGAGCTCTTGCTCGGGCAGATCGCCGACACCAACTCCGCCTGGCTGGGGGAGAACTTGGCCGCCATCGGCGTGGCGTCGCACTTCCACCAGGCGGTGGGCGACAACCACGACCGCATCACGCTGGCACTGCGCACCGCCCTGGCCCGCAGCGACGGCGCCATCATGTGCGGCGGCCTCGGGCCGACGCAGGACGACATCACCCGCGAGGCCATTGCCGAGGTCATGAACGTCCCGCTCGAGCGCGATCAGGAGATCGTCGACTACATCGCGGCCTTCTTCGAGGCGCGGGGACGCACCATGTCGGAGAACAACGCGCGCCAGGCCGACGTGCCCCGGGGCGCCACGGTGATCCCCCAGGCCGTCGGCACGGCCCCGGGCCTGATCTGTCCCGTCGGCAACAAGGTCGTCTACGCGGTGCCCGGCGTGCCCTACGAGATGACCGAGATGTTCGAGCGGGCCATCAAGCCCGACCTGCGGGCCCGCATGGCCGAGGCCGGTGAAGAGGGTGTCATCGCCAGCCGGGTCTTGCGCACGTGGGGGTCGAGCGAGTCCGCACTGGCCGAGACGCTCCAGGACCGGGTGGACGCGCTCGACGCGGAGGGCGGCGTGACCCTCGCCTTCCTCGCGTCGGGCATCGAGGGGATCAAGGTCCGTATCACCGCCCGTGCCCGCATGCTCGACGACGTCACCGCGCTCCTCGACAAGGAGGAGAGCGAGGTGCGGCGCGCCATCGACGAGCGATTGGGCGACATCGTGTTCGGCGTCGACGACGAGTCGATGGAGGTGGCGGTGGCCGGCCGGCTCATCGCGGGGGGGTTGAGCTTCGGCGTGGCCGAGTCGCTCACCGGTGGCCTCATCGCATCGCGTCTGGTCAACGTGCCCGGCGCCTCGCGCTGGTTCAAGGGCGGCATCGTGGCCTACGACTCCCAGGTCAAGTACGACGTCCTGGGAGTCCCCGCCGGGCCGGTCGTGAGCGAGGCCGCAGCCGCGGCGATGGCCGAGGGCGCGGCCCGCGTCACGGGAGCCGACGTCGGGCTCGGGATCACCGGCGTGGCGGGTCCCGACGACCAGGAGGGCGTGGCCCCCGGCACCGTGTTCGTCGGGCTCACCCTGCCCGGCCAGCCCACGCGTGTCCCGGGAACTTCGCGTGCCGGGGGACCGGGAGCGCGTGCGCCAATACGGGGCCATTTCGGCCCTCGACCTGCTACGACGCGCCCTGGACACCCGGGCGGCCTGATCGGGGCGGCTTCACAGGAGGCCCACAGGTAGGTCACACTGGACGGGCATTCGAGAGCGCGACCCTGTGCGGCAGGGAGGTATGTCCAGTGAAGATCGACAACGGACCGCGGGTCCTGGTGGTGGACGACGAGCCCTCGATCGTCGATGCGGTGGCCACGTCGCTGCGTTACGAGGGGTTCACCGTCGACGAGGCGATGACGGGCCGCAAGGCGTTGGCCCAGGCGCAAGACGATCCCCCCGACCTCGTGATCCTGGACGTGATGCTGCCCGACCTCGACGGGCTCGAGGTGACCCGGCGACTGCGCGCCGACGGCCTCCGTGTGCCCGTCTTGTTCCTGACCGCCCGCGACACGCTCCAGGACAAGCTGGCCGGCCTGACCGTCGGAGGGGACGACTATGTGACCAAGCCCTTCGCCCTGGCCGAGGTGATCGCCCGCGTGCACGCCATCCTGCGCCGGACCGGCTACGAGCCCGAGGACGACGGCACCCTCCGTTTCTCCGACCTCGAGCTGGACGAGAGCGCGCACGAGGTCCGGCGCAGCGGTCACGCGATCAACCTCACGGCAACGGAATTCAACCTCTTGCGGTACTTCATGTTGAATCCGCGCCACGTGCTGTCGAAGTCCCAGATCCTCGACCACGTCTGGCACTACGACTTCGGGGGGGACGGCAACGTGGTCGAGACCTACGTGAGCTACCTGCGCAAGAAGCTCGAGAAGTTCGGGCCACCCCTGATCCACACCATCCGGCTCGTTGGCTACACGCTGCGCGAGCCGGAGAGCGCCAACGGAGCTGCCTGAGTGTCGCTGCGGCTCCGACTCCTGCTCGCGGTCGGGGCGATCGCCATCGTCGCGCTCGTGGTGGCCGACTTCGCCACCTACTCGGCGCTCCGGAGCTCCCTCTACAACCAGGTGGACCAGGAGCTGGCCCTGCAGCGCCCGCACTTCGTCGGGGACGCGGCGACCGGGACGGTCGCCTGCCCCTCACCCGAGAGCAACTTCGGCAACGCAGCGGCGGTCGGCAACAGCGGGCCCGGCCCGGGGCCCGGTGGCGCGGGCGGCGGGCAGGGTTTTCCCAACCTGTTCGGCATCAGCTACATCTCGGTGGTCAATCAGGCGAGCAGCGTGGTCAGCGGCCTCGAGTGCCCGGCCTACGTGGGGAACCATCCCTATCGCCCGCAGCTGCCGTCCCCGATCACCGGCTTCTCCTCGCAGGCCGACGGGGAGCAGGTGGCCTACTTCACGACGTCGTCGATCGCACCGGGTGGCCCCGACTTCCGGGTGCGCGCCGTGAAGCTGAGCGGTGGGAACGTGCTCGTCCAGGCACAGGCACTCGGCGATCAGACGAGCACGCTGCACACCCTGTTCCTGACCGAGCTCGCCGTGACGGCGGCCGCGCTCGTGCTCGCGCTCGTCGGCGGCTGGTGGCTCGTCCGCCTCGGCCTGCGGCCACTGGAGGACGTCGAGGCCACGGCCGAATCCATCGCCGCGGGGAACCTCGACCAGCGGGTGCCGGGCGCGGAGCAGTCGACCGAGGTCGGGCGCCTCGCCCGGGCCCTCAACGTCATGCTCGAGCGGATCCAGAGCGCCTTCTCGGCGCGGCTGGCCTCCGAGGCCCGCCTCAAGGAATCCGAGCAGCACCTGCGCCAGTTCGTGGCGGACGCCTCCCACGAGCTGCGTACGCCCATCGCCGCGGTGTCGGCCTACGCCGAGCTGTTCGAGCGCGGCGGAGCGGAGCACGTCGACGACCTGCCGCGCATCGTGTCGGGCATCCGGACCGAGACGGCGCGCATGGATCGCCTGGTCAACGACCTGCTCACGCTCGCCCGCCTGGACGAAGGTATTCCGATGGAGCAGGCGCCGGTCGAACTCGTCGCGCTGATATCGGACGCGGTGCGGACGGCGACCGCGGTGGGCCCCGAGTGGCCCGTCCGGTTCTGGGCGTCCCGCCCGGTCGAGGTGACCGGGGACACGGACCGCCTGCGCCAGGTCATCGACAACCTTCTGGGGAACGTGCGAGCCCACACGCCACCTGGCACCACCACGACGGTGCGCGTGGACGAGGTCGGGGACCAGGCGGAGATCGAGGTGCGTGACAGCGGGCCAGGAATGCCCGACGAGGAGGCGCGCCGCGTCTTCGAGCGGTTCTACCGCGCCGATCCGGCGCGGTCCCGGACGAGTGGCGGCAGCGGCCTGGGGCTCTCGATCGTGGCCGCCATCGTGGCCGCCCACGGCGGCACGGTGTCGGCCCGTTCGTCCCCCGGCGAGGGCATGGCGGTCACCGTGCGGATCCCCCTGCTGCCTGCGGCCCATGACGAGGCCCCTGACGAGGCTCCGGTGTCCGTCGACAGCGCCACCGGCACGGTCGTCTGAGCTGCGCCCGCGTGCATCCCTCGGTTTCACACCCGGTGCACAGCTGTTCTTCACGGAGCCCGGAGGCGGGGAGGGCACCATGCCCGACATGACAGCCCTGGCTCCTCTCGAAGCCGACGTCGATCCCCGCCACGTCCCGGTGGATGTCGAGATCGTCGTCCCCGTGTACAACGAGGCCGCGCAGCTGACCGAGCGGGTCACGGCCCTGCGCGCCTTCCTCGACCGGTCGTTCCCCTTCCGGGCCCTCGTCACCGTGGTCGACAACGCGAGCACGGACGACACCTACGCCGTCGCCCGCGAACTCGCGGCCTCCCAGCCCGGCGTCGCGGCGCTGCACCTGCCACGCAAGGGTCGCGGCTACGCGTTGCGCTCGGCCTGGTCGACGAGCGAGGCCCCGGTGGTCGCCTACATGGACGTCGATCTCTCCACCTCGTTGTCGGCGCTGCTGCCCCTGGTGGCGCCGCTGCTGTCGGGGCACCGCGACGTCGCCATCGGGACACGCCTCGCTCACGGCGCTCGCGTCGTGCGCGGGCCCAAACGCGAGCTCATCTCACGTGCGTACAACCTCCTCTTGAAGTGCGCCCTGCGGGGTCGCTTCAGCGACGCCCAGTGCGGCTTCAAGGCGTTGCGCCGCGACGCAGCGGAGAAGCTGTTGCCCCTCATCGAGGATGACGAGTGGTTTTTCGACACCGAGCTGCTCGTGACGGCGGAGCGGCTGGGCCTGCGCATCGGTGAGGTCCCGGTCGACTGGGTTGACGACCCCGACTCGCGCGTCGACATCGTCTCCACCGCTGCGGGTGACCTGCGAGGGGTGTGGCGCCTCCTCGTCCGGAGGCCCAAGGGTCTGCGGCGTGTCCGCTCCAACGAGGTCACCGCCGATCAGCTCCTGCGTTTCGCCGGGGTCGGCGTGGTGTCGACCTTGGGGTACCTGTTCCTGTTCGTCGCCTGGCGGCCGCTGCTGGGTCCCTACGGCGCCAACGCCGTGGCGATGGCGATCGCCACCCTCTTCAACACCGCAGTGCACCGTGAGCTGTCGCGGACGACCGACGGCCAGTCTCGCCGCGGGCGCCTCTACGCGGTGGCTGGTGGGTTGTACCTGGTGAGCGTCCTCTTCACCACGGTCGGGCTGGTCGTGGCGCAGTGGATCGCCCCGTCCGCGCTCCTTGCGGAGTTGGTGGCCATCACGGTCGCCAACGCCGCCGCCGCCGTGCTGCGGTTCGCCGTCCTGCGGGCGTGGATCTTCCGGCCGAGCGTCGGGAGCGAGACCGCAGTGTTGGTGACACGGTGAGCGACCTCCCGCCTGTGCCGGACGCCCCAGTGGCGCTCCTCGACCCGCCGGCGCAACTCGACGCCCCCGAGTCCACGTCTCCGCCCGCGCCCTCTGCCCCGCCCTGGCCGCCGGGGCCCCGCCGCGGCCGCTTTGCCCGTTTTCTCCGCGGCAAGGAGAGCGACGCCGCCTGGGTCCGTCCCGCCCTCCTCACCCTGCTCGTGGCCACGGCAGTCCTCTACCTGTGGGACCTCGGCGCGAGCGGCTGGGGCAATTCCTTCTACTCGGCGGCCGTGCAGGCGGGAACCAAGAGCTGGAAGGCCTTCTTCTTCGGGTCTTCCGACTCGTCGAACTTCATCACGGTCGACAAGCCGCCGGCCTTCCTGTGGCCGATGGAGATCTCTGCACGCATCTTCGGGGTGAACTCGTGGAGCATCCTGGTCCCGCAGGCCCTCGAGGGCGTGGCCACCGTCGGCCTCGTCTACCTCTCGGTCCGGCGTTGGTTCAGTGCACAGGCCGCGCTCCTGGCCGGCGCGGTCGTCGCGCTCACCCCGGTGGCCGCGCTGATGTTCCGCTACAACAACCCGGACGCCATGCTCGCCCTGCTGCTCACGGCGGCGACCTATGCCACGATGCGAGGGCTCGAGCGTGCGCAGACGAAGTGGCTCGTGCTGGCGGGTGCCCTCGTCGGGTTCGGCTTCATCACCAAGATGATGCAGGCCTTCCTGATCCTTCCCGTCCTGGCCGTCGTCTACCTGCTCGCCGCGCCGACAGGATGGTGGCGCAGGGTGTGGCAGGTCGTGCTGATGGGCGTCTCCGTGGTCGTCGCGGCGGGCTGGTGGGTCGCTGCCGTGGCCCTGACGCCGGCGGCCGATCGCCCCTATGTCGGGGGGTCCCAGGACAACAGCATCCTCAACCTCATCTTCGGGTACAACGGGTTCGGTCGTCTCAGCGGGAACGAGACCGGCAGCGTGGGCGGGGGAGGGTTCGCCGGGAGCATGTGGGGGCCTACGGGGTTCACGCGGCTCTTCAATTCGACGTTCGGGAACATGATGTCGTGGCTGCTGCCCGGCGGCCCTCGTGATGGGCGCGCTGCTTCTGCTCCTCACGCTGCGGGCCCGTCGCACCGATCGCGAGCGTGCCGGGCTCCTGCTCTGGGGCGGGTCGCTGGTCTCGGCCGGCCTGGTGATCAGCCTGGCCCAGGGCATCATCCATCCCTACTACACGGTCGCGTTGGCGCCACCGCTCGGCGCCTTGGTCGGGATCTCCACCATGGCGCTGTGGGAACGCCGCGCCAGCTGGGCCGGGCGGATCGGGCTCGCCGCCGGCCTCGCTGCCACCGTCGTGTGGGCGTACGTGCTCCTCGGGCGCACCTCGGACTGGTTCCCCGCGCTGCGTCCCTTCGTGGCGGTGGCGGGCGCGCTGGGCGTCGTCGCCATCCTGCTGCTGCCCCTGCTGCGTTCCGTGCCCAGGCTGGCCGTCGCGCTGGTCGCGACGCTGGGACTCGGCGCCGCGCTCGCCGCGCCGCTGTTCTCGACCGTGGCCACCGCGAACACCCCGCACTCGGGTGCGATCCCGTCGGTGACCCCGACCCCGGCCGGTGGCCAAGGCGGTCCCGGGGGTACCTTCCCCGGAGGTGGCTTCGCCGGCGGCGGCTTCCGCCGGGCCTTCGGCGGCACCTTCCCCGGTGGCGGCGCGGGTGCGGGCTTCCGGGGCGGCACCTTCCCCGGGGGTGGCTTCCCGGGGGGTGGGTTCCCCGGAGGTGGCGTCCCCGGCCGTTCGGGCACGGGGAACACGACGACTCCCGGCTCTGCCGGCGGAGCACCATCCTTCGGCGGCGGCCGCTTCCGCGGAGGTTTCGGCGGCGGTGGCCCGGGCGGTGGCGGCGGGTTCTTGAACGCGAGCCAGTCCAATGCGGCGCTCACCAAGCTCCTGCAGGCCGAGGCCGGCCGCTACACCTGGGCGGGCGCCACGGTCAACTCGAACAACGCCGCCGGCTACCAGTTGGCCAGCGGTGAGCCGATCATGGCGATCGGCGGGTTCAACGGTACGGACCCGGCGCCGTCGCTCTCCCAGTTCGAGCAGTACGTCTCGGAGGGCAAGATCCACTACTTCATCGCCAGCGGTGGCGGTGGCGGTGGCGGAGGCGGCTTCGGTCTGGGGGGTGGCGCCGGTGGTACGGACGACGACGCCAGGCAGATCACCTCGTGGGTGGAGTCCCACTTCACGTCCGAAAGCGTCGGCGGTGTGACGGTCTACGACCTCACCTCGGGCGCGTCCTCGTGACCCGCGGAGCGGCGGCCGCTCAGGCGAGCAACTCGAGGTAGCACGCCAGGGTGGCGAGGTCGTACGCGACAAAGCGCACGATCGTGACATCGGTGTCTGCGGCGCGGACACTCGTCACTGCGACGGCTGCCGCTTGCGCCGGCGGGTAGCCGTAGACGCCGGTGGAGATCGCCGGAAAGGCGATCGAACGGGCCCCCACTCTGTCGGCGACGGCGAGGGCGGTGCGATAGCACGAGGCGAGGGTCTCTGGTTCACCGCGTGCGCCGCCCTGCCACACCGGCCCCACCGTATGGACGATGAAACGAGCGGCCAGACCGAACCCGTCGGTGACCACCGACTGACCGGGCGGGCATTCGCCGAGTGTCCGGCATGCCGCCTGCAGCCGGTCCGCTCCCGCCGCCCGGTGAATGGCACCGTCGACGCCTCCGCCGCCGAGCAGGCGCCGGTTGGCCGCGTTGACCACCGCGTCGACCTGCTCGGCGGTGATGTCCCCCTGTACGGCCTCGAGCCGCGCGGTCATCCCCGGTCAGCCGGCCGGCGCCGTCGTAGCGGAGGAGGATGCCGGCACCAACTTCAGCAGCGAGAATGCGTGCGCGGGTGCACTGACGTTCGGCACCTCGCCCCACTGTGTGAACGTCACCGTTCCGTGGATGGTCGACGATCCGCCGGAGGCCTTCGGATTCGTGACCTCCTCCACCGGCAGCTGCGTACCCGTGGACGGCACGTAGAGGACGACCGGGACCTTGTGGCCGCTCTCCGTGCTTGCGAAGCCGTCGATCGCCAGTACGGAGACGCCGTTGACCGTGGTCGGGGCACCGCGCGTGAACGGGCCCGACATTTGCAGTTCCGTCGCGACCTGCGAGTTCAACAACCCGCTGACGAGCTCGCCGAGCGCGCTGTTCGCAGTGGGGAAGGACAGCCAGCGATCGGCGTATTTCGACGACTGCGCGTTGGTCAGTCCGATGATGCGGTGCAAGGCGGCGGGGTTGCCGTTGACGTACCCGGTCCCGCCCAGGAGCAAGGCTGACATGTGCTCGGTGACCTTGTCGCCCCTGACGGTGATCGTCTGCGTACCCGAGGTCTTCCCGGTGTCGCCGGTGGCCGTGAGCGTCACTCCTTGCTGCGTGGCAGTGGAGACGAAGTGCACCCCCTGGCTCGCCGTGGCCTTGATCGCGGCCTCGTACTCGGCCTGCGCGCTCTGGTTCGGGGCGCCGGTCGCGCCCGCAGAACGCGGCGCGATCCCAACCGCCGCCAGCATGACGAGCGCGGTGCCGGTGGCGGCCGCGGCGGTGCGGATCTGGTTCGGGCACATTCGGGGCATACCTTCACTCTCTTGGAGGGCCCCGGACCGGCGGCGCACAGCGCCCGAACAGCCCGTGGGAAGGGACATCCTCCCACGCCCGTCGCCGCGGCTGCGGTCGCGCCCGGGGGCGCTGGTCAGACGGCGCTGATGTGACCGATGGAGATCGACGCCTGGGGCGCCTCCGGCCGAACGAGCTCGCCCCATTTCGAATACGCGACGTGCTCGGCGTCGGTCCGCTGTCCCTGCGCGTTGACCGAGTCCTCTTCGACGGGAACGTGAGTCCCCGTGGCGCGGACGTACAAGACCACGCGCGTGGACGTGCGACCGACGGCCTGCCTTCCCTCGATCGCCTCGACGGCGTAGCCGTCGAGCGTCTGCGGATGCCCGAGCGTGAGCGGCCCCTTGAGGGCAAGCTCGTCCGCGAGGTCATGGGAGCGCACTCCAGCCACCACCTGCGCGAACGCTGCGTTGTCGGTGGCGAACTCGATCCACTGGCCTGCGCCCTCCGCCGCTTGGGACGCGCTCAAGCCGGCCAACGCCTGGAGCCCGCCTTCGTTGCCCTTGAGATAGGTGAGGCCCCCGATGACCACGATGTTGATGGAACCCGTGCCGAGCAGCACCGTCTGGCTCCCCGAAGCAGGACCGGCGTCGCCGCTCTCGACCAAGGTCTGCTTGGCCTGCACCGAGGAGGAGGTGTAGTGGACCGACCACGCCTGCGTCGAGACGATCGCCTCGTGGTAGAGCGTCGACGCCGACGGCCCCGTCGCCGCAGCGGCGGATGCGGTGCTGGCCACCAGGCCCGCCGCCGCGGAACCGCACAGCAGGAAGCCCAGCACCAGCCTTCTCGCGCGCCCCACCTGGCCTCGTTTCTCTCGTGCGGGCTTCGATCGAACCCGGTCGGGACCAGTCAGCTTCGCACGTCGCTCGCGTACGGCCGGGTCGGGGGCGACCGTTCTCCGTCGGCTGCCGGCAGGGTCCGCCGGTTACGAACACGTGTTCGGTATGCTGCCTCCGGCAGCGCCGGCGGGACCGTCACACCCCCGCCGTAGGTTCACGGACATCGGCACCGAATCAGGCCGGACAGGTCGCAAGCACAGACACAAAGGAGAGAAGAAGGATGGCCGAAACGGAACGGGAGAAGGCACTCGACGCGGCACTGGGCCAGATCGAGAAGCAGTTCGGCAAGGGCTCGGTCATGCGCATGGGCGACAACGTCGGCATGAACATCGAGTCGATCTCCACCGGGGCGCTCTCCTTGGACCTGGCGCTCGGCATCGGGGGCCTGCCGCGGGGACGGATCGTCGAGATCTACGGACCCGAATCCTCGGGCAAGTCGACCCTCGCCATGCACGTGGTGGCCGAGGCCCAGCGCAACGGCGGCATCTGCGCCTACGTCGACGCCGAGCACGCCATGGACCCGGTCTACGCCCGGGCCATCGGTGTCAACGTCGACGACCTGCTCATCTCCCAGCCCGACACGGGCGAGCAGGCACTCGAGATCGCCGACATGCTCATCCGGTCCGGGGCGCTCGACGTCCTGGTCATCGACTCGGTGGCTGCGCTGACGCCCCGGGCCGAGATCGAAGGCGAGATGGGCGATACCCATGTCGGCCTCCAGGCGCGTCTCATGTCCCAGGCTCTACGCAAGCTGACGGGGACCCTGTCGAAGTCGAGCACCATCGCCGTTTTCATCAACCAGCTGCGGGAGAAAATCGGGGTCATGTACGGATCGCCTGAAGTCACCCCTGGTGGCCGTGCGCTGAAGTTCTACTCGTCGGTGCGGCTCGACATCCGCCGCATCGAGGCGATCAAGGACGGTGCGGACGTCGTCGGCAACCGGACCCGGGTCAAGGTCGTCAAGAACAAGTGCTCGGCCCCGTTCAAGCAGGCCGAGTTCGACATCATGTACGGCAGGGGGATCAGCCGCGAAGGGTCGCTCCTCGACGTGGCGGTCGAGCTGGGCTTCATCAAGAAGTCGGGCGCCTGGTTCACCTATGAGGGTGAGCAACTCGGCCAGGGCCGCGAGAACGTCAAGACGTTCCTCTCGGAGAATCCCCAGTTGATGGTCGAGATCGACGATCGCGTGCGCGAGCGTCTGGCCCCCAAGGACGACGACGACGACATCCCCTCGGGCGAGAGTGTCGCCGACGCCGACGATCTCCCCATCACGCTCGACTCCTAGCATCCCGTCCCTCGCGGCGCTGAAGCCTCCGGGCCGTCCCCGCCACTCCCGCGGGTGACCCGTCCGGGGCGCTTCGCGTCCGGCTCGGGTCGACCCCAGCGCAGCAGCCACAATGGGGTCATGCCGTCCCGTGAATGGAAGCAGCGCGTCTACCGCGTCTTCGACCGCTTCGTGCCAACGGTCCCCTTCCGGTACCTGCCGCCCAAACAATCGGTGCGCATGGCCTTCAACGTGATCCTCGATCGCGAGCCCGACCCTCGGGGCGGAGCCGACTACGCCCAGAAGCTGGCCCGCGGCGACCTCTCGCGCCACGGTGTCGCCGAGGCGCTGGCCCACTCCGAGGAGTTCCGTCGACGGGTGCCCATCGGGAACGTGCTCCTGTCCATGCACGTGAGCCGCAGCGAGTTCGTGGCCGGCCTACCCCGCGCGGCGCGCATCCTCGACCTCGGTGGCACGCATCAGGGGTTGCCCGACGGCGCGCTGGTGCATCTCGGCTACCCCTATCCGTTCGAGAAGGTGGTGGTCGTCGACCTGCCGGTGGAGGAGCGCGACGAGATCTACCAGGGCGGGTCGGCCGGCGAGCCCGTCGTCTCCGAGCTCGGCCCGGTGGAGTTCGCCTTCCACTCCATGGTGGACCTCGGGCGTTACGCGGACGGCTCCTTCGACCTGGTCTACAGCGGGCAGTCGATCGAGCACGTGAGCGAGGCGGAGGGTGACCAGGTCGTCCGCGAGGCGTGGCGCGTGCTCGCCCCCGGCGGTTGGTTCTGCCTGGACACGCCCAATGGTCCGGTCTGGCGTCTGCGGTCGAATGCGCCCATGAACCATGACCACAAGATCGAATACGGCGCCGGCGAGCTCGTCGCCAAACTGGAGCGAGCCGGATTCGACGTGCGCGAGTGCAAGGGCCTCAACCTCATGCGGCGCGGCGCGGCAGCAGGTGTCTTCGACGAAGCGGAGGCCAGCGGGTACCCGGGGGTGTTCGCTGCGGCCGAGGACTGCCTGCTGCTGGCGGTGGTGGCGCGAAAACCGGAGCGCTGATGGTGACGCCTACGGCGTCGTCGTCGCCATGATCGTGTTCGGCACGAGCTCGACCCAGGTCGTCCCGGGCTCGAGCGGGATCGGCACGCCGAACGCGTTCACGAACTGCGTCGGGTCACCCAACGCACCGCGATGCCACGTCGCGGGGAAGGCCTTGCCGTTGCGGTAGACGACCGCGGTCCCGCTGGCGTTGGGGTAGAGGTCCGCCTGCACCTCGAGCCCTCCCTCCTCGTTCTCGGCCCAAGGCCCGTAGCTGATCTGCACGTACTGCACCACGACGTTGGGCGTCTGGTTCTGCGCGCCATCGGCCAGCATGTCGGGGGTGGTGCCGTTGTAGAAGCGCTGGAACGTGTTGGTGGCCGTGTTCCATTTCCACGTCACGTTGGAGGTGCCCGAGAAGTCGATGTTGACCGTGGAGACGGGAGATCCGCCGCTCGGGATGGCCGACGAGTAGCTGAAGAGCGGTTGCGGAGGCGTCGTCATCGTGGGGTGGGTGTTGTAGACGATCGCCGTCGAGGTGAAGTCGGCGTCAGGGGGGACCCGGCCCGCCGGGTGGATCATCAGCGAATTGCTGGCGCCCAGGTCGACGTCCACGATGGGCGACGCGTCGATGTTGGCGATGACCGGATCGATGCCGCCCACGTGGGCCAGCAGGGGGTTGCCCAGCTGGCCGAGGATGCCGATGTCGATGTTGCGCGCCGAACGCGCGGGCCCGATGAGCGCGGCATTCTGGCACTGGAACACGGCGGCATAGCGGGTGATGCCGCCTTCGACGGGTTCTTCGAACACGATGTCGGCCTTGTCCAATCCCGCCTGGGGCCTCCCGTCGGGGTAGTTGTCGATCTTCACTGCCATGGCCGGTCGTTGGGGCACCAGGCCCCCTGGCGCAGGAAGCCCGGTGAGGGGGCAGGCCGGCTTCGGGGTGTCGGTCGTGGTCGTGGTCGGCTTGACCTTGGCCGCGGACGAATCGTGCGGCGCCGGGTCGGAGGAGCACGCGCTCAGCACCAGGCCGGCGAGTCCGGCAGTGGCCAGCACGCCCCACACGAGCAGGCGCCGCGCGCGCGAACGGTAATCGTCGGTTTTCCCCATCGCTCTGTCACGATCGTAGGTGGGCGGGGTTCGAAAGTGGTGTCATCCACCGGTGTTCTCCTCGCGCTCCTGGCTGGTGGCCCGCGGTATCGGCGCGAGTGCAGGCGCGGTTCAGGCCGCCGTGGTGCCGGCCGCGCTCGCCGCCGCCGCCGCCGACCCGGTGTAGACCTCGGACCAGTTGCCGCTCGACGTGCCGTACGAGGTGGCGGGACCCAGCCCGAAGCGCCCGTAGACGTTCTCCATGGCGCGACGGATGACGTCGCTGACGCCGGGGAACGGGCCCGGAACGACGAGCGAGGGGATGACGCCGGTCGTCGACAGCAGCGAGACGAAGCTGGCCGATCCGCTGGCGAACACACCACCACCGTTCCCCGGCGCGGTGAAGTAGGTGATGTCGGACCAATTGGATTGACCGGGAACCGGTGAGTGCGCCAGCACGTCGGCGTTCTTCGGTCCCGGCAGCGACGGGACGTAGCGGTCGTACTCGCCCAGGACCGTGTTGGGGAAGGCCTGCCCGTCCGTCAGGTTGCACCCGTCGTAGAACCAGGAGGACGCGTCCGTGACGACGGTGTCGGCCTTGGCGCCCACCGACTGGTACATGGAGCCGATGAGCGTCGACTCGGGTTGGTCCAACGGGGACTGGTTCCAGTTGACCGTGGTCAGCGAGGGCTCCGTCTGGGCCAGCGGATCCTCCGTCGCGTCCTTGTAACAGACCTGCAAGCGGTTGGGGCCGAGGGAGCTCGGCTGCATGCGGATCTGGCGGTAGCAGGCGTTGGCCCCGAGGAAGGCCAGGTTGACGCCGGCCGCGTTCGCCTGGGCCGCGCCCTGGCGCATGGGCTGGGACCAGTACTCGTCGTGGCCCAGGCTGAAGAGGCAGCGGTGGTTCATCAGCAGCTGCGGCTGCGCGTGCAGGTCCGCGTCGGTCCAGTAGGTGAGGTCGAGGCCCAGGCTCTCGAGGTGGAACAGCAGCGGCAGCTCGTTGCCCACGAAGTCGGCCGCGCCCGGACGCCCAGGTCTGCGGGTAGGGGCGGTCGAAGGACACGATGCGCGCCCGGTGGGCGAAGTCCGACTTTCCGGCGCCGTTCTGCCCGTAGTACAGGCTGTAGTCGCCCCACAGGTTGTAGGCCTGCCACGTCGTCACGCTGTTCTGGATCACGTAGGCCGCGGCCGACTCGTCGTCGCGGATCGTGAGCGGGACGAACTGCTCCTCGCCGCCGCTGCCGACCAGTTTCAGGAGGTAACAGCCCGGGAGCCAGTCCTTCGTGATGCTGAGCGTCATCGTGGGCTTCCAGGGGCAGCTCACCGTGCCGGCGGAATTGACCACCGGGGCGGGCTGCGCGCCGGCCGCCACGAAGTCTGTCTGCAAGAAGAGGCGGCCACCCAGCCCCTGGTAGTAGCCCATCCGGTACACCTGCGTCTGCACGGCGCTGGCCGTGGTGTTGATGAAGAGCGCCACCTCGTCGCCGGGTTGCGCGCTCGACCTGGCTCGCGAACCCCTCCAACGCGTGGTCGGGTTGCACATGGTTGCAGATCCAGTTGAGCGTTCCCGGCTTGGCGTTCTCCGCGATCAGCCACGGAGCCGTGGGCACGATCACGCCGGTCGCCAGGGCCTTCTCCACCACGGCCGGACCCGCGGCGGACGAATGTCGGCGGGCGCGTGCGGGCGGCCTCTTCTTGTTCTTGCCCAAGCGGGTGCCGGCCGCCGCGCCCGCCGCGCCCAGGGCCGAGAGCTGGAGGAACTGGCGACGGTCGACCGGCCGACGCGCCGAGGCTTCCGGTGACGGCACGGGGTGGGCGCCGCCGTCCGGGCGGAGGGGCTGCACGAATAGAGTGTATCGAGGACCTCTCGTCCAGATGGGGTCGTCGCCGCGTCGTGGGGTCCTGGTTTGACCACCTACCATTCCACTGTGAGCTGGGCCCGTTCGCTCCCCGCGCCCCTGCGCCGGCCCCTGTCCCGTCTCGTGCGAGCCGCCTGGGAGGGTGCGTCCGAGCTCGGGGCGATCGGACCTGACGATCCTCGTGGCCGACGCTTCGGCCGGATGGGACCGGGCGCGTGCCTGCTCTTCCCCCAGGGCGCGCTGTACAACGAGCACCTGATCCACATCGGCGGCGAGACCATCGTCGGTCCGGGCGTCTCGATCTCGGCGGGCATGGCGCCGGGACAGGAGATGCCGACCGACCCGGTCGTCTCCATCGGGAACCGGTGCCTCATCGGCCGCGGATCGCACATCGTGGGGCACTGGGAGATCGTCATCGGCGACGACATCCAGACCGGGCCCTACGTGTACGTCACCGATCAGAACCACTCCTACGAGGACCCGATCGAGCCCATCGGGCGCCAGTGGCCCGTCGAGGCCCCCGTCCGTGTCGGATCGGGGAGCTGGCTCGGCGCCAACGCGGTGATCCTCCCGGGTGCGCAGATCGGGGAGCACGTGGTGGTTGCGGCCGGGGCCGTCGTGCGGGGCGTCGTTCCCGACCGCTGCGTCGTGGCGGGTGTCCCGGCCCGCATCGTGCGGCGCTGGGTCGAGGGAACCGGTTGGGTCGCCGAGAGGGACATGTCCCTGTCGTGACGTCGTCCGGGTGCGCATCGTCGCCCCACCTGGTGACGGTGAGCGGCCAGGACGCACCCGGCATCGCGGCGCGGTTGTTCGCCGCGCTCGCCGGCTGCGACGTCGACGTGCGTGACGTCGAACAAGTCCGGGTACACGGCCGGCTGCTCCTGTGCGTGGAAGCGGAACTCGTACCGAGCCGGGTGGCGGCTGTTCGGCGCGCGGTGTGCGACGAGCTCCAGGCGGTCGGTGCCGGTGTCACGATCGAGCCGCTCCGCGAGGCCGAGGCCGAGGCGGCGGTGCGCGAACAGCACCTGGTCACGCTCCTCGCTTCGGAGATCGACGCGGCCACGCTGCGCGACGTCACGTCCTGCGTGGCGCGCTGCGGGGGCAACATCGAGCGCATCGTGCGGCTGGCCGCCTATCCCGTGCACAGCTACGAGCTGGCGGTGGCGGGCGCGGACGTGGACCGGCTCCGCCGCACCCTGGCCGAGGCTGCGGCGCGGCGCCAGGTCGACCTGGCGGTCCAGGCGGCGGGACTGCACCGCCGGGCCAAGCACCTCATCGTGATGGATGCCGACTCGACGCTGCTCCAGGGCGAGGTGATCGACCTGCTGGCGGCGCGCCGCGGGCGTGGCGCGCAGGTGGCTGCCGTCACGGCCGCGGCGATGGCAGGCGAGCTCGACTTCGAAGAGGCGCTGCGGGAACGCGTGCGGCTGCTGGCGGGACTGCAGGTGGCCGACCTCGAAGCGGTGCGCGCCGGCATCTTGCTGGCCCCGGGCGCCCGCACGCTGGTGCGGACGTTGAAGCGGCTCGGCTATGAGCTCGCGGTGGTGAGCGGCGGGTTCATCGAAGTGATCGAACCACTTGTCACCGATCTCGGCATTGACCACCTGGCGGCCAACGAGTTGGTCCTCGACGACGGCGTCGTGACGGGCGAGCTGGCCGGTCCCGTGGTCGACCGCGCCGGCAAGGCGTTGGCGCTCGTCCGCTTCGCGGCCGCGGCCGACGTGCCGCTGGCACGGACCATCGCCGTGGGCGACGGGGCGAACGACATCGACATGCTGGCGGCGGCGGGCCTGGGCATCGCCTTCAACGCCAAGCCGGTCGTGCGTCAGGCCGCCGACGCAGCGCTCAGCGTCCCCTACCTCGACGCCATCCTGTTCCTGCTGGGCATCTCGCGCCGCGAGGTCGAGCTGGCGGACCTTCTCGACGACACGGGTCCGGCATGACGGCGCGGGCCCAGGGTGAACAGGGCACGGCGGCGGACAACCGGGGAGAGCGTCCGCTCCTGCGCGGTTGGCTGCACGTCGGTGCCTGCGTGGCCTGGTTGATCGGGGGCCCGTTCCTCGTGGCGGCGGGTCCCGCCATCGGGCCGACGACGGCCCTGGCCGTCTATGTGGCCGGGATGATCACGTTGTTCGGCACGAGTGCGGCCTTCCACCGCGTGCGTTGGACGGCGCCGGCGTGGCGCCGCATGCGCCGGGCCGACCACAGCGCCATCTTCGTCGGGATCGCGGGTACGACCACCGCCGTGTCGGTGCTCGCGCTGCACGGCTGGTCCGAGATCCTCCTCCTCACCTTGGTCTGGACGGGCGCCGTCGTGGGAATCGTGCTGCGCCAGGTCTGGCTCGACGCGCCGCAGTGGGTGGTCGCCGTCCCCTACGTCGTCGTCGGCTGGTGCCCCATCATCGTGGCACCCGAGCTGGTGCGCGGGCTCGGGTGGGCGGGCTTCTGGCTCGTCGCCGCCGCCGGTCTGGCCTACACCGCCGGTGCGCTCGTCTACGCGGGCAAGCGACCCGACCCCTGGCCCCGCGTGTTCGGCTTCCACGAGGTCTTCCACGCCTGCACGCTCGTGGGTGCGGCGCTCTTCGCCGCAGTGGTGGTGTTCGTCGCCCTGCCGCCGGCGCTAGCGGCTCGGCACCGCGTCAGGCGATGGTGCCGTCGGCGCGCAGCAGCGCCAACTCGTCGCTGCCCAGTCCCAGCTCGTCCGAGAGGACCTCGTCCGTGTGCTCGCCCAGCCACGGCACGCGCGACTCGGGGCCCTCGGCCACCTCGGCGAACTTGACCGGGAGGCCGGGGATCAGCACAGGCTGGGTCACACCGTCGCAGCGCGGGTGTTCCACGAGCATGTGGCGGGCGGCGAGGTGGGGGTCCGCCACGACGTCGGCGTCGGTGGCCACGGGCCCGGCGACGAGTCCCGCGGCGTTGAGGGCGTCGCAGGCCGTGCGCCGACTCCGCGCGCCGGCCCAGGACTCGATGGCGGGCCGGATCTCCGAATCGAGGTGGTCGAGCCAGCCCTGGGGCGTCTCGAAGCGCGGGTCGTCGGCCCACTCGGGCCGGTCGATCGCCCGGGCCAGGTCCGGCCACTGGTGCGGTCGCAGCACCTGGAGCATGAACCAGCCATCGGCGGCGCGGAACCCGTGCAGGATGCCGGGCCACGGGGTCCCCATGGGCATGCCCATGGACCAGAAGTTGGGCACGACGTCGAGCATGGCGACCATGGCATCGAGCATGGCGACGTCGACACGCTGGCCCCGTCCCGTCCGGTCGCGTTGGCGCAGTGCGGACAGCGTCCCGATAACGGCGAACAGCGCGGTGGCGATGTCGCCGAGTCCTCCCATCGGCGAGCCCACCGGTGCCTGGCCCGCCGGCCGCTTGAACTCGTACGCGCCGCTCATGGCCTCGACGATGGAGGCAAGCGCCGGCCAGCCGTCGTAGGGGGAGGGGGGCACGTCGGCATGCACCGGGCGGCCGAAGCCCGAGATCGAGAGATAGACCACGGTCGGATGCGCGGCGACCACGTCGTCGAAGGCCAGCCCGAGCCGCTCGGCCGCACCGGCGCGGAAGTTCTCGGCCACCACGTCGAAGCGGGGGGCCAGGCGCAGCACCAGGTCTCGGCCCGCCGGGTGCTTCAGGTCGATGACGACCGACCGCTTCGACAGGTTGTTGCGCACGAAGGTTGCGCCGACGGGCCGCCCCGAGGGGTCGGCCATGGCGGGTGCGGCGCTGCGGCCGAGGTCTCCGGTGCCCGGCGCCTCGACCTTGACCACCTCGGCGCCGAGCCGGCCCAACAGCTGGGTCGCGTAGGGCAGGGCCTGCATCTGCTCGAGGGACAGGATGCGGATCCCGTCGAGCGGCTTGCCCCAGCGCGCCGCCTCCGGATTGACGACCTGGCCCAGCCTCACGTGCGGTCGAGGCCCAGCATGGCGATCGCGTTGCCGCGCATGATGCCGTAGACCTCGTCGTCGGACAGGCCACGGACCATCTGCTCGGCCACTGCCTTCGTGTCGGGCCACGTCGAGTCGGTGTGCGGGTAGTCGGTCTCGAAGGTGATGCGGTCGCCGCCGATGACGCCGAGCGAGTCGAGACCGTGCTGGTCCCGGAAGAAGCAGCCGTAGACCTGCCGATGGAAGTACGTCGACGGGGGCTCGGGGACGATGTCCTTCACCCCGCCCCAGGCGCGGTGCTCGCGCCACACGTCGTCGGCCCGCTCCAAGATGTAGGGCAGCCAGCCGATCTGCCCTTCCGAGTAGGCCAGGACCAGGCGGGGGAACCGGATCAGCACCCCCGAGAAGAGGAAGTCGGTCAGCGAGGCCATGGCGTTGCCGAAGCTCAGCGTCGCCGCCACGGCCACCGGCGCGTCGGACGAGGTCGCCGGCATCTTCGACGACGACCCGATGTGCATGCACACGACGGTGCCGCTCTCCTCGCAGGCCGCGAAGAAGGGATCCCAGTACCCGCCGTGGATGCTCGGCAGACCCAGGTGGGGCGGGATCTCGCTGAAGCACACCGCCCGCACGCCGCGTGCCGCGTTGCGCCGGACCTCGGCGGCCGCCTTCGCGGCGTCCCACAGGGGGATGATGCACAACGGGAGCAGCTTTCCGTCGCTGTCCCCGCACCATTCCTCGACCATGAAATCGTTGTACGCCACGACGCAGGCTTCAGCCAGCTCCCTGTCCTTCGCCTCGAGGAAGGTCTGGCCACAAAAGCGCGGGAAAGGTCGGGAAGCACAGCGAGGCCTCGACCCAATTCGCCTCGTTGTCGGCGACGCGCGCCGTGGGGTCGTAGCAGCCGGGACGCATCTCGTCGTAGGTGATGGGCGACATCGTCATGTCGTCGCGGTCGAAACCGACGGCCGCGACGTGGCGCTTGTTGATGTACACGAGGTCCTCGTAGACCCAGCAGTCGGCCTGCGGACCGTCGGGGTCGAAGCTCTGGCGATAGGTGCCGCCTCCGATGTGCTCCATCTCCCCGATGCCGCGCCGCTCGGACTTCGGGCCGCGGTCGCGCCAGCGCGCCGGGAGCCAGGTGTCCCACACGTGCGATGGCTCGACGAGGTGGTCGTCGACGCTGATGATCTTCGGGAGCGGGGACGTGCCGCCGGGCCGCGGCGTCTGGTCTTCGATCGGGTCGGTCATGACGCCTCCAGTGTGGCAGCGAACGGGACGAGCGGGGCCAGCGTCTCGAGCTGAGCCCGCACCGTGGGTTCGTCCCCCGCACGGATGCGCAGCACGACCTCGGAGACGCCCAGACCGGCGTAGTGCGCCAGCTTGCCCCGGTCGGCGATCGTGCCGAAGGGGACCACCGCCAGGGCGTCGGGGTCGCGGCCGCCCCGCTCGGCCAGCTCACGCAGGCGCGGCACGGCGGTGCCGAGGCCGCTGCCGCCGATGGGGATCCACCCGTCGGCGTGCGCCGCCACCGCGGCGAGCACGGTGTCGGTCGCCGCGCCGCCGATCAGGGTGCGGACCCGCGGCTGCTGGACCGGCTTGGGCCACGACCAGGTGGGGCCGAAGTCGACGTACTCGCCGTGGAACTCTGCCTGCTCGGCCGACCAGATGGCCTCGGCGGCAGCGAGGTGCTCGTGCACGACGGCGCGGCGGCGGCCGAACGTGACACCGTGGTCCTCCGCCTCGGCGCGGTTCCAGCCGTAGCCCACGCCGAGCGAGACGCGGCCGCCCGAGAGATGATCGAGGGTCGCGACCTGCTTGGCCATGAGGATGGGGTCGTGCTGCGCCGCGAGCAGGATGCCGGTCCCGATACCGATGTGCGTCGTCACCGCGGCCACGGTGGCGAGCGCGACCAGCGGGTCGAGACAGCGCTTGTAGTCGTCCAGGCGGACGCCGTCGACGAGCGCGGGCGGCAGTTCCTCGCGGAGCGGGAGGTGCGTGTGCTCGGGGAGCCAGAGCGAGTCGAAGCCCAGTTCCTCGACGGCGGACGCGAGCGTGGCGGGCGCGAGGTCGCGGTCGGTGAGCGCAACCGTGATGCCGAGTCGCACGTCAGGCCGGCGGCGTCTTGGCCGCGAAGTCGGCCAGCTTCCCGGCCCACCGCGGCCCCCGACAGCAACTCCGAGAAGGCAGCCTGCTCGCGCCGGTTGGCCTCGCGCACGGCATCGCGCCGGGCCACGCGCATGAGCGACGTGATGGCCCGCGTCGACGGACGCGGGAAGGCGGCGATGCGGGCGGCCAGGTCCACCGTCTCGGCGCGCACCGTACCCGGCTCGCAGACACGCAGGGCCAGACCGAGCTCGACGAGCTCCTCGGCCCCCACCCATTCCGAGGTGAGCAGGACACGGGCGGCCCGCTGCCAGCCCATCGCGGCGGGGAAGAGCACGCTGCTCGCGGCCTCCGGCGGCACACCGAGCTCGGAGAAGGGGACGCGCAAGCGGGCGGCGCGGTCCACCAACACGAGGTCGCAGTGGGCCAGCACGGTGAAGCCCAGACCGACCCCGACACCGTTGACGGCGGCGAGGAGGGGAACCGCGATGTCGCTCAGACACTCGAGGAGGCCCTGGAAGCCGCGGGCGGAGCCTCCGACCTTGGTGCCGGTCGCGATGGCCGCCATCTCGCTCAGGTCGGCGCCGGACGAGAAGGCGCCGTCGCTCCCGGTCAGGACCACCGCTCCCACGGCCTCGTCCGCATCGGCGGCGTGCAGCGCAGCGGTCAGCTCGAGGTACATGGCCGTGTCGAATGCATTGCGCACCTCGGGCCGGTTGAAGGTGAGGACGCGGACACCGGGCGCGGCATCCGCCGTCTCGATGCGGCTCACCGGCTGCGCCTCCCGTCTGGTGCGACCGGGTCGACGGCGCTGCGGTGGCCTGCCGGCTGGTTCATGCCTCACGTCTCCTGTTCGTCGCCGCGCCGGCTGCGTGGGCAGCCGGCGGGTGTGCCGACCCGGAACGGTAGGGCCATTCTCACTCCCCGGGGAAACCGGAGACCCGGTCGGTCAGGGTCCGGTCGACTCTCCCGGGGAGCGCGACGCCGGGCACTGTCTCTGCAGGTGTGTTCGGACTAGCGTCCGGACGCGTGACAGGGCGAAACGCCGGAGAAGCCGGAGCCGGAGCCGGAGGAACCGCTGATGAAGGCAGCGGCGAGGACGGCGGGCGACCCGACTACGCCGGCCCGTTCGACCCTGCCTTCGACTACGAGGATCTCTCCAAGGACGCATTGGTGCGACTGGTACGCGAGTACACGCTGACCGTGCACCTGCTGGACCGGTCGATGTGCGCCGCCATCGGCATGCGCTACGGCGCCGAGGCGGTCAAGGAGCTGGCCATCGAGGAGTGGGCGGGCGCCAGCCCCGTCTACGGCGATCGCCTGCGTCAGGTCATGAACATCGAGGGCGACGGCGTGCCCGCCATCTTCAAGGTGCTCCAGCTCGACCCCGGCTTCCCGCACCACTATCTCGACGTGCACTACGAGGTGGTCGACGAGACGCACGGCTACTTCGAGCTGGCGTACTGCGGCGCCCTCATGGACGCCGAGCCGTTCGGGGACGTGATGGTGACGAACATGTGCCACCACATCGAGGACGGGACCTTCGACGTCACGGCGCAGGCGATCAACCCCAAGGCACACGTCCGCCACGTGCACCGTCCCCCAAGGGTGCCCTCCGACCGCGTGCCGCACTGCCGCTGGGAGGTGGTGATCGAGGACGAGACCGAGACGCTGCCCGAGAAGGACATCACCAAGATCACGCGGGGCACGACGGCGGCGAACTTCGCCTTCCCCGACATGAAGGACGGCACGCCCCACCTGCCTCCCCCGATCTCGGGCGGGACCTGAGCGTGTTCGATCCGCTGGATGCACCGCGCTGCTGGCCGTGACGTCGCGCTGATGCCGCGCTTCGAGCCCCAGCCGGCGCGCCGGCCGACCGTGGTGACGGGTGCGTCGTCGGGCATCGGGGCCGCCACGGCGCGCCGCCTGGCCGAGGCCGGCCATCCGGTGGTCCTCGGTGCGCGACGCGTGGAGATCTGTGAGGAGCTCGCCGCGGGCATCCGCGGCGAGGGTGGCGAGGCGGCCGCCTTCCACCTGGACCTGGCGGATCCCGCGTCCATCGACGGCTTCGCCAAGGAGGCGGCGAACGCCTTCGGACCGGTGGAGGTGCTGGTGTCGAACGCCGCGCGCATCCAGCCCGGGAGCGCGCTCGAGACCGCGCCCGAGGACTTCGAGGCGGTGCTGCGGGTCAACGTGGGTGCCGCCCAGCGACTGGTGCACGCCTTCGGCACCGGCATGGTCGAGCGCCGGCGGGGCGACCTCATCTTCGTCACCTCGGACGTGGTGGCCCATCCCCGGCCCCGCATGGCGGCCTACGTGGCGTCGAAGTGGGGCCTCGAGGGGTTCGTCACCGCGTTGCAGATGGAGCTGGAGGGGACGGGCGTCCGCGCCACCGTGGTGCGTCCCGGCCCGACGCTCACCGGCATGGGCATGGACTGGGACCCCGAGGTCACCGCCGACGTGCTGGCCGAGTGGACCCGCTGGGGCCTGGCCCGCCACCCGGCCTTCCTGCGCCCCGACGGCGTGGCGCTGGCCATCGCGCACGCCATGGCGGCGCCGCGCGGGACGCACCTGAGCGTGGTCGAGGTCCAGCCCGAGGCCCCACTGCACGAGAAGCGCGAGAACGGAGGATGGGCACCGTGACGATCGGGACGACACGGCGAGGAGGACTGACGACCATGCCCGCCTACCCGCGTGCCGAGCTGGAGGAGATGGTCGAGCGCTGGCTCGACGCGAACCGCCGGGGTGAGGCCGAGAAGGACTGGCGTCACATGGCCGACCTCTACACCGAGGACGCCACCTACGGCTGGAACGTCGGCCCAAGCGACGAGTTCATGGTCGTCGGGCGCGAGGACATCCGCGCCATCGCGCTCAGCCTCGAGATGGCCGGCCTCGAAGGCTGGACCTATCCGTACCAACGGGTGCTGATCGACGACCAGCAAGGTGAGGTTCTCGGTCTGTGGAAGCAGATGGCCGACGCGACCAGACCCGATGGCACGAACTACGAGATCGCCGGGCTCGGCGGGAGCTGGTTCCGCTACGGCGGAAACTTCAGGTGGTCGTGGCAGCGCGACTTCTTCGACGTCGGCAACGCCGGCGCCACCTTCCTGGCGATGATCAAGGACGGCACGCTCCTCCCCGGGATGCAGCAGCGCATGGAACGCGCCATGGCGGGCGAGCGCCTGCCGGGCCACTACCCCCTGGGTGGGGCGCCCGTGGGACTCTGGGAGGTCCCGCCGGGCGCCTAGCGGGCCTCGGCCGGCACGGTCCCCGGTCAGTCCTCCGCGCTGAAGACGCGACCGGCGTAGTGGTCGACCTTCTCGGTGGGCAGGCGCAGCCGGATGGCGGCGTGGTAGACGGCCAGGCTGAACGCGGCGACCACGACCATGTCCCACCAGAAGGGGATGACGGCGCGGCCGCCCCCGAACTGGCCCAGGACCGAGATGACGGTCAGGCCGGCCAGATAGGGCCAGAGCCAGAGGGCGGCCGACCAGTCGAGGTCGCCCGCAGCCGGGTTCGCCTTGGTCGCTCGCGAGATCGCCATGAGCGCGTACCCGAGGAGCACGGCGACGTCGAGCTTCCAGATGACCTCCCAACCGCTCCAGTAGATGATCAGGTTGGAGACGATGAACGCGGCGGGCGCCCAGAACTCCCCGGCTCGCAGGCGGAACGGGCGCGGTGCGTCGGGCTTCTGGTGGCGCAGCGCGCCCAGGGAGAGCGGTGCTCCGGCGTACATGAGCACGGTGGCCGAGGTGATGAAGCCGACCAGGCTCTGCCAGCCGGGGAAGGGGAGGAACAGGATCAATCCCATGAAGAAGGCGAACAGGAGCCCGACCCACGGGACCTGTGTCTTCTCGGTCGTCTTCTCGAAGGCGGCCGGAATGGCGCCGTTCTTTGAGAGCCCGAACGTCAGGCGGCTCGAGGTCGTCGTGTAGACGAGGCCGGTGCCGACGGGGGCGATGATGGCGTCGGCGTAGAGGATGTAGGCCAGCCAGGCCAGGCCGAGGCCCCTGGCCACGCCGGCGAAGGGCCCGTAGATGCCGGCGAAGCTGACGTGGTCCCACCCGTGGCGAAGGGCCGAGACGGGCAGCGCCCCGATGAAGACGACCTGGAGCAGAAAGTAGATGACCGCGCCGATGAGGATGGAGCCGATGACGGCGCGAGGCAGGTCCCGTTGCGGATTGCGGCTCTCGCCGCCCAGCTGCACCGCCTGCTCGAAGCCGAGGAGCGAGAAGATGGCGCCCCCGGCGCTGACGGCCTCGAGCACCCCCTTGGTGCCGTAGGGGGCGAAGCCACCCCCGCGGGTGAAGTTACCCAGGTCGAAGTGCGTGAAGAACAGCACGACGATGGTGAGGCTCGGGATGACGATCTTCCACGTGGTGATCGCGTTGTTGGCCTGCATCAGCCGCCGGACCCCGTACAGGTTGATCACGGTGAAGAGTGCCATGAGACCGACCGCCACCAGGTAGCCGAGGCCGGTGAGCACCACCGTCCCGTGCACCGTGTGGGTCAGGCCGTGCGCGTAGTTCGACGAGTACTGGATCGCCGCCTCCACCTCGATCGGTGCGGTCCCCACGGCCTGAAGCCACGAGAACCACCCGAACGAGGCGCCGGCCAAGCCGCCGAACGCGTAGTAGGGGAAGCGGGCCGTGCCGCCGCTCACGGGGAACATGCCGCCGAGCTCGGCGTGCACCAAGGCCAGCAGGATGACGGCGAACGAGCCGATCAGCCAGGCGATGACCGCCGCCGGCCCCCCGATGGTCGACACGAAGAGCGCGCCGAAGAGCCAGCCCGATCCGATGATGGAGCCCTCGGAGGTGAAGAGCAGGCCGATGAAGCTGGCGTCGCGTTTGAGGCCCTCGTCGTGGTGGCGCGCCGCAGTGACCTGGGTCACGTCCGTCACACCCCGTCGCCCACGGCGCCCTCCACCGCCGCTGCAACGACCCGTCGGGGCCTCCAACCGGCGTTAGCGTGACGGTAGCCCATCGACCCGCCCGCGACCCGCCTTTCGGCACGGGCGCGGGTTCGACGAGCGCTCGAGGACACGGAGGCCGGCGTCGACACATCCATCGTCTCAGGCTGGTTGCCCTTCGCGGTGGCCGTCGCGGCCGTCGTGCTGGCGGTGGTGTCCCTCCCCGGGCCCGGCGTCTCGGCGCGGCGCCTGGCCGTGGCCGCCGCGGCCGCCCTGGCCGCCGGGGGGCTCGTCGCCGCCGGGCTGTGGGCGTCGGGCTCGGACTTCCCCGCGGCCACGGTGTGGTGGGCCACCGCCGCGCTGGCCGCACTCGTGTTCGCTGTCGCCACGTGGCGCGCCCGAGGCTGGGCGCACCGGGTGCTCTCGGTGATCGGCGTGTTGCTGCTCGCGGTGACGGTGCTCGGCTCGCTCGACGCCGCGTACGGGACGTACCCGACCCTCGGCCGGCTCGTCCACCTGCAGGCGGTGCAGCGCAGCCAGCCGGGGGCACTGGCCGCCATCGCGCGTCGGGCGTCGGCGTCGGGACATCTGCCGAGCAAGGGTGCCCTCGTCGTCGAGCACATCCCGTCGACCGTCTCGGGCTTCGCCGCCAAGGACGCCTACGTGTACCTGCCTCCGGCGTGGTTCGGCTCGCCGAGGCCCGCGTTGCCGACGCTCATCCTCCTCCCGGGGGAGCCGGGCAGCCCGGCCGACTGGACGGTGTCGGGTGACGCCGACGCCACTGCGGATGCCTACGCCGCGGCGCACCACGGCATGGCGCCCATCATCGTCATGCCCGACCCGAACGGGTTCGCCACGGCGGACACCGAGTGCGTCAACAGCAAGTTCGGCAACGCCGAGACCTACCTGACGGTCGACGTGCCGGCCTTCGCCCGTTCGACCCTCGGTGCGGCGAGCGGGCCGGGCGCCCTCGCCATCGCGGGTCTCTCCGCCGGAGGCACCTGCTCGATCACGCTGGCCCTGCGCCATCCGGACGAGTTCGCCACCTTCGGCACCTTCTCCGGCTTCGCCGCCCCCACCTACCTGAACGACGGGATCCCCCAGACGATCACGGTCCTGTTCGGCGGCTCCCGGCAGAGCTTCGACGCGCACGATCCGCTCTTGCTGCTGCGGCAGCACCGCTACCCGGGCCTGGCCGGGTGGTTCGCGGTCGGAGAGCAGGACGCGGTGCCCTCCCACGCCCAGTCCGAGCTGGTCCCGGCGGCGCAGGCGGCCGGGATCGATACCTGCGCGGCGGTGCTCCCCGGCGGGCACGACTTCGCGGTGTGGCGCCAGGCCTTCGCCGACGCCCTGCCCTGGCTGGCCTGGCGCCTGGGCCTCGCCACGGCCCAGCCGCAGGTGGCAGCGACGTGCACGAAGGGCACCTCGTGACGACGCGTGAGCGACCGGCGGCCCGATGCTGAGCGTCCTCTTCGCCCTGCTCTCCGCGTTCTCCAACGCGTTCACGGCCGTGCTGCAGCGGCTGGCGTCCGTCTCGCAGCCCGCGACGACGAGCGGGTGGCGGAAGACCGCACTGGCCCTGGTGCGCGACCCGCGCTGGCTCCTCGGGCTGCTCTTCATGGGCGGCACCTTCGTCTTCCAGGCGGTCGCCCTCTACTTCGGGCAATTGGCGGTGGTACAGCCGATCCTGGTCACCGAGCTCATCTTCACCCTGGCCCTGCGCCGGTTCTGGCTGCGCGACGCGATCCGGCCCAAGACGTGGAGCGCCGCGGTCATGATCTGCGGCGGCCTCGCCGCCTTCCTGCTGGCGGCCCATCCCGAGGAGGGGCACCGCGTGGCCACCGTCGGCAACTGGGTGTGGGCTCTCGCCACGCGTGGCGCCGTCATCGTCGTGCTCCTGCTGTTGAGCCGGACCGGCCCGCCGGCCCGGCGCGCCGCGCTGCTCGGTTGCGCCGCGGCGCTCGTGTGGGCCATCGACGCGGCCTTCGTCAAGGCCGCCACCGACCTGCTCTCGCAATCGGGCTGGGCGGCCCTATTCGTGCACTGGCAGCTCTACGCGGTGGTGGCCAGCGGCGTGCTGGGGACGCTCCTGGTCGAGGCCGCCTTCACCGCCGGCCCGTTGGTGGCCTCGCAGTCTGCGTTGCTCATCGTCGACCCTCTGGCGTCGATCGCCCTGGGGATCGAACTCTTCGGCGAGCGGTTGCACACCAGCGTCCCCGCCCTGACGGTGTCGGTGCTCGGGCTCGCCGTCATGGCGAGCGGCGTCGTGCTCATCAGCGTGTGGGCCCCTCCGGCGATGGCCGCCCACGCGCGCGACCCCGGCACGCCGCCCAACGTGGCCGAGCTCGGGATGTGACCCGCCGCGTCGGGGTCACCGGTGCGCCCCGGGGGACTCGAACCACCCAACCTGCGGATTAAGTGTCCGCTGCTCCACCGTTGAGCTAGAGGCGCACGGCAACCCTAGGAGCGGCCGCGCCGGCCGGCAAACCTCAGTGGAGAGGCGGTGTGCACTCGATCCCCGGCGGCGGGCGGGGCGCCGGCGCGACGCCGAGCTTCCAGGCCAACCACGGCAACGAGTTCTGGAAGGCCGTCTCCCAGAACGTGAAGTCGTGGCCCCCGGGCGGCGTGAAGAGGCAGACCTGCGCCAGGTGCGCGTCGTTGACGGCGAAGTCGTGCAGCTGGTGCGCGACGATCAGGACGCCGGGATCCTGCGCACCCGCCTCGAACCAGCCCGAGACGGTGGGGTAGCGGTTCGTCGTGAGCAAGTGGTCGGGGCTGTGCGCCTCGAAGTTCGCCGTCGACCCGCCGTAGAGGTCGGTGATCGTCTGCTGCTGGTCGTCGTTCTGATAGGAGGGTTCCAGGTACCCCGAGTAGTCCGCGAAGGTCGGGAACACCGTCGGGTTCCGCAACGCGAGCGTGACGGCGCAGGTCCCCCCCGCAGAGAGGCCCGCCACCGCGAACGACCTCGGGCCTGTCGCCGCATCGAATTGGCTCCGCATGAAGTTCGGCACGTCCTTGGTCAAATACGTCTCGGCGTTGCCCGCCAGCGTCGAGTTGGCGCATTCGGAGTCGCCGGTCGGTCCGTTGGGGTCGGGCATGACGAGAAGCGGCGCCACGCCGTGATTGCGGCGCGCGAAGTCGGTGGCTGTGGTGTCCGCATAGGCCGCACGGGTCCAGTCGCCCGGCTCCCCCGGCACACCTGTCAGCATCTCGACGACCGGGAGCGCGGGCTCGGGGTTCATGAACCAGGCCGGGGGCAGCCAGACGTAGCCGTCGGCGGCCTGGAAGTGCGAGATGGTGGCCGGGATCTTGAGCTCAATGGTGTAGCCGTGCTCCGGCAGCTTCCCGCTCTCGCGTACCTGGTTGCGGATCGCGTTGAGCTCGGACAGGGCGACCTCGTTGGCCGCCTCCTTGCCGAAGAGCCGGTCGAGCGTGGGGTAGTAGTCGTAGGTCTCGTTCACGACGGTGAACGCCGCGATGACGCAGAACACGATGGCCAGGACCGAGAACGTCCGCAGCGCCCAGTGGGCGCGCCGGAAGCCCATGACCGCGACCACCAGCGAGAACAGCATCAGCCAGGTCCACAGGTAGAAGGTGTTGGGAAAGGCGTCGGGGACGAGGTCGAAGACGTGGATGCAGATGGCGACGACGCCCGTGAGGGCCAGGCTCACCGGGATGCCGATGAGCAGCTGCAGCTTCCAGGCGCCGTCCCACCACCCGATGGCGAAGATGACGGAGACGATCGCCACGGTCACGACGACGACCGGGAACCACCCGCTGATGATGGAAAAGTTGATGGCGAGTTCCATCTCGTTGTCTCGGTAAGCTATCCACCTGGAGTTGCCGGGGTCTGGCATCCTGGGGGGCATGGAGGAGATGGACGTGGGGGCAGACTCCGAGAACCGGTCCACCGTTGACGCGCTGGTCGCCGAGCGCCGCGCCAAGCGCGACGCCCTGATCTCGCTGGGCATCGACCCGTACCCGATGCGCTTCGACCGCACCGACACCGCGGCCGAGCTGCACGCCCGCTACGCCGAGCTGGCGCCCGATGTACGGACCGGGATGCAGGCGAAGGTGGCGGGCCGCGTGGCCAGCATCCGCGGTCACGGCAAGCTGGAGTTCGTCACCCTCCAGGACGTGACCGGCAGCATCCAGCTGCTGATCAGCGAATCGGTGCTCGAGCCGCCCGCGACCGAGGTGCGCGATCGACTCGACCTGGGGGACTGGCTGGGCGCCGCCGGAGAGGTGGTGACGAGCCGCCGCGGGGAGCTGTCGGTCGAGGTCACGGGCCTGACCCTGCTCTCGAAGGCGTTGCGCCCGTTGCCGGACAAGTGGCACGGGTTGAGCGACGAGGACACCCGGTACCGCCAGCGCGAGGTGGACCTGCTGGCGAACCCCGACTCCCGCCGCGTGTTCGACGTGCGCTTCAAGACCCTCGCGTCGATGCGCCGGACCTTCGTCGACGAGGGCTTCGTCGAGGTCGAGACCCCGATCCTCCAGAGCCTGGCCGGCGGTGCCATCGCGCGGCCCTTCGTGACCCATTCCAACGCGCTCGACATCGACCTCAGCCTGCGCATCGCGCCCGAGCTGTTCCTGAAGCGGCTGGTGGTCGGAGGTTACGAGCGCGTGTTCGAGATCGCGCGCAACTTCCGCAACGAGGGCATCGACACCCGCCACAGCCCTGAGTTCACCTCGCTCGAGGCGTACCGCGCGTTCGGTGACGTGCACGACGGGATGGACCTCACCGAGCGGGCCATCCTGGCCGCGGCCCGCGCCGCCGCCGGCCGTCTCACGTTCACGTTGGGGGACCACAAGGTGGACCTCACCCCGCCCTGGCCCCGGGTCGAGCTCCTCGACCTGCTGGAAGAAGCAGTGGGCAGCCGGGTCCACCCGAGCGACCCGGTCGAGGACGTGCGCGCCGTCTGTGACGCGCACGATGTCGCGTACTTGGACTCGTGGGGCTCGGGCAAGCTCATCTTCGAGATGTACGACAAGATCCTCCAGGGCGCCACGACGGATGCCCGCTTCATCTGCGGGTTCCCGGTTGCCGTCAGCCCCCTGGCCCGTCACCGCCCGGACGACCCGACCCTGGCCGACCGTTTCGAGCTGGTGATCGACGGCAAGGAGCTGGCCAACGGCTACAGCGAGCTCAACGTGCCCGAGGAGCAAGAGGCGCGCTTCGCCACCGAGGCGGCCGCCGCGGCCTCCGGTGACCTCGAGGCGCACCCCGCGGACCGGGCCTTCGTCCGGGCGCTCGAATACGGGCTGCCGCCGACGTCGGGCATCGGCATCGGGTTGGACCGCCTCGTCATGCTGTTGGCCGAGGTGACGTCGATCCGCGACGTCATCCTGTTCCCGATCCTGCGACCCGAGGCGTCGGAGTGACCGAGGCGGCAACGGCCCCGCTTGCGGACGCCGTTGTCGCCGCGGCGGTCAGCAGCAACGGCCAGGGGGAGCCGCCCGGCGTCGCGTCCGCGCCGGATGTGCCCGATCGCACCGAGGTGGCCGTCCCGAAGGGGGCCCGCACGGTCGTGGTGAGCGACCTGCACCTGCCGACCGTGGCCACCGAGACCAGCCGCGCCGTCGAGAAGGAGCTGAGCGACCTGCTCGACCAGTGGGTGGGCCCCGGCGTCTTCGTCATCGCCGGGGACGGCTTCGAGCTCCTGGCCGGCCCTCCCGATGTCGACCGCGTGCTCGACGCCCATCCGCATTTCACCCAGGCCCTCCTGTCCTTCGCGGGTTTGGACGACCGTCGCGTCGTGATCCTGCCGGGCAACCACGACGGGCGTCTGGCCTGGGACGACGACGCCGTGGCCGTGCTGCGACGTCGCATCGGGGTGAGCATCGTCTCGCTGGCCGTGGACCTCGTGGTCGAGACCGACGCGGGGACCGACCGCGTGCGCGTCGTCCACGGCAACCAGCTCGATCCCTACAACACGTTCGAGGACCCGCGCTCGCCGGTCGACACGCCGCTCGGCCACCATGTCGTGCAGCAGCTGCTGCCCGAGCTCGAGGCGCGGCAGCGTCCGGGCTCGCTGCTCGACGGCGTGCAGTGGCTCGACGGCGACCTGGCCGACTTCGTCGGGTCGCGCCTGCTCTACCGCAAGGTGGTGGGCAAGCTCTGGCTCATCGCCATCCCGTTCCTGGCGGCCCTGGTGCTGCGTTTTCTCGCCTTCTTCCCCGGCGTCGGATCCCTCCTGCACCACCACGCGCAACGGTGGCTGATCGGCCTCGGGCTCCTGGTAGCGCTGATGGTGGTGGTGGCGACCGTCGCGGCGGTGTCGACCATGCTGCGCGTGAACCGGGCGCTGCGCGAGAGCGTCGTGAGCATGCGGGCGGACCCCGCGACCCACAACAGCCCGGCCCGCTCGGCCGCCTCGCGCCTCGTGGCCGAGGGCTACGCCGGCCTGGTGTCGGGGCACACCCACGAGCCCGAGCTGTCCGTCACCGGCAACGGCTTCTACGCCAACACGGGAAGCGGGACCGAGTCCGTGGTGGCCAGGCCCTCCCGTCTCCGCCTGCCCCGCCCGTTCGTGGCCGTGCGCCGCGTCTCCTACGTGGACCTGCGGTGCGCCGACGAATTGGAGGTGCGCCTCTTCCTGCGCGAGGTCGTCAGCCGCTCGCCCTCGTTCCTGGAGCGCTTGGCGATGCGACACACCATGGCCAAGCTGTCGGAGCTGACCTGCGTGGCTTCCTTGCCGCATGGGCCGACCTGGCCGGTCGAGCAGGGCGTCCTGTCGACGCTGGTGCGCCGCCGCCGGGTGCGCCGCGTCGCGGCGGCGCTGCTCGTGGTCGCGGGACTCCTCAACATCGTCTTCGCCCTGGTGTGGTCGGTGCCGGCGTCGGTGGAGCGCTGGCTGCCCGTCGGGCTCCACCCGCTCTCGGGGACGGCGGCCATCGTGGGTGGGCTCGCGCTGACCGGGCTGGCCCGCGGCGTCCGCTATGGGTTCCGGGGTGCCTGGCTGGCGGCGCTGGTGGTCCTCCTGGCCAGCACGATCGACCGCCTCGTCCAGGGACACGGCCTGGAGGGGTCGATCATCGCCTGCGTGTTCGGGTTGTGGCTCGTCGCGGAGCACCAGCACTTCAACGTGAGCCCCGCCGGCGTCGCCCGCTTCGTCGGCTGGCTCATCGCCGGGGGCCTGGCGGCCGTGGCCATCGCGGCGTTCATCGCCGCCGTGTTCATCACGGGCCACCACGAGTCGATCGACGCCATCCTGCTGGCCGTGCTCGGGGTGTTGGTGATGGCCACCCTGGTGGCGCTCCCCGGGCGGGAGACCAGGCGGACCGGCGCGGCGCGGCGCGAGACCTTCGCCCGCACGCGCGCCACCATCGACCGCTTCGGTGGTGGCACCCTCGACTACTTCGCGTTGCGGGACGACAAGTCCTGGTTCTTCACCGGACGGACCGTCGTGTCGTACTCGGTGATCAACGGCGTGATGCTCGTGTCGCCCGACCCCATCGGCCCGGTCGAGGAGCGCGCCAGCGCCTGGCTCGACACGATGGATTTCTGCGAGTCCCATGGCTGGCATCCGTCGGTGCTGGCTGCCTCGGACGCCTGGCTGCCGATCTACCGCGCCTCCGGCCTCGTGGACCACTACATCGGCGACGAGGCCGTGGTCGACTGCCCCGGGTTCTCTCTCAAGGGCAAGGAGATGAAGTCCCTGCGCGGGGCGTACAACCGGATGAAGAAGGGTGGCTTCCGCGTCGACGTGCTCGACCCGCTCGAGGCCTCGGACGACCTGCGCCGGGCACTGCTCGAGCTGATGACCGAGACCAGGCAGGGCGAGGTCGAACGGGGCTACTCCATGACGCTGTCGCGCATGTTCGACGCCCGCGACACCGGACTGCTGCTGGCGGTCTGCTTCGACGCGGAGGGTCGGCCGGTCGCCTTCAACCAGTACGTGCCTGCCTCGCAGGTCAAGGGCTACTCGCTCGACGTGATGCGACGGACCGCCAATCCGGACGCGCCCAACGGCCTGACCGACTTCGTCATCATCGAGACGATCGCCTGGATGACCGAGCACGGCTTCCGGGGGCTCGGCCTCAACTTCGCGACCATGCGCGAGATCGTCGCCGACGAGACGTCCCGCGGGGGCCCGTGGATGCACATGGAGAAGTCGGTGCTGCACCACTTCAGCGACACCATGCAGATCGAGTCGCTGTGGCGGTTCAACAAGAAATACGACCCGGCATGGGTGTCCCGGTACGCGGTGACCGGGGCCTTCCTGCGCATCGCCGGCTCCGGGCTGGCGATCGCGCGGGCCGAGGCGGTCACGGAGCTGCCCGTGGTCGGGCACCTCCTGCACTCACGAGAGCCGGCGAGCACCGGCGAGTAGGGAGCGGTCCGAGACCGACCGGTCTCGATGCGGCCGGTACGCGACGCTGTTGGGCGTGCCGAGGAGACGGGTCGCCGCGCTGGTGGCCCTGGTGGCCCTTCTCGGGACGGGATGCTCGCTCGAGGGGTACGGGCAGGGGGGCGGCACGCCGGCGAACCATTCCCGCCCGATTTCCCGCACGGCGGACGCCGCCGGTTCCACCTCGTCGACCACCGCGACCACGACGACCACGACCACGCCGCCTCCGGTAGCGCCGCTGGTGTGGACACCGTGCAACGGGGACCTCCAGTGCGCCACCCTCGTCGTGCCGCTCGACTACGCCGACCCGCGTGGCCCCACCATCCCCGTCGCGGTGGCACGGCATCCGGCCGAGGACCCGGGCGCGCGGATCGGGTCACTCGTGATCGACCCGGGCGGCCCCGGCGTGTCGGGCATCGACGACATGGACAACGAGCTGGCGTCCTTGACGCCGGAGCTGCTCGACGACTTCGACATCGTCATGTTCGACCCGCGCGGTGTCGAGCGCAGCGATCCCGTGGAGTGCAACCCGGCTCCGGGCGAGCCGCCGTCCCCCAGCAATCCGGTCCCGACGACACCCGCCACGCTGGCGGCGGTGATCGCCAACCTGAAGCAGTTCGCGTCGGATTGCGAGCGGACGGTGCCGTCGCTGCTGCCCTACGTGGGGACGGTCGACGTCGCCCGAGACATGGACCTCCTGCGCCAGGCGCTGGGGGACAGCGGCCTGACCTACATGGGACAGTCCTACGGCACCCTGCTCGGCCTGACCTACGCGCAACTGTTCCCGACCCACGTGCGCGCCATCGTGCTCGACGGCGTCATCGACCCCGCACTCTCGTTCACCCAATTCACGGAGCAACAGGCGGCCGGCTTCGAGTCCGCCCTAGGGTCCTTCTTCGCCTGGTGTGCCGACACGCCGTCGTGCCCCTGGCGGCCGGCCGGCGATCCCACCACCGCGCTGCTCGCCGAGATCGATGCCGGCGCCGCCAGCGCGAGCACGCTCTACGACGCGTTGCTCGCCGGGCTCTACTCGAGCAATGACTGGCCCGAACTGGCCGACACGCTGGCCGCCGACGCCAGCGGCGACGCCAGTCCCGCATCGTCGATGGCCAACCACTACGAGCAGGCCGGCTCCTCCAACGGCGCGGAGGCCGAGGTGGCCATCGACTGCCTGGACCATCCGGTCGACCACGACCTGACGACCTACAGCGCGCTGGCCGACTCGCTCACCGCCACGGCACCGGTGTTCGGTCCGCTCCTCGTCTGGGGGGAGGCGGCCTGCGCGGTGTGGCCCGACTCCCCGACGCGCACCGTGGGCCCGGTCAGCGCCGCCGGTGCCCCGCCCATCCTCGTCGTCGGCACGACCGACGACCCCGCGACTCCCTACGCCTGGGCGGTCAACGTCTCCCACGAACTGAGCCGCAGCGCGCTGTTGACCGTGGACGGGGACAGTCACGTGGCGTACTTCTACAGCGCGTGTGTGCGCGATGACGTGCAGGCGTACCTCGTCGACGGCGTCACGCCGCCCGCCCGTGCCACGTGCACCTCGTAGGCGGGCCGCCGCGCGTCACGACGTCGTGAACCGGTAGGTGCCGCTCCCGACCGAGAGCACGGCGCGCCCGCCGGCCGGCGGGCGCACCGTCACCCCCGGCGCCTGCGTCGCCGGCACGCCCCCCTCGACGCGCGCGCGGGATCCGTGGTGGGCAACTGGACGAGCGCCGACGCGTTGGCCGGCACGTCGAGCGTCAGCGCCACCCCGGCGCCGCGCCGTTGCCAGGAGACGGAGGCGGGGCCGGCGACGGTGGGCACCGACCCCGTGGCCCGGCGCAACCCCGACGCCGGCGGCGCAACGGCCAACCGAACCGTGCCGTCGGGGCCGGGCTCCACGATCGACACCCCGAGGAGCGTCTCCTGCATGGCGACCATGGCCGAGGAGCCCCAGCCGTGCGACATGGAGTCCCCGATCAGGTCGCTGGGCTTCCATTCTTCCCAGGTGAAGGTCCCCCCGGCCTCCACGATGTGGGCCCAGCCCGGCTCCGACGGGTCGGTGAGGGTGTGCACCATGACGTCGGGCGTGCCCGCCGCCGCGAGGGCGCGCATGAGCTCCAGGCCGTGGTTGGGTCCCAGGTCGATGCCCAGGCTGGCCACGTGAGCGGCCACCGCCGGCACGTCCGCCGCCGGCACCACGCCGTAGGCCAGCGCCAGTGCGTTGGCCTCCTGCGACGCGCTGGCGCTCTGCGTCCCGTTGGCTTCGACCCCGTCCACGTAGACGCCGTCGCTCCGTCGCAGGACGCCGTTGATCGCCGCGGTCAGCTCGGCCGCCCGCGCCCGCAGGGTCGCCGCAGCGGACGCGTCCCCGGCCAGGTCGGCCAGCTGGGCCACGCGGGTGAAGGCGTTGACGGACAGCACGTTGCTTGCGGTGTCCGCGGCGACGGAGAGGTCGTAGCCGTAGACGGGATCACCGTCGCTGGTGTCGCCCAGCCCGTAGAGCAGCCCGTTACCGGCCTGGCGCGCCGACCACAGCCAGTCCACCGCCCGAGAGACCGAGGGGTAGAGCGACACCGCGGTGCCCGTGTCGCCCGTCGACAGGTAGTAGCGCCACAGCCACTCGGGATAGAGCGCGGTGGAGGTCCCGAACCAGCGCGCGCCATCGCCGTTGGGGTAGATCGCGTTGACCCTGCCGTCCGGCCAGAAGCGCGCCTGGCCCCGCTCCACGTCGCGCAGCCCTTGCCAGGTCATGTTCTGATCGCCGTAGACGAGCATGACCGCCTCGGACTCGTTGGCCGCGTCCCAGAGGAACTGGCCCTTCTCCCGGGTCGGGGTGTCGATGAACTGCTCCTGGCTGCAGTACAGGCAGGAGCGCGCCATGAGCCGCCAGACGGCATTGAGCATCCGGTTGTCCGACGAGAACGTCGCCATCGGGACCTCGGGCATGGCGGCGCGCCTGGTGATGGCGACGATCTGGTCCCGGCTCATGGATTGCCCCGGATTGTCGATCTGCACGTAGCGGTACCCGAAGTAGGTGAAGGCCTCGAAGGTCTGGTGGTCCCCCGTCCCCATGATGTAGGAGAACGAGAGGTTCGTCTCCTGCGTGCCGTGCAGCGTCGAGACCTGCCCATCGGGATCGAGCAGGTACCCCGCCCGCATGGAGATCGTGTTCCCGGCCTGTCCCTGGCCGAACTCGATGCGCGGCCGAGCCGCGTACACCGCACCGAAGTCCGCCACGATCGCGCCGCCGGCGACGGTATGGACGCTGACGGGCAGGACGGTCGACTCACGGATCGTCGACCGCTGCGCGTACGTCTGGTTGAACGGCGCCGTGCCGGCGGCGCCGAGGACGGTGACCGCGGACCACGAGCCGTCGTCGTACCCGGGACTCGACCACCCCTGGGGATGCTCCCGCCCGTCGACCCACTCCACGAAGTCGCAGCCCTCGGGGTTTCGTTGCGGCGACGGGAGCCACTCGGCCGGGCGCTCGCGCCAGCTCGCATCGGACCCGACAACGACGTTGCGGCCGTCGTCGTAGTGCAGGGACAACTGGAACAGGAGGCCTGGGGCAGACGCCGGCCGCCCCTTGCCGGGCCCGTACCACCGGTGCAGCACGCCGATGGCGCTGGTCCGACCCCCGGCCAGGGCACCGGTCAGGTCGACGGCGCGCGCGTACTGCTCGTCGGGATACGAGAAGCTGGGCCAGGCGTCCACGGGCACCCCGTCCACATACAGGCGGTACGTATGTGCGGCGGAGACGTAGGCCGTGGCGCGCCGGAGGGTGCCGGTGGCCGGCGTGATCTCGGTGCGCAGGTAGGTCACGCGATCGGGCTGTTGCGAGTTCCCGGCGGGACGGAGCCACCGGCCCTGCCAGTCGGCGGCGCGCAGCGCCGTGGTGAACCGGGCCGGAGTCGAGACCGGCCCCCATCCCTCGGCCGCACCGCGCGTCTGGACCGTCCACTCGTAGGCCGCGTCGGCAGCGAGTGGCGGTCCCGCGTAGGCGACGAAGGCCTGGCGGGCCGACGGCGCTGTGCCGCTGTCCCACACGAGCCCACGGTGGGCCGGATCGGTCCGGCGGACCACGACGCGGTAGGCCGTCTGTGTCACCTGACGCCCGGGCCCCTGCAGGGTCCAGGCGAACGAGCAGTCGTCGGGGTCGACGCCGACGGGATCGACGAGACCGTTGAGCGTGAGCGCAGAGGCCCGCAGCGCGCCGCGTGGCCCCGCCGGCACGGTGCTCGCCAAGGGACGCTCCGCATCCTCGTCACCGACGGCCTCCGCGCCAGCCGGCAGCGCGCCCGTCACCGCGGCGCCCGCGGCGATGCCGGTGGACGAGGCGAGGAAGGTGCGCCGGCCGAACCTGTTCCTGCTCATGCCCCCCCGATCACCCGTACCTGGTCGAGACTGCGGTCGCTGTAGGAGAGGGCGCCAGACGACGACACCGCCACGCCGATCGGAGTCCCCATCCGAGTCAGCACCCAGCGTGTGCCGTCCCCGAGCCCTTCGGCCGTCGTGACCGGGACCGCGCCGGCCACGCTGTACATGTCGCCCGCGTGCATCGTCCGCCCGAACAGCACCGCGGTGGTGGCGGGCACCACTCTGATCACGTGCATGAGACCGTCGGTGACGAACAGCGCGCCCGTCGGGCCGATGGCGAGCCCGCGGGGGTCGTTGAGCTCCGAGGCCACGCCCACGGCGGGGACGCCGTCTTGGAGATACGGCTGGTAGCCCCCGGTCCCACCCACGACGACGCCGATGTCTCCTGCGCCGACCGGCGTGCCGTAGTAGGTCCCGCCGCGCGGAGGCGCGAGCAGCACCGACTGGTCCCCGTTGTCAGCCACGACAAGGTCGCCCGCGCTGTCCACGGCCACGGCCACGGGGTTCCACAGTTGCGCCGTTGCGACGGGGCCGCCCTGGCCCGACGACCCGCAGACGCCGGTGCCGGCCACGGTGTAGAGGTGCCCGGCCGTCATGGCCCGCCCGAAGAGCGTGGCGCTGCGGGCGGCGAGCACGCGTACCCTGCAATTGGCGGTGTCGGCGATGACCAGGTCGCCGACCCCGTCGACCGCCACCCCCGTCGGCTCGTCGAGCTCGCTGGCTGGTCCGGCGAGGCCGTCCCCGTTGAAGCCGGCCTGGCCCGTCCCCGCCACCGTGACGACCGCCCGGCCGGTCGGCCGCACGACCTGGACCCGCTGCGCCGTCGCCTCCGCGATGTAGACGTCACCCTGCGCATCGACGGCCACCCCGCTCGGGTGGCCGATGGAGCCCCGGACGGCGCACGATCCCCCGGCCAGGGTGGCGGCTCGCCCCGGCCGCAGCGGCAGGCCGTACCGGTTGCCGGCGCGCGCCGGCACCACCAGGACCCGGCAGTGCCCGGTGTCGGCCACGAAGAGGTCACCCGCTGCGTCCAGAGCGATGCCGCCCGGGCTGTCGAGCTGGTCCGGACCCAGCATGCTGTGGACATTGACGCCATCCGCGCCCGTGCCCGCAGCACCGGCCCAGTCTCCGCCGGGAACCAGGTTCATCGTGCAGACCGCCAGCAGCACGACGACGCCGAGCCCGACCGGGCGGACGCGGGGCGTGGACGGTGTGCGCACGGCGACCATCATGCCGGTTGCGGCGGCCGCGGGCATTGGCAGCGCGCCCTAAGTTGGCGGCGCCGTACGGTCACGCCCGACCGCCGAGCAACGCGCACCCACGAGCGTCGAGCACGCAATCGAGAAGAAGGAGGCCCTGTGCCCGGACCACCAGAAGAAGCCCTCACCGCCGGCAACGTCCTGCTGACCGGTCCCGACGGCGCCCAGATCAACGCGTACCAGGCGCTTCCTGCCGGCGCCGGGCCGTTCCCCGGGGTGTTGGTCATCCACCACCTTCCCGGGTGGGACTCGGGCACCAAGGAGATCACTCGGCGCTTCGCGGCGAGCGGTTACAACGCGCTCTGCCCCAACCTCTACGCCCGCCAGGGCCTCGATGTGGATCCCGACGACGCCGCGGCGGCGGCCCGCGAGGCGGGTGGCATTCCCGACGCGCAATTCGTCGGGGACGCCGGCGTGGCGGTGGATGCGCTGCGGGCCCTGCCGACCGCCAACGGCAAGGTCGGCGTGATCGGGTACTGCTCCGGCGGCCGCCACGCCTTCCTCACCGCGGTGAGCCTGCCTGTCGATGCGGCGGTCGACTGTTACGGCGCCTTCGTCACCGGAACCGTTCCGGACGGGTTCCCACTCAAGGTGACGCCGCTGGTCGACCGGACCCCGCAGCTCAACTGCCCCTTGCTCGGCCTCTTCGGCAACGACGACCAATTCCCGAGCCCAGAGCAAGTGGACGAACTCGAGCAGGCGCTCGAGGCGGCGGGCAAGACCTACGAGTTCCATCGCTATGACGGCGCCGGCCACGCGTTCTTCTCGGTGGAGCGCCCTGCGTACCGACCCGAGGCCGCGGTCGACGGCTGGCAGCGCATCTTCGACTGGTACGGCACCTACCTGGCGGGAGGCTGACCATGTGCTCCTATCTCACCGTCGCCGCCGACGTCGCGGGCAGCGCCAAGGGCGCGCAGGGCTGGTTCGCCGTCACCGCAGCGCAGGTGTACTTCGACCACCCCTTCCACGCGCCGTTCGACCACACGCTCAACATCGACTTCCTCGACCCGGCGAAGGGCCCGGGGCGCGCGTCGCCGTCGAGCTCAGCGCGGCGTCGGCTCGCCGGCTCGTCGAGTCCATCAACGAGGCACTGGCCGCCGCCGGGGCCGCCGCCACGTGAGCACACCCACCGGTCCGGCGGCCGGGGTCCACCTGCCGTGGGCCCGGGTGCCGGGGACGGTGCAGGCTTGGGCGGCCCGTTTCGGCGCGGGCGCGCCTCGGGCCGTGCGCGACCTCAGCGGCGGGTTCTCGCCCGGTGCCACCGCCGTCCTCGTCTGGCCGGAGGGATCCGTGTTCGTCAAGGCCGTCGGGAACGAATTGAACGCCGAGTCACCGGAGATGCACCGGCGCGAAGCGGTCGTCTCCGCCGCGCTTCCGCCCTCGCCGCGGTTCCCGCGCCTGCTCGACACCTATGACGACGGCGGCTGGGTGGCGCTCGCCTTCGTGGCGGTCGACGGGAGGCCACCGCACCACCCGTGGGAGGCCGCGGAGCTCGCGGCGGTGTGCGCCGCTCTCGCGGCCGTGCACGGCGAGCTGACGCCCAGCCCGGCGTCCGGGCTGGAGACGCTCGAGATCCGGGCCGGCCGGCTCTTCGGCGGCTGGGCCTCGCTGGCGGCCGAGGGTGCGCCGGCCGGGCTGGACCCCTGGGCCCGCGACCATCTGAGGCAGTTGGCCGATCTGGAGTCGGGCTGGCCCGAGGCCTGCGCCGGGCCGACGCTCGTGCACGGGGACGTGCGCGGGGACAACGTCTTGGTCAGGGCCGGCGGCGACGTGGTCTTCGTGGACTGGCCCCACGCCGCGGTGGGCAATCCCGCCTTCGACCTCGTCGCGTGGGCGCCTTCGGTGGTGCTCGAAGGGGGGCCGGAGCCCGAGGACCTGCTCGCCCGTTACCGGGGCGAACGGCCGCTCGATGACGACGCGGTCACCGTCCTGCTCGCCGCGATCGCCGGCTTCTTCATCTCGCACTCGCTCCGGCCGCCTCCCCCGGGACTGCCCACCCTCCGCCCTTTCCAGGCGGCCCAGGGCGCGGTGGCGCTGGGGTGGTTGCGGGGCCGGACCGGCTGGTGAGGACTGGGCGTACGGACGCCCCCGCCCGCCGCTAGGTTCCGCAGCATGCGCTTCGGACTGCAGATCCCCAACTTCGCCGGCGAGGCACCCGGCGACCTCTTCGACGGCGTGGTGCAGATGGCCACGGCGGCGGAGGAGACCGGATTCGACTCGGTCTGGGTGATGGACCACTTCTACCAGTTGCCCCCGCTGGGCGGACCCGCCGCGCCGATGCTCGACTCGTACACGCTGCTCGGCGCCCTGGCGGCCCGCACCTCGAGGGTGCGGTTGGGTGCTCTGGTGACGGGCGTGACCTACCGCAACCCCGCGCACCTGGCCAAGATCGTCACCACGCTCGACGTCGTCAGCGGCGGCCGGGCTGTTCTCGGCCTCGGCGCGGCGTGGTACGACGTCGAGCACGACGGACTTGGCTTCGACTTCCCTCCCGCCGCGGAGCGCCTCGACCGCCTGGAGGAGGCGCTGCAGATCTGCCGTGCCATGTTCCGCGAGGAGGCACCGAGCTTCGATGGCCGCTACTACCGGATCCACGGCGCGCGCAACGTGCCGCGTCCCGTCCAGCCGGGCGGGCCGCCGGTCCTCGTCGGTGGCGGCGGGGAGAAGCGGACACTCCAGCTGGTGGCGCGCTACGCCGATATGGCGAACATCGTGGGCGACGTGGCCACGATTGCGCACAAGGTGGACGTCCTGCGCGGGCACTGCAAGGCGGTCGGGCGGGATCCCTCGGAGATCACGGTGAGCCGTCTCGCCACGCTGGTCCTCACCAGCAGCGCGCAGGAGACGGCTGACACGAAGGACTTCCTGCGTCAAGCGACGGGAGAGGAGCCGACGACGTCGAACGTCGGGACACCGGACGAGTTGATCGGTCAGGTCGAGGAGCTGGCGGCCGCCGGCGTCGACTACTTCATCTTCAACGTGCCGACCGGAACACCCGACACGGTACGCCGGGTCGGCGAGGCGCTGGTCGCCACGCTGACGTGACGTCGGGCCTCAGGGTGAATCCGCCTCCGCGACAACGGAGAGGTTTGCCGACCTCACATCGGTCGGTTAGCGCCGAGGGGTGACCGCGAACTTCAGATCGGCGAGCGCGGCCTCGAATTCGGCCGACCGGTTCCGGCGCGCCGCGTCGGCGGCCGCCAGTTGCTCCCCGGTCGGGTGCTCGCCGCCCGAGCGCATCAAGTGATCGGCCTCGATCGCAAAGGCCAGGCCGCGCAGGCTCTCCGCGCAGCGGCGACACATCGCCCCCAGCGCCTCGTCGGGAGCGCCGGCGGCGGCCCGCTCGAGGCTCTGCACCGCCTCGTCCACCTGGACACCGACGCTGGCCCGCCGTTGCTGGTCGTCCGTCTCCGTCTGCGATTGCACGAGATCCCGCGCCAGTTCGGCCGCGGCGACGGCCGGACGGGCCAGGCGCTCCCAGTCCGTCTCACGACCACGGCGGCGGGTACGGGCGAGCAGGAGCAAGACGAGGATGATGGCCACGACAATGGCCACGGCCAGGAGGACCCATCCCCAGACCTTCGAGCTCGATGAGCTCTTCACCGTCGTCGCCGTTGTCGTCGTCGGGTGCGAGGTGGTCGTGGTGGGGTGGACCCTCGTCGACGTCGTCGTCGGCGCCCGAGTCGTGGTCGTGGTGGAGGGCGCGGTCGTCGGCGGGACGATGGTGGTCGTCGTCGGGAGGACCGATGTTGTCGTCGTCGAGGTCGCGCTCGTTGGCGTGCTTTGCGCCGATGCGCTGTCGGCCGCCAGCCCGAGCAGGAGCGGTGTCGCCGCCACCGAGATGAGGGCGACCGTGACCATGTCCTTCGGACGCATGAGGGCAGCCTACGGTCAGGCGCGGCGTCCGGAGAGGGATCACGGCGGACGCCCGTTGGGGGTCGTGCCGCCACGCGTCCGGACCAGATGGAGGCCGGGCAACCCGCGGTACCCTCGCCACAGCGACGAAAGGGACGACATGCAACTCGACATCCATGTGCCGCGCTTCACGTGGCCGGGCGGCGCGGCGGCGATCGGGCCAACCTTTACCTCCCTGGCCCAGACGGCCGAGGCGATCGGCGTGCGCACGCTCTCCGTCATGGATCACTGGTTCCAGATGGAGATGTTGTGGCCCGCCGAGGAGCCGATGTTGGAGGGGTACACCGCACTCTCTTTCGCGGCGGCGAAGACGGAGCGGCTCCGGTTCCGGCTCCTCGTCGGCGGCGTCACCTACCGGCATCCGGGGCTCTTGGCCAAGACGGTGACGACCCTCGACGTCCTGTCGGGCGGCCGCGCCGAGCTCGGGCTGGGGGCAGCGTGGTACGAACGTGAGCACCTCGGGCTGGGGGTCCCGTTCCCGCCTCTCAAGGAACGCTACGAACGCCTGGACGAGACGATACGGATTTGCTTCCAGATGTGGAGCCCGGAGAACGGCGCGTTCGAAGGGGTGCACTACCGGCTGGCCGAGACGCTGTGTTCGCCTCAGCCGGTCAGCTCGCCCCGACCGAGGCTGCTGATCGGCGGGGGCGGGGAGCGCAAGACCCTCCGGCTCGTGGCCACGTACGCGGACGCCTGCAATATCATCGGTGACGCCTCGACCGTTGCGCACAAGGTCGCGGTGCTCGAGCGGCACTGCGCCGACGTCGGCCGTGATCCGGGCGACATCGAGGTGACGGCCCTCGTGATGGCGACGGAGGACACGACGGCGGACGCCATCCTGCGCGAGGCGGAGGCACTCCGCACGGCCGGGGCCCGCACCATCGTGGCGCGCGCCGCGGGAACCGAGCCCTCGCGCTGGCTCGAGGAGACCTGGGGCCCCGTCGTACCGAAGCTGGCCGATCTCGGCTGAGCCGTGGAGCCGGCCGTCGTCCGTTATCTTGCTGTCCCGGGCCGCTAGCTCATCCGGAAGAGCAGGGGACTTTTAATCCCAAGGTGCCGGGATCGAGACCCGGGCGGCCCACCAATCTGGAACGGCTTCAGAACCCGATGTCCGGACCCTGACGTTCGATGGATCGAGATCGCTCGAGGACCTGACGAAGAACCGGAAGTACGGCTCTGTCCTTTTCGCGGCCTGCCGCCTCTTTCGATCGGATCACGTCTGCCAAACTTGCGACCTCGACCTGAAGGTTCTCGGTCAACTGCTCCCGGGTCGCTCCGCGCCGCAGATCGTCGTACCCTCGAGTCCCGTCTGGGAGGAACGCGATGTCGAGATAGCCGTGATCCGTGACGAATGTCCAGGTGGTTCCCCAATCGAACGAATGCTCATCGAGAGGAAACTCGACGGGCCCTTCGACCCCAGGAAGGCGCAGCGTCGACTTGAGTTCTCGAAGTGCGGCGGCGAGACGGCGCAGATTGGCACGGTCTCGCGACGGAGTGACATCGACATCTCTTGTGATGTACGGCGATCCTCGCAACTCCGCTGCGAGTCCTCCGATGACGACGTAATGGACGCCATGCCGCTCGAGGACCTCAAGAAGTTGGTCTGGTCGATAAGGAACCCGCTCAGACACTGTCAGTCACGGGCTCGCGGGTTTGCAGCTGATCGTGGAAACGAACTCTTTCGAGTAGGTCGGCCAATCGCTCGGCCGGCGTCATGTTGAGGTGCTCGTCAATGATGATCGGGGTCGAGTCGTCGAGCTTGGAGAGGCTAAAAGAGAGCTCGAGCCCACAGCCCCGGATCACCTCTCGCAGAGTTTCGAAGCTGGGGGTCACGGCGCCGCGCTCCCATCTGGCGACGACAGACTGCGGTTGACCGATCCTGTCGCCCAATTCGGCCTGTGTGAGGCCGACTCGCAACCTGGCTTCGCGAATCAGATCTCCACTTCTCATGTGGTCAGTATAGTACATATTCGCTATAAATCGGTTCGATAGTCGGCGGCCCAGCTGGAGGTGTTCGCGACACCGGATCGCCCCTACGTTGGCCCGATGAGCGCGGTCTCGGACCTGGATCTGCGGAAGATTGGCGTGTTTTGCGAGGAAAGGACGCCGCTCGAGTTCCGGGACCAGATGCGGGTTGAGATGGGCGTGCGCGGCAAGTCTGTGACCATCTTCGAGTGCCGGCCTCCGTGGAACGAGAAGGAAACTGAATGGACCCGTATGCCGATCGCCCAGCTTCGCTTCGATCCCGCGACCGTTCTATGGACCCTTTTCTGGGCCGACCGTAATGACCGCTGGCACCCGTACGACCTCATCGATCCAGGAACGGTCGAGCAGCTCCTCATGGAGATCGAGAACGACCCGACGTGCATCTTCTGGGGTTAGTCATTCCGCTCGATCGGCGGATGGGTTTGCTACTGGTTTGCGACTGAAATCCACGGACGAAGTCGGGCACGAGGGGTCTGGCTGGACTCGCGAGCCGACGCCGCCTCACGAAGTGGACCGCATGGACTCAGTGGACAATCAGACCCCGACTTCTAATCCCAAGGTGCCGGGATCGAGACCCGGGCGGCCCACCAGAAGCGCTGATGGATGTTGGTTTTCACCAAGCGGAGTCTTTTTCTCCTCACAGTTTGCGTCGCGAAGCCAATGGACCTCGTTCGGAATTTCCATCGGCATCGCTGCAGCATTGCTCTTGGGATCGGGCCTGTTCTTCATGCTCTCTATCTCAGAGCGACAAGCCCTGTGGCAGCGTGCGAGCAGAGACGCGTCCTCCAGGCACTGTTGGCCGCATCCGGAAAGCGACGGTGGGAGGCGGTCAAGCGTGATCCCATCTCCTGGTACGGAGAAACGAAAGCCTTCCCTGCCTAATCTGCAGGCGGACTAGGTCTGGTATTTGCGCCTTGTCCCGTCGGTAGGGGGTAGCCCACTAACTCGCTGCGGATACGGTTTCGTTGGTGGAGCGGAGGCGATGAAGTGGTCAGCGGTGATTTTGACTATCTGGTCGAGGACGAACCCAGCCCAGAGCACGTTCGACGCTTGGTGGAAGGCCTAGTTGCTTTCAACGATTGCCAAGCCGAAGCTGAGAATCGCGTCCCTCTAGGAGTCTTTGTTCGCCGGAACGACGAGATAGTCGGCGGAGTCGACGGGTACACCCACTGGCGATGGCTTTATGTCAATCATCTGTGGGTTGACGATGACCTGCGAGGTCTGGGCGTTGGAAGCCACCTAATGGCCACCATTGAGGCTCGGGCACAACTCCGTGGGTGCCGTGGCGCTTGGCTAGACACATTTGGCTTTCAGGCCCCTGGCTTCTACCAGTCGATCGGCTACCAGCAGTTTGGCGAGTTGTCTGATTTTCCACAGGGGAGTCGCCGCCACTTCCTCTGGAAGCAGCTGGAGCCTCCAACCGAAACGACATCCTGATCCACCCTCCATGCCCCCATGGTGTTCGCAGGGTGGCACCCAATCCCGGCGTTCGTGATACCCCGAACCACAGGTGGAGTGTGCTCGATGTCGGCACATTCCGCTCTGTGGGAGGCACTGGCTCGGCCTACCTCCAAGGGCGCGGGTCACTCGGAAGAAGCGACCATGACACGAGGTCTGGACGGTCAGCCTTGATCGGTTCATAGGACCGCAATACCCCTTCTCGTGTGAACCCCAGCTTTGCCGCCAGCCGGTTCGATGCTTTGTTCTCGGGGTGGATTACCAAGAAGACGCGCTCAGTGCCTTTGGAGAACCCCCAGTCAATGAGGAGGCTGAGTGCTCGAAAAGCAACGCCTCGGCCACGCTCTGAGGCAACAACCCAGTAGTGCGCCTCGGCGCTCACGTGTCGAGGATTGAAGTTCAGTCCCACCTGCCCCAGGAGATGATCGTCGTGTGCATCGACGACGGCGAAACGAGGATGGCCCATAGGCCACCGCTCGTTGCAGGTGTCAATCCACTCGCCAGCCTCTCCCTCGGTGAGGCCGTCCTTCATGAACGTGAAACGGAGGATGTCCGGGTCCCGACATGCTGAGGCGACTGCGGCAGCATCGCTCGCCCGGAACGGACGGATCGCTACACCAGCACCTTGCAGTCGCGGCTTCGGCGGGACCCATTCCATGTTGCCCATTCTGTCGGCTCCCGAATATGGCGCACAGATCCGCGATCAGGGATACCCCAAGAGCGCCCGGGTATCGGCACATCCCGGTCGCTCTGACCTGCCACCATGAACCCGTGCCCGACAGCCGGTTCACCATCCGTCCGGCTCGCCCCGAGGACGCCCCACGTCTCCAACACATCGAGTTGGCCACCCAAGGCCAGTTCGCCGCCATCGGTTATGACCAGGTTGCTGCCAGCCCCCCGGACTCCATCGAGTTGCTGGTCGAGTATGCGCGGTCAGAACGCTCCTGGGTAGCTGTGGTTGACGACGAGGTAGTGGGCTACATACTCGTAGGTGTCCTTGACAACGCCGCCCACATCTTCCACGTCTGCGTCCATCCCGGCCACCAGGGACACGGGGTCGGGAAAGCACTTGTCGAGCAGGTCAAGAGCTGGGCGCGTTCGGCGGGACGACCGGCAATAACCCTGGCGACCTTCTATGAGGTGCCATGGAACGGTCCGCTCTACGAGCACCTCGGCTTCCGAGTGCTGGATGAGTCGGAACTGGGACCCGAGATGCTGGCCAGAGGGGAGCACGACGTGGCCGGAGGACTATCACCTAAGGGGCAGGTGGCCATGCGGCTCGACCTCGACATCTGACCCAGGTCGGTCGGGCTGCGAGTCCGTACGAACACTCGACAGAGCCGACCGTTCGCAACTGCCGGTTACCGAGCGGGGACGCCCCTTCCCCGCCTGGCCCGGAAGTGGCGGTCGGTGCCAGTTAGCCATTGGCAAGAGCGAGCCGACGCCCAATGCACTCCGACCCGGCGGAGCGGACATTTCGGCAGAACCCGCCTGGCTACGTCTGACCTCGGCCCCCGCAGGCGCTGATCGAGGAGTTGGACCATGTCACCTCGGCCACCGAGGAGCTGATGACTCACTTCGATGAGGCTGCGTGGAACGGTCCAGCCGCTCCAGGTATCGCCGGAACGCTGGGTGCCGGGATTCTCTCCCTCTGGTGCGGAATCTATATCCACTGCGAGGACATCCTCGCCGCGCTCGCCCGTCCCGCCCAGAAGGGGCCGGGTCTTCGGGCGGCGATCGCCAACATCGCGGATGTGTTAACTGACCGAGGTTGGGGGCCTGCGACGCTCGCCCTCGACGGCATCGGGGACGTGGCGATCGGTGGTGGAGGTCGCCGGATCGAAGCGGACCCACTCACATTTACGCTCGTTGCGTCTGGGCGGGCCGATCCTGCACTCCTAGGACTGGAGCGGAGCGTGAACATTTACGCATAAGAGCGCTTCGGTCTGGTCGCGGGTCAACCTTCAACGGAGAACAGCCGCCATGCTCCGGGCACTCCCTTGAGTGGATGCTCACCGCGGTCGTGGAGGGTTATCCCCGATCCGGTGACCAAGTCGGCCACGGTTCTTGATACCCAGACCTCGCCCGGCTGCGCCAGTGCTTGGACTCTCGCTGCGATATGCACGCCGATCCCGGCGACGTCATTGCCACGTCGTTCCACTTCACCGGTGTGCACGCCGACGCGTACCTCCACGCCGAGCTGGCGTGCACCGTCACAGATAGCGAGCCCGCATTGAATCGCCCGCGCCGGCCCGGCGAACGTGGCAAGAATGCCGTCACCGGTGGTCTTGACCTGCCGGCCGCCGAAGCGGTGAACCTGTCGGCCCGCCATCTGGTCGTGATTGTCGAGCAGCTCCCGCCAGCGGCGGTCTCCGCTGCCGACCGCCCGTGTGGTGGACTCGCAGATGTCGGTGAACAGAATCGTCGCCAGCGCCCGGTCGGTGTTGGCGGCCCCTCTGGTTCCCGTCAGGAACTCCTCGATCTCCCCGAGCAACGCATCGGTGTCGCCTGCAAAGGGAATGTGGTCTGCGCCGGGCAGCTCCATGAGCTTGGCTCCCGCGATGTGCTCGGCGAGATACCGTCCCTGCCCGATCAGGACGAGGGGATTGTCGACCCGATGCAAAACCAGTGTGGGCGTGTTGATCAGCGGAAGCACCGAACGCATATCTGCGCTCATGGCGACGACATCTTGGGCCCGGGCAGTCGCTGGACTGGCGGACCGCTCCCCCGCACGCTTCCACCACGATCGAAACTCGACATCATTAGCGAGGCTCGGAGCGCTCATCGCGACGTCGTCGATGACGTCTCCTTGGTAACCCGGGTCGGTCAAGGCGTCGAAGAAATGATCGATGATTTCTTGTGGCCAGCCCCATGGATAATCCGAATCACAGCGCCATCCGAGCGAAACAGTGGACTAGGACCAGCGCCGAGGTTCTCTCCTGATGGATCGAGCTGAACGACATGGCGATCGAGCCACCGGCACCGATGCCGAACAGCGCAGTGCGCCGTGACCCGACGGCATCGAGCACCGCCACCGCGTCTTGCGTCCAACACTCGACCGTCGGGCCCGATCCGCTGACCATAGGGTCCGAGAGCCCAATACCGGTCGGGTCGAACCGAATGAGTCGGCTGAATGACGCCAGGCGGCGATCGAAACGACTCCAGTGCGGTTCGTCATCTCGGTCTATCCAGATATTGCACCCTGAGTTGAGAGCGAGGAGGTCGATCGGACCCTCGCCGAGAACCTGATAGCCAACATGGCGATCCCCGCTCTTGGCGTAGTGGATCTCCGGGCTCTCCGCCATCGCCCCAGTCTGACGAGCCGATGCGATGGCGTCGAGCGCCCGGGGGGCCTGGAATTGTCTGCGCTTACCGAGCTGGACTTCTTTGGCTCCCGGGACCGGCACATAGGGACAGCGCCCTCGATGACCTTGGGGCGCAGTTACCGGCAGATCATCCCGCCTTTTCGCTTCGCCCTTGGGCGTCTGCGAGCAACTCGAGCACCTCACCGATCGTTCGTTCTCGGCCGACGCTTTCTCCCAGCGGCAACTCGGTCTGGATGGAGTAGCGATTGCGGCGGCCCTCCTTGTCCTTGACGACGTAGCCGGCTGCGATGAGATCGTCGACGATCGCAAAGGCGGTGCGTTCGGTGATGCCCAACGTGATGGCGATATCGCGCAGGCGCATACCGGGGTCGTGAGCAATGCATAGCAGGACACGAGAATGGTTAATCCAACAGGGCCCCGGCCTTCCGATGATGAACGAGGCCCGCCGCTTCGAGCGCCTCCTCGGGCTGGAGCAGGAGTTCACGGTTATCTACTGGGACCAGCGTGGCTGCGGGCGCTCGCTGCGGGGACCTGAGGAGCCCGAAGGCATCAGCATCGACGCAATGGTGTCCGACACCGTGTCCCTCCTCGAATGGCTGCGAGATCGCTTCGGCAAAGAGATCTTCGTGATCGGTTTCTCTTTCGGAGGGGCGATTGGGGCGTACGCCGCTGCCCAGCGACCGGACCTTGTGGAGACGTTGGTGGCGGTGGGAATGGACATCGACGGTGTCGCTGCCGCCACCAATGCCTATGTATTTGCGCTCAAGACGGCCGTCGAGGGCGGCAAGCGTCACGCGATCCTCCAGCTCGAGGCCATCGGGCCGCCCCCGCATCTCAAGCTGAAGCAGTTCTCGACCCGGGTCCGCTGGGCCACCAACTTTGGCGGCGTCACGACCGACGAGACCTACGGCTCAATGGCCCGACAGGTGCTCACCAGCATGGTGCGGTCGCCCGACTACACGGCCGGGGACATCATTCGGGCCCTGCGGAGGATCGGCGCGACGCAGGCAGCACTCCTTTCAGACCTCGCCAACATGGACCTGACTCGCACCCTGACCCACCTTGCGGTTCGTGTTGTCCTGGCACAGGGGCGCCTGGACCAGGTGGCGCCAGGGGAAGCCGCAGAGCGTTTTGCCCGCTATCTGGAGGCACCAAGTAAGCAGCTGGTCTGGTTCGAGCAGTCGGCCCACACGCCGCATTTTGAGGAGCCCGACAAATTCCGCGATCTCCTCCTGCGAGTCAGAGCCAAAGAGCCCGCAGAAGCGTGATGCTTCCGGCCGAGGAGACAGCTGGTCTCAAGCAACACCCGCAAATAGAGACAGGCACTTGCACTCGGATCCCGTTGCCCATTCGGGTTGTCCAGAGCGTCCAGCCCGTATGAGCTTGTGATCTTGAGCAGGAACTTCAATCCAGCCCGTCGCTGGCCGTCCAGCTGGTCGCCCGATTTGATGCCAATTTGGATTGCCAGAGTGATCGCTCGGTCCACAAGCCTCGGGACGCAAGTGCCCCGAGACCGGGAAGCGAAATGGTCCGCCGGCCTCACTGCGAGCTGCAGTCAGCCCGAAGGCACGGTAAGGCTGTACGTCGGCACGCTGGGGGAGCTCTGCGCCCCAACCCCGAGGGCGACACAGACGCCAGCGGACGGGCAGTCGATCGCCCCGATACTGAGGTAGGACTGCCCGTCGTAGTTCGGCGCACCCGCGGGCACGCTGAAAGTGACCCTTGACCAGGATGAGCCACCGTTCGTCGTCCCGAGCACCATCGACGAACCTCCGTCGAAGGTGTTTCCGAGCTGCACGGGCACGGCCTCGGAGCCGGTCGCCCAGCACTGGTTGTCCGTCGGGCACGACAGCCCCGATACCTGCGGCTGGGGCACATCGGCAGGCAACGGGTCAGGCGTCCAGGAGAGGCCACCGTCCGTTGTCGAGGCGATATCGCTGATCAAGGTTTGGCCGCTCGGGCTACACGAGAAACCGTTTGTCGCCTTCTGATTCTCGTTGGTTGCCGCAGCCGACTCGATCTGTGCGATCCGTTGTACAGCGGGGCTCGGCGGGCTCGTCACAGTCGTCGTGGTGTTGGGCGCCACGATCGGCTGCCGTTGCGGTATTGACGCGCATTGAGGGGGGTTCCGAACGGCAATGTCGATGAGGCCGCCGACCGAACAATGAAGGGCATCGGCGCAAGACAGCTGCGCATGCGAGCTGATGCCGAAGCCGGCCGGAAGCGTCCCAGCGATCCACTTCTGTCCGCCGTCGGTTGTCTTCGCCGCCACGCCTGTGGCGTCGTTCGAGCCAGACGCGTCGTCCCAGCCAACAGCAGTGCAATCGATGCTGGACGAACAGGTGAGCGACCCCATCGAATTGCCGGAGAGGATCGGCCTGTCGCTGAACGTCTTGCCACCGTCACTCGTCGAAAGAAACGTCGCGCCGGTTGTCCCGATCGCCAAGAACTCGCTCGATGCGGCCAGGCCGGCGCAGAACCCCGAAGAGGGACACGACAGGGTGTCGAGGTGGCCGACCCCGTCGGGCAACGCGGTGATGGCAAACGTGTGACCACCGTCGTTGGTCGTGACGAGCACGGGCTCACCGTTGTCGGTTCCTCCGGCCGCGCAGTCTGATACACCGCCGCAGGCGAGCGGGCTCGTCGGCGCGAAGCCCTGGGGCATCGGAAGTTGCGTCCAGGTCGCACCCACGTCTGTGCTGGCGTAGAGGGACTCCGACAGCAGGGGCGACCCCGCTTTTGGAGATGCGTACTGGCCGCTCATCGCGTAACAGGTCGACGGCCCCGGACAGCTGAGAAAACCCGGAGGGGGTCCTCCGGTCGTGTTCTGCTGCCACGTCCCGCTCGAGCGCGTCGTCCATCAGCTTCCATGTCCCAGTCAGGACGTGGGCGGCTCCTCCGGGCGCTGCACCCGAGACGCGGTGCCCCGCCTGTCGCTCTGTCGTCGGGACCTTCGCTGCATTCCTTCCACCGACGAGAACCAGCGTGCCGGCGACGATCGCGATTAGACAGATCAGCGCGAGCACCGCGACCGGCCGCAGGTGCCGCGGGTGCCCGTGAAGTCCGATCCAATCAGGGCCATCGTCGACCGGTTGATGTCCCGCACGTGGCGTTGCGATGATGTCCGACCGCAGATCCTCGAAGACGGGGCTGGAGGAGACGCGCTCTACCTCTGACGCGTCGACGGGATCGAGGCGAGCAAATACGGCGGTTCGCTTCATGATTCGAGTACCTCCTCAGGAGAGCCGCTGCTCTCCACACCCTTGCCTTGTTCATGTCCGTAGGCCTCGGCGTGTTTCTCGAGCGGTGCGAGCTCCGCCAACGCGGACTTCAATCGAACCCGGGCACGGTGGAGACGAATGCGTGCGGCGGTCGGTGAGCAGCCAAGCACGAGACCGATCTCAGCGGCACTCAAGCCCTCCCAACCGGCGAGCATCAAGAGCTCTCGCTCATCAGGTGACAAGGAGGCCAGGCAAGACTGCAAGACGAGGCTCTCTTCGCCGGGTTCTTCGATTCGCAATCGGACGCTACGGAGCTCATCAGCGAGCCGAGTCATTGTCTCGTCTCGTCGACGAGCCCGACGGCTATGGTTCGCAACGACATAGCGGGCGGTCACGTAGAGCCAGAGGAGGCTGGCGTGGCCGGCGGGGACGTCGTCCAATCGCCGCCAGGCGATCTCGTAAGTCTCGGCGACGATGTCCGCCGCGTCCTCGCGCGATGGTGTCCGCCTCAGCACATACGCGATGATTCGGGGGCGCGTCCACTCGTAGAGCGCGCAGAATTGGTCCTCTCTGGCGTCGGACATCGCACCCCTCATCAGGCCTCTAGTCCGTTTCTGTCATGAGCGAGCCCATCGTTTCAGCCATTTGTCCCGGCGTACGAGAAAATTGTCATCGGCCAAAACCGATCTGCTTTTGGGCGCCTGCGGAAACCTCTCGTCCGGTCCACCCCGTTGCAAGACCGAGCTGCTGCCGGAGAAAGGCGTGGCCGATCGCGTCGGAGACGAGCTCCGCGGCACGCTCACGGCCAAAAGGAGCGAGGCGGAGGAGTGAGGCCTAGGGATGGATGACACCCTCTCAGGCGTTCGCCGAGGCTGTTGCGTTGACCGACTGAGGACGGACGCCTATCTGTCGGCTTTGGTTTACCCTTGATAGGGCAACCGCGGTTTGGTTAGCAAAAGGGCTGACTTTGGATCCGAGCCATGGCAGGTGACGTCTCCACCAGTTTTGGGAAATCCAGATGAGGACTCTGGTCGGTCGCCCCTCGCGCCGTGCGAATCTGAAACTCGCAGGAGCCGTCGGAGTGCTGCCACTCGGGACCCGGGGCGATGCTTAGGTGGGACTGAATGGCCCGATGATCCTGATGCCCGTCTCGTTGCTCAGTTGGGCGTAACGGCCCGCGTGGCGGTCGAACTCACTCACCTCCGCGAAGGTGAAGAAAGATCGGGTCTCAGCCTTGGGCGGGTCGCTGCGGACCTTGGTCTCGATCGGGTTCACGGTAGGGGAGCAGATGCCCGGATCATCACACGCGCTGTCCGTGAGATCACCTGAGCCTTGAGGGACGTGAGTCGCCATGAGGAACGCGTCCCGCTTGAAGCTTGGGTAATGGGCAGCGAAGGTGTCGGCCAGATGTTGGGTCAGCTGATCGAGAACGATGGAACCGTTGACCGAGTAGGACCGGTCAAGGTCATTTTGAACCGTGCCCCGCATCTCGCGGATCGAGGACGCCACTTGCTCGAAAAACCGCTCGGTCATGGGCATGGTTGCTACCCCCCTTGCTGGGTGTCTGCAGTACCCTAGCCGTTGCGACTTAGGGTTGCATTCGGAGGACCGAGGATGCAGAAATGGCAGCCAGCTCTTGATGAAGATTCCAGGTCAGGTGCCTGGAGATGACATTTTTGGCACCCACGGCTGGAGCCACGCCGGAATTCCGTCCTCCACTCGTCGCTCCAGCGGTCTCCGCCTTCGTCAGATTTGCAATCCTCAGTTGCAATGGGCCCATTCGAATGAGCTTGACCAAGGCCGGTCGCCCAGGGTTGTTGCGCTTGCCATCAGAATCCGTCCACCCCGACAACTCCTCCGTATCCAGCGTTCCGGCCGCGGCAAATCGGCCATCGAGGGCGTCCTACTCCGGGACGAAGGAGTAGTGCAGGGCCGCCAAGTGACACGCCCGGAATTCTTGGCACCGACAGTCGTCGAGCCGGGCCGATGACCCGACCATCGATCGATGAAACAGCCTCTTTCGGCACCCAGCCTGTCTGGGGTTGCACACTGTGGAGGACGAATGGGACAAGGTGACACGGCGGGCCGGGGACGCAAGCCACGCCTGGCGCGAGCGGAACTGCGCTCGATGCTCCTCGATGCGGCACTCGAGATCCTGCGTGAAGAAGGTCTTCATACCGGATCCGTGAACATCACCTTCAAGCGCGTTTGCGAGCGGGTCCGGGTGCGCACGGGCATCCAAGTAACCAACGGCTCGGTAATCAAGCGAATCTGGGAGAACCAGGCGGAGTTCCAAGCCGACGTCCTTGTGGCCGTGGCGAACGACATGTCCCGGCCGGAGCTCGGTCTCATCTTCAAAGCCCTGGGACCGCTTCTGGACGAGGCTGACCTTTCAAATCCCGAGTCACGAGCCCGGCTCGTGCAGCAGGTGTGCCGTGTGGGTGGTGAGGCCAACGCCGTCACCACGGCAGAGTCGCCCAACTATCCGCTCTGGATGCATGTGGTCGCGACGGCCATTACGACTTCACACACACAACAGAGGGAACGGATCCTGATGGTCCTCCGCGAGGGATACACGTCGTTCACCAAATTGTGGGAGGAGAGCTTCGGCGTTTTGGCAGCCCTCCTTGGATTGCGGATCCGACCTGAATCGGACATGTCACAGTTCGTGATGGTGCTCGCGGCGTTGGACCAGGGATTCGCCCTCCGCCACCGCATCAACGGAACGATCGAGTACGTCGCCCGGCCGACCGGGCGAAACGGGGAGAGCGAGGACTGGACGCTGTTTGCCCTCGGACTCGAGGCGCTTGTGCACCAGTTCTTCGAACCCGATCCCACCTATGACTCCGCACCATCGGCGTAGCCGTCCACGGATGCCGCCTGCCGTGGCCGACCCGCTCGCGGACCACCACAGAAGTTCAGGTAGAGGCGCTACGTCTGTATCGACGAGCGCCGCCAACGGAACGCGGGGGGAGTGGTCTACTTCCTTGTCTGCAACGGATCACAGCTGAGCAACACCGGAAAGTGATGGTGAAATGGATGATCCACGCGGTTGCTCAGCCGTGAATTCCGTAACGGCACGTCGATAGACGGTGACGTACTCGTCGACCATGCGGTCACTGCTGAATCGACGGACTGCCTCGGCCCGAACTGATTGCCGGTCGAGTTGACTGACACCCCTGATTGCTTCGGTCGCCGCTGCCAGGTCGGCCACCACGGTACCCGTCACGCCTTCGCCGATGATCTCCGACATGGAACCTCGGTCGAAGGCGATCACTGGTGTGCCACAGGCCATCGCCTCTACAACGGAGAAGCCGAACGGCTCGTCAAAGTCAATCAGATGGAGCAGGGCTATGGCGCCGCCAAGGAACGATGACCGGTCCTCCGCGAGGACCGGCCCGATGTATTGCACGCGGTCGCCGTCTATACGGGGTGCGATCTCCCGCTTGAAGTACAACTCATCCTGAATGATGCCAGCGATGCGGAGGGGTATCCCCGCCTGTTCGGCTGCATTGATCGCGGCAACGAGTCCCTTGTCCCGGTGGATACGTCCGAAAAACGCGAGGTAGGAACCAGGCGCCGGGTGAAGGGTGAAATTGTCTGCCTCAATGCCGTGATGGATCGTGGCCAGATATTCGAGAGAGGGATGCCTGTCGGCATCGCTGATCGAAACGTAGAACGTCTTCTGGTTGTATTTCTCATACACCGGCACAATGTGTGGCGAGGAGAACCCGTGAATCGTGGTGACGACCGGCGTCGAGATCAACCCCGCGTAGGTGAGCGGCAGGAAGTCGAAGCTGTTGTGAATGATGTCGAACTCAGATGCCCGCTCGAACACCTCCGATATATGGAGGCATTCGGCAACCTTCGGATCGATGTTCGGATCTTCGGACCAGCCTCTGGGGACCACACTGCTCAGGACAGCTGACGTTTCCGAATCACCCGTGGCGAAGAGCGTCACGTCGTGCCCCCTGGACACGAGCCCTTCGGTCAACAGTGACGCAAAGAGCTCCCACGGCCCGTAGTGGCGCGGCGGTACACGCCACGAAATCGGTGCGAGGACCGCAATTCGCACCGGGCGTTCAACGCCCCAGACCCAGTTGATGAGCTTTGTTCTCTTTGGCTTCTCGCTTCTCCTTCTTTGCTTCCCGTTTCTCCTTGAGAGATTTGCCCGGCTTCTTACCGGAAGGTTTCTGCGGTGATCTGTCAGGCACGGCGGTCTCCAGTCATTCGTGGCGATCCTTGAGTCAATCGGGGACGGATTTGAGAGATGCAAGGAGTTCGTTCAGAGGCACTGTCGCCACGCCGATGGCAGAGTCGCCGATTCCGTACGGCACGGCCAGGGTCCCCGCATGGAGGAGCGCACCGCAGGAGTAGACGACGTTAGGCACATAGCCGTTCTGCTCATCGGGAGCCGGACTGAGGAGCGGCTCCCGAAGCTGGCCTATGACCCGGGTTGGGTCCTCGAGCTCGAGCAGGATGGCCCCGATGCTGTAGGTGCGCATTGGGCCAACACCGTGAGTGAGCACCAACCAGCCTGCTTCGGTCTCAATGGGCGAACCGCAGTTGCCGAGTTGAACGACTTCCCAAGACTCCGTCGGCGTCTGGCATGCGAGCCACTCTTCCCACCTATACGGATTCAGCGTATAGGCGATGGTATTGGACTCTCGATCACTTCGTGAAAGTGCAACGAAACGACCACCGATCCGGCGTGGAAAGAGCGCCAGACCCTTGTTGGCAGCGGCCGCTCCCACCATGGGCGAGGAGGTGAAGCTGAGGAAATCCTTTGTTTCGAGCAGTTGCTGGCCAATGTCGATCCCGTTGTAGGCCGTATAGGAGGCGAAGTAGGTCGCCGTGCCATCCTCGTAAACGAATCGCACGAACCTGGCGTCTTCCATGCCCTTGGACTCTGCACTCATGGCCGGAAAAAGCACCTGCTCGCTCAGCTCTGCGTCCTCCTTGAATCGAACGCTGTAACTCCGCTCGGCGATCCTGCGCATGAGGCTGATGGTCCTCTTGGCCTGCTTGCGAGTGGCGACGTGGTCCTCGAGGAGCCTGAGACGTACCTCCATCTCCGCCAGGGTGAACCTCGGTCCGAGTTGACTGAGGACGTAGTCGGCGTCATCCCCGCCGCCATGGACCCGGCGAAGCTCTCCCTTGAATGCCTCACCCTCGAGGACGCAGCTGTCGCGACGTCCCGTGGAGGCAAAGGTCGGAATGGGATCAAAATCGACATCGCCCGAATGTGTGAGTACCCCAGTTCGGAAGCCGATTGAGGAGCAATGGCCCTCGCCAATGCCCCTGACACTCATGACGAACCGCAAAGCACCCGGGCCGACTCCCGTCTGGTCCGGGTGTATCACCATGCTCGGATTGCAGAGTGCTGCACCCTCGATGGCGTACTCACTGGTGAACGTCGCGCCAAGCAGCAATCGGCGGGTTGGAGACAGTTCGAGTTGGGGATCGAGGCGATCCGAGAGTTCATCCGCGTGGCGAAGGAACGTCTCGGTCAGACCGTGATGTCGGCCATCGAACCGCGCACGCACATCGTCGTAGCTCTTCTCAACCTCGTCGTTCGAGAGCGCCAAAACTCGGCGCAAGACAGCAGTGGATCGCGACTCTTGTTGGTCGAAGCCTTCGTGTCCCGGGACGAACAGTCGGGTCACGACACGCGACCTGTCGGCCGCAATGTGGACCGGGCTGCGACGGACCAAACTCGATGCGTCCACAATCACTGGAAGACGCTCGCGGGGGACCGTGCGTGTTGCAATGTCGAGAGGAGGGCGAGCGTCGACTCGGTGCCTTGGTTGAGATTGGCACCGTTTCTCTCCAGGCCATCAAAGGCGCCACCTGTGGCGTGGTCCCACATGACGACCCCACCGTCGTTGTCGCCGAGAAACCAATTGGCAGCAGCCCTGATCCCATCGGTCCACCGTTGGTTCTCGACAACGGCCGCGGCGCGGGCACAGGCGTCAGCGAGAGCTGCCACCTCAATGGGTTGTTGGTCGAAGCCCGGACCTTCGTCATCAGGACCACGACCTCCGACCGGGGTGACCGAGAGATGGCCGCGTTGGGTCTCTCGGTCGAGCAGCCATTCCAAGAGTGCCAAACCGTGCTCCAAGAGGGCCGGACGCCCGAGCACGGAGCCTGCCGCGATCATCGCTTCGGGGAGCGTCGCGTTCGCGTAGCTCAGGCGCTGTTCTGGCCAAATCCATTGGGTTGGGTGAGTCGGTGCGCCCATTGCATCGGCGGCATCGGACAGAAAGGCGAGGGCAGTCACATTGCCGGGGTCGACGGTCAACATCTCGGCGGCACCCAACGCCGCGAATGCCATGGCCCTGGGCCACGGCGATCGTTGCTTCATCGCTCGCTCGATCCCCTTCGAAGCCAAGTGGCGTATCACACGGTCATGGCTGTGTGACATGGCCGTTCCCAGGCCGCAGATGCTCCTCCCCCAGCAGTCATCGAGTGCAGGTGGATCCTCCCAGGCACCACTTCGGTTCATCCGGTTCCGACACTTGCCCCGCGAGTCCAGCGCGTCCAGAAGAAATCCCACGCTGAGCGTCGCCAGGCTGCGCATCGCCGGTGCGGTGCACCGTTCCCTGACGGCCACGACGAGGACGCGGGCCATGTCATCGGTGCAATAGCCATGCTCGGGCCTGGGTGCACTGAAGAGGGCGTGCTCGAACGTCCCGCGTTCGTCGGACATGGAGAGTAAGTGGCCGAAGTCCGGCTCGGGAGGTTCCAGAAACGAGCTCACACCAACGCGAGTCGCTCCGTGAAGAGGCGATCGGCCAGCTGCAGGTACTGGTCCGCGACGACCGACCATCCGAGACTCGGTGCGAGCCGGGACGCCTCCGCTGCCATTTTGGCGGCCAGCTCAGGCCTGGTGAGGACCCTCCGTAGCGCGAGCGCCATCGCATCGGGGTCATCGTGGTCGACGACAATCCCGGCGCCGCTCGAGAGCAATTCGACCGCGTGCGGAAATGCTGTCGCAACCACCGGCCGCCCAGCCGCTATCGCGTCGACGAGCACACCCGACGTCACTTGGTCCTTGGAGTCATAAGGAAGGACGACCACCTTGCTGGACTGGATCAACGCAGTCAACGACGCCACGTCTCGGTAGTCGTCATCGAAGTCCACGGACGCCGAGATCCCATGGCGCTTCGCCTGCTCCATCCGGTCCCGACGGTACGACTCTCCGTGAGTGGCGAGCACCTTGGGGTGCGTCTGGCCCGCAACGAGATAGCGGGGCCGCGTCGGGAGGTCGTGCAGTGTCCGCATGGCCTCAATGGCTCGTTCGAGTCCTTTGCCCGGTCCGATCAGGCCCCACGTCAATATCACGGGCCGGCCCATTCGCTCGGGCACGATGCGAGAAGCGGGGAGGGCAGCGCCGTGGGCGATAGTGGCCAACTTGGCTGGGTCGACGTCGAAGCCATCGGACAGCCGCTTACGAGCTGCCTCTGTCATGACCACGATGCACTGCGCCAAGTCTGCAACCTCGTTCAGAACGGACCGCTGATGCGGTGTCGGATGGGTGAGGATCGTGTGGACGATGACGATGGAAGGGACGTGGAGACCGCCCAGGATTTCGAGCACTTCGTCCCCATCAGCGCCCCCGTACAGCCCGTACTCGTGCTGCACCACCGCCACGTCGAACTGGTTCAACGTTTCCGACGTCGCGGAGAGGGAGCGCCGCGATCCGTTCACAAGCTCGCCGACAACGGGATCGCTGTCGGGGTTCTGTGCGGCGGTATCGACGACCCGTACGACGCCTACCCGGGCGTCATGTGCCTTCATTCCGGACGCCAGAGCAGCGGTGAACGTGGCCAGACCGCACGCCGTCGGCGGGTAAGAGCTCAGGATCCCGAAAGAGCACGCGGCATCGGTGGGACCTTCATGAGGCAGGTTGGCGACGCGCACAGATGCTCCTCAAAGAGGCTCGGTCGAGGCGTCGAACCTGCACGGGGCGACGTCGGCCGACAAGGCCGTCCTGCCCAAGCGAAGCGACTCTCCCAAGGGGACGAGACCGCCAGCCTATCGCAAGGGCCCCCTTGGGCAGACCGTCGGCCCGGGTCAGCGGTGGTGTGGCAGCGCGTCGGGCGGCCGAGGAGGCTCCCGGACGTCGGGAACCAGCTCAAGGGAACCGTCTATTTGATTGATTTGCTTGATCACCACCGAAGCCACAGTGTCGCCCGCTTGAGCGACCTGATTGAGCTGCTAGGCCTCGGAGCGTGGACCCTTTCTTCAATCGTCAATGGGTGTAGGTCTGAGGGAATCGGGTAGAGCAACCGCCGTACGACGACGAAAATCAGCGAGTTGAACGGACGGATTGATGCCAAACAGATTGGACAAGGCTGCGGAAGTGGTGGGAGACGCCGTTGGCACCCTTGAGACAGCCTCAGCGGCCGCTGGGTCGAGACTCAAACAGGGCCTCAATGAGGCGGTCACGGCGATCGGAAGCTCGAAGAGCGCCGAGCGCGTCCAGAAACAGACACGTCCGCTCGTAAAGAGGGCCGCGAAGAAGGCCAAGCGTCTTAGGAAGACGGCCAAGAAGCAGACCGCCACCGCGAAACGAAAGGCCGGGGGGGCGCAGAAGACCGCCAAGCGCAAGGCGGCGGGAGCAAAGAAGACGGTCAAGAAGCAGACCGCCGCCGCGAAGCGCAAGGCGACTGGAGCGAAGAAGACAGCCAAGCGCAAGGCGACTGGGGCAAAGAAGACGGCTCAGAAGGCTACCGGATCGAAGAAACGTGCCGCAGCCGCCAAGAAGGCGACCAACAAGAGAGCGACGACGACTCGCAAATCGGCCACCGCCAGGCGGGCGAGCGCCAAGAAGGCCACCAAGAAGGTCACCAAGAAGAAGGCGGCTCCGAGAAGGGGCTGAGGTGCCTAGGCCGCGGGAGACTCGATGAGCCCGGGTTCAGGCGGTGGTTCGTGAACGGCGGCCTCCCACACCGCGGCAGCAGAACGGATCGCCAGGAGTCGCGCGATTCCTGCCCCGACGCCGGTTGCGATTGCCCAGCTCAGGGCATCTGCCCAGGAGGAGCGCCGGTCTGCGGGCACCTTTGGCGGAGTCGATCCACGGAACGTTTTCCAGATGACTTCGAGGAGGCGTTGTGTGACCAAACCTGCCAGAGCCCCAAGGCCGACGGTCGTTGCCTTCCAGCCGTATTGCTTGAAGAACTGCACATGCACTTCGTACCCCGATGGGCCGTGCCTACACGTCGCTGCAGCAGGGCCGAGGGGACACTCCAGCCCGATCGAGTTGATCCGCAATCGGGAAGGCTTCTTTTGATCGTAGAGACAGCAACCCGAACGGAGAAGCGATATGGATGCGGACAGTTCCATCGACGCCCTCAAACGGGGACCTGCGAACTGAGTATCAGTCGATCGGCCCAGTCGGCAGGGGTCGCGCAACTCGTGGAGTCATCGGCGCACGGAATGGACCACACAGGTCATGAAGGACACCACGACCTGGCCCTCCTCCTCAGTAGGTTCGAAGCCCGTGGGTCGTCCGTCGCCTCTCATCTCGGCCCCGAGGATCTCGGAGACCGCTGCCTTCTCGGATTGATCCGTCAACGCGATCGCCACTGGGAACCGCAGGCCGATGATGTTGGCGTATGCCAAGCCGTCGACGCCGCCGGGAAGGAGCTCGCCGAGCTCGCCGGCGAGGAAGGACTGCACATGGGAAGGGTCAATCAGGCGGTGGACGTGATCGAACCGATCACGAAGGTCCCCTGACGGCGCAACCGTGTCGAGGAGTACAAGACGCCCCTCACGACGGCACACCCTCACCATCTCGGCCACCGCCCCGTAGGGGTCCGCGAAGTGGTGCAGCGAGCTTCTGCAATACACGATGTCGAATGACTCGTCGATGAAAGGCAGCGATTCAGCGTTTGCTTCTTGCAACAAGACATTGGTGATGCCTTGACCCTGCAGCCGCTGAGCCCCGAGCTCGAGCAGTGCCGGGGTGAGATCGATGCCCACCACCTGGCGGACCTGTTCGGCCACTGGTTCTGCTGCGTGAGCGGCACCACACGCCACATCGAGCACGATCATGTCGGGCTCGAGAGGGCCGATCCACGAGAGAGCCCCGGTAGAGCGCTGGGCAAAGGGCGAATCTGGACCCGAAAAGAGTGCGACCTGTCGCTCGAACGAACGTCGCACGACTTCGTGGTGATCGGGATGGCCCACCGGTTCAGCCGTGTGGGCCGACTGGGACGCGACATCCGATGCCATCCCTTGAATGATCTCACGCCGGGGGTGAGCGCATTGTCCGCCTTCCGACATGCACGCCGTCCGAGTCCCGACTCACGCGGCGATAGCGTACGGCCAACCCCACCACCCACGGAGAGGACCCATGCCACCGGTACGAGCGAATGCTATGGACCACGTGGTGCTGGTGCTTTTCGAGAACCGATCGTTCGACAATCTGCTCGGCCGTCTGTACACCCCTGACGAAGTCGAGTCATTCGAAGGGGTGGTAGGCAAGGACCTCGCCAACCCGGTCCCGGACTGGGCCGAACACGGCGCAGATGGAAACGTCGTGCCGTACGGCATCTCGGTCGGGATGGACGTGCCGGACCCCGACCCGGGTGAGGAGTACCCCCACACCAACACGCAGCTCTTCAACATCCTCGACGAGGTCAATCGCTGCAAAGACGCCACCGAGATGGTGGCCCCGTACAACGCACCACCGGCCGGACGGCTGCCCACTATGGACGGGTTCGTCACCGACTACATCAGCTTCCTCACCGTGGAGCTCTGTCGGCCACCCACCTACGAGGAATACAGCCAGATCATGACTGGGTACACGCCCGAGCAGGTGCCAGTCATCAGCACGCTGGCACGTGGCTTCGGTGTGTTCGACCATTGGTTCAGCGAAGTCCCGTCGCAGACGCTGCCCAATCGCTCGTTTTGGACCGCCGCCACCTCGTCCGGCTTCGTGGTGAACCGGTCGGTGACCAACTTCATGCGGCACCACACAGCAGAAACGATCTTTGACCGCCTCGAGCGCTGCGGCAGAACGTGGAAGGTCTACGTGCTGGAGCCCGCACCCCTCTCGTTCACCGGTTTCATCCACATGCCGCGGCTGCGCGACCGCTTCGCCACAAACTTTTTCCCGTTCGCGGAGTTCGAGCGGGACGCCGCGGCGGGCACGCTGCCCGATTTCTCACTGATCGAGCCCAACCTCCTGGCCGGCCACGGGGACTACCATCCCGCGTTCGGGCGGGCCCTGATCCCCGGCGTCGACGTCCTCATGGACGCCCCGTCGTCGATACTCGCCGGGGAGGATTTCCTGGGTCGGATCTACCGGGCCGTGCGTGCCGCGGCCTCGTCGTCGGGGTCAAACGCCTTCAACACCATGCTCCTGGTCGGCTTCGACGAGCCTGGGGGTACGTACGACCACGTTCCGCCAGGGTCCGTGCCACCTCCGGACCCCGGCTCTCCGCCCGGTCAGTTCGGGTTCGCCTTCGACCGCTCCGGCTACCGCGTGCCAGCGGTCATCGTGTCGCCATGGGTCCCCCCGGGGACGGTCTGCACCGGCGAGTACCGCCACACTTCTCTGCTCGCGACCCTGCGCGAGGCGTGGAACCTTGGCGAGCCTCTCACCGCCAGGGACGCGGCCGCACCAGGCTTCGGCGAGGTGTTCAGTCTCGAGGCGCCGCGGCCACCCGAGACCTGGCCCGACATCGACCCGCTGCCGGTCCCCCCGTTCCAGGCGGAGCAGGTGAAGGCAATGCGGGCTCTGGGTACATTGGGTTTGCACCTCTGCCACGGTCTCTACGAGCACGCCCGCCACGACGACGACCTCCCTGACCCGCCGGCCACCGATCCCAGGGTCTCGCCTGACCTGGCCATCGAATTCGCCGTACACCTTGGGTCGCGGTTGTTCCCGCGACTCGCCCGTCCGGCGCCCTGAGTCGTCGGCGCTCGCAATCACCCCGTTGGTTGATCGGCGCTGTGCGCATTGGCTTCGAGCAACCCGGTACGCATGAAGGTGAAGGCGTACACTGACGACTGAGGTGCCGAGCCGGAAGAAGGGCCCCGTGAAGAAAATGGCGAAGTTGTCGTGGCGGGCCCACGGTTCTGGCGGTACGTGTACCGCCGAAGTCGACCACCCGATTCGCGGCTATCGAGTCAACCCGAAGTACAGATCCAATGCTCTCGTGGTATCGGGACCCGAGGGGTCCGACCCGACGGTCTCATGGATCTCCTTCGACGGGGACACGTATTGGGTCCGGCTCTCGCCCGCCCAGGGCTGGCCCCGCACCATCCGGGTGACCCAAAGCGACGTTGACGGAGCGAGGGAATAGCCGCTTCGAAGGAACGAGAGCCGGCCCACTGGTCGCCGGAATTCAGTCCGTCAAGATGCGTATGTGGGACTTGTTGAACTCTCCGGTCCGGTGAACCACGTCTTCATCCATGAGCCGGGCGTGGTCAGAGACGATCCGGGGCATGCCGAGAGTTGTGGTGGGGCGGCTCGTCGCCAGGTAATTGCGGATCCGGTCGGTCAGTGCAGAGAGGAGCGCCGCATCCTCGGCACTCTCGCACGCACCGGCTGCCATCTCGAGGGCGGTGGCCGACTCGATGAGAAGGTCCATGCCCGTGTCGTATGCCTCAGCCATATTTCGGTGCCAAACGGTTTGTCATGGCAGGCCAGCAGCCCACCGCGTCGCACTGGGACCCATCGGACTCCTGAGCTGCCACGGTGAGCGGAGACGCCGGTGCTCCGAGAGAGTCGCTCACTCGCGTTCCAAGGGAGCCATAGGAAAGAATACACCCCAAGGCTGAAAGGCCGCGTGGGCCCAACGCGGGAACGTGCGGTGCCCATCCGGTCGCTCGGAACAACGGGCCGTCGCCGCCGGTCTAGCTCGAAGGGGGAGCGCCGACGCTCGGCACACCAGAGAGGTTGATGCTGCGGATGTAGAGCGCCCGACTGTTGGACCCACCCACCGCGGTGGGGTTCCAGGCGTCAAAGGCGATCCAGAAGTCGCCGTTGGCGTCCGGAAACACGGACTCGCCTCCGGGGCCGCTCACGCCATCGCCGCTGGCGAGGATCGGGGAAGAGGAGGCATCGCCGCATGGTCCGAGCGGTCCGGCACAGGTGGCCACGCCCACCGCGTAGTTGGCACTGGTCCAGTCGTTACCGGAGTAGAAGAGCAGGTACCGCCCGCCCACCGCCACCAGGTCAGGGGCCTCGATGTTGCCGCCCTCCCACGATTGGTCGGGCGCCAGGACCGTGGTCGCGGTCGACCCGGTGGCGAAGGTCGTGCCGGAGGCATCGAGTTGTTCCGCCCAGATCCGGGCCGAGCCGGCGTCCCCCGATTTCCACAACAGATACGGAGTGCCGTTCGTGTCGACGAAGGCGTCGGGGTCGATGGCGCCCCCCAAGGCGGGCTGGCACTCGAGGGGTGCCGTCGACGAGTCGACGAATGGTCCCAGAGGGGAACTGGACGTGGCGACCGAGATGCACTCCGTTGCGCTGTCGGTTGGGTCGACCGCGTAGTACAGGTCGTAGATCCCGCCGATAAAGGCGACGGACGGTGCCCAGGTGTAGTCGGCCGAGGCCCAGGAGGGCAGGTTGGGCAGGGCATTGCCGACCGCAGTCCAGTGCGCGAGGTCGGTGGACTCGATGATCTGGATGTTGCCCGAGACCGAGTTCGTCGCGTACGCGTAGTAGGTCGACCCGACGGTGATCACGTTGGGGTCCGGGAAGTCGTAGGGGTAGACCAGGCCCGAGGAGATGCCCCCTTCCAGCTGCGTGCACGCCGCAGAGACCCCGGAGATGTCCTGGGTGGCCTGGGCATTGTTCCCGGACCCGATGGCATCGAGCGCGTTCTGGATCCCCCCGAGGCAGGTTTCGAGCGTGGTGACGTCGACACCCGCCAGATAGGCAGCCACCTTCGCGTTGTTGAGTGAGAGGTTGGTTTGCGAGAGCTGGCCCAGCGTCACCTGGATGAATGCCCCGAGCTCGTCGCGCTTCGTCGTGGTCTCCGCCTTGTCGGTCAACCTGACCGCCACCTGATGCCGCAAGGCGGCCAGATGGGCGTTTGCAGCAGACAGGGCCGCCTCCTCCCGGCGCGTCCGGGAGTGGGCATCGACATCGGTCCAGATGGCCGTGGCGAGGAGAGCCGCGCCCAACACGGTGGTCGCGGTGACGACGAGCCACCGGTGGGAGGCCCGCTCAGCCACTCGACGCCGCCGCACAGCTCGAAGAAACCGAGTGCAGCGCGGCGATCGCGCTCGGTTGGTTGTTGACCGCGAGCGCGTTGAGGGCCTGTTGCACCCCGCCCAGGCAGGTGTGCAGAGACGTGATGCGCGAGCTCTGTTGGGACACGTCGGCTTGGGTGATCGCCAGGGCCGTCGATGCTGCCTTGAGTTCTCCCTCGTCCTGGTTCCACGTGGCCGAGTTGGCGGCCACCTCTGCCGTGAGGAGCGTGATGTCGTGGCGGAGCTCGGTCAGATCGCGCGTCACCTCTGCGCTCCGATGGCGCGTGAGAGAAAGCGCAGCACGGACCTGGTCGAAATGCTCGTGCTCGGCCACTTGATCGTCGATCAGGTAGCCCAGAGTCGAGGCGAACAGCGCTGCGGCCATGAGAGCCACACCCAGCCGAAGCCACCTGGTCCGTCGGCGGCCGGGCGGCGGGCCTCCCGTTTGGTCAGCCCGGCGCTCCGTGTCGAGGGTGGTGCTCGTCACGTCACTCCGCCCGACCTGGTGCGCTGTCGTCTCGGGCGCCACGGCGAAAGTGACGCTCGAGGACCAGTTCTGGTTCGGCCAAAGCGGGTGTGGCTGACCCTGAGGTTGATGTTGAGCCGGGAGCGACAGGCTGCTCCCGGTTTCGCCCCCTCTCTCACGCAGCAGAAGTCTACAATGTGGATTGCACCCTGACCTGGGTTTATCCCTTCTGAAACTCTTCGAGGGCAGTGATCCGCCGCCGACCGGTGTCTCCGAGAGCTCGGTTCTCCGCCACGTCGTCCGCGCGCGGGTATGCACACCTGCAAAAGGTGATGAATATGATCAAGAATAGAAGGATCCGAGTGGATCCATGGGAGGGAGACACAGGTGTCGGGACACACCGTGACCACGGAGCGCCCTTCGGAGCTCGCGCGCGGACGGCTGGGTCGGCTCTTCTCGTTCCCCGACCCCGTCAACGAAGTCTCGGCTCGCTTGGTCGCCGCCGGCGTCCTCGCCATGGTCCTGTTGACCGTTTCGTTCGACCTGAGGTGGGCGACGGCGGTCATCGCGTACGGGTTCGTGGCGCGCGTGCTCACCGGCCCCACGTTGAGCCCACTGGGTCAGTTCGTGACACGGGTGCTCACGCCGCGGCTGCCGTTCGCCGAACGTCCCGTGGCCGGTCCACCGAAGCGCTTCGCTCAGGCCCTCGGAACCGCCTTTTCCGTCACTGCGCTCGTGCTGGCGATCCTCGGGCAATGGGGCGCCGCGGAGATCGTGCTCCTGCTGCTCGCCGCCGCCGCCTTCCTGGAAGCCGCACTGGGCCTGTGCTTGGGCTGCAAGCTGTTCGGCATCCTGATCAAGGCGGGGCTCGTGCCCCAGCATGTGTGTGCGCGCTGCAACGACGTCTGGTCCACCGCGACGTAGCGCAGGTGGGAGGCGCCGTTCCGGATCACTTCTTGAGGGACGCTGCACTTCAGGGACGCTGGCCCCCGAGCAATCGAACGAGCGAGCGGACCCGTTCGACTTCTGGGTGGACCTCGGGCAAACGCGAGCGGAGACAGCGCGCGTCCTCTGCGTCCTCCTCGTCTGGTCCCCAACACCGGAGGACGCCTCGGACCGCCTCGACGTCCTCGTGAGAGCTACAGGTCTCGGCCATCGCGTTGACCCAGGGGATGCCGAGCGCCTCGAGATCGGCGAGGAAGAAGAGGTCCTCGACGCAGATCGAGGAACCCTGTTGGTCGGTCTTCGGCAGGGGTCTGTGCATTGTCGTGGTGGTCGTTGTGTTGTTCGTGTCCTCGCGCCTCCCGGGCGGCGTCGGGGAGGGCTCCAACCGGCTTATCCTAACAAAATCGATGAGAACAGTAGCATTTATCGGCGGCCGGCCGGACGGAGCGGTTCATCAGCTGCAGGTGCCCGGACTGGTCCCTCGGACCGCGCTGACCGATGGCCTTGCCACGACCCGACGATCGTGGACGTCCGATCGGGCGAGCCGGATGAAACGGCGAGGCACAGGCGTAGCCTGAGGCCAGAGAGGTGCTGTGGAGCCTCCTTCGGTGTCCCCCACGAGAGGAGAAGCGGCATGCCCTTCATCACCACTTCTGACGGGATCGAGCTCTATTACACCGAACAGGGCGACGGGCGGCCGATCGTCATGAGCCACGGTTGGCCGTTGTGTTCGGACGCGTGGCAGGTCGAACTGAAGGTGTTCGCCGACGCCGGTTTCCGCGTCATCGCGCACGATCGCCGCGGCCACGGCCGGTCGACGAAGACCTACAAGGGCAACGACATGGAGACCTATGCCCGCGACCTCGCGCAGTTGGTCGATTCGCTCGACCTCCGCGACCTGATCGTCGTCGGGCACTCCACCGGCGGGGGCGAGGTCGTCAAGTACGCGGCCACCTACGGCAAGGAGCGGGTCGCGAAGGTCGTCACCGCAGGCGCCGTTCCACCGATCATGGTCAAGTCCGAGAGCAACCCCGAGGGCACGCCGATCGAGGCGTTCGACCAGATCCGCCAAGGTGTTCTCCGGGATCGGTCGCAGTTCTGGAAGGACCTGTCCGAGCCCTTCTACGGTGCGAACCGCGCCGGTTCGAAGGTGTCCCAAGGGGCCAAGGACGACTTCTGGCGACAGGGAATGCTCGTCAATCTGGCTGCGGCCTACGACTGCGTGAAGGCGTTCTCCGAGACCGATCAGACAGAGGACCTCAAAGCCATCGACGTCCCCATGCTCATTGCGCAGGGCGACGACGACCAGATCGTGCCGATCGCCGCGGCCGCCGAGAAGTCGATCAAGCTGGTCAAGCAGGGAACGCTCAAGGTCTACCCGGGTGCTCCTCACGGCATCCATGGCGACTACCAGGACGAGCTCGACCGCGACATCCTGGCGTTCATCGCTGGCTGAACCGGGGCCGGCTCGTCAGCCGGCGACGGAGGATGCGTCGTGCACCAACGACCTCTTCTCGCCGGACCCGACCTCGAAGCCGCTCGGCTCTGCGCTGGCTCTCGGCGCGCTCATCGACGCCTTCGTCAGACGCGTGACTGCCGTTCCCGCCACCATGTACGTCGACGGCACGTCTGCTTGGTGGCCACCCCGCGGGCCGGGCAGGCTTCTCCGGACCTCGATGTCGAGGGACGGAACCTTGCGACGCCCGCCGGGTCAGGACGAGGGGAACTGCACCGCGTCGGCCTGTGCCAGGAGCGAGGACCGCTCCGCCGGCAGGAGATAGCCCGACGCGATCGCGTGGTCCAGGTCTGCGGTGTACTCGGACAGGTAGTGGGCCTTCGTGCCGTACAGGCTGGCGAGCGTCTGGGGGCTGAAGGGCGTGGTCGAGCCGAAGAGGGAGCAGATCTCCGAGGTCCCAGCGGGTGCGGCGCCGCTCAGCGTCGAGACCGGCACGTCGACGGCGGGGGTGCGCACGCCGCCGATCACGTTGCCGTGCGCGTCGAGCGCCAAGGCCGCCGGGTGCTCGGACTGGAGGCGGAAGGGTGCGGGTGAGGGAGGAGGCGTCCCCTCGACCACCCAACGCACGAAGGCGGCGAAGGCCGCTTGCACGACCACGTGCTGCGGCCCGGTGTTGATCGGGCTCGTGCAGCCGAGAACGCTCGCGGCGGGCCCGACGAGATACGCGTCGGCGTGCGAGGTGCCTGCGACCTCCCACGTGCGGATGTGTGCCGTGTTGGGTTGCTGCGCCGCCGCGTAACCCAGCTGGATCAGGTCCGTCTGCGTCTCGAACATGAACACCGGCACGTGCAGATCCGTCCGGATCCGCACCGCCGAGGGTGCGGACGCGGAGGTGATGGAGCTGCCGTTGAGCGGTGCGGCGGCGGCGCCCCGGCTGTGGATGAAGATCCCGTCGAAGGCGTGGCTCAGCGGCTCGAGCGTGTCGGCGAACGTCGTGAGGTAGAAGGCCGACTGCGATTCACCGGTCGCCACGACGTGACGGGGCTTCAGCGGGCCGAGCGCGTCCGACCCTTTGGCGCGCAGCCCGAGGCCGATCTGGTCGAAGATGTCGAGGGCGTACTGGTCGCCGGGATGGTGGAGCGAGCCGTAGCGCTGCGGCTCCTGCTGGATGAGTCCCTGGCCCACGCCGGACGTCAGCGAGCCGAGGATCGGCGTGCCCCCTTCGACGCCGAGCGCCTGGGCGGAGACGGCGACGTACGCGTCACCCGCGTCCATCAGCTCGGGGTTGAGATAGTCCCAGTCGGGCGCGGACTCTCCCTCGGACTCGTTCATCCACTCGACGACGACCGTCCCGCTGAAGCGCGCCGGGTTCGACGGCCGCCGGACCAGGATCCGCGTCTCGTAGGAGGCGGACGTCGTCGGCGCGATGGTCCACCTGCCGTCCGCCGGTGCCGACGTCGCGTTGAACGCGTGCGCCGTTCCCCCGGCGAAGAACTCCTGCTCGACGTAGCCGTGCGAGGCCAGATCGGTCGGGAGCGCCGTCTCGGGCTCGATCGTGTGGCCGGTCGTGACGGGGCCGGTGAACGTGGCGACGGCCGTGTACGTGTTGGCGTCGCCCGACGCGCCCGCGGGAACCGCGGCCAGCACCGTGGTCACTCCGGCCAACGCGGCGAGGACGCCGGCCGCAGTGTGGTGACGCAACAAGCCCCTTCTCCGGTGCTGTGGCACGGCGCTCCCTTCGCTTCGGCCGGCCTGGTGACGACCCCCCGCCCCAGAGGGAAGGCATCGTAGGCGGGCCGGCGTGGGCCGGGGGTGGCGCCCCGGGGGCCGAGCCTGGCGAGCCGGCGTGCTCAGAGCGCGGCGGGACAGACCGTGACCGTGACCTCGTAGACCGGCGCGCTGGCCGGGGACGGGTAGGTGTCGCCGGCCAGCCCGAACGTCATGCCGCCCGAGCTCCAGAAGAACGTCCCCGTCTGTGTGAGGCGGTAGGCGTCGCGCAGCGCCGAGAAGGTCGTCCCGAGCGTGACACCGTTCGCCGTCGCCAGCCGCGGTGTGATCGATCGGCCGGCCTGCGCGGACCAGTATCGGTACCCGCTGAACCGGCCGTCCCTGAACTGCGCGATCAGGTCGTGCCAGGCGACGTCGGTGTATGCGCCCGGGCAGTCGGCGACGGGCCGTCCCGACGGCTGACCCAGCTGCGCCGTCAGCTCGCGGATGGCGGTCGCCTGGGGCGTGCCGATCCGCACGGCGCCCACGCCGTCGCCCTCGAGGATGGCGTGGCGCCCGGTCTGTGCAGCGGTCGGGCCCGCGATCGGCGCCATGACGACGGCCGCACATGCGGCCACGGCCACGGCGAACGCGCCGAGGGCGTTCCTCGGCGCTGCCCGGGTCCGTCGGTCCACCATTCGCACCCCCTTTGCGCGCCAGACACGAGCGTACGGGCCACCTGCGGTGCACGCGCGTCACTGCGGCGCGGCGGCCACCCGCTGCCTGGCGAAGAGACCGACCCGGGGCGCCCGGCGCCGCGCCCGGTAGCGTGGTCGGCGCGCGACCGCGCACGATTCCTGGGAGGCCACCGTGGAGACCGAAGCCGCCGTCCTGTGGCAACGTCATGGCGACTGGAGCGTCGAGCCGATCGAGCTCGACCCGCCCAAGGACGGGGAGGTCCTGATCCGGCTGGCCGCGTCGGGGATGTGCCACTCCGACGAGCACCTGGTCACCGGCGACATGCCCGTGCCACTGCCCGTCATCGGCGGCCACGAGGGTGCGGGCGTGGTCGAGGAGATCGGCCCCGGTGTGACCGCGCTCGCGCCGGGCGACCACGTGGTGCTCGGGTTCGTGCCGGCCTGTGGCAAATGCCCGTCGTGCGCCACCGGGCACTCGAACTTGTGCGACGTCGGGGCGGTGCTCATGGCGGGACGCCAGATGGACGGGACCATCCGCCACCACGCCCGCGGCAAGGACGTCTCGACCATGGTGTGTCTCGGCACGTTCGCGCCCTACACCGTGGTGAACCAGGCCTCCTGCGTGAAGATCCTCGACGACGTCCCGCTGGACAAGGCGTGCCTCGTCGGCTGCGGCGTCACCACCGGCTGGGGCTCGGCGGTGTACGCGGCGGACGTCCGGCCGGGGGACAACGTCGCGGTGATCGGCATCGGCGGCATCGGTGCGTCCGCGCTCCAGGGCGCGCGGTTGGCCGGAGCCGAAATGATCTTCGCCATCGACCCTGTCGAGCGCAAGCGCACGCTCGCGCCCACGTTCGGGGCCACCCACACGGCTCCCTCGGTCGAGGAGGCCTTCGAGCTGGTGCAGCGCGAGACGTGGGGCCGCATGTGCGACAAGGTGATCTGCGCCATGGGGATCGGCCAGGGAGCGATGATGGAATCGATCCTGGGGCTCACGGCCAAGCGCGGCCGAGTGGTCGTCACCAACATCCATCCCATGGGGGAGATGGACGTGTCCATGAGCCTCATGTACCTGACGATCCTCGAGAAGCAGATCGTGGGCAGCATCTTCGGGTCCGCCAACATCCACTCGGACATCCCCAAACTGTTGAAGCTCTACCGGGACGGTCAGCTCGACCTGGACTCGATGATCACGAACACCTACAAGCTCGGCGACATCAACCAGGGCTATCAGGACATGCGCGACGGGAAGAACATCCGCGGCGTCCTGGTCTACGACCACTAGCCACCGCGTCCCCGCCCGCTCCGTTCCGGCCGCGCCGCCCGTCCCGGGCGTCTCAGGAGCCGGCGGGCGGCACCGGTTCGGGCGGCGGCGGGCCCACGTAGCGGGCGGCCGGCCGGATGAGGCGGTTGTGCGATGCCTGCTCCATGACGTGGGTGCTCCACCCGATGGTGCGCCCGACCGCGAAGGTCGGCGTGAACATCTCGCGCGCGATGCCGCAGGTGTGCATGACGACGCCGGCGTAGAACTCGACGTTGGTGTAGAGCTGGCGGCCCGGCTTGAGCTCCGCCAGAACGTCGACCGTCGTGCGCTCGACCGACTGCGAGAACTCCACCAGGGGGCCGCCCAGCTGCTCGGTGACCGAGCGCAGCAACAGTGAGCGTGGGTCGTCGGTCTTGTACACCCGGTGGCCGAAGCCCATGATCCGCTCGCCGGACTCGACCGCCTGGCGGACGTACGCCTCGGCCCGGTCGGGGCTGCCGATGGCGTCGAGCATGTCCAGGGCGCGGCTGGGCGCGCCGCCGTGGAGCGGCCCGGACAACGCGCCGATCGCCGCCACGATCGCGGCGCCGAGATCGGCGCCGGTCGAGGTGACCACGCGCGCCGTGAAGGTCGACGCGTTGAAGCCGTGGTCGATGGTCAGGATCATGTACTGCTCAATGGCCCGGGCGTGCGGGGCGGAGGGCACCTCCCCGGTCAGCATGTAGAGGTAGTTGGCCGCGGTCCCGAGGTCCGATCGCGGCTCGACCGGCTCCTCGCCCTCGCGCAACCGGTACGCCGCCGCCAGGATCACCGGCACGACGGCGCAGAGCCCGAGCGCCTGGTCGTAGAGCTCCTGCGCCTCGATGTCGTGCGTCGGCCGCCAGCCGAGCTCGGCGCCGAGGAGCGAGACGGCGGTGCGCAGCACGTCCAACGGCGCCCCCTGCTGCGCCAGCGCCGGCAGCAGCGCGCGGAGCCCCGGTGGCAGGATGCGCCGCTCTCGCACCGCGTCGGCGAAGGCCCTCGACGCGGCCGCGTCGGGGAGCTCGCCCCGGAAGAGCAGATGCCACACGTCCTCGAGCGAGCGCCGCTCGGCCAGGTCCACCGCCGAGTACTGGCGGTAGTGGAAGAAGCCCTCCTTGCCCCGCACGTCGCCGATGGTCGTCTCGGCCACCACCACGCCCTCGAGGCCCGGCGGCACGTCGCCGCTCGTCTCGCCGGCGGGCCGGATACGGGCGACGCCCATCAGGTCGCGGAGCGAGACGACGCCGACGCACGTGTCGCCCTCGACTACGGGGAGGTGGCGGTAGTGGTGCGACGTGAGGCTGCCCCACGCGGCGTCCACCCGCTCGTCGGGGCCCAGCACGTCCGGCCGCGCCGTCATCCAGAGCCGCACCTGCTCTCGTCGCGGGTCGCCCGCCCCGACGGCGGCGCGCAGCAGGTCGCGCTCGGTCAGGATGCCCACGACCTTGCCGTGTTCGGTCACGACGACCGACCCGGTGTCTGCCTGTTGCATCATCCCTGCCGCCTCCGCCAGGGTGACGTCCGCCGCGCAGGTCACTGCAGGAGAGGTCATGAGATCACGCACGATGGTTTCCATGAGATCCACTATGACGCGGCCGACTTGCGTTTGTAAACGTTGATCAAGTCAATATAGATTCGTTGGGGTGGACCGCATGCTGACGACGGAGGAGGCGGCCCGAAGGCTCGGGGTCAAGGTGCCGACGCTCTATGCCTACGTGAGCCGGGGCCTGCTCGGGTCCCACCGCGACCCGATGCGCCGCGGCAGCCTCTTCGAGTTGGCCGACATCGAGGGACTGGCGGCCCGCAGTCGCGGTGGGCGTCAGACGGCGACCCGCCTGGCCACCATCACCACCGGGGTGACCCAGCTCGATCAGGACCTCGGGCCGATCTACCGCGGCCGTCTCGCCACCGCGCTGGCCGGCGGCTCGAGCTTCGAGGAGGTGGCCGAGCTGTTGTGGCAGTCCGAGGTCGGCGGGGACTGGTCGGCGCCGGACCTCGGCCCGTGCCCGCTGACCCGGACGTTCGACCGCCTGCGTTGGGCTCTCGTGCTCGCGGGGGCGACCGACCCGCTGCGCGCCGATCTTCGACCGGTGGCGGTGGCCCGGGCGGCGCGCCGGGCCACCGCCGCGCTGACCGACGCGGTCGGGCCGCCCCCGCCGGGCGAGGCTCCCGACGCCTCCATCGCGGCGCGCCTCACCGCGCGCCTGGCCCCCGCGGGCGCGGACGTACCCGCCGCCGCGGTCAACGCGGCGCTCGTCCTCCTGGCCGATCACGAGCTGGCCACCTCGACCATGGCGGTACGCGTCGCCGCGTCGGTGCGTTCGGATCCGTACGACGCGCTGCTGGCCGGGCTGGCCACGCTGGCCGGGCCGTTGCACGGAGGAGCGAGCCAGCAGGCCTACGAGCTGCTGGTGGTGGCCGAGCGGGACGGCGCCGCCCGGGCCCTCGACGACGTCCTGCGCGAGAGCGGCCGGCTGCCGGGATTCGGCCATGCCGTCTACAAGAGCGGCGACCGCCGCTTCGACGCGTTGCTCGCGCTGGCCGATCCGTTGCTCAGCGACGAGCGCCGCGCGCTGGTGCACGAGGTACTGGCCTTGGCGGCCGCGCACGACGTGCCGATGGCCAATTGCGACCTGGCCCTCGCCGCGCTCAGTTGGGGGACCGGGATGCCACCCGACACCGGTCGCATCGTCTTCGCCGTTGCCCGTGTGGCGGGCTGGGCCGCGCACTACATGGAGGAGTTGACCGAGCGCCCGCTACGTTTCCGCGCCCGCGCCGTCTACAGCGTCTGACGCGGGTCGGTGGCGTGGCCGCTCGCGCTCCGGACGGGCGCGCCGCGCTACCCGGCTCCGATGACGACGGCCGACGGATGCCCGCCCAGGTGGATGGGTGCGCCCACGGTCCCAGTGGCCAGCGTGACCGGGATCAGAGATCCCGCTTGCTGGGTGATCCACGCCGTGGTGCCGTCGGCGCTCAGCGCGATCCCCTGGGCGGCGTCGGGGAGTGCCACCGGCGCCGCCGAGACCAAGCCCGCCGTGCTGACGGCGACGACGCCGGCGCCGCCGCAGACGTAGGCCGTCGTCCCCGTGGGTGCCACCGCGATGCCGGTGGGGTTGAACGGGAGGAGGGTCGCCCCGCCCGCCTTTTGCGTCAGCGCATCGATCGGCATGAGCGTGTGGTTGCCGAAGTTCCCCACCAGCACCTCGCCACCCGCCACGGCGATGGTCTGGGGTTCGGGTCCGGCCGGGATCGCGGCGCCCGCCTGCAGCGTTGCCACGTCGATCGGTGTAACGGCGTTGCTCCCGAAGTCGGCCACGAAGGCGGTCGCCGCACCGGACGGGACCGCGAACACCGCGATGGCGACGGGCTCGTGCCCGACCGGGATCGGCGGGCCCGCCCGCCAGGTGCCCAGGTCGACCGGGGTGACGGTGTCCGAGTCGAGGTTCCCCACCAGCGCGATCCCCTTGTGGTCCGTCCCACCCGGTGCCACGGCCACGGCGTCGGGCTCCACGCCGACGCCGACCTGGTGCACGACGGCGTGCGTCGCGATGTCGACCTCGTGCAGCGTGTCGTCGCCCTGGGTGACGACGAGCAGGCTGCGCCCGCCCGGGGTGTAGGCGAGTGCGGAGGGCAGGCTGCCGACGGCGACCTTCGTGCCCACGTGGCGGCGGTCGAGGGCGACCGGGGTGACGGCCATGCCGGGCAGCGTCACCGAGGCGCCGGTGGCCACCCAGGCGACGTCGTGCGCCGGCGCGCTGGCGACCGGTGTGGAGCACGCGGCGGAGAGCAGAGGCACGATGGCCGCGAGCACGAGGAGCGTCACCCGGCGCCACCCACTCCACCTCGACGCGCTGGACCGCCTCGACAACCCCGACCGCCCCGACCGCCACATCCGTGTCACCCGCGTGCGCACGCCGCCCCGGCCGGCCGATCCGCTTCTCCCCACCCGCCGGCGTCGCTCTCCGGCCAGAAGTCGCCCGTCACCTCGTCCTGCACGTAGCGCTCTGGTGCGGGGTGCCCGCCGGCCACCGCGCGCAGCGCGTCGAGCAGCGCGTCGACGTCCTCGGCGGTCGTGCCGAGACCGCAGCTGGCGCGCACCGCCCCGGGGATCCCGGTGCGGTCTCCCCGCCGCACGGCGGCTCGTGCCCGGTCCATCCCGCTGCGGTCGACACCGAGCAGGCGGATCAGGTAGGGGTGGGCGCAGAAGCAGCCGTGCCGGACCCCGATGCCGTACTCGGCGCTGAGCCGGGCCGCCACCAGCGCGTGGTGGAGTCCCGTCACCGTGAACGTGGCCACCGCGAGGCCGTCCTCGTCGGCCGTCGGCCCCCCGGCCGTCCCGCGCGGCCCGAGGACGGTGATGCCGTCGATGGCCCGGAGACCCTCGTGCAGGCGGGAGGAGAGCGCGGACTCGTGGGCGCGGATCGTCCCCCAGCCGATCCGCTCCAGCTCGTCCATGGCCGCGCCGAAGGCCACGGCGCCGATCACGTTGGGCGAGCCGGCCTCCTCGCGCTCGGGCGGCTCGGTCCAGATGACCTCGTCCAGGTCGACGAGGTCGACGGCACCACCCCCGGCCAGGAACGGGTCGCCCGTCTCGAAGGCGCGTCGCGGCCCGATCAGGGCGCCGGCCCCGTAGGGCGCGTAGAGCTTGTGGCCGCTGAAGGCCACGAAGTCGGGGCCGTTGGGGAGCGGCCGGTGCGGCGCCAGCTGCGCGGCGTCGAGCAACACCGGGACGTTCCGCTCGTGCGCGGCCGCGCAGATCTCCTCGACCGGCGGCAGCCAGCCGGTGACATTGGACGCGCCGGTCAGCGCCAGGAGCGCGGGCGGCCGGCCTTCGTCGAGCACCGCGACGACGTCGTCGGTCCCGAAGGTGCCCTCCCGGCCGCACTCCACCCAGCGCCGCCTGGCCACCCGCGCCCAGGGCAGCAGGTTGGCGTGGTGCTCGACGACCGTGGTCACCACGACGTCGTCGGGCTCGAGCCGGAGTCGGTAGGCCAGGTGGTTGATGGCCTCGGTGGCGTTGCGGACGAGCACCACGACGTCGTCGCCGCCGGCGGGGCGGCGGGCGAACCGGTGGACGGTCGCTCGCGCCCGCTCGTACGCCGCGGTGGCGCGGCGCGACTTGTAGCCGGCGCCGCGGTGCACGCTGGAGTACCAGGGCACGAAGGCGTCGACCTGGTCGGCGACCACGGCGAGGGCGGGTGTCGACGCGGCGCAGTCGAGGTCGCGGTAGGGACGCTCGATACCGTCCAGGCATGGCACCGGGACGTGGGCGCCCACGAGCGTCGCCAGGGCGTCCTCGGTGGTCACGGCGTCACACTATTGAGAAGCGGGGGAGAGGTGGACCGCCGGGTCGCGAGCCCACCGTCGCCCGGCGCGCCCGGTCCGGACCATCGTGCGGCGCCGGCGCTACCCTGCCGTGTCGTGGAGGAGCACTACGAAACGGAGCTGGCCCGGTCCTCGGCCGTTCTCGATGGGGTGGACCGCGCGCTCGAGCGCCTGAGCGAGGGTACGTACGGCACCTGTGAGACCTGCGGTGCGCCCGTTCGCGAGGCCGACCTCGAGCGCGACCCCACGCGCCGCCTGTGCGAGCAGCACCTGGCCCTCCCCTAGAGGCCGAAGCGCCGGCCGTCAGCCGGCGATCTTCAGCTCCTTGGCCGCGTCGAGGCGGGCCGCCACGTCGGGCCAGTTGACGACGTTCCACAGGGCGGCGAAGAAGTCGGCCTTCACGTTCTTGTACTGCAGGTAGAAGGCGTGCTCCCAGGCGTCGAAGACCAGGAGCGGGACGGAGCCCTGACCGATGTTGCTCTGGTGGTCGTAGACCTGCTCGACGGTCAGGCGCCCGGCGAGCGGCTCGTAGGCCAGCACGCCCCAGCCCGAGCCCTGGATGGTCGACGTCGCCTGCGTGAACTGCGCCTTGAACTTGTCGAACGAGCCGAAGTTCTCGTCGATCGCCGCGCCCAACGCGCCGTCGGGCTTGTCGCCGCCGTCGGGGCTCTGGTTCTTCCAGAAGATGGAGTGCAGCACGTGACCCGAGATGTGGAAGGCCAGCGCCTTCTCGAGCCCCACGATCGAGCCGAAGTCGTCCTTGTCGCGGGCGGCGGCCAGCTTCTCGAGCGTCTGGTTGGCGCCGGTCACGTAGGCGGCGTGGTGCTTGTCGTGATGGAGTTGCATGATCTCGGCCGACACGTAGGGCTCCAGTGCGGCGTAGTCGTAGGGCAGGTCGGGGAGGGTGTACTCGGCCATGGCGGTCTCCTCAGTCGTGGTCGTCGCGTGGTGACGTGCTGGACCATACCCGAAGGCAGCCGGATCGGAACCGGGACGAACCGGCACGCGAGCAGGGATGCGACCGACGCGGCGGCGATTGCAGGGGACGGGCCGCCGCCCCGTTCCGCCGCCGGCCGGCGCGGCGGGGCACCCCGGCGCGCCCCGGCCCGGCGGTACGCTTGCAGGAGTGAGCACGGAGCAGAAGGACCGCTGGCACGACCTCGGGTCCTTCATCCGTGAACAGCGGGGGTCCGCCCGCCTGTCGTTGCGGCGCCTCTCCGAGCTCGCCGGCATCTCCAATCCCTATCTGAGCCAGATCGAGCGCGGCCTGCGGAGGCCCTCGGCCGAGATCCTCCAGCAGATCGCCAAGGCGTTGCGCATCTCCGCCGAGACGCTCTACGTGCAGGCCGGCATCCTCGAGCCACCCGCCGGCTCGCCCGACCTGACGCGGGCGATCATGGCCGACCAGTCGATCAGCGAGGAGCAGAAGCAGGCCCTGGTGCGCATCTACCTCTCGTTCCGGCGCGAGTACGAGGACGAGACCGGTGCGCGCGGTGGGCGCACTGACGGCGCCGCCCCCGCCTCGGGGCCGCCCACCGACCCCGCGCCCGCCTCGGGGCCGCCCGCCGACCCCGCGCCCGACGGCGCGCGGACCCACGACGGGCCCGAACGGGTCGCCACCGCCTGAGCCGGCACGCAAGCCCCGTGCCCGAAGGGGTTTTCGTGGCCGCCGGTAGGCTCTGACCGCCATGCGCCGGCTCGCCGTCCTCTCTCTCCACACGTCTCCGCTGGCCCAGCCGGGCACCGGTGACGGCGGCGGCATGAACGTCTACGTGCGTGAGCTGACCGCCGCGCTGGCACGCACGGGCGTCGCCTGCGACGTCTTCACGCGGGCGTGGTCGGCCGAGCTGCCCGAGGTCGTCGACGTCGAGCCCGGGCTGCGCGTCCACCATGTCCCCGCCGGCCCCCTCCGGTGCATCCCGAAGGAGTCGCTGCCCTCCGTCGTCGACGAGTTCACGGCCCGGGTGCTCGGGCGCATGGCCGCCGCCACCGAGTCCGGCGACGACCCGGGCGGCGGGCTGCCCTACACCTCGGTGCACGCCAACTACTGGCTCTCGGGGCTGTCGGGACACGTGATCAAGCACGAGCTGAACCTGCCGCTCGTCTGTACCTTCCACACGCTCGACCGCGTCAAGGCGGTCTCCATGCCCGAGGAGGTCGAGGCCGACATGCCGCACCGTCGGGCCGAGGCCGAGGCGTCGATCATCGAGTGCTCCGACGCGGTGCTGGCCTCGTGCACGGTCGAGGCCGAGCAGATCGCCTCGCTCTACGGCGGCGAACCGGGGAGGATCCGCATCGTGCCGCCGGGCGTCGACCACGCCTTCTACGGCCCGGGCCACCGGCCCCAGGCCCGCCGGGCGCTGGGTCTGCCGCTCGATGGGCGGCTGCTGCTCTTCGTGGGGAGGATCCAGCCGCTCAAGTGCGCCGACGTGGCCATCGAGACCCTGGCCGAGCTGCTCGAGACGGGCGGCGAGCCGTACCGCCTCGTCGTGGTGGGCGGTCCGAGCGGGCCCCACGGGGAGAAGTCGCTCCAGGGCCTGTACGACGTGGCCGATGCCCGGGGCGTGCGCGAGCAGGTCCACTTCGTCGAGCCGCAGCCACACGAGCTGCTGTCGTCGTACTACCGGGCCGCCGACGTCTGCCTCGTCCCGAGCCGCTCCGAGTCGTTCGGGCTGGTGGCCCTGGAGGCGGCCGCCTGCGGGACGCCGGTCGTCGCCTCGGCGGTGGGGGGGCTGACCACGCTGGTCGACGACGGCCACACCGGCTTCCTCGTGGAGGACGGCGACCCGTCCTCCTACGCCGCCGCCGTGCGCCGCGTCTTCGACGAGCCGCTCGCCGCCGAGCGGCTCTCGACGGCATCGGTCCTGCGGGCGCGCCACTACACCTGGCGGGCCGCCGCACGCGCCTTGGTGGAGCTGCACGACGAGCTGGCCTCGAGCCGGCTCGTCGAGTGCGGCTGAGCCGGCACCCCCCGGAGCCGTCCCGTGCCCGTCGTCGACCTCCCCGAGGAGGAAGAGATGGCGGCCGCGGTGGCCTGCATCGACGCCTGGGCCGCACGCGAGCTGGCGGCCGGGGGCCCGCTGGTGGCCGCCGAGCGCCAGGAGGTGACGGACCGCACGGCGTCGTTCCGCTGGTACCTGCGCTTCAAGGGTGACGAGAAGGACTTCATCACGGTGTGGTTCACCCTCAAGCAGCGCACGCTGTGGCACGAGGCGCAGTTCATGCCGGTGCCCGAGACCAACCAGGCCGAGGTGTACGCGTACCTGCTCCGCTGCAACGCCAACCTGCTCGGCATGGGGTTCGCGCTGGGGCCCGAGGATGCGGTGTACCTGGTGGGGCGGGTGCCGGCGCGGCTCGTCGACGACGACGAGCTCGACCGCATCGCCGGCGCCTCGGTGGTGTACACCGACGATCACTTCCCGACCGCGATGACGATGGCGCACCCCTCGACGTACCGCCGCCGGCCCCGCCGCTGAGCGCGCCCGGCGGCCGGGCCGCCGGGGCCGGCGGGGCCAGGTGGCGATCGGCGGCGACCCGGGGCCGCGCTCGGTATCGTCGCGTGGCGTGTCGAGCCTGCTCATCGTCGGCGGCGGGAAGATGGGCAGCGCCCTGCTCGGCGGCCTCCTCCGTGCGCGCTGGGCCGATGCGGCCGAATTGGCGGTCATCGAGCCGGTGGCCGAGCGCCGCGCCGAGCTGGTCGCGGCGCACCCGGGGCTGCGTGCGGTCGCGGCGCCCGAGCCGGGGCTCCTGAGCGAGTCCGGCGAGCGGATCGCCGGCGCCGTCCTGGCGGTCAAGTCCGACGCCGCGGAGGGAGCCTGTCGGGCCCTGGGGCTCACCGGGGTGACCCGGGTGCTCTCGGTCGCGGCGGGCGTGCCCAGCGTCCGCCTGGAGGCCGCGCTCGGCGGGGAGCCGGCCGTCGTCCGGGCCATGCCCAACATGCCGGCCCTGGTGGGGGCGGGTGTGACGGCGATCTCGGGGGGATCCTTCGCCACGTCGCACGACCTGGCCTGGGCCGAGGACGTCCTGTCCGCCGTCGGGACGGTCGTCCGCCTACCCGAGCGCCTGCTCGACGCGGTGACCGGGCTCTCGGGTTCCGGGCCCGCCTACTTCTTCCTCGTGGCCGAGGCGCTGATGGAGGCGGGCGTGCAGATGGGCCTCACCCGCGAGGTGAGCCGGAGCCTGGTCGTCGGCACGATGCACGGCTCGGCCGCGCTGCTGCGGGAGACGGGCCGCGACCCCGAGTCGTTGCGCGCCGAGGTGACCTCGCCGGCGGGCACGACGGCGGCGGGGATCCGGACCCTGGAGGCGAGAGCCGTCCGGTCGGCCTTCATGGAGGCGGTGGCGGCCGCCACGGAGCGGTCGCGCAACCTGCAGCGCTGAGCGCGGCGCACGCACGTGGCCCCGACGGTCTTCTTCCTCTCCGACTACGGCACGCAGGACGAGTTCGCCGGGGTGGTCCACGCCGTCATCGCCGCCCGCGCGCCGGGGACGACGGTCATCGACCTCACCCATCACATCCCGGCCTTCGACGTGCGCGCGGGGAGCCACACCCTCGTGCGGGCCGTGCCGCACCTGGGCACGGGCGTGGTGCTGGCCGTCGTCGACCCCGGCGTCGGGACCGATCGGCGGGGCGTCGCGTTGGAGGTGACGCTGCCCGCCGGCGGCGCGCTGTCCTTCGTCGGCCCCGACAACGGCCTGCTCGTCGCGGCCGCCGAGGCGGCCGGCGAGTCGCCCATCGGGTCGGTGGTGGAGCTGGAGCGCGGAGCCGCGGCCGCAGCCGCCGATCGCGGCGCCACCTTCGACGGGCGAGACCTGTTCGCGCCGGCCGCGGCCGCGCTGTGCACCGGCACGCCACTCTCCGCGCTGGGTGCGCCGGTGGAACCGGCGTCGCTGGTGCGCCTGATCGGTGGCGTCGTCGAGCAGGGCCGGCTGCACGACGGCCGCACGTGCCTGCGCGCCGAGGTGACGTGGGTCGACCACTTCGGGAACCTGCAATTGGCGGCGACGGTGGCGGACGCGCGGCGTGCGGGGATCCCCGCCGCCGGGAGCATCGAGCTGGCGGCCCGCGTCGGATCGGATCGCGAGTATCTCGACGGGTTGCCCCACTCGCTGGTGCCCGACGGGGTCACGCTGCGCTGTGTCGACGCCTTCGGCGACTTGAGGCGCGGCGAGTTCGGGCTGATCGTCGACGCCAACGGCCACCTGGCCGTCGTGGCCGGCGAGGCGTCGGCGGCGCCACTGGCTCAACGTCGTCGCGGGGGAGCTGCTCGTCCTGGCCTGGTGACCGGCGGCGCGGGCCGGTCGGTGGCCCGAATCGGTTTGGTACCGCCGGGACCCCCCTCGGTACCATCCGACGCAGTGAGCGAGCAGCAACCCCCGACGCCCGGGCCTGTCGTCCCCCCTGCGAAACGGATCCCCGAGGCGACCGTGCTGCGGCTGCCCATCTATCAGCGGATCCTGTTGGAGCTGGCGCGGGCCGGCGCCAAGACGGTCTCCTCGGAGCAACTCGCCGAGCTGGCCCGCGTCAACGCGGCGAAGGTGCGCAAGGATCTCTCGTTGCTGGGCTCGTTCGGCACCCGCGGATCGGGCTACGACCCCGACTTCCTGATCGCGCAGATCGATCGTGCGCTCGGCGTCGACGAGAACTGGTCCGTCGCCATCGTGGGCATCGGAAACCTCGGGCGTGCGCTGACCAATTCGGCGGGCTTCGCCTCGCGGGGCTGCCAGGTCACCTCGCTGTTCGACGTCGACCCCGGCGTGGTCGGCGAGGAGATCCGCGGCATCCCCGTGCGGCACATGGACGAGATCGCGCAGCTGCGCCGGTCCGACTGCCCCGACATCGGCGTCATCACCACCCCGGGGTGGGCGGCACAGGGCGTGGCCGAACTGCTCGTGCGCGCCGGCGTCACCTCGTTGCTGAATTTCGCGCCCCGCGTGCTGCACGTGCCCCCGACGGTGCACCTGCGCTACGTCGATCTCTCCATCGAGCTGCAGGTGCTCGGGTTCTACCGGGCCCGCCAGGAGGAGCCCGAGCGGGCAGGCGCCAACGGCGACCAGCGCGGCCCGCTCATGCGCTCCGTCGGGCTCTCGCCGGGCACGGAGCTGCGCTGACGACGACCCGCCGCGCCGGGCCCGTCCCCGGACTGGCAGGCTGGAGGGCGGGACGGGCACAATTGTCGGCCTGCACCGCGGCCTGAACCGCAGCCTGAACCGCAGCCTGAACCGGAAAGGAACAACGTGTCCGTCGTCGTCGTAGGGCTCCAACACTCCCAAGCCCCGCTGTCCCTCCTCGAGGCGACCGCGGTGGCCGACGACGACCTGCACAAGGTCCTGAGCGCCCTGAGCCACCGCCGCAACATCCAGGAAGCCGTGGTGCTCTCCACCTGCCTGCGCACCGAGGTCTACGCGGTCGTCGACCGCTTCCACGACGCCGTGGCCGAGACCTACGACGTCCTGGCGGAGCACTCTGGCCTCTCGGTCGACGAGCTCGCCGAGCACGCGACGATCCGCTTCGACGACGACGTCACCGCCCACCTCTTCGCGGTCACCTCGGGCCTCGAGTCCGTCGTCATCGGCGAGACCGAGGTGGTGGGCCAGGTCCGGCGGGCCTTCGAGCGGGCACGGAGGAGGGGACGTGCGGCCCGGTCCTCTCCGCACTCTTCCGGCACGCGCTGCAGACCGGCAAGCGCGTGCGGACCGAGACCGGCATCAGCACGGGGACGACGTCGTTCGCCTACGCCGCCGTGACGGTCGCCCGCGGCAAGGACCAGGCCGGGCTCCGGGGTGCACGGGTCGTCGTGGTGGGAGCGGGCGAAATGGGCCTCGGCGTCTGCCGCGCGCTGGCCGACGATCCCCGCGGCCGACGCGCCACAGCGAGTGGTGGTGGTCAATCGCTCGCAGAAGCGGGCGCGACGAGCTCGTGCGCCAGGCGACGTCGGGCGCCTTCGAGATGCGGGCGGCGCCCCTCGATCGTGTGGCAGGAGAACTGGCGGGCGCCGACGTTGTGCTGACGGCCGTGGCGGCGGAGTCCCACGTGCTGCACGCGGCGGACTTCGGCGAGGTGCGCCGGCCGCTGCTGGTGGTGGACCTCGGCGTCCCCCGCAACGTCGATCCGTCCGTCGGCTCGCTCGTCGCCGTCACGCTGCTCGACATGGACACGTTGCGCGCCTTGGTCGCTCAGGCGCTCGGCGAACGCCAGGAGGAGTCGGTGGCGGCCCAGCGCATCGTGGCCGACGAGGTGGCGCGCTACCGCACGGCGAGCCGCCAACGCGGTGCGGCTCCCGTCATCGCGTCGTTGCGAGCCCGCCTGGAGTCGTTGCGCGATCACCGAGCTCGAGCGGCACCGCGCGCAACTGGCCGACCTCAGCGAGGAGGAGTGGGAGCACGTGGACGTGGCGACGAAGGCCGCGCTGGCCAAGATGCTGCACGAGCCCACGATGCTGCTGAAGGAGACCGCCGGGACGCCCCGCGGCGAACGCCTCGTCGAGGCGTTGCGCATCCTCTTCGACCTCTAGTCGCAGCCATGGGATAGTCACGGCCATGGCAACCGTCCGCCTGGCCACCCGCGGCTCACCCCTCGCGCTCCGCCAGACCGAGATGGTCGCCGAGCTCCTACGCCGCGCCCGATCCCGGGGTCGAGGTCGAGCCTGTCGTCGTGCGCACCCGTGGTGACCGGGACACCTCGTCGTCGCTCGACCAGATCGGCGGCCAGGGCGTGTTCGTCGACCGAGGTGGAGGCTGCGGTGACCGACGGGCGGGCCGACGCCGCCGTGCACTCCGCCAAGGACATGCCCTCGACCATGCCCGCCCACCTCGTCCTCGGCGCGGTACCCCCGCGGGCCGACGCCCGTGACGGGCTCGTCGGCAGCACGCTCGCCGGCCTGCCGCCCGGAGGTCTCGTCGCCACCGGGTCGGCGCGGCGGCGGGCCCAGCTGGCCTACCTCCGTCCCGATCTGGTCTTCACCGAGGCGCTGCGGGGAACATGGCGCGGCGGGTCGCTCTGGCGGAGGACGGGACCGTCTCGGCCGTCGTCGTCGCGGTGGCCGCCATGGACCGGCTGGGGTGGCGCAGCCGCCTCGACGACGTGCTCGACCCGCTCGACATGCTGCCCCAGGTGGGTCAGGGGGCGATCGCGGTGCAGTGCCGGGCCGACGACACCGCCACCCGAGGGCTGCTCGGCGCGATCGACGACGCGCCCAGCGCACCACGCGCTGGCGGGCCGAACGGGCGGTCCTGGCCGCATTGGGCGGGAGTTGCAGCGTGCCGGTGGGGGCGTACGCCGAGGTGGTGGCGTCGCCGTCGCCGTTGCCGTGCCGTTGCCGTCGCCGTCGCTGCGCCTGCGGGTGGCGGGCCTGGTGGCGAGCGGCGACGGGCGCACGGTGGTCCGGATGGCACGCGAGGGCGACGACCCCGAGCGCCTCGGCGCCGAGCTGGCCCGTGCGCTGCTCGAGGGCGGGGGCGCGGCGATCGACGGCTTCGACGCCGGCGCGGCGGGCCTGGCGAGCCCGAGTGCCGGCGTCGGTGACCGTCTACCTCGTCGGCGCGGGACCGGGCGACCCGGGACTCTTGACCCGGCGGGGCGCCCGGTTGTTGGCCCGCGCCGATGTCGTCCTCCACGACCGGTTGGTCAGCCCGGCCATCTTGGACCTGGTCCCGGCCTCGGCCGAACTGATCGACGTCGGCAAGGATCCCGACACCGCGGCCGGCGGGACCGCCGGGACCGCCGGGACCGCCCGCCAGGACGAGATTGCCCGGCTGCTCGTCGAGCACGGCCGGCGCTCGGCCGTCGTGGTCCGGCTGAAGGGTGGCGACCCGTTCCTCTTCGGCCGTGGCGGCGAGGAGGTCGCCGTGCTCGTGCGGGCCGGCATCCCCTGGGAGGTCGTGCCCGGGGTCACGTCCGCCTTCGGCGTCCCGGCCGCGGTCGGCATCCCCGTCACCCAGCGTGGCCTGGCGTCCTCGGTGACCGTGGTCACGGGCCGCGTCGGTGACCCCCCGGGCTCGGAGGGACCGGACTGGGACGCGCTGGCACGAGCCGGCGGGACCCTCGTGATCCTCATGGGCATGACGGCCCGGGCCGCCATCGCCGACGCGCTCGTCCACGGCGGGCGCTCGCCGGACACGCCCGTCGCCGTCGTCGCCCGCGGCACCACGGCGGCCCAGCGCGTGGTGCGCACGACGCTCGAGCGGCTGGCGGAGGTCGACCTGGGGCCGCCCGCGGTGATCGTCGTCGGCGCGGTGGCGGCACTGGGCGTCGAGACGTCGGCGGACCGCGGGGGCCCACTGGCGGGTCGCGTCGTCGTGGTGACCCGCTCGGGCCCGCGCGCGCAGGGGCTCGTCGACGCGCTCGAACGCGCCGGCGCCACGGCGCTCGAGCTTCCCCTGACCCGCCAGGTCGACGCCGCCGACGGCGGGGCCGCCCTGCGGGTGGCCGCCGACTCGGTGCGCACGCACCGCTGGCTGGTCGTCACCTCGGCCGTCGCCGTCGATCACTTCATGGCCGAGGTGCGGGACGCCCGCGTCCTGGGGCCGGTGCTCGTCGCCGCGGTCGGGCCGGCCACCGCCGACGCCCTGCGCCGCCAGGGCGTCGAGCCGGATCTCGTGCCGGCGGAGCACAGCGCGCGGGCGCTGGTGGAGACCTTCCCCGACTTCGACGGGTCGGGTTCGGCGCGCGTGCTGTTCCCCTGTGCCGACCTCGCGCCGGACACCGTCGAGGAGGGGTTGGGTGCCAAGGGATGGGAGGTCGTCCGGGTGGAGGCGTACCGCACGGTGCCGCTGGGGGCGCCCGCGCCCGAACTGCTCGCCCGGGTCGAAACGGCGGACGCGATCACGTTCACCGCGTCTTCCTCGGTGCAGGCCTTCGTGGCGCTGCGGACGCCCGAAGGACGGGGCGTACGGGCTCCCGCGTACGTGGTGTGCATCGGCCCGACCACCGCCGGACGCGGCGCGTGCCGCCGGTCTCACCGGTGTCCACGAGGCATGGGGGTCTTCGGGCCAGGGGATCGTCGACGAGCTCGTCGGCCACTTCGGCGACCAGGGAGACGGCCGCTCCTAGGCTGGCGCAGATGGCAGAGGCGACACCGACCGTGCCCGGGGCCACACCGACCACCGCCGCGGCCGCGTTCCCGGCGCGCCGGCTGCGCCGGTTGCGCCGGACGCCGGCCCTGCGCCGGCTGGTGGCCGAGGCGCGTCTCGGGGTGGACGACCTGGTGGCACCGCTCTTCGTGCGCGAGGGCATCGGAAGCGCCCGTCCCGATCCCCTCGATGCCGGGGGAGGTCCAGCACACCGTCGACTCGCTGGTGGTGGAGGCCAAGCGGCTCGTCTCGTTGGGGATCCCGGCGCTGATCCTCTTCGGGGTGCCCGCGCACAAGGACGCCGAGGGAAGCGGAGCCTGGGACCCCGACGGCGTGGTGCAGGTCGCGCTGCGTGCCGTGCGGGACGCGGTGGGCGACGAGCTCGTGCTGATGGCGGACCTGTGTCTCGACGAGTACACCGACCACGGGCACTGCGGCGTGCTGGGACCCGACGGCGAGGTCCGCAACGATCCGACGCTCGAGCGGTACCAGCAGATCGCGCTCGCCCAGGCCGACGCGGGCGCCGACGTGGTGGCACCGAGCGGGATGATGGACGGGCAGGTGGCGGCCATCCGGTCCGCGCTCGAAGGAGCCGGCCACGACCGGGTGGCCATCCTCGCCTACGCCGCCAAGTACGCGTCCGCGCTCTACGGACCCTTCCGCGACGCGGTCGACGTCACCATCGCGGGCGGCGGCGACCGCCGCGCCTACCAGCAGGACCCGGCCAACGGGCGCGAGGCGTTGGCCGAGATCGAGCTGGACGTAGCGGAGGGCGCCGACATGATCATGGTGAAGCCGGCCATGACGTCGCTCGACGTGCTGGCGACGGTGCGGGGCCGCGTGGCCGTCCCCCTGGCGGCGTACCACGTGAGCGGCGAGTTCGCGATGATCAAGGCGGCGGCGGACGCCGGCTGGATCGACGGCCCGGCGGTGGCGCTCGAACAGCTCACCGTCCTCAAGCGGGCGGGCGCCGACTTCATCCTCACCTACTTCGCCGCAGAGGTGGCCGAGGCGCTCGGTGGCTGAACCGCCCCCGGCGTCGAACGCCGAGTGGTTCGCCCGCGCCCGCAACGCCATCCCCGGTGGGGTGGACTCGCCGGTGCGCTCGTTCGCCTCGGTGGGCGGCACGCCGTACACCGTCGTCTCGGGTGAGGGGCCCTACGTGGTCGACGCCGAGGGCCGTCGCTTTCTCGACCTCGTCCAGTCCTACGGCGCGGTGCTCCTCGGCCATGCGCATCCCGTCGTCACCGAGGCGGTCGCCGCCGCCGCGGCCCGCGGCACGACGTTCGGCGCGCCCACCCCCGGTGAGGTCCTCCTCGCGGAGGCGATCCGCGCACGCGTGCCGGCGTGCGAGCAGGTACGGCTCGTCTCGTCGGGGACCGAGGCCGCCATGAGCGCGGTGCGGCTGGCCCGCGGCGCCACCGGGCGGGAGCGGGTCGTGAAGTTCGACGGGTGCTACCACGGGCACTCCGACGGCTTGCTCGCCGGCGGCGGCAGCGGCGTCGCCATGCTCGGACTGCCCGGATCGGCCGGCGTGTCCGCCGGTGCCGTGGCCGACACCGAGGTGGTTCCCTACAACGTGGTCCCCGAGCTGGACGAGCGCGTGGCGTGTGTGATCGTGGAGCCGGTCGCCGCGAACATGAATCTGGTCCTGCCGGCACCGGGCTTTCTCGAGGGGTTGCGCGCCGCGTGCGATGCCGCCGGTGCGCTCCTGATCTTCGACGAGGTCATCACGGGCTTTCGGCTCGGGCCCGGCGGGGCCACCGCCTGGTCCGGCGTCACGCCCGACCTGTGGTGCTTCGGCAAGGTGATCGGTGGCGGGCTCCCCGTGGGCGCCTTCGGTGGCCGGCGCGCGCTGCTGGCCGAGCTCGCGCCGGAGGGCCCGGTGTACCAGGCCGGAACCCTGTCGGGGAACCCGCTCGCCACGGCGGCCGGCCTGGCCGTGCTCCAAGCGGTCACGGCGGCGGACTACGACGCGCTGACCGCCCGCGTCGGCCGCTTCGCCAAGGACCTCGAGTCGGCGCTCTCCAGCGGGGGCCTCTCCGCCTCGGTGTCCGCGCTGGGCCCGCTGGTCGGGGTCTTCGTGGCACCGGCCGACGAGCCGCCACTCGCGGCTCCGGGCGACTACATCAGCGCGCGGGCGATCGCCGGCAACGGCGTGTACGCCCCCTTCTTCCACGCCATGTTGCGCCGGGGGGTGGCGCTGCCGCCGGGACCCTACGAGGTGCTGTTCCCCGGCCTGGCGCACGACGACGCGGTCCTGGCCGAGGTCGTGGCGGCCGCCGGGGAGGCGGCGGGCGAGGCGGCGGCTGAGATCGGTTGACGCTGCGGTCCGCCGCGCGCCGCGCGCCCGCGCCGCGCGGGGGCGCTGGCACACTGGACGCATGGCTCCTGAGGGCGAGGACCCGGACACGCACTGGCCCGAGGGGTTCGCGGCGCTGCGCCGAGGTGAGGGCTGCCCCATGTGCGGGCCGAACGAGGACGAGACCGCGCACGGCATCCGCGTCTTCGCCGGGCGGTGGTCGGATGGGTATCTCGGCCGGTTCCCCGTCCGGCCGGGCTACGCCTACGTGATCTGGAACGGTCGCCACGTCGCGGAACCGTGGGAGCTCGCGGCCGACGAGGCCGCCGGGTTCTGGTCCGAGGTGGCCCGGGTGGCGCGGGCCGTCGAAGAGCGTTACCGGCCGGCCAAGATGAACTGGCTCAGTCTCGGCAACGGCGTGCCCCACCTCCACGTCCATCTGGTCCCACGGCCGCCGGACGACCCTCGGGGAGGCTGGCCGCTCGAGACCGAGGCCTTCCACGTCGAGCGGACGCCACCCGTCGAGCAACATCACCTCGAGGCGGAGGCCGCCGCGTTGCGGTCCGCCCTCGAGGGCTGACGGCGGGACCGCTCAGGCTGCGGGGCTCTCGAGCTCGTCGGGATCGGGCAGGAGGCGCGACACCAACTCCATGGCCCGGTACCCCAGCTCCGCCGGCCCGGTGGCGTCCGGCCGCATGAGGTTGGCCATGATGCGGAGCAGCTGGTTCATCAGCAGCTCCGAGCGCATGCCGAGACCGACGCAGAGCCGCATCGCCTCGGGGTGCGAGATGAGGTGGACGAACGCACGGGCCACCTTGAAGTAGGGGCCGTAGGCGGCGGTGAGCTCACGGTCGTAGTCCGCCAGCGCCGTGTCGCCCTCGCCCGTCAGCGCATGACCGAGTGCTGCCGCGGCCAACCGCCCGGTTTCGTAGCCGTACGCGATGCCCTCGCCGTTGAACGGGTTGATGGCGCCACTGGCGTCACCCACGATCACGACGTTGGCCCCGGCGCGTGGCCCGATCGACAGTCCCATGGGGAGCTTCCCCCCGGTCGGCGGCCCCAGGCTCGTCTCGGGGCGCAGACCCCACGATGCCGGCGCGTACCCCACGAACGTGTCCATGAGGTAGGTGGTGTTCATCCCCTTCCAGCGCTGGTCGGTGGAGAGGAGGCCGACGCCGACGTTCACCCGCCCGTCGCCCATGGGGAAGATCCAGCCGTAGCCGGGGACGACGCTGCCGTCGGGGTCGCGGATGTCGAGGTGCGACTCGATGAAGGGGTCGTCGTGGCGTTCGGAGCGGTAGTAGCCGCGCAGGGCCATGCCGAGGGGGAGGTCGCGGCGCCGCGACGTGCCGAGCATCCTCCCCACCCGTGAGTTCGACCCGTCGGCCACGACGACGTAACGGCCCGAGACGACCCGGGTCGTCGAGACGCCTTTCTCCCTGACCGTGACGCCCGACAGGGTGGGGAAGGGCGCGGCGTCCCTCGCCTGTTCGTCGACCAGCGGCGCCACCACCTCGGTGCCCTGCAGCAGGGTCGCCCCGGCCCCGGCGGCGCGGCCCGCCACCAGTCCGTCCAGGTCGTGGCGGGTGATCGTGTAGCCGTAGTCGGGAAAGTTCGGGTGCTCGGGCCACTGCATCTCGACGGAGCGGCCGAACCCGAAGGCACGCAGTCCGCGGTAGCGATGCGCGCCGGCCAGCGCACCCTCGAGACCCATGTCGGCGAGTTGGCGCACGGCGCGGGGGGTCAGCCCGTCGCCGCACGTCTTCTCCCGCGGGAACTCCTTCTTCTCCACGACGATGACGTCCCATCCCGCGTCGGCCAGCCAGTACGCACAGGACGAGCCGGCGGGCCCGGCTCCGACGACCACCACGTCGTGGACGTGGTCCCGTCCCCTCGCCGCCCGTGCGGACCCCGTCGTGGTGGCGGCCGGGGTCTCGGGGGTTGCCTTGGCCCGGGCCTTCTTCGCCGGCGCCGCCTTCTTGCCCGCCGCCTTCTTCTTCGCGGGCGCCGCCTTCTTGCCGGCCTTCTTCGCCGGGGCCGCGTTCTCGCCCGCCGCCTGCTTCTTCGCCGGGCCACCCGCAGCGCGCGGCGGCCGCTTCGGGGTGCCGGGCGGGGGGGCCGCGTCGGGGGAGGTCACGCAGGCATCGTAGGCCCGCCGGCAGGGCCTCTGACCAGCGCCGCGGATGTGCCTGGCGAAGGGGTCGCATGGTAGAAACGGACGACAGTGGACCAGTACCTCCCGATCCTCATCTTGGGGCTGCTCGGCCTCGCCTTCACCGTCTTCTCTCTCGTGTCCTCGGCCATGCTCGCCCCGAGGAAGAAGCCGTCGGCGGCCAAGCTGGCGCCCTACGAGTGCGGCATCGTTCCCGGCGACGACCCACCGCAGCGTTTTCCCGTTCGCTTCTACCTGATCTCCATGATCTTCATCATCTTCGACATCGAGATCGTGTTCCTCTACCCCTGGGCCGTCGTCTTCCACCAGATCGCGACGTTCGGTCTCATCGAGGTGATCGTGTTCGCCGCGGTGGTCTTCATCTCCTTCCTCTACCTCGTCTCCAACGGCGCCCTGACCTGGGGCCCGCCGAAGACGCTGCAGTCGGGCATGCCGAGCCGCACCTCGGAGTCGACGATCACGCGTATCAGCGGGGCGCCTACGACGCCGGGTCACGAGGCGGCCTGACCGATGGGGTTCGAGGACCTCCAGCACAACTTCCTGACCGGCCGTCTCGAGGACCTGGTCAAGTGGGCCCGGCGCAACAGCGTCTGGCCCGCCACCTTCGGCCTGGCCTGTTGCGCGATCGAGATGATCGCGCTCGGTGCCGCGGACTTCGACATCAGCCGTCTCGGCATGGAGGTCTTCCGGGGCTCGCCACGTCAAGCCGACCTCATGATCGTGGCCGGGCGGGTCTCGCAGAAGATGGCCCCCGTCCTCCGGAACATCTACGACCAGATGATGGAGCCCAAGTGGGTCATCTCCATGGGCGTCTGCGCATCGACGGGGGGCATGTTCAACAACTACGCCATCGTGCAGGGCGTGGACCAGATCGTGCCGGTCGACGTGTACGCGCCCGGGTGCCCGCCGTCGCCCGAGACGTTGTTGCACGCCATCCTCACGTTGCACGAGAAGATCCGGACCGGGGAGATCACCCGCCGCCCCGGGACCTCCGTCCCGGCCGGCGAGCAGGCGACGGGGGGTTGGGTCCCGAGCGTTCCCGACGCCGTGCGGGTGGCCACGCCGCGGTGAGCGAGACCACCCAGGCCGCTCCGCCGGCGTCGACTCCGGTGAGCGTCCTGCCCGAGGTTCCCCGCCTGCCCGACCGCCTGGTCGACCAACTGGCGTTCCCACATCGCGACACCTACAAGCAGATGGCCCGCGCGTTCCGCGAGGCGGGCTTCGAGATGTGCTCGGATCTGTGTGCGGTCGACTACCTCACGCACCCGGGGCGTTCCCTGCCGGACGGGGTCAAGCCCGAGCGCTTCGAGGTCGTGGTCAACCTGCTGTCGCTGTCCAAGCGCCAGCGGGTCCGCATGCGGGTGCAGGTCCCCGAGTCCGAGCCGTCGGTCGACAGCCTCGTCGAGGTCTACCCCGGCGTCGATGCCATGGAGCGAGAGGCGTACGACCTCGTGGGCATCTTGTTCAACGGGCACCCGGACATGACCCGCATCCTCATGCCCGAGGACTGGGAGGGCCATCCGCTCCGCAAGGACTACGGCGTGGGGCGGGTGCCGGTGCAGTTCAAGGAAGCGCCCGGACCGCGATGACCGACAAGGAGCACAACGAGCACAACGAGCCCACCGAGCCCGGCGAGGAGTTCGGCCTCGAGACCACCGAGCGCGCGCACCGCGAGGCCGAGGAGCAGCACTACTTCGTCCCCGAGACCTCCGAGGGCGCCCAGGAGCTCCTGTCTCGCGACACCACCACCGCGGGCGAGCTCCGCCAGGAGGTCGGGGCCGTCCTGCGCCTGCCCGAGGGCGGCGTCGTCGACGCCGGCGACATCGACATCGAGGTCCGTGACGACCAGACGATGATCATCAACATGGGACCGCAGCACCCCTCGACCCACGGCGTGCTGCGGCTCATGCTCGAGCTCGACGGGGAGACGGTGCTGCGCACCAAGCCGATCATCGGCTACCTACATACGGGGATGGAGAAGACGGGTGAGGAGCTGACCTACGTCACGGGCGCCACGAACGTGACCCGTATGGACTACCTCTCGCCGCTGCACAACGAGCTGGTCTTCTCGCTCGCCACCGAGGCCCTTCTCGGCGTGGAGTTGCCACCGCGCGCCACCTGGATCCGGATGCTGATGGCCGAGCTCAACCGGGTGTCGTCGCACCTGCTGTGGGTGGCCACCAACGGTGGGGACCTCGGCTCCACCTCCATGTTGATCTACGGCTTCCGCGAGCGCGAGATGGTGCTCACCTTCTTCGAGAAGACCACCGGCCTGCGGATGAACACGAACTACATCCGTCCCGGCGGCGTCGCGGCCGACCTTCCCGACGGGTGGGAGGACGACATCGACGTCATCTGCGAGACGATCCTCGCTCGCACCTACGAGTACGACGAGCTGATCACCGGTCAGCCCATCTTCCGGCAACGCACGGAGGCGGTGGGCAACATCTCGGCCGAGGAGGCGCTCGCTCTCTCGGCCACGGGCCCGATCCTCCGTTCGACCGGAGTGCCGTGGGACCTGCGCCGCACCATGCCCTACCTGGCGTACGACAAGCTCGACTTCGACGTGATCGTCGGCACCTACGGCGACAACTTCGACCGCTACTCGGTGCGCCTCAACGAGATTCGCGAGTCGATCAAGATGATCCGCCAGATCGCCGAGATGATGCCGCCCGGTGACTACCGGGTGCAGGACCGCAAGGTGACGCCGCCACCCCGTGCCCGCATCGACGAGAGCATGGAGGCGCTCATCCACCACTTCAAGATCTTCACCGAGGGCTTCCGGGTGCCCGAGGGCGAGGTCTACGCGGCCATCGAGTCTCCCCGGGGGGAGCTCGGCTGTTACATGGTCTCGGACGGGACCTCCAGGCCGTACCGCATGCACATCCGGGCGCCGAGCTTCGTCAACCTCCAGACCCTGCCGCTGCTGCTGCGGGGCGGCCTGATGGCCGACGCCGTCGCCGTCATCTCGTCGGTCGACCCCGTGATGGGCGAGGTGGACCGGTGAGCCATCTGGACGGCGAAATGCGGGCCCGGGCCAACGCGCTCCTCGCGCTCTACCCGGAGCCGCGCTCGGCCCTCATCCCTTTGTGCCACCTGGCCCAGGAGCAGGACGGGTGGCTGCGCCCCGAGGCGGTCGAAGAGATCGCCGAGCTGTGTGGCGTGACCGCGGCAGAGGTGCAGGGGACCGCCACCTTCTACGACATGTTGCACACCGAGCCGGTGGGCACGTACGTCGTCGCGGTCTGCACCAACATCGCGTGCCTCCTCGGCGGCGCGCTCGAGCTGCTCGGCCACGCCGAGTCCTCGCTCGGTGTGCGCGCCGGCGGCACGACGTCCGACGGTGTGTTCAGCCTGCACGAGGCCGAGTGCCTGGCCGACTGTGACCACACGCCCTGTGTCCAGGTGAACCACCGCTTCATGGGTGCGCAGACGCCAGAGAGTTTCGACGCGCTGGTGCGCGACCTGCGCGGCGGCAAACTGGCCGACACCGTTCCCCCGCACGGCACCCTCGTACGCGTGCGCCGCAGCACGGGGCTGGAGGCGGACAAGGCGACGATCGTGACGGAGCGGGCCCGGATGGCCGAGGCCCAGGCCGCCGCGGGCTGCGGCGGGCGCCGGGGAGAAGAAGGCCTGATGGCCATCACCGACGCGCCCAAGATCATCACGTCACGCCTCGGCTACGACGACTCGTTCACCCTGGAGCGCTACCTGGCGACGGGCGGGTACCAGGCCCTGCGCAAGGCGCTCACTATGACGCCGGAAGCGGTGGCGGCGGAGGTCGACGCGGCCAGCCTGCTCGGCCGGGGCGGGGCCGGCTTCCCGGCCGGGCGCAAGTGGTCGATGCTGCGGAAGAACCCGCTGACCTACCTGGCCATCAACGGCGACGAGTCCGAGCCGGCGACGTTCAAGGACCACATGCTCATTGAGGGCGACCCGCACCAGATCATCGAAGGCGTGCTCATCTCGGCCTACGCGCTGCAGGTCAGCCAGGCCTTCATCTACATACGCGGCGAGTTCGCGCTGGGGCTCGAGCGCGTGCAGAGCGCGCTGAACGAGGCCTATGCGTACGGCGCGGTGGGCGCGGACATCTTCGGTTCGGGCTTCAGCCTCGACGTGGTCGTGCACCCGGGCGCCGGCGCCTACATCTGCGGCGAGGAGACGGCCATGCTCGAGTCGCTGGAGGGCAAGCGGGGCTTCCCGCGCATCAAGCCGCCCTTCTTCCCGGCCGCCATCGGCCTCTACGGCGAGCCCACCGTGGTCAACAACGTCGAGACCATGTCGAACATCCCGTGGATCATCACCAACGGCGGCGCAGCCTTCGCGGCCCTCGGTGCGGGCCGGTCCACCGGGACGCGCCTCTTCGCCCTGGCCGGCCACGTCCGCAAGCCCGGCAACTACGAGCTCGAGATGGTCAAGACGACGTTCCGCGACCTCATCTACGCGCCGGTGCTCGGCGGCGGCATCCGGGGCTCCCACACGCTGAAGGCGTTCATTCCCGGTGGCGTGTCGGCCCCGTGGTTCGGGCCGGACCAGGTGGACCTCGCGCTCGGGCAGGACGAGGTGGGCGACGCCGGCTCCATGCTCGGCTCGGGCTCCGTCGTCGTCATGGATTCGGCCACCTGCATGGTCCGCGCCGCCTGGCGGATCACGAAATTCTTCGCCCGCGAGTCGTGCGGCCAGTGCACCCCGTGCCGCGAGGGCTCGGGGTGGCTCGAGCGCATCCTGTTCCGAATTGAGAACGGCTCCGGTCGCGAGGAAGATCTCGATCTCCTCATGGACCTGTGCGACAACATCTCACCGGGCGTGGCTTGGCCCCCGCAGCAGACGACGATCTGCGTCCTCGGGCCGTCCATCCCGTCGTCCATCGCCTCGGGCATCCGCATGTTCCGCGACGAGTACCTCGTGCACGTCAAGGAAGGGGGGTGCCCCTTTGACTGAGACGGCGAAACGCGACCAGGCCGACGTCGACACGGGCCTCACCTTCACGCTCGACGGCCGCGAGGTCACGGCGACGAAGGGCGAGTTGATCATCGCCGCGGCCGAGCGCGCCGGCACCTACATCCCGCGCTTCTGCTACCACCCGCGCATGGACCCCGTCGGCATGTGCCGCATGTGCCTCGTCGACGTCGAGGGCCCGCGCGGCGCCACGCTGACGCCGGCCTGCTTCGTCGCCGTCACCGACGGCATGGTGGTCGACACCACCAACGAGCGGGTGAAGAAGGCCCAGGACGGCGTGCTCGAGTTCCTCCTGGCCAATCACCCCCTCGACTGCCCGGTGTGCGACAAGGGCGGTGAGTGCCCGCTCCAGGACCAGACGCTGGCCTACGGGCCGGGCGAGAGCCGCTTCATTGAGGAGAAGCGCCACTTCGAGAAGCCCATCGCCATCTCGGACCTGGTGCTGCTCGACCGCGAGCGCTGCATCCAGTGTGCACGCTGCACGCGATTCGCCGACGAAGTGGCCGGCGAGGCACAGATCGATTTCGCCGGACGCGGTGAGGCCGTCGAGGTGGCGACCTTCCCCACCGAGCCGTTCGAGTCGTACTTCAGCGGCAACACCGTGCAGATCTGCCCGGTCGGCGCGCTCACCGCGACGCCCTACCGCTTCACGGCCCGCCCCTGGGACCTCGATCAGGTCGAGTCCACCTGCACCGCCTGCTCGGTCGGGTGTCGGGTGGCGGTGCAGTCCTCGCAGAACCGCCTGACCCGCCTCCTCGGCATCGACTCGGAGCCGGTCAACCACGGCTGGCTCTGCGACAAGGGCCGCTTCGCCTACGAGTCGGTCAACGGTGACGAGGTGGACGCCGCGCCGCTGCCGACCGAGTTGGCGGACGAGGCGGTCGACGTTGCGCCGGCCACCGCGTCGCAGGTCGTCAGCCTCGGGGTGAACCGGGGCCAGTTCCTGGGCGAGGTGCGCGAGACGGGTCGCTTCGAGCACGGGCGCCTCGTCGAGCCGCGCCTGCGCAAGGCCGGCGAGCTCGTCCCGGTGAGCTGGGGCGAGGCCCTGACCGCTGCGGCCGACGGGATCCGTGGCGCGACGAAGGCCGGCGGTCCGGGAGCGGTGGCGGTCATCGGGGGCGCCCGCCTGACCAACGAGTCGGCGTACGCCTGGGCCAAGCTGGCCAAGGGGATCATCGGGACGGACTCGGTCGACGCCCAGCTCGGCGACGGCCTGCCCGCCGAGCTCGTGCTCGGGCTGCCCCGCGCCACGATCGACCGGGCCTGCGCGGCCCCGGTCGTCGTCACCCTGGCCGGCGACCTGCGCGAGGAGCTGCCGGTCCTCTTCCTCCGCCTGCGCGCCGGCGTCAAGGCCGGCACCACCGAGCTGGTGGAGATCGCTCCCGCCCCGACCGCACTCAGCCCGCTGGCCGCGGCGACGTTGCGCATCCGTCCCGGCGACGCACCGTCCATGGCCCGGGCGCTCACGGGCGACGGCGAGTCCGCCCGGGCGCTCACGACACACCACGAGGGCGCCGCGGTGGCGCCGGGCGCGCTCGAGGACGCCCGCCGCGTGCTGGCCGACCACCCCGGGGGCGAAGGCGTGGTGGTCGTGGCCGGGCGTCCCTCGTACGCCGAGTCGGGCGAGGTGGCGGCCGAGGCGCTGCGCATCCTCGCGGCGGCGCTGCCCAAGGCGACGTTCCTCCCCGCGCTCCGGCGCGGCAACGTGTTCGGCGCGCTCGACATGGGGCTGGCTCCGGGCATCCTGCCCGGCCGGGTCAGCCTCGATGCGGGACGGGATCGCTTCACCAGGGCCTGGGGATCGGTGCCCGCCGCGATCGGCCTCGGCTCCGCCGAGATCCTGGCCTCCATGGCCGGCGAGGGCGGCGAGGGCGGCGGCACGAGCGAGGGGGCGCGAGCCAGAGCGCCGCGCATCCGCGCCCTGATCCTCCTCGGCGCCGACCCGTTGAGCGACTTCCCCGACCACGCCGTGGCCGAGCAGGCGCTGTCCGCCGGCCACTTCGTCGTCGCGGTGACGGGTCACCCGTCGCAGTCGGTCGACGCGCACGCCGACGTCGTGCTGCCCTGCGCCGTGGCGCACGAGCGGGCGGGGACGACGACGAACATGGAGGGCCGGGTGAGCCGCCTCGGACCCAAGCTCACGGCGCCCGGCTTCGCCTGGCCCGACTGGATGATCGCCGCCGAGCTCGCCGCCTCCCTCGGCGCCGACCTCGGGGTGCGCAACCTCAGCGAACTGGCCGACGAGCTCGAGGGCACGGCGCAGGCCTACGCCGGGCTGACCCAGGAGGTCCTGAACTCGGACGCCGCGCACGACGGCATCGTCGTGCCGCTCGGCCCCGAGGACCACCACCCCGACGTGTCGCCCATCGACCCCATCGCGCTCCCGGGCGTCGAGTCGGTCGAGCGCCAGGGCGCCCCGCCGCGTGTCGGCACCGGCGGCATGACCCCCGCGCTGGCGCGTGCCGCCGCTCTGGGGAGCCCGCCGCCCCTGTTGGCGGGGACCGGTACCGGCGGCACCGAGCCCCGCCCGGTCCCCAAGGCCGACAACTACACGCTGCGCCTGGTGGCCGGACGCCGGCTCTACGACGCCGGCAGCTCCGTCACCGGTTCGCCGTCGCTCACCCCGCTCGTGCCCGCGCTCGTGGCGCGGGCCAACCCCTACGACCTCGATCGCCTGGGCGCGTCAACCGGCGACCGCGTGAAGGTCCGGTCGGCGCGGGGGGAGCTGATCCTGCCGGCCGAGTCCGACGAGGGCGTGCCCAGGGGCGTCGTCGCCATCGATTTCAACGTGCCCGGTGGCGAGAGTGCTCCCGGCAACGCGGTGGCGACGCTCATCGATCACCGTCAGCTGGTGACCGACGTGCGGCTGGAGTCGGTGTGATCGGCGACGCTGTTCGCCGCCGCGGCGCAGGCCACGCAGTCGACGAACGTGGTCCCGACCGTGCTCACGCACAGCGCCAACAGCGGCAACGGCGACCCGCTCTTCTTCATGGGCCTCAACTGGCAGGTGTGGTTGATCGTGCTGATCAAGTGCCTGGCCGCCTTCGTGGCGCTGCTGGTGGCGACGGCGCTGATGATCTGGTTCGAGCGCAAGGTGATCTCGGACATGCAGAGCCGGGTCGGGCCGAACCGGGCCGGGCCGTGGGGCCTGCTGCAGACCCTCGCCGACGGGACCAAGCTGATCTTCAAGGAGGACCTGCTGCCCGACCGGGCCGACGTGTTCGTCTTCAAGCTGGCGCCGTATCTCTCGGTCATCCCCGCCATCCTCATCTTCACCGTGGTCCCCGTCGGGGGCGTGATCACCATCGGCAGCCACACCTTCGAGCTCCAGGTGGCCGACCCGCCCGTGGGCATCCTGCTCGTGCTGGCCATGTCCGGGATCGCGGTGTACGGCGTCATGCTGGCGGGCTGGTCGTCGGGCTCGAAGTACCCCCTGCTCGGCTCGGTGCGCGCCTCGGCGCAGGTGATCTCCTACGAGGCGGCGCTCGGCATGACCACGGTCATGGTGGTGCTGGTGACAGGTTCGCTGTCGACGCGGGCCATCGTGGCGTCGCAGTCCGACGGGTTCTGGAACTGGAACCTCATCCGCCTCGGCTTCCTGCCCTTCATTTTCTTCATGATCGCCATCACGGCCGAGCTGACCCGCCCACCGTTCGACCTGACCGAAGCGGACACGGAGCTGGTCGGCGGCTTCCACACCGAGTACTCCTCCATCCGCTTCGGGCTCTTCTACCTGGCCGAGTTCATGAACACCATCACGATGTCGGCCGTCGTGGTCACGCTCTTCTTCGGCGGGCCCAACGGCTACATCTTCCACATCCCGGGCGCCACCATCTACATGCCGATCATCTACTTCTTGTTGAAGACGGCGGCCTTCTGCTTCATCTATGTCTGGTTCCGCGCCGCCTTGCCGCGCCTGCGCTACGACCAGCTGATGGACCTCGGGTGGAAGCGCCTCATTCCGCTCACGCTGGGCTGGCTGTTGCTCGTGGCCGCCATCATCGCCTGGGGCTGGGCCGGCCTGATCCTGGTGCCGGTGGTCGTGTTGGCCTCGGTCCTGCTGTTCCGGGCCAACCAGCTCGGCGCCGTCCGCAGCGAGGAGGACGTCGTGCTCCCCGCCATCGGCCGCCGCGTGACCCTGCCGCCGCGCCCGCCCCGGCCCCGGCTGGTGCCGGTCGAGCCGAACCCGGGAGGTGAGGCCTAGTGGGCGTGGGCGACGAGGTGAAGGAACGGCTCTCGTTCCTCGGCGGGTTCAAGCTGACCTTCCAGCATCTGACCCGGCCCCGGGTCACCACGATGTACCCGGACGAGAAGAAGCCCAAGCAGCCGCGCCACCACGGGCGCCACGTCCTCAACCGCTACGAGGACGGCATGGAGAAGTGCATCGGCTGCGAGCTCTGCGCGGGCGTGTGTCCCGCCGACTGCATCTACGTGCGCGGGCTGGACAACCCGCCCGACCATCCCGTGTCCCCGGGCGAGCGCTACGGCTACGTCTACGAGATCAACTACCTCCGCTGCATCCACTGCGACATGTGCGTGGAGGCCTGTCCCACCGAGGCCATCACCGAGTCGAAGCTGTTCGAGTTCTCCTTCACCAACCGTTCCGACGCCATCTACACGAAGGAAGAGCTGGTGGTGAACGACGACGGCACGCCGAAGAAGCTCCCGTGGGAGGACTGGCGCGAGGGCGACGACCTGATGACTTCGGGCTGGATGCGGGCCACGTCGCCGTCGGGCAACGCGGCGTACGAGGGCGACGTCCAGTGGGAGGGCGAATTGGGCTACGGCGTGCGCGTGCCCGAGGCCGGGCAGTCGGGCCGGCGCAACGACGAGGCGACCGGCACCAAGCCGCTGCGCGTGGTGCTCGAGGCGCACCTGCTCGACGAGGACATCCCGCTGGCGCACCGCGGCATGCAGGGACGCGTCTGGCGGGCGAGGAAGGGCGCCGAGCTGCACCGCAAGAAGTTCGAGTACACCCGCGAGCGCATGAAGGAGCTGCGGGCCACCCGCAAGGCGGCCAAGGCCGGCGCGAAGGCAGGCAAGGCAGAGGCGGAAGCGGACGAGGCCGCGGCCAAGGCACACGAGGTCGACCCCGAGAGGAGCGTCTGACCCATGGCTCACGCCGCACTGCTGCTCGCCGCGTCGCGCCCCACCTGGCCCGACGTGCTCGTCTTCGCCGCCGCCGCGGCCGTCATCCTCGTCGGCGCCGTGGGCGTCGTGACCTCGCGCAACCCGGTGCACGCCGCCCTCAGCCTCGTCATGACGCTCTTCGGCGTGGCCGTGCTCTTCATCGAGCAGCAGGCCGATTTCCTCGCCGCCGTGCAGATCATCGTCTACGCCGGTGCGATCGTCGTGCTCTTCCTGTTCGTGATCATGTTCCTCGGCGTCGACCGCGCCGAGGACGTGAAGGTCGAGCCCTTGGTGGGCCAGCGTCCGCTGGCGATCATCTTCTCGCTCATCACCCTGGCCGGCGTGCTGGCCATGGCCGCCACCGCCCACTGGGTCACCGGCGCCCAGCAGGTCGTCGGGCCGATCGAGGGGCATGTGGCCGGGCCGAACTCGCCGGCGGGCGAGCCGGCCCAACTGGGCAAGCAGCTCTTCACCACCTATCTCTTTGCCTTCGAGGCGACGGCGGCCCTGCTCGTGATCGCGGTCGTCGGCGCCGTCGTGTTGGCTCGTCGTCCGCCGACCGTCGATGCCGACCCGGAGGACACGACCGGGGGCGAGCTCCCGGCATGAGCCTTTCGGGTGCCTGGTACCTCGGCCTGGCCGCCATCGTCTTCACCATCGGTGCGATCGGGCTGTTGGTGCGGCGCAACGTCCTGATCATGTTCATGTGCATCGAGCTCATGCTCAACGCGGCCAACCTCACCTTCGTCACCTTCGCCCGCATGCTCCACGACATCGGCGGTCAGGCCGTCGTCTTCTTCGTGCTCGTGGTGGCGGCGGCCGAGGTCGTCGTCGGCCTCGGCATCGTGGTGACCAACTTCCGCCGCCGCGCCACCACCGTGGCGGACGACCTGGACTCACTGAAGGGCTGACCCGTGGTCCACGTCGCGTACCTCATGCTGCTGTTCCCCCTGGCCGGGTTCCTGTTTCTCCTGGTGTTCGGGCGCCGCATCGGTGATCCGGTGGCCGGGGTCATCGGGACCGTCGCCGTCGGTGGCGCCTTCGTCGTCGCCTGCATCGTGCTCGCCGGGCTGCTCGGCCTGCCCGACAGCCATCGCGTCGTCGTCGACAACTACTTCACCTGGTTCAGCGCGGGCGGATTGTCGGTCCCCGTCGGCACCCTGGTCGACCCGCTGTCGATCACGATGTGCATGTTCGTCACCTTCGTCAGCACCTTCATCCACCTGTACTCCATCGGCTACATGAAGGACGATCGCGACTACTCGAAGTTCTTCATCTACCTGAACCTCTTCGTCTTCTCCATGCTGCTGCTGGTGTTGGCGGACAACCTGCTCCTCACCTTCGTGGGTTGGGAAGGCGTGGGCGTGTGCTCCTACTGGTTGGTGGCCTTCTGGTTCCAGCGCGAGTCGGCCGCCTCGGCGGGCAAGAAGGCCTTCATCTACAACCGCATCGGCGACATCGGCTTCCTCCTCGCCATCTTCTTGATCTTCGAGCGGACCGGCACCGTCCAGTACGAGAGCGGGCCGGGCGGGGGGATCTTCGGCCAGCTGTCGCACCTCGACGGCGGCGTCGGGCTCGCCGCGGTGCTGCTCTTGTTCCTCGCCGCCGCCGGCAAATCGGCCCAGATCCCGCTGTTCAACTGGCTGCCCGACGCCATGGAGGGCCCGACCCCCGTCTCGGCCCTCATTCACGCCGCCACCATGGTCACGGCGGGGGTCTATCTGTTGTGTCGGATGAACCCGCTGCTGCACGTCACGGCGACGGGGTCCGAGATCATCGCGATCATCGGCGCGGTGACCGCGTTCGTGGCGGCCACCATCGCCTGCGCGCAGCAGGACATCAAGAAGGTGCTCGCCTTCTCGACCGTCTCGCAGATCGGCTACATGATCCTCGCCGTGGGCTCCGGCGCCTACATCGCCGCCGTCTTCCTCATGGTGGCCCACGCCTTCTTCAAGGGCCTGCTCTTCCTGGGCGCCGGCTCGGTGATCCACGGGCTCGACGACGAGCAGGACCTCAAACGGATGGGTGCGCTGCGCCGCTACATGAAGTGGACCACCGTCACCTTCACGATCGGGTTCCTGGCCATCGCGGGGATCCCGCCGCTGTCGGGCTTCTGGGCCAAGGGCGATGTCCTGGACAACACCTTCGCCCACTTCAAGCCGCTGTGGGTCATCGGGGTGGTCACCGCCGTGCTCACGGCGTACTACATGAGCCGGCTCGAGATCCTCGCCTTCGGCGGCAAGGAGCGCTTCGACAAGGTCGGCCCGCACGACGAGCCCGCCCTGCACGCGCCGCACGAGTCGCCCTGGGTGATGCGGATCCCCCTCATCGTCCTCTCCTTCTTCGCGTTCTTCGCCGGCGCGCTCGATCTCCCCTGGGTGCACACCGACAACCTGTCGAGCTTCCTGGCCCCTGTGTTCGCCGGCACGCTGTACAACGACCAGCTGGGCGCGGGGCCGGAGTGGGAGCTGGCGGTCGTCGACATCGCTGCCGCGTTCATCGGGGTGATCGTCGCCTGGTGGCTGTGGCGCGGCGACGAGGTCTACCAGCCCCGTTTGGAGCCGGCGTTCTTGCAACGCGTCTGGTACTGGGACGACTTCTACGACACGATCATCGGTCGGCCCAGCCAGCGGCTGGCGACGTTCTGCGCCTGGGTGGTGGACGCCCGGATCATCGACGGCGCGGTCAACGGCACGGCGCACCTGGCCAAGGCCACGGGCACCGCGGCGCGCAAGCTGCAGAGCGGCTACGCCCGCAACTACGCGCTGGGCATCGCGATCGGGATGGCCCTCATCGTCGCCTTCATGTTGAGCCGGACGTGGTGGAGCTGAGGCACTGATGCACCACACCGTCCCCTTCCTGACGCTGCTCGTCCTGCTGCCGGCCATCGGCGCCGGCGTGTTGGGCCTGCTCGGGTTCGACCGCTCGCTGCACAAGGAGCTCGTCTACGCGCTGGCCCTGATCGCGTCGCTCGTCACCCTCGGCTTCGCCATCGCCGCGCTCGTCGCCATGAAGGTGCACGACGGCGGGTTCCAGCTGGTCTCGGACCACGAGTACACGGGCAGCACGCTGGGGGTGCACTGGTACCTCGGTGTCGACGGCATCTCCATCTTCTTGGTGCTGCTGACCGCGCTGCTGATCCCGCTGGCCATCATCCTGGGCCGTCACCGCGCCAACACCCGCGCCTACTTCGCCTGGATCCTCCTGCTCGAGGCGTCGGTGATGGGGAGCTTCCTCTCGCTCGACCTCCTGGTGTTCTTCTTCATGTTCGAGCTCACGCTCGTCCCGTCCTACTTCATCATCGCCGGGTGGGGGCACCAGCGACGCGCCTACGCGGCCATCAAGTTCTTCCTCTACACGTTCCTCGGCTCGGCCTTCCTGCTCGTGGGCATCCTGGCGCTCGCCTTCATCCACCAGTCGCAGTACCACTACCTGACCTTCTCGCTCGGCCCGCTGATGCAGACCCACCTGTCGTCGTCGACCGAGATCCTCCTGTTCCTGGCGTTCACGGCGGCCTTCGCGGTCAAGGCGCCGCTGTTCCCGCTCCACACCTGGTCGCCTGACGCTTACACCGAGGCCCCCGAGGAGGGCTCGGTCCTCCTGGCCGGCCTGCTGGCCAAGATCGGCACCTACGGGATCATCCGCTTCGATCTCAACCTGTTCCCCCAGGCCACGCGGACGCTCGCCCCCCTGCTCCTCACGCTGGCGGTGATCGGGATCGTCTACGGCGCCATCGTCGCCTGCGCGCAACGCGACCTGAAGCGGCTCGTGACCTACTCGTCGCTGGCCCAGATCGGCTTCATCGCCCTGGGCACGATCGCCATCAGCTCGCAGGGGTTGGCGGGCGGCGTGCTGTTGATGCTGAACCACGGGCTCATCGTGGCCGCCTTGTTCATCCTGATCGGCTTCATCTACCAACGGCGTGGCAGCTGGCAGACCGGTGAGATGCGCGGCCTGCAGAAGGCGGCACCCGTCTTGGCGGCCGTCTTCACCGTGGTCATGCTGGCGTCCATCGGGGTGCCCGGCCTCAACGGGTTCGTCAGCGAGTTCCTGGTGCTCTCGGGCACCTTCATCACGCACCGCTGGTGGGCCGTGGTGGCGGTGCTCGGCGTCATCGTGGCGGCCGTCTACCTGCTGTGGGCCTACCAGCAGGTCTTCCACGGCACCCCGCGCGAGGCCGACGAGAAGACGCGCGACCTGGCCCTGCTCGAGAAGTGCGTGATGGCCCCGCTGATCATCCTCATCGTGTTCCTCGGCGTCTACCCCAAGCCGGTGCTCGACCGCATCAACCCGTCGGTGGACCAACTCGTCTCGCACGTCGAGTCCGCCACGAACCACTACCAGCCGTCGGTGGCGGTCAGGGGCGTGGAAGGGCTGCACAAGTGATCGGCGCCCTCCTCGCCACCACCCACCACGCGGCGTCGAACGGCATCACCGTGCCCTCGATCCGCTGGCTGGCCATCCTGCCGCCCATCATCATGATCGGCGGCGCCGTCGTCCTTCTCGGCGTGGCCTCGCTGGTCCGCCGGCCGATGCGGGTGGCCGTGAGCACCGTCGCCACGGTGATCATCTCGGGCGGGGCGCTCGGCGTGGCGCTGTGGCAGTGGTCCGACGTGCAGGAGCACGGGGCGCACACCTATATCAAGCAGGCCGTGGTCATGGACGGCTTCAGCGTCCTCGTGACGATGCTCGTCGCCATCGCGATGTTGCTCACCGCGCTGGTGGCCGACGGCTACCTGCGCCGTGAGGGCGTCCAGGGGGCGGAGTTCCACGTGCTGGCCATGGTCTCGGCCTCGGGCGCCATGTTGATGGCGATGGCCAACGACCTGATCATCGTCTTCCTCGGACTCGAGATCCTGTCCATCGCCCTCTACGTGCTGACCGCCTTCAACTACCGGCGGGCGGCCTCGGGCGAGGCGGCGCTCAAGTACTTCATCCTCGGCGGGTTCTCCTCCGCCATCTTCATCTACGGCGTGGCGCTGACCTACGGGGCGACGGGATCGACGAACCTGACCCAGATCGCCGACTTCCTCTCGAAGAACGTGGTGCTGACCAACGGCCTGCTGCTGGCCGGCCTCTCGCTCATGCTGGTCGGCTTCGCCTTCAAGGTGGCCGCCGTCCCCTTCCACATGTGGACGCCCGACGTCTACCAGGGCGCGCCGTCACCGGTGACCGGCTTCATGGCTGCCGTCGCCAAGGCGGGTGCCTTCGCCGCGCTCCTGCGGGTCCTCTTCTCGTCCTTCGGCGTCATCTCGGCCGACTGGCGGCCGATCGTGTACGGGCTGGCCGTGCTCTCCTTGGTGCTGGGCGCCTTCGTCGCGCTCCGCCAGCGCGACGTGAAGCGGATGCTGGCGTACTCCTCCATCAACCACGCCGGTTTCATCCTCCTCGGCGTCTCGGCGGGCACGGCACGGGGCGCGTCGGCGTCGCTCTACTACCTCTTCGCCTACATGTTCATGGTGATCGGCAGCTTCGCCATCGTGACCCTGATCGGCGGCGGCGGAGACGCCGACCACGACCTGGGCCGTTACCGGGGCCTGGCTGCCCGCCAGCCGGTGGTGGCGCTGGCCTTCGCCGTCCTGCTGCTGGCCCAGGCGGGCGCGCCGTTCACGACCGGGCTGTGGGCCAAGGTCCAAGTGGTCTTCGCCGCCGTCGAGGCGGGGGAGGTGCCCCTCGGTGTGATCGCCATGGTGACGGCCGCCGTGGCCGCGTACTTCTACCTGCGCGTGGCCGTGCTGATGTACGCGGCCGGCGGGCAGGGCGAGCCCGAGGGGGGGACCGGTGGCTCGGCCGAGCTGGGGGCCGAGGGCGGCATGGTGGGCGGCGGGCTCATCGAGATCGCGGCGCCGCCCGTGCCGGGGGCGTCCCCCGTGACCGAGACGCCCGCCTGGGCCACCCCGGCAGGGGTGGCGGTCGAGGTGAGCACCCTCAACGACCAGATCCTCCTCGGCGAGGAGGAACCGGAGCCGGCGTCCACGGACTCCGAGGTGGCGCGCGTGCCAGTGCTGGCGGGACTCGCCGTCGCGCTCTGCACCGGCGTCACCGTCCTCTTCGGCGTCTGGCCACAGCCCCTGATCGACTTCGCCAACCACGCCACGCTGCTGTTCCTGCCCAAGTAGCCCTCAGTCGAGGACGCTGTCCACCTTGCCCCGCCGGATGGCGGAGACCAGCTTCTCGTGGTCGCGCTCGTTCTGGTCGGCGTAGAGCACGGCAAACCGGCGCATCGCGTCGGTGAAGGTGGTGCTCTTCCCCATGTAGGCGTCGATGGCCGCCGGGTCACCGGAACGCGCGTGCGCCCGCGCCAGCGAGTTCCCGCACGCGATGGCGAACTGGGTGAGGACGGGTGCGATCAGGTCGGTGGTCGGGATCAGCTTCATGTCGCGGTACTGGCGCACGTAGAAGTCGCGGTCGCCCATGGACGCCCACCCGACGAAGATGTCCGTGGCGCTCTGGACCATCCGCTTGCCCGCGATGACCCGGGCGCCGTGGTTGTCGTGCCCGCTCGGGTACGTGTGTTCCTCGTAGACCGAGGGACCGGCCTGCTTGAACTGCAAGAAGAGCGGGTCGCCTCGGGCGCTGCCCTCGAACAGCGCGAGATAGACCACCATGCCGACGCTGCCCACCCCGACCACCTGGCGCACGACGTCGACGAGGATGAAGCGGTCGAACAGGTTCCGGCGGTCCTCTTGGAGCGTCAGCCGGTAGTCGGCGATCAGCTCGTCCACGATGTCGCCTTGTTCGGTGTCGTCGAGCGTCACGCGCAAGGGCGGCTCCGGGGTGATGCGCGCCCGCCCGCGCCGCTCCGTGGTCAGCTTGGCGAACGCCCCGCGGCTGGTCCGCTTCTGCTTGCCCCTCTCGAACTGGACCTTCACCTGGCCCCGGTCCGCGGGTTCGAAGTAGTCGATGAAGCGGTCGAAGCGCGTGCCGTCGTACCAGATGTCGAGGAGGGGCAAGGTGGCGTAGCGCCGCATCCGCCGCCGGTAGGCGTCGACCGCCGCGATGACCGCCGCCTCGGCCCTGGCGGGCCGCACCCCGTTCTGGCGGGCCGCCACGACGAGGCTGGTGGCGAGGCGCGCCACGTCCCACTCGAAGGGTCCGGGCAGCGTCTCGTCGAAGTCACGCAGGTCGAAGTTGAGGTTGCGCTCGGGCGTGGCCCACAGGCCGAAGTTCAGGACGTGGGCGTCGCCGCAGAGCTGGACCTCGATCCTGCTGTGCGTGCGCGACGCCAGGTCGGCCGCCATCACCGCCGCGGCGCCCCGGTAGAAGTTCCACGGCGACACCGCCATGCGCTGGTGTCGCAGGGGCACGATCTCGGCCAGCCGGATGTCGTTCTGCGCCACGAGCGTGTCGATGGGGTTGTGACCCCGGACGCGCTCGTCCCAGTCGCCGATGCGAGCCCGCGGGGCGAGCACCCGCGCCTCGCGGCCCATCTGCTGCCGCTCGGCGGCCGTGGCGAACAGGTCGTGCCTCGCCTCGACGGGCGTGGGCGTGGCGGGTCGGGTCTTGCTCACCGTGGTCAACCTCCCTCCGTCCCGGCCGGGCCCATCTTCGCCCAGTTCGGCCCCCGGCGGTCATCTGTGCCATCGGCCGATCGGCCCCCGGGCCTGAGGACTGCCGATCCGCCCAGGGGCCGCCGGCGGCCCTCGCCGCCGGTCTCGCTCGCCCCGGATGCTCAGGTGCGCCGCTCGGCGGGGTCCGTCGTGCGCCGGTGCCGCCGTGCGATCGGCCAGGCCCCGCTCACGGTCGGGGTCCGGCCGTCCCGGCTTCCTGTGGTGCCGCCGCGCCGTTGCTCGAGTGCTCCATGGCGGCGAGGACCTCCTCGGGTACCGCGGGCCCGGAACGCTTGGCCGTGGCGGTGTTCAAGAGGCGGCCGATGACGGGGACCTCGGTCAGGGACTCGGCCCGCATGATCTGGACGGCCACCGGGACGAACTGTTCGGCCGAGTCGAAGACGATGTAGCGAGGAAGCCACCGGGGCTCGTACTTGGCGTTGAAGCGCCACAGCGTCTCGATCTGCAGGACGCCGGAGAGCCGCCGGAGCGCCCAGCGCTCGACGCGTTGGGTGAGGCCGTCACCGGTCTCGCCCTCCAGGACCGAACGCATGGCGGCGAAGTTGAGGCTCAGCCCGCGCATGCCCCTCTCCTTCAGGTGGCCGATGGTCGAGCACAGAGCGAAGTCGAGCAACCCGTTGGGGTGCTCCCCGGGGTCGCGCCGCATGAGGTCGAGGGAGTACCCGCCGATGGCGGGGGAGGGGACGAACTGGCAGATGGCGACGGGCGTGCCGTCGGGACCCTCGACGAGCGTGAGCAGGAGGCCCGCGTCCCGCGGGTCGAAGAGCCGCCCGAGCATCATGGAGAAGCCGCGTTCCTCTTCGCCCCGCCGGCTCTTCGCCATCAGTTCGGCCATGCGGGCGGCGTCGGCCGGCTGCAGATGAGCCGGGTCGAGGAAGCGCGCGGTGTAGCCGTAGCGGGCCACGCGGTGCACGGCCTGGCGCAGCCCCTTCATCTTCCCTCCGTCCAGCGAGAAGGTGCGCGGGTCCACCACCGCCTCGTCGCCGATGTAGAGGTAGCGCATGCCCGAGGCCTGGTAGGTGGGGAGCCATTCCTCACCGGCGCCCATGACGCCCAGGCCCCATCCGTTGCGGTCCACGAAGCGTCGGAACGAGTCCCAGATGTGCGCGCGCTCGGAGAACGGGCCGATCGGGTCGGGCGAGACGAGGCACACCCCGCCGAAGACGGCGTAGGCGACGACGGAGTCGCGGTGGAAGTACCAGTGCTTGTCGTCGCGCAGCGCGAAGTAGTCGAGCGTCCCCGTGCCGTGGCGGCGCACGATGTCGCGGGCCCGCAGCTCGGCGGCGCGCCGGCCCATGGACGCCCGGCCCGATGACAGCCGGCGGTCGACGACCGGACGGGTCAACTCGTACAGCGCGACGACGATGAGGCTGATCCCGACCGCCAGCAGGCTCACCGACGCGTAGCGGTCGATGGTGGTCGGGTAGGCGATCCAGCGGACGCCGACCAGCCGTTCGGCCGAGCCGAGCAGCACGTCGGGCCAGCCGGGGAGCGGATGGTGGTGCACGCGGCCGGCCAGCTCGACCGCCGAGAACCCCCCGAGCGTCGCGATCACGCCCCCCACGGCGAGGATGGCGAAGGCGCTCACGATGGTGGCCGACTCGGTGTGGGCGCGGAAGCGCTCGCGTTGGACCACCAGGAGGATCAGCACGGCGGCACACACGGCGAGGGTGACGAGGTCGGCCGCGTGCAGGAGGTGGAGGGCGAGCGACGCCACCAGGAGCGCGACGGCGACCAGCCACGAGCGGCGCTGCCCCCGCAGGATGCCGCGCGACAGCATGATCATCCCGATCCCGGCGATGGCGGTCAACGCCCCCGCGGCCTGGACGACCGCGATCGGGAGGTACTGCGCGATCAGGTGCAGGTGCTCGCGCAACGGCGTCGTGACCGAGGACAGGAGGTCGATGGCCCCGGCTACGAACAACGAGACGGCCGCGAGGCGCCGGATCCGCCGCACCCGGACCCGGTCGGCCGCCACCTCGGGCGCCGGCGGCCACGACGGCCCGCTCGGCCACCCGGCGACCAGCTCGGCGTGCACCTCGGCCGCCTTGGAGTGTCCCTTCACGACGGCGTGGGCCGTCACCAGCCGCTCGCCCAGCGTGGCCGTGGGCAGGTCCGCCTCGGCGAGGAGCAGACGCACGTGCAGGTCGGCACCGGTCTCGATCTCGAGCGTCGACTCCTGGCGATGGTGCAGGAAGGTCGGGGGCAGGCCGAGGCGCCCGCGGTGCTCGTGGACGACCTCGGCGCTGGCGCCGGGACAGGCGAAGAAGCCGGCGTCGAGGTGCGTCAGCTCGGGCACGAGCGCCCCGCCCACGACGACACCGGACGCACCGGCCTCGACCGCGGCGCGCGTGGCGTCGAGCGCGTCCTCCCCGTCGATCTCGAGCTGGGCGTGCGCGACGGGACGCGCCCCGGACTGCCCACCGGCCCACGGCGGGGGGAGTCCCTCGCCGCCGAGCGCGCGCCAGATGCCGCGGGAGGTGATGGCCACGACCAGCGCGAGGACGGCCAGGAGCACCACGGCGATGATCACGGTGACGGCGAGCCGGGACGCCCAGGTGGCCGCGTAGGCGCGCTGGAGGGCGGTCTGCTGCCGGGGGGAGCGGAAGACCCGTCCGAGGCCGTCGACCACGAACTCGACGCGCAGCAGCAGCGCGATCGCCGCCAGCGCCAGTGGCGGCGCCCAGAGATAGCGGCGCAGCCGGCGGTAGAGCAGCCGGGAGGTGACGAAGCGGCGCGCCAGCCTCGGGTCGTCGAGGCGCTCCATGCCCGAGAGCCAGGGACGGTCGTCGCTCGGCGTCGAGTCGATCGGCGGGTTGGCGTCCGGTCGCATGACGCCGGCGCGGACGAGCACGGTGCGGGTACCCGCGCCGGTCTCGCAGGCGAGGTCGACCGCGGCGCGGACGGCCACGCCGCTCGCCTCGAGCAGTTGCACGAGCTCGGGGGCGCGTTCGGCCGGCGCCAGCACGGCCACGACGTGCGAGTCGGGGCGGGCGGCGAAGGTGGCGAGCGCGTCGGTCAGCTCGGCGTGGCGGCGCAGCGCCCCGGCCGGTGGGGCGTCGTGCGGGCAGTCCGGCGCCACGAGGCGGCCGCAGAGCACGACGGTGCCCGGACCCTGCCAGTCCTCGAGCCGCCGCGCGATGTCCCGGCAGGCCGCCCGCGAGCTGTCGGTGGGCTCGGCCGGGAGGAGCAGGTCACCGATGACCTCGACCCGCTGGCCCAGGGGCACCAGGATCACGTGGGCGTCGGCCGTGGCGGGTCCCGCGGCCTCCCCCATGTCGACGTCGCTCCGCATGCCACGACCATCGTGACACCTCGGGGGGCCGGCTCCGCCCCCAGATGGGGGATTTCGCTCCCCAAGGAGGGGGAGACCACCCCAGTAGGCTGGTCTTTCGTGCCTGCACCGGGACACGGGGCCGACCCGACCAACTGGACCTGGCGCCGCGGCGACGGCGCGGCGCCCGCGGGCGGGCCGGCGGTGGTCTTCGACATCGACGGCGTCCTCTCCGACGCCGCGGGCCGGCAGCACTTCCTCGAGCGGGGCCGCCGCGACTGGGCGTCGTTCTTCGAGGCCTGCGGCGACGACCCGGTGATCGAAGAGATCGCCCGGCTGCTCGAGCTCCTCGATCCGTCCCTCGCCGTGATCCTGCTCACGGGCCGGCCCCAGCGGGTCCGGCCACAGACCCTGGCCTGGCTCAAACGCTACGGCCTGCGCTGGGACCTGCTCGTGATGCGGTCGCGGGGCGACTACGCGCAGGTGACGGAGTTCAAGCAGGCGGTCGTCGAGGACCTGCGTTCGCACGGCTTCGACCTGCGGCTCGCCTTCGAGGACGACCCCTCGAACCATGCCATGTACGTCGCCGCCGGCGTCCCGTGCGTCTACATCCACTCCGGCTACTACGAGTAGCGCCACGCTCGCCACCACCCGGCCGCCAGCGCCGCCAGCGCCAGGACGAGCACCGGTGGGTCCCCCCAGTGGTCGTACGGCGTGAGGCCGCGGCGGAGCGCGACGTCGGCGAAGAGGACCTGCCGCGCCCCGAGGCGGCTGCGCGCCACGACCACGCCGCGTTGGGTCACCACGGCGCTGAAACCCGTCGGGGCCGCCTGCACGAGGTCACGCCCCGTCTCGACGGCCTGCACGATCGCCGCGGCGACCTCTTGCGCCGGCACCTGCGACGTGCTGTAGGACGACGTGTTGGTCGGGACGGCCAGGAGCTCTGCACCGTCGCGGACGGACCCGTGGCTGCGGCCGGCGTAGAAGATCTCGAAGGACACGAGGAGGCCGAGCGGGCCGGCGGGGGTGCGCACGAGCCCGCTGCCGTGTCCGGGGACGGCGTCGGTCGGCACGCCCGACAGGCTGGCAAAGTGCGAGAAGAACGACCGCAGCGGCACGTACTCGCCGAAGGGCACCCGGTGCACCTTTTCGAACGTGGCGACGACGTGCCCGTTCGGGCCCCAGGCGACGACCTCGTTGCGGAAGGTGGTGGGTGACGCCGGCTCGGTGACGCCGGCCAGGAGCGTGGTGTGCAGCGCCCGGGCCAGCCGGCCGAGCCGGGCGGCCTGCGGCGACCCGGCCAGCGGCCGGTCGAGCGCCACCACGTCCTCCGGCCACAACGTCAGCGCCGGGGCGGCCCGCGCCGAGGCGACGCGGGACGTCGCCGCGAGCTGCGCCGCGTACACCGCCGCCGGCCACACCTGCTCCTTGCTCAGCCCCCGCGCCCCGCCCCCCTGCACGAGCGCGACCGACAGGCTGCGGACGGGCGCGCCGCCGTCGGGGGCGACGAGGCCCGCGCCGCACAGCGCGACCAGGCCGGCGACGACCACGACCACGCCCACGGGCGACGGCGCCGCCGCGCCCGGGTGCCGCCGCGCCGCCGACCACGACGCCGCCGTGGCGAGCGCGACCCCGCCCGCCCACACCCCGGCGGTGATCAGCAGCGGACCGCCGAGGCGGGCCAGCTCGACGAGTGGCCCCCTCGCCTGGCCCAGGAAGACGCCGCCCAGCGGCAGGCCGCCGAAGGGCCACGTGAAGCGGAGCGCCTCGGCCAGGGTGCAGGCGCCCACGAACGCGAGGGCGCGGCCGCGTCCGGGCGGGGTCGCGGCCGCCGCCGCGGCGAAGAAGAGGGCCTCGATCGCGATGAGCACCAGCGCGCCGTACCAATTGAAGGCGCGCGCCCAGAACAACCCGATGGCGTAGCAACCCAGGCCGGCCAGCCACCCCGACCAGACCCGCGCGCGCAGGCGCAGTCCGGCCAGGCGCCGGTAGAGGAGGGCGGCGCCCACCAGTCCGAGCGGCCACCAGCCCCAGGGCGGGAGCGACAGCGCGAGCAGCACGCCGGCCAGCACCGAGGGGACGGCGACGCGCCCCCGGCGCGGCACCCGGCTCACAAGAGCGCGTGTGCCGCGGCGCGCCCGCTGGCGATGCAGGCCGGGATACCGACGCCGTGGTAGGCGGCGCCCGCCACCGACAGCCCGCCGAGACGGGCGATCGCCGCCTCGACCCCCGCCGTGCGGAGCAGGTGGTGCACCCGGTACTGGGGCAGCGCCTGCGGGTAGCGCGCCACCACCGTCTCCCGCGGCGCGCCGGCCACGCCCATGAGCGCGCCGAGCTCCTGCCAGGCCCGGCGGGAGACCTCGGCGTCGTCCCAGCCGTCCGGCCGCGGGTCGTCGACGCGCCCCATCGAGGCGCGCAGCAGGATCTCGCCCGCGCGGGCGAGGTGGGGCCACTTGCGGTCGAGGAAGGTCCCGGCGGTGACGGCCCAGGGGTCGTCACCCCTCCGCCGGTCGTGCCGTGGTACCAAGAAGCCCGTGCCGTGCAGCGATGCCGGCACGCTGTCGGCCGGGGCGCGGAACGTCACGACGACGACCGAGGCGTAGTCGATGGAGCCGAGGAGGCCCGCCGCCTCGGCGTCGTGGGCGCGCAGCAGCCCCGCCGTCGCGGGCGCCGGTGCCGCGAGCACCACGCTGTCCGCGTCCTCCCTGCGGTCGCCGCACCACACGGTCCACCCGGGGCCCGGCCCGGCGCGCGTGAGGCGCTCCGCGGCCGCACCGAGCCGGATCTCGACGCCGCGGGCGCGCAGTCCGGCCGCGAGGGCACCGACGAGCGAGGCCATGCCGTGGCGCAGCGCCCAGAACAACGGGGGGCCGTCGGGATCGGGACGCGGCACCTCGGCCCGCAACGCGCGCATGAGGCCGCCTCGTCGCTGCGCCGCCGCGAGGAGCGCCGGGTAGGTCGCCGCCGCGGACATGTCGTCGACCGAGCCGGCGTGGATGCCGCCGAGGAGGGGGTCGACCAGTGTGTCGACGACGCGCCGCCCCAGCTTGCGGGCGACGAGCGGCCCGATCGAGCGGTCGCCCATCGGGCCGCGCGCGTCGGGGCGGGGGAGCAGCGCGTCGCGGGCCAGGCCGAAGTCGCCCCGCAGCCCGACGACGCCGCTGCGCGCCGCCGGCCAGAAGCGGGTGGGGATGCCGAGCGCCTGCGCCTCGGGCAGGGGCCGCAGCCGGCCCCGCGCCCACACCGAGGCGCCGCGGGTGGCGATGGCCACCAGGTCGTCGCCGAGACCGACTTCGTGGCACAGGTCGACCGCCTCGGGACGGCGGCCCAGGAAGCCGTCCGGCCCGAGGTCGACGACCCGCCCGCCGAGCGCCGCGCTGCGCAGCGGGCCCCCGAGCCGCGGCGAGGCCTCGAGCAGCACGACCGACGGCGCGTCGGCGCGGGCGCCGGCACCTCCGCTCAGCTCCCACGCCGCGGCCAGGCCGCTGAGGCCACCCCCGACGACGACGACACGTCCCGGTGTCACGTCAGGCGCCGTCCGCGCCGCGGACCACCTCGGCGAGCACCGCGACGAACGCGGGGTCGTCGTTCAGCGAGGCGGTGCGCACGTAGCCGAGCCCGACGCTGGCCGCGACGCCGGCCAACTCGACGTCGAGGTCGTAGAGCACCTCGAGGTGGTCCGCCACGAAGCCGATGGGGCACACCACGACGGTGTCGGTCTCCCCCTCGCCGGCCAGGCGGCGGACTTCGTCGCGGACGTCGGGGCCGAGCCACGGCTCCGGTGTGCGCCCGGCGCTCTGCCACGCCACGTGCCAGCGTGCGAGGCCGGCGGCCCGCGCCACGAGCCGGGCCGACTCGGCCAATTGTTCCGGGTAGGTGTCACCGGCGGCCCGGACCCGCTCGGGCACCGAGTGCGCGGTGAAGAGCACGGCGGCCCTGCCCGGCGCGGCCGCCAGCGCATCGCCGACGCGGCGGGCCAGCAGCGCGACGAACCCCGGCTCGGCGTACCAGCGGTCCACCGCCACGAAGGGCATCCCTCGGCCCTCCAGCGCGGCTGCTGCCCGCTCGAGGTATTCACGGGATCCCATGAAGGAGCCGTGCGGCGTCAGGACGAGACCGACGACGCGTTCGGGGCCGGCCGCCGCCAGCTCGGCGGCCGCCTCCTCGATGAGGGGGGCGGTGTGCTTGGCGCCGAAGGCGACCAGGTAGCGGCCCGGCGCCTTCGCCGCCAGCGCGTCGCGCACGGCGTCGACCTGGGCGCGGGTCCGCTCAGCCAGCGGGGACACGCCCCCGATGGCCCGGTAGCGGCCCTCCAGCTCCGCCAGCTGCGTCGCATCGGGCGGCCGCCCGCGGCGGATGCGCGTGTAGAACGACTCGATCTGCTCGGGGCTGGCCGGGGTGCCGTGCGCCATCAGGAGGACCCCGACGGTCACGTGCGATCGGTCTCCGCGTGCACGAGCTCGACGACCGCGGCCAGGATGCCCGGGTCGGTCTCGGGCAGGACGCCGTGGCCGAGGTTGAAGACGTGACCGGTGCCGGTGCCGTCGGCCGCCTGGTCGAGGACGGTGCGCGCCGCGTCCTCGACGACGGGCCACGGGGCCAGGCACAGCGCCGGGTCGAGGTTGCCCTGCACGGCGCAGACCCCGATGCGCCGGCGCGCCTCGTCGAGCGGCACGCGCCAGTCCACGCCCACGACGTCGGCGCCGGCGGTCCCCATCGTCGCCAGCAACTCGCCCGTGCCGACGCCGAAGAGGATCGTCGGCACACCGAGGTCGCCGATGCCCTCGAGGACGCGGCGCGTCGACGGCAGGGCGAAACGGTCGTACTCGGCCGGGGAGAGCGACCCCGCCCAGCTGTCGAAGAGCTGCACGGCCCGCGCCCCGGCCAGCACCTGGGCCCGCAGGGAGGCGACGGCGACGGCGGCCAGCCGGTCGGTCAGCTGGTCCCACAGCCCGGGCTCGGTGTGCATGAGCGACTTCACGCGGGCGAAGGTGCGCGAGGGGCCGCCCTCCACCAGATAGCTGGCCACGGTGAAGGGGGCGCCGGCGAACCCGATGAGCGCGACCCCCGACCCGGCCAGCTCGGCGGACACCAGGCGCACCGTCTCGGCCACGTACGGGGCGTCGACGTCCGGCTCGAAGGGGCGGAGGCGGGACAGGTCGGCCGCGCGGCGGAACGGCTCGGCGACCACGGGGCCGCGGCCGTGCTCCACCTCGACACCGAAGCCGATGGCGTGGAGGGGGACGACGATGTCCGAGAACACGATGGCGGCGTCGACGCCGTAACGGCGGACCGGCTGGAGGGTCAGCTCGGCCGACAGGGCGGCGTCGCCGATCGCCGAGAGGATGGAGCCGTCGCCCCGCGCCGCCCGGTACTCGGGCAGCGCCCGCCCGGCCTGGCGCATGAACCAGACCGGCGTGCGGGTGACCGGTTCCCGGAAGCAGGCGCGCACGAGATCCGTGCGGGCATCTGCCGCCGGGTTCACCCGATCGGCTCGATCACCGCGGCCGTGCCGTAGGCGCAGATCTCGGTCCAGTTCCCGCCCATCTCCGAGGTGTCGAAGCGCATGGCCAGGACCGCGTTGCCGCCGCGGGCCTCGGCCTCCTCGACCATGCGCTTGACCACGTCCTCCCGGCTCAGCTGGAGGTTCTTGGTCATCCCCTTGAGCTCCCCGCCGGCGAGGGACTTGAAGGCCGCGCCGAACTGGGAGCCGACGTTGCGCGAACGGACGGTGAGCCCGAAGACCTCTCCGAGCACCGACGTGACCCGGTAACCGGGGACGTCGTTCATGGTCGAAATCAACATGGGAATCCTTTCGGTCCGGCTCATCGTAGGCGTCGTCACCCCGGCGTCCCGGGCCCCGGCAGGCGTCTAGACTGGACCGTTTCCCCGGGCCATGGGGAGGAAGGGGAGCGGTGCCCGAACATCCCGATCTCACGGACGAGCAGGAGTACCTCGACCGTGCCTACGACGGGTTGGAGTTCATGCGCGGCGAGGCGCGCCAGATGCTCCAGGGCGTCCTCGATCTGGGCCGGGGCGGCACCTTCCAGTCCCGCACCGAGCGCGACATCGTGGTGCGGACGAGCCTGGCCCGACTGGAGCAGCTCGACATCGGGGACCAGGCCCTCTACTTCGGCCGCATCGACCGGCTGCCCGACCCGGGCGCCGACGGCGACGGGCCGGTCCTCGGGGAGTCCTTTCACATCGGGCGCCTCGCCGTGTCGGGCCCCGACCACGAGCCCCTCGTGGTCGACTGGCGCGCCCCCGTGGCCGAGCCCTTCTACCGCGCCACCGGGCTCGACCCGCAGGGGCTGGCGCGCCGCCGCCACCTGGCCGTGCGCGGCCGGAGGGTGCTCGGGCTCGAGGACGAGTACTTCGTCGACCCGGGCGGGCAGCCCGCCGCCGCGGTTCCCGCATCCAACGGCGCGGCGGCCCTCGACGGCGACGCCGGCGGCGAGCGCCTCCTCTCCGACGGGCTGGTCCTGGGCGGCCCCGGCGCGTTGCTGTCCGCGCTCGGGCAGAGCCGCACGGGGCACATGGGCGACATCATCGGCACCATCCAGCGCGAACAGGACGAGATCATCCGGTCGCCGCTCCCCGGCGTCCTGGTCGTCCAGGGCGGTCCCGGCACCGGCAAGACCGCCGTCGCGCTGCACCGCGCCGCCTACCTGCTCTACACGCACCGCTTTCCGCTCGAGCGCCAGGGCGTGCTCGTCGTCGGCCCGAACCCGCTGTTCCTGCGTTACATCGAACAGGTCCTCCCGTCGCTCGGCGAGACCGGCGTGAGCCTGTCCACGGTGGCGGGCCTGGTCCCCGAGGTGCGCGTGCGCGGCGCCGACGACCCGGTCGTCGCCAAGCTCAAGGGCGACGTGCGCATGGTCAAGGTCCTGGCGCGCGCCGTGCGCACGCGGGAGCGCCCGCTCCGTGACGACGTCGAGATCCCCTTCGGTGCGGGCGTGCTCCGGCTGCGGGCGCGGGTGACCGAGGACATCGTCGCCACGGCCCGCCGCCGTCCGGGTACGCACAACGCGCGCCGCCGCTTCGTCGAATCGCAGGTGCTGCGGGTCCTGGCCGACGAGTACCGGGCCCGGCTCGGTCGCGACGACGCGGCCGAGGAGGCGCAGAGCGCCGAGGAGCAGAACGACCTGGCGCAGCGGCTGCGGCGCGTCCCCCAGGTGGCGGAGGCGCTCGACCGGATGTGGCCTCGGCTCTCACCCCACGAGTTCCTGCACGACCTCTTGGGCGCCCCCCCGCTCCTGGCCGCCGCCGCCAAGGGTCTCCTCGGCGCGGGGGAGGTGCAGCGCTTGTACCGCCCGCGCAGCGCCTCCCTCGACCTCGTGCCGTGGACCGTCGGCGACACCGCGCTCATCGACGAGGCACGGACCCTGCTCGGCCCGCGCCGGCCCCCCCGGGCGAACCGGGCGCGGGCGCAGCGCACCGAGGAGGTGGCGACGCCGGAGGCGGGGTTCTGGCCCCAGGGCCTGGGGGCGTCCCCCGCGCCGCTCCCGAACCCGGCCGCCGGCACCGAGGACGAGATCCGCTCCTTCGGGCACATCGTGGTGGACGAGGTCCAGGACCTCTCTCCCATGCAGCTGCGCATGGTGGCGCGCCGGTCGCTCTCGGGCTCCATGACCGTGGTGGGCGACATCGCGCAGGCCACCGGCCCGTGGGCCCCCGCCGGTTGGGACGACGTGACCCGCCACCTCAGCCCCCAGCGCCCGCCCCGCCTGGTGGAGCTGACGGTCAGCTACCGGACCCCGGCCGAGGTGGTGGCGCTGGCGGCGCAGGTCCTCGCGGTCGCCGCGCCCTCGATCACCCCGCCGCGGCCCGTGCGCCAGTCGGGGCACGGGCCCAGGATCGTCTCGGCGAGCCGGGGATCGCTGGCGGCCACGCTGGCCGACCTCGCCCGCGCCGAGCTGGCGGCCGTGGCAGCGGGCCGCGTGGCGGTGCTCGGCCCGGACGTGCTCCTGCCCGAGCTGACCCGGGCCCTCGACGAGGCCGGCCTGAATCCGGTCGACCCGCGGGACCCCGCCGGGGAGGGGCTCGGCGCGGACCTGGTCGTGCTGCCCGCCGACGAGGCCAACGGCCTGGAGTTCGACTCGGTCATCGTCGTCGAGCCGTCGCTGATCGCCGCCGTGGGCGACGAGCCCCCCGGCGAGGGGCCGCCGGTCGCCACGACACGGGGCCTGCGGACCCTCTATGTCTCCCTGACGCGACCGACCAGGCGACTGACCGTCCTGCACGCGGCACCGCTCCCCGTCGAGCTGCGCTGACCTGGGTATTCATCCGCGCGAGGAGGGACGCGAGACGGCGGACCGTTGGTTGGCGTCTCGCGCGCGCGGTCGGCTAGAAATTCACCTGTGACCCAGGCTGTCTCGGCGGAGGTCTCCGCGCCGCAGGGGAAGATCATCCACGACCGGCCTCCGATGCTGGCCATCGGCGTCATGATCTGGCTGGGCTCCGAGCTGATGTTCTTCAGCGGGCTCTTCGCGGCCTTCTTCACCATCCGGGCCAACACGGTCGGCCCGTGGCCGCCGGCGGGCACCCAGCTCGACACGCTGCGGGCCGGCATCTTCACCCTCGTCCTGGTGTCGTCGAGCTTCACGATGCAGTACGCCGTGAACCAGTTGGAGTGGCGCCGGCGGAAGTCGGCTCGGCACTGGATCGTGTGGACCATCATCCTGGGCACCGCGTTCCTCGGCAACCAGGTCTACGAGTGGCTCACCATCCCCACCCGCTGGTACACGAACTCGTACGGTTCGCTCTTCTACATCATGTCGGGCCTGCACGGCCTGCATGTCTTCATCGGCCTGCTGGCCATGGTCTTCCTGTTGGGCCGCCTGCGCGGCGACATCGGCGGGGACCCGGGCGAGCTCTCCGCCGTGCAGGGGGTCTCGTACTATTGGCACTTCGTCGACATCGTCTGGGTCGGGCTCTACAGTTGCCTGTTCCTCCTCAAGTAGGCGTGCCCCGCGTGCCCACACCACGCAAGTCCGCACCACGCAAGGCCGCACCACGCAAGGCCGTGTTCCGCACCCAGTTCCTGCTGCCCGCCGGACTGCTGGCCGTCGCGGCGATGGCTTCCCTTGCCATGTTCTTCCCCGGTGCCGCCGCCTCCGCCGCCGGCCATGCCGACGCCTCACAGGTGACGCTGAACCCGTCGCAGGTGACGACCCGGTCGTGCGGCACGGTGAACATCAAGGGTGTCACCGGTTCGGTGCCCAACGCGGGCAACCCGTTCATCAGCAGCAGCCGGTTCTGCCTGAACGGCCATCTGATCTCCTACGGCAACCGCTCCATCACCTACGCCAACCCACCGCCGTCGTTCGTCGCCGCGGGCCGCCTCCTCTTCGCACAGACGTGCTCGAGTTGCCACGGCAACGAGGCCAACGGCGTCGGCCCCGACGGCCAAGCCACCATCGGACCGAACCTGCAGGGCGTCGGCGCGGCCACGGTGGATTTCTGGGTGAGCACCGGGCGCATGCCCGCCGCTGATGTGAAGGCGGTGGAGGCGGAGCGCCGCGCCACCCGACTCACGCCGCTCCAGGCGCTCGAGTTGGCCGCCTGGGTCAATTCCTTGGACCCGGCGGTGCCGGCCGTCCCGACGCCGAACCTCGTCGGCACCAACCAGTCCGTGGGGCAGGACCTGTTCTCCCTCAACTGTGCCGCCTGCCACACCATCACCGGTTCGGGTGACGCGCTGGCCTACGGCACCAACGCGCCCTCGCTGCAGAACAAGAACGTCACCGCCCAGCAGGTGGTCGAGGCGATCCGCACGGGGCCGGCCAACATGCCCCGGTTCTCGGGCAACCTGACCGACGCGCAGGTGGCCGACATCGTCTCCTACGTGACCGGCCGTCTCCAGCACGGCAGCAACCCCGGCGGGTTCTCGCTCGGCGGTGTCGGGCCGGTGGCCGAGGGCTTCGTGGCCCTGCTCATCGGTGTCGGGGGCCTGGCCCTCATCTGCTTCTGGATCGGGGACCGCTCGTGAGCGACTCGGACCACCAGCCCTCGCGCACCCGGGTGCCCATGCCGGTGGCCGCGTTGACCGACCCCCACATGGGCGAGGCGGCGCGGCACCCCCAACGGGCCGAGCGCCTCATCGCCGCCATCTTCGTGCTGGCCGCCGTCTTCATGGGGCTCTTCGGGGCGGCCTACTGGCAGAACTGGAACCCCTGGGCCCTCGGCGGCACGATTGGCGCGGGCCTGTTCCTGCTGGGCTTCGGCCTCACGGCCTGGGGCAAGTACCTCATGCCGCAGGGCCCCTTTGTCGAGGACCGGCACCGGCTGGCCGGGACCCAGGAGGAGCGCGACGCCATGGCCGCCGCGCTGGTCGAGCGCTCCGCCGTGGTCGTGAAGCGCCGCAAGATGCTGGGCGGCCTTTTCGCGCTCGGCGCCGGCATCTTCGGCATCGTGGCCCTGTTCCCGTTGCTGCGCTCGCTCGGGCCCTTGCCCAAGGAATCCTTCGACGTCACCACGTGGCGCCGTGGCACGGTGCTCGTCGACTCGAACGGGCGACCGGTGCGGCGTGAGACCCTCGTGGTGGGCGGGATCATGACCGTCTACCCGCAGGGGACGGTCTTCCCGAATGCCGGGCCACAGCCCTTCATCACCGACGAGGGCGAGGCCGTCGACCAGACGGTCCTGATCCGGCTGTCGGACGAGGAGCTCACTCCGCCCACCATGCCCGGCCGTGAGAGCTGGACGCCTGCCGGGTACGTCGCCTACTCGAAACTGTGCACGCATCTCGGGTGCCCCGTCGGCCTCTACGAACAGGAGCTCGAACTGCTCGTCTGCCCGTGTCACCAGTCGATGTTCAACGTGCGCAACGGTGCCGTGCCGCAATTCGGGCCGGCGCCGCGCCCGCTGCCCCAGCTGGCGCTGATGTTCGACGACAACGGCTACCTGGCAGCCCAGGCCCCCTACGATCAGCCTGTCGGGCCGGGATTCTGGGAGCGCTCATGAGCGACACAGCGGCGACCACCAAGCGCAGCCGGCGCGAGGCGATGGGCCCCTTCGGGCCGGTCGGCAAGATCGTCGACGAGCTCGACGACCGCCTCGGGGTCGCCAAGGGCGGCCGGGTCTTCCTCGACAAGATCTTCCCGGACCACTGGTCCTTCATGTTGGGCGAGATCTCGCTGTACTCCTTCGTCGTGCTGCTGGCGACCGGCGTCTTCTTGTCCCTGTACTACGTGCCCTCGGCCCAGCAGGTCATCTACCACGGCTCGTACCACCCGCTCGACGGGCAGTGGGTGTCGGAGGCCTACAAGTCCACCGTGGGCATCTCGTTCGACGTGCGCGGCGGCCTCCTCGTGCGCCAGATGCACCACTGGGCCGCCGACATCTTCACCGGGTCGATCGTGGTGCACATGGGCCGCATCTTCCTCACCGGCGCCTTCCGCAAGCCGCGCGAGCTGAACTGGACGATCGGCCTGCTGATGCTGATCCTCGCCATCTTGGAGGGCTTCATCGGGTACTCGCTGCCCGACGACCTGATCTCGGGCACCGGCCTGCGCATCGGCTACTCCATCGCCGAGTCGATCCCCTTGGTGGGCAGCTACCTGGTCTCGTTCCTCTGGGGCGGCCAGTTCCCCGGCAGCGGGGTCATCATCCCGCGCTTCTACATCATCCACGTCCTGATCATCCCGCTCGTCCTGATCGGGCTGCTCTCCGCCCACTTGGGCCTGTTGGTGCGCCAGAAGCACACCCAGTTCCGTGGCGAGGGCCGGACCGAGCACAACGTGGTCGGCTCGCCGATGTTCCCGACGTTCATGGCCAAGACCACCGGCTTCCTCTTCATGGTGGCGGCGGCTTCTGCCCTGCTGGGCGCCTTCGCCCAGATCAACCCGATCTGGCAGTTCGGCTCCTACGACGCGTCCAAGATCTCCTACGCCGTGCAGCCCGACTGGTACATGGGCTGGCTGGACGGCGCGTTGCGCATCATGCCCTCGTGGGAGTTCATGGGCTTGGGCCACACCATCCCCTTCGAGGTCTTCCTGCCTGCCGTGGTGTTCCCGGGACTGATCTTCACCATCTGCTTCGCCTGGCCCATGATCGAACGCAGATGGACAGGCGACAACGAGCTGCACAACCTGCTGGACCGGCCGCGCGACCGGCCCAAGCGCACCGCCGCCGGCGTTGCGATGTTCGCGCTCCTCTTCACGCTCTTCGCCGCGAGCTCGACGGACGTGCTGGCCAACTTCTTCAAGGTGTCCCTCAACGCCACCTTGTGGTTCTTCCGGATCGCGGTGTTCGTCGTCCCGATCGTCGCGGGACTCGTCACCTACCAGCTGTGCCGCGAGATGCAGGGCGTGCACGGGATCGGCAAGCGCAAGCGGGCCGTCATCGTGCGCCGCTCCGCCGAGGGCGAGTACTCCACCGTGTCCGCGGCGCCGCGTCCCGACGACGAGCACCCCGAGCTCGACCCCGAGCCGGTGCCGGTGCGCATCGACATCGAGCCGTTGAGCAACGGCGGCATCACCGAGCCGGAGAGCTCGCCGACCGGCGTGCGCCAGGTCACGCGCTGAGCGGACAGCCGGGCCGCCCCACCGCCCGCGACCTCTGGGTCGCCGCCGAAACCTTCCACGCCGTCACCTACTTCGCGCCAGGGTGCCGTGCCGCCCTGCGCGACGCCGGGCTGCGAGGGTTTTGGGCGGGCTACTTCGCGGCGCGGGCGGCGCCCCTCGGGCGCGTCGGAGCCGGCCCGGTGACGGCGGCCTTCTCCAACTTCCACCCTGCGATGGTGGCGAAGGCGGTTCCCGGCTGCTGGGAGGTGGCGGCGCCGGCGATGCTGTGCCGCGTGCGGGCCATCGCCGCCGCGGAGGCGCTGGGCGAGGTCTGCAGCGTGCCGGCACGCTCCGACGTGGTGGCGGCACTGCCGCTCTTGCGGCGCGCCGTGGCGGGCTGCGACGGCTCCGGCCGCGTCCTGGCGGCGGCGAACCGCTCGTTGTGGTCCGTCATCGCCCCGGCCCTGGGCACCGGGGGACTGGGCGAGGCGTGGCAGGCGGCCACCGTGCTGCGCGAGCACCGCGGGGACGGGCACGTGGCCGCGCTGGTGGCGCGCGGGCTCGGTGGGATCGAGGCGCACCTGCTGGCGGCCGGCACCAAAGGGATCCCGCCCGAGGTGCTCCGGGACAGCCGCGGCTGGAGCGAGGAGGACTGGGAGACGGCGACGGCCGGTCTCGCGGCGCGCGGCCTCCTGCACGCCGACGGGCGCGCCACCGACGCCGGACGCACACTGCACGCCGAGGTGGAGGCGCTGACCGACCGCCTGGCCGAGCCGGCCTACGCCGGGCTGCGCGACGGCGCGCTGGCGGAGCTGCACGGGGCACTGGCGAGCCTGCGCCGCCGAGGTGGCGGCCTCCGGTTGGTTGCCCTACCCCAACCCGATGGGCCTGCCCCGCCTCACCCGGACGCGGTGAGCTTCGGCGGGGGCCAACCCGGCACGAGGCCGAGCTCCCTGCAGAGCTTGCGCGATGACACCATCTGCCCGGCGTAGCGTCCGGCCGCGCGGTCGTCGCCCAGCCAGGCCGCCACCTCGCCGGCCACCTCGGGCGGGGCCGGCACGTGGCCGGCTGCCACGAGGACCTTGTCCGTGCCCGTCGCCCGCATGGTCTCGGTGAGCGTCAGGCCCGGTGCGATGGAGAAGGCCCAGATGCCCCGCGGGGCGAACTCTACGTGGCACATGTCGGTGACCCGGTGAAAGGCGGCCTTGGCGGCCGCGTACGCCACACCCCAACCACCGCGCCCGGCCGGCGCCGGCGGCGTGGTGAACGCCGCCTCGGAGAGCATGTTGACGAGGCGGCCCCCGCCCCGTTCGAGCATCCCCGGCAGGACCCGCTGCGTGAGCAGCAGCGGATGGAGGTAGTCGCCGACGAGGCAGCGCTCGGCCAGCTCGAGGGGCAGGTCCAAGATGCGGTCCATCGTTCCGGGACCCTGGTAGATCGCGTTGTTGACCAGCACGTCGACGCGGCCCATCACCTCCAACGCCGTGGTGGCCGCCCGCTCGACCGAGGCCCGGTCCATCAGGTCCATGGGCACGCTGAGGCAGGTGCGCCCCAGCCCCTCGATGGCCGCTGCCGTGGCCTCGAGGCTTCCGGCGATGGGCCGCGGCTCGTCGTCGGCCAGGACGCTCGACGGGTGGGCTCGGCCGTCGCCTTCGCGGACCGTCCTCGCCGTGATGACGAGGTCGAAGCCGCGCCGCGCCAGGGCGACGGCGGCGCAGTACCCGATGCCGCGGCTGGCCCCCGTGACGAGGGCGACGCGTGGAGGATCAGCCACGGGCGCGCACCTAGAGCATCCCGGCGATCTGGTGCCCCCCGTCGACGTGGAGCACCTGGCCGTTGATGTAGGCCGAGGCGTCGCTGCACAGGAAGGCGACCACCTTCGCGATGTCGTCGGGCGTGCCCAGCCTGCCGGTCGGGTTGGCCGCGGCCAAGCGCTGTTGCGCCTCCAGGGGGACGTTCGCCGCCGCCGTGGCGGTCAGGATGAAGCCCGGCGCGATGGCGTTGGCGCGGATGCCGTCGCAGCCGTAGCGCACGGCGAGATGGCGCGTCAGCTGGTTGAGAGCGGCCTTGGAGACGCCGTAGGCCACCCGGGTGGACTCGCCGATGGTGCTGGTCCCCGAGGAGATGGTGACGATGGAGCCGCCGCCGCGCGCCGCCATGTGCGGGATGGCGGCGCGGGCCAGGAGCAGTGCGCCACGGGTGACGATCTCGAGCACGCGGTCCCACACGCCGAGGTCGACCCCCACCGCATCGGTGTCGAGGCGAGGATGGCTCCACGCCGCGTTGTGGTCGACGGCGTCGATACCGCCGAACGCGGCCGCGGCCATCTCGACGAAGAAGGCCACCGCCTGTTCCTCGCGCACGTCACAGCGGCCGGACAGGGCACGTCCGCCCGCGGCATGCACGTCCCCGGCGACCGACTCGGCGCCCTCGAGGTCCACGTCGCCCACTGCGACGGCCGCACCCTCGGCGGCCAGCCGTAGCGCCGTGGCGCGGCCGATGTCGGAGGCCGCACCGCTCAGCAGCACCACCTTGCCGTCGAGTTGACCCACGGTGCGCCGCGCTCAGTCCCGGCGGCCCGACGCGTCCGCTGCCCGCACGCCCGCATCGACGCGCCCGAGGGTCATGGCGCCATCGTAGGGCGCGGCAGGCCAAGCCGTCCCTTCCGCGCCGCCCGATTGGGGCGTCGGGGTGAGCGCATGGCAGCATCGTGCCCGTGCGCGTCCACCGCAGCTTCGGATTCGTCGACGTCTCGGGGTTCACGACACTGACCGAGACCGAGGGGGACGAGCGCGCCGTCGACGTGCTCACCGCGTTCCGGACGCTCCTGCGCGACATCTGCGCGCGGCGCGGCGTGCGGATCGCCAAGTGGCTGGGCGACGGCGTGATGCTCGTCTGTGTCACGACGCGTCCGCTGCTCGAGACGATCCTGGAGCTGCACTACGTCGTGGCCGAGGTCTCCGGTCGCGTGGAGACCGTTTCCATCCGCTCGGGGGTCAACGCGGGCGAGGTGATCCTCATGGAGGGCGATGACTACGTCGGCCACTGCGTCAACGTGGCCGTCGCGATTGTGCGACCTGGCGGGCGCGGGCGAGGCCTTGGCCGCGCCTTCGGTCATGGCGGAGCTCCCCAGCTGGGGGGTCGCGCTGCACGAGACCTCGGTGAGCCTGCGGGGCGTGGAGAAGCCCGTACCGGTGACCAGCATCCGCATGGCCGAGGGCGGGGCGGACGGGCTGCACGACCCGATCTGCGGGTTGCCCCTCACGGACGACACGGCCGAGGAGATCGCCCACGACGTGCGCGGCGCGGTGGTGCTCTTCTGCTCGGCCGGGTGCGTCGACACCTGGCGCCGGCGGCCGGCCCGCATCGACGCCGACTGAGGGACCCCGGGCGTCCCGTGCGGGTTCAGGTCGCGCCCAGCTTGCGGGTTGCACTTATTTCTCACTAATCGCACCGCCCGCCTCATTGCGGGATTTTGGCCGGCCGATATCTCCTTTGCCGCAAGTGGGGGAGGAGACACCGGCAGCTCGCATGCGTCGTCGTTCACCAGTACCCGACATGTCCACGAGTCTGGCCAACTTCTGGCGGGGCTATGTCCACATCGGGGTGCTGACGTACGGCATGGGAGCGATGGTGGTCATGGTCTACACGCTGACCACGCCGGGCCCGCACCGTCAGGCGATGCTCCTTCTCGGGTGCCTCAGCCTCATCGCCGCCTTCGGCCCCTTCCAGTGGCTGGGGATGCGGGTCGTGACGACCCGGTGGTCCGCCGTGTACTTCACATCGTGGGCGGCGCTGACCTTCGTGTTCATCGCGGTCGGGGCCGTGCTCGACGGCGGGGTGCGCAGCCCGATCTCGTACTTCTTGGTGATGCCGATGTTGTTCGCCGGCCTCGCCTATTCGGCCGGCACCGTGGTGTTCCTGACGGCGTTCGGAGTCGTCACCACCTGGGTCGTCGGCATGCTCACGCCCCACCCCAGTTGGCCGTCCACCGCCTTCCTGGCGGTGTCGATCGTCATCGCGGGCCTGATCACGTCGGCCGCCGCGCTGAACCGCGACCGCCTGCTGCGCCAGCTGCTGGACGCGGCCAGCCTGGACGCCCTCACCGGGTGCCTCAGCCGCGGCGCGTTCCAGGAGCGGCTCGACCACGAGTCCATACGGGCCCGTCGGCACGAGTCGACCTTCAGCCTCATCGTGGCCGACGTCGACAACCTCAAGGCGCTCAACGACTCGAGCGGCCATCACTCGGGGGACAGTGCCCTGCGCCTGCTGGCCAACGTCTTGAGCGAGGAGGCCCGGGAGACAGACGTGGTCGGCCGCCTCGGAGGCGACGAGTTCGCCATGGTGCTCCACGACACGGGGCAGGAGGACGCGCTGGCCGCAGCGACGCGTCTGGGCGCGGCGCTGCGCGAGGTGCATGACACGGACCCGGTCACCGCCAGCCTGGGCGTGAGCACCTGGCTCGGCGACGACGACGCTCCCGACGCCGTGCTGCGCCGAGCCGACGAGGCCCTCTATGCCGCCAAGCGGGCCGGCCGCGACCGCGTCGTCCTCTGGGCGCCCACGGCGACCGAGGCCCAGGCGGGCCTCCAGTGGCTGGGGCGCCGTCCCCGCCGCCGGGTCGGGGCGCACGGACCCTGACCTTCGCGTCCGCGTGTGCGTCCGCAGGGTTGTGTCAGCGTCGTGCGAGCGGGAGCGCTCAGACGTAGGTGCGGCCGTCGGGCGAGCTGAACTGGATGCTCACACCCGAGGGTTGCTCCGAGACGCTCACCGAGATCCGCTCGCCCAGCGTCCACCCGACCGACACGGGAACGGCGCGCTCGAACGCGCTCTCGAGCGCTCCCATGATGGCCTCGTCGACTGCCAGCGGTATGACGCCGGCGACGGCGTTGGCTTCCGTCGTAACGTCGTCTCCGAGCGCGGCGAGGATACCGGTGCCGACGAGCGCTTCGGCGACGGAGTCGGCGGACTCCACGGCCGCCGCGATCTCGAGGTACGTCCGCGACGTCGGGTCGCTGAGCATCTCGGAGAGAGACTCGAGGACGACCGCAGCGGGCACGCCCGCACCCTACTGCAACCGCTGTGCGGAGATCTCGGGAGCCGACGCGCGGAGGGGCAGCGCGCGCGGTCGCGCCGAGGGGGTGAGGCGCCCGGTGATCAGCTGGGGAGCTTGCTGGGATGCGGGGTCCGCAGCGTCAAGACGGACGTGTCGCCTTCCGTCTGCACCGCGTGCTCGAACGTGAGGTCGCGGAGCTCCTCCCACTTGAAGACGATCTTCCGGTTCTCGCTCAGCGCCGCATGGAGCGAGGCCATGAACGCGCGATCGACACTGGCGGGCACCGCGGCCAGCACGGCGCGGACCTCTTTCTGGTCGTCGGCGCTCAGGCCATCGAGAAAGTGCCCGGCCTCGACGGCCGCCGAGAGCGTGGCCGCCCCCGCGACGACGTCCTTTGCCGTCTGGTAGCTCGCCGCCTGGGGGTTCCCGACGGCTTGGTCGGTCTTTGTCACAACTCGTGCGGATGCCGGCATGGGACCAAGGCTACTGCAATCCCCATGTGAACGCTCGGGAAACCTTGGGGAGGCGAGTTCACTTTCCGTGCAAACCCCGTTTCCAACCCTGCGCCCGGGGTGTCACACTGGCACCCATGCGGCGCAGCCCGGTGACCAGGGCGAGGTAGGCCGGTGCTCGCCCCGCCGCGGCCCGAGTTCGCCCGACGCGACGGCCTCCACCTGGCCTACCAGGTGGCGGGTGCCGGACCACCGGACCTCGTGTTCGTGGGCGGGTCCTTCGCCACGACGATGGCCTGGGAGGAGCATGCGGCGTCCCGGGGATTCCGGCGCCTGGCGAGCTTCTCGCGCTTCGTCACCTACGACCAGCGGGGCATGGGGTATTCCGACCCCCTGGACCTCGCGCACGTGCCGACCCTGGACGACCTCGTGGCGGACCTCGAAGTGGTGCTCGACGCGGCGGGCGTGCAGGACCCGGTGCTCTTCGGCATGCACAACGGTGGGGCGGTGGCGGCGCTCTACGCGTCCCGCCACGGCGTGCAGCGGCTGGTCCTGTGCAACACGTGGGCGCGACTGGAACACGCCGACGACTACCCGATCGGGTTCCCCAGCGAGGTCCTCGACGAGTTGGAGTCTCGCTACCGCGAGAGTTGGGGGGAGGGTCGCATCTCGAGCTACTGGTCCCGGCCGCGGCCGGAGATCGAGAACCGGCGGGTGGAGCTCGGGTCGACGAGCCGCAACCAGGCCGTGGTCCTCTTCCAGATGAACCGGGACTACGACATCCGCGAGATCCTCCCGACGATCGAGGCCCCGACGCTCGTCGTGCACCTCGAGGAGAACCAAATGATCCCGCCGCACTTCGGGCGCTACGTGGCCGACGCCATCCCGGGTGCCCGGCTCGCGCTCGTCCCCGGCTCGGACCAGATCTTCCTCCGCAACTACTCCCACGAGGTGATCGACGCAATCGAGACATTCGTCACGGGCACGCGGACGCTCTTCGTCGACCGCGTGGTGACGAGCATGCTGTTCACCGACATCGTCGACTCGACGCGCATGGCGGCCGCCTGTGGGGACGAGCGCTGGAACGCCCTCATCGAGCAGCACAACGAACGCGTCCGCAGGCAGATGCAGCGCTATGCGGGCCACGAGGTCAAGTGCACCGGCGACGGCTTCCTCGTCGCCTTCGACGAGCCGGAGGCCGCCATCTGCTGCGCCCGGGCCGCGATCGAGACCGTTGCCGGTCTCGGGCTGGAACTGCGCGCCGGCGTGCACGTGGGCGAGGTGTCGCACATGAGCGGGCACGACTTCTCCGGCCTCGCCGTCCACTTCGCGCAGCGGCTGTCCGCGCAGGCCGGCGCGGGCCAGGTGCTGGTGTCAGCGGACGTCCGCGATGCGTGCGCCTCGAGCGGCATCGTGTTCGATGGGCGCGGCAAGGCCGAGTTGAAGGGCTTCGAGGGAGAGTGGGAGATGTTCGAGGCCCGCTCGTAGCGGCCCGGTGGCCCGGCGCCGCCGCCGTCCGGAGGTCTTGACATGTGACCAATTAGTCACATAAGATCGTGGAGTGGATGAGGTGTTCAGGGCCCTGGCCGACCCCACCCGGCGCAGTCTCCTCGACGAGCTGTACCGGGAGGACGGGCAGACCCTGGGCATGTTGGAGGAGCGGTTCTCCATGTCCCGCTTCGGCGTCATGAAGCACCTGAAGGTGCTCGAGGAGGCCGGGCTCGTCGTGACGCGGCGGCGGGGCCGGGAGAAGCTCCATTTCCTCAATCCGGTCCCGATCCGGCTCATCCACGACCGCTGGGTCCACAAGTTCGCCGAGCCCTGGGTGGCCGGGTTGAGCGAGATCAAGGAGAGGTTGGAGAGGCACATGGAAAAGGTGTACGAGATCTTCATCAAGACGACGCCCGAACGGCTCTGGGAGGCGATCGTCGACCCCGAGATCCGGGCCAAGTACAACTTCGGCGCAGCCGTTAACTCGGACTGGAAGGTGGGCTCGCCGATCAGCGTGGACGTGGCAAAGCACGGCATCCATCTCGGCGAGGGCGAGGTGTTGGAGTTCGATCCGCCGCGGCGCCTCGTGCACACCATGGCGGCACTCTGGGACGACAACGTGAGGGCGGAAGGCCTGTCACGGGTCACGTGGGAGATCGAGACGGTGGGCGACTCGTGCCACCTCACGGTCACCCACGATCAGATGCGCGAGGGCGCCGACGCCCAGATCTACGGCGGCTGGCCGATGATCCTCTCCGGCCTCAAGACCTGGCTCGAGTCCGGGGAGCTGCTCACTACGCCGGGTTCGCTGCTGTACTCCTGAGGGCCCCGGAGCCTAGAGAGGGCAGCCGGTCGCTCGCCGCAGTGCGTCCCGCGTTCTCAGGACCAGCCGAGCTCTCGGAGCCGCTTCTCGCCCATGCCGAAATGGTGGCCAACCTCGTGCAGCAACGTGACTCGCACCCGACGGGCCAGGTCCTCGGTCGTGCTGGCGGATCGACAGATCGTGGCGAGGAAGAGCGTGATGCGATCAGGGTTCACGCCCGCATAGGTGCCACGCTTGGTCAGAGGAATCCCCTCGTACAGGCCATAGAGCCGACCCGGAGGGCTCTCGTCGTCGATGATGATCGCGACGTTCTCCATCTCGGCTCGGAGGGCGTCCGGGATCGTTTCCAAGGCATCAGCCACGAGCACCTCGAAGGCATCGACAGGGATCGGCTCCACGCCCACTACCTTGCCAGCACGGAGCGGCGTTCCGCCGGAGGTCTACGCAAGCACATCGAGTTCGCAAAGCGGTCTCACCGATCGCAGTGGAGCCGTCACCCACCCGGCCACCGGATTCCGGTCAGTCGTGTCGAGCGCGTTGCCATTGATAAAACCTGACGGCAACATCGACCAGCAAAGCCACGCCCAGAATGACCAGGCTTCCACCCACGAGCCCCACCTCGGGCGAGTTCGTCGCGACACCGATGATCAGCCCGCCGATTGTGCACACGACCCCGACCCCGAATGCGAGGGCGAGTTTCGGACTCGCGTGCAGGAAGGTCAGATAGTCATCGGGACCCGGCGCCCGCCGCCTCGGATCGCTCATGGTCTGACCTTAGAACGAGGAGTCGCAGCCGCAAGAGCGGACACGGCTCCGGCACTGGACCGCCAATCCGAAGGCTGCCCTTTCTCGCTCGATCGTGCGTCAAGCCGTTTGTCGTGCCATCAGGTCGGGGGGTGGGTCATACGACTCCTGGCCGCCGTCGCGCACGAGTTTCGTGGGGTCGCCGTCAACCGAGACCCAGCGCTCCTCGTGGACCCCGCACGGATCCTCGTGCCAACCCCAGGCAAGCACCCCTTCGTCCATGGGTGGGCAGTTTACCTAAAGTTTCCAAGACTGTCACCTATATGTCACTTAGTTCACTTTGCTGACCCTGGCCGGACGTGCCGGACCCGAGGACAGAACCGAGAACAAGCAGGACAGCGAGAACCGCCAAGAGCACGAAGACGCCGAACGGGACCGCTCGCCGTCGCACGAGCACGCCAAGAGCGCCTCGGCCACTGCGCACGAGAGCGCCAAAATCAAGAAGCCTCAGTCCTGCGTCCCGGGAGAGACGGATCCGCCCTGCACCGGTTCGAGCTACCGGGACAGTCCGCGCATTCCGTCGGGCAGACGCAGGAATCCGATAGGGGTGCGCTCATCGAGGCCGAGCCGGGGGAGCGTGGTGCTCATCGCCACACCACCGGCACCGAACACGGACAGGCCAAGCACTGATCGCCCACGTCCCGCCACTGTGAATGTACCGCGCACGGGACGCTTGCGGCAAGGCCCCGATCGATGCGCAGAATCTGCGACCCGAACCCAGAACCAACGGAAGAGCAGGGGGTGGCGTGATGGCCAAGCATGCGGTGGTGATCGCGGGAGGCGGTCCGACGGGGATGATGCTGGCGGCTGAGCTGGCGTTGGCGAACGTCGATGTCGCGATCGTCGAGCGGCGTCCCGATCATGAGCTCGTCGGCTCTCGTGCGGGCGGCTTTCACGCGCGCACCATTGAGGTGCTGGACCAGCGTGGGGTCGCTGATCGGTTCCTCGCGGAGGGTCAGGTGGCCCAGGCCGCGATGATCGGCTCGACCGTGTTGGACATGAGCGACTTCCCGACGCGTCATCCGTATGCGCTCGGGATCTGGCAGAACCAGATCGAGCGGATCATGGCCGCCTGGATCTCCGAGTTCCCGGTACGGGTCCGTTACGGATGTGACGTGACGGGCTTGGCCCAGGACGACACCGGCGTCGATGTCGAGCTCTCCGACGGCCAGTCGCTGCGGGCGCAGTATCTCGTCGGGTGCGACGGGGGAGGCAGCGTCGTCCGGCGGGCCGCCGGAATCGAGTTCCCGGGGTGGGATCCGACCAGGAGCAACCTCATCGCCGAGGTCGAGGTGACCGAGGAACCGCCGCGGGGTATTCGCCATGACGCGACGGGCATCCACGCGCTCCACAGGTTGGAGGACGGGCGGACCTTCCGGCTCGTCGTGACCGAGCAGCAGCTGGGACCGAGCACTGAGCCCACCCTGCGCGATCTGCGCGAGGCGCTCGTCGCCGTGTACGGCACCGATTTCGGGATCCACGGTGCCACGTGGATCTCCAGGTTCACCGACATGACGCGTCAGGCGGCGGCCTACCGCGCGGGACGAGTGCTCCTCGCCGGCGATTCGGCGCACATCCATTACCCGGCCGGTGGACAGGGCCTCAGCCTCGGTGTGCAAGATGCCGTGAATCTGGGCTGGAAGCTGGCACAGGTCGTCAACGGGACCTCTCCGGAGGGCCTGCTGGATACGTATCAGGAGGAGCGCCACCCGGTCGCCGCCCGCGCGCTCCAGCACACGATGGCTCAGGGTGTGCTGCAGCGTCCGGACGACCGCATCAAGGCCTTGGTCGATATGGTCTCGGAGCTCGCGCTCATGGAGGAGCCCCGCAAACGGCTCGCCGGGCTCATCTCCGGGCTGGACATTCGGTACGACCTCGGCGAGGGTCACCCCCTCCTCGGGCGCCGGATGCCCGATCTGGACCTCGTGACCGCCGACGGCCCGCTGCGGGTCTTCACCCTGCTGCACGACGCCAAGCCGGTGCTACTCAATCTCGGCGAGGCCGGCGGCCTTGCCATCACTCCATGGACCGACCAAGTCCAGCTGGTCGATGCTGCATATGGCGGCATATGGGACCTCCCGGTTCTTGGCGCGGTCACGGCGCCGTGCGCAGTGTTGATCCGGCCCGACGGCTACGTCGCGTGGGTGGGGGACGGTACCGATAGCGGATTGTGTGACGCCCTGACCACCTGGTTCGGAACACCATGACGAGACGCGCTGAGGAGTCGCCGTTGCTCAGAGTTCGCGCAAGGCCATGGCCAGCGGCTCGAGGACGCGGGGATCGAGGGGTGGCCGGAGGTAGACAATGCCCAGCTCGGCGCCGACCTCGGCCAGTGCGGCGGCCTGTGCGGCGGTGGCCTTCGGATCGCCGGTGAATATGACGTGGCTGGACAGGAGGATCTCTTTCGGTTCGCGGCCGAGCTCCTGGCAGTGTGCAAAGAGGACCTCACGCTTGCGGGCGAAGTCCTTCGGCGTGCCGCCCACGAAGTTCCAGTGCTGCGCGAAGCGGGCAGCAGTGCGCAGCGTCCTCCGCTCGCCGCTGCCGCCGATGCAGATCGGCGGGTGGGGGCGCTGGACCGGCTTGGGCTCGTTGCGGGCCTCGTTGAGCTGGTAGTACTGACCCTTGAAGGTCGTCGTCTCCTGCGTGAGAAGGCCGACGATGACCTCACACGCCTCCTCGAAGCGGTCGCTGCGCTGGGCCGGCGTGCCCAACGCGATCCCGTAGGCCCCCGACTCCTCCTCGTTCCACCCGGCTCCGATCCCGAGCTCCAGGCGGCCGCCCGACACGATGTCGAGGGCGGTCGCCATGTTGGCGAGAATTGCCGGGTGGCGATAGTGGATGCCGGTCACCAGGGTTCCCATGCGCACGCGCGTCGTCGCCTGGGCCAGCGCCGTCAGGGTGATCCAGCCCTCCATGCACGGGCCGGTGTTGTCGGCGAAGATCGGATAGAAGTGGTCGAAGGTCCAGCCCGACTCGAACAGCTCGATGTCGTCGGCCGCCCTCCACACGGCGAGCATGTCGGACCACGTCGTGTCCTGCGGCGAGGTCTTGAAAGCGAAGCGCATGGCCCCACGCTACGTCCGGCCGAGCGATCGGACCGACGCCCGTCTGCCCATGTCCGCGGACCTACTGGCCCATCGGCGCTTCCCACAAGACCTGCGAGGTTGCGCGGCCGGGACTGATCGACGCGAGTACAGGTCGGAGTTCGGGGCACGATTTCCGCCAATGAAGTCAGCCTCAATTCACTGAAAACCCGCGCCGCAATGATGATTCTGGGGCGCGACAAATCGCCCATTCAGCAGGTACTCATATCCCATTGACGCAAGTCGAAACGTCCGTTAAACCAGAAATCCGATCAGTGGTCATCGAAGTCTCGTAGTCAGGGGAAGCCAATGGGCAAGGTGCACCAAAAGAGCACGCGGCAACGCCAACCCATTTCGCCCGGTGACCGAGGGTTCTCTCGGCGCCAGTTCCTTGCCGCATCGGCGGGTGTGGCCGCGTTGGGCGCCTTCGAATGGACGCCTCTCTTCCAGGTTCCGGCAGCAAGCGCCCAAAGCACCCTGACGTCGCCACCGAACTTCCCCTCGTCCATCGCGCTGTACCAACAGGCCTTCCAGAACTGGTCTGGCGAGATCGTGCTGGAGAACGCCTGGACCTGTGCACCAACCTCAGCAGACGACGTCGTCACGCTGGCGAACTGGGCATTCCCTGTGGGATACGAAGTCAGGGCGCGGGGGATGATGCACAACTGGTCCCCGTTGGTCATCCCGGTGGACTCGAGCGGCGCCGATCTCGTCCTTGCCGATACCACCCGGTTCCTCACGGCCGTCGCCATCGACTCATCCGGTTCGCCGGCCACCGTCACAGCGCAGACCGGGGTCACGATGGACGTGCTCCTCCAGGATTTGGAAGATGCTGGTCTTGGATTGACCGCACATCCGGCGCCGGGGGACATCACGGTAGGTGGTGCCCTCGCCATCGACGGTCATGGCACAGCGGTACCTGCCGTAGGTGAGACGCTCATCACCGGCCATACCTATGGCTCGGTGAGCAATCTCATTCTTTCTCTCACGGCCGTCGTGTGGAACGCCTCTCAGGGTCAGTACGTGCTGGAAACTTTCCAGCGTTCGGATCCGGCGATCCAGCCCCTTTTGGCACATCTGGGGAGAACTTTTGTGACGGAGGTGACGCTTCAAGTGGGTGCAAACACCCGGCTGCGGTGCCAAAGCTTCGTCAATGTTCCGGCAAGCGCTCTCTTCGGAGCGCCGGGTTCGAGCTCCCAGACTTTCGACTCGTACGTGGAGCAGTCCGGCCGGGTAGAGACCATCTGGTTCCCCTTCACGTCCGAGCCCTGGCTGAAGGTATGGACGATCGCACCTGAGAAACCTCTGTTGTCACGCGAGGTGGATGCGCCCTACAACTACGTGTTTGCCGACGTCATTCCGGCGACGCTCTCCGGACTCATCAAAGACATCCTGGAGGGTGACGTCAGCGTCACACCGACCTTCGGCCAAGCCGAGCTGGCTATCGTTGCCGCGGGCCTCCTCGGCACCGTCACCGCCGACATCTGGGGTTGGGCAAAGGATCTCCTGCTCTACGTCAAGCCGACCACGCTGAGAGTAACGGCCAATGGATATGCCGTCTTGACCAATCGGGCCAGCATCCAGCAGGTGATCTACGACTTCATTACGTTCTACGAGAACCAGGTGGCCCTCTATCAGGCGGAGGGCAGCTATCCCATGAACGGCCCCGTCGAGATCAGGGTGACAGGTCTCGACGCGCCGAGCGACGTGATGATTTCCTCTCCAACGACGCCCCAGCTCTCGGCATTGCGTCCACGGCCAGATCAACCCGACTGGAACGTGGCCGTGTGGTTCGACATCCTGACCATGCCCGGAACGCCGTACTCAGACCAGTTTTACCGTTCCGTCGAGCAGTGGATGTTCGCTCACTACGTCGGCTCGTATGCTGCGGTCCGTCCTGAATGGTCCAAGGGATGGGCATACACCGATTCGGCGGCTTGGTCCGATCCGACCATGTTGAGCGCAACGATTCCCAATGCCATCAACGCCGGGCAACAGGCAGGGGACAACTGGAATGCTGCCGTTGCCAGTCTCGATACCTATGACCCGCACAAGGTATTCAGCAACGCGTTCCTGAGCTCCTTCATGGCCTAGATGATTGTCAGAAAGCTCTCTGCGGTCGTGGCTCAGGGGGACCGATCAGGCTGAGGGTCCAGCCGGCTCGTCCACGGCTCCGCCCAACGCCGTCGTCAGTGCCTCCAAATCGGCGACCGTCACGGTGAGCGCTGAATGGCCGCTTCGTCGCAACGGCGAGGGCACTTTCTCCGTGAAGTGGACGCACACGCCCGCGTCGTGGTTCGTTCCAAAGGTCAACCCGTCGTCGGCACGCGACATGCGGACCCCGACTGCGGTCCACCAGCGGTAGTCCCGCGTGATGTGCGCGCCAGGAATGTTCGAAAGCGACGTCGCGATCTTGACGACGCCGAAGGTCGCCACGAAATCCCCAGCATCAGTGAGTGTGACGCCGTCCCTTTTTGGCCGCAACAAAAACGGCAACAACACCGGAAGATAGCGCTTGTCGATCGCGTAGTCGAAGTGAGCCGCCACGTTCACCCGCTACGCGTCTTCGCCCGTCCTCACGAGATAGGCGGCATTGCCTCCGAAGAATCCAGCACCGTCCTTCGGCACGAGACCTGACGCCTCGTAGTCTTCGATGGCCGTCGACGTCCCCTCGGTATGGGGGTAGTCACTGCATGCCATGAAGATGTCACCGGAGTGTGCCATCAATCGGTGCGGCAGCTCGTACGAGAAAGCGGCAACTCGCACCTGACGTCGGAAGTACTCGCTCGGCATGAGAGAGAGTTCCGTCGACTCCCCATTGAAGCGGGCCGTATGGCGATAACCACCATCCATCATCTGTAGGTGCTGCGGCACCCACGTCGCGGAGAGCTCCATGATGCCCATCCGCAGATCTGGGTGGCGCTCCAGAACACCATTCAGGATCAGGTCGGTCATCGCGAGGGCTGCGCCTGTCCATATGAAGACAACGCTGAGGGGTGAGATTCCCCCCTCCATGTCCTCGCCGTACCAGGCCTCGTCGAATGGGCGAGCTTGATTGGCGACGTGGAACACCGGAGTGATGCCGTGATCCACGAATGCATCCCACGCGCGATCGAGATCCGGGTGCGACAACGGCCGTCCGTCCACCAGCGTGGGCGGAATCAAGGCCAGACGGATGCCGCCATCGGCCAGCGTCGCCAATTGAGCTTGCAACCACGTCAAGTCTCGAAGGCTCAAGTGCGCCACCGGGTAGAGCCGTCCCCTTCCTTGGGCCGCGACCTCCACAATCCAACGGTTCCACGCGGTCATGTTGGCCAGGGTGGCGCGCAAGTCGTGCTGGAGCGGTCGTTCCCAACTAATCCCGTAGTTCGGAAACATGATCGAGGCGTCGAAACCAGCCCGGTCGAGCTGCAGGAGGCGAGCTTCCGGGTCGGAGTAGCTCGCCGTGAACTCGTCGAGGTCGAACTCCGCGGGCAAGCCATCCAACAAACGTTGCCGAAAAACACCGATGCCGTCGACGTCTCCCGGGCGATGTGGGCCTCCCAAGCTCAAGCGACGGTCACCGAACATCAACCAGGTGTAACCGAGGTCGTCCTTTGCCATGTGCAGTGCAACGTCGCGATCAGCCGGGTCGACGTACTCCCGCCACATTCCAGGCGGCTCAAAGAGGTGGGTGTCGGAGTCGATGAGCAGGTTCATTGCCCCTCCTGTCGGGACGCTCCAGACGAACCGGACCGTCTGCCCAACCCTACCGCTGGATTGCTGATGGAGCCCGGGGAGCTCCCCTCACAGCACGGACTGTCCCACCTCCCATTTCCAGGCCGAGGACCGGAGGGACACGCAGCGCGTGAGCGGCAAATATCCTTTGTTCTGACCGTCCCGAGCAGCGTTGTCTGGAGGCAGCCGTGGTCAGAGGCGAGGGCATCACTGTGGCCCGGGGAGCCAATGCGATCGAGGCATTCGATTTCGTTTTGGACCCTGCTCAATACACCAAGGCGGATACCAAGATGGTGTGGGTAACCAAGATCGCTGACATTCCCGGTGGCATGTTGGCCCGCGAGGACGGCAAGTTCCTCGGTCGGTTCAAGGGATCGGTAATCACCCGCTACCGATGGAACCGGCCGAATCACATAGACGTGACCCTCGAGCATGGTGTCCCGAGAAGCCTCCACGCGTGGTTCGAAATCGAGGACGTCTCTGACGGTGTTCGCATTCGACACGTCGAGGAGCTCGATCTGGGACATGGCGTTCTCGGAGGTTTCCACGACCTGGTCGCCGGAGGGTGGTTCGCTCGGTCGGTACGAGAAGAGGTTGCCGAAATCGGACGCCTACTCGAGGACGGCCAACGCGGACAGCCATTTGACGGTCTCGACGGTTGACTGACGCCTCCCGGCGCGTCGAAACGCATTCGTCTCCTGCGCGAGAGTGCGCTGTGGCCATCGAGATTGTCTACGAGACGCACGCAACCACCGAGGACAGCGAGATGGGAAGGGCCACCGGGTGGCTTCCCGGCCATCTCTCCGACGCCGGACGCGCGAATGCCGTGCTGCTCGGCCGGCGGCGCCGCGACGACGGGTTGGCGGCCATCTTCGTGTCGGACTTGGCGAGAGCGGTCGAGACGGTGGAGGTGGCCTTCGCTGCCACGGCCATACCCGTTCTCAAGGACTGGCGACTGAGAGAGTGTGACTACGGGCAACTCAACGGCGCCGCTGCGGCCGAGGTGCATCGTGATCGGCCCAGATACCTCGATCGTCCGTACCCCGGTGGTGAGAGTTGGCGCCAGGCGACAGACCGGGTGGGCCGATTTCTCTCCGATTTGCCGCTCCGCTGGAAAGGTCAACGGATCCTGGTTGTGGGCCACGCGGCCACCCGTTTGGGTCTTGAGCGCTTTGTGGCCGGGGAAGACCTCGAACGAACGCTGACAGCCGATGTCGCCTGGCAGGAGGGCTGGGAGTACAGGTTTGACGATGCCTAGCCAAATGCGCTCGATTCCAGGAACGCCGCGCTCACGGAGGCGTGGCACGACGCAGGCTCGACGCCATCAACGTGTCCGTCGATCGGCGCGATTCAGGCTCGGGCTGTGATGCCCACCACTGAGGTGCCGACGATCTGGCCTGTCGGTGATCCGAGATAGGGTGCATCGCCGAAGGCAAAGACCCCCCCGTCCCCGGCCACGGTCCAGTAACCGGTTCCGGCTGGATTCGCTGCAATTCCCACCATCGGTGTGTTCAGGGCTCTGCCGCCCATCGAACCGGAGAATCGAGCGTCGCCGAAGGCGAAGACGCCACCGTCCGACGCCACCAGCCAATAGCCCTTCCCGTCAGGGGTTGAGGCCATCCCGACGATCGGCGCATCCAAGGGCTTTCCGCCCATGGAGCCGTAATAGGCGGCATCACCGAAGGCGAAGACGCCACCGTCGGCGCCGACCAGCCAGTAACCATTGTCGTCAGGGGTTGCTGCGACCCCGACGACGGGGGCGTTGAGCCGGCTCCCGCCCATGGAGCCGAAGAATTCGGCTCCACAGATGGCGAAGACACCCCCGTCTGCCGTGGAGAGCCACGCACCGAACGCAGCTGCGGCGACTCCGACCAGTGGAGTGGCTTGATACGCGCCCGCGGACTCGGGCCCGTTGCACTCGCCGTCGACATATCCCTGCGGTATGCCGGCATCGGCGTACTTGGAGACCCCGTTTTGCACGAAGGACGAGGACTGGCCAACCCAGTAACCCTGACCATCGGAATTCGCCGAGAGAGCGACGCAGCGAGTCACCGAGGGAATCGGCGTTCCTGGGCCATTCCCGCAGTCAGACCGCTCGATGACGTCAAGCGGGTTTCCGGCACTGTTCGTCGCAACGTTGGCCAGGTAGGGCGCGTCGTACGCATACGTCGCCCCGGCCGCCGTCAAGAGCCAGTAGCCCGGAGACGTCGTCGGGGCCGGGGTGCGGGGCGGCGTGGCCGCTCCGGCGGAGCCCACGCCGAGTATGGCGAGGACGCACGGCGTGGCCAAGAGAATCGAGAGCCGGCGCTTCATGGTTGCCTCCTTCTCTCGCGCGGCGTGCCGAGCCCGCGCGACCGGCGGGTCCGCTGAGTGGCCGGAAATCTAGTCCTCCAGCGCCCTACGGCGTCATGCTCCCTCGACGAAGGACGCATCTGCGACTGCGCTGACAGCTAGTTGGCCGAGCGTCCGGGAGACGGGACGGGTTACGTGTTCGATTGGAGAGCAACTCGTCGTTTGCGGACGTTCCCTTCGTTGGATCAGCATGGGGCCGTGGTTTTCGGAGCTCACCTCGTGCTCTTCAGCGAAGATGCAGACGCCGATCGCGCCTTTCTGCGAAGCGTCCTCGGTTTCGACTCGGTCGATGCGGGAGGAGGATGGTTGATCTTTCGGCTCCCTCCCGCGGAGCTTGCGGTCCATCCGGCCCAAGTCCCAGGAGCCGAGCTCTACTTGATGTGTGACGACCTCGCCGCCGAGATCGGGTCATTGGCGGAGCAAGGCGTCGCCTGCTCGGAGGTCGAAGAAGCACGGTGGGGGTCCGTGACGAAGATCACGCTGCCCGGGGGTGGTCAGGTCGGCTTGTACCAGCCGCGACATCCCCTGGCCCTCGACAGGAACGAAGAGCAGGACCCCATCGGCCGTCCGGATTCTCTGTAAAGCGAGGAAGTCGGACAACTCCCCGAGACCCGGGAGCCGTCCTTCGGTAGGAACAATTCGGTCGCCTCTGGCGCGTTGTCGACGGTGACGGCGATGGGCGAACGCAACCCAGAGAACCTACCGGCAGAGGCGGTGGCGCTTTGAAGAAGGGGGGTGCCGTTGGGAACCGATGCCGTGTTCCGGCCGCCCACTCCGAAACGCCCACACGGTGCCGTACGATGCTCGGCAGACCTCGGAGAGTCGGGAGGTAGCGAGTGATGAGCGACGCAATCGGCCTCGGGGGTACGGGAGGGATCACCCGGGACCGCAGCCTCACACTGTTCGGTCAGACGATGGCCTATGTGGCGGCCACGGCCGGACTCTTTGCTCTCGGCGCCTACGCCGGCCGCAACCTCTCCGAGTCGCTCGGCTGGGTCTGGTTCATCGCGGCCATCGTCTGCCTGTTCGCCATGAACTTCACGTCCCGGCGCTCGGTCCCCGCCACGGTCCTTCTTCTCGGTGCGTTCGGCGTCCTGATGGGTTTGGCCACGGCGCCCTTGCTCGTCTTCTACGCTGCCACTGATCCTGCCGTCCTCTGGCAAGCCGGCGGTGCCACGGCGTTGTTCATCGCCGGCTTCGGGACGGCCGGCTACGCCATCCGCAGCGATCTCGCCCCTCTGGCAAGGGTCGCGTTCTTCGCCCTGCTCGCCCTCATCGTTTTCGGCATCGTGCTGATCTTCGTGCACATCCCTCAAGGGACGCTGATCTACGCCGTTCTGGGTCTGGTCATCTTCGCCATCCTCACGATGTTCGACTTCCAGCGCCTCCGACGCTCGAGTGACGTCGCGTCGGCCCCACTGATGGCGGCGTCGATCTTCCTCGACATCTTGAATGTGTTCCTGTTCTTTCTCCGGATCTTCGGGTCGAACAACTGACGCCTCCCGCACAGCGGAAGCAGGAGTCCGGTTCGCTCGACGTCCGGAACCAGGTGAGCAACCGGGGTATGGACCAAAGCCGATTTGCAAGGTGGTTTCTCTACACCTCGACGCTGATTTCGATCCGAGGTGGTCCGCTCACCCCCGCTCGAGCCATGGCTTCCTTCAGATCGGGATCGTCGGCAAACGCGTGAGCTTCATCGACAGAAGAGAACCAGTGCAATCCCGTAATCTCGTTCGGGTCATCAGTATTCCGGAAGACGGTGGCGTCTGAGACTCCGTGCCTGTCACGTATCGGTTGCGCTCGGTCGTATTCGATCCGCCAAGCGTCGTAATCCTTCACGGGATGCTGCACGACCATCAATACCCTTGCCATCAGATGCTCCTCGGTGTGTCGTCTGATCGTCGAGTTCTCGGCTCCAAGGGTAATCCCCAAGTCTGGGACGAAAAAAACAATGTGTTTGCCAGCCCGGGTATCGGGGAGTTGGGACGTCTCTGCCGCAAGCCCCTGAATCAGCCAAAACGGACTACGGTGTATCCGGTGAAGAACGCTACGTAGCGGCGATCTTCAGAGATCGGGGAACGGATGACGTCGAAATCGGATTTCACGGCTGACGAATGGCGCCTGATTCTTGAAACGCCTCCAACTGCTGGAATGATCGTGGTTACCGCGCAACGGGGCGGCTCGTTTCGAGAGACCATCGCCATGGCCAAGGCGTATGCCGAAGCACGGAAAGAGCATGGCAAGAGCCAGCTTCTCGATGAGATCGTCGCGGCGAAGCCGGAGCGTGATCACACGCACTTTCACTCCTACGATCAGCTCAAGCAGCAGGGACTGCAACACCTCCGTGACTCTGTCGCACTCCTGGACACGAAAGCGAAGCCAGACGAGGTCGACGAGTATCGCCGGTTCATCGTCACCCTCGCAAAGAAGGTTGCTGCCGCCCACCGCGAGCACGGCCAGGATGTGAGCGAGTCAGAGCAGAGGGCGATTCAAGACGTCACCGATGCTCTGAGCGGCAACGTCTAATCAGATAGTCAGGGCCATCGCCGCCGAAGTGAAACCCATCCGATCAGGCCGGAATACCGATGGTGGGCCAACGTGCTCTGAAGGTTGGTCCCCAGACTCGTCCTCGGTCACGCCTTGCGCGGGGTGCTACTTCCTCTGAGTCCGGCCTCAATGCGTGCTTCATTCTCTGAACCTTCAGAGTGCCTCGATCACGGCTGAGAAGTCTGGCCACTCCCGGCCGACATCAATGACCGATGTCAAGAGCGCTTCGGCTGCGGGTCCGATGCGCACACCAACTCCGGTCTCTTCGGCCAGGTCGATGGCGAGGCGGAGGTCCTTACGGGCCAGTGCCGGAGAGAACCAACCCGGATGCGTCGCATCGAGCAGACTGTCCAGCCGGAGATTGCTGGCGAGACTCACCACGGGGCTGTCGGCAAGAAGGGTCCGTAGGAGTTCGTCGGGGACTGCCTGTTGCCTGGCCGTGGCGATCGCCTCCGCAAGTGAGGCCACCCCCGTAATCAACAACGAGTTGGCCAAGACCTTCATCGTTGCCCCGGTTCCGACCGGCCCACAGTAGGTATAGCCGGACCCAAGGTCGTTCCACAGGGCTTCGATGGCAGCAATCGCCGGGGCGGGACCGCCGACGAGGAACCTCCCCAAACCCCCAGCAATCATCGATGGCGATCCCATCACCGGAGCGTCAAGGACCCGACCGTCAGGTCCGAGCTCGGCGAGTCGTCGAGCAGTCTGCGGGGAGACCGTGCTGACGTTGGCAAACACGGCAGCGGGTTCGAGCGCTGCCAACACACCGTCGTCGCCCAGGCACACGTCGAGGACGGCTGCGTCGTCGGCGAGCACGACGAGAACGGCGTCAGCACCCGCCGCCGCCGCCGTCGCACTGTTGGCCTCGATCGCTCCGCTGGCCACGAGGGCGGCAACCCGACCCGGGGTGCGATTCCAGACGGTCGTCCGGTGACCCGTTTCGATTGCCCTGGCGGCGAAGGCCCGACCCATGTTGCCCATTCCCAAGATGGTGATTCGCATCAGGCCACCCTACGTTTCCCGGAAAACACAAGGAGGGGACTCCCTGGTGCCTTGCTTATCGGAGCGGTTGGGCGACCCGCGGGGGCACCCAACCGGTGCTGTCGGACACCGAGCGGGATATCCCGAATCCAGGAACTCATCGCGTTGTGCCTGGTTCGTACGGGGCAGGATGTCAGTGGCCGCCTTGACGGTACGGGGCGGTCGCGCTGCGCTCCCTACCACCACACGGACTAGTGGCCCAACCGACGATGGAGAGGGAGTGCACCACCTTCAATTTGATCGTAGACGTCCGTCGCGGCCCGACTCGCCTCGCTTGCGTCGTACGGTAACTCAGTCTGTGCGTCGTCGGCGCGACGTCGATCGGACCCATCACCGGGACCTTCCGCCTCGATTCTGACCGGGGTCACCTTGAACGGTTCATCCGTCACCGGGTCGCTTCCTTCGATCCCTCCGTCCCGGACCAAGGAAGTTGGTGTCCCCTGTGACATCCACCGAGCCTCGTGTCGCTGGTAGGGATCTGTGTACCAGCCTTCCATGGAAAGGTCGTGCATCCCGTCATTCTGGCAACCGAAAATGACATCCTCGCGAACGGTACGGCGATATGACCTCCCACAGCATCGCTTGGGGAGCCACCGAAGGGACGCGCCAGGCGCCAGCCACCGTTGGTGGGGTGACTCAGTCCGGCGTTCCGCAGCAGTCAGGCTCTGCGGCGCCATCGGAGAGGCCTGGAGGGGCTCTGTTCCATAACTCTCCTCGCCCCGTTGGTAGAGGATGTTCCTATGGAAGACCATATCCAGCACGTCTCCATCCACGGTCACGGCGTGGCGTACCACATGGAGGGCAAGGGCCCCGCACTGCTCCTTCTCCACGGCATCGCCGGTAGCTCTCGGACCTGGCGGGACGTTATCCCACTCCTGACGGATCGCTTCACGGTGATCGCGCCGGATCTCATGGGTCACGGTCTGTCCGAAAAGCCCGTCGGGGATTACTCGCTGGGTGCGTTCGCCAGTGGGATCCGTGATCTTCTCGACGTCCTCGACATCGATAGGGCAACGGTAGTCGGCCAGTCGTTTGGCGGCGGGGTCGCCATGCAACTCGCCTACCAGCATCCTGAGCTTTGCGATCGTCTCGTACTCGTAGACAGTGGCGGCCTCGGCCGAGAAGTGAACTGGATCCTTCGATTCATGACGCTGCCCGGGAGCGAGTACGTGATGCCTCTGATCTTCCCCGGGTTCGTTCGCGACTGGGGAGACAGCCTGTTGCGGTCGATCAACGGACGCGGCATCCGCCTTGGTCGGATCACTGAGATGTGGAGCGCCTACGCGTCGCTGGCCGAGGCGGAAAACCGCCGGGCGTTCGCCCGCACGGTCAGATCTGTTATCGACCCGGGCGGCCAGACGGTGAGCGCGATGGATCGCCTCTACCTGGCTTCCCCGATGCCGACATTGATCATCTGGGGAGACCGGGACGACATCATCCCCGTGAGCCATGCGCATGCTGCACACCAAGTGATTGGCGGGAGCCGACTGGTGATTATTGAGGGTGTTGGCCACTTCCCCCAAATTGAAGCGCCGGAAGAGTTCGTTACTGCTCTGATCGACTTCGTGGGCTCGACCAAACCCGCTCGTCTCAGCGCCGAAGACCGCCAGCGCATGCTCAAAGAACGATCGGACCCATCCAAGCAGTAGCGATGAAGCCAATCCGCGTACGTGACCCTGTCCGTTCCCGGCTTACCCCCCCCCCGGCTTTCGGCGACACTCCGATCGGGACAATGCGACATGAGGGTCCCAAGTGGACCGTGCAAGGCAGGCGGTCGCAGTCGAGAACCAAAGCACGGATGTTTAGCAGCCGCCTCCGGGAATAGCCGTGATGGGCTGCTGGCGGTTGGTCTGCGCACCGTCGGGTGCCCGTCCGCAGGGGGCGGGCGCGGGCTCTGATGGCCGCAGAGGTCTTCGCTGTCCTCCTCGACACGAGCAGGAAGTCATGACCACTCCGATTCCCAGTCAGAGGACGCGGCAAGAGGTGGCTCCGAAAACCGCCATCGGGGACTTCTGTCACCTAGCCTCGAGGTCGTGCGTGACGGTCCGCATATCGGCGACGGGTCGGACAACGAGTTGACTGACGTTCGGAGGCTGCATAGCGACGTCCGCCAACAGTTTGCCTCTTATTTGAGTGGCAGCGGCATCGAGATCGGACCTGGCCATACGGCATTTCCAGTGCCGCCCGGGGTCGACGTCCGCTACGTCGACCGGTGGTCAGCTGCACAGCAACGTGCGCTCTTTCCCGAGCTGGCCGATTCCGACTTTCGGGAACGAGACTTCGAGATCGACCTGGACTTGGAGCGCCTTTCGGCCTTTGCCGCAGCTACGCAGGATTTCGTCATCGCCAGCCATATCCTCGAGCACCTGGCGAACCCACTCGCCATGGTGCAAGAGATCCACCGGGTGCTGAGGTCGGGGGGCCTGCTGGTCCTGCTGCTCCCCGACTACCACGTCACTTTCGACCGGGGCCGGAAGCCGACATCGATCGAGCATCTCGTTGACGAATACCGCCGCGATGTCGCGCGGTTGACGACGAGCACTTGGCCGACTTCATCCTCGCCTTCACGCCCGACCGAAAGGCGTCCCAGATTTCTGCTGAAGAGTTCGATCTCCACAGGAGGCGGTCGATTCATGTTCATGTTTGGGACCAACAGGGCTTTCGCGAGGTTCTCGACTACGCAGAAGCCGATATGGGGATCGGCTGGAATATCGTCGACTCCACGTCCACTGGGGACCCGGGCACGGAAGGCAACGAATTCGGGTGGGTGCTCCGTCGGTGCTGAATGTCGGCTTGGGGAGCCTCCCTCGCTCCGCGAAGTTGTAACCGAAATCCGGCGAAACTTGGCCACTCTGAATCGGCTTCCGTCGCCGGGCGACGATTCAATCGTGACCACGGCCGAGAACCCTCACCGGCCGCCGGGACTAAGGGTGGAAGTACCCGTTATTCGGGTCTGTGATCACGGAGTCGATGCCGACGCGGTGCCCAGACCCGGCAACCGTTCGGTGACAGGTAGCGGCCCGCAGGCTTCATGGGTCACGGGGGCTGGCGTTTCACCGTCACCGTGACGGTCAGGCGAGCACATCGACAACGTGTTCGTCACGGAGCAAGTAGGGGTCGTAGCTTGCCGTAAGGTCTGCTGCCATGCGAGCCGAGGTCACTCTCCACATCGACGCACCACCGGACAAGGTCTGGGACCTCGTCAGCGACATCACCAATATGGGCGAGTACAGCCCCGAAGTGATTGAGGCCGAGTGGATCGACGGCGCCACCGGTCCGGCCGTCGGTGCACGTTACCGGGGCCACGTAAGGCGCAACGAGAACTGGCCCGTCCTGTACTGGACGACCTGCAGCGTCACCGAGTGCCAGCGCGGCGAGGTCTTCGAGTTCGCCGTGGTCATGCGGGAGCGTCCTGTCAACACCTGGCGTTACGAGTTTCGATCCGACGACGAGGGAGGAACCGACGTGACCGAGTCATTCGACCTGGGCGACAACCTCTTCACAAAGATCTGGTACCCCCTCGGAGGGTTCTTGCGCGAGCGCCGTAATCAACGTGACATGCTCCGCACGCTGGAACGGGTTAAGGCGGCCGCAGAGCGTTTGTAGTACGCCCTCCATCCCGGTTAGGGGTAGTCCGGGCAGGCCATCCGCTGGGATCCAATCGTCGTCGTATGACCGTCAGTCGGGATGGAGAGCGAGAAATAAGAGGCTTCCCTCTCCAGAGAAGCCCAGGCGTCGGTAGAACGGGAACGACAATGGGCTCGGATGAACGGATAGATATTCCAACCCCTCTCTCCTTGCTGCATCGATCAACGTATTCATCAGAAGGCTGCCCAGGCCACCATTCCGATGCTCGGGCATGACATAGACGCTCTGGACAAACCCCGACAGCCTCATCCATTTTTCAGGTCCAGGGATCCGTTCAATGATGACGAGCCAAGCCATGCCAACGGCGCAGCCGTTCGCCTCGACGAGGAAAGGCACGTGGGTGTGCTGACGTTCGGCCACCCAGCTCACAAAATCGCCTCGAAACTGATCCTGGTCTCCCCTTTCCCCTCGTTCGAGTGCCCGCCAGATCCAACGCAACTGTGCAAGCTCGTCGGAATCGGACAGGTCGGCTCGGCGGGCGGAGGGGTTCGCGTCGGGAACGAGAGTCATCTCCACAGCTTGTACCTGGGTCGCGAGGACTTCCAGTACGAGTGGCGAGATGAGCTCCGCTTCATCATGAGTCGGCTCGGTGCGAGCATGGTGCTCTTTCCCTGCGAGTAGGCAAGAATGCACGTGTGGCGTTTGGTCAACAGTCAGGTCCACCAGCCTCGGCAACCCAGATACGGGAACTGCTGGCTCTCCTCAAGGAGGCCGGACATGTTGACTTTCGAGACGCACGGGGCCCCATGGGCTTCACCCAGCGTCAGGCTGGAGGCAAGTTCACACGCGACGAAGCGGCAGCAATCATCGCGCGGCTGATCGACGCAGAAGGTGGCGAGAGTGTTCCGGTCGCGCCGCCGACGTGGCGGCGATCCGCCCAAGAGCAGGTGATGAAGGCCTTGCCTTCCGAGCAACTCGCTGATGAGCTTCGTCGTCGCGGATGGACGGTCATCGAGCCGTAGGGCCCCCGACTCCACGTGAACTGGCGACAAGACGTCGCAGGGTGGGGCTCCCAGGTCCCGATCTGCCGCACGTCCGGGAGGAGTTCTAACTGCCCTGACTACTCCATGGCGGATTCGGGTTCCGAAAGCGCATCTGCGGTTTCAGGTCGTTCATGGTCGGTCAGTTCTTGTCCCTTGGATTGGTGGCCGAACAAGAGAGCGACCGATGCAAAGAGACCCGTATTCCAGTTTCCGACAAGCTCCCATGCTCGACCAATTCCAATGAGGAGCGATGCCACGAGCACGTCTCCAATCGAGGCGAGGGGCCCACTGCGCAGTGGATGAACGATGAGTATCACTCCGAACCCAATCTGAAAGCCAAAAACGAGGAGCAACGCAAAAATCAGGATCGCTTGTGGGCGACGATGCCCTAACCGCGCAGGAAGTGAAATCGTGGCGCGAACGCCAGCCGCTGCAAACGCGACTCCGATCACTCCCACTATCGCCGCGGGGTAGCCAATGTTCGTTCCCGGCACCAATCCGAAAAGGGAGACGGTAAACGGATTGGTAAACGCCAGGAGTGCAGCGGCGGCCCTGAACTCACGTATGACTTGTGGATGAGCTTGGGATCGACCCTTGGAGACCGACACGGCGACGAACAACAGGCCGATCAGCGTCGCAGCGGAGGTCGCGATGACGACGAATAGCTCCCGGTAGTCGCCCAGCACCACGGTCGCACATTAGTGATTCCGCTGTGATGTCCACGTGGCTAATGGAAATCGCTCACTTGGTCTCAGGGATCCGGCCAGTTCTCTTCAAATCACGCCCTCTACCCGGCGAAGTGGGACAGGTGGGAGGGGGGCCGTGTCCGCCTGCCTCGTTGGCCTTCCTCCTCGAGAAGCGCCGCTTGGCGCAGACTTGGGCTCACCCGCCCAGAATCTGCCAGGATCGAACAATGGTTGAACGCTCCATTCGCATTTTGGGCGACCCAGTCCTCCGCGCCATCTGCAAAGAAGTGGAGTCCTTTGACCAGGGTTTGGTGAGCCTTGTGGGCGATCTGGAGGAAACCGTGACCAGCCCTGGTCGCGCTGGCCTGGCCGCGAACCAGATTGGAGTCGTACGCCGTGTCTTCTCATGGCACGTCGACGGTGAGGTGGGACATCTTGTCAACCCAGTGATCGAGACCCAGGAAGGCGAGCAGGACGAGGGCGAGGAGGGCTGTCTGTCAATCCCCGGACTGTTTTACCCGTGTCCGCGGGCCGAGTTCGTCAGGGTCCGAGGGTTTAACCAACATGGTGAGGCGCTGGTGGTCGAGGGATACGGCTTAATGGCGCGCTGTATCCAGCACGAGGTGGACCACCTAAACGGTCGCCTTTTCATTGACCGCCTGTCGGGGGCAGTTCGCAAGCAGGCGGTGCGAGACCTGCGCCAATTTTCCGCTTCGGACGAGGGTCATCCATTGACACCTCTTTGGCGCTGAGCGCCACGGTCCCGGCGAACTGGGCACCCTGACCCGCTCTCTCGCTGCACAACTGACCACCCGAGCTGGGCCCTCCGGCCTCGTTGAGTCGCATCACATTGAGCAACCCAACGAACGCTCTGCTTGGTTCGCCAACCGTTGCAACGTGTACTCCTACTCCTGACCAAATCCATAGCCCCGCATTGAGTCCTCTCGTCAAGCCCCGGTGCTCCTCGCTCGCCTCAGGCGACATGTACGGGGCACCCCTCGGTCTCCTCGATTCAATCGACGAAACCGTCGGGATGCGTGGAGTGCCATGCCCACGCCGACGAGACGATCTCGTCCAGCCCGTAGTGCGGGTTCCAGTCGAGCAACCGCTGAGCCCGGCGGCCGTCGGAGTACAACGCCGCGGGATCGCCGGACCTGCGGGGAGCAAGTTCGTAAGGCACCTGACGGCCGATCACCTTCTCCGCCGATGCCAGAACCTCGAAGACTGACGATCCAGTACCGGTGCCGAGATTGACCGCAGTTGATTTGCCACCGTTCTCTAAGTGCTCGAGCGCTTTGAGATGGGCTTCGGCCAAGTCGATAACGTGCACGTAGTCACGTATTGCCGTGCCATCGGGGGTGGCATAGTCCGTCCCGAACACTTGTAACGTACTCCGGCGCCCGAGTGCTGTTTTCATGATCAGAGGGACCAGGTTCAGGGTCACGCTCCAATCCTCCCCGATAGATCCGTCGAGCCAGGCGCCTGCCGCATTGAAGTACCGCAGACTGACCGAGCGCAGTCCGAGGCAGCGGTCGTACCACGACATCATTCGTTCGATGATCGCTTTGCTCTCGCCATAGGGGCTCTCCGGGCGAATGACACTCTCCTCGCTCACCGGAAGTCCCACAGGGGAGCCGTAGACGGCACAACTGGAAGAGAAAATCATCTTCGTCACGCCGAGCTGCGCCAGCGTTTCAAGCAGAGCTGCACTTCCGCCAACGTTGTTGGAAAAGTACCTTCCAGGTCTTTCCATGGACTCACCCGCTGCTTTGTAAGCGGCAAAATGCATCACGGCATCGACGTCGTGGTCACTGACCACCTTCGCTACCGCTTGGCGGTCGGCGATGTCAGCCCGCACAAGCGACGTGTCACCCAAGGCGGCAGCGTGTCCGAGCTCCATGGTGTCGACCACCACGACGTTCCGACCTCGTTCTCGCAGGAGCCTGACGGTGTGAGAGCCGATATAGCCGGCGCCGCCCGTGACCAAGATGCTCATGACTGAGTATCGTCCATGGCCACCTGATCCGCATCGCGTGGGCCAGGGGCGATTTCCTTCTTGATGCCGTTGCGTCCCAGTGTCCCGCCATTAGGGGCTACCCCACCGGGGTCCGGTCCGCCACCGGATCCGGTGGTCGGGGGCATCGGCAGATGGAGCGTCGGGTAGGAGCGGGTAAACCTCACCCCGGTCTGAGGCGTCTAGAGAACGTGTGCGAGGTGGTCCTACCCTGTCTCTGCGTATGACTGTGAGACCTGCGGATCAGTACGTCGAGAGGAACAGGGGCATGGGTGAGGACGAGGTTGCACCAGCCTCATCCACCCCTAGCGGGCTTGACTCGGCAGATGTAACTCGGCTGACTGATCTGATTCAAAACGATTACGCCAAGATCCGACACATTGTCCGAGCAATTTGTGAATCGCAGGTCGACGTAGACGGTGCCGTGGCCGAGGCCATCGCCCGAGCCGTGGAGCGGCTGGCAGCTGGACAGATTATCCGGGATCTGCGGCCGTGGGTGACGAGCACGGCAGTAAACCTGGGTCGCTCAGAGATGAGACGACACCTCGTCCGTCGTCGCTTTGCGCCTCTCGTCAGCGGAAGCACGCAGAGCGATGAGGGGATCGACACCGCCGCAGCACGACTCGATGTGCAGGAAGCGTTTCGCCATCTGCCTCGTCGCCAGGCAGAGATCGTAGCTCTCTATTACGGCTTGGATCTCTCCGTCGGTGAGATCGCTGCGTCTTTGCGTCGAACAGAAGGAGCGGTGAAGTCGACCTTGTTCAAAGCCCGCAAGAACTTGGAAGCCAGGTTGGGAAGACCTGATGGGGGTGAGCGCCGTGAGTCAGATTGACGAGCTCCTGAGGAATCAACTGCGCCCGAAGGTAAGGGACTCATCGGACGAGGCGGCGATCTGGGCAGATGTTGGTAAGCGTATCGAGCGGCGTCAGCGTGCCCATCGAAGGCGCCGGGTCGGCGCCCTCGTATGCATCATCGTGGTTCTCGTCTTCGCGGCAGGACTCGGCGGTTATCTAGAGGCATCGACCACGTCGCCTATATCTGGGTCTCGTGCACCAAGAGTCTTTGATCCCGAGCTCGGCCGCGGTGGTTTTAGTGTGACGCCCAACACTGGATTGGTGAACCACCAGAAGGTGGCGATCTCGATCCATGGACTCGAGCCGGAGTCGACCATTTGGCTCGTCATGTGCGTCGGTCACCCGGCGAGCGTCCAGCAGGCCGAGACCCATTGCCTCGCACCCGCCCCGCCAGAGGCGGAGAGGGTGGATCTCAACAAGCAAGGAGCAGCTCACATCCGCTTTACCGTCGATCGCTATCTCGCACCGGGCGGGTATCAGATCGATTGCGCAACCTACGCCGGAGGGTGCTCTGTTGGACTCGGTAACCCGCTGACCTTCACGTCGGCTCATATCACCGGCAATATCGAGCCGGTCACGTTCAAGCACACGCCAGCATCGCCGGCGAATCCTTTGCAGACTTCCGTTTCCCCAACCGCACCCTTCTTTGATGGTCAAGGGGTGACCCTCTCGGGGACGGGCTTCCCCGCCAGCAGTACGGTTCGGGTCGCCGAATGTCCGACCAACACCGACTGTGGGTCCTACTTCGAAGACGTCGACACCTCACCGGAGGGGAACTTCTCCGTACCGATGACCCTCCATCGCACCTATACGATCGAACAAGGGACCGCGAGCGGAGGTGAGGAACCAGTCACGATCAATTGCGGCCAGCCGCTCCGTTGCTTCCTCGTGGCGCAAGAGGATGCACTGCCTTATGCGGCAGCGTCGTCCATCCCGCTCGTATTTGTGCCGCCCAATTGAGTAATTGCAGACAATGTCGTGGTTGTCCCCTAGGGAATTTAGGGCACCAGGACACAGGTGAGCGCCCCGCTTTAATCCGCAGTGTCAACGTGCGAGGCTGGCCTCTTCGAGGTTGGCGGACGAGCCAGCCCATGTCCGTCAGGAGTGCTTGAGTGCCAGACACCGTTTTTCTGCCCAACCGCATCGAGGTGACTCGGCCCATTCCGTCGGCACCTTCCGCGATCTTCGACGTCTTGCGTAGTCCAGCGGGCCACGTGGCTATCGATGCCTCTGGGATGCTGCAGGATTTCACTGGCAAACCGGCCGAGAAGGTGGGCGACACGTTCGTGATCCACATGGACCGGGAGTCGCTCAATGATTTTCCGATGGGGAAGTACGACGTGACAGTGCACATCATCGTGTTTGAACGAGACAAGGAGATCGCATGGGACCTCGGACCCGATGTTCCAGTTCCGCACTTTTATGGGTATCGCCTCAGTGCTGGTGAGGACGGAAGCACCGATGTGACCTCCTATTACGACTGGTCTCAAGTGCGCGCCGATTACCAGGACCGATTTCCGATCGTGCCCGAATCCGCCCTGCGCGCCACGTTGGGAATATTGGAACGAACGGTCAGAAGGGGCCTGTGAATTACCTTCCGCGCTCCAAGAGCGGTTTGCCACTCGGCCGGCGTTCGAGGGCAGGGTCGGCAAGGCGTCACTCGGGGATTACGATGTCCAGCCTGTGAGATGGCTGCTCGCTCTCGCCGTTTTCCTGCTGGCGGGCGGCAGTCCGGGAGCGAGCAAGCCGAGCGTGGTGTTCGACGGAGACTCGATCACGGTCCTTGCCACTCCTGCGATACATCAAGTTCTCGATTCGAAATACCACGTTGCGGTCCTGGCTGCAATCGGCATTCGTATCGACCAAGGACTGCCAGCACTTCAATCGGCGTTGAGGTCTCGTCCCTATGCCGTGGTCGAGAATCTGGGGACGAACGATGCGTTGCAAGGTGGCGCGCACCCCGACTGGGTATCAAGTTGGAAGAAGCTGATTCGCATCACAAGAGCCACACCGTGCGTTGTCTTGACAACTATCAATCCCGCCGCTGACTCTCTCAGCCACAGACCGGTCGCAACAAGTATCAACGCCGACATCAGGGCCCTCGCTGCGCGCGACCCTCAGAAGTACAAAGTGGCCGATTGGAGTCGTTTCTTGAGCCGCCACATCAGCAATTTGAAGGCGTATCTCCGGCCCGAGCCCATTCTGATTCACCCGACACCGGCTGGGGCGGTCAAGCTCGCGACACTTGACCAAAATGCGCTTGCAAAGTGTGGGAGCCGAACCCCCTAGATCTTCTATGCAGCATGTTGCATTGCCCGTATCGATTTGTCCGAGAGCGTGTGAGGGATCAGCCTTCTGAGACCCTTGTGCGGCCGGACGCTCAGCCGTACGTTCCACGGGACACGCCGGAGGGCGCAAATGAGGACGATCCAAGCACTCGTTGCCATCGCCGCCATCGTTGCTGGCTCCCTCGTGATTGCGGTGCCAACAGCCTCAGCAAACGGCCCCAGCATCACCGTCACGCCGTCGACTGGCCTGATCGAGGGCCAGACCGTCACGGTCTCGGGCACAGGCTTCACTGTCGGCACCCCCACCATCCTCTTCCTCGACGAGTGTGCGAACGTCGCCTCGCCGGTACTGGGCGATTGCAGTGCCAACGACCTGGCTATCTCCATCACGAGCATCGACAATTTCGTCGCGACCTACACGGTGGCGCGCTTCATTACGACCACGAACGAAGGCTCTCTCGACTGCGCCGTCCCCAATGCGTGCGTCCTGGACGCAGTCGCAGGGTACATCGGCTATCAGCAGGCAACAGCACCGATTACCTTCGGTTCCACGCTGCCGAACTTTCGCATCCTCAATCCGAGGATGTCGCGAGTCGGGTCCAACCGGGGGAGCCGGTCGAGCTCGGGGTGCGAGCTGTCAACGACAGTCAGGCTCCGACGAACTGGAGCATCAGCCAATCGAGCGACGCCGGTCTCACCGCAGTGCGCGCGACGTGTCCTGGCGGGACCCCCCAGGGGGCACAGGGGTGCGACTACACGCCAGCCGAGCGAGGTGTCGGACAGCCCGCCATTGCGGTCTTTAGGCTGGAGGCCGCACCCGGGTTCACGGGAACCGCGGCGGCCACTGTCTGCGCGATGGATCTCGATATCACCGGTTCGGCACCGCCCTCCAACATGTGCGAGGTGGTCACCACCACCGTCGACTAGGCGTGGCTCTCGGCCGAAATCCCGGCGATTCACAGGCACTCAGGACCGCACGCCGTTGCCGCCACCGTCCGACGAATGCCGAGTCCGAGGAGTCATGCGAAGCCGCCGCTCTCTGAACGCGCGCCCAGCTGCAGCTCTGACCGGGAGTGATGGGCAGTCTTGGCGAGCAGGCCGGAACCCGGTCCGCCCTGTTGTCTCGTGGCCTCTTGGTGGCGCAGATGACTTGGGGCGGGGCGGCGCACATGGACTCGTACGAGTCCGTCTTACCGCGAGGACTAGGACGAGGTGACAGTGACCTTCAGCATCCGATGGGTGACGTCGGGAGGGACTCCTGAGGCGCTTCCTTGCGCATTGATCTTTTCGACGACGCTCATCCCCGAAGTGACATGACCGAACAGCGAATACGAATTCGGTAGTGATTCGCCCTGCTGCCCGGCGACGATAAACCACTGGCTGCCCCCAGTGTGCGGTTGACCAGTGTTGGCCATGGCCACGGATCCGAGCGGGTACTGCTCGGCAGGATTCGATGCCTTCGCAGGCAGCTCGTCGGGGATGGTGTACCCCGGGCCGCCGTTCCCTGTCCCAGTAGGGTCGCCCGTTTGATCCACGAACCCTGGGATGACCCTATGGAAGATCACGCAGTGGAAGAAATCGTGCTGAGTCAGAAAGACGAAGTTGTTGACGGTTTGGGGTGCATCCTTTGCATCAAGGGCAATGACGAATGTGCCCACATCGGTCTTCACCGTGGCGGTATAGGTCTTCGCGGCATTGATGATCGTGGCCGGTGCGCTACTCCACTTCGGCTTCTGCAGTGCTGTTGCGGGACTCTTTGGACAGCCGGCCGCCACCGACGTTGCGTTTGCGGCTGCCTGCGCCTTTGCATCTCCCGCCGAACCGCTGGTCCCCGAGGAAACGGTGACACTCGTGAACCTCGCGCTCTGTTGTGTAGCTGCGTTTGCCAGCACCTGCTTGTCGTGCGCGGTAAGGGGCACCGGGGTCCCCGTGGTTGTACTCGTCGAGCTCGAGCTCGAGCTCGAGGCCAGGTCGGTGGACAGGCCGCTCAACTCGAATGCACTGCCGCGGCGCCAGGCGATGAGGTAGGTCGAACCCGACCCCACTCGTTCGACGGCCGTCGAGCCGAGACTCTTCGGAGGGGTCAAACCCGGTTGCGTCTTGCCCTCGGACCCGAAGCTCTTCAAGAGCGTGACCGCATCTGCCGTTGATTCGCAGTAGAGCACCTCGGACGCCAGCCCGAGACTTCCGGATGCGCTCGCGAACTCCTCTTGGGCCCCATAGGGGCAGCCCGTGACACCGGTGTTCGTCGATGTGGAGGGAGCGTCGACGACTTTCGTAAATCCCGCCTCCTTGGCTGCGGATACGGGAACGAGCACGCTGGTCGATGGCTTCGATCCTGAAGACGTGGCGGCCGCGGGCTCCACGAAAATTGATCCGACGACCGGGACTGCGGTGGCGACAACGCTTGCCGCGACGACGAGATTCAGAGTCAGCTTTTTCACTCACACGTCTTTCTAAAGAGGGGATACTCCCAAGCCTGATCGGGCTGAAGGCGATTCGGTTCAGATGCCGGCTCGCTTGGGCGAGGAAGATAGCCCAACTGCGTGGCAGTGATGCCGCGCCAGAGGTGTTCGCGTGCTCGTGGGATCCGTCGCGCTGCGACGCTGGTGAGACCCCCGTCTTCCTGACCTGGAACGACTTCCCTATCATCCGGAAGCGAGAGCCGGGTTCGATTCTCACTCCCTTTCCTGCCGATGAGTGCGGCTCTGGAGGGTGGGCGGCTCCTCCAATTGTGCCCATCGACGACGGACCGAGCCGCGGTAGGGCAGCCCGAAGGCAGTGGTGACAGAATTGCAGGCGTGAGGCAAACCATCTCCGGGACGCAGCTGCTCGACCCAGCCGTCATCGAAGAGCCGTATCGCTTCTACGAGGGACTGCGGGCTGATGCGCCGGTGTGGGAGGTACCCGGCACTGGGATCTTCACGGTGGCCACATTCCAACTTCTCGCTGAAGCCGCGAGCCGAGTGGACGACTTTTCGTCGAATCTGAACTGCCTGCTGTACCGAGACGCCCAGGGCATGCCTTGTCGGCTCCCGTTCGGCAACGCGGGAGTCCAGGCGCTGGCCACCGCAGATCCGCCGATGCACGCACTGCATAGAGGCACCGTGTTTCCTGAGCTTGTCGCCAAGCGTATGGCTGCGCTGGAACCCGACGTCGCAGAGATCGCCGAGCTGTGCGTGGCCCAGGCTCTCAGCGAGGAATCGGTGGACTTCATGGCCGCTGTCGGCAACGTCGTACCCATCACGATCATCAGTCGCCTCATCGGATTCCACGAGAGCGACCTCGACCAGTTGTTGCAGGCAGCCTTCGACTCGACCGCCATGCTGGGATCGACCCTGTCCTACGATGACTTGGTCGCGCACATCGCCCGGACCGGTGAAATCGAGGAGTGGCTATCTCACCAGCTCGCAGTCGCCATGAGCGAGCCGTCCCACGACCTTCTCGGGGCCGTCGCCGAAGGTGTCCACGCTCAGGCGTTCTCCGAAACCGAGGCCGTTGTCATCCTCCACACGTTGCTGAGTGCCGGTGGAGAATCCACCACAAGCCTGATCGGCAACGCAGTGCGTATCCTGGCCGAAGATCGAGCGCTTCAGAGCCGGCTGCGCCAGAGTCCTGAGTTGATCCCGATGTTCGTGGAGGAGGCCCTGAGACTGGAGCCACCATTCCGCTATCACATGCGCCACGTGCCACACGACACGGCACTCGGTGGTGTGGAGATCCCCGCCGGAGCAACGGTCCTCCTGCTCTGGGGTGCGGCCAACCGTGATGCCGCAATGTTCGATCACCCGGAGTCGATCAACCTGACGCGAGAGGCACCACGGCGACATGTGGCGTTCGGTCGAGGCATCCATCACTGTGTCGGGGCGCCACTCGCTCGGGTTGAGGCGAGGAACGTGCTGAACGTTCTGCTTGCCCGAACGAGTGACATCGGCCTTGATGCGCAGCGCCGGCCGAAGTGGGTCAACAGCCTGATGGTGCGCCGTCACGAGGAGCTTCCGGTGCGCCTGGTGGCCTGATGAGGCCTTGGACCAGGCGCCCGAGGTCCCGATCGCCTTCCTCCCGCAGTTCGTGGCGTGGGACAAGTCTGCGGTGGGTGGCGACGTGCAGGCACCGCTGAACACCTGCGCCCCGGACAGCCTTGCTGGGGTGACCGTCAAGGGCTGAGCGCTGCGCCGTGCTCGCTGGAGCGCGGCGGCCGCAGACGGTCGTAGGCCGACATGCCCAAGGTGCCGAGGCCAAGCGACGCACCGAGCACGCAGACGCCACCCCAGCCGTACGCGCCGTAGATCGCCCCCGCCGTCACGGAGCCCACCGCACCGCCCACGAAGTAGCAGACCATGTACGCACTGTTGATGCGACTGCGGGCATCGGGGCGCAGCGCGTAGATCACCGCCTGGTTGGTGATCTGCATGCCTTGCGTCCCGATGTCGAGCACGACGATGCCGGCGATGAGCGCACCGAGCGAGGCGTGCCCCGCCCAGAGCAGCGCGAAGGAGCCCGTGAGGAGCAGGCCCGAGACGACCGTCGGCGCCGTGACCCGGGCCGAGTCGGCGAGCTTGCCGGCCAGGTTGGCCGCCGCGATGCCACCGACGCCCACGAGGCCGAACAGGCCGATCACCGCGTTGGAGTAGTCGTAGGGGCTGGCCGAGAGGAGGAACGCCAGCGTCGTCCAGAGCACGCTGAACATGGCGAAGGCGAAGGCGCCGTGCCAGGCCCGGCGACGCAATACCGGTTCGGTGGCGAGGAGGCGCAGGGAGGAGCGGACGAGTTCGGGGTAGCGGCGGTGCGGTCGGGCGCCCTCGGCGGGCAGGGCCCGCCAGAGCACGATGGCGAAGCACACCATCAGGCCGGCCGAGAGCCAGAAGATGGCGCGCCACCCGGCCACCTCGGCCACCACGCCGGAGACGGTGCGGGCGAGCAGGATCCCCGTGAGCAGCCCGGTCATGATGCGGGCCACCACCCGTCCGCGCCTCTCCTCGGGCGCCAGGTCGGCCGCGAAGGGGATCATCACCTGGCCGGCCACCGAGACGGCGCCGACCGCCACCGAGGCCAGAGCGAAGAACCACAACGTGGGGGCGAGGGCACAGGCCACCAGGGCCACCGCCGCCACCCCGAAGAGACGGGCGACGAGCGCCCGGCGGGGGTGCAGATCGCCGAGGGGGACGATCAGCAGCAGCCCGGCGGCGTAGCCGACCTGCGTGGCCGTGATGACCGAAGACGTGGTGCCCGGGCCGCTGTGAAAGGCGCGGGACACCTGGTGCAGCACCGGCTGCGCGTAGTAGAGGTTGGCGACGACGGCCCCGGTGGCCACCGCCATGAGGGCGACGAGACGGCGGGAGAGGCTCCCCGGCGCCGGGCCATCGCCGCGCCGGCGGGCCGATGCGTCGGCGTCGCTCCTCGTCGCCACCCGATCACGCTACCGGCGGAGGCGCCGGACCGACCGGATCGCCTAGATGTTGCCCCCCCGCCGGCTTTCGGCGGTGACGCCGGTCAGCGCGGTGAGGATGAGCGGCACGGCCAGGAAGGTCAGCCAGACACCGAAGACCATCGAGAGCACCAGGAGAAAGGCACCCATGCCCATCACGAACGGCCAGATGGACGAGCCCGGGAACGAGTCGATGGTGCCGGCGCCGTCGGCCATCTCGGCGTCGTCGAGGTCTTCGGGCCGTTCGCCCGACGCCGGGATCTTGCCCCAGAAGAAGACCCTGTGGCCGTGGAAGCGCCGGTGCCAGAAGAAGTAGTAGGAGCCGGGCAGGAAGCCGAGCAGCGTCGCGCCGAGCAGCATCACGCCCCCGCCGTCGTCGTAGCCCCAGAACCAGTACCAGATGCCGATGCCGCCGAAGAAGGCGCCGAGGAAGAGCAGGAAGAGCGACTCGACCTTCATACGCCTGCGTTGACCTTTCCGTTCGTCTTACCGTTGGTGTGGGCCGCCTTGCCGTGCGGGAGGTTGAGCGCGTCGGGGTGGTTGTAGTCCCACGTCGGGCGCTCGGAGCGAATCGGCGGCAGGTGCGTGTAGTTGTGGTGCGGCGGCGGCGAGGTGGTGAACCACTCGAGCGTCTGGGCGTCCCACGGGTTGTTGCCGGCCGCGATGGGCTTGCGCCACGACACGACGAAGTTCACCAGGAGGAAGGCGAAGGACGCCCCGATGATGAAGGCCCCCACGGTCGAGACGATGTTGTAGCTCTGCCAGCCCAGATTGGACGGGTAGGAGGCCACGCGCCGGGGCATGCCGAGCAGGCCGACGACGTACTGGGGCATGAACGTGATCCAGAAGCCGATGAACATCAGCCAGAAGTGCCATTTGCCGAGGCTCTCGCGCAGCATGCGGCCGAACATCTTCGGATACCAGTAGTAGAGGCCGGCGAACCCGGCGAAGACCGCGGTGCCGAAGAGCACCTGGTGGAAGTGGGCCACCACGAAGTAGGTGTCGTGGGTGGCGAAGTCGATCGGGGGCGAGGCCAGCATGATGCCGGTGACGCCACCCATGAGGAAGGCGAAGAGGAACCCGATGCTGAAGAGCATGGGTGTCGTGAATTGGAGCTGCCCGTGCCACATCGTCCCGATCCAGTTGAAGAATTTGATGCCGGTCGGCACGGCGATGAGCAGGCTGAGGAACGAGAAGAACGGGAGTAGCACGGCACCCGTCGTGAACATGTGGTGGGCCCAGACGCCCGTGGACAAGGCGGCGATCGCCATCGTGGCGAAGACCATGCCCTTGTAGCCGAAGACCGGCTTGCGGGAGAAGACCGGCAGGATCTCGGTCACGATGCCGAAGAAGGGCAGGGCGAGGATGTAGACCTCGGGATGGCCGAAGAACCAGAACAGGTTCTGCCACAGCAGCGGTGAGCCACAACTTCGCATGGGCGCCCCGTTGACTAGATGGCAGCCGACGGCCGTGAAGATGTGGGTGTTGAAGTGGCGGTCGCAGAACAGCATCACCAGGGCGGCCGTCAGCACAGGGAAGGCGATGAGGATCAGGATCCCGGTCACCAGCATGTTCCAGGTGAAGATCGGCATGCGGAACATGGTCATGCCCGGCGCGCGCAGGTAGAAGATCGTCGCGCACAGATTGACCCCGGTGAAGATGGCCGAGAACCCGGTGAGGACCAGGGCCATGATCCAGACGTCGGGCCCCGCCCCCGGCGAGCTCGTGGCGCTCGAGAGCGGCGCGTAGGCGACCCAGCCGAACTGCGCGGCACCGCCGGCCACGAAGAAGCCCAGCATCATCGTGATGGAGCCGGTGAGGTAGAGCCAGTAGCTCAGTGCGTTGAGGCGCGGGAAGGCCATGTCGGGCGCGCCGATCTGAAGGGGCACGATGAAGTTGGCCAGGCCGCCGAAGGCGAAGGGACCGGCGAAGAGGTACAGCATCAGGCTGCCGTGCATGGTGAACAGCGCGTTGTACTGGGCGAAGCTCAGCAGCGACGAGTGCGGCGACGAGAGCTGTAGCCGCATCAGCAGCGCCATGATCCCCGAGATGTAGAAGATCACGATCGCCGTGATCATGTAGCTCAGGCCGATGACCTTGTGGTCGGTCGAGGTGAGCCACTTGAGGATGCCCGTCGGCCCGTGCTCCTCGTGGCCGTGCGGCTCGTGGCCGTCGTGCCCGTCCGGCGCGAGCGGCGGAAGGTGGAGCTGTGTCTCGACGGGTTCGATGACGTCAGTCACCCTTCAGGGTCACCTCCCGTGTTCCCGGTGTTGCCGGAGTTGCCAGAGTAGCTCGGCGCGGTGCCGTTGATGTTGGCGTGCACCCCGGCCGGGAGCTGCCCGATGGCGTTGGGGTGTGTCCGTTGGAACGCACCGGTCACCCGCAGCCAGCTCTGGTAGGCGGGGGGCGAGACGGAACGCACGTTGAAGAACATCAAGGAGTGGTAGAGGCCGCACAGCTGGGTGCACTGGCCGCGATACACCCCGTCGTGGATCACGTTGAAGTCGAACGACGTCCAATAGCCCGGACTGGCGTAGCGGCTGAAGTTGAACTCGGGCACGTAGAACCCGTGCAGGACGTCGTAGGAGCGCAGGTAGATCCGTACCGTCTCGCCGGTGGGCACCATCATCGTGGGGGCGTCGGTGGTCTGGCCGATCACCTTGACCCCGTTGTCGTACTGGAACTCCCAGCCCCACTGGAACGCGAAGACGTGGATCTCCGCGTACGGGTTGGGCTCGACCGCGGTGACCGTGTTCTCCACCACCACGGTGGCGGCGAAGAGGCCGAACACGATGAGGATGGGGACCACCGTGTACCCGATCTCGAGGATCGTGTGGTACTGGGTCTGCTTCGGAATCTCGTCGGAGCGACGCCGGTAGCGGAAGACGGCCCACAAGATGAGCAGGAAGACGAAGCCGCCGACGATGAGGCCGGCGATGAAGAAACCCTGCCAGAGGTGGAAGGTGGAGCGGGCCTGGGTGGTGGCGCCCTTGTAGGCCCCGAAGGTGGGGAGCTGGCACCCGGTGAGGAGAAGGGCGCCGAGGGCGATACTCGCCGCGACGGCCAGCCGGCGGCGGGGGCTCTTGGGGCTGCGAGCTGGGACTTCGGGCGTGTCGGCAGGAGGGCTGGTCGGCGACGAGTCCACGACGCTGACACTAGCGAACCCCGCCCAAGAACTGGAATTGGCGAGGGGCCCCGGTCTGCGTGGCCGCGTGCGCCCGGACCCGGCTCGGGCGCGGCGGCGAGCGGATCAGTGCGCGGTGGGTGCGGCTGCGCCGCGGGCGCGGCCGCGGGTGCGGTCGACTCGTTGGAAGCCCAGGTGAAGACCCCCCGCGCCATGGTTGACGTCGCCCGGGCGGCCCGCGCCGCGAAGACCTGCTGACGCGCCCGCTGGACGCCCTCGTCGGCCGGGTCGGCCAGCCAGGCGTGCTCGGCCAGGTGCCCGGCGAGGCGGAGGGCCCCGTCGGCTCGAGCCGCCTCGGATTCGGGCGCATCGCTCGCGGCCGCCAGCAGCTCGAGTGCGCGGTCGGCCAGGGCGCCGGCGCCGCCGGCGAGCGCCGCCAGCTCGGCGGCGACTGCCCGCTCGGGCGCCGGCTTGAGCGTGGCCGGGTTGCCGTCCCACCACCCCCCGTACTGGCGCCAGACGGTGTGCACGACGAACTCGGGCTCGTCGTAGACCGGGCGGAGATAGGGCCGGGCCTCCAGTGCCTCGGGCGGGCGCACGGTGTGGATGGCGTCATCGAGGCGGCCACCGGCGTTCATGACGGCCAGCGTCTGATCGACGAGGGAGTCGAGAAGGTCCGCCGTGTCGGTCAGCGCCTGGCGGACCCGGTCGGCGCCGATGACCGGGAACCCGTGCCCGGGCAGGAGGAACTCGGCGTCGAGCGCGAGCATGCGGCGCAGGGCATCCGCCCACTCACGCGGATAGCGCTGCACCTTTTGGGGGTTGCCGGCGTTGGGCGAGGCCCAGATGAAGAGGTCACCGCAGCACAGGACGCGGGCGTCGGCCTGCCAGGTGATGGTGTGGTCGTCGGTCTCGCCCTTCTCGTGCCGCAGGGCGAAGTCGACGCCTCCCACCGACACGTCGAGCGTGTCGTGGTAGGTCCGGTCGGGGTAGCGGTACTCGGTCGGCCAATTGAGGTCGGTGAAGCCGAACTGGCGGCGGTTGATGATCGTGTTGTAGCCCGCGGTGAAGATGTAGCGGTCGAAGCGGGCGGGCAGCGCGTGATGCGCGATGACCTCCGGGGCGGCCCAGCCCTCCGAGGCGGCCTCCTCCTCCCACACCGGCACGCCGAAGACGTGGTCGATGTGCCCGTGGGAATAGACGGCGGTGTTGAGCCGGTCCGGGCTCCAGCTGCGGATGTCGTCGTGGACGACCTTGGCCAGTGGCGCGCTCCCGGTGTCGACCAGGACGAGGCCGTCCGCCGTGATGAAGGAGGACACGTTGGCGAAGGAGGGGCAGAAGCCCACGCCGTCGGTGATCTCGACGAACCCGCCCATGTGGTCGACCGGGTGGAAGGTGGTGGTCGAGAGCTCGCCGTTCCAGAGCCGATCGGCGACGGAGAGGACGTCAGAGGACACGGACGTGAGAGGATACAGACGTCAGAACCCAGACGTCGGAGATGCGGGATTCACGACAAACGGCTCAAAGGGACCTCCTTGGTGGAGGTGCGGCAGCCGGGATCGACACCGGCCCAGGCGTCAGGCGCCCGGAGCCTTCTCCTCGGCCGAGGGTGCCGGCGTATCGGCGGCGGGGGACGTGGTGGTGACGGTCGTGGTCGTACTCCCCGTCTTTCCTTCTTCCAAGCCCTTCTCGAACTGGTTCTTGGCCGAACCGAGGTTGCGTGCCAGCTTGGGGATGGCGGCACCACCGAAGAGGAGCACGACGAGGACGATGGCCACGATCAGCAGGTCCGGTCCGAAAATGTCAGCGAGCATCAGAATCTCCTTCACCCGGGTCCACGTGGCGGTGAACGGGATCCCAGGTTAGACCCATTCCCACCCGGCAGTGCCCGCAGCACCAGCGCTCCCAGCAGGCCGGAGTGTCGCGCCTGGTGTTCGGAGTCAGCCCGCCAGCAGGATGCCCATGGCCAGCGCCGCGACACTGGCGGTGCCGGCAACCGAGCCCCACACGGCCAACTGGGCCTTGGTGGTCGCCCGCTGGTGCAGGAAGGCACCCAGGCCGGCCAGGAGGACGACCACGATCTTGGCCACCAGCACCGCCTTCCAGGCCGCGCTCTGATCGGCCCAGGTGAAGGTGGTGACGTTCCAGATCCCCGTGACCACCAGGACGACGTAGGCCGGCCATGCCAGGCGGGCGAACGCCCGGGCGAGCGCCTTGGGCGCGTCGTCCCCGAGCTGGCGGGCCGGGCCGACCAGCCCCATCATCACGATCTGCCCACCCACCCACACCGCCGCCGCCAGCACGTGGAGGGTGAGGCGGACGGTGTCGAGGGCAGGTGCCAGCACGCGGCTACTTGCCCTGCCAGTTCGGCGCGCGCTTCTCCGCGAAGGCGATCGGTCCCTCCATGGCGTCGGCGGAGGAGAACACGACCTCGACGGCCTCGGCGTTGATCCGCCACCCGTCGGACTCGGGGACCTCCGCGGCCCGCTTCATGACCATCTTGGAGAAGCGCACGGCGAGGGGCGCGTTGGCCGCGATGCGCTCGGCCAGCGCGAGGGCCTCGTCGAGCAGCGCGTCGGCCGGCACGACCGCGTTGACCAGACCGAGTGCGCGGGCGCGCTCGGCGTCGATGGGATCGCCGGTCATCGCCAGCTCGAGCGCCACCGCCATGGGGAGCCGCTTGGGCATGCGGATCAGGCCGCCCGCGCCCGCGATGAGTCCCCGCTTGGCCTCGGGGATGCCGAAGGTGGCGTGCTCGGCCGCCACGACGAGGTCGCAGGACAGCATGATCTCGAACCCGCCGGCCAGCGCCGGTCCATTGACCGCGGCGATGATCGGCTTGGGGAACTCGCGACGCGTCAAGCCGGCGAAACCGCCGGTGGCCGACATGATCAGGGCCGCCTCACCACCGCTGAAGGCCTTCAGATCCATGCCGGCGCTGAAGGCCTTGTCGCCGCTGCCGGTGATGACGACGACCCAGCAGTCGCGGTCCGCCGTGAGCTCGTCCATGATCGCCGACATCGCGGTGCTGACGGCACCGTTGATGGCGTTGCGCGCTTCGGGTCGGTTGATGGTGAGGATCTCCACGTTGCCGCGGCGGTCCCGCAGCACTTCGTCTGCCATGGTGCTCCCTTCGCTGGTCCCGCGCTGACGCGGTCGGGCCTGGGTCCCGTCGAGACTAGATGCGCAGGGTCAGGGGAGGGGAATCTCGGGTGGCCCGTTGTCGGGCGGGATCGCGGGCGGGGCCGACCGGTCTCCGGCTCTGTGCCCGAGGAAGGGCGCCGCCTCCGTCCGTGCGCGCTTGACGTACAGCGCGGTGAAGGCGAAGAGGCTGCCGATGACGGTGGCGGTGATGAACGGCGACACGGCGATGAAGGTCGCCGTGGGCAGCACGTCGGCGAGGGTCAGCCGCGTGCTTGCCTCGACGACCAACCCGATGCCCCACACGACCGAGAGCACGCGGAAGGTGCGGCGGCCAATGGGTTCGTCGTGCAGCCGGTCGAAGGCCGAGACCTTGGCCGGGTCCTTGCCGGCCGAGAGGTAGCGGCTGACATAGAAGAGGGCGGGGCGGTCGTGGGTGTAGAGGGTCACGATGCAGGCCACCCCGAAGAGGGCCGTGAGAAAGCCGTCGCGCACCTTGAGCACGTAGTCGTTGCCCCCGAGCAGCATGGAGGTCACCACTCCCGCCGCGAAGCCGAGGAGGACGGCCGCGCCGACGATGTCGATCCTGTGCTCCCGCACGAACTGCACGAGGATCCAGCCCACCGAGAACGAGCCGGCCACGATGAGGGCCTGGGCGTCACTGCTCACGTGGCTGCGCACCACGAAGTAGGCCCCGATCGGCAGCGCCGCACCGAAGACCAGGCTGGGCAGGTGCTCGCGGAGCGAGGGGATGCCCGGCTGCCAGCCCGGCGGCAACGCGGGCTCCGGCTGCGAGGGTGGGGGCGACCCAGGCCCGGATGGCGTCGCCTCGGCGCCCCCCGGTGGCTCGGGCTGCATGCGCCGAGGCTACCGCCGCTTTTTCCCGATTCGGCCGCGTAGCATTGGCCTCGTGACCTTTGCCGTCCACGTGCTCGAATTCCTGCTGATCGCAGCCCTGGTGGCCGGGTTGGTCCTGGCCGCCGCCTTCTTCGTGGCGCGCGAGCTACGTCCGCCGGCACTGGCGCTTGATGCGGGGGCACGTCGCCACCCGCGGCGTGCTGGCCACGCTTTCACTGTTCGCGGCCGGCCGCGAGCGCTACGCCACCAAGGCCACGCCCGAGCAGCTGAGCCAGGGCACGGCGGCCCGCGTGCGTCGTCGCATGTGGGTTGCCGTCGAGGACGCCGAGCACGCGGTCGCCCACGCGTCGTCCCGCGACGCGCCGGTGGCCGAGCTGCCCGCGGTCTGCCGCTCGCTGCAGACCGTGGCCGGCGAGCTGGACGGGCTGTTGCGGCTCGAGCGGCGCCTGCCGCGCGGCGCCGAGCGGACCGACGCCGTGCGGGTCCAGGTCGCCGAGGTGATCGCCGCCTCCCGCGACGTGCAGGCGGCTGCGCTGCAGGCGGGGAGCGACGCCACCGAGCCGCAGGTGCGCTCGATGGTGCGCCAGGCCCGGGACGAGGTCGACATCGTCTCGGCGGCCCTGTCGCGCCTGCGCTCGCTCGGCCAGCCGCACTGAGGTCCGGCTGCCAAGCTGGAGGCATGCCCGCTCCGCCATCGCCGCCACGCCCCGGTGCCGGGACCCAGCCTCCTCGGGGAGGGCTGCGCGATCGGCGTGGCGACCTCGGGCTACCAGATCGAGGGTGGCTTCAACGGCGCCGGCGAGCCCCACAACAACTGGAGCGGCTGGGAGGACATCGGGCGGGCCGAGCGGTCCAGGGCGGCCTGCGACTTCTGGCGCCGGCCGGAGGAGGCGCTCGATCGCGCCGCGGCCATCGGGTGCAATGCCTTCCGGCTGTCGGTGGAATGGGCCAGGCTCGAGCCGAAGCCGGGCGTCTTCGACACGGGGGCCCTCGAGCGCTACGCCGAGATCCTCGGCCTCTGCACGACCCGTGGCCTCGAGCCCGTCGTCACGCTGCACCACTTCACCCACCCGTGGTGGCTCGGCGAGGAGTTCTGGCTGCGGCCCGGGTCGCCCGAGGTCTTCGCCCGCCACGTCGAGCGGGTCGTGCCCGCGCTGGCGCCCTTCTGCCGGCGTTGGGTGACCATCAACGAGCCCAACATCGTGATGCTCATGGGCTGGATCGAGGGCGCGTACCCGCCCGGGCGCCGCATGGTCGTCACCGACGCGTACTGCGTCCTCGACAACCTCCTCACCGCGCACGTGCTCGCGGCCGACGTCGTCGTCGGGGTTCCAGGCCGACGCCGAGGTCACGATCAACACGAGCTCGTCGTCGGTCTACGAGCACGACCGCATGCTCCTCGACCTGCTCCAGCTGCGCGACGCCGGCATCGACCCCGCGCGAGGTCGACCAGTACGTCGACGAGCGCCGGGCGATCCACGACGCCGCATTCCCGCCGGAGCACGCCGGGGAGGCGGCCATCCGCCGGTTCTTCGCCGCGGTGTCGCCCTACGGCACGGTGCGGCCCCCAGGGAGCGGCGCCGCCTGGGCGCAGCTGCGCGGCCGCGCACGCAGCGACGCGTGCCGCGCCGTGTCGTGATGGCCGTGCACGCGGCGGCGCGGCCGCGCGGCATCGACGCCGTGGGCTTCGACTGGTACGACCCCGTGGCCAGCCACGCCGCCCGGCTCCCGGGCCGGCGTGCGCCCGGGGCCGGGAGGGACTGGTCCTTCGACCGCGCGCTCTGGGACGTCGTGCCCGATCCTGCGGGTCTGCGGTCCTGGTGCGCCACCGAGGCCGCGCTGCGACCCGGCCTGCCGCTGTGGGTGGTGGAGAACGGCATGGCGACGCGCGTGCACGACGGGCGGCCCGAACCGCGTGCCGACGGCTGGGACCGGCCCCACTACGTGCGGGCGCATCTCGGCGCGGTGGTCGACGCGGTGGCCACCGGCCTCCCGGTGCGGGCCTACTTCCACTGGTCGCTCGTCGACAACTACGAGTGGGGGACCTACGAGCCACGCTTCGGCCTCTTCGGCATGGATCGGCGTGACCCGGACGCGCCGCGCTGGATGGACACGGACGCGCAGGGCCACGACGCCGCCGGTGCGTTCGCGCACGTGGTCAGCGGGCTGCGGGCCGGGGACCCCTCGGTGCTGGCGCCGCCGCTCTGAGCCGCGGCGGCCCGCAGCGCCGTCGGTGCTGGCGCCGGTGGCGGGGTCAGCCCGCCGCGTCCGAGCCCGGCGCGGCCGACTCGGATGGCCCCACGAATTCCCGCTTCTCCCGGCGCCAGTGGCGGATGACGAGCACGATCACCACGACGAGGATGAGGCCGAGCAGGATGTCCGAGGCGATCCCCGTGGCCTTCTCCACGCGCTGGCCGACGAAGTAGCCGAGGAGCACGTACAGGAAGCCCCAGCAGACGGCGCCGGCTGCGTTGGCCGGCAAGAAGACGCGATAGCGCATGCGTGACAGCCCGGCCAGGCCGGGGATGACGGCTCGGAGGAACGCGGTGAAGCGGCCCAGGAACACCGCGAGGGCGCCCCGGCGCCGGAGTTGTTCCAGCGCCGTGTCGAGACCCTTCTGGCGTTTTCGCAGCGGGCCGAGCGCCAAAAGCTTGCGGCCCCATTTGTCGCCCACCCAGTAACCGACCGAGTCGCCGACGATCGCGCAGGCGATGACGGTGAAGGTGATGGCGGCGAGGCTCACGCCTCCCTTGGAGGCCAGCACCCCGCCCAGGATGGCCGCCGTCTCGCCGGGGAAGACGAACCCGAGCATCACGGCGGCCTCCGCGAAGACGAGCAGGCCGACCAGCGTGTAGGCCTGCCAGCCGTGCAGGGAGAGCAGCGGCTGGAGGATCTTGTCGATCACCCTGCGGCCCCGGCGGCAGGCCTGGAACCGCGCGCGCGTGTGGCGGAGGGGGCCCGCGCCACGCTGCCCGTCAGTTCACGGCGCGCAGCGTGTACTCGCGCGGGTTGAGCTGACGCCAGCGAGTCTCCACCTTCGCCAAGAATTCCTGGCCCCGCACGAGGTGGGTGAGGATGTCGGCCTGGCCCTGGGGTCGGGCCAGCATCCAGCTGTGCCCGCCGGGGACCCACACGATGGGGGACCGCGCGATCGACGCGAACTCCACTGCCGTGCGGCCCGGCGTGATGCGATCGAAGCAGCCCCACTCGTTGAGGATCGGGATCTCCTGCGCGACCAGGTGCCGCACCTGGCTCCGCTGGTCCAACGCCATGAGCATGCTCCCGACCGGCAGGGTCTGGGCGACGGTGCGGATGTTCTGGCGCATGTCGGGCAACACGGCGCGCACGGTCGAGTACATGCGCCCCATGGCGAGGTCGGGCAGGTCGAAGAGGACGGCGGCGATCATGTCGACCATGGGTGCGACGTCGGGGAGGATCGGCGACAGGACGGCGGGGATGAGACCCGAACGCTCCTTCCAGGCCGGCGTGCTCACGCCGTCGCGGTAGATCACGCCGATCGTGCGCCGCGGGTGGTCGTGGGCGAACTGCACGGCGACGGCACCGCCCATGGAGTGGCCCAGCAACACCACGGGGCCGGCCTCCACCTTGTGCACGATCGCCATCACCTGGGTGGCCAGGCTCTCCATGGAGATGTCCTGCCACTCGAGTGGGTCGCTGCCGCCGAAGCCCGGCAGGCTCGGGTTGATGACGCGCCAGCCCAGCTGTTCGGCCAGGCGCGCGCTCTCGCGCCAGTACATGCCGCCGCCCGCGAAGTAGCCGTGGATGTTGACGGCCCAGACCGGCGGCGAGCCGGGACCGTCGGGCCCGTGGGCGTCGACGTTGTCCGAGACGGCGAAGCGGAGCCGGCGGCCCTCCACCATCATCGAGCTCGGCACCATCCGGATGGTCGGCGTCTTCCGGATCTTGCGTACGTACTGGTCCCGCACCACGCCCAGGCCGTGCGCGGCGTGGCCGGCGTCGACGAGCTCGACCGGCGAGGGCCCGTCGGAGGGAGCGACGATGGCGCCGGAGATCTGGAGGGAGTCGTCCGGCTGTGGCTCGGCCTTCGGCTTGAAAAAGCGAACCGCCATGCCTCACTCCAGTTCCCGCGCTCACCTGGCGCGTCGTTCTCCCCTACAGGCAAACCGCCTCGGTCCGGCCGGTCCACGGTATCCGACTGGGGGTGGGCCGGAGGCACGCCGCGTGCACGGCGGCGGGCGGGCTGCGACGATGGGGGCATGCACGCCGACATCGTCATCCGTGGAGGGACCGTGATCGACGGGACGGGGTCCGCAGGGACGCCCGCCGACGTCGCCGTCGCCGGAGGTCGGATCACCGGGATCGGGAGCGGCCTGGAGGGGGACCGCGTGCTCGACGCCGACGGCCAGATCGTCTGCCCGGGCTTCGTCGACATCCACACCCACTACGACGCGCAGGTGTTCTGGGACCCGGACCTCACGCCCTCGTCGTTCCACGGCGTCACGACGGTGATCGCCGGGAACTGCGGCTTCTCCATCGCCCCCATCCGGCCCGACGGGGTCGCCCTGCTGGCCCACACGCTGCAGCACGTCGAGGACATGAGCTTCGACACGCTCGAAGCGGGTGTGCCGTGGGGCGACTTCGAGACGTTCCCCCAATATCTCGACGCCGTGGCGGCGCGTGGGACCGCGCTCAACTACGGGTGCTACGTCGGGCACACCGCGGTGCGGCTCTACGTGATGGGAGAGGACGCCTACGAGCGCGCGGCGACGGCCGACGAGATGGCGCTGATGCAGGCAGTGGTCGCCGACGCCATGGCCGGCGGTGCCGCGGGCTTCGCCACGAGCGCGTCGCCGACGCACAACGGGGACAGCGGGCGGCCCGTGCCCTCGCGGGTGGCCGACCTGGCCGAGCTGCGGGCCCTGCTCGAGCCGCTCAAGCAGTGCGGGCGCGGCGTGGTGGCGCTGCTGCCCGGCGGCGTCTTCTCCAACGAGGAGGTCTTCCGCCTCCAGCGCGAGGTGGGGCGGCCGTTCACCTGGACGGCGCTGCTGACGGTGAAGGGCTACCCGTATCACGAGAAGGTGGTCGCCGAGCACGACGCGGCGTGGGCGGACGGGGTCGAGGTGTGGCCGCAGGTCTCGTGCCGACCGCTCGTCTTCCAGATGAACCTGTCCGAGCCGTTCACGCTCAATATGCGCCCGACGTTCGCCGCGCTGATGGGCAAGTCCAAGCAGGAGCGGGTGGCGGCCTACCGCGACCCCGCCTGGCGGGCCACCGCGTGGAACGACGTCAGCGGGAAGGCGGGCGGGTTCCCGCTCAACTGGGCCGCGATCTCGGTGGCCGAGTCACGCGCGCACCCCGAGCTGGCCGACCACCCGGTGGCTGTGCTCGCCGAGGAGCGGGGTTGCACGCCGCTCGACGTCATGCTCGACGTCTCGCTCGACGACGACCTCCAGTCGCGCTTCTGGTCGGTGCTCGCCAACGACGACCCCGACGCCATCGCCTGGTTGCTGCCGCGGGACAATGTCCTCCTGGGCCTGGCGGACTCGGGTGCACACGTCTCGCAGCTCTGCGACGCCTGCTTCTCCACCGACCTGCTGGGCAACTGGGTCCGCGAGCGCGGCGTCATGCCGATCGAGCGCGCCGTGCACAAGCTGACCGGCGAGCCCGCCGCCGTCTACGGCCTGCACGACCGGGGGACGGTCGAGGTGGGCAAGGCGGCCGACCTGTGTGTGTTCGACCCCGAGACGGTGGCCCCGGGGCCGCTGCGCCGCCTGCGCGACTTCCCGGCCGACGGCGAGCGCCTGACGGCCGACGCGCCCGTGGGCATGACGCACACCCTGGTGAACGGCGTGCCCATCCGGGTCGACGGCGTTCCCTCTGAGGAGGGCCTGGCCGTCAGGCCGGGGGCGGTGCTGCGGGGCTGAGGCGGGGGCCCGGCGCTCAGGTGACGTCGCGGCGGAACGTCGTGAAGTAGCCGATGGTGAGGGGCACCAGGCCCCACAGCAACATGACCAGGCCGCCCTGCCACCACGTGAGCAGGTGGAACCCTGCGCCACGCCCCCCGCCACCGAAGCCCCGGGCGATGTCGCCCGCCAGTGCGGCACCCGCCGCGTTCGGCAGCCAGTTGAGGTTGTAGTGGAAGATGGCGCGGGCCAGGGCGATGAGGATGCTCTCGAGGATCAGGGTGCCGCCGATGGTGAGCAGGATCGCGGCCACCTGGTTCTTGACCAAGGTGCCGAACCCGAGGCCGAACAGTCCGAGCAGCACGGCCGTGACGAGCAATCCGGGGACGACGGCGCCGACCTGATCGGTGACCGACGACGTCACCCCACCGAGCGCTGCGTTCCAGGGCAGGCCCACCGCGGCGACGGCGACGAGCGTCAGCACGCCGGCGAAGATCGACCAGAGCGCGACCGCGACGATCTTGGCGGCCAGCACCTGGGTCCGGATCGGGCGCAGCACCAAGGTGGTGGTGATCGTCTTGTGCCGGTACTCGCCGGTGACGCAGAGGACGCCGATGATGGGGGCGAGGACCTCGAGCCCGAAGTAGCCGGCCCCCAAGAGCTCGCGGCGCTGCTTCAGCGACTGCACGTAGTAGAAGGTGTGCCCCGGGAACCCGCCGGCGCCGGCCAGCACGGCGAGGGTGATGAGCACGGTCAGAGGGAAGGCCAGGCCGAAGCAGACCCACACCCCCGGCATGGAGCGCATCTTGATGAGCTCGGCGCGTATCGCGTTGATCACAGGTGCCCCGCCACCTCCCCGAAGCCGAGCCCCGACGTGAGGGAGAGGAACACCGACTCGAGGTCCGCCCCCTCCTGGGTCAGCTCGTAGAGCACGATCTGGTTGGAGGCCAGGAGCGGCCCGACCTGCTCGGGCCGCACGCCGTCCATGGCCACCTCGTCGCCCGAGAGGCGGCGGAACGCGACGCCGGCACCCTGGAGGACCGTGCAGAGGCGGTCGGCCTCGGGGGTCTTGGCCCGCATCACCATCCCGGTCAGGCCGGCGGTGATCTCCTCGAGCGTGCCCTGCGCCCGGAGCTGTCCGAACGACACGATGACGGCATCGTCGATGGTCTGGGCCATCTCGGCCAAGAGGTGCGACGAGACCAGCACGGTGCGGCCCTCGCCGGCCAGGTAGCGCATGAAGTCGCGCAGCCACGCGATGCCCTGCGGGTCGAGTCCGTTGGACGGTTCGTCGAGGATGAGGACGTCGGGGTCGCCGATGAGCGCGGTCGCCAGCTCGAGTCGTTGACGCATGCCCATGGAGAAGTTGCCGACCTTGCGCTTGGCATCGGCGGTCAGGCCGACCAGATCGAGCACCTGGTCGGCGCGCTTCTCGTCGTGCCCGCCGGCGCGGGCGGCCATGCGCAGGTGCGTCCGGGCGCGACGCGCCGGATGGAAGCTGGTCGCCTCGAGCACGGCGCCGACGGTGCCGGACGGGTTCTCGAGGTCCTGGTAGTTGCGCCCGCCCACGGTGGCCTTGCCCGCCGAGGGATGGACCAGCCCGAGCAACATGCGCAGGGTGGTGGTCTTGCCCGACCCGTTGGGCCCGAGGAATCCGGTGACGCGCCCGGGTTGGACGGTGAAGGACAGGTCGTCGACCGCGACCACCTGTCCGAAGTGCTTCGACAGGCCGTCGAACTCGATGGGAAGACCGCGGGTGGTCGCGCTGGCGCCGGCGGTCATCCGGGCGACCCTAGCCCGAGGCCCTCGCGCGAATGGTTCAAGCGGTTCGAGCGGTTCAAGCGGTTCGAGCGGTTCGAGCGGTTCGAGCGGTCAGGCGGAGGTCCGCCGCTCGACGAGCTCGTCGGGGAGCAACAGGCGTACCGATACCGCCAGCTCGTCGTAGACCCGGGCCATGGTGGACCATCCGTTGATCCAGCCGACCAGGGCGGAGTACCAGACGTGCCCGATCATCCGGGCGCGGTCGGCCATGTCGGGAACCTCCGGCTCGCCCATGGCTCGCGAGATGATCCCCTCCATCAACAGCGTGATCTGCTGCTGGCACCCGACCGCGGCGTCGTCGGGCGACGAGAGGGACGTGAAGACCGCGGCGACGAGCTTGGGCTGGCGTCCCATGGCCCGCAGCGCCCGGTCGAGCACCTCGAGGACGCGGTCGGCCGGGTGGTCGCCGCGCGGTGGGTGCTGCCCGATGCGCGTGTCGAGCATCTCGACCCAGTGCACCAGGGTGGCGGCCAGCAGGTGGTCCTTGCTCGTGAAGTACCGGTACACCGTGCCCATGGCGACGTCGGCCCGGGCTGCGACGTCCCGCATCTGGACGGCCTCGTAGCCGCCCTCGAGGCCCAGCGCCATGGCTGCGTCGATGACCCGCTGGCGACGGGCCTGTTGGGCGCGGGTGAGCGGGCGGGTCACCGTCTGCTCCATGCCGACAGCGTATCCGCCCTGTCACCTGGGTCTTCTGGAGCGCGGCCACTACGCTGGCCTGCCATGCCAGGACCCAGATCCCGGCGCGAAGCCACCGTGGTGGCGCTCGACGCCTATGCGGACGAGGCGGCGACGTTGGCGGGGGAGTCGACGGCGGCGACAGTGACGGTGGCGACGGTGGCGACCACGGACGGACGGGTCCCCGGGGAGCGGGGGCGCCAGACCCGCCAGCGCTTGCTCGACGCCACCGTCGAGCTCCTCGCCACCACCTCGTGGCGCTCGGTCAAGGTCACCGACATCGCCCGGGAGGCGCAGACCTCGCCGGCGACCTTCTACCAATACTTCGTCAACGTCGAGCAGGCGATCCAAGTCCTCGCCGAGGGGATGGTCGACCAGGCCGCGCTGCTGGCCGAGCTGGTGGGTGGGGACTGGTCCCCGGCGGCCAGCTGGGAAACGGCGCTCGAGGTCACCGAGGGCTTCCTCGCCTACTGGGAGGACAACCGCGCGGTGTTCCGGGTCGTCGACCTGGCGACCGAGGAAGGCGACGCGGCGTTGCGGGGCATCAGGGTGCGCGCGCTCAATGCGGTCACGGTGGCGCTGGCGCAGGTGATCGCCGCGGCATCGCCCTCGCCCGAGGCGGGTCCCGGCGCGGCGACGTCGTCGCCGGCGGGCGCTGACCCGATGGCGGTCGCGGGGACGCTCGTGGCCATGTTCGCCAGCGTGTCGGCGCACCGCTACGGCTTCGAATTCTGGGGGATCCGCACCCACAACCTGATCGACTCCCAGGCCCGCATGCTGCACTGGGCCGTGACGGGGCGGCTGGCGCCTCTGGCGGAGATCCCGGCGCGCGAGGCGACGCGGCCGCGTACCGGGCCGGTCCTTGGTGGCGCGGTGGCCCGGCGGGGCGGCGCAACGGCGCGGCGGGGCGGCGCTACTTGAGGGCGAGGGGGTTGAGGGGGGAGCCGACCCCATCGATCAAAGGCAGCGGCGTGGCGTCGAGCAGGAAGGTGTAGCGGCCGTCCGACGCGCAGTCCTCGGCCAGCGGATCGAGCACCCAGTTCTGCCCCTGTGTCAGTCCCATCTCGACCAGGTGCAGCAGGTGGACCGGCAGGTACGCGTCCTCGTACTGGCACGGGTAGACCTCGAAGACGAAGGTGTCCGTCGCCACCGCGGCCACGTCGTGCGCGTGGAACCATTCGGCCGTCTCGATGGTGAGGCCCGGGGACGGATAGGTGTAGGCGACGAGGTCCCGGGTCCCGCCGGCGAGGTGCACCATCTGGCCGGTGCGCACGAGGACGATGTCACCGGGCTCCGGGTCGACCCGCGCCTGCGCGCACGCCGCGTCGAGATCGGCCGGGCTGATCGGATGGCCCGGCTCGAGGACCGCGCGCCCGAGCGCGCGCGCCACGTCGAGAAGGACACCCCGGCTCACGACGGTCCCCAGCTTGTCGATGCCGCAGCGGGTGGCGCCCTCCGACGTCACGGACGACGCCGGGAAGCCGTTGTAGAGGACGCCGCCGTAGCTGGCGTGCGCGAGCGCGTCCCAGTGGGTCGCGCTCTGGGTGGCCATGGTGAACACGTCCTCGCTGAAGCACACCCACTCGGCGTCCGGGGTCTCGGGGTCGTTCGCCTTCACCATGGTGCGGCGGGGGTTGATCCTGCCCTCGACGAAACCGAGCTGGATCCCCTCGGCCTCAGAGAGGGGAAGGCCGAGGCCGAAGGCACGGCCCGAGACGACCGATGCGGCCGCGCGACGCCGGGCCGCATCGTCGACCAGGTTGAGCGTGCCGATCTCGTCGTCGGGCCCCCATCGTCCCCAGTTGCGCACCCGGGCCGCTACCTCGGCGAAGACGCTGGGAGCGGGCACGGACGCACTGTACGCGGCCGGAAGCGTCGGGAGGCCGCCCGCCCGCTGCCCGAGGCCGGTCGCCGGTTGTCCCGCCGGCCTGCGTGGGACGATACTGGCGATACTGACCACATTGAGGACGCGACCAGGATCGCCGAGGCCTCCGGGAGGGACTGACCATGTCGACGACACGTGCGGCGGTGTGCACCGGGCTCAACGAGCCCTGGAAGACAGAGGAGATCGACATCGACCCTCCGGGGAACCGCGAGGTGCGGGTGAAGATGGTCTGGTCGGGCATGTGCCACTCCGACGAGCACCTGCGCAACGGCGACATCAGCCAGACGCCCGAGGTGCTGGCGATGATGGGCGTGAAGTCGATGTTCCCGGTCGTCGGCGGGCACGAGGGTGCGGGGATCGTGACCGAGGTGGGCCCGAACGTGACGCAGGTTGCGGAGGGCGACCACGTCGCGGTCTCCTTCATCCCTTCCTGTGGCACCTGCTTCTGGTGCGCGTCCGGCCGCCAGAACCTCTGCGACCTCGGGATGATGACGCTGGCCGGCGGCATGATCAGCGACGGCTCCTACCGCTACCACCTGGCCGGTGAGGATCTCAACCGCATGGCCCAGCTGGGCACGTTCGCCGACGAGATGGTGTGTCACGAGAACTCGCTGGTCCGCATCAACCCCTGGGAGAGCATGAAGGCGGCCGCACTCATCAGCTGCGGTATCGCCACCGGGTTCGGCTCTGCCGTCGACCGCGGCAAGGTGAAGCCGGGCGAGACGGTGGTCGTCGCCGGCTGCGGCGGCGTCGGTTCGGGAGCCATCCAAGGGGCCAGGATCGCCGGGGCGCGCCACATCGTGGCGGTGGACCCCGTGCCCTTCAAGCTCGACCGGGCCAAGGAGATCGGCGCCACCCACACCGCGGCGTCGCTGCTCGACGCCCAGATGCTGCTGCCCGAGCTCACCATGGGCCGCAACGCCGACGTCGTCATCCTGACGCCCGGCACGCTGACGGGCGACCTCATCGCCGCGGCGTGCTCGTGCGGTTCGAAGGACGCGCGCATCGTGGTGACGGCCATCGCGCCGTTCGACCAGATGGACGTGAAGCTCAACCTGTTCAGTCTGGCCATGTTCAACCAGGCGATCCTGGGCACGGTCTTCGGCTCGCAGAGCCCGCGGGTACAGGTGCCGAACCTGCTCAACCTCTACGCGTCCGGCGAGCTCGAGATCGACGAGCTGATCACCCAGGAGTACTCCCTCGACCAGGTGCAGCAGGGCTACGACGACCAGGCCGCCGGAACGATCATCCGCGGGGTGGTCAAGTTCGAGGACTGATCCGGCCGCGGCGGGGACGCCGCGGCGGTGTCGGCGGCGTCAACCTCCGAGGTGGCGGGCGAAGCCGTCGGGGACGACGAGGTCGTCGGGGTGCAGCTGGTGGATGGACGCGCGTCCCATGCCGAGCAGGGCCGACTCGGTGCCGCTGCGCAAGATGTCGAGCACGTTCTCGACGCCGGTCTGCCCGTTGGCGGCGAGGCCCCAGAGGTAGGCCCGCCCGATCATGACGGCCCGCGCGCCCAGCGCGACGGCCTTCACGACGTCGCTGCCCCGCCGAATGCCGCCGTCGAGGAGCACCTCGACCTGTTCGCCCACGGCCGCCGCCACGGCGGGCAGCGTCCGGATGGTGGCCGGTGTGCCGTCCAGGTTGTTGCCGCCATGGTTGGACACGGAGATGGCGGTCACCCCGGCGTCGACGGCACGCACGGCGTCGTCGACGCGGGTCACGCCCTTGAGCATGAAGGGCCCGCCCCACTGCTCGCGCAGCCAGGCCACGTCCTCCCAACTCGGCGGCGGCGTCTGCATCCATTCGCCGTACGCGCCGAAGAAGGTCGGTCCCGGCTGGCCCTTCGGCACCATGTTGGGCGTGGTCAGGTCGGGCGTCTTCCCGGTGCGTGCGAAGGAGAGCAACCAGCGCGGGTGGGCCAGGGCCTCGGGCGCGTAGCGCAGCATCGTGCGCAGGTTCATCGACTCGGGGATGCTCGGGCTGCCCCAGTCGCGACCGTGCGAGAACGACCAGTCCAGCGTCGCGATGAGCCCGACGGCCCCGGCGGCCCGTGCCCGCTCGATGCGGGCGAGCATCTGGTCCCTCGAGCCGATCCAGTACACCTGGAAGAACGTCTGTGGGCACGCGGCCACGACATCCTCGATGGGCATGCTCGCGAACGAGCTCAGCCCCATCGCGGTGCCGCGGGCAGCGGCCGCCCGCGCCACGGCCACCTCGCCTTCGGGGTGTACGGCCTGGACGCCGGTCGGCGAGATGAGGACCGGGAACGACACCTCCTGGCCCATGACCTTGGTGACCAGGTCGCGGCTGTCGGCCAGACCCGCCACGTGCGGGGCGAAGCCCAGCTCGGCGAACGCGTGCACGTTGTCCTCGACCGTGATGCCGCGCTCGGAGCCCGCGACGAGGGCGCCGTACACCGATCTCGGCAGCCGCTTCTTGGCCCGTCGCTGCGCCTCGGCCACCGTCTCGAACCACTTGTTCCCCATTGCGACCCTCTCGTTGCTGTCCGTCCGGCCACCCGCAGCGCGCGCATCGGCAACCGGGAGACTCTACGCGCCCGGACCCGGGCCCCCGGTCGCTGCCGGGCCCTCGGAGCTTGGACGCCCGTTGTTAGGGTCGCGGCATGCCCGCATCCGAGCCCACCGCCGCCGATCCGGCGGCAGAACCCGCCCCCCTCACGGCCGAGGAAAAGGCGGCGCGCGCCGCCAGCTTCGGCGATGCCGCCGGCCACTACGAGCGCTACCGCCCCGGGCCGCCTCGGGCGGCGGTCGAGTGGATCCTGCCCGCCCCGGTCGGCCTGGCCGTCGACCTCGGCGCAGGAACGGGGGCGCTCTCCCGTCTCCTGGTGGATCGCGCGGAGGAGGTCGTCGCGATCGAGCCCGACGACCGCATGCGCGGCGTCCTCGCCGACGCCGTTCCCGGCGTGCGGGCGGTGGCGGGTCGGGCCGAATCGATGCCGCTGCCCGACGCCAGCGTCGACGCGGTGGTCGCGTCGAGCTCGTGGCACTGGGTCGATCTGGTTCCCGCGCTGCGCGAGGTCGGACGCGTCCTGGTCCCCGGCGGCACGCTGGGGGCGTTGTGGTCGGGTCTCGATCCCGAATCGGCCTTCATCGCGGACGCCACCGCACTGCTCGGTGACGCCGGTGGCGGCCTCGGGATGGGCGACCAGGTCGAGCGTGAGCTCTCCCGGGCGGCCAACGACGCGGCCGCGGGCACTGGCCTCGAGATCCCGTCCGGGGTCCCCTTCGACCAGCCCGAGCACACGGTGCTCCGTTGGGAAGGGGCGCTGAACGCCGACGAGTTGATCGGGCTGCTCGGCACGTTCAGCTGGGTCATCCTGATGGAGGACGACGCCCGGAGCCGCCTGCTCGAGACGGCACGGCGGCTCCTCGCCGAGCAGCTGGGCGTGCACGGCGACGCGACGGTGGCGCTGGGGTTCCGGGCCGACGTGTGGAAGGCCCGACGGCGCAGCTGACCGCGCTCCCTAACATGACTCGATGCACGCCGAGCTGCGCGCGGCCGACCCCCGGGACGTCGGCAAGGTGCTCGACTTCTGGCAGGAATCGGCCTTGCCCACTTCCACCGACTCCGCCGACGCACTGCGGGCGCTGCTCGATCGGGACCCCGGTGCCCTGATCCTGGCCGAGGACGGCGGGGCGGTCGTGGGTTCGGTGATCGCGGGCTGGGACGGTTGGCGCGGTGCCATCTACCGCCTGGCGGTCGATCCGGCCTTTCGCCGGCAGGGGCTGGGCCGGCGGCTCCTCGGTGCGGCCGAGACGCGGCTCGCCGCACTGGGTGCCCGCCGGATGCACGCCGTCGTCGTCGGGACCGATGCCCGCGCCGTGGCCTTCTGGGACGCCTCGGACTGGGAGCACCAGGACGGCCAGCTCCGCTTCGCCAAGTGAGCCCGCACCCCGTCGGGACGCAGAACGCACCTGTAGCGCCCTGACCTGGGAATACTGGCGTTGGGCGAGGTGGTGGGCCATGATCTAACGGTGCGGACCGTCGGTGTGGCTGCACCACACGCAGGGGGGCGACACTCGCGACGCCTGCTCCCGTGATCCCGTGACTCCCGTGACGCCCTTGCCCCCGTGCCCCGCTGGCGGGCGGGTCTGCGTGATCGTCCCGGCCTACAACGAGGAGGCCGCGGTGGGCGCGGTGGTGACGGTGGTCTCCGAGGAGATGCCGCTGGCCTGCATCGTGGTCGTCGACGACGGGTCCCGCGACCGGACGGCCGAGGAGGCCGAGAAGGCGGGGGCGACGGTGCTCCAGCTGCCGGTCAACCTCGGCATCGGGGGGGCGGTCCAGGCGGGCTATCGCTACGCCCTCCGGCACGACTTCGACTACGCGGTGCAGATCGACGGCGACGGGCAGCACAACCCCGATGAGGTCGACCGCATCCTCGAGCCGATCCAGCGGGGCGACGCGGACGTCGTGGTGGGCTCGCGTTGGCTCGGGCGGGGCGACTACGTCGCGCCCAAGGGCCGACGGGCCGGCATGCGGGTCCTGTCCCGGATCGTGTCCCGCGGGACGGGCATGACCCTCACCGACGCCACCTCGGGGTTCCGGGCGGTCGGGCGGCGCGGGATCGCCCTGTTCGCCGACGAGTACCCGACCGACTTCCCCGAGGTCGAGACGCTGGTCCTGGCGGCGCGGAGGGGCCTGCGTCTGCAGGAAATCGGCGTACGCATGAACCCGCGCACGTCGGGGTCGTCGTCCATCGCGGGCGCCAAGTCCCTCTACTACATGGTCCGTGTCGTCACGGTCCTGCTGGTAGACAGCATCGGAAGAAAGGACCCAGCATGAAGTTGTTCGTCGTCGCCATGGTCATCAGCCTGGGCTTCCTCAGCCTCTCCGTCGTGGCCATCCGCCGCAGGCGCCTGCGCGACCAGGCCGCGGTGCTCTGGCTCGCCGTCAGCCTGGTCATGGTCCTGTGCAGCCTCGCCCTGCCGCTCCACCTGCTCGACCACGTGTCGCACGCGATCGGGATCGCGTACGCGTCCGACCTGTTGTTCCTCCTCGCCGTCGTCTTCCTGGTCGCTCTGGTCTTCCACCTCTCGGTCAACCTCGCCGCGGTCAAGGACCGCCAGACGCGGTTGGTCCAGGAGATCGCGCTGCTCCGGGCCGAGGCCCCGCAGCCGCCGGGGCACGACCACGGCGCCGACCTGCGCCTGGCGTCGCACGCCGAACCGCTTGCGTGAGCGCACGCGGCGGTCCTTGACCGCCGCCGTGCTGGCGCGGCCCGGCCGCGTCTTCGCCGTGTCGTTCGCGCTGGTGTTCCTCAGCATCGCGGCCTGGAGCCTGGCCACCCCGCTCTACGCGTCGCCCGACGAGCCCGCGCACGTGGTCCACGCCGTGGCGCTCGATCACGGGCAACTCATCGGGACGCCCGTCGGCGGCCCGTCGAGCGCGATCATCCGCGTGACCGTCCCGGCATCGATCTCGGACGGCAACCGGTACCGCGAGTGCTTCTCGTTCACGACCTCGGTGGCGGCCTCGTGTGCGCGGGCCCTCACCACCAGTTCGGCGCCCACGTCGACCGAGACATCGGCCGGGCGCTACCCGCCGCTGTACTACGCCGTCGTCGGCCTGCCGTCCCTGGCCAGCACGACGACATCGGGCGTCTACCTCATGCGGCTGGTGAGCGCCGCGCTGTCCGCGCTCTTCGTCGCCCTGGCGGTCATGAGCGTGTGCAGGTGGTCGCGACGGCGCTTCATGCTCGTCGGCATCCTGCTGGCGCTCACGCCGATGACGATGTTCATGAGCGCCATGGTGAACCCCAACGGCGCCGAGATCGCGGCGGCGATCTGCCTCTGGGCGGCCGGACTGGTGTTGGTGCTCGAACGAGCGGACGACCCGCCGCGCGGGCTCCTGGCCGTGGTCACGGCGTCCGCCGTCCTGCTGATGCTGTCGCGCGGCATCTCCCCGCTCTGGGTCCTGCTCATCGCCGCGGTGCTCGCGATCCTCGCCGGCTGGCGGCGGGCGCTGGGGCTCCTGCGGAGCCCGTCGCTGCGCCTGCCCATCGTGATCGTGATCCTGGCGGGGGTCTTCGCCGTCGTCTGGATCGTCGCCGCCCACGCCAACGACCTGCAGCCGGGCACGTCCCCACTCCCGTCCAAGAGCGGCCTCCATCTACTGCTCACCATCTGGAGCATGAGCGGGGGGTGGCTGCAACAGATGATCGGGGTGTTCGGGTGGCTCGACACCCCGGCCCCGCTGGCGACCTATCTCGTCTGGTACGGCCTCATCGGCCTCGTCCTGCTCCTCGCCCTCAGTGGCGCACGGGCTCGGGGCGTCGTCGCGCTGCTCGTGCTGATCGCCCTCGTGCTCCTCGTCCCCATTGCGATCTCGTACCACGAGGCCCACCGTCTGGCCGACTTCTGGCAGGGCCGCTACACGTTGCCGCTGGCCGCGGGGATCCCGATCCTGGCCACGGCGCTCATCGACGGCGGCGAGGCGCTCGGCGCGCTGCGGGCGCGCCTGACCACGCTCATGTGCGTCGCCGTCGGCGTCGCCGATTTCGCCGCGTTCTACACGGCCCAGCGTCGCTACGCGTCTGGGCTCCCCGGTCCCGTCGACATCGCCGACGGCCGCTGGGGCCCACCGTTGGGGAACGTGGCCATGGCGCTCTGGGCCCTGCTCGTCACCGCCCTGTTGGTCGGCTTCGTGGCCTCGACCGCCACGTCGGCGCCCGCGTCCGGAGACGGCCCCGGCCCTGCCGACGGCGCGCCACTGTCCGTGGAACCCCCCTTCGCGCAACCGGATCGGTCCGCCGCCGCGCCTATGCCGTAGGCGTCTGCGGGGCGTGGGCCTCGTCCGAGCCCGCGTCGTCGCCGTCGCCCCCGCCACCGCCCCCGGCACCGAGCGTCTGGCGAACGGTGCGCCGGGCCCACTCCCCCGAACGCCAGCTGACGCGGGGGACCAGTGGCTCGATGGTCCGAGCGCGCAGGGACCCGGCCCACACGCCGGCACCGTAGGCCGCGTCGTCGGCGACGTGCAGCGCGACGAACCGCGCCGGGTCGAGACCGTCGCGGTCGGCGGCCCAGGCCGCCAGCGCGGGGACGGTGAGCGCCAGCAGCGCGGCCCGGCGGGTGCGGCGGAGAGCCAGGCCGGCCACGAGCGCTGGCGACCAGGCGCGCGCGACCCCCCCGAGCGCCGGCACCGCGGCGCGCACTGTGCCGCCACCCGCGATCCGCGTGGCCACGGTGACGGGGTCGCGCACCAGGCCGTCGAGCCGGGCGGCCAGGATGGCGCTGGACAGGGCAAGCGTGCTGGCAGCGAGGGCGGGGCGGCGCGCCAACGCCAGTGCCCAGACGGCAAGCGACCACCCGCTCACCCGGGCGGGCGCCAGGGCGCCGGGATGGCGCCGGGCCAGCGGCGCCGCCGTCGAACCGTAGAACGCCTGGCGGCTGAGGAAGGCGCCGAGTGTGGCGGGCCCCTCGTGCTCCACCGCACTCGCCGGCTCGTAGCGCACGTCCCAGCCCGCCTCGGTCATGCGCCAGACCAGGTCGACGTCCTCGCCGCCGCGCAGCGATGGATCGAAGAGGTCGGCGCCCTCCGCCACGTCGGCGCGCACGAGGAGTGCCGCGCTCGGGACGAAGGGGATGGGCCCGCCTGGGCGGACGAGCCCCGCGACCGGCCCCCGGTCGAGGGACGAGCGCATCCGTTGGTAGCGCGCCAGCGCGTCGAGTGGCATGTCCCGGCGCGGCACGATGCGCGGCGCGACGGCCGCGACGAGCGGGTCGTCGAAGTGCCCGAGGAGCGGTTGCAGCCAACCGTCCGCCAGGACGCAGTCCGAGTCCACGAAGGCGGCGAGCGTGCTGTGCACCTCGGCCAGCCCGGCGTTGCGCGCGCCGGCCGGACCGACGTTGGTGTCCAGCCCGATGAAGCGGGCCCCATGCTGTTCGGCGATCGCCTTGGTGCTCGGCGCGTCGTGCGAGGCGTCGTCGACGACGACGCACGCCAGGCCCCCGAGGGTGCCGAGCACACGGTCGAGCTGCGCGGGCCGATCACGCACGGGCACGACCACGGTGACGTCGGCGGGGTGCAGCGTGCTCGACCCGGGCCACGGGACGTAGACCTCCGCAGTGACGAGTCGTCGCGCCAGGAGGCGGGCCGCCCTCTGCGCACCGACCGGGCGGCCGGCCTTCCATCGACCCACCAGGTCACTGCCGCGCGCCGAGAGGCGGAGCAGGCGGAGGGGGCTCCCACCCACGAGGACACGGCCGCCGTCGACGGCCACCGTCGACCCGGCCTCGTCCAGGCGGAACGAGCCGGGCACCGGCGTCGAGGCGCGCGGCGGGGCCTGCCGGAGCGGCGAGGGACTGCTGGGCGCGCTGCGCACGGGCACGGGCACGGGCACGGCCCAATTCTGGCAGTTCAGGGCCGGGGATAGGCTGGGTCGGTGCCCAGAGGAGGTCGGATGCTGGCTCAGGACCAAGACACCACCGAAGATCTCGAGGAGCCGACCGAGGACGAGGTCGACGAGCTCCTGGTAGAGGAGGTCTCCATCGACGGGATGTGCGGGGTCTATTGAGCGTCACGGAGGCGCGGGCCGCCGAGCCCGCGTTCGCACCCCAGAAGGCGTGGCGGCTCCACCCCCAGGTCGCGCTGCGCGACGAGGCGTTCGGCGCGCTGGCCTACCACTACGGCAATCGACGGTTGGTGTTCCTCAAGTCGCGCCAGCTGGTCGAGCTCGTGTCCACGCTGCACGAGTACGCCAGCGCGGCCGACGCGCTGGAGGCGCAGCTCCCGCCTTCGCAGCGGGCGTCCTACGAGCGGGCCCTGGCCCGGCTGGCGCGCTCCGGGGTGATCGATGCCGTCTGATGCCGCCCCGCTGCCGTTGAAGGAGCAATTCGCCACCGGCCTCGACGCTCCCATCTGTCTCACCTGGGAGCTGACGTACGGCTGCAATCTGGCCTGCGTCCACTGCCTCAGCTCGTCGGGTCGCCGCGATCCCGCGGAGCTCACGTCCGACGAGGTCCGCGGCGTCGTCGACGACCTGGTCGACATGCAGGTCTTCTACGTCAACATCGGTGGCGGCGAGCCCATGCTCCGGCCCGACTTCTTCGACCTCGTCTCCTACGCCGTCGAGCGGAGGGTGGGGGTGAAGTTCTCGACCAACGGGACCCGGCTCACCCCCGAGCGGGCCCGCCAGCTGGCGGCGCTGGACTACCTCGACGTCCAGATCAGCATCGACGGCGCGACCGCCGCCACCAACGACGCCGTCCGCGGCGAGGGCTCGTTCGCGGCGGCACGGCGGGCCATGGACAACCTGGCCGCCGCGGGCTTCGGTCCCTTCAAGATCAGCGTCGTCGTCACCCGACAGAACGTGGAGGAGCTCGACGCGCTCGACGCCCTGGCCCACTCCTACGGTGCGCAGCTCCGCCTCACCCGGTTGCGGCCGTCCGGCCGTGGCGTCGAGACCTGGGATGCGCTGCACCCCACGGCCGCGCAGCAGCGCATGCTGTACCACTGGCTGGTCGAGCGCCCCGGGGTGTTGACCGGGGACTCGTTCTTCCACCTCTCCGCGCTGGGCGAACCGCTCGACGGCCTCAATCTCTGCGGGGCGGGACGGGTCGTCTGCCTCATCGACCCCGTGGGCGACGTCTACGCCTGCCCGTTCGTGATCGACAGCCAGTTCCTGGCCGGCAACGTCCGCGCCCCCGGCGGCTTCCCCGCCGTGTGGCGCGAGTCGGCGCTCTTCGCGTCGCTCCGCGCGCCGCAGAGCGCGGGCGCGTGCGCCTCCTGCGGCTCCTTCGACGCCTGTCGTGGCGGGTGCATGGCGGCCAAGTTCTTTACTGGGTTGCCGCTCGACGGGCCGGACCCCGAGTGCGTGCACGGGCACGGCGAGGCGGCGCTGCTCGCACGCGAGGGCCGGCCGAGCGCGGCGCTCGGGCACTCCAAGACGGACCGGGACGGGGTGCCGCTGCCGGTGCCGACGCCCGTCCACTTCCGCGCGCCGGCCCGCGCCTGAGCGTGGAGCTGGGCGTCGCCACCTGGCCCCAGGTGGAGGCGAGCGCGGCGCGGACCCTGCTGGCCGTGCCCCTCGGTTCCCTCGAGCAACACGGCCCGCACCTGCCGCTCGATACCGATACCCGCATCGCGGCGGCCGCGGCGGCCGGGCTCGCGGCGCGGCGGGCGGACGTGACCGTGGCCCCCGCGCTGCCCTATGGCGCCAGCGGGGAGCACGCTGGCTTCCCGGGCACGCTCCTGGTGGGCCACGCGGTCCTCGCCGACGTGCTCGTCGAGCTGGTGCGCTCCGCCCGCGGCGCGTTCGCCGGCGTCGTGTTCGTCAGCGCGCACGGGGGCAACGCCGAGGTCCTGGCGACGGCGCGCCGGCGCTCGGTCGACGAGGGGGACGCCGTGTGCGTGTGGCAGGCGGCGCCGGCTGGCGGGGACGCCCACGCCGGCCGGACGGAGACGTCGCTCTTGTTGGCCATCGACCCGTCGGTCGTGCGGCTCGATCTGGCGGAGCCGGGTTGCACGGAGCCGATCGCCGCGCTGCTGCCGCGTCTGCGCGTCGAAGGGGTGCGACCGGTATCGTCCAACGGCGTGTTGGGCGATCCCACCGGGGCCAGTGCGGACGAGGGCTGGCGCATCCTCGCCGAGCTCGTGGCGGATCTCGAGCGCACCGTCACGGCGTACTGGAGCGCGACGTGAGCCCGACCGCGGTGGTGACCGGCGCGGCGCGGGGCATCGGGGCCGCCACCGTCGATGCGCTCGTGGCCGACGGGTGGCACGTCGTCGCCGTCGACAGCGGCACCGACGATCCCGCGCTCGACTACCCGCTGGCGACGAAGGCGGACCTCGAGGAGCTGCGGAGCCGTCACGGCGAGGCGGTGTGCACGTTGGTCGGCGACGTCCGGAACCCCCCGGACCTCCGCGCCGCGGTAGACGAAGCCGTCGGTCGTTACGGCGGCCTGCAGGCCGCGGTGGCCGTGGCGGGCATCATCAGCGGGGGACCGCCACTGTGGGAGACGGGCGACGCGCAGTGGGAGGCGCTCTTTGCCGTCAACGTCGACGGCGTGCGGAACCTCGCCAGGGCGGCCGTCCCGACGTTGCTCGAGTCCCCGGCGCCCCGGCGGGGACGCTTCGTGGCGGTGGCGTCCACGGCGGGTCTGCTCGGGTTGCCCCGGCTCGAGCGCGTACAGCGCGTCGAAGCACGCCGTGATCGGGTTGACGCGGTCGTTGGCGGCGGATCTGGCCGGCACCGGCATAACGGCCAACGCCGTGTGCCCCGGCTCGACCCGGGGCGCCATGCTCGACGCGTCGGCGGCCGTGTACGGGCTCACCTCCCCCGACGAGTTCGCCGCCCACCAGCTCGTGGAGCGCCTGCTCGAGCCGGCGGAGCCGGCGGCCCTCATCGCGTGGCTCTGCGGGCCACACTCGGGCGGCGTCACCGGTGCGGCCCTCCCGGTAGACGGTGGGATGACGACCTCGTAGCCAGCGGGCAACGACAGGAGGACGACCATGGCCGAATGCACCCATCTCGATCAGATCCGCGACGTGGAGCCCCAGACCCCGCAGGGCTGCGGCGCATGCATGAAGACCGGTGACACCTGGGTGCACCTCCGGCTCTGCCTCACGTGCGGGGAGGTCAATTGCTGCGACTCGTCGCGCAACAAGCACGCCACGAAGCACGCACATGCCGCGGGCCACCCACTGGTCCAGTCCTTCCAGCCCGGCGAGGACTGGATCTGGTGCTACGTCGACCAGGTCGCGTTGGAGCCGAGTTAGGCGCTCTGTCCGTAGGTCGTGTCCCGCGAGGCGGCACGACCCGGCCCGACGGCGCGCACGGCCCGACCGAGGTCGTCGACCAGCGCGGGTACCGTCGCCGCGCTGCCGGCGTGCACGGTGGCGTGCAGCGAGTCGGGGCGGTTCTGGCGGTCCAGGTACCAGCCGTCGGCCGCCAGCCGCTCGCCCACGGCGAAGATGTCGAGGGCCTCGGGGTCACGGGCGCCGAAGGCCATGACGGTGGCGGGCGGATCGCCCCGCACCGCCAGCGCCTCGACCGCCTCGATGCCCGCCCTGAGCCGGCGCGCCGCGTCGTGGGCGGTCCGGGTCAGTTCCCGGTAGCCCTGGTTCCCGATGTGCATGAGGGCGGCCCAGGCGGCGGCGACCGGTCCGGCAGGCCGCGTCCCCGCCATGGCGGTGGAGGCGTAGAAGCCGCCGAGCCAGTCGGTCGTCACGAACAGCTGCTTCCGGGCCAGCTGATGCGTGCGGTAGAGGATGACGGAGACGCCCTTGGACGCGTAGCCGTACTTGTGCACGTCGGCCGACATGGAGGTCACGCCGGGGAGGCGGAAGTCGAACGGCACGTCGAACCGCCCGAGCTCGGCCAGGAAGGGGAGGAGGAACCCGCCCATGCAGGCGTCGACGTGGCAGAGGACGTCCCGCTCCTGGGCCACGGCGGCGATGTCGGCGATGGGGTCCACGACGCCGTGGGGGTAGCTGGGCGCCGATCCGACGACCATGATCGTGTCGTCCGTGCACGCGTCGGCCAGGGCGTTCGCCGAGACCCGGTAGTCGGGTCCGACGGGGACACGGACCAGCTCGACGTCGAAGTAGTCGGCCGCCTTGGTGAAGGCCGCGTGCGCGCTCTCGGCGGCCACGACCCCGGGCCGGGCGATGCCACGGTCGCGTCCGACGTCGCGTGCGGTCTTGACGGCCTGGAGCAGGCTCTCGGTGCCGCCCGAGGTGAGGTAGCCCTCGACCGCGCCGCCGGCGGCCGGGTCGTCCGCACCGAGGAGCGAGGCCGTGTTGCGCACGATGTCGTGTTGCATGACGCCGATGCTCGGGAAGGCCAGCACGTTCAGGCCGTTCTCGGCGCTGTAGAGGGACAGCGCGTCGGACAGGAGCTCGTGGACGTCGTCGCCGGCCGAGTAGACGAGGCTGAAGACGCGGCCGCCGCGCCAGTCCTGATCGTCCTGCTTCATGGTGATCAGGCGCTGCATGACCTCGCCCCGGGTGAGGCCGACCTCGGGCATCGGCGTGTGGGGAAGGACGGCCATGCCGGCTACCCGGCCAGGTCGTCGACGTTGTACAGCGAGGCATCCCCCTGCAGGGCCACGCTCGGGCGGCCGTCCAGCCCCGAGACCGGCACGCCCTGCGTGGTCACCCGCTGCATGCGCCGGTGCGCGTCGCCGTAGTCGTAGATGGCGTAGTGCTGCGTCGACCGGTTGTCCCAGATCGCCACGTCGCCGACCTCCCAGTGCCAGCGCACCACGTTCTCCGGTCGTGTCACGTAGGTCTGGAAGATCCGGATCAGGTCGACCGACTCGGGAGTGCGGTGCCCGACCAGGCGCTGGGCGAAGCCGCCCAGCAGCAGCGCACGCTCACCGGTCTCGGGATGCACCCGGACGACGGGGTGCTCGGTTTCGTAGACCTGGGACACGAAGGCCAGCACGTGGGCGAGCCGCTCCTCGCCGATGCTCGTCCGCAGCTTCAACAGGTCGGTCCGGGCGTAGTCGTGCCCGTTCGAATGGACCGCTCGCAACCCGTCGGCCAGCGTGCGGAGGTCGTCGGGCAGGTCGGCATAGGCCTCGACCGTGTTGGCCCACAGGGTGTCCCCGCCGACGTCCGGGAGCACCATGGCGCGCAGGATGGAGAAGGCCGGTGGCCGGTCGACGAAGGTGACGTCGCTGTGCCAGTAGTTGGCCGGACCGCCCGCCAGCGAGTCGAGGTCGAGGATCAGCTCCTCCCCGTCCACGACGGGCAGCGTGGGATGGCCCTGGGTGAGCGAGCCGAGTCGTCGGGCGAAGTCGACCTGCTCACGCGCCGTGAGACCCTGGCCGCGTACGAAGACGACACGGTGCGCGAGGAGGGCGGCCCGCAGCTCGGCGATCTGCCCGTCGCTCGCGGCAGAGAGCTCGATACCCGAGAGCTCCGCACCGATCCGTCCGGTGAGCCGCCGCACGGTGACGGCGGTCTGGCGCGCGCTGAGTGTCATGGTGGCGTCCGTCCTCCGAGGTTCGCGACTCACGATCATTACAGCAAGTTTCGCCGGTCCGGACCGGCCCGATAGCGTGAGCCCCGTGTCGGGGGGAGCCGCATGAAGTTCGCCGTCACCTTCGGCCGCATGCATCCGCGTCTGTGGCCGGAGGCGGCCGAAACGGCCGACCGCCTGGGCTTCGAGTCCGCCTGGCTGCCCGAGCACCTGGTGCTTCCGCTCACCATGGCCGGCTCACCCTTCGAAGGTGCCGAGCACCCGCCCGTTCCGCCGGACACCCAGCTGTTCGACCCCGGCTCGATGCTGTCGTTCCTCGCCGCCCGCACGTCGTCCATCCGACTCGGGACCTACGTGTATCTGCTGGGCCTCCGCCACCCCTTCATCACGGCCCGCGCCTTCGGGACGCTGGACTGGCTGTCCAACGGCCGCGCCCTCATCGGTGCGGGTGCCGGATGGCTCCGCTCGGAATGGGAGGCACTCGGGATCGATCCGGCCACCCGCGGCGCCCGGCTGGACGAAGCCATTGCGGTCTGCCGTCGCCTCTGGACCGAGGAGACGGTCGCGCACGACGGGCCCACCTTCCCCTTCGCCGAGGTGGCCTTCGAGCCCAAGCCGCACCAACAGCCCATCCCGATCTTCATCGGCGGCGAGTCGGCGGTCGCGCTGCGACGGGCCGGTCGCCTCGGCGACGGCTGGATCGGCATGGGCGCCACACCCGAGTCCGCCACCGTCTCGGTGGCGACGCTCCGGGGCCACCGGGGCGAGGCGGAGCGGCTCGACGCCCCCTTCGAGGTCACCGTGGGGGGCGAGTGCGCCACCGAGGACGACGTGCTCGCCTGGGAGGCCGCCGGGGTGGACCGCCTCATCGTGACCCCCTGGCGGCGCACGGCCGAGGTGCTCGACGCCATGGAGTCCTTCGCCGCCCGTTTCATCGCCGCGGGCTGACCGCTCCGGTTGGCCGGCCGCCTCCGGCGCGACGGACTCGGTACCGGCGGCCTTGCAGCATTCCTCGCAGCGAACCTCGCAGCATTCCTCGCAGTATGGGCGTTCTGTGATCCCGTACGAACGGGGCTCCGCAGAGAGGGCATCGTCGTTCTGTCCGTATGCGCCGCCCTGGGGAGACCTCGTTTTGGCTGCGTATGACACCTCGGGAACATCTCGTTGCAGCTCTATACGCCCGCTCGCCGGAGTTCCGCGTGCCTGTATACGCGCGGCGACAACGCGCGTATACAGGCGTGCCGAAGGTCGACCGCGTGGCATACAGAGCCAGACAACACGGTTGGTCCACCCGGATGCAGCAATCCGGTCTGGGACTCCTTTACGAACTCCAGATGATGGCCTGCGGCTCCGTGTAGGCCAGGAGACCGTAGTCCCCGCCGTCCCGTCCGATGCCGGACATCTTGAAGCCGCCGAACGGCGCGTCGTGGTTGCGCTGCGCGGTATTGATCCCCACGTGCCCCGCCTGGAGGCGCTTGGCCACCCGCAGCGCCCGTGCGCCGTCCTTCGAGAACACGTAGTCGTAGAGCCCGAAGTCGGAGTCGTTGGCGATGGCGATGCCCTCTTCCTCGTCGTCGAAGGGGATCATCGTGATCACCGGACCGAATATCTCCTCTCGGGCGACCCGCATGGTGTTGTCGCCCGTGATCAGGGTCGGGGCGACGTAATAGCCCACCGGAAGGTCGGCCGGACGTTCACCCCCGAGGACGACTTCGCCTCCGTCCTCCTTGGCCGAGGCGATGTGCGCCTCGATCCGTTGGCGTTGCGCGGCCGAGATGACCGGTCCGATGATCGTCGAGGTGTCCGTGGGGTCGCCCACCTTGAGGAAGCCCGCCATCTGCACGAGGCCGTCGCGCACCTGGTCGAACAGACTCCGGTGGACCACCGCCCGTGTCGGCGCGGTGCAGATCTGACCCGAGTGGAACGACCACGTCGAACCGATGCAGCCGACGGCCGCTTTGACGTCGGCATCCTCGAAGACGACACACGCTCCCTTCCCACCCAGCTCGAGGAGCGTCCGCTTCATGGTCCGAGCCGCCTTTTCGCCGATGGTCACGCCGACCTGGGTCGAGCCGGTGAAGCTGACGCAGTCCACGTCATCGGCGTCGACTAGTGCGGCTGACGAGACAGGCGTGTTCCCGTTCAAGAGGTTCACGACGCCCGGCGGGAACCCGACGTCGTTCAGGATTCGCGCCAGCTCGACGATCGCAAGCGGGTCCTGCGGCGCCGGCTTCACGACCACGGTGTTGCCCGCCGCCAGCGCTGGTGCGACTTTGCCCGCCATGTTGACCATCGGGAAGTTGTACGACGTGATGCACGCCACGACCCCGATCGGCTGTCGATTCACCATGCCGCCGATGATCCCGCCGGGGGCGAGAGGCGTTGCCTGCGCCGGCTGGGGCAGAAGCGGCGTCTGCAATATTGGGCGGGGGTCCCTGGCATAGCGCTCGAACCGATCGGCGGCCACCGGCACCTGCATGCGTGAACCGACCGTCGCCGTCGCACCGGTCTCGGCAATCACGAGCGGCAGGAGCTCCGACGACTTGGCCCGGATGGCCGCCGCCGCCTCACGCATGAGAGCGCTGCGGTCGTCGGCCGACCAGGCCGCCCAACCCGGCTGGGCCTCCTTGGCCGCCGCCGCGGCGGCGAGCGCGTCCTCCGCGCTGGCGTTGGGCGCCAGGCCCACGACTTCCTCGGTCGCCGGGTTGATGATCTCGTAGGTGCCGTCGGACGCATCCACCCACTTGCCCCCGATCAGGAGCTGGTGTTCGTCGGGGTTGGTCTCGGCCATGTGTGCTCCCTGCTCGGAGGTTCGGCGTGTGTCGTCCGATCTGACGACGCGTCACATTCAACCCCGCTCCGTGGGTCGCCGCCAAAATCGCACCAGGACCGTCCCACCAGCCCTCAGCCATGCTGGCGGAGACACCCTCCCACCTGCCCGAATGCGTCCCGATCCCGGCCCATGCGCGGGCCGGAGGCCCAAGGAGCCGCCGAACCGCCCTTTGGGAGGGAGGTTCCGCCTTATTTATGACTTTTGTCACTTCGCAAGGCCGGAGTACCTGTGCGATTCTCTAAGGTGGAAACGTCCATTGGGGGATGAACGGAGTCTGGTCATGAGTCGGCCTGCCGATATGGTGCCTGCCCCGCCGCGCTCCGGACCCGGCGCAGACGCCGGCGCCGAGCCCCGTGCGGACCGCAGTACTGCCGTCACCGGGATCGTGGGCGACGCCATTCTGGGTAGCGCGGACGTCTCCCAGGCCCGGGAGCGGCGCCGCATGATCCGGCTCCGGCGGCTGGTCGCTGTGGGCGCGCTCGTCATGGGCTGGATCGTGATCCGGGCCATGAGCGGCCGCGGCATCTTTCCTTCGGTCCACCTGCCCCACGGGCTGGGTACCGTGCTCCCCGTCCTCATCATCGTCCTCATGCTCGGGTGCGTGATGCTGGCGCCCTTCCTCGGCGCGGGCCGTTCGCCCCACACGCTGGTGCGTCCCGGCGAGACAGAGGTGGGCCTGGAGGACCTGGTGGGCATCGACGGCATCAAGGCCGAGGTGGTGCGATCGATCAACTTGTTCCTTGCTCACAAGACCTTCCGCGACACGATGGGTGGCACGGCACGGCGCGGCGTCCTGTTCGAGGGGCCGCCGGGCACTGGCAAGACCTTCGTGGCCAAGGCGATGGCGAAGGAGGCCAACGTCCCCTTCCTGTTCGTCTCTGCGTCAGCATTCCAGTCGATGTATTACGGCCAGACCAACCGCAAGATCCGCTCCTTCTTCAAGCACCTTCGCAAGTACGCCCGCACCGAGGGAGGCGCCATCGGGTTCATCGAGGAGATCGATGCCATCGGGGCGTCTCGGCGCGGCCTCGGGAGCGGGGGGACCGAGGGCGTCACCGGTGTGGTCAATGAGCTTCTGGTGCAGCTCCAGTCCTTCGACACCCCGACGCGTGGCCAGCGGTTCTTCTCGTTCTGGATCGACCTGGTCAACCGCTATCTGCCCGAAGGAGCCAAGCTGCCCAAGCCCGCCGTGGTGCCGGCCAACGTCCTGGTCGTCGGCGCCACCAACCGCAAGGACGACCTCGATCCGGCACTGATCCGGCCCGGCCGCTTCGACCGCACCATCTACTTCGGCCTGCCTGGCCGACGTGCCCGCGCCGACATCGTTGCCTACTACCTCGGCAAGAAGGCGCACGCCGCAGACCTCGACGAGCACGGCGCAGTCGACGTCGTCGCCGGGCTGACGTTCGGTTACTCGCCTGCAGCGCTGGAGCGGCTGATGGACGAGTCGCTTGTCATCGCGCTGACCCATGGACGCGCCGCCATGACCATGGCCGATGTGGCGGAGGCCAAGATGATCGTCGAGCTCGGTGTGACGGACGAGACCATCTACAGCCCCGACGAGCGTGAACGGGTGGCCACGCACGAAGCCGGTCACGCCACCGTCGCCTATTTCGTGGGCCAGACGCGCCAGCTCGACGTGCTCTCCATCGTGAAGCGCCGCGACTCTCTCGGACTCTTGCAACACTCCGACACCGAGGAGCGCTTCACGAAGAGCAGCGAGGAGATGCGTGCGCTGCTGCAGATCGCCATGGGCGGCATGGTGGCCGAGGAACAGTGGTTCGACGAGGTCTCGACGGGCCCGGCCTCCGACCTCGCCGCCGCCACCGCCATAGGAGCCCAGATGATCGGTGCCTGCGGCATGGGCAACTCGCTCATCTCGGTCGCGGCCGCCGGCAGTGGCTACTTCGAGGGCAGCCTGGTCGACAAGGTCCTCGGCGACAAAGACGCCCGGGGCGAACTCGACGATCTCCTCATGGGTTCGTGCGACGCCGCCAAGGCCATCGTTTCGACGCACCCGGAGGTCGTCGAAGCCCTGCGCGACGCTCTGCTCGAGCGCGACGAATTGGTGGGCTCGGAGATCACGGATGTGATCGAGGCAGCCCTAAAGGGACCCGCGGTGATCGCCAAAATCCGGCGTACGCCCGACACCAGCGAGGCTGCGGGCCTGACCAGCGGCGCCTGATCGGCGGGTTCTCGCAGGGACCTTGTCGGCGCGACCTCAGCCCCGACTTCGGGGGTGCTCCTCACCGCCGAGCACGCGGAGCACGAAGCGACCCAGCCGACCAGGGGACTTGCGCCGTTGCGCGGCCCGCGCCTCGGCTTCGCGGTCGCGCGTCAGCGGGCCACCCAGGCGCCAGTAACGTCGCCCCCCGCCCGTATACGGGACATAGTCGCGCATCGGCGGCAGCTGCCCCTTCGACGTACGCCGCCGATTGCGCTTGGCCCCTCGGCTCACCCGATCAGTGTGGCGCCATCGCAGCCCGGAGCGTCGGCTCCGTTGCCTCGACGCACCCGGGCCGCCACGAGGATGCCTGGTTACGATCGACGCGGCACCCCCCGGTGCGGCCCGCGGCAGGAAGGGGCAGGCCATGAGTTCTTCCGAGCAGCAGCCCCAGAACCAGACGGAGGGGGCCGTGACGAAGCCGACCATGCGCGCCGCACAGCTCCTGCGCGTCCCGGCGATCTGGCTCTCACCTCTCGTCATCGCCTCCGTCCTCATCTTCTTGATCACGCTCTTCTACGTCGGCTCGGTGGTCAATCCGGTCGGGCACCTGAATGGCCTGCCCGTCGCATTGGCCAACGAGGACCAGGGTGCCACCGTGCTCGGCCGGAACGTCGATATCGGCGCAGAAGTTGCCTCGGCTCTGCAGCATTCGCCGGCGGTGTCGAGCCGGCTCTCGCTCGATGCGGTGCCCATTGCGACGGCCGAACAGCGCATGCGCACCAACAGCGTTTACGCCACCATCGTGATCCCGCCTGGCTTCACCCAATCGCTGCTGGCGGCCTATGGCCTCACCTCGTCGACGGGTTCCTCGAGCCGGGCGGGCAAGCCGACCGTGCGGCTGTTGACCAATCCCCGGGCGGGGTCGATCGGGGTGGAGTTGGCGACCGGCGTGTCGCAGCCGGCCCTGAGCGCCGTGTCGCTCCGGCTCGGCCGCGAACTGTCGGCACAGGCCGTGACATTCGGGCGAACACCGGCCGCCGGTTTCAGCGTGCACAACCCGCTGACGATCGTCTCCACCGATTACGATCCGCTGCCACCCAACTCGGCGCTCGGGTTGAGCGCCTTCTACGTCGCACTCCTCTCCATCATGTGCGGGTTCCTCGGCGGCATCCTCGTGAACACGACCGTCGATGCCGCCCTCGGTTACGGCATCACCGAGATCGGGCCGAAGTGGAGACAGCGGATGCCGGTCCCCATCAGCCGCTGGCAGACACTCCTGTCGAAGTGGGTGGTGGCGCTGGTCCTGGTGCCGATCTTGACTGCGATTCTGCTCCTGGTCTCCGTGGGCCTGCTGCACATGAACGCGCCCTATGTTTGGGAACTCTGGCTCTTCACGTCCTTTGCGGCCGTCACCATCGCGGCCGGCACGCTCGCGCTGCTCGCGGCCTTCGGCGCGCTCGGCCAGATGATCGCGCTGTTGGTGTTCATCTACCTCGCGTTGGCGTCCTCAGGCGGCACCATCCCGCTGCAGGCGCTGCCGACCGGGCTGCGCTTCGTCGCCTTTTTCGAGCCGTTGCGCCAGGTGCTCGACGGCGTGCGGGCCATTCTCTACTTCGGCGCCGCGGGCAGTGCGGGCCTCACGCGCGGACTCGTGCTGACCGCGATCGGGCTGGTCTTCTGGTTCGTCGTGGGCGTCGCGGTGACCATCTGGTACGACCGCCAAGGGCTCGACCGCCTTCCTGCCGCGTTGCTCGACTACGTGCAACGGTCCGCCCGGGCCTATCCGGGCGGGACCGGCGGGGCCGGACGGGAACAAGTGCCGGCGCCGCCGGAGGCGGCGGGGGAAACGCCGGAATCCTCTCAGTGAGCAGCGTCAGGGCGCCGGGCGGAGGGTGTCGGCGATGGCAGCGCCCGTCAGGGAACAGTTGAGGTACGGCTCGGGGGCGTGCGCGCGGTGACCGTTGTCGACCAGGCACTCCTCGACCTGCGGCCCGAACGCATCAACGAGTGAGACCTCCGCCGCAACGTCGTTGACCGCGCGGACGTTCACCCATCGCTCGATCCCGCCGGGCCACACGCCTCGACCCTCGACCGGCGCAGGATCGAGACCGTCGAACACCATGGGGTGCGCCAGCGGGGAGCCGAGGGTGATGAAGGTGCGGATCGGCCACTCCGGGTGGGCGGCCAGAGCGGAGTAGGCGAGCAGCGACCCCAGGGAGTGGGCCACCAGCACTCGCGTGTCGTCGCGCACCTCCGACTCGATACGGCCGATGAGTCGGTCGCGCAGGTCGGCTTCCGTCGTCATCATCGTGAGCATGTCGACGGTGCGGTCGAATGCCGCTTCGTTCACCGCTTGGCCGAGCGCCTTGACGGCCTCGCCGTCCTGCAGGTCGGCCAGGGTATCGGCCACGCCGGCGCGGGACTGCTGGAGCCGGCGGTCGGCGTCCGTCCCGGGATGACGCCGGAAGAGGTCCCCGTAGAAGCAGACGTCGAGGTCGTCCGTGGCGAGCTCGACGCCGTGGTGCCACAGCCCGTCGCGCACGGCCGGCAACCAGCGCGCCTTTAGCTCGTTCGGGCCCCACAGCTCGTTGAAGGCCCCGTGCACGAGGACGATGCGCGCCATGGTCTCAGGTGGTCAGGTGCGCGGTGTCGTTGTACCCGCGCAGGATCCAACGCTCCGGCGTGACCACGATCTTGGAGATGGAGGCGTTGTCCGGGCCCATGAAGGCGAAGGGCGAGGAGTCCGTGGCCTGCGCCAGGATCTCGCCGATGGCGGCGCCGTGGCTGAAGACGACGATGCGCCCGGCGGGGTGAGCGGTTGCGATGCGCTCGACGGCCCGACGCAGCCGACCACCGAAGACGGGGCGTGATTCGGCCCCGGGGATGATGTCCCAGCGTTGTTCGGTCATCACGCGTTGGAAAAGGGGGTCGTTGTCCATCGCCTTCTCGCGTAGCAGCCCGCCTTCCCATTCGCCGAGGAAGACCTCACGCAGGTCGGCATCGACGACCGGAGTCATTCCGGTGCGCGCCACGAGGGGCGCCGCCGTCTCGGGGGTGCGCCGCAGCGTGCTGACGTAGATGGCGTCGAAGGGCTCCTGGGCCAGGCGCAGGCCAACCTGTTCGGCCTGGTGACGTCCCACCTCGGAGAGGGGCGGGTCCCCCTGGCCCTCGACGAGCTCGAAGGTCTCGCCTTCGAGGGAGTCCGCCGACGCCCCGTGGCGGACGAGGAACAGCTCGGTCGACCCGGGTGGGCCGACGTAGGGCCGCTGGCTGAAGCTGCGGGGCGCAGTCACGGCCGCCGAGTGTAGGAACGATCAGCCCGGCGCGTGGAGTTCGGGCGGCTCGTGCTCGTCGTCGTCGACGACTTCGGCGTCGATGACGTTGGGGTCGTCGGGTGCTTGGCCCGGGCCCCAGCCCCCATACCCACCCGATCCGCCCGGGCCGCCCGGACCTCCCGCACCGCCTTGTCTGAAGGTGGCGAAGAAGACCCCGGGGTTCTGCGTGAAGTTGAACTGCAGCGGCCGACCGGCGTCGGGCCCGAGCTGCTCCCACAGAGGCAGTGCGCGGCGGTAGACGACGTAGTACTGCACGCTCAGGGTGACGCCGAGGTACAGCAGCAAGCTGGCGCCCGCCAGGCCGGCCGCGCCGGCATGGTCGCCGCCGTAGTCGCCCGCGAAATGGATCAGGAGGGAGACGAGCCAGAGCCCCATGGTCAGCGCGGTGCCCTGGCGCAGCACCCAGCCGCTGTTCGCCCAGACCCGCATGGTGAGGCCGCGCAGCACGCCGAAACCCAACGCGCCGATGACCAACGTGCCGATGACCCATTCCCACGCGCCGGCGGAGACGTGGTGGTCGCCGGCGTAGCCGAACATCTCGAACAAACCGATGACACCGAGCACCACTGGGAGGCGCGGCTGGTACACCCGCGGCACGGGACGAGCCCTGACCTGGCGCAGCAGGACCAGCACCAGGATGACCGCACCGAGGGCGTAGGACAGAAAGGACATGTGGCCTCCCAGCCTATGGCCGCGGCCTGTTCAACGGTTCAGCAGGGGACCCACCTCGACGCCGAATCGCGCCGTTTGCTCGCAGAATTCCTCGACGCTGCGCGCCATGAAACGCACCTGCAGGTGGTTCACGCCCATCTCGACGAGCTCGCGCAGCGAGGCGGCCACCTCTTCAGCGCCGCCGGAGATGACCCAACCCGGCAGGTCCCGGCCCGAGCCGCCCGAGGTCAGGTAGATGGGCTCGACGATGGTTCCGATGTCGATCGGGGCGCCCTCACGGAGCTCGGCCCGCAGCTCGCGCAACCGGGCGATCTGACCCGGGAGGTCGGGCCGGCGGGTCCCCTGGGGCAGCCACCCGTCCCCGAAGGCCGCGGTCCGGCGGATGGCCGCGGGGGAGGAGCCCCCGATCCAGATCGGCGGGCGGGGCTGGCGCACCGGGCGCGGCCCGAGTCCCATGTCGCGCGCGGGAAAGCGCGGGCCGGGCAGATCGGGAAACTCGTCGGTGAAGCACCGGGCGAGTGCAGAGACGGCCTCGTCGGTGTGGCGGCCGCGCTCGTCGAAGCCACCGGTGAGCAACTCGTACTCCTCGGGCACGTGGCCGGCACCGACGCCGACGATGAGGCGTCCGCCCGAGAGGCGGTCGATCGTGGACAGCTCCTTGGCGGCTCGGAGCGGATGGCGCTGGGCCAGGATCAAGACGTGCGACAGCAGGTGCGTCTGCGTCGTGACCGCGGCCAACCAGCCCAAGGTGGCGGTGGTGTCGTACCAGATCGTGCCCATGGCGTCGGCCAGGCGGCGCGGGATGGCGGTGTGGTCGCACACGCCGAGGTAGAAGAAGCCCGCCTCGTCGGCCACGCGGGCGATACGGGCCAGCTCGGTCGGCCCGGCCTCCTTCTCCCAGTCGGCCACGTAGAGCGTCGACTGGGACTGGATGGGCAGCTGCATCCCGTAGACGACCTCCCCCTCGGGCACGCTGCGCACCACGTCGGCGGGGATCAAAGCGGGATCGGTCATCGTGGACACTCCGTTCCGGTGGGGAGGAGGGGGATGGTGGCGTCCATGTTCGCTCAGGCGGCCGCGGCGGGGTCGGGCGCCCCGAGCAACGACGAAAGCTCGGCCGCGCTGCCGAAGGTCGTCGCCAGCACGCGTGACCGCTTGAGGTGCAGGTGCAGCGGTACCTCCCACGTGTAGCCCATGCCGCCGTGGACCTGGATCGCCGCGCGTGCGTTGGCGATCGCCGCCTCGTCGGCCAGGAGCTTGGCGCCCGCCGCGGCGCGGCGCATCGATGCGACCGGGGTGGTCGCCGCCGCCGCAGCCTCCGCAGCGAGCACGTCGGGTGCGTCGGCCAGGCAGGCCGCCGCGTGGACCGCGGCCCGGGCCACCTCGGCGCGTACCAGCATGTCGGCGCACATGTGCTTGATCGCCTGGAAGCTGCCGATGGGCTTGCCGAACTGGTGGCGCTCCTTGGCGTAGGCGACGGCGAGTTCGAGGGTCTCGGCCGCGTGGCCCACCTGCAGCGCCGCCGTGAGAATGGCGCCGTCGCGGAACAGCTCCGGGCCGACGCCCTCCAGAGACTGTCCCGCCGGGAGCTCGGAGAGCTGCCAGAGTGGCGTGAGCGGGTCGAGTGGCGCGGCGAGGCGCTGCGCCGTCGGTGTCCCGCGGATCGTGGTCATCAGGCTCCCCGCGCCGAGGCCGCCGCCAGTGAACGAGAACGCAGCGTCGAGCGACGACAGGTGCTCCACCAACCAGGGCGGGCCGGCGCGCCCGTCGCACAGCCCGACCATGGCCCGACCCTGGGCCGCCCCGGGTACGAGGTCGAGGGAGGCGGCGAGGAAGGTGCCGACGAGCGGACCGGGCACCAGCGCCCGGCCCAGCTCCTCGAAGACGACCGCGGCGTCGGCACGGCCGAGACCGATGCCGGCCGGCTCGGGCACTGTCAATGCGAAGACGCCGGTCTCGCCCAGGGCCGTCCAGTCTTCGGCCGTGATGGTGCGCTCCTCGCCTTCGCGGGCCCGGATGTGCTCGAGCGGGAGCCGCCCGGCCAGCATGCTCCGGATGCCCTCGGCCAGGTCGCGCTGGGCCTCGTCGACGCGGAAGTCCATCAGCGCGTCCTGGGCAGGCCGAGGATGCGCTCGGCCACGATGTTGCGCTGCACCTGCGAGGTGCCGGCGGCGATGGTCAGGTTGATCGACTTGAACCAGTTGTGCACCTGATCGGCGTTGCCGATCGGTCCGGCCTCGTTGGTCAGCGGGTCGCCGCACAACGAGGCCGTGTCGAGCATCTCCATCGCGAGGTCACCCAACGCCTGCGCGTGCTCGGAGAAGGCCAGCTTGAACACCGACCCGCCGATGCCGGGCACCCCCGTCCGCGCCGCCTCCGAAACGTTGCGCTTGGTCAGCGCCCACAGCGCGTCGAAGGCCGCCTGGAGGTGCCCGATGCGCCGTCGCAGGCCGGTGCCGTCGTCGCCGAACAGGTCGAGCCGGGTCCCGATGGTGCGCAGCTCGCCGAGCAGCCGCATGGCCTCGAGAAGCTCGCCCACGAACGCGGTACCCCGTTCGAAGGACAGCGTGACCATCGTGACCCGCCAGCCGTCGTTCTCCTCGCCGACGCGGTTGGCGACCGGGATCCTCACCTCGTTGAGGAAGAGCTGCGCGAATTCGGTGGTGCCTTCGATCGTGCGCAGCGGCTGGATCTCTATTCCGGGTGAGTCCATGGGCATGATCAGCCACGAGATGCCACGGTTGCCCTCGTCACCCGTCCGCACCAGCAACTCGCAGAAGTCCGCCACCTCGGCGTGCGAGGTCCAGATCTTCGAGCCCGTGACGACGTAGTCGTCGCCGTCGCGCACCGCCCGGGTGCGCAGCGAGGCGAGGTCGCTGCCGGCGTCGGGCTCGCTGAAGCCCTGGCACCAGACCTCTTCGCCGCGCAGGATGGCGGGGAGATAGCGCTCGCGCTGGGCCGTCGTCCCCTCGGCGATGATCGTTGGCCCGGCGTGCAGGAGCCCGACGAAGCTCACCCCGACATACGGCGCGCCAGCCCGCTCGCACTCCTCCTTGAAGATCAGTTGCTCGACCGGCGACGAGCCGCGGCCCCCGCCCTCGGCCGGCCAGTCCACCCCCGCGTAGCCCGCGTCGAAGAGGAGCCGCTGCCAGGCCAGGTCGTAGGCCCGGCGGGCCGGCCAGTCGTCGGAGGGCGGCGGCGCACCCACGCCCGGCAGTGTGGTCGCCAGCCAGGCGCGCAACTGCTGCCGGAACGCCTGCTCGGACGCGGTGAAGCGGAGATCCATACCGTGCGCGGCGAGGTGCGAAGCCGAGGGGTGGGCCGGCCCGCGCTCAGGCGGCGAAGTCGAGGCCGAACAGCTTGATCGCGTTGCCCCGCACGATCTTGCGGCGCTGCTCGTCGCTCAGCTCGGCCATCTGCTCCTCGGCGATCTCCTTCGTGCGCGGCCACGTCGAGTCCGAGTGGGGGTAGTCCGACTCGTAGGTGATGTTGTCCTCGCCGATCTCCTTCACCGACCGCAGGCCGTGCGCGTCGTCGAAGAAGCAGCCCCACACGTGACCGGGGAAGTAGCTCGACGGCTTCTCGGGCACGATGTCGGCCACGCCGCCCCAGCCGCGGTTGTCTTCCCACACCCGGTCGGCCCGCTCGAGGATGTAGGGGATCCAGCCGATCTGCCCCTCCGAATAGGCCACCTTGAGATCGGGGATGCGCACGAAGACCCCGCTGAAGAGGAAGTCGACCAACGAGAAGGTCGCGTTCGTGTGGGTCAGCGTCGACCCCACCGCCGGCGGTGCGTCCGGCGAGGTGGACGGCATCTTCGACGAGGACCCGATGTGCATGTTCACCACCGTCTGGGTCTCTGCGCAGGCGCGGAAGAACGGATCCCAGTAGTGATCGGGGTCGTGCACGCTCGGCAGGCCGAGGAACGGCGGGATCTCACTGAAGCAGACCGCGCGCACGCCCCGGTCCGCGTTGCGCCGCACCTCGGCCGCCGCCAGCTCGGCATCCCACAGCGGGATGAGGCAAAGCGGTATGAGCCGGCCCCCGGCGTCGCCGCACCACTCGTCGACCATCCAGTCGTTGTAGGCCTTGACGCAGAGCAGGCCGAGCTCCTTGTCGTCGGCCTCGGTGAAGGTCTGGCCACAGAAGCGGGGAAAGGTCGGGAAGCAGAGCGCGGCCTCGATATGGTTGGCGTCCATGTCGTCGAGCCGGGGCTTCACCTCGTAGGAGCCCGGCCGCATGTCCTCGTAGGTGACGCCCTTCATCGTTACCTCGTCCCGTGGCACCCCGACCGCGGAGTCCACGCGGAGCAGCGGGCGCTTCAGGTCCTCGTAGTACCACCAGTCGACGGGAACGCCCACCGACCCCGGCTTGACCTTGAGCTGCCCGCCGCGGAACTCCACCTCGGGCATGGGCGCCCGGACGACCCGCGGGCCGACCTCGGCGAATTTCGACGGGAGGCGGTCCTGCCACACGTTGGGCGGCTCGACCACGTGGTCGTCGACCGAGATGATCATTGGGAGCGGCTCAGGCATGGACGTCGAGCGTAGCCCGCACCTGACGGGGCGTCAGAAACGTGCCACGCCCCGGTCTCAGCCGAAGACCTCGCCGAATAGGTCGCACATGGCCTGCCACGAGCGCCGGTCCACCGTCTCGTCGTACGCGATGCCCGGCAGGTCGATCTGGCTGGCGCGCGGATTGGTGAACGAGTGCACCGCGCCGCCGTAGACGACGAGCTGCCAGTCCACCCCGCCGGCGCGCATCTCCTCCTCGAATTCCCGGCGCTGAGCGTTGTCGACGATGGGGTCGTCGGCGCCGATGAGGGCCAGGACCTTGCCGGTGATGTTGCGGGCGTCTTCGGGCCGGACCGTGGCCAGGCCGGAGTGGAAACCCACCACCGCCTTGAGGTCCGCACCCCCACGGGCCAGCTCGAGGGACAGTGTGCCGCCGAAGCAGTACCCGATGGCGGCCAGACGCGTGACGTCGGTCCGTGGCTCGTCGCGCAGCACGTCGAGGCCGGCCGTGCCGATCGCCCGCGCCCGCAGCGGGTCGTCGCGCAGCTCGCCGATGCGCGCCATCATCTGCTGGCGGTCCTCGAGCGGGCGTCCCTCGCCGTGGTAGTCGAGCGCGAAGGCGACATAGCCGAGTTCGTCGGCCAGCCGGGTGGCCCGCGAGCGGGCATGGTCGTCGAGCCCCGGTCCCTCGTGGCACACGAGGATCCCCGGACGGGGACCCCTGCCGTCGGGCAGGGCGAGGGTGCCGACCATGGTGCGGCCGTCGGCGTCGTAGAAGATGTCGCGGGTGGTTGCCATGGGCCGCAACGTATCCGGCGCGGCCGGCCGCCATACTGGCCTGGTGCGCGGGGATCTCGACCGGCGCCTGCAATGGGCCTTCGCGGTGGCTCCGCTGGCACTGCTCGCGTTACTGGCGGCGTCCTGCGGTTCCGGCCCGTCCTCCCCGCAGGTCGCGCCGGCGCACCACGGGAGCTCGACCTCCAGCTCGACCGCGGCGTCAGGAGCGGGATCGGGCACCTCGACCACCACGGTCGCCACCGCCTCGACCCTTCCCTCGGTCCCCACGTCGGGCCCGCTGCAGGCGGGCTCTCCGATCGCCCTGCCCTTCTCGGCCGACCGCGTCACCGCGGCGGAGAGCCCCGACGGCGCCGTCTTCGCCGCGCCCCAGGACCCCACGAGCCCGGGGACCTCGGTGGCCTGGGTGGTCGACGGCAACGGTCCGGCCGCCGTCGCGGAGCACGTCGCCCACGGCATTGCCGCGCTGGCCGCCGACGCCAACAACTTCTACGTGGCGACGTATGCCGACGTCTATGCGTATGACCGCGCCAGCGGCAACCAGGACGGGCAGTGGAACATGCCGCCTGTCAGCGCGGCGAACAGCTCGGACGACGACCTGGTATCGATGGCCGCCGCCGACGGCCTGGTGCTGCTCGCGGTCACCGACGGCGATACGGTCAGTGTGTACCGGCTGAACCCGGGGTCGTCGGCCGGGCCCCACCTCGTCGTCCGCGGCCTCGGCGCTGCCTTCGGCACCGACGGCTCCATCTACTACGAGAGCGACGGCCACCAACTCGTGGCGTTGCGCCCCAACGGGACCACGGTTACCGGGCCTGTCCTGGCGCACACGCCCAATGGCCTCGGCGGCGGTGTGCAGTACCTCGATGCGGTCGCCGGTGAAACGGTGTGGGTGGACCAGCCGGCCGGCCAGGGCCTCGATGCGCTCTTCACCACCTACGACGCCGGCACGCTCGCCACGCAGGCGTCCTACACGGGGTCGGTCACCAGCACGGTCGCCGACACGGCAGCGGGCCCGCTCGTGCTCGACCCGGTCGGGGGCACCGCGGCGTGCCCGCCCGCCTCGCCACCCACGCCGGCGTCCTGCGTGCTCCGTATCGACGCCCACGGCGCCGTCAGCGACCCGGTGACGGTGGGCGCCGCGGTCACGCTGATCGGCCCGGCGCCGGCGGTCGTCGTGTCAGACACCGCGACCGGCCAGTTCGACCTCATCCGGCTGTCGTAGCCACTCCGGGCTCCGCCGGGTTACTGCTCTGCCGAGCGGTGCCTAGTAGTGCATCGAGACGCCGCCGTTGGGGCTGATTAGCTGGCCGGTCACGAAGCTGCTCGCGTCGGCGGCGAGATACAGCACGCAGTACGCGATGTCCGACGTCTCCCCGACGCGGCGCAGGGGTGCCATGCGCGCCATCGGTGCCAGCACGGCCGCCCGCGTCTCCTCGTTGATCGTGCCGTCGGGGTTCGTGTAGTAGCGCGCCGTCATATTGGTCGGTACGAAGCCCGGTGCGACGCAATTGACGCGCACCCCGGACTTGCCCACCTCCAGGGCCATCGTCTGCGTGAGCTGCGCCACGCCAGCCTTCGTGATGGCGTAGGGCCCGATGCCCGCGGCGGGTGCCAGCACCGCCGCCGAAGCCATGTTGATGATGGAGCCACCGCCCTGTGACGCCATCACCTTCCCGGCGGCCTGACAGCCGTACAACACACCCTTGAGGTTCACCGCCACGATGCGGTCGAACTCGTCGGGATCGACGTCGATGATGGTGCTGTCGATCATCATCCCTGCGATGTTGCACATCACGTGCAGCCAGCGGTGGCGGGCCGTGACGTGCGCGACCAAGGTCGCCGTCGCGCCCGGCACCGACACGTCGAGCTCGGCGCTCTCGGCCCGTCCGCCCGTGGCCAAGATCGCGCTGGCCGTTTCAGCCGCCGTGGCTGCGTTCACGTCCGCGCAGACGACCAGGGCGCCCGCACCGGCCAGGACCTCCGCGGTGCTGCGCCCGATCCCGCTGCCGGCCCCCGTGACGAGGGCCACCCGGCCCGTCAGGTCGAACGCGTCGTGCACACTCCGGGCGGTTTCCACCGGCGCACCTTAGGCGGTGACACCCTCCAGCGCGAGCAGGGCGCGCTTGACCTTCAGCCCGCCGCCGTAGCCGCCGATGCCATTGCTCGCCAGCACGCGGTGGCACGGCACGATGATCGGGATGGGGTTGCGTCCGTTGGCCTGTCCCACGGCGCGCGGACCGTTGGGTCGGCCCACGCGGCGCGCCAGCTCGCCGTAGCTGATGGTCTTGCCGTAGGGGATGCGCGAGAGCTCGGCCCAGACCTCTTGCTGGAAAGGCGTGCCGTCGAGCTCCATCTCGAGGTCGAATTCGGAGCGTTCCCCGGCGAAGTACTCCTCGAGCTGCGTGGCCGTCTGCTTCAGGACGGGCGGCACCTCGCCCACGTCGTGCCGCCCGTGGCGGCGCTCGTTCGGGAGCCAGACACCGATCAGCACCTCGCCGTCGCTCTCGAGGACGAGGCGGCCGATCGGGGTGTCGAAGGGCATGGTGGCGGTGGTGGTGGCGATTGCAGTCATGCTGCACGTCCTTTCATGGGTGGGGCGGGAATCTCTGTGGGAGGGGCGGGGAGCGACCACAGGTACGCCATGGCGTAACTGCGCCACGGACGCCAGGCCTCGGTGAGGGCGACGAGCTGGGTCGGGTCGTCGGGGAGCCCGAGGGCACGTGCGCCGCGGCGGATGCCGAGATCCGTCGGCATGAACGCGTCGGGGTCGCGCAGCGCGCGCATGGCGACGTATTCGGCCGTCCAGGGGCCGACGCCGGACAGGGCCACCAGCGAGCGGCGGAGCTCCAGTGGGTCCGCGCCCGGGTCGATGACGACGTCACCGACCTCGACGGCCTCTGCCAGTGCCACGAGCGCTCGCCGGCGTCCGGCCGGCATGGCGAACGCTCCCGGCTCGCGCGCCGCGAGCTCGATGAGCGCTGCCGGCGTCGGGAACAGGTGGGTCAGCGGGCCGTCCGCTGCGGGCAGCGTGTCGCCGGCGGCCTGCACCAGCCGGGCCGCAACGGTGCGGGCGCCCGACACCGAGACCTGCTGGCCGATCACGGCGCGCACCGCCAACTCGAAGCCGTCGGCCGCCCCGGGCACACGCCGGCCCGGATCGCGCTGGACGAGCGCGCCGAGGAGCCGGTCCGCGCCGAGGGCCTCCCACACGGCGACGGGGTCGGCGTCGAGGTCGAGGAGCTGGCGGCAGCGCGCCACGGCGGTCGCCAGGTCGCGCAGGTCGGAGAGGATCAGCTCACCCTCGACGTAGGACGGGCCGCGCGGCGCGTCCTGCTCACCGTCGGCCAGCTCGGGGGCGCGCAGCGTTACCACGGCATGACCCTGAGGGAGGCGCAACGTCCGGCGGTAGCACGTGCCATCGAGCTCCTCCACGCCGGGCAGCGCGCGGGTGCCCAGGAAGTGGAGCACCGAGGCCGGGTTGAACGGGCGCCGGCAGGGGAGGCGCAGCCGGATCGCTTGACGGGCTGTCTCCGACGCCAGCCGGCGTCCGGGCGACACCTTGCGTGCCCGGACGCGGAGGCCGCGAGGCGTGTCGGCAAAGACCTGGCGGAGGGTGTCGTTGCATTGGCGCACGCTGGAGAAGCCTGCGGCAAACGCGACGTGCGTGATCGGGAGGTCAGTGGTCTCGAGGAGCACGCGCGCCGTCTGGCTGCGTTGCGCGCGGGCCAGGGCGAGCGGTCCCGTGCCCACCTCGGCGGTGATGAGCCGGTTCAGCTGGCGCGTGCTGTAGCCCAGGCGCTGGGCCAGTCCCTCGACGCCCTCGCGGTCGACGATGCCGTCCCGGATCAGGCGCATCGCTCGCGCCACGACGTCGGCCCGGATGTTCCACTCGGGCGAGCCCGGGGTGGCGTCGGGGCGACAGCGCAGGCACGCGCGGAACCCGGCCTGCTGGGCGGCGGCCGCGGTCGGGTAGAAGCGCACGTTCTCCCGTTTGGGTGTGCGGGCCGGGCAGCTCGGTCGGCAGTAGATCCCGGTCGAGGTGACCGCGCAGAAGAACCAACCGTCGAAGCGGGCATCCTTGCTCTGTGCGGCCTGGTAACAGCGATCCGGGTCTTCGATCACTGCGACAGCGTGGCACGTCGCTGTGTCCATTACTGGCGGGAATCGGACATCCGGGTCCGCAGCTGAAGCTTTCCTTCGACGCCATCGCGACGCCACTCCCATCAGCCCTCGGGCGGCGCGCGTGCCCAAGAATGTTGCATCCGCGTGTTGCCGACGCCCAGCGAATTCTCAGAACACTATCTGCAAATTCTCAGATCAAACTCTATCTATTCTCAGAAAGAGCGAGAAGGATTCTCCTTCAACGTCAAGTCAGAAATCCGTCGAACTCCGACGTCTCTCCTCTGACAAAAATAGCCGTTGCCTTTTGGTGGCGTCCGTGTCATATTGACCGCCCAACGAGAAGCGGGTCGTGCGCGCGGAGCTGCACTCCACCCCACACATGAAGGAGTGCTGAGCATGAAGCGTCTGATCTTCCTGAGCGGTTTGGGCTGCCTGGCCCTCGGCCTCGCTGCGTGCGGCGGAGGTTCGTCCGGAGCCTCGACACCGAACGACGTCATGGCAGCCCTCGCGTCCGACCTCCAGAGTGGAAATCTCGACGGCGTGTGTGCGCTCGCCCAACCCAGCGATAAGTCGGCCTGCAACAGCGCCTTGCAGAAAGCGTCCTCGGAGGTCGACCAAAAAGACGCCAAGGTGACGTTCAAAGACGTGACCTACTCGGTCAGCAACGTGGGTGCGAACAGCGCGACCGCCCGTCTCGAGTTGACGGCGTGTGTCAGTGCGCCCACTATCAATGAGACTTGCGATCACCCCGAGACCAACACCGGGCAATTGGTCAAGGTGAACGGCACCTGGTACATCACCGAGCAACTCGTGAATGGCTCGGGCAATTCCGGGAACTCGGGCAACTCCGGGAACTCGGGCAGCTCCGGGAACTCGAACAAGAACTCCGGGAACTCCGGCAACTCACGGTCGGGCAACAGCGGATCGGGGAGCGTTGGCTCCGGCAATTTCGGGCAACTCGGGCAACTCGGGCAACTCGGGCAACTCCGGGAGCGTGGGGAGCTCCGGCAATTCCTGATCGGCGTCGCGCGGCGCGGCATGGCGCCGCCGGCCGGCCGGCTTCGCACGCCGGCGAACAGATCGGGGATGTGACATGACACAAACTCAATTTCCGACCTGACTCGAGCATTGGGGCCGGCCGTAAAGGGCCTCGGCCGAGCGGCCTACGTCGAGGCCTTTCAGAACGGGGCGCAGACGATCAATTCCCCTGCAGTGTGGGCGGGCAACAGCATCCTGGTAGGCGTCTCAGGGTCGGCCTCATTGCCAAAGCTCGAAGCGCTCGCGCGATGGGAACGCTCCAAGCTCGAAAGGGATCCTGCTGTTCGTCGCCAGGAACCTCCGGTCGGCCCTCACAATTCCCTCATACTCCCCACACGTCCCGGTAAGCCTCACGGCTCACGCTGATGGAGTGGCGCACACTGCGCACCACGAAGGCAGCCGCTGTAGGAGGTCGGGCCCATGGGCGTCGTCGAGTCGGTGACCTCGTCGGTGAGCTCGTCGGACCTTGTCGCACACCTGTACCGCCGCGCCGGTTTCGGTGCCCTGCCGGACGAACTGCGGTCCGCGACCGCCGCCGGGTACGGCGCCACCGTCAGCGCACTCGTGGCCGGTCTGACCTCCCCCGATGCGGGCGCTGGTGCGATTGCTGCGCCGACGTTCAGCTCGCCGGTCCCGGAAGCCGAGCTCAAAAGCATGGACCTTGCGTCACGGCGCGACCTCGCGCGTCAGCTGCACCAGGAATTCGACGACCTCACGGGCTGGTGGCTGAGCCGAATGCTGGCAACGTCGAATCCGCTCAAGGAGAAGCTCACCTTCCTCCTTCACACCCATTTCCCCACGGCGATATCGAAGGTCCGCTACCCCGTCTACATGTACGGGCAGAACCAGATCTTCCGTACGCAGGGCAGTGGCGACTTCACCTCGCTCACGCAGGCCGTCGCCCAGGACCCAGCGATGCTGATCTGGCTCGACGCCAACTCCAACAAGGCCTCGAACCCGAACGAGAACTTCGCCCGAGAGCTCATGGAGCGCTTCACGATGGGGATCGGCTCCTATACCCAGGCCGACGTGCGGTCGGCGTCCTACTGCTTCACCGGTTGGCGCCTCGACCCGAGGACCGGAGCGTTCGCCATCGCGGCGCGTCAGCACAGCACCGCTCCGCAGGACTTTCTCGGCGTGAACGGCATCAACACCGGCCAGCAGGTGATCGACATCGTCACGCAGAGCGACGCGTCGGGCCATTTCGTCCCGTCTCGCTTCTGGAGCTATCTCGCCTATCCGGTGACACCGGGCGACCCCGTGGTGGCCGACCTGGCCCCGGCGTACGCGGCCGACCGCAACATTTCCAACCTGCTGACGGCCATCTTCGAGCACCCCGACGTTCACCCAGACGCGGGCGGTGCAGGGCCTCGTCAAGCAGCCGACGGAGTACGTGGTCGGTGCCTTCCGTGCCTTGGGCGTGGGACCGACCGCCCTGCAGGGCAGACTGACGGCGGAGCTCGTGCCGCTCTTCGCCGGCCTGGGCCAAGTGCTGTTCGACCCGCCCAGCGTCGGCGGGTGGCCGCAGAACGGCTACTGGCTCTCCACCGCATCGGCACTGGCGCGATGGAAGTTCGCGCATCGGCTGGCCCGGGCGGCGGACATCTCCATGGTGGCCGATGCCGCGCCCGCAGCGCGGGTGGACGCGGCAGCCGAGATGCTCACGGTCCCGGGCTGGAGCGCGACCACCGCTGTGGCGCTGCGCGAGGCCGCCGGCGACCCGGCCACCGTGGTCACCCTGGCCCTGGTGTCGCCCGAGTTCGTGAGCAACTGAGGAGGCTTCGTGAACGATGGACCGCGGCTGGAAGCGTCTGCATCGGATCGAGCCCCATTGGACCGGCCGATCGCGGTGCCCGAGGAGCCGGTGTTCGCCGGCGCGCCGTCGGGACCCGACGCACCGACGGAACCCGGCCGCCTGCATCGGCGGGCCTTCCTGGGTCTGGCCGGCGGCGCCGGCGCCCTCGGGGTCCTCGGGGCCCTCCTCGGACCGCGTGCGTGGGACACGCTCTTCGGAGGCGGGTCCGATCCCGGCGGCGCCATGGGCGACGCCGGCGGCCGGAACCTGGTGCTGCTCACCCTCTATGGCGGCAACGACGGGCTGAACACGGTCATCCCGTATCGAGACCCGGCCTACGCGCCGGCCCGGGGCCCGCTCGCCGTGGACGCCTCGAGCGTCCTCCCGTTGGCCGAAGAGTTCGGGTTGTCGTCGAAGATGCCCGGGTTCAAGAAGCTGTGGGACGCACGGGAGCTCGCCATCGTCCACGGCGTCGGGTTCTCCGATCCCAACTACAGCCACTTCGAGTCCATGGACATCTGGCAGAGCGGCGTTCCCGAGACGCCGGTCGCGACCGGGTGGCTCGGTCGCTGGCTCGACGGGACGAAGTCGAGTCCGCTGCGTGCCATCGCGCTCGGGCCCACGCTCCCGACGGCGCTCTCGGGTGAGCGGGTGCAGGGTGCGGCAATTCCCGTCGGCCCGCTCGTGCTCCCCGGCTCGGCGTCCGAGCAAGCCCAGTACGCGTCGCTGGCCCGCGCCGACCGCGGCGACCCGCCGCTGGCGGCGGAGAGTGCCACGTCGGACCGTGTGCTGCTCGAGCTGCACCAGCGGCTCGGTCCGGTGCTGGACCGCACGTCGACCTCCAACCCGCTCCATCTGGCCGACGAGTCGAGCCTCGCCGCAGGCGCGTCCGCCAACCTGGCCATCGCCAACGGCGGAGGGGGGCAAGCCAGCGGCAACGTGCTGGCGGTGCAGCTCAGCGTCGTGGCCAACCTGATCCTGGCGGGTGTCAACGCGGATGTCTACAGCGTCGAGCTGGGTGGGTTCGACACACACGCCGACCAGGTGCCGGTCCAGAGCACGCTCCTCTCGGAGCTGGACACCGCCGTGACCGGGTTCGTCGACGCCCTGCGTGGGACCCGCCACGGGTCACGCACCGTGGTGTTGATCTACACGGAATTCGGCCGACGCGTCGGCGGCAACGCGAGCAACGGCACCGACCACGGTTGGGCCAACGTCGCCTTCGTCGCCGGACCGTCGGTGAAGGGAGGCTTCTACGGGGAGCCGCCCAGTCTGACCAAGCTCTCCGAGGGCAACACCGTGTACACGACCGACTTCCGGACGCTCTACGCGACCATGTTGGGCCAGGTGCTCGGTGCCGACCCGAAGAGCTTCCTCGACGGCACGTTTCGACAGCTTTCGCTTGTCTGAACGCCGTCCGCCACGCGCAGTCCGGGTTGCCCGCTCGTCCGCGTCACGGGCGCGTCGTGTTCAGCCGCGCGATGCCGCCAGGGCGTGGGCCAGCACGAGGCGTCGATGGGTTGCCGCGTCGCCCCAGGCCCGCGCCAGCGCCCACGTCATCTTCAAGAAGAAGTGCAGGTCGCATTCCCACGTGTACCCGATGGCGCCGTGCACCTGCAGCGCCACCCGCGCCGCGAACTCGGCCGCGTCCGAGGCCATCGCCTTGGCCATGGAGGCGTCGTGCGACAGCGTCGGCTGCGCGGTGGCGAGCGACCACGCGGCTCGGTAGGTGGCGGGCCGGGCGAACTCGAGGCGGACCCGTGCGTCGGCGAGGAGATGCTTGACCGCCTGGAAGCTCCCGATGGGCTTGCCGAACTGATGGCGTTCCTTGGCGTAGACGGCGGTCATGGCCAGCATCCGGTCCGCCAGCCCGATCAGCAACGCAGCGGTGCCGGCGGCGGCCCGGTCGGCCACCAGGTCGACCACCGCGTCGGCGGCCACGCCGTAGGCCAGGAGCGTGTCGGACGAGAGGGGCCACTGCACGGTGGAGAGGTCGCGTGACGCGCTGAGGGCGGGCGTGGGCTCGGCCACGCACGACGCCGCGGGCACCGCGTGCAATTGCCAGCCCGACTCGGCGTCGCGACACGCCAGCAACAAGATGGCCGCGTCCCGCGCGCCGACGACGCGTGGGGTGCGCAGCATGCCGTTGGCCGAGACCTCGGTGGGCGAGACGAGCCCGTCGACCGTCACGTCGATCCCGCCGACGGCGATGATCGCGTCGTCCTCGACGAGCGCGCCGAGCGCGGCGCTGGCGGCGGCGTCGGGCCGCAGCGCGGCGAGCGTCGGGGCGGCCAGTGCGGCCGTCTCGAGCAAGGGCTCGGGCAGGCAAGCCCGTCCCGCTTCCTCGAGGACCCCGACCAGGTCCACCTCGCTCAGCCCGAGGCCCACGGCGGCGTCCGGCACGACGAGCGCCGGCGCTCCCAGCTCGGCCAGGACGGCCCAGCGGTTGGCGGCCAGCTCGGCCCGGCCGGCCTGGTCGGCCACCTCGAAGGCGCGCAGCGCGTCCGGCGCGCACTCCGTGTCGAGCACGGTACGCACGCCCGCGCGCAGCTCGTCTTGCTGCTCGGTGAAGGCGAAGTCCACGGCCGGCTCGGCGGGCTGGTCTCGCTCAGCGCGGCAGCCCGAGCAGGCGCTCGGCCACCACGTTCCGTTGAATCTCGTTCGTCCCGGCGTAAATGGTCCCGGCCAGCGAGAAGAGGTAGCCGTCGAGCCAATCGCCCGGCGTCCCCGCCTCGAGCAGCTCGGCATCGGGGCCGAGGAGGTCGAGCGCGGTGGTGTGGATGGCCACGTCGGTCTCGGACCAGAAGATCTTGTTGGCGCTGGCTTCGGCACCGACGGCCTGCCCGCGGGCCACCTTGCTGGCCGTCCAGTAGGTGTGCAGCCGGTAGGCCTCGGCGTCCATGTGTGCACGGGCCACCGCGTCGGTGGAAGCGGGTGGGCCGCCGCGCGACGCGTACAGCCGCAGGAGGCGGCCGGCCGCCTCGGTGTACCGCGCCGGGCTGCGCAACGAGAGTCCGCGTTCGGAGCCGGCGGTGGCCATGGCGACGGACCAGCCCGCCCCGACTTCGCCCAGCACCTGTTCCTCGGGGACTTCGACGCTGTCGAAGAAGATCTCGGCGAAGCCCGTCTCTCCGTCGAGCTGCGGGATGGGGCGCACGGTGACGCCGGGCGCGTCCATGGCGATGAGGAAATAGGTGAGGCCACGGTGACGCTCCGCCTCGGGGTCGGTCCGGAAGATGCCGAAGCACCACTCGGCGAACGCGCCGCGGCTGGCCCACGTCTTCTGCCCGTCAAGGACCCAGCCGTCCCCGGCGGCGTTGCGGGCGGCCCGCGAGCGGATGCCGGCGAGGTCGCTGCCGGCGTCGGGCTCGGACCAGCCCTGGCACCAGATCTCCTCGCCGGCCGCCATGGGCGGGAGGTAGCGCGCCTTCTGGGCCTCGGTCCCGTACTCGAGCATGGTGGGGCCGAGCAGGAAGATGCCGTTCTGGCTGACCCGCGTGGGGCGCGCCCCCGGTAGTACTCCTCCTCGAACACGAGCCATTCGAAGATGCCGAGGTCGCGCCCGCCGTACTCGACGGGCCAGCTGACGACCGACCAGCGGTCCTCGTACATGGTGCGCTCCCAGGCCCGGTGCGCCTCGAAGCCCGCTGCCGTATCGAGGGAGGGGAGCGGATCGGCAGGCACGTGGGCGGCCAGCCAGCTCCGGGCCCCGGCGCGGAACGCCTCCTGCTCGGGGCTGAAGGTCAGGTCCATGGCGCAGCGAATCTCGCACAGGGCCCTCGGGCTTGCCAAGGTGGCTGTTCGGGCGTCTGGCGCTCGATCTGATTGGGCGTCAGAATTGGCCCTCGTATGCCGAATGCCGTGATCGTCGATGCCGTCCGCACGCCGGTCGGCCGCCGCGGGGGCCGTCTCTCGGGATGGCACGCCACGGATCTCGCCGCCCAACCCCTGGCCGCGCTCGTGGCGCGCAACGACCTGGACCCGGCGCTGGTCGAGGACGTGGTCATGGGTTGCACGATGACCGTGGGCGAGCAGGCGATGAACATCGCCCGCAACGCCGCGCTGGCCGCCGGGTTCCCCGAGTCGGTCCCCGGGACGACCGTGGACCGCCAGTGCGGCTCGGCCCAGCAAGCCATCCACTTCGCAGCGCAGGCCGTCATGGCCGGGGCCATGGACGTGGCGATCGGGGCCGGCGTGGAGTCGATGAGCCGGGTGCCGATCGGCTCGACCACCGAGCCGGGGCCCGGCGAGGCCTACGGCCCGCTCTACAAGGAGCGCTTCGAGCTCATCCACCAGGGCGAGTGTGCGGAGGAGATCGCCCGGCGCTGGAAGATCTCGCGCGAGGAGATGGACGCGTTCGCACTGCGCTCCCATCAGCGCGCGGCGCGGGCCACCGACGAGGGGCGGTTCGCGGCCGAGATCGTCCCGCTGGAGGCCCGGGTCCACCCCGATGTGCCCGGTGCTGAGGATGTCCGGGGGCTGCTCGCATCGGACGAGGGCATCCGCCGCGAGACCTCCCTCGAGAAGCTGGCGGGACTCAAGCCGGCCTTCTCCGAGACCGGGACGGTCACCGCGGGGACGTCGTCGCAGATCTCCGACGGGGCCGCCGCCGTCCTCATCATGAGCGAGGAGCGGGCGTCGTCGCTCGGGCTCCGGCCGCGGGCGCGCTTCCACACCTTCGCGGTGGCCGCCAACGACCCGCAGATCATGCTGACCGCGCCGATCCCCGCCACCGAGCTGGTGCTGGCCAAGGCCAAGCTGTCGCTCGGCGACATGGACGTGATCGAGATCAACGAGGCCTTCGCCTCGGTGGTCCTCGCCTGGGAGCGGGAGTACGGCCCCGACATGGACAAGGTGAACTCCAACGGCGGGGCCATCGCCATCGGCCATCCGACGGGGTGCTCGGGCGCCCGGCTGATGGCCACCTTGTTGCACGAGATGGAGCGCACGGGTGCGCGCTACGGGCTCCAGACGATGTGCGAGGGTGGCGGACAGGCGAACGCAACGATCATCGAGCGTCTCGGCTGATGGCCGACGCGACGAGGGTGCCCGCGGTCGAGGGCTGGTTCACCACCGGCGACGACGGCAGCGCGCCGGCCCTCCTCGGGTCCCGCTGCGAGGAGTGCGGGACCTTCGCCTTCCCGGCCGAGGAACGCTACTGCCGCAATCCCGACTGCGCGTCGACCTCCTTCGAGCGCATCGAGCTGTCGCGGCGCGGCCGCATCTGGTCCTACACCGACGCGCGCTACCAACCGCCGGCGCCGTACGTGGCGGCCGATCCCTACGAGCCCTTCTGCCTGGCCGCCGTGGAGCTGGACGCCGAGAAGCTCGTCGTCATGGGGCAGGTCGTCGGGGGGGTGACCGTCGACGACCTCACCGTGGGCGACGAGGTCGAGCTCGTGGTCGACACGCTCTACTCCGAAGACGGCCGCGACTACCTCGTGTGGAAGTGGCGGCCCCTGGGTCTCGCTGCCCTCACCCCGGGCTGGGAGGGTTGAGGCGCCCATGACCGCGGTTTCCGGGACGTCCGGGACGTCCGACAGGAGGGTCGCGGTCCTCGGTGCCGGCATGCACGAGTGGGGCAAATGGGGGCGGCCCTTCGTCGAGTACGGGCTGGCGGCGGCCCGCGCCGCGCTGGCCGACGCCGGCCTCGGCTGGCGGGACATGCAGTTCGTCTCCGGGGCCGACACGATCCGCAACGGGTACCCCGGCTTCGTCTCCGGGGCGACATTCGCCCAGGCCCTGGGCTGGACCGGCGCCCGGGTGTCGAGCGTCTACGCGGCCTGCGCCTCGGGCGCGGTGGCCATCGCCAACGCCCGGGCCCAGATCCTGGCCGGCCTGTGCGACGTGGCGCTGGTCGTCGGGGCGGACACGACGCCGAAGGGCTTCTTCGCGCCGGTCGGGGGCGAGCGCAAGGACGACCCCGACTGGCTGCGCTTCCACCTCATGGGTGCGACCAACCCGGCGTACTTCGCGTTGTACGCGCGGCGGCGCATGGACCGCTTCGGCGCGACGGAGGAGGACTTCGCACAGGTCAAGGTCAAGAACGCGCGCCACGGCTTGGCCAACCCCAACGCGCGCTACCGCAAGGAGGTCACCGTCGACGAGGTGCTGGCGTCGCCGATGGTGGCCGACCCGCTGCGGCTCCTCGAGATCTGCGCCACCTCGGACGGCGGCGCGGCGCTCGTCCTCTCGTCGATGGAGTTCGCCCGCCGCCACAGCGGTGGCGGATCGCCCCTAGTCACCGTCGACGCCGTGTCCACGGTGACGCCGGCGTTCCCCAACACCGTGATCGAGATGCCGAATTTCGCCACCGACTCCGCCGTCGCGGTCTCGGGCTCCGACGCCACGGGTGTGGGGCCTTCCGGGTTCCGTCCGTCGATCACCGCGGCGGCCTACGCAGAGGCCGGCATCGGCCCGGAGGACGTGCACCTGGCCGAGGTCTACGACCTCTCCTCCGCGCTCGAGCTCGACTGGTACGAGGACATCGGGCTCTGCGGCGAGGGCGAGGCCGAGAAGCTGCTGCGCGACGGCGCGACGGCGCTGGGGGGTCGGGTGCCGGTCAATCCCTCGGGTGGTCTGTCGTGCTTCGGAGAGGCGATCCCGGCCCAGGCCATCGCCCAGGTGTGCGAGTGCGTCTGGCAGCTGCGGGGCACGGCCTCCGGGCGGCAGGTGGAGGGGGCGAGGGTCGCCGTGACGGCCAACCAAGGTTTGTTCGGGCACGGCTCCTCGGTCCTTCTCAGGCGCTGAAACCCTGGTAGCGGGCGACTTCGAGAAACCTGGGTCGCACGTGTGTGAGGCCGGGCGATTGGGGTATGGGCTGGGTGACGTCAAGCGAGGACGCCGCCTGTTTAGGCTGGCAGACGCGTGAGTCGTCTAATCATTCGGGGCCGGCGCGGAACGGCCCTGCGATTGGAGGAACCATTGCATGTTGGCCACTGATGCGACTGAGCTGCGACAGCCCCAAGCGCAGCGAAGAGGAGCAGGGAACTTGATGCAGGACCAGACTGACGACCGTAGCGGGATTGGGTCCGACGAGGTCCTCCGCGCGCTCGACGAGCTGGAATCGGTCTTGCGCGAGAACGCGGAGAGTGAGCGTCTGCTGTCCAAGCGCATCGCCGAGGTGCGCCTCGCCCGGGAGAACGGGCGGGAGTGGAAGGCGATCCTCGGGGACGAGGACGAACCCGGGACCGTGCAGCTCGTCAGCACGATCCTGCGCCGGCAGTCCGAGGCCAGCGGGTACCTCCGCCGCTCCCTGGTGGTGGCGCTGCGCGCCGAGGGGCAGAGCATCCCGAGCATCGCCCATCTCTTCGGGGTCACGCACCAGCGGGTCTCGAACCTGCTGCGCCGCGTGGCGCAGGGCAACGCCGCCTCGGGCGGCGACGCGGTCTAGCGGCTCCATCCCTTCAGCACGGCGTCCGCTTCGGCCATGACGTCGGCGACGATGTCGGCGACCGTCGGCAGCGCGTCGATGACGCCCACCACCTGACCAGTCGGCAAGACGCCGACGTCGGCGCGCCCGTCGACCAACCCCGCCTTCGTCATCACCGGTGCGTTGGCCGCCATGACGACCTGGGCCCAGGTGAGCTCGTTGCCCTCTTTCATCGCCCGCCCCTCGCGCACCAGCGAGGTCGTGGTCGCGCCGGTTTCCCGCCGGAACACGAAGGCGCTGCGCAGCGCACGAGGGAGGGCGCGCAGCCACGACTGCGACTCGAGGCGGTCCACCAGATCGGTGCGGATGACGCGCTGGGGTGCGCCATCGACCTTGGTCGTGACCACGGTGCCCGTCACGGCCGTGCCCAGGTAGACCTCCTTGACGTCGTCGGGCACCCGGCTCTCCGCCGAGAGGAGGAAGCGGGTGCCCATGGCGACGCCGGACGCCCCGTAGGCGAGGGCCGCCACGAGGCCACGTCCGTTGAAGAAGCCGCCCGCCCCGAGCACCAGGACCCGGTCGCCCACGGCGTCCACGACCTGGGGCAACAGGAGTGTCGTGGGCACCGCACCCGTGTGCCCGCCGCCCTCGGCGCCCTGGGCGATGACCGCGTCGACCCCCCATTCGGCCACCTTCTCGGCGTGCCGGCGCGCCCCCACCGTGGGCATGACGAAGAGCCCGGCTTCCTTGCAGCGCGCCACCAGGGCCGGGTTCGGTGCCTGGGCGAAGCTGGCGACGGTGGCGCCCGTCTCGATCATGAGCTCGATGCGCTCGTTGACGTCCGCCACGTCGGTCCGCAGGTTGACCCCGAACGGCGCCCGGGTCCGGCTGCGCACCTCGGCGATCGCCCGGGCGAGCTCGTCGAGCGTCATGGTGGCCGAGGCCAGCACGCCGAGCGCGCCCGCCTCGCAGGTGGCCGCGACGAGCCGCGGGCCGGCGACCCAGCCCATGCCGGTCTGCACCAGGGGGACACGGATGCCGACGCGCGCGCAGAGCTCCGTGCGCAGCGCGGGGTGTTGCGCCTCGGAACCAGGGGCGGCCCCGCTCAGCGCTTGACCTCGCGGTCGCGCAGCGAGGACGGGTCCAGCACCACGCGGAGGAGATCGAGCTCTTCGGGCGTGGGGAGCCGGGTCTCCGCGACGTCGTCGGGGATGCTCAGCGAGAAGGCGGTGGCGGCCACGATCTCGTCCACCGTGACGCCGGGGTGATACGAGCGCACGCGCATCGTCCGCTCCGGGGTCTCGAAGTCGAACACGCCGAGGTTCGACACGACGCGGCGCACGTCGTGGAAACGTGTCGCCCCCCGTCCCGCCTGCGCGGCGCGCGCGAAGCCGACGCCGCAGACCACGTCGACCTGCTCGACGAACGTCCGCACGGTGTGGTCGGGCACCCAGTAGCTCGTGGGGTGGTTGACCGAATTCCCCGGTGCACCCCGGACGCCCACGAGCTGCACCTTCGGCCGGTCATGCGGGCCGACGGCGGAGATGTTCTGGTTCCCCGAGCGATCGATCTGGCTCGCCATCATCATGATGTGGCGGCGGCCCGACCACACCACGTCGAAGACGGTGCGATAGGGCATGGCCGCTTCGCGGACGAGCTCGTCGGCGCGGGTGGCGATGGGCGGCGCACCGACCATGAGGGCGGCCTCGCCGTCGGTCAGCACGAGGTCCGGTGCGAACGTGCGCTTGGCCAGCCGGGCGCCGAGCGAGGGGACGGTCCCGAACGGGCTCGCCATCACCTCTCCCGCGTCGCGCCAGACGTCCGCGCAGGCGATGACGCACGATTCGGCCCGGGTGACGCCGGTGTCGGTCACGGTGCCCCCGACGCCGCCCGCGCCGTGATCCTGGCCTGGTACTCCTCCTCGTCGACGAAGACGTAGCGCTGGGCGAAGGCCTCCCATTCCACCGGGTCGGCCGCCGCCGTGGCGTACTCCTTCTGGAAGGCCTCGTCGCGGCCGTAGTCGGGCGGGTTGGCGGTGAAGTGCGCCCCGCCGGGAGCCTCGGCCACGGCGTCGGTCAGCATGCGGTGGATCGGCACGGACGAGAGCGGATGGCCCTCGGCGAGCGAGCCCTCCGCCACGATGCGCTCGGTCGTGACGAAGCGCCGCTCGGCGGCGCCCAGGAAGAGGGTGTCGAAGAAGGGGTCGGGGCTGAGGATCTGCGCGTTCCCGCACTGTCGGCGCGATTGGTGTGGACGATCGCCGCGTCGAGGCGGAGGGCCGGCACGGCGACGAGCTCGACGTCGGCGTCCTCGGGGTCGGCGAGGTGGGGGCTTCCGGCACCGTAGGGGGACCGAACGAGCCGCAGGTCGGGATTGACGGTGAGGACGTCGGAGCCCAGCCCCGCCCGTGTCGGCAGGAAGGGGACACGCCACGACGCGGCCTGGAGGCCGAGGAAGAACATCCCCTCGTCCAGCTCCATCACCTCGACGCGGCCGTGTTGCCGCGCGGCCCGCCAATGGGGATCGAGGGCGATGGAATCGAGCGTCACGAAGCCGCAGACGACCTTGCGCACCTTCCCGGTGGCGCAGAGCAGGCCGACATCGGGGCCGCCGTAGGCGACGACGGTGAGGTCGGTCAGGTCGGAGCGGCAGATGGCGCGGACCGCCGCCATGGGCTTGCGCCGCGAGCCCCAACCGCCGATGCCGATGGTCATGCCCGAACGGAGCCCGGCGACGATGTCGTCGACGCTGCCGCGCTTGTCGCTCATCCGGCCACGCTCATTTCGACGTGTCGGCGTCGCGCTTCTCCACGAAGGCGGCGCGTTGCTCGTCGGCCACGCCGCGCACGTGCAGCTCGTACGTGAATCCCTGCTCGAAGCGGTAGCTGCGCTTCACGTCGACGGGGTCGATGCCGTTGAGCGACTCCTTGGCCCGGCGGATGATGCTCGGGCTCTTCGTGGCGATGTCCGCGGCCAGCTCCAGCGCGGCGGCCCGGAGTTTGTCCGCCGGCACGACCGCCGCCACCGATCCAAAGGCGGCAAGCTCGGCCGCACCGATGGGCTTCGCCGTGTAGACCATCCGGCGCATGACGTGCTGGGGGACGAGCCGGGCCAGATGGGTGGCCGCCCCCAGCGCGCCGCGGTCGACCTCGGGCAGCCCGAACGTGGCGTCGTCCGAAGCGACCACGATGTCCGCGTTGCCCGCGAGCCCGATCCCGCCGCCGAGGCAGAAGCCCTGCACGGCTGCGATCACCGGCACCTCGCAGTCGTAGACGGCGGCGAAGGCGGCGAAGCAGCCGCGGTTGGCGCCCACCAGCGCCTCGTCACCCTTCTCGTTGATCTCCTTGATGTCGACGCCGGCACAGAAGCCCCGTCCCGTGGCCCGCAGGACCACGACCCGGTTGCTGGGGGTCCGGCCGGCCGCCGTCAGCGCGTCCGCCAGCTCGAACCAGCCCGCGACGTCCAGCGCGTTCACCGGCGGGTGGTCGATCACCACCTCGGCGATGCCGTCGTGCTCCTGGACAACCTCGATGGGCATGGGACCGGCGTGCTCCCTCGGTCGGGCCCTGACGCCGCGTCAGAAAGCCGTGGGGAACTTAGGCCAGCACGCCGGCCCGGGCCAACACGGTGGGGCGGAGCGGCGCCCGGGACGGGCCACCGGCTCCGCTGCCGGCGGGGCCTGCCATAGGGTTTGCCCCGTGACGCAGCCCGTGTACGACTTCAGCGAGCGCGTGGTCGTCGTGACCGGTGGTTCACGCGGGGTCGGCGCCGGAATCGTGGCCGCCTTCGCCGGTTCGGGGGCACACGTCGTCACCTGCGGCCGGCACGAGGCCGAGGTCGACGGCGCCGTGTTCATGACGGCCGACGTGCGCAAGCCGGCCGACGCCGAACGAGTCATCGCCAAGGCGGTCGCACACTTCGGGCGGCTCGACGTGCTGGTGAACAACGCGGGTGGTGCTCCCCAGGCGCTGGCCGCCGAGATGTCGCCGCGCTTCGTCGAGGCGGTGGTCAACCTCAACCTGCTCGCCCCGCTGTGGTGCGCCCAGTCGGCGCACAAGGTCATGGTCGTGCAGGAGGACGGCGGCTGCATCGTCAACATCGCCAGTGTCTCGGGGCTGCGGCCGTCGCCGGGAGCCTCCGCGTACGGGGCGGCCAAGGCGGGGCTCATCAACCTCACCACGACGCTGGCGGTGGAGTGGGCGCCCACCGTCCGGGTCAACTGCGTCAGCGGCGGGCTCCTCGACACCGGCGCCGGCGACGAGTTCTACGGGGGGCGTGAGGGGAGGGAGAAGGTGGCGGCCACCGTGCCGCTCGGGCGGATGGGCACGCCCGACGACGTCGCACAGGCGTGCCTGTATCTCGCCAGCGACGCCGCGTCCTACGTGTCGGGGGCCAATCTCGTGCTCCACGGGGGCGGGGAGCGGCCCGCTTTCCTGCGCGCGCGCAGGAACGGAGCAGCTAGCCGGGTCCGCCGGGGCGTCGTGGCCCGGGCACCCGCCGGTGGGGGCGGGCTGCTCGGCGATTAGGGGGAAATGGGGGATCAGCTGCTAGACAGAGCGACCGTGAAATTGGCGGTCCCCACGGAGACCCGTCCCGGAGAGCGCCGTGTGGCCCTCGTGCCCGACGTGGTGAAGAAGCTCGCCGGCGCGGGTTGGGAGGTCTCCATCCAGGCCGGTGCGGGCAAGGAGGCCGCGTTCAGCGACACGGCCTTCACGGCGGCAGGCGCCACCATCGCGCCGGATGCCGCCGCGGTGCACGACGGTGCCGGTCTGGTGGTTAGGGTGAACGCCCCCGACGCGGCGGACGTGGCGGGTTTCCCGCTCGGGGCAACCCTGTTGAGCTTCTTCGGCGTCGCACAGTCGGAGGAGGCGCTGCGCGCGCTCGCGGCGAAACAGGCAACCGTCTTCAGCTTCGACCTCCTGCCGCGCATCAGCCGGGCACAGGGCATGGACGCCCTCAGCTCGCAGGCGACGGTCTCGGGGTACCGCGCCGGGCTGGCGGCGGCCGAGCACCTCGCGAAGTTCTTCCCGATGTTCATGACCGCGGCGGGCACCGTGCCACCGGCCAAGGTCCTCGTCATGGGCGTCGGGGTCGCCGGGCTGCAGTCGATCGCGACGGCACGGCGCCTCGGAGCCGTGGTCAAGGCCTACGACGTCCGCGCCGCGGCCAAGGAAGAGGCGGAGAGCCTCGGCGCCACCTTCCTCGACACCGGCGTCTCCGCCGAGGGGGTCGGGGGATACGCCCGCGAGCTCACACCCGAGGAGCTCGACCGCCAGCGCGGCGCGCTGGCCGAAGAGGTGGGCCGTTCCGACGTGGTGATCACCACCGCGGCCGTTCCCGGTCGCAAGGCCCCCGTGCTGCTGACGACCTCGATGGTGGAGGGCATGGCCGAGGGCGCCGTGGTCGTGGACATGGCAGCGGACCAGGGGGGCAACTGCGAGCTGTCCGAGAGCGGCGAGATCGTGGAGCACCAGGGCGTGCACATCGTCGGCATGGCCAACCCGCCGTCGGGCATGCCCACGCACGCGAGCTTCCTGTTCTCGCGCAACGTGGCCAATGTGCTCGGCCTCATGGGTCCCGAGGGGACGCTCGCCCCGGACTGGGAGGACGAGATCGTCACCGGCATGTGTGTCCTGCGCGAGGGCAGGGCTCTGGCCCCGGCCGCGGTCGAGCTGCTCGGTGGGGCAGACGGGACACAAGGAGCGCAGACGTGATCGGGTTGTTGTTGCAGTCGGCGCCGAGCCCGGCGGGCGGGTCCACCACGGGCATCGTCGCCTATCTGACGATCTTCGTCCTGGCGGCCTTCGTCGGGATCGAGGTGGTCTCCAAGGTCCCGAGCATCCTGCACACCCCGCTGATGTCGGGATCCAACGCGATCCACGGCATCGTCCTCGTCGGCGCGCTCACCATCATGGGTGAGGCGCATGGCGCCGCCGAGGTGACTCTGGGCTTCATCGCCGTCTTCCTGGCCACGCTCAACCTGGTCGGCGGCTTCGTGGTGACCGACCGCATGCTCGAGATGTTCAAGACGCGGCCGGGGGACCGGGCGCGGGAGCAGGCGTCCAAGGCCGATGACGCCGGTCCAGGGGCACCGGGCGACACCTCCGGGGGCGCCGCCTGATGCTGGCCGTTTCGTTCACCCTGGCGACCGCGCGCGACCTGGCGTACCTGGTCGCCATCGCCGGCTTCATCTTCGCCCTCAAGGGCCTGAGCTCGCCCAAGCACGCCCGCCGGGGTGAACTTGTCGGCGCCGCCGCGGCGACGCTCGCCGTCGCCATGACCTTCACCCTGCCCGACCTTCGGCACTCGGGAGCCAACCTCGTCCTCGCCATCATCGCCATGGTCCTCGGCGCCGCCATCGCCGTTCCGGTGGCGCGCTTCGTGAGGATGACCGCAATGCCCCAGCTGGTCGCCATCTTCAACGGCGTCGGCGGCGGCGCGGCGGCCCTCATCTCGATCGTGGAGCTTCTGCACCTGCACGCGCTCGGGCTCTCCCCGGCGGTCTACGTGACCGCGGAGGTGCTGCTCGGGGTGCTCATCGGGTCGATGTCCTTCTCCGGCAGCGCGGTCGCCTTCGTCAAGCTCCAGGAGCTGATCACGGGGCGTCCGATCACCTACCCGGGCCAGCAGGTGATCAACGCGCTCGTCGGCGTCGGGATCGGCGTCATGATCATCCTGGCGTTGGTGACCGGGAACATCGCCTTCGTGTGGATCATCCTCGTGCTGTCGCTGGTGCTGGGCGTCATCTTCGTGCTGCCCATCGGCGGTGCGGACGTGCCGGTGCTGATCTCGCTGCTGAACTCCTTCACCGGACTGGCCGTGGCAGCGTCCGGCTTCGTCCTCGACAACGCGCTCCTGATCGTGGCGGGGACGCTGGTCGGCGCATCGGGCATCATCCTCACCCGGCTCATGAGCGCGGCGATGGGGCGGTCCCTGCCCAACATCCTCTTCAGCGCGTTCGGGTCGGTCATCACGGCAACCGGCGGCGAGGAGGGGGACGCGGCGCGGCCGGTGCGGACGGGCACTCCCGAGGACGTCGCCGTGCTGCTGGCGTACGCCCGGAAGGTGGTCATCATCCCCGGCTACGGGCTCGCCGTCGCCCAGGCGCAACACACGGCACGCGAGCTCGCCGACGCCCTGAAGGCGCGCGGGGTGGAGACGTTCTTCGCCATCCACCCGGTGGCCGGCCGTATGCCGGGTCACATGAACGTCCTTCTCGCAGAAGCCAACGTGCCCTACGAGGAGCTCAAGGAGATGGACGAGGCGAACCTCGAGATGGCGACCGCCGACGTCGCGCTCGTCGTCGGGGCCAACGACACGGTGAACCCGGCGGCCAAATCGACGCCAGGCAGTCCCATCTACGGGATGCCGATCATCAACGCCGACGAGGCGGAGAACATCATCTTCCTGAAGCGCTCCATGCGCCCGGGCTTCGCCGGCATCGACAACGAGCTCCTCTACGACCCGAAGACGACGATGCTCTTCGGGGACGCCAAGGACACCCTGCAGAAGCTGGTGGCGTCGGTCTCGGAGGCCTAGGGCCGAGGCTACGGAGTACGCGGCACGGGGTACGGGGTACGCCGAAAGGATGACGGGGTGCGGAGCGATTTCACCCCAAGGCTGATCCGTCGGCGCAGCCGCCGTTCCTAGCGTGGTGCCGTGGCCTCCCCCGACGGCGTCCGGCGCGTCCTGGCTTGGGCGCGCGTCGACCTCGCGCCGGCACACCGCCCGCCACGCGCGTGGCGCGTGGCGCTGGCCACGATCCTGGCGGTCGCGCTGTCCCTGGTGGCCGACGCCGCGCTGGTCGCCGTCGGCACGCGCCTCTTTCCTGCGACCAAGGGCTACGTGCACTTCCAGTTCGGCGACTACGCCAGGCTCACCGTCGCCGGCGTGCTCATCGCCGGCGCGGCGTGGCCGGTCGTGGCGCGCTGCAGCTCGGCACCGCGCTGGCTCTTCTTCCGGCTGGCCGTCGTGGTGACGCTGGTGCTCTTCCTGCCCGACGTCTACATCTGGCGTCAGGGACAGCCGGCGCGGGCCGTCGCCGTGCTCATGAGTATGCATGTCGCCATCGCGCTGATCACGTACAACCTGCTCGTGCGTCTCGCGCCGGTGCGGGCGCGCCAAGACAGGAGGCACCGGGCGCCCGCAGCTGCCGCCCCCGCTCCAACGCGCGGGCGTCGGGCCTAGGCGGCGCGGGGGGCGATCACGTCCACCGCGTCGAGCACGTCCGCCGCCGGGCGCCAGGCGCCGGCCGCCACGTTGGACGTGACCTGCGCCGGCGTCGAGGCGCCGGCGATCACCGAGGTCACGGCGGGGCGCGACAGCAACCAGCCGAAGGCGAGGTCCAGCACGCCGTGCCCATGGCCCTGCGCGAGCTCGTCCAGTGCGCCGATCGTGGCCAGGCGCTCGGCCGTGAGCTGGTCGCCGGCGCGGTCTCCCATCAGCGCGATCCGGGTCCCCACCGGCGGCGGCTCCCCGTGCCGGTACTTGCCCGAGAGCAGACCCATGGCCAAGGGAAAGTAGGGCAAGAAGGCCATCCCGGTCCGATCGCACTCCTCGAGGACGCCGGCCTCGGGCTCGCGGTAGAGGATGTTGTACTGGTTCTGCACGCTGACGAAGCCGGGTGCATCGGGTGGGGTGGCCGTCGCCGCCTCCTCGAGCAGCGCGACCGAGAAGTTCGAGCAGCCAAACTCGCGAATCTTCCCTTCGACGACGAGCTCCGCGAGCGTACCCAGCGTCTCGGCGATCGGTGTCTTCTGATCCGGGACGTGCAGCTGGTACAGGTCGATGCGGTCCGTCCCGAGCCGGGTGAGGCTGTCCTCGACCGCCGAGCGGATATAGGCGGGCGCGGCTCCGCCTTCGTGTCCCTCGTAGGGCGCGCCGAACTTCGTCGCCAGGACGATGTCGTCGCGCCGGGCACCCAGGGCGGCGCCGAGGTATTCCTCGCTCTTGGCCCCGCCGTAGATGTCCGCGGTGTCGAACAAGGTGATCCCGGCGTCGAGAGCAGCCCCGACCACGTCCGCCGTCTGCGTGCTGTCCAGGCGGCTGCCGAAGTTGTTGCAGCCAACCCCGACCACGCTCACCTTCAGCGACCCGATCGTGCGTGTCTCCATCGGCGCATTCCTCCCTGCCGGCGGGCCGCCAGCGGGCCGTGCCGGACCGGCAGTACTGTACCGGCGGCTTCACGGTTGAGCAGCCGGACGAGCCGGACGAGCCGGCGAGGAGTGCGAGGAGACAGCCATGGCAGCAGGCGCAGTAGACGTGACGCTGAGCGCCGCACCGGACGAGGTCTGGAAGGTGGTCGGCGACTTCGGCGGGTTGAAGGCCTTCTTTCCCGGCATCGAGTCCTTCGAGCTCGAGGGTGACGACCGGGTGATCGGCATGTTCGGCATGTCGGTCCGGGAGCGATTGCTGGCCAAGGACGACGCCGAACGCGTCCTCACCTACTCGGTGATCGAGGGCGTGCCGATCGACAGTCACACCGCGACCATCTCGGTCCTGGCGGCTGGTGACGGCTCGAAGGTCATCTGGGCCTACGACGTCAGCCCCGACGAGATGGCGCCCATCTTCGGCGACACCTACAAGGCGGCCCTCGCCACCCTGGAGAACACCTTCTCCTAGCTCGGCGGCGCACCCGGGCACCAGCGCACCTGGCCGAAGCTGGCCGCACCTGGCGACAAAATGGAATCTGTTCTAGTTTCAGCCGGGTCCGGGCCGCGACCCGGGGACCAGGGGAGGTGCCATGGCAGACGAGGCGGTGATCTACAGGGCCGACCACGTCCTCGAGTACCCCTACGTCCGCTCCGTCGGCCCCGTGGTGGGCGCCTTCCTCACCGGGCTGCGCGACGGCACGATCGTCGGCACGCGGGGCACCGGAGGGCGAGTGATCGTGCCGCCCACGGAGTACGACCCCGAGACCGGGGAGGAGACCGACGGCCTGGTCGAGGTGGGGCCCGAGGGCACGGTGACCACGTGGTCCTGGGTGGCCCACCCGCGGCCCAAGCACCCCCTCCAAGAGCCCTTCGCCTGGATACTCGTGCAGTTCGACGGCGCCGACACCTCGTTCCTCCACGTGCTGCCGGCGACGAGCCCCGACGAGGTCTCGACCGGCATGCGGGTCCGCCCCGAATTCGCCCCGGAGCACGAGCGGGTCGGGCACGTCAAGGACATCAGCCACTTCGTGGCCGTCGGGGGCGCGTCGTGAGCGAGCGCGAACCGGTGACCATGATGGCGGCGCCCACCCGACTCGACTTCAATTTCACCGCAGGCGTGGCGATGAGCAAGAACCTGCACGGGTACGAAGAGGGCAAGTTCATCGGTCAGCGCTGCCCCAAGTGCAAGAAGGTCTACATCCCCTCACGCGGCTCCTGCCCGACCGACGGCCTGCCGACCGACGAGATGGTCGAGTTGCCCAACACCGGCACCGTGACCACCTACTGCGTGGTCAACGTGCCCTTCGCCGGCCAGTCGATCGAGATCCCCTACATCTGCGGCCAGATCCTGCTGGACGGGGCCAACCTGTCGTTCATGGGCCTGATCCAGGAGATCCCGACCGACGACATCCGGATGGGCATGCGGGTCGAGGCCGTGTGGGTCGCTCCCGAGGACCTGGGGCCGACGTTGGCCTCGGTCAAGTACTTCCGTCCCACCGGCGAGCCCGACGCCGACTACGAGACCTACAAGGAGTATCTGTGAGCGAGTTCCCCGGGCTCGTCTCCGGCCGCCGGCCGGTCGGCGTGGTGTCCTTCGCCCAGTACGACAACGTGCGGCGCGAGGACGCGCGCAACGAGGTGGAGATGCTGATGCCGGTGGTCGCCGAGGTGTTCGGCAACATCGGCATCACCAAGGACGATGTCGGCTTCATCTGCTCGGGCTCGACCGACTACCTGATCGGCGGGCCGTTCTCCTTCGTCGCGGCGCTCGACGCCGTCGGCGTGTGGCCGCCCCGGGCCGAGTCGCACGTCGAGATGGACGGCGCCTGGGCGCTCTACGAGGCCTGGGTCCTGCTCCAGGAGGGCGAGATCGACGCCGCCCTCGTCTACGCCTTCGGGCGTTCGTCCATGGGCGACCTCTCCGAGATCCTGTCGGTGCAGCTCGACCCCTACTACCTGGCCCCCCTCTGGCCCGACCCGACCTCGCTGGCCGCTCTGCAGGCCCAGGCCATGATCGACAAGGGGGTGGCCACCGAGGCCGACTTCGCCGCCGTGGCGAGCCGCTCCCGGCGCTCGGCGCTGGCCAACCCGAAGGCCCAGGTGGCCTACGACCGTTCGCCGGAGGATCTGCTGGCCGAGGGCTACGAGGTGGCGCCGCTGCGCACGCACGCGCTGCCGCCGCTGACCGACGGCTGTGCGGCGGTGGTGCTGGCGGCCGGCGAGCGGGCCTACGAGCTGTGCGAGCGGCCGGCCTTCATCACCGGCATCGACCATCGGATAGAGACGCACGCGCTCGGCGCGCGCGACCTCACTGTTTCCCCTTCGACGAAGCTGGCCGGGGAGAAGGCCGGCGTCGGGGCGAAGCAGGTGGACGTGGCCGAGCTGCACGCGCCCTACGCCCACCAGGAGCTCATCCTGGCCGAGGCCCTGGGGCTGGGCGGGGGCGTCGCCCTCAACCCCTCGGGCGGCGCTCTGGCGGCCAACCCCATGATGTCGGCCGGCCTCATCCGCATCGGCGAGGCGGCCAAGGCGATCTGGTCGGGCCAGGGCGGCCGCGCCGTGGCGCACGCCACCTCGGGGCCGTGCCTGCAGCAGAACCTGGTGTGCGTCCTGGAGGGCGTGTGATGGCGGAGCGCTGCGCAGTCATCGGCGTGGGCCAGACGGTGGCCAAGTCAAAGCGCGAGGACGTCTCGATCGCCGGGCTCGTTCGGGAGGCCGCGCTGGCCGCCCTGGAGGACGCCGGACTCGGCTTCGCCGACATCGACGCCGTCGTCGTGGGCAAGGCCCCCGACATGTTCGAGGGCGTCATGATGCCCGAGCTCTACCTCGCCCCCGCGCTGGGGGCGGTGGGCAAGCCGATGTTCCGGGTCCACACGGCGGGCTCGGTGGGTGGCTCGACCGCCATCGTGGCGTCGCACCTCGTGGCGTCGGGGATCCACGAGCGCGTCCTCACCGTGGCCTTCGAGAAGCAGAGCGACTCGGACGCCATGTGGGCCCTGTCGGTGCCCCAGCCCTTCTCGGCGCCGTTGTTGGCCGGCGCCGGCGGGTACTTCGCCCCGATCATCCGGGCCTACATGTACCGCTCCGGCGCGCCGCGCGACATCGGCATGATGGTGGCGGTCAAGGATCGGCTGCACGCGCTGAAGAACCCTTACGCGCACCTCCACCTGCCCGACATCTCCATGCAGATGGTCGAGGAGTCGATCATGCTGTGGGACCCGCTGCACTATCTCGAGTCGTGCCCGTCGTCGGACGGCGCGGCGGCCATGGTCATCGGGTCGGAGAAGGCCGCCGGTGCGGCGACGGCGGCGACCGGGCGGCCACCCGCCTGGATCCACGGCATGGCCATGCGCTCCGAGCCGACGATGTTCGCCGGCCGGGACCAGGTCAACCCCCAGGCCAGCCGCGACTGTGCCGCCGACCTCTACCGCCAGGCCGGCATCACCAACCCCCGCAAAGACTTCGACATGGCCGAGGTCTACGTCCCCTTCAGCTGGTACGAGCCGATGTGGCTCGAGAGCCTCGGCTTCTGCGAGGAGGGTGACGGCTGGAAGCTCACCCAGGCCGGTGCGACGTCGATGATCGAGGACGGCGACATCCCGTGGAACTGCTCGGGCGGCGTGCTGTCGTCCAACCCCATCGGCGCGTCGGGAATGCTTCGCTTCCTCGAGACCGCGCTGCAGGTGCGCGGCCTCGCCGGTGAGCACCAGGTGGCCGACGCCCGCCGGGCCCTCGGGCAGGCCTACGGTGGGGGGTCCCAGTTCTTCGCCATGTGGGTGGTCGGCGCCGACAAGCCCTGAGGCGAGAGGCCCTGCCGGTATGCTCGGCGGAGCCAGCCAGCCCCGACCAGGAGGTCTCCGTGAAGGTCGTCGTGGACTTCGACGAATGTGCCAGCAACGCCGTGTGCATGGGCATCCTGCCCGAGGTCTTCGAGGTGCGAGACGACGGCTTCCTCTACGTGCTCAACGAGCACCCGCCCGAGGAGTTCCGCGAGCGCCTGCGCGAGGCGGTCAACGGCTGCCCGACCGGCGCCATCTCCATCGAGGAAGACTGACCCGCTTTCGCTTTCCCCACACCCCGCCGGCGCCCGGGGTGCGCAGCAGCACGTGACGGCGCCGGTCCCCGTCACCGCGCCGCGGGCGCGCTTCGCGCCGTCGCCGACCGGCTACTTCCACGTGGGAAGCGCGCGCACCGCCCTGTTCAACTGGCTCTTCGTCCGGCGGCACGGAGGGACCTTCCTCCTGCGCATCGAGGACACCGACGAGATGCGCAACCGTCCCGAGTGGACCGACGGCATCATCGCCGCACTCGATTGGCTCGGGATGTCTCCCGACGAGGGCCCGTACTTCCAGTCGGCCCAGGAGCCGGCGCACCAGGTGGCCATCGAGGCGCTCTGGGCGTCGGATGCGCTCTACGCCTGCGGGTGCAGCCGCGAGGAGATCGACGCGCGGACCAAGGCGCGGGCGGCGGCCGGCGACCCGACGCCGGGCTACGACGGGCACTGCCGCGACCTCGGCCTGCCCCGCGGTGACGGTCGTGCCCTGCGCTTCCGGACACCCGACGACGGCGTCGTGCGGGTGGACGACCTGGTACGCGGCGAGGTCGAATTCCCGCTTCGTGCGCTGGAGGACTTCATCTGCGTGAAGGGGAACGGCAAGCCCCTCTTCGTTCTGGCCAACGCGGTCGACGACCGCACCATGGCCATGAGTCACGTGATCCGAGGCGAGGAACTGCTCCCGAGCACACCTCGCCAGATCCTGTTGTGGGGCGCGCTCAACGCAGCCGAGGGTTCCGACCTGGCCCTGCCGGCCTACGCCCACCTCCCGTTGCTGATCAACGAGCAGGGCAAGAAGCTCTCCAAGCGGCGGGACCCGGTCGCCGTCGAGATGTACCGGGAGCAGGGCTACCTCGCGGCGGCCTTCCGCAACTACCTGGCCTTGCTCGGTTGGAGCCCGGGGGAGGAGGAGATCGTCCCGCTGGAGGAGCTCGTCGAGCGGTTCCGGTTGGAGGATGTGCAGCGTTCGCCCGCCTTCTTCGACGTCAAGAAGCTCACGCACATCAACGGCGTGTACATCCGCTCCCTGTCGGTGGCCGAGTTCACGGCCGCGGCGATGCCGTGGGTGGACCCGGTCCCGGGCGAGTGGGCGCCCGGCCGCTGGCGCGATCCCGAGACCGGGGCGGCTGGCGCCACGCCGCCGCCCTGGCCGCCCGAGCGGTTCGACCCGGAGGCGTTCGCCGCGCTGGCGGCGGTGACCCAGGAGCGGGCGGCGGTGCTGGGCGACGTGCCCGAGCTGGTGGACTTTCTGTTCCTGGAGGACGCCCCCGACGACCCCGCCAGCTGGCAGAGGGCAGTCGCGGGCGACGATGAGGCACCCCGGATCCTGGCCGAGGCGCTCGTCGTGTACGAGGACTGTCCCTGGGACGTCGACGCGCTCCACGCCGTGACGCTGGCCATCGCCGACTCTGTCGGTCGGAAGCTCGGCAAGGCGCAGGCACCGATCCGCGTGGCCGTCATGGGCCGGTCCCGTGGGCTCCCGCTGTTCGACTCGCTGGTCGTGTTGGGCCGCGAGGAGACGCGCCGTCGCATCGCCGCGGCGCTGGCCCGCCTCCCGCCCGCTCGCTGATGGTCCTCGCGCCGTTCCGGTGGGCGCTGCGGATCGTGTTCGTCGTCGTCGCGGCGATCGCGCTCTACTTCGGCGTCACGCTCGTGCAGGTCTGGTTGACCTCGCGCCAGTACGACCCGCATCACGCCGGCGCCATCCTGGTCATGGGGGCGGCCCAGTACGACTGCGTGCCCTCCCCAGACCTACGGGCGCGGCTCGATCAAGCGCACATGCTCTACGAGCAGGGCTATGCCCACTTGATCATGCTCACGGGGGGCAAGCAGCCGGGGGACAAGTGCACCGAGTCGGAGTCGGGAGCCATGTACCTCGAGAGCCGCGGGGTGCCGGCCTCGGCCATCCTGGAGGCGGACGGCAACGACAGCTACGAGAACATCGACGACGCCCAGGCGACGCTGCACAAGGATCACGCCTCGGTGGTGCTCGTCACCACCGATCCGTTCCACGAGGACCGTTCGATGGCCATCGCGTCGAGCTTCTCCCTGTCGCCCTCGCCGACCCCGACGCAGTCGTCTCCGATCACGGGGTGGTCGACCGTGCCCTACTTCATGAAGGAGGCGGTCGGCGTCGGTCTGGGGCGGATCATCGGGTTCAACCACCTCGAATGGCTGCACGACGCCTGAGGGCCGGGCATCAGCCGCTCGTCGTGGTGGTGGTCGGCCGGGACGACGGAACCGGAGCGACGGGGCCCGCGAACCTGATCCGCACCACGGAGCCCAACCCCTGCGCGGTGCCGACGCCGATGACGCAGGTGAGGTGCCCGGCCGTGCCGCAGTAGCCGTCGCCGATGATGCCGGTGCGCACGCGGTAGCTGGTCGCGAAGGTCCCGTTGCCGGCCACCCGCACCGCCTTGGCATCCGTGATGTCGCAGTGGGGTGTGTCGGTGGAGAGGTTCAGCCGCCGTCGCACTGCGGCCGAGCACTCGGTGGCGAACCAGGTCAGCGTGGTCCCTTGGTACGAGTGCACGAGGCCGCCGCCCGAGATGGTGACGGTCTGGCCGTCGACGAGGCCGGTGCTCGGGGTGACCCTGACCACGACCGCTCGGGGCGAAGCGCCGGCGGCGGGGGGCGGGGGCGCCAGGAGGAGCGCGACCGCCGGGGCACCCAGGAATACTGCGGCCGGCCACCTCCGCTGCATGCCCCTGGACCTCCGAAGTACCTCGTCTCCCGAGAGTTCCCGGGCGCTGCATCATTTCACCCGGGAGGCAGCAGGACAACGCGCCCCCGCCCGTCCGGGCCCTCCGGGAGACGGGTCGGCGTGGGTGCTCGGCTAATGTGAACACCCACCCATTCGGGGGTGGTGTAATCGGCAACACGGCTGGTTCTGGTCCAGTTATTGAGGGTTCGAGTCCTTCCCCCCGAGCACCGGCGGGTTCCAGACCTGTGCTGGAGACCACCGCTCGGCCCCATCGTCTAGAGGCCTAGGACACCACCCTCTCAAGGTGGCGACACGGGTTCGAATCCCGTTGGGGCTGCTTTGTGATCTGGCAAGACATCGGAGAGCGATGTGGCAAGACATCGTAGAGCCGATATCTGGCCAGGTGACGGCCGTTAAGGCATCCGCTGGTAATCGACCTTGGGGTCGAGCGTGAGGTGGCGCAGCGGTGACCCGTCGAAGCCGACGACCCACACCTCGAGGCCGTCGATGAGCAGGATCACCCGCCAGCCGGCATCGGCATTCCCCACGCCGATGTGGTGCAGCTTGCCCTTGTAGCGCAGGGTGACGCGCCCGGCTTTGTCGACCTTGTCGCGGCGGACCCGACGACCCGCCGCGTTGATCTTGGCGCCCTCGGGCCCGAGCTTCTCCCTCGCTTCAAACGCCTCGATGGGGCGGTGGCGCTTGAGACTTCGGTGCGGACGGACGGTCTTGTAGTACTCGGCGAAGTAGTCGAGTTGGGCCTGGAGCTGTTTCTTGGTCACCGCCGGCTCTTGTTTGGCCAAGAACCGCTTCATCGTCAGGTGGAAGCCTGGCTGGCCACGCAGACCCTCGAATGGTCGTCGACCATGTTGAGGACCTCGAAGACCACCCCGTGTGCCACCTCGACATGAGTGACGTCGCCCTGCCAGCACTCGTTGGGGAACTCGGCGGCGAAGCGAATGCGGGCGCACTTGGGCCGCTTCTTGGGGTTCGAGGTGACGAAGCCCCTGGCCCCGAGCACCCGCTGGATGGTCGACACCGAGGGGACGCAACGCCCCGGGCTCGACATGTGGAAGTGGATCGTCTCGCCCCCCGCGTCGAAGCCCTGATCGCCCAGCTCCTTGTGCCAGCGCACGATCTCGTCCTCGTAGAGATCCGCGATACGCGTGGGGCTGGTCTTGGGCCGCCTCGAGCGGGGCTCGAGGCCGGCCGGGCCCTCTGTGCGGTAGCGCCGGAGCAGCTTGAAGACCCAGCTCTCGCTCACCCCGTGCGCCGCAGCCAGCTCCTGGATGGAGCGGCCGGTCCGCAGGTGCGTCTCGATCAAGAACCGGCCCTTGTCCATAGGAGGCCCCTTCCACTTGGACTCTCCTATGTCTTGACAGATCCCTCAGCCAGGGACTCTCTTATCTCCTGAACTCAGACACCGTTGGGGCTGCTTCATGGGCTTGACCCCATCTGGTGGACCGCGCTTATGACAATGCGGTCTGGTGGATGTGGGTTGAGTGTAGGTCTTCGAATTCGATTGGGGTCAGGGAGTTCAGGGCGCTGTGACGCCGGGCCACGTTGTAGAAGTTCTCGTTGTAGTCGGCCATGCCGACGGCCAATGGCAGGTTGGTGCGCCAACGTTGTCGATTGAGGAGCTCAATTTGCATGGAGCCCCAGAACGACTCCATGGGGGCGTTGATGCTCCTATAGATCGTCAAGTCGATCTTTAGGCGGCCGCCCGAACTCGGACCGGCTCTCCGGTGGCGCTCACGTCAGGAAGGAGCTGGTAGAGCTCCCTGGCTAAGAACCTCTTGAGGCAACGGTGCTGTCCTTCTTGGAGAGCCCGTCGGCCGTTCGCCGTTCGACGTAGGCAATGGTGGGAGCGTGCCAACGCATCCTGACGATCACGGCCCTGTAGAGGGCTGCATTGGCCTGTCGGTTCCCACCTCGGTTGAGACGATGCCGCCCGTTGGTCTTGCCGGATCCCGCCGGTATTGGACAAGCCCCACAGATCTTGGCAAAGGCAGCCTCGCTGCGGACACGACCTGCGTTGTCCCCAGCGGTGATGAGCATCTGAGCGGCGATGTCGAGTCCGACGCCGAAGGCCTCGAGGAGCTGGGGCGCAGCGGCCTTGGTCAGCGCCTTGAGGTGGCCGGAATGCGCCTTGACCTCTTCGTGCAGATCAAACCATCGTCGAGCCAGCGAACCAAGGCTGTGGCGCATGGCCACCGCCGGATCAGCGAGATCTCCTGTGGTCCCGAGCTCAGCGCACGCGCTGAGAAGCTTGAAGTCACTCAATGGCTCGAGATCTTCACGCAGCTTCTGGTCTGCCGTGACCAACATGGCCTTGAGGGTGATCATGGCGCTGCTCTGGGCCTTCACGGCCGTATCACGGGCGATTTTGATCAGTCGGATGGCTTCGACCTGCCCATCGGCCAGCTTCGGAGTAACCAGTCCGACGCCACTGAGTAGCAACCGGGCGGCATGCTCGGCGTCGATGGCGTCGCTCTTGCCTGAGAGGCGCCGCTCTCCTTTACGTGGAGGACGGGAGACTTCGACCGGTGGGTGGCCATGCCGGCGAAGAAAGCGGGCCAGGCCCATCCCATAAGAGCCGCACCCCTCCACGGCCAAGGCGTGCACTGGACCGAGCGAACAGGCCCAAGCCAGCAGCTGGGCGTAACCCTCGTTCGTGGCCTCGATGAGCAGGGGATCGCCCAAACGACCACCGAGGCCGTCAAGGGCGGCGGCGACGTGCTGATCTTTGTGGGTGTCGACGCCGACGATGACGTCGCGGTGTTCAAGTGCGATGCTGGACATGGCTGTTGATCCCTTTCGCAGGTTCGATGGTCAAGCCGCCGGCCGGGCGGGAAGGACAGGACTGCGATGGGACCCGGTTCGATCAGGCTCCCATGAGGTCACTGCCCGCTCGGCTGGTGGTGCACGACATCCCGGCCTCGGGTGACCGACACGTCAACGCAAGGACACGAGGTCGGTCATAACAAGGGTCAGGCCACCCGAAGCAAAGACGATCGAGATCCTCCCAGAGCCGGGTGGATCACGACACCAGGATCCTCGCAGTCGTAGCAGTCGCCGACCGTGCCCATGGAGCTGATAAGACCGAGACGCCTGACGTTCTCGATGAAGGCCCACGAGGTGTACTGACTGGGACCCGTGATCGGAGTGGATGACTGTCGAAGAGCGCTCCGCTGATGCCCTATGGGGCGCTAATCCCGACTACGGGTGCTGCCAGCCTGCTCGCATTTGGCGTTCCTAAGAAGGTGGCGTCTCCGTAGGAGTAGACGGCGCCATTCGCGCCTGCGAGCCAATAGCCCGATCCGCTTGGCGTCCGCGCGATTCCCATCACGGGGGCCTGTCCGGTGATGCCCTGGCCAGGAACCGAGCCAAGATACGCCGCGTTGCCGTACGTAAAGACGCCCCCATCACGCGCCACCAGCCAATAGCCCTGGCCATTGGGCGTGGCGGCCATGCCGCTCACAGGAGCAGCCAGAGGCAGGCTCCCAGCCGATCCGAAGAACCCAGCGTCTCCAAAGCTGAAGATCCCACCGTCAGAGCCGACGAGCCAGTAACCACCGAGATCGCTCGTCGCCATGGCGACCACGGGCGCATTGAGGCGTTGACCGCCCATCGACCCGTCGAAGCCGGCGTCGCCGAATGAGAACACGCCACCGTCGCTGGCGACGAGCCAGTAGCCGTGACCGTCAGGGGTGGGAGCAATGCCCACGACAGGTCGATTGAGGGGTTGACCGCCCATGGATCCGTAGAATCCCGCGTCGCCGAAGGCGAACACGCCGCCGTCGGAGGCAACGAGCCAGTAGCCCTGCCCATCGGGCGTCGGTGCGATCCCGACAACGGGCGCGTTGAGGTGCTGACCGCCCATGGAGCCCGCAAATGCCGTCGTGCCGTAGGCAAAGACCCCCCCATCATGGGCGCCGAGCGCATAGCCTTGGCTCGAAGCTGGCGGGAATGTCATTTGCTCGATGTAGGGGCGTAATCCCGGGTCATCTTGCAGCGCCGTTGCCGTACTCCCCACTGCAGCGCAGCCGACGTTTCGGAGACAGGACACCGAGTTTAAGAAGCTAAGGGCGGTGACGTTCGGACTCGGTTCAACGGACCAGCTCGAGCCGTTCCAGTTCTCGATAAAGCTCTGTGGTTGGAACCCGCTCCCACCACCGCCACCGAAGGTGCCATATGAGCCAACCGCCCAGCACGCCGAGGCGCTGACGCACGAGATGCTGCTCAAGATGGCTCCGCCAGAGGTCTCGGGCTCGGGCACCGTCGAGGAGACGTCGGCCCAGGATGACCCGTTCCACTGCTCCATCAGGAGCCCCGATGCTTGCCCACTCGCGTCGGTGGTCGCCCCCGATGCCCAGCAGTCCGAGTCGGTCAGACACGCGAGGCCGTAGAGGTAACCGCCGTTGGGGCTCGACTGCGTGGCACTTGGGACGACGGACCATGCCGAGCCGTTCCAGTGTTCGATGAGGCCCTGGTCGCCGACGGCGCCGGGAAAGATCGGTAAGAAGTTGGGGTTCTGTTGCGTGGGGCCTGCATTCCCGACGGCCCAGCAGTCGTCGGCGTTCAGGCAGTCCACCCGCGTGAGCTGGTCGAAGGACTGGCCGGTCGGGGCTCCGGGGACGATGCTCCAAGAAGAGCCGTTCCACTGCTCGATAAGGTCGTTCAGGTTGAGCCCGTTTGCGTCGGAGGCGTAGCCGACAGCGATGCAGCTCGAAGAGGACGTGCAGCTCACGCTCTGCAGGAGTGCCCCGGCCACGTCGGCACCGCTGGGATTGGGACTCGGCACGATGCTCCACGCAGCACCGTCCCAATGCTCGATCAGTGTCCCTGCAGGATTGCCGTTGCCCTCCGCCTCGTTGATAACGGTGCCCACCCCCCAGCAGTTGCTGCCGTTGAGACACGAGACATCGAAGATGCCACCGCCCTGCCCGGCGGGTAAGGGCGCAGAGCTTTTAGTCCAACTCGAGCCGTTCCACATTTCGACGAGTGGGACGTAGGTCGACGTCGTGTTGATGTTGAAGATGGTGACCCCCGTCGCGAAGCACTGCAGGGCGTTTGGACACGACGAACCGAGCAGGACGTCGTCGCCACCGGTCGCAGGAACGGTCGAGACGTACCAGCCCGAGGTGGTGGCGCCCGCGGCTCCCTCCTGGGCGCCGCTTCCTGCGGTCACGCCGATGCAGGCGAGGACAGCCACGACCGCCCACTGAGGCCCATTGAACCGGAACGGTTTCCCGGCCCATCGGTACTGACGAGTCACACGCTGGCTTCGCTCCATGGGAACCATGGTTCCACCTCGGATTGAGCGGTCCGCGGATGCGAAGCGGGTCCGCCTTTTCCAGTCGGATGCTGCGTCGCTCCGACGCAGACCCATGGCGAGATGCCTGTTCTGCCCATCCTCAGCTCAAGAAGTTCGTGATCGCGAGAGCCATCGCCAGCGCGGCACTCTGCTGGAACGTGGTGGTGGTGAGCAGTGCTGCGTCGGTCGGGTTCTGCATGTTCCCGCACTCGATCAGGACCTTGGGTACCGTAGTGAGGTTGAGACCCGCCAGGTCGTCGCGGTAGACGATCCCGTCAGTGCCGTCGTAGGTGCTCTCCGGCATGCCCGTCGTGGACAAGAAGCTGGTCCGCAGATCGTCGCCGAAGGTCTCCGAGGGGGTGATCACGGCGTCGTTGGGGCCGTCGGCCACGGGTTCGAGGATGGCAAACCCCCGCCCGCTCACGGGGCCACCATCGGCATGGATGTCGACGGCGACGTCGGCGTGCGCCGCGTTGATGATCTGGGCCCTCTGATCGACGCACGGACCGACGCCGCTGTTGGAAGAGCGCGTCAAGACGACCTGGGCGCCTTCGCTCTGGAGGTCTGTGGTCAGGAACTGCGCCACGTTGAAGTTGAACTGCGCCTCGGTGTAGCCGCTGGCCGTTTGGGTACCGGTCGTGTCGCAGTCCTCTTCGGTGCGCCCATTGAAGACCTGTTGGTTCAAGTAGCTGGTGTTGGTGTAGTTGAGTCCGTTGTGGCCCGGATCGATCCCGACGACCTTTCCGGCCAACGGCTGCCCGCTCGGGAGCGCCCCGGCAGCCGCCGTCGTCGTGGTCGGTGGCGCGGTCGTAGTCGTCGTGAGCACGGTCGAGGGAGGCGTCTGTCTCGACGTCGACGCCGCAGGCCCGGCGGCCGAAGAGCACGAGGAGAGAGCTAACGCCAGAACGGCCAGCACACCCAAGGCGATCGTAGAGCGGGAACGCGCCGTTCGCGCTCGCATGATGACGCACTCTCTGGTCCGGTCGGCCGAGCCCCTGGCGACACGTCGCCTAGAACTGCACGTTGGTCGGCGGTTGATTCGCGCTGGCGCGCAACTGGTTGTACGCCCTTCGTCCATCCCGCTGTGCCGTCCTGTTGATCAACTGACGGTGATCCGCCGGCACTGATGAGCGGACTCGGTCGGGTTTGAGGTGATCAAGCGCATCGCGTGCCCAGGGTGGGTTGTGCTGGGACGCCCCATATTGGCATATCGAAAACTTAGTGGGACGCCAGCGTGCTCGCACCACCTAGATCAGACGTCCACAAGGTGTCATCGTAAAGTTAGAACCGATGCAGGACCTTCAGGCGGACGACCCGCGGACAGTCGGCCCGTATCGACTCCTCAGCCGGATCGGTTCTGGCGGGATGGGCCGTGGTCTTCTTAGCCGAGGATCGGACTAGTCGCCGCGTCGCTCTCAAACTCGTTCGCCCGGAGCTGGCCGACGATCGCGCCTTCCGATCACGCTTCCGTCGAGAGGTCGAGGCCGGGCAGCGCGTGGGTGGTATCTGCACTGTCCGCCAAGTACCTTGACGCCGATCTGGAATCCGATCACCCGTATTTAGTCACCGAGTACGTCGAAGGCGGGAACTTAGCCGACTACGTCGCATCCCACGGTCCCTTGACCGGTGAGCAACTAGTTGGTCTGGCTGTGGGCCTCGCAGAGGCTGTTGTGGCTATGCACGCCTCTGGAGTTATTCGCCCTGGACCTCAAGCCCACCAACGTCCTCATAACCCCCTGGACCCAAGGTGGTCGACTGATCGCCCATGCTGCCGACGGCACGGCCCTGACCCAGACCGGGGTGGTCGTCGGTTCGCCGTCGTGGATGGCCCCCGAGCTGGCCCAGGGTCGAGAGACGACTCCGGCGGTGGACGTCGTCGCCTGGGGTGCGACGGTCGCCTTCGCCTCCACCGGTCAGTTCCGTTTGGTGAGGGGCCTCCTGATGCAGTGATTTACCGAGTGGTCCATGAGGAGCCTGACCTCAGTGGCGTTGATCCGAAGCTGCGTTCACTAGTGGCTGCTGCCCTGAGCAAGGATCCCGGCTCACGTCCAACGGGGGACAAGTTGCTCGTCGACGTGGTCAAGACGGCCATGGCCGGTGACCTCCCACCAGGCGGGTCCAGACCGAACCTGGTTTCCGAGTGCCCCCGTACTCCGGGACTGGGGTGTTATTCCGGCCGGATGTCGGGACATGCTCCGGTATTGTCCACCCTGCTTGGTGATCTTGCCCCGATGCACGTGGATGTCGGACTCTCGGTGCTTGGGGGTGAGCCCGGCCCACGAGCACAGGGCCTTGGGCGAGTCGAAGCGGCTGACGTCGCCGATCTCGGCCACGAAGATGGCGGCGAAGACCTGTCCGACGCCATAGATGGCCTGGACGGCGTTGTAGCCGGCATCGTCTGAGAGGATGCGGTGGATGTCGCGGTCCAAGAAGCCGACCTCGCGGTCGTAGAGCTCGACGAGGTCCCGGAGCACGGCGATGCGATTGAAGTACGCGTCGGGGAGCTCGAGGGAGTCGAGCTGGGCACTGCCGCCCGGGCCCCACATGTCGCCCCGTGACGGGAGGATCCCGTTCTTCGCCATCACCGCGTGGACCTGGGCCTTGAGTCCGCTGCGCAGATTGCACAGCTTCATCCGAAAGCGGATCATCTCGCGCCGCTCTCTGGTCTTGGGCGGGGCGATCCAGGCCTCGGCCAGACGTCCGAGGCGAAGCAGGTCGGCCAGGTCCCGAGCGTCGCGTTCGTCGTTTTTCACCCGCCGGTGGCCCCAGTCGTTGCCGTGCGGGTTGGCCAAGTGGACCCGATAACCCATCTCCTCGAGCAGATCGGCCGCCCAGTACCAGCCATAGGTCGCCTCAACAATGGCGTCGCTGCCCACCGGGGCTGCGCTCACCTCCTTGGCGAAATGGATGGGGTCGTTATCGACCCTGACCGAGTCGATCTTGTCTCCGGCCTGGTCCATCCGATAGATGACCGAACGCCTGCGATGCAGGTCGATGCCCACGTACTCTTGTGCCATCGGGGCCTCCCTTGTCGTGAGGGTTGTGTGACAACCCCAGTCTCGATCTGAGAGACCGGTGCCGTCACGGGGAGCGGAGGCCCCGCTCCTTCATGCCATCACTTCTGGGGCGGACCAAAGTGGTTGCACCTGTCGGAGGTCACAGCGCAATTTCTGGATAGAGCGGGTGTCGTGTCAGCAGGTCAGCAACCTTCGAGCGTGCGGAGCGGGCGATGCGCTCCTCGAGGCGGAACTGCACGAGCGAGGGTTTGCCCTTGCTTGGTCCGGATGTCACGACGCCGGCGGAGCTGGCACGGAGAACAGCGGCGACAACCTCGGCAATTTCGTCCATCTCGTTGGCACCCATGCCGAGCGTAGTGACGGCGGGTGTGCCCAGTCGCAGGCCGCTCGTGTACCAGTACCCGTTCGTCTCGTCGGGTACGACGTTGCGGTTCAAGGTAATGCCCGCGGCTCGCAACGCCGCCTCTGCTTGGCGCCCGTTGAGCCCGAACCTGCGGACATCGACGAGTACGAGGTGGTTGTCTGTTCCGCCGGTCACCACAGGAATGCCACCAGCAACCAGACCCTGTGCGAGCGCCCGCGCGTTGTCGACTACTGTTTCTGCGTATCGGCGAAACGACGGCTGCGCCGCCTCAGATAGGGCTACGGCCTTGGCGGCCATGACATGCGGAAGTGGACCACCGAGTACCAGCGGACAGCCGCGGTCGACGAACTCGGCGAGGTCGCCCTGGCAGAGCACCATCCCGCCGCGTGGACCGCGCAGCGTCTTATGCGTCGTAGTAGTCACGATGTGGGCGTGAGGGACTGGGTCGTAGTCACCGGTGAGCACCTTGCCGGCGACTAGGCCGGCGAAGTGCGCCATGTCGACCATGAACGTTGCGCCGACCTCATCCGCGATTTCTCGCAGCACACGGAAGTTCACGAGCCGGGGGTAGGAGCTATAGCCGGCGATGAGAATCAACGGCCGTTCTTCGTGCGCCCGCTGCCGGACCACGTCGTAGTCCAACAGGAAGGTGTCGGGGTCGACGCTGTAGGAACGGTGGCGGAAGAGCTTGCCGGAGATGTTGGGACGGAAGCCGTGGGTAAGGTGACCGCCCGCTTGGAGCGACATCCCCAGCAACGTTTGGTTGCCGAGCTGCTGGCGCACCATCTCCCAGTCCTCATCGGACAGATCGTTCACGTGGCGTGCCGCGAGGCGTTGCAGGGCCGGCGACTCCACTCGCTGAGACAGGACCGCCCAGAACGCGACCAGGTTGGCGTCGATCCCACTGTGCGGCTGTGAATACGCGTGGTCGGCGCCGAAGAGGGCACAGGCCAGTTCGTTCGTCCGCGACTCGACCGTGTCGACATTGTCACACCCGGCATAGAGACGATGACCGGGCGCGCCCTCGGCGTACTTGTCGCTCAGCCAGTTCCCCATCGCCAACAGCACCGCTGGGCTCGCAAAGTTCTCGCTGGCGATCAGCTTGAGGTGACTGCGCTGGTCGCCCAGCTCTTGCACGACAGCCTCAGCGACGCCTGGTTCGAGACGAGCGACCACATCAAGAGCGGCGGCGAACCCGATAGTCTCGACTGAGAGCCCTTCCGTGGAGATCCCGAATCGCGAGAGGTATGTCTCCAACAACCTGCCGACGGCCACATTGAGCTCCTTGCTCTCCAATGGCCCAGGCGCTCGGCACGGCTCGAAGGTCGCTCCCCGGTGGTTGACTCCACCTTGCAACGCCAGTCACGACCTCAACCACGAGGTTACCGGGGAACGCGCCGACACGTCGACGAGCCCACCCCACGCGGGGCAGACGCCGAGAGGCTGTCCCCCAACAGTGACGTCGCCGAGAGCGGGACAAGTGGATGACGGTAAGGCGCCACCTATGCTGCGACGTCTATGCAGGTCGTGGTCACGGGATCAAGCGGCCCGATCGGCCAAGCACTTTGCTCCCATCTCACCAGATCCGGCCACCACGTCGTCAGGGTCGTGCGCCGCCCGGTCCAACCGGGTGAGCTCGCCGTTCGTTGGGATCCCGCAGGCAACACCATCGATGCCCATGGCCTAGAAGGTGCTGATGCCGTGGTCCACCTGGCCGGCGCAGGTGTCGGCGATCACCGCTGGAGCGAGGACCGCAAACGGGTTCTCGTCGAGAGCCGAACCCGCTCCACTGCGTTGCTCGTCGGTGCGCTGGCTGGTCTGGGTCACCCGCCTCGGGTGCTGGTGAGCGCATCGGCCATCGGGTTTTACGGGGATCGCCGAGACGAGGTTCTCACAGAGCAAAGTCCACCGGGTGACGACTTCCTCGCCTCGCTTTGCGTGCGCTGGGAGGCCGAAGCTACCTGTGCCGGGGAGGCCGGCATCAGGGTGGTGTGTGCTCGCACTGGCCTTGTCCTGAGTCCGGAGGGAGGCGCGCTCCCCAAGCTGTTGCCGCTCTTCAAGATCGGCTTGGGCGGGAGATACGGATCCGGCGACCAGTGGTGGAGTTGGATCACACTCCATGACGAGATCCGGGCAATTGAGTGGCTACTGGGCAATGATGTGTGCGGGCCAGTGAACTTGACTGCACCGAACCCCGTGACCAACCGCGATTTCTCTCGAGTCCTCAGCGCGGTGCTATCTCGACCGGCCCTGATCCCAGTGCCGAAGATCGGCCCGAGGCTATTACTGGGATCTGAGCTCGCCGACTCCTTGCTCTTTACCAGCGCCCGGGTCCAGCCGGCAGTCCTTCAATCAAGCGGCTTCGCGTTCACTTCCTCCGACTTGGAGGCAGGACTGCGACACATGCTGAAGCGGCCAGCGACGTGAGGACGTCTCTACGCAAATTGGCCTTCCGACACAAGAGCGGCCGCTACGTCGCTCCAAGCATCGCCAGCGGCCCTACTAACGGCAGAACCTCGCCTATCCCCAGGGTCTCGGCGACCCGCCGTTCTGACTAGGCCCCCGCCCTGAGCTGGAGTCGATTCCTCAGAAGTGGCGGGTTGGCTAGGGAGCCAAATGCCCTGACGCGCATCCCTCCTAGACGCGCTGATGTGTTGCTAGCGCACGTCAGTCCCGCGACCAGGTGAAGACATGACAACCGTTGCGAGTTAGGCCTTTCCAGCGGCAACCGCTCGGACCTAGCGACGGTTCAGCCCGGCGCGCGAATGGAAGCGCAGGAGGCCCGTGGGTCCACTTGTTTGCTTGACAGGTATGCACCACTTTCAGGCGTGGCGCTTGGTAGACATGGGGCGGTTTAGCCACGGATCACCGCTACACGCCGCGGCCAATGTCCGTGCCCGCTGCGTGCCCTAACCGTCGAAAAAGGCCGCGAAACGACGCGAACCTCAAACTCCCGCCGAGCTGGGAGGTTCACCAACATCGCTGGTCCCCGACTCGTCGGTATCCACCCTCTCAAGGTGGCGACAGGGGTTCGAATCCCGTTGCGGCTGCTTCAAAACCAGTTCAGATGGATGATCTGGGCGACGGCTGCTCGCGGGCCGATTAAGCGGTACGCCAGTGATTCGTGGTTCACCTGGTAGAGGGTCGAAGTAGGTCCCATAACCCGGAGTGTTCGATCCGGAACGTCTTCTATCTCAATCCCGTTGCGCAAACTCAATAATATCGTCGCGTGACGGCGACTCCACGGTTGAAGTCGCATCGCTGGGCGGCGAACTATCGCCGGCGGATGCTGATCGCATTGCTAGCGGTCTGCTCGGTCCTGACACTCACCTTCACGTCTGGTTCGGGTATCGCCACGGCTTCCTTGACTCCAGCCGGCATTTCCTGGTCGCCATGCCCCAAGGTGACGGGGTACCTCTGCGGTTCGCTCCACGTGCCGATTGACTATGGGCTCCCTTCCCGTGGGACGTTGTCTCTGGCTGTCATCGAGCACTCTGTGCCCGACAGCAAGGGGGTGATCGTGTTCAATCCGGGAGGGCCAGGTGAGAGTGGGGTCCTCATCCTTCCCATCCTGGCGTCGTTCGTTCCAACATCGGTACGGAGCCAGTTCACTTTGGTGAGCTTCGATGAACGGGGAACCGGGTCGAGCGACCCGCTTCTCTGCGGGCCGACCCCTGCAGCAGCGAGCAGCGCCGTGGCCGGGACCTTGGCTGCGGCGCGTACGTTCTCCGGTCTGGATGGCTCATGTCGTTCCCGTTATCCCGAGCTGTTCCCGACCGTCGACACCACGACTTCCGCTCGGGATATGAACAGTCTCCGCATGGCTCTCGGGGTCGACCGAATCAACTACTACGGACTGTCCTATGGCACTGTCCTTGGGTCCGTCTACCGGCAGCTGTTCCCGAGTCACGTGCGCTCGATGGTGCTCGACGGAGCGGTCGACGCCAACTTGAGTCTCTCAGCAGATGCCACATTCGAAGCGCCGGCCATCCAGGCGGCGCTCGAGCATGCACTTTCCAGTTGTCCGGCGCTATCAGGTTGCGCCCTGGGGTCCAACCCAGTCGGCTCTTATGAACAACTTGCTGCTCGGCTCACCCAGACTCCGCTGCCACCACCCGGCGATGGTGACAACATTCCGGTAACCGTTGGTGACTTGATGACCGCAACCTTGCTCTATCTCTCTGCACCGACTCTCACCCCTGGCTACTTTCCCGCCCTGTCAGCGGCGATTGCGGGGAACGGCGCCCCGCTGCGTTCAGTAGCCCTGGGCCTCGAGACCGATTTGAATGGAAACTCGCTGGTTGGTGCCCTCTGGAGCATTACCTGCAACGACGCCGCAGCCCACCCGAACGGCGCCGGCACCGCTTCCCTGGCTCGGACGCTGGCGGCGCGGTTTCCGCTCGGTGGTGCGGAAGCCGTTGCCAATAACCTCATCGGCTGTCCGGGATGGACCGGCTCGACTGGAGCCGTCGCCCATCTTGCTCCGATCCGAAATCAACCGCCGCTCATTATTGGCAATACCTTTGATCCCAACACTCCCTATGCCGTTGCACGACGGTTGGCTCCCGCAGTCGGGGGACAGCTGGTCACGTACGTCGGATACGGGCACAGCTGGCTGCTCAATGGATCGGCGAATATCTGCATGCAAGAAGTTGTGAGCAGCTACCTCATCGACGGCACGTTGCCGGCCCCGGGCACTCGTTGCGCCTCCTCAGACGGCAACTGAGGCAGCGACATCTCTGCACGGAAGATTCCAGTTCACGCCCTGGGCAAACGAAGTGATCGCACGGTCTCGCGTCCGACCCGATGTGCTCGGATCATTCAGCCACTTCCACACCTCACGCTCGTGATCTGATGCTTTTGCGAGAGCGTCCTGCCTGCTAGCCCGTTGTTCACGCGTTCGAGGCGGACAATCAGGCCGCCGTCTCGAACGGAAACCTCTCCCCGGCCTCGATGGGAACGGTCAGACGGTTCTCGAGGGGCGGGAGCGGACAGGTGGCCAATTCGGTGTAGGCGCACGGGAGATTGCTGGCGCGATTGAAGTCGAGGTGGACCGCACCATCGTCACCCGGTTCGACCAAAAGCGATCTGACCGGCCCATAGGTCGTTGTGCCCGACGTGGCGTCCGTGAAAAGCACGAGGAAGGTGCCCAAGGTGTGGCCGGGAAACACAGTGAGGGCCAGGCGCTGGCCGTCCAACACGAATTGGATGCGACCCGGAGCGTCATAGACGTGCTCGAGGCCCTCGACCGCAGCGCCCACGGTTGTTGGGCGGGGGCGATCGAAGGCCACGTAGCGTCCGGGGACGACCCAACGCGGCTCGGGCGGATATGCGGGAGTAGAGCGGTACGCCAGGCGCACGGGATTCTCGGGATGGCGGGGGCGAAGAATGTCGTGACCACCGCGCTTGGCCACCTCGAGCACGGCATCTCCCCAGACCGCGTTGATCCCGCCGCGCTCGGGGATCGCTCCAAAACAGTGCCTCCCGCGGATTGTCTGACCATCGACGCTCAGCACATCCTCGTCCTCGAGGCTGACAGTTATCCCGTCGGGCCCAGTGGACCAAAGCCCAGGGGCGTCGTCGAAGCGCTCCGGCTCTGTGCTCAACCAGTGCAGGCTGGTGATGGCCAAGAAGCCGTGGGGACTTGCACGACGTGCCTCATGGTCCCGATGCCAGTCTTCCCACTCGGCGACGAACGAGTCGACACGTCCGAGGCTTGTCTCAACGGTCATGGTGTTCCTCCTTGTTCCATCCTCGGGGACGAGTTCGGCGCTTCGGCAGCGATTGGCAGGTCGGGGCACACCGGCGCACTGGTTTGATATCCGGACTCGCGCGGACGCTCGCCTTTGATTGTGACACGCTGGATCAAACGATGCTGGGTGCCGTAGTCGATCACCACCAGATGCATGGTGGCCCGGTTGTCCCAGAACCCGAGATCGCCTGCCTTCCAGTTGTACCGTACGAGGTACTTCTGGTCGACCATGTGCTGATAGAGCAGTTCGAGCAGACCGTCGCTCTCTCGACGGGAGAAGCCCTTGATGTGTGAGGTGAATTCGGGGTTCACGAAGAGGCTTCGTTGCCCAGTTTCGGGATGGGTGCGGACAATGGGATGCTCGACTGGCTGAAGCTGAGTGAACCGCTTGCCTTCCCATTCGCCGTATCCTCTGGCCCGAATCTGTTCGCCGAATGCGACCTCGCCATCGTGGATAGCAACCAGTCCGTCGAGGAACTGGCGAAATGGGGCAGACAGCCCTTCGTAGGCAGCTTGAGTGTTGGCGAACACGGTGTCCCCGCCATACTCGGGCATCGCGATCGCATTAAGGATGGAGCCCATTGGCGGGGTGTCCATGAAAGTGACGTCGGTGTGCCAGCCCTCGCGCCGCGGCTTCCGGGTCGGATCAGGACGGCTGGCATGCTCCTCGCGGCGTTCGGTGTAGTTGATTTCGTTGAGCCCCCAACGACGGTGGTCCGCGGCCGATGTCGGGTGACCTTCAGTGATCTCGCCGAACTGCGCGGCGAACGCGAAATGCTCGTCGGTCGAGAGGTGCTGCCCCGGAAAGAAAATGACCTTGTAGTCGAACAGAGCCCGGCGAATCTCGGACACGGAGGCCGACTCCAGCGGCTCACGCAGGTTGACACCTCGAATTTCCGCACCGGTCCTGCCGGTGAGAGGAGTCAAAGCGAGCTCGACACTCGAGGCAACGGTGGTCACAATCGGGTTCTCCTACGGGTCATCGGGACCGCCCCGTTTGATCTTCCCACGGTTTTCGACCATTGTCGATGTAATTAATAGGGTTTTGATTGACGGCTAGACCGGTCTCACTTTCTGGTGCGAATTTGGGCTCAGGAAGCATTAGGGGAGCCAGCGTGTTTCACGGAGCATGGTTCCGCTTTCAGTACTTGACCTTGCCACCGTGGCAACGGGGTCAACCCCCGCTCAAGCCTTGAGAGAGACGGTGGAGGTTGCATCCGAGGCGGAGCGACTCGGATACCGCCGACTCTGGGTAGCTGAGCATCACGGCATGCCCGCGGTGGCTAGTTCCGCACCCGCCGTCCTGATCGCACACCTGGCCAATGCGACGACTACCCTCCGCGTTGGCTCCGGCGGTGTGATGCTGCCCAACCATGCTCCACTTGTGATCGCCGAACAGTTCGGGACTCTAGAGGCGTTGCACCCAGGGAGGATCGACCTCGGGTTGGGACGGGCTCCGGGGACCGACCAGATGACGGTGCGGGCCCTCCGGCGCACGCCGGCCATGCACGCGGACACGTTTCCAGACGACGTCGTGGAGTTGATCAATTACCTCCTGCCAGGCGAGGGTCGACCAGGTGGCACCCTCGCGAACCCCGGCAGGGGCTACCTTCCTGAAGTGTGGCTGCTCGGCTCGTCCCTGTTCAGCGCGCAACTCGCGGGAATCCTGGGACTGCCGTACTCCTTCGCGTACCACTTCGCCCCAAAGCTCCTCGACGCTGCGCTCGACACCTATCGGTCGAACTTCCGGCCTTCGGTGCTGCTCGTCGAGCCCAAGATCATGGTCGCTGTGTCCGTGCTCTGCGCGCCAAACGAGACTGAAGCGCGATGGCTGTCGGGCTCGACTGCGCTCAGCATCCTGCACCTACGGACGGGCCGTTTAGGTCCGCTGCCCTCCCCGGAGGAGGCGGCGCAGTATTCGTTCACGGCCGCCGAGAAGTCGATCGTTGAGGACGCCATGTCGACTCATCTGATCGGTGACGCGGAGACGGTCATCCTGGGGCTCCGACAGTTGCAGGAGCGCACCGGGGCAGACGAGGTCATGCTCTCGACGCGAGCCCACTCTTATGAGGCCCGGCTGCGCTCCCTGACTCTGATCGCCAGTGGCTGGGAAACGGCTACGCAAGCATCCGGTAACGACGACAGCCATCAGCGGGCCGCCTCGGTCAGCCACACGGACTGACCGCCCAGCGGCGCTCCGTTTCGATCCGCGCAGGATGAGAATCGGATCTTGCTGGGCCGGGAGTGCCCGAGAGAGGTGTACTGATCGAGCGGCGTGGAGACAGCGAGGGGCGGCGTGTGTCGTCCGGGACGGTGGCGCTGGGCACCCGCTGCCTATCTCATTGCCCAACTACTCGGCCATACCCGGCCTGCCCAAGAAGACGCACTGGACAGCCGCGACGTCCTGAACTGGCCAAACAAGACCCCTTCGGACTCAATAGCGAAGCCAACCCGCCCTCTCAAGGTGGCGACACGGGTTCGAATCCCGTTAGGGCTGCTTCATGGGCTTTACCCCAGAGCCCGAGCCAGCCTTATAAGAGTTGGGTCGTGAGCTACCAGGAGGTAGTCCGTGCCCAAGCGATATGCGAGAGAGTTCCGGCGCTCGGCCTGCGAGCGTCTTGTGGCCGGCGAGAAGGCGACCTCGCTCTCCAAGGAATTCGGTGTTTCAGAGGCGACCCTCTATCTCTGGAAGCGCCAGGCGCGCTCGTCGACGCCGGGCTACGAGAGGGCGTGAAGAGCTTCGAGGCCGACGAGTTGACACAGGCCTACAAGACCATCGCCGAGCTCGAGGCCGATATGGAGGCTACGGTTCTTTGCAATGCACGCGGGTGTAGGAGGCAAGGTCTTTCACCGAGGTAAAGAACCCGTTGATAGTAAGTGAGGTACTAAAGGTGCGGCTTCTAGTCGATGAGACCCTCGCTATTTGTTCCTATCGAGAAGAAATCACCAAGGACGCGCTATGCCAGAGATGATACTTGTCCTAGAAGATGGATCCACAGTACAACTCGAGGTCGACGAGAGCCTTGACGGTGAGTTCGCCTTTGCGAGCCGTGGAGACAAACTTCGGGATGAATCCCTCCGTACATTTGAAAAGGGAATTGCTACCGCAGCCGAATTCGCGAAGAAAGTTCAGGAAACCCTCTCATCCACTGGACTTAACTACTGCCAGGCTCAACTCAACCTTGGGATCACTTTTACAGCGGGTGCCGATGTCAAGATTTTGCAAGGTAGCGCAGCGGCGACCGTCCAACTATCCCTGACCTGGGATGCCCAGATCCCAGGCGGCTGAGCTGTTCATGCTCGCGAGAGGGAAATAAATAAATGGCGTCCAACCCCGAGGTTCCGACAATCGACACAACCCGCGGCAGAGCACTTGTCTGCATAACCAAACAGAACGGCGAAGAGATGGTTGGCATGGGAGTTCTGCTCTCCTACAGCCACATCATCACTTGCGCCCATGTAATCAACGATGCTCTCGGTCGTCCGCCACGAACTCCCGAAAAGCCAACGCCGGATACGTCAGTTTCGATTTCGTTTCCGTTCCTGACTGGTGCGCACAATTCGCAATCGGCGACTGTCAAGCACTGGCTACCGCCGCCGCCAGACGAACGATTTACAACTCATGATCTCGCACTTCTCGAGCTGGCAGAGCCAGCGCCAGCAGTAGCAACAGTCGCCTCCCCGGTCAGTAGCCCTCCTGACTCGACTCACGACCTGACGCTCTATGGTTATCCCTCCGAGCAGAGTGGTCTCTGGGTGGATTGCCGCGTCAAAGATGATCCTCTGGACACGGGTCTTCTTCAGTTGAGGTCGAAGCGTGGGGAGACTCGGATACGCCCCGGCTATAGCGGCGGAGGTGTGTGGTTAAAGGGCCAGCAGCCTCGACCACGTCTTGTTGGGATTCTTACGGCCGCGTCAACGTCCGATCCGACCGCGATGGCCATCCCCGCAACGGCAATCCCGAATTCGTGGATCGGCGAGCTTTGGCCGGCGCTAACTAGTTGGATAGTTTTTGGCGCTGGGCGTCTCGGGCGGGGATTTCTCAACCTTGTGGCAGATGAAGCAGACGCTAAGACCCTTCTGATTGTCGCCGGCCGCCAAACGAACCGCGACATGATTCAGCAGTACAACGAGAATAAGTACAGCGTTCGCCGTTGCGGTTTCCTTGAAGTCTCCCTATCGAACTACCACTTCTTGACTTATGACAATCTGTCCGCAATAAGCGAAGTGGTTTCGCAACCTCTTACCCAGGTCCTCTCCACTTCTGTTGGCATCGAGAACCTCGGTGCCGTCGCACTAGCAATCGCACAAGGATTGAACGATCGCCCGCATTCTAAGTTGCAAATAATCGCTTGCGAGAACGGCCTCGCCCCAAATGCACCTAAGCACTCGCCGAGCGAAGTCCTAAGAGAACATCTTACTAATTTGATAGGACTCGACGCTTTAGAGAGGTCTACTGAATTTCCGGAAGCTGTTGCGGACGTGATCGTTCCCGACGCTGGGTCTCTTCACGATCCCATAGTCGTGAGCTCCGGTTATCTCTTTCTGGAGAGTACAGAAGCAACGAGGCGCTTATTCGAAGGTTCTCAGATAGTACGACTGTTGAAGCGTGAGGATATAGCGATCCTTCGACAGAGGGAAATTGTATTGCCTGAACTCGCTCCATAGTTTTCTGGCCGTTATGGGTGACTTGTTGGGGATCGCAACGATCGAAGAAGTACTTGGCTGCCCAGAGCTGATACCTACCATACGTAGACTCTCATCCCAGTTGGCTTCAGCGACGAGTGAAGATCCAAAGTACGAGATCGACGGCTCTGATGCATACGCCTATGCCGAAGAGGTCCGTCGACGCATGGCCGAGGTATCCGATCCGACCGATAGAGTTCTCTTGAGGGCGGCGCGTGGTGACTACATTTTAGACGGCCGCATCCTTGGTCCGATTAAGGATGCCGGGATTCTCAAGCAACCAGCTCGAGCTTCCGAATTATCGCATGCGGTGGCCATGTTCCTTTACTGGTTCACGAGTGCAGTAGATGCGCAACTGGGTCTTCTACCCTGGCATCCAGCTCATCAGCGGACTGCGATCAATCGACCGGACGTGCTGGAGCAACTGCAAGTGAGCTCACTCTTTGTGCTCTCACGAATCATGATGGAACAGGATTCCGGAGAGCTGGATGTTGGTGGTTCAGCCCGAAACCTTGTGCGCACGATCTTTGTGGACGGGCAACGATTGGCCGATCAGTACCAAACGGATGGCATCACTCCGACTTCACTTGGATCTTATTTCAAACGAAAGATCACAACAGAGGAGTCCCCCCCGCCACACCGCCCCAGCGTGTTTGAGATGGTGGTATTCGATCTAGATGAAGGGCTCCTAAATACTGAGTTTCTGCTTTTTGATATTACGCGGCGGATGATTCGAGACGAGACTGGTGGTGGCGTACTCACCTTTGAGGATTACGCAGAATACGTTGGGATGGACGAGCGCGACTTCTTTGTTGCAATGAAAGCACGTTTTCACAACCTCAGCTCCGAGCCGGACGAGCTGGTCGCCGAACGAGAAGCAAATCTGCTTGAGAGAATAAGAACAGACGCCTATGCTTTCATGAAGCCTGGAATGAGAGACTTGGTAAATTATCTCTATGAAAAGAGAATCGATCTCGCGGTTACTTCTAATGCTTCCGAGAGAAGGGCGAGGGATGCTGTGGAAGCCGCTGGATTGGCAAAGTGTTTTGTCCAGGTGCTGGGAGTGTCTTCAGAGAGAGCCCTGGCGGCGAAACCAGATCCCGCGATGCTCAAAGCGGTACTTCGTGGGCGACGACCAGATCGATGTCTCGTTATCGAGTCGTCGGAGAAGGGAGTCAGGGCGGCAGCCAGCGCTGGGTGTTACTGCGCTGTTGTCGCCAATGACTACCTGCCAGATTGGATTCAAGACCGCCCAGGTCTAAAGATTCTACCGAACAGCAGGCAACTTGCTCGTTGGGTTAAGCAGCTCAATTTCGGCCGCTAGCCCTGCATGATCGAACTGGTAAGCCCAACGTCCGGCACAGCCACTGCCAAATTGATGAGCGCATAAGGTTGATTCGAAGGGCACAGGCGAATACCAAAGGGCGTGCGCCAGGGGCCGGTGTCCAGGAAGACCGTGAAGGAGATCCCCGACCCACGATGGGGCCTGCACCTGAGCGACCCGAACCTGACCATGGGTGACCTGCTGACGGTGGTCAAGGACCAGATCAAGGCGTACACGGCTGGTTGAGGACGGACTTCAAGTTCGAGCAGCCTCAGCCTGAATCCACCAACCTGACGCCGTCAAGCGGCTGAACCCTCGATCGAAGGCCCGACGAACGCCGCGTCGACCTAGTGGTCGTCTTCTTGCGAGTGTCCTCTGACTTCTCGCGGGTTTGATGTGGTTGAACGTTCCGATCGTTCGATCTTGAGGCGCTACTCGGCGACGATGTCAGTCCTTCACGGCCGCCATCGAGGCCCCGAGCAGTGCCTGGTTCTCTTGGTGGGTCATGGTCTCCTTGACCGAGCTCAGCCGCCAGCCATCGGAAGTTCGCACGGCGACGTTGTCGTAGAACCCGACGACCAGCCAGCAGTTCGGTCCGCCGGCCGCGACTTCGGGGGGAACCCAATGCTCGGCACGGACGTGGGCCCAGATGGTCGCACGATCCCCATCGATGGCGATCCGATGGCTGGTGATCGCATGGTGGGTCGCGGTCCAACCGGCGAACGCCTGCTTCGATAGTTGGCACCAGGCGTCACGGCTGACCGTCGTGACCGGTGCGCCGAGCCAGCTGAAGTCGGCCGTGAACTCGTCGCAGAACACCGACCGCGGCAGCTCGTCCCAATTCCCGGTGTCCGGCATGTCGGCGTACCGGCTCATGAGCTCCACGAGCTCTTCACGGTCAGTTCGTTCGATGATCATGTGATGCCCTTCGTCAATAGTTGAGAAAGCCGGTCGGAATCTGGGTGTTGTTGGTCTGGACCTTGTCGAGCAGTCCGATCAACTGGTTCTGCTCTTTGAGGGACAGGGTGAACAGCGGTGAGCGCTGCTGCATTCGCTCCAGGAGTCGAGACCAGACAGCCCGTCCTTGGTCGCTGAGGACCAAGACCCGTCGGCGTCCGTCGGTTGAGTCGGGATGGCGTTCGATGAGGCCCGCGGCCTGGAGCTGGTTGCCGAGCAAGGTGATGTTGGATGGGTCGCAGTGCAGCTTGCGCGCCAGCTCGCGCATCGAGACGGGCGGGGTGCTGGGTTCAAGCGCCCAGAGCATCGTGGCCTGGGGCTGGGTGAGGTCAAACTCCGCCAAGATCTCGGCCACGTCGCGGAGCACGATGTCGGCGACGTCGTGGACTCCCTTGAGCAGGGTGCACGCGTGATCGGATGTGGTGGAGCTGGTCGAGGTCATATTTCTTGAATATCTCATTGAAGTAGTTGCGGCTATAGCCTTGCGCTAATCAATGAAAAAGTCAAGAAGATCTCGTTCGCCGTTCGCCGTTCGCCGTTCGCCGTTCGCCGTTCGCCGTTCGCCGTTCGCCGTTCTCCGATGGCAGGCTCGCTGCGCGTGCGGTCACGTGGGAAGGCCGGGCACGATCCCGCGAACCGAAGTCGGGCTTGACGGTAAGGATGAGATGTGACCGGCCGGTCGGATGCTGAACTCATAATCGAATCGCTGGACGAACCCGCTCGGTTCGGCACGATTTTCGATCGGCACGCCGAGGCGGTCTTCCGGTATCTCGCGCGGCGGATCGGTCCGGACGATGCGAGCGACTTGCTGGCTGACGTATTTCTCGCTGCGTTCGAGGCCCGTTTCCGCTACTACCTCGGACTTCTCGGCGGCGCTGCCCTGGCTGTACGGAATCGCGTCCAACCTGTTGCGGAAGCACTTTCGGCGGCGGGCCGGCGAACTCAGGATGTTGGCCCGCCTCGTCGCGCAGAGCCAGCAGGACGATTACGTCGACGCAGTGGCGAACGTCATCGACGCTCAACTTCAGGTGCGAGCGATGGCGAAACTGCTCGACGAGCTCCCAGCCGGCGAACGCGACGTGTTGCTGCTCCACGCGTGGGAGGCGCTCACCTACGAGGAGATTGCGAATGCGCTCAACATCCCGGTCGGCACGGTGCGGTCTCGGCTGAACCGCACCCGACGCCGACTTCGTGCCGGTATGGATGAGATCGACCGGATCCGTTCGGTGCGCCCCGATCGGCTGACGACGATCCCCGATGTGAGGTCGATCGTTCTGACCCGAGAGAAGGAGAAGCTCATGCAGGCCATCGAAGGCAAGACGAAGATCATCATCGACGCCGGCGACGGCACCGTGTTGATCCGGAGTAAGGACGACATCACCGCGGGCAACGGAGCGAAGCACGATTTCATCGAGGGCAAGGCGGCGTCGTCTACAACGACGACCTGCAACATCTTCCGACTGCTCAACAACAATCGCGTGCCGACTCATTTTGTCGAGCGGCTCGACGCACGTCACCTTTCGGGCGCGCAAGGTCGAGATGATCCCTCTCGAACTCGTCGCTCGACGGATCGCGACTGGCAGCTTTCTGGACCGAAATGCCGACCTCGCCGACGGGACCGTCTTTGCCGATCTCGTCTTCGAGGTCTTCGAGAAGGACGACACGAACCACGATCCGCTCCTTGAATTCGACTTCGCGCGCGACGTGTTGCGGCGTTTCGTCCCCAACACGAAGGCGGCTCTTCAGCTCGGCGACGTCCACGCCGGTGAACTCATCAGCGAGGAGATGCTGTCGCACAGTCGCTATGCAATGGTCACCTCTGAGCTTCTTGAACAAATTCGCGACCTCACCGTCCGGACATTCGAGATAGTCGAGCACGCGTGGGCGAGATTCGGCGGCACGTACATCGACTTCAAGATCGAATGCGGCTTCGACCACGAGACCGGCGCTCTGTTGGTTGCCGACGTCATAGATAGCGACTCCGGGCGACTTCGCTTCGGAGACAAGGACATGTCAAAACAGGCCTATCGCGACGGGAGCCAGTCCTTGCCCGATATCAAGAAGAACTTCGACGAGGTCGCGGAACTCACGAAGCAGTTCATCTGAGGAACGCAGTCCTGGGTACAGACCACTTCAGGGACGAAGACCCCTGGCGCCGTCGCGTCTCTTGGGGGTTGCGAAAGGTCGTTCGAGCCGCCTGTCTGGGTCCAACAGCACCAAGCCATGAAGGGACCCCAGGCGGCGATCTGGCGTTCCGCCGACGCCTATAACTCGCGCCCCCTAGTTCCGGGCGCAGTGGAGGGTCGAGTGTGGGGCCCATTTGCGGCGAACGAACGCCATCCGAGCACCTTGACGGTGAATCGGCATGAAGCGGACTGATCGCTCCACTTCCTTGACTACCGTAGGACAGTGCACTCTCCGTACTGCGGCGGCGGCAAGGTGAGCGCGGGCGCACGTTCCGCACAGGACAGGTTGCCGTACCGACCGGTCAGCCCAGCCCAGGTGGATCGGATTCTCGATTCCTCTTGGCCGGCCGAAGCGCCCCAGGCAACGTGCTGACAGCACGGATCGCAGCCACCCGCTGGGCGAGGCGTACTCCGGTTAGGGACCAGCACATGGCATATGACGAGGACGTCGTCGGCACGGCGATGACATGACCACACTCTTCACGTCGACAGCGAAGGACTCTGCATCGGCACGCGGACGCGGGCGCATTGGTGGATCCTTGCCGTCATCGGCGGAGCGCAGCTCATGGTGGTGCTCGACACCACGATCATGGTGATCGCTCTCCCGTCAGCCCAACACGCGCTCGGATTCTCGAACACGGACCGCCAGTGGGTGGTCACGGCCTACACGCTTGCCTTCGGCGGCTTCCTGATTCTCGGCGGCCGCATCAGCGACATGGTAGGACCAAAGCGGACGCTCTTGACGGGTGTTGTCGGATTCGCACTGGCTTCGGCCATCGGCGGCGCGGCCCAGTCCACCCTCATGTTGATCGGTGCGCGCGGCTTGCAGGGACTGTTCGGGGCCATCTTGGCTCCTTCCGTGTTGTCCATCCTCACCACGACCTTCACCGACCAACGCGAACGAGGTCGGGCGTTCGGGATCTACGCCACCATTGCCATCAGCGGCGCAGCGTTCGGCTTGATCCTTGGTGGGTTCTTGACGCAGTACCTCGATTGGCGGTGGTGCCTCTACGTCAACCTGCCCATTGCCGTCCTCGTTGCTGTCGGCGCCTTCAGACTGATCCCGACCCGTCAGGGCGTTTCCGGCATTCGGCTCGACATACCCGGCGTCGTCCTGGGCTGCGGTGGGCTGGTGGCCCTCGTCTATGCCCTCGGCGAGGCAGGCGCTGACGGCTGGGGGTCGAGCGTCGTCGTCGCCGCACTGATCATCAGCGCCGTTCTTCTCGCCAGCTTCGTCCTCTGGCAGGCGAAGGGCCCGAATCCGTTGCTGCCATTGCGGATCGTGAAGAACCGGAACCGCGCTGGCTCGTTCCTGACGATCATGCTGGCGGTCATAGGGATGTTCGGCACTTTCCTCTTTTTGACCTATCTCCTGCAGACCGTCGACCACTATTCGCCGCTCAAGACGGGGGTCGCCTTCTTGCCGTTGATGGCCATGAACGGCGTTGCTGCGACCCAGTTGGCTAGTCGACTGATGCCCCGGGTCCGCACGCGCGTCCTGGTCGTCCCCGGACTTGTGATCGCGGCGGCCGGAGTCGGCCTTTTGACCCAGTTGACGCCGGAAGTCTCCTACGTGTCCCATGTGTTGCCAGCCGAGCTCCTCTTGGGCCTCGGTCTCGGGCTGGCCATTGTCCCTTGCATCAGCACGGCGACGAACCACGCCGATCCAAGGGACGTGGGCGTCACATCGGCCATGACGAATACCTCCCAGCAGATAGGTGCATCCATCGGTACCGCCCTGCTCAACACCATCGCGGCGACGGCCACGGCGACCTATCTGGTTGCGCACACAAAGAGCGCCGATCTCGCTGCCAAGGCCACAGTGCACGGTTATGCGGTGGCAAGCGGTTGGGCTTGCGCGTTCCTTCTTCTGGGTGCCCTGGTCGGAGGGATTTTGATCACGGCTCATCCAGGACGAGACATTCCACACAGTCCGCTGACAGCACCATCGACGGATACCGATGTTCTCGCAGGAGGAGAGCGAGCGCTCCCCGCCCCCGGTCCTCTCATCGAGATCTGAGATGAGCCGGTCCGGAAGCGCCGAGTGTGAGGTCGAGACTTTGTGAGTCTCGGATGTCACAGTCGCAGGCTCAATCGCAGGCCCGATCCGGCCAATTGAAAACAGGGTCGTCGTCGGGCGGGAGCCGAGATAGCGCCCGAATATCCTTTGATCACACAACTCTCGAACAACGGCGCTGAAAGCGAGGCTGACAGGCAAGGGGCCTAAAGACGCTCGAACTTGTCGTCGATACTGGCGTAGCAACAGCGCCGCACATTGCTCGCTCGAATTGAATGCAAATTCGAAAGTGTGGGCGACGCCCGATGGTCGTTGAGGGAACAGCACGTGTCGGGCGGTTCGCATTGCGTTGACGCGTCGGTTCTGTCTGACACCATTGTTCCCAATTATTTCTTGAGACTCTTCCGTGAGAAGGAGCGTCGAAATGCAGTTCCGCCGCCGTGTACCGCGCCAACCTGCTGGTTGGGACGGAGTTTGCCAGATCGAGGGCGAGTTCGCGGTTCGGTGCCGGGTCATCGACATCTCGATGCACGGTCTCGGAATCACGTTAGAGCACCCCTCGCCTGGCGAGATCGCCGGACGTAGCATTTCCGTCGATGTGCCAACGGTCATCGGTGACTCGTTCATGATCCGGCTTGAAGGCAAGGTAGCGACCGCAACTACGACTCGCGGCAGAGCTGTCCGGGTTGGTATCGAGTTCGATCAACCCTCCGAAGCCGGGTTTGGCACCACCATTCTCGAAAGCACGATGAGCGACGAAGCAGAAGTAGCCGTCCGCCGCTCCCGCTAGGTCGCCTTGTCGAGCTGTTGCCTTGGATCGAGCGAGCTGTGGGCGCGGGATAGTCAGACCCTGAGGTACTACCCAGCGTTGATGTAGTTGTGCACCTCGATGAGTTCGACGCTCGTCGGGGGCGAGATACCTAGTTCCCGACGCGACCGCCGAAATGCTCACTGGGCATCCTCGGACGGCGTCGTCACCCTGGCCTCGTTATTCTGGCCTTCTTCGTCGGGTCTCCGCACGTCGATGGCCTCCTGGAGCGCGCCAATCAATGCACCGCCCACGATCCCGAGCAATGCGCCAGCGACGAAGGTCATCAACGTCTGCCGCTGTTGCGCCGCGTCGTCCACCCCGCCCACCGCTACGGGGTCCGACTGGAACGCCCCGCTCGTCGCTGTGAGTAAGAGACTCCACGTGATGGTGCCGGTCCCGGCAGTTTCGGGTTGTGGCCCGGTGTTCCAGTCGTACGATTTCGCATTGGGGATGTAGTAGGTGACAGAGACGGAAGGGGTCTCGGCCGCCGGTTCGCTGCCGAGCGGCACTTCGACGAGGGGGAGCTGCGCGTAGGCAGTTGTCCCGTTGCTGTCGTAGCCCACCTCTCTTCCGCCCACCACCACGCTGGCGGTGCCTTTGGCGTCGAAGCTAAGAGTGACGAGGGTGCCAACCGGGTCGGAAGGACCGCCCGTGCACTTGCTGGGATGACCACACGACAGGACTCGAGTTCCCGGCGGGACCGTAAGACTGGCCCCGATGAGCGGCTGTCCCGGCGGTTCGTACAACAGGATTACCTGGTCGGGGGTGTCGGGTTGGGGGTAGACCGCCATATACACGCTGGCGGGGTACCCGTACACGACCAACTGGAACGTCGCCGGCTGACCGAGCGAAGCCTGGCGCGGCAGGATCCACGCGAACGACACAGCAGTCAGCGCTACCCCGACCACCAGCAGCATCACGGCCGGCCTGTAGCCGCTGTTCCAGGCCTTGGTACGGTGCCTCTTCACCCGCCTGCGGTAGACCACGTGGTTCCCCTTGGCCTTCAGCCCTGCTGCCGAGGCTACCCCGATTGCGCACCCGAGGTTGCGGCCTTATTTAGTCGACAGATCTTTGGCAACACCGCGCGGACACTGGTCGCACGCAGTTTCTGCTGGCAAGGGTAAGAGCGAACATCTTTTCGAAGGCCTCGCTATCGCCAACGACGACGGGCTGTCCCAATCGTTCGGGAGTAGGTACCCCCGAACGCTGCCGGGTCTGGAGCCGACCTCGATTCCTGAGATGGGTAACAATGACGGCGTGGTTTCCCGATGAAGACGAGGCCAGGTAGATGATCAAGCAGCTAGATGATCTACCGGCAGGAGTAGTCGGTTTCCAAGCGAGCGGGAAGTTGTCGGCAAGCGACTACCTCGATGTGGTGCTTCCGGCATTGGAAAGCGCCTTCAAGAGCGGTGAGGTCAGGTTCCTAATCGTGATAACCCACTTCGAAGGCATGTCGGGTGGTGCGCTTTGGCAGGATCTCAAAGTGGGGGTTGAACACCTACGTGGTTGGAAGCGCATCGCTCTCGTCACAGACCTCGACTGGATGACCCATGCCACCCATCTCTTCGGGTGGATGACTCCTGGGGAGACCAAGACCTTCCGGCTAGACCAGGAAGAAGAGGCCATCGCCTGGGTCGCCGCTTGAGTCGTAAGGCTGGCCGATGGTCGAGGCTGATGGGGCGGGGCTCTGCTCGCCTGGTCCGGGTGAGCGGACGGCCACCTTCGGCCAACGGCGCCTCCTCACTCCACTTGGTCTGGGACGTACCCACCGCCGAGGAACTGGTCGAGGCGTCGGTGACCTTGATGGTGCCTGAGCCGCCGAGTGTGCCCCGCCTGTACTTTTGGGCGCTGCAGGTCTCCTTCCCCGGCGGGGCAGGAGCCCACCTCGGGCTCCAGTGGGCTGCCGATCCACCAAAAGGGCTCCACCACGTCAACTGGGGCGGCTACGGGGCCTCGGGCGCAGAGCTCTCGGGCGGAACTTCGACACTGCCCAGTTCGTTCGCCAACCCGAACACGCGCGACTTCGACTGGGAGGCCGGCCGTCCCTACCGGCTCCGGATCGCTCGGGCGACCCGTGGTTGGGCCGGATGGGTGGACGACACGATGGTCCGTTGCCTCGACGCTCCAGGAGAGTCCATCGAGGATCCGATGGTCTGGTCCGAGGTCTTTGCGGATTGCGACCACCCGGCGGTGTCGGTCCGCTGGTCCGGCCTCGAGGTGGTCACCCGTTCAGGTCGGCGTGTTCCGGTCACCTCAGTCGCGGCTTCGTACCAGAGCCGCCAAGAAGGAGGATGCGATAACACCTCGTCAGAAACAGATGGTCACGCATTGATCCAGACGACTAACGGTGTCCGAACGACGCCGAAAGGAGCACGACTTCGGGTCGATCGCGATCGCTGAATCAAGACTCCGATTCACTCGCTCAAACGAACGGACAGAGTGCCCCCGCGGGTAGGTGGGTCACTTCGGTGCGGTTCCTCGGGCGTCGCTTTGGTCGGCAATTCGCGAGGGGCATATGAGTTCAGCCCCTGAGGAACGACGTGACGAACGTTGAGCCCGGTTGGTCAGTATTGTCGAACACATGACCGATGTAAATCCGTCCTCGGGAACACTCTGGCGCTACCAGTTCTCCGAACCAGGTGACACCATCGTGGACACCGGAGAGTTCAATGGTGACGACACAGCAGAGGCAAGAGCTCGCGACCTCTCAAAGTCGAAGGCAAGCCCCATCGTCGTCAAACGCCACAGCGCGCACGTAGATAGCTGGGTCTACGTGACTGAGGTCGACGAGCGACCGTGACCGGTGACGTGATTCATGTCAGCTGTCCTGGCTCCCGGTGTCCCCGTACTCCGGGGCGTTGCCATCCTGCTCATCGGCGCATCGAGGCGGAGCTTCTCATCGGCACCGATGATTCCCGATCAGCGGCTCCCTCGTACCCATCATGACCACGCATGAACCTCCCATATCGGTCTCGCGGGACATAGACGCTCCCGCTCACGAGGTCTTCAACTACCTGTCCCGACCGGTCGACCACACCGCCATCGACGGTTCCGGCATGCTGAGGGGCACCGACGATCGGCGCGTCTTGTCCGCGATAGGAGACGTCTTCGAGATGAAGATGTTCAACGACGTGCTGGGCGAGTACGTGATGGAGAACCATGTGGTCGAGTTCGAGCCTGATCGGCGGATCGCCTGGGAACCGGTTTTGAAGGCAACCGACAAACCAGACTTTCAATCTCGGGTAGGCGACCGGGCTCACCTTCGCTGGGGCTGGGAGCTGACCCCACTGTCCGGAGGCGGAACTCGAGTTACGGAGTTCTACGACCTCTCGGCGGCTCCGGAGTGGTTACACGAGGCCACCAAGGAAGGCGAGAATTGGCGACCGGCCATGGAGGCCAGCGTGGCGAACCTGGCCACGCTGGTCGAGCGGGCTGACTGAGCCCGTCGGGGCATAGCTCGCGTCCCGCCACTCGGAGTGCACCCAAGTTCAGCAACCTGTGACCGGCCGCACTGTTCGACGGGCGAGGGGCCGGGACCGGTCGGCGTGGATGACTGTCGCCGGTACGCTGCGTTCGTCGCCGAGCACCCAGACAACACCCCGTTCGGAAACTAGAGGAGATCAGCAGATGTCGGCGACGCTGAAGTTGACGCATAAGGCAATCGGAGCGGAGGTCCGTCGTGGAGCGTACGATGCAATCGTCGACGGTGAGCGGGTCGGATCGGTCGAGATGAACGACACGATCGACATAGCAGTCGAGCCTGGGCGTCATACCCTTCGGGTCCGCGACGGACGAAAGTCGAGCAGCAGCGAGACCTTCGACGTCGCCGAGGGCGAGATTGTCGCGTTCCGATGCACCGGAAAGAGGTTCTTGCCGATCTTTCTGGCATCCTTCATCGTTCCTAGGCTGGCACTGAAACTCGTTCGCGCTTGAGTCGGCTTCGATTTCGTGGCGCCACCAGCATGTCGTGGAGGGGCCGTGGCACCTAATACTGACACTAGGGTTCGGCCATCACTGCCTCCGCAATCGACACCACTCCACAATGGCGGGGTGTTCGAAGAAGAGCTCTGAGGATGGCCGAACCGCGGTGAGGAGGGCCTCCCGACTGCCCAGTCCGCCGGGAAGGTGAGACAATTCGGCACCATCGAGGCACGTATTTGGTCTCACCAAGACTAGAGAACGGACCGAGGCAACCTAGTTACGGGAGGTCGAATCAATGGCCGATCTAACTCTGGGTCGATCTGCCAAGTAGCCCGAGTGAACCATTGGTCGAGTTGTCCAAGCTTCCAAGCTCGACTCCTTGCCGCTGAGCACATCGCCATTATCGAGACCAAGTGCCGATTGATCCTCAGCCCTCCGTGCGAGCCCTGAACGTGATAGGGCTTCGAACGGGCAGAGAGACGTAAGCGTCGCCTAGTGAGGATATCGAGCGCTCACCGTTTGGTCCCGGAGAGTTGGTGAATTGTCGAGACCCTCGTGCATCTCGTCCCTGATACTGGGCTCGCATCTGGGTGGGCGGACGACCAACTCGTCCGGATGACCTGGACAACGCCATTCGGCCAGACGCGATGGATGAATGTGTTGTCGTCGACCATCACTGAATCACGGTTCAGAGGCAAAGCGAATGGGAACCTCCTTGGTATCGGCCGGGTTGGTCGAGCTGGCGTTGTTGACTATGACGTAGCAGCTGTGGGCCGTGTCACAGACCCCGTTGCCAATGGCGCCGGTGCCAATGTGGAGGACCACCGAGCCCGAACCCGTAGGGTCAGGGTGCAGGATCGCGGCATGGGCGAAGCTGCAACCGGCCGAGCTGGCCGTGGCGATGTCCACTTGGGAACACTCGAGGATATTGACGACCTTGCCCGGCGTGTAGCCACTCCATCGAACGGTGACGGCCTGGCCGTCGTGCAAGCCAGCGTCCGGGGTGACGGTGGCGTGCAGGTGGACCGCCGCTTGCTTGGGGAGAGGCAAGGTTGCTGTGGAGCCCGAAGTCCAGGCGGTGTGCACCGCTGACAGAGACGAGCGACCGTTGGTCGAGACGGCCTCGAGTGCCCCGTGCTGGTGTTTGAGGAAGGCATTGAAGAAGGCCGTCGATGACTTGATGACCGGACCTGACGTCGGACCGACCACCCCGGACGCCGCCATGTGAGCCGTCGAACCTGTGCTGTCAGAGGAACTGTCCCAGTTCAGCGTAAGGAGCGCCTTTGGTCCCAGGGCCTGGTTGAAGACCGCGACGGCATCGGCATAGGGGACGAGCCCGTCGTGTATATCCGACACGACGAAAAGCGGCGGAGCCTTGGCCAATTCGTAGGAGCCACGACCGAGACCCTCGGTGGTGCCCGCCATGACAACCGCCGCCTTGACCCGGGTGTCACGGCAGCAACTATTGGCGACGAGGCCCAAAGTGGTGATAGCACCGTTGGAGTGGCCGGCGGCCCCGATCTCGTTCGGATCGACGAGGCCTGACAGTGCTCCGTTGGGGGCGGCCGATGCACTGAGCACCTGGTTGATGACGAAGCTCATGTCAGCAGGCTGGTTGCCGATGTCCCCACCATCCGGACCACCGGGTGTCTCACTACTGGACAGCGGGAAGAGCGGGGCGGCCACCACATAGCCCGCAGCTGCCCACGCAGTCAGCAATTGCTCGTACTCCTGAGGCGAGCCCCCCAGGCCGTGGGCGAAGACAATAAGTGGGTACGGACCGTCGTCAGATCCGGCGACCGAGCCCGATGGCGGCGCTGGGTACCAGATGGTCGTCACGAGGGTCCGGGAGGGCTTGCTGGGCATCCCGTCCCAAGGCGGCGTGGAACGAGAGCTGTCGACGAAGGTCATCGTCGTGGTCGCTACAACCATTGAGCCAGTGGCTCCGGCAGGAACTGGGGCGCCGACCAGCGGGAGTCCCATGGCCAAGAGCAGAAGACCAAAGGCAATTGCGCCTAGCGACACCCTTCGACCGGTTGTCCCCATTCCTTCCTTCCCTCCCTGCCTGATCGAGGCGCAATCGTCTCACAAGACCACGCCCGAATCCGAGAGCGAATTGCCGGCCCGGGCCCGGCCGACGACCTGCATTGTGATCATGGCTGATTATCCGGGCTCTCAAGGGACGGCCCCGACACGTCGGGCGCCTCGGGGGGCTTCGCCGGCGTCGCCGTCGGAGCGCGGGTCACATAGTTCTAGGGAAATCTCCAGCTGTGATGGTTTCTGTGGACGGCCACCGCCCAACGTCGTGCCCATCAGCGCATCCATCCACACGCCACTCACACCCGGAGCGCTACCCCCCCGCTGGCACTCTCCGTGTCCGGGGTGGATCATGCCTCAGCGCAATGAGGATGTCACCGAGCGAGGCTGGTGCCGTTGGCTCGGCCCGGCTGCCTCGCGCTTGGTCTTTCTGAGCCAGGAGGACATCATGTCGAGTGACAATGGCTCGCTTGGACTCAAGAAGCACCAGGGCCCTGAGGGGCCTGCTGTCCGACGGGACAGCACAGCCCCGGGGCACCGAAGTGGACGATGAAACGAAGGAGAGACGTGACGGACCAATATGAGAAGAATGAGGTTGCGATCGCCAACCTGAACGCTCGCCAGTATGCAGTGACCCAGGAGAGCAGCACCGAGCCGGCTTTCGACAACGAGTTCTGGGACAAGAAGGACGCGGGAATCTATGTCGACATCGTGTCGGGGGAGCCGCTCTTCGCTTCGCTGCAGAAGTTCGACAGCGGGTGCGGCTGGCCGAGCTTCACCATCCCCCTTGCGAGAGACAACGTCGTCGAGCGCGAGGACAAGAGCCACGGGATGGTCCGGACCGAGATCCGTTCGGCCCACGGCGACAGCCATCTCGGCCACGTCTTCGATGACGGGCCGCCCGAAGCCGGCGGGCTGCGTTACTGCATCAACTCAGCTGCGCTGCGCTTCGTTCCCTACAAAGATCTGGAGTCAGAAGGCTACGGGCAGTACAAAGCGCTCTTCGACGAAGACATCGAGAAGTCGCAACCAGAGCCGTGACCGCCGGGAGTCCTTGATTAGCTCAGCCAAACAGTGGTCCGCGTCCCTCGGCGCCGGGCCGTGACGGTCACTCACAGCCCGCTCGCTCCGTGGGCTATCCAGTACCGATTGAGCGATCGTTGGCAGCGCACCACCCAGATGAACCACCCCACGACCGGCAGAAAGATCCAGAATCCGGTTACTGCGCTCACGGGTTGCAACTGTCCCTCACGCCTGTAGAGGTTGCCAATCTCGGCTGGCATCACAAAGATGTTCACGATCCCGAGGAAGATTGCGAGGATCAGTGCAATGACTCCACCGACACCCTGACCCGAATAGTCCTTCATCTCCTTGAACGTGGCGTACTGCCAGAAGAGACCGTAGATAGTGAGCGTGATGATCGTCAGGACTGCCACCACCCAGGGTTTTCTCGGCTTGCCCACGACACCCGTCGGACTCACGGTCCGAAACTGTTGAACCATGTCCGCCGGTGTGGATGGCGACATTGCGGCGGTTGCTGTGGCGGTAGGTGGCAGCGCGGGAGAGGCCGCTGGTGGCGGTGCGGGAGGTTGGTAGTTCGGGTGCTGCTCAGGCCGGTACCACTTCCCGTCACTTGCCTGCCACCAGCCGGCACCCTGCGCTGTGTCACTCATCGGCCTGCCCCTCTCCCAAGAATCTCGATCCGCAGTTCTTACTCCATTGCAGCCCCAGTGTGCTCAGAGCTTCTCGCCGACGCGATCGCCGAGATCGATGGCCGCGGGCATGAACCTCAGGGATGAGCCATCCCGGCGACCTTTCCATCGTGCCGCTCTGACCAGCTTGTTCACAGGGCATGACGACACGAGACCGGCCGGCGTCGGCAGGGCCGTCGACGCACCTGGCGTCGCGGTTCGAAACCGGTTGGTCTCGCCAGGGCGGCCCTCCCCGCGGTGATGCAGCGCAGATGCACCACAGAAACCTCGGCGACCACACGCGCAAGGCAGCGTTGGTGGGCGCAAGCCGCACAGACGTGAGCGCCCCTTGCCGCCACCAGCGCCAGAGCGAGCGACCGAACGACAAAGCGATCGCAGCACATGCACTCCGGCCGGGAACTCTCCAACGAAATGCCGACTTGAGGAAGGGACGAACGACACGTTTGGGGGTCCGTCGGCGTTCTAGTCTGACCGTGATGGCTCAGTCGCTATCGCAGAACATTCGATCCAGACACGCGGAGCAGATGGTCCTCGAAATCGAGTCTGTCGCCCTCGGGCTCTTCGAAGCTCGCGGCTTCGCGGAGGTCACCGTCGAGGAGATAGCCGCGGAGGCGGGAGTCTCCCCACGAACCTTCTACCGACATTTCGCCATCAAGGAAGAGGTCATTCAGGTTCGAATCGACCAGAGTGCGAAGGCCCTTCGGGCCGCCCTCGCAGAACGTCCCTTCGATGAAGCGCCAGTGCGCTCACTGAGACGGGCATTCGTCGAAGTCGTCTCCGTCGAAGACCTCCAGCTGAGACGCCGATGGATGATGCTCGTCATGTCCTCTTCGGCCTTGGTTCGGGCCGCCCTCGGTGGCCACGAACTGAAGCTCTATCCGGTGATGGCGGAGTTCTTTGGGGTCCGCCTCGGTGTCCCAGCCGAGGATCTCGTCCCGGTGATGCTCGCGGCTGCAGCCGGTGGTGTGCTGCGCACCGCAAGCACCCAGTGGCTCTTCGAGGGAGGATCGCTTGCGGCGCGCATCGACAAAGCACTCGAGGTCCTAGAAGTCATTGTCGATGCTCGTGACGTCGCTGGTTCCGATTGACAGAATCTGCCGAGTACGGCAGAATCCGGCGACATTGACGCGACCGTGATGAAGGGGGGACGCGTGGACGGAGCAGCCGGAAGCACTCGTCAGAACCTCGACGTGGACCAAGGCGGCCATGCGTTCGAGATCTCGCTCCTCGCCGGGTTGCGCGTAGGACTTGCGACATGCCTCGTGGCACTCGTGTTCCTTACCATTGGAGTGTCCGGGAGCTCGATGGCTGTCGCCGCCGAACCTGGCAACCCGTCGGTACCGGTTCCGAGCGTGCAGGGCCCTATCGAGCCCGCGAGTCAGATCTCGTTCCTCGGCTCCACCCTCTTCCCGCTCACGCCCCTCGGGTACGAGCAGAACGAATACTTCGTTTCGGGTACGGCGGACGCGTACACATCCAAGGATCCGCTTTCGAAGAGTGGGGACTGGAGTGTCAGCACCGCCGCGAAGGCTCCCTATACCACGCGTATTGTCGTCTATCGGCCCATCGATCCCAGCCACTTCGACGGAACCGTCGTCGTCGAATGGCTCAACGTCACGGGTGGGGTCGACGCAGGCGCCGCCTGGCTCCAGGCCCACGATCAAATGATTCGTGACGGTATGGCCTACGTCGGTGTCGACGCCCAGGCTGGCGGCATCAACGGCGAGGCCGGCTCTCTCGCGAGCGGATCGGAACCGGGGGGCGGCGGGCTCAAAGCATCCGACCCGTCCCGGTACGGCACCCTCGACCACCCCGGCGACACCTACTCTTACAGCATCTTCCAGCAGGTGGGGAACGCCGTGCACGCCGATGCCGCATCCATTCTGGGCGGCCTTGTTCCGAAGCACGTTCTCGCCCTCGGCGAGTCCCAGTCCGCCTTCCGCCTCGTGACCTATATCGACGCTCTCCAGCAGCAATCGTCGGGCATCTACGACGCCTACTTCGTCTACAGCCGGGGTGGGAACGCCGCCGCCTTGTCCCAGTCTCCGCAGGCGACGGTCAATCCTCCGACGCCGACCTACCTTCGAACTGACCTGCACGTTCCCATCTTCTTGTTCGAGACCGAAACCGACATTCTCGGGCTCGGCTACCTCGCCGCACGTCAACCCCCGACCAGCGAGATCCGTGAGTGGGAGGTCGCCGGGACCGCTCACGACGACTCGTATGGACTCCTCTACTCTCGCAACGACACGAACAACGGCACCGCCGACACCGCCGCGTTCCAATCGATGCTCACTCCCTCGGCCGATCCGATACCCGGCATCGTGACCTGCACCAAACCCATCAACGGAGGGTCACAAACCTATGAGCTGCGTGCCGCCATGGAGGCCGTGAACCGCTGGATGACGACCGGGACCCCGCCGCCGCAGTCTCCGCGCCTGGACGTGGCCCAGGGCGGGAAGCACTATGAGACTGACTCGCTCGGCGAGGCGGAGGGCGGGATCCGCACGCCACAGGTCGTCGCGCCCGTGGCGACGCTGTCTGGGCTCGGACAGCCAGGCCTGGAGGGCACGACGAGCCAGCCTGGGCCGACGACCAACACGCTTAGTGCCGGCCAGATTTGCGGAATATTCGGCACCACGTACCCATTCAGTGCTGCCAAGTTGGCCTCTCTCTACCCGAACCATGCTGATTTCCTGAAGAAGTGGGATGAACGCGACCGCTGCGCTGGTGAAGCAGGGCTACCTCCTTTCCGTGGACGCCCAGACACTTGACAAGGTCGCGGCGCAATCCGACGTTGGGGGGACGGCATCAACTACCACCTCATCGGGGAGCTGACCGAACATCCCGTTGGATCTCTGCGCCGGAAGCTCTGGGGAACCCGGTTCCGGACCTTCTTCTGCGGTCGATCGAATCCCTAAGGGTCGGAGTGATCCGACACGGCTGCCAGACTTGGGCCGATGGCTGAGCGTCCCGGCTCGCTCCGGCAGTTCCTGAAGACGGTGGTCCGTCCGGCGGTCTACGGGCCGTGTGCTCCGCTGGAGATGTCGGCCCAGCATCTCCACGGCGAGCCCATTCCGGCCCGTCGAGGCCGTTGGGCGACCGTTCACGCCGTTCGAAGTGGGCGACCCGTGGGGAGGCACGTGGGACACGACGTGGTTCCGGTTCCGGGGATCGATCCCGGATTCGTGGGCCGGCCGGGAAGTGGTGGCCCTCATCCACCTCGGCGGTGACCAGCTGGTCGGCTTCACGGCCGAGGGCCAGATCTGGGACACCGAGCTCCGGCCCGTCCAGGGACTCCACCACCGACACCGCGAGTTCATCCTCACCCCCGAGGCTCACGGAGGCGAGCCGGTCGAGTTCTTCGTCGAGGCGGCTGCGAATCCGATTCCACCCTGGCACTTGGCCGACTGGCCCCTGCTCCTTCCCGATTACTCGGGAGCACCGCTCTATACCCTCGAGAAGGCCGAGCTGGCAGTCGTCGACCGGTCGGTCGAGGGACTCCTCCTCGACATGCTGATCCTGGTCGAACTGGCCGCACTGGACTCCGACCGATCGGAGGAGATCAACGTCTTGCTGGAGAAGGCACGGGGCATGATCGACCCCGAAAACGTGTGTGCCTCGCTGGTCCCGGCTCGGGACGTGCTGGCTCCGCTCCTCGATCGGCGAACGTCCTCCGCGAACACCGTGGTGGCGGTTGGTCACGCGCACATCGACTGCGCCTGGCTGTGGCCGCTACGCGAGACGAGGCGCAAATGCGCCAGGACCTTTTCCAACCAGTTGCGACTGCTCGAGCGCTATCCCGAGCACCACTTCGTCTGTAGCCAGGCGGTGCAATACCAGTGGATGAAGGACGAATACCCCGACCTTTATGAGCAGATCGTCGAACAAGTCCGATCGGAGAGGTGGGAGCCGGTCGGAGGCATGTGGGTGGAGCCGGACACCAATGTCCCATCGGGCGAGTCCCTGGTGCGCCAGTTGGTGTACGGCAAGCGATTCTTCTCCGAGGAGCTCGGGGTCGAGACGCACGAACTGTGGATTCCGGACGTCTTCGGCTATTCGGCCGCCCTGCCCCAGATCGCTCGTGGGGCCGGCGTCACCTCGTTCATCACCCAGAAGATGTCCTGGAACGACACCAACCGATTTCCCCACACCTCCTTCTGGTGGGAGGGCCATGACGGCAGCCGTCTGCTGGCCCACTTCCCTCCGGCCAATACCTACAACGGCGATTTCTCTGTCGGTGAGGTGGCCGCGGGTCAGGACCGTGGCCCCGCGGCACGACGGCACCGCACTCAACCTCTACCCCTTCGGCTACGGCGACGGTGGCGGTGGCCCGAACCACACGATGGTCGAGCGCTTCCGTCGCATGACCGATCTCGATGGCCTCCCCCGTGCAGATATCGGCACCGTCGCGGATTTCCTCGATCGCTTGAGCCGGGAGGCCGACGAGCTCCCCGTCTGGGTCGGTGAGCTCTACCTCGAAGCGCACCGGGCCACGCTGACCACGCACGCCGAGGTCAAGCTGGCCAACCGCCGCGCCGAGGAAGCCCTCCGGGCCGCCGAGCTGTGGTCGGTGGCAGCATCCCTCGACCGGCGACCCGAACTCGATCGGGCCTGGAAACTTCTCCTGCTCCACCAGTTCCACGACATCCTCCCCGGGTCCAGCATCCACTGGGTCTACGAGGACACCGCGCGTGAGCAGGCCGAGGTGCTCGCCATCGCTGGCGCGGTCATTGCCGAGGCGCAGACCGTCGTAGCCGGGGGCGACGGGGCCGGGAGCGTGGTGGCGTTCAATCCGTCGTCCACCGACCGGACAGAGGTGGTCGAACTGCCCGACGGTTCGTTGGCCCTGGTGTCGGCACCGGCGTGCGGCTGGTCCACGGTGCGTGCGCGACAGGTCGCTCGGTGGCAATGAGCAGGTGACCATCGGTGAGGGCTGGCTGGACAACGGGCTGCTTCGGGTGGAGTGGGACGGCGACGGCCTGCTGACCTCGGTCCGGGATCTCGTCGCCGGCCGCCAGGTGCTGGCGGACGATGAGCGGGGCAACCTGTTCCAACTCCACGAAGACCATCCGCGCGCCTTCGACGCCTGGGACGTCGACCGCACCTATCTCGACCAGCGTCACCGACCTGGTCGCCGTGGACTCCGATCGAGGTGGTGGAACGCCATCCGCTTCGGGGCGGGGTCCGGTTCATCCGCTCCTTCGGGGCCTCGACCATCACCCAGACCATGCGCCTGTCCGCCGGGACGCGGCGGCTCGAGTTCCACACCGACGTGGAGTGGCACGAGCGGCACCGATTCCTCAAGGTGGCTTTTCCCGTCTCCGTCCGCTCCACGCGCGCCACCTACGAGATTCAGCATGGACATCTCGAACGGCCGACCGTCTCCAACACCAGCTGGGACGAGGCCCGCTTTGAGGTGTGCGGTCACCGGTGGGCGGATCTGAGTGAGCCCGGCTACGGGGTGGCTCTGCTCAACGAGTCCAAATACGGCTACGACATCCTCGGTCATACCATCCGGCTCTCGCTCCTCCGCGCGCCGGGCTTTCCCGACCCCGAGGCGGACCAGGGCTCCCATCACTTCGCCTATGCCTTGTTCCCCCACGATGGTGACTTGCGGGACGCCGGGGTCATCGCCGAGGCCGAGCACTTCAACCTCCCACTCTCGCTGCGCGCCGGTCAGGGCGAGGGCCGGGTCGTCTCCGTCGATCGGCCGGGAGTGAGTGTCGAGGCGGTCAAGTGGGCCGACCGTTCCGATGCCGTGGTGGTCCGCCTCTGCGAGGTGTGGGGCTCCCGAGGTCACCGTCCGCGTGACGCTGCACCGTCCCTTCGAGTCGGTGGCCCGTACTGACCTGCTCGAGCGTGCGACGATCCCACTGTCCGTCCACGACGGGACCGTCGAGCTCGAGCTCCGGCCCTTCGAGCTCGTGACGCTGGCCTTCGACCTCGGCTGAGTCGCGGCACGCCCGCGGCCCTCAGCCTAGGGGAGATGGAGAACGACGCGAGATGCTGTTCGAATCCCGACTTCCGCTCGGATGGATTGTCCCCGTAGAGGCTCCTCCCGTCACAAGGACGCCAGTTGCTGCAGCTCCTGCGACGTCAGGTGCACGACGTTCTGCGGATTGCAGTTCCAGATGGACTGGGTCGGCTGCGTGAGCGTCTTGTCGTAGACGAACTTGTTGGGCTCGACCTTGAGCAGGGCGAAGCACGGAGACGGCTGCGGGTCCTGGTTGGACAGGGCCAAGCTCGCTATCGGTGCCTGAATGCCTCCAGCGTCCCAGTTCTTCGTCGCGGCGGCGTGATTCAGCACGCATGAGACCGTCAGGTCGGCACCACAGGCCGAGGCGGACTTGGCCCACAAGAGCCACGACTCCGCGCCCTCCTCGTCGTCGAAGTCGACGGCGTCGCCCTTGGCGTATGTGTGCATGATGTTGATGAGCTGCTCGGTCGAAGGGCTCTGCGAGGCCATCTCGAGCGGCCACCATGACGTCTCGACGTAGACCGGTGGGAGGCCGGGGTTGGCGGCCACGCCGCTACTCGTCGTGGAGTTGTAGAACTGCACCCCGAGGATGACGAAGGCAGGGTGGTAGCCGGCCGTCGTCATCGCCTGGAAGTAGGGGACGATGTTGTCGTCCAAGGAGGGCCACAGGGCCTCGACCCCCTTGCTTTGCGCCTCCTCGATGTAGGGCGCCCAGTCGGTCACGGCTATCGGCGGCTCCTGGAAGTCGACGACCTTCCAGCCCTGCGCCTCCGCGCCGAACGCGTACTTGTGCTCGGGCTCGAGGACGGAGGGGGTGTTCGCCCCGCCCATGCCGGCTTTCTTGACCGCCTGCGGATACGCCTTGGCCAGCGTCCGGAACCATCCCGATGGCCATGTGGTCGGTGTTGCCACCGCCTGGATCGACCTGATCGGAGGCAACCTCGGAGGCGTCGGAGGCCAGGTAGCCGCTGATCTGGCCCAGACCGCACTTCTCTCGGATCGGGACGGACGGCTGGTCGAGCGCCATGCCGCCGCCGACCGCCATGAAGTCGCTCTGGCAGGCCTGCACGGTCACCTGGGCCGCGTTGAACGAGCGCCGCGTCGCGGTCGTCGATCACGATGTCCCGCCCGTTGATGCCCCCCGAAGCGTTGCACCATGCCGCGAAGGCCATGGCCTGTTGCACGAGTTCCTCTTCGAGTCCGGGCTCAACGGTGTTGGCGGCGTCGTTGAACACGGCGATGTGAATGGTCTTGTCGCCTACCCCTCGCACCGAAGAGGCACCACCGGGACCAGGTTCGCAGATCTTGCCCACTCCGGGCCACTCACCGTTGGTGGCGACGCTCGACGCGAGCGTGCGGCTGGCAGACGTCGCCGCGCCGGAGGGAGTCGACGAGAGAGCGACGTACGTACCGGCAAGCACGATGGTGGCAATGGCCAGCTGCCGTGCCGTTCTGGGGAGTCCTCTTGGGAACACCGTGGATGCCTCCATAACCGCCATCCTATGACCGGATTGTGCTGACTGTCTGTAACTCTACGATGTACCCCTGCCTCGGCAAGCTTCATCTCGGAGAATCGAGGACGCCGGGATCACCTCGCGGCCGCGGACATGGACCGCGTACAGCGAGGTCTGGGTCTTTCTCAGACGATCGGATTGGCCGCGATCGCTCGAAGGTTGCGGGCGAACCAACGGTCGGTGCTCTCGACTGCCTCGTGATCAGATGGGTCACAGATGGTGTCCCACCGCTCGGTCAGCAATTCCGGGCTCACGTCCAGACCATCGTGCACGTAGCCGTCGGTCTCGGCGATGAAGAGGCGACTGTAACGTCGCATTCCCGCCATGAGGACCTCGCCTTGGACCGGACAGGATTCGTGCGCCAACACCGCGGCCATCGGGGCAACGAGCGCCGGGTGACGTTCCGGTTCGGGATCCGGGTCGGCACCGCCCAGCTCGCGGGCTGACATCATCCGCGTATTCGCCATCGGCGCCAGCGCGTTGACCTTGATGTCGCTGCCGTGGCCAGCAGACACTGCCGAGAGAGCCCGGGTGAGTCCGATGACTGCTGCCTTCGCGGTTCCGTAGGCCGTGAGACTGCGCATCCCCAGGGCTCCCGTGGAAGTCGTGAGCACGATGCGCCCGTAACCGCTTGCCACCATGTGGGGCCAGCAGGCCTGGACCGTCAAGAAGCTGCCGATAACGTGCACATCGAGGTGCCGCCGCAGGTCGGAAAGGTCGACATCGGGGAACTCGTCCGTGTTGTAGATGCCCGCATTGTTGATCAGCACGTCCAGCCGACCAAACGCCTCGAGGGCCAGATTCGACCAGCCGCGTGGTTCCCTCCGCGGTCGAGATGTCAGAGGTGTCGGCCACAACCGACCCCACCGACGGCGGCTATCGCCTCGGCAGCCCGTCGGGCTGGTTCGGCATCTCCTCCGCTTCCGTCGATTCCGACGCCCCGGTCATTGACAACCACGCGCGCGCCGCGTGACGCCAGTAACCGGGCATGCGCAAAGCCGATTCCCCGCCCGGCCCCGGTGACAATCGCCACTCGACCGTCGAACCGCAAATCGTCCATACGATCCACCTCCACGTTGACCCACAGAGACCATATATTTGGGGGCGTGTCCCGACCGGCCGCGACTCCTCGTCCGCCCGGGCCGAGCTCGTCACATCCCTCGTCCGAGGGCGTCGAGCGTTTCCGCCGCGGTCCACTGGTCGCTGCTGGCAGCTTCGGCCCCGAGGGGCAGGAATGACTCGAAACCCCCACGCAGCTGAGCCGTTTACCAACGACGACCAGGAGATCGCGGTGGCGCTTCAGGACGTGAGTGTCCCTGCGCTCCTGTGCTCCCTGGTGCACATGACGGGCGATCCTGCGTGGGTCCGGGGCGAGGTTCGTCCACGGGTCGCGCTGTCGCTGGACATACAGAGCGGCATCCCAGCCAGATGAACAGGCGCAGGTTCGTCGCCTCGCTCTGCCGACGATCGGCGCCTACCGCGACGGCGGCTGCCGGCCGAACGAGCTGTCGCATGAGCTCCTGCAGGAGATGATGTCGTTTCTTGGCTGTCGGCCTGTGGACGGTCGTCTTGCCGGGCTCTTCTTCGACGACCTGCAGTTCGACGGCGCTGATACGGGCGCTGTCGCCTGGGGCAGCGAACATCCCAGAGGACGTCAAGGCGATGTCTCCGGTCGTCGTCATCGGTTGCGGCATGGCCGGGCATTCTCGCCGGCATCCGCCTCAAGCAAGCAGGACTGCCGTTCGTCGATCGTCGAGAAGAACCCAGGTCCCGGCGGGACGTGGTGGGAGAACCGCTACCCGGGGGCACGGGTCGACATTGGCAGCCATCAGTACTGCTATTCGTTCGAGCCATCCGATCACTGGACCGAGTTCTACTGCCGGCAGCCCGAACTGCTGGAGTACTTCACCGGCATCGTCGAGAAATACGATCTGCGGCCGCACTGCCGGTTCGACACCGCCGTCAAAGAACTGCGATGGGATGACGAGCACGCTGCGGTGGAGCGTGCACGTCAGCGGACCCAACGGGACAGAGGAAGTGATCGGCGCCCGATTTGTCGTCAGCGCCGTCGGCTCCCTGAATATCCCGAAGCTGCCTGACATACCAGGGATGAAGACGTTCGGTGGACCGTCGTTTCACTCGGCCCGGTGGCCTCACGGTCTGGACCTGACCGGCAAACGGTTCGCCTTGGTCGGGGCCGGTGCGAGCGGCTTCCAGATCGGTCCGGCCATTGCCGGCGACGTCGAGCAGCTGACGATCTTCCAGCGCACTGCTCAGTGGATCATCCCGAATCCGCTGTACCACGCGGCGGTACCGCCGGGGGATAGGTGGGCGTTGCGGCACCTCCCGTTCTATGGGCGCTGGTACAGGTTCATCATGACGTTCGGTGGCATTGCCGCCGGTGCGGAGCCCTATCGGGTCGAACCCGGGTACGAGGATCAGACGAGCCGGTCGGTCAACGCGGTGAACGCCACCCGGGCGGATGCGCTTGCTCGCCTGGATGAAGTCGATCATCGCCGAGCGGCCCGACCTGGCGCCGAAGGTCGTGCCCGACTACCCGGCTCTCGGGAAGCGTGTCCTGCAGGATGACGGGTCATGGCTGAGGTGCTTGCAGCGTCCGAACGTCGAACTCGTCCGCACCGCGATCGCGAGCAGTCGTGCCCGACGGCGTCGTGACCGTTGACGGCACCCACACTCCCGCCGACATCATCTGCTACGCCACCGGATTCCGGCACAATGACTTTCTCGCCTCAATGGATGTGACCGGTCGCGGTGGGGTTTCCCTGCGTGAGCAGTGGGGCGACGAGCCGACGGCGTACCTCGGTATTACGATTGCGAATTTTCCCAACCTGTTCTGCCTCTACGGTCCCGGTACGAACCTCGCCGCCGGGGCCAGCCTCTTCTATCATTCGGAGTTCCAGGTCCACTACGCCATGGAGGCGATTCGCGACACTCTGACCTCGGGCGCGCGGACGTGCGAGGTGACGGCCGAGGCGCACGCTGGCTACGCGGAGCGCTACCAGGCGGAGATCGGCCAGATGGTGTGGTCACACCCCTCAATTCAACACAGCCACTACAAGAACCCCGCTGGCAAGGTCTTCACGCTGTCCCCATGGCCCCTCGACCTCTACTGGGAATGGACCCGCCGGGTGGAAGGCAACGACTACGTTTTTGTGTGACGAAGTGGCGACATGAAGTGCGCGCCGGCACCGTCCGTGGACCGCTGTCTGGCCGGAGCGGACTCGGTGGACGGGATGGAACGCTGTCTCATGTGACTGGCGAAGCAGATCGATGATCGCCTCGCTTGCCAGTCCGGCTCGGTCACGACAGACCTAGGATCCTCGCGGGATGAGCAACGCTGCCGGGCGGGCGGCCCGGCGAAACGGGAGGAGTCGACATGGATCTCGGGCTTGCGGACGCGCGGGTCTTGGTGGTGGGCGGCTCACGGGGCATGGGCCGGGCCGCCGCAGAGGCCTTTGCTCGAGAGGGCGCCCGCGTGGCGGTGCTCGCCCGTGCCAGCGAGGCCCTGAATGACACCGTCGCCTCGCTGCTCTCCGCCGGGAGCCCCGAGACGATGGCGCTGGAGGCGGACCTCACGAGCCTGAACGAGGTCAACGAGGCCATCGACCGTCTCGGCGAGCGGTGGCCTGCCCTGGAGGTCCTGGTGAACGCGGCCGGGCCCGTCGAGGTCGGGATCGGCCGCTTCGAGGGGCTCGACGACGGCGAGTGGCGGGCCACCTTCGACATCGGGGTGCTGAGCGCGGTTCGCACCGTTCGCCGCGCCCTGCCGCTGCTCCGCCGTGGGTCCTTCGCGAGGATCGTGCAACGTTTCGGCCCACTCCACGAGGCGGCAGAGCCCGGACCTGGTGGCGTACACGGCAGCCAAGGCGGCCCTGACCAGCCTCACGAAGAACCTGTCCCAGTCGCTGGCGGCCGATGGGATCCTCGTCAACACCGTCTCGCCCGGATCGTTCCTGTCCGAGGGGATGCAGGCGTACCTTCGGTCCCTCCCCTCGGAACGGGGAATCGACAGCAACAGCCTGACCGACGCGATGCGGGTCATCGCGGAGGACTTCGGCCACCCGGCGTACCTCGGGCGAGCGGGGAGCCCGGCCGAGATCGGGCCCGTCATCGCATTCCTCGGGTCCCGTACCAACAGCTACATGACCGGAGCGGACGTGAACGTCGACGGTGGTTCGGACTTCGCCTGAGTCCGCCCCTGCGGGCGGCTTCGTCGTCGCGACTGGCTGGACCACCGGTTCTTTGTGGGGGGTGGTCGAGTTACCGCCGAACTGCGCTTGGTATCTCGACGAATCCCCGCCGGCGCTGGAAACGCCAGCGCCCACCCTCCCGCACGAGGTCGTCCTCATGGTGGCCGACCATCCGCACGAGCGGGTTCCCGTCCTCAGCCCGGCTGATGACGGTCCACATGACACGCGATGCGGCCCGGTCTCCGTCGAGAGTGACCATGGGGCTCGTGATGAGATGGAGAGAGGCGTCGGGGCTCCCAATGCGGGACATCATCGCTTCGATCTCCTGCCGTCCCTTGGCCCGGCCCATCGGCCCGAGCATGAGCTCACCGTCCTCGGCGAACAGCTGGGCATAGGCGGCGTAGTCACCGAGGTCGAGAACACACCCATAGTCGATGAAGAGCTGGCGGATCTCCTCCAGGTCCTCAAGACGTCGCAAGCGGGCTTCTTGGCCAGATTCGGTCTCGGTCATGGTCCCTCCCCTGGCCCTCAGCGGGTCACGAGTCCACCGTCGGCGTGGATGACACTGCCGGTCACGTAGCTCGAGGCGTCAGAGGCGAGGAAGAGTGCCGGCCCGACCATCTCGTCGGCGTGCGCGACCCGTCGCATCAGGCACGCGGCGGCCATGTTCGAGGTGGCCACCGGTCCCGTCGCTCGCACCATATCGGTGTCGACCGAACCGGGAGCAATGGCGTTGACACGAATGCCGTCGGGGGCCAGTCCCGCGGCGAGAGCCTTCGTGTACGAGACCATGGCCGACTTGGAGGCTGCGTAGTACGCGACGGTCGCGGAGAACAGCCAGGCGCCCGCCGAGACCAAATTGATGACCGATGCGTGATCCGAGGCCCGCAAGGAGGGAAGGGCTTCTTGGATCAAGAAGATCGGGCCCTTGACGTTGACATCCATCGACTTGGTGAAACCCGCCTCCGAAAAGCTGCCGATGGGCTCGGACAGCGCATTCGCCGCGTTGTTGACGATGACGTCGATACCACCAAAGCGGTCCGTGGTGGCAGCCACGAGGGCTCGCACATCGTCGAGCGATCCCATGTGGCAGTCAAGACCCACGGCATCGATGCCCAACGCACGGAGCGCCTCCTCGGTCTCCGCGCATGCCTCGGCCTTTCGACTGGCGACGACGATACGAGCCCCGGCACGGCCGAACCCTTCGGCGATGGCGCGGCCAATCCCACGAGTTCCTCCCGTGACGAGGGCGATCCGCCCGTCGAGCCGGAAGAGTCGGTCGACGTCGACACCCTCGCTTTCATCCATCGCCTCAGTCCCGTCGTTCCATCGGGCCAGGTCGGTCACGATCTCGCCGCGGTCGTGAGATTCCATGCGTGAACCGATTCGCGTCCGTGGTGACACTCCGTCGGAGGCTCGTCGCATCACCAGCAGCTTTCGATGTGCGACCCATCACGAGTCACCCCTTTCTCGTGGCCTCCGGATGGCCAACGCCGGCAGGTCGTCCCTGGATTGTATATTATATTGCATGGTTGGGTCCGATCGATCGTTCGGCTTCCGCGCGGAGTACGCCCGTTGGCGACGCGTGACCGGCGACGTGCGATCGCGACAGTGACGTTGTCGGGGTCTCGCACCGCGAGCCGATGAGCAGCCTGGTGATCCCTGACGACCTCACCACGATCGCGTATGACGTGCATGAGCACGTCGCCCGCGTGATGTTGAATCGGCCTGAAGTGCACAACGCCTTCAACGAGCGAATGCAAGAAGAGCTTGCGTCGTTGTGGCGTCAGATCAGATTCGATGATGACGTAAGGGTCGTCATCTTGACCGGTGCGGGGGATCGAGCCTTCTGCACCGGAATCGATCGTGACGACATACCGACTGATCGTGAGTTCGACCCCTTCACCTACGACGATCCTGGGCAGCGGATCGGTCCGAAGAGCCAGGGGCTCTGGAAGCCCGTCATTGCAGCGGTGAACGGCATGGCCTGCGGGGGAGGGTTCTACCTCCTCGGCGAGAGCGACATCATCATTGCGGCCGAGAGCGCCACCTTCTTCGACCCGCATGTCACCTACGCGATGACGGCCGTGTACGAGCCCATCTTGTTGACGAACAGGATGGCCTTTGGCGATCTCGTCCGGATGAGCCTTGTGGGGATTCATGAGCGTATTTCGGCGCGTACCGCCCGGGAAACAGGGCTGGTCTGCGAGGTCGTCGCCTCGGAGGAGCTCCCGGCGGCATGCCGGGAACTGGCGGAGATCATTGCGGGACAACCGCCGACGAGTGTGCAAGCGACGTTGCGGAGCCTTTGGGCCGCACGGAGCCTTTCACCCGAACAAGCGCTGAGTCTCGGCAACGTCTTTCTTCAGCTCGGCACGAGCGCCCGCGCCCTTCGTGAAGGTCAGGAGCTCTTCACCCAGCAGAGGGAGAGGGGATGGAAGCTTCGGTGATCGGCCTGGGCCATGGCGGCTTGTGTACGGCTCTCGGACGCCGGTCCAACCCGGTCAGGCAAGGCGTGAGCGCAGATCTTGCTTGAGTATCTTGCCCATCGCGTTTCTGGGTATCGCATCGACGACTTCCAGTTGCTCGGGGCACTTCTGGAGCGCAAGACCCTGATGGCGGCAGTGGTCGCGGATCTCGACCAGTCCAACCACACTTCCCTGGCGCAGCGCGACAAAGGCCACGACACGCTCTCCCGTGCGTGAATCCGGGGCGCCGACGACGGCCGCATCTGCGACCGCAGGATGCCGGAAGAGCAGGTCCTCGACTTCGACCGCAGAGATGTTCTCGGCGTTCCGTATGATGATGTCCTTGAGGCGGCCCGTAATGCGCACATTTCCGGCCGCGTCGATCGTGCCGAGGTCCCCGGTATGGAACCACCGATCGGCATCGATTGCTGCGTCGTCCAAGGTGGCGTCGACGTAGCCGGAGAAGCACTGTGGACCGCGGAGCTGAAGTTCTCCCTCTTGCCCGGTTTCGCACACGTCCCCCTTGGCGTCGACCGCGCGCACCGAGGCCCCCGTGGACGGTCGTCCGACAGACGTCCTGACGATCTCGATGGCATCGAACGGTGTCGCAGACGTGGCGTTGGGAAATTCCGTGAGACCCCAGCTCCCCACAAGGGGCACATCGAAGGTGGCCCGCATGTTGTCGTGGATCTCTTCGGGGACCGGAGCCCCGCCGAAACACCCGAATCGCAGGGAGGGAAAGAGGGACTCACCGCCATGTTGGCTCGCCGCCTCGAGATACGCCCGGAAAAAGGGGACAGCTGTTCCCAGTACTGTCGGCTTGTGCGCGGCCATCCGGACCGGCGTCCCTACGGGTTCGAAACTCTCGAAGAGAACGAGGTGGACGCCCCCGCGAAGGCTTGCTGCGAGAACCGAGGCGCCACCGATATGCGTGATTGGCCATGGGATCGGGTATACATCCGCCTCACCCAACCCCATGAGGTCCAGCAACCCGTTTGCCGAGCTCATGATGCTGCAGTCGGTATGACGGGCGCCCTTCGGATCGGCGGTAGTCCCCGACGAGTAATAGATCCAACGCGATCCATCGAGCGAGGGTGGCGGCTCAAGGGTCTCTGGGTCCGCAACCGGTAGCCGGATTTCCTTTGGCGATGCCTCGGTACCCAGCAGAGCCAGATCGATCTCCAGCACGTCGAGGCCGCTGGTCCCAGCGAGATCCCTGGCCATGTCGCCGTGGCGAAAGCCTCTCCACTCGGCTGGGACGACCAGCAGTTCCGTACCGACCTGCTCGGTGATGAATGACACTTCCCGTGTTCGCAGGATGGGAATGAGCGGGTTCTGAACGGCGCCGATTCGTGCCAACGCGACAAGGAGCACCACCGACTCGATTGTCGTCGGGAGCTGCCAGGACACGATCGTGCCCGCCCCGACCCCGCGGGCACGGAGCGCGGCGCCCGTGACCTTCGCCGCGTCACGAAGCTGCGTTCTGGTCAAGGACCGGCCATGATCGTCGGACACGACGAGGGCATGTGGTCGATCGTCGGCTGCTCGAACCACGAGTTCCCAAAACGTCGGCGGGAGCGTGGTACTCATTGCTGTTGCTCGCCGCCACTCGCGAGGCGAATGGTCTCACGGCCTTGGGGCACCATCGCCTCGTCACCGTCGGGATCCCGTCCGAAGATGAGGTCGATGCTCTCGCTCAGGTAGTCATAGACGCCCGTGATGGACAGACGGCCGGCGGACCACGAACGTAACTGGCTGTCGAGAACGGCATCCATGGTTCGGACGATCGTGCGTGCACGGTTTGGCTCCACGCCATCGAGAAGTTCCATGTAGACGCTGCTGGTCGTCTGTTCGAGCCTCTCGATGATCTCTGTGGCAAAGGGATCCGACGACAATTCGAGTGACGCGAGGAGTCGGGCCAACTGCGGTTGGTGCTGAAACGCCCGAACCGAGCGGTGAAGCGCCACGGTGAGCTTCTCCCGCGGCGTCAGTCCCTGTGGAGGACGGCGGGCAAGGCTGGCTCGAAGCGTGGCTGCCCACTTCACGAGCACCTCGGCGAAGAGATGCTCTTTTGACGAGAAGTAGTGATAGAGCGTCCCGAGAGCGACACCAGCCTCCTCGGCCACGTCCTTGATCTGAATGCGGTCGTACTCGTTTCGCTCGAGCAGCACCAGACCGGCGTCGATGATGCGCTGGCGGCGCGCCAGTTGCACTTCGGTCAGAACCTTCGGAGAGACCGGCTCTGCCATGTCAACGTCGCCCAAACGGGATCTTCAATCCTGGTCCATTCCGACGCGAGCGATCAGAGGTGCGGCAACCAGAAGCAAGCTCTACCTTCGCCCCGAAAATCCGCTCGTCTCCAGCGCGGCCTGCCCATAGAATCTCATTCTAGTATGGGGTGTCGACAAGAGGAAGCGCGGGACGTGAGCCAAGAACGCATCGAAGAGTTCGGCCATCATTCGTCTCTTCGTCGGATCCGAGGGTGGACGACCATCCGAAGCCGGAGGGTCGACAGCTCGAAGTGGTTCTGCGTGGGATGAGCGGAGGAGAGACGATGCAGTACGGACGCGCCAGGGCATTGGGAGAAGACCGATGACCAAAGTCTCCCGTCAACCCGATGACCTGCATTGGGACCCGTTCGACGAGTCCTTGAAGGATGACCCACATCCGGTATGGAAGCGGCTGCGCGACGACGCGCCGGCGTATTACAACGAGGAGTACGACTTCTGGGCCCTGAGCCGGTTTGAAGATGTCGAGCGTGCCCACCGAGACCCGCAGGGCTACAGCTCGGCCCATACCACCGTCTTGGAGAGCATGACGGAAGTGGAGCAGCGCGAGGGGATGATGATCTTCCTCGATCCACCAGAGCACACCGCGCTGCGGCGTCTCGTCTCGAAGGCATTCACCCCACGACGCGTGGCAGAGCTCGAGAACGAGATCCGAGCCCTCTGCGCCGGCCTCCTCGATGCACAACGGGATCGGGACGGCTTCGACTACGTGCAGGATTTTGGCGCACGGCTTCCGGCCACTGTCATTGCCATGCTGCTGGGAGTGCCACCGTCTGACCGGGAGGAGGTCCGCCACCATATTGACGGCATCTTCCATGTGGAACCCGGGGTTGGCATGGCGAATGAAGTGTCCCTCCAGTCGGCCGGTTGGCTCTTCGGCTACCTGGGTCAGCAGATTCAGGAGCGGGATCAGCGACCGCAGGATGACATGCTCACCGACCTGGTACAGGCGGAGATCCTTGGCCACGATGGCGTTTCGAGGCGGCTCACCCCCCAGGAGTGCACGGAGTTCGGGATCCTCTTGGTGAGTGCGGGTACGGAAACCGTGGCCCGCCTGCTGGGTTGGGCAGGGCTCATCCTCCCTGATCACCCCGACCAACTGCGCGCGTTGGCGCAGGATGCCTCCCTGATACCCAACGCGATCGAGGAACTTCTTCGCTACGAGTCTCCTTCACCGGTCCAGGGTCGATGGCTGACCGAAGAGGTCGAGCTCCATGGGAATCGCATCCCGGCGAATTCGAAGGTCCTGCTGCTCACGGGATCAGCAGGGAGGGACGGGCGCGTCTACCCGGATGCTGACACGTTCGACATCCGCCGGGACATTCGACTCCATGTTGCGTTTGGCTACGGCATCCACTTCTGCCTCGGCGCAGCGCTTGCTCGCATGGAAGGCAAGATCGCCCTGGAGGAGACCCTCAAGCGTCACATGAACTGGACAGTGGACAAGGAGCACGCCGTCCCCCTCCACACGAGCACCGTGCGCGGCTTTCACAAGTTGCCGATTCGCGTCTGAGCCGCCTGCTTCGCCCTTCTCGCGTGCCTTGCCCGGCGTCGGGGAGCTCCCTCCTCGTGGCCACAATTGGATATAATATACAGGCGATGCCTACTGCAGTGGAGCCCGCCGTCGCCCAAATCCCTTGGATCGTGGACCTGGATGCACACGTCGTCGAGCCGCCCGACGTGTGGTCGAGCCGCCTGCCCACCCACCTCCGCGATGCCGGGCCCCACATCGCGTACATGCCCGGTGGCGTGCCCCGGCTCGAAGGGGCGTCGTACGTGGAGTCTCCCGGCACCGATGGCCCGCTGGTGGCCTGGTGGTGTTACGAGGATCATCGGGCGTCGGTCAAACGGACCATCGCCGCGGCCGGCTTCCCGGCCGAGGAGGTCGTGCTCAAAGGTGTCACCTTCGACGAGATGCGTCCCGGCTGTTGGCAACCCGAGGCTCGTCTGGAGGACATGAGCATCAACGGGGTGCAAGCGCAGCTGTGCTTCCCGAACTACCCCAGATTTTGTGGCCAGCAGTTTCTGTGGGGAAGGGACCGTGGGCTCGCACGTCTGTGTGTCGAGGCGTACAACGACTGGATGGTCGAAGAGTGGTGTGGTCCGAGCGGGGGCCGGCTCATCCCACTCTGCCTGATCCCGCTCTGGGACGTCGATCTCGCCGTGGCCGAAGTCACGCGCAACGCATTGCGTGACGTGCGGGCGGTGGCTTTCAGTGAGCTCCCGACCTTCCTCGGTCTGCCGAGCATCTACTCGGGATACTGGGATCCGTTCTTCCGGGTCTGTCAGGAGACGGGGACCGTGGTCTGCATGCATGTGGGTTCGGGCACAAAGACCCCGCAAACGTCACCCGACGCACCGGATGCGGTGCCGGCCACCATCCTCTTCGGGAACAGCGTCGGCGGGATGTCCGACTTCATGTTCTCAGGCGTTCTCGAGCGCTTCCCGCGACTCAAACTGCTCTTTGCGGAATGCCAGATCGGTTGGATCCCGTACCTGCTCGAGCGGGCGGATGACGTGTGGCTGACGCACCGAGGGTGGAGCAATTCCCAGCTGTACTGTCCCGAACCACCATCGACCTACTACTACCGCCAGATCTGGAGTTGTTTCTTCAAAGATCCGGTTGGTATGGCGCTTCTCGACCGCGTGGGTCCGAGGAACGTGGTCTTCGAGACCGACTACCCCCATCAAGACGGCACCTGGCCGCGTTCGGTGGAGGCGGCAGCGGAGCAGTTCGGCGATCGCGCACCAGAGATCGTGAACCGTCTGGCGCGGGGGAACGCCATTGAGTTGCTCGGACTCCATCTCCCCTTGTTGGCGCCGCGCTGAGCCGTTAGGCCGTTGCCTTCGCGGCGATCGTGCCCAGGTCCACGCCTTTACCGGTTCGCTCGAAGCGGCCAGTGTCGTACGAGCGTATGGACACGTCGTGTCCCACTGCCTCGGCGCGGAGTGCCCGTACCGTGCACCTCTCCCGCGGCCGATGCGCGAGCGGATCAAAGGTGTACCAGCGACACGCATTTCCCCAAGAGATCTTCTCGAGCTCATCCTCCGGGACGCCGGCTGCAGCGCGAGCCAGCTCTTCAGGGGCGGATGGCCACGAAGAATCCGAGTGGGGATAGTCACACTCCCACGCGATGTTGTCGATCCCGATCTCACGACGAAGCTTGATCCCGATCGGATCCGAAATGAAGCACGTCAGAAAGTGCTCGCGAAACACCTCGCTCGGCAACTTGCCGCCGAAGTCCTGACCGGTCCACTTGTGGTGCATCTCATACGTGCGGTCCACCCGGTCGAGGAAGTAGGGGATCCATCCCGTTCCCCCCTCGGACAGCGCGATGCGAATGGGGAATGCCTTGATGACGCGAGACCACAACAGGTCCGATGCGGCACTGCAGATGTTCATCGGCTGAAGCGTGATCATCACGTCAACGGGTGCATCCGGAGCCGTAACCGCAAGCTGTCCAGAGGAGCCGAGATGGATCGACAACACAACGTCCTGATCGCACAGCGCCCTCCACAGCGGGTCCCAGGAGGGGTCATGAAAGCTCGGGTAGCCGAGGGCAGCGGGGTTCTCGGTGAACGTCAGGGAGTGACAGCCTTTGGCCGCCACGCGGCGTACTTCTTCTGCGCAGAGTTCGGGATCCCAGAGGATTGGCAGGGCCATGGGGATGAATCGACCCGGGTAGGAGCCGCACCACTCGTCGATATGCCAGTCGTTGTAGGCACGCAGGACGGCGAGCGCGAGCTCCTTGTCGCGACAAGCGGCGAAGAGACGTGCACTGAAGCCGGGAAAGGACGGGAAATTCATCGACGCGAGAACTCCGCCGGCGTTCATGTCCTTGATTCGCTCGTGCACATCGAAGCATCCCGGTCGCATCTCCTCGAATGCCGTCGGCTCGATGCCGTACTCCTCGCGGGGCCGACCGGCGACGGCGTTCAGGCCGATGTTGGGGATGGTGTGTCCGTTGAACTCCCACACGTCGCTGCCGTCTGGGAGTCTCTTCACACTGGGGGCGCTGCCCTGAAACCTCGTCGGCAATCTGCCCTCGAAGAGGCTCGGGGGCTCGACCAGGTGGTCGTCCACACTGACCATGATCAAGTCGTCAGCGTCCATACAGTGTCCTCCTGCCTCGGTGCTGAAGTCAGATGTGGTCGAATCGCTGGTCACTCCACAGGCTCGAAGAGGCCCTCGAACTCCAGCTTTGCATTGCGCACCCGCCCGTAGAGCAACCAGTCGCCTCGGAACATTCCGTGCTCATGGGGCGCAGCAGCGATGTGGGTGCGCGGTCCACCCGTCGCACTCGGCATGAATCGGATTCTCTCCAGCCCGTCCCTGAGCCCGGGTCCGGAGAGCGTGGGCGCCCGGAAGAGGCCCTCGGTCAGGACACGTGCGGTGTCGTACGCCAAGACCGGGATGGCGTTCGGCCACATCGGCGGGTCTCCTCCGTGCCGTTCGGCAAAGCGGCGGCGAAAACCCTCCACCAGCGGGTTGTTCGGATCGAACTGGTCGATTCCCACCCAGCCCTCGAACTTCTCGAAGCCCATCAAATAGAACATGAAGGACGTTCCCATGATCCGCGGGGGATCCCAGGACAATTCGTCCAATGCCTTGCGTAAGAGACCTTGCGCCGCCAGCATGCCGTAGCCCATGTAGCAAAGAGCATCTGGCTTCGACTGCCGGAGATTGTCCAGGTTCTCCGTCAGATTAGCCGGCTGCTGACTGACGGTCTCGAGTGAGACAATTTTCAGATTGTGCCGGCGGCACTCTTGTCGGAAGAAGCGAAAATATTCTTCGCCATTGGGTGACACCTCGCTCAACACCGCGACACGCGTGTACCCGTGGCGCGCCAGCCAGGCGACGCAGAGGGCGGCATCACCGCCACAATCGCCGTTTCCGAGCCGGAAGCAGTAGTCGCCCGCCAATCGCTCCGTGCCCGCCCAGCTGATCAGTGGGATCTTGAGTTCGTTCGCCAGCGGAGCAGCGATGATCGCGTTGTCGGAGCTGTACGCACCGGCGATGCCAATACAGCCCTGGTCGACGAGGTACCTGAAGCCATCCGCGGTATTGCGAGCCGAGCCGCGGGGCAGGCCGTTCTCCGCGTGCAGGACGAATTCGACGGGCCGGTCGAGCAATCCCTGCTCCAGCGCTTCATCGAAGGCCATCCGGTGGATCTTGTTGTAGCCACCCTCCGGCCCGTCCAGCGCCGAGCCCAGCCACCCGATCTTGATCGGATCCGGGGACCCCTCCCAACCCTCCGCACTGTCTGCCATCGCCGGACTCCTCACATTCGCGTGCAGCCATATCCATGCCGCACTGGACTCACCGTCGCATCGAGCAAGGCATCACCCTGACCCTGATCATCGACACCGTCACCGGGTTGACCCCTCGTCCTCGCCGACACGTGTCGGATGAGGCCAAGCAAATATAATGTATACAATCGTTCTCGGCCAGAGGGCCGAGACGGTGAAAACCTCGGAAAGGACCCCGGGTGGAAAGGACCCCGCGTGCCTGAGCCGTTCGCTCACTGCTTCGCCCTCGGCGCCCTCGGCAACCTGGCCCCACGGTTCGCCGCATCCGGTGACACGAGGTCGGGTCCCCTCGGTCCGGCCGGGTCATGACGCTGTCCGCAGGCAACCTGGCGGAGCTGTTGACCGAGCACCCTTTTCCCGACGGTGATGACCTGATCAACACCGTGGACCGGATCGCCACGGCGGGCACCGCCCGCACCGAGGCGGCGCGCATGGCCGCGCGGCTGCGGTCCGCGGGGGTGGAGCCGGGTCAGGCGGTGGTGGTCCAGTTGCCGAATGGACCCGAGTTCGTCTTCGCCATGTTCGGGGTCTGGCTGGCCGGCGCGGTGTTCGTGCCCGCCAGCCCACGACAGCCGCCGGCCGAGCTGGACCACGTTCTGGCATCGAGCATCCCGGCCGCCGTGATCGATCGCGATGGAGTGCGCCTCACCGGCGTACCGCCCGCCCGCTACGAGCCCGACACGGCCTTCGTCACCTGGACGTCGGGAACGACCGGGAAGCCGAAGCCGATTCTCCAGACGCACACCGGGTACCTGGAGCTGCTCGACCGTGTGCTGGGTCCACTGCGGGGCCGGCCGGCCGATCCGGCGCGACCTCCATCACCGAACCTCGTACCGGTGTCCCTGGCCCTCAACGCCGGCATCTACAACGTCCTGTTCGGGCTCCGAGCCGGAGCGTCGCTCGTGCTCATGGACCGCTTTCGCACCTCGGAGTTCGCCTCGCTCGTCGGCCGCTTCTCCATTCGCTCCACCGTCCTGCCGCCGGCAGCCATGGTGATGCTCGCCGACGATCCGGACGTCACCGAGCTGGCGCCGCTTCGTTACGTACGGAGCATCACCGCGCCGCTCTCACCGCTCGCGGCCCGACGGTTCTCCGACAAATTCGCGGTCACGGTGCTCAATGGCTATGGGCAGGCGGAGATCGGCGAGGTCGTCGGATGGACCGCGGCCGACGCCCGGGATCACCCCGAAAAGATCGGGGCCGTGGGCCGGCCTCACCCGGGTGTCGCGATCAAGGTGGTGGGGGAGGACGGATCGGTGACCCCCACCGACACCGTGGGGGAATTGCTGGTGCAGCCACCGCGGATGGCCTCGGGGTACGCCGATGGCGAAAGCCTCGACGATCGAATCGATCCCGAGGGCTACGTCCGCACCGGTGACTACGCCCGCGTTGACGACGACGGCTTCGTGTGGATCGAAGGTCGGGTCGGCGACGTCATCAATCGCGGCGGGAACAAGGTGTTTCCCGGGCAGGTCGAGGAGGTGCTGCTTCTCTCACCCGGCGTGCGCGAGGCGGCGGTCGTGGGCCTCCCCGATGCGCGCCTGGGTGAAGTCCCGGTCGCTTTCGTCGTCGGTGACGCGTCGGACGCGGAGCTCGATCGACTCTGCCGGGAACACCTGGTGGCCTACAAGATCCCTGTCGCGTTCCGGCACCTGAGCGAGTTGCCGAAGAGCGAGGTCGGCAAGGTGCTGCGCCGGGAGCTGGTCGCCTCAGCCCAGAGGCGATAGGGCACGAGCTCGTCCGCCGCAGCGGCATCAGCCGTCCCAGGCCTCGGTCCGGTCGGCGCGGGTCGGCTGGCGACCCAGGCGCATGGGCGAGAGGGCCGCTTCCACCAGCAAGATTCGGTGCAGACGCTCGCTCGACGCCAGGATCTGCGCCTCGAGCTCGACCAGTTCGGGGTGGCGCCGCCGTGCCTTCTCGCGGTCGGCCCAGTCCTGCCACGTGGGGACGGCCCAGAGCAGAAAGCACTCGTCGTCGTCGCCCAGGGCCGTCTCCCAGGCTCCGGCCAGTCTCCAGCCGAACTCATGCATCACCGGTATCGCCTCGCGCCGGACGAATTCCAAGAAGCGCGCCGAGGACCCTCTCGGCACCTTGATGTGCTCGTGTGCGTAGACGTCACCTCGGATGCCCGTGGCGCAGGCCTGCTCGATCGTCGGCATCCAGGGCGCCGGCACCAGCAGGCGGTCCGCACCCCCCGCCCTCAGCTCGGCGGCGGCGGCCCACCACGCTGCCAGCTTGGGGTCTTGCAGATCGCGATGCCCCAGCTCGTGGCCGAAGGAGCGGGCCAGGCCATCGAACCCGTCCTCCTCCCACAGGTTGACCACCTGCGGCCAGCGTCCGGTGCTGCCCACGACGCCCCACACGCCGTAGCAGAGTTGGTGACGCTCCTCCTGTGCCGTTGGACTCCAGTTCGCCGTCATGTGGTACATGTAGCGCCCCCGGTTGTGCCCGATGATGTCGATGTACTCGTGGATGTAGACCTTCTCGTTCACGGCGATCCATCCACGCTCATCGCCGTCCTTCCGTGAGGGGAGCGAAGTACGGAAGGACGATCTCATCGGATGCCGGATGGAATTCCACCCCGAGCGGCATGCCGTCGTGCAACGCATCTGGCTCGCAACCGATGACCGCGCTCATCATCCAGACCCCTTCGTCCAGGTGGACCACGGCCGGTGCGTAGGGCACGCGGAAGGACGGATTGGGGGGATGCCACACCACCGTCCAGCTGTAGAGGCTGCCGCGGCCCGCGCTGGCCTCCCAGACCGGTGACCTCGCGTGGCACTGGCCGCACACGGTGAACGCGCCGAGGCCACGAAAGCCGCATTCGGCGCAGCGCTGGTAGAGCAGACTGTTTCGGCGGCATCCTTCCCAGTAGGCCTCGCTGCGGAGGCTCGGGCGCGGGGCGGGTATCCCCTTCGGCTGGGGCAGGAGGAGGCTCACGGGCGCTCCCGGCCCAGGAGCAGGACGTCACAGAACAAGGCGCCGGCTCCGCCGTTCGAGCAGAGGGCGACCTCTGCTCCGTCCACCTGGTTGGTGGCGCACGAGCCGCGCAGCTGCAGAGCCGCCCGGATGACCCGCTGTAGTTGTTGCGCACTGATCCCGGGATGACTGAACGACATGGTCCCGCCATCCGTGGTCACCGGAAGCCGCGCGCCCGGTGCGATGTTGCCGTCCTCCACGAAGGGTCCACCTTCACCGGGGAGGCAGAAGCCGAACGCCTCCAGCTGTCTGATGACCTCGAAGGAGAACGGGTCGTAGAGTTCGGCGACATCGACGTCCGCCGGCGTCAGCCCGGCCATCGCGAAGGCGCGCCTGGCCGCGCGAGCGCCCACCATCCCGGCGGGATCGCCGTCGGGCCGGGGGCGGAAGTCCCACACGGGTGCGACCGTGTACGCGGGCCCGAAGGAGTCACTGGCTCCCCCGAGGATCCAGAGCGGTGCGTCGCATTCGGCCGCCCGCTCCGCGGCGACGAGCACGATGCCACATCCGCCCTCCGAGGTCATGGCGCAGTCCAGCAGGTGAAAGGGGTCGGCGATCATGCGGGAGGCCAGGATGTCGGCGGGCGAGAAGGGTCCCCGGTCGCGGTAGACGGCATCGGGGTTGGCGTGTCCGTTCGTGCGGATGGTCGCCGCGACGGCGGCCAGCTGTTCGGGCGTCGTGCCATAGGTGACCATGTGACGGCGCGCCATCAAGGCGAACTCAGCCGCCGTGAACAAGCCGTAGCCGACGACGAGCTCGTTCGCCGGCCGCGTCCAGGGCGCAGCCGAGCTCCGGTCGACGTAGATCCCGGCGCCTCCGGCGGCGATCAGCACGACTTCGCACTGTTCGGTCGTGATCAGCGCGGCCGCGTCGAGGACCGTCGGGATACCCAGAGAGCTGGGTCGTCGAGTGCAGGGACCAAGGCCGAGTTCGAGGGCAATGTGGGCGGAGTCGGGGCCCACGACGCCGTCGACCTCGTGCGGAGAGATCCCCGCATCGGCGAGGGCGCCGAGCGCTCCCGCCAGGGCGATCGATGTCGAGTCGTGCTCGGGGAGCCGGCGAGCCTGCACCGTGTTGTGGACCCCGGCGATGGCGACGCCGCGAAAGGGGTGCGTGGGCACGTGGCGGACAGCGCTCGACTTCTCGACCGTCAGACCGTGACTTCCGCCGACTCGAAGAGAGAGCGCTCCCGGAAGAGCTGTGCCACCTTGTTGCCCACGTTCCGCATCATCTTGACGTACTCGGCGGATGCCTTGTCCCCGTCTCCCTGCTTCATCGCCCGGGTGATGGCGGCCAGCCCTCGACTCTCCACGTCCACCGCTTCGGGCACTTCCTCGAAGAAATTGCCGGGTACGAGTGCCGACATGGCTCGCAGCGCCACATTGATGCGGGGTGATGCAGCGCCCTTCACGATCAGACTGTGAAACGAGATCGAAAGGTCGTAGTGCTCGTCCGCCGTGGTGGCCTGCGCGAATTGTGTCTGGAGTGCACCGAGTTGCCTCGGGAGCTCGTCACCGGCACGCGCCAATGCCCGCTTCGCCGCAAACCCGTAGATCAGGCCGAACAACTCGTAGTGGTCGTGGACGGTTGTTTCGTCGAGCGCGTTGATGAACGCGCCCCGGTGCATCTCGTTGGTGACCCATCCCTCGCGCTCGAGCACGATGAGCGCCTCGCGGACCGGTATCCGGCTCACGCCCAATTCCTGGGCGATCGCATCTTGCGGGACCCGCATGCCGGGGCGCAGCTCACCTTCGAAGATCAACCTCCGCACATAGGAGGCAATGTGTTCACCACTCGGTGTGCGGACGATTTTTCCATCGCGCCGTCCGTTCGATCGGCCCTTGGCTGCAGCGCGGGAGCTGTTGGACGACGGCATACGTATATCTTATGCGACTTCGTCGTCCTGCTCGGCGCTTTTGGGGGCTGGCACGACCGACACGTCGTGCGCGCAAGGGTGGCGGGCACGCCGGCGGCCTCCCCGCGAAACCGAGGAGATGATAAAATATACAATCTGACCGGTGAGACAAATGGCCGAGGTGCTCGTGGGGATGACCGAAGGGACGGGTCGACCGGATGAGCGACGTCGGGGGACGGGACAGGCGGCCCCGTCATGCCGGGGCCCATGGCCTCTGAGTCGATGACGGAATCGTCCACGACCCCCAGTCGTGCCGACCACGACACCGACGGCCTCCTTCCGGTGTCCCCGGACGCCCCCGTCGACGACGTCGTCGAGGCGGTACGGGCCTGGATCGCCTCGGCGGTTCCCGCGGCATGGGTCGAGGCCGGCCGCCGGGGCGGACCGGCCGCGGTGCGAGAAGTCAGGACCAGGGCGGAGTACGAAGCGTGGTACCCGGTCTTCGGAAGATCCGGACTGGTGGTCGCCACCTGGCCGCGCGCCTACGGTGGCCTCGCTCTCCCCCCTGCTGCAGCCCGACGCGTCGAACACGAACTCGGCCCGTACAACCTCGGCCGTCTGAACCCTCTCGGACTCAATCTCGCTGCGCCCGCCCTGTTCGCGCACGGGACCGCGGAGCAGCAGCGTCGCTTCCTGCCCCCGATCGTTCGCAACGAGGAGGCTTGGTGTCAGCTCTTCAGCGAGCCGGGTGCCGGTTCCGACCTCGCGTCGCTCGCCACCAGGGCCGAGCGCGACGGCGACGACTGGGTCATCACCGGTCAGAAGGTGTGGACCACGTGGGCGCACCGCTCCGACTGGGCCGTGCTCCTCGCTCGCACCGACGTGGATCTGCCCAAACGCCAGGGACTGACGTACTTCCTCATCGACCTGCATCAGCCCGGGGTCGAGGTTCGCCCGTTGCGCCACCTGGGTGGTGAGGTCGACTTCAACGAGGTCTTCCTCGAGCGCGGCCCGGGTCCCCGACGCATGCCGGGTGGGTGACGTGGGCGCCGGGTGGAAGGTCGCCAACTCCACCCTGTCGGGCGAACGCCAGATGGTGTCGGGCGGGGGCTCGGGCGGTGTGGACCGCATCGGAGGTTCAGGTGTCGCCTATCTCATCCGGTTGGCGAAACGCCGGAGCGCCGAACGGGGGACGGGTGGGTGGGGCGATCCGGTGCTGCGTGACGAGATCGTCCGCCTCTACTGCGAGGAACGTGTCCGGGAGTGGACGAACGAGCGCGTGCGCGGCCGGGCGCGGGCCGGGCGACCCCCGGGCCCGGAGAGCTCGGTGGGCAAGGTCCACCAGGGTGAGCTGAATCAACGCGTCCAACTCGCCGCCACGTCCGTGCTGGGCATGTGGGCGACCGCCTGGGTGGGGGAACGGGGAGACTACGCCGCTGCCTTGCCCTACGAGGTCCGTGGAATGCTGCGCAGCCGGGCCAACACGATTGAGGGTGGGACGACAGAGATCAACAAGAACATCCTTGGCGAGCGGGTCCTCGGCTTGCCTCGTGAGCCGGACCCGTACGCATCGCTGCCCTGGAGAGAGGTGCCGCGCAGTTGAGCTCGTACTCCACGCTGGTGGTCGAACGCCAGGGGCCCGTCGGATGGCTCGTGTTCGATCGTCCCGAATCGGGCAACGCCATGGACGCCACCATGCTCGACGAGCTGGAGGCGGCCTGGCAGGAGTTGGACGAGGATCCCGGTGTCCGGGTCATCGTGAACACGGGTCAGGGCAGCGTGTTCCAGACCGGGCTCGACGTCGTGCAGCTCAGCCGGGATCCCGAAGCCTTACGCAAGCAATCCGGACGCACGCGCCGAGCGGAGTTGCGACTGACGTCGTGGCAGAACGCGGTGTGGAAGCCGGTCATCGCGGCCGTCAACGGGATGTGCGCAGGTGGCGGGCTGCACTTCGTGGCCGATGCCGACGTCGTGATCGCGTCGTCGGACAGCACCTTCTTCGACACCCACGTGTCGGTCGGACAGGTGGCCGCCTACGAGCTGATCGGTCTGGCCCGCCGCATGCCCTTCGAGGCGGTCCTGCGCATGGCCCTGGTCGGGCGCCACGAGCGCATGTCGGCCGAACGTGCGCTGGCGCTCGGCATGATCAGCCAGGTGGTCGATCCGCCCGAACGCCTGCGTGAAGAGGCCCAGGCCCTGGCCGAGAAGATCGCCCGCAATTCGCCCGCCGCCATGGCGGCCACCAAGCGGGCGCTCTGGGGAGCGCTCGAGCAGGGGCTCACCGACGCGTGCAAGGCCGGCGCGACGGAGCTGGTCTCCATGTGGGGGCATCCCGACCAGGTCGAGGGGCCCGCCGCCTTCGCCGAGAAGCGGGAGCCACGGTGGACTGTCGTGACCGAACGACCGTCCCCGGATGGGTGAGATCGAGAATCGACGAAAGGGACGGGCACCAATGTACGAAACCCTGAAGATCGAACGCCACGGTCCGGTTGGCTGGTTGATCAACAACCGTCCTGACCGACTGAACGCGATGAACAACGCCATGCGCGACGAGTTCGCCGAGGCGTGGAAGGAGCTCGATGCCGATCCCGCCGTCCGCGTGATCGTGCACACCGGAGAGGGCAAGGCGTTTCAGACGGGTGTCGACGTCATCGAGATCGCGTCCGACGGGATCGGGTTCGAGCGCTATCGCGAGTCGAGCGAGAAGTTCGACTTCCACTTCACGTCCTGGCACAACGACGTGTGGAAGCCCGTCATCACGGCCGTGAACGGGATCTGTGCGGGCGGGGGATTCCATTGGATCGCCGACGCCGACATCGTGATCGCGTCGTCGGACGCCACCTTCCTCGATCCCCACGTGTCGGTCGGACAGGTGGCCGCCTACGAGCTGATCGGTCTGGCCCGCCGCATGCCCTTCGAGGCGGTCCTGCGCATGGCCCTGGTCGGGCGCCACGAGCGCATGTCGGCCGAACGTGCGCTGGCGCTCGGCATGATCAGCCAGGTGGTCGATCCGCCCGAACGCCTGCGTGAAGAGGCCCAGGCCCTGGCCGAGAAGATCGCCCGCAATTCGCCCGCCGCCATGGCGGCCACCAAGCGGGCGCTCTGGGGAGCGCTCGAGCAGGGGCTCACCGACGCGTGCAAGGCCGGCGCGACGGAGCTGGTCTCCATGTGGGGGCATCCCGACCAGGTCGAGGGGCCCGCCGCCTTCGCCGAGAAGCGGGAGCCACAGTGGGCCACGATCGAGGGGTCCGGGACGAGTTGACCCTGGCGCCCGCGGCGGTCGAGTGCACCGGGTGAGCGATGTCCCGGTGGCAGAGCTGTGGAGACGGGCGACCCTCCTGGCGGGGATCGATGCCACGTACGGCGCACCCTTCGGCGCGCTCGAGGTCGTCGCGGCGCCCGTGGCGGTGGCCCCGCTGCTGGCCGCGGCGCACCAGCGAGTCCACGTTGCGCGCGCGGCGGCACACCGAGGTGACGGTGTCTTCTGGCTGCCCGGGCGTGGCCACGAGCCCGCCTGCGCCGTCGAAGTGGACTCGACCGAGGCGTTGGTGGCTGCTCTCCCCGCACTGTCGTCCCCGGGGGACGTCGAGGTGCGCATCACCCTGGACCCGGAGCAGCCGGTCGAGGACACGGTCCCGCCGCCCGTGGCACCCGATGACACCTGGCTGGAGCCGGCCGTGGAGACCATCGAGGCGGTGGGCGCCGCCACCAGCCTCGTCCTGTTGGCCGGCCCCGGTGTCGTCCGCGACCGGGCCGTGCCAGGCCTGCACGATCTGGCCGTGTCGGCCGGGGTCGGGGTCCTGAACACCTGGGGAGCGAAGGGAGTGTTCGACTGGAGGAGCCGGCACCACCTGGCGACGGTGGGGTTGCAGGCGGAGGACTTCGTGCTCAGCGAGCTCGATCGCGCCGACCTGATCATCGCGACGGGCCTGGACCCCGCCGAGTCGCCCGACGACCGCTGGCGCCTGGCGCCCGCGCGCACCGTCCCTCCCGCCGGCCTGGCCCCGCTGGCCGAACGGTGCCGGGCGGCGCCCGGCCGCCCGCCCCCGACCATGCCGCCGCTGCGGGACCGGTTGGCCGAGGTGACCCAGCGGGGTTGGCGTGTCGCAGCGAGTCCGTTGCCACCCAGCCGGGTGACCATGCAGTACGGGGAATGTGTCGCCGCCGGAGCGCTGGTGGCGGCCGACGCCGGTGACGCCGGCTTCTGGGTGGCTCGCACCGTCGGCACGACACGGCTTGGCGCCGTCATCGTGCCGTCCACGCGCGCCCCGGGGTTCGCCGCGGCGTGTGCCGCCGTGTCGCTACTGCGCCACCCTGGCCGTCCGGCCTTGGCCGTGATCGACCTTGTCGACGCCGAGGCGACGGCGGTGGTCGTGGAGGCGGCGGCCGCGCTCGGGGTCGCCGTCCCGGTCGAGGCGTGGGATCCCGGTGGGGACCGCCTCGACGCCGATGCCCATAGGGAGCGGCTGCGTCGGTTGGTCTCCGGCGGGCACCCGGCAGGGGGCAGGCTCTGCACCCTGGCCACCGACCCGCGTCAGCTGTCGGAGATGATCGGGGCGGCCGGCCCGATCGTTGCCTGGACCTGACGCAGGGCCCTCACCATGGCGGGACCCCGTCGGCGCCCGGGATCACCCGGTGAGCCGGGCACGCAGCTCGAACTTCATCACCTTGCCCGTCGGGTTCAGCGGGAGCGAGTCGACGACGCGTACCGACCGCGGGACCTTGAAGTTCGCCATGTGGTCCCGGCACCAGGTCACGAGCTCGTCCGGGTCGACCGTGTGACCGGGACGAGGAACGACGAACGCCACCCCGACCTCCCCCAGACCGCGCATCGGGGACGCCGACCACGGCGACCTGGCCCACGTGCGGGTGGCCGACCATGATGCCCTCGATCTCCGCCGGATACGCGTTGAACCCCCCCACGATGTACATGTCCTTCTTGCGGTCGGTGATCCGCAGGTTGCCGTCGGAGCCCAGAAAGCCGATATCCCCGGTGCGGAGCCATCCCTCTGCGTCGATCGCCTCCTCAGTCGCCCTCGGGTCCTCGAAGTACTCCTTCATGACGTTGAAGCCGCGTACCAGGATCTCCCCCGGCTGCCCCGGGGCGACGGGCCCGCCGGCGTCGTCCGCGATGCGCACGCGCACCCCGGGAAGTGGACGCCCCACCGTGGTGGCGATCACCTCGGGCGGGTCGTCGTGACGGCACATGCTGACCGTACCCGTCGTCTCGGTCAGGCCGTATCCGGTCACGACGGTCTCGAAGCGCAGCTCGTCGCGCATGCGGCGGATCACGTCCACCGGGATGGTGGCCGCTCCGGTCACCGAGAGACGCAACGAGGACAGGTCGAAGGACGCGAAATCCGGATGATTGAGAATGGACTGAAAGACGGTCGGAGGCCCGGGCAGCATGGTGATCCGCTCCGCTGCGACGCGTGCCATGACCGGTACGACGTCGAACACGGCGTGGGGAAGGATGGTGGCACCGCGCAGAACGCAGGCCAGGACGGCCGACTTCAACCCGGCCGTATGGAAGAACGGGTAGACCACGAGATAGCGGTCGCCTCTCCGCAGTCCGACCAGTTCCGACCACGCCAGGTACGTGCGAACACTGGCGCCGTGACCGAGCACGGCGCCCTTGGGCGTGCCGGTGGTTCCCGAGGTGAAGATGATGTCGGAGGCGTCGTGTTCGGTCACGACACTCCTGCGGCGCGTCACCTCCCGACCGTGCGCGTCGGTCGCTCGGGCGTTGAAGTCGGTGAGTGTCGTGGTGCCCCGTCGCGGGGGTCCGTCCATCACCACGATCTCCTCGAGGGCTTCGAGTCCGGACACGCCGGCCAGCAACGCCACCAGGTCGGAGCCGAGCAGATCGGTCACGGCGAACAGCAGGCGCGCCCGCGAGGCGCGCAGCACGTGGCCCGCTTCCTCCCCGCGGTACCGGGTGTTGAGCGGCACCAGCACCGCACCGACCACGTAGACGGCGAAACTCGTGACCACCCAGGCGGCACTGTTGGGTGCCCAGACCGCCACGCGGTCGCCGGGCTCGATGCCGGACCCCACGAGCGCGCGCGCCACGAGGTCGACGCGTTCGGCCAAGTCCCGGAACGAGAGCCGGTCCGTCCCATCGACCACAGCCTCGTCGTCGCCGAAGCGATCCACCGCCAGATCCAACGCCTCGGGAATCGTCCGAGGCTGCCGATCACCTGCCGCCCCGTCTGCTTCGGCCCTGCTCGGCACGGTCGCTAGCCGACGATCGAGGACGATCGCAGGCTCTCGATCGCGGCGTCGGTGAGTCCGAGCTCCTCGCGCAGGACCTCGTCCGTGTGCTCTCCCAGCCAAGGGATCCGCCGGTCGCGACCGTCGCCACGGTCGACGATCACCGCCGGGTTACCGGGTACGAGGACCGGCTGGTCGACACCATCCGTGCGTTCGATGCCGACCAGCATGTGACGAGCAGTGACGTGGGGATCGGCAACCAGCTCTTCGGGCTTGGCGCAAGGGCCCGCGGCGATGCCGGCCTCGCTGAGCGCTTCGCACACCTCCTGTCGTGTCCGCCCGGCCGCCCACTTCTCGATGGCTGGGCGGATGACGTCCTCGAGATGCTGGACCCAGCCGTACGGGGTGGCGAAGCGCTCCTCCGTGATCCACTCGGGATGCCCGATGAGACGAGCCAGGCGCTCGAAGACGTGCACGCGGGCCACCTGCATGACGAACCAGCCGTCGGCGGCACGGAAGCCATGGTTGATCACGGAGCCGGAGTCGCCACCATCGACGCCCATGGACCAGTAATTGGTGACGATATCGGTCATCGCCATCACTGCGTCGAGCATCGCGACGTCGACGTACGCGGGTCGTCCCGTCCGGTCCCGGTCCCGGAGAGCGGCGAGGATCCCGACGGAGGTGTACAACGCCGCCCCGATGTCACCGAGCGCACCCACGGGTGACACCACCGGCGGGAGGTCGCCCGTGCGCTTCATCTCGTAGACCCCGGACATCGCCTCGACGATCGGGGCGAAGGCGGGCCGATCACGGTAGGGACTCGGCACCGAATTGCCGAAGCCCGATACCGACGCGTAGACGACCCGCGGATGCACCGCCACGATGTCGTCGTACCCGAGTCCCATGCGATCCATCGCCCCGGCCTTGAAATTCTCGGCAAAGACGTCGAAACGCGGGGCGAGGTCGAGCACCAGTTGTCGCCCGTCGGGCTTTTTCAGGTCGACGCACATGCTTCGCTTGTTCAGGTTGTTGCGAAGGAACGTCGCCCCGACGGCCCGACCCTCGGGGTCCGCCATCGCCGGCAGGGACGCTCGACCGAGCTCGCCGACCACCGGTTCGATCTTGACGACGTCGGCACCGAGCCGCGCCAGGAGCTGGGTCGCGTAGGGGAGCGCCTGCATCTGCTCGACCGCCAGCACGCGCACACCTTCGAGTGGTCGTCCCGCTGCGGCCACCGCCCCCGACTCGGCCGCCGCGAACTCCATCTTGAATATTATATCCGAACGATCCCGTCGTTCGCGGGCGCTGCGCTGCGGCGAGGTCGCGTTATCGACCCGTGAAGCGAGGCGCGCGCTTCTCTCGGCTCGCCTGCGCGTACTCCTTGAAGTCCTCTGAGCGGCTGGAAACCTCCATGGCCCACGCCTCGTCGGCCAGGTGGCTGGTGAGGTCGGACGTGAGCGCGCGGTGGAGCAACAGCTTCGTGAGACCCACCGCGACCGTCGGCGCGGTCGCCAGGCGCTGGACGAGCTCCTCGGAGGCGCCGTCGAGCTCGTCGGCCGGCACGGCGCGATGGACCAGACCCCAGGAGGCGGCATCAGCTCCGGAGACCTTCTCGCCCAACACGAGCATCTCTCGGGCACGGGCCACACCAACCAGACGGGGGATGAGCCAGGCGGCCGCACTGTCAGGCGTGAACGCGAAGGTGGTAAAGGGAGCCCAGAGCCGGGCATCGTCTGCCACAACGGCGAAGTCCGTGGCCAGGAGGACGTCGAGACCGAGGCCGATGACCCAGCCGCGTGCGGAACTGACGATCGGCGTCTGGCAGGTGAGCATCGCGGGGATGAGGCGGTTGACGTGCCCGTTCATGCGTCGGTGGACCGAGCCCACCCGGGGGCGCTCGGGACCGGGCGTCCGCTCTGCGAGGTCGAAGCCCGAGGAGAAGTGCTCGCCCTGACCTTCGAGATGGATGACCCTCACGGACTCGTCGCTCGCCGCCGCGTCCATCGTGTCGGTCAGTGCATACACGATGGCGTCCGTGAGGCTGTTGCGACGCTCCGGGCGTTCGAAGCGCACCCGCAACACCGCTCCATCGTGGGCGCGGGTGATCCCGGGGGGCATCTCGGGGTACGGCTTCATCGCTGTTCCTGTTCCTCGGCGGCGAACCGATCGGCCAAGGCGTCGAGGGCGCCTTGGCAGGTGGTGGCTCCACCGGGCGGCGGCGGGAGACGGACCTCGCCGTGCTCGTGGGAGGGCAGGAGGATCGTCGCGTGGCCCGGAGTCGTCGTCTCGCCTCGCTGGTTCTCTCCCCATATCTCGAGGTCGACGGCCGGTCGATCGTCCTCCGCGAGGTACGTCCGGGTTACCCGCCCCCGGATCCAGTGGGTGTCGCCCACGTAGTTGAACTTGCGGAACTGGCAATCGAGCTTCCAGAGCCAGGCGTCGTCACCCATCCAGTCGGTGCACAGATGGATCAACCACGTCTCGCGCATTCGCCCGTAGTCGTAGCAGGCGGGGTTCCCGGCCCTGTGCGCCCATTCGGGGTCCCAGTGCACGCGCTGTTGGACGTCGGGGATGTTCAGGTCGTCAGGCTGGAAGAAGCGGGGCATGCGCTGCAGCTGGTCGTGGCCCAGCCGGAGCGCGGCCACGCCGTAGAGACCCATGCCCATGCCGGTGTGCCACACCACCATGTCGGTGACCCGCAGGGGTCCCTTGACGAGCGGTGGGAGCTCGTCACCCTCGTGCACGTCCTCCCACCAGCGCGGCGCCGCGCCGCGCCGGTGCGCTCGCTCCCCGGCGACGACCTCGCCGATGGCGGCGATCTCGTCGTCGGTATAGGGGCGGATCTCGACCTCGTCGTACTTCTTGCGCTCGGTCGCCTTCTCCCGTTCGGCTCGGATCATCAAGCGGTACTGCCCCGAGAGGACCGGGCCCCGGGCGGCGCCGAACACCTCGGCCAGCCATTCGTGGACCGTGCGCCCCGCGAAGTCACCGACCTTGTCGTGGACGCCCACCAGGGCGTTGCGGCGCGTGACCCGCATGCCGGGGCGGAGGGGGTTCCACCACTCCCGGAACGATCCCGAGTAGAAGGCATGGACCCCTCCGAGCGGGTCGCCCTTCATCAGCGCTTTCGTGTCCCCCTCGAGGGCGAGGACTTCGTCCTCTCCAATGAGGGTGTCGCCGCCGACCAGATGCGGCGAGGCGATCGGACCGCCCCACCGCGTCCGGGCACCGTAGGAGGGATCGCACCACAAGGGGTTGTCGTCGCCGTACGCCTCGGCGACGTGGCGAAAGGCGTCCTCGTTGGGGATCCGGTAGTGGGGTGGGTTGGTGTGGGGACGCGCGATCCCGATTCGCTGCCGCAGCCGGGCGACGCCCTCGTCGGTAATGGCGTCAGGCATTCGCGGTCCCTGCGGAAGAGGCGCACGGGATGGCCACATTCCAAAGTCTGAGCAATGTGTCTACCCTCCTGAACCGACACGTTCCGACACGTGACGCATGTCAAGCGGTCGGACGCCGCCCCAGCCCTGCGCGGATTTCAAATATAGTATACGAACGTATGGGTCCCGGAAGAGTCGGATCCGTGCGGGCAGACCCGGACGACGCAGTCTGCGCCGTCAGCTGACGCTTGGCGGTCCACCCCCGTCAGCGCGAGAGACTCCGAGACGTACGCGATGGTCACCTCTTCTGGCCGAGACCCTCTGTGGAGACGCTGATGGACTTTGACGACACGCCACTGGACGCCGAGTTCCGCCGCGAGGCGTCGGCGTGGCTCGACGAGCACGCCGAACTCCGCCGGGGTCTCGACGACTGGTCGCGGCATCCCGCGCACCCCGACTACGCCCGCCGGTGTCGCGAATGGCAGCACACCCTCTTCGAAGGGGGCTGGGGCGCCATCACCTGGCCCAGTCGCTACGGCGGACGTGGTGAGAGTGCATGGCATCAGGCCATCTTCACTCAGGAGATGGCCAGGTACGACGTCTCGGTCGGCGTGTTCTCCGTCGGGATCGGCATGGCCGGGCCGACGCTCATCGCGCACGGGTCGGAAGAGCAGAGGCACCGTTACCTCCCGGCCATGCTGCGGGGCGAGGAGGTGTGGTGCCAGCTCTTCTCGGAGCCGGACGCCGGATCGGATCTGGCCGCGCTCAAGAGCCGGGCGGTGCGCGACGGGGACGCCTTCGTGGTGAACGGACAGAAGGTGTGGACGTCAGGTGCCCAGCACAGCGACTGGGGGATTCTCATCGCCCGGACGAATCTCGACGTCCCCAAGCACAAGGGCATCACCTACTTCCTCGTCGACATGCACGCGCCCGGAATAGAGGTTCGTCCGCTGCGCCAGATCACCGGGAGTGCCCACTTCAACGAGGTGTACCTCTCTGACGTGATCGTCCCCGCGGCGAACGTGGTGGGGGAGGTCGACGGCGGGTGGGCCGTGGCCCACACGACGATGAGTTATGAGCGCGCGCTGATCGGCGGCACCGGGCAGGGCTTCACCATCGGGCAGGTCTTGGACCTGGCTCGGCGTTGCGGCAAGAGTACCGACCCGCTCATCCGCCAGCACCTGGCCGATTTCTACGCACGTCTGGAGCTCCTGCGGTTCATGAATTACCGCGTCCAGACGGCCCTTTCGAGGGGGCGCCCGCCCGGTCCCGAGGCGTCGACCACCAAACTCTTCGTCTCTCGGCATATGAGTCTCACGGGGGACCTGTTCATGGAGCTGCTCGGGGCCAACGGCATGGTGGCCGACGGTGCCGCGCTCGACGCCGGAGTCTGGGAGACGGCGTTCTTGAACCAATGGTCGTCCCGGCTGGGAGGCGGCACCGACAATATCCAACGCAACGCCCTCGGCGAGCGCGTTCTCGGCCTGCCGAGGGAGCCGCGCCCGGGCAAGGACCAGCCGTTTCGCGTCTTGCAAGAACAAGCGCAGAGCGGATGAGCGTCACCGCTGACCGGCCGCACCCCGATCAAGGAAGGAATCGCATGACGGACAAGGTTCTTCTCGAGTTGCACGGCAGCGTTGCCGTGATCACCAACAACAATCCCGAGAAACGCAATGCGTTCGACGACGACATGGACGCGCGGCTCTTCGAGATACTGGCCGAACTGAAGGGTCGTCCCGAAGTGCGCGCCGTCATCTGGCGAGGCGAGGGGAAGGCGTGGTCCTCCGGCCGGGACGTGTCCGTCATCGGGAACAACGTGACCCCACTCAGCCATCACGAGCTCATGACCCGCGGTCACCAGGGAATTCTGCAGGTGTTCGAACTGGACGCGCCGATCATCGTGGCGATCCAGGGATGGGCCATCGGTGGATCCTTCCAGCGTGCCCTCCTGTGCGACATCAGGATCGCGGCCGAGGGATCCCGCTTCATGCTCCCCGAAGTGGGCCACGGCGTCATCCCCGACACCGGTGGCATGGGGCGCCTGTACGAGATCTGTGGCAGCGGAGTGGCCAGCGATCTCGTGCTCACCGGGCGCGCCATGGGTGTCGAGGAGGCCTACGGACACGGGATTGTGTCGCGCATCGTGACACCCGAAGCGCTCGACGAGACGGCGTGGGAGATGGCCACCAAGATCGCCGCCTCGCCGAAAGTCACGGTCAAGATGGCGCGCCGCGTTCTCCGGCACCTCAGCGAGCCCGGGGTACGGTCCTCCATGGAGGACGAGCTGATCTCCCAGACCTTCATCAACAAGTCCTCTGACTTTGCCGAATTCCGAGCGGCGAGCGCCGAAGGACGCGAGCCGCACTACACGGGGAGCTGACCATGACCCAACAGAGCGGTCTTCCCGAGCCGCCACCGGTCGGAACGCTGAGCCTGCCCGCCGGGACCTATGCCGGCTGCTGTGTCTTCGTCACGGGCGGCGGAACCGGGCTGGGCAAGGCCATTGCGGCCGAGTTCGCGCGGCTGGGGGCCGACATCGTGATCGCCAGTCGCAAAGGCGAACATCTCGATGCGGGACGGGTGGCGGTCGATGCGCTGGGGGCCCGTGTCCTCGGCGTCACGTGTGACATCCGTGACGCCGAGCAGGTCAGCGCTGCCTTCGAAGAGGCGACGGCGGCGTTTGGCCTCCCCAGCGTGCTCATCAACAACGCGGCAGCCAATTTTCCGGTTCCCGCCGAGGACATGTCGCCCAATGCGTGGCGGACCGTCGTCGACATCACCCTCAACGGCACCTTCTTCTGTTCGCGGGAGTTTGCCCGGCGTCACATCGAAGACGGGACGCCGGGCTCCATCGTCAACGTCGGGGCGTCGTACGCCTGGACGGGGGGGCCTGGATTCGCCCACTCCGCCGCCGCGAAGGCGGGGGTGAAGAACATGGTGGAAACGCTCGCCGTGGAGTGGGGGCCGTACGGGATCCAGGTGAACGGGTTGGTGCCCGGGCTCTTCCCGCACGAGGACATGACGGCGGACATCAAGGGCAACCTCGACCGGACCAACGAGAAGGATGCCTGCCAGCCGGCGCTTCGGGTGGGGCGACTGCAAGAGCTCGGCTGGGCGGCGACCTTTCTTGCCTCGCCCTTTGCCCGGTTCATCTCGGGGCACACCCTCGTCGTCGACGGGGCCAACTGGCAGCGCCGCACGCTCACGAATGCCGCCGTGGTCACGGTGCGCGACCAGATGGGGCGCGGGCCGTTCGACCCCGCTTCGGCCCGCTAGAGAGGCCGACGCCCCTCGAGACCAGAGGTGCCCTAGCTCCCTCCCGCACCCATGTCGGCGTGACCTGCCGTCCCGTTCTGTGCGGGCGCACCCGCCTCCGCGGGTTGCGCGGGTCCCAGATAGGCAGAGTGGAGAACCGACTCCACGTCGCGGGCGGCTCCGGTCTGGACGATCCGCCCGTTCGCCATCACCATGGCCGAGGTGGCCACGGTCAGCGCGGTGCGTGCGAACTGCTCCACCACCACGACGGTGATGCCCTCCGCCGCCAGGTTGACGACATGCTTGTAGAGCTCGTCGACGACGAGTGGCGCGAGCCCCATTGAGAGCTCGTCCAACATGAGCAACCGCGGGCTCGTTGCCACGGCGCGGGCGAGCGCCAGCATCTGCTGCTCGCCTCCCGACAACGTTCCGGCATGCTGGTCGGCGCGTTCGGCCAGGCGCGGGAACCGATCGAATGCGGAACGCTCCACGTGTCGTCTTCCCGAACCGCTGTGCGTCATGACCCAGAGGTTCTCCCGCACGGTCAGGTTGGGGAACACCCCGCGGCCCTCGGGAATCAAGCAGAGGCCCCGGCGAGCCAGCGAAGACGTCGATCCCACGCGCACCTTTGCACCGGCGAAGCGGACCTCGCCCTCGCTGGGACCCATGATGCCCGCCGCCAGGGCGAGCAGGGTCGACTTTCCGGCACCGTTCGCCCCGAGGACGGCGGTCACGACGCCCTCTTCGAACGTCGCGTCGATCCCGTGGATCACCTCGACTTCCTCGTAATTGGCCCGCACGGCCCGGAACTCCAACAGGGGTTCAGGCATCGCTTACCGCCGTCGACACGGTGCCGAGATAGGCGGCCTGGACATCGGGGTCGGCCCGGACCGCCGCCGGCGTCCCGGTGCAGATGACGCGGCCATAGTCGAGGACCACGACGGTGTGGCAGACGTTCATGACCAGCTCCATGTCGTGTTCGACGAGCAGAATGGCGAGTCCGTCGTTCGCCAGGTCGCGCAGGACCTCCGAGAAGCGCCCGGTTTCGTCCGTGTCCTGGCCCGCCGCCGGTTCGTCGAGGAGGAGGACCTTGGGTTTGGCGGCAAGGGCGCGGGCCAGCTCGACGAGCCGACCGGTCCCCGTCGGCAAGGTGTCCGCTCGTTTGTCGGCGACGGGCGTGAGACCGAGCCGGTCCAGCACCTCTTCGCGGATCTCGCGGATCGTTCTCGACCGGGCCTTCACGACGCCGCGCTGCGCGATGGAGGCGGCGACGCCGACGTTCTCGGCGACGGTCAATGTCCCGAAGAGCTCCAGGCGTTGGAACGTGCGACCGAGCCCGAGCCGGGCCCGGCGGAAGGACGAGACCGCGCGCAGGTCCCGGCCGTCGAGGCGCACGGCTCCCGCGTTTGGGCGCTGCATCCCCGTCACCACGTTGAACAGGGTCGTCTTACCGGCTCCGTTCGGCCCGATCAGCCCGGTGATCGCACCCTCGGCGGCGTCGAGCGAGACCTCGGACAGCGCGGCCAGGCCCCCGAAGCGAACCGAGACCTCTTGGATCTCAAGCCCCACTGGTGCCTCCGGCCCCCGAGAGCGAGGCGAGCGGGTCGGCCGAGCCGACAGGGCCCTCGTCGGACACCGCTTCGGCGTAGAAGGCGTCCCTCTTTTCTTTGGACCGGCGCTCGGGGAGGCCGAATGCGGGCGGCGCGATCCTGGCCCGGTAGTCGGCGACGTAGGCCGGGACCGGGAACAGCGCGAGGTCGATCAGCAGGATGACGGTCATCGTCCAGTTGCCGATGGCCCCACCCAGCCGGAGCGCCCAGGCAGCCGCCACGACCGCGACAATCAAGGCCAACAGCCAGCGGCGTCGCGCCACCGAGAGATAGACCGGGCGGATGCTGCCCGGGATGGTCCCGTTGGGCGTGGTTCCCACAAAGACGCCGCCGACACCGACGAGGAGCAGCGGCAATTGGGTGAGCGAAGGAAAGAAGTTGGTGAAAAACGGTGACCCCTGGTACAGGCCATTCATCCCCGCCGCACCGAACGAGGTGATCCCCATCACGACCATCACCAAGAGGATCGAGAGCCCGTTGAAGAACTGGAAGATGTCGGGCGCCGCGCTGCCGAGGGCCATGCCGTAGATGCCGCCGCCGACTCCCGCCAGGGCGGCCGAGAAGGCGAACACACCGATGAGCGAGGCCCGGCCGTTCATACCCAGCGTGGCACACGCGGCGGGACTGTCCTTCATGGCCAGCAGGCGCTGTCCGAACTCCGATCGCCGCAGGGCGACCACGACCGCGACGAGGATCACGAAAGCGACCGCCCCCGCGATGAACTGCGACGTCTTGGAATTGAGCGCGAACGAGCCGATGCGGAAGGGGGCGAAGACGAGCGACCCCGATCCGAACGGTGCGTAGGGATGCCCGAAGAGGTTGAAGGACGGGAGCACGAACACCCAGTTGTCCATGGTGATGGCGAAGGCGGCGGTGGCCAGGGCGAAGTAGATGCCCGAGAGTCGCAAGGCGGGGATGGCGACGATGACGCCGACGACTGCGCACACCCCGGCCGCGGCCAGGAGGGAGAGGGGGTTTCCCTGGGCGCCCAGATGTCCCACCATCGTGGCGCCGATGCCGGCGAAGGTCATCTGGCACAACGACAGGCGTCCCGCGTAGCCGACGATGGGGACGACCGAGAGCCCGACGATGGCCAGCCCCCACATGCGATTGAGGCTGAACAGGTCGGCCGTCGAGACGGTGGTGGCCAGGAAGACGGCGGCAATGATGGTGCCGACGCAGAACAGGCCGGTGCCGTTCCACGTGGGGCGGAAAGCGAGCTCGCGGCTGCGAAGCTGCCGGTGCCCGCGCAGGCGCGACTGCGGCAGGACCAAGAGGGCAATGAAGAGGATGATGGCCGGCACCGCGTTCTCGAACCCTTGGATGTAAGGGTTCTGGGGCAGATAGGCCACCGAATACGCGATGGAGAGGCCGAGGATGATCGCACCCACGAAGGTCATAGGGATGGAGCGCAGGCGCCCGATGACCGACGCCGCGTAGGCGTTGACGATGAGCAGCGTCAGCGCGGAGGCCGACAGGGTGAGGGTGGGAGCGATGAGGATGCCCGCCAGCGCGGCCAGCATGGAGCCGATGATCCACGCGTTGCGGGCGTTGGCAACGGCGCTGGAACCGTTGAGCGAGGTGAGCGTGCGGTCGTCGACGCTGGCCCGCATGGTGACGCCCATCCGGGTGCGGTAGAGGAACAGCCGCAGCCCGATGGCGACCACCAGGGCCAGGATCAAGACCGTCACGTCGTTGTAGGAGATCCTGATCGAGCCCAGGACCAAGGTGTCGTTGTTGAAGAGCGGCGGCAGGGCCCGATAGGTCGTGGGGTTCCAGATCCATTGCGCGAGGCCCAGGAGCATGAGCGCGATGGCCAGCGTGACGACCAGTTTGGAAGCCTCCGACACGCCTTCGAGCCGGCGCATCACCGCTGCTTCGATCACGATGCCGATGGCTGGCGCCAGGACGAAGATGCACACGAGGAGCGAGACGAGCACCGGCCAGCCCCAGCCGATGCTCATCTGCCAGTAGGCGAAGGCGCAGACCATCCCGATGGCGCCGTGTGCCCAGTTGAAGATCCCTGTCGTCGTGTAGGTGAGGGTGAGGCCGCTCGCCGTTATCGCGTAGATACCCGCCGCAGCCAGGCCGCCGATGGTGAAGATGATGAAATCATGCACGGCCGTCCCCCGACAGAATGATCAGTCGCCTGGCGGGACAACACTAGGCAATTTGCACCCACCCGCGGCGGCCGACCGGACCCCCGCTCACAAGGAGTTGAGTTGCTGCTGCTGTTGCGCCGTCAGCTGCACGACGTTCTTGGGGTTGCAGTTCCAGATGGACTGCGTGGGCTTGGTGATGGCTTTGTCGTAGGCGATCCCCTTGGATCCCATTTTCAGGATGGCGAAGCACGGCGAGGGCTGGGGGTTCTCGTTGGAGAGCGTCAAGCTGGGAATCGGGGCCTCGATGCCGCCGGCGTCCCAGTTCTTCACCGCTGCCGCGTGGTCCAGCACGCAGCTCACCGTGAGGCTGGCACCACAGGCCGAGGCCGCTTTCGCCCACAGGAGCCACGCCTCGGCCCCCTCCTCGTCGTCGAAGTCGACCGTGTCGCCCTTGGCGTAGGTGTGCATGGTGTTGACGAGCTGCTCGGTCGAGGGGTTCTGCGAGGCCAATGCGAGTGGCCACCACGACGTCTCGACGTAGACCGGCGGCAGACTGGGATTGGCGGCCACGGCTTGCTGCGTCTGGGTGTTGGCGAACTGTGTCCCCAACAAGATGAAGGCGGGGTGGTAGCCGGCTGTGGTCATCGCCTGGGCGAAGGGCGTGAAGTCGGCGGTGTCGGCGGGCCACAGGGCCTGCGCCCCCTTGGTCTGGTAGTCCTCGATGTAGGGCGCCCAGTTCTCCACGGTGACGGGGGGCTCGAGGAAGTCGACGACGTGCCAGCCCTGAGCCTCGGCGCCGAATTCGTACTTCGTCTCGGGCTCGAGGACGGAGGGGGTGTCGGCGCCACCCATACCAGCCTGCTTGACCGCACTCGGGTAGGCCTTGGCCAGTGCCCCGAACCATCCCGCGGTCACCGAGTCGGTGTTGATGCCGCTCGGGTCGACCTGGTCGGTGGCGAGATCGGACGCGTTCGAGACGACATAGCCGCTGATCTGTCCCAGGCCACACTTCTCACGGATCGGGACGGATGGCTGGTCGAGGGCCATGCCGCCGCCGACCGCCATGAAGTCGCTCTGGCAGGCCGCCGTTGCCTGCTGTGCCGCGTTGAACAGCGCGGCGTCACGGTTGTCGATCACGATGTGGCGACCGTTGATACCCCCCGAGGCGTTGCACCAGGCCGCGAACGCCGTGGCCTGCTGGGGGAACTCCGCCTCGAGGCCCGGCTCGACGGTGTTGGAGGCGTCGTTGAAGACGGCGATGTTGATGGTCTTCGTGCCGACGCCGCGAACCGAGGACGTGCCGCCGGGCCCCGGTTCGCAGACCTTGCCCACTCCCGGCCAGACGCCGTTGGTGGGAGCGCTCGACGACAACGTGCGGCTGGCCGACGTGGCCGCCGTGGCGGTGCTCGCCGACGCGAGGACGACGAACGTCCCGGCGACCATGATGGTCGCCAGCGTCAGCGGCAAGGTCGACTTTCGGAGTTTGCCTTGGAACATCCTCACACCCTCCCCGGAGCGGTTTTCGATCGGGTCATTCAATCAGCAGCCGAACGGATGCGGGCATCGGGCCACGATGGCGAGGCAAGAGGCACGAAACCGACCCTCGGTTGTCGGGGCCCACCGGAACCAGAGATCATGCTTCCCTCCCGTGAACGAGGGGCGAGGCCCCTCACCTGATGACGCACGCCAGGCGACGCGACTGCATCCTCTCGACTTGCGTGACGAACATACCGGTGTGCCAACATCGAATATAGTATACGAAACAATGTTTTCGGGAGGGGTGGCCGTCCAACCGCTCGTGGCCAGCGCCCGAGAGTCTTCGGTTCTTCGGTGCCGCCGAGCGCCGGGGGAAGCCCCGGCGCGAGGGCCCGCGGTCCGCTAGAAACGCGACCATCTCGATGGGAATCTTCAATCTGGCCGACCTGTGGGAGGCGGTCGCCGACCGCGTCCCGAATCGGGTCGCGCTGCGCTGTGGTGAACAAGGCCGGACCTACGCGCAACTCGAGGAACGTTCCAACCGACTGGCCCACTGGTACCTCGAACAGGGAATACAGACCGGAGACCGTATCGGTCTGTATTCGCAGAACTGTGTTGAACACGTGGAGGCCACGTTGGCCGCGTACAAGGTCCGAGCCGTGCCGGTCAACATCAACTATCGGTACACCGCAGAGGAGCTGGAACACCTCTTCAACGATGCCGACCTTGTCGGTGTGATCCATCAATGGGGCTTTCTGAACCGGGTGAGCGAGGTGGAGCCGCAGGTTGCCACGCTGCGGTGGAAGCTGGCCACCGGTCCGACGTACGAAGCTGCCCTGGCGTCGTCGTCGCCGAAGCGGGACTTCGCCCCCCGGTCCGCAGACGATCTCTACATCCTGTACACGGGGGGTACCACGGGCTTCCCCAAGGGTGTGGTGTGGCGGCAGGAGGATGCCTTCTTCGCCTGCATGGGTGGCGGCAACCCCGCCCTTGCCGAGGTCACCTCGGTCGAGGAGCTCATCGAGCGCATCGCTCCGGTACCCAGCACCTTCTTGCTCCTTGCTCCACTGATGCACGCGGCTGGAGGCTGGGTGGTGCTGCTGCACCTCTTCAGTGGGAACAAGGTCGTGCTGTGGTCAGGCTCACTCGACCCGAGCGAGGTATGGCGCACGATCGAGCGCGAGAAGGTGACGGCTACCAGCACGGTCGGGGACGCGGTGATGCGACCGCTGCTCGACGCCTGGGACGACTTCGATCCGAAGCCCGACATCGGATCGCTGGCCGTGGTCAGTTCGGGGGGAGCACCACTGTCGCCGGCGTTGCGGGATCGGTTTCTCGCCACCTTTCCCTCCATCCCGCTGTCCGACGCCTACGGATCGTCCGAGACCGGCATCCAGGCGGGCCGCATCTTCTTGGGACCGACGGGCGACAAACCAGAGCCACAATTCACGCCCCAACAGGCGGTGGTGATGGATGAACAGACCCACCGGCCCGTCGTGCCGGGCTCGGGCATCGTCGGTCGCGTGGCTCGCACCGGACGCATCCCGCTCGGCTACCACAAGGACCCGGCCAGATCGGCCGCAACGTTCGTCGAGTGGGACGGACGCCGATGGTCGCTCACCGGGGACATGGCCACCGTTGCGGCGGACGGCGCCATCACGCTGCTCGGCCGGGGCTCGCTCTGCATCAATACGGGGGGAGAAAAGGTGTATCCCGAAGAGGTCGAAGGAGCGCTGCGGCAATCTCGCGCGGTCTACGACGTGGTCGTTGTCGGTGTGCCCGACGAGCGCTGGGGGGAGCGTGTGGTCGCCGTCGTCGAGCCGGCGCCCGGGACGGAGCCGACCGAAGATGCGTTGATGCGTCTCGTGCGGGCCTCGCTGGCCGGCTACAAGGTGCCGAAACAGGTGGTCTTCGTGGAGGAGGTTGTTCGGTCCCCGAGTGGCAAGGCGGACTACCGCTGGGCGGCCGACGTGGCGGCGTCGGCCTGAAACCCCGAGCGGGCTCCTTCCCGGCGTCGCGGCGCCGGGACGCCGCACTCCGTCACAGACCCGCGGGGAGCTCGCCGACCAGGCCAGATTGCCGCAAGCCCTCGATACTCGCCGGCGAGTATCCGAGGTCCTCGAGGACGGCATCGTTGTCGCGGCCGAGGGTCGGCGCCGGCAGTCTGAGCCAGCGGTCCACCCGCGAGAAGCGAAACGGCAGCATCGGGATCTCATGGGCGCCGGTCACCGGGTGTTCCTCCAACTCGAAGAGGCCGCGAGAGCGGAGTTGCGGGTTGGCCACGACGTCACGAGGCGGAACCACCACGGCCGACGGTATGCCCGCGTCGAGAAGCATCTGCGTGGACTCGTCGGCCGAGCGGTGGCTGGTCCACGAAGACAGTTCACGGTCGATGTGTTCGTGCGCACCGCGCCGGCCGACGGCGTGCGTCAAGTCGTCACTCTGCGCCCACGTCGGGTCACCCAGCAACGACCGGAGAGACTGCCACTGGTCGTCACTGGCGACGGCAAGGGCGACCCACTGGTCCTCGCCGGCGCTCGGATAGACCCCTTGGGGGGCGGCCTGCGGACCGCGGTTCCCGTCACGACGGAGCAACGTCCCGCTCGAGCCGTACTCGACAACTTGTTCGGCCGCGGCGTTCAGCACCGACTCGACCATGGCGGCCTCGACCAACATGCCGCGGCCAGAGTGGTCGCGCTCTATCAGGGCGAGCAGGAGGGCAATGACCGCATGCATCCCGGCCAACGGGTCGCAGGCCCCCCGCACCAAGACCGGGGGCCCGTCGGCGAACCCCGTCAACCAGGACATGCCGGTGAGGCACTCCATGGTCTGGGCGAAGCCCGTCCGGTCCCGCCACGGCCCACTGAGACCGAAGGCCGGCATCCGCATCATGACGAGCTGGTCGTTCAGCCCGTGCACGCGATCCCAGCCGAAGTCGAACTGTTCCATCACCCGGGGAGTGAAATTCTCCACCAGGACATCGGCGGTCCGGATGAGGCGCTCGAACATCTCGGACCCCTCTGGACGGGACAGATCGAACGTCACGCCGCGTTTTCCTGCGTTGGCGGCATGGAAAATCGGGCTCCACTCCCACCAGCGGTCGTGTGTCGGTGGCCGGGTACTGGCGAAGCGCATGTTGTCCGGTCTCGTCACCGATTCAACCTTGATGACGTCTGCTCCCAGACCAGCCAGGGTGGCGGTGGCCGCCGGACCGGCCCACCAGGCGGTGCAGTCGACGACACGAATGTCGGCCAGGGGGAGGCGCCAGCCGTCGGCTGCGGCCGCCCCTTCTGGGTCCGCGCCGCCGCCGACCCGGGTGGCGGCGCCCTCCCGGTCGGGCCATTCGATCGAGCCGCCATGTTGACCGAGCCCCGGGGCAGGGCCGAACGGTCGCGGCGACACTCCCGAGATGCGATACGGCACTCGCGGTTGGAGGAACCGACCCGAAGGGTTCGGTACGAAGACGTTGCGCGCCGCGAACTGTTCGAAGGCGGTCACGGTCGAGCCGTTGAGGAGGGGACCCGCCGGGATCCGGAACAACGCGGCCGCCTCGAGGATCTCCTCCGTGGAGCGCTGCGTGGTGAAGTGGTGAACGGCGGACAGGAACTCCTCGCGGCGGCGGAATCGCTTGGCGACCTGAGCAAGGTCGGGGTCGGCCACGAGGTCGGGCCGCTCGATCATGAGCAAGAAGTCGTGGAACTGTTGGGCGCTGTTCGTGGTGACGACGAAATAGCCGTCCCGCGAGGGCTCGATGGAGGGCACCTCGATGGTCCGCCCGGTCCCCGTCGTCTTGGGCCACCCGGCGAACGACGCGAACACAGAGGGATACGTGACCATCGCGACGGCCATGCAGTCGAGCATCGCCACATCGACCAGCTCACCACGGCCGCAGCGACGGGCCTCGCGGAGCGCAGCGATGGCGCCCAGCGCGGCATACGTGCCCGTCGTCCACTCGCCGAGGCGACCGCCGGCGGCCAGGGGCGGGTCCTCGGGGAGCCCGCGCTGCCCGATGGACCCGCATGCGGCCTGCAGGGTGAACTCCGTGCTCGGGCGATCGGCCCAGGGCCCCTCGGTCCCGAAGGGCGTGATGGTGACGACCACCAATGAAGGGTTTCCCGCCCAGAGGACACCGGTGTCGGCCGGTTCGTTGCTGACGAAGACGTCCGCCGCGAGAAGCAAATCGCCCGGGTCACCTTGGACGGATCGCTTCGAGGTGTTGAGGTATTCGAAGAGCGCACCCGACCCCCAGTGGCGCAACGGGTCACCCTCGGACGGTTCCACCTTGACCACGTCCGCACCCGCATCCGCCAACAGTTTCGAGCAGTAGGGGCCGGCAATCTCGGTCGTGCAGTCGACCACGCGGACGCCGTTGAGCATCAGCGTGCACCCCGTCGCGTCGCCGTCGAGCAGGGGGTCCAGGCCACGGGACGGCGCATGAAAGACTGAATATAATATGGACAATGCCGACGGGCACGCTTGCGGGTTGCCTGCATCCGAGGGGCTCCGATGCACGCAGATGACATGATCCTCATCAGCGTGGACGATCACATCGCGGAGCCCGCGGACATGTTCCGTGGGCACGTGCCGGCCAAGTACCGAGACGAGGCGCCCCGAGTCGAAACGGACGAGCACGGATTCCAACAATGGTGGTATGGCGACAAGAAGGGTCGGAATCTCGGCCTGAACGCGGTAGCCGGCAAGCCGCCCGCGATGTTCAATGTCAACCCGACCAACTACAGCGAGATGCGAGCGGGCTGCTACGACGTGCACGAGCGAGTGCGTGACATGTCCGCTGGAGGGACCCTGGCCGGACTCAACTTCCCCAATTGGACCGGCTTCTCGGGTCAGGTGCTGAACGAGGGACCGGATCCGGTTGTGAACGAGGCCATGATCAGGGCATACAACGACTGGCATGTCGACGAATGGTGCGCCAGCTATCCCGATCGGTTCATCCCGTGCGGCATTCTGCCGCTCTTCGACGTGCACAAAGCGGCGGACGAGGTCCGTCGGCTCGCCGGCAAGGGGTGCCACGCCGTCACCTTCTCCGAAAATCCGGCGGCTCTCCACATGCCGTCGATCCACTCAGGTCACTGGGACCCTCTCTTTGCTGCGTGCTCGGACGTCGGCACCGTCTTGTGCCTGCACGTCGGTTCGTCTTCCAAAGCCGCGGCAACCTCCGCTGACGCACCCGCCTCGGTGGCCATGGGGCTCTCGTCGGTGATGTCGATCTATTCGCTGGGCGATCTGTTGTGGGCCGATTTCTGGTGGCGCTTTCCCGACCTGATGTTCTCGCTCACGGAGGGAGACATCGGGTGGATCCCGTATTTCCTCCAGCGGGCCGAGCACATTCAGGAACGTCACTCCGGTTGGACGGAGCAGAAATTCCCCGACGGCATGGGCCCGGCCGACGTGTTCAAACAGCGGGTCCTCTGCTGTTTCATCAACGATCCCGTCGGAGTGAGCCTCCTCGACCACTTCAACATCGACAACGTCTGTTGGGAGTCGGACTTCCCGCACTCCGACAGCTCATGGCCCCACGGGCCCGAGGTCAACGAACGGCAGTTCGCCGCTCTCTCCGACGAGCAGATCAACAAGATCACTCACGAGAACGCCATACGGCACTTTTCGTTCGACCCGTTTGCGATCCGTCCGAAGGGGAGGGCGACCGTCCGCGCGCTCAGGACGGAAGCCACCGACGTGGACACCGTGACCAGGGTGGGTCGAGCGCCTGATCAGAGTGACCGTGACTACTTCAGGAGTCTGGGACCTCGGCCGCCGGCGACCCTCCGCTGAGAACGCCGATGGAACCTCCGGCCGCCCGGGATGCCTGGGCGCCGCTCCTGGACCAGCTGGCCACGAAGCGCGCCGAGGCCACCGCCATGGGCGGCGAGGAGCGTCTGGCCAGGCATCGTTCCACTGGCAAGCTGGACGCACGGGCGCGCCTGGCGAGACTCTTCGACCCCGGGACGTTCGTCGAGCTCGGTGCGCTGGTCGGGAACGAGCCCGAACCGGGCGCGCCGTACGCCCCGGCCGACGCCCTCGTCGGTGGGATCGGAGCGATCGACGGTCGTCCCGCGATTGGAGCCGCAGAGGACTTCACGGTGCTGGGTGGCTCCATAGGGACGGGCGCGTCCGACAAGCGCTATCGCCTCGCGCAACTTGCCGCTCAAGAGAGGGTCCCGCTCGTCTTCATGCTCGAGGGTGCCGGGCATCGTGTCGTCAGTGCACCGGCGGGGCGCCGGCCCAACGACCTCCAGGCGCTCGCCGATTTGTCGGGTCTCGTGCCAATGGTGTGCCTGGTGCTCGGAGCGTCGGCCGGGCACGGGGCGCTCACGGCGCCGCTGTCCGACTTCGTCGTGATGACCCCCGGCGGCTCCTTGTTCACCGCCGGCCCGCCGCTGGTCAAGGCGGCTCTGGGCGAGGACGTCACGAAGGAGGCGTTGGGCGGCCCGAGCGTCCATGTCGAACAGTCCGGTGTTGTCCACAACCTTGCGCCCGACGACACGGCGGCGATCGACATGGCCCGACGGTATCTCTCATACCTCCCGCTGAACGCCTGGACGGCGGCGCCCGTCCTGGAGACTGGCGACGCCCGTCGAGATCTCGATGCGATCCTCGATGTGATCCCGCCCAACCCGCGCCGCACCTACAAGATGCGGGCCGTTCTCGACATGGTCCTCGATCGGGGAACGCTGTTCGAGGTGCAGCCCGCCTTCGGAGCTGCGGTCGTGACTGCGCTCGGGCGGATCGGGGGACGCAGTGTCGCGGTCGTCGCCAACGATCCATCGGTGCTCGCCGGGTCCATCGATCCGGACGCCGCCGACAAGGCGACCCATTTTCTCGGCGTGGCCGGGGCATTTCACCTCCCCGTGGTGTTCCTCGCGGACAACCCGGGCGTCATGGGCGGCTCTGTCGCGGAACGCTCCGGTGCCCTCCGCCACGTGGCCAGGATGTTTGTTGCCCAGCACCGCATCGACGCGCCGAAGTTCCACGTGACCTTCCGCAAGGCCTTCGGCTTCGGCTCGACGGTCATGGCGATGAACCCGTTCGACGGGCAGACGCTGACCCTCGCATTCCCCGCCGTCACGCTCGGCGCGTCGCCGGCCGCGAGCGCGGCGGAGTCGTCCAAGCTCGACGACGGAGCTCGGGAGCGCGCCATTGCCGCACAGGCTGATGGATCCCTCAGGGCCGCCAACACGATGGGCTACGACGATGTGATCGACCCCCGCCAATTGCGGAACGTGCTGCTTGACGGCTTGGCATTGAGCGAAGCTCGCCTACGGGGGCCGTTCGAGCCCGGTTCGCGCCACGGCATTCTCCCGTAGGCGCCTCTCTGGCGTGGACGCCGGACCTCCCCTTCGAAGCGACGCGCTAGCTCGACCAGGTCTCCAGGCCGCGGCCCCGCGAGCCGAAGATCCGTGACGCGATGACGTCGCCCACCCGGGCAGCGTCCCAACGCTTTCCGTCGTTCGATGCCGAGGCACCCTCTCGCCAGCCCTGCATCAGGTGAATCTTGTCGCCGATCACCCGGATGACCTGCCCAGTCACGTACTGCGCCTCGTCCGAAGCCAACCAGGCGACCACGGGAGAGCTCCCGGCCGGATCCAAGGGATGGAAGGAGTCGTCGGGTATCTCATCCGGTTCGACAACGGCCGGAGCGTTGGGCATCGTGCCCGTGATGCGCGTCGCCCCGGCAGGTCCGATGGCATTCGCCGTGACCCCGAGACGCTGCAACTCAAGAGCCAGGGTCAGGGTGAGCCCCACGACGGCAGCCTTGGCGGTCGCGTAGCTCGTCTGGCCGAAGTTGCCAACGAGTCCGGCGCCCGACGTCGTGTTGATGATGCGACCGCGGCTGTCCTGGCCAGCCTTGTCGAGCGATCGCCAATGACGAGCCGCGGCGCGGCTGGTCAGCCACGGTCCTCTGACGTGCACCGCCATGACGGCGTCCCAGGCATCTGCGGTGAGATTCCAAATGGCTCCGTCGCGCACGATGCCGGCGTTGTTGACCAGGATGTCGAGCCGTCCCCATTCGTCGAGCGCACGTTGGAGCATTGCCTCGGCGTCGGCTTCGTCGGCCACGTTGCCGTAGTCCGCCACGGCCGTTCCTCCACGCGCCGCGATCAGCTGCACCGTGAGGTCCGCGTCCTTGCTGGAACCTTCACCGGTCACGGAACCGCCCAAGTCGTTGACCACCACTCGTGCCCCTTGCCGGGCCAACTCCAAGGCATGACCGCGGCCGATGCCATGGCCGGCCCCCGTGACGACGGCAACCTTTCCTTCAAGCATTTGGCTCATGAGTCCTCGGCATCGACAACGGTTGGAACGATCGGGTGGAGATGGCGGCGACGGGTGCGCCCTCGCTCACTTCCCGAATATTATATACAAGATGGCTCCCAACAGCCCGGCCGGAGCGTGGCGCGATGCCGGTCCTGGTCTCCTCCGCCGACTTACCGTCCGGCCCGACGCGTGAGGGTCCAGCCATTCTCGGCCATGACGGTGTGGATGTCGTCCTCGCTGTACCCATGGCGTCGGAGGTCCAACGCGAAGTTGCGCGGTTCGGCCAGACCTTCGGCGTGTGGCCAATCGGAACCGAACAGCACGTGTTCGGTTCCGATGAATTCCTTCAGCTGAGCCAGGTTGTCCTCGTAGAAGGGAGCGACCCACACGTGCTGGCGGAATTTCTCGACCGGGTCCGATTGGAACGATCCCCGCATCTGGCTGTACGCCTTCTTGAGTTTCTTGATCAGCACGGACACCCAACTCGCGCCAGACTCGATGCTCGCCACTCGCACCCTGGGGAAGCGGTCGAAAAGGCCCTGGCACAGGAAGGCCGCCATCGTCTCGAAGGGCGGGCGGTCCGAGCTGAGAACAGTCCGCAGGGGCGAGTAGCGGAAGGCTTCGAAGTCGCCGGAGGGCTCCCAGTCGTTCAGGTACCGGCCGTAGCCGGCGTCACCCGAATGGATTCCGACCGTCACGCCGGACTCGTTGACCAGGCCCCAGAAGGGGTCGAATCTGGTGTCGGCGGGGGAGATGAGACCGCTCGGCGTGTGTGCGGGTCCACCCTTGATGCAGACGATGCGCGCGTCGGACTCGAGGACACGACGGAGCTCGGCCACCGCGGCGTCGACATCGATGAGGGTGATCATCGGCGCCGCGAAGATCCGTTCTTTGTAGGCGTATCCCCAGTCGTCCTCGAGCCACCGGTTGAAGGCCTCGAAGGCGGCCACCAGCGCGGCGGGATCGTCCGCCAGCGCTTCTTCCATCCCGACGCCGAGCGTCGGGAACAGAAAGCAACCGTCGAGGCCTTGGCGGTCCATGACGGAGAGGCGAGCGTCTCGATCGCGGTATTCGGGACGGATGGGCTCGAGGTCGCCGAAGAGGGACTTGATGTCCTGTGCCGCCGGGTTCTTCCCCCGGAAGTACTCGTCGAGGCTGCCCGGCTTTGCCACGGGGTCGAACAGAGGATTGGGGATGAACCTGTTCAGCTTGCCGCCGACGAGGAGCCGTTGCCGGCCGTTGATCTCGGCCCATTGCATGGCGCGCTTCGCCATCGCCTTGTCGATGTGACGCGTATACGCGTCCGGGGCCTCGTAATAGTGGTTGTCGGCGTCGAACGTCGCGTAGTGGACGGCGGCGCTCGAAGTGGACGCGGTGTCGGTGGTGGTGATCGTCATTTCACTCCTCTGATCGGACGCGCGTGCGGCGTACGCCACACGGTGAGGCCCTATTCGAGCCCGAGAACCCTGAGTGCATTCGTGCGGAGGAACTTCGGCCACACCTCGTCCTTGAATTCGACGTGGGCCATCTCCGTCATGATCCGCTCCAGGGAGAGGCCCATCGGGAAATATCCGGCGTAGATGATCTTGTCGCCGCCGCGGCTGTTGGCGTAGTCGATGATGTCCCGCGGGTAGTACTTGGGCGCGAAGGCGCTCGTCGAGTAATGCAGGCCGGGCCATTTCAGCATCAGTTTCACGGCCAGTTCCGTCCATGGCTCGCAGCCGTGGCGGGTGACGAAGATCAGGTCCGGAAAGTCGTACATGACCTCGTCGATGAGCTCGACGTGTTGGCACGATGCCTTCAGCCTGGGCCCTGGTATGCCGGCACAGCAGAAGATCGGTATGCCAAGTTCGACGCACTTCGCATAAATCGGATACATCTTCTTGTCGTTGATCGGGACCTGAGGGAATGTTCCCGCTGGAAACACGCCGACGGCCCGGGTCCCGAAGGTCTCGTGCTCGCGGACGAGGCGGTTGACCCCGGCCATGCCCTCGTTGGGATCGGCCCCCGACGAGGGGATGAACCGATCGGGGAATCGCTGCAGCGCCTGCGCACCCGTGCCGGCCGGGTCACCGATGCCGATCAGCCCCTTTTCGATTCCCCAGAGGTCCATCTCCCGCACGGTGACGCCGATCGGGTCGTCGACGTCCTGCAAGCCCTTCTCTGGAACGTCCTTGAACATGTACTCGACCGGGAAGTCGAACTCTTCCTTGGACTGCAGGTCCCTGGTCTGTCGGGTGATGAACCGATAGACCTCCTTCATGTCCCGATGGGGGAATCCCAACATGGTGTCGATCGCACCTATGCCTTGGGGCATGACCATCCGACGTGGGCCTCCTCTCTCGTCCGCAGATCCACTCCAGCCGACAAAACCGGCAAGCGCACATACTAGAATGTAATTTCAATTGCGTCCAGCCGCGCCACGGACACCACCCCACACGCCGCACGGCATCACGGAAACCGCATCCCCTTCGAGACTTCGGCCAGCTAGAACGAGGTTGTAGCGCCTGCGAACCGGCGTGCGGCCACAAGCCGGTGAAGGCCCGTCGATTCGGTACGGCCTACAGGTGCGCTGCGTCCAGCGTGCGCTCCAGCAGATCCGCCAGGTCGGCGGGGCGGGTCAAGAAGGGCGAGTGGTCCGTTGGCCAGACGACAACGCGATCCAGCCCCTGCGCCATCTGCCATTGCGCTTCTGGAGGAATGGCGCCGTCCCGAGAGCACACGATGTAGGTCGAGGGGACCGCGCGGGGGGAGGCTGGAGTCTCGGCGATGGCGGCGGCGTCCAGAACCATGGGACGGAGGCGGGGCGCAATGGCGGCGACGGTCTCGGGCTCGCTGTCGCCGTAGAAGATCGTCTGGGCGAAACTCGGGTCGAAGGAGCACTGCGCTCCCGCCGGCACGATGGCGTCGAGGAGCGTGATGGGACTCTCGACCAGGGCGGAAGCGCCGCCGTTCACGAATGCCGCCAGGTAGACGAGATGACCGACATTCTGCAGCTGCACGACGGCCTGGCTCACCACCGCCCCGCCATACGAGTGCGCGCAGACGACGACTGGCTCGCCGGCCGATCCGATGGCGGAGCGGACGGCATCCACGTCGTCTTCGAAGCCGGTGAAGGGGAGCTCGACGGCGAACGCGTCGATCTGGCGGTCGTGCAATTCGGCGAGCACACCGTCCCAGCACCAGGCGCCGTGCCAGGCCCCGTGCACCAAGACGATTTGTGTCACCTGCCCTCGCCCCTCAGGTCGGCGGCGTGCGTGTGCCCAGGGGCATCGACGGACCTCAGACGATCTCGCTGATCTGCACGACGGGCGCGATGTTGGTGTAGTTCGCAACATCGGCCGTCACCTGCGCCGAGCCCTCGGCCGCCAGGGCCGCAGCCATCGCCTCGAGGGAATCGAACCGAAAATGGACGGCTGCGACGTAGGGTCCGTCGACACCCTTGTCGATCTCGGCCTGCTCGAGCCCCCAAGTCCGGAGAGCAAGGGGCACGTGCTGCACCCGGTAGTACTCGTGATCGAAGACGTGCCCCTCGGTGGTGGGGTACAGGACGCTCATCCGTATCATGAATCCGCTCTCTGTGAGGTGGGAACTTCCACGCCGCTCTCGGTTCCGTTCAGCTCTTGCCGATCGGTTTGGACGCCATCAGGTTCGCTTCAAGAAGGTACTCGGGGGGCCCGCCGTCGATCTGTGACGTGGCGCGGTCCCGGATCTTCTGTTGCTGCTGGGCTTGGGGGACCGTGATCCAGAACGTGTCGTTGCGGATCCCGTCGAAACAGATCTCGGCCACCTCCGACAAGGGCGCAAACTGCACCTCCAAACCGGCCTCCTCCATGCGCTGCAGGTACCCACCGAGAGCGTCACGTCCCTCCTTCGGCGGCGCGCCCGGCCGGTCGTATCGCTCGGGGCGATTGGCCCCAGGACGCCAGATTCCCGTGTTGAGCATCCCCGGAGAGAACGTGGAGGGGTAGAGCAAGGATGCGCTGACCTTCGCGCCGATCTCGCGGAGCTGACCCCAGAGGCACTCGGTGATCGTGGTGACCGCCGCCTTCGTGGTCGTGTAGACGGCGCTGTTGATGAGAGGGGTGAATCCGCCGTTGCTCGACGTGGTGTTCACGACGTGTCCCTCCTCACCCTGGGCGAGGAGGGTGGGAACAAATGCGTGGATGCCGTTCACCACACCCATCACGTTGACGTCGAGGGACCAGCGCCAGTCGTTGACGTGGTGTTCCCACAACTGACCCTCGGAACCCGAGCCGATCCCCGCGTTGTTGCAGACGAGGTGGACCGCGCCGTACCGCTCCAGGGTCGCGTCGCGCAATGCCTCGACCGATTCGAGTGAGGTGACGTCGGTCACCACCCCGATCACCTCGAGACCGCGGTCCGCCAACTCCCTCGTCGTCGTGTCGACCAACGCGGGAACGATGTCCGCCAGCACGACTTTCATGCCCTCGGCACCGAAGCGCTCCACCAACGCCCGCCCGATGCCTTGTCCTCCACCGGTGACCACGGCGACCTTGCCGACGACGTCCCTCACGACGACCTCCCCTTGTCCGACGTGCCGACTCGATGGGCCGGGTACGCCTGCGCCGTGGCCGACGTTTCCCGCCCCTCCGCAGCGGCGGCAAACAAATGATTGCATATCATTTGTGTTTGCACTATAACGCTGTCATAGGCCCTGGGGGTACGAGATGCAACCACTCGCCGACGATCGCTACATCGTGATCTCATCCGACGGCCACGCAGGAGCCGAGATGCTGGACTACCGGGACTACCTCGAACGCCGCTATCTCGACGAGTTCGATGTCTGGGCGAAGTCCTATGTGAACCCCTACGCCGACCTTCAGGGGGAGACGGCCTATCGCAATTGGGATTCCGCGGCGCGTCTCCGAGAGCTCGAGGACGACGGCGTGGTGGCGGAAGTTCTGTTCCCCAACACGATTCCGCCCTTCTTCCCGTCGGGGAATCTCCTGGCACGGCCGCCGACGCCGGAGACCTACGAGCTCCGCTGGGCCGGGCTCCGGGCGCACAACCGATGGTTGGCCGACTTCTGTGGCGACGCTCCGGGCCGGCGTGCCGGCCTCGCCCAGGTCTTCCTCAACGACGTCGACGACGCCGTCGCGGAGATCACCTGGGCGCGAGATCACGGCCTCTTTGGCGGGGTCCTTCTGCCGGGCGTGCCACCAGACTCAGGACTGCCACCGCTCTGCGCTCCTGACTACGAGCCGATCTGGGCCGTTTGCCAGGATCTGGAGATGCCGGTGAACAACCATTCGGGAGCGGCCGGACCCGAGATGGGCGAACACCTGGCCTCCATGGCCATCTTCATGGTGGAGCTGGGCTGGTTCTCCCACCGGGTCTTCTGGCACATGGCCTTTGGGGGCGTCTTTGCGCGCTATCCCCGGCTGAAATTGGTGCTGACCGAGCAGTCATCGGGTTGGATACCTGCCACGCTCAGCATGCTCGACCACCAGTACAGCCGCTTCACCGACGACGGGAACGCGGAGGCCCATTTCGGTGCCGAGCTCGTCAAGGAGATCCCCGAGCCGCCGAGCTACTACTGGAAGCACAACTGCTTCGTCGGTGCCAGCTTTCTCCGCCCCAACGAGGCACCGCTGCGCTACGACATCGGCATCGACAAGATCATGTGGGGTCAGGACTACCCGCACATCGAGGGAACGTACCCGTACACCACCGAAGCCCTGCGCCACACCTTTGCCGGGATCGACACCGATGAGGTCGGCCCGATGCTCGGAGGCAATGCGGCCCGCGTCTACGGCTTCGATCTCGAAGAGCTTGCCGCAATCGCTGCTCGGGTGGGTCCCCGCGTCGACGAGGTGAACGTGCCGCTCGAACGCGTCCCCGCCGATTCCCATTCGCTGGCCTTCTCTGGAGGAGACGTGAAGCCGTGGTGACCGAGAACTACCTGATCATCTCGTCCGACACCCATGCGGGGCTCCCCGATGCCCAGTACAAGGCGTACCTCGAACCCCGGTATCGGGAAGCGTTCGACGAAGACCTGGTGCAACGCGCCGCGCTCCGCGCCCCGATGAACGCCCAGGTGGAAGAGCTCGAGTTCGTGAAGGAGTGGTACGACGAGAACGAGGAGGGACTCCGGGGGGGATGGGATGCGGCTCGCCGCGACGCCGAGCTCGAGGCGGACGGCGTGGTGGGCGAGGTCATCTTCCCCGACGCCGACGCTGTGTTGGGCGGCGCGTCGGCGCCGTTCGGCGCCGGTCTGGGTGCGAGTGGGGAGTACGACCCGACGCTGTTGATGGCCGGCGCCCAGGCCCACAACCGCTGGCTCGCCGAGCTGTGCAGCGACAGTCCGGATCGGCGCTGCGGTCTGGCGATCGTGCCCATTCTCCATGACATCGACGCTGCCGTCGCCGAGATCCGGAGGGCCAAGGCCTCCGGCTTGGGCGGCGTCCTCATTCCCGCCATGTGGCGCCCGTACCCTCCCTACAACGATCTCCGCTACGAACCCATATGGACCGTGTGCGAGGAACTGGAGATGGTCGTGCACACGCACACTGGACCGGCACCGCGCGAGGAGATCGGCACCGACCTCGGCATCTACGCCAACGAGACCATCTTCTGGACCATGCGGCCGATGTGGTTCCTGCTCTGGTCCGGGGCGTTCGAACGTCACCCCGGCCTCCGGTTCGCCGTCACCGAGGGGGGATCGTGGTGGGCAGCCGATCTCCTCTGGAGATCCGACATCGCGTTCATGAACGAGCACGCCACCAAGAAGATGGGGGACATCGCTCCGAAGCTGAAGATGCTCCCGAGCGAATACTTCGACCGCAATGTCTTCATCGGATCGTCGAATACCCGGCGACGCGAAACTCGCCCGTCGCTTCGAGATCGGCGTCGGCAACATCATGTGGGGTAACGACTTTCCCCACCCGGAAGGGACGTGGCCCCACACGCGCCAGTGGTTACGCGACACCTTCTGGGATTGTCCAGTTGACGACGCACGTCGGATCCTCGGGCTCAACGCCGCAGACGTCTACAACTTCGACCTCGGCAAGCTCCAGTCTCTCGCCGATCGCGTCGGGCCCACCCCGGAGGATCTCGGTCAGACCGGCGAAGTGGACCTCAAGAAGTGGAACGACGTCGAAGCGGCCGGCCGACCGTGGTTGTCCGGTGTGGAGGCCGTTCCCGTGACCATCGCCGAGTAGCAGAGGTAGAGCCATGGTGTCGATCCTTTCTCAGTACTGCATCAACGTCAGTGATCTCGAACGCGCCATCGACTTTTGGGAGGGTGTCATCGGCATACCGGTGCAGAGCCGAACGGACATCCCCAATATCAAGGAAGCGGTACTGCAGTCCCCTGCTGGGGGCAGTCGCATGCAGCTCGCGCAACACCTCGAGCGGGAGGGCCCGGTCGACATGGGAAGCGCCATGTGGAAGCTCTACGTGAACACCGACGATTGCGTGGCGCTCTACGACAAAGCGATTGCTGCGGGCTGCGAATCGGTTTCGCCCCCGAGCCGGCTCGATCGTTGGCCTGTGACGATGGCCTACGTGAAGGACTTTGACGGCTATCTGATCGAGTTCGTGGAGTACCACGAGGGCACCCCACCTGGCGTGCCGGATCCCAAGGACTTCACATAGCACTGTGCCACCGTCGGGTGAGCTCTAGGAACCGAGGTTACGAAGTCGTGGCGCAGAAGGGAAAGGCGGGCCCAGCTGGAGCAGCCGGCGGCGGTCCTTCCATCACGGTGGAACTCGTGCTCGCGACGGCCATGAAGATGATCGAGCAGAACGGGGTCGATGCTTTCAGCATGCGCAAGCTCGCCGCCGAGCTCGGCGTCGGGACCCCCACCGTGTACTGGCATGTCGGCAACCGTGACGAGCTTTTCAACAGGTTGATCGAGGAGATCACCGATCAGTTTGGCAGGATCTCTCCTCGTGGTCGCACACCGGCCGAGCGCATTGCTTCCATTTCGAACGCTCTCCTGCGAGAGGTACGGGCGCGCCCCCAACTCATCGCCCTGTCGAAGACGCAGGGCCGCGGTGAGGCCATCTTTACGAAGGCCCAGGCGGTGCTGGCACACGAGCTGACCGCCAGCGGACTGCACGGTGAGGACGCGGCCTTTGCCGTGGCGACGATCCTCTTCCATCTGGGTGGATTCATCGTGCTCGAAGATGCACTTTCACCCGACTACCGGGTGCGCGGTGCCGAGGTCTGGGCTCGACCGGACACCGAGATCGACGAAACCATGAGTACCACTCTGCAACAAGAGGTCGACCTGGACCGCATCTTTCGGTTCACGCTCGACGCCATCCTCCGGTCCATTCTCGGGAACGGGAGCACGTGGTCGACCGAATGAGCGGGAGAGCGATCGATGCGGGAATCGCCGTGACGGAACATGGACCGCGCGACCCGAACGTGTCCAAAGTGGTATTGGTGCATGGTGCTCTGGACCGCGCCAAGAGCTTTTGGCCGGTCGTGGACCACCTGCCCGATCTCAGGGTCGTCGAGTATGACCGCCGGGGCTATGGCGAATCCCGCCCGGCGAGGTCAGACGCGTCACTGGCTCTGCACGCGGACGACTTGCTGGACGTCATGGGTGACGAACCGACGACCGTCGTCGCCCACAGTTTTGGGTGTGTGGTGGCTGTTTCGGCGGCGATCAAGCACCCCGGTCGGTTTCGGGGGCTCGGACTGTGGGAGCCGCAGGTGCCTTGGCTGGAATTCTGGCCCGGATCGGTCCGGCAGGGGCTCGAGGCAATGGCGGCCGAGCCCGACACGGACGCCCTCGCAGAGCGGGTCTACGCGTCGATGGTCGGGGACGAGGCGTGGCGGCGTCTTCCCGAAGAGCTCAAGGCGCAGCGGCGTGCCGAGGGCATGGCCTTTCAGAGGGACGTCGTCCTCGGGCTGAGCCCACCCTTTCGCTGGGAGGACCTGAAGGTGCCAAGCCTGTTCGGCGTCGGCCTGGAGTCATGGCCTTTCTCCCAGGAGGCCGCCACCAGGCTCGCGGCGTCACTGGGCGCGGAGTTGTTCACGATCGAGGGCGCCGGCCACAGCGCGCATGTCAGCCACCCCGCGCAATTCGCGGCGTTCGTGCGCAGCAGCACGGCCCTTCGATCCGACCCCGACCACTGACGGATCTCGCACGGGCTATCGCCGCTCGTACCGGACCCCGGCCACCTCCGCGTCCCAGGTGGCGGGCGTCACACCCTGTTCTCGCAGTGCACGCTTGAGAACCCGCCCGACGGGGTTGCGTGGGAGCTCGGACCGGAATTCGATGTAGCGGGGAAGCGCAAAATAGGGCAACTGGGCGACGCACCACCGGAACAGTTGGTCGGCGGTCAATTGCTCGTTGTCCTTCACCACCGCCGTCACCTTGAGGTCGTCTTCACTCAGCTGGCTCGGAACGGCATGGACCGCGACGTCTGCGAGCGAACCGTGGCTCATGAGAACGCTTTCGACCTCGAAACTCGAGATGTTCTCTCCGCGGCGGCGCAGATAGTCGGCCTTCCGATCGACGAAGTACAGATACCCTTCCTCATCGATGCGGCCGATGTCACCGGTGTGGTACCACCAGTTGCGGCTGGTTTCCACGGTGACCTCTGGACGCCCCCAGTATCCCTCGAACATCACGTGCGGGCGTTTGGGGCGGACGACGATCTCGCCCCGTTCGTGAGCCGATAGCTCGTCGTCCTCGTCGCTGAAGACCCGGACGTCGAAATACTCGTCGTTGATGACTCCGGCCGCACCGGGCTTGTTCCGAATCCCCGGGGGCTGCCACGAGATGAGGCTCGCCTCCGTCACGCCGTACGCGCCGCTGAACGTCGTGACCCGGAAACGCTGCCGGATGACCTCGTCGACTTCGGGTGGCATGGGTACCGCCCCGATCAGCCGCAACGTGCGGTTGGCTTCGGGCTCACCCGACAAGGGCATTTCGGGCCGGTCGACATCGTGTGCGAGTAGGTACGCCATGGTGCCGAGAGTGGAGGTGATCGTCGCCCCGACCCGGTTCATTTCGGACCAGAAGTTCGACACCGAGAATTTGCGGTAGATCGCTCCTCGGCCTCCGTAGAGCAGGGTGCCGATGACCACCGTCGTGAGAGCGTTGAAGTGGTACAGGGGCAGGGGAGTCCACGCAACGTCCTCAGAAGTCCGACTCCAGCACACACCGATCTGGCGTGCCAAGGCGCCGTGGTAGTTGTGGGTGAGCATGCACCCCTTGGACGGGCCCGTCGTGCCTCCGGTGTAGATGAACGTGGCGAGGTCGGACCCCTTCGCCCTGATCCCCGGCTCCTTGGCCTCGGCTCTCATGACGTCTTCCCAACGGTGGAGCGACAGCGGAGCCCCCCAGGTCACGTCTGGTTCTTCTCCGAGGATGGAGTCGTCAGTGTCATCGACGACCACCACGTGCGCCAAGCACGGGAGATCGGGTCCGGCGACGTCGGCCAGACGGTTCGGCGAGGCTCCTGGCGACCACGACGGCACGAGCACCGCAGTCGTCGAGCTGATGCTGCAGGTAGTACCCCTTGTAGGCGGTATTGACGGGAACGGCGATCCGTCCCCCCAACACGATCCCGGCCCACGCAACGACGGCGGCGGAGGAGTTCTCCAAAATGGTCGCAACGCGATCGCCTGGCGCGAGACCCAGTTCATCGAGGACTGCAGAGAAGCGCCAGCCATCCGTGACGACGTCGATCGCGGTGAGCTTGTGGCCGCAGACGTCGAGGTATTCACCCGACGGGTCGGCCTGAAGGCGCTGCTCGTAGAGCGAGGCGATCGTTGATTGCGATTCGCTGCTCCACACGCCGTCGGACATGAGCTCTCCCATCTCGCCGTGTGCGTCCCGAGAAAAGGGACAATCTAGGATCTGATCCCGAGCGGGTGCGGTGCATGGAGTGCTCCCGTGCCGATTTGCTCCACCTGTGTGGCCCGAGCTGGCCGCGCGGGGAGCCCGGGCACCCCCAAGGTGGCGACGCGACTGCGAATTCCTTGCCCCGCATCGAGGCGATCGTGCTCCCTGTGGGGTGTGCAGAAGTGCCAGTTCAGAAGGCAGATCCAACGTGCCTCGGGGTGCTGCGACATAGTAGGTACTATGGTGACCACCGGAGTCTGAAGGGGGTGGAGGTCGTATGGCTGGAGCACTCGAAGATCTGCGCGTCCTTGACCTGTCCTGGGGCATGGCGGGCCCCATGACGACCATGTTCCTTGCGGACAACGGTGCCGACGTCATTCGGATCGAGTCGCCTCAGGGCGATCCTTTCGCAAAGCAGACCGGGTACCGGGTCTGGAATCGAGGCAAGCGCAGTGCGCGCCTCGATCTGCAGAGCGCGCGGGGAAGGCGGCAGTTCGAACAGTTGGCGCGGACATCCGATGTCGTCGTCGACAGTTTCTCGATCGGTACGACGACGCGGCTCGGTATCGACCACGACTCTCTCGTCGCACGCAATCCGCGTCTCGTCACGTGTTCGATCACCGCCTATGGAGAGCACCCCGCGCACCGTGAGCGTCCCGGCTACGACGGGCTCGTGGCGGCCCGGACGGGCCTTCTCTATGACCAGAAGGGCAGGCGGGGGACGGCGATGGAGTTCATCAATGGCCGTCCCGGTCCGTACCCCGAGTTCGGTGCGCCCGAGGGGCTCGTCCGGGGCGCCGATCGGGACGGCCCGATCTTCCCGCGCACCTCCTGGCCGAGCATCGGCGCGACCTACTTCGCCACGCTGGGGATCGCCGCGGCGCTGCGCGCTCGCGAGGTCACTGGTCTGGGCCAGCGCGTCACCACATCGCTGTTGCAGGGCGCCCTCGCCGCTCCGTGCCTGAACTGGCAGCGGGTCGAGGATCCAGATGCACCGCTGTACTGGATGTGGCCCGTCGACGCGAGGTCGATCGAGGGGCTCTTCGAGTGTGCAGACGGCAAATGGGTCCATCATTGGACGATCCGGCCGCGATGGGTCCTGGCCGCGGCCGAAGGAGACACGCTCACAGCCACCGGGCTCGACACGTCGTACCGTGACGATCCCGATCGTGTTTCGATGGAGCCCGACGGGATGTTGGCCGGCATCTTTCTCCACGGACAACTGGCGGAAGCTTTCAAGAAATTCCCCGCCGACGAGTGGGTCCGCGCGGCAGAGGAGGCGGGACTCGGGATCACCACCGTCCGGCCACCGGGCGAGGCCCTGGCCGACAAATCGTTCCTCGCTGACGGTTGCGTCGTCGAGGTCGACGATCCGGACGAGGGGTCGATTTACCATGCGGGGCCGTTGCTGGAGTTCTCGGCAACACCGGGCTCGGTCGCCGGGCCAGCGCCGCGCGCGGGCCAGCACACCCGCGAGGTGCTCGGTGCGATCGTGTCGGGCCTGGGAAGCCCAGGTCCCCCTCCGCAGCCTCGGGAGCCGCTCGCACATCCGTTGGCGGGAATTCGCGTCCTCGACCTCGGACTCGGCGTCGCAGGGCCGTTCACGGGTCGAGCTCTCGCCGATCTCGGGGCTGACGTCATCAAGATCAACGCGCTGTACGACAAGTACTGGAATGGGACACACATGGGTCTCGGTGTGAACCGTGGGAAGCGCAGCATCGCGCTGAACCTCAAGGATCCGGACGGCCGGGAAGTGCTGGAGAAGCTGTTGCAACGCGCCGATGTGATCACGCTGAACTGGAGGCCGGGAGCGGCCGCCCGGCTGGGGCTCGACTACGAGACCCTCCGAGACCGCTACCCCCAGCTGGTCTACTGCAATACTCGGGGGTACGAGAAGGGACCGCGATCGGATCTGCCGGGCACGGACCAGAACGCCGCGGCGATGACGGGAACGGAGTGGGAGGACGGAGCCTGCGGTGCCGGGAACCCCCCGCTGTGGAGCCGGTCCAACATGGGCGATACCGGCAACGCCCTGCTCGCGGCCATCGCGATCGCCATCGCCCTCTACCACCGGGACAAGACGGGGGAGGGCCAGGCCGTCAGCACCTCGATCGTCAACGCGGGGCTCCTGCACACGTCCTACGCCTGGATCCACGCTGACGGGTCGGAACCCGACTGGGGGCACGTCGACGGCGACCAGCTCGGGCTCTCCCCGTACTACCGCCTGTATCCGTGCGCGCACGGTGAGTGGGTCTTCCTCGCGGCAACCACGCCCGATGCGCGGGTCAAGCTGCGGGCATTGCTTCCCGGTGCCCCGGCGGCCGACGATGACGAGTCGGTGGCTGCCTGGCTCAGCTCGTATTTCGAGCGCGCCGCGGCGGCCGAGGCGTTCGGCGCCCTCGACGACGGAGGCGTGCCGATCGAAGTGGTCGACGAACAATTCTGCAGAGACCTGTTCGACGATCCCGAGGCGAGGCGTCTGACCCTGGTGAGTGAGACGCATTCGAGCAGCGTGGGTCGATTCGAGGATCCGGGCCTTTTGGTCAACATCAGCCCCGCCGAGCTCGTCATCCAGCGCGGGCCGTGCGCCTGCGGGGAGCACACCAGGGCCATCCTGCGGGAGTTGGAATACGCTGACGCCGAGATCGACGCCTTGGTGGAGGCTCGTGCAGTCCTGGACGGAGCCACATGACCGAGGTGGGTGAGGTCTCCCGCCCGGCGCCGCTTCTCAATGACGACAACCACGTCTATTGGGACGCGGCGCGCGAAGGCCGGCTCGTCACGCAGAAGTGCCAACGATGTGGCCGGTTGCGTCATCCGCCCCGGCCCATGTGCCCGGCGTGTCACTCGCTCGACTTCGAGTTCATCGACCTCTCGGGGCACGGCGTCGTCTACAGCTACGCCATCCTTCACCACCCCCAGAATCCGGCATTCGAGTACCCCGTCCTGGCCGCCCTCGTCGATCTCGACGAGGGCGTCCGGGTGTTGTCGAACCTGGTCGATGTCGACCCGCGCGACATCAGCATCGGGATGCCCGTGACGGTCGATTTCCGGCCCACACGGCACGACGGCGCAGTTCCCGTCTTCAAGCCCCGGGAGAAGGCCGATGGATAGCGGGCTCCGCGACACGACGGCGATCGTCGGCATCGGCCAGACGGAGTTCTCGAAGGCGGCAGGACGGAGCGAGACGCAACTTGCCGCCGAGGCGATCGTGGCCGCGCTCGCCGATGCGGGACTCACGACGGGCGACGTCGATGGTCTGGTCAGCTTCACGATCGACCCCGTGGGGGAGACCGAGCTCGTCCGGACCCTTGGTGTCCAGGAGATCCGCTTCTCGAGCCGTGTGCCGTACGGAGGCGGCGGCTCGCAGGGCGTGCTCCTGCACGCGGCATCCGCGGTGGCGGCGGGCATCGCTGACGTGGTGGTCGCCTATCGAGCGATCAAGGCGAGGTCGGGCGAGCGGTTCGGCCGCGCCGCGGTGGGAGGCAGGGTTGCGTCCTCCCATGAAGGCACGACCGCGATGCAGTGGTGCACGCCATACGGCGTCCTCACCCCCGCGTCGTGGATGTCGCTCAATTCGGTTCGCTACATGCACACCTATGACGTGTCCAGCGAGGATTTTGGTCGTGCCGTCGTGCAATTCAGGGAGTACGCCGCGAACAATCCAAATGCCCACTTCTACAAGAAGCCGATCACCTTGGACGAGCATCAGGCCTCCCGCTGGATCGCCGAACCGGCCCTTCGCCTCTTCGACTGCTGCCAGGAGACCGATGGGTCCGTAGCCCTCGTGATCACCTCAGCCGAGCGGGCGGCCGCGAGTGACCGGCCGGTGGTCATCGGGGCCGCGGCAAACGCGGGACTGTTCGAAGAGGAGATCGCCAGCAACCATTACACGACGGACATCGCGTTCATGGAGGGTTGCGCGGCCATGGGCGACCGCCTGTTCGGGGGATACGGATTCCAGCGCTCCGAGATCGACGTCGCGATGATCTACGACGCGTTCTCCCCGATGTTCTTCATGCAACTCGAGGCTCTCGGTTTCTGCGGGCCGGGGGAGGCCAAGGACTTCATCGCAGACGGTGGGATTGGCCCGGACGGCAGCCTCCCCAGCAACACAAACGGAGGCTTGATCGGTGAGGGCTACATCCATGGACTGAACCTGACCGCTGAAGCCGTGCGGCAACTTCGTGGCACCTCGCCGAATCAGCTGGTCGATCCCACGACGGCGCTCATCTGTGCCGGTCGAACCGGCGTGATCCTCCGGCGACCCTGAGCACGTCTCGAGCGGGGTCCCTGATGACACGCGCGTGCGCAGACCCGACGCCTCCACCGTTGTGCGAGCTCCTGGTCCAGGACCTGGGCCGCTGGACGAGGCGCTGATGGCCGCCGACCTGCCGGCCCTGGTGGACGACCTCGCGGCCGAGTCCGCTGCCCTCGACGCGGTGCTCGCAGGGCTCCAGCCCATGCAGTGGTCCCTGGCCACCCCGGCCGCGGGCTGGACGGTGGGCGACCAGGTGAGCCATCTCGCCTACTTCGACGGGACGACTCTGTTGTCGTTGGTGGATCCCGAGCGGTTCCGCCTGGACGCCGATGCGCTGACCTCCGGCGGCGGCGACCTGTCGGACCGCATCGCCGCCGCCCACCACGGCCGCCCGTGGGCGGAGCTGCTCAGCTGGTTCCGGGCGGGTCGTGCCGAACTCGTGAACGCCTACCGTGCGGTCGACCCGGCGCGACGGCTGCCGTGGTATGGCCCCGACATGTCGCCGGCCTCGTCGATCTCGGCGCGGCTGATGGAGACCTGGGCGCACGGCCAGGACATCGTCGACGCGATCGGCGCCGAGCGGGCTGCGACCCGGCGGTTGCGACATGTGGCCGATCTGGGCATCCGCGCCATGCCCTACAGCTATGCCGTCAACCACCTCTCGCCGCCTACCGAGGCGATCAGGGTCGAGCTGGACGCACCGGAAGGGGGCCAGTGGATCTGGGGGCCCGCGGACGCAGTCAATCGCGTGGCCGGCGACGCGCTGGACTTCTGCCTGGTCGTCACGCAACGGCGGCACCCCGATGACACCGCCATGGTCGTTGCCGGTCCGGTCGCGCTGCAGTGGATCTCTGTCGCACAGGCCTTCGCCGGCCCCGCCGGCCCCGGTCGCCCCCGGGAGGGGTCCAGCGGTGCGGGACGCGGTCGACCTCTGAACCGCCCGACGGGGGTATCCGCAATGTGCCATAGTAACAACTATGGAGATCGGGAAGAGGTGGACCGAAGGCAGTCGGATCGAATGAAGGAGGAGCGATGACCGTTCTGGAGGCCCGGGAAGGCTCGTCGAGCCATGAACGGCTGATTTCAGCCGACAGTCACGTCGCCATCACCCACGCGCAGGTGAGAACGCATCTCGCCTCGGCCTTCCACGCCGACTACGACGCGGCCGTTGCCGCCTTCACCCAGCGCATGGCGCGTGGGACGGCGGCGGCCAACCAGGCCGGTATGAAGTTGAAGCGGAGCGACAGCGACGCACACATCGGGGCGAATGCCGTTTTCAAGCGGCCCGGGTACGGAGATCCGCGTGAGCGGCTGACCGACATGGATCTCGATGGTGTCGAGGTGGAAGTGCTGTACTCAGAAGTCAGCGCCTTCCGATACATCCCTGACCTGAAGACCGGCGCCGGCGAGGCCACCCGCGCCTTCAACGACGCCCTCGACGAGTTCGCCTCTGCGAATCCTGAGCGACTCTGCGTGTCCTATCAGATACCGATCCACGACATCGACTTCGCCGTCTCCGAGGTGCAGCGCACTGCTGAACGAGGAGGGAAGTCGCTCCAGTTGCCGGTCTTCCCGTCCGAATTCGGGCTGCCGGATTACTACGACGAGCGGTACGGCCGCCTGTTCTCCGCCATCGAGGAGACCGGTCTGCCGGTGTGCTGCCATATCGGCCTGAACACGAGCCTGGACGACCTGAGCCGGCGGGACCCGACGCCTCAGAAGGGCGTCATGGTGGCGATGACGCCGCTCACGACCGGAGAGGCGTTCGGCATGTGGATCCTGACCGGGGTGCTGGCCCGGCACACGCGGCTCAAGCTCGTGTTCGTCGAGCCCGGTCTGGCCTGGGTCGCCTGGTGGCTGCACGTGGTCGACGACATGGTGCTGCGGCAGGGCTACGAGTTTCCCGGGTTGCGCGAGCTGCCCAGCTTCTACTTTCACGACAACGTGCATCTGACCTTTATCGAAGAAGATTTCTCGCTCGAGCTCCTCCGCGACCGGATCGGTGTCCGCAACATCATGTGGTCCTCCGATTATCCACACCCCGTGACGTCCTGGCCACAGTCGCGGCAGGTGGTGGAGAAGCAGCTCCACTCGATCCCGTCGGAGGAGCGCGACCTCATTCTGTCCGGCAACGCGAAGCGCGTCTGGAATCTGCCCGACTAGGCCCGAGGCGAGAGCCGGGATGAGCGTCCGCCGCTCGACCGTCGATGTGGACGTCAGTGCCGTCGCGCCGACAGGTTGCGATCACATCGCCGTTGACGTTTTCGTGCCCGAGGATCCCGGTCCGAGACCCCTGCTGTGGGTGTGCATCCCCGGCGGAGGGATCAACCGTCGGTACTTCGATCTCGATGTGGCGGGCCAGGAGGGCGCCTTCAGCATGGCCCGGCATCTGGCGGCGGGAGGGGATCTCGTCGTGACGGTCGACCCGCCGGGTGTCGGAGGCAGCGATGTCCCGGACGACGGGTACACCCTGACGCCGCCCGTCGTCGCCGACGTTCTGGCCGCAGCGATTGAGACGCTGCAGCAGGATCTTGGGCGCGTCGGAATGGCGCGGGCGGAACCGGGCAGTGTCGCGCCGAGGGCGACAGTCGGACTCGGACATTCAGCCGGAGGACTCCTCGTGGCCTTCCAACAGGCCCGTCACCGTTCCTACGATGCCCTGGCGCTGCTCGGATTCTCTGCCTCGGGTCTTCCGGGTGTGCTCACCGAGGACGAGCTCCGTTACGCGGCCAGACCGAAGGAATTCGCCGAGGTCGTCGAAACGCTCACCAAGGCGCGCTTTGGTGATCCGCTCCCGAACTGGTCGAACAGCAGCGCGGGGGAGCTCGAACCGAACATCGTTGCCACAGAGGTCGATGGGGCGCTGGCGGCGGCGAGCTCTCGGCTGTTGGCGCTGGTGGGAATGACCGCCATCGTGCCCGGCTCGGTGCAGCCCGAGCTCGACGAGCTCCGGGTCCCCATCTTTGCTGCTCTTGGTGAGCACGACATCGGGGGCACCTTGGACGCTCTGCCGAGCCAGCTCCCCGCCTGTGGCGATCTGACGTTGTTTCTCCTCGAGGGAGCCGGCCACAACCACAACGTGGCGCCGAATCGCCGGCTCCTCTGGGACCGCGTCGCACGGTGGGCGGCATCCGCCACGCCCCTAGAGTTGCCATCGTGACGATCAAGTCAGAGCGGGCCACGGCCGACCGCGGCCAGCGGCGCGAGAGGACGGCCGCCGGCGGCGAGACCGATACCCGTCAGCGGGTGATCGAAGCCGCGATCGAATGCATCATTGACCTCGGCTTTTACCGGGGATCCAGTACCAATGAGATCGCTCGCAGAGCCGGGGTCACGTGGGGCGTGATCCAGTGGTACTTCGGCAACCGCGAAGGCTTGATGCTCGCCGTGCTCGAAGAGGGCGCGAGGCACATGGTTGCCACCGTCGAAAGTGCGCACATAGACGCGCCCACCGTCGTGGAGCGGATGTCACAGCTGATCGACGTGTTCTCGGAGCACTACGCCCGCCCAGACTATTTGGCCAGCCTTCAGGTGCAGCTCAACATGGACCATGATCCCCGCACCAGCGCCGAGGTCCGCAAGACGATGCTCGAGGTTGCGGAGCGGTCTCACGCCCACGTTCGCCGGCTGCTGCGGGAAGCCCTCGGGCCGGCCGCCGGCAAGACCGATGTGGCGACGACGATCTTTCTCGTTATTCGGGGATTCGCCTTCAGCCAGCAGCTGTTGGACTCCATGGCCTACGACACCGTGGCGCCGAAGCAGGACCGCGGACCTCGGCGTCGGCGCCTGCTGGCCCAGATCCTGGCGCCCTACATCGAAATCGCCGCCGCAGCGGATTCGTGAAGCGAGGCGCCTCGAAACCATTCCGTCGAGCGAGTCCCCAAAAGGCGGACGACGTGAGGAGGTTGAGCCGATGACCGATGCGTACATCCTCGGCGGCGTGCGAACGCCCGTCGGTCGCTACGGCGGCTCGTTGTCCCACATACGCACCGATGACCTGTTGGGGCAGAACATGGTCGCCGCGTGCGAGAGGGTCGGTGTCCCACTCGAGAGGGTCGAGGACATCACTGCCGGCTGCGTCAACGTCGCGCACGAGGGGATGGGGGACATCGCACGCTGGGGAGCGCTTGCCGCTGGCTTTCCCGATTCGGTGCCGGCCGTCACCGTCAACCGCTTCTGCGCGTCGTCGCTGACAGGCGCAATCTCCATCGCTCACGCGATCAGAAGCAACGAGCTCACCATCGGGCTCGCCGCCGGCGTCGAGTCGATGTCTCGGTCCGGCTGGGCCTACATGAAGGGGGATGCACCCTTTAGCCCCCGGGGCCCGGTTTTCCTGCTCGACACCATGTGGGCGGGAGCGGGAGGACCGCCCAATCCGGTCTTGCTCGCACGCAACGCGTACGTGGAGATGATCAAGACCGCGCAGAACGTGGCGGACCGGTACCAACTGAGCCGTGAGGAGATCGACGCCTTCGCGTTGCGTTCCCATCAGCACGCGGCGGCGGCGCGCGACTCGGGCAGGTTGGCCGCAGAGATCCACCCAGTCGAGATCCCAGCCGGGCGCAGGGAACCGGGTCGGACCTTCGAGCACGACGAGATCATTCGTGGAGACACGACTCCCGAGCAGCTGGCCGCTCTCCCGCCGCAACCGAACACCACCGAGATGACGGCCGGGAACTCCTCCCCCCTCAGCGACGGCGCCAGTGCCGTCGTCCTGGCCAACCTGGAATCGGCTCGGGAGCTGGGGGTCGAGCCATTGGCACGGGTAGTGGCGTCAGCGACGTACGCCCTCGATCCTCAGTTCATGGGGATCGCACCCGCGTTTGCCTTCGCCTCGGCGCTGGCACGAGCCGGACTCTCCCCGGGAGACATCGACGTCTGGGAGGTCCACGAGGCCTTCGCCGCCCAGGCACTCGGCGTGTTGCGGGAACTCAAGGTCCAACTCGGCGGGTTCGAGATCCCGGACGACCGTCTCAACCCCAACGGTGGAGCTGTCGCGATTGGTCACCCGTTTGGCTCATCGGGCACGCGCTACGTCCTCACGCTCGCCACGGAGCTTCACCTCCGCTCGCTCCGCTACGGCGCGCTGGGCGTCTGCGTCGGCTCAGGGCAGGGAGTCGCCCTCGTGCTCGAGAACGCCCGGCTCGCATAGAAAGGTCATGGTGTTCCAGTCGGCCGGCCAGTCCGGCACCGCCGAAGATAAGGTGATGCTTCGCGCTGCTTCGTGAAGGAGGCCCGTACGTCCACCGACGCGTCACCACCGGACCAAGCGATTGCCGCGCTCAACGGTGTCTTGAGCGAGGTCATCGACGTGGTGCAGGACGTCAAGCAGGCCGATCGAAAGATCCCCTACCGCGACGAGCTGCACGGGGAGCTCGACGGGCTCTTTGCGGACCTCACGAGCTGGGCGAGCCTTCTCATGGCCGAAGACGAGCAACTCGGTACGTCGCCTCTCGGGTACGTGCCGAGTGTTGCCGGCCGAACGCCCCCGAACCTCTGGCCTGGAAACCCCACTGACGAAGAGGTTCGCCGGACCATCCTCGATCATCTCGACCGGCTTTCGGCGCACCTCGCGGCTGCCCAGCGAGAACAAGTGGACGAGGACGCCCGAATCCTCCTGGGCACGATCCAGCGAGAGCTGGCGGGCCGTGTCCGGACGTTGCGCGAGAGCTGACGCCGCGTTCGTCGCGCCGCAGCGAGCTCAGGTGGTGCGTCGACGCGTCGAGTTGCGAAGCTGGCCCTCCAACGCCACCCTGTCGAAGAGCACGTTCGAATCGATCGGGCTCCCGTCGAGCCATGCGGCTGGTGTTCCCTGCGGATCCTGCGCCTGGTAGACGGCCTCTCGCCTCAGCACCCATTCCGCGTAGCGGGCCTCTCGCACACCTGAGACGAAATCCGATCCGGTCAGTCCGACGTGGGCACCGAGACGCAGAAGGTCCTCGGTCGTGAACCCTCCGGTCCCCTCAGCGGGCTGCGCCGCGAACAGCGCGCGACGGAGTTCGTCGAACCTACCGGCCTCGGCGGCAAGCGCCAGGGCGTTGTCGGCCCGCACCGACTCCGGGCCCAGGAAGCAGCGCATGCGGTATTCGACGGCGAGCCCACCAGCCTGCACGGAGGCCGTCACCAGATCCCCATTGCGCTCTTCGAACGCTCGGCAGTACGGGCATTGCGGATCCTCGAAGAGGACCATGCCCTTGTCCGCGTCGATCTGGCCGACGAGGACTCCGCCTTCGGCGGTATGGCCGGAGGGCGTGACCACTGCGTCGGATGAGCTCATCGCCGATTCCCCATGGCCCGAGGCCGGGACGGTCAGTCGTCCCCGGGCTGTGGAGTCGGGACCGCGTGACCGTTCGCCTTCAGGGTCACCTCCACGTTGCCACGCGTTGCGTTGGAGTACGGGCACACCTGGTGCGCCGCGGCCACGATCGAGACGGCCTGCTCGGGATCGTGAATTCCCGGAAGCGAGACGTCGAGTCCCACGGCCACGTTGAACCCGCGGTTCTCGGTGGTGATGAGGCTCACCTCCGAATCGATGGCAACGGCCCCGAGATCGACGTGCTCTCGGCGCCCGACGACGCCGAGCGCCCCCTCGAAGCACGCGGCGTAGCCCACCGCGAAGAGCTGCTCGGGGTTCGTGCCTCCACCGTCGCCTCCCATCTCGACCGGGGTTCGCAGGTGGACGTCCAGGACGCCATCGCTGGTCACACCGTGACCTTGTTCCCGGCCGCCCACGACGTGGGCCCGGGCCGTGTACAGCGATTTGGCCATTTCGACTCCCCTCGAGCGTCGGCTTCTGCGACGTTATCGGCTTGCCTCGGCCGCACTGCCGGCTCCCTCCAGCGGTCGCTGCTGGACCTCGTCGAGGGGTCCACGGGCCGTCCGCAGCTGGAGGCGGTGCCGGTAGCGGAGCGACGCATGACCGACGAAGATGGCGCCGTCGATGCCATGGTCGGAAAGCAATCGAGTCTGGGCGCGATCACACCCCCGTTCCATCGTCTTTGCCGGCAGCACCGCAGTGGTGACGCGGCGATGGCTTCGGGCTCCCTGCCGTCGGCCTGACCTTCGGGCCGGGCCATCCGATCGGTACGGCCTTCATCTGAGCTGGCAATCAAGAAGGGACGTTTGGGAATGAGCACCTTCCTCACAGAGGTCCGAGAGACGCTGGCACCTGGCCGGACGGCCCCGTTCGGCCCCCTTCCCCCGCTCTTGGTTGCCATGACGCTCGTCACGGGTCTCGTCGACGCCTTCAGCTATCTGGTCTTGGGTCACGTATTCGTCGCAAACATGACGGGCAACGTCGTCTTCTTGGGATTCGCCGTCGCGGGCGCGCACGGTTTTTCGATCCCCGCATCTCTCGTCGCGCTGGTGTCCTTCGGGGTCGGCTCTGTCGTCGGTGGCCAGATGGTCGCCAGATTCGGTCATCACCGCGGGCGCCACCTGGCGATCGCAATGGCGGTGGAGTCGGTCCTTCTGGCCGCGTCGGTCGTTCTCGCACTCTGGAGCTCCGAAGCGCCCCAGCACGCGTTTCGCTATGGGCTGATCGTCGTCCTCAGCCTCGCCACCGGTGTCCAGAACGCGAGCATTCGCAAGCTGGCCGTGCCCGACCTCACGACGACGGTGCTGACGATGACGGTGACCGGAATCGGCGCGGACAGCACCCTCGGTGGGGGAAAGGCTCCAAATCGGGCCGGCGCCTCGTGGCGGTCGCCGCCATGTTCATCGGAGCGCTGGTGGGAGCCGTGCTGGTCCTCCACGTACGGATCGTCGTCCCGCTTGCCATTGCGCTGGTCGTCATCGCGTTCGTCGCCCTTGCGAGCTACGAGGCGGGCAAGGCAGATCCACCCTGGACCCGGGTCGAGGATTAGCTCAGGTGTCCAGTGAGTAGACGAGGTTGGAGACCGTTCGGAAGTAGTCGGCTCCGAGTGCCTTGTCCATGTCGTAACAGACGAACACGACGGGCATGTTGTCCGGATCTCGCCCGCGCAGGAGGTCCGCTGCGCCGTCGGCGATCTGACTACGGGAGGTGAAGAGGTGACGGCCCCGCAGCACCGATTCGATGCGATCGAGCTCATCGAGCGAACCGACGTTGAAGGTAATCGACCGGAGACCTAACGACTGTTGGCCGTGGCGAATGTGATGCATGCTCCGTAGTTCACGCAGAATGAGGAGGATGGATCCCGGCGACGCATCTCCCAGCATCGCAACTGCGTCCTGGCGGGAGACCGCTTCGAAAGGACCCACCTCGCGGTAGAAGTCGATGGATCGATCCAGCTCGGCGACGGCGATCAGTGCAGAACGAATGGCCCACGGCTGTGTGATGTGGTCAGCGGGCATGGTCTCTCCTCCGTGTGTCCGAGAGGTTCCGACATCATCGACACGCTCAAGATACCCGGGGCCTCCGAGCCGGCAACCGGGGGCAGCCCGCCCCCTTCAAGCCGTGACGGACCGACCGACCGGCCCCCCGGGCGGCGACACGGTCTCACGAATCGCCGAGGTACAAGAAGCCATAGCCCTCGTCGCGCACGGGCACCTCTGCCGCCGCGAGCGCCGCGTCCCAGTCTCCTTGCACAGCTGGATCGGACTCCTCCATGCCGTGGTCGGCGACCAGGAAGAAGGCACAGTCGTCCCACACGCCCGCCCGCTCCACCGCCTCCAAGATCCGACCCAGCCGGGCGTCGCTGTCGCGCACGGCGCTCGCCGCCATCTCCGAATACGGGCCACCCTCGTGGAACGCGGAGTCGGTCAGGGTGAAGTTGACCCACGTGAAGACGGGTGGATCACCGTCGGTGTCCGCCCACACCCGCTGGAATTGCTCCACGGCGGTGTGGTCCACGCGAGACGCCCAGCGGTAGTCCTTGCTCGGTCTGACGAACCGTGCCGTCGCGTCGGGAAGATCGTCGGGCCCGGGGGGCGGGGGTGGCAGTTCGCCGTTGCGCACGAGGCCGAACGTCGAATAGTCGGCCCCGGCGTCACAGGGCTCGTTGATCGAGGCCGTTGTCCCGGGACGGACACGCCTGGCCGCGTGGTGCATGGTTTGCACTCCGGGATTGAGCCACTGCATGCAGGTCGCCCACGTCGCCGGGGAGTTGGTGATCACCTGCGCACCCGTTCGTCGGTCGACCCACGCGTTGTGGAGGATCCCGTGATGGCCCGGATGGCTGCCGGTCAGGATCGTGGTGTGGTTGGCCAGGGTCACCGTCGGGAGTGACGCCAGCGCCCCGTACCGGCAGGCCGTGCCCTCGCGGATCAAGCGGGCGACGTTCGGCGCCTGGCCCCGACCGGCCAGGTCGTAGAGCACATTGGGATTGGTCCCGTCCCAGAGGAACCCGATGAGATGCCGGGCCCGGCCCGGCTTCTCGACCAGGGCGTCCACCACGGATCCGTCTTGGGGCGAGAGCAGTGGCTGCTCGGGACCGCCGTCGGCCGCGAGCAGGCGCAGCGTCGTCGGGGCCACGTCGACCAATCGGCAACCGATGTCGGCCATCCCGAGCTTGGGCACCCCGGCGCCGGCCACGATGAACGGTGCCCTCGCCTGGACGACCCCCAGCGATCCGTGCTCCCCGAGGTGTCCACCTTGGTCGGCCCAGTTGTGCGCCGCACTGTGGATCACGCACAGGTCGGGCGCCGACGGGTGATCGAAGAGCTGTGCAAACTGTTCGAACGCGTTGGGATAGCTGTTCTGGTGACGGTTCGGATGCGGCGTCGCCCGCTCGGCTTGGAGCCCGACGAAGCGCGTCTGGTCCTGGACGGCGACGGGATTCCGACCCGTGATCGACTCGATCCTGAAGCCGCCGTCCACTCCCGCATCCCGACGGAAGCGGACGGCACCGTCCGCCGCGGCCACTTCGTAGGTGCCGTCGGCCCACGTCCAGCCGACCATGTCGACGATGGGTTCGAGTTCGGGGCTCAACAGCACCTCGAGGGCGCGGTCACGCTGGCGGGCGGTCGCCGGAACGAGCGCGGTCACGGCCTGAGCGTAGCCAACGCACCGTTCGGACCCGATTCCGGTTTCCACCTGTGCGCCCGTCTGCTCGATCGAAATGGATGGACGGCGGCAGGAGCGGCCCGTCCTGACCGATCCCGGACGTAGACCGACTGGTACCTTGATGCGGCCTCGTCGGATGGGTGTGCGACGTTGAACGGAGGAAGAGTGCGACCGCAGGAGAAGGAGTCATCGACACGAGCGGGGTCGGGTCGACGACGCGCCCTCGTCGCGCTGGGGGCATCGGCGGCGGCCTTTTTCTCGGCCGGTTGGGGCGTGGCGGTCGGCAGCCTGCCGGCGGCCGGCGCCAGCACGACGTCAACCGTCGCCGCCTCCGGCGCCTCGGGCTCGTCGGCCCCGACGCCGGTCTACGAGATCAAGACGGGCAAGGTCCACGGCCTCGGCAAGGTGCTCGTCGACGGCCAGGGGTTCACGCTCTACGTGTTCGCCCCCGACAAGCACTCCGGCACGTCGAAGTGCTACGGCAAGTGTGCGAACGCATGGCCGCCGCTCGTGTTGCCGAGCGGGGTGAGCGAGGCACCGGCCGGTTCCGGCGTCCGCTCGTCGCTGCTGGGAGTCACGAAGCGTTCGGACGGCACGGTGCAAGTCACGTACGACAAGTGGCCGCTGTACACCTGGGTCGTCGACTCGGCCCCCGGTGACGTCACCGGCCAGGACCTGAACAACCTCGGTGGCAAGTGGTACGTGATCAGCGCCAAGGGACTGGTGATCACCAAGCATCTGTGATCACCGGATGACCTGCGGTCGTGCTCGACGTGAGCGTGAGACACGGTGCGTCATGCTCTGCCCTGATCGAAGAGGTTTTGGCCGAGCAAGGCGGACTGTTGGCGGCCCACGTGGACCTGGACTCCCGGTCAGGCGCAACAGCCCCGCCTCCGCCGAGACCCCCGCCGTCCCAGCGGACCGGCGGTGCCGTGCGGGCATGGGCCCGAGGCTCTCCTCGTGGACCTTGGTCGACGGAGGGATGCAGTGGCCCGGTGCCCGGACCGTGGAGCGGTCGACCGGCTACAGTGCCGTTGCATGAGGGGAGGGAGGCTTCTTCGTCTGGCCGCGTTCGTTCTCGTTGCCGGGACCATGGTGGTCGGGACCGCACCCGCGGGAGCGCAGAGCTCCCCTCCGGTGACGACGATCACCCTGCAGGCGCCGACGGCCTACACGCCCGACCCGCCGAACGGCGGAACCGACGACTACCACTGCACCCTGGTCAACCCGAACGTCTCGGCCAACTCCTTCATCGTCTCGAGCCACTTCTACCCCGGGAGCGACGAGGTCCACCACGCCATCTTGTTCCTGGTCCCGCCCGCGCTGGCTGCCCAAGCCGAAGCGGCGGACGCGGGCGGGAAGGGCTGGACCTGTTTCGGGGAGACGGCTCTGCCGGGGGCCACGTTGGCCCACATCGGCGAGACCCCGTGGCTGTCGGCGTGGGCGCCCGGCCACGGCGAAGACGTCCTCCCTGCCGGGACCGGGCAGCCACTCCCCGCGGGCAGCCTCGTCGTCATGCAGATCCACTACAACCTGCTCCTGGGGGACAAGCCGGTACGCGCCAAGCTCGTGCTCAACACCGTCCCCGCGTCGACGCCCCTGCGGCCGATGAGCCTGTCACTGATGCCCGCTCCGCCCGACATCCCGTGCCCGGCCGGGGTGACCGGGCCGCTGTGCAACCGCGCCGCCTCGCTCGCCGACCTGGGCCAGCGCTTCGGCCAGAGTGCCATCGGGTTCGTGAACACCCTGGAATCGATCTGCGGGCGCAATCCGGTGGATCCCCCGGCCGGGGACACCACGTCGTGCACCTGGCCGGTCCAACAGGCCGGATCCATCGTCCGGGTTTCGGCGCACATGCACCTGCTCGGGCAGAGTCTCCAGATCACCCTGAATCCGGGCATGCCGACCCAGAAGACGGTCCTCGACGTCCCCAACTACAACTTCCACTACCAACGGGCCTACAACCTGGCGACACCGATCCCGGTGGTGCCCGGCGACAAGCTCCAGGTGACGTGCACCTACGACCCGACGCTGCGCCAGGAGCTGCCGTCGCTGCGCGACCTGCCTCCCCGCTACGTGACGTGGGGCGACGGCTCGTCCGACGAGATGTGCCTGGGCCTGGTGATGACCGTGCCGCCCTCCGGCTCGCCCGGGGCCATCGGTTGGCCGGCCCAGGTCGACTCCGGCGCCGTCACGTTCTGAGGGCTGGCTGGCCCAGAAGTCAGTCCCCGGCCCAGCAGGCCAGGATGAGATCGGCCACGGTCACCGCGACGTCCCCCCGGCTGGTCGGCGGCTTGCCGAACTGGGCGGGCAAACCCGAGATGTCGACGGTCAGGATCTTCCAGTCCTTGCGGACGACCGCCGACCCGTTGTCGGTCTGGAACGCCCCCTGGCCCAGATTGGCGATGTTGGCGGTCCTGCCCTGCGCGTGGCCGACGGCCGCGAAGGCGGCCTTGGTCTGGCCCCAACTCGACAGCTCCTTCACCGAGAGCACGAATTCGCCGTCCGGGTATCGGTAGAGGCACGAGTAGACGTGGTCGATCCACGTCGGCGTGGAGACCGACGCCCGGACCCCGAGCGTCTCGTTGACCTCGCGCTGTACCTTCGGTTGGCACACCATCTTCGCGATCTCCGAAGGCACCGGCCCGGCGGGGAGTGGCCGCTGGGACGTCTCCGACGAGCTGGCCGGACTGGCCGGGTTTGAGGAGCAGCCGGCAAGCAGGACCAGTCCGGCGAGGGGCAGCCCGATCGCGCGCAGCAGACGGCGAGCCGGGTGACCACGGGAGGGGGCGGGACGCGCCGCCGCCGGGCCAGGCCGGCGGCCGAGGTCGGTTGTGCCGACGTGCTCGCGAGATGGAGTCGGATGTATGACCCTGTCGATCGCCGGAACGTAGCAGCCGCGCAGCCTGGGAGGGGGGCGGCGCCGTCGGGTCTGCTGCGCCGGCCGAAAGGGGCGACGTCACCTGCCTCCACGTCGTGCACGCGTACGCGGAACTTGTGTGGACACGTGGCACCTTCGGTCGCCATCGGAACTTGGTCGTAAGATCGGTCCAGTGCCACCGAGGAGGACGAATCCGTGACGGACTACAAGTACATCAACTACGAGACGGTCGATGACGGCCGGATCGCGCGCATCATCTTGAACCGCCCGAAAGCGCGCAATGCGCAGAATCGAGGCCTCCTGGTGGAGTTGCACGACGCGTTCATGGCGGCGGAGGCCGACGACACGGTGCGTGTCGTGATCCTGAGCGGCGCGGGGCCGATCTTCTCGGCTGGCCACGACATGGGGAGCAAGGAGTCCAGGGCCGAATACACCCCCGGCCCCGACATGCACCCGTCGTTCGAGATCAACGGCGCCACCAGGCAGGGCGCGGAGAGCCGCATGCTCGGAGAATGGCACTACTACTTCGAGAACACGCTCCGTTGGCGGAACCTCCGCAAGATCACGATCGCCCAGGTGCACGGGACGGTGTTCGCCGCCGGGCTGATGCTCATGTGGGCCTGCGACCTCATCGTGGCCGCCGACGACGCCGCGTTCGCCGACGTCGTCGGCACCCGCCTGGGCATGTGCGGGGTCGAGTACTTCGCCCACCCGTGGGAGCTCGGGCCGCGCAAGACGAAGGAGCTCATGCTCACGGGCGACTCGCTCAGCGCCCAGGATGCCCACGGCCTCGGAATGGTCTCCAAGGTCTTCCCGGCGGACGAGCTCGATGAGCGCACACTGGAGTTCGCTCGCCGGATCGCCGCGCTCCCCACGATGACCGCACTGCTGATCAAGGAATCCGTGAACCAGACGGTCGACAACATGGGCTTCTACAACTCCCTGCAGGCGTGCTTCACCCTCCATCAGCTGAACCACGCGCACTGGGCCGAGGTCCACGAGAACAAGTACCCGGTCGGCCTTCCCGAGGACGGCCTGGACGACTGGCGCGCCGCTCCGCCGGTGGTGCCCGCCGTCATGGACCAGGCGCGGGCTTCGGACGTCGCCGTCTAGCAGCCGCCGGCGGCCGTCAGGGGAGTCGAGGCGCATGGAGACGATCGCGGCCACGTGAGCGAGCGCGAGCGAGCAGGCCCGCTGCAGGGAATCCGCGTGCTCGACCTCAGCTGGGGCGCCGCGGGACCCGTCGGGGTGTTGCTGCTCGCCGAGCTCGGTGCCGACGTCGTCAAGGTCGAGCCGCCGGGCGGCGATCCCTTTCGCCGGCAGCCCGCCTACCACGTCTGGAACCGCAGTCGCCGGTCGGTGGTACTGGACCTCAAGGCCGACGAGGGACGAGAAGCCTTTCTCCGGCTGTGCGAGGGCGCCGACGTGGTCGTCGAGGCCTTCAGCCCGGGCACCATGGACCGCCTGGGACTCTCGTGGGCGGAGCTCTCGGAGCGCTTTCCCCGCCTGGTGCTCTGCTCGGTTCCCGCCTATCCGCCCGGACACCGCTTCGCCGATCGTCCAGGCTGGGACGGCACCGTCCAAGCCCTCTCGGGCATGCAGAACGAGCAGCCGGGTTGGCGTCCGGGACCGGTCTTCCTCCACTTCCCCGCCCCGAGCATGGCCGCCTGCTTCCTGCTCGCTGCGGGCGTGCTGTCGGCGCTGATCCACCGGGAGGCCGACGGGCGCGGGCAGCACGTGGAGACCTCGCTCTATCAGGGGGTGTTCGCGTACACGACCCAGATCTGGCAGGAGCACGAGCGGGCGCCCGCCGGCTACCGCCGCGTGATGGCGAAGACCTATCCGCCGGGGGTCCATCAGGCGACGCTCTTCGAGTGTGCCGGCGGCGCGTGGCTGCACGCTGCCACCATGAACGGCCTCACTCCCTCGCGCACGCAGGAAGAGGTCCTCGGGCTGGACCCTGTCGACCCGCGCGCGCTGTACCGCGACCCGGCGTTGCGGGCGCGTCACGAGGCCCGGCTGCGCGAGGCCTACGGGGACCGGGACCGCGAGGAACTGCTCGCGGACTTTCACGAGGCGCGGCTCGGCGCCGAGGCGGTGAGCCCGATGGCCGAGGTGTTCGGCCATCCCCAGTTCGTGGCCAACGGGCTGGCCGCCACGGTCGAGGACCCGGACCTGGGTTCGACCACCCAGGTCGGCGTGCCGGCCGTGTTGCGGGGTACGCCGGGCGGCATCCAGGGCGGACAGCCCCGGGTCGGCGCGGACAGCCGCGAGATCCTGGCCGAGGCCGGATACGCCGGTGCCGAGATCGACCGCATGGTGGCCGCCGGGATCGTCGAGGAGGACACGTCGTGGGCCCGCTGAGCGGCGTTCTCGTGCTCGATCTCGGGCAGTACTTGGCTGGGCCGTTCGGTCCGATGCTCCTCGCGGACCTGGGCGCCGAGGTCATCAAGGTCGAACCGGTGCGCGGTGACGCGATGCGGATGGTCGGCATGCCCTTCGTCGGATGCCAGCGGGGCAAGCTCGACCTCGCGGTCGACATCAAGGCACCGGAGGGACTCGAAGCGGTCATGCGGCTGGCCGAGATTGCCGACGTGGTGCATCACAACATGACGAAGGGGACGGCGGCGCGCCTCGGCGTCGACTACGAAGCGCTCCACGCTCGAAATCCCCACCTCGTGCACTGCAACACCTACGCCTACGGCGCCGAGGGGCCGCTGTCGGACTTCGGTGGCCTCGATCCGCTGTATCAGGCTGCATGCGGGCTCGAGTACGAGGCCGGTCCGGTGCGCGAAGGGAATCCGCCTCTGTACCTCCGGTTCGGGATGACCGACACCGCCAACGCCATGGTGTCCGTGGTGGGTGTGCTCGCCGCCCTGTACCACCAACGTCGTACCGGCGAGGGACAGGACCTCTGGACGTCACTCCTCAACGGCGCCGCGGTGTTCAGCTCGGACGTCTTCCTGGTCGACGGCGCACCCGGCCCGGTTCGTCCCGGCCTCGACCGCGCCCAGACCGGCGTCTCCCCCTGCTACCGGCTGTACGAGACCCAGCAGGGGTGGATCCAGGTGGCGGCGTTCGGCCCCGGTCAATGGACGCAACTGTGCCGGGTCGCCGGCTGCCCCGAGCTCGAGCGGTTCGACACCCCGGAGGCACGCATCGCCGCCCGGGACGAGATCGAGTCCGCCCTGGAACCGGCCTTCCTCACCCGCACCGCCGTGGCGTGGTGGCACGATCTCACCGCCGCCGGCGTCGCAGCCGAGGTCTCGATCGACACCAACGACGGCGAGGTCGCGTTGCACGACGCGGACAACGAGCGTCTCGGCCTCGTCACCGAGTACCCGCATCCGGTCCTGGGGCGGGTGCGCCAATTCGGCACGCTCGTCGACTTCTCCGAGACGCGCACCGGGCCCTACCGGCCGCCGCCCCTGATGGGGGAGCACACCCGTCCGATCATGGAGCGGCTCGGCTACTCGGGAGATGAGATCGACGATCTCCTGGCGCGGGGGATCGTCTACGAGCCGACAGCCGACTATCCGTGGACACAGTGAGCGTGGATCGCTCGCTCTGAGCGATGGCGCCCTGACCGAGAGCGGCCCGCGGTCAGAGTACCTTTGGCCGACCCGTCCACCCGTCTCGACCGTGTCGAGTGGGTGGACCGAACTCAGGAAGAAACCCATCCATGAGCGACGCCCAGACGCTGACCCGGTTCCGATCCAGCCTCGTCGAATGGCTGTCGGCGAATCTCACGGAGGACGTGATCGAAGCGCAACGGGCCGGGGCCGACGAGGATGCCCACCTGGAGGTGCTCCGGGCGTGGAACGCGCGGTTGGCCGACGCCGGATGGGCCGCCGTCTCGTGGCCGGCCCGCTTTGGGGGTCGCGAGGCCACCGTGGACGAGCAGCTCGCGTACCAGGAGGAGATGGTGCGAGCGGGCGCGCCCGGACCAGTGAACACGATCGGCGTCGCCAATATCGCGCCAGCCATCATGGCGCTCGGAACCGACGAGCAGAAGGAGCGCTTCCTGCGTCCCATGCTACGCGGGGACGAGATCTGGTGCCAGGGCATGTCCGAGCCCGACGCGGGCTCCGACCTGGCTTCGCTGCGCACCGCGGCACGCGCCGAAGGAGACGCCTTCGTCGTCAGCGGGCAGAAGACGTGGAACAGCCTCGGCCGGTTTGCGGACTGGTGCCAGCTCTACGTGCGCACCGACCCGGACGCTCCCAAGCACAAGGGGATCAGCTGCCTGTTGGTCGACATGACCTCGCCGGGCATCACCGTCCGGCCCTTGCGCACGATGTCGGGTGACTTCACCTTCTCCGAGCTCTTCTTCGACGAGGTCCTCGTCCCCCGGTCGAGCCTGCTCGGGCGGTTCAACGAGGGCTGGAACGTCGCCATGACCACCCTCAGCCACGAGCGGGCCGGGGTGGCCCGCCTGCACCTGGACCTGACGGCTCGCTTCGAGAGCCTGCTGGAGGCCGCGCGCCGACGCGGTCCGATACGAGACACGGTGCATCGTGACCGTCTCGCCCGTCTCTACGCCGACATCGCCTGTCTGCGCTACGCCACGTCCCGGGAGCTGGCCAAGGTCGGCCAGGGAGGGCAGCCTTCGCCGACCATGGGAGGGTTGGCCAAGTTGGCCTGGGCCCGTTCCGGCCAGCAGCTGGCCGAGGTGGCCGTGAGCATCCTGGGGCCCGATGCGCTGTTGGGTGGCCCGTGGACCAGGACGCTGCTCGCCGCCCCCTCGTATTCGATCGCCGGTGGGACCGGTGACATCAATCGCAATGTCGTCGCCGAGCACGGTCTCGGGCTGCCCCGGTGAGCACGACGGATCCCCGCCGGGGAGCTGCGGGTCTCACGGCGTCGCGCCGGGGGACTCCTCCGGCGGCCTTGCCGTGGACATGATCAGCTTCGTCTGGGCGTAGGGCGGGCCCGCCGTGGTGCCGCCGTCGATCGGGAACACGATCCCCGTCACCTGTGCCGCACGCTCGCTGGCGAGAAAGACCACGGCATTGGCGACGTCTTCCGGCTGGGCCTCTCGCTCGAGCGGCTGCATGTAGCGCAGGACCGGGGCCATCTCGTAGGTCGTGATGCCGGTGCGGATGTGCGCCGGCGTGAGGCAGTTCACCCGGATGCCGTACGGGGCGAGATCGATGGCGAGGCACTTGGTGACGTGGGCGACGGCCGCCTTCGACGCCCGGTACGAAATCATGCCGGCGCCCGCGTTGATCGCCGCGATGGACGCGTTGTTGATGATGCAGCCGCCCCCGTTGTCCCGCATGTACCGCGCCGCGCGCTGGGCCCCGGCCATGACGCCGAAGAGGTTCACGCTCATGATGCGGGAGAAGTCCTCGAGATCGTCGGGCAGGAATCGCTTCAGTGGGCTTCCGATCCCCGCATTGTTGAACATGATGTCCAGGCCGCCGAAGTGATCGACGGCGAAATCTACCAGTGCCTGCACCTGGTCCAGATCGCTGACATCGCTCTGCCGGAAGGCTGCCGCGTCACCGATGTGCGCCGCGATCTCTCGACCCCGCTCGGCGTCGACGTCGCCGATCACGACGCTCGCTCCCTCGGCGACGAGCAGCTCGGCGGTCGCCCGACCGATCCCACCCGCACCACCCGTGACGATCGCCACTTTCCCGGAGAGCTCTTGTGGCCTCATGGGGCGACCCTAGTGGGGGCGAAGTCGAGGTAGAGGTGCTCGAGTCCCCGAAGGAAGAACGTGGGCAGATAGTCGTAGCGGCGCGTGCCGGCCGGACCGTGATGCTCCTCCGAGATCGTGATGTCCGCGGCGCGATCGAGGAACCGGTTGAGGGTGACTCGACCCTCGGCACGGGCGAGCGGGGCTCCGGCACAGGTGTGGATGCCGCGACCGAAGGCGATGTGTTGCCGGGCATTCGCCCTGTCGATGTCGAACACGTACGGGTTCTCGAACACGCGGGGATCACGGTTGCAGGCACCGGGGACGAGCATGACCGTCCCTCCCGCCGGAATGTCAACGCCGCCGACCGAGGAGGGCACACGGGCCATGCGGAACTGCGTGCGCAGCGGGCTCTCCAGCCGCAGGGTCTCCTCAATGAAGTTTGGGATCCGAGCGCGGTCGTCTCGGACCAGTCCCTGTAGGTCGGGGCGCTCGGCCAGCATGCGGAGCGCGAAGGACAGCAGCCGGACCGTCGTCTCCTGGCCGCCCGCGAAGAGGTTGGCCGCGATGAGCGCGGCGTCCTTGACGTCCGGAGTCGACCCGTCGGGAAAGGTGGCGGTCGCCAGGCCGGTCAGCACATCGCTCCGGGGGTTGTGCCGGCGGTCCTCGATGTACTCGCTGAAGCGGCCGTAGAGGAACTCCAGGGGTTTGTGGGTGATCTCCTGGTGCGCCGTCGACAAGCGCTCCCTGAAGAGGGAGTGATCCGACTCGGGCACGCCTTCGAGGTCGGCGATCACCGTCAGGGTGAACGGTTCGGCGTAGGCACCCACCATCTCGCACGACCCTTCGTCGAGGAACGCGTCGATCAACCGGTCGGCGAAGTGCCACATGAAGGCCTCGTTCTCCTTGAGCCGCTTCGGTGTGATCAGCCGCATCAGCAGGTGGCGATGAGCCGTATGGTCGGGTGGATCGAAGGCCGGGAGCTGATCGCTGAAGGGAAGCTCGTTCCGGCACTTGACGATGATGTCGCTGACGTCGTCGCCCTCCAACGGCGCAGAGAACCTCACGAACGACCCGCTCACCACATTGCAGGACGACCAGGTGCCTGACGGCGGGTCGTTCGGCGGGAACGACGCGGGGTCTCCGTAGATCGCCATCGCCTCCTCGTGGCCCGTGATCATGAACAGGCCGTAGTGGGGCTCTCGCCACACGGGAGACTGCGCGCGCACCCAGTCGAAGTAGGAATAGGGGTCGTCCTGGACCAAGCGGTCCGTGAAGAAATTGATGTCTTCGAACTCACTCATGTGCCACCTCGATCCGCCGTCGATCGGCCTACGATTGAGGCATGGGCTTTGACGTCGAGATCGATCGCGATGTGTGCATGGGCTCCGGGAACTGCACCTACGAGGCCCCTGGTGTCTTCGACCTCGACGATGACAGCGTTGCCGTCGTCCTTGACGTCGACGCCGCCCCGGAGGGTTCCGTCGCCGCGGCGGCCGACAAGTGCCCGACCCACGCCATCACGATCCGGTACGCGGTGTGACGCTCGACTGATCGTCAACATGCACCGGCGTTCCGACTGGTGGCGTGGCGTGCCGCCACGTAGCCGAAGACCATCGTGTTGGCGATGCTGGCGCCCGGTCCGAGGTAGTGCCGGCCCATCACGGTCGCGGTCCCGTTGCCCGTGGCATACAGGCCTTCGATCGGCCGATCCTCCTGGTCGACGACCTGCGCGTGCTCGTTGGTCACGAGACCTCCGCAGGTGCCGATGTCGCCGGGCACGACCTGGACGGCGTAGTACGGGGGTTCGTCGATTGGGCCCAGGCAGGGATGCACCTTGTGGTTGGGATCGCCGAGGGCACGGTTGTAGGCGGATTCGCCCCGGCCGTACTCGGGATCGGTGCCCCGCACCGCGTTCGCATTGAACCGTTCCACCGTCTCGGCCAGACCGGCTGGATCGATGTCGCACATGTGGGCGAGGTCTCCGAGTGTCCACGCTTGCTTCAGCATCCCGCTTTCCAGCAACTTCCTCGGGAACCGACCAGGGCTGGAGCGCACGTGCGCGTAGCGCTTGCGATACCGGTCGTCGAAGATCAGCCAACACGGCACCGCCCGACTCGTCTTGTCTCGGGCGTACATCTCCTTGCCCACCTCCATGTAGGAGTTCGACTCGTTCACGAAGCGCTTTCCGGCCGCGTCGACGTAGATGGAGCGGGGTCGCTGGCGCGCCTGGTCGAGCGTCGACTGCCCGAAACGACCTGTGCGGGGCGACGGCAACCACCACGCTTCGTCCATCAAGGCCGTCTGCGCGCCGAGCCGCATCGCGGCTTGCAGTGCCTCCCCGGTATCGCCCGGATTCGCGATGGACCACCTGGCCCGGTTCGGTTGATCGCCGCCGAACTCCTGGCGCATCTCGGGATTGTGGGCGAAGCCTCCGGCAGCCAGCAGCACTCCCCGTCGGGCGCGGATCAGCACCGGCGTTCCCGCCCGCACGGTGCGAACCCCGACGACGCGGCCGTCCTCGATGATCAGGTCCTCGAGCGGCGCCTCCGGCCAGACAGTGACCCCGTCGGCGATCGCGGCGCGCAGCATCTGCGCGATCAACGAGGCACCGTTCGTCAGGAGCGCCTGATTGCGCAGCCGTGCCGCCGAGGTGCGCAGGACGACACGCGCCGAGACCGCGAAGGCTCGCAGGCTGCGGTTGTAATGGGACAACGAACGGGCCTCGTTCGTCATCACCGCGAGGCCGAGGCTCTGGGCCAGTCCCGGCTGCAGTCGCGCCAGCCACCCGCCGAGCACGCGACCGTCGAAGGGGATGGGCTCGATGCCGCGTCCGAGGTCGTGGCCGCCCTTTGCGCTCGAGTAGTAGTCGCTGTAGCCGCGGCAGTACACGAACCGGACCCCGCGCCCCTGGAGGAACGACACCATTTCGGGCCCTGCGGTCAGGAAGGCGTGGCGACGTTCGAATGAGGAGGCGGGCCCGACATCCCCCACAACCGCCTCGAAGTGGACCATCGCGTCGTCGTAAGAGTCGGCGACTCCCTCGGCGCGCATGACGGGATTGTCGGGGACCCAGACGATCCCTCCGGACATCGCCGTGGAGCCGCCTACGCGCTCCTGCTTCTCGAGCACCACTGCGCTCGCTCCCCGATCGGCGGCGGTGAGCGCCGCGACCATGCCACCGCCACCGGACCCGACGATCACGAGGTCGACGGTGGTGTCCCACGTCGTCATGTCACGACCTCTCGGACCTCCCCACGAACCATTCCGGCAGCGTCGCAAGCTAGCAGGGTCCGTTGACGATTGCTACGGACCCGAAGTAATCTGCGAGGATCGGTCGGAGCGCGAAGTGGGGGAGATGATCGGGAACTCGAACTCGAACACGCTGAGGTACCCGCCCGGAGGCCTGGGCGCCCCGAAGGATCGCCGTCCGGCCCCACCGGTCGACCTCGGGCTCCCTGCGGATACCGAGGTGTTCTCGGCTGACGACCACATCTCGTTGGCGGACGACATCTTCTACGAGCGTTTTCCCGAAGGGATGAAGGACCGCGCCCCCGCGTGATGAACGTCGAAGGCGGGTGGGTGATCGGCATCGACGGGAAGTCCGTCCTCGTTCCCGAGTTCATCGAGGTGCTGACGCAGTATGACCCGGTATCGGGATCCCACACGGGTGACATCGAGGCGCGGCTCGCGGCGCTCGACTCGGAGGGCATCTCCAAGGAGCTGGCGTTCCCGAACTCCGTTCTCGCGTTGTTCGGTTGGCCCGACAGGGAGGTCCGCGAGCTCTGCTTCCGCATCTACAACGAGCACATCGCGGAGGTCCAGGAGAGGTCGAACAACCGCATCTACGGGGTCGGTCTGATCAATTGGTGGGATGCCGCGGGCACGCGCCGGACTCTCGACGAGCTGAAGTCGCTCGGATTGAAGACCTTCCTCATGCCGCTCGCTCCGGGGAAGGATCTGGAGAAGCGCCCCATCGACTACGCCAGCACCGCGATGGACGGAGTCTGGGAGGCGATCGAGGAGGCCGAAGTTCCCGTCTCGCACCACATCGGCGAGAATCCACCGTCGACGCCGAACGAATTCAACGCCGTCAGCATCGGGATGCTCCAGTCCGTCGCGCCGTTCCGTGACACCTTCGGGAAGTACGTCTTCGGGGGGATCCTCGATCGCCATCCTGGACTGCGGGTCGGGTGGTTCGAGGGGGGCATCAATTGGGTGCCCTCTGCCCTGCAGGACGCCGAGCACATTGCCGCGTCCTTCGAGCACCTCACCAACCTGAAGGTGCAGCACGATCCGACGTACTACTGGGACAACCACATGTGTGCATCGTTCATGGTCGACCGGCTGGGGTTGGCCCTCCTGGCCCGCATCGGGGTCGACCGGGTGATGTGGTCGACCGACTTTCCCCACAACGAGAGCACGTACGGGTACAGCAGTCAGTCGCTGGCCACCGTCGTGGACGCGGTGGGAGCCGATGCGGCATCGGCCATCGTCGGCGGCAACATCAAGCGGTTCCTCGGACTGGACGGCTGATGCCGGCGGGCTTGATGGCCTCCGCACCACCGCGACGAATTCCGCCCCGGGCAGACATCGCTCGAATGCAACGGGAACGAAGGGAACGAGTCCGTACCGCCATGCGCGAGCAGGGACTCGACGCACTGGTGCTGCTGGGCAACACCAACGTCGTCTACGCCACCGGCGCCATCTGGGCGCTCGCCGACTCGGGACGGGCCAACTTCGAGCAGCCCGTCGCCGTGGTCCTGGCGGACGAGGAGTGGCCCCACCTCTTTTCCCCTCTGCAGGGACTAGAGGGGCGCGGAATCGGGCTCCCGCCCGATCACGTCCACGGCCCGGTCTACCTCGACTTCGACGAGGGCGTGCAGTCCTTCGCGTCCGAGCTCGCCGGCCTCGTGCCGGCCGGAGCCGTGATCGGGTTCGACGAGTGGACCAACGCGCTCCGCCGTGAGCGATCGATCCTGTTTGCGCCCGGTTCGACCGCTGCACCCGTCGACGGCGGCCGGGTGATCAGCAAGGCCAAGGCGACGAAGACACCGGATGAGTTGTCGTGCATGCGCGAGGGTCTGCGGATCACCGAACGCGCCATCGCCGACGTGCAGGCACTCGTCGCTCCCGGTGTCCGTCAGAACGACCTCACCGCAACGTTTCTCCGCACCATCTTCGAAGCTGGCGCAGATGCAAATGTCCTCGATCCGATCTGGCAGGTCATGCCTTCCCGGATCGCCGAGGGGCCGTGGACCACCACGGGAGATCTCGCGTGCCCTCTCCTCTCGACCGAGCGAGAGCTGGCGGAAGGCGATGTCCTGTGGGTCGACACCGGCATCAGCTATGCGGGGTTCCACTCCGACTTCGGGCGCACCTGGGTCGTCGGCCGAGCACCCGATGGTCGTCAGCGTACGCAGTTCGAGCGTTGGCGTGTGATCCTGGACGCCGTCCTCGACGTCACTCGGGCCGGCGCGACCGCCTCGGAGCTGACGGCGGCGGCGATCGGCGCCGCCGGGGGTGTGAAACCCTGGATGCCCCACTTCTACCTCGGTCATGGTCTCGGCATCGACAGCGCGGAGATGCCCTACGTCGGGAGCGACATCGGCGAGGCGTTCGACGCGTCGCTCGTTCTGGCCGAAGGGATGGTTCTTGTCCTTGAGCCGATCGTGTGGGAGGAAGGCGCCGCCGGCTACCGCTCCGAAGAGGTGTTGCTGATCACGGAGGACGGCTGGGACCCCATGACCGACTATCCCTACGACCCCTTCTGAGCGGCGGTGACCGTCACCGAGGTGCTTCCCGACGATGAGGCTTTGCGTCGCGCCCGGCGCGCCCGTGTGCTGGCCGAGATGGAAGCCGAGGACATCGATCTGCTGGTGGTCGGGCGGGAGGCGAACGCGCGGTACGTGTCTGGTGCGCCCCGGCTGTGGACCGCCGGCTCCCGGGCCTTCGGGCCGGGCTGCGCTCTCGTGGGCGGGACCGGGGCCGTCCATCTGCTCAGCACGTGGGACGAAGGGGTCCCTGACGACATCCCCCGCGAGAACCTCTACGGGATCTCGTTCAATGCGAAGAACTTCCTGCGGGCGCTGCAGAGGATCGAGGGCGCGGGGACCGCCCGGACCGTGGCGACCGATGCCCTGACGCCATCCGCCGCGAGGCTCCTGTCCAAGGCCTTCCCCTCTGCCGAGCTGGTCGACGGCGAACCACTCTTGCGGCGAGCTCGCCGCGTCAAGTCCGCGGAGGAGATCGACGCCATCGGGGCATCGGTCCGCCTGGCCGAACTGGCGCTGGCTGAGGCGACTGCGGCGCTCGCGCCGGGTGTGACCCAACGACAGCTCACGGGCGTGTTCATGGGGGCGATGGCGTCGGCGGGAGTGACGACCCCCGCGACCCAGGACGTCGCCTGGGTCGCGTCGCGCCAGCACCCGTGGCGCCGGGCGAGCCGGGACGTACCGGTCGAGCGAGGCGACCTGGTGGCGTTCGAGGCCGGGGTCGTCCGCAACGGCTACGTCGGCGAGGTCGGCCGGACCCACGCAGCCGGTGACGTCCCCGTCGAGGGCGAGTTGTCGCGGTCCTGGGACGAGCTCTGGCATCGCCTTCTTGCAGCCTGCCGCGTGGGTGCGCCGTTGAGTGATCTGCTCGACGTCTACCAGTCCGCCGGCATCCCGCCGCCACCCATGCCGGTCGCCCACGGACTCGGACTGGGATTCGACCTTCCCCTCGTCACCCATGCCCTTCCACGCGCGGCGGCCGAGCAGCACGCCGAGGCGGGCATGGTATTGGCACTGACCGCGTATATCTGGAAAGCAGGGAAGGGTGCGCTGTACGGCCAGGCGCCTGTCGTCCTCACGGCGAGCGGGCCGGAGCTGCTCTCGGTAAATCCCTTCAACGGACAAGGAGCTGTGACGTGACCGACGTCGATGTCCCACCGCCCGAGGAGATCATTCTCTACGAGAAGGATCCGACAACGCGTATCGCGACGATCACGCTCAACCGTCCGGACCAGATGAACATCCCGACCATCGCGGCCCGCAGGAGATACGCGGACCTCCTGTTCAAGGCGAGCATCGACGACGACGTCAAGGTGCTCGTCGTGCGTGGTGTCGGTGACCACCTCGGAACGGGTGCCGATCTCGACGAGCTCATGGCGAAGCAGGCGGAGGGCGTTGCCCTTCAGGAAGAGTTTGGCCTGGACGACGAAGACGACGTCACCATGCCAGGATCGCGGTCGTACCGCGCCGGGGCTTCACTCCTCCATTGGTACGGCAACGCCCGGTCGGGCTGCCGCAGCCTGCAGGACTTCAAGAAGATCAGCATCCTCGAGGTCAAGGGCTACTGCTACGGCTGGCACTTCTACCAGGCAGCCGATGCCGACCTCGTGATCTCGTCGGACGACGCGCTCTTCGGACATCCTGCGTTCCGCTATGTCGGCTATGCGCCGCGGATGTGGCAGTGGGCAATGATGATGGGACTGCGCAAGTTTCAGGAAATGGTGTTCACCGGCCGCCCGTTCACCGCGGAGCAGATGTACGACTGCAACTTTGTCAACAGCGTCGTACCCCGCGATCAGCTCGAAGCAGAGGTGGAAAAGTACGCGCTCGCATGTGCGCGCACGCGGCCTACCGACACGGTGTTCATGCAAAAAGTGTTCTTCGAAGTGATGAAGCAACATCAGGGCGAGTACATGGGCAGCCTGCTCAGTGCGTGGCTGGAGTCCATGGGCGGGATGTTGCGAGAAGATGACGATGGCAGGCGGGCGACGCTGAGCCAGGAGACGATGGAGCAAGGGTTGAACCTCGCGGTGAAGGATAACGACAGCAACTTTCCCCCCGAGTGGCGGCTGAGCAGATCCGCCCGCCGGCGTCCCGAATCCGACGGGCGGTGACGCGGGCGCAGCGAAGCGCGCGGCGCGGGGTGTCGACGACTCCGCCGCTGGGCGGCCTCCGCGTCGTCGACCTCTCCACGTGGATCGGGGGTGCCTACTGCACCAAGTTGCTCGCCGACGGGGGAGCCGAGGTCATCAAGATCGAATCCCCTGATGGCGATCCTCTGCGCCGGTGGTCGGCGTCCGGCGCGGCCATTCCACCCGAGAGCGACGGTGCGCTCTTCAATTTCCTTTCCGCCTCGAAACAGAGCGTCGTCGTCGACGATGACCGAACACGCGATCTCGCCCGGCTCCAGAGTCTGCTGGCAACAGCGGACGCGGTCGTCTGGTCACGTGGCTCACGAGTGGCGGAACACGCCGCGCTGGCGCCCGGCGAGATACTTCGAGCGCATCCGCACCTGATCGTCGCCTCCATCACCGCGTTCGGGCTCGATGGCCCATGGCGCGACAACGCAGCCACCGAGTTCACCCTCCAGGCGTGGTCGGGCGCGATCACCGGACTGGCACGTGGACGGCCTGACCGCGCCCCGGTGTTCGTCGGGGGCCAGATAGGGGAGTGGCTCGCCGGCGTGTTCGCCGCCATCGGCGTCCTGGTGGCGGACCGGCGATCCGATGCGAGCGGGGAGCTCATCGACGTGTCGATGCTCGAAGCCTTGGCGATGTGCCTCACCTACTATCCGGTGACCTTCAACGACCAGCTCGGGCGACCCATGCGGCGACGCCGATTCGTCCCCACCCCGGGTGTCGGGGCCGCCCGAGACGGGCTCGTCGGGCTCGGATGCGGGACCGGGCAGCAGTGGCTGGACTTCTGCGCCATGGTCGAACACCCCGAGTGGATGGAGGATCCTTCCCTCTTTCTCGATCGGACGGCGCTGGCCCCGACCATCGAGGCCTGGATCGCCGATCACACCGTCGAGGAGGTGCTCGACCTGGCGTCGGCCTTTCGCATTCCGAACGCACCGCTCGCCAACGGATCGAACATCGCGCAGTTCGAGCATTTCCGGGTCCGTGGCACCTTCGCCCCGAACCCGCGGGACGGGGCCGCGAATCCACGACCTCCGTTCCGGTTGGGGACAGCGCAGCTCCGGCCTCCCGAGCCGGCTCCACGGCTGGGAGAGCACTCGTTCGAGGCCCTTTTGGCGCGTCCGGCGGGCGATCGCTCGCACGCGGGCACGGCGAGAGCCGGGCCTCCGTTCGGCGGGCTGCGTGTGTTGGACATGACGGCCTATTGGGCCGGCCCCCTCGTCGGTCACGTCCTCGCTCTGCTCGGGGCGGAGGTGGTCCATCTCGAATCGCCGACCCGGCCCGACGGGGCGCGCCTCGTCGGCGGTGTGCCGCAGACGGAGGACCAGTTCTGGGAGCGTGGGCCGATCTTCGCCGCCCTCAACACCAACAAGAAGAGCCTGACGATCGATTTTCGCGATCCCCGTGGCATCGACCTCCTCCGCCGGTTCATCGGGACATGCGACGTGATCATCGAGAATTACACGCCCCGCGTGTTGGACCAGGTGGGTCTCGACGACGAGGCCCTGCGGGCCGACCACCCCGGTCTCGTCATGCTCCGCATGCCGGGTTTCGGGCTCGAGGGACCGTGGCGCGACCAGGCGGCGTTCGCCTTCGTCATCGAGGATGCCTCTGGACTCACCTGGCTCACCGGACACCCCGACCTCCTGCCGTTCGAGCCGTATTGCGTCGGGGATCCCAATGCAGGGCTGCACGCCCTGTACGGGCTGATCCTGGCGCTCGAGCACCGCGACGAGACGGGCCAAGGCGGGCTGGTCGAGGCGGCCATGGTCGATGCCGCAGTGAACGTGGCCGCGGAGCAGGTGATCGAGAGCTCCGCCTACGGCACCCTGCTCAGCCGCGCCGGCAACCGCGGGCCCGGCGCGGCGCCCCAGAACCTCTATCACGCAGCCGGGCCCGACGCGGACGGCCGCGACGACAGCTGGGTCGCGATCGCGGTCGCCACCGACGCGCAATGGGCGTCGCTCTGCCGGGTGCTGGGCGATCCCGCTTGGACCGCCGACCCCGCCCTGGCGACCGCCACCGGCCGCACACGGGAGCGGGACGACATCGACGCATTTCTGGGCGACTGGTGCCGCCAGCGGTCGGCGGACGAGGTCGTCGAGCTGTTGTGGGGAGCCGGTGTGCCGGTGGGAAAGGTCGTCCAGCCACACCGCCAGCCCGAGCTCCCGCAACTGGCATCGCGCGGCTTCTTCGAGGACGTGCTCCATCCGGTCAGCGGTCCTTCCCGCTACAGCACCCTCCCGATGACGTTCTCGCGGGGTCCGGAGCGCCTGCACGAGCGGCACGCGCCGCTGTTGGGCGAGCACAACGCGGAGCTGCTGGGAGAACTCGGTCTCACGCCGAGGGAGATCCAGGAGCTTGAAGACGACGGAATCATCGGTGGCTGGCCGGCCCAGACGTAGGAACCGCCCGGACCTGTCGTATCCTTCGGGCGTGGGATTCGAGGCGGCTCCTTTCGATGTCGTCGAGGCGTCGCGTCGTGTCTGGCTCGAGCGCTGGGATCCCGAGGCCGCCTCGGGCATGGCCGTCTTCACGGCGATCCTCCGTTCCTACCAGCTCCTCAACGACCAGGTGCACCAGGTGATGCGGAGTCACGACCTCACCTTCGCCCGGTACGAGGTGCTCACCTGGCTGGCGACGGATCCGGAGTCGTCGCTGACCCTCAGTTGGATCAGCAAGACGCTGCGCATCCCGCCCGCCACGGTCACGAACATCATCGACCGGCTGGAGGACGAGAAGCTCGTGCGACGGGTGCCCCATCCCTCGGATGCCCGCACCACGCTCGCCGTCATCACACCGCGTGGCCGAAGGGCGGCCGCGGACGCAACGCGGGATCTGAACTCGAGCGTCTACGAGCGTGTCGGATTGTCCGAGCGGCAGCGTGGCCAACTCACCGATCTCCTCGCCGAGCTGCGCGCGAGCGGGAACGAGTTCGACGTCGAGCGCTCCAACGAGGTGATCGAGGAGGTTGGGTCGCGCGCGGCAAGGACGGGCGGGCGCAACAGTCGAAAGAGGCGATCCGAGGTGGCATAAGGCAAGCGGCCCCGGGTCCGGGGTCTAGCTCGGCCGACGGTCCTGGGACACCGCCTCGCCGATCAGGCCGATGGCCCAGGTCACGGTCCGGATCGCCTGGTCGCGATCGAGGTCCCAGTCCGAGACGAGGCGTTCGTAGGTCGCCACACTCCACAAGACGTCGAATAGGGCCGCAGCGGCGATGCGGTCCTCCTCCGGCCATGGCGCGGTCGGCTCCTCGAGGGCGCCGAGGAGCGCAGTGCGCTGGCGAAGGTTGGCGTCGGTCAGTGTCGGGTCGAGACGGGGCTTGGGCCGAAGAGGGTACGACGACACGTGGGAAAGGATGCGGGCTGCCACACGGGCCAGGTCCTCGAGCTGCATGCCGTCGAGCTCCACTCCGGCCTCCTGCTCTAGCCGGTGCATCACCGCGTCGCGGAGTCCCCGTTCGTTCCCGAAGTAGCGGTAGACCGTTCTCTCGTTCACCCCCGCCTCGTCGGCGGCACCGCGCATCGTGAGGGCGTGCCAGTCGCGTACCGAGGAACTCTGGAGCAAGCGGCACCCTGCAGCGATGATCCGCTCCCGGGTCTCGACGGCGCGTTGGCGACGCAGGGGGCTCTCGTAGGGGCGAGGGGTCGGCACAGGCGCAGCCGGCATCGTGACGGGCGCTATCCGACGAAGGCCGGCAGGGTCTCCCAGCCGCGAACGGTCGACGTCGGTGACAGCCGCGGCGTGCTCCATGTCGATGTTCCACTCCGGAAAGCGTGCGAGCACCTCCTCGAGGGCGATACAGCCCTCCATTCGGGCCAGGGCAGACCCCATGCAGAGGTGGATCCCGTTCCCGAAGGTGAGATGCCGGCCGCCCTTTCGGTGGATGTCGAACGAGTCTCCATCCGGAAAGCGACGATCGTCCCGGTTCGCCGAGCCGAGGAGGAAGAGCATCACGCTTCCCGCCGGGACGGACACGCCGTGCACGCCGAGGTCTGCACGCGCAATGCACCTCCCGACGTGGGGCGCGGGCGACTCGAACCGCAGGACCTCCTCGACGGCATTCGCAATCAGCGAGGGATCCGCCACGAGCTGCGCCCGCTGATCAGGGTGGTCTGCCAGCACTTTCGCGCTCCATCCGATCAGGCGGGTGGTCGTCTCGTTTCCTGCGCCAGCCAGAACCTCGAGATAGGTCAACAGCTCGTTCCGGGTGAGGTTGCGGACGTTCCCCGTCTCGTCGGCGAACTCCACGTGCAGGAGCTCGGTCATGATGTCGTCGGAGGGATGCTTCGCACGCCAGTCGACGTAGTCCGCGAACATTGCACCCGTGACGAAGTTCTCCGTGACCTTCATGGGCTCACCCTCGTTCGTCCGGAGGCTGGCGTCCACGTGGTCTCGCACAGCTTCTTGGTCGCTCTCTGGGATCCCCAGGAGCATGCCGATGACACGCATGGGCATTTGCGAGCCCAGATCGGCGATGAAGTCGAGACGGTCGGCGCCGACGAGCGGATCGAGGCTACGCGCGCAGAACTCACGGATCTTGGGCTCGAGCTCGGCGACGCGTCGCGGCGTGAACGCACGGGAGAGCAGGCGCCTGTGAATGGTGTGGGTCGGCGGATCCTCGAAGATGATGACTCCAGGGGGCATCTCGATGTCCGCTTTGATCACCTCGAGGATCGCGCCTCTTCCCGAGATGTACGTCTGGGCGTCCAGGAGCCCCTTCTCGACGTCTTCGAACCGACTGACCGCGAAGAAGTCGTGCGTGTCGTTGTAGTAGATCGGGGCTTCGTCGCGCAGCCGTCGGTAGACCGGATAGGGATCGGCATTGATCTCGACGCTGTACTGGTCGTAGTAGACGTCGGGCACGCTGCCTCCAGGTCGAGGGGACGGCGGAAGTTCGTGTCAGACTACGACGTGAATGGCCGATCGGTCAACCGGTCCAGAACCTCACCCGCTCGTGCCGCGCACCGCCTCGAACCTGATCCCGTCGAGGATCATCCTGAGAAGTCGGGCGGTCTGCTCGGGCGGGAGGCCCGCGTTCGTGCAGACCGGAGTCACCAATTGCATCACGTCCGACCCGTCGACGTCGGCTCGGACAGCGCCGGCATCCTTCGCACGGTCGATGACGAGGTCGAACGAGGACCAGATCAGCTCCCGCGCCTGAGACCTGAATTCCGGCTTCTTCTCGAAGGCCTGTTGCAGCTCGGTCAAGAGTGCCTGTTTGGTCTGCGCGTAGCGCATGAACGCTTCGAAGAACGTCTCGACGGCGGCCCACGGCTCGAGCTCGGCCACGACGCGCTGGGCCGTCGCCCTCAGTTCCTCTACGTCGCTCTGGTACACCGCCTCGACGAGGTCCAGCCGCTGCGGGAAATGACGATAGAGCGTGCCGACGCCGACGCCGGCCCGCTTGGCGATCGCCTCCATCGACGCCCCCGCGCCCTCCGCTGAGAACACGTCGCGCGCCGCGGCGACCAGAAGCTCACGATTGCGGCGGGCGTCGGCGCGCATCGGCCGATCCTGGTCCCTCGAGTCCCCCTCTGAGGACCGGGTTCCCACCGCGATGTCGGCCTTTGGCGTCGCCATCTTTCTTTTTCTTTCTTTCTCCCCCTATGGGGTTGTTAAACGGAGGCAGCCTCCGTATACTAACCGGAGGAAGCTTCCGCTTATCCAGATTAGCAGCGGAAAGGTCGTAGTCAATGCCCAATTCAACCCTTGTCCCTTCACGCCCCGAAAGCGGCAGCGTGGGGTCGTCCGCCGAGGTTATCCCTGGTCCTCGAGGCGTACCTCGCCTCCGGAGTGGCTCGATCCTCCTCGCCGTGATCCTGACCGCCCAGCTCATGGTCGTGTTGGACGCCACCATCGTGAACGTCGCCCTTCCGCACATCCAGCGCAGCCTGGGCTTCTCCACGAGCGGGCTCTCGTGGGTCATCAATGCCTACATCCTCACCTTCGGGGGGTTCCTGTTGCTCGGCGCGAGGGCGGGTGACCTCTTCGGCCGACGGCGGGTGTTCCTGGTCGGCATCGCGATCTTCGCGGTCAGCTCCCTGCTGGGTGGTCTGGCCGTCAGCGGATGGACGTTGCTCGCTGCTCGGGCGGTCCAAGGGACGGGGGCGGCATTGGCAGCACCGTGCGCGCTCTCCCTTCTCACCACCGCCTTCCCCGAAGGCCAACAACGGGTGCGCGCCATCGGGATGTACACGACCGTGTCGGCAGCGGGCGGCGCGATCGGGCTGGTCGCCGGTGGGCTGCTCACAGAGCTGGTCTCCTGGCGCTGGGTCATGTTCGTCAACGTGCCCATCGGGCTCGCGGTCTGGCTTCTGGGTCGGGTCGTCATCGGCGAAACCGAGCGTCAGCACGGACACTTCGACCTGGTCGGTGCGCTCACGTGCACCATCGGGGTGACCGGAGTTGTGTTGGGGCTCGTCGAGGCCGGTTCAATGGGATGGACGAATCCCGTGTCGGTCGGCGCGCTCGTCTGCGGTGTCGTCGTCCTCGCCTACTTCCTCCACCACGAGAGCCGCATGGAGGAGCCGATCCTGCCGCTCCGGCTGCTGGCGCACTCCACGCGCAACTCGGCCAACGCGGCGCGCGCCCTCTTGTACGCCGGCTTCTACGGCCTCTTCTATTTCATGGCCCAATTCCTGCAGGACGTCCAGGGGTACAGCCCGCTGCGGGCCGGAGTCGCGTTCATTCCAATGCCGGCCTCCGTCTTCCTGGCCTCGCAGCTCACCAGTCGGGTCTTGCTTCGTCGCCTGCCCCAGAAGGTGGTGATGATCACCGGCAGCACCATCGCCATCGCCGGGCTCTTGCTGGCCACGCGAGTGGGGGCCGGGTCGCCGTACTCCCAGATCGCGGTCAGCCTCGTGCTGATCGGTGCGGGCAGCGGCATGACGCTGGTGCCCCTCACGTCGGCCTCGCTGGCCGAGGTGGAGCCCGAGATCGCGGGAGCCGCATCAGGACTCGTGAACGTGTCCCAGCAGCTCGGTGCCGCGGTCGGTCTCGCCGTCCTCGTCACGGTCTTCAACTCGCTGACCGGCCATGCCCAGCTGGCGCCCGGGTCGACCACTTCCGCATCGGTCCACTCCCTCGACGGCGTCTTCGGGGTTGCGGCACTCTTTGCGTTGGGTGCGCTCGCGACCATCGTCTTCGGCGTGCGCCGTCCGGCCGCGTCGCCGGCCGTCGTTGCCGAGCGGGAAGGTGCGCGAGCCATCGAGCAGCGAAGTGGGCTCGTCACCCTCAACGGAAAGCTCCTCGCCCATGGTCAGCACGGAGAAGACGGGTGTGACGAGTGTGCGGCTGCCGCAGTCCTCGGCGCGTGAAGCGTCGCCTCAGAAGCGATAGACCCTTTCGGCCGTCCCGGCAAAGAGGCGGTCGCGGGACTCGCCGTCGAGGCCCGTCGTGACAGCGCTGAACGTTGCATACAGGTCGTCGAAGCTGCCAGCCATCGAGTCGACGGGAAAGTTGCTGGCGAACATGCACCGATCGACCCCGAAGGCCTCAATGGCGTATTCCAGCCAGGGCGCGAGCACGTCGACGCGCGTGGACCCGAAGGGCATCGCGAGACCCGACAGCTTGCACACGACGTTGTCACCGACCGCGGCCAGGGCGTCCATGCCACTCCGCCACAGGCGGTACTCCTCGTCGGAATCGTTGCGCGGCCACCCCGTGTGCTCGACGACGATCACGAGGTCACCGAAGGCCGCCACGCGTGCCGCGGCCGCCTCGAGCTGGTCCGGATGCGCCATCAGCTCGAACACCAGGCTCCGGTCTTGCATCGCGCGCAACACCTCGGCCTCGGGAACGGGGTTCCCGAGGGGACCCATCGGGCGGATCCCGCGGAAGCGTGACGCGGCCATCTGCCGGTCGAGGAGCTCGACGGCCTGGGCCACCGTGTCCGTCGGGGGAAGTCCGCCGATGAGTGCGTCCGGCCCCCCGTTGGCCTGAGCCGTGCGGTCGAGCTCGATGGTCTCGTCGACGGAGTGACGTCCGGTGGCCGCAGCGACGTTGACGATCTTCTCGACGTTCCAGGCGGCCGTCTCGGTCCGGTAGATCTCGATGTCGAAGCGACGGTTCATCCTCGACGCATCTCCCGAGCCGTGCTGAGGTCGAGCCGAGAGATAGGGATACCAGTCCGTGCGGGCGGGATCCCAGAGATGCACGTGCGCATCGACGATCCGGGTTGGCGGGGTTGCCATCACGCCTCTCCCTGTCGACGCGGGCGGCCCGCTCCGACCATGTCCTCGAGGGCGGGGTCGAACCACGCAGGGACCGACGGCCCCCCGTAGATCACGGTCCCGGTCGGATGTGGGTGGCTGCGCAGCCCGATCCACCCGCGTCCCACGACCAGCTCGGCCCCGGCGAGGGCTGCGGCTTCGTCCTCGCCGAGCAGGTGGGCGACCAGCGCGCCGGCCGGCTCGCTCGCCTCGTCGTCGGTCTCCATGCCGACCGCGTAGGCGGTGACCCGTCCTGCCGTGCCGCTCGCCGCGGCGCGCGCCAGCTGCGCCGCGGCCTGCGCCCGGCTGCGCCCCGCAGGGCTGGCGGCGTCTGTGAGCGTCACGAGCCGTACCGGACAGCCGACCTGCGTCGCGTAGTCGGACGCCGCCGCGGGCCCAGGACGCGTCGGCGTGCAGCTGCGCCGTGATCCCCTGGTGGTCGGCCAGGATGCCCTCCCAGCCGACCGTCGACGGCACGGCGAACTGCTGACCCGCGAGGGCCAGCACGACGGCGTCGACCGGGCCGGACGCCTCGCCGACGGCGCGCAGCGCGGCGGCGGCCGCGTCGAAACCGCCGACGGGTTCGACGCGGTGGCAGGTGATCGAACGGGCTTCGAGGGCGGCGACGAGCGACCCGGTCAGGCGCGGGCGATCACTGACGACGACGCAGGATCGCAGTCCGCTCGCAATCGGCGTGCCGGTGGGCGCCGCATCGAAGATCGCCCCGAACCGGGGATTGGTGCCACCCTGGGTCGCCTGTTGGGCCTCGGCGGTGACGAAGGCGCGCGGAACGACCGCCTCGAGGACGGCGTCGAGCGAAACGGCTCCGTCGGTGCGGACGACCTCGAGCAGGCGCGGTTGAGCGACGACGGCGACCTCCGGCCCACCGGCGAACAGGACCTGACCGGTGCACCAGCCGAACCCGTCACCGACCAGGTGTGCTCCGAGTGGCCCGAGGTTCTCTGGTCCTGGCATTGCGTCGAGCGTCAGCCCGCCCCCGCCCCCCTGTCGCCCCTCTTGACGGGCGCGTTCCAGCGCTGCGGCGACCATCCGTGTGTACGCAATGGGGGACAGGGCGTTCACCGTCACGCCGGGCGGAGCATGACGGCCGAGCTGCCACGTCAGGGAGGCCACCGCCCGCTTCGCGCAGCTGTAGCCGCCGGCGTCGGCGGCACGCCATCCCGAGCCCGAGGTGACGCCGAGGATGCGCCCGTGCCCCGCCTCGGCCATCAGGGGCAACGCGGCACCGAGCACGTTGAGGTAACCCCCGAGGTGCACCGAAAGGAGTGCGAGCCAGTCCTGCTCGGTGCCCCTGGCGAAGTAGGACTGGCGGGTGATGCCGGCGACGTTGACGACGGCGTCGAGCCCCCCGTGCCGGTCCACCAGCTCGGCGAACAGCCCGCGCAGCGCCTCTCCGTCGGTGACCGACGCCGAAGAGGCCTGTGCCAGACCGCCGGCCGCGACGATTCGACCGGCCGTGGTCTCCTCCGCCCGGGGCAACTCCTCGGTGCCGTCGAGACTCACGAGCGGGTCGACGGTGACGACGAACCACCCGCCGCGACCGAGCTCTTCGGCGATCGCGGCGCCGATGCCGCCGCCGCCGCCGGTCACGACGGCCACCCTCTGACGAGGGCTCACGGAGCGCTGGACCGGACGTCGAGCTCCAGGCCCTCGAAGGTGCCGTCTTCGAGCCACCGCTCCAGAAGCTCGCGGTAACCGAACCAGTCACCCAACCGACCCCCGTAGTTCCCGGAGAGAGGGCTCACGTCTTCCGGACGGCCCTCGTTGTTGATCCGCGACGGGGTGCAGGCGGACATGACGCCGCTGGCGTCGATGAAGTCGTCGAGAATGGCCTGCGTCCACGCCTTCTCGGCTTCGGCGCTCACGTCGAAGACCTCGACGCCGCTGTCGTGCAGCAGGCCCACGGCCCGCCCGATGAACTCCGCGCCGAGGACGGCCAGCTGCGTGTAGTTGACGGTGACGACCGACTGTTGCGTCGGTGCGGGGGTGACGAAGAGATTGGGGAAGCCACGGCTCATGATGCCGAAGAGCGTGCGCGGACCGTCGGCCCATTTGTCGGCGAGCGTCACGCCGTCGCGTCCGACGATCTCGTGCCCGGCCCTGCGGTAGAGCGGGGTGCGCTCGGCCTCGAACCCCGTTCCATAGATGATGCAGTCGACCTCGTACTGCGTGCCGTCGACGACGGGACCCTTCTCCGTGATCCGCTCGATGCCGCCGGGGCAGTCGATCAGGCTGATGCGCGGCGTGTTGAACGCCGGCAGGTACTCGTCGTGGAAGCAGGGCCGCTTGCAGATATACCGGTAGTACGGCTTCAGGATTTCGGCCATCGCCGGGTCTGCGACCAATTCCTCGACGCGCCGGCGATGGGCTTCCATGACCTCGAAGTCGGTCTCCTCGACGTTGCGCTGGATCTCCTTGCGCGTCATGCCGTCGCGGATCCGCGGGTTGTTGATGACCGCATAGTTCTGCGTCCACCCGTCGTCCACCTCGTCGACCTCCACGGGGCGGCCGATCATGATCGCCTGGAAGTTGTCCATCCGGGCCCGCTGCCAACCCGGTTCGAAGTCCGTGCCGAAGTCCGCCTCGGTCGGACGGTTGCCCCGTTCGCCGATGGCCGAGGGAGTGCGCTGGAACACGTAGAGGTGCTTGGCCGACTCCGCCAACGGCGGCACGGCCTGAATGCCGCTCGCCCCGGTGCCGAGAAGGGCGACGACCTTGTCGTTCAGGCCGGTGAGCGCTTCGTCGGTGCCGCCACCGGTGTACTCGTAGTCCCAGCGTGCCGTGTGGAACGAATGGCCGGCGAAGTCCTCCATGCCCTCGATGGCGGGCAGTTTCATGAGGTTGAGGATCCCAACGGCCAGGACGTACCAGCGACAGTCGACCTGGTCGCCGCGGTCGGTGTGGATGCGCCAGCGGGCCAGGTCCTCGTGCCACTCGGCGCGCGTGACTCCGGTGTGGAAGAGCGCCTCGTCCTCCAGGCGGTAGCGCTCGGCGATCCGTTCGAGGTGGCCCCGGATCTCGTCTCCCGACGCGTAGCGGCGCGTCGGGATGTAGTCGAACTCCTCGAGCATCGGCATGTAGATGTACGACTCGACGTCACACATGACCCCGGGGTAGCGGTTCCAGTACCAGGTGCCCCCGATGCCACCGGCCTGATCGACGATCCGGATGCGCTCGATTCCGGCTTTCCGGAGGTTGGCGCCGACCAGGACCCCGGCGATGCCGCCCCCCACGATGACGACATCGACCTCGTCCGTCACAGGGCTGCGCTCGATGGGCGGGGTGAACGGGTCGGCGCGGAAGCGAGCGAAATGCTCGTCCGTCCGGAGGTCGCGAATGTCAGAACGGCCCTCGACGAGGCGCTTGTCGCGCTCGGCGCGGTACTTGGTGTGGACGGCTTCGGCGTCGAACGCCGGACCTGACCGCGGCGGTCGGGCGGACATTCAGAACGCGGCCCGAAGCGGCTCGGGTCTCGACTCAGCTTCAGCGATTGGCGACGTCATGGTGTGCGTGTTCCGGTGGTCCACGGGCGATTGCAGCCCGAGGTTTAGCAGATTGCACCAAGGTACCTGATCAGGGACGGGAAGCGGCCCGGGGCCTTCCCGCGACGGGCGCGATCCCGTGCACGCGACCGAGCCGATCCGGGTAGCGTGACTTGGGGCGGCTGGGCGGCGATCTCGTGGGGAGGTGCAGGGTGCCCGAACTGGCTGAGGGGCTGCGCGTGGTGGACGCCGACTCCCACATGACGGAGCGTCACGATCTCTTCACCGCGCCGCGCGCCGAAGGGGTACGAGGACCGGGTGCCCCACGTCGAGCAGATCGACGGGACCGACACCTGGGTCATCGAGGGCACGACGTTCGGAAAGGCCGGATCGGGAGGCACCATCGACCACGACGGCAAGAAGCATCCTTTTCAGGACTCCCAGGGCGGAGCGTGGCGGATCGACGATGTGCATCCCGCAGCCTGGGATCCCACGGAGCGGCTGATGCTGAACGACCGGTTGGGCATCGACACCCAGGTGCTGTTCCCCAACTCCATGGGCATCGGTGGCCAGAACCTGGCGAGCTCGGTCGAAGACCCGGTACTGCTGCGGCTTTGCGTCGAGCTCTACAACGACGCCATGGCGGAGGTGCAGGAGCAATCGGGGAACCGGCTGCTGCCGATGCCGATCATGCCGGCGTGGGAAGTCGAGGCCAGCGTCCGGGAGGCCAAGCGCTGCGCCGACATGGGCTACCGGGGTGTGAACCTGACGGCCGACCCGCAGGACTCGGGCGCCCCCGACCTGGGAGACCCGGCCTGGGATCCGTTCTGGGAGGTCTGTGCCGGTCTCGGTCTTCCGGTCCACTTCCACATCGGCGCCAGCCAGACCGCGTTGACGTACTTCGGCACCACGTTCTGGCCCAGCCAGGACGATTACGTCAAGCCGGCGATCGGCGGCGCGTCGCTCTTCCAGAACAATTCGCGCCTGCTCTTGAACAGCGCGTACTCCGGGATATTCGACCGTCACCCCAACCTCAGGATGGTGTCCGTCGAGAGCGGCATCGGCTGGGTGCCGTTCATGCTCGAGGCGATGGACTACGAGCTCGAGGAGAATGCGCCCGAGTGGTTTCACAAGCTCGAGAAGCTCCCGTCGGAGTACTTTCGCGACAACTGGTACGCGACGTTCTGGTTCGAGACTGGCCGAGGTGACCTGCAGCACCTCGTCGATGCCGTCGGCGAGGACAACATCATGTTCGAGACCGACTTTCCCCACCCGACCTGCCTCCACCCGAACCCGCTGGAGCTCGTCCACGAGAAGATCGCGGCCCTGCGCGCGGAGACGCAACGCAAGATCATGGGCGAGAACGCGGTCAAGCTCTACCGGCTCTAAACGCGACACGCGAGACGCGGCTCCGAGATACCACGAGACACGATGCGGACACCGGAGGAACTTTTTGACCTGAGCGGCAAGGTCGCCCTGGTGACGGGTGGCAGTCGGGGAATCGGCCGGGCCATCGCCGCAGGTCTCGCCTCGGCGGGCGCCGACGTCCTCGTCGCCAGCCGCAAGCTGGAGAGCTGCGAGGCCGCGGCCGCAGAGATCGCGGCGGCCACCGGCCGGCGCGTCCTCCCGGTCGCCTGTCACGTGGGCCGCTGGGACGAATGTGACGGGCTCGTCGATGCGCTCTACCGCGAGTACGGACGTTGCGACGTGCTCGTGAACAACGCTGGCATGTCGCCGGCTTATGGCGACCTGGCCTCGGTCAGCGAGGATCTCTACGACAAGGTCCATGCCATCAACGCGCGAGGACCCTTTCGGCTCAGTGCCTTGATCGGCGCGCGGATGGCTGGCGACGATGGCGGTTCGATCATCAACGTGTCGTCGGTGGGATCGCTGCGCCCGACCGCGACCGACCTGCCCTACGCCATGGCCAAGGCGGCACTCAACGCCCTGACCCTCGGGCTGGCCGGGGTCTGGGCCCCGCGGGTGCGGGCGAACCTCGTGCTCCCGAGCGCAACGGAGACGGACCTGACCAGCGGGTGGCCGTCCGACACCAAGGCCCGCATAGCGGAGCTCAACCCGATGAAGCGGATGGGGCATCCCGAGGACGTGGTCGGAGCCTGCATCTTCTTGGCCAGCGACGCAGCCAGCTATGTCAACGGGGCCCAGCTGCCGGTCGACGGCGGGCTCTACCGCACACTGTGAGGTGGGTGCGAAGCCGCGAACGGCCGATCACGCTCCGGTGAGGTAGCGGTCGATCATCCGGTGCATGTGAAGGACGTTGCTCTCTTGGCGGCGGTTGAGCCGTAGTGGCGGTCCAGCGCGCGACTTCATCCCGATCTGGACGTGTGCCATGTTGCCGTAGTCCTGGTTGGTGATCTCGCCCCAGTCCCGTTCGGTCCAGTCGGGGAAGAAGCGGCGCTCGGCCCGCTTCGGCGGTTCGTCCGGCTGCGGCCACTGGAGGAACCACGTGTCCTTGATGCAGCTGTCCGGATCGATGCCGTTGGGCCGGACGCGGAAGACGATGGCGATCCCCGGATAGATCGGCCCCACCATGTTGGGGAAGAAATAGACGTCGTCCGCGCTGGTCAGCTGGTCGTCGGTGAACTCCTCCACGGCCACGCCCCGAGCCACCAGAAGCGCACGACGACCCTTTTGATAGCGGCTGAGCATGGTCTCGCCCGCTCCGGGTGTGGAACGGATCTCCTCCACCAGCGCACGCTCGTCGCGGTAGAACAGCCCGCCCAGGCCGCGGACGAAGTTTTCGAGAATCTCCCCCTCGTCGTAGTCGCCCTCGGCCAGGCCCAGCCGCGGGCTCGGACGCAATTGGCGCCGCGCGTTGGGCAGGCGCCCGTAATGAGCGTGGAGGCCGAGAGGCTCGTAATCGAGGCTGACGTCGTCGGTCCACGGGAGGAGCTGCGGGTGGGTTCCCTGCACGTGGTAGCCCTCGTTGAACGCGTCGACGGCTACCTTCCAATTGGCAGGGAGCACCGTCGACAAAGACGTGCGGACGCGGAGCCGGTCGAGGTGGTAGGGAGCCAGCAGGGTCGGCAAAGGGTCGAGGTACTCGAGCAGCGGTGGCGCGCCCGGATCGAGGCAGATCCAGACGAAGCCCCCCCAACGGTCGACTTGGACCGCCTTGAGGCCGGTCTGCGGCGGGATCGGGTCGAACTCGTCCCGGTCGACTACCTCGACCAGGCGCCCGTCCAGGTCGTAGCGCCAGGCGTGGTAGCGGCACCGGATGCCGCCGTCGGCGAAGCAGCCGGTCCCATCGGCGAGACGCGTGCCGCGGTGCAGACACGTGTTGTGAAAGGCCCGGACGGTGTCGGGGTCCGCCCTGACGACGAGGATCGACTGGTCGCCGATGAGGTATTCGGTGAAGGCCCCGACCTCGGCGATCTCGTCCTCCCGGCACGCGACCTGCCAGACACGCGACCAGAGCCGGTCGAACTCCAGCTCGGCGAAGTCCGGACTGGTGTAGCGCTCACGAGGGACGGCGCCGTCCTCGCCGATCAAGACCTTCTCGAGATCCACGTCGCGGTTCACCATCGATGCGCCCAGTCGTCCGTCGTTCCCTCGAGTTTCGCACCGCCATGCTAGGGCGCGACGCAACTTCAGCGGGACGTCACCTCGAAGAGGCCGACCGGCCGCTCGGTATGCTGCCGCCATGCCCGGCGCAGGACCCGCCACCTTCGCCCCACCGCTGGCCGAGGTGCCGCTGCCGGCTCCGGACGCCGCGTCCTTGTTGCGGCGCAACGGCACCGACGAGCGCTACGCCGATCGTCCGGCCCTTCGCTTCGGGAACCTCGTCTGGACCCACGCCGAGCTGCTCGACGAAGCGGTGCGGTATGCGGGGCTGTTTGCCTCTCGCCTCGAGCCCGGCCGTCCCTCCCACGTCGGCGTCCTCCTCGACAACACGCCCGACTATGTCTTTGCGCTGTGCGGTGCCGGGCTGGCAGGCGTCGCCGTCGCAGGGTTGAACCACACCCGGCACGGGGAGCATCTCGCACGCGACGTCGCGCATACGGACGTGCAGCTCGTGATCACGGAACCACGCCACCAAGAGCAGCTCGATGCGGCGATCGAGGGCTTCGATCTTCCCGGGGGCGTCCTCGTCTCGGATCGCTTCGCGGACGGCGACGATCCTCCCGCCACGGGGGAGATGCTTGTCCGAGCGCTCGACGAGGCGCGGTACGCGCCGCTGCAGTGGGAGCCCGCGTGCGGGTGCGTCGCCCGAGCCTGCGGTCGACGCCCTGTGGGCGTTGCTCTTCACCTCCGGGACGTCGGCGGCTCCGAAGGCCGTGCGCTGCACGCAGTACCGGCTCCTCACCACGGGCAACCGGATGGCCATGATGCTCGAGCTCACGCCCGACGACGTGGGATACGCCGCCATGCCGCTCTTCCACACCAATTCCTTGATGTCCGCCTTCGCTCCGGCGTTGGTGGCCGGTGCCTCGCTCTCCCTGGCCCGTCGCTTCAGCGCCTCTCGGTTTCTCCCAGATGTTCGCCGCTACGGCGCGACCTGGTTCAACTACACCGGCAAGGTGCTCGCCTACGTGGTGGCCACGCCGGCCCGTCCCGACGACGCCGACAATCCCTTGCGGGTCGCGTTCGGCAACGAAGGGTCCCCGGGAGTCGTCGAAGCCGCGGCGACGCGCTTTGGCCTGCGCATCATCGACGTTTTCGGGTCTACCGAGGGTGGCATCGCCCTGGACCGCACGGGGCAGCGTCCGCCCAGCTCGATCGGGCGTCTCCGTCAGGGGATCATGGTCGTCGACGACGACGGGCGCGAAGCGCCGCGCGCCGAATTCGATGTCAATGGCCGCCTCACGAACGCGAATCGATGCGTGGGTGAGATCGTCAACACGCTGGGTACCGGCCCTTTCGAGGGCTATTACCGCAACGAAGAGGCGATGTGCCGCGCCACGAGGAACGGCTGGTATTGGAGCGGCGATCTCGGCTACGTCGACCGGGACGGCTGGGTCTACTTCGCCGGGCGAACCTCGGACTGGCTCCGGGTCGACGGCGAGAACTTCCCCGCGGCGCCCATCGAGGCGGTCATCGCCCGCCACCCCGAGGTGGTGCTGGCGTCGGTGTTCGGAGTGCCTGATCCGGATTCGGGTGACCAGGTGATGGCTGCCGTGGTCGTCCGCGAGGGTGCGTCCTTCGACGGCGCGTCCTTTGCCGCCTGGCTGGACGGACAGCCCGAGCTCAGCCCGAAGTGGCGCCCCCACTTCGTCCGCCTCGCCCGCGTGCTGCCGACCACGCCCACCAACAAGGTCCTCACTCGCACGCTCGTGCACGAGAAGTTCCGCTCCGACCGTGTGGGCGACGACCCGGTCTTGGTGCGCGACCGTGGGTCGCCACATTTCCGGACCTTCACGAAGGAAGACGAGGTCGGGCTGCGTGCCGCATTCGAGGCCAACGGACGGGGCGACGCCTGGGATCTCTGAGGCGCGGTGCGGGCGGCCCGGTTGGGCGCCGTGATGAGGGCCGGCGGTGACCTGATCCTTTGCAAGACTCGACCGGACCGGGCGTCGAGCTCGTGTGAGTCGAACTCGTGTGAATTGGGGAGTGCGTCGATGCCAGGGGGTTTGCCATGGTGACCTTCGACTTCACCGGGTTGCTCGTCGTGGCGGTGGTGGCCTTCCTCGCCCCGATCGTGGCCGGCCTCATACCGCGCCGGCTCGTTCCCGCGGTCGTGCTCGAGGTCCTCTTCGGTGTGGCGGTGGGGCCGGAAGGCCTGGGGTGGGTCCACGCGCAGGGCGCCGTCGAATTGCTCTATCTCATGGGCCTGGGCTTCCTGCTCTTCCTGGCCGGCCAGGACATCGAGCCGGAGCACTTTCGCGACCCGATGGCCAGAGTCACCGCGACGGCGTACGTGGTGTCGTTGGCACTCGCCTTCCCCGTCGCGGTCGGCCTCGTCGCCGTGTCGTCGGGCGCCGACCTCCGGCTTCTCGCGCTCTCGCTGACCTCGAGCTCGCTCGGGATCCTTGTTCCCGTTGTGCGCGACGCCGGCGAGATCAACACCAACTTCGGCCAGCTCACCGTGATGGCGGGCACGATGGGTGAGTTCGCCTCGCTCCTCCTCCTCACCATCCTGTTCTCCGCCGACGCCAAGACGACGGAGGAACAGCTCGTCTACGTCGGGATCCTGGCGGTCGCGGCCTTCGGCACCGGCTTCGGCCTCTATCTCCTCTGGCGGACGGGTCGTATGAGCCGGGTGCTCAGTGCGCTCGACGACACCACGTCGCAGCTGCGGGTGCGGGGCGCGTTCGTGGTGCTGCTGATCTTTGCCGGGCTGGCCCACGGGTTCGGCGTCGACTCGCTCCTCGGAGCCTTCGTCGCCGGGGTCGTGTTGCGTGCGGCCGACCGCGACGACCGGCCCAACATCGAGGTCTTCAAGGCCAAGCTCGACGCGATCGGGTTCGGGTTCCTGATCCCGGTGTTCTTCGTGGCCACGGGTGTCCAGTTCAATGTCGGCGCATTGTTCTCCCACACTTCGGCCCTCGAGCTCGTGCCTCTCCTCGTCCTTGCGATCGTGATCGTCCGGGGCGGGCCGGCCCTCTTCCTCTACCGCTCACAGGTAGGCACGCGTCCGGCGATCGCTGTGGGTTTCTTGCAGTCCGCCACCCTGACCTTCCCCGTCGTGGTGGCCGAGATCGGCCTCTCGCTCAAGCTGCTGAGCCAGGCCTCGGCGGCGGCGCTGATCGGCGCCGCCCTCCTCTCGGTTTTGCTCTTTCCGGCCATCGCGTTGGCCCTGCGCCCATGGACGACGCCGGTGGCACAGCCGGGTACTGCGCCCAGTCCGTAGGCCGGGGGGCCACCGTCACGCAGACGTGAGCACGCCCCAGAGCTCTTCGGTGGCGTCGATCTCGTGCGACGTCCGTCCGAGCAGCAGGCGGAGCGCGATGGGCAGGCGCGAGCCGGGCCAGGTGTGGCCGGCCCCCCGGGGACACCCAGAGCGTCACCGCACCGGGCTGGTCCTACGGGCCGAACGCGAGGCGGGTCAGCGCCGGCGCGACCTGCGATCGCTCCGGTTCCGTCGGGACGCCGTTCGCCCTGGCCCAGCCGATGGCCGCGTCGAGCACGCTCTCGTTCCAGCGGGCGGTGCCGCTGCCCGCGTAGGGATTGATCCGATCGTTGGTCCCGTGGAAGGCGACGACGCGCACGGGCCGCGGCAGCGGGCCGTCCGAGGGTGCCCGCAGGCCGGCAACGGCACCCAGCAGGACGACTTCGTCGCCATGCTCGGACGCGAATCGGCTGGCCATGCGGGCACGGCCCGACATGCCGGTGACCGAGAGACGGGGACTCGACGGTGCGAACACCTCACGCAGGTGGTCCACGGCCGCCGCCAGGAAGGCGCCGTCGGCCGAGAGGTCCCACTCGAATCCCGAACCCAGGCGCAGGCTCCCTTCGGGGAACGCCACGACGGCCCCCTGCTCGGAGAGCGGCGCCATCCGGCTCAGCCGGATCTGGCCCTCGGGGCTCGAGCGGCTCCCGTGCAGGCTCAGCAGCACGATGGACGGGGTGCCCGCCGGCTGGGCGACGAGCAGGCGCCGCCGGGCGCCGCCGACCTCGATGATGTGCGGCGTCACGTCCAAGACGCGAAAACGCTACCCCCGAGTCGGTTTTTCGGCACACGCAGGACTCGTTTGTGCACGGCCGGTGCGGCTACGGAGGACCGACGGGTAGTGTCACCCGGAACCGGACAGTGACCGAGGCAGAACGGGAGATTGGCATCCGATGGGGAGCGAGGGATTGCACGAGCCGGCAGAGCTCCTCGACGAGGCAACCGTCGACCACCATCGAGCGTTCACGTCGTTGGTCGAGGAGCTCCAGGCCGTCGATTGGTACGACCAGCGGGTCACGGCGACCAAGGACACCAGCCTGGCCGACATCCTGGCGCACAACCGGGACGAGGAGAAGGAGCACGCGTCCATGACCCTCGAGTGGCTGCGTCGGCGCGATCCCGCGCTCGACGGCCACCTCCGTACCTACTTGTTCACGACGGAACCGGTCACCGAGGTCGAGGCGGAAACGGAAGCGGCGGGCGGGCCGGCACCGGCCGCGACCGGCTCGCTCGGAATCGGCAGCCTGAAAGGGAATGAGTGATGGATCACCTGTACCGGGAGCTGGCTCCCGTCTCCGAGAGCGCGTGGGCGCAGATCGAGGACGAGGCCAAGGGCCGCCTCGTCACCCATCTGGCCGCGCGCAAGCTGGTAGACCTGGCCGGGCCGCACGGGTGGGGGCACTCCGCGACCGAGCTGGGGCGGGTCGACGAGGTGGCCAGTCCCGCCGAAGGGGTGCGCGCCCTCCAGCGCCGCGTCCTCCCCTTGGTCGAGCTGCGGGCGGAGTTCAGCGTGTCGCGCGAGGAGCTCGACGACGCCGACCGCGGCGCCTCCGACATCGAGCTCCCCGAGCTCGACGAAGCGGTGCGCCAGATAGCCGTCGCCGAGAACGTCGCCGTCTTCCACGGCTATCCGGCTGCGGGGATACTCGGGATCACCGAGTGCAGCGCGCATCCGCCGATCACCTTCGAGGCGGACATGGAGGAGTACCCGAGGGTGGTCGCCCAGGCGGTCGACGTCATGCGCCGATCCGGCATCGGCGGCCCCTACGGGCTCGCCATCGGTCCCGAGATCTACACGGGCATCGTCGAGACGACCGAGCACGGCGGCCACTTGCTCTTCGACCACCTCCGTCGGATCCTCGACGGGCCTCTCGTCTGGGCGCCGGGGGTCCAGGGCGGAGTGGTGCTCAGCCTGCGCGGTGGCGACTTCGTCATCGACTGCGGGCAGGACCTCTCCGTCGGGTATCTCGCACACGACGCAGAGGTCGTCCGCCTCTACGTGGAGGAGAGCCTCAGCTTCCGCTGCCATGAGCCCGACGCAGCGGTCGCGCTCCGACGCGCCGGCTGACGTCCGACCTCGCCCGAGACGGCGAACCGTGTTCGCGTCTCGATCGCCTGCCCTCTCGGTGCGCGCGCGTCTCGGCCGCGGGACGACACTTGCAGTTGTCTGTGCGGTAACGGCCGGAGTCCTGGTCGTCCCGGTTGAGACGGCCGGCGCCGCGGCTGCGAGCAGGCGCCAGCCGATGACTCGTCCCCTGGTGGGCGCGTACTACTACCTGTGGAACCCCGAGAACTTCTCCGGCGGCACCCTCCGTGGCCATCTGGACCCGCCGCAGCAGCCGCCGGCGTCCCTCGTGAACTCGAGCAGCCCGCGCACGGCGGCGCGGGACATCACCAACGCGCGCCGGGCGGGGATCGACTTCTTCGCCGTCGACTGGTGGCCGTACGACCCTGGTTACTCCGGACGCGACTACCAGCAGGCCGACGCGGCGATGGGGGACTTCCTTCGGGCACCCGACCTCAGTCAGATGAAGTTCGCGATGTTCTACGAGACCTGGAACCTCGGCTTCGATCCGGTCCGGGAGTCGACCCCGGTCACCTTCCAGATGGAGTTGCACTTCGACGCCGACATGCTCTCGTTCGCGGAGCGCTATTTCCCGAACCGTTCGTACTTGCGCATCGACGGGCGACCGGTCGTGTTCCTCTACCTGACGCGCACGTTGACCGGTGACGTGGCGGGCATGATCCGTGGCGCCCGCACGGTGCTCGAGAGACGGGGCTACGACCCGTACTTCATCGGTGACGAGGTGTACTGGCGGGTCACGCCCGAGGTGCAGCAGCCCGGCGGCCCGGTCCTCACGACCGCGCCCCAGGTGAACCGGATCGAGCAGTTCGACGCCATCACCAGCTACACGCTGTACTTCGGCGACCCCGAGCCCACACTGGGCCCCATCGAGGACTTCCTGGGCTATCCCGGCGACAGCGATCTGGTGGCCGACGAGAAGTTCCTGCTGGCGGTCTACCGCAACGCGACGGACGACCGCGTCCCGGTCATCCCCGACGTGGGACCGGGCTTCAACGATCGCGGCTTCCGACTGGCCACGAACCATCCGGCCCAGCCGCGCCAATGGACGGCCGGGGAGGGACCGTCGTCGACCCTCGACCACCTCTTCAGGGAGGTGGCCATCCCCGAGCTCGATCCCCGACTTCCCATGGTGATGGTGACGTCCTGGAACGACTGGAACGAGGACACCGGCATCGAGCCCGTCGGCGGCACGCCGACGACGGTGGACGACAGTCCGTCGCGGGACGCGTACACCCAGGGCTACCAGTACGGCGGCGAGGGGTGGAGCGCCGTCGAGACCCTGCGACGCGACGTCGCGCTCCTCGACCGGGACTTCCGGAAGACCTCATGACGGACCAGGACCCGCACCGGGACCGGCGCCACCGCCACCGGAGCCCGGGGGCGGTCCGCTGGGTGGTCCCTGGCTCCCGTTGTTCTGCGGGGTGAAGGTGGCGTCGATGACGCCGCGGAGCCAGTGCGGGATCGACGGCCACGCGTCGGTCAGGAAGTAGGCGTACATCCCGTCGGGGAATTCCGGGGTGACGCACAGGCGCCCGTTGCACTGGTCGAGGTCGCCGAGTCCCGCCACGTACTCGTAGTCAGCCACGTACGTCCCGTCGTACGTGCCGCCGGGATTCCCCGCGCCGCTCGGCCGGGAGCCGGACTTCAGCCGGAAGCTCGAGGCAAGGTTCTTGACCGCACCGGGCCGGGAGGGGTCGGTGTAGCCGTCGCGCAGGTACACCGGGAATCCGTCGGCGGCCCAACCGACGATCGGCGAGTGGGCATCGGACTTCGAGAGCCAGGCGGACGTGACCTTGTGATAGTGGTAGTCGCCGTCGGAAGCGTTGCTGCCGACCGGGTGGGTGTGGGCGCCGTAGCGGTCGAGGCTGTTGGGCACGTAATTCCACGGTCCCAGGAAGTCATTGCCGTAGTAGTCGGCCGAAGCGGTCTCCAAGGTGACTGAGTCGAGATGCACGCCGAGGGTGTAGCCGGTCACGAGCTCGGTGAGCTCGTCCGCCAGGCGGGGGGCGGTCGAGACGCGGAAGGTGAGATCCTGTGCCGTCGGCGGGGCGACGTAGGAGAAGTCCGGGTCGATGGCGTGGTCGCTGGGCATCGAGGTCACCTTCATGGTTCGGAAGCCGCCGCCGACGGTCATCTCGAGGTTGGACGTGCGCAGGCCGCCGATGGAGGCCGTCGAGTAGCGAGACGCCGGCACGACACCCTTGGGCCCGCGGCGTGTGACCGCGCCGGCGAGGCCGGGGGAGAGGCCCGCGACCACGAGGCCGGCGCCTCCCGCCAGCACAGACCGGCGGGTCATGCGCGTGCCGACCCCGTCCGTGTGCGCGGTGCGGTCGGGGGGGTCCGAGGTCGTCCTGCCGCGGGTGCCGTCCCGTCTGGACCCGTCGTTTCCGGGCCTGTCGTTTCCGTGCCTGTCGTGTCCGTACATGGCCCTAGGGTGCGCGCGTGAACGTACGGACAGCTGTGAGCCGAGCGGGCGCGGCCGCAGAATCGGCCGGAGTCCCGCGGTGCGGCGCCTGTGACGCGCGCCTCACGGCGCCGCCGGCGCCACCTTCCCCGTCGTGGCGACGCGGAGCCGGCGGTGCAGTCCCAGGTACGTGGACCCCGCCGCCAACACGAGGGCCAGAGCGCACACGGTGATCGCCACCGCATATCCGTGCAGGAATGCTGCGGTGGCGCTCTGTCCGGCCGGGGCGCCCAGCTGCGCGGTGACCGCCGCGACATCGCCGCTGCTCACGTTCTGCGTGAGGCCGGTCGCGGTGTGCTGGGAGCCCGCCGGGAGGTGGGCGATGCTCGCGGTCCAGCGGTTGGTGGCCGCCCGCACGCCGAGGAACCCGACGAACCCGAGCCCGACCGACGTGCCGACCTGCCGGCTGGCGTTGAGGATCCCCGCGGCGACGCCCGAGGTTCCCACCGGCACCGTCCGCATGGCGACGCTCGTGATCCCCGGGACGAGCGTGCCGTAGCCGGCACCGAGGAGGACATAACCGGCGCCCGCCAACGCGAACGATGTCGAGGTCGTGACGAAGCTGAGCAGAAGCACGCCGGCCGCGCCGACGAGACACCCGGCGATCACCACCCGGCTGGCCGTGAACCGTTGCTGGGCGCGGCCCGAGAGCTGCGCCATCACGATGAACGGGACGTTCATCGTGAGCCAGGTGAGCCCGGTGTGCAGCGCGGACCACCCCTTGATGTCCTGGAAGAGCAGGGTGACGAAGAACATCACGCTGGCTAGTGCGAGGTAGCTCAGGAAGTACACGGAGCACGAGGTCCGGAAACCGGAGTCACGGAGGAGCGCCGGCGGCGCCATCGGCGAGTGGCAGCGGTGTTCCCACCAGACGAAGACGGCCAGGAGCGCGACGCCCGCCACGATCGGTCCGAGCACGGCGGGCGAAGAGAAGGCGCGGCCGGCCGCCTCGATGAAGCCGAAGGTCACCGCGAACAGTCCGCCGGCCGAGAGCACGATGCCGGCCGGGTCGAGACGGCGAGCGGAGGGATCGCGGGACTCGCTGACGCCGATGATCGCCATGATGAATCCGACGACACCGATCGGCACGTTGACCCAGAACACGCTCGACCAGTCGAAGAGGCCGATCAGGACGCCTCCGATGACCGGGCCGAGCCCGAAGCCCAGCGCGGAGACGGCGGCCCAGACCCCGATGGCGCCCGCCCTGGTCTCGGAGGGGTACGCCTCGGAGAGGATGGACAGGGTCAGGGCGGACATCGCCGCCCCCCCGACGCCCTGCAGCACGCGGAATGCGATCAGCGCGACGTCGACGGACGACAAGGCGCAGGCGGCCGACGCCAGCGTGAAGACGACGAGCCCGACGAGGAAGACGCGCTTTCGCCCGAAACGGTCGCCCAGTGTCCCGCCGAGTGGGATGAGGGTGGCCAGTGTCAAGGCATAGGCGCTGATGACCCACTCCAGCAGGCCGGCGCTCATGTGCAGCTCGGACTGAATGGAGGGCAGTGCGATGTTGACGATCGTGATGTCCAGCAGGATCATCCCCTGCGAGACGCTCATCGCGATGAGCGTCAGTCGGCGCCGCCGATTCTCGTCCCCGGTCACGAGCGACAAGTCTGCCCGGGAACGACCGCGCCCCGGTGGCTTCGGCGGGGCCACGCAGCCGTGGATCGGGGGAGGCGGGAGTCGGCGCATCTTCGGCGGCCTTGGCGTCGTGACGACGTCCGACCTCCTCGACGGACCCGGTCCGTCAGGTCGCGGCCTGTCCTGACTCCGGGTCGGGCGGGCCGCCGACCCCTCGGACGACCCGTCAGACGTAGTCGCTGTGCCGCAAATAGACGAGCGCTCCCCAACCCCAGATGGGCGGGAGGTAGGCGGTGCAGAACCGTTCGATCAACACGGCCGCGACCGCCTGGTCCTGCGGAACGCCCGCCGCCGTCAGCCCGGCGATGAGCCCGACCTCGATCACCCCGGCGCCACCCGGGATCGGTGCCGCGCCGCCGATCATGGCGGCCAGCGTGAGCACCACGATCAGCGTGGCGAAGCTGGCGTGGGCGCCGACCGCGTGGAGCGACGCACCCAGGCACAGCGCGATGAGGATCTGGCTGCCGAACGAGCCTCCGAGCACGTACGCCACCTTGCGCGGCTCGACGGCGATGGCCTTGATGTCCCTCCAGATGGTCACCAAATGGGGCCGGGCCTTCTCGGCCAGGAGGCGTCGGACCTTCGGCACCAGCGTCACGACGGCGAGGGCCACGGCGATGACCAGGACGGCGATGATGATGATCCAGACGATGCCCTCGTTCTGGCCGGTGTCGGTGGGCGCGTGGAAGTCGCCGGCGGCGAAGGGGAGGCTCACGAGGAACAGGATGCCCTTGGCCACCCAGCTCGCCGAGCCCGCGATGGCCCCCGAGCTGACGGCGGACGGGACGTCGAGCCCCTGGCGCTGGAAGAAGCGGACCCGGACGCCGAAGACGGCCGCGTCGCCCCCGACGAAGGACGTGAACAGGTTGGACGTCTCGAGTACGACGCAGCGGCCGAACGGGAGCGTGCCCACCACGGCGCCCGTCAGGGCCCAGGCCCCGGTGACCACCGGGAGCTGGCCGAGCACGAAGGCCGCGGCCACCCAGCCCCAGGCGGCCCCGCGGATCACGCTCAGCGACCCCGAGGCGTCGGTGAGCACGCCGATGATCAACCACAGCCCGACCAGGCTCCCGACGACCATCAGCAGGTTGGGCCAGCTGATGCGTTTCGCCTCCACCAGCTTCGGGACCTCGACGCCGGCGGCGGCGGCCAACTCGTCGCGCAGCGTGTGCAGGAACCCCTTCTGTGTCCGCGCCAGGTACTCGGTCTCGGGGTCGAGGCTGGACCGCTGCAGGAGCGTCAGCACCGTCCGGATCGTGTCGACGTCGAGCACCCGGCAGGCCGCGGCGACGGCAGGCTCCACCCCGACCACGACGGCGAGGGCGCCGACGGCGGCCGCGATGTCCCGGTCCGTGCGGGCCGAGGGAGCGGACGAGGACGCCCGCCGGAAGTCGCGCAGGAGCGGTCCGGCGCGCGTCGCCACCACGGTCGCCGGGCTCAGGGCACCGTGGGCGATGCCAGCGTCCCGCAGGGCCAGCACCGCGCGCAGGTATTGGTCGGCCAGTTGGTCTTCGACCTCCTCACCCTGCAGATCGGCCAGCCGTCGACCCTCGGGCAGCCGTGTGACGAGGGCGGCATCGCGGCTCGGGCCGCACCTCCCCGCGGCAACCACCTCGGGCACCACGACGCCGGCGTGGTCGGCCAGAAAGGTGAGGTACGCCTCGTGCTCCACCTGCTGGAGGCGGTTGAGCACGAGGGTGGGGCCGGAGTCGCGGTAGATGCAGAAGCGCCAGATCTTGTTCAGCCACTGCGCGTCGGCCGCGTCACGCCCGTAGACCGCCAGTTCGAGGGCGCGGCCCTGCGGGTCGACGCCGGTGAACGCGGCCACCCCCCACTCCTGCCGCGCCGGCGACTTCAGGTCGCGCACGTCCACCTGCAGATCGCGTACCGCCCGCTGTCACCTCGTCGGCCGAGGGCAACCCGTTGGGGGCGCCGAGCGCGAGATGGCAGGCGGCCGCCGTGCCCCACCCGACGAGGACGGCGCCGATCACCGCCAGTGGCAACCCGTAGGAGCCGATCACGGCGCACACGGCCGACACCCCGACCGCGAGGACAACGAGGCGGTGCAGCGGCCGGCTGAGGTACGGCAGCCCGGCGAGGGCCACCGCCACGGCGATGGTCAGCTGGAGGACGGGGAAGCGCGGATCGAAGCCCGAGAACGCCGCCTCGGGCGGGCGTCCCACCGCCGGCCCGAGCACGAGGTCGATCAGCAGGCAGACGGCCAGGGAGGCCACGCCGGCCAGCGCCATCTGGCGCACCGCGGTGAACCGGGGCACCAGGAGCCCGATCAGGACCAGGGTGACGACGACCCCGACGGAGCCGAGGAACCACAGCGCGGTGACGAGCCAGCGCACCCCGCTCGGCGGTGGTGTGACGAGCTCGGTGAGGTGGAGCTCGATCGACCAGTTGGCCTGGGCCAGCGGGATGCAGATCACCACCAGCACGGCTGCGATGACCACCCGCAGGGCATCCGAGGCCCGCCGCCGGGTGGTGCCCCCACCGTGCGGCCCCAGGACCAGCGAGCGCACCCGCTGGGTCCACGGGGCGCGGTCTCCGGCGGGGGACGGCGGCACGGCGGGCGCGTCGCCGTCCGCGGCCCGCCCCATGACCCTCATGAGACCGGGACGGTACTGCCTCCGCTGCCGGAAGCGGCGCAACCGGAGTGCCCCGTCAGTGGCGGCTGGGCCCGTGCCCATCCCGGGCGCGGCGATCGGCAGCCTCGTGACCAGGCCCTTTGGCCCCTCCCCTCTATCTACATAAATACGATTGACTTAATCAGGATTATGCCATACGCTCGCCCAGATGGCCCGCGAGGATCGACCCCTGTGACCTGGCTCGACACCTTGCCCCGGCGCTGCACTGGCCCGGCGCGGGGGCGGTACGGGAGCGGGAGTGGCGGCTGATCGCCCACACGGAGGCGTTCGACGCCTGGCTCATCGCCTGGCCACCCGGTGGCACCGTCACATTGCACGATCACGGCCCGTCGCAGGGCGCCTTGAGCGTGATCGGCCGGCACCCTGGTGGAGGCGGTGCCGTGGCGCGACGACACGGGTCGCCTCGCGCTCCGGCGCAAGGAGGTCGCGGTCGGCACTACGCTCGAATTCCGCGCCGGACACGTGCACGACGTGACCAACGAGTCGGAGACGCACGCTTTGAGCCTGCATGTCTACGCCCCCGCACTGACGGAGATGACGCTCTTCGAGCTGCGTGCGAACCGCCTGGTGACGCGTGGGGTGCGACCGGCCGACGGCGCCGATCAGCGTGCCTCCGGCGCCGCCGCTCTCCGATGAGCGCACGTTCGGCCGACCAGCTGCTGGCGCAGGCACGCAGCCGCATCGAGCGGGTGCCGCCCTCCGAGCTGGAGCACCGCCACGAGGCCGGCGCGCTCGTCGTGGACATCCGTCCCGATCGCCAGCGCACCGCCGAGGGCGAGCTCGGCTACGCGCTGGTCGTCGAGCGCAACGTCCTCGAGTGGCGCTTCGACCTCCAGGGGGACCACGCGCTGGAGGAGGTGACCGGCTATGACCAGCCGGTGATCGTGGTGTGCTCGGAGGGATACGCGTCGAGCCTGGCCGCGGAGTCGCTGCGCCAACTGGGGTTCGATCGAGCCGCGGACCTGGCAGGTGGGTACCGGGCCTGGTCCGCGTGGCGCGACGGGACGGGGGCAGCCCGGAAGGGAAGGGAATCCCCGCCCACTCGCCGCCCGTAGCACCGTTGAACCGCATCGCCGCCAGCGGGCGATGACCGAGACGGCAGCACGGAGCGGAACGATCAGGATGGGCAGCGCATGACCACGATCACGGCCGGCATGACGGCCACCACGTCGGCGGCCCCTCCGCCTGGCGCACGCAGCGCCGCCCCCAGCCGCATCCGCCGCCTCGCACCCGGCACGCTCGGCGTCGCCGCGGCGACCGGGCTCATCGTCTTCGAGGCCGTGGACGCGCTGATGGGTGCCCGCGGGCTCGGCTCCACGCTGGCCGCGGGCTGGGCCCAGCTGGTCGCCCCCGGCTTCGTCGCCCTCGTGCTCGCCGCGGTGGTGTGCGAGCGGCTCTGGCCGGCCGAGCGCCGCCCCCTCCTCGCCCGCGGCCACGTCCAGGACGGGTGCTGGCTGCTCCTCTATGCGTTGGCGATCGCACCGTTCATGACGCTGTTGAGCGTGGGGAGCGCGGTGCTCCTGCGCGGCCACGCCGATTGGCTGCAGGCGACGTGGACGGGGCACTGGCCGCGCTGGACCGTCGTCGTGGTCACGCTCCTCGCCATGGACCTGTCCAACTGGGTGGCCCATGTCGGTGACCACCGCATCGGTGCGTTGTGGCGCATCCACGTGCTGCATCACTCCCAGGAGGAGCTGAGCGTCCTCACCTCGTTCCGCGCCCATCCGCTCATGCACACGACGGGATTCGTGCTCGCGACGGTGCCCGTGCTGCTGCTGGCCGGCGCGCACCCGCTGGCGCCCGTCCTCATCACTGTCTACGTGTGCCTCGGCACGCTCCCGCACACCAACGTCCGCTGGTCCTACGGACCACTGGGCGTCCTGCTCGTCAGCCCCGCCTACCACCGCCTCCATCACGCAGCGGACGGGCGCCAGGACGTGAACCTGGGCGTCGTCCTCACGGTGTGGGACGCCCTCGCGGGCACGGCACGCTTCCCGACGCGGGGGAGCGTGCCCTGCCCGACCGGTCTGGCCGGACGCCCCGTCCAGGTGGAACAGGCCGCGGGACGGGCGCAGCCGTTGCGTTTCTTGGCGCGGCAGCTGGCTCAGCCGTTCAGCGGCTGAAGCGCGCCGCCCCGTCGCCGTGGAGCCGTCCCGCGGGGAGGAGACGGCCGCAGGCCAGCAGGGCCAGAGCCTGCGCCGGGCCCGTGACGAGCGCCGGGCCGCTCCCGAAGGACCAGTCGAGGTCGTCGGCGCGCAGCGACACACCACTGAGGTCGACGCCGAAGAGGTTGGGCGTGTCGGGGTCGGCGACGACGGCCAGGACGAGCGCCAGGCGCGCCGAGGGCACGGTTCGCGCCAGCGGTACTCCCTCGACGACGTCCAGTCCGTGGATGACGCAGTGCGTGAGTGCGCCGGAGGCCCCGCCCCCCGGTGGCTCCCATTCGTGCAGCGTCTCGGCGCGCAGGTCGGCGAGCAGGCGAGCCGGCTCCAGCGCTCCGTCGCGGGCGGCCACGGCGTTCGAGAGCCGGGTGAAGTCGCCGCCGGCCCCCTCCAGCTCGGTCAGGAATGCCGGACCCGCGTAGCGCACCGGCATGGTCACGTGGGCCACGACCTCGCGGGTGCGCCAGCCCTCGCACAGGGAGGGCGCGTCCCACACAGCAGCGGGGGCGTCCTCGAGCAGGTCGGCCAGGGCCAGGTACTCGGCGGTGACATCGGCGTGCACGGTGGCCCCGAAGCGGTCTTCCACCGAGGGATTGGTCCCGGGCGCCATCATGCCGGCGCCTCGCCGCGGCGCGCCCGCAGCGCCGCGCAGTACGCCGCGAAGCGGTCGAGGGACGAAGTGAAACCGGCCTGCGCGTCGGGGGCGCGCAAGGGCGCGGGCACGTGGACCTGGTGGATGCGCACCTCGGTCCGGTCCGCCCCGAGCTCGATGAATTCCGACGTCACCCGCATGCCCGACCCCGCTTCGGTCCACGACAGCAGCTCGGGCGGGCGCACCTCGTCGTAGACGGCCCGCGTCGGGTACTCGCTCCCGTCGGCGTCGTGCACCATCACGGTCTCGAACACGCCGCCGGGACGGGCGTCGACCGCGATGCGCCCGAGCGGCGCGCTGACCCCGGTGGGACCCCAGAAGTGTGTCAGGTGCTCGGGCTCGATCATGCAGCGGAAGACCAGCTCCCGCGGCGCCTCGACGATGCGGGTGAAGTGCAGCTCGTCCCGCTCGCTCACGTCGATGCGCCCTTGCGCGGTCGCGGCGTCTTCTGCGTCTGCCCCCGGCGCGGCGGGACCCCGGCTCGGCGGCGCGCGTCTCCCGCAGCGTGCGCAGGTGCGCGTCGAGCTTGTCGAAGCGCTCGCCCCAGACGCGCCGGTGCGCACTGATCCAGTCGATCGTGCCGTCCAGCGCCGCCACCTCGAGGTGACAGGGCCGGAACTGCGCGTCACGCCGGCGCGAGATCAGGCCGCTGCGCTCGAGCACCCGCAGGTGCTTCGAAACGCCCGGTAACGACATGGCGAACGGCGCCGCCAACTCGTTCACGGTGGCATCGCCCCGGGCCAGGCGGCTGACGATGGCGCGCCGCGTCGGGTCGGCCAGTGCCGCGAATGCCGCATCGAGACGCTCGTCGGGCATGGTCGCCGGCACGCATGTAGTTAACCAAAGAGTTAGTTAGCTGTCAAGTTAAGTACGGCGCCGGCCGCCTCCCCGGCGCAGCGTGCGCGACGGCGCGGCCCGAATCCGCTCCCGCACCCGCGTCGCCGTCGCCGCGCGCGGTCCGCTAGACCGGAACCGATGCTCGACCCACTGCCTCCCCTCCGCGCCTCGGTCGCCCGGCTCAACGAGCTGGTGCGGGGCCTCGACCTCGACCGCCTCGAGGTCAAGTCCTACGCCAGCGACTGGACCGTCGCCGACGTCCTGTCGCACCTCGGCTCGGGCGCCGTGCTGATGCAGCGACGCCTCCAGGACGCGCGCGACGGGACCCAGACGCCCGAGGACTACGCGCCAGCGGTCTGGGACAAATGGAACGCCAAGACTCCCCGCGCCCAGGCCGACGACTGTCTCGTCGAGGACCGCGGCCTCCTCGAGGCGGCGGATGCCGTCGCGCGTGGCGGACCGGGCCGCCCTGACCTTCTCCTTCGGGCCGGTGTCCGTGAGCTTCGACGAGGCATTCGCCCTCCGCCTCAACGAGCACGCCTTCCACTCCTGGGACATCGAGGTCGTGTTCGACGACGAGGCACGTCTGGCGCCCGACGCCACCGCAGTGGTGGTCGACAACCTCGCCATGATCGCGCGCTTCACGGCCAAGCCCACCGGCGACGAACGCGAGGTCCGGGTCCGTACGAGCGAACCCGTGCGTCACTTCACCGTCCGGCTGACCGAGGCGAGCGCCGAGCTGCTGGCCGGCGACGCGGGTGCACGGCCCGACCTGGCGCTGCCGGCCGAGTCGTTCTGCCGCCTGGTCTACGGGCGGTTGGACCCGGACCACAGCCCGGAGGTCGAGGCCAACGGTGAGGTGCTCGACCTCCTGCGTCGGGTGTTCCCCGGCCCTTGACCGGTTCCCACGGCGGCGAGGCAGCGGCGGCCCTGTTTGCGGCGCCCGCCGCTGTTTGTGGAGGATGAGGCATGGCCATCATCCACCTCCCGCGCGACGCCGGACCCGACGAGGTGGCCGCGACGATCGGGCGCGACGGCGCGGTGATCGTCGACGACGTGACGGGCGGGGCGCTGCTCGACAGGGTCGAGTCCGAGCTGCGGCCATACCTCGATGCCACGCCGAAGGGGCCCGACGAGTTCAGCGGCCGGAGCACCCGGCGCACCGGCTCGCTGATCGCCCGTTCGCCGGCGTGCCGGGAACTCGTCATGGACCCGCTGGCGCTCGGGGCGGCCCGCGTCTTCCTGGGCCACGCCACCAACATCCAGCTGCACCTGACCCAGGCCATCGCCATCGGCCCCGGCGCGTCGGCCCAGCCCATTCACCGGGATCAGTGGGCGTTCGACTTCTTTCCCTTTCCCCTCGGCTACGAGGTCCAATGCAACACGATCTGGGCGCTGACCGACTTCACCGAGGAGAACGGCGCCACCCGGGTCGTCGTCGGCAGCAACCGCCAGCCTGACGGACAGTCCTACGGCCCCGACGACACGACGCCAGCCGAGATGGCGCGGGGCTCCGTCCTCTTCTACTCGGGCAGCGTCTACCACGGCGGCGGAGCGAATGGCAGCAACGGCACGCGGATCGGGCTGAACATCACCTACAACGTGGGGTGGCTCCGCCAAGAGGAGAACCAGTACCTCTCGGTGCCGCGTGAGGTGGCCGAGACGCTGCCGACAGATCTGTTGCGCGTGATGGGGTACGAGCGTGGCGCCTACGCGCTCGGGTACATCGACGATCTGCGCGATCCGATCGAGGCCGTGCGTCCGGGCATCGGATCGACCGGGTTCGGCGCAGGAGCGAACCAGTGAGGAGGACCGAGCAGCGAGCGAGCGGCGCGGCACACCCGCCCGGCGAGCGGCTTGCCCTCCCTTAGACCCCGGGCTGGACGGCGGCCGTCGGCCGTGCCGAGCGCAGCGGGTGGCGTAAGAGGTCCGCTCTGGTGCGGAGGCGCACCCGCAGGCCGTGCCAGTTCCCGACGAGCACGACGAGGCTCCTCAAGCGCTGGACCATGGCGTCCGTCACGGCGTAGGTGAGGCGGTAGCGGTGCAATTCGTGTCCCGTCAGCGGCCATGTGACCGAGAAGAGCTGGCGCAGCGCCTGACCGCGCCAGCCGCGCGCCGGGAGAGGGAACAGCTCCGACGGGGCATCCACGCCGACGCGGCGGGCCAGCTCGAGTGCGGCACCGACGATGGTGACGCACCGGGCCTTCTCCGCCGCGGCGCGCACCGCATCCCAGTCCACCGGCGCGCCGCGCGCCGCTGCGCCGTTGACGATCATCCCCAGGTCGGCGATCCACATGAGCCGCATGAAGCCATGGAAGGGCTTTCCGGCATGCGCGGCCAGCACCACCAGCTCGTCGGCCTGCGCCAACCCGAAGGCCGGAGTGCCCGCGCAGTCCAGGGGTACGCGCCGCGCCCACAGTGCTTCGGGGTCGAGCGCCGTCACCCGTTGCGAGGCGCGCTCCAGCCCGTAGTGCACCTCGAGGGAGAGGGACGGCACGTGCTCGTGGAGCAGCACCGTGTCGTAGTGCTCGACGCCGCCGCTCCGGACCACGCGCCACCCCGCCGCGTCGAGGGCGTCGAGGGCGCACCGGTGGTCGGCCGCGGGAAGGAGCAGGTCGATGTCGTCCATCGGTCGCAGTCCCGGCTCGGGGTAGCGGGCAGCCACGGCTGGCCCCTTGAACACCAGCGGCTCGAGCCCCGCCTCGGTCAGGGGTCGAACGGCGAGGGCGACGGCACGCGGAATGAGCAGCAGCGCCTCCATCCGGAGCGCGTCGGCCATCGAGCCGAGCGCGGCAGCGTCGGAGCCCAGTACGTCGCGCGCGTCGGCGGCGCCGAGGGCACGCCAGAGCAACGGGCCGATCCGGTGCTCCCCGGCTGCCGCCAGGGCCAGCGCGGCGTCCGCGCCTCCGGTGAGGGCACGCCGGACGGCGGCCGGGTCGGGATCACGGCGGCAGGACTCCCAGAGGAGCCTCGATGTCGGCTCTGTCGCGGCCGTTGCGTCCCCGCGCATGTTCTCATCATGCCCTCCAGGACGGGTGCGCCAACACGCCCTCCCCTAGCGGGTGACATCGTGCCTACCTGAGCGGGTGACGAACGAAAGGAGCGTCGCAGCCGAGAAGGCGCCCCGGGGACCGCCCTCGGCGAGGCGCCGTCCCTCTCTCGAAGCCCCAGGTGCAACCGAATTGTCCCCAATTGTCCGATCTATTATCCAAGCGTTCGTTCAATTGCGGAAATTGGGTAGTAAAGGGATAATTCCGATTCGAAGCGAAAGAGAGAAGCAACAGAGAGGGCAGAGGATGGTCATCGGGGTGGTGCCCGAGGCGTAGGGGGGTAGTCCGGGAGTGTCGGCGCGTCACTCCCGTATTGGCGTAGTCGAAGGGCATCGACCCCTCGCAATGGCGAGCTGGAGATTCCTTCGAGAAGTTTGGTCAGGCGGTGGAGATGGCAGGTGAACGGAGGCGCGAGGACGTTGCCGCGTCGGAGTCGACGCCGGCCGCGGCCGATCGCCCAGAAGCACCGCGCATGTCCCGTCGCCAAGCCATCGGGCGCATGTCCGCCGTGGCCGCCGCCGGCGCGGCAGCCTGGGTCGTCCCCGAGATCCTGACGGCGAAACCGGCTGCCGGCGCGGCCCTGTCCGGCACCACCGCCGGCAGCATCACAGGGGGGGTCGTGCCCGGTATCCCGGTGACGAGCGCGTCGACCTCAAGCCCGGAGCCGTTGGTGACGCTGGCGGGCGCGCTCGCGTCCACCGGTCTGGACCTGCAGCGTGACGCGGAGATCGGCGTGGCCCTCGTCGCGGGCGGGTGGGCCATGCGGCATTGGGCCAGTCGGCCCACGGGAGCCGCTGCGAGCGGCGCACCGGGACCCGTGACCGAGGCGGGGAGCTCGGCCCCCGCCGAGTAGCGATGAGCGCAGAGGATCCCGGGGCGCACTGCACACCCGGCTTGCGCGCGCTGTCGTACAGCTTCGCGGTGCGCAGCGACGACGGTGACCTCGGGCGCTACGTGGAGGAAGTACTCGGCGGTTTGCGGGTACCCGCGGCCGCTGCACCGGTCGAGCACTGGTACTCGTTGGCGTCGTCGGCCGACGGCGCCGGCCGGGTGGACGTGCGACGCGACGGTACGAAGGTCGCGCGAGGCCAGCGGCCCGGTGACGCCGTGGGATGGGTGGTCGGCGACGTCAACCGCGCGGCGTCCGAGGCGAGCGGCGAACATCTGCTCTTGCACGCGGGCGCGCTCGATGCGCGCGGGACCGGCGTGCTGGTGCCCGCTCCCTCGGGCTCGGGCAAGTCGACCCTCGTCGCGGGCCTGGCGCGCGCCGGGCTGGCGTACTTGACCGACGAGCTGACCGCCCTCGATCTGTCCAGCGGGCACGCGCTGCCCTATGCCAAGCCCATCACGATCAAGCCAGGCAGCTTCGACGTGCTCCGCGACATGCAGTCATCGGCGGAGGGCGGGGCAGCCGCCGGCCGCTGGGCGGGCGAGGAGTGGCAGGTACCCGTCGGGCCCGGCACGGGCCGAGTGATCGGGCGTCCGTGCGCGCCGGGCATCGTGGTGGTGCCGCACTACGAACGGGGGATCACGACAACGCTGACCCCGCTCTCGGACACCGAGGCCTTCCTCTATCTCGCCCTCAACGCAGTCAACCTCCGGGCCCATGGCGCGTTGGGTACGGCGGCGCTCGGCGCACTGGTCAGGCGCTGCACCTGCGTCGCACTGCGCATGTCCGACCTCGACGCCGCGTGCGCGCTGGTCCTCGGGTTGGTCGAGGAGCGCATGGCCCGAGTCGGGCCCGAGGTGGGCGCCCATGCAGGCTGAGCAGCCGAGCGGCGGCCTGCGGCCTTTGCGGCGCGGCGGCGCCTCCGCGGTCGAGCTCGACGACAACCTGGCGCTCTACGACGAGGTCGGCCAGTTCCTCATCTTGCTCAACACCAGCGCCGCGACCGTCTGGGAGCTCTGCGACGGCGCAACCACGGTGGACGAGATGGCGCGGGCCTTGGCCCGCGTCCATCCCGAGCAGGCCCCGGAGATCGAGGAGGACGTCCGCCAGACCGTGGCCAAGCTCGCCGAGCTGGGGCTGGTGGTCGATGCCGATGCGGATGCGGATGCCGATGCCGATGGCGATTCCGATGCGCACGCTGCGCCTGACACCGACGCCATGAACGAGAGGGTGACCGGCGAGGGCGGGAGCTGAACGCCAGAGAACCAGATGCGGCCGCCGGCGCATCGCGGGAGAGGCATGTGCAGCGCGTGCAGCCCCCGTGCAATCAGTCGCATCGCTCGCCGTCACCACTACCGTGGGCGATATGCCGGTCGACATCCGAGACGCCAAGACCGACGACTACGACGATCTGTTCGTGGCGTTCAGCCGGATCGTCGCGGCGGGTGAGGGCTTCCCGCAGACCCACCCCGTGACGCGAGCGGACTTCGACGGCTATTGGATCGAGCATTCCTCGGCGGTCGTCGTCGCCCGTTTCGGCGGCTATCTCATCGGCGCGTACTACCTCAAGCCCAACTTCGTCGGTCGGGCGGCGCACATCGCCAACGCCGGCTACTTCGTCTCGGCTCCCTATCGCTCCACCGGCGTCGGCCGGACCTTGGTCGAGCATTCGCTGCGCCAGGCGCGTCATCTCGGCTTCGACGCCATGATGTTCAACCTCGTCTTCGATTCCAACGTGGCGCGGACCATGTACGTAAAGCTCGGCTTCGAAGAATTGGGCGGATCCCCCACGCCGTCGAGGGCGAGGATGCCCTTATCTATTGGCGCGGACTCGAGGACATCGAGGGTGTGCAGGACGTCGGCACGTGAGGCACGACGACGTCACGGTCCAACGGCACGACGAGCACGTCGGGGTGGTCACCCTGCGGCGCCCGCCGAACAACTACTTCGACACCGTGCTCATCGAGGGCGTGGCCACCGCCTATGAGACGCTGGCCGACTCGGGGTGGTGCCGCGCCGTCGTCCTGTGCTCGGAAGGCAAACACTTCTGCGCGGGGCTCGATTTCGCCGACAGCCGCGGGCAGGACATCGCAGCGCTGTACCGCGCCGCCCTCCGGCTCTTCGCCGCGCCGCTCCCCGTCGTGGCCGCTGTGCAGGGTGCCGCCATCGGCGGCGGCTGCGGGCTCGCGCTTTCCGCCGATTTCCGGGCCGCCACGTCGCGGAGCCGCTTCAGCGCGAATTTCGCCCGTCTCGGCTTCCACCACGGCTTCGCGCTCACGGTGACGCTGCCCGCCGTCGTCGGCGGTCAAGCCGCCGCGAACCTGCTCTACACCGGGCGCCGAGTCGGCGGTGAAGAGGCGCTTGACCTGGGCCTGTGCGACCGCCTGGCGGACGAGAACGATCTGCTCGGAGCGGCATTGGCGTATGCGGGCGAGCTTGCGTCTTCGGGGCCGCTGGCCGTGCGCGCCATCCGGGCCACACTGCGCCACGGCCTCGTGGAGGCGGTCCGCCCGGCCCTGGACCACGAATGCGCAGAGCAGGTTCGCCTCCGCGACACGGCGGACTTCATCGAGGGCGTGCGGGCGACGGCCGAACGCCGCGAGCCACGGTTCACTGGGTCATGACCCCCGACGGCGCGAAGGCCGCTGCCAACAGCGCCCCGAGCGCGGACGGTGCCAACGCAGGTGATCCGTTGGCCCACGAGCTGAACACGTCCTTCGACTGGCACGACCACACCGGGCCATTCCGCGTCATCACCCGCGAGCAGGCACGCGACTACGACGAGCGGGGCTACTTCTTGCTGGAGGGGGCACTGCCCGCGCCCGAGGTCGAGGCCCTCACCGAGACGATCGATCCCTTCGAGAAGCGCCAGGAAGATGCGTTGCGGGACCTGGAGGGCGGGCGCTTCTTCATCGCCCGGGCCGACGAGATCACCTTCACGACCCATCTGGTGCTGCGCTCCGCGCTGCTTCGCCGTTTCACCTCTTCGACGCTCTTGGCCGACCTCTGCGCGGACCTCATTGGTCCCGATGCCCGGCTCTACTGGGACCAGGCCGTCTACAAGAAGCCGGGGACCGAATCGCCCTTTCCGTGGCACCAGGACAACGGCTACGCGTTCGTCGAGCCCCAGCAGTACCTCACATGCTGGATCGCGCTGACCGACGCCACCGAGGACAACGGGTGCCCGTGGGTGGTGCCCGGACTGCACCGCCGGGGCACCTTGGCCCACGAGTACTCCGACATCGGCTTCGTCTGCCTGCGCGACCCCGCCGCTGCAGTCGCCGTCCCCGCACCGGCGGGGAGCATCGTCGTGTTCTCCTCGCTGACGCCGCACTCGACCGGCCCCAACCGTACCGACGCCGTGCGCAAGGCCTACATCGTGCAGTTTGCGCCGAGCGGGGCGGAGGTGGTCCGCGCGGAGCCGGGCGGGCTGACGCTGCGCGTCCCGGCGGACGACGAGGGGCGCCAGTACGAGGTCCTGCGCGGCGGGGAGCGGGTCACGCACTAGGCGCTCGCCGACCCGGACGGGGCTGGTGCTCCGGCCGGCGCACCCGTGCCTGGCCGCTCGCCTGCCGCCGGGGGAGGGCCGCCCTTGGCGCCGGACGGTGGCCCGCCGATCGTGACGGAGGAGGCGGTGACGGTCCCGTCGGCGTTCTTGGTCCCTTCCACCCCGATGAAGGCACCGACCTTCAGCTCGGCACCGCTCGACGTGGTGGTCGCGCCATTCGGGCCCGAGATGGCCTCGAAGGTCGTCGCGGACGAGTAGACGACGGTGGTGCGGGTCGTGTCCCTGGTCTGCACGACAATGTCGTCACCGTCCAGCGCGGTGATCCTGCCGCCGACGGTCGGCCGGCTGCTGCCGTTGCCTGTCGGGGCGTGCGCACCCCCGGGCACGTCGGTGGAGGGCGTCGACGTGGAGGAGGAAGTTGCGGCGGCGACTCCCAGGCCCAGCCCGGCGGCCATGGCGCCCCCGGCGACCAGCGCTCCGCCGGTCAACAAGGCGCGTCGTGGCGTGGCCCAGCGCCAGTGCGCACCGGCGCGGGGTTCGGGGAGCTCGGTGGGCGCCTCACCCTCGCCCCCCGTCGCTTGTCCTGTCGTGGCAGTCATGGCATCTCGACTTTCTCGTGTTCGTGTGGCCCGGCAACCTGCCGTGCCGTCACCGTGTGCCTCCCGCGTGTGGTCACGCTGCGCGGCTGCTGAGGACGTGCGCAGAATCTCGGCTGGCGCCTTCCGAACAGGCCACTAGGGTGGGTGCGGCGATGCGACACAGAGGCTGCGGTGCAGGGCATAGGGAAGGTGGGGGGTTCCGATTCCGATGACACAGACTGCGCCCGTCACAGACTGGGCGACCGACTTCGACGTCATGGACCCCGGGTACCTGGCCGACCCGTTCACCATCTGGGACCAATTGCGCGCCACCTGTCCGATTCCGCACACCGAGCGGCGCAAGAGCAGCTGGATGCCCTTGCGCTACGACGACGTCACCGCGATCGCCCATGACATCGAACACTTCAGCTCGCTGAAGGTGGCCGTCATTCCCGGTGACGAGGACGCCGATCCGGAGGAGTTCGACGGGCCGAACCTCGAATACGGGCTGCCTCCGATCTCGGCGGACCCGCCCCTGCATACCTGGACCCGCCGGCTTCTTCTCCCGTGGTTTTCGCACAAGCGCGTCGACAGCTATGTGCCGCTGACCCGCGACTTGTGCCGACGCCTGCTCGATGGGTTCTCCAGCATGGGCCACGCCGATGCGGCGGCCGACTACGCCCAGCAGATCCCGGTGCGGGTCATCGCACAGATCCTCGGGGTCTCGCCCGACCTGTCGGACACCTTCACCGGCTGGGTGCGCGACGTGTTGGAGTTCGCCGACGACCCGGAGCGGCGGCAGCACGGCGCCGAAGGCCTGCTCCATTACTTCATCGAGCAGCTCGAGCTGCGGCGCAAGGACCCGGGTGACGACCTGTTGAGCGAACTGCTGAACACCGAGGTGGACGGGCATCCGGTCGACGACGGCATCGTGCTGGGCATGGCCGCGCTGGTGCTCATCGCCGGCGTGGACACGACGTGGAGCGCGATCGGGTCGTCTCTGTGGCACCTGGCCTCGCGCTCCGAGGACCGGGCCCGCCTGGTTGCGGAGCCCGAGCTCATGTCGACCGCAGTCGAGGAGCTGCTGCGGGCCTACGCGCCGGTGACCATGGCGCGGGAGGTCACCGAGGACGTGGTCTATGCGGGCTGCCCGATGAGGGCGGGGGACAAGGTCCTCATGAATTTCCCGGCAGCCAACCGAGACCCCGAGGCGTTCGAGGATCCCGACACGGTGCAGCTGGACCGGGCACACAACCGGCACGTGGCCTTCGGTTCTGGTATCCATCGCTGCGCCGGTTCCAATCTCGCCCGCATGGAGTTGCAGGTCGCTCTCGAGGAGTGGTTGGCCCGCATCCCCGACTTCTCGCTCGCCCCGGGCGAGGAGATCAGCTGGGCCGGCGGACAGGTCCGCGGCCCCCGAGTCCTTCCGGTGGTGTTCCCATGAAAGTCCGCGTCGACCCCGACAAATGCCAGGGCCACGCCCGTTGTTACGGCCTCGCGCCCGAGATCTTCGACGTCGACGAATACGGCCAGGCCTCGGTGATCGTCGACGAGGTGCCGCCCGAGCTCGAGGAGAAGGCGCGCCTTGCCGTGGCCAACTGCCCCGAGTACGCCATCGAGATCGTCAGCGAGTAGCCGACGCGGTCGTCGGCCGTCGTGACGGCGGCGGAGCAGGGTCCGGTGGTCCTCCCGCAGGCTCCCCCCTGGTTTGCCCGCGCCGTCGCGACGCCGCACGCCGATGGTGTGGTAGAGGTCGACGGCTGCCCCGTGCACTACCTCGTGTGGGGCGAGCGTGGCCGTCGAGGGCTGGTCTTCGTGCACGGCGGCGGAGCGCACGCCCACTGGTGGACGCCCCTGGCGTCGACGTTCGCGGAGCGGTTCCGCGTCGTCGCCATCGATCTCTCGGGGCACGGCGACAGCGGACATCGGGAGCGCTACCTGCCCGAGCAGTGGGCCGACGAGGTGATGGCGGTGGCGACAGACGCCGGGATGGACGGGCGTCCCGTCGTCGTAGGCCACTCCATGGGTGGCTTCGTCGCCATCGTCACGGCGGCGCGCCATTCGGAACGCCTGGCCGGCGTGATCGTGTGCGACTCCCCGGTCACCGAGCAGGACCCCGAGATCAGCGCCTACCACCTGCGTGAGGCCTTTGGTCGGCTCCGCACCTACCCCACCGTGGACGACGCCATCGCACGCTTTCGTACGGTGCCGGTTCAGGAGCACGCGCTCGACTACGTGATCGACTTCGTCGCCCGCCACTCGCTCGAGCCGGTCGATGGCGGGTGGCGCTGGAAGTTCGATCGCCGGATCTTCGAGCAGTTCGGGACGGGCGTACGCTCGATCGCGGTGCCCTATCTCGATCAGGTCGGCTGCCGCTTGGCCTTGCTGCGCTCCGAGTGCGGGTTGGTCACCCCAGAGATCGGGGCCTTCATGTACGAGAAGCTCGGGCGCGTCACCCCGGTGATCGAGATCCCGGAGGCCGGTCACCACGCCATGCTCGACCAGCCTTTGCTGCTGCTGACCGCGCTACGCACGCTCCTGGCCGACTGGGATCACTCCGAGCCCCACCGCCGCTGAGAAACGGCGGGGTGGGGCTCGGCGACTGGACGGCTCAGACCCCGACGAGGACCAAGGGCTCGTCGGCCTCGCCCGTCTCCTCGATCGCCTCGGTGCTGACGTGGCGAGCCCGGCGGATGAGGGTGAACGCCACGGCGGCAGCGACGGCGAGCACGACGGCACTGAAGGTGAAGGCGGTCGTGTAGCCGTGGATGGCGCCGGCGGTCAACGCGGCGGGTGACCTTCCATGGCTGGCAACGTACGACACCGTTGCGCTCGTGGCGATCGTGTTGATCAGTGCAGCGCCCATCGAACCGCCGGTCTGCTGTGTGGCGTTCACCAGTGCGCTGGCGACCCCGGCGTCCTCGGGGTGCACCCCGATCAGGGCCGTGCTGCTCATGGCCACGAAGGCGATGCCCATGCCGAGGCTCACGATCACCTCGGCCGGGAGCACGATGGACACATAGGTGGACTGGGGGTCGAGCGTGGTGAAGATCCCGAGCCCCACGGCGGCCATGAGCAACCCGAACGACATGGTGATGCGAGGTCCGAAGCGGGGGAGCAGGCGGCTGGCCGCCGTGGCACCGGTGATGATGCCGAGCGAGAAGGGGACGAAGGCAAACCCGCTCTTGAGCGCGGAGTAGCCCAATGTTCCCTGGAAGTAGTAGGTCAGCGAGAGGAAGGTCCCGAGCATCGCGGTCCCGACGAGAAGCGAGGAGAGGAAGGACCCACCGCGGTTCCGCTCGAGGACGACACGGAGCGGGAGGAGTGGGTGCGCGGCGCGGTACTCGATGGTGACGAATGCCACCAGGAGCAGCGCCGGCGATGCCGAAGAGGGTCAGCGTCACCGAGGAGCTCCAGCCGTCGCTGCCCGCCTTGGTGAAGGCGTAGACCAGCGCCAGCAGACCACCGGTGACGGTGATCGCACCCGGGAGGTCGTACCCGTGGTTGGACGGACTCCGGCTCTCCGTGACGACGCGGAGGGCCGCCAGTGCGGCGACGATGGCGATCGGCACGTTGATGAGCAGTGTCCAGCGCCACGAGGCGTACTCGGTCAGGAAGCCGCCGAGGATGAGGCCGATGGCCGCGCCGCCGCCGGCGATGCCGCCGTAGACGCCGAAGGCACGGGCGCGTTCCTTGGGCTCGGTGAAGGCGACCGTCAGCAGCGAGAGGGCGGCCGGAGCCATCACCGCGGCGAAGGCGCCCTGCAGCGCCCGGGCGCTGAAGAGCATGGCGGCGTTCTGCGCCAGGCCGCCCAGCGCAGAGGCGCCCGCGAAGCCGATCAGGCTGATCACGAACATGCGCTTGCGCCCGAAGTAGTCGGCGATGCGGCCACCGAGGAGCAGCAACCCGGCAAAGGCCAGCGTGTAGGCCGTCAGCATCCATTCGCGGTTGGCCGTCGAGATGTGCAGGGCCCGCTGGGCCGAGGGCAGGGCGATGATCACCACCGAGGCGTCGAGCACCACCATCAGCTGCGCCACCGCGATGATGGCCAGGGCGCGGAAGCGCTTGGGGTCGCCGTCGGGCTGCACCTCGGTTTCGGTGCCCTGGTCGATCGTCGAGTTCGAGGTCATGGGTCTCCGTCTCTTTCCGCTTGGTTCGAGCTCCGACGTCCTGACCTCGGTTTCCGCCCCGTCTTGCGGAAGAGGCTCTGGTCATGGGCGCTCCGATGGCTTATAATCGGAGTCGGAGTTCAGGTTCCACTTAGACTATACGGAACCAAGGTTCCGTTTGTCAACCGGGGAGGGAGACTTTTGTGGGCCCGACATCGAAGGTAGCGGGGGGCTGTGACGACGCAGCCGCCCCGAACGCCGCGGCGGAGCGTCCGCTACGCGCCGACGCCCAGCGGAACCGCGCCCGGATCCTCGAGGCGGCCGAGGTCGTCTTCGCCGCAGAGGGAATCGAGGCACCGGTCGACGTCATCGCCGAGAAGGCCGGCGTCGGCGTGGGGACGCTCTACCGCCACTTCCCGACCAAGGAGAAGCTCTGCGAGGCCATCCTCCTCGAGCGACTGGCGGCGCTCACCCTCGACGCCGAGGCGCTGGCCGACGCGGAGGACCCGGCGTCGGCCTTCTTCGGCTTCCTGGCCCATGTCGTGGCGGAGGGCGCGGCGAAGCGCGATCTGCTGGTGGCGGTCATGGGCACGGGGGTGGCGTTCGAGCTCGCCGCCTCAGACATCAAGGAAGGACTCCGCGTCGCCGTCGAGGTGCTCTTGCGCCGCGCTCAGGACACAGGAGCGGTGCGACAGGACGTCACAGCCTCAGCCGTGATGGCGCTCGTGGGCGCGACGTGTCAGGCGGCCGCGCACGACGCCGCGTCGTCGAACGATCTGCTCACGATCGTGTGCGACGGCCTGCGATCGTCGTCCCTTCCGACGTCCCCGCCTGCCTCGTAGCGGACGCCCCGTCCAGCCGCTCGGTCGGCTTCGCGCGCGCCCGGACCATCTCGCCGTACGAGTCGATGGGGCTGTGCAGCGAGAGGCCGCCGTCACATTCGATGACCTGACCCGTCAGCCAACCCATGGCATGCACGCCGAGGATTATCTCGGCAATGTCGAGCGCCTCGCCCAGCCGCCCGAGCGCGGTGCGGCCGGCCACGTTGGCGAGCCAGGGCGACCCCGTCACGGTGGCTGACGGTCCACGGCCGAGCATGGGCGTTCGGGTCACGCCGGGAGCGACCGCGTTGACCCGGAGCGCGAGGTCGCCCCACTCCGCGGCCGCCACCTTCACCAGCATGGAGAGTGCCGCCTTCGACGCGCAGTAAAGGCCCATGTTGCGGTCCACCACGCGCGCGCTGATGCTCGACACCGCAACGAACGAGCCAGACACGCCCTGCGCACGCATCGGGTCGACCCACGCCCGCATGCACAGCCAGGGTCCCCGGGCATTGACCCGCAGCACCCGATCGAACTCGTCCGGGTCCGCGTCCGTCAGCAGACCGGCGTGGCCGATCCCCGCCGTCACGGTCACCCAAGTCGGGATACCCCAGCGGCGCTGCGTCGCTGCCACGGCCGCCTCGATGTGCTCGGGCTCGGCCACGTCGCACGTCACGTCGTGCGATCCGGCGATGTCCCAGGTCACCGTCGGCGTGCCCCGGTCGCGGTAGGCCTCGGCGAGTGCCGCGCCGATACCCGATCCTCCCCCGATCACCAGCGCGAGCGGTTCGGCACCCTCGCTCATCTCTCTCCCTTCGCCGCGGGCCAGGCCCAGACCGTACCCGGCCAGCGGTGACAGACTCTGGGCCTCTTTCTCTCTTCTTCGGAGGCCCGGTGGCGAAGGTGCATCACTCTGCGATCGCGACCCGTGACGTGGAGGCCAGTCTGGTGTTCTGGCGCGACGGGCTCGGCCTCGCGGTCCTCATGGACCACGAATTCGAGGGTCCATGGCCCGAACTCTTCGGGGCCCGCGCACGCACCCTGCGTTCCGTGTTCCTGGGCGAGGCCGGAGCGCTGGAGAGCGGCATCGTGGAGCTCGTCGCCTTCGAGGGCACTGCTCCCTCGCGCGCGGGCGCTGACGCCGGCCCGTCCGGACCCGTCGAGGGCTTCTTCCTGTTGTCGCTCTACGCCGACCTCGACACCGTCCTGCCCCGACTGGCCGCGCTGGGCGTGGGCGGCGAACCGACGCTGGAGCCGGTCGGCCCGGTGCGCCTGGCCGTCGTGCACGATCCCAACGGCGTCCGGGTGGAGCTGATGGACGAGGTGGCGCGGGACGCGTTGTCGCCAAAGCGATCGGGAGAGGCGCCGTGAGCGTGTCCGTCGCTGCGAGCGGAAAACCCGCGGGGAGCGATGCCGAACTCGTCCCATATTGGCAGGTGGCCATCATCGGCGCCGGCGCCGGCGGACTCGGCCTGGCCATCAAGCTGGCCGCGTCGGGTCGCCGCGACTTCGTGCTCTTCGAAGCGAGCGACGGCATCGGGGGCACGTGGCGCAGCAACACCTATCCCGGCGCGGCCTGCGACGTGCCCTCGCACCTTTACTCCTATTCCTTTGCGCTCAAAGCGGACTGGTCGAAGACCTACGCGCAGCAGCCTGAGATTCTGCGGTACTTCGAAGATTGCGCCGACCGGTTCGGGATCCGCCCGCACCTACGCCCCAACACCCGGATCGCGTCGGCCCGCTGGGACGAGGGGCTCCGGCGCTGGCGCCTGACCGACGCCGAAGGAAAGGCCTACGAGTCCGACGTGCTCGTCAGCGCCGTCGGGACCTTCGCCACACCGTCGACCCCCGACATCGCCGGACTCGATTCTTTCGGGGGCCCCTCGTTCCACTCGGCCCGCTGGGAGCACGAACACGAGCTGGCGGGCAAACGGGTCGCCGTTATCGGAACGGGCGCCAGCGCCGCACAGATCATCCCCGAGGTGGCGAAGGCCGCAGTGCAGGTCGACGTGTACCAGCGCACCCCCCAATGGATTCTGCCGCGTTCGGACAAGCCGTTCAGTGAGGACGAGAAGCGCCGATTCGCCCGAAGCCGACGCACGGCACGTCGCCACCGCGACGAGCTCTACTGGGCCTTCGAGAACACCATTGCGTTCCGCAACGACGACGGCGTGGCCGACGGGCTGAAGGCCATCGCCCTGAGCCACATCGACCACCGGATCACGGACGAGAAGCTCAAGTCGAAGTTGACCCCGGACTACCCGTTCGGGTGCAAGCGCACCCTGATCTGCAGCGACTTCTACAAGGCTGTGATGCAGGACAACGTCGAGTTGATCACCGAGCCCATCGACCACGTGACGCCGACCGGCATCGTCACAGGGGACGGCGGCGAGCGCCCCGCCGACATCATCGTCTTGGCCACGGGCTTCAAGGCCACCGAATATCTCGCAGAGCTCGAGGTCGTGGGCCGGGAGGGCCGCAAGCTGCACGATGACTGGGCCGAGGTGGCGCATGCCTACCTCGGGCTCACCGTGTCGGGCTACCCCAATTTCTTCATGCTCTACGGCCCCAACACGAACCAAGGCGGAAACTCGATCATCATCATCCTGGAGGCCCAGGCGGCCTACGTGGTGAGCGCGTTGCGGGCCATGCGTTGGCGACGGGCTCGGGCCGTCGACGTCCGACGTGACGTCATGGAGCGGTACAACCGTGAGCTGGCCCAGGCGCTGGCCGGCACTGTCTGGGACGGCTGCCAGAGTTACTTCAGGAACGCCAACGGTAGGATCGCCACCCAGCTCCCCCAGACGTCCCGGTGGTACGCGAACCGGACGAAGCACTTCCGGATGAAGGAGTATGAGCGGGTATGAGAGCAGCGGTCTATTACGAAGCGGGACCGCCGGATGTTTTCCGCTACGAGGAGGTGCCCGACCCCGTCGCCGGTCCGGGCGACATCCTTGTCGACGTTGAAGCCATCAGCATCGAGGGTGGCGACACCCTCAACCGCCTCGGCGGGGAGCTCAACGCGATGCCCCACATCGTGGGCTACCAGTGCGCGGGCACCGTCGCTCAGGTGGGCGCCGACGTGGCGGGCTTCGCGGTGGGGGACCGCGCGGTGACGGTGGGGATCGACGGCTCGCACGCCGAGCGACGGGCCGTGCCGGCGCCGTTCGCCTGGAAAGTCCCGGACGGGGTGTCGACGGACGAGGCCGCCTGCGTCCCCGTGCCGTTCGGGACGGCCGACGACTGCCTCTTCGAATTCGGCCGTCTGCGGGCTGGTGAGACGGCGTTGATCCATGCCGGGGCTGGCGGCGTCGGCATCGCAGCCATCCAGATGGCCAAGCGCGCGGGCGCCCGCGTCTTCGCCACTGCCTCGAGCGACGACCGTCTCGAGCGGCTCGAGGAGCTCGGCCTGGACGAGGGGATCAACTACGTCACCCACGACTTCGTCGCCGAGGCGCGCCGGCTGACCGACGGCCGGGGCGTCGACGTCATCGTGGACTCGGTGGGTGGCACCACCCTGCAGGGGAGCCTCCGGGCGCTGGCCTATCGCGGCCGCTGCGTGACGGTGGGCGACGCAGGCCGGGCCCCGGCCGAGCAGGTGGACATCTCGGCCATGCGGCCGAACAATCAGACGTTGTCGGGCTACTTCCTCGGTGCCGAGTTGCTGCTGGCGCCTCGAGCCCACGCCATGATCGCGCGGCATCTCGAGGCCATCGCCCGAGGGGAGCTGAAGGTCGTCATCGATCGGATCTTCCCTCTCTCAGAGGCCGCGGCCGCGCACGCCTACATCGAGAGCCGCCAGGCGTTCGGGCGCGTCCTCCTCGTCCCGTAGGCAGACCGATATTCCTCTCCGACCGGCTCTACCGCCATTTCTGCCCGGGTGGGCAATCGGGACTGCATTCCTCCAGCGCCGGGTTCAGGGCAATGGTGAAGGTGTGGGACGGGCGCCACGACCACAGGGTCGCAGCGCCCGTCCCTGTCCTTCTTTGACGCGTGAGAGGAGATGCGACCTACCGGCGGGACATGACCCGGGCCGCCGGCAGCCGCACCTGACCTCGCTGCGCTAGGGCGTCAGCCGAGCAACCCGCCAGCGGCCTGACCAACCAGGTTGGTCTGGCTTGACTGGTTCTCGTTCTGGGCGTTGGCGTTGGCGTTCGACACGTTGCCCTGCGTCACGCCGCCGTCGTTGGAGCCGACGCTGAAGAGCGAAGGCGCAACGTTGACGTTGGTCGGCAGGATTTGCGTGCTCTGCGCCGCGGCGCTGGCCTGCTGCCCGATGCTGTTGCCCTGAGTAGAGCTCTGCGTCGAGCTCGGACCCTGACCCTGAGGCCCTGGACCCTGAGGCCCTGGACCCTGAGGCCCATTGCCCTGGCCGTAACCGGGGTTACCCGAGGGACCGCCAGCGCTCTGCACGGCGCCATTGCCCTGGAACGACTGGTTGTCGTTCTGGGCGTTGGCGTTGGCGTTCGACACGTTGCCCTGCGTCACGCCGCCGTCGTTGGAGCCGACGCTGAAGAGCGAAGGCGCAACGTTGACGTTGGTCGGCAGGATTTGCGTGCTCTGCGCCGCGGCGCTGGCCTGCTGCCCGATGCTGTTGCCCTGAGTAGAGCTCTGCGTCGAGCTCGGACCCTGACCCTGAGGCCCGGGACCCTGAGGCCCTGGACCCTGAGGCCCATTGCCCTGGCCGTAACCGGGGTTACCCGAGGGACCGCCAGCGCTCTGCACGGCGCCATTGCCCTGGAACGACTGGTTCTCGTTCTGGGCGTTGGCGTTGGCGCTCGACACGTTGCCCTGCGTCACGCCGCCGTCGTTGGAGCCGACGCTGAAGAGCGAAGGCGCAACGTTGACGTTGGTCGGCAGGAACTGCGTGCTCTTTGACGAGGCGCTGGCCTGCTGCCCGATGCTGTTGCCCTGAGTAGAGCTCTGCGTCGAGCTCGGACCCTGACCCTGAGGTCCTGGACCCTTAGGCCCTGGACCCTGGGGACCTTGAGGACCCTGGGGACCCTGAGGACCCTGAGGACCCTGAGGACCCTGAGGACCCTGAGGACCCTGAGGACCGTGAGGACCCTGAGGACCCTGAGGACCCTGGGGACCCTGAGGACCGTAGGGCTTGGGCTGGCGCTTGGGCTGGCATGGGTTTCCCTGGCCATGGTTCTTGCCGCCTTGCTGTCCCCACCAGTTCCTGCTGGGGGAGCCCGGCGTGCCCTTGACGGGCTGGACTGCCTGCACAACGCCGTTGCCCTGGAACGACTGGTTGTTGTTCTGGGCGTTGGCGTTGGCGCTCGACACGTTGCCCTGCTTCACGCCGCCGTCGTTGGAGCCGACGCTGAAGAGCGAAGGCGCAACGTTGACGTTGGTGGGCAGGAACTGCGTGCTCTTGGCTGTTGCAGTTGCCGTCTGGCTGATGCTGTTGCCTTGCTTGGAAACCTGAAGAATCTGATCTCCAGGCAGGTGGGGTTGTCCCCACGTCGGGACGGTCGTAGCCGATGCCGTGCCAGCTGCCACTGCGAGTGCAAAGGCGGCGCCGCACAGACCGACCGCGGCCGATCGAATGTTGATTTTCACTTTTTCTCCTAAAGAGCTCGTCGAATTTTTTGACTAACAGGACTGGGCGCACATGGCCCAGTTGCTTCACACGGAAACCGCAGCCCCTGTTAGCCGGGCGCCTCGACAGCTCCTAAGAAGACCTCGGCCGGACGAAGAGGCGTCCCCGGAAGGCAGCGTCGACTGCTCCAGGTCCGGCGTTGGAATTCGGAGAGTCTGGCCACGGCTGGACCGTGGCCAGAGGTGATGGAGGAGGAAGAATCAGAAGACCCGCTGGCGGAGTGCAGGAGCCAGCTCAATAAGAACTGGTTCCTCAGAGGGGCGCGGTACGGAGTCGGCGAACCGCCCGCCGAGTAGGCACCCGGCAGCATCCCCCCGGTGTGACCCTCCCAACTGGCCACAGGGGTGGGGCCGACGACCGTGACACCCGGCGGTACCGGCGAGAGCGGCGCGTTGGTGAGCGGGCCCGACGAGCTCTCAGTGGACGACGTTCCCACCATCGGCCCGGGGACGGCTCCTTTGCCCCCTGGCGCTCCTGCGAAGGACGAGGACGAGGACGTCGTCGGGGATGCCGCGACGACGATCGCCCCGGTCGCGGGGACCACGCCTGCTGTCAACGGCTCCACCGTCTCCAGCGGAAGGGCGAGTGGCTCCGTCAAGGGAGCGGTCAACGGAGAGAGTACCGGCGCCACTGGCGCGGTGAGGGCGGCGAGGATCGGGGTGACCGGCGCGGTGACGGCCGCGAGGACCGGTGTCACCGGCGCGGTGAGGGTGGCGAGGACCGGGGTGACCGGCGCGGTGACGGCCGCGAGGACCGGGGTGACCGGCGCGGTGAGGGTGGCGAGGATCGGGCTGACCGGCGCGGTGACGGCGGCGAGGATCGGGCTGACCGGCGCGGTGAGGGTGGCGAGGATCGGGGTGACCGGCGCGGTGACAGCGGCGAGGACCGGTGTCACCGGCGCGGTGAGGGTGGCCAGGACCGGGGTGACCGGCGCGGTGACGGCCGCCAGGACCGGGGTGACCGGCGCGGTGACGGCGGCGAGGATCGGGCTCACCGGCGCGGTGACGGCGGCGAGGACCGGGGTGACCGGCGCGGTGACGGCGGCGAGGATCGGGGTCACCGGTGTGGTTGTGGCGGCGACGGTCTTGGTCACCGGTGCGGTTGTGGCGGCGACGGTCTTGGTCACCGGCGCGGCGACCGCGGCGAGGCTCTTGGTCACCGGCGCGGCGACCGCGGCGACGGTCCTGGTCACCGGTGCGGTTGTGGCGGCGACGGTCTTGGTCACCGGTGCGGTTGTGGCGGCCACGGTCTTGGTCACCGGTGCGGTCGTGGCGGCGACGGTTTTGGTCACCGGGGCAGTGACGGCCGCGAGGCTCTGGGTCACCGGTGCGGTTGTGGCGGCAACGGTCTTGGTCACCGGTGCGGTTGTGGCGGCGACGGTCTTGGTAACCGGTGCGGTTGTGGCGGCCACGGTCTTGGTCACCGGCGTCGTGGCGGCAGCGACGGTCGGGGCCGCGGGCGTCGTGACTGCGGTGACGGGAGACGTTGCCGATGCCGGCTGCACAGCCGCTGCCGCGACGGCACTCGGCGGTGTACTCGGTGTCGCCACCGGGGCCGTTGCGGTCGACGCGCTGCTCGGATCGGTCACCGAGTTGACCAGACCTGTCACGCTCGAAGTCAGTCCCGACGGGGTGTTAACACCGAGTGCCCCGGCTCTGCCCGAGTCGAGCAGGAGCATGAAGGCGATCGCGAGAACGACGCCGAACGCAAGGAGGACGAGTCCACGCAGGACGCGAAGAGCCGTGGCGTTCAACGCCGGGCCCTGCTGATTCCCCTGCGCGTGTGTCCTCATCGGCCGCCACCTGGAGACTGTTCGGGAACTTGCGGACGGCAGTTGGTGCCCCCCGGATCACGGGTGCCATAACCCGCGAAGGTGCAGGAATAACCGTGACTTTTGGCACCGCCTGGCCCTCAAGTCACGGCCATGGGCGTGTCGCCAGGCGTGCCCAGGCGTCGGCCGTGGACTTTTTTCGGCCTCGGAGGAGTCCACATGGCGCAGCTCTCCGCTCCCGGTGTTCAGGCGCGCCCCCCAGCCAGCGCCAGGAACTCGGCCCGTGTTCGAGGGTCGTCGCGCACCAGGCCCTTGAGCGCCGAGGTCACCGTGCGCGACCCGCTGGAGCAGACGCCGCGCAGGGACATGCACAGGTGCTCGGCCTCGAGCACCACCCCGACACCCTTCGGCTGCAATGTCTCGGCGATGAAGTTCGCCACCTGGGCCGTCAGGCGCTCCTGGACCTGGAGGCGCCGGGCGAAGTGGTCCACGACCCGGGCGAGCTTCGACAGCCCCACGAGCCGCTCGTCGGGGAGGTAGCCCACGTGGGCGACGCCCGAGAAGGGCAGCAGGTGGTGCTCGCAGAGTGACGCGAAGGGGATGGCGCGGGCGACGACCAGTTCGTCGTAGCCCTCGTCGTTGGGGAACGTCGTCGCCTCGAACGGCTCGGGCGTCAGCAACTCGGCGTATGCCCGCGCCACGCGGCCCGGCGTCGCCTCCAGGTGGTCACCGGTGCGCTCGACGCCCAGCGCATCGAGCAGGTCCGAGACGGCACGGCTGGCCCGGTCGAGGTCGACCGACCCCGAGGGCAGCACGTGCAGCTGGGGTGTCGACCCGGCTGGGTCCTCGGCCGCGGCGCCACCCGAATCGAGGCTGCCTTCCGCGTCCGCGTCCGCGTCCGCGTCCACGTGCTCGGACTCGGTGAGGTCGGCGCGCCACGCGGTGTTCTGGCTCATCGAAGACGCTCCTCTCGGCCGGCCCGGCGCATCGTCGAAGGCCCGCGCTCTAACGACGGTGGATATCTACTCTAGTGCCGGGGTGGCCCTGTTTCGTCAACAGGAATCTGTTTTAGAATACGGGCATGGACGCGCCGGAGACGCGCGACGCCGCCCTGACTTCGTTGGCCGCGCTGGCGGAGCCCCTGCGGCGCCGTCTGTTCCTCTACGTCGCCTCGACTGCCGCGTCGGTCTCCCGCGAGCAGGCCGCCGAGGCCGTCGGCGTCGCGCGTTCGGTGGCGGCCTTCCACCTCGACAAGCTGGCGGAGGTCGGTGTCCTGGCCGTGGAGTACCGCCGTCCGCCCGGGCGAGGTGGGCCCGGTGCGGGGCGGCCGGCCAAGCTCTATCGGGCGGTCGAAGACGAGGTGGCGTTCAGCGTGCCGGAGCGCCACTACGACCTGGCCGCTGCCGTCCTTGCACGAGCCGTCGCCGACGCGGAGGCGAAGACCGTGCCGGTGGCGACCGCACTGCGGTCCGCGGCACGCGCCCATGGGCGCACCATGGGTGCGGGCGGCGCCGGCGAGGGGACCGAGGGCGACGCGGCGACGGCGAACGGTCTCGAGCGGGTGGCGGCCGCCCTGACCCCCTACGGCTATGAGCCGTGTGTCGGCGAGGGGCGCGTCACGTTGGAGAACTGCCCCTTCCGCGCGCTGGCCGACCAGCAGCGGGAGGTCGTCTGTCACATGAACCTCCACCTGCTCAAGGGCGTGCTCAAGGGCGCCCGCACTCCTGACCTCGTCGCGCGTCGCGACCCGTCCCCGGGGCGGTGCTGCGTGACGCTGCAGGCGCGCTGACCAGGTGGCTCAGTCCGACGGGGTGTTGCGCCACCGGCGCTCGAAGGGCAGGCGCCAGCTGCGCGGGGCGATCAGCTCGTTGATCGCCGGTGTCGGGCCCCAGCTCCCCCGGGCGTAGGGCTGGACCGCGGGCGGGTCCTCGAGCAGCGGCGTCGAGACCTCCCAGAGCCGCTCGATCCCCTCGGCCGTGTTGAACAACGTGTGGTCGCCCACCATGGCGTCGTAGATGAGGCGCTCGTAGGCCTCGAGGACGTCGGCGTCCTGGCCGGTCTCGTGCAGGGCGAACTGGAGGCTGAGCTTCTCGAGCTTCATGCCCGGCCCGGGCCGCTTGCCGTAGAAGGACAGCGACAGCTTCGAGGAGTCGGCCAGGTCGAAGGTGAGGTGGTCGGGCCCTTGGCTCCCGACGCCCGAGCCGGCGGGGAACATCGACTTGGGCGGCTCGCGGAAGGCGATCGAGATGATGCGCTCGCCGCTGCCCATCTCCTTCCCGGTTCGCAGGAAGAAGGGGACGCCCGCCCAGCGCCAGTTGTCGATGTCGCAGCGCAGGGCCACGAAGGTCTCGGTGTCCGAGTCCGGGGCCACGCCGGGCAGGTCCCGGTACCCCTCGTACTGCCCGCGTACGACGTTCGACACGTCGAGGGGCCGCAGGGAGCGGAAGACCTTGTTCTTCTCCTCGCTGATGGAGACCGGCTCGAGCGCGGTCGGCGGCTCCATGGCCATGAAGGCGAGGATCTGGAAGAGGTGCGTGACGACCATGTCCTTGAAGGCGCCCGTGGCCTCGTAGAAGCCGACGCGGTCGTCGACCGAGAGGGTCTCGGGCACGTCGATCTGCACGTTGTCGATGTGGTCCCGGTTCCAGATGGGCTCGAAGAGCCCGTTGGCGAAGCGGAAGGCCAAGATGTTCTGGGCCGCCTCCTTCCCCAGGAAGTGGTCGATGCGGAAGATCTGCTCCTCGTCGAATACCCGGTGCAGCGTCTCGTTCAGCGCCACCGCGCTGGCCAGGTCGGTGCCGAAGGGCTTTTCGAGGATCACCCGCGACCGTTCCACGAGCTTGGCGTCGGACAGCAGCTGGATCACGGCCTGGTCGGCGGCCGGCGGCACGCTCAGGTAGTGCAGCCGGCGGGTGTCGCCACCCATCTCGGCCTCCTGTTTGGCCACGTGGTCGGCGAAGGCCTCGGGCCCGACGGTGGTCGGGCAGAACGTCAGGCGCCGTTCGAAGTTCGCCCACTGCAGCAGTGAGATCCTGTCGGTGGCGTAGAGGTCGCAGGCGTAGCGGGCCATGTCGCGGAAGTCCTCGTCGCTGTGCTCGCTCGTCGCGCTGCCCACGATGCGGTACTCGGGCATCATCCCCGAGATGGCCAGGTGGAGCAGCCCCGGCAGCAGCTTGCGCGCCGCCAGGTCGCCCGTCGCCCCGAAGAGGACGATGACGTGAGGCTCGACCTGCCTCCCGTCGTCCGCCGCCAGCGCGGACACGGTCTCGGCCTGGTCGACGGTCTCGCTCATCGGGCCGGCCTGCGCTCGTTGAGCTCCGCCACGTTGCCGCCCATGATCTTTGGCACCGCCTCGGGCGGGAGCTTCTGCAGTTCGGTCACCCAGTCCGTGGGCTCGGGGAGGCCCTCGACGTGGGGCCAGTCGGAACCGAAGATGACTCGGTCGTCCCCCATGAAGTCGACGATCTCGTCCACGTCGTCCTCCCAGAACGGGTTGATCCACACGTGGCGGCGGAAGGTGACGACGGGATCCTCGCTGAAGTATCCCGGCATGCGCCTCGTCGTGGTGTGCAGTTTGTGGAACAGGGGGGCCAGGAAGTCGGACCCGTTCTCGACCGAGGCGACGCGCACGTTGGGGAACCGGTCGAAGAGCTTCTCGAGGACCAGCGTGGCGAGGAAGTCGTGCGCCGCGCGCTCGATGGCGAACAGCTTGATGCTCGGCCTGGCCCCGCCGCCGGCGCGGAAGGAGGCCGAGAACCCGTCGGCGGCATAGCCGTTGGAGGACAGCCCGGCGTCGCCCGCGTGCACCACGACCGTGATGCCGGCCTCGTTGACCCGGGCCCAGAAGGGGTCGAACTCGTCGGCCGCCGGCGAGCGCGGCCCGCTCTCGGTCGTCGGCGCGGCGGCCCGCATGACGACGGCGCGGGCGTCCTGGTCGAGCGCCCACTCGAGCTCGGCGACGGCCTCGTCGACGTCGGCCAGCGTGATGTAGGGCGCGGCGAAGATGCGGTCCGCGTGGGCCATGCCCCAGTCCTCGGCCAGCCAGCGGTTGAAGGCGCGGAACAACAGGACCACGGCACCCGGGTCGTGCTTCAGGGCCTGCTCGTAGAGCATGCCGAGCGTCGGGAAGAGCCAGATCTTGGCCAGGCCCTGGGCGTCCATGGTGGCCAGGCGCGCCGCACGGTCGCGGTACTCGGGGCGGATCGGCTCGGGCGTCCCCAGCAGCTCGTGCATGGGCCGCCCGTCGGGGTTGCCCCGGAAGAAGTCCCGCAGCGCACCGGCCGGCGCGATCGGGTTGAAGGTCGGGTTGGTGACGGCCCGGCTCACCTGCCCCGCCAGCGCGTGGTAGCGCCGCCCCCCGATCTCGACCCACTCGATCACCCGGGGGCCGAGCGCGGGGTCGAGGTGGCGCGTGAACGCGTCGAGCGCCTCGTAATAGTGGTTGTCGGCGTCGAAGACGGGTGAGTCGGGCATGGGCATGGCAACCTTTGGAAGTCGTCGGGGCCGGCGCGGCGTGCGCAACACCCAGACTCTATTGCCCGCTCCCCGGGCCGGGGCGCGGCGGGCCCGCCGCCGTGTGGGCCGTGCCCTCGGGGTCCACCGCCCACCCCGGTGCCTCCCCCCAGCGCTCGCCGAAGACCAGTTCGGGCAACGGCCGCCTCCGCACTGGGCCGTGCCCTCCCTGCGGCCTCCCGATGGTGATCGCCGCCATCAGCTCGACCTCCTCGGGGATCTGCAACAGGGCGCGCAGCTCGGCCTCGGCCGCGTGCTGCCACCCGGTCATGACGCCGCCGTATCCCAGGGCGCGGGCGCCGAGGAGGAGGTTCTGGCAGGCCGGGTACAGCGACGCCGCGTCGGCGGCGGCCCGGTGCTGACGGTACGGCACGTAGCAGGCGAGGATCAGCACGGGCACGGACTCGTAGGTGTCGACGTAGTGCTGCATGGTGCGTGCCATGCGCGCCTTGGGCGAGTCGGCCCGGCTGCCCGACCCCGTGTCGTAGCCGTCGGCCGCGCGCTTGGCGGCCCAGAAGCGGCGCGCCCCGGCGCCGATGAGGCGCTTGGCCTCCTGCGCCACCACCCCGTCGGTCAGGACGACGAAGCGGAAGGGCTGGCGGTTGGAGCCGCTCGGGGCCCGTGTGGCCGCGAAGAGGATGTCGCGCAGCGCCTCGTCGGGGACCGGCTCGTCCGTGTAGCGCCGGATGGCCCGCGTGGTGAGCAGCCCCTCGTAGAGGGAGACGTCGTCTGCCACGCCGGGTATCAGTCCTCGAGGGCCTGGTAGACGAGCGCGCGCAGCTGCGCCCGGAACGGATAGGCGATCGAAGGGAACAGCTGGGTCATGAACACGACGAAGAGGTCCTCGACCGGGTCGACCCAGAAGGCGGTGCTGGCGGCGCCGCCCCAGTAGAACTCGCCGCCCGAGCCGGCCATGGCGGTGGCCGCCGGGCCGAGGCCGACGGCGAAGCCCAGGCCGAACCCCACGCCCTCGAAGCCCGCCTCGCCGAAGCCGCCGACGGCCATGTCGCGCAATGTCGCGCCGCCCGGGAGATGGTTCACCGTCATGAGCTCGAGCGTCTTGCGCCCGAGCACCCGCCGTCCGTCGTACTGCCCCCCGTTGGCCAGCATGTGACAGAAGGCGACGTAGTCCGCGGTGGTCGAGACGAGGCCGCCCGCCCCCGACAGGTACGAGCGGGGGCGCAGGATCCCGTTGGCGAAGGGGCCCTCCATGAGGCGAGGGGTGTTGGCCGGGCGGTACTGGTAGCAGGCGGCCAGGCGTGGCTGCTTGTCCTCGGGCACGAAGAAATCGGTGTCGACCATGCCGAGCGGCTCGAAGAGCTCCCCTCGGAGGTACTCGTCGAAGCGCTGCCCCGAGAGGATCTCGACCAGGCGGCCCACGATGTCGGTCGAGATCCCGTAGTTCCAGTGGGTGCCCGGGTGGAACTTGAGCGGGTGCCGGCCCAGGAGCGCGGTGACGCTCTCGAGGGTCTGCCCGCTGCCCAGCGCGGCCCGGGCTTCGGCGAAGGCGGCGTCGATCGGGTTGTCGGGGAACAGCCCGCCCGGCAGGCCGGTCGTGTGCATGAGCACGTCGCGCATGTTGATCGGGCGCTGCGGCTTGACCAGGGTGACCGAACCGTCGTCGGCTACCTCGCCCACCTGCTGGGTGCTCCACTCGGGGATGTAGCGCCGCACCGGGTCGAGGAGCTGGAACATCCCGCGCTCGTAGAGCTGCATGAGCGCGACCGAGGCGATCGGTTTGGTCATGGAGTAGATGCGGAAGATGGCGTCGTCGGCCATCGGGATGTTGCGCTCGCGGTCCATCAGGCCCAGCGACCGCTGATAGGCCACGTGGCCACCCCGCACCACGGTCACCTGGCAGCCGGCGATCTTGCCGGTGTCGACGTAATCGGAGCCGAAGTGCTCGGTGATGCGCTCGAGCCGGGCCTCGCTCATCCCCGCCGCTTCGGGCTCGATCTTGACGCTCACGATTGCGCCGCGGCCTTCTTCTCCTTCTGGTCACGCAGGTAGGCCGCCGTGCCTTCCAGGAAGGCGCCGACGTCCTTCTCCTTGTTGGCGGTCACGCCGTGGAACCACTCGGGCACGTAGACCTGGGCGGCGCCGGACTCCAGCCCGGCCAGGATGGCGTCGACCGCCACCGAGACCGGCTCGGCCGCGACGGGAAGGTCGGGCACGTCGTTGTCGGGCAGGGTGAAGAGCTCGGTGTCGATGACCCCGGGGTAGACGACCATCACCTTGATGCCGTTCTCCCACAGGTCGACGGCCATCGCCTCGGAGAACGCGGTCAGCGCCGCCTTCGAGGCGTCGTAGGCGGACTCGCCGGGCGCGCTCAGCTTGGCGGCGATCGACGAGACGTTGACGATCGTCCCCGACGCCCGCGCCAGCATCTGGGGCAGCAGCGCCATCGTCAGGCGGATGGGGGAGAGGTAATTGACGTGCATCACCGCAGTGATGGTGTCGATGTCGAGTGCGGTCACGTGGCGCCGCTTGGGGATCCCGGCGTTGTTGACGAGCAGGTCCACCCCGCCGAAGGCGTCGATGACGTCCACCGCCAGCTGGTCCACCGCGTTGATGTCGGCCAGGTTCGTGACCCACATCCGGCTGTCGGGGGAGTACTCCATGCACTGCCCGACCACCTCGGAGAGCTTGTCGGCGCGCCGCGCACAGATGCCCACGACGGCACCCCGCTCGGCCAGCGCCACGGCCAGGCCGGCGCCGATGCCCGACGAGCCCCCCGTCACCAGCGTGCGACACCCCTTCAGGTCCAGCGACATCGTCCACCCCACTTTCACACCGTGTTGGTGCTCACCTTAGGCACAGGCGGCGCCGCGCTGGTATTGACATTCTGTTGACGCGGACCGTCGACGCGTTGACATCGGATTCACAACGGCGCAGCCAGCATTGTGCCCATGGCTGATTTCCTCGCAGTGCTCGGTATCGTGGGCTTCGTTGCCGCGTTCCTCGGACTGATTTGGGCCCTGGACCGGGTATGACCTGGACCCAGGGACTCCTGCTCGCCTTGTCCACGGTGATGTTCTTCTACGTGGGCGTCGCCATGTTCAAGCCCGAGAAGTTCTGACGTGGGTTTCGCCTGGACGATCATCGCCCTGGTCATCTGCCTCGCGTCTGGCCTGGCGCTACCTGGGCTCCTACATGGCCGCCGTCTTCGACGGGCGAGTGCACTTTTTGGAGTGGGCCGAGCGGCCGGTCTATCGGCTGTTGGGGACAAGTCCCGAGAGGGAGCAAAACTGGAAGCGCTACGCCGCCTCCATGGTCATCTTCTCGGGTGTTTGCGTCGGCGTCACCTATCTGATCGTCCGGATCCAAGGGTCCCTCCCGCTCAACCCCCAGCACATGGGCGCCGTGCCCCCGCCGCTGAGTTTCAACACTGCCGCGTCCTTCATGACCAACACCAACTGGCAGAACTACGGCGGCGAGACGACGATGTCGTACTTCTCCCAGATCGGCGCGCTGACCTTCGAGCAGTTCGTAAGCCCCGCCATCGGCCTCGCGGTGGCAATCGGCATGGTCCGAGGCTTCTCTCGGCGAAACTCGCCCACCATCGGCAACTTCTGGGTCGACATGACCCGAGCCCTGCTCTACATCTTCTTCCCGGTCGCGTTCATCTTCGGGATCGTCATTGTCGGCCAGGGTGCGGTGCAGACGTTGGCCGGTACCGTGACCATCCACGACTACCTGAACGGGGTCACCCAGGTCATCGCCCGCGGCCCGATCGGCTTCATGCAGTCGATCATGCAGCTGGGCAACAACGGCGGCGGGTTCCTCAACGCCAACCAGGCGACCGCCTTCGAGGATCCCACGGGGTTCACCAGTTTCTTGTACATGTTCCTGCTGCTGGCCATCCCGTTCTCCCTGACCTACACCTTCGGCAAGATGGTCGGCAGTATCCGCCACGGCGCCGCCCTCCTGGCGGCCATGGTCATCATCTTCGGTGTCTGGGTGGGCGGTGGCGCCTACTACGAGCACCAGAACAACCCGGCGGTCGCCGCAGCGGGCGTGCACTCTACGGTGGGCAACACCGAGGGCAAGGAGGTGCGCTTCGGCGACGAGACGAGTGCCCTCTTCGGAATAGCGTCGACCAGCACTTCGACCGGTTCGGCCAGTTCCTCCTACGACCAGTGGACCCCGATGGGCGGCTTCTTCCTCATGAGCGGGATGATGCTGGGCGAGGTGACGCCGGGCGGCACCGGCAGCGGCCTGTACACCATCTTGATCTATGCCCTGATCGCCACCTTCATCGGCGGCCTGATGATCGGGCGAACACCGGAGTACCTGGGCAAGAAGATCCAGTCGAAGGAGATCAAACTCGCGGGTCTCGGGGCCCTCGTCATGCCGTTGATCGTGCTGGTCTTCACCGCCATCGCCGTGTCGATCCACGCCGGCCGCGCCGGACCCCTCAACGCCGGCCCGCACGGGTTCAGCGAGATCCTCTACGGGCTGACCTCCCAGGGGAACAACAACGGGTCGGCTTTTGACGGCTTGACCGGCAACACGACCTTCTACAACGTCATCGGGGCCATCGACATGCTGATCGGCCGGATTGGCATCATGATCCCGGCCCTGGCCATCGGCGGTGTGCTGGCCGCCAAGCCTGTGGTTGCCGAAGGGCTCGGCACCTTCCGCACCGACAACTCCATGTTCGTCGGTCTCACCATCGGTGTGATCATCATCATTGGCGGCCTCACCTTCTTCCCTGCGCTCGCGCTCGGCCCGATCGTCGAGCAGCTCAGTCACGGATTCTTCTAATGACGAGTCACGGAAAGTGCTTCTCATGACGATGACCACCACCCAACCGGACCAGCCGGCGCCCCCAGGCGCTCCCCCCCACGGCGTGGCCGAGTCGCGGAGCCTCTTCGACGGGCCGATCCTGCGCCAGGCCCTGGTCGACGCGCTCACCAAGCTGAACCCGGCAGTGCAGATCCGCAACCCCGTCATGTTCGTGGTCCTCGTGGGCTCGGTCGTCACCTTCTTCGAGGCGATCGCCCACCCCTCGGTCTTCAGCTGGTCCATCACGGTCTGGCTCTTCTTGACGGTGATCTTTGCCAACTTCGCCGAGGCGATGGCCGAGGGGCGGGGGAAGGCGCAGGCGGACACCCTGCGCCGCATGCGCTCGGAGACCGAAGCGCGGCGGCTCAAGGCCGATGGCACGGAGGAATTGGTCCCGGCCGCCGAGTTGAACAAGGGGGACACCGTCGTCTGCGAGGCCAACGACCTCATCCCCTCCGACGGCGAGATCATCGAGGGCATCGCGTCGGTCGACGAGTCCGCCATCACCGGTGAGTCGGCCCCGGTCATCCGCGAGTCGGGAGGCGACCGTTCAGCTGTCACCGGTGGCACCCGAGTCCTCTCCGACCGCATCGTGGTCCGCATCACGGCAGAGCGTGGAAAGACCTTCCTGGACCGCATGATCACGCTCGTCGAGGGCGCCAACCGCCAGAAGACCCCCAACGAGATCGCGCTGACCATCCTGCTGGCCGTTCTCACCATCATCTTCATCCCCGTCGTGGTGTCACTCGAGGCGTTCGGCATCTACGCCGGCACCGCGGTTTCCGTGGTCATCCTGGTGGCGCTTCTGGTCTGCTTGATCCCGACCACCATCGGCGCCTTGCTCTCCGCCATCGGCATCGCCGGCATGGACCGGCTGGTCCAGAAGAACGTCCTCGCCATGAGCGGCCGGGCGGTAGAAGCGGCCGGTGACGTGCAGACGCTGCTGCTGGACAAGACGGGCACCATCACCATGGGCAACCGGATGGCGTCGGGCTTCTACCCTGTCGGCGACCACAGCGAGCGCGACCTGGCCGACGCGGCCCAGCTGGCGTCGCTGGCCGACGAGACGCCGGAGGGTCGCTCCATCGTGGTCCTGGCCAAGGAGCGCTTCGACATCCGGGAGCGCCACCTCGAATCGGGGCACGTCTTCGTGCCCTTCTCAGCCACGACCCGTATGTCTGGGCTCGACTTCGACGGGCGCCAGATCCGCAAGGGAGCGGCCGACTCGGTGAAGCAGTGGGTAGGCGAACAGGGCGGGACCGTGCCAGCCGATCTCGACCCCATCGTTGAGCGCGTCTCGCGGGCCGGCTCCACGCCACTGGTCGTGGCCGAGGGTCCCGTGATTCTCGGGGTGATCGAGCTCAAGGACGTGGTGAAGGAGGGCATCCAGGAGAAGTTCGCCGAGATGCGCTCCATGGGCATTCGCACGGTGATGATCACCGGTGACAACCCCCTGACCGCGGCGACCATCGCCCAAGAGGCCGGCGTGGACGACTTCCTCGCCGAGGCCACGCCCGAGGCGAAGTTGGCGCTCATCCATCAGGAGCAGGAGGGCGGCAAGCTCGTCGCCATGACGGGCGACGGGACCAACGACGCCCCCGCGCTGGCCCAGGCGGACGTGGGCGTGGCCATGAACACCGGGACCACGGCGGCCAAGGAGGCCGGCAACATGGTCGACCTCGACTCCAACCCAACCAAGCTGATCGACGTCGTCGAGATCGGCAAGCAGCTGCTCATCACCCGGGGTTCGCTCACGACGTTCTCCATCGCCAACGACGTGGCCAAGTACTTCGCCATCATCCCGGCCCTCTTCGTCGCCACCTACCCGCAGCTGAACGCGCTGAACATCATGAAATTGCACAGTCCGCAGAGCGCGGTGCTCTCCGCCGTCATCTTCAACGCCCTCGTGATCGTCGCGTTGATCCCCCTCGCGCTGCGGGGAGTCAAGTTCCGCGCGGCCGGGTCGGCGGCCATTCTGCGGCGGAACGTATTCATTTACGGGGTGGGCGGGATCATCGTGCCGTTTATCTTCATCAAGCTGATCGATCTCATCCTCGTCGCGCTGCACGCCTACTGATGGAGACCCCGTGATACTCGTCCACCTCCGCCGCGCTGTCCTTCTCGCCCTGGTCGTACTGATTCTGACCTTCGCGTATGCCTTCATCGGCACCGGGGTCGCCCAGCTGTTCTTCAAGCACCAGGCGGACGGATCGATCACCGCCAACGGTTCGACCCTGATCGGGCAGAACTGGTCCCAGGCGCAGTGTCCGCGTCACCCGCTGGGCAGCTGCGTCTTCCAGGGGCGCCCCGACGCCCTCGGCCCCTACGCGGGGTCGATCAAGCCGGTCGCCGCCGGGGGGGACAACCCGCTCGAGGCCAACAACATCCCAGGGAAGCCAAACGTCCTGAACCCTGGTGAATCCGGGGGCACCAGCCTTGGCCCGCGATCGAAGGTCCTCAAGGCAAACACCCAGCAGCTCGTGGCCTACTGGAAGGCGCGGGGCGTCAACCCGACGCCCGATCTGGTCACGACGTCGGGCAGTGGGTACGACCCCGACATCAGCCAGCAGGACGCTCTGGTCCAGATCCCGATGGTGTCGCAGGCCACCGGGCTCGCACCCTCCGTGCTCCGGCGCCTCGTCATCAGCCAGACGCAGGGGACCCAACTCGGTTTCTTGGGCACCTCGTACATCGACGTGCTGCAGCTCAACGAGGCGCTGGCCAAGCTGAAGTGAGCACGACCGCCATCGCGGCGGTCGTGCTCCGCAAGCGGAACACGGTGCGCGGAGAGATCGTCTCCGTGGTGTCGATCCAGCGGCCATGGGTGCGCACCGACGCTGAGATCAAGGACGAGACGGGGACGCTCGTCCTGCGATTCTTCGGCCGCGCTTCGGTGCCGGGCCTCGTCAGCGGTCGCCGGGTCATCGCGCAGGGGACCCCGGGCCTCGTTCACGGAAAGGTTGTGATTGTCAATCCGGTCTATTCGTTCGTCAAGGAGGAGTGAGCGTCCGGTACCAGCTGGTATCCGATGCCCGGAACGGTCCTGAGCAGCCGGCCCTCCTCGTCTCCCATCTTCTTGCGGAGCCGGTGGGTGTAGACGCGCACGTAGTTGGACTCGGCCCCATAGCCGGGCCCCCAGACGTCCTTGAGGATCATGTGATGGGTGCACACCTTGCCGGCATGGCGGGCCAGGTAGGCCAAGAGCTCGAACTCCTTGGCTGTCAGCTGCAGCGGGGAGCCCGACAGCGTCGCCATGTGGTGGACCAGGTCGATGTCGAGGTCGCCCACCTCCAGGGTGCTGGGATGCTCACCCCGCTTGCCTGCGCGCTCCTGGGCATGACGCAGAGCCACCCGGAGCCGGGCCTCCAGCTCGGCCATGCCGAAAGGCTTCGTCACGAAGTCGTCAGCCCCACTGTCGAGGGCCTCAACCTTCCGGCGCTCGTCGCCGTACGCGGACAGCACCACGATGGGCACGTCCGAGAACTCGCGGATGCGGCGGCAGACCTCGAGCCCGTCGACATCGGGCAAACCGAGGTCGAGGATGACGAGGTCCGGTCCCGCCAGCGCGACCCGATTGACGGCCTCAGTCCCGGAATGAGCGGTGAGCACGTCGTCCCCGCGGGCGGTCAGCCCTATCCGGAGGGCTTTGAGCAACGACGGATCGTCGTCGACGACGAGGACCTTGGTCACGGCCAGCGCTCAGACCGCTGCCGCGACGAGGGAATCGGACGGCACGGTGAAGACGACCCGGGCCCCGCGGGCGACATCGGGGTCGATCCAGATCAGGCCGTCGTGGGCCTCGACGAAGGCCTTGGCAATGGCCAGGCCGAGACCAGCCCTGCCGCCACCACCGTTCTGGCTGAACATCTCGAAGACGCTCTCCCGCTCTTCGCGTGCGATGCCAGGACCGTCGTCGCTCACCGCGATCTCGACCAGGGTCGACGCCTTGCCCGGTGCCCTTCGCGCCGTGACACGGATCACACTGTCGTCCGGCGAGAGCCGCTCGGCGTTCTCGAGCACGTTCGCCAGGACCTGGCTCATGAGGACGTGATCGAGCTGCAGGAGCGGCAGGTCGTCGGGTGCCTCAACCCGGATGCGATCGGGCGACACGATGCCGCGCAACGCCGCCAGCGCCTCGGCCACCAGCTCGTCGAAGGCGGTGGTGGTGCGACGCAGTTCGAGCGTCCCCGCCTCGATGCGGGTCATGTCGAGCAGGTTGGTCACCAGTCGGGCCAGGCGGTCCGACTGCAACTCGATGAGCTCCAGAAGCTCGGCCCGGTCGTCCGGGCCCAGGTGGGCGTCGACCTGTCGCAGGCTCGAGACGGCTGTCTTGATGGAGGCCAGCGGCGTCCGGAGGTCGTGGGACGCCGCTCCCATGAGAGCGCTGCGCCAACGGTCGATTTCTTCGAGCAACCGCGCCCGCAGCGCCTGCTCGCGCAGCTGTGCCCGGTCGACGGCAAGCGCCGCCTGATTGGCGAACGTGCCGAGCAGGCTCCGCTCCCGCTCGGCCAGCTGCACATCCTGGAGCACGAGCATGCCGACGGGGCGATGGCTCACGACCAGGGCGACCGAGACCCGGCGGGGGCCCGTGTCGCCCATGAGCCCGAGCGAGCGGGCCTGACCTCCCCCCGAGGTCAGGGAGGAGACGTCCTCTTCCGTCAGGGACTGGCCCGCCGAGGCGGCGACCCGCAGCACCTCGCCCGACCCGGTGGCTTCCCGCCCGTCGTCCGGCAGGACGAGAGCCGTCCAGCGTGGCGCGAAGACGCCTTGCACGGTGCTGACGATGTGGGTGAGCAGCTGCGACAGGGTGAGGTCGCCGATGAGCGCCTGGGACAGCTCGAACAATCGCTCCGACTCGCCGGTCCGGCGCAGCGCCTCCTCCCGTGCGCTCCTCTGCTGGGCGACGACCTGCGCGACGATGAGCACGACCGCGACATAGACACCGAGGGCGACCCAGTTCTGTGGCGAGCGCACGGTAAGGGTGTTGTACGGGGGCAGGAAGAAGTAGTCGAAGACGAGGAAGCCCGCGACGGCGCCGACAGCGCCCGGCACAAAGCCGTCGATGACGACGCCGATCAGCGCGGGCAACACGAAGAGGAGGGCCGGCAACGCGGTGCTGAGATGCGCCCGGAACGGAAGCAAGAGGGCGAGAAGTGCCCCCAGACCCAGCAGAGTCACGACAATCCCCAGGGCCGCGTGCTGGTACGTTCCGTTTGTAGCCAGCCTGCCTCGTTTCACGTCTGTCACAGCCTTCGGTCTGTCGGCGACACGCCGGCAGACCGAGTGTACCGAGGCCATGACGGGGCAGCGCGAGACGAGGTGACATGAGCAGCACGGCGATGAGCACGGGAGAAGACGAGGGGGTCCGGCCCACTGGGCGATTTCGCGTCTACCTCGGTTCGGCCGCCGGGGTCGGCAAGACGTGCGCCATGCTCGACGAGGGCTGGCGCCGGTTCCAGCGAGGGGCCGACGTCGTGGTCGGGTTCGTCGAGACGCACAAGAGGCCCTACACGATGGAGCAGATCCGCGACCTTCCGGTCATCCCGCGTAAGCAAATCGAGTACCGGAATTCGGCCTGGGAGGAGATGGATATCGACGCCGTCATCGCCCGTAAGCCTGAGGTGGCGCTGATCGACGAGTTGGCGCACACGAACGTGCCGGGGTCCGGCCGTCACGAGAAGCGCTGGGAGGACGTGCTCGAGATCCTCGACGCGGGGATTGCCGTGATCACCACCGTCAACATCCAGCACATCGAGTCGCTGGCCGACGCCGTCGAGCGGATCACGGGCGTCGGGGTACGAGAGCGGGTGCCCGATTGGGTGGTGCGGCGGGCCGACCAGCTCGAGCTGATCGACTCCTCCGCCGACCAGCTTCGGCGTCGCATGTTGCACGGCAACATCTACCCGGAGCAGAAGGTGCCCGCGGCGCTGAATGGGTTCTTTCGTGCCGAGAACCTCGTGGCGCTGCGCGAGCTGACGCTGCGCTTCGTCGCCGACGAGACCGAGGAGGAGCTCCTCGAGTTCCTGCGGTCCCGGGGGGCGCACGGCGACGTGTGGGAGACGACCGAGCGGATCATGGTGGCAGTGACGGGCGCGCCGGGGAACGCCGCGGTGATCAGGCGCGCGGCGCGCATCGCGGCCCGCATCAAGGCCGACCTCATCGCCGTGCACGTGATCTCCGGGGATGCCGACGCGTCGCAGGCCAGCACGGCGGAGCTCGAGGAATTGGTGCGGGCGGTAGGGGGGCGGTGGCAGACGCTCGAGGGTGACGACGTGGCCAAGACGATCTTCGCCGCCGCCATCGACCAGCAGATCACCCAGATCGTGGTGGGGACCTCCCGCCTGACCCGCTGGCAGTCCCTGACGAGGGGCTCGGTCATACAGCAGATCCTCCGCATGGCGTCCGAGAACGACATCGACCTCCACGTGATCGCCCGGCGGGAGGGCGTGTCCGAGGATCGGGTGGCCGAGGCCGAGGACGGTTAGCCCCCGGACAGGTCGGTCAAGGCGGCGTCGGCGGCGAGCCGGGCGGCCTGCTGCATGCAGCGGTTCAGGTGCGCCAGCGCCTTGGCCCGCCGGGGGTCGCGGGCGAGGTACTTGGCCACGGCGACCGGATCGGCCGACCCGTCGGGTTTGCTCAGGCCGAAGACGGCCTGGTCGACAATGTGCTCGTCGGGCCGGTCGCTGATGCCGCGGTACACGGACCAGTCCACGCCCCGGGCCTCGCACACCTCGGCGACGCCGGCCGCCTCCATGTCGACGGCACCGAAGCCACGTTCGAGGATGGGCTGCCAGACGTTGTCCTGGTCGAAGAGGCCGTCGGTCGTCATGAGTGCGCCGGCGGCCCGGCGTGGGGGGAGGGGGTGGGTGGTGAAGGTCGGTCCGTCGGGGTACAGCTGTACCCTCTCGGGCACCAGTAGGGACCCGACCCGGAGGGCTGGGTCGAGGCCGCCGGCGATGCCGATGACCATGACGTGGTCGCACGGCCCCGCCGCCAGCGCGCGTGCAGTGGCCGCACGGGCGAGGGCGGGTCCCATCCCGGTCACGAGCGCGGCCACGGACCAGTCGCCCACGGCGCCCTCGTGGGAGAAGACCGCGTCTCCGGCGGTGGGCGTGAGCCCGAACGACTTGATGACCGCCTTCAGCTCGGGCTGCATGGGCGCGAGCAACGCCACCCGCTTGGCTGAAGTCGTCACCTCTCCATCATGCCGGACCGTTGACTAGCGTGGGTGGGCCGCCACCGAGGGAGGAGAGCGATGCCCAGTGCCGAGCAGGTCGTGCGTGACTTCTGTGCCGCGGCGAGCACCAGGAACGCCGAGGTGCTGCGTGGATTCTTGGCCGACGACGTCGTGTACCACAACATCCCGATGGAGCCGGCCGAGGGGATCGAGGCGGCGATGGGCGTGATCACCATGTTCGTCGCCATGTGCGATGCGCTCGACTTCGAGATACACCACCTGGCCAGCGACGGCTCGACGGTGCTCACCGAGCGGACCGACACCTTCACCATCAAGGGCAAGACCGCCCCCCTCCCGGTCATGGGTGCCTTCCACGTCGCGGACGGGAAGATCACCGCATGGCGGGACTATTTCGACATGGCGCAGGTCACCGCCATCTTCGAATTGGGGTAACGGCGCGGCCAACGAACCGGGGCCCGCAGCCGGCAAGGCCGTGATGCTCCTGCTGCTCAGTAGCCGTGGCACTGCCCGGGTGCGTCGGGCGGTCCTCCCACGTTCTGCGCTTCCCAGGCCAGCTGCACCGAGAGCGGCGCGCTGCCAGCGGTCGGATACCCGTCGAAGCCGTTCCACTCGAGAATCCCGAAGTATCCGGCGTACGGATCGTTGCGACCGCCCTCCTCGCAGATCGCGGTCGGCATCCATGCGGCCGGAATGGTCTGCTCCTGGGCGGCGACCGCCTGGAGGAAGGCCACGTCCTTGTAGAAGGTGGCTTGCTTGGCCGCCTGGACGGCGTTGGCGTAGGTCACCATCTGGGCGACCTTGTGTGCTTCGGAGTAGGACATCAGCGTGTCGCTGATGCGGACTGGCTTCTGTGTCGTGCCGCCCTGGTGCAGTTTGACCGCCTCGTGGCGGACCGGTCGCACCGCGGCGGCCGGGCCTGCGCTCAGGAGCGCGAAAAGTAGTGCTGCAATGAAATTGACGGCCACCGCCGTCACGAGTGCAATGCGGATCCGCACGGCACCTCCCTTCGTCGGGCGCGTCGCCGCGCCAGGCTCTGCTCGGTGTAGGCGGGCTCCGGCCAGTGCATTCGCGCCCCGAACGGAGAGCAGGGAGGCATCGTCCGTTCTGGCTCGTCGCCGCAGGGTGTGCGGCCGGTTGTGTACAGCCCCTTCGGGTTGGTGCTCGGTGTCGTCCTCGATTCACGGCCCCCCGGCCCGCCCGGCGGCGGGCGCGCGCGGAAGCCCCGGTCAATTTTCAGAGATCGGAACCGGCCTCCCCTTCTCGGAATACCGCCGGACATATGGTCACGGCATGCGCCCGAAAGGCCGGTATGACTTTCTGGTGCAGGCACTGTAGCAGGCCGCTGACGGATGCCGATTTCGCCGTGCGTCATCCATTCTGACCTGGGCATTTATGAGGAGAGCTTGTGACGCCAATCACAAACCCCCTGGTGACGGACCCGTATTTAGGTCAATGACGACTATAAGAATGGGAGAAATTTCCGGAAATGCCCGTGACCAGAGCGAACGTCTGAGCGGTCAAGGCGTTCGGGGGCACGGCGTCCTCGCGGCCCCTTCTGCGGCTGTCTAGGGTGCCGTCCGAAACGGGCAAGGCAAGGAGATCACCGGTGCCATCGAGCGTCACCGCCAGCGACAACGACCGCTACACGGTGGCGGGCCTGATCCGGCACTTCGGTCGCGAGCGGCCCGAGGCCGAGATGCTCGTGCAGGGCGGGGCACGGCGGAGTTGGGGCGAGCAGTACGCGCGAGCCTGCCGGGTCGCCCGCGCCGCGGGACGGGACGGCCTGGGGCCGGGTGACCGCATCGCTTTCCTGGACCGCAACGGCATGGCCTACTTCGACTTCCTCTTCGGCGGCGCGTTGATCGGCGCAGTGAACGTGGCGGTCAACTGGCGGCTGGCCCCGGCAGAAATGGCGGCCATCATCGACGACGCCGGTGCGACGGTGTTGGCTGTCCACGCCGATTACCTCCCGGCACTCGCCGAGATGCCGAGCGACCTCCCCGCCGTCCGCTGCGTCGTCGTCGTCGGTGATCGGGCGGAAGGCTCTGCCGATGCGCGTTGCGTCGGCTTCGACGCCTGGGTCGAGGGCTGCTCGGACGGCGACCCGGGCCATGTCGGGACGCCCGATGAGGTGAGCATGCTGCTCTACACGTCGGGGACCACGGGCCTGCCGAAAGGCGTCACGCTGACCAACGCCAATTTGTCGACCGCCGTCTCGGAAGCCGGGGAGACGTTCCACATCGGCACCGACACGGTCAGCCTGGTCGCCATGCCCCTCTTCCACATCGGGGGGTCGGGGTGGGCCCTCTGTGCGATGTCGCGTGGCGGCCGGTCGATCATTGCGCGCGACGTCGATCCTGCACTGCTGCTCGGGCTCATCGCCACCGAGGGGATCACCGAGATGTTCGTCGTCCCCGCCGTCCTCATGCTGTTGCTGGCCACGCCGTCGTTGCCCGCGACCGACCTGTCGAGCCTCCGGCTGATCTTCTATGGTGCGTCGCCCATCTCGGAGGACGTCCTCGTCAGGTGCCTGGCGGCCTTCGGCTGCGGTTTCTGCCAGGTGTACGGGATGACCGAGACCACGGGCGCCATCACGGCCCTGCAGTTCGAGGACCACGACCCCGACGGTCCCCGCCGCGGCCTGCTGCGGTCGGCCGGCAAGCCGCACCGGTCCGTCCAGTTGCGGATCGTGGACCCGCACACCGGCTCGGACGTCGAGCCGGGCGCCGTCGGGGAGGTCTGGACCCGGTCCCCGTACAACATGTCGGGTTATTGGGCGAAGCCCCTCGACACCGACGCGACGATCGACGGCGAGGGCTGGCTGCGCACCGGTGACGCCGGCTACCGCGACGACGAGGGCTACCTGTACCTCCACGACCGGATCAAGGACATGGTGGTGAGCGGCGGCGAGAACGTCTATCCCGCAGAGGTGGAGAACGTGCTCCTCGCCCACCCGGCGGTGGTCGACGCGGCGGTCATCGGGATGCCCCACGACAAGTGGGGCGAGACCGTCAAGGCCATTGTGGTGCTGGCTCCCGGCGAGCAGCTCGACGAGGCGTCCCTCATCGAGCACTGCCGGACCCGCCTGGCGCACTACAAGTGCCCCACCTCGGTGGGCACGACCGAGGTGCTGCCGCGCAACCCCTCGGGCAAGATCCTCAAGCGCGAGCTGCGCCGCGCCCTACTGGGCCGGAAAGGCGCGCGCCATCAACTGAAGGCCCGCTGCGGGCGGACTACGTGCGGTCGTCCTCCGCGGCGCTGTGCACCGCGTCCTTGACCTTCTCGCCGGCCTGCTTCAGGTGGCCGAGGACCTGCTCGGCCTTCCCCTCCGCCTCCATCTCCTCGTCGCCCTTCGCCTTGCCGGCGACGTTCTTCACCTTCCCCCGCGCCGACTCCGCCGCGTGCCGTGCCTTGTCCTCGAGCGCCATGTGCGTCGTCTCCTTCTCTTCTCGCGTCCGAGTTCCATACCCCGAGGGCCAGGGTTCAACCCGCAACGCGGCGTGCGGCACAGCCTCACCTGAAGGGTGAGGCGCTATCCGAACGTGAAGTCGTACGCCTCGATGCCCGGCGAGACGGTCAGTGTCAACACACCCGTTTGCGGTGCGCCACCCGACAGCAGTGTGTAGAGCTTGGGGATGCCGCCGACGGTGAGGGTGGTCACGTGCCGCCCGTTGTCGGACACGCCGACCGTGCCCGAGCCGCTCAGGACGAGGTAGACGTCGTCGGCGCTGAACTGGAGGCCGAGCGTGGCGTCGGCGCCGGCCGTCGCCTCCTCGTTGTGCACGGTCCACGTGCCCCCGAAGGCCAGGCTGTTGGATGCGATGGTGGACGGCGCGTGGTACACCGTCGCCTTGTCCTGCACGACGGGCGTCCCGACCTCGTTGTCGAGCCGGTCGTAGCCCACGTAGCTCTCGGGCGTGATGTTCTCGTTGGTGGGCGTCTTGTCCGGCACGTCGGTGCGGGGGGGAAGGTCGGTCACTCCGTTCGCCGTGAGCAGCATGCGGATGTTGCTCTCCATGGTGGAGTAGCCGCCCTCGCCGAAGTCGTAAGCGCGCACGACGCCTGTCGGATCGATGAGGTACTCCGCGGGCCAGTACTCGTTGTTGTAGGCGTCCCAGGTGGCCAGGTTGTCGTCGACGGCGACGGGGTAGTCGATGCCGAGGGATCCCGCGGCGCTCTGGACGTTCGACACCACGTGCTCGAAGGCGAACTCGGGCGACGACACGCCCACGACCACCAATCCGTCCTTCTTGTAATCGTTGTACCAGCCTTCGACATGGGGGAGCGAGCGTTGGCAGTTGATGCACGAGTAGGTCCAGAAGTCGACGAGCACGACCTTGCCGCGCAGCTGGCTCAGCGTGAGGGGCTGGTTGCCTGGCGTGTTGAACCAGGCCGTAATGCCGGTGAAGTTCGGGGCGCGCCCCAGGGCGGGCAGGTCGGTCTTGCTGGCCATGAAGACCGGCGTCTTCTGTGGCGAGGTCCCCGACGCCGGCGACGTGGTGGTCGTCGTCGTGCCCGCAGCGAGATGCCCGCTCTGGGAGTTGCCCTGGTCGGTGGCGGCACACGTGGCCTTCTTCCCCTCCAGGTGGGCGTTGGCGGCGGCGAACTGGTTCTCGTGCTCACCGCTGAGCTGGCGGAGCTGGGTGCAGGCAGAGCCGGTGGACTCGATGTGGTCCTCGAGCGCCGTCGTGTAGCCGGGCACGTCGCGCTGCAGCGCGCCCAGCCAGTTGAAGGCGATGGCCAACGTCGTCACGCCCAGGACGACCCCGGCGACCTGCCGCACGGCGGGGAGATGGCTGCGCAACGACGTCCACGACGTGGTGGCCCGCTGGGCGACGACGGCGAGCACCAGCAGCGGCACGGTCACGCCGAGCGCGTAGAACAGGGTGACCAGGAGCGACGAGAAACCGACGTGGCGGTGTGCGGCGGCGACGGAGATCGCCGTCAGGACGGGCCCGGCGCACGGGACGAACACCAGGCCGAGACTCAGCCCGAGCACGAAGCCGCCGCCCTCTTGGGCGTAGCGGGTCGATCCGAGCCGAGCGAACGGGCGCTCGATCAGCTCGCCGACCTTGGGGACGAGGAGGCCGACCGAGAGGGCGCCCAGCAGCGCGACGCCGAGCCAGAACAAGAGGTCTTGGGGGAGGTGGAGGAAGCTGAGGAGCGAGCTGGCGAAGAGGACGGACACGCTGAAGCTCACGACGACGCCGGCGATGATCAGGTAGGGACGGGCCCGGTTCGCGTCGGTGGAACCACCCGCCATGACGACGGGGATGACCGGGACGATGCAGGGCGACAGTCCGGTGATCAGACCGCCGAGGAACGCGACGACGAGGAGCTCAGCCATGGAGGTCGCTCTGCAGCAGGCGGTTGCTCGGCATTGCCGCTCCTTCGGGACGATTCTCCGGCGAAGCTAGCGGTCGGGCCGGCACGAGCGGCGTCGCCCCTCCTCGTGCTGTCGCTCCGGCGCCACACATTGCAGACTGGATAACGGTGATCAGCGAGAACTGGATCTACCTGGGGACGGCGATCGGTGCCCTCGGGGCTGCGCTCTACCTGCGAGACACCCTGCGGGGGACGACCAAGCCGAACCGGGTGACCTGGCTGCTCTGGGCCGTGGCGCCCCTGCTCGCCGCCGCCGTGGAGTTCAACCAAGGGATCGGTCTGCGCGCCCTGCCCACCTTCATGGTGGGCTTCATGCCCCTGCTCATCTTCGTGGCCTCGTTCCACAACCCCGCCTCGGTGTGGAAGATCCGCCGGATCGACTACGCCTGTGGCGTCTTCTCCATCGTGGGCACCGTCGTCTGGCTGGTGACCCGCAACGGAGTCGTGGCCATTTCGGCCGCCATCGCGGCAGACTTCCTGGCCGGCATTCCCACCCTCATGAAGAGTTGGACCCACCCGCAGACAGAGACCCTCTACTCCTACGTGGGCGCGGTCGTCAGCATGGGGATCGTCCTGCTCACCATTACCGACTGGACCTTCGAGGTGGCGGCCTTCCCGATCTTCGTCCTGTGCTCGGCCTCGGTGGACAGCGTGCTGATCGGGCTCGAGCCAGGGCCCCGGCTCGCCCGAGCTCGGCACGGCCGGGTCGCCGAGCCCGCGGGCTAGGTGAGCGACCGCTCGGGCTGGTAGGAAGGCTGGCAGGACGACGAAGGGAGCCGCCCGTGCCCACCGCCCACGCGAACGGGATCGACATCGAGTACGTCACCGAGGGCGATCCGTCGGACCCGCCCCTCCTGCTGGTGATGGGTCTCGGCGCGCAGCTCATCTCCTGGCCGGACGAGTTCGTCGACGGACTGCGCCGGCGGGGCTTCTTCGTGATCCGCTACGACAACCGTGACTCCGGTCTGTCGACGACGTTCGAAGGACTGCCGGACTTCACCGCCCTGTTCGCGGGCGACCCTTCGTCCGCGTCCTACCGGGTGGAGGACATGGCCGACGACGCGGCAGGGCTGCTGGACGAGCTCGACATCGCGCGTACCCACGTGGTGGGCGCGTCCATGGGCGGCATGATCACCCAGGCACTGGCGGTCAACCACGGCGAGCGGTGCCTGTCTGCGTGTTCGATCATGTCGACCACCGGGGACCGATCCGTGGGGGCGCCGACCGGGGAGGCCATGCGCGCGCTGTTGCGGCCCATGGCGAACAGCCGGGAGGAGGCCGTCGAGGCCTCTCTGGCGGGGTCGAAGGTGGTCAGCTCGCCGGGGTATCCCATCGACGAGCGGCTCATGCGCGACCGCGCCGAGGCGGCGTACGACCGCGCCTACCGCCCGGAGGGGACGGCCCGCCAACTCGGTGCCATCCTGGCTTCGCCCGACCGCACCGACGGGCTCCGGGGTGTGCGGCTGCCGTTCCTCGTCATCCACGGCGAGGCCGACCCGTTGGTGACGCCGAGCGGCGGCCAGGCCACGGCGGCGGCGGTGCCGGGCGCCAAGCTGCTGACCTTCCCCGGCATGGGCCACGACCTCCCGCAGCAGCTCTGGGGCGAGATCACCGACGCCATCGTCGCCAACACGGAGTTGGCGTCCGTCTGAGCAACGGTCAGTCGCCGAGGGCATTGGCGGCGACCACGGACGCCAGCCAGGCGGCACTGGGCTTGGCCGTCCGCTCGAAGGTGACGCGGTCGACGCCGACGATGCCGAAGCGCGGCCGGTAGCCGAGGGCCCACTCGAAGTTGTCGAGCAGTGACCAGTACGTGTAGCGGCGCACGTCCACCCCGGCGTCGATCGCGTCGAGCACGCCGTGGAGCGCCTGGCGCACGTAGTCGACGCGCTGTATGTCGTCGGTCGTGCCGATCCCGTTCTCGGTGACCCACAGGGGAACCGCGCCGCCGGTGTAGTTCCAGGCGCGATGGAGGCAGTTCCCGAGGGATGCCGGGTAGAACTCGTAGCCCATGTCGAGGACGGGCACGCCGTCTTCGTAGCCGGCCCAGCCGTCGGGGCCGATCAGCATACGCGTGTACACCTGGACCCCCAGGAAGTCGTCGCCCCCGGTGGCGTCGAGGAACACGTCCTCGGAGTGGTGCCGAATGCTCTCGAGGCGGTCCTCGCCTCCCGCCGTGGGCTGATAGTCCGTCATCGAGAGCGTGAGCCCCACCGGCACGCCCGGCGCCGCCGCGCGGACGGCGTCGACGGCGACGCGGTGGGCGTCGACGAAGCGTGCCGCCACCCGGCGCGACAGCTCGACGTCCTGTTTCCCGGGCGGGAACATCCCGGCGTGCCAGCCCATGGTGGCCACGATGTTGGGCTCGTTGATGGTGCACGCAGAGCCCATGACGTCGCCGAGGGCCTCGGCGACGACGCGACAGAACCTCCCGAAGCGCGCGACCGTGACGTCGCTCTCCCAACCACCCTGTGCGGTGAGCCACAGCGGCGTCGTGAAGTGGTGGAGCGTGACGACCGGCTCGACACCGGACGCGCGCAGCCCGGCGCACTGACGACGGTAATGGTCCAACGCGGCGCGGGAGAATTCGCCCTCCGCCGGTTCGATGCGGCTCCATTCGACCGAGAAGCGGTAGTTGTCGAACCCCAGGCCGGCCACGAGGCCGGCGTCCTCCTCCCAGCGCTCCCACGAGTCGCAGCAGTCGCCCGAGGGCTCCGCGCAGCCCGACCCCGGCGCGTGCTCGAAGGCCCACCAGTCGTTGTTGGTGTTGCCGCCCTCGACCTGGTGCGCCGCCGTCGCAGTGCCCCACCGGAAACCCTGCGGGAAGGTCCGTCCCGGTCGAGTTTCCGTCGTCAACGCAGCCTCCCGCTTGCCGTGGCTTCCCGGCGGCACGGTATCGTTCCCTGACGATGACGTCACCTTCCTCGCCGATGACGGACGTCCCCGATGCAGCACGTCGGCGCAGGGGCGCGCCGGCGGCAGGGGCGGACGAGGCTGCCCTGGGTCCGATGGTCGAGGCACACGGGCTGGTGAAGCGCTTCGGGGACTTCGTGGCGGTCGATCATGTCGACTTCAGCATCGCCAAGGGGGAGTCCTTCGGCTTCCTCGGGCCCAACGGGGCGGGAAAGACCTCGACCATGCGCATGATCTCGTGCATCAGCCCGCTGAGCGGGGGCAGCCTGCGTGTGCTGGGCATGGATCCGAAGGCCGACGGGCCGCGCATCCGGGCCCGCATGGGCCTCGTGCCGCAGGAGGACTCCCTCGACCTCGAGCTGACGGTCCTGGACAACCTGATGATCTACGGGCGCTACTTCGACCTGCCCAAGAAGGTCATCCGCGCCCGCGCCGAGCAGCTCCTCGACTTCGCCCAGCTGGCCGAGCGGGCCAACGACCGGGTCGACCCACTGTCGGGCGGCATGAAGCGCCGGCTCACGATCGCCCGCGCGCTGATCTCCGATCCGGACTTGCTCATCCTCGACGAGCCCACGACCGGGCTGGACCCCCAGGCCCGTCACCTGCTCTGGGACCGCCTCTACCGGTTGAAGCAGGACGGGGTCACCCTCGTGATCACCACGCACTACATGGAGGAGGCCGAGCAGCTCTGCGACCGACTCGTGGTCATGGACAAGGGGCGATTCGCCGCCGAGGGAACGCCGCGCCAGCTCATCGAGGCGTTCTCGACCAAGGAAGTGGTGGAGTTGCGCTTCGCGCCGGGAGCGCACGAAGCGGTGGCCCCTTCACTGGTGGAGCTGGCGGAGCGCCAGGAGGTGCTGCCGGATCGGATCCTCCTCTACACCGACGACGGCGACGCGGCGCTGGCCGAGGTGGCCCGGATGGGGCACGTGGCGGAGAGCACACTGGTGCGCCGCTCGACGCTCGAGGACGTCTTCCTCCGCCTGACCGGCCGCAGCCTGGTCGACTGACCCGATGACGACGGTGAGTGGCGCGGGGGAGCCGGCGGGAGCGGCGCTCTTCCGGCATGGCGAGACCGTGCCGAACCGCCGATTCGTCACGCCGATGTGGCTGCGTGCGGCGCGCTACTGGGGGTATCAGTACAAGCGCACGTGGCGCAGCTCGGTGGTCACCAGCTTCCTCATCCCCGTGCTGTATCTGGCCGCCATGGGCGTCGCCCTCGGCTCCCTGATCGACAAGCACTCCCACGGCGTCGACGGCTTCAGCTACGTGGCCTTCCTGGCGCCGGGCCTGCTGGCGGGGACCTGCATGCAGATCGGCACCAACGACGCCACCTATCCCGTGATGGGAGCGATCAAGTGGATGCGCACGTACCTCGCCCAGCTTGCCGCGCCCCTGGGCGTCTACGACGTCCTGCTCGGCCACCTGGCATGGATCGCCGCCCGCCTCACCATCGTGGTCACTATCTACCTCGCGGTCATGGCGGCGTTCGGTGTCGTCTACTCGCCGTGGGCCCTCTTCGCGCTGCCCGCAGCAGTGCTGACCGGCATCGCGTTCGCCGCGCCGATCAGCGCGTTCGCCGCCACACAGGACAAGGACTCGTCGTTCTCGACGCTGTATCGCTTTGCCATCATCCCGATGTTCCTGTTCTCGGGCACCTTCTTCCCCGTCTCGCAGCTGCCGACCTGGCTGCAGGCGGTCGCCTACGCCACACCGTTGTTCCACGGCGTGGCCCTGTGCCGCGACCTGACGCTGGGCCAGGTCGGCTGGGCCGACCTCGGGCACGCGGCATACCTGGGCGCGCTGGTCGCGGTCGGCTATGCGGCAGGACGCCGCACCTTCGCCCGAAAGTTGGTGGTGTGAGGTGGCCGTGACCGCGCCGACGCCCGCCGTCGACCAGCGCACCCCCGGGGTGGCGGCACGCATCACGCCGTTGGCCCTTCTGGGCGGGCGGCACGCCTCGCGGGTGCTCGAGCGCAACATCCTCGTCTACCGGCGCTCGTGGATCTTCATCGTCTCGGGTTTCTTCGAGCCGCTCTTCTACCTGCTCTCCATCGGGATCGGCCTGTCGCACCTGGTCGGGCCCATCAACGTGGACGGCGTCGAAGTGCCCTATACCGCGTTCGTCGCGCCGGGCCTTCTGGCCTCCTCGGCCATGAACGGCGCCATGCTCGACTCGACGTTCCTCGTGTTCTTCAAGCTCAAGATCGCCCACACCTACGACGCCATGCTCTCGACCCCGCTGGGCGTCGACGACGTGGCGCTGGGCGAGCTCAGCTGGTGCGTCCTGCGGGCCGCCCTCTACTCGGCGGCCTTCCTGTCCATCATGGCAATGTTCGGCTACGTCGTCTCGCCCTGGGCCGTGCTGTGCTGGCCGGCGGCCGTCCTCATCAGCCTGGCCTTCGCCTCGGCGGGCATGGCGGGCACGACCTACATGCGGACGTGGCAGGACTTCGACATGGTCTCGCTGGCGTTCATCCCGCTCTTCCTCTTCTCCGCCACCTTCTACCCGCTTGACCGTCTACCCGGGATGGCTCCAGGCGGTCGTCCGTGTCACGCCCCTGTACCAGGGCGTCGTCCTCGTCCGGGCCGCCGATCTCGGGATCTTCGCCTGGACGCTGCTCGGCCACATCGCCTACCTGGTCGCCATGGCGGTCGCCGGCGTCCTCGTCACCCGCCGGCGGCTCGGCACGCTGCTGCTGCCGTGACCGGCGGCCTCGGACGACCGGTACCGTAGGGCCGACTTCACGAGCGGCAGAGGAACCGGGACGCAATGAACATCGTCGTGAGCAACGTCAAAGGCGGGGTCGGCAAGACCACCACGTCCGTCTACCTGGCCGCAGTGGCCGCACACCGGGGCCGCGGGACCGGTCGTCCTGGTCGACGCCGACCCGCAGGGCGTCGACGGCGGAGTGGTACGACGCCGAGTCGTTCGACGGGGTGGAGCTCATCGAGGGGCCCTCCGTGCGCACGGTCGCCAAGGCGATGAACCAGGAGGACGGCTCTGGTCGTCGTCGATACGCCGCCCGGTGAGGGCACCGTCGTCCAGGCCGCCGTGGGCCGGGCCGACGCGGTCGTCATCCCGACCCGCGCCGGCGGCGTCGAGCCCAACCGGGTCGTGGCCACCCTGGCCATGACACCGAGCAACGTCCCGGCGGGCGTCGTCATCTGCTCGGCCCGACTGGGGACGAACGACCTGGACGCCACCATCGAGTGGTGGACGGATCTGAAGGTGCCGGTGTGGGGAATCGTGCCCGAGCGGGTCTCCATCGCCAGCGGGCCCACGGCGCTCGCTGTCCACCGAGGGCATCGAGTACTACGGCAAGGTGCTCAAGAAGGCGACGGCTAGGGCCGCTGAACGCCGCTCAACGCGCCACGGCCCCCAGCTCGGCGTGGAAGCGGCTGTCGGTCCAGGCGACGGGCGCCTTGCCGTGCAGCTGACCGATCAGCTCCGAAAGGAACCAGCGGCGCACGGCCACGCTGGTCGGTGACGCCGGCAGCGTCAAGAGCCGCTCGGATGAGGCCGAATTCGTCGGCCTCGTCCAGCAAGGCGTCGTAGAACTCACAGGCGACGACGGCGGACTGGGGCAAGTCGAGCGTCCAGTCGAAGAACCGTTCCTTCTCGTCGACGGCCCGCTGCCACGTCTCGTCCATGCCCGGCCCGAGCCCGTCGAAGCGCGTGCCGATCTCCGTCACCAGGACCGCGAGCCGTTCGGGCAGCGTCGAGAGAACCGGGCGAGCTGTCGGCCCGCTCCTTCATGAGGCGGAGCTCGCGGAAGAGCGCCTCGTACTCCTCGCTCGACTTCTGCAGGAGGGCAACCGGGATGCCGAGCAGGCTGCAGGCGAGACGACCCGCACCGGTTCCGGATGCGCCGTGGAGGTCGGAACGTGTGACGCCGGTGAGGTCGAAGCGGAAGCTCCCGTCGGAGAGGCCCTTCGGCAGGACCGCGTAGTCGACGGGCAACTCGAACCAGACGATCTTGCCGCCGTCGACGGCCTGGATCGCCCCAGTTGGACGCCAGTGTGTCGAACAGCGTCAGCCCCCGTCCGGTGGCGGCCTCCCGGCCGTACTCCTTGATGGAAGGAAAGGCCGGGTTGCCGTCGGCCACGTCGATCCGGATCCGATCGGGAAGGACATGTAGGGTCACGCACATCGGCGTGGCGGCATGCAGCACCGCGTTGGTCACCAGCTCGGACGTCAGGAGGGTGGCGGAGCCGGTCACCTCCGACGGCAGATCGCGCAGGTGGGCCGCCACCCAGTGCCGTGCCAGCGGGTGTGCTCTCGACGACGGGTTCGAGGTGCAGTGTCGACATACCATCACGTGTCGTACCCACAGGCTGGATCGTTTATGCGCTCCTCCGAGATCCCGGCATAGTTCAGGCAGAGCACCACGAGATCGTCGGTGCGCTCGGCGACGCTCAGCATGGAAGCGAACGTGGCGGCCGGCCGGTCCGGCCAACCGTCGCGCGCAATAAGCGTTGCTGTCGAAGCCAGCCGTTCCATCCCGTCGGTGATCACCTCGCCCGCGGCGTTCGATGAGCCCGTCGGAGTACATGATCAGCGAGTCGCCCCGGTCGAGCACGAGCTCGTCGAGCGGGCGAGGCGCGCCGTTCAGGCCGGCTGCGAGCAGGAGCGAGCGTTGCATCGGGCAATAGGTCGCGCTGCCGTCGGCGCGGACCACCAGCGGCGGCGGGTGCCCCGCGTTGCTGAGGACCACCCGGCCGCTGGACGGGGTGATGGTGCCGACCACCGCGGTCACCACGCGGTCCTCGATGAGGGCGTCGAACAGGCCGTCGAGCGAGGAGAGCACTTCGGTCGGCGACTGGCCGCAGACCGCGTAGGCGCGGATCGCGCTGCGGACCTGTCCCATGAGCGCGGCGGCGGACGCCCCCTTTCCCATGACGTCGCCCACACTGAAGAAGACGGTGTCGTCGTCGAGCTCGAAGACGTCGTACCAGTCTCCGCCGGCGTAGGTGCCGGCGACACCGGCCCGGTACTCGGCGTCGAGCGCCAGGGCATCGACGATCGGGAGCGAGTCGGGCAGCACGGCGCGCTGGAGCACTTCGGCCACCACGTGCTCGCGCTGGAACCGGGTCGCGTTGGAGAGGGCGACGCCGGCACGGCTGGCCACCTCGGTGGCGAGCGACACGTCGTCCGCCTCGAAGACCCTGTCGGGACCGTCCACGAACGTCATCACGCCGATGACCTCGCCGTTGGCGGTCAGGGGGACGGCCAACGCGGTGACGGTGGCCTGGGGATCGGTCGCGTCGCCCCGGACCTCGAGGGGAGCGAGCTGAGTGCGCCCGGTGCGGAAGGCGATCGCTGCCGGCGCTTCCGAGTCGAACGGGACGTCCTCCCCGATCCGCCCCCGGGCCGCCGGCGGCGTCCCGGCGTCCCGGGGTTCTCGTACGTCGAGACGCGCGAGCCCGTTCTCCCCTGGTACCTGCACGATGCACGAATCGGCCAGCCGGCCCTCGACCAAGCTCATAGTCCTGCGGATCACCGTCGTAGGCTCGAGGCTCGAGCTGAGGAGCCGGGTGACCTCGGAGAGCAACGACAGCCGCTCTCGTCCGGCCTCGGCGAGGCGCAACGCTTCTCGTTCGTGCTCGAAGACTTGTGCGCGCTCGAGGGCCTGTGCGGTCAGACCGGCCAGGGTGGAGAGGAACCGGAGATCGGGCTCGCTCGGTTCCGGCTGCCCGACGAACGCGAGCGAGAGCACGCCGAGCGGGCCGATGCTGCCGATGAGCGGTTCGGTCACGATCGTGACGGGGTCGGCCAGCCCCTCGAGCAGGCGCGGCACGACTTCGACCGCGATGTCCTGGGGTAGGTCGGCCACCGCGCCCAGGGTGATCACGTCGGTGCGGCCACGCAAGAACGCGCCGCCGGCGTGGCTCTCGTCGACGGGCACCATCGCGCGGGACAGCAGGGCAGGGTGCCCGCTGCTGGCGAGGCAGGACAATGCGCGTTCCCCGGAGGCGGGGATCCGGACCACGGCGGAGCGGGCACCCAACGCGCGGCGGCAGCCCGCGATGGCTGCATGGGCCACGTCGCCCGGGGTGGTCGCGGCCGCGAGGGCCGAGCTCAGTTGGTGCAGGTGCTGCGTCCGTTCGAGGTTCACGAACTCCGTCACCGTCAGGCGTGCCCGCTCGACGGCCTGCGCCGCGGTACCCGTGATGAGAAAGAGGAAATTGCGGTCGGGATCCGAGACCTCGCGATCGACGTTCCAGTGCACGACGACGGCGCCGATCGTGTGGTCGGACACGACCAGCGGGACGATTCCCAAGGCCCGGAACGGGGTGCCGCCGAGCGCGTCGTGGAGGTCCGGACGCTGACGACGAAGGACCCCGAGCGACTCCGCGAAGATCGCGACGTTCTGCCCGAGCACCGGTCCGTCGGGCTGGAGCGTCGGCGAACACGCTGTCGATCGGCGCGGCGGGCTCGTAGCCGAAGCGACGCAGCGTCTGTAGGCGACCGCGCTCGTCGAGCAGGGCGAAGGTGGCCGCGTCGACGTGGAGCTCGTCACGCAGGGCGGCGAAGACGGCGTCGGCGACCTGCGCCGGGTCGGCGGCCGTCGTCAGTGCCCGGGCCATGGTCTGGAGGCGCTGTGCCGTCTCCGCCGCGACACGCCGCCGCCGTTCGGTGCGAGTCTCCGAGCGGGCCGTCCACAGCTGCAAGTTGCGCTGCCCGCGGAGGTAGGAGATCCACATCGCCAACGCGGTCGCGGCCAATTGCGTGAGCACGCGCAGGGTGTGATTGAGCTCCCCGTAGCTGTGCGGTGGCGTGCTGATGACCAGTGCGAAGAACGCGGCGAGGAGCCCGACGAACGCGACGCGTGAGGGACGGGCGAAGGGGGCGGCGATGAACGGTCCGATGGCCAGGAGCCCGACGAGCGAGACGTTGCCGCCGAAGACGGCAAACAGGACCGCCACCACCGACACCCAGGCCAGGGCCACGAGGGTGGAAATGGCCTCGGCACGGTCGACAGGTTTGACGCGGGGAGTCGCCTGAAGCTCGTCGTCTCCTGAATTGGCCACGTTCTCTCCCCCCGGGTCGCCGCCCTGGGCTCGTGGGCAACGCTATTCCTCTTGCCGGGCGTCGGGAGACCGATGCCCGCCCACGCACCGGGGTTGTAGTGGCTGTCCCTACCCGGGTGTCCAACGGGGGAAACGCACCAGAAGCCCAGGACGTTTAGCTTGGCGACCTCGGGGCTATAGATGGCTCGGGCCAATCGCCATTGCAGAATGGCGCGTCCTGGGCGAGACGGCCCGTACGAGGACGGCACGCGGGAGGTCGGAGTGGATCAGGATTTTCAGATCGAGGAGCGGGCGGGCACGACGCCCCCCGTCATCGCGGTCAGCGGTGAGATCGACGTGGCCACCGCCCCGCAGCTGCGCGAGTGCCTACACGGTGTCATCGCGCAGGGTGAGTCGACGGTCATCCTCGACTTGCTCGGCGTCACCTTCTTGGACTCCACCGCGCTCGGTGTGCTGGTCGGTGCGCTCAAGCGGTGCCGGGAACTGGGCGGGGAACTGCACCTCGTCGTGGCCGACCCCCGCATCATGAAGATTTTCGAGATCACCGGCCTCACCAACGTGTTCACGATCAGGGGCTCCCTTCAGGATGCCGGCGCGCCATGAGCGACGCGACCGACTTCCTCGCGACCGGCGACCGGATAGAGCTGCGGTTCCCGGCTCGGGGTGACCTCATCGTGCTCGCCAGGTTGGTGACCAGCGCGATCTCGGCTCGCGCTGGTCTCGACATCGAGGAGCTGGAGGACCTGCGCCTGGCGGTGGGGGAGCTCTGCCTGCTGACCCTGCAGGGCAGCGACGCGCAGTCGGGGGACGTCTGTCTGGAGCTCACGGTGTTGGACGACTCCATCGGGGTGGTGTGCACGCTCGAGCGCGCCGCCGCCGCTCACGATGCGAGCCCGGAGAGCGAGGAGGTCGCGCTGTTGAGCGAACAGATCCTCGATGCCCTGGTCGACGAACACGGACGCGAACGCCGGGACGGGTCGGTGCGCGCCTGGCTGCGGAAGCGCCGGGGGGTGCATGCGGAGTGACGGCGGGTCGGGAGCACATTCCCGAGCAGCCTGACGTCGCAGAGAACCAGCTCGAACCCCTCGATCCCGCGGCGCGGGAGGAGCTGATCACGGCCAACCTCGGACTGGCGCACCAGCTGGCTCGCCGCTTCCTGCACCGAGGTGAGCCGCTGGACGACCTCGTCCAGGTGGCCTCCGTCGCGTTGGTCAAGTCGGTCGACCGGTTCGACCCCTCTCGCGGGGTCGATTTCGCGGCCTTCGCGACCCGGACGATCATCGGCGAACTGAAGCGGCACTTCCGGGACAAGGGCTGGGCCGTGCGCGCCAGCCGGCGGGTGCAGGAGCTGTACCTCGAACTGGGGCATGCCACCTCCACCCTCGTGCAGCAGCTGGGTCGCAACCCGACCGTGGCGGAGCTCGCCGAGGCGACGGGCGCAACCGAGGAAGCGGTCATCGAGGCGATCGAGGCGGGCCAGGGCTACCGGGCCTCGTCGATCGACGCATCGGAGAGCGAGGACGACCCACTCTCGGCGCGCCTGGGTGCGCACGACACCAACTACAACGCCGTGGAGGACCGGGCCCTCCTGGGCCCCGCTCTCGAGACCCTGCCGGCGCGTGAGCAGTCGATCCTGCGGATGCGCTTCGTCGACGGGTTGACCCAGTCGGAGATCGCGGTCGCCGTCGGAGTGAGCCAGATGCACGTCTCACGCTTGCTGTCCTCCAGCCTGGAGAAGCTTCGTCAGGGCATCGGACAGGCCGGCGCAGAGCGAAACTGAGGAAACGACGTGCGGGCGGGGTGACCACGGAGGCCAGGGAGCCGACCGAGGCGGGTAACCTCCGCCCGGGCCACGCAGCACCGGGGTCGGCGGGCGCGGGCGCGGCGTGACCCATGAGAACCAGGTCCGGCGGCCTCGGCCGGGGACCGTCCGGACACCACCGTGGAGGCACCATGACGAAGAGACTCGACGGCACCGTCGCGCTGGTCACGGGCGCGAGCAGCGGCATCGGCGAGGCGACCTCCCTCGCGTTGGCCGAGGAGGGCGCCGCCGTCGCTCTGGTCGCCCGCCGGCGGGACCGGCTCGAGGCGCTGGCCGGGAGGATCGGCGGTGCCGGCCCCTTGGTCATCGAGGCCGACATCACGGACCCCGAACAGGCCCAGCGCGCCATCGACACGACGGTGGCCGAGCGGGGCCGGCTCGACGTCCTCGTCAACAACGCAGGTGTCATGCTGCTCGGGCCGATCGTCGGTGCCCCTCTCGAGGAGTGGCAGCGCATGGTGCGCCTCAACCTGCTGGGGCTGCTGTACTGCACGCATGCCGCATTGCCGCACCTGCTCCGGGCGGCGGAGTCGGAGCCACGGTCGGTGGCGGACGTCATCAACGTGAGCTCGGTCGCCGGCCGGGTCGCGCGGCTCGACAGCGGCGTGTACAACGCGACCAAGCACGGCGTTGGCGCCTTCAGCGAGTCGCTGCGCCAGGAGGTCACGGCCCGCCACGTGCGGGTCACGCTCATCGAGCCGGGAGCGACGGCCACCGAGCTGGCGTTCCAGAACCGCCCGGAGATCCTCGAGGGGATGGCCCAGAACTTCGCCGGCATCGAGATCATGCACGCCGAAGACATCGCCGAGAGCATCCGGTATGCCGTCGCCCAACCGCGGCGGGTGGCGGTCAACGAGATCCTGGTCCGCCCGACCGAGCAGGAGCGCTGAGATCGAACGGGTCGCCGTCGTGGGGTGCTCCGGATCGGGCAAGACCACCCTCGCCGCCGCCCTGGCGCGAGCGCTCGACGCGCCGCACATCGAGCTCGACTCCATCTTCCACCAGCCGGGATGGAACCCGCTCGCGGAGGACGAGTTCCGGATTCGAGTGAGCGAGGCGACCCGGCCCGAGCACTGGGTGGTCGACGGCAACTATTCCGCGGTCCAAGACATCGTCTGGGAGGCCGCCGACACGGTGGTCTGGTTCGATCTGCCCTACCTCACGGTCATGGCGCGGATGATCCGGCGCACCCTGCGCCGGACGCTGACCGGCGAAGAGCTGTGGAACGGCAACCGGGAGCCGCTGTCGAACCTCTGGTCGCTCGATCCCCAGAAGTCGATCATCGTCTGGGCCGCGACGCGGCACGGCGTCTACCACCGGCGCTACACGGAAGCCGCGCGGGACCCGCGCTGGGCGAGGTTGTGCTTCGTCCGCCTGCGCTCGCAGGCGGAGACAGAGGGATTCTTGACCGGCGTGAGCGCCGCCACGATGCCGCCACGATGAAGGAGTGACCATGGACCTCGAACTGGCCGGCAAGGTCGTGCTCATCACGGGTGGCACCGACGGGCTCGGGCTCGGGCTGGCCAAGCGGCTCGCGGCCGAGGGGGCATCGGTCGCCGTCTGCGGGAGGGACCAGGAGCGTCTGCGCGCCGCCGAGACGGCGCTGCGCCAGGCGGGCGCCGACGTGCTCGTGCAGCGCGCCGACGTGGCGCGTGCAGCCGACGTCGCAGCGTTCGTCGACGCCGCCGTCGCCCGTTGGGATCGTATCGACGGGGTGGTGCACAACGCCGGGCGTTCTGCCGCCGGCACAATCGATGGTCTCGACGACGCCGCCTGGGACGAGGACCTCCAGCTGAAGCTGATGGGCGCGGTGCGGCTCACCCGACGCGCGCTGCCGCAGCTGCGCGCCGGCCGCGGCGTCGTGCTCTTCACGCTGGCCGTGGCGGCCAAGGCACCGGGGGGTGGGAGCGAACCGAGCTCGGTCTCACGGGCTGCCGGGATGGCCCTGATGAAGGCGCTCTCGAAGGAGCTCGCGCCGGACGGCGTCAGGGTGAACGCGGTCCTCATCGGGCTCATCGAAAGCGGGCAGTGGGTCCGCATGGCCGCGGGAGCCGGGACGGAGCTCGAGGCGTTCTACGCCGGATTCGCCCGGGACGCCGGCGTGCCGCTCGGCCGGTTCGGGCGCGCCGACGAGTTCGGCGACCTCGCCGCGTACCTGCTGTCGGCCCGTGCGTCCTACGTGACCGGCTGCGCCGTCAACCTCGACGGCGGGCTGTCGCCGGCCGTGTGACCGTCAGGCGTTGTAGCCCTCGGTCTCGGTGGCGTCGCCCTGGCCGGAGGGCGCGAGCTCGATGGCGTAGCCGTCGATCCTGTCGAGGCGGGTGAGCGCGTCGACGTGGGCTCGGCCGTCTCCCCCCACTTGGCCCGGGCGGCCTTTCGGGCTGTGGGCGTGTCCTCGGCGACGACGAACACCACCTCGTGGTCCTCGCCGATGCGGCCAGGACCCAGCTCGCCTCCGAGGAACGCGGCGAAGAGGTGCACGGCAGGCAGCGTAGCGAGTACGAAAGGGACCCATGAGCTCGGACCTCTTCCAAGACAGCACGATCGTGGTCACCGGCGTCACCGGACAGGTGGCCCGGCCGCTGGCCATCGCGCTGGCGCGTGACAACCGCGTGGTGGGCGCGGCCCGCTTCTCGGACGTTGCCGCGCGAGCCGACCTCGAGGCGGCCGGGATCGAGTGCGTCCCGGTCGACCTGGAGGCGGGTGACGTCGGCGGGCTGCCCGCAGACGCGGACTACGTCCTCCACTTCGCGGTGTCCAAGACCAATGACTGGGAACGCGACCTCGCGGCCAACAGCGGCGGCCTGGCGCATCTCATGGAGCACCATCGACGGGCCCGCGGCTTCGTGCACTGTTCCTCCACGGCGGTCTACCGCCCCGAGGGCCACCGCGTCTTCGACGAGCACGGCCCCCTGGGCGACAACCACGGCGTCTGGCCGTTCCTGCGCACCTACAGCATCTGCAAGATCGCGGCGGAAGGCACGGCGCGCTGGGGGGCGGCGCGTTTCGGGCTCCCCACGACGATCGCACGCCTGTCCGTCCCCTACGGGGACAACGGCGGCTGGCCCGCCATCCACCTGCACATGATGCTGTCGGGCCATGCCGTCCCGGTGCACGTCGACACACCGAGCGTGTACCACCCGCTGCACGCAGACGACATCTTCGCCATGGTGCCGCGCCTCGCGGCGGCGGCCTCGGTGCCCGCGGTCACGGTCAACTGGGGCGGGAGCGAGCCGGTCAGCATCGAGGAATGGTGCACCTACCTGGCCGAAATCGCCGGGACGGAGGCGCGCTTCGAGCCGACGGAGCACACCATCGACAGTGTGCAGATCGACACCACCCGCATGCACGAGGTGGCGGGCCGCACGGAGGTGCCCTGGCGCGAGGGCATGCAACGGATGGCCAAGGCACTCCATCCCGACCGCGTCGTGTGAGCGTCCGCTTCCGGGCTGCAGACCCCGAGGAGCGAGCGGCGGCGGAGCTGTTGGCCGAGATGCGGGCCGAGCTCAACGACGTCTACGAGACCTTCACCCGCCTGGACAACCCGCCGCTGGCGCCGGCCGAGCTGCGGGCTCCGGGCGGCGTCTATCTGGTGGGCTACGACGGGAACGACGCCGTCGCGGGGGGAGGCCTGCGACGGCTCGACGACGGCGTGGCGGAGATCAAGCGCATGTACGTGCGGCCGGCGGCCCGGTCGCGCGGGGTGGCCCGGGCGTTGCTGGAGGCGCTCGAAGACGCGGCGGCCTCGCTCGGGTACGGCGCCACGCGACTCGACACGGGCCCCAAGCAGGTCCACGCGGGCCGCCTCTACCGCTCGGCCGGCTACGTCGAGGTGCCGCCCTACAACGAGAATCCGTTCGCGTGCTTCTGGGGCGAGAAGCGACTCCGATGACCGGCCGCTTCCGTCTGGCACCACCACCCCGGGGGGTGTGCAGAGCCGGGACGGTACTGTGGCGGCGTGAGCACTCAAGTGACGATCGTGGGCGGCGGCAGTTATCAGTGGGGACCCGAGTTGATGGCGGACCTCTTCGACACGCCGGCGCTGGCCGGCATGCATCTCGTGCTCGAGGACATCGACCCCGCACCACTTCCGAAGATGGAGGCGCTGGCGCGCAAGCTGAGTGACGTAATGGATGCCAAGGCCACCATCGCGACGACGACCGATCTCGGGACGGCCCTCGACGGCGCCGACTTCGTCATCGTCTGCATCTCGACCGGGGGATTCCGCTCCATGGCCGTCGACCTCGAGGTGCCGGCGACCCACGGGATCACGCAGACGGTCGGCGACACGGTCGGGCCCGGCGGCATCAACCGCGCGCTGCGCAACATCCCGGTTCTCGTCGGCATCGGGAAGGCCATGGAGGAACACTGTCCCGACGCCTGGCTCTTCAACATCACCAATCCCATGACGTGCCTGACCCGGTCCGTCTGCCGGGAGACGTCGATCAAGACCGTCGGCCTGTGCCACGAGGTGGGGAACTTCTGCATGGACATGGCCATCGCGCTGGGCCGACCCCTCGAGGCGGTGTCGTGCGCGGTGACCGGCATCAACCACTTCCCCGTGCTGACCGCGCTCGAGGTCGACGGCGCCGATGGTTTCGCGGTGTTGCGCGACCTCGTCGACGAAGTCGGGGGCCTCGCCTCGCTGGCGCCCGTTCCGGGCCGGCCCGAGGCCGAGATGTTCTCGAAGCTCGACTTCGCGCAGCGGCACATGTTCAAGCTGACGCTGCTCGATCGCTGGGGCACCTTCCCGGCCGCCGGCGACCGCCACATAGCGGAGTTCGTCTCCTTCGCGCTGACCCGGGAGTCCGATTGGGGCGCGGCGTACAACATCGGTCTCAGCCCGATCTCGCGGCGGGAGGAGCATCAGGCCGGCTACATCGCCGACGTGGACGCGTGGCTGGCCGGGACCAAGGACCTCCAGACCTGGCAGTCGGGTGAGCTGCCCTCACCCATGATCCAGGCCATGCTCACCGGCGTCCCGTTCGAGGCTCCCGTGAACATCCCCAACCGCGGCCAGGGTGTCGATCTGCCGGCCGACGCGGTGCTCGAGTCGATCTGTGTGATCGACGGTGACGGCATCCGCGGGCGTGACCGCTCCACGCTGCCTCCACCCTACGACGAGATCGTGCGGCGCCACGTGGCCACCCAGGAGCTCACGGTCGAGGCCGCGCTGCGAGGCGACCGCGCGCTGGCGGGGGAGGCCTTTGCCCTCGACCCGTTGGCCGGGCGCGGGGACCTGCGCGACATGGAGGCCATGGTGGACGGGCTGCTCGCCGGGACGGCGGAGTGGCTGCCCCTGTTCGCCTGAGTCGACCGGACCCCGGGGAAGGACAACGCATGCGCATCGGATTCATCGGGCTGGGCGCCATGGGGCTCCCGATGGCGGGCCATCTCGTCGCGGCCGGCCACGACGTGACCGTCGCCTCGCGCGGCCGCGGGCCCATCGAGGCCGCTGTCGCACAGGGCGCAACCGACGGCGGGACCCCGCGGGGCGTGGCGGAGGCGTCGGAGGTGGTCGTCCTCTGCGTCCCGAACTCACCGGAGGTCGTCCAGGTGGTCGACGCCATGCTGCCCGCGCTGCGGACGGGCCAGACGGTCGTGGACTGCTCGACGATCGACCCCGAGGTCGAGCGCGCGCGCAACACGCCCGGGTGGGAGAGACGGGTGCTCGGTACCTCGACGCGCCGCTCTCGGGAGGTACCGCCGGCGCGCACAAGGGCACGCTCACACTGATGGTGGGCGGCGACGAGGCCGTGCTGGCCGACACCGAGCCGGCCCTGGAGCCGTTCTCGGGGCTGGTCGTCCACGTCGGTGGCCCCGGCATGGGCCAGGTCGTCAAGCTGTGCAACCAGGTGATCTACGCGGCGCAGATGACGGCGACGGCGGAGGCCACGGCCATGGCCGTCAAGTCCGGCGTCGACATGGCGAAGCTGTTCGAGGTGCTGACCCACGCCACGGGCGACTGCGTGGCGGTGCGGACGCGCCTCCCGGTGCCCGGGGTGGTGCCCGACAGCCCGGCGTCCAACGACTGGCAGCCCGGCTTCATGACCGACCTGATGGCCAAGGACCTCGACCTGGCCATGGCCTACGCGGCGCGTTCGGGTGTCCCCGTGTCCACGACCGCCTCCGCCCGCCAGCTGCTGACGGCCGCCAGCGCCGCTGGCTACGGACGGGAGGACTTCTCGGCGGTGGCCAAGGTGGTCCTGGCGCTCGCCGGTGCGGGATGACGAGCCCCGGCCCCCTGCCCACGCCAACGCTCATCCTGGCGGCGGACCACCGTGCCCGTGCCGTGCTCACCACGGAGAACTGGGCCGAGCTCTTCGGGTCCCTGGCCAAGGCGCTGCCCTTCTGCGACGGCATCCTGGCGACGGCCCAGCCGCTGGAGGGGCTGGCCGCCGCGGGGCACCTCACCGCGCGGCACCGCACCTATCTCTCCATCAACCGAACGGGCCTGGCCGGCTCGGTTTTCGAACTCGACGACCGACTCGTGGCCACCGTGCCGCGGGCGGCCGCCGACGGTTGGACCGGTGTGAAGCACATGACCCGCATCGACATGGACGACCCGATCACGGCGTCGGCGCTCGAGCTCCTGGGGCAGGTGCTCGAACAGTCGCGCCAGTCGGGGCTCGAGGCGCTCATCGAGCCGCTCGTCTGGAGCGACGGGCGCATCCGCCGCGACACCGACGCCATCGTGCTGGCGGCGATCATCGCGCACGACATGGGTGCGCCGGTGATCAAGGTGCCCGTGCCTGCGGTGGACCCGGGCACCAAACGCCAGCGCGCCGTCGCCCGCGTGGTGGCGAGCGTCGGCGTGCCGGTCCTGTTCCTGGGTGGGCCACGAGCCGAGCGCGGCCGCGAGCGGGTGCTCGACGAGGTGCGCGACGTGATGGAGGGCGGTGGTGCGGGCATGGCCATGGGTCGCACGCTCTACCAGGACCCGGATCCAGCCGAGATGGCCGGCCTCGTTGACGCGCTCGTCCACCGCGCATGATCCTCACCATCGACTTCGGGACCACCGTCACCAAGATCGGCCTGTGGGGCGAGACCGGTCTCGTCGCACTGGCGCGTTCCGAGCTGCCCACCTCCCATCCACAGGTCGGCTGGGCCGAACAGGATCCGCTGCGCTGGTGGACCACCCTCGTGATCGCATGCGCCGAGGCCCGGTCGCAGGCGCCGCGGGAGTTCGGAGCGGTCGACGTCGTGGCGTGCTCCGGGGCCCGACAGACCTTCGTCCCCATGACTTCGCAGGGAGATCCGATCGGCAAGGGCATCCTGTGGTCCGACCACCGGGCGGCACCCGAGGCGCGTCTGCTGGCCGAGCGCATGGGAGGAGACGACATCAACCGCGCTCGTACGGGGATCCCACTCGACGCCGGTGCGGTGGCCGCCAAGCTGGCGTGGCTCGCCGAGAACGAGCCGCAACGGCTTGAGGCGGCCGACATCATCCTCTCGCCGAGGGACTACATCGTCTTCCGCATGACGGACCAGGTCGTCACCGACGCCACGTTCGCCTCGCGCAGCGGGCTCTACGATTTCGACGGCAACGCCGTGCGTGAATTGGCCGGTCCGGCCTTGGGCAAGCTGCCAATCGTCGTCGCCTCCGACACGGTGGTGGGTCATCTGAAGTCGGTCCCCGGCGCAGAGCTGGGGTTGCGGCCGGGCATCCCGGTCGTCATCGGCGCCGGCGACCGCCAGTGCGAGGTCCTGGGTTCCGGTGCGTCCGAACACCACCCCATGGTGAGCTGGGGCACGACGGGCAACGTCTCGGTGCCGGTCCAGGAGCGGCCGGTGCCATCACCCGCAGGCGCCGTGGTCACGCGGGCCGCAGGCGGTGGCTGGCTCCTCGAGGGGGGCCTGTCCGCAGCGGGGTCGTTCCTGGCCTGGCTGGGACACCTCCTCGACCGGACACCCGACGAGCTGGCCCGTCTCGCCGGCGAGAGCCCGCCCGGTGCGCGGGGCGTGGTCGCCGTCCCGTGGCTCGATGGCGCCCGGGCGCCCTGGTGGCGTGACGACGCCCGCGCGGGCTTCATGGGCCTGGGCGCGGCGCACGGCCCGGCCGACCTGGCGCGCGCCGTGCTCGAGTCCGTGGCCTGGGACGTCCTGCGCGTCATGGAGGTGGTGACGGTCGGACGTCTGGGTGGCTCGAGCGCCGAGGGTGTGACGCTCGGTGGCTCCGGCTCGCGCCTGCCCGTCTGGGTCGAGGTCCTGACCGCCACGCTCGGCGTGCCGGCCATCCGCCACCACTCGGGCGAGGCGGCGTCGGCCGGTGCGGCGCTCTTGGCCGGGCGCGCCCTTGGCATGGGCCTGACGCTCGAACAACTCGATCCGGTCCAGGACGTCATCGAGCCCGACGCCGCGGCGGTGGAGGTGTATCGCAGTCAGCGTCGTCGGGCGGACCATGTGGCGCAGGCGGTCCTGTCCGCCACCGAGTCCGTGCCCGGTCCCGACGCCGGTCCCGCCTTCTGAACCATGCGCGTCGACCTGGCCTATGGCCGTGCTGGTACCTCAGTGGCGGTGCCGGACGACGCGGCGGTCGTCGTGCCAGTGGACGCACCGGCGCTGCCCGACGAGGCATCGGCCGTCACCGTCGCGTTACGCCACCCGTTGGCGGGATGCCCGCTGGCCGATCTGGTACGCGACGCGCCGCGGGTCGCCGTCGTCTTTCCCGATCTGACCCGACCCATGCCCAACCGCACCGTGCTGCCGCCCCTGCTCGCCGAGCTGGCGGAGGCCGGCGTCCCGGACAGTCGGATCACCCTCCTGTGCGCCACGGGCACGCACCGCCAGGCGACCGCCGCCGAGATGGAGGAGCTCGTCGGGGCCGAGATCGTGGCGCGCTACACGATCGTCGACCACGACGCGACGAGCGACGCGCACCTGCGGGTCGGGGACGTCGACGGGGTACCCGTCCTTCTCCAGCGAGAGTACGTCGAGGCCGACGTGCGGATCATCACGGGATTCGTCGAGCCCCACTTCTTCGCCGGCTTCAGCGGTGGGCCGAAGGCGGTGTGCCCGGGTCTCGCCGCGACCGAGACCATCCTCGAGGCGCATCATCCCCGTCGCATCGCGGACGCGCGGGCGACGTTCGTCACGCGCCACGGCAACCCGGTGCACGACTTCGTGCGTGCGGCCGCCGCGCTGGCGCCGCCGCAGCTGTCGCTCGACGTGGCCATCAACCGCGCCCGGAGACTGACGGCGGTCTTCGCCGGCCCGCTGCCCGGGGCGCACGACGCGGCCTGTGCCCACGTGCAGGCGTCCGCGGTTCGCACCGTGGACGCGCCGTTCGACCTCGTGGTTTCGACCAACGGGGGTTACCCGCTCGACCGCAACCTCTACCAGGCCGTCAAGGGCATGGCCGCAGCGGACCGGATCGTGCGCGAGGCGGGGGTCATCGTCATGGCGGCGGCCTGCGAGGACGGGGTGCCGGCGGGCAGCGCATTCGCGCGCCTGCTGGCCGGCGCCGCCACAGCGGCGGAGCTCGCCGGCGCGGGCGGGGGGCCCGAGCTCGACCGCTGGCAGGCCCAGGTGTTGGGACGGGTGCTGGCCCGGGCGGAGGTCCATCTCCACAGTGACGGCCTGGACGCCCCGGCGATTGCGGACGCGCTCCTGGTGCCGGCGCCGGACCTCGACGACGCCGTCACCCGAGCGCTGGACCGTCTCGGTCGGGGCGCACGCGTGGCCGTCTTGCCCGAGGGGCCGCTCACCGTGGCCATGGTGCGCGCAGTCTGAGACATACAGCCGTCTATCTCTGACGCAGGTGTCAGGGATAGAGTCCCCCGGCGGTGCCCACCGAACCATTGTTTGAATTCGCCGTCCCCGACGACTTGTTGCAGGAGGCGGTGTCCAACGTCAAGGACGAGGAGGTGGTCGCCGACCTCGCAGTGATGCCGGGGACGGGAGAAGGCAAGCCCCCGCCGCTGATCGGCATCCTCCGCCAGTACGGGTACGCGCCGCTCGTGCTCCTGACAGCGGCGGCGCTGGTCCCGGGTACCTTCGCCAACGGCATCAGCATCATCGGCGTCAACCTCAAGTCCACGTTTCACATGTCCAACGCGTCGCTCGGCGCGGTGGCATTCATCGCCCAGGTGTCCCAGCTGCTCTGGGCGGTGCCGCTGGCGGTGTTGGCCGACCGGGGCAGCCGCAAGGTAGTGGCGGCCGTGGCGCTCATCATCTTCGCCTGCTTCGGCAGCCTGATGGCGCTGTCCCCGAACGTCTGGTGGTTCGCCTTCCTGTACATGGCCGCCTCGGTGGGGACCGGGGTGAACAACACGGTGCACAACTCCTACCTCTCCGACGCCTATCCGACCGAGGCGCGCGGCCGGATCTTCAGCTGGCACAACCTTTCCGATCCGCTGTCGCAGACCGTCGGCATCCTGATCTTCGGCCTCGTCGTGACGGTCGCCCACGACTGGCGCTACGGGCTACTCGTCGGGCTGGCCGGCATCCCGCTCGGCTTCGCCCTCTTCACCCTGCACGAGCCCGAGAAGGGCGCGAACGAGGCCAGCCACATCCTCAAGGCCTCGGGCATGGACCTGCACTCCCAGCAGGAGCAGGCGCCCCGGGTCCTGCTGGGGTCCGCGGTCACCCGTCTGCTGCGGATCCGATCGCTCTACTACCAGCTCGTCGCCGTGGCCATCCTCGGCTTCGCCGGCACGGGCGCCCCTCTGTTGGGGAGCCTCTTCTTCAACGAGAAATTCGGCCTCGACGTCGCGCAGCGCAGCGAGGTCTACGCCATCATCGGCCTGGCCGCGTTCCTGGGATTGCCGCTGGCCTACGTGTTCGGCGACCGCTACTTCCGGAAATCCCCCAACCGCCCATTGGTCATCTCCGGCATCTGCATCACCGCCTACGGGGGGCTCTTTGTGCTGTCCCTCTACGTGCCCCAGCTCTGGCTGTGTGTGATGCTGCAGTTCCTTTCCACCGCGGCCGTGCAGCCACTCGCCATCTGCATCTTCTTGACACTGGCGGCAACGGCACCGCCCGAGATGCGCACGATCTGCTTCGCCATGTTCGGCGTCTACTCGCTGGTGTTCGGCGGGTTCACGGGTTCCGTGCTGCTCGGCGCCGTGTCCGACGCCGTCGGGGGCCTGCACGGCATCGTCGCCGCGCTCACCTTGATATTCCCGGTCTGCGCTGTCGGCGGCCTGCTGCTCGTCATCGGCTCGCGCTACGTGCGCCGCGACATCACGCTCGTCATCGAGGACGTGATCGAGCGCTACACCGAGGGCAAGCGTCGACAATCGGGCGGGGAGATCCCAGCCCTCCAGGTCCACAACGTCGATTTCTTCTACGACACGAACCAGGTCCTCTTCGACGTCAACCTCGAGATCGAGGAGGGCGAAATGGTCGCACTGCTGGGGACGAACGGCGCCGGCAAGTCGACGCTGCTCCGTGCCGTCTCGGGGCTGGGCCACCCCCACCGTGGTGTCATCCGGCTCTTCGGTATGAACTCGACCTACCTGGAGCCCGAGCAGATCATCGACCAGGGTGTCGCTCTGCTGGTGGGCGGCAAGATGACCTTCCCCGGCCTCAGCGTGCGCGACAACCTGCGCATCGGGGGCCACACGTTGCGACGCGACCGCACGCGGTCCGCCCGCGCCTACGACGAAGCGCTCGAGGCCTTCCCCGAGCTCGCCGAGCGGCTGGATCAACCGGCCGGCACCCTCTCGGGCGGCGAGCAGCAGATGCTCGCCCTCTCGCGCGTGATGATGACGAGTCCGCGCCTGTTGATGATCGACGAGCTGTCGCTGGGCTTGGCTCCCATGACGGTGGAGCGGCTGATGGCCATGGTGCGGCGCATCAACGAGGCGGGGACCACCGTGATCCTGGTCGAGCAAAGCCTCAACCGCGCCCTCAGCCTCGCCCAGAGGTGCTTCTTCATGGAGCGCGGCGAGATCCGCTTCGACGGCCCGACGACGGAGCTCATGGCCCGCGACGACCTGCTGCGCCCCGTCTTCCTCGGCACCGCGGCCACCGGGCTGGGTTAAGCGCACGTGCTCGCAGTCTCGGCGCCCGACTTCGTCCTCGTTCAGGGCTTGTTCTACGGCCTGGGCTACGGGCTGCTCGCCCTGGGCCTGGTGCTCGTCTACCGCACCAACCGGGTCCTGAACTTCGCCCAGGGGCAGATCGGCGTGATCGCGGCCGTCTTCCTGGTGAAACTCACCGCGGACTTCGGCTTCAACTACTGGTTCGCCCTCGTGCTCTCCATCGGGCTCGCTGCGTTCACCGGCGCACTGTCCGAGCTCGTGCTGCGCCGGCTCTTCAACCGTCCCCGCGTGCTCGTCATGGTGGCGACGATCGGTCTGAGTTACGTCCTCCTCGCTCTGACCGCGCTGCCCTTCATCCGGCCCTCCAACCTCTACAAGCCCGTACCGGTGCCCTTCGACCTCTCGTTCTCGCTCGGCCCGTTCATCATCACGCCCACCGAGGTGCTCACGCTCATCGTGGCCCCGATCGTGACCGTGGCCCTCGTGCTCGCCGTCCGCTTCACGTCGTGGGGCCTCTCCATGCGTGCCATGTCCGAGAACGCGGACTCCGCCCGGCTCTCGGGCGTCTGGATCCGCCGCACCTCGACGCTGACCTGGACGGTGGCCGGCGCGCTCTCCGCGTTCACCGCCATCCTCAACGCGCCGAACCAGACCAGCGCGTTGACCCAGGCGCTCTCACCCGACCTGCTCCTCTACGCCCTCACGGCGGCGCTGATCGGCGCCATGATCAACCTCACCGTCGCGTTCATCGCGGGCGTCGGCATGGGCGTGTTCCTCGAGCTGCTCGAATGGAACGTCGCCTCACCGGCCAAACAGCAGCTCGTGATCTTTATCGTGGTCATGCTGGTGCTGCTGGTGCGGGTGGGCGCCCTGCGCAAGGGGGCGCGAACAGGGGACCGCAGCACCTGGGGCCACGGCGCGGTGACGACGATGCGAGCCGGGGCGGACCGGCTCCGCCGTCGCGTCTCGGCGTCGGGCATCTGGATCACCGTGGTTGTGGCGGCCCTGTTGCCACTCGTGCTCTCGGTGGGCAACAACGTGCTCTTCAGCCAGATCTGCATCTACGCCGTGGTCGCCCTGTCGTTGACCATGCTCACCGGGTGGGCCGGCCAGGTGTCGCTGGGGCAATTCGGGCTGGTGGCCGTCGGCGCCCTGGTCGCGGTGCACCTGGGCACCTCGATGCCGCTGCTCCTCGTCATGCTGTACGGCGGGGCGGTCACGGCGTTGGTGGCGATCATCGTCGGGCTGCCCGCGTTGCGCATGCCCGGGCTCTTCCTTGCTGTCACCACTCTGGCCTTTGCCATCTTCATGCAGAACGCGGTCTTGGCAACCCCGTGCTTCACGGTGCCCGGCATCAACAAGACCCTGTGCACCGGCCTGCCGAACCCCGCGTATACCTTTGTCGGCCGGCCGAATCTGTTCGGCATCAGCCTGGCCTCACAGAGATCGTTTGCCTGGTTCTCCCTCGGCGTTCTCCTTCTGTCGATCTACATGGTGCGGACCTGGCGTGACCGGGGCGTGGCGCGGCGGCTGGTCGCGGTGCGCGACAACGAGCTCGGCGCGGCGGCGATGGGCATCCCGATCCTGCGCACCAAGCTTCTGGCCTTCGGGCTGTCGGGCTTCATGGCGGGTTACGCCGGGGTGTGCTTCGCCTTCGCCACCCAGCAGCTGAACAACACGGACATCACCTTCGATCCGACCACCTCGTTCGTGATCATCTCGATGGTCGTCATCGGCGGCCTGGGTTCGATCCCGGGAGCCATCCTTGGTGCGCTATACCTCGAGGGCCTGCCCGCGATCTTCGGCTCGAACCAGACCATCCAGTTCATCACGAGCGGCCTGGGGCTCGTTGCCTTCATCCTGTACCTGCCGGGCGGCCTGGCCGAGGTCCTGCACCGCTTCGGCGACCTGGTTGCCTTGGGCATCCGCACCTTGCAGGCACGCGTCGCCTCGGGCCGCGCCGGGGGGCCGGTCACACCGAGCGGTACCGTGGCGGATATCGCGCCCTCACTAGTGACCGACGGAGCGGACCCGTGACGTCCGCCTCCACCCGACCGCCGGACGCCCCGGAGCGGCATCCGGCCTCCCTGCGCGTGGAGGGGGTGAGCGTGCGCTTCGGTGGCGTGCACGCGCTGACCGGCGTGTCCTTCGAGGTGGAGCCGGGCGCGATCGTCGGCCTGATCGGCGCCAACGGCTCCGGGAAGACGACGACCCTCGACGTGGTCTCCGGGCTGGTCGCCCCTCAGGAGGGCTCCGTGCGCCTCGACGGCACAGACCTGTCCGAGTACCTGCCGGAGGAGCGCCTGGGCGTCGGCATGGTCCGCTCGTTCCAGGATTGCCGGCTCTTCCCCGAGCTCACCGTCCTGGACGTGCTGCTGCTCTGCGAGGACGCGCGATCGGAGGTTTCGGTGCTGCCGACCACACTCCGCCTGCCGTGGGCGCGGCGCGCCGAACGCCGCAAGCTCGAGGCCGTGGACCAGGTGATCGCAGCTTTCGGGCTCGAGCGGTTCCGTCACCATCGCACGTCGGAGCTCTCGACGGGGACGCGTCGGGTGGTCGACCTGGCCTCCATCGTGCTGGCCCGACCCCGCCTGCTCCTGCTCGACGAGCCGACTGCGGGCATCGCCCAGCGCGAAGCCGAAGCGTTCATCCCGTTGCTCCAGCGTCTCCACCAGGTCGCGGACACGACGATCGTCCTCGTCGAGCACGACGTGCCGCTGGTCTTCGCACTGTGCTCGACGGTGGTGGTCATGGAGCTGGGCCGGGTAGTGGCCGCCGGGCCTCCCGAGGTGATCCGCGCTGACTCGAAGGCGCTGGCCGCCTACCTTGGTGCGAGCGACGAGGCCCTGATGGTGTCGGGACCGGTCACGGGGGACGGCGGAGCGACGAAGGCACGCTCCGAGGGAGGGTGACGATGGAGACGAGCATCGAGGTATCTGCGCACCGCGCGGGGTGGCACCCGCTGGCGTCCTTGGGCCGGTCGTGGCGACGACTGCGCCGGCGCCCCAGGGCGACCCAGGTGCGCACGGCGGTGATCATCGTGGCCATCGTGGTCGGGCTGGTGGCCTGGCTCGTCCTGGCGCCCTCGGGCACTGGCGGCGGCGTCGCAGGGGCGGCCGAGCCGGCGCTCCAGTCGAGTAGCACTGCGACACCACCGAGCCAAGCCGACACGAGCACGCGCGGCGTGTCAAAGACGGCGATCAACGTGGTGTTCCCGGTGGTCGCCATCAACAGCGAGGCGGGGCAGCTCGGCTTCGCCCAGGACAAGGAGTACAACGAGCAGACGACGGCGATCCACCTCTACGTGAACCAGGTGAACGCCAACGGGGGGATCAACGGGCGCAAGATCAACCCGATGATCGTCCAGTTCGACCCGACCAACGACGCCAACATGCAATCGCTCTGCCAGCAATGGACCCAGGGGAGCCCGCCCGTGTTCGCGGTCGTCGACGGTATCGGGACCTGGGAGCAGGACAACCAGCTCTGCGTCACCCAGCAGGGGCACACGCCGCTCATCAGCGCCTGGTCCACCACGACCAATTGGACGAACCTCGGCTCGCCGTATCTGTGGTGGACGGGCGCCGACATGTCCCCGGTCCTGGCCGCCACCGTGCAATGGGGCCTGAGCTCGGGCCGCCTGGGCAACGGCAAGAAGGTCGGCGTGGTCGTCTCGGACCAGGCGGCCGACCAGGCGGCGCTCAACGGGTACCTGCTGCCCGACCTCAAGAAGGCAGGCATCACACCCCAGATCGACACGGTGGCCGGCAACCCCGACGAGACATCGACGACGAACTCGGACGCACAGCTCGCCGTCGAGCGGCTCAAGGCGGCCGGAGTCCAGTCCGTCTTCCCACTGTTGCCCGAGAATGCCTTCTTCCCCTACCTGGCCGCCGAGGCCTCGCAGCACTACATCCCCCAGCTCCTGCTCAGCGACTACCAGTCCACCATAGAGGTGGCGCTCGGCCTCATCCCGACGCCCTACGAGAAGGAACTCGACGGACAGGAGGGCGTGACCACCGAGACCCTCGGCGGGTTCGATGACGCCCGGCCGGAGGCCCAGGGTGGCTACGACCCCGGCGTGCGCTCGTGCTACGCCACCTGGCACACGTTCCACCCGAAGCCGATCGCCGGCACCACGAGCTACTACATCGAGGAGCAGGGACCGATCCAGGCCTGGTGCGGGGCGATCCGCCTCTTCGCCACGGCGGCCAAGAACGCCGGACCGAACCTCGACCGCCGCACCTTCGTCGAGGCGATGGCGAAGATCACCAACTATCCCGGCACGCTCGCCCCCGTCTGGACCTTCGGGACGAACAAGTTCTACGGCCCGACGCAGTACCAGGTGGTCAAGATCCACAACAACGTGCCCCCCTCGTCCCAGTGCAAGCTGAAGACGAATCACCAGCCGCAGGGCACCTGCTGGGTGACGATCCAGCCGTTCAAGCCGCTGCCCGCGAGCTCGAGCTCCTAGGTCGACGCCCGCGACGGACGAGGACACGACGATGCACACCGAAGCGAGCGCAGCGGCCCGTGCACGGCCCCGCGGCAGCCGGCTGCGCGGGAGCGCGCTCGCCCTGGGCGCGGCGCTCGGGGCGTTCGCCCTCGTGGCCAATCTGGTCGTCTCGCCGGGGGCGGGCGCGGTCACGCCGCCGAGCCAGGCCAGCACGAGCGCGCGCGGGGTGTCCAAGACGACGATCAACGTGGTGTTCCCGGTGGTTGCCGTCAACAGCCTGGCCGGCAAGCTCGGCTTCGCGGAGGACAAGGAGTTCGGCGAGCAGACGACCGCGATCCATCTCTACGTGAACCAGATCAACGCGGCAGGCGGGATCGACGGGCGCAAGATCAACCCGATGATCGTCCAGTACGACCCGACGAACGATGCGGGCATGGAGGCCCTCTGCCAGCAGTGGACCCAGGGGAGCCCGCCCGTGTTCGCGGTGGTCGACGGTATCGGGACGTGGGAGCAGGACAACCAGCTCTGCGTCACCCAGCAGGGACACACGCCGCTCATCAGCGCCTGGTCCACCACGACCAACTGGACGAACCTCGGCTCGCCGTATCTGTGGTGGACCGGACCCGACATGGCGCCCGTCCTCGCCGCCGTCGTGCAGTGGGGGCTGAGCTCGGGCCGGCTCGGCCACGGCAAGAAGGTCGGCGTGGTCGTCTCGGACCAGGCAGCGGACCAGGCCGCGCTCAACGGCTACCTGCTGCCCGATCTGAAGAAGGCCGGCATCACGCCGCAGGTGGACACCATTGCCGGCAATCCCGACGAGACGGCCACGACCAGCTCGGACGCTCAGCTGGCCGCCGAGCGGCTGAAGGCCTCGGGCGTGCAGAGCGTCATCCCCATGGTGCCCGAGAACGCCTTCTTCCCGTACCTGTCCGCGGAAGCCTCCCAGCAGTACTACCCGCAGCTCCTGCTCAGTGACTACCAGTCGACCATCGAGATCGCCCTCGGCCTCACGCCGACCCCCTACGAGAAGGAGCTCGACGGCCAGGAGGGCGTCACGACCGAGACGCTGGGCGGGATCGACGACAACCGGCCCGAGAGCCAGGGCGGCTACGACCCCGGCGTGCGCTCGTGCTACGTGACGTGGCACGCGTTCCATCCCAAGCCGATCGCGGGGACGCTGTACTTCTACATCGAGGAGCAGGGCCCGATCCAGGCCTGGTGCGGGGCGATCAGGCTGTTCGCGACGGCGGCGAAGGACGCAGGGCCGAACCTCAACCGGCGCACCTTCGTCGAGGCGATGTCCCGATTGACCGACTACCCGGGCACGCTGGCACCGGTGTGGAGCTTCGGGCCGGACAAGTTCTACGGGCCGACCCAATACCAGGTGGTGAAGATCCACACCAACAAGCCCGTGTCGTCGCAGTGCAAATTGCCCAAGAGCGGCCGCCCGCAGGGGACGTGCTGGGTGACGGTGCAGCCCTTCAGGCCCTTGTCGAGCCTCTCGGGTTCCTAGCGGCTCCCGGCCCGGCCGCGCTGTGCTCAGGCGATGGCGGTGGGTGAGGGCGCGCGGCCGTGCAGGATGTCCTCGAAGCGCGTTTCGAGCGCAGGAACCAGCTCGGGATGGGTGAGGATGTAGAAGGTGCCGGTGCGCACGGCGTCGAGGACGCGCTCGGCCACCGACTCGGGCGGGAGACCGCCGTCCACCAAGCTCTGCAGGGCGGCGCGCAATTCGGGGGCGTCACCCCCCTCACGATCGGGTGCCCAGGCCGGACGGTTGCGATCGGACTCGGCGATGCGCGTCTGGACGAAGCCGGGGCAGAGAACAGAGACACCGACCGGTGCGCCGACCGCCTGGAGGTCCTTGAACAGCGTCTCCGAGATCGCCACGACCGCCTGTTTGGTGGCGTTGTAGGGGCCCAGGAAGGCGGCGCTGGCCAGCCCGGCGATGGACGCCGTGTTGACGACATGCCCTTCGCCCTGCTCGATGAGCAGCGGGACGAACGTGGCGATGCCATGGACCACTCCCCAGAGGTTCACGCCGAGGATCCAGCGCCACTCGGCCTCGCTGACCTCCCAGATGGGTCCGCCCAGCCCGACGCCCGCGTTGTTGTGGACGAGGTGCACGGCCCCGAACCGGTCGAGTGCTCTGTCGCGCAGCGCGCGGACCGATGCGGCGTCCGCCACGTCGGTCACCGCGCCGATGGCGTCGCAGCCCCGCGCGGCCAGCTCGGTCACCGCCTGCTCGAGCGGGCCCTGCTCGATGTCGGCGAGGACGATCTTCATGCCGGCCGCCGCGGCCTGTCCGGCGACGGCCTTGCCGATCCCGCTGGCCCCACCGGTGATCACGGCCACCTTGCCCTGCAGGTCCTCCATGGGCCCTCCCGTTGCTCGGTCGCGTGGCAGTCAAGCACGGTGGGACGCGCCCGGCCAATGTCACGGGTGCTGGGCTTCTGCCGCTTGACAGAACGACGAGGTGAGCCAAAAGTTGCACCATGCGACACCGCAGCCTGAGCATCCCGGACGCTCGCGGGCAGGAGGCGCACCTGCGAGTCACACGGCACCCCGAGCAGCGAAAGGTCGTGCTGAGCCATTGGCGCGACGGGCTCTGCGTCGCGTCGACGCCGGTCGAGGTGGGCGAGGTGCCCGCGTTCATCGGCATCCTCGCCGACGCGTTGGGCGACGCGGTCGACACCTCGGCACAGGCCCCACCCACCCGGGGTGGCGTGGGCCGGCTGCTCGAGCGGCTCGACCACTGGCTGCGGCCGCGGCTGGCCCAGGTGGCCGAGCTGCGGCCGGCCAAGGGCCCCCCGGCGCAGCCGAAGGCCGGGTGAGTGCGTCTCAGCTTTCGGGCCGAGCCCCCGCCAGCGCCGTGCCGGGCGGCCCCTGCGCCAGCCGGCGCGCGATGACGCCTGCGCAGTCGGTCGCGCGCTGACGCGACGTGTCGACCTCGAGGTCGTACGCGATCCCCGCGTGCACTGCGTCCTGCCAGCGCGCGACGGCGTCGACCACCTCGCTGCCCGCCGTCTCGCGGGCTTGGCCCCACGACGCCGCCCGCCGGCGCCAGATCTCCTCGACCGGGCACCGGACGCCGACCAGCAGGACCGGGAGTCCGGAGAGGCGCTGGGCGGCGTCACGCCAGAGGTGCCGTGGCCTCGAGTAGAGGTCGTGCTGTCCGACGTCGACGACGACGTCGACGCCCAGGCGGGCATGGGCCGCCACCGAGTCGTACAGGGCGGCGTAGAGCACGACCACGATGTCCTCGAGGTCGGGTCGCTCACCGCCGGGGCGTAGCCCGATGCCGGGCCGGAAGCGCGGGGGAGTGGCGCACATGGAGGCATCGACGCCGAGGTTGACCCACAAACCTGGGCTTGCGTCCTGCAGGGCGCGGGCGATGGACGTCTTTCCTGCACGCGGTGCCCCGTTCAGGATCACGATCTGGCCGGGCGAGGTCACCGGGCCCAGTCTGGCGCGGTCGGCTGGACGCTCAGTTCGACGGGCTGGGCACGAAGCTGAAGCGCACGCGGCGCCGCGGGTTGTCGACGTTGAGGTCGACGAGGAGGAGGGACTGCCACGTGCCGAACGCGATGCGGCCCTCGAGCACAGGGAGGGTCACCGACGGGCCGATCAGCGCCGGCAGCAGATGGTCGGCACCGTGGCCGGGCGACCCGTGGGCATGCCCATAGCGGTCGTCGCGGGGGAGCAGGCGTTCGAGCGCGGCCAAAAGGTCGTCGTCGGATCCCGCTCCGGTCTCCATGAGCGCGAGGCCGGCCGTGGCGTGGGGCACGAAGACGTTCACGAGGCCGTCGCCACGATCGATGCAGAAGCGCCTCACCTCGGGGGTCAGGTCGACGAGCCGCGCCCGGGCGGTGTCGACGTCGATCTCGACCGAGTCCATAGGTCCGCCAGTCTGCCCGCTCGGGTGATCGCGGCCCCACGGACCCGACGGGCCGACCCGCTGAGACGGGGGTGGGCGGGCGCCCACGGGACCGACAACTTTGGCCGAGGAGCCCGTTGCTGCGGCCCGTTTGCCCTCCACCCGGAATCCGGGGATGCCGATACCCGCTCGCAGCGGGCGGGCGCCCGAACCCGAGCGGACTCGCTCGAACGGGGCGTCGTCAGGCTCGACGAACGAAGGGAGACGAAAGATGCCGGTGCTCGAGTTCCAGTTCGAGGTCGGAGAGGACGAGCGGCACGCGGTGAACTTCCGCTTCAACCGAACCTACGGGCCGGTCACCATCTCGGTGGACGATGAGCGGGTCCTCCGCAAGGTCAAGCCCTTCAGCCTGCACAAGACCCAGCGCTACGAGGTGGCGGTCGGAGAGAGGGAGCGACACGATGTCCTCATCGAGAAGACGCGCAAGCGCTGGCTCGGCGGCTTCTTCCCTCAGGAGTGCGTGGCCTACGTCGACCACCGGGAAGTGGGCCGCTACTCCGGGTAGCCCTGCTCGCGGCGCGGCCGCGACGCGCACGGTCGCGCCGTCATTGGCTCGCGAGGATGGCGGCTACCTCCGCCACGGGATCCCGGACGACCGGTCCCGATGCAGTCACCTCCGCCCGGATGATGGTGCCGTTGAAGGGAAACGGCGCCTGGTAGTCGTCCCCGACGGCAGGTCCCCACTCGTAGCCGCAGGTGAGCCCGGTCATGACCTCGTTGAAGGCGACCGGGGTGAAGCGCTCGACCGTCCCCGTCCCGACGCGCGTCCCGTCCTGGTGCAGCTCGGCCTGCCCTCCCAAACCGGCGTCCTTCTCGAAGCGGAACTCGACGAGGTGGCGTCCCGAACCCAGCGTCGCCTCCGCGACGACCTCGTAGAGGGTCTTGCCGTACAGGTTGTGCACGTAGCGAAGACGCCCGTCGTGGACGTGCAGCGACCAGCCCCCGAGGGCGCAGCCGAGGGCCAGAAGCGTGCCGCTCGGCACCACACCTTCGGGAACGTCGATCGTGACCGTCATCACGTGTGAGCGGTTGCGGACGTCGACGGCAACCCACTCCGGGACCGGTGCCCCGTACGGGAAGTAGCGGAACGTCTGCTGCGGGCGCCGACGGTCGTGCTTGTGCGCAACCGCTTCGAGCACGCGGTTGTCCAAGGGGAGGACGTCGTTGCGCTCGGCCTCCCGCCACCACAGCGCAACGAGCTCGGCCACCTTGTCGGGCATCTCGGGAGCCAGGTCGTTGTACTCCGAGACGTCCTCCTCCACGTGGTAGAGCTCCCACACGTCGTCGTCGAAGGGGGCGCTCGCCCGGAGGCCGTCGTCGTAGATAGGTCCGACGGGGTGGTAGGTGACCGCCTTCCAGCCATCGTGGTAGATGGCCCGGGACCCCAGCATCTCGAAGTGTTGGGTGTGGTGCCGGCCAGGTTCGTCCTGACCGCCCGCACCGAGCGCGTACGCGAAGCTCGTACCGTCGAGGTGCGACTGCGGAATCCCGTCGATCTCGTCGGGGGCGGCGACACCTGTGAGCTCGAGCACCGTGGGCAGGATGTCGACGGCGTGCGCGTACTGCCGCCGCAGCGCACCGGGTGCGCTCCGCCGACGGGAGGGCACACGCACGATGCACGGGTCGGCCACACCACCCTCGTGGACTTCGCGCTTCCAGCGCTTGAACGGCGTGTTGCCGGCCATCGTCCACCCCCACGGGTAGTTGTTGTGGCAGAGCGGGCCGCCGATCTCATCCATGCGCCGGTACATCTCCCCGACGCCCCCGCCCTCGAAGTTCGACAGGCGGCCCTCGTTGATCGTGCCCTCCTTGCCGCCCTCGGAGCTGGCGCCGTTGTCGGAGACCACGATCACGACGGTGTTCTCCGCGTCCCCGAGGTCGTCGATGAAGTCGAACACGCGGCCGATCTGCTCGTCGGTGTAGGAAAGGTAGGCGGCGAAGCACTCCATGAAACGCTCGGCTAGGGCCTTCTGCCGCTCGTCGAGCGAGTCCCAGTCGGGGACCCACGGCGGGCGGGGCGAGAGGACCGTTCCCTCCGGCACGAGGCCCTGGGCGAGTTGGCGGGCGAAGGTCTGCTCGCGCCAGCGGTCCCACCCTTGGGCGAAGTGACCCTTGTAGCGCTCGATCCACTCGGCCGGCGCGTGGTGGGGTGAGTGGCAGGCGCCCGTCGCGAAGTAGAGGAAGAAAGGAAGCTGGTCGTCGACGGCGCGCAGGTCCCCGAGGTACTCGATGGCGCGGTCGGCCATGTCCGCGCTCAGGTGGTAGCCCTCCTCGATCGAGCGCGGCGGCGGCACGCTGTGGTTGTCGTGGTACAGGGCGGGCACGAACTGATGCGTTTCGCCGCCGTGGAAGCCGTACCACCGGTCGAACCCACGTCCCAGCGGCCACGTCGCGCGCGAGTTGGCCATGTTCGTCTCGCCCTCCGGGCTGAGGTGCCATTTCCCGATGGCATAGGTGGCGTACCCGCACGAACGGAGGATCTCGGAAAGGAAGCCGTTCTGGCGGGGCGGCCGGCCCCAGTAGCCGGGAAACCCGGTGGCCAAGTCGGCCACGCGGCCCATGCCACTGCGATGGTGGTTCCGACCGGTCAGGAGGCAGGCGCGGGTCGGGGAGCAGAGCGCGGTCGTGTGGAAGTTGGCCAGGCGGACTCCCTCCGCCGCCACCCGGTCGATGGCGGGGGTGGCGATGTCGGATCCGTAACAGCCGAGCTGGGCGAACCCCACGTCGTCGAGCACGACGAGCACCACGTTCGGCGCACCTTCGGGCGGCGTCGGCTCGGGGGGCCACCACGGCTCCGAGTCCCGCCAGTCCCGGCCGATCTTGCCCCGGAATTCGATCCCGGCCACGTCGTACCCCCTGGTCCCTCGATGGTCACGAGAGCATGGCACGGATGCACGTGGCACCGGCTCAGAGCAACCCGAACGTCCCGGATTCGAGAAGGACGAGGACACCGATACAGCACAAGAGGATCGGCACCACGACCGCGCCCCCACGTGTCATGAAGCCTCGCGCCCTCTGGTGCCGGCCTCCAGTGAGCACGAGCACCGTCAAGACGAACTCCCCGACGATGAAGACCACCGCGATGACGCCGAGCCGGGCGGTTCCGCCGACCCGGAAGAGCGGGATGTAGGCAGCGAGGTTGTCGCCGCTCGCCGAGATGGTCACCAGCGCGGCGGCCGTGAAGCTCCGTCCGACGGCACGTCGGGCGATCCGCCCGCGACGCCCGTCCTCTGCCCCCGGGGTCGCTTCGGCCTCCGCTCCCGACCCCCGTAGCCCCACCAGCCCGCGCACCCCGATGGCCAACGGCACCACGCCCAGCAGGCCGACCACGGCGGCGGAGAACTCGTAGAGCAGCGCCGCCGCGGCGGCCGCCACGGCGACGATGACGGCGGCCCCGGCCACCTGGCCGGCCGCGATGCGGCGGGCCCGCTCCAGCGGCGCAGCCGCCGCCATGGCCATCGTCACCAGGCCATTGTCGATGTTGGTGCCGAAGAAGGCCGCCGTGGCGACGCCGATGTCGGCGCCCAGCCCGCCGGTTGCCAAGACGAATGTCAGCCCGCGGGCAGCGGCAAGGCCGGGCCGTAGGGCTTGTCGCCCCGCAGGGTGACGCGGTGGGCGAAGCGGGCGGTGTCCCCGTAGTCGTCCAGCGCGTAGTGCAAGGTCGCCCGGTTGTCCCAGAAAGCCACCGAACCGGCCCGCCAACGGAAACGGCACGTGTATTCCGGCTTGACGCAGTGGGTGTAGAGCATCTCGAGGATGGCGTCGCTCTCGTTCTCCGACAGCCCGAAGATGGAGCGCGTGAATTGCCGGTTGACGAAGAGTCCGTTGCGCCCGTTCTCCGGATGCGTGCGCACGACCGGGTGCAGTGCGGGCAACAGCTTCTCGCGCCACGTCCCGTCCCATTCGTAGCCGCCCCGCTCCGCGACGTCCGCGGCGAACCACGGGTCGTGGTGGATGGCGATGAGCTCGTCGCACATCGAACGTACCGGGTCGGCCAGGCCGTCGTAGGCGTCCTGGAGGCTGGCCCACATGGTGTCGCCGCCCACCGCGGGCGCCTCCAGCATGTAGAGGATCGAGCCCATGGCCGGGGTCTGCAGGAACGTCACATCGGTGTGCCACCAGTTGGCGCGATCGACCTTGCCGTCGATGGCCAGCACCTCGGGGCTCTCGTCGATGGACGGCAGCACGGGGTGTGCCTCGGTGACGGTGCCGAACTGCCGGGCGAACGCGGCCTGTTGCTCGGCGCCGAGCGACTGATCGCGGAAGAAGATCACGTGATGCGTGTTGAGGGCGTCGCGGATCGCCGAGACGACCTCGGGAGGGAGCGGGACCGAGATGTCGACACCGCCGATCTCGGCGCCGATGGTGGGGGAGACGGGGTTGACGCTGAGCGAGGTGGCGAGGGTCACGGGCCAATTCTGCCCGAAATCGTCAACACGTTCCGCTGCGTCGGTGCCTCCACCCGGAAACGGGCGTCGCGGGGCCGCCGGCCCCTACATTGACCCCAGCCGGTGCGCACAGCCGGACCACCGGGGACAACGGTCAGGGGGCCACACATGAGCGACGACAGCCGGGGACTCGTCCTCACCCCGCCTCTCCGCAACTACTCGCCCTGGTACCAGTGGATGGCCCGCCTGGCCGCCACGAGCCCACGAGGACCCCTTGCCCGAGGGCGACCCGTCGGCCCTTCCCGCCTGGATCGAGCGCACCCGGGTCCGGCTGCACGAGCTCCTCGGGCGGGAGCCCGAACCGGTGCCGCTCAACGTCGAGACGCTCGAGTCGGTGGCCTGCGACGGCTACCGCCGGGACAAGATCGTCTTCGACACCGAGGACACCATGTCGGTACCCGCCTACCTGTTGGTTCCCGACGCGAGGCGAGACGCCGCGCCCGGCGCGGCCGTCGTCGCGTGCCACGGGCACGGGCCCGGCAAGAGCCAGGTCGTCGGACTCGAGCACACCGAGATGCCCAACGCCGACTACGGCCTCCAGCTGGTCCGCCGCGGGTATGTCGTGCTCGCCCCGGACCTGCGCTGCTTCGGCGAGCGGCAGGACTGGAACCCCGAGGACCACTACGCCTGCGACACCAACTTCGTCCACGCGGCGATGGCGGGTTGGAACCCGTTGGCCCAGAACGTCTGGGATCTGCGGCGCTGCCTCGATCTGCTCGAGGGGCACCCGCTCGTCGATCCGGCGCGGCTCGGCATGGTCGGCATCTCCTACGGCGGGACGGTCACGCTCGTGACGGCCGCGGTCGACGACCGGGTCGCGGCGTCGGTGGTGAGCGGCTACTTCTCCTCGTGGGCGGAGAGCCACAAGATGCCGTGGAACATGTGTGGTTCCCAGATCATGTTCGGCATGCTCGGCCGCCTCGAGCACGAGGACCTCGGCGCCCTCGTGGCGCCGAGGCCGATGCTGGTGGAGTCCGGCACCGAGGACATGCTGTTCCCCGTTGCCGCGGCCGCGGAGTCCGTGCGCCGCGTCCGCCTCGTCTATGCGCGACAGGGGGTGGCGGACCGCCTGGTGCACGACATCTTCGAGGGGGGCCACCAGTGGCACGGCACCGAGGCGCTTCCCTTCCTGGACCGCTGGCTCGGTCCGGTCCCCGGCACCGAGGGCTGATCGCGCTCAGCTCTCCCGGCCTACCGCACCATCGTCGCCGGGGCCGTCCTCCACCGCCGCGCGCCGCCATGGCGTGTCGCAGCACCTGGTCGAGCGATGCCGCCGCGTCGGTGCCGTCGTCGCTCCCCCCCGACGGCTCGCCCGCTGCGGCCTCGCGGTCCGCCTCGCGAGCCGCCTCGGCCGCCGAACCGCTCCAAATCCAGAAGCGTCGTCGCCGGTTCCCGCCCCGCACTCGCTCGCGTGCCATTGTTCGCCTCCCGCCGACCTAGAGGAAGTCGCGCAGGACGGTCACGAGGGCCGATGCCAGAACGACGAGCTTGCCCTGCTCGTCCCGGGCGGTCGGGACCGTCACTGGGTGGGCGGTGGGCACGTTCATCAGGGTGAGGACGGCGGAGACCGGGGTCCCGGGCCCGAGATACATGTGCGAGGCCACCTGCTCGAGCAGGGATGTGGTGCCCGTCGGGTCGGAGATCATGGAGGTGATCGACAGCTTCCCGGTGGCCAGTTGCCCGAGGTTTGACGTCGGGCTCATCATGTGCAGGTCGACGCCGACGTAGTGGCTGACCGGGATGCCGAGATGCTCGAGGCCGGCGATGATGGTCGCCGGCGCGTGCAGGCTGAGCTGCTCGAGCGGCACGGTGGCGCCGCTCCGCAGTGGCACGGCCATCGCACCGGGGATCTGCAGCACGTTGGTGTGCCCGCCGGCCGCGTGGAACACGAAGGCCTGCTCGCTGTGGTCGGGGCCCTTGACGATGGCCAGCAGATCGTTCTTGCCCCGTGCCAGGAGCCACGCCGGCACCCCGACGTGGTGCACCGCGTGATCGATGCGGTAGAGGCTGATCCCGACCCACGAGCCGACGAGGGCGATGACCGCGAGCAGGGCCGAGCCGCCGATGAGCAGGACTCGCTTCAGGAGGCGGCGGCGGGGCTGGGCTTCGTCACAGGCGTCCCCGTCCCTGTCCTCCATGGCGATCGCGATGGTCAAAGCCCCCTCCGTCCGACGACGCCGATACCGCTCCGGCTCCCAGGTCCGTGCCCGAAACGTACGGATCCGTCATTGCCCCCTCGTTGCCCACAGGGTTCGATGTGGTTGCCGCGGCAGACGGACAACACGGGCACTACAGCTCGGCGCACGCGGGCGGAACTGTCGGCTCAGTGGGGGAGGAGCGCGGCCGACGCAGGCTCCAGGTGAATGGTGGCGTGCGAGATCGTCCGCAGTGCGGAGGCGGGGCATGCCGTCGTGATCGGTCCGGTCAGCGCGGCGCGCACCGGCTCGGCCTTGCGCGCCTCCGGGACGATCGCCAGCACGCGGCGCGGCCCGCAGCAGCGCCGGGATGGTCACCGTGAGGGCCTGGACCGGCACCGAACGGAGGTCCGGCGAAGTGGCCCTCGTTGACCTGCTGCAGACGGCACGCCGCGTCCAGTTCGACCACCTTGACGTCCAACGGGTCGTCGAAGTCGGCCACGGGGGGGTCGTTGAAGGCCAGGTGCCCGTTCTCCCCGATTCCGAGGCAGCACAGGTCGAGCGGGTGGTCGCGCAGGAGTCCGGCGTAGCGACCGCATTCCGCCTCGGCGTCGCCCGAGGCCCTCGACGTAGAAGGCCGCCTTCGGCCGGGCCGGCTCGACGATGCGCTCGCGGATCCAGCGCTGGAATCCCGCCGGGTGGTCGGGACCGACGCCGACGTACTCGTCCATGTGGAACACCACGGTGTCGCCCCAGGGCACGTCGGCGGTCTCCTCGACCAGCGTGTGGACGAAGGCCAGTTGCGAGTTCCCGGTGGCGAACATGACGTGCGCGACCCCGCGGGCGTCGACGGCCTCCCGCATCACGGCCAGCGCCTCGTCCGCCGCCGCCCGCGCCATGGCGTCAACGTCGGCGTGCACACGAACCGTGGCGCCGTCGACGGTCACGGTCCCGGTTCCCACCGGGTCAGCATGCCAGGCACGGGTCGGCCAGACTGGTCGGGTGCGTGAGGTGGAGGTACCGGGCCCGTCCCGCATGGAGGCGGCGTGGAAGGCCGTGCGCCGATATCTCGCCGTCACCCCGGTTGTCCCGGCCCCGCAGCTTGGCCCCGCGTTGTCGGTCAAGCTCGAGACGGTCCAGCCCACGGGCTCGTTCAAGGTGCGCGGCGGCCTGGCCGCGGTGGCGGCGACGCTGGAGGAGGAGCCCGGAAGGGCTGTCGTCGCCTCCTCGGCGGGCAACCACGGGCTCGGCCTCGCCTTCGCCGCTTCCAAGTTCGGGGCCCGGGTCACGGTCGTCGTCCCCACCGGGGCCTCCGCCGCCAAGGTCGCCGCACTGCAGCAGTTCGACCTGCGCCTCGTCCTCCATGGCCAGGGATACCGCGAGGCCGAAACCCATGCGCTCGACCTGGCCGCCCGCGACGGCGACCGCTACGTGTCGCCCTACAACGATCCCGATGTCATCGCCGGGCCAGTCAACGCTGGCCCGGGAACTCCTGGAGCAAGTGCCGAACGTCGGCACCGTCGTGGTGCCGTGCGGGGGCGGTGGGCTGCTTGGCGGGCGTCGCCCTCGGCCTGGAGGGTTCCGGCGTGCACGTGGTGGGGGTCGAATCGGAGGCGTCGCCGTCGATGAGCGCCGCGTTGGCGGCCGGGGCCGTCGTGCCCATCGACGTCGAACCGACCGTGGCCGACGGACTGGCAGGGAACCTCGAGCCCGGAGCCGTGACGGTCGCCATCGCGCTGGCCCACCGGGTGGAGGTCCTCACGGTGAGCGAGGCGGACATCCGCTCCGCCATGGCCTTCTCGGCCAGCAAGATGGGCTTCGTGCTCGAGGGCGCCGGCGCGGTGGGCGTGGCCGCGCTGCGAGCGGGCCTGATCAGGCCCGGCCAGGGCACCGAGACGGTGGTCCTGCTGACGGGGCGGAATGTCGCGCCGAATCTGCTCTCGGAGGTGCTCCATTCCTGAGGTCGACGTCAACGGCGCCACACTCGCCTACGAAGTGACCGGTGAGGGGGAGCCGCTCGTCCTCGTGGCGGGCTGCGGCCAGCCCGCGGCGGCGTGGCACCTCTCGCTCGTGCCCGCGCTGGTCGGCGCCGGCTACGCGGTGGCCACCTTCGACAACCGCGGGGTGGCACCGTCCTCCTCGCCGCCCGCCCCCTACAGCGTCGACGGCATGACCGACGACGTGGTCGCCCTGCTCGATCATCTCGGCTGGGTGGACCCGGTCTGCGTCGCCGGTCACTCCCTGGGAGGCTGGATCGCCGAGACGCTCGTGCTCGATCATCCGGGGCGTGTCCGGGCGGCCGCGCTCGATGGGCAGCGCCAACGCGCCGACCGCCTGGGAGATCGCCATCACCACGGTCGAACGTGACCTGGCACGCCTCGACTACGACCTGCCCCCCCTCTTCTACGCGACCGAGACGCTGCGCTACCTGCCGATCTCGGACATCCAGGACTCCGAGACCGTGAGCACCTGGCTGTCCTTCATGGGTGACCTCCCGGTGTGGCCCAATCCCGGACGCCTGGGCCAGTACGAGGCGGCCCTCGCGTGGTCCTCCGACCCGGTCCGCACCACGCGCTGGCCCGAGGTACGCGTCCCCTGTCTCGTGCTGGCGTTCGAGCACGACGTCGACTCGCCGCCCCGCTACGCCCGCCTGGCAGCCCAGACGATCCCGGGCTGCGACTACAGCGAGGTCGCCGACGCCGGTCATATCGGCATCATCACGCACGCGGACCAGGTCGCCCGCATCCTGATCGACTTCTTCGCCGGCCACTGATCTCCGCACCTCGCTGCCGACACCGGGAGAACCTCGACCAGGGCGCGAGCCTCCCGGGCCTACCCTTGGCGTCATGAAGGAATCGAAGTCCTCCCGATGGTCGCTCGCCTCGGAGGGCTCGATCCTCTCGATCGCCTCCAAGGGCTCGATCCTCTCGATCGGTTCCGTGGGTTCGGCTCTCTCCATCGGATCGGTCGGGTCGTTCCTCTCCGTCCTCTCCGTTGCCTCGGCCGGATCGCTCCTCAGCCTGTTCTCCGCGGGCTCGCAGTTGTCCTTGCTGTCCTCCCGCTCGCGCCTGGCGGTCGTGCGCCGATCGCCGTCCGGATCCGGGTAGCGCCCGGCGGACGAAGACCCACCGCCCGTCTGCGTCATCGCGAGTGGAGGCGCGGACGACCACGCTTGGGCAGCGGTGCCGCCTTCTTCGGCATCCGGCCGGCATCGGAGAGCGCTTGGCGGAGCAGCACCTCGATCTGCGCATTGACGCTGCGTAACTCATCGTGCGCCCATCGGGTCAGCGCGTCGTGGATGGTGGGATCGACGCGGAGCAAGACCTGACGTCGTTCGGTCACGTATAGAGCGTGCCTGCATTGACGACGGGCGTCGGCGGCTGATCCCCGCAGAGCACCACCATGAGGTTGCTCACCATGCTGGCGGTCCTCTCCTCGTCGAGCGATACCACCCCGTTCTCGGTCAGCCGATTGAGGGCCATCTCGACCATGCCCACCGCGCCCTCCACGATGCGCGAGCGGGCGGCGACGACGGCGTTCGCCTGCTGTCGGCGGAGCATCGCCTGGGCAATCTCCGAGGCATAGGCGAGGTGTGAGACCCGGACCTCGACGATCTCGACGCCAGCCACCGCGACCCGCGCCGCCACCTCGCGCGCCAGCTCTGAGGCCACGACATCGGTCGACCCGCGCAGCGATGTCCCGACACCTGTCGTGTCGTCGTAGGGATGACTGGTGGCGACGTGCCGGAGGGCCGACTCCGCCTGCACCGAGACGAAGTCCACGTAGTTCTCGACGGCGTACGTCGATTTCGCGGTGTCGACCACCTGCCACACCACGATGGCGGCGATCTCGACGGGGTTGCCGTCGGCGTCGTTGACCTTCAAATGGTTCGTTTCGAAGTTCCGGACCCGAACGCTGACCCGCCGACGCACCGTGAGCGGCAGGACCCACCAGAATCCGGAACGACCGACGGTGCCGACGTAGCGTCCGAAGAACTGGACGACCGACGTCTGCCCCGGCGGCACGACCACCAGGGACGCGATCACCAGCACGAAGACCGCGATGGGCAACCACAGCAGCGCGTGCTCGTGCTGGGCCGCAAGCACGATGCCCGCGATGCACGCGGCGAGAACGAGCACCCCCAGCCAGCCGTTCAGCGCTGCGGCCGGGCGTTGCGTGATGTCGACCCGCGCTCCTTGGTGTCCGACGGGTTGCGCCGATGTCGTCGAATCGGCCGTGCTCATGACGACCTCCTTCCACAATCTGATAGTAAAACGATATCAGATTTATGGAGACATGACCATGCCGGGCAGCCGGACGCCCCTGGCTGACACTCTTGCGACGGGCGTGCCGATCACGTCACCACGGGCGTGGCGTCTCCCAGTCGATCGTGACGCTCTCGGCCTCGGCCTCGTGGCTGCGCAGCCAGCTCCGGGCGAAGGGGCACCAGGGGACCACCGTGAGGGTGTTCGCCGCGGCCCGCCGGAGCGCCGCCCGCACCAGTTGCCCCCCGACCCCGTGACCCTCCCAGGCATCGGGCACCTCCGTGTGGATGAGGTAGAGCCGGTCCCCGTCGAGTAGGTACTCCAGTTCCGCGGCGCCCCCGCTGCCTTGCACGACGAAGCGGTTCTGGTCGGTCTCGTCGACGACCTCGATGCCGTCCGCGTGCGTGCTCATGACGTGGGCCTCCCTGCTTTCTCCGGACCAGGCCTCACCCTAAGCGTGTAGAAGGAAGGGCGTGAGTGGGCCGGTCAGTACCGACGACGCCGGGCCGGCGCCCGGCGTGGCGGTCCCCGATCCCGGCCCGGTCGTCGAGCTGACGAGTGGGCGCGAGGCACTGGTCGGCTCCCTGCCGGTGCGGCGCGTGCTGCCGCAGCGGCCCCGCCGGACGGTTGGCGCCTGGTGCTTCGCCGATCACGTGGGCCCGGTCGCGGCGGGCGGAGCGGGGAACCTCGGCATCGGGCCGCACCCGCACATGGGACTGCAGACAGTGACCTGGCTGGTGGCCGGGGAGTTGGTCCACCTGGACAGCCTCGGCTCCGAGCAGGCCATCCGACCCGGCCAGCTCAACCTCATGACCGCCGGCCGCGGCGTGGCGCACGCCGAGGAAGATCGGGGTGGGAGCCCGACGCTGCACGCGGTCCAGCTCTGGGTGGCGCAGCCCGAGGCGACGCGAGACGGCGCTCCCGGCTTCGAACACCACCCCGAGCTGCCCCGCCTCGACCTGGGCGGGGGAACGGCCACGGTGCTGGTGGGGGACTTCGCGGGCGCCGACTCGCCGGCGCGGCGCGATACGGCGCACCTGGGTGTCGAGCTCGCGCTCGAACGCGCCGGCACGACCACGATTCCGCTGCGGCCCGACTACGAGCACGCGCTCGTGGTCCTCGACGGGAGCGTCCGGGTCGGGGGGAAGGCGATCGGGCCCGGCGTGCTGGCCTACCTGGGCATGGCGCGCGACGAGTGCGCGCTCGGGGCCGACGGGCCGGCCCGCGCGCTGTTGCTCGGCGGGGTGCCCTTCCCCGAGCCGGTGCTCATGTGGTGGAATTTCGTCGCCCGGACCCGCGAGGAGGTGTCCGAGGCCCGCCGGGAATGGGCGACGGACGACGGCCGCTTCGGCCGGGTGCAGTCGACTCTGGAGCGGATCGACGTCGGGCCGCCGCCCTGGGAGCGGCCCGCGGGCTGACCTACCACTCCCCCCAGCCCGGCGGGCTGACGCTCCCCGTGATGGCACGCGGGTCGACCGGGGTGCGAGTGGCGCCCGCCTGGTAGACGGCGAAGCACAGGCGCAGGACATCGGTGGCCTCGGCGGCGGTCATGGCGGCCGGCGTCCCGTGGATGAGCGAGTCGACGAAGTGCTGGGAGGAACGCACGAAGCCGGCGCCCCAGTCGGAGTCGATGTCGGTGAACTCGGTCGTCTTGCGCTCGTGCGGCGTGCCGGTGAACAACATCACGGGGGCGAGGTCGAGCAGCTCGCCGGTGGCACGGGTGACCCAGATCTGACCCTCGTCCCCGGTGATCTCGAAGAACTCGTCGGCGCCGTAGTACGACGAGCGCATGTAGAAGCTCGGCGCGTATTGGACCTCCATCGTCCCCAGCACCTCGGGATCCTCGTACTCGAAGATCACCGCGCAGGGCTCGAAGAAGAGGTCGCGACGGCGCACCACGGCCTGGACCGAGGTGATGTCGAGATCGAGCAGCCACAACGCCATGGCGTACTTGTGCACCATGTCGTCGAAGAGGTGGCCGCCCGGACTGCGCTTGTCCAGCCGCCACCCGTATCCCTCGGGCCGCAGGGCGGCCTGGAAGGCGGAGTCGGTCTGGCCGACCAGCGTGCGGATGCGCAGCGAGGTCGGCTTCCCGATGGCGCCCTCGGCGACGAGGCGCTTGGCCAATTCGAGCGGCGGGTAATGGACGAAGCACTCGCTGATACGGAGCGTGCGCCCGGCCCGGTCGGCCGCCTCCTGCATCTCGATCGCGTCGCCGACGGTGTTGGCAACGGGCTTCTGCACCGAGACGTGCTTGCCCGCGTCCAGGGCGGCGATCACGTGGTCGTGGTGCAGGTGCGTCGGCGTCAGGACCTCGATGGCGTCGACCGAGTCGTCGGCCAGCAGATCGCCCAGGTCGGTGGAGAAGGACTCGGCCCCCCACTCCTTGGCCGCCTGGCGAGCCACCTCCTCGTCGGTGTCACAGACCGCGACCACGTCGCAGCGGGGATCCTCCAGATACCCCTTGACGTTCATGACCGCGATGTTCCCCGCGCCCAGCACCCCGAGGCGGACCCTCTCCATCAGTTCCTCCCTTTCCGGCCGTTCCGACGATGTGGCCGCCTACGTGCCGGTCCCGAATGCCCCCCCGTCCCGGGCGGTGGCGATCTGATTGTCGTCATAGCCGAGCACGGAGCGCAACACGTCCTCGGTGTGCTGGCCGACGGTCGGCGCCTTGGCCGGGTGCGGCAGCTCCTCGCCGACGAAGTGCAGGGGCGTGAAGAGCTGGTCGGCGCCTAGCTCGGACGCGGGGAGCAGCGGGAGGCGGTCGGCGAACTGGGGGTCCTCGAGCAGGGTCTTGGGGGTGTTCACCGGCGCGATCGGCGTGTTCACCCGTCCGCCGAACTCGAGCCACTCCGCTGCGGTCTTGGTCGCGAAGATGGCGCGGAGCTCGCGTCGGAGCTCGCGGTTGCCGCGCGCGTGATCGGCGTACTTCGACCCCGGCCAGCGTTCGAAGAGGTCCAGGCGGTCCACGCCCTCGCAGAAGTTCTTCCAGAACGCCTGCTCCGACGCCATGAACAGGACGTGGCGTCCGTCGGCCGCCTCGTAGACCTGGTAGCGGACGCCCTCCACCATCCCGGCCGTCCCCGGGGCGCGTCGCTCGTAGGCGTCGGCCTTGTTGCCGGTCACCTCGGACTCGGGCCGCTCGTAGGCCCGCCACGTCTCGGAGCGGTACCAGTCCATCGCCGCGGCCGCGTCGGACTGGGCCAGGTCGATGAAGGAGCCGTGACCCGTCTCACGCGCGCGGAGGACGGCGGCGAGGATCCCGAGCGCGCCGTAGAGCGGTCCGGCGTTGATCCCGATGGAGACGTGCTCGGGGAGGTAGGTGAACCCCTCGTCGTCCCGGGCGACGTTGACGATGCCGGCCCAGGTGTCGTAGGCCACGCCGTGGCTGGGGTAGTCGCGGTAGGGACCGGTCATGCCGTAGCCCGAGATCGTGCAGAACACGATCTTGGGGTTCACGACCCGCAGGTCGTCGTAGCCGACGCCGCGCCGCGCCAGCGCGCCCGGGCGCATGGCCTCGACGACGACGTCGGCGCGAGCGGCCAGCTCCTTGAGGATGGCGACGCCGGCGTCCGTCCGCAGGTCGAGCACGAGCGAGCGCTTGCCCCGGTTCACGTGCAGGTGCATGAGCGAGGTGCCCTCGACGATGGGCCACGTCATCTCGCGGATGTAGTCGCCGGCCGGCGGCTCCACCTTGATCACGTCCGCACCCAGGTCGACCAGTGCGGTCGTGATGGCTGCCGGACCAAGAGCCGAGCACTCGATGATCCGCAAACCGTGCAGCGGCGCCGTCGTCGCCATCGGACCTCCCGTCGTCGAAGGCCGGATCGTAGCGGTCGCCGGACGGGGCACCGTGGCCCGGACGGTCTTCGCCCCCGGGCAACTGCTCCGTCGGCTCGCCATACTGGGGTGGTGGAGACGGAGGCCCTCGACGACGCCCTGATCTTGTTCGCCGCCACCGCGCCGAACTACGGGCCCCTCGGCCTCGCCAACCACGGGCCGATGGCGTCGGAGGCGCTGGCGCGCCTCGGATGGCACGACGCCATCGGCGGCTGGGCGGCGCGCTACGCCAAGCGCCTCGACGCCGCGCCGTCCCCGGGGCGTCCCCTGTCGGAGACGGAGTGGCAGGAGGCGCTGGGCCGGGAGGATCGCTTTCCCGAGTGGCTGGCGCTCTTCGAGCGCGAGGTGGCGGACCGACCGGCGGCCGCCGTCGTGGGGGAGTGGGCGCCGCGCCTGTTTCCCGGCACGATCGGGGCGGCGACGCACGGGCTCATCCGGACCGGGCACGCCGTGCGCGGGCTCGGCGCGGCCGACACCCCGCCCCGGCGTCTCGAGGTCGCCACGGGGCTGGCGTTCTGGGCGTCGAGCTACCGGGAGCTGCCCGGCCCGCCGTTGCTCATCGGCCGCGAGGGTGTGGCGCAGGCGCTGGCCGACCTGCCCTACCTCCCCGACGACGCGCCGGCCGCAGTGCTCATCAGCGGCCGGGTGGCGGCGGTGGGCGACATCGCCGACGAGTTCGAGCAGGCCGTCGCCTCGCTCGGCTGGAGCGGCGGGTCCGTCGAGCTGCTCGACGAGCTGGCGAGCGGCGGCGCCCGGGCCTATCTGCGCAACGCCGACGGAGGCGGGGCCATCGGCCTCCTGCACGCCATCACCTCACCGCTCGCCTGCGAGATGCTGCTGGACTGGTTGCAGGAGGAGGACCGCGACGCCGCGCTCGGGTACGCCTGGCAGGCCGCAGCCGCTCTGCACGTCGCCTACGACGTCGACCGCCAGACCGCGCCGCCCGGCGACGCGCCGCCGAGCACCGATGTCCTGATCGAGCGCGCGTTGGCGTCGGGCGACGAGCACGCCATCAAGTTGTGCGAGGCGGCGGTGCGGACCTTCGGTCGCACGGGCGACCCGGTGGTCTTGCTGGCGGCGGCCGACGCCGCCACCCGACTCTGAGCTGCGGCCGGGGCGCGGGGCGGGCCGCCAGGCCCATGGCTAAGGTCGGCGCGATGGAATACCGCACGCTCGGCCGCACCGGCCTGAAGGTGAGCCCGCTGTGCCTCGGGGCGATGATGTTCGGCTCCTTCGGCAACACCGACCACGACGACAGCATCCGCATCATCCACGCCGCGCTCGACGCCGGCATCAACTTCGTCGACACCGCCGACGTCTACTCCTTCGGCGAGTCCGAGGAGATCGTGGGCAAGGCGCTGGCCCAGACCAAGCGGCACCGCGTCGTGCTGGCCACCAAGGTGCACGGGCAGATGGGACGCGACCCCAACGCGCAGGGAAACTCGCGGCGTTGGATCATGTCCGAGTGCGACAACAGCCTGCGCCGACTGGGCGTCGACTACATCGACCTGTACCAGATCCACCGGCCCTCGCCCGAGACCGACGTCGACGAGACGCTCGGCGCGCTCACCGACCTCGTGCGCATGGGCAAGATCCGCTCCTTCGGCAGCTCGACCTTCCCGGCCCACGAGGTCGTGGAGGCCCAGTGGGTGGCCGAGCGTCGGGCCCGCGAGCGCTTCGTCACCGAGCAGCCCCCGTACTCGATCCTCGTGCGGAGCATCGAGAAGGACGTGCTGCCGGTGTGCCAGAAGTACGGCATGGGCGTGCTCTCGTGGAGCCCGTTGGCGGGCGGGTGGCTCTCGGGCGCCTTCGGTACGGGCAAGGACAACACCAGCCGCCGCGCCGCCGCGCTGCCCCACCACTACGACATGGAGATCCCCGGCAACCGGGCCAAGCTCGAGGCGGTCGACCGGCTGGGCGCGCTGGCGGACGAGTCGGGGCTCTCGCTCATCGAGCTGGCCCTGGGCTTCGTGCTCGAGCATCCCGCGGTGACGTGTCCCATCATCGGGCCCCGCACGATGGAACACCTGGAGTCCCAGCTGCCCGCACTGGAGCTTCGGCTGCAATCCGACGTGCTCGACCGCGTCGACGAGATCGTGCCGCCGGGCACCGACCTCAACGACACCGACGTGGGCTGGGTGCCGACGGCCATCGCCGACGCGTCGCTGCGCCGGCGCCCGCGCTGAGGGCGCCGGTGCCGAGGCTCGTCCTCCACGACGCCACCGTCCTCGATGCGGACGGGGCGCGTCCCCGCTCGACGGTCGTCGTCGAGGACCGGCGCATCGGGGCCGTCCGCACGGGCGCCGACGCGGCGGGGGTGGTGGCCCGGCCCGAGGACCGGGTCGTGGGGCTGGGTGGGCGCACCGTCATGCCGGGGATGGTCAGCAGCCACTTCCACGCCACCTACCACGAGCTCGGCTCGAAGACGGCGCCGTTCGGGCTCGAGGAGCCGCCGGCGTTGCAGGCCGTGCGCGCCGCGCACCACCTGGAGCTCCTGCTGCGTTGCGGCTTCACCGGGGCGGTCAGCGCGGGTGCGCCCTTCGCCATCGACGCCTCCATGAAGGCGGCCATCGCCGAAGGACTGTTCCCCGGGCCTCGCCTGCTGGCGGGCAGCCGCGACGTCAGCACGACGGGCCATGCGGGCGACAAGAGCTTCCCCTGGTACTGGGACGTGGGTGCCCGCGGCGCGGTGCACCGTTCCGACGGGCCCGACGAGTTCCGCCGCGCGGTGCGCGAGGAGATCAAGCAGGGCGCCGAGATCATCAAGATGTTCGTCACCGGCGGGCACGGCACGGTGGCGCCGGGCGAGCAGACGGAGATGAGCCGGGCCGAGCTCACGGCCGGGGTGGAAGCCGCACACGAGCGGGGCGCCCTCGTGCGCGGCCACATCGCCAACACCGACGCCATCCACATGGCGCTCGACGCCGGCATCGACGTGATCGACCACGGCGACGGGCTCGACGACACGGCCATCGAGCGCATGGTCGAGCTCGGCACCTTCCTCGTGCCGAGCCAGCTCTTCCCGGCCCGTTTCGCCGAGCTGATGGGCGGCGGGGGGCTCGGCTTCACCGCTGCCATGGCCGAGGACATCGAGCGCGCCATGGCCATCCTGCCCCGGGCCAACACGGCCGGCGTGAAGCTGCTGTGCGGCGACGACTACGGGGCGGTCGGCCTGCCGCACGGCCGCTACGCCGACGAGCTCGAGTTCTACGTGAAGGAGGCGGGCATCCCCGCGCTCGACGTGCTGCGCTGGGCGACGCGTCACGGCGCCGAGCTACTCGGGCGCGGCCACGAATTGGGTGCGGTGCGCGAGGGCTACCTGGCCGACCTGGTGGTGGTCGACGGTGACCCGGTGGCCGACATCGGCGTGTTGCAGCACCCGGACCGTATCGTGGCCGTCATGAAGGGTGGCGCCCTGGTGAAGGACGAACTCCACGGCTTGGACGGGCCGGGCGGACGGGTCGGGCCGGGGAACGGGGGAGCGCACCGGTGATCATCATCGCCGGATCCATGAGCTTCGCCGCCGCCGACCGCGCGGACGTGCTGGCCAGCCTGACGGAGGTCACCGAGGCCAGCCGGAGCGACGACGGGTGCGTCGAGTACTTCTGGTCCGAGGACCTGGACGCGCCCAACACCTTTCGTTTCTTCGAGTGCTGGGACTCGCAGGAGCTCTTCGAGGCCCACCTGGCCCAACCGCACGAGGCCGCGTTCGCCGAGCGCAATCTGGGACGGATGACGGCGGCGGCGGCGACCACGTACGAGGCGAGCCCAGCGCCGCTGCCCGGACCGGGCTCGTCCCCCCGGTAAGGAGCCGGCCGCATGGCAGTGCAGCTCAATCATACGATCGTCCCCGCCCGGGACAAGGAGGCGTCGGCGAGGTTCCTGGCCGAGATCCTCGGACTCGACCCGCCGACACCGTTCGGGCCGTTCCTGTGCATCGAGACGGCCAACGGCGTCAACCTGGACTACCAGGACCGTGCCGCTCCGTTCGAACCGGGTCACTACGCCTTCCTCGTGACCGAGGACGAGTTCGAGGCCATCTTCGCCCGCGTCACCGAACGGGCCCTCACCTATTGGGCCGACCCCGGCCACACCCAGGAGGGCGCGCTCAACGGGCACGGGCGCGGCTTCTACTTCGAGGACCCGTCGGGTCACAACATGGAGGTGCTGACCCGCGCCTACGGCACCTGAGCCCCACGGACGCGGCGGCGCCTACCCCTGACCGGGCGGCTGGGGCGGCGAGTACCCCGGTGCCAGGTACGACCCGATGGCGCGGAAGATGGGGTCGCTCGCGTTCGTCTCGCTGCCCGTCGCGTCGAAGGCCGCCGGCGCGAAGGTGACGGCGACGGCGATGGCGATCCGGCGCTCCGGCAGGTAGGCCTCGGTCGCGCCGTAGCCGCCGAAGAGGGGGTTCTGCAGGAGCCACGAGCCCGATCGCACGACGCCCAGCCCGTAGTTGTACGTGTTGGTCTGCTTCCCGCAGCTGCATCCGGGCAGCTTGCTCCCGAAGCCGAGGAGGTTCGGGGCCGTCTGGGCCCGGTGCGACGCCCGCGTGAGCAGCTCGCCACTGCCGATGCCGCGGGCCGTGGCCGCCATGTCGGCGATGTCGGTCGTCTCGACGGCCCCCGGCGCGAGCGTCCACGAGGGGTTCCAGAACGTCGACTCCTCGTAGAAGGGAGTCGACGGCGAGATGCCCAGCGCCTCGCGGCGCTCCGACGTGAAGGCGTGCAGCACCGGGCTCGGGATGGCGGGCGTCTGCGACGCGACGGTGTTGGTCAGGCCGAGAGGCCGGAGGACCTTCTGCTGCAGCAGGGCGCCCAGGGGCTTGCCGCCGACCTTCTGCAGGATCTGGCCCAGGATCACGTAGTTGGTGTGGGCGTAGCCCCAGTTGGTGCCGGGGGCGAACGACATGGGACGCGTGAGCCCGTAGGACAGGAGCTCCGACGCGGTCCACGCACGGAACGGGTTCTCGTAGTTCGCCGCCACGAAGGCGGGGTTGGTGACGAAGTCGGCGTAGCCCGACGTCATGTTGGCCAGCATCTTGAGTGTGACCTGCGAGGCGTCGGGGAGGTCGGGCAACCACCTGCTCACCGGATCGTCGAGGCTCACCTTGTGCTCGTCGACGTACTCGAGGAGCAGGGTCGACATGTACGAGATGGCGACCGCTCCGTTCCGGAAGTGCATGCCCGTCGTGGCGGGCACCCCGGGCATCGACACGCCCAGGGCCTTGGTGACGAGCGGCTTGCCGTCGACCGTGACCTCGAGGATCACCGCGTTCAGATGGTCCGCCACGAGGGCCTTCTGGGCGATGGCCACCACTGCCGCGGCCTGCTGCGCCGGCGTGGCCGCGGACGCGGCCGACCCGCTCGGCAGCGCCACACCCGCCAGCACGACGCTCCCAACGAGCGCGGCCAGGGCGCGGGCGGCGAACGAACGGCGCCCGATCTGCATCACCTCTCCTCCTCTGTCGGCTCCAACGGCGGCACCGGCACGGTCATGGCGGGTGCCTCCGTCCCGCCGTCGATCTCGAACACCTTGCCGGTCACCCAGGAGGCGGCGTCCGAGACCAGGTACACCACCGCACAGGCGATGTCCTCCGGCTCGCCGGGACGGCCCATCGGCGTCCCGGCGAGGAACTGTCGGCGCAGTCCGTCGTCGGTGAGGACGATCTCGAGCGAGCGCGTCGCCACGCCGCCGACATCGAGGGCGTTCAGGCGCACGCGCGGCGCCAGCTCCGGCGCCATGTTCCGGGTGAGCCGGTCGAGCGCCGCCTTCACGGCACCGTAGGCGGCGAAGCTCGTCTGGGTCATGCTGGCGGAGCGCGACGAGATGTTGACGATGGCGCCACCGCCGACGGTGTCGACCATGCGACGGGCGGCCAACTTGGTCAGCGTGAACGGCGCCGTCACGTTGAAGTGAAAGGCCCGCTCGAGAAAACCGGCGCTCGTGTCGAGGGCGGCGCGGGGCATGGCGCCGCCCGCGTTGTTGACGGCGACGTCGAGCCGCCCGAACGCACCGACCGCCGCGTCGACGAGGCGCTCGAGCTGATCGAGCTCCAGGACGTCGGTCGGCACCACGAGCGCGCGCCGCCCGACCGCCTCGACCAGTGCCGCCACCTCCTCGAGATCGGGCGCCGTCCGCGCCGCCAGGACCACGTCCGCACCGGCTTCGGCCAGACCGAGGGCGATGCCGCGCCCGATGCCGAGTCCGGCCCCGGTCACGACGCCCACCCGGCCGTCGAGGCGGAAGCGGTCGAGGATCACCCCTTCGTGCGCCCGCGCCGCAGCGAGCGGGCGGCGCGTCCGGCCACCAGCGGCATCTCGAGGTAGGTGCGCAGCCCGGGCTCCGCCCGGCACACGTAGGGCACGGCGTTGACGCAGTGCATCGCCGTGGCCACGATGCCGCGGTTGCGCTCGAGTCCGGACGCGATGGAGTCGGGGTGCAGCTTGCGGAACGACACCAGGCAATCGGGGTCGCCGGTGATCTCGACCTCGAAGTGCTCGCCGTCGGGGCCGAAGCGCCAGGGCGGGTCGAGGTGCTCCTCGCCCATCAGCCAGTTCACCGCAGCGGTCACGACGGGCTCGCCGTCGATCAGGCCCTCCCAGCGGAAGCGCTGGGCCGCCACCAGCCCCGGCCCGATGGGGCCGATGGGCGACTCGATCGGCGAGGTCGCCACCGCCATCTCGTGCGTCGTGCGCAGCGCCGGGTCGAGGTCGAAGCCGAGCTCGTCGGCCACCATGTGCACCGACTGGCGGAAGCCCGCGCCCAGTGCCTCTGCCATGACGCTCTGGCGCGACTCCTCGGGCGTCCTGCCGAAGAGCATCCAGTCGCGGATGACGTCCGGGGCCCCGTAGGTGCGGATGTCCGAGAACTCCTCGGCCCGCACGCGTGTGATGGACGACGACAGGGCGGAAACCATGAGCGGGAAGCGCTCGGTGATGCCGCCGGGATGGATGCCCGTCCCGTGCAGCGTGACACCGGCGGCGCGGCACACGGCGTCGAGGCGGGCCCGCTCCTCGGCGGGTGGGTAGAACCAACCCAGGGGTGTCACCAGATTCGCGCCCGACTCGAGGATCCGGGTCACGGTCTCGACGTCGGCGAAGATCGGGCTGTAGACGACGCAGTCGGCGCCGAGTGCGAGCAGGGCATCGACGTCACGGGTGGCGCTGATGCCGATCGGGTCGCGCCCGATCAGCGACCCCACGTCCTGGCCGTCCTTGGCCTCGCCGTGCACCCAGCACCCGGCCAACTCGAGGTCTGGATGGTCCAGGACGCCCTCGATGGCGGCCCGGCCGACGTTGCCGGTCGCCCATTGGATCACTCGGTAGGTCACGTTCCGCCCCCTCTTGCGTCGCAGGCCCACCCTAGTCACGGGCTGCTCGAGACTCGAAGGGCTCGGGGCACCGCGGCCCGCCGGCCCACCGGCCCGCCGGCGTGGCGGTCAGCGGCGCGACGACGTGGGCGCGCGGCGCGCGGGTGTCCCGGCCATCTGGCTGCTCGACCCGGTCGCCGCACCCGACGGGTGGTGCGGATACCGCCCGTATGCTTGGCCGATGCCGGGCGAGCACGAGGACATCCTCACGCGCGAAGAGGGCCGACATCTCTTCGGGCTGGATCCCGCGGTGTACGAGGCGGGGCGGCCGCAGTACCCGGAGGCCGTCTACCGCGCGCTCGAGGAGCGTTGTGGCCTCGCCCCTGGGGCGCGTGTCCTGGAGCTCGGACCGGGCACGGGCCTGGTCACCCGCAGGCTGCTCGAGGCGGGTGCCACCGTTGTCGCCGTGGAACCGAACGCCAACCTGGCGGCGCACCTGCGCGCCGCCTTCGGGGCCCGGCTGACCGTGCTCGAGGCCACCTTCGAAGAGGCGGCCGTCGGCGAGGACGCCTTCGACCTTGCCCTCGCCGCCACGAGCTTCCACTGGGTCGACCAGGAGGCCGGGTTGGCCAAGCTGGGACGCGCCGTACGGCGCGGTGGCGCCGTGGCGTTGTGGTGGACGCTCTTCCAGGACCCGACCGCGCGGGACGAGTTCAGCCTCGCCGCCGAGGGGGTCCTGGGGCGCGCGGGCGCCGGGCGCCTTCGAAGAGCCGGGCCGGCCGCCCTTCCAGCTGGACGCCGAGCACCGGCTGCGGGACCTGGCGCAGTGGGGCGGCTTCGCCGACCTCGAGTCCGAGGTGCTCACCGAGCCCCGCACGCTCGATGCGGGCGAGGTGCGGGCGCTCTACGCCTCGGTCGCCCTGGTGCTGCGCCGGAGCCCTGCGGAGCAGGCCCTCGTCCTCGACGGCCTCGAGGCCCTGGTGCGCGATCGCTTCGGGGGCCGGGTGGAGCGGCTCTTCGTGACGGCGCTCTACACCGGGAGGCGACCCGCGGCGGCGGCCTGAAGGGCGGAGCCGCCGAGCGCGTTCTTCAGGACGGCCGCTGCCGCGCCTCGGACTCCTCGACGAGCTTCCACATGCCGGCGTTCTCCGCCTCGCTCATGTTGGGGTCCTGGACCTTCCACGTCACGATGTCGCGCAGCCGGCCCGTCACCGCGGCGCGGTCGAAGTGCGAGACGAAGCCGTTGACGAGCAGGGCCCGGCCCCAACCGAGCAGGGCGACCTTCACCTTCGGTCCCGGGATCTGCCCCGCGCCCATCAACACCCACGCGACACCAACGTCGATCAGGGGGTCGCCCACGACGGCATTGGTCCAGTCGATGACGACCGGCCCCTTGGGGCCGGTCATGACGTTCAGCGGGTGCAGGTCCATGTGGAGCACCCGGTCGCCCGGGCCACCGACGGGTGCCGGGGAGAGGAAGTCGGGCGGCGTGATCTCGTGCAGGCGGATGTGCAGCTCAGCCAGCGTCCTCGCCTGCCGGCGCAGCGACCACGGGGCAGCGCCGATGGCCTCGACCATGGTGCGGCCGTCGATGCGCTCCATGACGAGGTCGGTGCCGTCCTCGCTCACCTCGTCGACGGCGGGGACCGGATAACCCTGCTCGCGGAGGTAGGTCATCGTCCGCGCCTCGCGTTCCATGGACCGGCGCCTTGCGAGACCGCCGCAAGCACGAGCCCGGGCCCGTACTCGAAGATGTCGGCGTCCCGACCCGAGGCAAGGAGAGGACCCGGGGGCCTTCATACCGGCGAAGCTATCCGCTGGCGCTGCGGGTCGCCCGAGCAGCTTCTGCAGCGGAAGCGAAGGCACGGCTCTCCACTTCCCGCGTCACGCCGGCGGCGCGACCGCCGCCATCACGACGATCAACGTGTCAGAGTGGCCCGGGACTGCTCGCCATCCGCCTCGAGGATCTGCGGTTGTCGCAACCCGGCGAAGTCGATCTCGTCCGCCCGGCACGGGGCCTGGATCGCGAAGCCCTGTCCCGAATCGCAGCCGAGCGCGGCCATCACACCGACGAACTCCAGCCGCTCGATGCCCTCGGCGACGACGCGGAGCCCGAGCGCGTGGCCGAGGTGGATGATGGAACGGACGATGTTCTCGTCCCGGTCGTCGCCATCGCCGACCTGGAGTCGCGACGTGAACGTGCGGTCCAGCTTGAGTTCGCCGACCGCCAGGTCGTTCAGGTGGGTGAAGGAGGAGAACCCCGTCCCGAAGTCGTCGATCGAGACCAGGACTCCGGAGTCCTTCAGGCTCTGGATGACCCGCTTCGACCGGGTGACGTCGGCCATGACCATCCCTTCAGTGATCTCGAGCACCAGCGCGTGTGCCGGCAGGCCGGCCCGGCGCAGGAGTTCGCCTACCCGGCCCGGCAGGGACGAATCCAAGAGGTCGGTGGCCAGGAGGTTCACCGCCACCGCCACTTCATGCCCGTCGTGCCACCACCGGGCACAGTCCTTCACCGCCTCGTCGAAGACCCATGCGGCCAGGGCGTGCACGAGACCGCTCTCGTGGGCCAGGGCCAGGAGGTGCTCCGGCGGGATGGGTCCGAGGGTCGGGTGCGGCCAGCGCAGGAGCGCCTCCAAGGTGACCACCTGGCCGGTTCGGAGATCGACCTCGGGTTGGTAGTGCAGAGCGAGTGAGCCGTCGGTCATGGCGACCCGCAGGTCCTCGATGAGTGCCAGCCGGTCCGCCTCGTCGTCGAGTGCCGCCTCGTAGACGTCGAAGGATCCGCGCTCGTTCTTGGCGCGGTACATCGCGATGTCCGCGCAGTGCAACAGCTCGCTCGCGCGCTGGGCGTGCTCCGGCGCCAGCGCGACGCCGATGCTCGCCCCCACGTGCAGGCTGGCGACGTCCACGTCGATCGGCTGCTCGAGCAGCGTCGAGAGCCGCCTCGCGACCGTCGTGGCCTTGTAGGCGTTGGCACCGTAGAGGAGGACGGCAAACTCGTCACCGCCCAGCCGCGCCACCAGGTCGTTGCGCCGGATGACTTGGCGGATGCGTGGACCGATCTGGCGCAGCAAGGCGTCCCCGGTTTGGTGTCCGAACGAGTCGTTGATCTCCTTGAAGTGATCGAGGTCGATGAGCAACAGGGCCAAGCCCCCGGTGTGCAGGCCGCCGCCCCGGTCTCCGCTCCGGTCGCCGCTCCGGTCGCCGCTCCGGTCGCCGCTCCGGTCGCCGCCGCCCCTCTCGCCGCCTCTGCTCTGGTGACCGAGTGCCCGCTCGAGCTCGTCGAGCAGGTGCCGGCGGTTGGCGAGGCCGGTCAGCTCGTCGGTAAGTGCCTGGTGGTGTTGCGCCTCGCTCAGGTTCTTCTGTTCGCGCAACGACACCGCCATGCGGACCGCCCGCGTCATCAACGTGGCCGCGGCGAGCGCCAGGGCGACCGTGTTGACGTGTTCGACGTTGCCGAGCACCAGGATCATGAAGCAGGCCACCGAGACGAATCCCAGGATGAGGAGCCGAGGGGCGCGCTCCGCACGCGGCGAGCGCGGGACGTGCCCGGAGGAACGCAGCCAGACCGAGGCCGAGATGGCGAGCATGGCCGCAGGCCACGTCACGTCCAGCAACGTCCCGACTCGATACGTGCCGGCCGACGACTGGTACAGGTAGACCGTGTCGCCGATCGCCATGAGCACGCAGCCGGCGGCGAAGAGCAGGAGACGGCCCGGAGCCCGGGGCACGATCACGACCGCGCCGACGGCGAGCCCCAGCAGCACGAGGTCGCCGATCGGATACGCCAGGTTGACCGCGACCGACACCGCCGATCCGCTGATCGAGCCGGCGATCGTGTCGAGCGTGATGACGCCGCAGATCGCCGCCGCGCCGAGCCCCGCCATGGCACCGTCGAGCCAGACACTCGGCTTGATCCGCCCCACCTGTGCCCGTACTGACGCGATGAGGGCCACACAGGCCAGCGGGTAGAAGGCGAGGGAGAACACGTCGGCGGCCGACGCCGTGGAAGGCGAGGACTCGAGCGTCCAGACGATGTCCCCGAGGGCCCAGGCGAGCAACCCGGCGCCGAGCAGCAGGGCGATCCCGCGCCCGCGGCCGCCTGCTGCAGGCCCGCGCCAGGCAGCCGAGCGCCAACACGACCTCGAAGGCATCGACGAGCTGGTTGTCGATCACGGACCAGAGGTGGCCCGTGGGCCGGGCGACGAGCGTGACGGCGTAGAGAGCCAACAGCGCGGTGGCGGCGAGGTAGAGGAGGAGCACCGGGTCGCGCGATGACCTCCGGGCGCCACGGTCCGCGATCTCGCTGGTGTCGGTCTGCGCCACCCCGGAGCAATCGGCATTTCGGCTGCCCTGCTTGACAAGCCGAAAGGAGATTCGAGTTGCAGACCGGTGGCCGGGTGTCGGCAAGATGGGTGCGCGAGCCGGGGCACCAGCCCAGGCACGAGGACGACGGGACGGGGGAGGCCGAGTGACACGAGCCGACGACAACCGCAACCTGGTCGAGGCCTTCTGGGGGGACCTCTACGCCCCGGACCTCGCGGCGGCTGCGGCCCGCTTCGCGCCCGACGGCAGCTACACCGACATCACGACCCCCGACGACGACGTGGCCCGGGGACCCGAGGAGATCGTCAAGCGCCTGACCCTGGCCTGGGACAGGCTCGCCGGGTTGCGCGACGAGCGGCGTCATCTCGTGGCCGGCGAAGACGTCGTGCTCACCGAGCACGTCGAAATCTGGGACTGGCCCACCGGGGAGACGATGGCGCTGCCCGTCGCCTCGGTGCACGAGGTCCAGGACGGGAGGATCACCCGCTGGACCGACTACTGGGACATGGCCCAGCTCGTCGCGGCCGCGCCCCAGTGGTGGTTCGAGCACGTCATGCAGGGCTGGAAATAGGCCCACATGCAGGCGTGGCGGGTGTACGAGTTCGGCGAGCCGGGGGAGGTCCTCCGCCTCGAAGAGCTTCCTTCGCCGGTGCCCGGTCCGGGCGAGGTCCTGGTGCGTGTCGCGGCGACCACGCTCAACTTCAACGACGTCGACGGCGTGCGCGGCCGCTACATGACCGTGCGTCCACCGTTGCCCTACACCCCGGGCATGGAGGTGCTCGGCAGTGTGGAGGACGCCGGGGCGGGCGCCGAGGCGTTGCTGGGCAGGCGTGTGGTCGCCGTGCCGAGCGGCGCGTTCGGTGGCTACGCGCAGATGGCGGTCGCTCCACGCGCCATGACCTTCGAGATGCCGCCGGAGGCGGAGCTGCCGGACACGGCGGCGGCGGCCATGTTCATGCCCTTCCACCTGTCGTGGCTCGCCCTGCACGAACGGGCGAACGTCCGGGCGGGTGAGACCGTGTTGGTCCACGCCGCCGCCGGCGGGATCGGCTCGGCCGCCGTACAGCTGGCGGCTGTGGCGGGCGCCCGGGTCATCGCGACAGCTGGGTCGGCCGAGAAGGTCGAGCTGTGCCTGTCGCTCGGCGCCGACGTGGCGGTGAACTACCTCGAGACCGACTTCGTCGACGCCGTGCTCGAGGCGACGGACGGCCGCGGCGTGGACGTGGCCTTCGACTCCGTCGGTGGCGACGTGACGACGAAGACGTTCCGGTGCATGGCGTTCAACGGACGTCACCTCCTGGTCGGCTTCGCGTCGGGCATCGAGGCCGAGGACGAGGGGATCGTGCCGCGCCCGGTCCTGTTCGGGAACTTCTCCCTCTACGGGGTGTGTCTCGCCTACGTGGACAGTCCTTCGGCCGTCAAGGAGGTCACCGGCTACAACTTCCCCTCGTACGCCGACGGGCGCGGGTCCATGCCCGGATCCTCGAGCACATCGTGGACGGCAGCCTGCGCCCGGTCGTGGGTCGTGCCGTTGCCTTCGACGCGCTTCCGGGCGCTCTGCAAGCCATGGCGGACCGTCAGACCGTCGGGCGCAACGTCGTCATCGTCGGGTCGTCGCCCGGCTGAACGGCCGGCCTACGCCGTCTCCTGCCTCGGCATCGTCTGGTGCACCGGGACCGGATACGACGGCATGTGGTCGTTGACCTCCAGGATGTCCTCCTCGGTGCACCCCTCGGCCATCACGTTGGCCGGCTGGTCGTTCGAGGTGCTGGGCAGGGAGGGCACCGACGCGTCGCCCGCGCCCATGTGCAGCGTGGAGGTCAGGTCGCCCGCCGTCTTGCGGCGCCAGGCGGAGATGTTGGGGGCCCTGACTCCGAAGCGCTCCTCCAAGAAGCGCAGCTGCGAGGTGTGGTCGAAGACCTCGGAGGCCACGTGCCCGCCACGGCTGAAGGGTGACAGCACCAGCATGGGCACCCGGAAGCCCATGCCGACGGGGCCGCGGATGCCCTTGGCGTCGGCGGGCAGCGTCTTCTGGGTCAGGTACTCGCCCGGCGTGCCGGCCGGCGGAACCGGCGGCGGCACGTGGTCGAAGAAGCCGTCGTTCTCGTCGTACATGTGGAACAGCACCGTCTTGGACCAGACCTCGGGGTTCGACGTCAGCGCCGCGAGGACCTGGCTCGTGAGCCATTCGCCGAGCGCGGGCGGCGAGGACGGGTGCTCGTCGTAGCCGGCGGGCGGCAGCAGCCAGCTGACGGCGGGCAGCCGCCCCGACGCGATGTCGGCCTGGAAGTCCATCGGGTACTGCGGGCAGGAAGGCCTTCTGGTAGAGCGCGGAGTTGGGGTTGGAGTACTGGCGGAACCAGGGGAGGATGCCGTCGGTCGCCACGATGCCGTACTTCTCGAAGAACGCCGGCGTGTAGATCGTCCCGTGCGGGTTGTAGACCTTCCAGCTGATACCGGCGTCCTCGAGCACCTCGGGCATCGTGTCCCAGCGTGACGCTGTAGACGGCGTCGGGCTCCTCGTTGGTGATGAGCACGGGCCCGCCGGCGTGCCCCGACGGGTCGATCGTGCCGGACAGCGACATGAGCCGGTTCGGGTGTGTCGGCCCCAGCACCGAGCAGTGGTAGTTGTCGCAGATGGTGAAGGCGTCGGCCAGCGCATAGTAGAAGGGAAGGTCGCTGCGCTCGTAGTAGCCCATCGTGAAGACGCCCTGAGTCGGGGCCCTCGAACTCGGCCCGCGTGTGGGTGGACACGAAGGCGTCGTTGTCGCCGCTGCCGCGGCTCAGGTGCTCGCCCGTCCAGCTGTGGTCGAGATCCTGGGTGCACTCGCCGATGCCCGAGGTCGAGTCGAGGTGGAAGGGCAGCAGCGTCGCGTCGCGCCCGCCCGGCCAGGGTTGGGCGAAGACCCCGAGGGAACCATGCGGGTGGTCGTCGAAGCCGCGCACGCCACGCAGCGTCCCGTAGTAGTGGTCGAACGACCGGTTCTCCTGCATCAGGAAGATCACGTGCTCGATCGCTCCGAGGTCCGACCCCGCCGGCGGCGTCCGCGCCGCGTGGCGGGCGAGGGCCGCTCCGGCCGCGCTGCCGCCCTGGCTGGCCGCCGCCAGCACGGCGGCGCCCCCGGTGGCCAGCGCGGCCTGCAGCAGGGTGCGGCGGTCGAAGCGCCGCCGCTCGAACCCGCCGAGCTCGTCCATGCGGTCCGTGCGGCGGGTGGTCATCGTCTTCTCCTCACGCCGCCTCGATGAGCGTGGGGTCGTTGTTGCGCACGTTGCCGACGCGCGCCCCCACCGGGTGATGCACGACCGTTCCCGCCGGCGGTGGTCGCAGCAGCGCGCGCAATTCCTCGCTGTCCTCGTTGGCCGGGTCGAGCCACAGGTCGAACGTGGCGGGGTCGAGGACGACGGGCATGCGGTCGTGGATGCCGTCCATGTCCGCGCCGCCGGGGGCGGTGATGATGGTGCAGCTGCGGAGATAGGGCGTGTCCTTCGGCGCGTCCTTGGCCCGCCAGCGCTCGGCCAGGCCGGCAAAGGCCAGCGGCGCGCCGTCGGACCGCGTGAAGTAGTGCGGCTCGCGCTTGCCCGTCTTCGTCTTGCGCCACTCGAAGAAGCCGTCCGCCGGCACGATGATGCGCCGCTCGCGGAACGCCTCGCGGAAGGAGGCCCGGGTCGTCACCGTCTCGCTGCGCGCGTTGAACAGGCGGCTGCCCGACTTGGCGTCCTTGGACCACCAGGGGACGAGGCCCCAGCGGAACGACATGAGGAGCCGTTCGGGTTGGCCGCCGCCCTCTTCCGCCGGACCTTGTCGTGGCGGGCGGTCCCGCACCCCCAGGACGGTGTCGGTCGGGGCGACGTTCCAGCTGGGCCGGCCCTCGGGCTCGATGTCCTCCGCCAGGGCGGCGCCGAAGTAACGGGCCAGCCGGGCCGGCGGGGTGTAGAGAGCGAAGCGGCCGCACATGCGGGCTGCATTGTGACGTATCGGGCCTCTGGGTGACACGACGGTCCCCGACCTGGCCCTTTGCCTCCCCGAGCACGATGGACACGCCCTCGGTAAGGTACGAACATATGTTCGCTTTCCAACCCGGGGAGTCGTCTCCCCGTCCCTCCCCCCGCTCCCGGGAGCTCCCGGCCGGGTTGGCCGACCGGGCGCGGCCGACCACGCCGGTGGCCGGGCGGACCTTGCCGGTGCCGCCGCCGCTGGCCCCGCTCTTCCCCGGTGGTTCCCTTCGCCGCGGGACGACCACGACCGTGACCGGCCCGCCCGGCCACGGCGCGACCACCCTGGCGCTGACCGTCCTGGCGGCGGCCTCGGCGGCCGGCAGCTGGTGCGCCGCCGTCGGCCTGCAGGACCCCGGCGTGGTGGCGGCCGCCGGGCTCGGCCTCGACCTGCGCCGGGTCGTCTTCGTCCCCCACCCGGGCGCCGGCTGGGCCGAGGCGGCGGGTGACCTCCTCTCCGGCGTCGACGCCGTCCTCGTACGCCCGCCCAGGCGGGCGCGTCCCGACGATGGCGCGTCACCTGCGGGCGCGGGCGCGCGACCGCCAGGCCGCGCTGGTCGTGCTGTTGGAGGGGGCCGGTGCCTGGCCCGAGGGCGGCGACCTCGCGCTCACGGTGGGCGCGGTCACCTGGGAGGGCATCGGCCGCGGCCACGGGCACCTGCGCGGCCGGCGGGCCGAGGTGCGCGTGAGCGGGCGCGGCGGCGCCGGTCGGGTCACCGAGTGCTCGCTGTGGCTCCCCGCCGACTCCGGCATGGTGGCGGCAGCCCCCTCGGATGGCGGCGACGGGCCGGAGGCGGCCTGAGCGACGAGGCGGGGAGGACGTGGAACGGCTGGTCGTCATCTGGTGCCCTCAGCTCCTCGAGGAGGGGGCGCGGGGGGAGGAGGCCCGGCGCTTCGCCCGCGTGCTGGCCCGGGCCGGCGAGCTCTGCCCCTGGGTGCACCCGGTCCGGCTCGGCGTCGGCGCGCTGCCCGCCCGTGGCCCCGCCCGGTTCTTCGGGGGCGAGGAGGCGGTCGCCGCGCTCCTGGCCGGGTCGGTGGGCGAGGAGGTCGTGGTCGGTGTGGCCGACGGGCTCTTCGCCGCCGTGTTGGCCGCTCGCGCCGGGCTGATCGTCCCGCCCGGGGGGACGGCGGACTTCCTCGCGCCCTGGTCGGTGGCGACGCTGGCGCGCCCGGACCTGGCCGTCACCTGGCAGCGGCTCGGGATCACCACCCTGGGCAGGCTCGCCGCGCTGCCGGCGGCGAGCGTCTCGGACCGCTTCGGCGCGGACGCGGCCGCTTGCCATGCGGTTGCCCGCGGCGAGAGCGGAGAGCTGTTCGGGTTGCGTGACCGCGCCATCGAGCGGCGGCTCCGGGAGGCCCGGGGCGAGGACCCCGACCGGGGCGCCGCGCCGCCCCCGCCCTTCCAGCCGGGGTTCTTCGGCGGCGCGTCGGAGGCCGATGCCCGGGCGGCGCGCGCCGTCGTCAAGGTGCAAGAACGCCTGGGTGTCGACGCCGTGTTGCTGGGCCGGGTCCAGGGCGGGCGTGACCCGGCCGGGCAGTCGGTGCTCGTGCCCTGGGGCAGTCCCGAGGCGGAGACGCGCGCCGGCGGTGCGCCATGGCCGGGGCGCCTGCCACCCCCCGCGCCCAGCGACGTGTTGCGGGCGCCGTCCCGCGCCGAGTTGGCCGACACCGAGGGGAACGCCATGGTGGTGAGCGGGCGGGGGCTGCTCAGCGCGCCCGTCGACCGGCTCTCGGTCGGCGGCGGTCCATGGGAGCAGGTGGTGGGGTGGGCCGGTCCCTGGCCGGTGACCGAGCGCTGGTGGTCGGTGCGCCGGCGCACGGCCCGCCTGCAGGTGGTCACCGCGGACGGAGTGGCGCGCCTGTTGCGCAGCGAGCGGGGGCAGTGGTGGGTGGAGGCGCTCTATGACTGAGGCCTACGCCGAGCTGCACGCGCACTCGGGCTTCAGCTTCCTCGACGGGAGCAGCGACCCCGAGGAGCTGGTGGCCGAGGCGGACCGGCTCGGACTGGCCGCGCTCGCGCTGACCGACCACCACGGCTTCTACGGCGTGGTGCGCTTCGCCACCGCCGCGCGCGCCTGCCGGCTGCCGACGGTCTTCGGCACGGAGGTGACGCTGGCGCCGGCGAGCCTGCGCACGGGCGAGCCCGACCCCACCGGGTCGCACCTCGTGGTGCTCGCCCGCGACCCCAGCGGCTACGCGCGCCTGTCCACCGTGCTGGCCGACGCCCACCTCGCCGGCGGGGAGAAGGGGAAGCCCGTCTTCACCCTCGACGCGCTGACCCGCGCCGCGGGCGGCCACTGGCTGGTGCTCAGCGGCTGTCGGAAGGGGGCGGTCCCCGCTGCGCTGCTGGACGGTGGTCCGCAGGCGGCCTCCAAGGAGGTGGGCCGCCTCGTCGACGCGTTCGGGCGCGCCAACGTGGCGCTGGAGCTGTGGGACCACGGGGACCCGCTCGACACGGCGCGCAACGACGCGCTGGCGCGCCTGGCCGTGGAGTGGGGCGTCGACGCCGTGGCCACCAACAACGTGCACTACGCCACGCCAGCGGGGTACCGCCTCGCCACCACGCTCGCCGCAGTGCGGGCACGCCGCCCCCTGGCCGAGCTCGAGGGGTGGTTGCCACCGGCCCCGGTGGCCTGCCTGCGCTCGCCTGCCGAGCAGTCCCGGCGCTTCGCCCGTTGGCCCGGCACCGTCGCGCGCGCCGGCGGAGCTCGGGCGCGCCTGTGCCTTCGACCTGCGCCTCGTCGCGCCGCGCCTGCCCGACTTCCCCGTGCCGGCCGGCATGGACGAGCAGGGCTACCTGTGCCAGTTGGTGACCGAGGGTGCCCTGGCGCGCTACGGGCCCCCCGACGCCGAGCGGGTGTCCGGCGCGTGGAAGCAGATCCGCCGCGAGCTCGATGTCATCGGCACACTCGGCTTCGCCGGCTACTTCCTCATCGTGTGGGACATCGCGCAGGTGTGCAAGCGGCTGGACATCTACTGCCAGGGCCGCGGATCGGCCGCCAATTCGGCCGTCTGCTACGCGCTCGGCGTCACCAACGTCGACGCTGTCGACCTGGGGTTGCTCTTCGAGCGCTTCCTCTCGCCGGCGCGTGACGGCCCGCCCGACATCGACGTGGACATCGAGTCGGAGCGGCGCGAGGAGGTGATCCAGTACGTCTACGAGCGGTATGGTCGCCGCCACGCCGCGCAGGTGGCCAACGTCATCACGTATCGCCCCCGCTCGGCCGTGCGCGACGTGGGCAAGGCGTTCGGCTTCACCCAGGAACAGGTGGACGCCTGGTCGTCGGGCATCGACGCCGGGCACGGGCGCGGCATCTCCTCCACCGCGGCGGTCCAGGAGGTGTCGGCGGCCCAGGGCGGGGGCGTGCCGCCGCTCGTGGTCGAGCTGGCCGCCGAGGTGCTGGACCGGCCGCGCCACCTGGGCATCCACTCGGCCGGCATGGTGCTGTGTGACCGTCCCGTCGTCGAGGTCTGTCCGGTGGAATGGGGGCGCATGCCGGGGCGCAGCGTCCTGCAGTGGGACAAGGACGACTGCGCCGCCATCGGGCTGGTGAAGTTCGACCTCCTGGGGCTGGGCATGCTCGAGGCGCTGCACCGCATGGTCGACCTGGTGCGCGACTTCCACGGCACCGAGATCGACCTGGGTCAGCTGCCCCAGGAAGACGCGGTCTACGACCTCTTGGGCCGGGCCGACACGGTCGGCGTCTTCCAGGTCGAGAGTCGGGCCCAGATGGGGACGCTGCCACGGGTGGCACCGCGCCATTTCTACGACATCGCCATCGAGGTGGCGCTGATCCGGCCCGGTCCCATCCAGGGTCACGCGGTGAACCCCTACATCCGTCGCCGCCGCGGCGAGGAGGACGTCACCTATCTGCACCCGTTGCTCGAGCCGATCCTCGAGCGCACCCTCGGGGTGCCCCTGTTCCAAGAGCAGCTGATGGAGATGGCGATCGTCATCGCCGGGTTCAGCGCGGCCGACGCCGACGAGCTGCGCCAGGCCATGGCAGCCAAGCGCTCGGCGGCGCGCATGGAGAAGATGCGGGCGCGCCTCTACGACGGGATGGCGACGCGCGGGGTGACCGGTGCGGTGGCCGACCAGGTCTTCGAGGCGCTGGCCGCCTTCGCCAACTTCGGCTTCCCCGAGTCGCACTCGGTGTCGTTCGCCCATCTCGTCTACTCCTCCGCCTGGTTGAAGCTGCACTATCCGGCCGCGTTCACCGCGGGGCTGCTCAACTCCCAGCCGATGGGCTTCTGGTCGCCCCAGTCGCTGGTGGCCGACGCGCGGCGCCACGGCGTGGGCGTGCGGCGTCCCCACGTGAACCGCTCGGCGGTGGGGGCGTCGCTCGAGGGCGAGGTCGCCGACCCGGTGCTGCGACTCGGGCTGGCGTCGGTGCGCGGGGTGGGCGAGGCGACGGCGGAGCGCATCGTGGCCGGGCGCTCGTGGCGGGACGGCGAGGACCTGGTGCGCCGGGCGGGAGTGACCCAGGTCCAGCTCGAGACGCTGGCCGCCGCCGGCGCGTTGGACCCCGAGGACTCCGAGGGCGGGGACGGCACGGTGCGCGACACCGCGGCCGGGCGGCGCCGCCTGTTGTGGGCGGCCGGGGCGGCGGCGCAGGGCACCCCCGACCGCCTGCCCGGGATCGTGGTGGGGGCCGAAGCGCCGCCGCTGCCCGTCCCCAGTCTCTCCGACACGGTGGGCGACGACCTGTGGGCACTCGGGCTGGCCCCCGAGCGCACGGCCATGCATCTGGCGCGCGAGCGGCTCGAGGCGATGGGGGTGGTGACGGCGGTGGCGCTCGAGTCGTGCCCCGACGGGGCGCGGGTGACGGTGGCCGGCGTGGTGACGCACCGCCAGCACCCCGAGACGGCGCGCGGCGCCGTCTTCGTCAACCTCGAGGACGAGACGGGCCACGTCAACGTCGTCTTCTCCCGTGGCGCCTGGGCGCGCTGGAAGCACGTGGCCCGCCATGCACCCGTGTTGGTGATCCGCGGGCGGGTCCGGAAGGGACAGGGCGCGGTCAGCTTCGACGCGGAGCGGGTGGACGCGCTCGGCGTCGGGACGGCGGTGCCGGCGAGCCGGGACTTCCGCTAGGTGGAGGAACGCCTCGGCAGCATGCCCATGGGGTGCGGCGTTCGTTCCACCCTGTCTGCGTCAGGAGCTCTCGATGAGCGTGTTGATCTTCGCGTTGAGCTCGGCTTGGTTCACCACGTGCACGTACACCTCTGACCGATGGCCCACGCCCGATCCCCAGGACAACCCATCCTGGCTGTTGATCACCGCTGCACCACCCTGACCCAGCTCCGAGAAGATCCCCGATGCCCCCTCGATGGCGTAGAGCATCGTGGGTCCGTCCCAGTCACCGTCTCCGGGCGGCCCGCAATGGAAGAGCTTCGTGTAGACGATGCGCATCGGGTTCTTGAGGGGCACAGAGGTGCAGAGCGCGGCGCCGACCCTCGTGTTGATGCCCGTGAACCCGTCGACCCAGGCGATCGGAGTCGGCCAGCCGTGGCTGCCTATCAGCAATGTCGTGGCGGCGATGTCGAGCTTTTCGTTCGTCAGCGGGGGACCCCCGCCCGGAAAGAGCCCGTCTTCGATCACGAGCCGCTTCACCTTGGCGGCGACGAGCGCTCGTCCCGGTAGCGAGCTGCCCTGACCCGGACCCGAACGCAGCAGACCGGCCAGGTTGGTGTCGCCGCCGAGGGCGACCACGGTCACGCTCCGGTCCGGCTGCGTCGCCAGCAGCCGGCGGTCGAGCTGGACCGCCCGCTGGGCTTGCGAGCTGTTCCGGATGGCGTGGGGGAGCTGCTCGGCCAGGACGTCGCTGTACCCGTGTGGCGCCGTGTTCGCAGCGCTGTCGGCGACGGCGCCGACCGGGATCTTGCTGTGCCCGTAGAACGTGTCGATGGCATCGAGCGCGGCGGCGGCCACCGGGTTGCGAACATCCGACATGACCCCGAGGATCTGGACCTTGCCCCGTTGCTCGAGGACGTTGGCGATTCCGAGCGCCGTGGCGTCGTCCCACCAGAGGGAGAGGTCGGTATCGATGATGATGCGCGGCGGATCGTTCTTGGCTGTGTCGGCTGCTGCGGACCGGGGTGACGCGACCACGAAAGCCCCTGTGGCTGTGGCTGTGGCTGTGGCTGTGGCTGTGGCTGTGGCGACCAGCGCGAGGAGGAGCGCCACCGCGCCGCTTGGGATTCCTCGGCTCGTCTTCATCTCGTGCGTTACCTTTCCTACTTCCCGCTGGGCCCGCTCGGGAGGCGCAGGGCCCAGATCGTCGGAGGGTTGGCGTCGCCGACCGGCACGATGACGGTCCGGCCCGATACCGACATCCAGCCGTCTATCCCACCGGGCGCCTGGAGCTTCCACAGGATCTTGCCCGACGACATGGACAGACCGAGGATCGACCCCTGCAGCGTTGCGGTGAGGACGACGTTGTTGACCAGGGTCACCCCTCCCGTCGGGTCACCAGGCACGCGCGAGTCCCACAGCGTGCGTCCGTTGCGGGCGTCGATCGCCACGACCTCGCCGGGCATGGTGCCGGTCTTCCCCCCGAAGTACTCGGTCTGGTCGGGATACAGGGTGTCGGGCGCGTTCAGGGTCGCGACGAAGACCGTCCCGCGGGCGGACGCCGGCGGGGTCAACACACCGCCGAAGGTGCCCGGGAGGATTTCCGTCGGGCCGGTGAGGGCCTGGAGGCCGTCGTTCTCATGGGTCCCGACGGGGGTGCGCCACAGTTGCCGGCCGCTCCGGGGGTTCATCCCGATCACGATGCCGCTCTTGCCGGTTCCGACGACGACCGTCCCGGCCGGACGCCCGTGTGCGGCCGGCACCGGCACCGCCATGGTGTGGACGAAGTCGCGGTCGAACAGGTCGTGCGCGGTCGCCTGGTGATACCAGACCAGCCGCCCGGTGCCGATCTCGAGGGCGACAGTGGAGTCCGTGTAGAGGTTCTTGCCGGGCCGGCTGGTGCCGTTGGGGTACTGCACCGTCCCGACGAACGGTGCCGGGTTGGCGATGCCGACGTAGAGCAGACCCGTCCGTGCGGAGAACGACGGTGGGTACCAGGAGCCGCCGCCGGAGTTCACCAGCGCGTTTCCCCACAACGTGGGCGAGGCCACGGTGTCGAAGCCCCAGAGAAGCTTTCCCGAGCTCTCGTCGACGGCGTCGACGAAGCCGCGGTCGCCGCCGGTGTATATCCCTTTGACGCTCACCGGCACGGTCGACGCGATCACCTCCCGCCCGACGACCTGCGGCTGCACGTCGATGCCGTCGGTCGCGGTGTGGGTCAGCCGGGTCGACCACAGCTGCTGCCCGGTCGCTTCGTCGAGTGCGAAGAGCGAGGTCGGGGTGACCCCGAAGACCTTGCCCCACCCCACGGCGACGCCCTCGGGACCGACCGAGTAGCCGTTCGACGGCGACTTCCACACCACGCGGCCGCTGGCGAGGTCGATGTCGAAGACCTCTCCGACCTGGTCCTCGACGAACACGGAGTGCCCGACGACGATCGGTGACGTGGGGAGGCCGCCGCTGGCGGTCACCTTCCACGCCGTGATCAAACGGCTGAGGTTCTGCCCAGTGATGGGCGATCCCGACGCCAGGCGCGAGTTCGACGGGTCGTGATCCGGGTACGGCCACCCCGCAGCGCCGGCCCTCGCTTCGGGCGGAACGGGAAGCGGGCGGGCAGGCGTGGATGCGGCGCCGCTCGCCGCTAGAGCGGAGTCGATGGAGAAGAGCGAGACAAAGAGGGCGAAGACGGCGAACGTCGCCACGTTCGTTGCGTGCCAACGCTGGAGCGCTCGCCCGTTCTGCCGTGCACCCATCACATCGCTGCCCCCACTGGCACCCTCATCCCCGGGGCCTCACCCTACGGGAGGGGCCCCGCCTCTGGCCGGGACTCCGAGGCGGTCGCCCTGGGCCTAGCCTGCTTCCTGTCGCGGCCCATCGTCGGAGGGCCACATCGTGCGAGGAGGGAAGCACCGTGCTGCTGAAGGGACTGAACCACGTCGCCGTGATCACCAACGACGCATCTCGCCTGAACGCGTTCTACGAAGAGGTCTTCGACGCCGAGGTCCTGCGGGACGGCTCCGAGCTCTCGGCTGGCCAGGGCCCCCGTCTCGCCATCATCAAGATTGGCGACTGGGCGGAGCTCAACGTCTTCCAGATAGAGGGAAACACCGAGGCCGACCGCCAGACCCCGATGTTCGGCCGCGGCCGACTCGACCACCTGGCGCTGCAGGCCGCGTCGATCGACTCGTTCGAGACCATCCGCCAGAGGCTCATGGCGCGTGGCGCCGCCGACGACTTCGTGACCGACTTCGGGCCGATGCTCAGCCTCTTCTTCCGGGACCCCGATGGTCTGGAGTGCGAGGTGTGCGTGGAGAACCCCGATGCCGTCCCCGGCACCTTCAACCCGCCGGGGACCCGGGCGGCACGCTACGCGTGAAGGCCGGGCGAGCGACCAGGTCGGCCGAGATCACCATGGTCATCGATCCGCCGAAGGGGGAGTGACCGTTGGTGTGGCGGAAGCCCGCGCGGTCGGGGAGTCTCGCTCATACGCCCCCGAGATGCGGCAGCATGGGGCCGTGACGATCGTCCCGCTGAGAGCACCGCTTGTCGCATAGCCGGATCCGGCAGGATCGGACCGGCGAGCAGGCGATCGACCTCGCATGAATCGGATCACCGCGCCGCGACTGTGGCGCTGGCCCCGTCTGCGCGTCGACCGCGAGGGCGAGCTGACCGACTCGCCGCCATGGCTCCGTGTGGTCTGGATCGTCCTGGTCCTCCTGACGGTGGCCGAGGCGCTCGACGACCTCGGGTGGATCGGCGGGCCCTCCGTTCTCTTCCAGCGCGGGATCCACGATGGGGTCCTGGCCGCCGCCGCCGTGCTGATCCTGATCCGTGCCGTTCTCGAACCGGTCGCCCGCAGGGCGTGGTTGGCCTTCGGCATTGCCACGGCCGTCTGGTGTGCGGGGACCGTGTCGTGGAGCGTCGTCTATGGGGCTCAAGCCAACCCCCCCTACCCCACGTTTGCCGACGTCCTCTGGCTCCTCTGGTACCCCTTCATGGTGGCCGGCATGGTGTTCCTCATCCGCGTCCGCTTCCGCAGCTTCGCCGTGCACCGCTGGATGGACGGGATCGCGGTCATGCTCATCGCGCTCGCCGCGGGCTTCGCCCTTGTCGTGCAACCGCTGGCCGACAGGTCGGCCCAAGGCTCGCTGGCCACCGTCGTCGACTTCAGCTATCCGGTGCTCGACGTCCTCCTCGTGGGCGCACTCCTGGGCGTGTACGGGCTGTTGGGCTGGAAACCCGACGCCATGTGGATCTTCATCGGGTTCGGGATCGTCGCCTCGACGTGCGCCGATGCCGCCTTCGCCGTCGACCAGGCGCGTGCGGTCGGCGAGAGCGGAGACTACGACTTCGTCTGGACGTTGAGTGCGCTCTTCATCGCGTACGCCGCCTGGGTTCGTGCACCGACCGTGCACGAAGACGAGCGGGAGGTCACGGGGATGCGCGCCATTGCCTTGGCCCTCGTTGCGCAGGCACTGGCCATCGCAATCCAGCTGGTCGCCCTCTTCAAGGACATCGGCAAGAGCGAACGGGTCGTGACGGTGATCGTGCTCGTCGTCGCTTCGGTGCAGATCGTGCTCACGCGTCCGCGAGCCCGCAAAGGGGAGGACGCCCCTCCGACGGCCACGGACCCGCCGACCGCCCTCCGCCATGGAGACAATGAGGACAACGACTCGGCGGACGCGGTTGGGGTGACCCGGTACACCCCGGGACTACGCGACGACGAGCCCGCGTCCGGTCACCAGCGGGAGGTCCAATGCGGTGACGAGGCCGGGTGCGGCGGCCACGACGGCCGGCACGGCGTTGACGAGGCGCATCGCGGTCGCCTTCAGGCCCGCCGTGTTGTGGTCTCCGTCGCTCCCCATGAGCTGCAGGTCGATGGTGTAGTTGGGCTCGCCGGTGATCTGGACCCGATAGCAGCCGTGCCCGGCCGGCTGGGGCCAGCTGGCACCGAGGTCGTCGCGCAGCCGGGTGACGTGCTCGAGCACGATGACCGGCGTGTCGCCCACCACGCCGCGCACCTCGAAGTGCAGCGCGGCTGCCGTGCCCGCCCTGATGGTCCCGGCGTCGACCTCGAAGTCCTCGGGCGCCGCCTTCTCGCTCGTACCATTCGGTGACCTCGGTCAGGGTCAGCCCGAGGCCGGCCGCGAGCTGGCGCACCACGCTGCCCCAGGCCATGGTCAGTACGCCCGGGCTCAGCAGCATCGGCACGTCGCGCAGGTCGCGGCCGAAGCCCATGATGTCGAAGAGCACCATGGGCTGGTTGTACGTGTTGTAGTTCAGCACCTCCGAGCAGCGGACCTCCTCGATGCGCTCGCACACGCCCGAGAGGACGAGCGGGAGCGCGTCGTTGGCGAATCCCGGGATCGACCCCGTTGACGAAGAGGGACACGCCGGCCTTCTCCGCCGCGGCGATCACGGGCGCGGCCAAGGGGTCACCGACGCTCGGGGTATTGCAGCATCACCGGGCTCGACGAGACGACGTTGCAGCCGGCGGCGAGGAAGCGCTCGAGGTCGGCCAGTGCCTCGAAGATGCGGTCGTCCGCCATGGCGGTGTGCACGATGCAGTCCGGTTGCAGCGCCAGGAGGGAGTCGACGTCGCTCGTTCCGGCCACGCCGAGTATCTTGCTCGAGGCCGGCCAGCTCGCCGGCGTCGTGGCCCACTTTGTCCGGGTTGGAGACGAAGAGCCCCACGAGCTCGAGGTCGGGATGGGCGTCGATACCCGCGAGCGCGTGGCGCCCGACGTTCCCGGTGCTCCATTGCACGACGCGATAGGACATGGGGTGCTCCTTTACGAGTGGGCCCGGACGCCTCAGAGGTCGGGGATGGGCATCTCGAGATTGGGCGCCTGCAGGCCACCGTCCACCTCGAGGATCTTTCCGGTCACGTACGCGCCGGCGGGCGAGACCAGGTACAGGATGGCCGCCGCGATGTCGTCGACGTGGCCCAGCCGCTGGAGCGGGGTGGCGTCCTCCATGGCGGTGCGCAGTTCGTCGCTGGACATGACGATGTCGAGCGCCGACGTCGCCGTCGAGCCGACCCCGATCGCGTTGACCCGGATGCGCGGCGCCAGGTCACGCGCGGCCAGCCGGGTGTACTGCTCGAGGGCCCCTTTTGCGGTGCCATACCCGAGATAGCCGCGACCGGCCACGTGCCCCATGACCGAGGAGATGCTGACGACGGCGCCGCCGGGGTGCTCGCCCTCGAGCATGTGCGGCACCGCCGCCCGCAGGAGGGCGTGGCCGGACGACACGTTGAAGCGGAAGGCCTCCTCCAGGAAGCGTGGCGACGTGTCGAGCAGCGGCCGGGGCATCGTGCCGCCCATGTTGTTGACCACGATGTCGAGCCTTCCGAGTTCGCGTTGCGCCGTTTCGGCCAGCGAGGCCATCAGCTCGAGGTCGGTCAGGTCGCCCGGCACCACTACGGCGCGGCGGCCGGCGGCCTCGACCTGGGTCGCCACCTCGCGCAGCTGGTCCTCGGTGCGCGCGGCCAGGACGACGTCGGCGCCGGCCTGGGCCAGGGCGCTCGCGGTGGCGGCACCGATGCCGCGTCCGCTGCCGGTGACGATGGCGACCTGGTCGGTGACCAGGAACTTGTCGAGGATCATCTGGCGAATGTAGCGGGCGGCCCGCGAAGTGCGTCCCGGGTGGTCAGCTGGGCGCGGCCGGACTCGCGCCGCTTCCGCCGGCATCGGCGGCCTCGGCGTGGGCGACGCGCTCGGCCCACCCCGACACGTCCACCTGGACTGGGAAGGCGTGCGGCATGATTTTCGCCTTCACGTCGTCGGGCAGGCTCAGGTCACCTCCGGTGTGTCCCACGCTGAAGACGCGTTCGGGCCGGGCTCGCCCGACCATGGTGCGGAACCATCGCAGCATGGTGCTGGCCCGGTTGCTGAAGCCGTTGAGGAAGCCGATGTGGACGAAGAACCACACGACCCAGCCCGGGAACCCACTGAGGCGCACGCCCTTGAAGCTCACGATCGACTTGAAACGGCCGATGGCGGCGGCGCTGCCGAGGTCACGGTACTTGAAGGGCGCGCTCTCCTTGCCGGCGCGGCGGCGCTTGATGGTGCTCGCCGCGTGCAGACTGCCCTGCATGGCGACCTCACAGACGCCGGGCAGGTCGTTGAGGGCGGCCATGTCGCCGACGGCGAAGACCTCGGGGTGCCCGGGCAGGCTCAGGTCCGGCAGGACTTCGATACGCCCGGCCCGATCCGTTTTGGCGCCGGTCGCCTCGGCCAACAGGCCGGCGAGGGGCGAGGCCTGGACGCCTGCAGCCCAGACCGTGGTGCCGCATTCGAAGCGGCCCTTCTCGCCCTCGGCAGTCTCGGTATCGACCCCGAAAGGGTCCACGCCGACGACCCGCAACCCCATCTGTAGGTCGACGCCCATCTTCTCGAGCTCTTTGCGGGCCCGTCCCGAGAGTTGGTCACCGAAGTTGGCCAGCGGCTCCTTGCCGCCGTCGATGAGGATGACGCGGACCGAGCTCGGGTTGATGCTGCGGAAGTCCTCGGTCAGGCTGCGGCAGGCCAGTTCACGGATCTGCCCGGCCAGCTCCACTCCCGTAGGCCCCGCACCCACGATCGTGAAGGTCATCCAAAACCGCTCCAGGACCTCGTCGACCATTGTCTCCGCCAGCTCCAGCGCGCCGTAGACCCGTCGCCGGAGCTCCATGGCGTCGTCGACCGTCTTCATTCCGGGCGCGATTAACGCGAACTCGTCGTGCCCGAAATACGACTGCCCGGCCCCCGCCGCGACGATGAGGCTGTCGTAGGGGTACTCGTCGAAGCGCCCGGGAAGCGATGTCGTGTGCACCACCCGCCGATCGAGGTCGAAGCCGGAGACCGAGGAGAGGATGACCCGCACGTTCTTGCGGCGCCGGAGCATGTGGCGGAGCACCGGTGAGATCTGCCCAGGGGAGAGGATCCCGGTGGCCACTTGGTAGAGCAGGGGTTGGAACAGGTGATGGTTCCTACGGTCGATGAGGGTGATCTCCATGTCGCGGGAGCGGGAAAGGAGACGCGTGGCGGGGAGGCCGCCAAAGCCGCCTCCCACGATGACCACCCGGTGTGGTGTCGATGCCGTCGTTGTGCTCACGAGTCCCTCCTTTCTGTGCGTGGGCGGACCGCCGCACGCCTCACAGCAGGGGCGTTTCGGCTTCCTCCGTCTCGATCAGACGGCCCACGGCGTCGATCAAGGCCAGGTGGGTGAACGCCTGCGGGAAGTTCCCCAGGTGTTCCCCGGTGGACGCGTCGATCTCCTCGGCGTAGAGCTGCAGGGGACCGGCGAAGTTCAGCAGCTTCTGGCACAACGCCCGCGCCCGCTCCCCCTCGCCGATCATGCACAGCGCCGTGACGAGCCAGAAGGAGCAGATGGTGAAGGTGCCCTCCTTGCCCTCGAAGCCGGTGTCTGTGCTCTCGACCTTGTAGCGCAGCACGAGCCCGTCCTCGGTCAGCTCGTCCGCGATGGCCAGCACGGTGTTGCGCACCCGTTCGTCCTCGGGCGGGAGGAAGCCAAGGATGGGGATGAGCAGGAGCGACGCGTCGAGCTCCTCGTTGCCGTATTGCTGGCGGAAGAGGCCGTGCTCGTCGACCCCCTTCTCGAGGATCTCGGCCTTCAGGTCGTTGGCGGCCTTGGTCCACCGCTCGGCGCGGTCGTGGTCGTGGCGGACCCGGGCCATATCCGCCCCCCGGTCCATCGCCACCCAGCACAAGACCTTGGACGCCGTGAAGTGCTCTGGATCGCCGCGGATTTCCCAGATGCCCTGGTCGGGGTCACCGGCGTGCGCGATGGCGGCGTCGACGAAGCCGGCCAGGCCGTCCCAGACCGGCTTGACGATCTGGGACGCACCCTGGCGGAGGGAGACGTCCACCGCGTCGAGGATCATTCCCCAGACGTCGTTCTGGTGCTGGTCCCAGGCGCCGTTGCCGACGCGTACCGGCCGCGAGTCGCGCCATCCGCTGAGGTGGTCGAGAGTCTGCTCTGTCAGGTCCTTGCGCCCGTCGATGCCGTACATGATCTGCAGGGCGAAGTTCCCCGCATCGCCGGCTACAGCGTCGAGGATGAAGGCGAAGTACTCGATGGCCTCCCAGTCGTAACCGAGCCGGAAGAGGGAGCGCAGCATGAACGAAGAGTCGCGGATCCACGTGTAGCGGTAGTCCCAATTGCGCGCCCCGCCGGGCGTCTCGGGCAGCGAGGTGGTTGCTGCGGCCATGATGGCGCCGGTGGGGGCGTAGCTCAGTCCCTTCAGCGTCAGCGCGCTGACGTTCGAGGTAGCTGCGCCAGGGGTGGTCGGGGAACGTGCCATTGGCCAGCCACGTGCGCCAGTAGGTGACGGTGTCGCCGAGCTGCATCTCGGCCTCGTCGAGCGTGGTAGGCGAGTGGCCCGCCCATGACAGGGCGGCGAAGGCGGACTCGCCCGCTTCGAGGGTGGACCGCCCGTAGCAACGCGCCGAGACGGCGCCCAGTCCGATGCTCGAGGTCAGACTGAGGACCGGACCGTCACCGGTCGGCGCACTGATAGTCATCACGTCGTAGCCGTCCGCAGCGTAGGTCCACCCCCCGGTCTGCCGCCCGTAGTCGAAGACGGGCACGACACTCACGACGACTTCGACGCGGCCGCCGATGCAGGAGACCACGCGGCAGGAGCGTGCCCGTGGCAGCGGTGTCGCCGGGGGCACGTCGGTAGTCGGCGCGGCGGGAGCCGTCGGTCAGCGGCTGGATCACGAGGAGGTCTTGCACGAGCAGCCAGCCGGTGGGGGTATGCCACGTCGTCTCCAGCACCATCGTCCCGGGTACGTAGCGCCGATGGTGGGGCACGTTCGCCGCGGTCGGCCCAACCCGGAAGTTCCCGGCGGAGCGGTCGAGCAGCGCCGCGAACACACTCGGGGAGTCGGGCCGAGGTAGGCACAGCCACTCGACCGCCCCGTTCGGCGCCACGAGGCAGCTGTTCTCGCAGTCCGAGAGGAACCCGTAGTCCGCGATCGGTGGGAAGGTCTGGCTCTCGATTACCTCGTCGTCGTCGCTCACCCCGGCGATGCTAACGGGCCTCGGACCGGCCGCACCCCGGGACGCGGGTGAGTTGGGGCCTGGGCGAACCCTCAGCTCTCCGTCGCACTGGTGGCCTGCGCTGAGCCGGCCGCGTGGTCGTCGCCGCCCACCTTCGGCACCGAGAGGCGGCGCCGGAACACCCGGTAGCTCCAGGCCTGGTACACGAGTACTGCCGGGAAGCAGATGGCTGCCGCGACCGTCGTGACCTTCAGGCTGTACGACGGGCTCGCCGTGTTGCCGACGGTGAGGTTATAGGCGGTGTTGGTGCTCGAGATCATCACCCGCGGGTACAACTCGGTGAAGATCGATCCCACCGTGCCCCCGATGCCGACGGCGGCGGCCATGAAGGCCCAGCCCTCGGCGCGCTCGCGGGCCGCCCACGCCGCCACGATCACGGCCAGGAGCGCCAGGGCCTCGAGCGGCTCCGGCACGAAGCCGGTGCTGAGCCCGACGTGCACCCACGTCATGAAGCCGAAGGAGACGATCACGGCGACCAGTCCGATCACCGTCGCCGCCCGGTGCGCCCGCTCGTGGAGCTCCCCGGTGGTCTTCAGCGTGAGGTAGGTGGCGCCCACCAGCAGCGAGAGCACGACGAGGGTCACGCCGGTCCAGACGCCGAAAGGTGTGAGCAATTGCCAGAGACCGCCTGTGAACTGGTGGTGACTGTTGACGGGGAGGCCGTGCAGCAGGTCGCCGAGCGCCACGCCCAGCAGGAAGGGGATGAGCGCACTGCCGACCGTCATCCCCCAGCGCCAGAAAGCGCGCCAACGCGGGTCGTCGAACTTGCGCTGGTACTCGAAGGCCAGGCCGCGGACGATGAGCGCCGCAAGGGCGACGACGAGCGCCAGGTACAGGGTCGAGAACATCGTGGCGTACCAGCCGGGAAGGCGGCGAACATCACCGCCCCGGCCACGATGAGCCACACCTCGTTGCCGTCCCACACCGGCCCGATGGTGTTGATGAGCACGCGCCGTTCGGTGTCGGAGCGTCCGAGGAAGGAGTGCAGCATGCCCACGCCGAAGTCGAAGCCCTCCAGGACGAAGAAGCCGACCCAGAAGATGGCGATCGATGATGAACCACGAGTCTCCGAGTGTCATGGCGGCCTCCTAGTAGACGAGCGCCGGCTCGTCGTCGTCGGACGAAGTGGCGCCGGGGGTGTCGGTGTGCTCCACCAGCCGGGCGATGGGGTCGTGGTCCAGCTCCTTGCGGCCATAGCGGATCATGAGCCAGCCGTCCGCGATACCGAACGCGATGAACACGACGTAGAACACGACGAGAGAGATCCAGATGTCGGTGGCCGACACCGAAGGGGACACGCCGTTGGCCGTCTTCATGAGCCCCTGGACGATCCAAGGCTGCCGCCCGTTTTCCGTCAGCATCCAGCCGGCGGTGTTCATCAGGAAAGGCACGATCACCACCCACGGCGCGACGCGCAGGAACCATTTGGCGCGGTCGAGTTTGTGCCGGTAGAGGAGCCAGGCCCCCCACAGCGCGAACAGCATGACCAGTGTGGCCAGGTAGGCCATCACGCGCATCGACCAGTACTGGATAAAGACGTTGGGGACGTAGTTCCCCGGGCCGTACTCCTTCTGGTACTCGGCGTTGAGCTGGTTCATGCCCTGCACCTCGCCATCGGGATGGTTCGTCGCGAGGATGGAGAGCAGGTCGGGGATGTTGATGATCTGCGTGGGCGTCATGTCGTTGGTGCCCCCGCCGATCTGGAAGGCCGAGAACGAGCAGTGGCTGTCGCACGTGTTCCACAGCGCCTCTGCCGCCGCGATCTTCATGGGCTGGTACGTCCCCTCGACGACCCCGAGCTCGCTGCCCACGAACATGGCAATCGGCGTCGATAAGAGCAGCAGTACGAGTGAGATGACCGCAGTGCGACGGAAGGCGTCCGTCTCCATGTTCTTGCGCAAGTGCCAGGCCGAGACGCCCAGCATGATGACGGCGCCAGTCACCAGCGAGGCCAGGATCACGTGGGTGAAGCCCCACAGGAAGACGGGGTTGGTGAAGAGGTCGAAGAAATTGTTGAGTTGGGGCTGGCCGTTGACCATCTTGTAGCCGACGGGGTGCTGCATCCACGAGTTGGCAGCCATGATGAACATGGCGGAGAGGACCGTTCCGATGGATACCAGCCAGATGCACGCGAGGTGGACCCGTTTCGACAAGCGATTCCAGCCGAAGATCCACAGACCCAGGAAGGTCGACTCCAAGAAGAAGGCCGCCAGGCCCTCGAAGGCGAGCGGTCCGCCGAACACGTTGCCCACGAGACGCGAGAACGCGGACCAGTTCATGCCGAACTCGAACTCCTGGATCAGCCCCGTGACGACGCCGATGGCGACGTTGATCAGGAGCAGGGCGCCGAAGAAGCGGGCCAGGCGCAGGTAGGTCGCGTCGCCGTTGCGGTACCACCCCGTCTCGAGCAACGCCACGAGGAAGGCCAGGCCGATGGTGATCGGTACGAAGAGGAAGTGGTAGATGCTCGTGCTGGCGAACTGCCAGCGGGCGAGATCGATGTTCACGGTTGGTCGCTCCCTTCGGGGACGGCGGACGCCTGCCCGTCTGCACTGGCCGGCGGCGAGATGTGGGCGGGCTGGTCGGTCATACGTTCGTCCCACCACAGCCCGGCGTAACGGCGGCCGGTGGCGAGGAGCTCGGCATGCGTGCCCCGCTCGACCACTCGGCCACCGTCCAGCACGACGATCTCGTCGACCAGCTCCAGGCCCTTGAGACGGTGGGTGACGAGCAGCGCGGCGTGGCCTTCGGTGAGGGCGAGCAGGTCGCGCGGTCAGCGCGTCGGCCGCGGCCGGCTCCAGGTGTTCCGCGGGTTCGTCAAGCACGAGGATGGGGAAATCTGCCAGCAGCGCGCGTGCGACAGCCACGCGCTGGCGTTGCCCACCCGACACGCGCGTCCCCTTCGACCCGAGCGCGGTGGCCAGCCCGTCGGGTAGCCCGTCGAGCCAGCCGCCCAGGCCGACGCGGGCCAGCACGGCCACGAGCTCTGCATTGTCGGCCGCGCGGCGGCCGATGCGCAGGTTCTCTGCCAATGTCGTGTCGAAGACATGGGCGTGCTGCTCGACGAGGCCGACGACGCGCCGGACGTCGTCGGCGGGAAAACGCTCGACAGGCATGCCGTCGAGCAGCACCTCCCCGGCGTCGGCCGGGAGGAAGCGCACCAGCACGTCGGCCAGGGTCGATTTGCCGGCTCCGCTCGGTCCCACGAGCGCGACGCGGCGCCCGGGCCGCAGTTCGAGATCGATGCCGCGCAGCGCCGCGCGCCCGGCGCCCGGATACGAGGCCCAGACGTCGCGCAGCGCGAGTGTGTGCGGCCCATGGCCAAGCACGACCGGGGTCTCTGGGTCCTGCACCATCGCCGGAGTGTCTATGGCGTCGAACACGCGGCCCGCGGCCACGCGCGCCCGCTGGAACGACTGGGTCGCGGCCGGGAGCGGTGCGACGAGCTCGAAGGCGGCGAGTGGGACGAGCGCCAGCACCGCCAGCAGCGCACCGTTCAGCGAGCCGTGGTGGGTGGCGTTGACGCCGAACGTGAGGGCCAGCCAGCTGGCCAGGCCGGCCAGGGCTGTAGTCAGGCCGAGCCCAATCCCGGTGGTCCCAGCGCCGCGGCGGGCGATCGCGCGCAGTTGACCGTCCGCCGCGTCGATGCGGGCGAGCTGGCCGTCGGCGCCGCCCAGCACCACGAGCTCGGGCCCGCCCTCGATGAGGTCGATCACGTCGGCGCTCAGTTCGCCCCGTGCCGCCGCCTGGCGCGCCTCCTCGCGTCGGGCCAGGCCGCCCGTGAGCCAGGGTACGAGGGTCGCGGCAGACGGCCAACGCCAGGAGCAGCGCGAGCCCCGCCTCCGGTAGGAACCACCACAGAGCGGCCACAGTGCCTGCGCCCACCAGCACCGCTACGGCGAACGGTTCCAGGACGCGGAGGACGACGTCCTGAAGCGAGTCGACATCGTCGACCATGCGCGCCACCAGGTCACCACGGCGGAACAGGGGGAGTCCGGCCGGCGCCACCGCCTCGAGCCGCTCGTAGACGCGCACCCGCAAGTCAGCCAGCATCCGGAGGGCCCCGTCGTGGCCTACCAGCCGCTCGCCGTAGCGTAGAAAGCCGCGGGACAGCCCGAAGAACTGCACACCGACGATGGCAAGCGTCAGCGAGGCCTCCGATGGTCGCTGCGCCGCCCGCGAGATAAGCCAGGCCGACGTCCCCATAAGGGCGATGGTGGCGCCGATCGCGCCCGCGCCAAGCAACGACGCCTGGGCCAGGCGCCGCCGCGCCGGTGAGGCAAGACGGAGCGTGCGGGCGATGCCGGCCGCCGCCGTCCTCACGCCGCCGCCCCCACGGGCGCCGGTAACTCGACGACGCGGTCGGCCAGGGCTGCCAGCGCGGGGCGGTGCGCCACGATCAGCGTGGTGCGGCCGGAGACGAGCCGCCGCACCGCCACCAGCACGTCGGCCTCTGTCTCGCTGTCCAGGCTGGCGGTCGGTTCGTCGAGCAGGAGGAACGGCGCGTCGCGTACGAAGGCGCGGGCCAGCGACACACGCTGCCGCTCGCCCGCCGACAGGCCGGCGCCACCCTCGCCCAGCCGGGTGTCGACGCCCTGGGGGAGCCGCCGCACCACCTCGGTCAGCCCGGCAGCGTCGAGCGCGGCGGCCACAGCGGCGTCAGATGCCTCGGGTGTCCCCAGCCGTACGTTGTCGGCCACCGACCGGGCGTAGAGGTGGGGACGCTGGGGCACCCAGGCCAGGTGGCGCCGCCATTCGGCCAGGTCGAGGTCAGCCAACGCGACACCGCCGAGCGTGACGGTGCCGGCATCGGGCTCGCGCAGCCCCAGGATCACCGCCAGCACGGTCGACTTGCCACAGCCACTGGGTCCCGTCAGGGCGACCGTCTCGCCCGGCGCCACCACGAGGTCGGTGTGCTCGAGGGCCGGAACCTGCCGTCCCGGGTAGGTCACGGCGAGCCCGCTGATGCGGACGCTCGTGTCCCTGGCCGACGTGGTGCCGCCGACGGGACCGTCGGCCGGGGCCTCGAGAAGGGTGAAGACCTCCTGCGCCGCCGCCAACCCGTCGGCGCTGGCGTGATAGTTGGCCCCCAGCGTGCGGCAGGGGGAGATAGGCCTCGGGCGCGAGCACCAGCACGAACAGGGCGTCGTGAAACGACATGTCCCCGGCGAGGAGACGGAGTCCGACGGCCACGGCGACGAGAGCGACCGAGACTGTCGCCAACAGCTCCAGCACGAGCGAGGACAAGAAGGTCAGCCGCAGCGTGGCCATCGTCGCCGAGCGGTACCGGTCGGTGACGTCGGCGATGGAGCGGGCCTGGGCCTTGGCCCGTCCGAAGACCTTGAGCGTGGGCAGCCCGGCGACCACGTCGAGGAAGTGTCCCGCCAGGCGCTGCAGCGACCGCAGGCGCGCCGCTGTGCGGTCCCGCGTGGTCGCCCCGACGAGGGCCATGAAGATTGGGATCAGGGGCAGGCTGACGGCGATGAGGACCGCGCTCACCCAATCCGCACCGGCGACCACGGCGATGACCGCGACCGGGACGATGACCGCCAAGAAGAGCTGGGGAAGGTAACGAGAGAAATAGCCGTCGAGCGCGTCGATGCCCGAGGTGAGCAGCACGCCCAGCGACCCGACGTCGCGCCGTTCCAATCCAGCGGGACCGAGGGCCGCCACGTGCGCACTGGCGGCCCGGCGGAGGTCAGATTTCGCGGAGGCCGACGACCGGTGCGCAGCCCGTTCCCCGGCCCAGGCCAGCACCGCGCGCCCTGCGATCACGAGCGCCAGCGCGCCGAGAGGGCCACGCAGGGACGCCAGGCCCCGATGGTCGACGAAGGCTCCCGCCACTACCGTCGCCAGCAGCCACGCCTGCGCGATCAGGAGCAGCGCCGTGGCACCCCCTACGACGACCGCCAGGATCAGGAAGCGGCGGGTCGAGCGCGTCGTACTGCAGGAGGCGTGGATCGAGCGGACCGGTGCTCCGGCCCCGTGCCGGGCCGGCGGCGTCGTCCTCGGTCGCCTGCGCCGCTGCGTCCACTGGTCCCCTTCTTTAGTACGCCACCGTCACCACCGCACGGAACGACTGCGCCGCCGGCGATCTCGGGCGTCCGGCACGGCGCGTGCTGTCTCTCGTCGATCACGGCGACGGACGACCTATGCTCGGGGGGGAGTGATGTCGACGGCCGCCGCTCGTACCTACACGACCACGGTGGGGAGCCAGACCGTGGAGCTCCCGCTGGTGCCGCTCAACGACGAGCTCACCATCGCGCTGCTCATCTGCGTGGACCTCGGCGTCGCGTTCGCCGAGACGGCGGGCCGGGAGCTGGCCGAGCTGATGCGTCCGGCCCGACCCGAGATTGTCGTGTCGGTGGCCACCATGGGCATTCCGATTGGCCATCGAGGCGAGCCGCGCCCTGGGATTGGACGACTACGTCATCCTGCACAAGACGCCCAAGATCCACCTCGGCGAGTCCTGGTCCGAGCCGGTGTACTCGATCACGACCGACAAGCCCCAGCGCCTCCGCGTGGACCCGGCCCGGGTGGACGCCGTGCGTGGCAAGCGCGTGGCGGTGGTCGACGACGTCGTCTCCACCGGCGCCTCGCTGTCGTCGGCCCTTCGGCTGGTCCGCCGCATGGACGCCGAACCCGTGGTCGTGGGGACGCTGATGACCGAGGGCGGCGCACTGGAGGACGGCGCTGGGCGAGGACGCGGCTCTGGTCCGCAGCCTCGGCGCCATGCCGTTGTTCCATCCCGACGGGTCCGGCGGCCTCGTCGAGGACTGGGACTGAGGGTTTCGCTCACTCCACGAGATACCTGACCCCGCCCATATGCGCCAGCTTCCGGGTGATCCGATCCCAGGTGTATGTGCGAACTCCCGGAGTATTGGTTTGCGCTGTATTCGGCGTCGCGGAGGAGGTCCCCGCGCCTGCATAGGGGCGCCGCTCCGGCGCATATACACCGGGCACCGACATCCCCGCGCCGCCGTATATGCGCAGGGTAGGAAGCCCCCGAGTTCGCCGAGTGCCGAGAAACCGTTCGCAAACCCCGTTTCGGCGGACCGTTCAGACGACGATGAAGACCGTTCAGACGACGATGAGGACTGTGGCGTGCATTTCACCAACCGCCCGCCCCCGTCGACTCCGAGCCCGTGGCGTCAGGCCGGCACCAACCCCTCCTCCTTGAGCAGCGCCTCCTGTTCGTCTGCCTGCGTCCGCAGAGCCCGGTGGGCCAGGACGAAGTAGACGAGCCCCGCCACCCCTAGGCCCGAGAAAGACGCTGAAGTCCCCGCCGTAGTGGGAGGCGTCCTGTGTGTGGTCGGTGACCTCGTTCAGCCAGCGCGGCACGCGGAAGTAGTAGGTCGGGTTCACGTAGAGCGCCGAGATAGCGGCGTACATGCCGACGATCTGCGCCACCCAGGCCGGCCAGAAGATGCCGCCGTTGCGCCAGTAGAGCGAGTCGCGGCCCGTCTTCTGGAGCTCGCTCGGCACGTAGCGGAACCGGCGCAGGGCCCAGTCGACCAGGAAGATGGCGCACCAGGGCGCGATCCAGATGATGACGAGGTCGACGAAGTCCGATAGGTATTCGGTGAAGGACCCGCTGAAGATCGCCCACATGGTGACTCCGAGGGCGATGACGCAGTCGATGAGCACGGCTTGGTAGCGCCGGACCGGGACGCCGATGGCCTGGAGGGTGACGCCCGAGGAGTACATGTCGAGGCTGTTGACGCCGAAGATCTGCACCACGGCGAAGATGAGGAAGATCACCACGAACCACGAGGGGATGGCACTCTGATGGGCGAACGGCAGGAAGCCCCCCGCGCCGGTCCCGATGTTGAGGACGAAGGTCCCCACCACCGCCCCCAGCGTCATGATGAGGATTTCGGGCACCGCCGTTCCGAGGAAGACCCAACCCACGATCCCCTTCTTGGAGGTGTTTGGTCGGGCAATAGCGGGTGTAGTCGTTCCCGTTCTCGGTCCATCCGAGCCCGCTCAGCGCGATGGTGAAGGCGAGCGCCTCGGTGAAGGCCTGCCAGTCGCCGCTCGTCTTGACGACGTGCAGGTGCGCGTGCGGGATGGCGAAGCCCAGCATGACTGCGAAGAGGACGACGAACGGCAGGACGAGGAGGCGCAGAGTCTTCACGATGGCGGCATGGCCGAGGAACGGCAGGATCCCCTGGATCAGCACCGCCACGATCACGAGGATCACCTTGGCCGGGTCGCCCGGGAGGTACCCGGCTTTGATCATGAGGACGAGCCCGGCGCCCACGATGAGGATCAGGCCCTCCACTTCGAAGCCGATCTGAGTGAGCCAGTTGAAGAACGAGATCGGGCGCGAGCCGTTGGGCCCGAACGGGGCCCGGTTGATGGCGAAGACGGTGGTGCCCGCGTTCGGCCCCTGCAGCGAGCACAGACCGAGCAGGAAGTAGGAGAGGTTCCCGAGGACGATGATGAAGAGGACCTGCGCAAACGTGAGACCGAAGGTCATCAGGATGGCGCCGTAGATGAAGTACTCCATCTGCACGCTCGCTCCGGCCCACATGCCGAAGATGTCCCGCGGGAGAGGCCCAACGCTCGCTGACGGGGATGTAGTCGATCCCGTGTTGCTCGACCTTGAAGGGGTCCTCCACCCCGGGGTCGTGTATGACCGCGAGATCTTCGGCGATTGCCACCGCTCCTACCTCCCTTGTTGTCGCCTCGGCGGGAGCTCGCGTTCCCCACTCCGCCCTTCAGGTTCGGTACGCGGTCCCTGGCGACGACCGAAGGTGTGTCGGCCCACACCATGGGTGCTGGTGCACCCCCCGGTCAAGTGGCTCGTCCCTGGTCGCGGGGCCCGCTGCGGCGGTGTAGAACACGCGGATGCGCGGGGCGATCATGGTCTGCGGGACCTCGTCGGATGCGGGCAAGTCCACGGTCACCACCGGGCTGTGCCGCCTACTGGCCCGGCGTGGCGTCGCCGTGGCGCCGTTCAAGGGCCAGAACATGTCGCTGAACTCGATGGTCACCGCCGACGGCGGCGAGATCGGGCGGGCCCAGTGGCTCCAGGCGGTGGCTGCCGGCGCCGAGCCCGAGGTCGCCATGAACCCTGTGCTGCTGAAGCCCACGGGCGAGCGCGCCGCGCACGTCGTCGTCATGGGGCACCCCGCCGGCCAGGAGGAGGCAGGCCGCTACCTGGCCACCAAGCGAACGCTCGTCGACGTCGTGGACCGTGCCCTGGCCTCGCTGCGCGCCCGCTACGACGTCGTGGTCTGCGAGGGGGCCGGGAGCCCGGCCGAGATCAACCTCATGCGCGACGACCTGGTCAACCTCGGCCTGGCCCGGCGGGCCGGCATTCCAGCGGTCGTCGTCGGCGACATCGAGCGCGGCGGGGTCTTTGCCCACCTCTACGGGACCGTGGCCATCCTGCCCCCAGAGCTGTCCTCGCTCGTCGGTGGCTTTATCGTCAACCGCTTCCGCGGCGACCGCGCCCTGCTCGGAGGCGCCACCGCAGAGCTCGAGGACCGCTGCGGCATTCCGACCTTCGGGGTGTTGCCCCATCTCGGCCCGCTCGAGCTCGACGCCGAGGACTCGCTCGCCCTGGAGCGCGCCTCGGGTGCGCCGCCACCCGGTGCTACCGGGATCGACGTGGCGGCCATCCGGCTGCCCCGCCTTTCCAACTTCACGGACCTCGACCCGCTCGTCGTCGAACCGGGCGTCCGCGTCCGTTGGGTCGACCAGCCCGGTGCGCTCGGCGCCCCCGACCTTGTCGTCCTCGGCGGGTCGCGGGCCACGGCCGCCGACCTGCAGTGGCTGCGCGACAGCGGTCTCGCCGACGCGCTGGCGGCGCTGCGGGCCGCCCCCGTGCCGCCGGTGCTCCTCGGCATCTGCGGCGGGTTCGAGATGCTCGGCACGAGCATCGAGGATCCGGCCGGCGTCGAGTCGCCGACCCCCGCCTGCGCCGGGCTGGGCTGGTTGCCCGTGCACACCGTGTTCGGGACGGAGAAGATCACCCGCCTGGCCACCGCGGCCGGACCCGGGGGCACCCCGCTGCATGGCTACGAAGTCCGGCACGGGCAGGTTACGGGCCAGCCTGGATGCCCCGCCTGGCTCGAGGGCACGCCTGCCGCGAGCGCCCGTGACGCCGCCGGCACCGTCCTGGGCACGACGCTGCACGGCCTGTTCGAGGCGGACGCGTTCCGCACCAGCTTCCTCTCCGAGGTAGCGGCGCGGCGGGGTCGCACCTGGCGGTCGTCGGGCGTCTCCTACGCCGGAGCCAGGCTGCGTCAGGTCGACCGCATCGCGGACGCCTGTGAGTCGTATCTCGACACCGAGCAACTGTGGCGGCTCGTCGAGCGCGGCGCCCAGCACGCGGCGCGTCCGGCCTGAGCGTCGGGCGAACCCGGTCGTTCACTGACGCGCCGGACCGTGGTCGCCACCCCCTCTATGCTCCAACGCGACAACGCCGTCTCCCCCCCACGGAGGTCCGCCATGGGCACCCCCCTCACCATGCAGGACGCGGACACCATCGCCATCAACACCATCCGTGGGCTGTGCATGGACGCCGTGCAGAAGGCGAATTCCGGTCACCCGGGGACGCCGATGGGCATTGCGCCTGTTGCGTACACGCTCTGGCAGCGCTTCTTGCGGTTCGACCCGGCCGACCCGATCTGGCCGAACCGGGACCGTTTCGTGCTCTCCGAGGGCCACGCCTCCACCCTCCTCTGGTCGCTGCTGTACCTCACGGACGTCCAAGCGGTCGATCCCGACTACGAGGTGCTGCACCGCGCTGCGGTGACGCTCGACGACCTCAAGACATTTCGCCAGCTCGGTTCGCACTGTCCCGGGCACCCCGAGTACCGCTTAACGAGTGGGGTCGAGGCCACGACCGGCCCGCTGGGCCAGGGCGTCGCCGACTCGGTCGGGATGGCCATTGCTCGGGACTGGCTCGGTCGGCGCTACAACCGTGACGGCCTCACGCTCTTCGACTTCGACGTCTACGCACTCGCCGGCGACGGCTGCATGATGGAAGGCATCTCCTCGGAGGCGGCATCGCTGGCCGGGCACCTCTCGCTGTCTCACCTGTGCTGGATCTACGACTCGAACCGGGTCACCATCGAGGGGCACACCGACATCGCGTTCACGGAGGACGTCGCCGCGCGCTTCATTGCGTACGGCTGGAACGTGACCACGGTGGCGGACGCCAACGACCTGGATTCCGTTTCCCGCGCGCTGCACACGTTCAAGGCCGAGAGCGAGCGTCCCACCTTGATCCTCGTGCACAGCCACATCGGCTACGGGTCACCGGTCGAGGACTCGCCGAAGGCGCACGGCGAGCCCTTCGGCGTCGAAGGGGTCAAGTCGACCAAGAGGTTCCTCGGCATGCCCGAGGACAAGGATTTCTACGTGCCCGAGGGGGTCTTCGAGACCTTCGCCGCGGGCCTGGGCGCCCGCGGGGGGGCGGCTCACCAGGACTGGGAGGACCTCTTCACCCGCTATTGCGCCGCGCTGCCCGAGCTGGCCGACGAGGTGGAGCGGATGCAACGCCGGGAACTCCCCGACGGCTGGGAGGACGCGCTACCGACGTTCGCGCCCGATGCCAAGGGGATCGCAAGCCGCGACTCGTCGGGTCAGGTCCTCAACGCGCTGGCCCAGGCAGTGCCATGGTTGCTCGGGGGCTCGGCCGACCTCTCGCCCTCGACCAAGACGCGGCTCACCTTCGACGGGGCCGGCGACTTCGAGCCGGGGGCGTACTCGGGGCGCAACCTCCACTTCGGCATCCGGGAGCACGCGTCGGCCGCCGTGGCCAACGGCATGGCCCTGACCAAGGTGCGGCCGTACTGGTCGGGCTTCCTCATCTTCTCGGACTACGCCCGCGGTGCCATCAGGCTCTCGGCCCTCATGGAGATCCCTGTCCTGCACATCTTCACCCACGACTCCATCGGCGTCGGCGAGGACGGGCCGACCCACCAACCGGTCGAGCAGCTGATCTCGTTGCGGGCGGTCCCGGGACTTCTGGTGTTCCGGCCGGGCGACGCCAACGAGGTCGTCGAAACCTGGCGCACCGTGCTGCCACTGCACCACGAGCCCGTTGCCCTCGTCCTCTCCCGTCAGGCGCTGCCCACGTTCGACCGAAGCGGGCTGGGCCCCGCCTCGGGTGTGGCGAGAGGTGCCTACGTGTTGGCGGAGGCACCCAAGGGTGACCCCGACGTCCTCCTGCTGGCAACCGGGTCGGAGGTCCAGCTGGCGATGGCGGCGCGCGACGAGCTCGCCTCCGGCGGGATTGGCGCGCGGGTCGTGAGCATGCCGTGCTGGGAGCTGTTCGACCGCCAGCCGCAGGCGTACCGCGACGAGGTGCTTCCGCCTTCGGTGAAGGCGCGGGTGGCGATCGAACAAGCGTCGACGCTCGGCTGGGATCGCTACGTCGGGGACGGCGGAGCGGTCATCGGGATGCACACCTTTGGCGCCTCGGCGCCACTGAAGCAACTGCTGATCCGCTTCGGCTTCACCCCCGACCGGGTCGCCGAGATCGCGCGCGAGCGCGTTGCGGCCGCCGGCGGGTCGTAGAGCGTCGGGCAGGACCGGGAACCAAGACCGAGAACAGGCCGGGAAGGAGAAGCATGAGGGCGACGGAGATGCTCCACCAGAGCGGACAGAGCCTGTGGCTCGACAACATCACGCGCAGCTTGCTGGACAACGGGACGATCCAGCGCTACATCGATGACTATTCGGTGACGGGGTTGACGTCGAACCCGTCGATCTTCGACAAGGCGATCGGCTCCGGTGACTACGACGACGCCATCCGCCAGAAGGCCGCCGCTGGCCTGTCGGCACAGGACCTCTTCTTCGAGCTCGCCATCGAGGACCTCCGTCGTGCCGCCGACATGTTCCTCCCCATCCACCAGGCGACAGACGGGGTCGACGGCTGGGTCTCCCTGGAGGTGTCCCCACTCCTGGCCTACGACACAGCGCGCACCGTCGAGGCCGCCAAGGCCCTGCACGCCCAGGCCGACCGGCCCAACCTGTTCATCAAGATCCCCGGGACGCCCGAGGGACTGCCCGCCATCACCGAGGCGATCGCCTCCGGGATTCCGGTCAACGTCACCCTGCTGTTCAGCGCCGACCACTACCGAGCCGCCGCCGATGCCTATTGCCAGGGCGTCGAGCGCCGCATCGCGGACGGCCTCGATCCTGCGGTCGGATCCGTTGCGTCGGTCTTCATGTCCCGCTGGGACGTGGCCGTGGCCAAGGAGGTCCCCGACGACCTGGCGGACAAGCTCGGGCTGGCCGTGGGGCTCGATGTCTACCGCGCCTACCGCGCGCTCATGCGTTCGGACCGCTTCCAGCGGCTGGAGAACGACGGAGCCCGCATGCAGCGGCTGTTGTGGGCCAGTACCAAGACCAAGGACCCGGCTGCGTCGGACACGCTCTATGTCCACGGCCTGGCCGCACCCTTTACGGTGAACACCATGCCGGACGACACCCTCGAGGCCTTCTTCGACCACGGCGAGGTGGGCGACCCGCTCCCCGAAGACGGCGGCGACGCCGACGCCCTGCTCAGCCGCTTCGCCAAGGCCGGTGTCGATCTCGCCGCCCTGGCCGCCAAGCTGCAGAGCGACGGCGCCAAGTCCTTCGACGACGCGTGGAACGAGCTGATGCAGCGGGTGCAAACCCAGACGTCGGCCGTGAGCGGCTGAGCCGCGGAGAGGAGCGAGACACGTGCCCACTGCGCCGCTGCGGAAGCGGCCCGCCTTTGCCGCGTTGGCGGACCACCACGCCAAGATCGAGGGCCGGCATCTGCGCGACCTGTTTGCCGAGGACCCGACGCGGGGCGAGCGGTTGGCCACCGAGGCGGTCGGGCTCTACCTCGACTATTCGAAGAACCGGATCACCGACGAGACGTTGACCTTGCTCCTCGACCTCGCCCGGCAGTCCGACCTCGAGCAACGGCGCGACATGATGTTCGCCGGCGACAAGATCAACGTGTCAGAGAATCGTTCGGTCCTCCACGTCGCGCTCCGCATGCCGAGGGAGTCGTCACTGGTGGTGGACGGCGTCGACGTCGTGGCCGAGGTTCACGAGGTGCTCGACCGGATGGCCGAGTTCGCCGAACGCGTGCGGTCGGGGGAGTGGAAGGGCCACACCGGCAAGCCCATCCGCAACATCGTCAACATCGGCATTGGCGGCTCGGACCTCGGTCCCGTCATGGCGTACGAGGCTCTTCGCTACTACAGTCGCCGCGACCTGACGTTCCGCTTCGTCTCCAACGTCGACGCGACGGACTTCGTCGAGGCCACCCGTGACCTCTCGGCGGAGGAGACGCTCTTCATCGTGTCGTCCAAGACCTTCGGCACGCTCGAGACGCTGACCAACGCGACGTCGGCCCGCGACTGGGTCGTGCAGGAGCTCGGCGACACCGCCGCGATCGCCAAGCACTTCGTCGCAGTCTCGACGAACGCCCAGCGGGTCTCCGACTTCGGCATCGACACCGCCAACATGTTCGGGTTCTGGGACTGGGTCGGGGGGCGCTATTCCATGGACTCGGCCATCGGGTTGTCGACCATGGTGGCGGTCGGCCCGGACCAGTTCGGCGAGATGTTGGCGGGCTTCCACGCCATGGACGAGCACTTCCGGACGACGCCGCTGGAGCGGAACCTGCCCGTGCTCATGGGGCTCTTGGCCGTCTGGTACTCGGACTTCTTCGATGCGCAGACGATCGGCGTCATGCCCTACGACCAGTACCTGAAGCGGTTCCCGGCCTACCTGCAGCAGCTGACGATGGAGTCCAACGGCAAGCACGTGACGCTCGAGGGGGTCACCGTCGACTACCAGACCGGCGCGGTGTACTGGGGCGAGCCGGGGACCAACGGGCAGCACAGCTTCTACCAACTCATCCATCAGGGGACGAAGCTGATCCCGGTCGACCTCATCGGCTTCGGCAAGAGCCTCAACCCGCTGCGCGACCACCACGACAAGCTTTCGTCGAACGTCTTCGCCCAGGCCCAGGCGCTGGCCTTCGGCAAGACGGAGGAGGAGGTCCGGGCGGAGGGCACCCCTGACGCCGTGGTCCCGCACCGGGTCATGCAGGGCAACCGGCCTACCAACGTGCTGCTGGCCGAGAAGCTGACGCCGCATGTCCTCGGCTCCCTCGTGGCCCTCTACGAGCACAGCGTGTTCACCCAGGGCACCATCTGGGGAATCGATTCGTTCGACCAGTGGGGGGTCGAGTTGGGGAAGGTCCTCGCCGTCGCCATCATCCCCGAGCTCGAGAGCAGCGCCGAGCCCGACCTGGCGCACGACTCGTCGACCAACGCGCTCATTCGTCGTTATCGGAACCTGAAGGGTTAGGAGAGCACCATGGCTACTGACAAGCCGATGCAACTCGGCATGATCGGGCTTGGTCGCATGGGGTCCAACCTCGTGCGCCGGCTCATGCGCGACGGGCATCGTTGCGTGGTCTACGACGTGAACGCCGACGTGGTGAAGGAGTTGGCGTCGGAGGGTGCCACGGGGGCCGACTCCATCGAGCAGTTCGTCCAATTGCTCGAGAAGCCGCGGGCGCTGTGGCTGATGCTGCCGGCCGCGATCGTCGACCAGACCCTCGAGCAGCTGGTACCGCTGCTCGACGCTGACGATGCGGTGATCGACGGGGGGAACTCGTACTACCGCGACGACATCACCCGCGCCAAGCAGCTCCGGACCCAGAGCATCCACTACCTCGACTGCGGGACGAGCGGAGGCGTGTGGGGCCTCGACCGGGGCTACTGCTTGATGATCGGTGGCGAGGACGAGGTCGTCCAGCGGCTCGACCCCATCTTCAAGACGATCGCTCCGGGCGAGGGGAGCGCCGAGCCGACGCCGAATCGCAAGACGGGCGGGACCGCGCCGCAGGGCTACTTGCACTGTGGGCCCAACGGTGCCGGCCACTTCGTCAAGATGGTCCACAACGGCGTCGAGTACGGGATGATGGCCTCCATTGGCGAGGGACTCTCCATCATCAAGCACGCCAACGCCGGTAAAGGGACCCAGGAGGTCGACGCCGAGACCACGCCGCTGCGTGACCCCTGGGCGTACCAATACGACATCAACGTGGGCGACGTGGCCGAGGTGTGGCGGCGCGGGTCGGTGGTTGGCTCGTGGCTGGTCGACCTCATCGCCGATGCGTTCGCCGCCTCGCCCGACCTCGACGATTTCGCCGGGCGGGTGTCGGACTCGGGAGAGGGACGATGGACGGTGCTCGCCGCCGTCGACGAGGGCGTGCCCGCGTCGGTCATCACGGCCTCGCTGTACGAGCGCTTCGAGTCGCGCGGGCTCGGTGATTTCACCGACAAGATCCTCTCGGCCATGCGCAGCGAGTTCGGCGGGCACGCCGAGAAGAAGCAGTAGACCCCTACGGTGCAGCACACGGTGGAGGCCCAAGCGGATCCGGCGGCGGTGGCCCGGGCCGGGGCGACCCTCGTGGCCGAGGCCGCCCGGGCCGCGGTGGGCGCCCGGGGCACCTTCCAATTCGCGGTGAGCGGTGGCCACACGCCGTGGGCCATGTTCGCGGAGCTGGCAAGCGAGGACGTGCCGTGGGAGTCCACCGTGATCTACCAGGTGGACGAGCGGGTGGCCCCGCCCGACGACCCCGACCGCAACCTGCATCACCTGAAGGAGGCGCTCGGTGACGCCCCCGCCCAGGTGCGGCCCATGGGAGTGAACGATCCCGACCTCGAAGCGGCCGCGGCCGGTTACGCCGCGTCGTTGCCAGAGCACTTCGATCTCGTGCATCTCGGTCTGGGCCCCGACGGGCACACGGCGTCGCTCGTCCCGGGAGACCCCGTCCTCTCCGTCACGGACCGCCTGGTTGGACTCACCCAGCCGTATCAGGGCCGGGTGCGCATGACGCTCACCTACCCCGCCCTGGCCCGTGCGCACCGGATCCTGTGGCTCATCACCGGCGCGGACAAGAAGGAACCCTTGCAGAAGCTGTTGGCGGGCGACACCACCATCCCGGCGGGGCGCGTCGAGGCGGAGTCGTCGGTCGTGCTGGCCGACCAGGCGGCGCTCTGAGCGTCGGCGGATCCCGTTGCAGTGAGCGCGAGCAGCGCAAGAAGCGCGAGAGAGGACCACTGATGCACCCGTACCACCCAAGTTCGGACGCTCGGGCAGACGGCACCGATGGCTGATCCGCGAACGGCGACGGCCGACGTCCTCGTGATCTTCGGCATTACCGGCGACCTGGCCAAGAAGATGACGTTCCGGTCCCTCTACCGGCTCGAGGCCCGGGGGTTGATCCCCTGCCCGATCGTCGGTGTGGCCAAGGACGACTGGTCGGCCGCCACCTTGCGAGCGCACGCGCGTCAGGACATCGAGGACTCCGGCGAGACCGTGGACGACGTGGTCTTCGCGCGCTTCGCCGAACGGCTGTCGATGGTCACCGGCGACTACGACGACAACGAGACGTACGCGAAGGTGGCCGAGGCCATCAAGGGCCGACAGGACCCGGTGTTCTACCTGGAGATCCCGCCGTCGCTCTTCGGGCGGGTGGTCGAGGGCCTGTCGAACGCGGGACTGACGGCCCGGGCGCGAGTTGTGGTCGAGAAGCCGTTCGGGCACGACCTGGCCTCTGCCAAGGCGTTGAACGCCGAGCTGCGCACGCTCCTCGAAGAGTGGCAGATCCTCCGCATCGACCACTTCCTCGGCAAGGAGCCGGCGATGGACATCCTGTTTCTCCGCTTCGCCAACTCCATCTTCGAGCCGTTGTGGAACCGCGACCGCATTAGTTGCGTGCAGATCACCATGGCCGAGGACTTCGACGTGGCGGATCGGGGAAGCTTCTACGATTCGGTGGGCACGCTGCGCGACGTCGTGCAGAACCACCTTTTGCAGATCATCGGGCTTTTCGCGTCCGAACCACCGTCGTCGGACGACGCGGACGGGTTGCGGGACAAGCGGGTCGAGGTCTTCCGTGCCATGCCCGCCGCCGACCCCGCCCGGTACGTGCGCGGGCAATACGACGGGTACCTCTCGGTTCCCGGAGTGGCGCCCCACTCGCAGACGGAGACCTTTGCCGCGCTCCGGCTCGAGATCGACAATTGGCGATGGTCGGGCGTCCCCTTCTTCATCCGTGCCGGCAAGGCGATGGCCGTCACGGCGACCGAGGTCCGGGTGATCTTCAAGCGTCCGCCGAGGCTGAGCCTTTCGTCGAACAGGCCCGACCCGAACGAGCTCATCCTCCGTATCGAACCCAACCCCGGTGCCGACCTGGTCGTGCAGGCGAAGACCCCCGGGGCACAGACGAGTCGCACCGTCGACCTCTCACTCATCTTCTCGGAGGAGCTGGGCACCGCGCCAGAGCCCTACGAGCGTCTGCTCGGCGACGCCATCCACGGACAGGCGTCCCTCTTCACCAGGGAGGACAGCGTCGAGGAGACGTGGCGCATCGTCCAGCCGCTGCTCGACGCCCCGCCGCCGGTCGAGACCTACGCCAAGGGGTCGTGGGGCCCCAGCAGCGCGGACAAGATCCTGGCCGGCCACTCGCACTGGCGCCGGCCCTGGCTTCAGCCGCACACGGGGCGCTAAGCGCGCGCCTGCGCCCGCGCCTCAGCCGCCGAGCTCGGCGCGCATGAATCCGACGGACTTCTCCTGCATCTCGCGGGCCTGGTGCTCGATGAAGCGCTCGACAATCGGCCCGGCCCCGAAGATCTTCACCCGCGCTTCGAGGGAGAACGACTCGACCGTGGTGCCGTCCTCGCGGTCGAAGGCGATGACGCCGTCGATGTGGGTCTTGTCCGCCATCGTGCCCGGCGTCATGGTGAACGTCGTCGTCGACGTGGCCGGGTCGTAAGTGCTGACTTCCGTGGTGACCACCTCCTCGCCGAAGATCTTGCGCACCGGGCCCGGCATCGGGGGCCGCTGGCCGTAGCGGAGCGTCCGCACCAGGCCGCTCGACAGATCTCCTTCCTGCGACACCACCTCGGCGGTGGTCGACCCCAGGCACTCCAGGTGGAGCCGGACCGCGAAGTCCGGGTCGTAGTAGAGCGCCCAGAACACCTCGGGCGTGCAGTCCCAGTCGTAGGTCAGCGAGAGCTTCATGGTGCGAGATCGAAGAGCATGTGGTGCCCGAGGTCCCCGACGAGGTCGATCGTGACGTGCATCGTGAGGATCCGCCAGCCCCCTTCGACCCGTTCGTACGTGTGCCGGTAGCGGCCGGCGATCACCGGCTGCAAGCCCAGCGCTCCCGGCACGGCCTGCAGCACGGTGAAGTAGGAACGGCTCGAGGCCTTGGCGTCGTCCTCCAGGTCGACCAGCACGTTCGTGATCACGTGCTTCGTCCGCGGCGTCCCGTCCTCGTAGCGGCGGGTGCTGCGGACGTAGAGCTTCTCGATCGCGTCCCGCCCGGTCACGGCGTCATCGAAGCCCTGGAAGGTCAAGGTGGCATGGGCGAAGAGTTCGGCTACCCCCGCGAAGTCGCCGGCGTCGATCCGTTCGGCGTAGGTGAAGAGCAACTTGGTGATCGACTCACCGGCGGCCTCCTGCACGGTGGAGATTGTGGCACCGATCGCCGCCCGAGGCAGCCGGAGCGACACCCGCCGCGACACCCGCCCGCCGCTACATCCGGCGCCACGCCTCGGAGAGCACCTCGCGCAGTGCGGCCGCGATGAAGTCGAACTCCTCCTGCCCGCAGATCAGCGGCGGCGAGAGCTGGACGACGGGGTCGCCGCGATCGTCGGCCCGGCAGATGAGGCCGGCGTCGAAGAGCGCGCCCGACAGAAATCCCCGCAGGAGGCGCTCGGACTCCTCGGCGCTGAAGGACTCCCGGGTTTCCTTGTCCTTGACCAGCTCGATCCCGTAGAAGAAACCGGCGCCGCGGACGTTGCCGACGATCGGCAGGTCGTCCAGCCCGTCGAGGGCGCCGCGGAATGCCGACTCCGCGGCCTGCACGTGCTGCAGGATGCGCTCACCCTCGAAGACGTCGAGGTTGGCCAGCGCCACGGCGCAGCTGACCGGATGCCCGGCGAAGGTGAAGCCGTGGACGAACGAGGCACCCGGACCGAGGAACGGCTCCATGAGACGGTCCGACGCGATCATGGCACCCAGCGGGGCGTAGCCGGAGGTGAGGCCCTTTGCCACCGTGATGATGTCGGGCTGGTAGTCGTAGCGCAGAGAGCCGAACCAATGACCGAGCCGCCCGAAGGCGCAGATGACCTCGTCGGAGACGAGCAGCACGCCGTGGCGGTCGCAGATCTCGCGCACGCCGCGAAGTACCCCGGGGGCGGGGTGAAGCAGCCGCCCGCGTTCTGAACCGGTTCGAGGAAGACGGCCGCCACGGTGTCGGCGCCCTCGCGTTCGATGGCCCGCTCGATCTCGTCCGCGGCCCATCGGCCGAACGCCACCTCGTCGTCGGCGAACACCTCGGCCCGGTAGAAGTTCGTGTTGGGCACCTTGATGGCGCCGGGCACCAGCGGCTCGAACGGGGTGCGCAAGGCGGGGATGCCGGTGATGGACAGTGCGCCCATCGAGGTGCCGTGGTAGGAGATGAAACGACTGATGACCTTGGTGCGTTTCGGCTGGCCGGTCATCCCGAAGTACTGCCGGGCCAGCTTCCAGGCCGACTCCACCGCCTCGGACCCACCGGAGGTGAAGAAGACGCGATTGAGATCACCCGGTGCGTAGCTCGCCAGCCGCTCGGCTAGCTCGATCGCCCGCGGGTGCGCGTACGCCCAGATCGGGAAGTAGGCCAACGTCCCGCCCTGCTTGGCTCCCGCCTCCGCCAGTTCGGTGCGGCCGTGGCCGATCTGGGAGGTGAAGAGGCCGGCCAGCCCGTCCAGATAGCGCTTGCCGTGCTGGTCCCAGACCCAGGCGCCTTCGCCGCGCACGATGACGGGCACCTCATGGTCGGCGTAGGAGCCCATGCGGCTGAAGTGCATCCACAGGTGACGTGCCGCCTCCTCGCTCAGATGGGGTGTCTCCGTGGTCATTGGTCCTCCGGCGGGGTCTGAGGGGCCCCTCATCGGGTGCCCCAGGTGTGCGTCTGCTTCGCCTGCTTCAGGTACAAGAAGGTCTCGGTGGCTCGCACGCCGGGGACGGCCCGCACCGAGTCGTTGAGCACTTGCAGGAGTCGCTCGTCGTCCTCGCAGACGATCTCGGCCAGGACGTCGAAGGATCCCGCGCACATCACGACGTGGTCGATCTCGTGCATCGCGGAGAGCTCGTCGGCGACCCGCCGCACGTCGCCCTCGACCGTGATGCCGATAAGGGCCTGGCGGGTGAAGCCGAGCTGCAGCGGGTCCGTGACGGCGACGATCTGCATGATCCCGGACTCGCGCAGGCGCTGGACACGTCGTCGCACCGCTGCCTCGGAAAGCCCGACCTCCTCCGCGATCGCCCCGTAAGGCTGTCGTCCGTCACGCTGGAGCGCCTCGATGATGGAGCGGTTGGGCGCGTCGAGCACGGTGCCCGCAGCTGGCCCGGCGTCGCTCTCGGCGGCGCCTTCCCCCGTCTCGTCGCCACCGTCTCTACCTGCCTCGTCCGCCTCCGGCATCTCCTCCTCCTCGCCTTGTGGCCCGCCTTGTGCCCCACCTTGCGGCCCGCCTTGTGCCTCATCTACAGAGACACCCCGTAGTGCAGAATTGTGTCATTTCACCACCTTCAGTCAAGCAAAATTCGTCACATAAGGGTGTCAATGTTGCGGAAACGCTTGTTGAGAGCAGGAACTTCTATGATCCTGTAATTGAGGGCCCCGGGAGCAAGGAAAGGGAATGGGTCGCTTGCAGAATTTCGTCGGAAGGGACTCCTGCGACGCCGAGGACGGGCCGGCGGCTCCTCTGATCGGACCGGTACGGGCGAGGTGAGCACCCGGTGATCATCGGTGTCCCGAGCGAGATCAAGACGGACGAATGGCGGGTGGCGCTCACGCCGGCGGGGGTACGCGAGTTGACCTCGGCCGGTCATACCGTCCTGGTCGAGCGAGGTGCGGGGATGGGCTCCGCCCTGCCCGACAAAGACTTCGTTCGCACCGGGGCCAAGATCGTCGACGACGCCGACGAGGTGTGGGCGGTGGCCGATCTCGTCTGCAAGGTGAAAGAGCCCGTGACCGAGGAGTTCCATCGGCTGGGGGCCCGGCGCGGCCAGACGCTCTTCACCTATCTGCACCTCGCGGCATCGCGGCAGTGCACGGAGGCATTGGTGGCCGCCGGCAACGTGGCCATCGCCTACGAGACGGTGCGCCAGGAGGACAACGCGCTGCCGCTTCTGGCGCCCATGAGCGAGGTGGCCGGGCGGATGGCGCCCCTGATGGGTGCGCACTACCTGATGCGGCCCGGCGGTGGCAGGGGCGTGCTCGTCGCAGGCGCGCCCGGAGTGCGCTGTGCTCGGGTCGTGATCCTCGGCGCGGGCGTCGCCGGCTTCGCCGCGGCCACCATCGCCGTGGGCATGCACTCCGAGGTGTTCGTCCTCGACCGCAACCTGGATCGGCTACGCGAGGTGGACCATCACTTCCGCGGCGCGCTCGAGACGATCGCCTCCTCGGAGCACGCCATCGAGGAGGTCTGCCTCGGAGCGGACATCGTGATCGGCGCGGTGCTGGTCGTCGGGGCTCGCGCACCCCGCCTCGTGTCGGATGCGCTGGTCGAACAGATGCCGACCGGGTCCGTCCTCGTGGACGTCGCCGTCGACCAGGGGGGCTGCTTCGAGTCGACGCGGCCCACCACACACTCGCACCCGACGTTCGAGGCGTTCGGGTCCGTGTTCTACTGCGTCGCCAACATGCCCGGTGCCGTGCCGCACACGTCGACCCACGCGCTGGCGAACGCCACCCTGCCCTACGTGTTGAGCATCGCCGACCTGGGGTGGCAGCGGGCAGCGCGGACCGACGACGCGCTCGCCGAAGGCGTCAACGTGGTGGACGGGAGGATCGTCTACCGGCCGGTTGCGGAGGCCCACGGCATGCCGTACACCCCGCTCGCTGAACTCCTCGACTGACGGTTCAACCGGGCTGGGTCCCCACCACCGAGACGAACGAAACCATCTCGCCGGGATAGCCGCCGAGGTTGTGTGTCATGGCCAGACCGCGGTCCACTGTGGGGACCTGGCGTTCGGCCGGTGCTTCGCGGCGGAGCTGGAGCCAGCATTCGAACATCATCCGGAGCCCCGAGGCGCCGACGGGGTGGCCGAAGCTCTTCAACCCCCCGTCGGGGTTGACCGGCAGGTCGCCGTCGAGGGCGAAGGTGCCGGCGAGCACCTCCTTCCACGCCGTCCCCCGCGGCGCGAAGCCGAGATCTTCCATCAGCACGAGCTCCGTCGGCGTGAAGCAGTCGTGGACCTCCGCCATGGCGAGCTGCCGGCGGGGGTCGGTGATGCCGGCCTGCGCGTAGGCGTCCGCGGCCGTGGCTTCACACTCGGGGAAGTGCGTGTAGTCGTAGCCCGGGTCGATGAGGCCCGAGCCGCTCCCGGCCGCGAACGACAGCGCCTTCACGTAGAGAGGGGAGTCCGTGTAGCGGTGCGCGTCCTCGGCGCGCACGACGATGGCGGCGGCCGCCCCGTCGGCGACGCCGGCGCAGTCGAACACGCCGAGCGATCCCGCCAGGCGGGGAGCGGACAGCGCGGCCTCCTTGGTGATCTCCCGCCGGAACTGCGCCCGGGGGTTGCGCGCACCGTTGTGGTGGTTCTTCACCGCGATCGACGCCAAGACGTCCGCCATGGTCTCGTCGTCGACCCCGTACTTCTGGGCGTAGGCCGGCGCCACCATGGAGAACATGGCCGCCGCGGTCAGGGTGCGCGCGGTGCCGTCGTTCGGCGGGTTCACAGCGTTGAGACCTTGGTACCCGCTGTCCTTCACCTTCTCGGCGCCGACCGCCATGGCCACGTCGTACGCGCCCGAGGCCACCGCGTAGACGGCGCCGCGCAGCGCTTCGGAGCCTGTCGTGCAGTAGTTCTCGACCCGGGTGACGGGTTTGTTGCGGAGTTGCAGCGGCCTCGCCAACGTGATGCCGCTCATGCCGCTCTGGGCCGTGCCGAACCAATAGGCGTCGACGTCCTCCTTCGTGACGCCGGCGCTGCCGAAGGCCTCGGTGCTGGCGTCGACGATGAGGTCGTCGAGTCCCTTTTCCCACAGCTCGGCGAATTTCGTGCAGCCCATCCCGATGATGGCCACCTTGTCTCGGACGCCGTGCGAGCTCATCAGATCGTCTCCTCCCGCGCGTACCGGTCGCGCCTTCCAGAAGTAGTCGTGAATGCCATCGGCGCTGAAGAGACGCCGAAACGTCATCTCCACCCGGCTCCCGGCACGGATCTCGTCGGCGTCGGCATCGGTCAGCTCCACGGGGAACCTTCCGCCCCCGTCGAAGTCGACGATGGCGAACACGATCGGCGGGCTGGGCGAGTAGGCGAGGCGGTCGATGGTGGAGGTGACCACGGTCCCGCGGGCATCCGCCATGGCCACGGGCTCCATGTCGTCGACGGCCCCTCCGTCCATGGAGACGCGTGCGGGAGGCAGATGCAGCGCGCCCGAACTGCGGTCCTTGGACCCGACGAACCCGAACTTCCACTCCTCGTTCCGGTGCGCTGCACTGCTCGAGACGCGCGCGGGCTCGGGTCGCCGGGGCGGTTCGGGCTGCAACTGCCCGCGCCACGACAGGAACTTGGCGTACGTGATCGGGGCACCCATCGCGATCTTGCGTGGCGACCGTGCGCGCCGGCTGCCAGCGGGTCAGTGCCTCGGTGGTGCGCAGGACGACGGCGTCGGCTCCGTCGGCCAGGTGCAGGGCGACGATGACCGTACCGGGTGGCGCGCCTTCGGCGGCGGCCGCCTCGAGCACGCCGGCGAGGACGAGCAGCGGGTGTGCCGTCCCGCCTGACCGACGGTCGAAGCGAGGTCGTCGGCGGCAACGCCGTCGGCCACCGCCGACTTCTTGATCAGGCCCGACACGGCGCGTCCGTGCATGCCGGTCACGATCAGCCGCCCGACGTCCGACGCGTCGAGCCCGGCGGCGGCGAGGGCGCGGGCAAGGACGTCCTGCCCGAGTGCCAGATAGCGGTTCTCACCGAAGCGCTCCTCCCACAGCTTGGAGGTGCGCTCACCTGGCGCGCGCCAGCGATCGGTGAACTCGTCGGTGGCGGAGGCGGTGCCGACGACCTCGGCGAGCACCTCGGCGCCGTCTCCCACCAGGACGGCGCCGCCGGCGTCCCCGCCACTCGCCTCGTCGCCGCTCGTCGGCAGCCCGTCCCGCACGTCTGCGGCGACGACGAGGTTCGTCGCCCCACCCCCGAGCGCGGCCAGAAGCGCGCCCATTCCGGATCGCAGCGCGCCGCCGAAGTCGAAGGCGGCGACGTGGCCGGGAAGACGCAGCGCCGCGGCCAGCGCGGCGGCGTTGGTCTTGTCGAGGTACGCCGGCTGTGACGTGGCGAACCACAGGGAGTCGGGGGTCTGTCCCGGGGCCGAGCGCAAGGCGAGGCGTGCCGCCTCCAGGCCCAGTGTCGTGGTGTCCTCGTCGTGGGACGCCACCGCCCGGGTCCCCTTCCCGCCCCCGCTGCCCATGAAGGTCGCGATGTCCGCCCGCGCCAGCCTCCGGTAGGGCACGTAGCCCGCCGCACTGATGATGCCTCGCACGGCGGAGGAGCCTAACGGGTGCCCCCGGGACTCTCTGACGGCGCGTCAGGTCGTTCGCCGGGCCGTTGCAGGGGGCAGACTGTCCTCTTATATGGCGGATCCGCCGCTCCCCGAGTTCCCGCGGCTGCCCGAGTCGGGCGGGGCTGGGCCGCCGTTCGAACGCGTGGCGGACGCCGACAGGGACCGCACGGTGACGCAGCTCAGCGAGCACGTCGTCGAGGGGCGCCTCACGCTCGACGAATTCTCCGAACGGGTGGGACGGGCGCTCGGAGCGAGGACCCGTGGCGACCTCGATGCGGTCATGGCGGACCTCCCCGCGTCCGCCCGGGTGGTGGAGCCACCCGCCGCCACCACCGCCGTCACCGCCGCGCCACGCAAGCAGCGCCGCTGGCACGTGGCCGTCATGAGCGGCCACAGCACGAAGGGGCGCTGGCGTATCAGCGGCAAGACCAACGCCGTCGCGGTCATGGGCGGCTGCGACATGGACTTGCGGCGGGCCGAGATCGAGGGCCCCGAGGTGGAGATCACCGCCTTCGCATTCTGGGGTGGCGTCGACGTCCTCGTGCCCGAGGGGTTCGACGTGGAGCTGCGGGGCTTCTCGTTCATGGGCGGACGCAGCCTGCGACTGAAGGACGTGGCGATCGTGCCCGGCTCGCCCCGCATCGTCGTCCGCGGCTTCGCCGTCATGGGCGGCATCGAGGTGAAGAGCCGTCCCAACCGATCCGGCCGTGCACTCAACCGCGGTGGCGCTGAAGGGGCGGACATGGTGCCCGAGGTCCCCGCGCCCGCGGCCGCGCCCGCGGCGGCGCACGCCGAGTTGTCTGCTGTCGGCACTGACGTCGCGACCGACGGCACCGTGACGATCCTGTTCTGCGACATGGTCGACTACGCGGGCATGACCGAGCGTCTCGGCGACCAGGCGTCACGGCGCGTGCTCCACGAGCACCACCGCATGGTGCGCGAGGCCGTGGCACGCCACGGCGGCCAAGAGGTGAGCGTCCAGGGGGATGGCTTCATGGTTGCGTTCGGCGGCGTCGCCCGCGCCCTGCGCTGTGCCGTCGACATCCAGCGCGCGGTCCGCGCGTACGTGCCCGAGGAAGGCGGCGCATCCATCGCGGTGCACATCGGGGTGCACACGGGCGACGCCGTCGCCGAGGGCGACGACTATCTGGGTCATACCGTCATCGTGGCGAGCAGGCTGGCCGACGTCGCCGGTCCCGGCGAGATCCTGGTGTCGTCGCTGTCGGAACAGCTCGTGCAGGGCTCGGGCGAGTTCAGCTTCGACGGCCATCGTGAGACGCGCCTCAAGGGTCTGGCCCGTGCGCAGCAGTCGGCGACGCTCGCGTGGGCGGAGTGATCGGTTGGACGCGAGCGCCTCGGACGCGAAGGCTTGGGAAGCGGCGGGGCTCTATTCCCCCGACGAGCCGGACGCCGCGGAGCGCCTCGCTCTCCTCGAGTACCTGACCGAACGCGGCGCCACCCTCGAACAGCTGGTCGACGCACACCGCGCCGGCAGCTTGCCCGGTTTGGCCGGCGACTTGGTCACGCAAGGCAAGACGCCGACGGTGACCGTGGAGGAGATTGCGCGGCGCAGCGGTGTCCCGTGTCGCACGCGTGCTGCGCGTCGCTGCTGGCGGCCGGCATTCCCGGCGCAGCCCGACACCGAGGTCCCTGCGGACCTGCGTCGGCCTCATGGAGGCCTTCGAGCAGGGCGCCGCGCTCATGGGCGAGGAGGCCATCCTGGCGTTCACCCGGGTGCTCGGGGCAGCCGCCATCAACGTCGCCGAGTCCGCCATCGCACTGTTCTTCGCCGAGTTCGGTCCGGGCACCGTGCGCGAGGGGCCCGACGAGCTCGCCCGTGCCCGGATCTCCGAGGCGGCGACGAGAGCGTTCATCGGCGTGCCCGACGTGCTCGCCCACATGGTCCTGGAAGCGTTCGAGCGGGCCCAGCGGCGGGTGCAAGAGGCGCGGCCGCTGGGTGGACCCCGATCCTCGGCGGTCTCGTCGGGCCGGACGGGGCGACCGAGGTGGTGGCCCTCGGCTTCGTCGACCTGGTCGGCTCGACCGCGTGGGCGGAGTCACTCGACCTGCGAGAGCAGAGCCTGGCCCTCACCCGCTTCGAGTCGGCCGCTTGGTCGAGCGCCGTGCTCGCCGGGGGCCGGGTCGTCAAGACGATCGGCGACGAGGTGTTCTTCGCGGCGCCGTCGGCGGATGCCGCGTGCACGATCGGTCTCGAGGTCTGCGAGGCGGCGGGAGCCGACCACGCCCTTCCGCCGGCCCGAGGGGCGGTGGGATTCGGCCCTGTCATCCCCCGGGAGGGCGACTACTTCGGGCCGCTGGTCAACCTGCTCGCCCGACTGGTCAAGGCCGCGGCGCCGGGCGAGGTCGTCGTCACCGACGCAGCCGCCGCCATGCTGACGCCCGACATGTGGACGGTCGTGCCCCTCGAGCCGGCCGAGCTCCGGGGCATCGAAGGTCCCATACGTGCGTTCCACGTGGAGCATCGCGCCCCAGGTCGTTGACCATATTTTGCGTCAAGGGTGCGGTGTTTACACCGTCCGCGAGTGGTCGGAGCGAGGTGAGCTCCGGTGTTAACGCAGTGGGTCATCATTCCGGTCAACAGGGCCCGGTACTGTTAACGCCCATCGCGACCTCCAAGTCCACCGTTCTCGGCGTGCGCCTCGATCACGATCGGCGGGCATGGCTCGAAGCCGCTGCCGCTCGGCACGGGGTCACCGTCAGGACCCTCTTCGAAGAGATGATCGACCAGGCCCGCTCAGAGGTCGCACCGAGCGCCCGCCCTCCTACCAGGGATCAGGTCGGTGACGACGACGTCGATTGGCGTGCGGGCGACCGCGGCCTCGATTGGGATGTCGGGCCTGCCGGCATGGACGAGGACCTCGTGGTCCAACCCGACGCGGAGAGGGTTGCCGTTGCCCCGGACTTTGGGTCTTGGTCATCGATTCGGCCACCAATCGGGGCCGAGTGGGGGTCGTTTTCCGACGTGCGCCGGCTCTTGGCGTTGCCCGGCCAGGTGCTGGGTCGGGCGGCCTCACTCTCCGCGGCCCACATCGAGGCGAGCGGTCGTTGCGCCCGCGACGGCTGGCGTGCCGTCGTCGGGTCCCTGCGGCATTTGGTGCCCTGAAGACCGCGGTCTCGGCGGGGTGTAAACGCCACTCTCCCGTTGCAGGGCCGCTCGGGCGGCCCCCGGCCCTTCTCTCGGTCTCGGTCGCCGGACGTGAGGCGTCCGGCCCGACGCAAAGCTCGGGTCACGGCAGGAGCGCCGAGTAACGACGGAGGTCACAGCGGGATCACTGCGCCCGGGTCGGTGCCGGATCGGGTGTTACCGACCAACGGTGTCCTCGGGGCTCCTGAACCGAATTCGGTCCTTCGTCCCGGCCGCACCACCCGCTGGTTCAGCAGCTGTTAACGCAAATGCTGCTGTGGGGATGAGGGTTGTGGCTACTGTTAACAGTCATAGCGACCTCCAAGACCACCGTTGTGGGTCTCCGTCTCGATCACGTACGGCGAGCCTGGGTCGAAGCCGAAGCCGCCCGTGAGGGAGTGACCGTGCGTGTCCTGTTCGAGCGCATGATTGATGAGGCTCGGGTCCAGGAGCATCTGACGGGATCCATCGCCGGTGGGCGGGGGTCTCGGGCGCGAGGCGTTTCGGAGCGCGGCGGCACGGTTGGGTTCGGAACCGAACGGGCGCGCACAGGTGACGCTGCCGTCCGGGCGAGCGGCACGGATCGGTTCGCGAACCCGCCGACGGCAGCCGCACCGCCGGATTCATCTTTTCCTTCACTCCCCGAAGGCGGTCTGAGTGGTGAGGCGGTCGCTCTCGCCATAGCGCTCATGCGGGCCACAACGCGCTGTGTCCAGTGGGGCTGGAGAACGGCAAGCCCGCGAGTCTGCCTGGTGCGCCGAGTGGGACGAGCAGCCTGAGCAAAGGCAGGAACGAGCGCCGACCCGCAGGCGCTGGCGGCTGCATTCGACCCTTTCGACGTCGGGTTCCACATAGTGACCGTCAGGCTGGGGTGCCCATGCGGCGCCCCTCGGAGCCTCGCCGACCTTGCGGCATCGACAAGGGGCGCGCCTGTGGCCCGGCGCAACAGAGCCGTCCACGCGCTGGGACCCGTCACGCCCCTTCGAGAGCCCGGAACAGGCGTCCTATGATGTCCCGCGCATCTGACGAGCCGTCAGATGTGGGTCTGGAGGCAGGAGTGGAGTTCGAATTCTCGGCGGAGCAGCTGGCCTTCGTGAAGGAGGTCGAGGCTTTCCTCGATGCCAATGCCGACCCCGAAGTGTTCGACCTGACCCGGGAGAACATGGCCCAGATCGTCGACACGCCGAAGCGTCGGGCCTTCATGAAGTCGCTCGGGGAACGGGGCTGGCTGGGCATGACCTGGCCCAAGGAGTACGGGGGCTCCGAAGGCGAAGGTGTCTACGAGTACCTCCTCAACGAGCAGCTGGCCGGACGCGGCGGCCCGCAGATCGGCAAGGGAGTCGGCATCGTCGGCAAGACGATCATCCGGCACGGCAACGAGACGCTGAAGGAGGAATTCCTCCCCAAGATCCTGCGCAACGAGGTGGAGTTCGCCGTCGGGTACTCGGAGCCCAACGCAGGCTCGGACGCCGCCTCGATGCAGCTCAAGGCCACGAAGGTCGACGGCGGTTGGATGTTGAACGGGCAGAAGACGTGGACCACGTCCGCCCACTTCGCCGAGTGGTACTGGGTCGGGGCGCGCACCGACCCCGAGGCGGCCAAGCATGCCGGCATCACGCTCTTCCTGGTCCCGATCGACCAGCCGAACATCACCGTCAATGCCATTTGGACGATGGGAGACGAGCGCACCAACGAGGTGTTCCTGAACGACGTCTTCGTCCCTGACGAGTTCGTGGTGGGCGAGGTCAACCGTGGCTTCCAGTACATCTCCGAGGCCTTGGACCTCGAGCGCTTCACCATGTTCACGTTCTCGCCCATCGCGCAGCGCTTCGAGTTGCTCGTCGAGTACGTCAAGACGACGGTGCGTGACGGTGTGCCGCTCAAGGACGACCCGGTGATCCGCCAGCGCCTGGCCCAGCTCGCCACGCAACTCGAGGTCGCCCGCGTCATCGGCCTCAAATTCGTGTTCGAGTCCGCCAAGGGCGGCGCGGCACCAACTGCGTGGGCCTCCGAGTACAAGCTCTATGCCACCGAGCTGTCCAAACGGCTGGCCAACGCCTCCATGGACATCGCCGGGCCCGGCAGCCAGCTCAGGGTGAAGACTCGGGAGGCCCCCATGGAGGGACGGGCGGAGTCGACCTACCGCTACACCGTGATCGACACCATCGGCGGTGGCGCCTCAGAGATCCAGAAGAACATCATCGCCCGTCGCAAGCTCGGCCTCCCCAAGAACTTCTGAGTGTCGGCGAACCCGTCGTCCGCCCCGCTCGACGGGATCACGGTTCTCGACCTGTCGACCGTCGGGCCGGCGGCGCGCTGCACCCGCCTCCTGGCCGACTACGGGGCCCGCGTCGTCAAGGTCGGCCCGGTGCCCTCAGCCGCCGCCGCCCCGATCGCGCCACCGTTCTTCGCCTACAGCGGGCAGCGAGGCATGCGCCGCGTCGAGCTGGACCTCAAGGATGAGGACGGGCGAGAGGCCTTCCTCACGCTCGCCGCAGCAGCCGACGTCGTCGTCGAAAGCTTTCGGCCCGGCGTCATGGACCGGCTGGGCATCGGCTACCACGAGGTTTCGATGCGCAATCCGGGCATCGTGTACTGCTCGACGAGCGGCTACGGGCAGGACGGGCCCGCATCGCAGTGGGCCGGCCACGACCTCGACTACCTGGCCGTCGGCGGATATCTCGCCATGAGCGAGGCACGCCCGGACGCGCCGCCAGCCTTGCCGGGTACCACGATCGCCGATGCCGCCGCGGGTGGGATGCAGGCGGCGCTCGCCATCACGGCTGCGCTCGCCGGTAGGGCGTCGTCGCGCCGCGGCACCTACCTCGACGTGTCTGTGGCCGAGGGCGTGCTGTGGTTGATGTCGCTGGCCATCGACGAGCAGTTGGCGCTCGGTGGCGATGTCGCGCCCGGTCACGACGTCCTCTCGGGGCGCTACGCCTGCTACGCCACCTACACCTGTGCAGACGGGAAGTGGGTGGCGGTGGGCGCCATCGAGGCCAAGTTCTTCGCCAACCTCTGCGTCGCCCTCGCTTGCCGCGAGCTGGCGGAGCGCCAGTACGACGACGCGGCGCAGGCAGAGATTCGCGCTGCCCTCGCCGCGGCCTTCGCCACGAGGACACGCGACGAGTGGATCGAGACGCTGGCCGGGGCCGATACCTGCGTGGCGCCGGTTCTGGCGGTGACGGAAGTGGCGAACTACCCGCAGTTCGCAGCCCGGGGGGTCGTTGGTTCGGCCTGCCATCCGAAGGAGGGCGAGTTCCGTCAGCTGGCACCGTTGCTCGCCGGCATGGACCGGTCGGCGAGGGTCGAAGTACCGGACCCGGACGCGACCGACACCGAACACCTCTTGAAGGAGGCGGGTGTGGACGGCGAGACCGTTGCGTCATGGGTGGCGCGGGGAGTGGTGGCATGAGCACAGACGTGCTGACGCGGGCGCGCGATCTGATCGGCAAGGAGCAGTACCACGAGGTAGGCGAATTTCCGGTCGAGCGCGGCTACGTGTGGACGTCGTGCTCGTCGGTCGAGAACGGCAACCCGCTCTTCTGGGACGACGAGGTGGCCGCGTCCCTCACCGGCGGGCCGATCGCGCCGCCGTCCATGGTCTCAGTCTGGTTCCGGCCGCACCACTGGGCCCCCGGCCGGACGGAGCAGGCGCTGCCACTGCAGGTGCACTTCGACCTCAAGGAGCTCTTCGGGCTTCCCGAGGCGGTGATGACGGACAACACGATCGAGTTCCACACGCCCGTGCGGATGGGCGACCTGCTCCGGACGCACCAGGTGTTGCGTTCGGTCAGCGACGAGAAGACGACGAAGCTCGGCACGGGCCGCTTCTGGGTGATCGACGTCGTCTACGCGAATCAGGACGGCGATCTGGTGGCCGTCGAGTCCTACACCGGCTTCGGCTACCGGCGAGGCGGGGACGCATGACCGTGTCCGTTGTGCCCCGTCTGTTGTTCGAGGACGTCGAGGTGGGCGACGAGTTACCGGAGCTCTCCTATGAGGTGAGCGCGACGACCGTCGTGTTGGGGGCGCTGGCCACTCGGGACTGGCGTCCCATGCACCACGACAAAGACTTTGCCGTGGATCGCAACGGTACCCAGGACATCTTCTTGAACACGCCCAACCAGGCCGCCTGGTTCGAGCGCTACCTCACCGACTGGAGCGGCCCGCACGGGCGGCTCGGGCGCGTCACCTTCCGCATGTTGGGGTCGGTCTTCCCCGGAGACCTGATGTCCCTGCGTGGCGTCGTCGACTCGGTCGAAGTCGACGCGTCGGGTTGTGGGTTCGTGACGGTGCGGGTGGCCTTGTCAGTGGATGGCGACGTCAAGACAATGTGCACCGCCCGCCTGGCGCTGCCCCGCTCAGCCGACGACAACCCTTGGGCTCGATCCGGCGACGCGTGGCGGCCGTCGCCCAACACGTGATGCCGTCTCGATCGTTGATGTCCCTGCGAACCCGAAGGTGGTACCGATTTGCTTGACCTCGATTTCGACCAGGAGCAGGAGCTACTGCGCCAGACGGTGCGCGAGGTGCTCGCCCGCCACAGTTCCCTCGAGGTCGTCCGCCAGATGGAGGACGATCCGGTCGGCTATCCCGCCGCGCTCTGGACCCAGCTCGGCGAGCTCGACCTCATCGGGCTGTTGTTGCCGGAAGAGTACGGCGGCTCGGGTATGTCGCTCATCGAGGGGGTGGCGCTCTACGAGGAGCTGGGTCGGGCGCTCGCGCCCACGCCACACTTCGTGAGCGCGGTGCTGGGAGGCGGCGTGTTGGCCGTCGCGGGGAGCCGAACGCAGAAGGAACGCTGGCTGCGCGCCGTCACCTCGGGGGACATCGTGGTGACACCGGCGTGGCTCGAACCCGAGAACGGATTCTCTCCCCGGGGCGTGGAGCTGCGGGCGGTCAGTCGGGGGACGGGCCTCAGCCTCTCAGGTGTGAAGCGCCACGTCGCCTTCGGGTCGGCGGCCGATCGGCTCCTCGTACTGGCCCGGACGGGTGACGCAGCGGAAGACATCGACCTGTTCCTGGTCGATCCCAGGGCACCGGGCGTGTCGCTGCGCCAGCAGTTCAGCATCGCCTCGGACACGCAGTACGAAGTCACCTTCTCGAGCGTGGCCGTGGGCGAGGAGGACCGTATCGGCCCGGCGGCGAGCGGCTGGGCCACCTGGCAAGAAGTCCTCGAACCGGCGTTGGTGTTGCTCGGCGCCCAGGCCGTGGGCGGGGCCCGCTACGCACTCGAAATCACCACTCAGTACGCCAAGGATCGCCATCAGTTCGACAAGCCGCTCGGCGCATTCCAGGCGCTGGCCCACAATCTCGCCGAGGCCGTCACGAATCTGGACGGGGCCGAGCAGCTGGTGCACGAAGCGGCCTGGGCGGGTGCGACGGGGCGGCCCCTCACGTCACTGGCCCCGATGGCCAAGCTCTCCGCTTGCAGCACCTTCCGCGACATCACGGCGATGGCTCAGCAGCTCTTCGGTGGCATCGGGTTCACGCTCGAATTCGACATCCAGCTCTATTTCCGCCGAGCCAAGCAGCAGCAGCTGATGTGGTGCAACGACCGCGTCCTCGAGGACGCGGTGGCGAGCGCCTTGCTCGACTGAGTCGTCGGTGGTCGGGCCTCGCCTCGACGGACGTCTGAGTCTCTTCTGTGCCGTCCTCTTCTGTGCCGTCCTCTTCTAAGCCGTCTCTCGCCCAGGGCGTCGAAACGCTCAGCATCGAGGAGGCGCGGCGTGTCGCGCTGTTTGCGCAGGGGCTACGGGGGGCGCGTGGCGTTGAAGGCGGGGTCCCGGCCATGCTCCGGCGGCTCGGTGCGGTGCAACTCGACACGATCTCGGTGCTGGCCCGATCCCATGAGCTCGTGGCGTACGCCCGCTTGGGTGCCGTCGGGCGGGCCCGGGTGGAGCGCGCCTACTGGGGTCCCAGGAGCGAGACGTTCGAGTATTGGTCCCATGCGGCCTGCGTGCTCCCACTCGAGGACTGGCCGGCGTATGCCTTCAAACGCCGGGCGCGGCGGTCCAAGGGGAAGCGCTGGCACGTGCTGCACGAACGCGACAAGACGTGCGCCGAGGTGATGGCCCGTCTGCGGGCAGAGGGGCCGCTGACGGCCAACGAGCTGGGCGGGGCCAAGAGGGGCGGCGTCTGGTGGGACTGGTCCGACGTAAAGATCGCGGCGGAGTGGCTGCTCGACATCGGAGACCTCGTGGTGCGCACGCGGCGGGGCTTCCAGCGCGTCTACGACCTGACTGAGCGCGCCGTGCCGTCCGAGCTGCTTGGGGAGGATCGGACGGACGAGGCGTGCGCGGCGCAGCTGGTCGCCGCGGCAGGTGGCGCGCTCGGCGTCGCCACGGTCTCCGACCTCGCCGTGTACCACGGGCTTCCCAACCGGTTGGCGCAGAGCGTGCTCGCGAACGTTCCCCTGACCGAAGTCGCGGTGGAGGGCTGGCGTCAGCGCGCCTACGCCGACCCGGCTGCGCTGGCGGCGGCCTTGGGGAGGCGCGCCCGTGGGCGTAGCGTCCTGTTGTCGCCGTTCGACTCGCTCAACTGGTACCGCGACCGACTGGAGCGTCTGTTCGGCCTGCGCCATCGGATAGAGGCGTACACGCCCAAGGCGAAGCGAACATTCGGTTACTTCGCCATGCCGGTGTTGGGTGGCACGGAGATCGTCGCGCTCGTCGATCCCGGGCGTCGGGGCGACGTGTTGGTGGCGAAGCAGGTGACGCTCCTGCGGCCCGGCGCCGCTGGTCACGTGGTCCGGGCGTTGACCGAAGCGGCCTCGTGGGTCGGCTCCGCGTCCGTCGAGCTCGAGCGGGTCGACCCCCCGGCCGCGAGGACGCAATTGGATGGGCTCCTCGCGGCGACGCCCGTGGCGCGGGTGCACAGTGATCGGGCGTGAATGCTCACCCGGATGCGTAGCGCGCCGCGATCTCCTCGAATGTCTTGAACTGGCCGCCGTAAGGCCCCGTCTGAGCCGGGTGGTGCAGCACGAACTGGTCGAAGCCCAACTCGGCGTAGGGACCGGCCAACTCGTCGAACTGGGCTGGTGACTCGATAATGGGCTCGGTGGGGATCCACAGAAGAACCTTGCCGATACTTGAGGGGTGGCGACCCACTTCCATGCACGCCGCGTCTAGAGCGCGCGCTGAGTGCGTGCCGAGTCAAGGATCGTTGCCAACGTACGCTCGGGCGCGGCCGTCGGTCCGACGGTCACCCATTGGCTGCCGTACGTTGCCGCCAGCCGCATGCCCTTCGCGCCGCCCGCGGCGATGGTGAGCGGGAATGGTCGCTGTACGGCGCCCGGAGTGCTCGGCGCCTCGTAGGCCGCGTAACGTGCCGTCCGCAGCGTCGTGCGCGTCGCAGGTTCCCCCGAGACGATCGGCTGGAGGATCTCGAGGAACTCGCCGAAATGCGCCAGACGCTCTGCGGGCGACCACGGCTCCTGGCCGAACGCCCTGGCGTCGGGTCCCTCGCTGCCCGGTCCGAGGCCGAGGTCGAATCGCCCGTCGCTGAGGTCGTCGAGCGCCAGAGCGTCCCGTGCGAGGGTGACGGGATGGCGGAAGTTTGGTGTCGCGACGAGGGTTCCCAGCCGGATCCGGTTGGTGACCCCGGCCGCAGCCGCCAGCACCGGGACCGCGGCGTGCCAGGGCCCGTCGGGCATGCCTCCCCAACGGATGTGGTCGTAGGTCCACGCCGTGCAGAAGCCTGCCGCATCGGCCCATTCCCACTGCCGGCGTGCATCGGTCCAGCGATCAGAGGGCAAGATGACGAGGCCGACGCGCATCGGCCGAAGCTAGCCCGCCAACTACGGTGTCGGCGTGGCCAACGAGGCAGAGGCTCGCCGATGGAACGACGAGCGTTGGGCCACCGCCTGGCCGAAGCGCGAGCGTCTGACCGAGACCGTGTCGCCGTACCTGCTGCGGCATGTCGCCGGCCGGCCCGGCCAGCGCGTGTGCGACGTCGGGTGTGGCGGCGGGGGCCTGACCATCGAGCTGGCAAACGCGGTGTCCCCGGGCGGCGCAGCGCTCGGCGTCGACCTCTCTGCGCCGCTGTTGGACCTGGCTCGGCGCCGAGCCGCCGAGGCGGGGTCACCTGCGGAGTTCGTCCAACTCGACGTGCAGGTCGACGCCCTCGACCAGGATCCGTACGACACGGTCGTGAGCCAATTCGGGGTCATGTTCTTCGACGAGCCGACGAAGGCCCTCGGGCGCATCCGACGCCTAGCGGTCGACGGCGGGCGTCTTGTCTTTGCCTGCTGGCAGGGGGTCGAGCGCAATCCGTGGCACATCGGCACGGCACTACGCCCGCTGGCGCCGCGACCGCCCACCCCGCCCCCGGGGAAGAGCCCTGTCGGCCCGTTCGCGTTCGGCGACGAGGAGTACGTCGACGAGCTCCTCGAGGGCGCGGGATTCGTCGGCGTGTCCTGCACGCCGTACGAGACCCACGTGCGGGCGCCCGCCAGCGCGGTGTTCGACCGGACGCTCCTCCCCCTCATGGGGATCGGCCCGGATCGTGAGGCAGAAGCCCTTGCCCTGGTGGAGCGGCACCTCCAGCGGTTCGCGGTGGGGGAGGACGAGTATGAGTACCCGCTCGCATTCTTCGTCTTCGTCGCAGTGAATCCTTAGGGCATGGCCGGGTACAGCGGGACACCGCTGCCCAAGAAGCTCGGCATCACCCAAGGTGCATCGGTCGCGCTCATCGGGGCGCCTGAGGGGGTCATCGGCGGCATCCCCAAGGGGGTAGCGGTCAAGCGCCAGGCGCGCGGGTCCGCCGATGTCGTCGTGGCGTTCTTCACGCGACGGGAGGACCTGGAGCGGCGGATCGAGGCCCTGGGAAGGATGATCTTCCCGTCCGGAGGGCTCTGGATCGCCTGGCCCAAGCGCGCCTCGGGTGTCGCCACCAGCGTCGACGACGAGGTCGTGCGCGCCGTCGCGCTGCCTCTCGGGTTGGTCGACAACAAGGTCTGTGCCATCGACTCGACCTGGTCGGGCCTGCGCCTCGTGTGGCGCCGAGACCGCCGCTCGTAGTCGGGCCCGGCGCGGGGCCGACTCACTGTCCGCTCGAAGGCCAAGGGGCGCCCACCACCTCACTGCCGCGTCTCTCGCGTAGAGAGGGAGCCGGAACCACCTCGTGCCGCCATATACAGGCAAAACGAGATCCCCAGAATTTGGCGTATACCTCCGGAACAAGCCCCGACCTTCGCGAGCACCCGGCCGAGCGACTGCGGGAGATCGTCGGCCGACTCGTTTCGGCGACCGTTCAGCGGCGGGAGGGCGGTGTCCTGCCGCGAGCTTGTAGCGACTGAAGGTGCAGGTTTCCTCCTTCGTCTAGAAGAACCCGATCCGTCCCAGCGGCCAGACCCGCATGTCGACCTTGCCGACGATCGTCGATTCCGGAACCGGGCCCCAGTAACGGCTGTCGCACGATTCCATCCGATTGTCCCCCATGACGTAGACGTCCCCGCTGGGGATCCGGAAGGCGCGGTGGAGCGCATAGCCCGCGTCGGAGGGCCCGGGGTAGGTCTCCGCCTGGTCCTGGGGGGGTAACCACGGTTCGGCCAAGACGCGCCCGTTGATGGAGACGCGCCCGTTGGTCAAGGAGATGGTCTCGCCCGGCAGGCCGATCACGCGCTTGACGAGGTCGGCCACCCGCGGGCCCGCACAATCTTCCGCTGGCGGGGTCGAGAACACGATGATGTCGGATCGATCGACGCCGTGCAGGTGGTAGCTCAGCTTGTCCACGAGAATGCGGTCGCCGATCTGCAAGGTCGGCTCCATGGAGCCCGACGGGATTGAATAGGTCGCCACGACAAACGTACGCAGAAGGACGGCGACGACGATCGCCACCACCACGACGGCGACGAGTTCGACGACCCAGCGTCCGCTCTGCGGCTTGGTGGACGGCTCGGATTGAGGACCAGGCACCGGGACCGCCCCTTGGCTCGGCTCGTCGTCGGCGTCCATGGTTCGTGAAGTATTACCCGGCGCCTGGTGTGAGCCGGTCACCACGAAACGGACACGGCCGGGGCAGTCGATGGCGCCGGGGCCGGTCCCACGACCATCGGTTTCTCGTAGGACGCAGGCTGCCGGGTTGCGCCGTGATCGAATCGATCCACCCTTTTCGAAACGTCCGAAGAGGTCGAGCCGGCTAGTGAGCGACGCCGACGGGCGGACGCCCGTTGGCCGCCAGCCCGGCGGCCAACGTGACCCGGTCGTCCTCGCGCAGGGGCACGAATGTCAGTTCCGCGCTCTCGAGGGGGCGCCACCACACCGGTTCGTCGCAGACCCAGCCCTCGGCTCGCAGGCCCACTTTGGTCACCTTGCCAGTGGCGGTCTGAGGGAGCGAGGCCGAGACGCGCACGTAGCGCGGCAGCCATTTGGGACCCAGGTCGGGTTGTGCGGCCAGCCAGGCCGCGAAGACGGCCGGGTCGAAGGAGCGTCCGGGCACCATCTCGACGGCCACCATCACCTGGTCACCGGCGCCCGACGCCGTGTCAGGGACCGGATAGACGGCGGTGACGGCGAGATCGGGGTTGCGCGACAGCACGGCTTCGACGGGGCCGGCGGCAAAGTTCTCCGAGTCGACGCGTAGCCAGTCGCCGCTCCGCCCCGCGAAGTAGAAGAAGCCGTCTTCGTCCACGTAGCCGAGGTCGCCCGTCCAGTACCAGCCGCCACGCAGGCGGTCGCGCTCGGCGTCCTCGCGCCGGTAATATCCCTCGAAGCTCCCGCGCCCGCTGCGATTGACGATCTCGCCGATCGCCTCGCCTGCGTTGAGCAGCCTCCCCTCGGAGTCGAAGCGCGCCGGCGTGCAGACTTCGCCCGTCTCAGGGCTGATCACCGCCAGGTCGACCCCGTCCACCGGCTTGCCGAGCGCGCCCTTCGGCATGCCCAGCACCGGGTTCACCGCCGCCCCACCCTCGCTCTGGCCGTACCCTTCGATGAGGTAGCACCCGAAGCGCTTGCGAAAGCGGCCCCGGTCCCGCACCGACGCCTCCGTCCCAAACGCGCTCTTCAGCGTGTTGTCGGCGTCGTCGGGCCGCTCCGGCGTGGCCAGGATGTAGGCGATGGCCTTGCCGACGTAGCTGAACTTGGTCGCGCCGAAGTGGCGCACGTCGTCGAGGAAGGCCGACGCACTGAAGCGCGCTCGCACTGCGATGGCTGCGCCCACCATCACGGACGGGCCCCACAACGCCATGAGCGCGTTGCCGTGGAACAGCGGCATCGGGCAGTAACAGACGTCCTCAGCCGTGTAGCCGTAGCCCGGCGCCGCCACCTGGGCGATCCCGGCCAGCCGGCCCTGGGTGCAGCGGACCGCTTTGGGTGCGCCCGTCGTCCCCGAGGTGAAGATCAAGAGGAAGAGGGATTCCTCCCGCACGTCGTCCGCGTTGTCGACGAGCGCCCGCGCCGCCGCACCGCCCGCGAACTCCGCCAGGAGCGCCTCATAGCGCGCGGAGCCGGTGACGAGGATGTGGTCCTCGCCCACGCCGAGGTCCAAACCCTCGAGCAGATCCGCGCCTTCGGGATCGGTGACGATCATGGCGCAGTCGGTCGCGCGCACGTCCGCCGCCAGGGCCTCACCACGCCGGGTCGGGTTGATCCCGACGACGGCCGCGCCCGCCAGGCCGGCGCCGTTGAGCCAGAACAGGTACTCCGGACCGTTGGGCAGGAGCACGCCGATGTGGGGCAGGTCGCCGCCGAAGAGCGAGCGCGCCAGCGCGCCGCGGCGGCGCCGGCCTGCACGGCCTCGCGCCAGCTCCACCGATCGTCGGCGGCCAACACCCCGGTGCGGTCGTCCTCGGCGCGGGCGGCGAGCATGGCCGCGACGGTGGTCAGGGGAGGGACCCTTCGAGAGCCCAGCCTGGCGTCCGACGCACCAGGCTGCGGTCGAGCGCGCCGATCGTGGGGGTGCCGACCAAGGCCATGGTGCGACGCAACTCCGTTTCGTACCAGCGCAACAGGCCGGCCACGCCGTCGGCGCCGCCGGTGGCCAGCGCCCACAGGGACGGCCGGCCGATCAGTGCGGCCCGGGCCCCGAGCGCCAGCGCCTTGGCCACGTCAGGACCGCGGCGGACGCCGCCGTCGACGTAGACCTCCGCCCGCCCGGCCACCGCGTCGACGATCTCCGGCAGGATGTCTGCCGTCGGCGGCGCGTCGGCCAGCTGGCGTGCGCCGTGGTTGGACACCACGATGGCCGCCGCTCCCGCGTCCACGCACCGCACGGCGTCGTCGGCGCGCTGCACTCCCTTGGCCACGACCGGCAGCGCGCTCAGCCCCGCCAGCCAGACGATGTCGTCGGGCGTGAGCGCGGGTTCGAACTCGTTGGTCACCACGGCCATGAACCCACCCTCGCGTGCGCTGCCCGTGCTGTCGCCGGCGAGATTCGGCAGGGCGAGGTCGTCGGGCAGGCGGACGCCCGTGCGCCATTCCCGCAGGCGGAGTCCGGATACCGGCGTGTCCACCGTCAGGACCAGCGCCCCGTAGCCATGCGCGGCGGCCCGGTGTACGAGCTCCGCCGTGCGGGTCCGCTCGCGGCAGGATGTAGACCTGCATCCAGCGCGGTGCGTCCGGTGCGGCGGAAGCCACGTCCTCGAGGGCGCAGGTGGAGAGCGAGGAGAGGATGAGCAGCGCGCCCGCGGCGGCGGCACCCCGGGCCGTCGCCACTTCGCCCTCGGCGTGGGCCAGCCCCTGAATCGCCGTGGGCGCCACCGCGACCGGCAGGCGCACCGGCGTCCCCAGCAGGGTGGTGTCGGTGCAGACTCCGTCGATGCCGGCCAGCACCCGCGGGTGGAGCTGCCAGTGGCCCCAGGCGGCCACGTTGCCCTCGAGCAGGCGCTCGTCGTCGGCTCCGCCCGAGTAGTAGGCGTAGGTCATCTCGCCGATGACGTGGCGGGCCTCCTGCTCGAGGTCCTCCAGTGAGAGGTCGGTGACCAGGGGCGCCGGCTCGCGCACTCCGACGTCACCGGCCCCCGGGTTGCGCCCCGAAGTGCTGGTCCTGGCAGGATGAGCGGGCACGGGCCGCATGGTAGGCGGCACGGCTGATCGTGGACAGACGGAGGTGCGGTGCGTTTCTCTTATGCGGAATCGATGACGGACCCGTCCTTCTACCTGCCCCTGGCCCAGGCCGCGGAGGCGGCCGGTTACGACTCCATGGTCGTGCCCGACAGCATCTGCTACCCCGAGTACTCCGACACGACGTATCCGTTCAACCCCGACGGGTCACGGGAGTTCCTCGAGGACAAGCCGTTCCTCGAGCCGTTCTCGCTCATTCCGGCCATGGGGGCGGTCACCGACCGGATCCGCTTCGTCACCTTCGTGGTCAAGCTCCCGATCCGCCAGCCGGTCCTGATCGCCAAGCAGGTCAGCTCCACCGCCGTGCTCACGGACAACCGCCTTCTCCTCGGCGTGGGCACGAGCCCGTGGCCCGAGGACTACGAGATCTGCGGCGTGCCCTGGGAGCGCCGGGGCAGACGCATGGATGAGGAGATCGCCGTCATGCGCGGGCTCATGGCCGGCGGTTTCTTCGAGTTCCACGGCGAGATCTTCGACGTGCCTTCCATCAAGATGTGCCCGACGCCGAGCCGCCCCGTACCGATCCTGATCGGCGGCCACCACCAGGCCGCATTGCAGCGGGCGGCTCGCGACGGCGACGGGTGGCTGCACGGCGGTGGCGACCCGGCCGATTTGCCGGGCCTCCTGGCGCGTCTCGCCCAGTTGCGCGCGGAATACGGGACCGAGCACGAGCCCTTCGAGGTGCACGTCATCTCCACAGACGCCTACAGCCCCGACGGCGTCAAGCGCCTGGAAGAGCTCGGTGTCACCGACGTCATCGTCGGCTTTCGCTGGCCCTACACCACCGAGCACGACACCGAGCCGCTGCAGACGAAGATCGACAGCCTGCAACGCTTCGCGGACGACGTGATCGACAAGGTTCGCTGAAAGGGAAGGAGGGGACGACATGGCCGAGGACAGACCGAGCGCAAGGGAGCTCGGTATGCGCTCCCGGGCCGCGGTGACGGCGGGGGACCGGGAGGGTTGGCTCAGCCTGTTCGCCGACGACGCCTTCGTGCAGGATCCGATCGGTCCGTCGCCCTTCGACCCCGAGGGCAAGGGGCACCACGGCCGCGCGGCGATCGCCGCCTTCTACGACACCGTGATCGCCTCGAGCGAGGCCATCACGTTCGAGATCACCGAGTCATACCTCTGCGGTGACGAGGTGGCCGACGTCGGCATCATCCGGACGACGCTGGCCGGCGGGACCCACCAGGCGGTGGTCCGTGGCGTGTACACGTACCGCACCGACGGCGCCGGCAGGCTGGCGTCACTCCGCGCGTTCTGGGAGTTCGACAAGCTCGAGATGGTGGAGCTCTGAGCCGAGTGCGGGTGCTCGTGCGCGAGGGGCTCTTCACCGACGGCGATCCGCCGGTTCTGCTGGGCAGCCACTGCACCAACTGCGGCAACGTGCTCTTCCCGCGCGTCGACAGCTGCGCCTACTGTTCGGCCGACGACCCCGAGCCCGTCGAGCTGTCGCCCCGGGGAACGCTCTGGGCCTGGACTGCCGTCACCGCCCCGCCCCCCGGGTACCTCGGCGAGGTGCCCTTCGGGGTGGGAGTCGTAGAGCTGCCCGAGGGCGTGCGCGTCATCGGCCGGCTGACCGAGAGCGACCCGACGAACCTTGCCACCGGCCGACCCATGGAGCTGCGCGTCGTCCCTCTGCACACCGATGCCGACGGCAACGACGTCGTCACCTACGCCTTCGCCCCGGCGACCACCCCATGAGCGGTGTCGTGGTCGCGGGGGTGGGCTTGCACCCTTTCGGGCGGTTCGACGGCGTGTCGACCACCGACATGGGCGTGGTGGCCGTCCGTGCCGCCTTGCGCGAGGCGGGCGCCGGCAAGGGCAGCTTCCAGGCCGCGTTCTGTGGAACGGCCTACGGCGGCGTGGCCACGGGCCACAAGGTGCTGAGCCGGATGGGCCTCACCGGCATGCCCATAGTGGACGTGGAGGCGGGCTGCGCCAGCGGCAGCGCAGCGCTCATGCTCGCGACCGCGGCCATCCGGGCCGGGCAGTACGACACCGTTCTCGTCTTCGGTACCGAGAAGATGCCCAAGGGCATCATCCGCTCCTCCTTCTTCGAGCCCTGGCAAGAAGAGGCCGGCCTTGCCGCCACCCCGGCCTTCTTCGCCCTGCGAGCGCAGCGCCTGATGCAGTCGTCCGGGGTCACCAAGGACCACCTGGCCCGCGTCGTCGTCCAGAACCGCCGCAACGGCGTGCAGAATCCCGACGCCATGTTCCAGAAGGAGACATCGGTCGCCGACGTGCTCGGTTCCCGGGTCGTGTGCGAGCCGCTCCACCTGTTCATGCTCTGCTCGCCCAACGAGGGAGCGGCGGCCGTCGTGCTCCGCCGTGCCGACCAGCCCGGGCCCGCCACCCCGGTCTCCCTGGCCGCCGCCGTCCTGCGCTCCCATATCGCCGGCCCCGTTCTCAGCGAGTCGACACCACTATCCGGCCTGGCCATCGACGACATGCCGGCCCCGAGCACGCTCGCCGCAACCGCGGCCTACGAGGAGTCCGGCCTCGGTCCCGGCGACCTCGACGTGGTCGAGTGCCAGGACACCGACGCCGCCCGGCAGTTGCAGTCGTGTGAGGAGCTCGGCCTGTGCGAGCTCGGCGGCTCGGCTGCGCTCTTCGACTCGGGTGCCACCGCCCCGGGCGGTCGCCTCCCGGTCAACCCGAGCGGCGGACTGCTCTCCAAGGGTGAGCCGCTCGGCGCCTCGGCGCTGGGTCAGGTGGTCGAGCTCGTCCGCCAACTGCGAGGCGAGTGCGGCCCGCGCCAGGTCGACGGCGCACGCACCGCACTGGCGCACACGGTCGGACGTGGCGCCAACGCCGGCGTCGTCATCCTCACCCGCTGACCCAGCCGCCGACGTCCTGGCCTCTGCCGAGGCCCACTTCAGCGCAACCGCTCGACCACTTCTGGGAGCTCGCCGAGCGAACGCACGACGGCGTCCGGAACCTCTTCGACGTCGCACGCTCCCGTGTCGTCGCGGTCGAGCCACACCGCCCGCCAGCCGGCGCGCTTGGCGCCGGACACGTCGTTGTGCGGATGGTCACCCACCAACACGCACGCGTCCGGCGCCACGCCGAGCGCGCGCTCGACCACCTCGAAGATCCCCTTGTCGGGCTTGGCCACGCGGTGGTCCTGTGCGAACACCACCGTCTCGAAGTAGCCGGCGAGGCCCACCGTCTCGGGCAGGCGGCTCCCGTTGGACAACAGACCCAGCCGGTAGTCGGCCCGCAGGGCATCGAGGCAGGGGACGGTGTCGGGGAACAGGGCGGGCTCGCGGTCGCGGTGTGCGAAGTACGAGTCGGCCAGCTGCCTCGCCAGCGCGTCGTCCGCCGCCTCGTTGCCCCCCTCCGCGTCGCGGCAGCGCTGCAGCGTGCGGCCGAAGCCGAGCGCGCGCAGGGTGGAGAGCGACCAGACGTCCTCATATTCCTCGGCGACCGCCGTGCGGTCGCCCTGGAGGTCCTCCCAGCGCAGGGCCGAGGTGAACGCACCCGGTCGAGCCGCCCGTATCTCGTCCGCCACCGCGACCAACGCCTGGCGCATGACGCGCTCGAAGTCCCACAGCGTCTGGTCCCCGTCGAAGAGGACGGCCTCGATCATGAATCGACGAGGACCACCTTGCCGAACTTCGACCCCTCGACGAAGCGTCCGTATGCCGTCTCGGCCTCGGCCAGAGGAAAGGTGTCGCAGACCGGCACGCTGATGCGTCCCAGCGCCAAGAGGGGGAGGACGTGGCGGGCGACGCCAGAGGCCACGCTCGCCTTCTCGCTCCGGCTACGCGCCCGTAGCATCGAGCCCCCGAGGCGCGCCCGTTTTCCCATGAGCAAGAACAGATTGAGGTCGATCTGGGCACCGCCGCCCACGCCGATCACGATGACGCGCCCCTCGGTCCCCAACGCCGGCAGCGCCGCCGTCAGGCTCGGCGCGCCGACCAGCTCGAGCACGACGTCGTAGGGCCCGTGTGCCGCCTCCTCGCCGGGCGCCACCACCTCGTCGGCCCCCAATGCGGCCACCGCGTCGCGCCGGGCCGGGTCGCGTACCGTCGCCACCACGACCGCGCCCGTGGCCGCGGCGAGCTGCACGCCGGCCGTGCCGACGCCGCCCGCCGCACCCGAGACGAGCACGCGTTCACCCATGCAGAGGCCCGCCTGGGTGAACAGGGCGTCGTAGGCGGTCCAGAACACCTCGGGGAACCCCCCAGCCTCCGGCCAGGGCAGACCGTCGGGGACGGCCATCGCATGGGCCTCGTCGACGACGGCCCGGGTCGCCTGCGCGCCGCCCCCCACCAGAGCCATGACCCGGTCGCCCGGGGCGAACGCCGTCACCTGCCGTCCCACCTCCACGACCTCGCCGGCCAGCTCCATGCCCGGGATGTCCTGGGGCCACCCCGGGGGCGCCGGATAGACGCCCGCCCGTTGCGCGATGTCGGCCCCGTTGATGCCGGCGGCTCGCACGGCCACCAGCAGCTCGGTGTCGCCCGCCACGGGGTCGTCTCGCTTCTCCCAGTGCAGTCGGCCGTCCCGGATCACCGCCGCGTGCACGCCGGTCACGATAGACGGGACCGGGCGCGCCCGACCCCCTGCCCGGTAGGGTCGAGCGCATGGCTCTCTACGACATCCCCATCCACACCCTCCAGGGTGACGACGCCGAGCTCGGTGACTACGCCGGCAACACGCTGCTGCTCGTCAACGTGGCCTCCAAGTGCGGTCTCACGCCGCAGTACGAGGGCCTCGAGCGCCTGCAGAAGAAGTACGCCGACCGCGGGTTCTCCGTGATCGGTTTCCCCTGCAACCAGTTCCTCGAGCAGGAGCCGGGGACGGCCGACGAGATCCAGCAGTTCTGCTCGACCACCTACGGCGTGACCTTCCCGCTCATGGAGAAGATCGAGGTGAACGGCGAGGGCCGGCACCCCATCTACGGCGAGTTGACGGAGAAGGCCGACGCCGAGGGCAAGGCGGGCGACATCACGTGGAACTTCGAGAAGTTCCTGCTGTCCCCGAAGGGCGAGATCGTGGCGCGCTACCGTCCGCAGGTCGAGCCGGAGGACCCGGCCATCGTGGGTGGCATCGAGGCGCAGCTCGCCGGTTGACTCCGCCGCGCCCCGTCACGGCGGGGTTCACCGCGTCCATCTTCGACATGGACGGGCTGCTCATCGACTCCGAAGTCCTCTGGCACGAGGCCGAGATCGAGATCCTCGGCGCCCTCGGCGTGCCGCTGTCGACGACGGCGTGTCGCACGACCAAGGGCATGTTCGTCAACGAAGTCACTGCGCACTGGCACGGGCTGCACCCTTGGGGGCCCGACCCCGCGCCCGACGACGTCGCGGTGACGATCGTCGACCGGGTGATCGAGCTCATCGTCACCACGGGGTCGCTCAAGCCGGGCGCCGAAAACGCCATCGAGCTGTGTGCGGCGCGCGGGTGGCCGTTGGCCGTGGCGTCGTCGTCGGAGTACCGGCTGATCGAGGCGGCGTTGTCCCACTTCGGCTTGCGCGACCGCTTCGCGGTCATCCACTCGGCCGAGGACGAGGCGTACGGCAAGCCGCACCCGGCCGTGTTCCTCACGGCCGCCGCCAAGCTCGGGGCGTCCCCCAAGCGGTGCCTGGTGTGGGAGGACGCGCCGGCCGGCGTGCTGGCCGCGAAGGCGGCGTCGATGGCCTGCATCGCGGTGCCCGAGCAGGGCGAGGGCCACCAGCCGGCGTTCGCGCTGGCCGATCTCGTGGTCGACTCGCTGCTCGAGGTCACGGCAGCGACGTTGGCGGAGCTCGAGCGGCACCAAGGCGGCGGCGCTGGGGGCGCCGCGGGGCCCGGCGAACCCAGGCCAGATCGGGCGAGCCCCGCTTAGAGCAGTCGTTCGAGCCGCGCCGCGACCTCGCGGTAGCGAGCCACGGGGATCAGGTGCACGCCGTCGAAGGCACCCGAGTCGCGGATCGCCGTCACCAGGTCGCACGCGGCGTCGACGCCGGCGTTGCGATCGCGTTCGAGGCGCTCGACGAGGTCCTCGGGGACGCTCAGCCCCGGGATCTCGAGGCTCTTGGCCATCTTTGGGCTGGCGATGACGATGACGCCGGCGTAGACGGGGACCGTGACGTCCACTCGGGCGCGCCAGGCCAGGAGCTCCTCGATCGAGAACCCGATCTGGACGAAGAGGAAGTCGGCGGCCCGCTTCCAGGTCGGCAGCGGCCGCAGCCCGGTGGCGGCCCCGAAGCGCATGCCCCCGCCACCGCCGCCGCCGTCGCCGTCGCCGTTCCCGGCCGTGGCGCCCGGCGCCAGGGTGTCGGCATAGGCGCGCCCCTCTTCGATCATCGTGCGCACCGTCAGCTCGCTCGTGCGGGCGCCCGCCGCCGGCTCGTCGCCGTAGACGAACAGGAACTGGTCCACGCCGTAGGCCGCCGCGGTCAAGAGGTCGCGCCGGAAGCCGAGGAGGTTGCGGTCACGCGCGTTGAGGCAGGCGATGGAGCGCCCGCCCATCGCTTCCACCTCGTGGGCGACGGCGACGCTCGAGACGGTGGCGCGACCGATGTGGTTGTCGGGGATGAGGAAGCTGGTGGCGATCTGGCTCAGTACGCCGATCTGGTGGCGCACCCGCTTGAGGTCGGGTGTCGTCGCCGGCTCGATCTCGCAGATGACCTCGAACGGTGTGGCGGTGGTGGGGGCGGCCATCGGACGCTCAGTCGAGGCGCTTGGAGAAGCGGTAGTGCCCTGGCGGCAACGACCTGCCGTCGTCGTCGAGGAGTTCTCGCACCCACCCGGTCGACTGGTAGAGCGCGATGGCCTCGGGCTGGCGGTCGCCCGTGTCGAGTTGGAGCGCCACGAGGCCGAGGCGGCGCGCCTCTTCCTCGAGTGCGTCCATGAGGGCGCGGCCCAGCCCGCGGCCGCGCCAGGCCGGGTCGACCCAGAGGCGCTTGACCTCGCCGAGCACCGGCCCGACCCTGCGCACCCCCACGCCACCGGCCGGGGTGCCCGTCCCCGGGCCGCGACCCACGACGAACGCGCCCTCGGGAGGGTCGAACATGTGCGGCGTGAGGCCCAACTCGCTGTCGTCGAGCCCTCCGTAGCGGTCCGTCAGCTCGGCCTCGGCCCGGGCGACGACCCAGCGGGGTCCGGCACCTTCGGCATCCTCCCGGCGAAGCGTCATTTCGGATCGAATGGCGAAAGAGGGGCGTTGCACAGCCTCTATCCTTTCCGAAACGGCCGGGGTGCCCGTCCCCGGCGCCGTTTCCCGTTTCCCGTGTTCTCACCCGTCCCCGCCGACATCGACTTCGTGGCCCTCGAGCAGGCCGAACTGGCCCGCTGGGCCGACCACCGCGTCTTCGAGCGTTCCGTCGAGCAGCGGCTCGATGCCCCCCCGTGGGTCTTCTACGAGGGCCCCCCGACGGCCAACGGCCTGCCTGGCCTCCACCACGTGTGGGCCCGCGTCTACAAGGACCTGTTCTGCCGCTTCCGCACCATGGACGGGGCCTTCGTGGCCCGCCGGGCGGGCTGGGACACCCACGGGCTCCCCGTCGAGGTCGAGGTGGAGAAGAAGCTCGGCATCACGGGCAAGCAGCAGATCGAAGACCAGGTGGGGATCGAGGAGTTCACCCGCCTGTGCCGCGAGTCCGTCTACTCCTACGTCGACGAGTTCGAGCGCCTGACCACGCGTATCGGCTACTGGGTCGACATGAACGACGCGTATTGGACGCTCAGCCCGTCCTACATCGAGTCGGTCTGGTGGCACCTCCAGCAGCTCTTCGACCAGGGGTTGCTCTACGAGGACCTCAAGGTGGTGCCCTACTGCCCGCGTTGCGGCACCGCGCTGTCCAGCCACGAGCTGGGGCAGCCCGACGTCTATCGGGACGAGGAGGACGAGTCGGCCTACGTTCGGCTGCGTCTCGTCGACCCCGATCCGGCCGTCGTCGGCGACGCGCAATGGCTGGCGGTGTGGACGACCACGCCGTGGACGCTGCTGTCCAATACCGGGGTCGCCGTGAACCCCGGGTTGCTCTATGCGGTGGTGGACCAGACGGTCGTGGCAGACGAGCTGGTCGACGCGGTGTTCGGTGAAGGCGCACGGGCGCGGGTCACCGAGCAGGTGGTCGGTGCGGCGCTCGTCGGGTTGCACTACGTGCGTCCCTTCGACGACCTGGCCCCGCCTCCTGGCGCAGAGGGATGGCGGGTGGTGCCGGCGGACTACGTCACCACCGAGGAGGGAACCGGGCTCGTGCACCTCGCGCCCGCCTTCGGCGAGGTGGACCGCCAGATCGGGCGCGACAACGGGCTGCCCTCGCTCAACCCGGTCGGGCCCGACGGCCGTTTCACCACCGACATCGGATGGCTCGCCGGCCGCGACGTCCGGATGGCGAACCACGACATCAACGATCGCCTCGAGGCCGCCGGGCTCCTCATCCGGCGGTTCCCCTACGTGCACTCGTACCCGCACTGCTGGCGTTGCCGTACCCCGCTCATCTACTGGGGGAAGCCGAGCTGGTACATCGCCACCTCCACGCGCAAGGACGACCTCCTGGCGGCGAACGCCACCGTCGACTGGCATCCCGAGTACATCCGCGACGGCCGCTTCGGCGAATGGCTGGCGAACAACGTGGATTGGGCGCTCTCGCGCGACCGCTACTGGGGGACGCCGCTGCCGATCTGGCGCTGCGGGCGCAACCACCTGCGCTGCGTGGGGTCGTTGGCCGAGCTCTCCGACCTCTGTGGCCGCGACGTGACGGGCATCGACCCACACCGGCCGACCATCGACGACGTGACCTTCCCGTGTTCCACCTGCGCCGCCGAGGGCGACGACGACGAGCTCGCCGTGGCACGTCGGGTCGAGCCGGTGATCGACGCCTGGTTCGATTCGGGCTCCATGCCGGCCGCTCAGGTGGGATTCCCGCACACGCCCGGATCCGCCGAGGTCTTCACATTCCCGGCGGACTTCATCTCCGAGGCCATCGACCAGACCCGCGGCTGGTTCTACTCGTTGCTGGCCATCAACACCATCGTCTTCGGGGAGAGCCCCTACCGCCACGTGGTCTGTCTGGGCCACATCGTCGACGCCGACGGGCGCAAGATGTCCAAGTCGCTCGGGAACATCATCGATCCCTGGAAGATCCTCGACACGCGCGGCGCCGACGCCATGCGGTGGTGGATGTTCAGCCAGGGCTCACCGTGGACGCCGACGCGGGCGACGCTCGGCGCCATCGACACGGCGATGCGCGACCTGTTGCTGACGCTGTGGAACACCTTCAGCTTCTTCACGACGTACGCCTCGCTCAACGCGTTCGACCCCGGCGATCAGGCGATCCCGGAACCGGCCGAACGCGGCCCGCTCGACCGCTGGATCCTGTCCCGCCTGGCGAGCACCACCGACGCCATGACGACCGCGCTCCGCACCTACGAGCCGCTCGACGCTGCGCTGGCCCTCGGTCGCCTGGTCGACGACCTCTCCAACTGGTACGTCCGGCGCAGCCGCCGGCGTTTCTGGCGCACCGATCCCGACGCGCCGCCCGGCGACACCCTCGCCGCGCAGGCCACCCTGCACACGACGCTGACCACCGTTTCGCTGTTGCTCGCCCCGTTCTGCCCGTTCGTCTCGGACACCATGTGGCGTCAGCTGACCGGGGCAGGCGAGGCGGAGTCGGTCCACCTGGGCAACTGGCCCGTCGCCGAGCTCGAACGGCGGGACGTCGCCCTCGAGGCCGAGATGGGGTTGGCGCGCCGCCTCACCTCCCTCGGGCGAGCCGCCCGCGGCGAGGCGTCGGTCAAGGTACGCCAACCGCTCAGGCGGGCCCTCGTCTTCCTGCCCTCCGACGCACCCGAGATCCTGCGCGACATCGTGGCCGATGAGCTCAACGTCGACGACATCGACACCGCCGACGAGTTGGGCGAGGTGATCGAGTTCGAGCTGAGGCCGAACTTCCGGACGCTCGGACCGCGGCTGGGCGAGAGGGGCAAGCGGCTCAGACCAGCATTGGCCACCTTGGACGGTGTGGCCGCCGCGGCGGCGCTCGAGGCCGGCCGCTCCGTGACCGTGTCCCTCGACGGCGAGGCGGTCGAGCTGTTCCCCGAGGACCTGCAGCTGCGCGTCCGTCCGCAGCCGGGCTTCGCCGTGTCGCGCGAGGGAGGTGAGGTGGTCGCGCTGGACCTCACCGTCGACGAGGACCTGCGCCAGCGCGGGCTGGCCCGCGATGTTGTACGTATGGTCCAGGACCTGCGCAAGACGAGCGGGCTCGAGGTGTCGGACCGCATCCGATTGCATCTCGTCGGTCTCGACGACCTCGCGGAGCATTTCGACTTCATCGCCCGCGAGGTGTTAGCGGTCGAGATCGTCACGGAGCCGGGGGAGGGTGTGGGGACCCTGCTCGAGCTCGAGGAGGTCGCCACCTCGCCGGTCTGGATCTGGATCGAGCGCGTCGGCCCCGGTTGAGCCGGCACCGCCTGACGACTAACGACTGACGCCTGACGCCCTGGCGGTCGGGCGTCAGGGCGGCTCAGCAGCCGGCGTCGAGGAGCTTGGACAGCACGCCCTCGAGCGTGGCGCGGTCGCGATCGTCGAGGTGGGCCATCAGGTGCCGGTCGATCCCCTGGATGTGCGCGGCCACTGCCCGTTCGAGCACGGAGTGCCCTTCGGGCGTCAGCACGACGTGGACGCTGCGGCGATCGTTGGGGCAGTTCTGGCGCGCCACCAGTCCGGCCTCGGCCATCCGGTCCACGAGGCGCGTCACGCCGCCGGTGGTCAGCGCCACCTCGTTGCTGAGGCGGCTCATCGTCAGTCGGCCGTCCGGTGCTGCACCGACGTGGATGAGGACGTCGAAGAACACGAGCGGGATCCCGACGGTCTGCTCGAGCTCGCGGCCGAGGGCGTCGTTGAGTCGGCGGTTGGTTCGGACGATGAGGCCCATGAGTTGGATCCGCTCGTCGTCCATCTGGGCCAGGACGCCACACGTCCCGCCGCCACCCCCATTGGGGTCCGACTCGATCCGGCCCTCGTCCTCACCCTGTGTCGAGATGGTCGCCGTTCCCATATGCCTCTCCGGTCCTCAGTCTCCCCCGAATCCCGCACCGATACCTAGTATCCCTGATTGACAAGTATCTGTATAATCAGATATTATACTGTCAACGAAGCTCGGACAAGCTGAGGACAAGGAGAAAGAGCCATGAGCACCACCGAAAGCGTCGCCATCGTTCCCAAGACCGGGGTCTACGTGATCGACCCGGCCCACACCGAGGTCGGGTTCATCGCCCGCCACCTCATCGGGACCAAGGTACGAGGCCGTTTCACCGAAGTAGCGGGCACGTTTACCGTGGCCGACAAGCCCGAGGACTCGACCGTCGAGGCCACCGTGCAGGCCGCCAGCATCCACACCAACCAGTCGATGCGGGACGACCACCTGCGCACCAACGACTTCCTGGACGTGGCCAACTACCCGACCCTCGAGCTCAAGAGCACCGGGCTGAAGCGGGTCCGCGAGAACCTGTGGGTCCTGAGCACGGACCTCACCATCCGGGGCGTCACCCGTCCGGTGGACTTCGACCTGGAGTTCCTGGGTGAGGGCCAATCCATGCAGGAGGGCAAGACGGTCGTCGCCTTCTCCGCCACGGCCGAGATCGACCGGCGCGACTTCGGCGTCAGCTTCAACCACTCGCTGCTCGACGGCAGCGTCGTGGTGGGCAACAAGGTCGTGATCGAGGTCGAGGTCGAGGCCGGCCTGGCGGACTGACCCGGGGGGTCAGGACCCGCCCTGCGGTCCGACGCGGGGCGATCGGTGGTCGGTCTGGTGGGTACGCTTCCCCGCCGTGCCGGCCACCGAGGTCCGCCCCGTCGAAGCTGCGAGCCTCGAAGCGACCTACGTCCTGGCCGTAGACCTGGGCACGGGCGGCCCCAAGGTCGCGGTGCTGTCCGGGACCGGCCGCATCGCCGCCCACGCCTTCCGGCCGGTCGGGATCGTCCTCACCGAGGATGGTGGCGCCGAGCAGTCGCCCGAAGAATGGTGGGACGCCATTGTGGGCGCGGCCCGCCAGGCGCTGGCCGAGAGCGGCGTGGCGCCCGAGCGGGTGGTCGGCGTCGGGTGCACGTCCCAGTGGTCGGGCACCGTGGCCGTCGACGGCGCCGGGAAGGCGATCGGGCCGGCCATCTCTTGGATGGACTCACGCGGTTCCCGCGCCGTCCGCGAGACCGTCCGGGGCGCGCTGAACGTCCAGGGCTACTCGGCCTCCAAGCTGGCTCGCTGGGTCCGACGCACCGGCGGCATCCCGAGCCTGTCGGGGAAGGACCCCGTCGGCCACATTCACTTCCTGCGCACCCAGCGCCCGGAGGTCTACGGCGCGGCGGCCGTATTTCTCGAACCCGTCGACTACCTCAACCTCCGCCTGACGGGATTGCCCCGGGCCTCGCACGACTCCATCACCGTCCACTGGGTGACCGACAACCGTGACATCCGGGCGGTCGCCTACGACGACTCGCTGATCGAGTTGGCCGGTCTCGAGCGCGCCAAGCTGCCGGACCTGGTGCCGACGGGGAGCGTGTTGGGTGGGCTCGCCCCGGACCCGGCCCGTGAGCTCGGGCTGCTGCCCGGCACACCGGTCGTCGCCGGTACCGGCGACCTGCACTCGGCCGCCGTGGGCTCGGGCGCCGTGGCCAATTTCGAGGGACACCTCTACATCGGCACGTCGAGTTGGATCAGCTGCCATGTGCCCTTCAAGAAGACGGATGCGCTGACCAACATCGCCTCGATCCCGTCCGGTATCCCCGGGCGCTACATCGTCGCCGACGAACACGAGACCGGGGGAGCGTGTCTCACCTGGCTGCGGGACAACCTGCTCTTCCCCGACGACGCGCTGGGCTCGGCTGCGCCGCACGACGTCTTCGAGACGCTGAACCGGATGGCCGGCGCGGTGCCTCCCGGTTCGCACGGGGTCCTCTTCACCCCCTGGCTGAACGGCGAGCGCTCGCCGGTGGACGACCACACGATCCGCGGCGGTTTCCACAATCTCTCGCTGTCGTCCGAACGCGCTGACATGGTGCGGGCGGTCTTCGAGGGCGTGGCCCTCAACTCGGCCTGGCTTCTCGGCGCGGTCGAGAAGTTCTGCAAGCGCCGGTTCAGCTCGCTGGCCTTCGTCGGCGGCGGCGCCAACTCGGATCTGTGGTCGCAGATGCACGCCGACGCGACCGGGCGCACCATCCGCCAGATCGCCGATCCGGTCTTGGCCAACGTGCGGGGCGCGGGAATGCTGACCCACCTGGCGCTCGGGAACGTCCGCCTCGACGACATCCCGGCCACCGTTGCGGTGAAGGCGACGTACGAGCCGGAACCCGCGGCCGCCGCGGTCTACGCCGAGCTGCTCAAGGAGTTCGTCAACCTCTACGAGAAGACGAAGGCGATCCACAAGCGGCTGAACGGCAAGCGGCTGCGCGAGAGCACCCCGCAGAGCCCCGCCGGGCGCTGAGCCGGTGAGCCCCGGGGTCCGGGCGGGCGGGCCCACACCGCTCGAGGGTGGGCTCGGGGTCCGCCCGACCAGTTCAGCGTGCGGCCGGGCGCCGCACGAGTGACCCCAGGCGCCTTCGACCGCTCCGGCCCTTCGTCACGACCAGCGCGAGCGAGGTCGTCACGTACCCGCTCAGCTCGGTGCGCAGGTGCACCTCGGAGTAGGGCGGCACGTCGACGTGCAGGTCGTCGGGCGTCGTGCCTTCGGTGTAGTCGACGTCGATCTCGTGGCCGAGGCGCCGGAGGCGTGTCGCCAGCTCCTCGATGTCACGGCGCCGGTAGAACACGGTCCCGCCCTCCTCGACGGTCCCTTCGTCGGAGGACAGCAGGTACTCGGTGGTGTGCACCGCGACGCCGCCGGGCCTGAGGCACGCCATCTGCTCCACCACGAAGTCCGCCCCGGCCCGCAGGGTGCCCAGGTGCTCGAGCGCGCACGACGACCACGTGAAGTCGAAGCCGCGCAGGTCGGCCGGTATGTGGTGCATGTCGACGGGACGGAACCGCACGCGTTCGGCGAACGTCTCCTGCGGGCACAATCCGTCCGGGTTCAGGCTCTCGATCCCGGCCGCCCACTCCGTCTGCGAGTCCGTCCAGCCCGACGCCTCCGCCGCCGCGCGGGGCTGGTCGGTGGCGACGAGGTGGCACCCGGCGGCGGCGAAGAGGGCCACCAGTGGCTCCTGGCCCACGCCGAAGCCGAGTCCGGTGGTGCCCGGAGCCAGCAGACCGCGCTCGCGCAGCGCCTCGGCGATGAAGAGCCACTCCCACATCTTGCGATGCAACATGACGTCGCGTCGGTCGCCGTCGGCGTTGGCCCACAGGGGCCGCAGCCGCTCGGCCCAGGCCCGCAGCTCGGGGGAGCGGAGCGACTCGGCCGAGCACAGTTGGGACCGCAGCATGACCGGACGACCTTACCGGCGCCCGGTGCGCTCCCGAGGCCCGGCAAGGGTGGCCGGGTCAGATCCGTTCGAAGTTGCGGGCGAGCTCCCAGTCCGTGACGTGACGATTGGCGGCGGCCCACTCCTGTTCGGCCGTGTTGAGAAGGTGGTGGTGCACGTCGGCCCCGAAGGCCTCGCGCGCCACCTCGGACCCGCGGAGCGCGTCGATGGCCTCGACCAGCGTTGACGGGATGCGCGGCACGTCGGTCGCCTCGTAGGCGTTGCGCGGGTAGGGGTCGCCGGGGTCGATCTCGTGGTCGATGCCGTAGAGCCCGGCGGCGATCGCCGCCGCCAGGACGAGATAGGGGTTCACGTCCGCCCCGGGGATCCGGGACTCGATGCGCCGCCCGGCCCCGCGGCCCACCAGCCGGAAGCCGCAGGTGCGGTTGTCCTCGCCCCAGACGGCCGCCGTCGGTGCCCAGCTCCCGGGCACGTAGCGGCGGTAGGAGTTGACCGTCGGCGCCGCGCACCAGGCCAGCTCGCTCGCCGCGTGGAGCTGGCCTCCGAGGAAGTGGCGTCCGAGCGCCGAGAGTCCGCTTGCGTGCGACGCGTCGGCCATGCGCGCGTCGCCGCTCTCGAGGTCCCACAGGCTGGTGTGCACGTGGCACGACGAGCCGACGTCGTCCATCGTCCACTTGGCCATGAAGGTGGCGGCCCGGCCCTCCTGCGCGGCGATCTCCTTGATCCCGTTCTTGAACACGAGGTGCCGGTCCGCCGTCACGAGCGCCTCGTCGTAGGTGACGTTCACCTCGTGCTGCCCGCGGCCGGCCTCTCCCTTGGAGAATTCCACCGGGATGTCCGCGGCGCGCATCTCGTTGCGGATGCGCCGGACGATGTACTCCTCCCGCGCGGTCTGGAGCAGCTGGTAGTCCTCGATGGTCGACGAGTGCGGCGTCAGGTCCTTCCAGCCGCGCGCGGCCGCCTCCTCGTACGAGTCGCGGAAGAGGAAGAACTCGAGCTCGGTCGCGCTGCACACCCGCAGCCCGCGCTCCGCCGCCCGCTCGAGTTGGCGCCGCAGGATCTGGCGGGGCGACACGTCGACGGGCACGCCTCGGTCGTCGGTCAGGTCGGCGATGACCAGCGCCGTGCCGTCCAGCCAGGGGATCCGGCGCGCCGTGGCGTAGTCGGGCCGGCACACGACGTCGCCGTACCCGGTGTCCCAGCTGGTGAAGCGGTAGCCGGGCAGCGGCGTCATGTCGACGTCGACCGCCAGCACGTAGTCGCAGGCCTCGATCCCGCGTTCGGCGACGTGGGCGGTGAAGAAGTCCGACGTGACCCGCTTTCCGACCGGACGCCCGTGCATGTCGGGGAAGGCGACGATGACGGTGTCGATCGACCCGTCCGCGATCCCGGCGTCGATGAGCGCTCGACCTGGCATGCGTCATGTTGACCCCGCCGTGGGCGAGCGTCCAGCCCGTCGCTACGCTGGCTCGGTGACGTCCCTCGCCACCATCCTCGCCGCAGGGCTCGCCACATCCCTCGCCACAATCCCCGCCACGCGCGCGTGATCCCGCTCATCGGGGTCTCCACGTACGTGGTCGATGCGGCCTGGGGGTCCTGGGAGCGCCGGGCCGCCGTCCTGCCCGAGGCCTACTTCGAGCTCGTCGCCGCGGCGGGCGGCCGCCCCCTGCTCCTGCCCGCGCCGGGCACGGCGCCGCGCGGGCCGGGCGCCGGCGCCGACGAGGTGGTCGCGGTGCTCGACGGGCTCGTCCTCACCGGCGGGGGCGACGTCGACCCCCGCGCCTACGGCGAGGAGCCCGACCCCGAGGTCGGCGGGGTCGACGCCAACCGCGACGCCGGCGAGTCGGCGCTGCTCGCCGCGGCGCTGGGCGCGGACATGCCCGTCCTGGCCATCTGCCGCGGTTGCCAGGTGCTCAACGTGGAGCTCGGCGGCACGTTGCACCAGCACCTCCCCGACGTGGTGGGGAACCTCGACCATCGCCGCGCGCCCTACGTCTTCGGCGACGTCGAGGTCGAGACGGTGCCGGGCACCGTCGCCGCGGCGGTCTTCGGACCGTCGACCACGGTGCGCTGTTCGCACCACCAGTCCATTCGCGACCTCGGTCGCGGGCTCGTGGCCACGGCCCACGCCGGCGACGGGGTGATCGAGGCGGCCGAGTTGCCGTCGGCCCGCTTCGTGCTGGCCGTGCAGTGGCATCCCGAGGAGGGGATGGACCAGCGTCCGTTCGACGCGCTCGTCGAGGCGGCCGTCGGCTACCGCCGCGACCGCTCCGAGCGCCGGAGCGCGTGAGGCAGACACCGGGGCCGCACGTCGACGGCCCGTGCGCATGGTCAGCCGTAGTCTCGATCGCGGCGGCGGTGGTCGGCGTGTTGGTCTTCCCGGCCGGCGCCTCTGTCGCGGCGACGGTCCCCCCGCGCGTCGCCGCCGGCGACGACCACGCCTGCGTCGTGCCGGGCGGACCCCCGCCCAGCGTCGCTTGGTCGAAGTTGCACAACCCCGTCGTGTCCTTCCCGCACGCCGCCGCCAAGGACCAGGCCCTGATCTGGGCCGCGGGTCGGTGGCACATGCTGTTCAGCTACGTGACGAACGCCACGGCGCGGCCCAACGTCCAGCGTTGGCAGATCGCCACGTCCGAGAGCACGGACATGGTGCACTGGACCAGGCCGAGGCCCTGGAGCGCGCAGCCGGGCGGCATGGCGTCACCCGACATCGTGCGGGCTCCCGACGGGACGTACGTGGCCACCTACGACGCACCACCGGGCGAGTCGGGTCCGACGCAAGCGAAGCTCTATTACCGGACGTCGCGCGACCTGGTGCACTGGTCGTCGCCGCACCCACTGGCGCCGCGTCTGTATCCCGCGGCGTCGGTGCGCATGATCGACCCCACGCTCGCCTGGACGGGCTCCGGCCTGATCCTGGGTTACAAGGTCGGGACGACGTCGCAGGCCCAGGCGTTCGAGATCGCCCGCTCACCCGGCGGCTCGCTGGCCGGCCCTTGGGAGATCGTCGGCCGGCCGGCCATCGACCTCTACGACGACACCGTCGAGAACTACGAGTTCCTGACCGTTGGCGGGACCTGGCACCTCGTCGCCACCTCCAACACCCTCGATCAGCCCTGGATGTTCACCCTCGCGGGCGACCCCGACGACCCGGCGAGCTGGCTCCACTGGGTCGACGGCACCCAGCTCCAGGTGCCGGCCGAGTCGTGGAACTCGGGGCCGGGTGTGTCGAGCGTCGGCTACGAGCACGCCAACTCCGCCTTCTTGTGCCAGGACGGCTCGACCTACTACCTCACCTACGCCGGCAGCCCCGACCTGACCAGCTTCGGTGGCTGGGGGCACGCCGCCATCGGCATCGCCCGCAGCACGGACCTGGTGCATTGGCAGGTGCCTCAGGGGCCATGATCGACCTCGCACCCATCCGATCCCTCCGGAGTCCGGGCCGCTCCGCACCGGTCCGTCAACTCCGTCCGCTCGGGACGACCGGCGCCCTCCGCCGGGTAAGGTCTGCCGCCATGGCCGAGAAGGGCGCCCACAAGGTGATCAAGCCGGTGGCCGCGGCCGCCGTGACGTTGGGCACCATCGCCAGCATCTGGTGGTTCGCGCTCAAGCCCCGCCGCAAGGCCAAGGGCGGCGGCGGCGGTTCGTCCCCCGAGAATTAGCCGAACCAGCCGGCCTCACCCGGCCTCACCCAGCCTCACCCAGCCGGGGGAGGCCCCCCACCAACGCGGGCAACGCCTCGCTGATCGATCCGGGGACGACGACGTCGGCCAGGGCGTCCATCTCCGTCTGGCCGCTGTTGACGATGACCAGCACGGCGCCGTGGCGGACCGCGACGGGCACCACGCCGGCGGCCGGGAAGACGGCCAGCGTCGAACCGACCGCCAGCAGCAGGTCGCACGCGGCCGCCGCGTTCTCGGCCCGGAAGAGGTCTTCGGCCACCAGGCTCTGGCCGAAGCTGATGGTGGCGGACTTGAGGATCCCCCCGCACCACGTGCAGGCGGGGTCTTCCTCGCCGGCGCGCACCCGGTCGTGGACGGGCTCGGCCGCCTGGCGGTCGCCGCACTCCAGGCAGACGACCTCGCGCGCGGTGCCATGGATCTCGATGATGCGCGACGGGTCCGTCCCGGCTTTGTGGTGGAGCCCATCGATGTTCTGCGTCACCAGCGTGTCGAGGCGACCGCTCCGCTCGAGTTCGACCAGGGCGTGGTGGCCGGCGTTGGGCTCCGAGTCCCACATCGGTGAGGTGAGCCGGTTCTGCCACGAGCGCCGGCGCAGTTCCGGGTCGGAGACGTAGGCCTGCAGCGTCGCCATCCTCTCGGCCGCGGGATCCTTCGTCCACACGCCCTGCGGGCCGCGGAAGTCGGCGATGCCCGAGTCCGTCGAGATGCCGGCACCGGTCAGCACCACGACGCGACGCGCCTGCTCGACGAGGGCGCGCGCCCGCGCCACCTCGGCGTCGCCGCCGTGTTCGGATGCGTCGTCGTCGGGCACGCTGTCCATCGCCTCCCAATGGTGGCACGGGGCGGGCGTACGCTGCCCCGGTGCCCGGGGACGCCGCCAACGTGGAGCTGCTGCACGCCGCAGATGCCGAGCAGCGCCAGCGTCGCGCCGCCGGCGCGCTGCTCGCCCGCGGCTGTGCGGAGGGCGATCGCGTGGCGTTCGCGCTCGGCTCCTCGGCCGAGCTCATCTGCGCCGTCCTCGGCGCGGCGCGCGTGGGCCTCATCCCCGTGCTGCTGAACGCCACGCTCCTGCCGGCGGAGCGGGACCGCCTGGCCGAGGACGCCGGGCCGGCCGTCCGCATTTTCACCCCAGCGGACCTGGCCGCGTTGACCGCGGACGGCGCGACAGCACCGGCGGACCTGGCCCCGTACCCGCTCACCCGTCCGATGCACTACACGTCGGGCACGACGGGGCGGCCCAAGGGCGTGACGACCGGGCTGTGGGACGACGCGACGGCCCGCGCGGTGTACGAGGACGAGGCCGCGGTCTGGCATTTCGACCCTGCCGACCTCCACATGGTCTGCTCGCCGATGTACCACACCGTGTCCATCCGCTTCTCGACCAACACGTTGTTGGCCGGGGGTTCGCTCGCCATACTGAGCCGCTTCGACGCGGCGACCGCGCTCGATGTGCTGCGGCGCCACCGGCCGAGCACCGCCTTCCTCGTGCCGACACACCTGCAGCGGATCCTCCAGTGCCCCGGGCTCGGGGCCGCCGAGCGCTTCGACTCGCTCCGCCTGCTCGCGCATGCCGGCGCGCCGTGCCCCGAGTCGGTCAAGCGGGCGACGATGGCGCGCGTGCCGCAGGGCGCGGTGTGGGAGTTCTACGGTTCGACGGAGGCGCAGTTCACGGTGTGCTCGCCCGACGACTGGCTCGAGCATCCGGGCTCGGTCGGTCGCGCCCGGGAGGGCCGACGCGTCTTCGTGGAGCCGTTCGACGACCACGCGCACCCGGCCGACGACCTCGATGCGAGCGCGGACGACCCTCTCGATGCAGACGACAGCGGCACGATCTGGTGCGACATGCCAGACTTCGCCCGCTTCCGCTATTGGCGCGACGAGGAGGCGACCCGCCGGGCCTGGCGCGGCACGGCCGCCACGGTGGGCGACCTCGGCCGCCTGACGGCCGACGGCTTCCTCTTCCTCACTGGACGCCGCCACGACCTCATCATCAGCGGCGGTGTCAACGTCTACCCCGCCGAGATCGAGAACGTGCTGACCGCGGTCGCCGGCGTCGAGGAGGTCGCGGTGTTCGGTCTGCCCGACGAGGAGTGGGGCCAACGCGTGTGCGTGGCGTTCGTGGCCGACATCGACGCGGGCGCCGCAGAGGGGGCCCTGCGGGCCGCCGCCTCGGCCCACCTGGCGCCGTACAAGCGGCCCAAGTCGTACATCCGCGCCGAGAACCTGCCCCACACGGCCACCGGCAAGCTGATCCGAAGGGCCGTTCCCGAGCACCTCGGCCTGGTCGGTCCCGCAGCCGGGGCCGGGTAGAACTGCACCATGCCCTTCGCCACGACGAACCCGGCCACCGGCAAGACCGAGGAGGTCTTCCCCGAGCACACGCCGGCCGAGGTCGACGCGCTCCTCGACCGCGCCGTGGCCGCGTTCGCCGCGTACCGGACGACGAGCTACACCGAGCGCGCCCGCCATCTCGTGACCGCGGCCGAGTTGCTCGAGGGCGAGGTGCCCGACCTCGCCCGCGTCCTCACCACCGAGATGGGCAAGACGTTCGCCTCCGCCAAGGCGGAGGTCTCGAAGTGTGCCGTCGGGTTGCGCTGGTTCGCCGAGCACGGGGAGGCGCTGTTGGCCGACGAGCCCATCGCGACCGCGGCTTCGTCCTCCTACGTCCACTACCAGCCCATCGGGCCGGTCCTGGCGATCATGCCCTGGAACTTCCCGCTGTGGCAGGTAATCCGTTTCGCCGCGCCCGCCTTGATGGTCGGCAACGTCGGCCTGCTCAAGCACGCGCCCAACGTCCCGCAGACCGCGCTGGCCCTCGAGGACCTGTTCCGAAGGGCCGGGCTGCCCGAGGGGGTGTTCACCAACCTCTTCGTCGACACCGAGAACGTGGCGCAGGTCATCACCGACCCGCGGGTGGCCGCCGTCACCGTGACGGGGAGCGAGCGCGCCGGCACGGCCGTGGCCGAGGCCGCCGGGCACGCGCTGAAGAAGAGCGTGCTCGAGCTCGGGGGGTCCGACCCCTTCATCGTGTTGGCCTCGGCCGATCTCGATGCCTGCGTGCGCACTGCGGTGACCGCGCGCGTGCAGAACAACGGGCAGTCGTGCATCGCAGCCAAGCGGTTCATCGTCGTGGACGAGGTGTACGACGAGTTCCTGGCCCGCTTCACCGCGGCGATGGACGCGCTCGTGGTGGGCGACCCCTTCGACCCGGCCACCGCCGTCGGCCCGATCGTGACCGAGGTCCAGCGCGACAGGCTGGTGGCCCAGGTCGAGGAGGCGGTGCGCCAGGGCGCGACGGCACACGCCGGCGCGGCCGTGCCCGACGGCGACGGCTGGTACTTCGCCCCGACGGTCCTGTCCGGCATCACCATGGACATGGCCGTGGCGCAGGAGGAGGTCTTCGGTCCGGTCGCCATGGTCCTCCGTGCCCCCGACCTCGAGGCCGCGCTTGACGCGGCGAACGCCACGACGTTCGGCTTGGGCTCGAGCGTCTGGACGCGTGACCGGGTGGAGATCGCCCGCTGCATCGAGGGGATCGAGGCGGGCCAGGTCTTCGTCAATGCCATGGTCGTCTCCATGCCCGAGATGCCCTTCGGCGGGATCAAGCGCTCGGGGTTCGGTCGCGAGCTGAGCGAGCTCGGCATCAAGGAGTTCACCAACGCCAAGACCGTGTGGATCGCCTAAGGCATGGGCCGCCTCACCATGGTTCACCTGACCACGGTTCGCCTCACCATGGATCGCTCTGCGGGCCGCCGCGGCACGCGCCCACGGTGCCACCCGTGACGAGCTATCTCGACCATGCGGCCACGACGCCGCTGCGGCCAGAGGTGGCGGCTGCGATGGCCGAGGTGCACGCGCCAGGGCTGGGGCCGCTGGGCAACCCGACCGGCAGCCACCCGCCGGCCCAGCGGGCGCGGCGTCTGCTCGAAGAGGCGCGCGACGAGGTAGCGGCCTTCCTCGGCCGCGATCCCGCGGACATCGTCTTCACGTCCGGGGGTACCGAGGCCGCCAACCTCGCCGTGCTCGGCACGGTGGAGGCCGCGCTGCGCGCCCGGGGGGAGGCGGTCGTGCTGCACACCGCGGTCGAGCACCCCGCCGTGCGCGAGTCGGCCCGGGCGGCCGAGTGCGCTGGCGCCGAGCGGCGTGAGCTGCCGGTCGACGCCACCGGCGTCCTCGATCCCGACGCGCTCGCCCGTGCCCTCTCCTCGCGGGCGACGCTCGTCGCCGTCATGGCCGCCAACAACGAGACCGGGGTGATCCAGCCCATCGCCGACGCCGTCGACGCGGTGCGCCGACGCGCCCCGCAGGCCGCCGTCTTCACCGACGCCGTGCAGGCCGCGCCGTGGCTCGACCTGGCGGAGGTCACCGCCGGCGCCGACATGGTGTCGCTCAGCGCGCACAAGGTCGGCGGCCCCGTCGGCGCCGGCGTGCTGGCGGTCGACGCCCGGGTGGCGCTGGCACCGCGCCAGCACGGCGGCGGACAGGAGCGCGAGCGGCGCAGCGGGACCCAGGACGTGGCAGGCGCCGTCGGGCTCGCCGCCGCGCTCCGCCTGGTGGCGTCGGAGCGGGCGGCCGCGGCGACGCGGGTGCAGATCAACCGCGACCGCCTGGCCGACGGGCTGCTGGCCGATGTCGAGGGAGCGGTGCGGACGGTGAGGCCCGGCGTCGCCGTCCTCCCCGGGCACCTCCACGTCTGCATCCCTGGGGTGCAGCGCGAGGAGCTGCTGGTGGCGCTCGGAGGGGAGGGGGTGTGCGTCTCGGGCGGGTCGTCGTGTGCCAGCGGCGCGCTCGAACCGAGCCACGTGCTGGCCGCCATGGGCGTCGAACCCGGGTTGGCCGCCGGCGCGGTCCGCTTCACGCTGGGGTACGCGACCAGCGACGCGGAGGTCGACCGCGCCCTCGACGTGGTGCCCGCGGTCGTGGCCGGGTTGCGCCGGCGCGCCTGAGCCGCGGTGGCACACTGGGTCCATGCGGGTACTCGTGGCGATGTCGGGCGGTGTCGACTCCTCGGTGGCGGCGGCGTGCCTCGTCGAGCAGGGCCATGACGTCATCGGGGCCACGCTCAAGCTGTGGGGCGGCCCCTCCGACTCGGGGTGCTGTTCCGTCGCCGACGTGGACGACGCCCGCCGGGTGGCCCAGCAGCTCGGCATCGAGCACCACGTGTTCAACCTGACCGAGGAGTTCGACCGGCACGTCGTCGCGCCCTACGTGGACGAGCACGCCCGGGGGCGGACGCCGAACCCCTGCATCGAGTGCAACCGCATCATGAAGTTCGACGTCCTGCTGCGCCGCGCCGACCGCCTCGGCTTCGAGCGACTGGCCACCGGCCACCACGCCCGGGTGACGGAGGAGGACGCAGGGGGCCTGCGGCTGCGCCGGGGGGCCGACCCGGTGAAGGACCAGTCCTATGTGCTCTCGATGCTCGGCCAGGCGGCACTGGCACGCGTCGCCTTCCCGGTCGGGGAGATGACCAAGGACGCGGTGCGGGCACACGCGCGGCGCCTGGGCCTGCGCACCGCGGAGAAGCCGGACAGCCAGGACGTCTGCTTCATCGGGAGCGCCGAGGGGCGCCCGGGCTTCCTGGGGGAGCGGATGGCGTTCCATCCCGCACAGATCGTCGACACCGAGGGCCGGCTCGCCGGGTCGGTGGCCGCCGTCGAGCTCGTGACCGTCGGGCAGCGGCGCGGCATGGGCCACGGCGCCGACGGCCGGCGCCGCTACGTCACACACGTCGACCTGGGCGCGCGGCGGGTGACGGTCGGCAGTGCGCAGGACGTGCTGCGCTCGTCGGTCGTGCTGTCCGGACCCTCGCTGTCGTGGGTGGACGGCCCGGTCCCCGCCGGCGCCCCCGCCGTGGCGCAGGTGAGCGCCCACGGCCGGCCTGCGGCCTGCACCGTGGACGCCGACGGTGCCGATCGCGTCGTCCGCTTCGACGATCCCCAGCGCCCGGTGGCCCCGGGGCAGACGGTGGCGCTCTACGACGCGCGTGACCCCGACGCCGTGGTCGGCTCGGGCATCGCGGCCTGACCGTGGCGAGGCGGGGCGGCGGAGGAGGATCGGCGCAGGCGGTGGCGCGCGCCGCCGAGCTGCGCGAGCTGATCAACCGGGCCGACGAGCTGTACCACGTGCTCGACGCGCCGGAGATGGCCGACGCCGAGTACGACCTCCTCGTCGTGGAGCTACGCCGGCTCGAGGCCGACTACCCGGAGCTCGCGACGCCCGACTCGCCGACGCAGAAGGTCGGTGCGGCGCCCTCTGGGCTCTTCCAAGAGGTGCGCCACCGCGTGCCGATGATGAGCCTCGACAACGCCTTCGACGAGGACGAGCTGCGCGCCTGGGGCGACCGACTGCGGCGTCAGGACCCGGACGTCGAGCTGGGCACCGTGTCCTTCTCGACCGAGCCGAAGGTCGACGGCGTCGCCATGTCGCTGACCTACGAGCGCGGCCGCTTCGTGCAGGCGGCGACGCGCGGCGACGGCGTCGCCGGCGAGGACGTCACGGCCAACGTGGCGACCGTGAAGGACGTCCCGCACGAGCTGGCCAAGGCGGGCGGTCCCTACCCCGCCGTCCTCGAGGTGCGCGGAGAGATCTACATGCCCGTCGCCGAGTTCGATGCGATGAACAAGCGCCAGGCCGACGCGGGGGAGCGCCTCTTCGTCAACCCGCGCAACTCGGCCGCGGGCGCGTTGCGTCAGAAGGACCCGGGCGTCACCGCACGACGGCCGCTGCACTTCTGGGCCTACGCGGTCGGCGACGTCGAGGGCGCGCCCGCCAAGGGCAACTGGCCCGCCGCGACCCAGACCGGGATCCTGGTGCAGCTGAAGCAGGCGGGCTTCCCGGTCAGCCCCGACGCCCGACAGGTCGAGGGCATCGCCGCCGTCGTGGCCCGCTGCGAGGAGCTGGCCCAACTGCGCCACGACCTCGCCTACGAGATCGACGGCGTGGTGACCAAGGTCGACGAGCTGGCCCTGCACCAGGTCTTCGGTGCGACCTCGCGGGCGCCACGCTGGGCCATCGCCTTCAAGTTCCCGCCCGAGGAGCGCACCACCCGGTTGCTCGGCATCATGGTCTCCATCGGGCGCACGGGCCGGGCCACGCCCTTCGCCCGCCTCGAGCCCGTCTTCGTCGGCGGCTCCACCGTCGGCGTGGCCACGCTGCACAACGAGGACCAGGTCGCGGCGAAGGACGTACGGCCGGGGGACCTCGTGTGGGTCCGCAAGGCGGGGGACGTCATCCCCGAGGTGGTCGGCCCGGTCAAGGAAGGCCCCGGGGTGCCGGCCCGGCGCAAGGGGAAGTGGAAGTTCCCGACGGCGTGCCCCTCGTGTGGCGAGCCCCTCGTGCGTCTGCCCGGCGAGAGCGACACCTACTGCACGAACATCGACTGTCCGGCGCAACGGGTGCAGCGGATCTCGCACTACGCGTCGCGCTCGGCCATGGACATCGAGGGCCTCGGCGAGGAGCGGGTGCTCCAACTCGTCGGCGCGGGCCTCATCAACGACCCGGCCGACCTCTACGGGCTCACGGTGTCGCAGCTCGTGCAGCTCGAGCGCTTCGGCGAGATCTCGGCGGCGAACCTGGTGGCCGCCATCGACGCGTCGCGGGCGCAGCCGCTCAGCCGCCTCCTCGTCGCGCTCGGCATCCGCCACGTCGGGCCTACCGGCGCCCGCGCCGTGGCGCGTGCCTTCGGCTCGCTGGCGGCGATCGAGGCGGCGTCCGCCGAGGAGCTCGCCGCGGTCGACGGCGTGGGTGGCGTGATCGCGGCCAGCCTGGCCGAGTTCGTCGCCGCCGAGACCAACGTGGCCGTGCTGGAGCGGCTGCGCACTGTCGGTGTCAACACGGAAGAGCCGGGTGCCGCCGGGACCGCGGGTGGCGGAGCCGGGGCGGCCGTCGCCCAGGAGCAGACGTTGGCCGGCAAGACGGTCGTCGTCACCGGTGCCGTGGAGGGATACACGCGCGAGGGGGCTGAGGAGGCCATCATGGCGCGGGGTGGCAAGTCGCCCGGAAGCGTGTCGAAGAAGACGTTCGTCCTCGTCGTCGGCGACGCGCCGGGAGCGAGCAAGACGAGGAAGGCCGAGGAGCTCGGCGTTCCCACCATCGACGCGTCGGCCTTCGACGAGCTGCTCGAGAGGGGCGAGTTGCCGGAGTGACGCAGGTCGGAGAGTGTCCACCGGCCACGCCGGCGCGCTCAGTAGCGTAGGGACTGCCCGATGCCCCTGATTTCTGACTCCATCGGCCGGGTCCTAGGGAAGCGGTACCGGCTGCTCTCCGCACTGGGCACCGGCGCTTCGGCTCACGTCTACCTGGCGGAGGACGTGTCGCTGCAGCGTCACGTCGCGGTCAAGGTCCTGCAGCCGGGCCTCGCCACCGACGAGGCCTTCCTGAAGCGATTCCGGGCCGAGGCGCGCTCGGTCGCCTCGCTCAACCACCCCCATGTCCTGCGCGTGTTCGACTGGGGCGACGACGCCGACGGCCCGTATCTGGTGCTGGAGTATCTCGGCGGGGGCTCGCTGCGCGACCTGCTCGACCGCGGCGTGCGGCTCTCGCACTCCCAGGCCGCCCAGCTGGGCGCCGAGGTGGCGCAGGGCCTGGCCTACGCACACGTCCGGGGCCTGGTGCACCGGGACATCAAGCCGGCGAACCTCTTGTTCGACGAGGAGGGCCGCGTGCGGGTGGCCGACTTCGGCGTGGCCCGCGCCCTGGCCGAGGCGGCCTGGACCGAACCGGCGGGGGCCATGGTCGGCACGGCCCGCTACATCTCGCCCGAAGCCGCCGAGGGCAAGCCCGTCGACGGCCGCGCCGACGTGTACTCGCTGGCGTTGGTGTTGTACGAGGCGGTGACGGGGACCGTCCCCTTCGTCACGGACACGACCATGGGGACGCTGGCGGCGCGCATCGGGCAGCCGCTGCCCCACGACGAGGCGCTGGGACCGCTCGACGACGTGCTGGCGCGGGCCGCCGCGCCCGAGGTGGCGACGCGCCTCGATGCGGCGGGACTGGCCGCGCGCCTCGGCGCGCTTGCCGCGGCGTTGCCCACCCCGGCGCCCCTGCCCCTCGTCGTCCCGCACCTCGAGGACTCGTCGCCGATCAGCGGCTTCCGGGCCCCGGGGGTGTCCGAGCTCACCGACAGCGGCATCGCCGCCGTCGGCTCGTCGACGGTCGTCGCGCCGGCCGCCTCGGGCACGCCGATCGGGACGAAGGCGGGGCCGGGCGAGATCTTCGACGCCGAGCCCTCCGGGGGCCGCGGCCACGGGCGCGGCCGAGGCCGAACGGGCGACGACGGTGCCGGCCCGGTGGCGCCGGTCGGCCGCCGGCGCAACTGGCGCCCGTACTGGATCGCCGCCGCCGTGACGGCGGCCGTGCTCCTGGTGGCGGGGCTGGTCCTCGCGTTCGGGACGGACGTCCTGACGCCCTCGCACCCCACGCCGACCCTGGCCAACCTCTCCTTGGCCCAGGCCCGGGCCGCGGTGGCCAAGGTCAACATGAACCTGAAGGAGGGCGTCCCGGTGAAGTCGATCACCGTGGGCGCCGGCGACGTGGTGTCCCAGACCCCGGGGCCCGGGGTGTCGCAGAAGGAAGGCTCGAACGTGACCGTCGTGGTCTCCGAGGGCAAGCCCGACGTGTCGGTCCCATCGCTGGCCAACATGACCTGCGCGCAGGCCAGCACGGCGCTCCAGGCGGTCCACCTGCAGCCGTACTGCACGCCCGGGGCCTACAGCAACGCCGTTCCGACGACGATCATCATCTCGTGGTCGTCGGGGAAGACGCAGAACGCGACGCAGGCGCCCTACGGCAGCACCATCACGATCGTGCCGTCTCTCGGTCACGAGCCGGCCACGGTGCCGAGCCTCCCGGCCACCTATACCTTCGCCCAGGCGCAGGCGGCGCTGCAGGCCGTCGGGCTGACGGCATCGCAGAACACCCAGCCGAGCGCGACGGTGCCCCAGGGAAACGTGATCTCGTCGAGCCCGGCCAGTGGGGCGCAGGCGCCCTACGGATCGGCGGTCACGGTCAACGTGTCCAGCGGGCCGCCGACGACCACCGTGCCCAACGTCCTGTTGGACACGGTGCCGCAGGCCACGGCCGCTCTCCACGCACAGGGCCTGAGCGTGTCGGGAGTGTCGGGCGACCCGACCAAGTACATCGTCGGCACGCAGCCCTCCATCGGCTCGACCGTGCAGACGGGCTCATCGGTCCAACTCTTCACCTCGTGACCGCCGGCGGGGCGCTCTCGTACGACCCGGCCTGCGACCTCTGCGAGGCGGCGCGCCTCTCGGAGTGGCACCACGAGGACGACGTGTGCTGGGTGGCCGACTGCGAGGTCTGCGGCGTGCCGATGGTCGTGTGGAAGCAGCACGGCCCGACGCCGCCCGACACCGAGGTCGACCACATGCTGGGGCAGCTGACGCGCGTGGCCGATGCCGCGCTTCGGGGCCGGCGAGTGGTCGGTCGACCGGGTGATGCGCCAGATCCCGAACCACTTCCACGCCCACGGCCGCGACCCGAACTGGTGGTTCCGCCTGCGCGGGCTGCGCTGACGCCGGCCGCGTCGCAGCGGCGCGGTTGAGGGTCGCCGGTCGGAGTGGCGCGAAATTCGGCACCGGTAGGGTGTCCGAAATGGCACCCCCAGCAGAGCGTCCCGACGCGCTGCTCGACCCGGTCGCGGACCCGGGTGGCGGTGCCATGGGGCCGCTCGGGGACGGCTCCGTCGAGACGAACTGGTTCGTGCTGCTCCACCGCCGGGTCTCGAGCCGGGCGGTGCGCAGCCCGCGCTACCAGTGGTGGGCGCTGATCGCGCTCCTGGCCGGGCTGCTCGCCCTCAACATCACCTTCACCGTCTTCGTCGTGGCCCTGCCGACGGTCAAGGCGGAGTTCAACACGAACTTCTCGGTGCTGGCCTGGGCATCGACGGGACCGCTGCTCGCCTTCGGCGTCGCCGCCCCCTTCTTCGGACGGGCCGGCGACCTCTTCGGGCACCGGCGCCTGTACCAGTTCGGCCTCCTCGGCGCCATGGTCAGCGCCATCTTGACCGCCACGGCACCCGACGTGGGGATGCTCCTCTTCGCCCGCGCCCTCGACGGCGTCCAGGGCGCGGCCACCGGGACGGCCTCCATGGCCATCATCCTCGAGCTCTTCGACCCCGAGGACCGGGTCAAGGCACTGGGTTGGTGGTCGCTCGTCGGCGCCGGCGGACCGGTGCTCGGGGTCACGCTCGGCTCGCCGGTGATCCAGTACTTCGGGTGGCGGACTCTCTTCTGGGGCCAGCTGGTCCTGCTCGTCATCGCGTCGGTGGTGGTCGCGTTCCTGTTGCCGACGCGGCACCGACGACCGGCGGGCGACGAGCCGGGGGAGCACCGGCGGGACGAGGCGTCCCAGCGGGCGCCGGCGTCCGGTGGCATCGACTGGGTGGGCAGCTGGAGTCTGGCCGGCGCGGTCACCGCGGGGATGCTCGTGCTCAGCATCGGCCCGATCGCCGGCTGGACCTCGGCCGCCGTCATCGTCTGCGGGCTGGCGGCAGCCGCACTGATCGGGGTGTTCGTCTGGCGGGAGCTCACGTTCGCCACGCCCCTGATCCCGACCACGTACTGGCGGCGCCGCAATTTCATGTTCCCCATGGGCGCCAAGGCCTTCTCCAGCTTCGCCTACTTCGGGGGCTTCTTCCTCTTCCCGTTGCTCATGGAGCAGGTCTACGGCTACAGCGTGTCCCAGGTGGGCTTCCTGTCGGTGGCCCGACCCCTGCTCTTCGCGGTCAGCGCACCGATCGCCGGCTACATGACCGTGCGCACGGGGGAGCGCACCGCCACGCTCTTCGGCACGGGGGCGCTCTTGTTCTCCATGGTCCTCTTCGCGACGCTCACCGGGTCATCGGGATTGGTGGTGGTCGTCGTCGCGCTGGGCCTCTCGGGCATCGGGATGGGGGTGTTGCAGCCGGCCACGTCGTCGACCATGTCCAACGAGCTGGCCGAGTCCGAGTACGGCGTGATGAGCGCGGCACAGCTGCTGGCCACCCAGGTCGGTGAGGTGGCGGGCATCCAGGCCGTGCTGACCATTCAAGAGTCCATCGCCCGCCGGTCGGGGCTGGCCGACGTCCACCACAGCACGGCGCTCTTACACAGCTTCAGCGTGCCCTTCTGGGTGGCGGCGGGGGTGGCCGCGTTGGCCGTGGTGTGCGCGCTGTTCGTCCGGGCCATGCCGCGCGCCTCCCGCGTCACCCGACCCTTGGTGGCCGACGCCACCTGAGGCGCGCGCCCTCGCGGGGCGCGGCGGTCGTGGCGCGGCGCGTTACTCGGTGATGTCGCGCAGGCGCTGCGCCAGGTCGGCCGCATTGGAGTCGGCCGCGGCCGGGGTGGCCTGCAGGGCCATCAGCTTGGCCATGTCGCCCTCGACGCGGACCTTGCCGGCCATGAAGGCCTGCATGCCCGCCTGCGGGTTGCCGTCAATGAGGATCGCCTTGGCGGTGTCGTAGTCCACCGTCACCTTCAGGTCCTGGTCCGCCAGGTGGCCGACCTCGAGGATCAGCTCGCCGCTCGAGGTGTCCATGTGGGCGAGGATGTCGTCCTCGGAGAAGGGGACCGCCGTCACGACGAGGTTCATGCGCACCGCGTGCGCGATGGGAGGCGTCTTGCCCTCGTACTCGGCACGGATCTTGCGGGCCTCGTCCAGCCATTCGTCGCTCAGGAACGGGTACGACGGCATTGCGTGCTCCTTCGTCTTCTTCGGTGTCGATCTTCGGTGTCGATCTTCGGTGTCGATGTTCGGTGTCGATGTTCGGTGTCGATCTCGGTCGCGGCGTGGACCTCGGTCGCCCCGCCCCGAGCCATGCGGCCGCCGGAACCCTACCCGGCCCGCCGGTAGGCTGCCGATTCGTGACCGCCCCCGTCATCCCCGGTGCCGAACCCGCTTCCTTCACCGGCGACGCACGCGGCGCGCTCGTGTTGCACGGCTTCACCGGCAACCCCCAGTCGATGCGCGGTCTGGCCCGGGCGCTGGCCGACGCGGGGCTGACCGTCGAGATGCCGCTGCTGCCCGGCCACGGCACCGCGCTGGAGGACATGCTCCCGACGCGCTGGGAAGACTGGTCCGGCGCGGCCGAGGCCGCCTACACGGAGCTGGCGGCGCGCTGCGACGCCCTCGCCGTCGTCGGCCTCTCCATGGGTGGGACGCTGGCGGTGTGGCTGGCCGAGCACCATCCCGAGATCGCCGCCCTCGCGGTCGTGAACCCGCTGCTCGCGCCGCCCGACCCCGAGTTGGTGTCGGCGGGGAAGTCGATGCTCGAGAGCGGTGAGGAGGTGGCGCCCGGCATCGGGTCGGACATCGCCAAGGAGGGCGAGACCGAGCTGGCCTACGAGGGCTTTCCGCTGCGTGCCGCACTCTCCCTCTTCGACGGGGTGAGCGAGGTCGGGTCCTCGCTGGAGTCGGTGGGCTGTCCGGTGCTGGTCTTCACGAGCCTCCAGGACCACGTGGTGGACCCCCGCTCGAGCGAGCTGCTCATGGCTCGGGCCAAGGGACCGGTCGAGCAGGTGGTACTCGAGCGCAGCTACCACGTCGCCACGCTCGACTGGGACAAGGACGAGATCGAGGCGCGCACGGTGGCGTTCGTCACCGGCACCCTGGCACCACGGCCGTGAGCGGTGCCCACGACGACAAGACGACGCTCAGCCGCGCCGACGTCGTGCACGTGGCCAGCCTTGCCCGCCTGCACCTGAGCGACGAGGAGATCGAGCTCTTCACCGGCCAGCTGCGGACCGTGCTGGAGCACGCGGCCGACGTGGCGGCGCTGGACCTGGCCCACCTCGAGCCGTCGTCGCACCCGATCGCGCTCGAGAACGTGCTGCGGACCGACGAGCCCCGGCCCAGCCTGGACCGTGAGGAGGTGCTCGCCGCTGCGCCAGCGGTCGAGGACCACCGCTTCCGCGTGCCGCGCATCGGCGGCGAAGCGCCGTGACCAGCGCGCTGGACCTGGCGGCGGAGGTTCGGTCCGGGCAGCGGTCGGCCCGTGGGGCGGTCGACGACGCGCTCGCCGCGGTGGCCGACCGTGACGGGGAGCTGCACGCGTTCCTGAGCATCCTCGGGGACGAGGCCCGGGCGCAGGCCGACGCCGTCGACGCCGCGGTGGCGTCGGGACGTGATCCCGGACCGTTGGCCGGGGTACCGGTGGCGCTCAAGGACAACCTGTGCACCCGGGGCGCCGCCACGTCGTGCGGCTCCCGGATCCTGGCCGGCTGGCGGCCGCCCTACGACGCCACGGTAGTGACGACGTTGCGCGCCGCCGGGGCGGTCGCGCTCGGCAAGACCAACATGGACGAGTTCGCCATGGGGAGCTCGACGGAGAACTCGGCCTTCGGGCCGACACGCAACCCCCGGCACACCGGCAAGGTCCCGGGCGGCAGCAGCGGTGGTTCGGCGGCCGCGGTGGCCGCGGGGTTCGTGCCGCTCGGCCTCGGCTCCGACACGGGCGGGTCGATCCGCCAGCCGGCCGCGCTGTGCGGGGTGGTCGGGATGAAGCCCACCTACGGGCGCGTCTCGCGCTACGGGTTGGTGGCCTTCGCCAGCTCGCTCGACCAGATCGGACCCTTCGCCACCACGGTGGAGGACGCCGCGCTGCTCTTCGACGTCGTGGCCGGCCACGATCCCCTCGACAGCACCTCGTTGCCCTCGCTGCCCGAGCCCACGCTGCGCACCGTGCACGACGGGGCGGAGGGCGTACGGGTCGGGGTGTGCACGGATCTCGTCGACGACTGCGCGCCCGACGTGGTGGCCCGGGTGCGCCAGGCGGCCGATGCCCTGGCCGCGGCGGGGGCAAAGGTCGAGGACATCTCCGTGCCCGAGTTCGGGTACGGGCTGTCGGCCTACTACCTGATCGCGCCGGCTGAGGCCTCGTCCAACCTGGCCCGCTACGACGGCGTCCGTTACGGGCTGCGGGTGGACGGCGAGGACGCGGCCGCCATGAACACGGCGACGCGCACCGCCGGCTTCGGCGCCGAGGTGAAGCGGCGCATCATGCTCGGCACCTACGCGCTGTCGGCCGGCTACTACGACGCCTACTACGCGCAGGCGCAGCGGGTCCGCACGCTCGTGATGCGGGCCTACGACCGGGCCTACGAGTCGGTGGACGTCATCTTGTGCGCCACCGCGCCCACCACGGCCTTCGACCTCGGGGCGAAGGTGGACGACCCCATGGCGATGTACATGAACGATGTGTGCACCATCCCGTCCAACCTGTCGGGACATCCGGCGGTCTCGGTCCCCTTCGGCACCGGGGCCGACGGCCTGCCGGTGGGCGTCCAGGTGATGGCGCCTGCGCTGGGCGAGGCGCTCCTGTTCCGCGTCGCCCGCGTCGTCGAGGCCACTGCGCCGGGGAGAGCGGACCCGTGAGCACGGAGTGGGAGATGGTGGTGGGGCTCGAGGTCCACTGCGAGCTGCTCACGGCAACCAAGCTGTTCTGCGGCTGCCGCAACGCGTTCGGCGACGAACCGAACATCAACATCTGCCCGACCTGCCTCGGCCTGCCCGGCGCGTTGCCGGTCCTCAACGAGCAGGCCGTGGAGCTCGCCATGCGCATCGGCGCGGCGCTGCACTGCGAGATCCGGCCCTCGGAGTTCGCCCGGAAGAACTACTTCTACCCGGACCAGGCCAAGGACTACCAGATCAGCCAGTACGACCTGCCGCTCAACACGGGCGGCTGGCTCGAGCTGCCCGACGGCTTCCGGGTCGGGGTGACGCGGGCCCACATGGAGGAGGACACCGGCAAGCTCACTCACGTCGGGGCGAGCGGGCGGATCAACGCGGCCGACCACGCGCTGGTGGACTACAACCGCTCGGGGGTCCCGCTAGTCGAGATCGTCAGCGAGCCCGACATCCGCTCCGCCGCCCAGGCCCGCGCCTATGCGTCGGAGCTGCGGGGCATCCTCGTCGCCACCGGGGCGTCGGACGGGCGGATGGAGGAGGGCTCCATGCGTGTGGACGCCAACGTCTCGGTGCGCCCGGCCGGGAGCGACCGGTTCGGCACTCGCTGCGAAATCAAGAACCTCAACTCCCTGCGCTCGCTGGTGCGGGCGATCGACTACGAGGCAGCACGCCAGATCGCCGTCATCGAGGCCGGGGGCACCGTCGCGCAGGAGACGCGGCACTGGGACGAGTCGGCCGGACGCACCGACACGATGCGGTCGAAGGAGGAGGCGAACGACTACCGCTACTTCCCCGAGCCCGACCTGGTGCCGCTGGCGCCGGACGCGGCGTGGCGGCAGCGGGTGCACGACCGCCTGGGGCGCATGCCCGCCGACTGCCGGGCGCAGCTCGCCGCCGCGCTCGGCGGCGAGCCGAGCGAGGCGGAGGCGGACCAGATCCGCGCCGTCGTCGACCTCGGCCTGGACGGGCTCGTCGCCGCGGCCACCGAGGCCGGCGCGCCGGCCACGCTGGCGCTGGCCCGGGCCGCCAACGAGGTGGCGGCCCAGAGCGAGGCCGGGCTCCGACTCGACCCCGCAGCGTTCACCGGCGTCCTCGCCCTGGAGGCGGGCGGGCAGCTGTCGGCCACGCAGTCCAAGGCCGTGCTCGGCACCCTGCTCGAGCGCGGCGGGGGCGACCCGGCGGCGGTGGCCGAGGAGATGGGCTTCGAGGCCCTGGGGGTCGGCGCGCTCGACGCCGTCCTCGACGAGCTCGTCGCCGCGCACCCCGACGAGTGGGCGCGCTACGTCGGGGGCGACGACAAACTGGCGGGCTTCTTCACGGGCAAGGTCATGCACGCCACGCAGAACAAGGCCAACGGCAAGGAGGTGGCGGCCGAGCTGCGCCGCCGCCGGGGTGCCCGCTAGGAGCTGAGCGGTTCCTCGAGGTAGCGGTCCAGCGTGGGGCCGACCCAGCGGGCGATCTGGCGGGGCGACGCCGTCGAGATCGGTGGGACCCGCAGGAGGTAGCGCGTGAAGGCGAGCCCCATCAGCTGTGAGGACACCATGGCGGTTCGGCGTTCGGCCATCGCTTCGGGCTCGCCCTCCTTGGGCGGGCGCACGCTCCAGACCCGCTCGTTGACGAACTCGCGTATGGCGTCGGCCACGTTGGTCGACCCGGCCATGGCGGACACGCAGGAGGCGAAGGAGGAGCCGGAGCCCTCGGCGTTGTCCCACATGGTCAGGAAGGACTCGATCGTGCGGGCACCCGAGAAGTCGGGGGTGGCTGCATGCTGGCGGACCTGCCGGGGGTCGAAGGGCAGCGCCATGGCGGCCACGAAGAGGCTGGCCTTGCCGTCGAAGTAATGGTGGACCAGGGCGGGGTCGACGCCCGCCTCGCGGGCGACGGCCCGCAGGCTCGTCCCGTCGTAGCCCTTGGCCGCGAAGACCTGCTTGGCGGCCTCGACGATCTCGCCCCGCGTGTCGGCATTGCCGGGCCGGCGCCCGACCGCGCTCACCGGCGTGGCGCCGGGAATCGCCGTGGCGCCCGGAATTGGCGGGTCAAAGGGTATTCACCAGCGGAGAATTCTGTGTTAGAACTCATCAGTGATGAATCATAGGACGGATGGGCGGTGAGCGGCGTGGACTCGGCCGAGCGGACGCCGGTGACCGCGCTCGGACGGTTGGCCGGGCACTGTTACGACCGGCGGCGCCTCGTGCTCGTGCTCTGGATCGTGGCCATCATCGGGATCACCGTCGTGGCCCAGGTGGTGGGCACCGACTTCAAGAACAAGTTCACCGCGGGGAACACGCCGTCGCAGCAGGCGCAGGACATCCTGGCGGCGCGCTTTCCGTCGCGGGCGGGCGACACCGCGGACATCGTGTTCCACACGGCGACGCCCATCGCCGACAACCGCGCGGCCATCGACAGGGTGGTGGCCGCCGTGAGTCCGCTGCACGACGTGCAAAAGGTGACCGGCCCGTTCCCGCCGGCCGGCGCCCACCAGATCGCGCCGCATGGCAACATCGCCTTCGCGCAGGTGCAGTTCAGCACCGACACGGCGGACATCCCGACCGCGGCGATCAAGACCGTCGTCTCGACGGCCCAGGCCGACGCGCGGCCGGGCTTCCAGGTGGCGCTCGGGGGCAACCCGATCTCGGCCGCAGTGACGGCGGCACCGGGGCCCAGCGAGGGGATCGGCATCACGGCCGCGCTCATCATCATGTTGCTGGCCTTCGGCTCCGTCGTGGCCATGGGCCTGCCCGTGCTCACGGCGCTGGCCGGTCTCGGGATCGGCGTCGCCCTGCTGGAGCTGTTCACGCACCTCCTCACCGTGCCGAACTTCTCGCCCGAGATGGCGGCGATGATCGGGATCGGCGTCGGGATCGACTACGCGCTCTTCATCGTGACCCGCTACCGGCAAGGCATCTTCGAGGGCCGGGCGCCGCGCGACGCCGTGATGACGGCGCACATGACCGCGGGCCGCTCGGTCCTCTTCGCCGGCAGCACGGTCGTCATCTCGCTCTTCGGCCTGTACCTGATCGGGCAGGCCTACATGATCGGCCTCGCCACGGGGTGCATCGCCGCGGTGCTCATGGTCCTCGTCGCCGCCCTCACGCTGTTGCCGGCGATGCTCGGCTTCGCCGGCAACGCCATCGACAAGCTGCACATCCCCGGGCTGCTGCAGAACGGCGGGCCGCCGCCGGAGAACGGGTTCTGGCACCGCTGGAGCCGCTTCGTGCAACGCCGCGCGTGGTTCACCGGCACCGTGGCGGTGCTGATCCTGGTCGCGCTGGCGCTCCCGCTCTTCAGCATGCGCCTCGCCTTCACCGACGCCGGCAACGACCCCACCTCGCTCACGACGCGCCAGGCCTACGACCTGCTGGCGCAGGGGTTCGGCCCCGGCTTCAACGGACCGCTGATCATCGCGGCCGACATGCAGGGGCCGGCCGACCGGGGCACGGTCATGCGGTTGCAGGCGTCGATCGCGGCCGACCACCACGGCGTCGCCTTCGTCACCCCGGCGCAGTTCAACGCGTCGGACACCGGCGGCCTGATCGTCGTGTACCCGACGACGTCGCCGCAGTCGTCGCAGACCGAGCAGCTGGTGCAGACGCTGCGCAACGACGTGATTCCGCCGGTGGTCGCCGGTACGGGCGTGAACGCGCAGGTGGGCGGGGAGACCGCCGGCAGCATCGACGCGGCGAACTTCCTGGGTCACCGGCTCTTCGTCGTGATCGGCGCCGTCCTGGTCCTGTCCTTCCTGTTGCTGATGGTCGTCTTCCGCTCTCTCGTGCTGCCGCTCAAGGCGGTGATCATGAACCTGTTCAGCGTCGGCGCGGCCTACGGGGTCATGGTGGCGGTCTTCCAGTGGGGCTGGGCGGGCGGCGTCATCGGGATCGGCGAGACGGGGCCCATCGACCCGTGGATCCCCGTGGCCCTGTTCGTCGTGCTCTTCGGGCTGTCGATGGACTACGAGGTCTTCCTGCTGTCGCGCATCCGCGAGGAGTGGTTGCGCACCCATGAGAACTCGACGGCGGTGGCCGACGGCCTGGCCGTGACCGGGCGCATCATCACCGCGGCGGCCGCCATCATGTTCTGCGTCTTCGGGTCCTTCGTCATCAAGGATCCACTGCACATCCTCAAGGTGTTCGGCCTCGGTCTCGCCACCGCGGTGCTGGTCGACGCAACGCTGGTGCGCATGGTCCTCGTGCCCTCCATCATGGAGATCCTCGGCCCGGTCAACTGGTGGCTGCCGCGCTGGATGGACCGCTCCATACCGAAGGTCGGCGTCGAGGTGACACCCCCGCCGGTGCCGCGGCCCGTGCCGTCACCCGCCTGAGCGTCGTGCCTCCCAGTCGGCGCGAGCCCGGCCGCTAGGTTGGATCCGTGCAGGAGGAATCGGATTCCGTGGCCGCTTTCGTGTCCCTCAATCCCGGACGCGACGTGCAACGGGTCGGCACGGCCGCGTTCCTCGGCGAGGACGTGGGCAAGATCCACGACCCGGTGTGGGCGGTGATCGGCAACCTCGGCGACAGCCAGTGCTATCTGGGCGTCCCGCAGAAGGTGCAGGCCGTCCAGGCCGCCTTGTCCCGCCGCATCGCCGCGGACGACCTGCCGGTACGACTGATCCCACCCGCCTTCACGCTCGGGGTCTCCGACGGCCAGCTCAACGGGACCCCGCAGATGCGGTTCTCCTTGGTCGGCCGCGAGCTCGTCCACGACGTCGCCGACGTGCACCTGGCGGCCAACGGCGTCGCGGGGCTGGTCGCCGTCGTGGCCTGCGACAAGCCCCCGGTCGGCACCGTCGCTGCGTTGCTCGAGAACAACACGCCCGCGGTCGTCCTCTCCGACGGCCCCATCCGGCCGGGGATCGACCCCGCGACCGGGACGCGCATCGATCTGGTGTCGGCCTTCCAGGTGGCCGACCAGGACGCCGAGACACGCGTCCGCTACGCGCTCAACGCCTGCCCCGGTCAGGGCAGCTGCGGGGGCATGTTCACCTACAACACGATGCAGACCTTCATCGCCGTGCTCGGCCTCGAGCCGCTGCACATGGTGTCGCCGGCGTCCGACGATCCGCGCCGTCTCGCGGAGTTCCCCGACCAGGCGGTCGACTGTCTGCTCGCCATGGGGAGCCGGGACATCCGGCCGCGCGACATCGTGACGCCCGCCGCGCTGCGCAACGCCCTGACCGTCGCGGCCGCCATGGGCGGCTCGACCAACGTCCTGTTGCACAGCGTCGAGATCGCCCGCGCCGCGGGCATCGACCTCTGGGCCGAGGTGCTCAGCCAGGACGACTTCAACCGTCTCTCTCGGCGCTTGCCGGTGCTGGTCAACATGCGACCCTTCGGCGACTACTCCATGGTGGACGTGGACACCAAGGGAGGATTGCAGGTCATCGTCAAGGAGCTTCTCGATGCGGGCTTCCTCGACGGCGATGCGGTGACCTGTACGGGCGAGACCCTGGCCGAGCAGCTCGGGCGGCTCGATCCGCCGCCTCCGGACCAGGACGTCATCCACCCGGTCGACAAGCCGTTCAAGGAGACCGGCGGCCTCCGTCTCCTGCGGGGAAACCTGGCTCCCGACGGCGGCGCGATCCTCAAGGTCGCCGGCGTCGAAGGAGGCATGAAGGACGGCGTCTTCACCGGCCGCGCCCGCGTGTTCGACGGCGAGCGTGCCCTCATCGAGGCCCTCGAAGAATTCCCGGACGACTTCCAGGACAACGACATGGTGGTGATTCGCTACGAGGGTCCTCGGGGCGCGCCGGGGATGCCGGAGCTGCTCGACCCCACGTCCCGGATCACCGCGCTCTGCCGCGAGCGGCACATCACCATCGCGCTCATGACCGACGCGCGCTTCTCGGGGGGCTCGGTGGGCCTGGTCATCGGCCACGTCGCGCCCGAAGCCATCCTCGGGGGGCCGATCGCGCTCGTCGAGGAAGGGGACACCATCGTGGTCGACCTGAACGCCGACCGTCTGGACTGCACCGAACTCGGCGACCCCGCGCGGTCCGAAGAACGCGCGCTGGCGTGGCGGGCGGACGCCGAGGGCAACGGCGGGGTCCACCCGGCCGCCGCCGTCGTGACGGACCGGGTGCTGGCGCGGATGCGCGCCACGGCGCTGCCCGCCCTCCTCGGCGGCGGCATGGCGACGCCCTCGCAGAACTGAGCGCCCGCAACGAAGCTCTAGGGCTGCGGCTCGACGATCCCGTGGTCGAACGCGAAGACGATGGCGGTCGCCCGGTCGCGCAGGTCGAGTTTCGTGAAGATGTGGCCGACGTGGCTCTTCACCGTCACCTCGGAGATGGAGAGCTCGGCGGCGATCTCGGTGTTGGAGAGGCCGCGCCCGATCAGGGTGAGGACCTCGCGCTCGCGCTCGGTGAGACTGGCGGCGCGCGCGCCGTCGCCGCGGGCCGGACTGCTGGACCGGTAGGCGGCGAGGACGCGGGCGGTGACGGTGGGGTCGAGCCAGGCCCCGCCCTCGGCCACGGTGCGGGCTGAGCGGATCAGGTCTTCGCCCGGCGCATCCTTCAGCTGGAAGCCCGAGGCACCGGCACGCAAGGAGGCGGAGAGGACCTCGTCGTCGTCGAACGTCGTCAGGACGAGCACGGGGGGAGCGTCGGGCCGGCTGCGCAGGCGGCGCGTCGCCTCGGCGCCGCCCATGCGCTTCATGCGGACGTCCATGATCACCAGATCCGGCAGGTGGGCCTCGACGGCCGACTCGACCTCGTCGCCGTCGCTGCACTCGGCCACGACATGGAAGCCGTCGCGCCCGGTGAGGATCCGCCGGAGACCGGTGCGTACGAGCGGCTGGTCGTCGACCAGGAGGACGCGGATCACGCGCATCAGGCGGGTTCCTCCCAAGGGATGCGCGCGTCTACCCTCCAGGTGCCGTCGCCGCCGGTGGCGCGGGCGGAACCGCCGAGGAGCTCGGCCCGTTCGGCCATGCCGCGGAGGCCCTGGCCGCTCCCGTTCCGGCTCTCGGCCGCGCTGGAGCCGGGGAGGATCGGGTTGAGGACCCGGATGGCCACGTCGTGCGCGCCGACCCGCACACTGACGTCGACGGGTGCACCGGGCGCGTGCTTGACCGAGTTGGACAACGACTCCTGCACCACCCGGTAGGTGGCGAGGCCCGAGGCCAGTGGCACCTGGCCCAGCTCGCCTTCGAGGTCGAACCGAACCTCGAGACCGGCCCGCTGGAACCCGTCGACGAGCTCGGGGATGTCGCAGGCATTCGGGGTGGGTGGGTCCTCGCCGCCCTGGCCGAGCAGGCCCACCGAGCGGTGGATCTCGGCCATGGCAGCCCGGCCAGCCGTCTCGGCGTCGAACAGCGCCGCCACGGCCTCCTCCGTGTCGCCCGCCTCGAGCGCGAGCCGGGCACCGCTCAGCTGCAACATGGTGACGGCGAGCGAGTGCGCGATTAGGTCGTGAATCTCGCGGGCCAGCCGGTGGCGCTCCTCCTCCGCCGCGCGCGCCGCCAGCTCGGTCTGCGCGTTGGCGAGCTCGCTGGCGATGACCAGCTGGCTGCGGTAGGCGGTGCCTCCGAGCCAGCCGATCCCGAAGGCGAAGGCCCAGATCACCTGTCCCTCCCAGGCGAAGTGGTTGACCACCGTCAGCACCAGGAGTTCGGCCAGGCAGGCGGCGAGGACCGCCGCCCCGAACGGCGGCGAAACGGTGGCGGCCATCTCGCCGATGAGCAGGACGAGGAAGAACGGCACGAAGTCGGTGTTGGCGACGTAATAGGAGACGCTCAGCCAATAGACGAAGCCGAGGACGACGGCGGACCACAGGGCCACCACGGGGTACTGCACCCGCGCGTCCTTGCGCATGATCTGCTGCGGCCACCCGATCAGATCGATCAGCCAGGGCAGGACGATCACGATGATCAGGAGCAGCCCGGGGTTGGGCGAAGTGAACTCGTGTCGTTCGAGGGCCACGACGAGCCCGACGCAGAGCGTGAAGACGCCGATGGCGAGCGGCGTGGTGACGGGCCAGTGCAGCTCCGTGCCGGAGGGGTCGACCAGGCACATCGTGTCCGACCGCATCCCACCCAGGGTAGAAGCACTCCGGCCCGGGCACATCGGACCAGAGGCGGAGCCCGGTTCCCACCCAGGGGGGAGGCGCAAAGCCCGCCGGGGCCCGATGCCCTGCGGCATCGGTTTCCGTACCGTGAGGCGTATGGAACCTGCGATCGAAGTCAGGAACCTCCGCATGGCGTACGACGCCACCGAGGTCGTGCACGGCATCGACCTCACCGTCGGTCCGGGCGAGGTCTTCGCCGTGCTCGGGCCGAACGGCGCCGGCAAGACGACCACGATCGAGATCCTCGAAGGCTTCCGCCGCCGGACCGATGGCCTCGTGCGCGTCCTCGGCGTCGACCCCCAGCGGGCGGGTGCCTCGTGGCGCGAACGCGTTGGCGTCGTCCTCCAGTCGAGCTCACCGGAGGCGGAGCTGAGCGCGGTCGAGACGCTTCGTCTCTACGCCGGGTTCTACGCCAACCCGGCGCCGATCGATCACCTCCTCGAGCTGTGCGGACTGGAGGATCAGGCTTCCGTGCGCAACAAGCGGCTCTCCGGCGGCCAACAGCGCCGGCTCGATGTCGCGCTGGCGCTCGTCGGGAATCCCGAGCTTCTGTTCCTCGACGAGCCGACCACCGGCTTCGACCCGGCGGCGCGGCGATCGGCCTGGCGCATGATCGAAGGGCTCAAGGCGCTCGGGACCACCGTCGTCCTGACGACGCACTACCTCGAAGAAGCCGAGATCCTGGCCGACCGGATCGCGGTCATCGATCAGGGGCACATCGTGGCCGCCGGCACGCCGGCCGAGCTCGGTGGCCGCGACCGTGCGGCAACGACGATCACGTTCCGTCTTCCCGACGGCACGCCCGGCCCCGCCGGCGTGGAGATGGTCGACGGCGCGTTCCGGTTGGAGACCGAGGACCCGACCCGTGGGCTGTACGAGATCTCCGGCTGGGCGATCGAACGCTGCCTCGCGCTCGAGGACGTCGAAGTGCGTCGCCCCAGCCTCGAAGAGGTCTACCTCCAGCTCACGAACGAGCGCGCCACGACATGACCATCTCGATCGACCACGAGCACGAACACACACACGACCACGACCACGCGGGCGGGGCCGTCCCCGCCGAGACCGTCCGGACCGGGCGGATGCGCCAGAAGAGGTCGCAACTCTCCATGGTGTTCCACCAGGCTCACTACGAAGCCCTCGGACTGGTGCGCAACCGGACCGCTCAGGGGTTCGCCTTCGGCATGCCCCTCGCATTCTTGGTGCTCTTCGTCGCGATCTTCGGCAACGGCACCATCCACGTCGAGGGCCATGCCGTAAAGGGGTCCACGTATTACGTGGCGGCCCTGACGGTCTTCGCCATCGTCGATGTCGCCTTCATGGCCCTGGTGATCGGCCTCGTCCAGAACCGCGAGGCCGGCGTGCTCCGACGGCGGCGCGCGACGCCCCAGCCCGCCTGGACCGTCATGGCGGCCATGGCGATGACCACCCTCGTCTCGAGCACGCTGTCTGCCGCCCTCCTGCTCGGCGTCGGTCGTCTCGCCTACGGCGCGACGCTCTCGCCCGGCGCGCTCCCCGCGCTGCTGGTTGCGGTCGTTGTCGGGGTTGTCGTGTTCTGCTGCCTCGGCTTTGCCGTCGCTGGACTGGTCCGCTCCTTCGACTCGGCTCAGCCGGTGGCGACGGCGCTGGCTTTGCCACTCGCGTTCATCTCGGGGGTGTTCATTCCCTGGTCCCTCGTGCCGCACTGGCTGCAGCAGGTGTCCGAGGTCTTCCCCGTGCGCCCGCTGGCCGTGGCCGTGCTCGACCCCTATCTGGCCCATGGCGGCCGGGCATCGTGGGACCCGGTCGGGCTGGCCGTCCTCGGCGCCTGGGGCCTCGCCGCCGTGGTCGCCGCCGTGCGCTGGTTCCGCTGGGCGCCCCGGGACGTGTGACCGCAGCGCCGATCGGGGTTGTCACCGGCCGCCCGCCATGCCACAATGGCTGCCTCATGAAGACGCAGCCCAACCGTCCCGAAATCCTGGTACTCGTTACGTAGGCGCGCGCCCACATCGCAAACCGCGCGCCTACCGACCTCCCGCTACGGGGGGTCTTTTCAATTTCCGGACCGATTCAACCGATACTCGCAGCACAGCGGAACAGGGGAACCACATGAAGCTGACAGGGGCCCAGGCCCTCATCAAGAGCCTCGAGAAGCAGGGGGTCGACGTCATGTTCGGCCTGCCCGGCGGCGCCATCCTGCCGGTCTACGACCCCATCATCGACTCCTCCATCCGCCACATCCTGGTACGCCACGAGCAGGGTGCCGGCCACATGGCCGAGGGCTACGCCATGGTGACGGGCAAACCCGGCGTCGCCATAGTGACGAGCGGTCCCGGCGCCACCAACGTCGTGACCCCGCTGGCCAACGCCTACATGGACTCCACGCCCCTCATCGTGGTGTCGGGCCAGGTGGCCACGCCGTCCATCGGCACCGACGCCTTCCAGGAGTGCGACATCACCGGCGTGACCATGGGCATCACGAAGCACAACTGGCTCATCAAGGACGTGCGGGAGATCCCGAGGGTGGTGGCCGCGGCGTTCCACGTTGCGACCACCGGGCGGCCGGGCCCGGTCCTGATCGACCTGCCCAAGGACATCTCGAACCAGACCATGGAGTGGTACTGGCCGTCCTCCGTCGAGGAGCTCGATCTGCCGGGCTACCACCCGGTGACCTTCGGTGACCCGGTGCTCGTCGGGCAGGCGGCCGAGCTCATCGCGCAGGCGCAACGCCCCGTCCTCTACGTCGGCGGGGGGGTCTTGAAGGCGCGGGCGGCCGAGGCGTTGCGGGCGTTGGCCGACCGCACCGGGATCCCCGTGGTGACGACGCTGATGGCGCGCGGCGCCTTCCCCGACTCGCACCCCCAGGCGCTGGGCATGCCGGGCATGCACGGCCACTACACCGCAGTGACGGCCCTGCAGCGCAGCGACCTGTTGATCAACCTCGGTGCCCGCTTCGACGACCGGGTGACCGGCAAGATCTCGACCTTCGCCCCCGAGGCCAAGGTGATCCACGTCGACATCGACCCGGCCGAGCTGGGCAAGGTGCGGATGCCCGACGTGGGGATCGCGGGGGACTGCCGCCAGGTGATCGAGGAGCTGCTGCTGGCCATTGACGCCCGGGGCGACGCGCCCATCGTCCAGGACCTCGCGCCGTGGTGGCGCCAGATCCACGAGTGGCAGGAGCGCTTCCCGCTCTACTACGCCGACGCCGACGGCGGGGCGATCAAGCCGCAGAACGTGGTGGAGCAGCTGCGCGACTCGTCCGCCGAGGACACCATCGTCGTGGCCGGCGTGGGCCAGCACCAGATGTGGGCCTCGCAGTACTGGGACTTCGAGCACCCGTACACCTGGGTCAACTCGGGCGGGGCCGGCACCATGGGCTTCGCCGTGCCCGCCTCCATCGGGGCCAAGGTCGGCCGGCCCGAGCGCACCGTGTGGGCCATCGACGGCGACGGCTGCTTCCAAATGACGGCGCAGGAGCTGGTGACGGCGAGCTCGGAGCAGATCCCGGTGAAGATCGCGATCTTGAACAACGCGTATCTCGGCATGGTCCGCCAGTGGCAGGAGATGTTCTACGAGGAGCGCTACTCGGAGGTCTACCTCTCGCCCGACCTGCCCGACTACGTGAAGTGGGCGGAGGCCATGGGCTGCGTCGGCATCCGGGCCGAGACGCCCGAGGACGTCGGGCCGGCCATTGAGAAGGCGAATTCGATCGACGACCGGCCGGTCGTGGTCGACTTCCGCACCGACGCCTTCGAGAAGGTGTTCCCGATGGTGCCGGCCGGTGCGTCGAACGACGACATCGTGGTGCACCCCGACCAGACGGCCCACCGATGACGGTGGGATCGGCGTCGCCGTCGCCGTCATCGTCGCCGTTTCGCACGCTGCCCGGCGGCCGGGCCGGCCGAGGCGGGCACCGCCATCACATCCTCTCGGTGCTGGTCGAGAACAAGGCGGGCGTGCTGGCCCGCGTGGCGGGGCTCTTCAGCCGGCGCGGCTTCAACATTTACTCGCTCGCCGTGGCACCGACCGACGAGGACGAGCACTTCAGCCGGATCACCATCGTGGTCGACGTCGAGTCGGCTCCCCTGGAGCAGGTGATCATGCAACTCGACAAGCTGGTGAATGTCGTCTCCATCGGGGAGCTGTCACCGGCAGAGGCGGTCGAGCGCGAGCTCGTGCTCTTGACGGTGGCGGTAGGGCCGACGGAGCGCTCGCAGGTGATCCAGTTGGTCGGCGTGTTCGGCGGCGAGGTGGTCAACGTGGGGACGGACCGCCTGACCGTCATGCTGGCGGGGCGGCCCGAGAAGATCGACGACTTCGAGGGGCTGCTCGAGCAGTACAACGTCATCGAGATGCAGCGGACGGGGCGGGTCGCCCTGCCTAAGCTGGAGCGTCATCACTGAATCTCCTTTTTGTGGTCGCGTGTCGCGGCCTTCGACCCGGGTGCTGAGACGCACAGACGCACAGACGCACAGACGCACAGACGCAGAGACAGAGCGACGCAAAGAGAAAGAGCAGAAAATAATGGCCACGCTGTACTACGAATCCGACGCGGACCCGACACTGATCGCCGGCCGCAAGGTCGCCATCCTTGGCTACGGCTCCCAGGGGCACGCGCACGCACAGAACCTGATGGAATCGGGGGTGGACGTCCGAGTGGCCCTGCGCGAGGGGAGCTCGAGCCGGCGCAAGGCCGAGGAGGCGGGTCTGCGCGTCCTTTCGCTGGGCGACGCCGCCGCCGAGGCGGACGTGATCATGATCCTCCTCCCCGACACCGAGCAGAAGGCGGCCTACGACGAGTTCGTGGCACCCAACCTCGACGACGGCGACATGCTGATGTTCGCCCACGGGTTCAACATCCGCTTCGGCCAGATCGTGCCGCCGCCCGGCGTGGACGTGACCATGGTGGCGCCCAAGGGCCCGGGCCACCTGGTGCGCCGGACCTACACCGAGGGCGGCGGCGTGCCGTCGCTGGTGGCGGTCCATCGGGACGCCACGGGCAAGGCGCGTGACCTCGCGCTGTCCTACGCGCACGCCATCGGCGCCACCCGGGCCGGCGTGCTCGACACCACCTTCGACGAGGAGACCGAGACCGACCTCTTCGGCGAGCAGGTGGTGCTGTGCGGCGGCCTCACGGCACTGGTGACCGCAGGCTTCGAGACGCTGGTCAACGCCGGCTACCAGCCCGAGTCCGCTTACTTCGAGTGTCTGCACGAGCTGAAGCTCATCGTGGACCTGATGTACGAGCAGGGCATCGCGGGCATGCGTTACTCAATCTCGGATACCGCCGAGTACGGGGATCTGACCCGGGGCCCCCGGGTGATCGACGAGGCCGTGCGGGCACAGATGCAAACCATCCTCGACGACATCCGCAGCGGTGCTTTTGCCGAGGAGTGGATCGCCGAGAACAAGGCTGGGCGACCCCGTTTCCAGGCCTTGCGCGAGGCGGGCAAGGCCCATCAGATCGAGTCGGTGGGTCAGGAGCTCCGGGCCATGATGCCCTTCATCTCGGCCGGCAAGACCAAGGTCCAGGACGCTTCGGGCGGCTGATCAGGGATTTCGTCGTCCCTACTCTGGCGCTGGCCCGTGGAGGGTTGACCTGACATCATAGTGATGTCATCATGACGTCATGAGGATGTCACTGGTGGTCGACGGGCTGCGCTCCGATGTGCTGAGCGTCGGCGAGCTCGGCGACGACACGGTGGCCGAGGTGGCCGAGCGCATCGCTGACCTGCTGGGTCGCTCGTTGCCGGGGCGTGTCCTCGAGCTGCTCTCCGACGTGGCCGCCGAGCTCTCGGCCGAACTGCCCGAAGGTCGAGTCGAGATCCGGGTCGTCGGCGACGAAGTCGAGCTCGCCTATGTGGGGGACGAGCGCGCGGGCGCCGACCTTGGCGTCGAGGCCGGCGACGGAGGGCAGGGGGCGGGGGAGGGCGGCGACGTGTCGGCCCGCATCAGCTTGCGCCTCAGCGAGGGCCTGAAGAGCCGGGTCGAGGAAAGCGCGGCACGCCAAGGTCTCTCGGTAAACGCCTACATCGTGCGGACGCTCGAACGCGGTTCGTTCGGTGAGCGGGGAAGAGGTCCCGCAGGGGTGGGGAACCGCCTACGCGGCTACGGCTCGACATGAAGGGAGCAATCGACATGCACAGGACATTCGAGACACCGGGTCGGGTGCGCCTCGTCGTCGAGAACGACGCCGGCCTCGTCACCATCACCGCACGCGAGAGCGGAACGACGACCGTCTCAATCGAGGCCGACACCCCGGGCGCCGAGGAGCTCGTTGAGCGCAGCGTGGTGGAATGCAGGCCTACCGGAGGTGTTCATCTCGTCGTAGTGAAGGTGCCGCACGCGCGGGGGAAGCGCTTCATCCGTCGGGATCCCGTGAGCGTACGCGTCGAGCTTCCTGAAGGCAGCGATGTGAGGGCCGCGACCGGTTCGGCTGACATCGAGGTGATCGGATCCATCGAAGCGGCTGACGTGAACTCGGGCAGTGGTGACATCACCACCGACGACGTGGCGGCCGACATTCGTGCAAAGACGGCCAGCGGCAATATCACGGTCGGCAACATCGGCGGTGAGCTGCGAGCCCATACGGCTTCGGGCGACCTGCGGTGCTCAGGCGTGATGGGCAGCGCCGTGTTCGCCACCGCGTCGGGCGATCTCGAGCTTGGAGCGGCCCACGGCCGGGTCGACATCAAGGGCAGCTCGGGGAGCGTCCGGCTCGGCGAGCTCGCACACGGCGCGCGGGTGAGCAACGTGTCGGGCGATGTCCGCGTCCTTGCCCTGGGCGAGGGGACGCTCCATGTCCGCTCGGTGTCGGGGAACGTTTCGGTAGGCATCGCAACTGGCGTCGAATTGCACGTCGACGTGGAGACGGTATCGGGCGCAGTGCTCTCCGATATCCCGATCGAGGCCGCACCGCAGCCGACGACGCGCCGCGAGGCGCGGGTCGAGCTCAGCGTGCGCAGCGTGTCGGGCAACGTGGCGATCGAGCGTGCGTTCGAGCAGGTGGCCTGAGTCACGGCCCGGGCGTCGCCGGGGTGGCCGCGCCTATTCGAAGACGATGGGAAAATCGCCGATGTTGGCCATCAGCTCGGCAACGGGCCGCGTTGGGCAGACCTCGACCGTGTTCCACTGGGACAGGCCAGTGTCGTAAACGAGCTGGGCCACGGCCTCGACGCTCGGCGCCTCCACGAGCGAGACGGTGCGATGTCCCGGATCGAGGTGCAGCGGACCGGCGACGAACGTGACTCCGGCCTCCTCCGAGAGCCGGGGAAGGTCCTGGCCCAATCCCTCGATGGCACGGGCCCTGCTGCGGGCGTTCGACGAAGGGCAGATATTGGGTGGGTGCTCGGCGAGGATCACGTATTGGGGCATGGAAGTCCTTTCAGCAGGATCCGATTCTTCCCCCTAATCGGCTCGAGTGTCCATCGGCGCTCGCGGCGTCGACACAGGTACTGTCGGGCCCGGAGGACGAGACAATGCTGCAGAGATGCTCCGACGGGCCGACAGGCGGGCGCTGAGCTGGCGATGTCCTTCGTGAGGCCCTCCGACATGGTGTCTGGTCAGCCACTGCCGGGCTGGGACGGCCGCTTCGTACATTCGGCCACGATGACCTTCGCCCATTACGACATCGCAGCCGACGCGGCACCGCTGCACGAGCACCAGCATGAGCAGGAGGAGGTCTGGCACATCGTCGACGGTGAGGTGGCGCTCACCATCGGCGACGAGGAGCAGGTGCTCGGTCCTGGCTGCGTCGCCGTGGTGCCACCGCAGACGCCGCACTCGGTGCGGCCGCTTACCGCCTGCCGGGCCATCATCGCCGACCATCCGCGGCGATCGAACCTGCCGGGTCTCGCGTAGGACCGTCCTCGCAAGATCCGTCTGGGGGCGGACGCCCCAGACGGCGGCGGATCCAGCCGTCCGTCTGCGGCTCCCCTCGCCGTCGGCCTGCCCGCGCTCGAGTGGGTAGGAGCCCTCGCCTGTATGCGCAGAACACCTGGGACTTCGTTTGACCTCTATACGGCGCCGTCGGGCGGTTGGCCCCGGGTGTATATGGGTCGATACTGCAATGCCTATGTCCTGGGACGACACCGCATATACACCGAGCACCAACGTCGCCACGGCCCCGTATGCGGACAGAACGGAGTGGTCGGGTCGTGGCGGCCCTTCAGGACGGTCCCGCGGCTCGCCCGACCCTGTCGAACGATCAGGCCGCAGGGGCGCGGCCATCGAAGAGGACACGGCGGCCAGACTGTTCACCGTGCGCCGCCGGGCCTGTTGGTTGTACGTCTTCGTCCTGGTGACCGTGGTGGCAATGGCCGTGGCGGCGGCGCCGCTGGGGGCGGGCGCTGCGGCGGCGGCGGCGAGACTCCCGACGCTGGCGTCACCCATCGTCAGGGTGGGTACGAACGCACCCGTCTCGGGTCCGATCCGGGCTCCGGGTGGCCCCTATCTCTACGACGCCCAGGGCCGGGTCGTCTTCTTCCACGGGGTCGACGCGGTCTACAAGTACCCGCCCTACGAGCTCTTTCCCGCTCCCGGGAAGGCGTGGAACCTCTCGACGGCCGATGCGTCGCTCATGTCCCGCCTCGGCTTCAACGTGGTGCGGCTGGGCATGACCTGGGCCGGCCTCGAGCCGGGGACGGCGCCAGCCAACGACCCCGCAATCTGCACCCGCGGGACTCCGACCAATCCGGAACAGTTCAACCAGGCCGTGCTCAACCGGTACGTCTCCCGACTGCGTACGACGGTCGACCTGCTCGGCCGGTTCCACATCTTCACCATCCTCGACATGCACCAGGACGTGTACAACCAGATGTTCGATGGCGAGGGTGCGCCACGCTGGGCGGTGTGCACCAACAATGTGCCGAGCGTCGACCCGCCCGGGCGCTGGTCGCTCGAGTACGGCACCCGGGCTGCGGGTATCGCCTTCAGCCACTTCTGGCGCAACAACGTGCGGGGTGATCTTCAGGGCGAGTACGACCGCGTCTGGGGCGACGTAGCCCGGGCCTTCCGCGGCAACAAATGGATCCTCGGCTACGACCCCTTCAACGAACCCTTCTCCAAGTCAGTGGTGCGTTTCGGCGACGCGCATTTCGACGCTGAGCTCGAGTGCTTCTACACCGGTACTGCCCACATCGGCGCGCCCGGCCGCGGCGCGCCGATGCTGCGCTGTCCGTCCAGCGATCCGGCTGACGGCGTGATCCCGAGCATCTTGGGCAATGACCCCTCGCACCTGATCTTCGACGAGCCGGACAACTACGCCAGCCGTGGCTTCCCCACCTATCTCGGACCGATGGACCTGCCCAAGCTCGTCTTCAACGTGCACATCTACTGCGGCGCCCGCAGCCCGGTCACCGGCAATCCGACGAACGTCGAAGCCTGTGCCGACCAGGAGGCCCTCTCGTTGGCGAGGCGGGCCAAGGACCGTCCGGCCATGGCCTCGGCCAACCAACACGCGGGGCCGGCGTGGTTCGTCACCGAGTTCGGAGCCACCAGCAACGCCGGGTTGGTGGCGAGCATCACGGCCCAGATGGACGCGCAACAGGTGGGATGGGCGTACTGGGCTTGGAAGTACTACGCCGATCCGACAGGAAGTAGCGACGAATCGCTCGTCATGGCAGACGGGCGGCTGCGCTCGACGGCGTACGTGCTCAGCCGCGCCTACCCGCAGGCGATCGCGGGCGTCCCTCTCGCCTTTGCGTTTTCGCCGGCGACGGGATCCTTCGAGCTCACTTACGTGCCGAACCATCGCATCCACGCGCCCACCGTCATCTTCGTGCCGACCGATGTGCACTACCCACACGGCTACTGCGCCCGGGTCGCCGGCGCGCACGTGACCTCTGGGCGGGGCAGCGACCTGCTCGACGTGCGAAACGACAGGTCGGGCCGGCGCGTCACCGTCACCATCACTGCGGGGCGCTGCGTTCGGTCGGCGCGGGCATAAGGTGGCGCGTATGTGCCGCAATATCACCACCCTGCGCGGCCTCCAGCCGGTGGCGACGCCGGAGGAGATCGAGGCCGCGGCCCGCCAGTACGTCCGTAAGGTCAGCGGGGTGCAGTCGACGTCGCCGCAGACGGAGGAGGCATTCGAGCGTGCCGTCACCGAAGTGACGACGGTGACGGCGAACCTGCTCGCCGCCCTGCCGCCGCGCCGCCAGCCGCCACCTAGCCTGCCACCACTTCGCCGGATTGCCGCAAAGGCCTCCGGCGGCGGTCAGTGAGGCGAGACGCGTAGGGGGAGCTCGAGAAGTCCCCGTAGGGTGAAGCTCGGCCGCCAGCGTGGCTCGTCGCTGGCCAGGTCGAGAGTGGCGAAGCGGTCCAGGAGCGCGTTGAAGGCGATCTCGCCTTCCATCCGGGCCAGGGCGGCGCCGATGCAGTGGTGGATGCCCCAGCCGAAGCTGAGCGGCGTGTTGTCCGATCGGCGCAGATCGAGGTCGTCCGGGCGCGCGAAGCGCGCCGGGTCGCGGTTGGCTGCGCCTTGCAGCACGACGATGCGGTCCCCCCGCGTCAGGGGCTCGCCGAGGAGGTCGGCGGGCTCGAGGGCCGTGCGGAGGTTGAACTGCACGGGGCTGTCGAAGCGGAGCAACTCCTCGACCGCCGTCGCGGCGATCTCGGGGTGCTGCCGCCAGTCGTCGAGCTGTGCGGGGTGGGTCAGCAGGGCGAGCAGCCCGTTGCCGAGCAGGTTCGTGGTCGTCTCGAAGCCGGCAGCGAACAGGAGGATGGCCGTGGAGGTGATCTCGTCGTCGGTTAACCGGTCGTCGCTCTCCCGGGCCTGTACCAACGCGCTCAGCAGGTCGTCGCGTGGGGTGCGGCGACGCTCCTCGAGCAACTCTCCGAAGTAGGCCGCGAGGTAGACGATCGAATCGATCGCCGCCTCGGTCTGGTCCTCGCTCAGCACCGGCTCGATGCCCTTGGCGGCGGCGCGCACGTAGGGCTGGAGCTCGCCGCGCTGGGAATCGGGAACTCCCACCAGCTCGCCGATCACCGCCATCGGCAGCGGGAGGGCGAACGCCGTCATGAAGTCGACCTCGCCCTTTTCCGTGAGCTCGTCGAGCAGACCCTCGACCAAACCGTGGACCGCGGGACGGAGCCGTTCCACCTGGCGGGACGTGAACGAGCGCGAGACCAGGCGGCGCAGCCGGGTGTGGTCGGGAGGGTCCGACAGCAACATGTTGTGCTGGGAAGCCTCGAGGAACTCGCCCCGGCGGGTGCCTGCGTCGCTGAAGATCCCCGACGAAGTGTCCTCGATCCCGATGCCACGGCCGAGGCGAGGATCGCGCAGGACGCCGAGGCATTCCTCGTAGCCATTGACGACATACGGCCCGAAGGCGGTCCGGCTGACCCGGGCCTCGTCGCGCATGCGTGCGTAGTAGGGGTAGGGGTCCGCCTGGCCCTCGGGCGTGGCCAGGACCTGCAGGAGCAGAGCGTCGAGGTTGGGGCTGGTGGCGATGGTCATCTGTTCGTTTCCGCGCCTTCCGTCCGCCCCCTCGCGATCAGACTACGACGCACGCGCCAGGCCGGCGCGGGCTTGGCCCGCCGGGCCCCGTGTGACGCGCCGCCCCGACGCGGCTAAGAACTCCTTGCACCAACGCAGATGGGATCGCCATGAGCATGCAGGGCAAGGTCGTCGTCATCACCGGGTCCAACACCGGCATCGGCCTCGAGACCGCCATCGGCGTGGCAGCGCAGGGCGCGACGACCGTGCTGGCTTGCCGCGACCCGGCCAAGGCAGAGGCGGCGGCCAAGGAGGTGGTCCAGCGGACCTGGAACGACGACGTGCACACCGTCGCGCTCGACCTGGCCGACCTCGCCTCGGTGCAGAAGGCAGCGGACGAGGTCCTGACGCGGTGGGACCGCCTCGACGTCCTCGTGAACAACGCCGGCGGCACGTGGTCGCAGCGCCAGGTGACGGCGCAGGGCATCGAGTACACGCTGGGCGTCAACCATCTGGGCCACTTCTTCCTGACGCTCCGGTTGCTCGATCGGCTACGTTCCGGCGCCCCCTCACGCGTGGTGAGCGTGACGTCCGTCGGGCACCACTTCGCCTCGAAGGGCATGTGCTTCGACGACCTGCAAAGCGAGCGCAGCTATGACGCCATGGTGGTCTACTGCCGGGCCAAGCTGGCCAATGTGCTGTTCACCCGCGAGCTGGCCCGGCGGACGCCGGCGTCGGAGCTGACCGCCAACGCCGCCCATCCGGGCTGGGTCCGGAGCCGGTTCGGCATGGATGGCGACCTCTCGGGGGTCATGGGTTTCGGGATCCGCGCCATGCGGCCGTTCCAGATCAGTCCCCGGCACGGGGCGAGGACGTCGATCTACTTGGCCACCTCGCCCGAGGCGGCAACGAAGACCGGCATGTACTGGGTGCGGTCCAAGGCCCACCGCATGGATCGCCGGGCGCGGGACGGCGAGGCCTCATTGCGCCTCTGGAACGAGAGCGAGCACATGCTGGCGGCGGCCGGGTTCCCGGCGGGTTGAGGTCGTTGCCCCGAAGGTAGCGGTCAGGCGTCGCGGGTCATCATCCGCCAGCAGCGTCTTTGCCAGGGGGACAGCACCAGTCCGATTCGCCTGTTTCGGCTCGGCTCGGCTCGGCTCGGTTCGGTTCGGTTCGGTTCGGTTCGGTCGGTTCGACCCAAACCCGACCAAAGCCCGCCGAGTGGCTCAGTTCGCGAGAGCGCCCACCACGTGGGTGATGCAGCCGCACACCGAGGCGACGTCCTCGGGCTCGATCGCCGGGAACATGGCGATCCGCAACTGGTTGCGTCCCAGCTTGCGGTACGGCTCGGTGTCGACGATCCCGTTGGCCCGCAGCACCGCTGCCACTGCGGCGGCGTCCACGGCGTCGACGAAGTCGATGGTGCCCACCACGTGACTGCGGTCGGCCGGGTTCTCGACGAAGGGCCGGGCGAACCCGGACTGGTCGGCCCAGGTGTAGAGGATCTCGGCCGAGCGGTCGCAGCGCGACGCGGTCCACTCCAGTCCGCCGTTGCCGTTCATCCAGTCGAGCTGCTCGGCCAGCATGAAGATGGTGGCGAGCGCCGGCGTGTTGTACGTCTGGTCCAACACCGAGTTGTCGACCGCCGTCTTGAGATCCAAGAAGGTCGGGATCCATCGACCCGAGCCGGCGATGCGCTCCACCCGCTCGAGCGCGGCGGGCGACATCAGTGCGATCCACAGGCCGCCGTCGCTGGCAAAGCACTTCTGTGGGGCCAGGTAGTAGGCGTCGAACGCAGCGGGATCCACTCGGAGGCCGCCTGCGCCGGAGGTCCCGTCCACCGCCACCAGCCCGCCTCCGTCGGCGGGCAGGGCGGCCCCCTGCGGGCGCCGGATCGGCATCGCCACCCCCGTGGAGGTCTCGTTGTGGGTGAGTGCGTAGAGGTCGACCGAGGTGTCGGCCACCGGGAGCGGGTGGGTGCCCACCTCCGACGCAATGACCTGGGGGTCCTTCAGGTGCGGCGCCGCCATGGCGCAGGCGGCGAACTTCGAGGAGAACTCGCCGAAGCTGAGGTGCTGGCTCTGCTCCTCGATCAAGCCGAACGTCGCCGCGTCCCAGAAGCAGGTCGTCCCCCCGTTACCGAGGACGACCTCGTAGCCGTCGGGGAGCGAGAACAGTTGGCGCATCCCGGCGCGCACCCGGCCCACCTGAGCCTTGACCGGCTTCTGGCGGTGACTGGTGCCGAGATAGGTGGTGGCCACGCCGGCGAGGGCGTCGATCTGGGCGGGTCGCACCTTGGAGGGCCCGGACCCGAAACGGCCGTCGGAAGGGAGCAATTCGGGGGGAATCGTGATGTCGGGAACGTCTGGCACGTATGAGATCATGACACCCGTGACGACCACTCCATCGCCGACCGAGCTCCGCCGGATCTCCCGCCGGGCCGCCGCCGTCGCGCCCTCGGCCACCCTCGCCGTCGATGCGAAGGCCAAGGCGCTCCAGGCGGCGGGTGAGCACGTCATCGGCTTCGGGGCGGGCGAGCCAGATTTCGCGACCCCCGCCCACATCGTCGAGGCCGCCGTGGCGGCCTGCCGCGAGCCGGCGAACCACCACTACACGCCGACGGCGGGCATTCCGGCGCTGCGTGAGGCCATCGTGGCGAAGACCAGGCGCGACTCGGGCCTGGAGGTCGCAGCGAACCAGGTGCTGGTGACCAACGGCGGCAAGCAGGCCGTGGCCAACGCGTTCGCGGTGCTGTGCGACCCCGGCGACGAGGTCATCGTGCTCGCCCCGTACTGGACCACCTACCCCGAGTCGATCGCCCTGGCCGGGGGCACGCCCGTCGTGGTGTCCTCCGACGAGACGACCGGCTTCCGCTCCTCGGTGGAGGATCTCGAGGCCGCCTGGACCCCCAACACCAAGGCGCTCCTGTTCGTCTCGCCGTCCAACCCGACCGGCGCGGTCTACCCGCGCGAGGAGATCGAGGCAATCGGGCGTTGGGCGGTCTCCAAAGGGATCTGGGTGCTCACCGACGAGATCTACGAGCACCTGGTCTACGGCGCCGCCGAGTTCCACTCCATGCCCGTGCTGGTGCCCGAGCTGGCTGACCGCTGCCTGGTGGCCAACGGCGTGGCCAAGACCTACGCCATGACCGGTTGGCGCGTCGGGTGGCTCATGGGCCCGACGGACGCCATCACCGCGGCCACGAACATCCAGAGCCACGAGACGTCGAACGTGTCCAACGTGGCCCAGCGCGCCGCGCTGGCCGCGGTCGCCGGCGGGCTCGAGGACGTCGCCATGATGCGCGAGGCGTTCGACCGCCGCCGCCGCGCCATCACCAAGATGCTCAACGAGATCGACGGTGTGGTCTGCGTCGAACCCGAGGGCGCCTTCTACGCCTATCCCTCGGTCAAGGGCCTCCTCGGCCGGAGCCTCCGGGGACAACGTCCGGCGACGAGCGCGGAGCTGGCCGAAATCTGCATCACCGAGGCCAAGGTGGCGGTGGTGCCCGGTGAGGCCTTCGGCGGCCCGGGCTACTTCCGCATGTCGTACGCGCTCAGCGACCACGAGCTCGCCGAAGGAGTCTCCCGGTTGGCCGCGCTCTTCGCCGAGGCGCAAGACTGAGGCGGGGGTCGAGACACGAACGGCGGGGGGAGTAAGGAGACCACCGCGGTGGCACGGGTACTGGTGACGGAGAAGATCGCGCAGAGCGGGCTCGACCTGCTCGCCGAGGCGGGCCACGAGGTCGACGTGCGCGAGGGGCTGACCCCCGAGCAGCTCCTCGAGGCGGTCGTGGGCGCGCACGCGCTGATCATCCGGTCGGCGACCAAGGTGACGGCGGAGGTGCTCGCCGCCGGGAGCTCGCTCCAGGTGGTGGGCCGGGCGGGGGTCGGCCTGGACAACGTCGACGTGGCGGCGGCCACCGAAGGTGGCGTCATGGTGGTCAACGCGCCGACCTCGAACATCCTCTCGGTGGCCGAGCAGGCGATGGCGCTGCTGCTCGCCCAGGCCCGCAACATCCCGCAGGCCCACGCCGCGCTCGTGGCCGGCCGGTGGGAGCGCTCGAAGTGGGAGGGCGTCGAGCTGCACGGCAAGGTGCTCGGCGTGGTCGGGCTCGGGCGGGCCGGCTCGCTGGTGGCCCAGCGGGCCCACGCCTTCGGGATGGAGCTCATCGGCTACGACCCGTTCGTGTCCCAGGAGCGGGCACGGGCCATGGGAGTGCGCCTGGTCAGCATCGAGGAGCTGGTGGCGGAGGCCGACTTCGTCTCCATCCACACGCCCAAGACGCCCGAGACCGTCGGCCTCTTCGGACGCGACCTGCTGGCCAAGGCCAAGCCCGGCATCCGCATCGTCAACACGGCGCGCGGCGGCATCGTCGACGAGGAGGCGCTCGCCGACGCCATCCGCGACGGCATCGTGGCCGGGGCGGGACTCGACGTGTTCGCCACCGAGCCCTGCACGGAGTCCCCGCTCTTCGAACTGCCCGGCGTCGTCGTCTCGCCCCATCTCGGCGCGTCCACCGAGGAGGCGCAGGACAAGGCGGGCGTGACGATCGCCGAGCAGGTGCTGCTCGCGCTGGCCGGCGACTTCGTGCCCTACGCCGTCAACGTGGCGGCGACCGACGTCTCGGACACCGTGCGGACCTTCATGGGACTGGCCGAGCAGCTCGGGCGGTTCTTCGTCGGGCTCCACGACGGGCTGCCCGACTCGATCGACATCGAGTACCAGGGTGAGCTGGCCGGGGAGAGCACCGTCATCCTCACCCTCTCGGTCCTGAAGGGCATCTTCGGCGGCTCCACCGAGGAACCGGTGTCCTACGTCAACGCGCCCCAGCTCGCCGCCCAGCGCGGCCTACACGTGCGCGAGTCCTCGACGGCGACGTCATACGACTACAAGTCGCTGATCACCCTCCGTTCGGGAACGCACTCGGTCGCCGGCACGCTCATCACCGTGGGCCTGCGCACCGAGTCGCGGATCGTCGTGGTCGACGACCACCTCGTCGAGGTGCCGCCGTCGCCACACATGCTCGTGGTGCGCAACGACGACCGCCCCGGCGTGATCGGGATCGTGGGCACGGCGCTGGGTGCGGCGGGCGTCTCCATCTCGTCCATGGCGGTGGGGCCGAGCCCCGAGGCCACCACCGCCATGATGGTGATCTCGACGACCACCGAGGCACCCGACGTGGCCGTCGAACAGCTGCGCGGCGACGAGGGGATCCTCGACATCCACCGCGTCACACTCTGAATGCGAGTGCGACGCGTTCAGGAGGCGGGCTTGCGCGGCACGGCGGGCCAGGTGTCCAGGCTGCCGATGATGGGCTCGCCGGGGTGGAGCGCGCGTCGGGCGCGCGGTCCAGGAGCACGGCCCGCACCGCGGCCAACGCGGCGATGATCAGCGCGGCCCGGAGCAGTCCCGAAAGGAAGCGTCGCACCCGACCACGGTAGCGTGGCCGCGCATGACCACTCTCCAGAGCGTCGCTCCGATCTTCCCCACCGCCGACATGGATGCGATGCAGGCCCACTACGAGGCGCTGGGCTTCTCGGTGCACGTGCACGGCGGCGGCTACGGCACGGCGGCCCGCGACGACGTGCGGATCCACTTCCGCCACGTGCCCGGCCTGGCCTCGACGGGGGAGCGGGGCGCCGCCTACATCGGGGTGGACGACGTGGACGCGCTCCACGCCGAGTGGGTGGCGGCGGAGGTGGGCGAGACGACCGACCTCTTCGACCCCGGCTTCGGGGTCTGGGAGGCCGCCCACACCGACCGAGACGGCAACGTGGTGCGCTTCGGGTCGTCCAGGCGGTCTTGACCCCGGGAGCGCCTGATGCGAGAATTGGGGACATCGTGAAGGTTTCCACCTCGGACCTGCTGCTTACCTGACGGCGAACGCCACATCGCGTTCGCTCGCAACCTCCTGTGCCGATTGGCCAGGGGGTTTTTTGTTGGGCCGGCGCAGGAAGAGGCCGAGAAACTCTGAAGGAAGGAAGAAGGGACGGAACCGATGGCTGAGGGACAGAAAGGGAGTGGTGACGACGTGGAGCGGGGTCGCCTGGCCCTGCCCTGCGACCCGTCGCCCATGCCGTTCGACAGGTACCGCTCGCACGTGCCGCTCGTGCTGCACGACCGCACCTGGGCCGACAAGCAGTTCGACCACGCCCCGCGTTGGGCCAGCGTGGACCTGCGCGACGGCAACCAGGCGCTCATCGACCCGATGGACTCGGAGCGCAAGCTCGCCCTGTTCCAGACGCTGATCGACGTCGGGTTCAAAGAGATCGAGGTGGGCTTCCCCTCGGCGTCCCAGACCGACTACGACTTCCAGCGCCTCATCATCGACGAGGGGCTCGTGCCCGACGACGTCGAGATCCAGGTGCTCGTGCAGTGCCGCCAGGAGCTCATCGAGCGCACCTTCGAGTCGCTGGCCGGGGCCAAGCGCGTCGTCGTCCACTTCTACAACTCCGTGTCGGAGCTGCAGCGGCGGGTGGTCTTCGGGCTCGACAAGGCCGGGATCATGGACATCGCCGTGAAGGCGGCCGAGCTGTGCAAGAAGTACGAGGCGCAGGTCAGCGGGACCGCCATCCGTTACGAGTACTCACCCGAGAGCTTCACCGGGACCGAGCCGGACTTCGCCGTCGAGATCTGTGAGGCGGTCATGGACGTCATCGAGCCGACCCCCGAGCAACCCCTGATCCTCAACCTGCCCGCCACCGTCGAGATGTACAGCCCCAACGTCTACGCCGACGTCATCGAGTGGTTCGGCCGCACCATCAAGAACCGCGACAGCATCGTGCTGAGCCTGCACCCCCACAACGACCGCGGCACGGCGGTCGCCGCCGCCGAGCTCGCGGTCCTCGCGGGGGCCGACCGGGTGGAAGGCACGCTGTTCGGCAACGGTGAGCGCACGGGCAACGTGGACGTGGTGACGTTGGCCATGAACCTCTTCTCGCAGGGGGTCGACCCGGCGCTGGACTTCGGCGACATCGAGAAGGTGCGGCGGGTGGCCGAGTACGCCACCCGTCTTCCGGTCCACCCGCGCCATCCCTACGCCGGGGACCTGGTGTACACCGCCTTCTCCGGCTCGCACCAGGACGCCATCAAGAAGGGCATGGCGGCCCTCGGCCGGGACTACGACGAGTGGGAGGTGCCCTACCTGCCCATCGACCCCAAGCACACCGGGCGCACCTACGAGGCGATCATCCAGGTCAACAGCCAGTCGGGCAAGGGCGGTGTGGCCTACGTGATGGACACCGACCACGGCCTCGACCTGCCGCGGCGACTGCAGATCGAGTTCTCCAAGAGGGTGCAGGAGATCACCGAGGCCAGCGGGACCGTGATCCCCTCGGGACAGATGCGCGACGTCTTCGAGGAGATCTACCTGCCCGAGGACGCCGGCCTGCGGCTGATGACCAGCGAGGTCTCGACCGGGCGCGGGCAGACGAGCGTCACGGCACAGCTGCTGGTCGACGGCCAGCACCGGACCGTCACCGGCCAGGGGAACGGGCCCATCGACGCGCTGGTGGCGGCGCTCAAGGCGGACCTGGGCATCGTGCTCGAGGTCAAGGACTACTCCGAGCACGCGCTGACCGAGGGCTCGGGGGCCTCCGCGGTCGCCTACGTCGAGTGCGCCGGACCCGACGGCGCGACGTGGTGGGGGGTCGGGCGCGACTCCTCCATCCTCGACGCGTCCCTCAGCGCCGTGGTGGCGGCGGCGAGCCGGGCCCGCAACGGGTGATCCGCCCGGCCGTCGAGGCCGACGTTCCCGAACTGATCGCCATGATCCGCGAGCTCGCCGAGTTCGAGCAGCTCGCCGATCAGGTCGTGATCGGTGAGCACGACCTCGCGGACGCGCTGTTCGGGCCCGACGCGGTCGCGCGCGACGTCGTCGTGGACGACGGCAACGGCGGCCTGGCCGCCCACGCCCTGTGGTACCGGACGTTCTCGACCTTCCTCGGCCAGACGGGGATCTGGCTCGAGGACCTCTACGTCCGCCCGGCGCACCGGCGCCGGGGTCACGCCCGGGCGCTGCTCGACCACCTGCGCGGGCTGACCGACGGGCGGCTCGAGTGGGAGGTCTTGGAGTGGAACGCGCCGGCCATCGACTTCTACCAGCGGCTGGGCGCCCGGCCCGTGGGCGGTTGGGCCCACTACCGCTGGTACGAGGGCCGGAGCCTTCCCTCTTGACGAGGTCGTCACCGTGCGCACCGTGGCGCCTGGGAGGCGACCGTAGAGTTCCCTCAGCGTGAAGAGACCGAAGATAGGCCTGATCGTCACCGACCTCGACGGCTCGTTCTGGGATGCTCAGGGACGGGCACACCCGGACACCCTTGGAGCCCTCAGCGAGGTTCGTGCAGCCGGGATACCTGTTCTCGCGGCAACCGCCCGCCGCCCGGCCAGCGTCTTGGAAACGATGGCAGACAACGGCGTGCTCTTGCCGTGCGTCCTCTTCGACGGATCGCTTGGTCGAGACTTCACCGACGGCGTCACGTTCCACCGTCGTGTGTTCGACCCAGAGACAGCCTCATCGGTGCTCGAGGCCTTCATCGAGGCCGGAGTGGAGCCGTCCCTCAACATCGAACACGACCACGACGATTTTGTCATCGGAGAGAACCCCTCGTCGCACCCCGGGCATCTGGCCTTCAACGCGATCCGTACGCAGCGAATCGATCTGGAGGTCGCCGTGCGGACACTGGCCGTCTTCACCTTCCTGGTGATTGGAGGTGCGCGCGACGAGCTCGTGTCGGTGCTCGAGAAGGTCGCACATCTTGCCGACAGCTCGGTGACTCCCGACCTCATGTACGGGGGGTTCAGCCTCTCAGTACGGCCAAAAGGAGTGAGCAAGTGGAGCGGCGTCCTCTCCTTTTGCACGCACCGGGGACTGGACCCCGGACGCGTTCTGGCCGTTGGCGATGGCGAAAATGATCTCGAACTTCTGTCTTCGGCAGCCGTCGCCTGCGTGCCGAGCGATGGCTGCGAAGCGGCGTTGGCGCTCGCCACCCACAGGATCCCGCCTGCAGAGGCAGGCGGATGGGCATCGATCGTGGACTTGCTGGGGTGACAGAACGCGGACCCGCCGCCCTCGGGCACGCAGCATGCTCGGTCGTTCGTGCCGCGACTCCTACACCGATCCCAACGGAGGCACGCAGAACTCACGGCGCACGTCGTCGAGTTCCCACTCCGCCATGCGCAACAGGTCGACATCGTCGAGAGCGGCATTGCACGTTGCTCCGCGACGAAGCGCCTCGGCCATCATCGTGCGGCCGAGCTCGTGGTCGAGCACGGCCGAGCGTGCGTTGTCGAACCCTGGGATGACGTGTCCCACCTCGTGCACCAGCAAATTCCCCAAGAACGCCAAGTAGTTCCGGTCGGTGTCGGCCGCGGAAAGCATCAGGGCGCCCAGGGCGATCTCACCCTCCCCGGTCGGCTCGTACCCGGTGACGACGTGGGTCGTGTCATGGCGCATGAAGGTTTGCCCCGTCGGAGACGAAGACTCCGGTAAGGCGAAGCCGTGCTCGAGATGGAAGTCCAGGAACGCTCGACCCAGCGTTGTGCGCGGAAGACTCGCGTAGCCCTCGAGCTTCTCTCGCAAAGGATCCGGTCCCTTCCTGGGTCCGGGGTTCGGACCGGGTTCGTCGGTGACGTTGTAGAGGCGCATGTAGTCCTGGTAGGTCTGCTCCGCGCTCTCTCGAACGAGGTCTCTGGCAACGAGCAGCCCCGGGCCGCTCTGACGAACGGCCCGGGCGTACGCCTCGGTCGAGGCGATTCTGTCTTCCGTGATCGGGTGGCCGCAGAACTCGACCATGACGAGAAGCTCCCGCAGTCTGCGGCGGTCTGCGTCGTCGGTGACTCGTTGGCCAACTTCTCCCGGGGAGAGAGCCCCTGCGTCGACGAGAGCTTCGTCACGCTGCCAGCACCCGACGATCAGCGTTTTGATGATCGAGCGTTGCTCGTCCGTCGGGCCACCCTCGACGCTGGCCGAGCCGATGAGCGCGCCCACGATCGGCTCGACGGCAGCTTCGCTGATCAATGGGATCACTTTTGCTCTCCAGGTGACGCAAGTGCCGAACGGGGAACCAACCCTAGGCCGCGACGCTCGTCAGCCGAAGCCGCCGCTCGGGATGTCAGCCGAACCCGCCGCTCGGGATGTACGGGCAGGGCGGTCCGGTCATGCCGCGCACCATCACCGGCCCGAAGGGCTGCAGCTCGATGCCGACCGCGACCACCTCGCGGATGGCCCACTGCTGGGCCGACGTGAGCCAGTTGACCTCGATCGTCTCGCCGGGCGGGGACTCGGCCAGCATCGTGCGCAAGAGGAGGACGGCGGACTCCTCGTCGCGGGCGCCGAGGGTGACGATGCGATCGTCCTTGGTCACCGCGTAGCCCGACTCGCCCAGCAGCAGCAGCCGGTTGCCCGGTTGCTCGAGCATGGCGACGATGTCCACGGAGCGTGCCGACCCGCGCACGGCGCGGTCGATGACGTCCACCGTCGCCAGCTCGCGGGTGCCGACCTCGTGCGGCTCGTGGCGCGTGACCTCCGCTGGCCGCTCCAGCGAGCCCGGGCGCATGGGGCCCCAGGCGGCCACGACGGGGTGCAGGGTGAAGCCGAAGCCGGTGTAGAGCGCCATCGCCTTGGGGTCGCGTGAGCACTGGATCGTCCCCGGCCCCTCGCCGTCACCATGCGAGAGGGCCAGGCGGAGCAGCTCACGGCCCACGCCGAGGCCCTGGCGGCCGGGCACGGCGCCCAGCTGCGAGAGCATCCAGTAGCCCTCGCGCACGAAGGACTGCGACATGCCGACGACGGTGCCGTCGTCCTCGGCCACCCATGAGCCGGCGGGGTCGGTCCCGAGGAAATGGCGCGTGCGGTCCTGCCGCCGCCTCTCGTCCTGGATGGAGTTGGCGTTGACGGGAAGGTTGTGGCGGGCCTGCATCGTGAGCAGCCCAAGCGCGAAGGCGGCGACGGCACCGGGCACGTCGGCCTCCGTCATGGGGCGGAACGTCACCATGACGCGGTCAGGCCGAAGGCATGAAGGCCGGCCGCCCGCGTTCGTAGGCCGCGATGTCGTCGGCGTGACGCAGCGAGAGCCCGATGTCGTCCCATCCGTTGAGCAGCCGGTCGCGGGTGAACTCGTCGAGCGGGAACGTGCCCTGCAGCCCGGCTGCGGGCGCCTCGATCGTGCTGCGGGCCACGTCGATCGTGATCTCGAGCTTTGGGTCCTGCAGCACGGCCTCGAGCAGCGCGCGGTCGAGATCCTCGGAGACCTGCACGGGCACCAGTCCCTGTTTCGTGCAGTTGTTGCGGAAGATGTCGGCGAAGCGCGACGACACGACGGCCTGGAATCCGTAGTCCATGAGCGCCCACACGGCGTGTTCGCGCGACGATCCGGTACCGAAGTTGTGCCCGGCCACCAGGATGGTCGCGCCCACGTACTCGGGGTCGTTGAGGACGAAGCTGCGATCGTCGCGCCATTCGGAGAAGAGACCGGCGCCGAAACCCGTCCGCTCGACCCGTTTGAGCCAGTCCGAGGGAATGATCTGGTCGGTGTCGACGTCGGTGCGGTCCAGCGGCACGGCACGTCCGGTGACGATGACGACGGGCTCCATCAGTCCAGATCCTCCGGCGTGGCGAACGTGCCGGCGACCGCGGTGGCTGCCGCCACCGCCGGCGAGACCAGGTGCGTGCGCCCGCCCCGGCCCTGGCGGCCTTCGAAGTTGCGATTCGAGGTCGAGGCGCACCGCTCGCCCACGGCGAGCTTGTCGGGGTTCATGGCCAGGCACATGGAACAGCCGGGCTCGCGCCACTCGAAACCCGCGGCGACGAACACCTTGTCCAGGCCCTCGGCCTCGGCCTGCGCCTTGACCCGGTGCGAGCCGGGCACCGCCAGAGCGCGCAGGCCAGGACGGACGGTGCGACCCTCCAGCACGGCGGCGGCGGCGCGGAAGTCTTCTATCCGGGAGTTGGTGCAGCTGCCCAGGAAGACCGTGTCCACGCTGACCTCGCGCATCGGCGTTCCGGCCTCGAGGCCCATGTAGGCCAGCGCCCGCGTCGCCGCCTCGCGCTCACCGGCGTCGGGCATGGACTCGGGGTCGGGCACCGCCCCGCTGATCGACGTCACCTGGGCCGGGTTCGTGCCCCAGGTGACGTGTGGGGTGATGGCAGCCGCTTCCAGCACGACCTCCTTGTCGAACGCCGCACCCTCGTCGGTGGCGAGGCTGCGCCAGTGCGCCACCGCCGCATCCCACTGTTCGCCGGCGGGCGCCCGGTCGCGCCCCTCCACGTAGGCGAAGGTCGTCTCGTCCGGCGCCACCAGCCCCGCCCGGGCGCCGCCCTCGATCGACATGTTGCACAGTGTCATCCGGCCCTCCATGGACAGGCCGCGGATGGCCGATCCGCGGTACTCGATGACGTGGCCGATCCCGCCGCCGGTGCCGATCGTGCCGATGACCGCGAGGGCCACGTCCTTCGCCGTCACCCCGGGAGCCAGCGTCCCCTCCACCGTGACGGCCATCGTCTTGGGCCGCACCTGGGGCAGGGTTTGGGTGGCCAGCACGTGCTCGACCTCGCTCGTGCCGATGCCGAAGGCCAGCGCCCCGAAGGCGCCGTGGGTCGACGTGTGGCTGTCGCCGCACACGATGGTCATCCCGGGCTGGGTCCAGCCCTGCTCCGGCCCGATGATGTGCACGATGCCCTGGTTGGCGTGGCCCATCGGGTAGCACGTGATGCCGAACTCGGCTGCGTTGTCGTCGAGCACCTGCAGCTGCTGCGCCGAGATCGGGTCGGCCACGGGCTTGTCGATGTCTGTCGTCGGGACGTTGTGGTCCGCCGTGGCCACGGTCAGGTCGGGCCGGCGCACCGTCCGCCCGGCCATGCGCAGACCGTCGAAGGCCTGGGGCGAGGTCACCTCGTGCACGAGGTGGAGGTCGACGAAGAGGAGATCGGGCTCGCCCTCGGCGGCGTGGACCACATGGGCGTCCCAGATCTTCTCGCTCAGCGTCCGCGGCGCGGCCATCAGCGTTCGACGGCGACGATGTGCACGGTGAGCATGCCGCCGGGTGCCTTGTACTCGACGGTGTCCCCGGCGCCGTGGCCCACGAGGACCTGCCCGAGGGGAGAGGTGGGGGAGACCACTGGCAGGTCGCCCTGCCGCTCCTCGATGGACCCCACGAAGAACTGCTGGGTGTCGTCCTCGTCGTCACCCTCGTAGCGCAGGGTGACGGTACTGCCGAGCGAGACGGAGCCGTCGTCGGAGCCGCTCTCGTCGACGATCTCGACGACCTTGAGCATCGCCTGGAGCTGGCGGATGCGCGATTCCATCTTGCCCTGGGCGTCCTTGGCCGCGTGGTAGTCCCCGTTCTCGCTCAGGTCGCCCAGCGCCCGGGCCGCCTCGATGTTCTGGGCGATCTCCACCCGCCCCCGGGTGGTCAGGTCCTCGAGCTCGCCGACCAGCCGGTCGTGGGTGGCCTGGGTCAACTTGGTGGTCTCGGTGTCGTTGGCGGAAGCGTTGGTCACGGCGATGTCCTCCGGGGCGGGTGTGCGGCGGTGCGCTGCACGGCGCCGGCTGGCCCAGGCTAATCGCCGGCCGGGGGTGTCCCCGCCCCGCACATGCAGCGTGTGTTGACGGGGCGCTCCGGCTGCGAGAGACTGGGTGATCATGTGTCGTCCCGAGCACCTCGTAGGCATTATCGACTAGGCGCGCCCCACACCCGCGCGCCTTCGAACCGTCCACTGCGTGGGCGGTTTTTCAATTCCGGGCGCCGTTCGTCGCCTGGCCTCGGCTTGCGGGACCGGGCGGCAGGGGGCCGCGGTGGTGAGAGACGAGAGAGAGACGGAAGACGAGAGACGGAGAGAGACGAGACAGTGAAGAGAGAGGGAGGACAGTGAGCGCGGGTCGCACCAGCCATCGGGTCGCCGTCATCGGCGGCGACGGGATCGGGCCGGAGGTCTGCGCCGAGGCGCTCAAGGTCGTGGCCGCGGCCGGCGTGGAGCTCGACACACGAGCCTTCGACCTCGGTGCGGCCCGCTACCTACGGGACGGCGCCGTGCTGCCCGACGAGACGCTGGAGGAGTTGCGCCGCTTCGAGGCCATCCTCCTCGGCGCGGTCGGCCCGCCGGTGGGCGACACCGCCGTCCCGCCGGGGACGCTCGAGCGCGGCCTGCTGCTCCGCCTCCGCTTCGAACTCGACCTCTACGTGAACCTGCGCCCGTTCACGGGCGTCCCCGGCTCGATCGCCGAGGGGGCGGACTTCGTCGTGGTGCGCGAGAACACGGAGGGGACCTACGCCGGAGAGGGCGGCTTCCTGCGCAAGGGCACGCCGAACGAGGTGGCCACCCAGGGCTCGGTCAACACCCGCATGGGGGTGGAGCGCTGCGTGCGATTCGCCTTCGAGCTGGCCGGCCGGCGCAACGGCCGCCTCACGCTCGTGCACAAGACGAACGTGTTGACCTTCGCCGGCGACCTCTGGCAGCGCACGGTGCGCGAGGTGGCAGGCGAGCACCCCGGGATCGAGTGGGACTACAACCATGTCGACGCCGCCTGCATCTACCTGGTCGAGCAGCCGGGCCGTTACGACGTCATCGTGACCGACAACCTCTTCGGCGACATCCTGACCGACCTCGCCGGCGCGGTGGCGGGCGGCATCGGCTTCGCCGCCTCGGCCAACCTCAATCCCGCCCGCACCGGGCCCTCGCTGTTCGAGCCGGTGCACGGCGCCGCCCACGACATCGCCGGCCAGGGGGTCGCCAACCCCCTGGCGGCCATCCACTCCGCCGCCCTGATGCTCGAGCACCTGGGAGAGGCGGACGCCGCTGGGCGCATTCTCAAGGCCCTCGCCGCGCAAGCCGATTCCATGGCAACGTCCACCCAACAGCTGTCCACGAGCGCCGTGGGCGACGCGATCGCAGAAAGGCTCTAGTCGCCATGCCCATCACCCCCACCGAGAAGATCTGGATGGACGGCGAGCTCGTCGACTGGGCCGACGCCACCGTGCACGTGCTCACCCACACCATGCACTACGGCTCGGGCGTCTTCGAGGGCATCCGCGCCTACCCGACCAGCCGCGGGGTGGCCGTCTTCCGCCTGGGCGACCACATCCGCCGGCTGTTCGCCTCGGCCAAGATCTTCCTCATCGACGTGCCGTTCACGGTGGAGCAGATCATCGAGGCGTCGCGTCAGGTCGTGCGCGTCAACGGGCTGCACGACGGCTGCTACCTGCGCCCGTTGGTCTACCTCGGCTACGGCGAGATGGGCCTCAATCCGCTGCCCTGCCCGGTCAACGTCTCGGTGGCCGCCTGGCCGTGGGGGACCTACCTCGGCGAGGAGGGCGTGGCCAACGGCGTGTCCGTGAAGATCAGCTCGTGGCGCCGCCACGACCCCAACGCCGTCCCCACCGCGGCCAAGGGTACCGGTATGTACGCCAATTCGTCTCTGGCCAAGGTCGAGGCGCTGAAGGCCGGGTACGACGAGGCCATCCTGCTCGCGCCGAACGGCGATGTGAGCGAGTGCACGGGCGAGAACGTCTTCATCGTGCGCGACGGCGTGCTCCTCACCCCGCCGACCTCCGACGCCGGCGCGTTGGACGGCATCACCCAGGACACGGTCGAGACCATCGCGCGCGACCTCGGCTACGAGGTGCGCCACGAGCCCATCATCCGCACGGACCTCTACCTCGCCGACGAGGCCTTCCTGACCGGCACCGCCGCAGAGGTGGTCCCGATCCGCGCCGTCGACGACCGCCCGGTCGGCCCCGGACGACCCGGGCCCATCACCAAGGAGATCCAGCAGATCTACTTCGCCACCGTGCGAGGAGAGGTGGACCGGTACAAGGAATGGCTCGACTATGTCGAGTGAGCCAGAGGACGCCGGCCCGGGCGGGGGGGCCGGCCAAGCCCACAGCCACGGCGGCGCACGCCACACGCACGCGCACGGCCACAGCGCCCACGCGCACGACTTCAGCGTCCCCGAGCTCCCGGAGGCGGTCGACATCTTCGACACGATCCTGCGTGACGGCAGCCAGCAGGAAGGGTTGTCGCTGACGGTCGACGACAAGCTGCGCGTGGCCGAGCAGCTCGACCACCTCGGCGTGACGTTCATCGAGGGAGGCTGGCCCGGCGCCAACCCCAAGGACGTCGAGTTCTTCGCGCGGGCCAAGAAGGAGCTGAAGCTCGGCACGGCCACGCTCGTCGCGTTCGGGTCGACGAGGCGGGCGGGCGTCCTTCCCGAGCACGACGCCGTGCTGGCCAACCTGATCGAGGCCGGCGCGCCCGTGGCCTGCATCGTGGCCAAGTCGTGGGACCGCCACGTGGCAGAGGCGCTGCGCACCTCGCTCGACGAGGCGGTGGCCATGGTGGCCGACTCGGTGCGCTACCTGCGTGCGCACGACCTGCGCGTCTTCCTCGATGCGGAGCACTTCTTCGACGGCTATCGCGGCAATCCCGAGTTCGCACTGTCAGTGCTTGCCGCCGCGGAGGAGGCGGGCGCCGAGGCGCTCGTGCTGTGCGACACCAACGGCGGCTCGCTGCCCGACGACGTGGGGCAGGCGGTCGCCGACGTGCGTGCCCGCACCGACGCGCAGCTGGGCATCCACTGCCACAACGACGCCGGCTGCGCGGTGGCCAACTCGTTGGTGGCCGTGCAGGCGGGCGTCACCCAGGTGCAGGGCTGTATCAACGGCTACGGTGAGCGCGCGGGCAACACCGACCTTTCGGCCGCCATTCCGAACCTGTCCCTCAAGCTCCGCATCCGCACCATTCCCGACGACCGCCTCGAGCGCCTGACGCCGGTGGCGCACCACATCGCCGAGCTGGTGAACATCGCACCCAACCCGCAGCAGCCCTACGTGGGCCATTCGGTCTTCGCCCACAAGGGCGGCCTTCACGCCAGCGCGGTGGCGCGCAGCGCCGACCTCTACGAGCACGTCGTGCCGAACGTGGTCGGCAACGGCACCCGCGTCGTCGTCTCCGAGATGGCCGGCCGCTCGACCCTGGCCATGAAGGCGGACGAGCTCGGGCTCGACCTCGACGGCGAGGTGATCGGCCGCGTGCTCGATGAGCTGAAGCGCCTCGAGCACGAGGGCTACCACTTCGAGGTGGCCGACGGCTCCCTCGAGCTGCTGCTGCGCCGCGCCTCCGGCTGGACGGCCGACTACTTCGCGGTGGAGTCGTTCCGCGTCATCACCGACCACGAGGAGCGCAACGGCCCCGACGCAGCGGTGACGACGTCGGACGGCGGGCCGCTCGGCGTGATGACCGAGGCCACGGTCAAGGTGCACGTCGGGGCCGAGCGCGTCGTCGCCACGGCGGAGGGGAACGGGCCGGTCAACGCGCTCGACGGCGCGCTGCGCGGCGCCATCGGGACGCGGTTCCCCGCGCTCGACCACATCCACCTGACCGACTACCGCGTGCGCGTGCTCGACACCGGCCGCGGCACCGGGGCGGTCACGCGGGTCCTGGTCGACACGACCGACGGCGAGCGCACCTGGACCACGATCGGGGTCTCGGAGAACATCATTGAGGCCAGTTGGCAGGCCCTCTACGATTCGATCGTCTTCGGGTTGCTGCACGCGCACTGACCGCGCCGGGCAGCGCACCGCCGGAAGGGGAGCACAGGGGCCGTCATGACCGTAGGGAGCCGGATCGCAGCGTCACTGGTCCGGCTGCCGCGGCCGCAGACGACCGCCGTCGCGGTCGAGCGCGACCTGACGGCCAAGATGCCCGACGGCGCCACCCTGCTGGCCGACCGCTGGTACCCGACGAAGGATCCGGGTAGCCGACCGACCGTGTTGATCCGGACGCCCTACGGGCGGAGGACCATGGGGCCGCTCGGACGCCTGTACGCCGAACGGGGCTATCAGACGGTGATCCAGAGTTGCCGGGCCACCTTCGGCTCCGAGGGCGAGTGGGAGCCGCTGCGCCACGAGCAGGCCGACGGCCATGCGACGCTCGAGTGGGTGGCGTCGCAGCCCTGGTTCGACGGACGCCTCGTGATGTGGGGCGGCAGCTACCTGGGGGCGACGCAATGGGCCGTCGCCGAGGACGCGCCGGACTTCCTCAAGGCCCTCGGCCTCCAGGTGACCGCGTCGAGCTTCCGCGACGCCATCATCTACCCGGGGGGGTCGTTCGCCCTCGAGACGGCGGTGTCGTGGCTCTACCAGCTCAAGCACCAGGAGTTGGGCTGGCGCACGGTGCTGCGCACGACCCTCGCCGGCCGCAAGCTGGTGGCGAGGGCCTGCGACGTCCTGCCGCTCGGCAGGTGCGACACCGCGGCCATCGGCGAGCCGGCACCGCTCTACCAACACTGGCTCGAGCACAGCGCGCCCGGCGACCCCTGGTGGGACCCGGTGGACTTCGGGCGGCGCCTCGAGAAGGTGCCGCCGTCCAGCGTCGTCGCCGGGTGGTACGACCTGTTCCTGCCGGCCCAGGTGGACGACTACGAGGCGTTGCGCCGCGCCGGTCGCACGGCGCGCCTGACCATCGGGCCCTGGACCCACGCGAGCCCCGGGCTCTTCGCCGAGACCGTGCGCGACGGGCCCGAGTGGTTCGGCGAGCAACTGGGGGAGGTGGGCCACGCCTCGGAGCGGGCGCCGGTGCGCGTGTACGTGATGGGGTCGCGCACGTGGCAGGAGTTCTCCATCTGGCCGCCGTCGGGTGAGACCCAGCAGTGGTACCTGGATCGCTGGGGTGTGCTGTCGACCGAGCCGCCGTCGGAGAGCGCGCCCGACCGGTACCACTACAACCCGCACGACCCGACGCCGGCCGTGGGCGGGGCGGCGCTGAACTTGGGGACGGCCGGCCGCAAGGACCAGCGTCGGCGCGAGCACCGCCGCGACGTCCTGACCTACACCGGCGCGGTGCTCCGAGAGGACGTCACCGTGATCGGTCCCCTGACCGCCACCCTGTACGTCCGCTCGTCGAACGAGCACACGGACTTCTTCGTACGCCTGTGCGACGTGAACGAGAAGGGCAAGTCCGTCAATCTGAGCGACGGCATCGTCCGTCTCCGGCCCGGTTCGCCCGTCCCGGGCTCCGACGGCGTTTCCCGGCTGGAGATCTCGATGTGGCCGACGGCCAACACGTTCCGGGCCGGCCACCGCATCCGCCTCCAGGTCTCGAGCGGCGCCCATCCGCTCTATTGCCGCAATGCGGGTACCGGCGAGCCGCTCGCCACCGGCGCCAACCTGCAGCCGGCCGACCAGGAGGTGTGGCACGACGCGACGCACCCCTCCGCGGTCGCGCTGCCGGTGGTGCGGCTGCTGCAAGACGTGGCCCTCGACGGGCGCGCCACGGGCGGCGCGGACCCGCTCGGCTAGTCTCCCGCGCATGACGCAGCCGACATTCGTGCCCATCGCGGAGGCAGACCAGGTCCGGCCGGCCCTGCACCTCCACGTCCCGGGCCCGTGGACCACCTCGCGGCCGGCGGAGCTGGTCGTGCCGGAGATCCGCCTGGCCAAGAGCGTCGGCACCCCCGGTCCCGACTCCGGCTTCGCGCTACGCCTCGCCAGCCGCTTCGAGCACGACCTGAAGCTGTCGGACGGTGAGTCGGCGCACGACGTCGTCCTGGGCGTGGCGCTCATCGGGTCGAAGCGGGCCGCCCTCTTCGGCCGGGCGCCGTGCATCTACGACGTCCGCCTCGCGCTCAACCTCTTCGGGTTCCTCGACCCCTCGGCGCCGCCCGACCTCCGTGCGTCGCGCCGCGCCGCATTCTCGTCCATCTCCCACGACTACGTCGCCCAGCGGGCGCTGGTCGACTCGGTGCCAGAGGAGATCCTCCGGCTCAGCCCGGAGGACGCCCGCGTGCGAGGCGGTACCGGCGCCGTCTAGGCGCCGGCTGCCACTCCTGTGGACACGATCGGGGCAATCGACCGGCTCGAGATCGAGGCGGGGGGCTTCACCTTCAGCGGCCGGGCCTGCGGCCCGCACGAGGGACAGCGTGTGCTCCTGCTGCACGGCTTTCCGCAGACGTCGTGGGCCTGGCGCGACGAGCTGTGGGCCCTCGGCAAGGCGGGCTACCGGGCCGTGGCTCCGGACCTGCGGGGCTACAGCTGCGGGGCCCGCCCTCCCGCGGTGGCCGACTACGGCACCGAACACCTCGTCCGCGATGTCCTCGACCTGGCCGACTCCATGGACATGGAGACCTTCGACCTGGTCGGCCACGACTGGGGCGGCATGCTCGGATGGATCGTCGCCGCACGCCATCCGGGGCGGGTCCGCACGCTGAGCGTGGTGTCGACCCCGCACCCGTTGGCGCTGCGCCAGGCCCTGCTCGCCGACGACGCGGCGCGGGCGGCGCACGGTGCCGCGACCGATTCGTTCCGCGCCCCCGAGGTTCCGGAGCGGCTGCTGCTGGGGCCCGACGGGGCCGGCGCGGGCCTGGCCGCCGTGCTGGCCGAGAGCGGGCTCGACGAGGAGGACGCCCGGATGTACGTGGCCGCGCTGGTCGAGCCGGGGGCGCTCACCGCCGCGCTCAACTGGTACCGGGCCATGGACGATTCGGCGTTGCGCGACCTCCAGCCGGTGGCGGTGCCCACGCTGTACGTCTGGTCGACCGGCGACACGGCGTTCGGCCGGACGGCCGCGGAGGCGACGGCGGAACGTGTGCAGGGGCCGTACACGTTCGAGGTGCTCGAGAACGTGTCGCACTGGATCCCGGAGATGGCCCCCGCCGAGCTCTCCGATCTCCTGATCCGCCACCTCGGGGGGGACCTCCGGGCGGACCCCTGAACGCGCGTTGGGCCGATGCTGCGAGAATGGTCGGGTGAGCGACTCGACCTTCGCCTTGACCGACGTCCAGCGGGAGTTCCGGGACACGATGCGCGCCTTCGCCGACGAGAAGGTGGCGCCCCACGCGGCGGAGGTGGACCGGGCCGCCGAGTTCCCCTGGAAGTCGTTCGAGGCATGCAAGGAGATGGAGCTCCCGGCCCTCGGCATCGCCGAGGCCTACGGCGGCGCGGGCGCCGACACCGTGACGCAGGCGATCGCGGTCGAGGAGCTGGCGCGGGTGTGTGCGTCGACCTCGCTGACGATCCTCATCTCCAAGCTCGGCATGATCCCGCTGATGAACTGGGGCTCGGAGGAGCTGAAACGGGAGTACCTGCCCCGGGTGGCCACGGGTGCCATCCAGGCCAGCTACTGCCTGTCGGAGGCCGATGCCGGCAGCGACGTGGCGTCCATGCGCACGCGGGCGGTGCGCGACGGCGACGACTACGTGCTGACGGGGTCCAAGTACTGGATCACCAATGCCGGCGTGTCGGACGTGTACATCGTGTTCGCCAAGACGGACCCTGATGTCGGTGGGCGCGGCATCACCTGCTTCCTCCTCGAGAAGGACTGGGGGGTTCGCATCGCCAAGCACGAGGACAAGCTGGGCATGCGCGGGAGCCCGACCGGAGAAGTGGTGCTCGACGAGGTGCGCGTCCCGGCCACGCACCGCATCGGTGCCGAGGGCCAGGGCTTCACCATCGCCATGCACACGCTGGACCGCAGCCGCCCGACCATCGGGGCCCAGGCGGTCGGCATCGCGCAGGGTGCCATCGACCTCGCCGCGTCGTACATGAAGCAGCGCCACGCCTTCGGCGGCCCGATCGCGGACCTCCAGGGCCTGCGCTTCATGCTGGCCGACATGGCCATGCGCAACGAGGCAGCGCGCGCCCTGGTGTACCGGGCCTGCGCCATGGTCGACCACGACCCGGCCGGCGAGCTCACCCAGTTCGGCGCCATGGCCAAGGCCTTCGCCTCCGATGCCGCCATGTCGATCACCGTCGACGCCGTGCAGCTGCTCGGCGGCTACGGCTACACGAAGGACTTTCCGGCCGAGCGGTATCTGCGCGACGCCAAGGTCACCCAGATCTACGAGGGGACCAACCAGGTGCAGCGGGTGGTCATCGCCCGCGAGTTGCTGAAGCGCATCTGAGCTGCCGGTCCGGCGGCACGGCGTTTGGCGCCCGGCGACCCGGCCCAGGCAGACTTCGGGGGGCCGATGCTAAAGTTAGAACAGGTTCTAGAAATTGGCCCTCCGGGGCAGCCGGACGAGGGCCCCGGGCACGGCCAAGGGCAGGGCCCCGAACAAGGAGGAAGTGCGTCATGGCACAGCCGGTGATCATCGAGGCGGTCCGCACCCCGATCGGGAAGCGCAACGGATGGCTCTCGGGGCTACGGGCGCCCGACATCCTCGGGGCGGTGCAGGTCGAGGTCGTCAAGCGCGCCGGCATCGACCCCGCCTCGGTCGAGCAGGTCGTCGGCGGTTGTGTGACGCAGGCGGGCGAGCAGGGCTTCAACGTGACGCGCATGTCCTGGCTGCTGGCCGGGCTGCCCTACGACGTGGCGGCCACGACGATCGACTGTCAGTGCGGCTCGTCGCAGCAGGCCAACCACATGGCCAACAACCTGATCGCGGCCGGCGCGGCGGACACCACCATCGGGTGCGGCGTCGAGACCATGAGCCGTATCCCGCTCGGGGCCAACGCGTCGGCGCCCGGTGTCGGGCGCGCGCTCCCCGCCGACCTGCCCTACGACATGCCCAGCCAGTTCGAGGCGGCCGAGCGGATCGCCAAGAAGTACGGCGTCACGCGTGAGGAGGTCGACGCCTTCGGTTTGGCCTCGCAGGAAAAGGCCGCCCGGGCGCAGGCCGAGGACCGCTTCGCCCGCGAGATCGTCGCCGTCGAGGCGCCCATCGTCGGCGAGGAGGGCCCCCGCGGCGAGCACGACGGCGAGAAGATCGTCGTCTCGAAGGACCAGGGTCCGCGCGAGACGACGCTCGAGGGGCTGGCGAAGCTCAAGCCCGTGCTGCCCGACGGCATGCACACCGCGGGGACGTCCTCGCAGATCTCCGACGGCGCCGCCGCCGTGCTCTGGATGTCCGAGGACCGCGCCAAGGCCGAGGGCCTCCAGCCCCGGGCCCGGATCGTGGCCCAGGTGCTGGCCGGGTCCGACCCCTACTACCACCTCGACGGCCCGATCGTCGCGACCTCCAAGGTGCTGGCCAAGGCCGGCATGACCATGCAGGACATCGACCTCTACGAGGTGAACGAGGCCTTCGCCTCGATCGTGCTCAGCTGGGCCAAGGTGCACGAGGCGGACATGGACAAGCTGAACGTCAACGGCGGGGCCATCGCGCTGGGCCATCCCGTCGGCGCCACCGGCAGCCGCCTGATCACGACGATCCTGCACGAGCTCGAGCGGACCGACGGGACCTACGGGCTGGTCTCCATGTGCTGTGGTGGCGCGCTGGCCACGGGCACCATCATCGAGCGGCTCTGAGAGATCGGCTCGGAGCGTCGCGCCTCGCACCCGTACTCGCACCCGGACTCGACCCGGCAGACCCGCACTTCGACGCACCGCAATCGCGCTTACCTCCGGAGGGGACCGTGTCATCGATAACCACTGAGCACCTGACGTTCGAGCACGACGGCGCGACCGCCATCGTGACGATGAACCGTCCGGAGGCGAAGAACGCCTTGAGCCTCCCGATGCTGGTCGGCATGACGGACGCCTGGGAGGAGATCGACAACAACGACGACATCCGTTGCGCCATCCTGACCGGCGCCGGCGGGACCTTCTGTGCCGGCATGGACCTCAAGGCCATGGGCAGCAGCGAGGCCGAGAAGTACCGGTCCCGCATGACCGAGGACCCCGACCTGCACTGGAAGGCGCTCCTCCGCCACTACGACCTGCGCAAGCCCCTCATCGCCGCCGTCGAGGGCTGGGCCGTGGCGGGCGGGACCGAGATCCTGCAGGCCACCCACATCCGCGTCGCCGGCGAGAGCGCCGTCTTCGGTGTGTTCGAGGCCAAGCGCGGGCTGTTCCCCCTCGGCGGCTCGACGGTCCGCCTGCGCCGCCAGATCCCCTACACCCTCGCCATGGAGCTGCTGCTGACCGCCCGCGAGGTCCCGGCCGAGGAGGCTCTGCGCATCGGGCTGATCGGCCACGTCGTGCCCGACGGCAGCGCGCTGGACAAGGCGCTCGAGATCGCCGCGGTGATCGGGGCGAACGGGCCGCTGGCCGTCGAGGCGATCCTCCGCAGCGTGCGCGAGACCGAGGGCTTGTCCGAGGTCGACGGGTTGGCCCGCGAGCTCGAGATCGGGTGGCCCGTTTTTTCGAGCAACGACGCGGCGGAGGGGCAGAAGGCGTTCGCGGAGAAGCGTCGGCCCAACTACACGCGCACGTGAGCCGCCGATTTCTCGGCGGCGAGGGGCTCGATCCCGGCCCGGGCCAAGGGTCCCCCGGCATCGACGGCACTCCGACCTCGACGGGCGACCTGCCGATCAACCAGGTGGCCGCCGCGTTGCGCCGCATCAGCGCCGTGACGATCGGGCAGCCGCTCGATGATGACTCGCTCACCGAGGCGGCGAACGACCTCTCCGTGGTCGCCGATCGGATCGAGGCGGCGGCGGCGCGCATGAAGCGGCGGCGCAACCAGCCCGGGCCCAACGGCTTCCCAGGCCTGCACCCGCAGGACCACTTCCCGACCAGCCCGATGATCGGCTTCGCCAATCCCATCGCGCCCCCGGTCGAGGTGTGGGCGGTGACGGGGGAGGGCGGGCAACGCGAGATCCGCGGCCGCGTGACGTTCGACTACCCCTACGAGGGGCCGCCGACCTGTGTGCACGGCGGCGTCATCGCGGAACTCTTCGACGAGCTGCTGGGGCTGTCGAACATCCTCGTGGGTCTCGGGGCTATGACCGGCACGCTGACTATCGCGTACCGGCGGCCGACGCCGCTTCTGGCGCCGCTCGAGCTGGCGGCGCGCCACACGAGGACGGAGGGCCGCAAGGTCTTCGCCTGGGGGGGCCTCTACCACGAAGGCGAGCTCACGGCCGAAGCCGAAGGCGTCTTCATCCACGTGGACCCCGCCCGCATGCTCGAGATCGTGACGGGCAACGCCCACGGCGCCCACAGCGCCGAAGGACCGCTGGTCGACGCCGACTGGCAACGCATGATGGAGAAGGCGGCCCGGGCGCCGGGCGCGGACGACGCGACCACCTGAGGGTTTGGTTCAGCCGTCTGCGGCGCCGCTCTGGGGGGCCTCCTCCCGCAGGCGTTCCTCCAATCCCGTGCGCCAGCCGAGCGGGCGGTAGAGCGACACCAGCCGGGCCAGGAGGACGACGAGGAACACCTGGCCCACCAGGGCGTCGAGCACCGACATCGTCCGAGGCAGGCCGGGCGAAGGGGTCAGATCGCCGTAGCCCACCGTGGCCATCGTGATGTAACTGAAGTACGCGAAGTCGGGCAGCCCGTGCTGGCCGGGCTGCGCGAAGAACGACGTCCCGGACACGAGCTGGATGCCGTAGTCGAAGTTGGCGAAGATCAGCCCGATCAGCACGTAGATGCAGATCGCTCCGGCGATGGTCTCGCGGGTGACGCGCCGATGGTGCAGGATGCGCCAGCCGATGGCGAACGGGGTCGCAAGCACGAGGAACGTGGTGAGAAGGATCTGGGCGCCGTCGGCCCGGGTGGCCCCGGCGATCGCGGCGCCGATGGCCACCAGAAAGGTGACGACGACCGCCACCTGGACCGCGCGTTGGAGGCGGCGTGGCACTCGAGAAGTGTGGAACGCCAAGAGGACGGTCATCGCGTAGAGGGCCGCACGGACGAGCAACGCTTCCCTGCCCGTCCATTCCACGTTCAGCGCGACGTAGTCGAGGACGAGGAGAAGAAGGAGCAGCATGTAGGAGTCGGGCGCACGGGCGGCCAGCCGCAGGAGCTGGCGGGGTCGAAGGCCGTTCGTCATGGCGAACTCGCCCGGCCCAGCAACCCCGGCGGGCGCCGCGCCCTGGGTGGTCTCGCTGGGCTCGCTCTCCACGCCGCCCATCATGCGTCCGCCATCCGGGCGAGGGGCGGATCGGCGGGCCTGTCGGGCCTGTCGGGCCTACGGGACCGGCGCGTCCTGCGGCCGTCGCTTCACCGGCTCCCTCGCGATGAGGCAGCCGGCCTCGGTGCTCACCGTGAGCGAACCGCCTTCGGCGGCGAAGCGCTCGTCGATGACCGTGCGCAGGGCGTCCCGCTGCTCCGGTGAGGTCTCGTGGCTTGCGGCCGACGAGACGATGAAGGCGTAGACGTCCTCGGGGTCGGTGCACACCATGGTGGACGGGTGCGGGTGCCACGACACCGACCCGAACGCCTCGCGCAGGACGGCCTCGCCGTTGACGGGCCCGAAGCGCCGCACGGCGCCGTCGAGTGACGACCACCCGAGGCCCTCGCGCGAGAGCTCACGGATCGCAGCCAGGTGGCGCGGGCCGTTGGTCGCCGCCATCAAGGAGCCGTTCGGCTCCAGTACGCGGGCGAACTCGGCGACGGCCCGCGCAGGGTCGGGCACGTGGTAGAGCATGTGGTTGGCCACCACGACGTCGAACGCTCCCTCGGTGAAGGGGAGCTCCTGGGCGTCGCACGTCGTGGCGTCGACGACCTCGATGTTCGGGAGCGGGGCGACAGCGGCCCTGGCGGCTTCCACCATGCCCGCCGACAAATCGGTGAGCGTGAGCTGCACGCGGGGGAGCAAGGACGCCACGCTGACCCAGAGCACACCCGACCCGCAGCCGACTTCGAGCACCCGCGTCCCCGGCGCCCACTCGACGCGGCCGACGAGCCAGGGGAACCACGGCTCGTCTGAGCGCGCGTACTTTGCGTGCAGCGCAATGCGGGCGTTGAGGTTGCTCGGGTCCTTGTACTGGTGCCGGCGCAGGTACTCGGCATCGATCCCCAGAACCTCTCGACGCTCCATGGGCAGATGGTACGGGCTCGCCGGCGCCCAGGTCTTCAGGGCGAGGCTGGCGAGGCTCGGCCAGGGGATCGGTTACGGAGCGTCGTTGCGAACGCGCACCACGACAACGGGGCTGACGGAGACGCCACCGGTGACGTCGGTGACCCTACTGCGCAAGGTATATGTCCCGTTCGGGACCGTCGTGGTGTTCCAACTGCTGATCCACCCGTATTGAAAATGGGTGGTTTGGAGCACCATCTCGGACCGGCCGTTGCCGGAGATCTCGAATTGGACCTTGGCGATCCCCAGGGCAGCGGACGCACCGGCCACGAGGTATTGCTGCCCACTGAGCGAGGCACCTCCCGAGGGCTTCTCCATTTTCGTGGTGGGCGGCGGGGCACTGATCTGGAAGCTCTGGGTGGGCGAGACGGCCGTCAACAAGTGCTGCACGTTGAACCAGGCATCGACATCGCCACGATACGACGGAGCACCGAGCGCGGTGACCAGTGCGTCCATGACCGTTGCGGGGTGGCTGCCCACCGGCAGAACGATCACGGTGCTGACGCCGTAGTCTCGCAAGAACGATCTGAGGGCGGTCGTGAGGTGACCGGTGACGAGGTTGGCTGCCTGCCCGGGGCGGGTGGTGACCCCGTAGTACGCAAAATCGAACAGGTCCTGGACTGCCGTGGGCCAGAGCACCGAAGGAGAGTTCGAGTCAGACGCCCCGCTCGGCCTCCACCCGTAGCCGCCGATGAGCTTGAATCCGATGCCCGATGCGGCCTGGTCCAGGAGGACGTCGTTGATGCCCTGATACCGGCGCGAGTAGGAATAACCGGCCGCGCTTCCCGGAAACACCGGCGCGTCGGAATAAGGGTAGGCGAGGACGGTACTGCCCGCCGGGATGTCACGCGCGGCCACGGAGGAGCCGAAGAAGGCCGGAGTCGCCGACGGGGTGGCCGTCTGGGCATGGGCGGGCAGCAATGGGACAGCGACCACCACCGCGACGGCACAGGCGGCCCCCACGGCGAGCAGGGTCCTCTGTCGCGGTGACGAGCGAAGCGCCGAACTGGACTTCGTAATTCGGAGGTAGAGGGTGTCGACGCCGATCGAGATCACCGCCGCACCGAACAGACCGGCGTAGAGAACGAGCCGGACGGCGAGCAGGCCGTCGAAGAAGGGCAGGTGAGCCAGCACCGCAAACGGCAACGGGACGTGCGTGTCTCGGCCGTCGACATAGAGGGTGGAACCCAGGGACAACACCAAAGCGAGGGCGGCCAGGGCTCCCGCCATCACCACGATGCCGCGTCGCCGCAACAGCACGGTCACGAGGCCGACGGCCAGGACGAAGGGGATCCCGAGGTAGGCGTCTTGGGTGTGGAGCTGGTACGGAGCGAAAAGACCGTGAATCGCGAAGCGTTGGAGGTAGCCGGGAACGAAGAGTCCGAGCAGATCGCCGTGCAGGAGCGCCAGATTCTCCGGGGAGTTCGGCACTCCATTGATGTGCTCTGGGCCGAGCACCGTAAAAGCAACGGGACCGAGGAGCAGGACACCGCCGACCACGACGGCAAACACGAGCGCCCGGATCGCGTACGCCCGCATCGAGGCCAGGGCCCTGCGGTTTGCGACGAGGTACAGCACCGTGGCGAAAACCCCGAACAGGAGCATGCTGGCGAGGATCTCCGAAGAGATGAGGTATTGGACCGCACAGATCAGACCGACCAGCGCACCCACTCGTGACGGCCGCCATCGCTGGCGCACCAGCACCTCGTGGAGCAAGAGGAAGAAGAGTGGCGGAAGCGCGACGAACGCCACGTTCAATTGGAAGGCGGACGTCGTCTCGTAGACAGAGAAGCCGTAGAGCAGACCAGCCAAGAACGCGGCGGGCCACCAATCGGTCCAGCGTCGCATGACGAGGCACATCGATGTCGCCGAGAGAACGAAGGCCGCGCGCTCCAAGACGTTCCAGGCGACGATGGGCCCGAAAGCTGACGTAATCGGCGAAATCAGCACACCGAGCCCGAGCATCGACGTGTTGACCACGGCGTTCAGACCAGTCGGATAGTTCTGCCAGTCGCTGAAGAAGAGGTTGTGACCATGTGCGAGGGCGAATTGCGCCCACGCGATCCACCAGATCTCGGCGACCTGATCAGCTCCTCCGGGTCCCGCCATGTGGCCAGACCCGGGTGTGGTCGTGACACCGAATGCGAGGACGGCAAGCACCGCGTAGAGGGCGAAGCAGGCGATGATCGGCCAGCGTCGTCGTCCGGCCTCTCGCTCCTCATCGACGAGCTGTTCCGCCGAGCCGACCTGGGCCTGTCGAGGTGCGAGCGTGGCGCCGCCAGACACAGAACCCGCCCCCGTCTTCATCTGGCTGTGCGCCCTTTCATGCATCCCCACCCATCAATCGAAATGCGGCGCCATTCCAGACAGGCCAGCTTCATCCGCGCCCGGGCGAAACGGTATCGCTTGGACGTAAATCCTGTTCAGCGCCGCCCAGCTGGGCGTCCGGGCCAGGGGAAAACGAAAGGGACACCAGGCGTCAGAGTGCCCGCTGCACCCCTTCCCAATACGGGTCCCGTAGCTTGCGCTTGTAGAGCTTCCCGTTGGGATCGCGCGGCATCTCGTTGGTGAAGTCGATCGACTTGGGCGTCTTGAACTTGGCCAGCTTGTCGGCGCAGTAAGCCAGGATCTCGGCGGCGAGCTCGTCGTCGGGCTCGACACCATCGGCCGGCTCGATCACCGCCTTGACCTCTTCGCCCCAGTCCTCGTTGGGGATGCCGAAGACGGCGGCGTCACCCACCTTGGGAAACGACAGCAAGACGTTCTCGATTTCGGCGGGGTAGATGTTCGCCCCCCCGGAAATGATCATGTCGATCTTGCGGTCGCGCAGGAAGAGGTAGCCGTCCTCGTCGAGTAGCCCGACGTCACCCACGGTGAAGAAGGCGCCGATCCGGTTCTTTCGTGTCTTCTCCTTGTCGCCGTGGTACTCGAAGTCGGCAGACTGCATGGCCATGTACACGGTGCCGATGACGTTCGGCTCGGTGATGCGGTTGCCGTCGTCGTCGAAAATGGCGATCTCGCTGATCGGCCACGGCTTGCCCACCGTCCCCGGCTTGAGCAACCACTCCTCCGCGGTGACCAGAGTGCCTCCGCCTTCGCTCGCTGCGTAGTACTCGTCGACCGCGTTGCCCCACCATGTGATCATCTTGTGCTTGACGTCGACCGGGCAAGGGGCTGCGGCGTGGATCATGTGGCGCAACGAGGAGACGTCGTACTTGTCCCGTACGTCCTCGGGGAGAGCCAAAAGCCGATGGAATTGCGTGGGCACCATGTGCGACGTCGTGACCTTCCGCTCCTCGATGAGCTGCAACATCTCCTCGGGCAGCCACTTGTCCATCAGGACGACCGTGTGACCCAGGTGGAGTGACGCGCTGCCGAAGCGCAGCACCGCGGTGTGGTACAGCGGTGAGCCGATGATGTGGACATTGTCGTCCTGCGGTTGGACGCCGAAGAGGAACAACAGGCCGGAGAGCCCCAGCGCCGCCTGCTCGGGCGTGACGCCCATCAGCTTGCGGTAGATCCCCTTGGGATTCCCCGTCGTTCCCGACGTGTAGTTCATGACATCGCCGATGGTGCGCTCGTCCGGCAGCGTGGTGGGCTGCGCGTCACGCATCGCGGCATACGAGGCGAACCCCGGAATGTCTCCCACGGCGAGGCGGCCCGCCGGGTCGAGGCCGACTTCGTCCGCCGCCGCCACGGCCGACTCGGCGAAGCGCTCGTGCGCGATGAAGGCCTTGGCCCCCGAATCCTCGAGGATGTAGGCCACCTCGGGCGCCACCAGGTGGTGGTTGATCGGCACCAGATACCAGCCGGCCTGGAGCGCGGCGAGGTAGACCTCGATCATCTCGGCACCGTTGGGGAGCAGGGTGGCCACGACGTCACCTGTCCCGAACCCCTGCGCCCGCAGCGCATGCACAACCTGGTTGGCGTGACCGAGCAGCGTCCCGGCCGTCACGTCATCTCCTTCCGGCGTCACGAGGGCCAGGTAGTCGGGATCCTCCTGGGCCAGCGCCCAGAAGCCGAGGTCACCCATCAGCAGTCTCCTTGCAGGCTCGCAGCGGCGGACGCAAATGGCAGCCGCCGGCACCCGCAGGCTAGAACGTGTTCTACCTTGGAGCAATTTGCGGGGCGCCGACCGGGCCGCCGCGGAGAGATCGGGAGTGCACGACCATGGCTGGGTTCCTCGAAGGCAAAGTCGTCGCCGTCACAGGCGGCGGCGGCGGGATCGGCCGGGCCGTGGCGCTTGCCGCAGCCGCCGAGGGCGCCAAAGTGCTGGTCGCCGACTATGGCGTGGGCATGGCCGGTGAGGACCCGAGCAGCGACGTGGCGGATGCCGTCGTGGCCGAGATCACCAAGACGGGCGGTGCGGCCATCGCGGTCGCCGACGACATCGCCAGGATGGAATCGGGTGAGCGCCTGATCGCCACCGCAGTCGACACATGGGGCCGCATCGACGGCGTCGTGGCCGTGGCGGGCATCCTGCGCGAGCGAATGCTCTTCAACATGGCAGAGGACGAGTGGGACGCCGTTATCGCCACCCACCTCAAGGGCCACTTCACGGTCTTCCGAGCGGCGGCGGCGGTGATGCGCAAGCAGGAAAGCGGTGGCGCGTTGATCGGCTTCACGTCCGGGGCGTTCCAGGGCAGCGTCGCCCAGGCCAACTACTCGGCGGCCAAGGGCGGCATTGTCTCACTGGTGCGTTCTGCGGCGGTGGGTCTCCATCGCTATGGCGTCACCGCCAATGCCATCGCGCCGGTGGCCCGGACGCGCATGTCGGCCAACGTGCCCTCGGAGCTTGCGGAAATGGGTGAGCCCGAGGACGTGGCGCCGATGGTCGTCTACCTGTTGAGCGACAAGGCCAAGCACATCACTGGCCAGGTGTACACCGTGGTCGGTTCGAAGATCGCCGTATGGAACCAGCCCGTCGAGGTCCGGGCGATGTGGACCGAGGGGCGCTGGACGCCCGAGCTGCTCGCCGAGCGCATCGACGCCAACATCGGTCAGGTGCGCATGCCGATGCTCGATCGGATCGAGGCGATCCGCCAGGCTGCGGCCTCGGGCGACAAGCCCAACGCCTGACGCCGACGCAGGGCGGTCGACGCCCGTCGTCGGGGTCAGAGGACCCGGTGGAGGCGCGGGCGGCGCGCGGTGGTCCCGTAGACCTCGAGCGAGTTCCCTTCGTGGTGGGCGGCGATCACCGTGGCGCTCTCGACCCCTTCCTCCTCGAGCACCCGGCCCATGGTCGTGCCCCACGTGACGGCCGAGCGGGCGATGTGGCGCTCGGCGCTCTCCCAGGGAGGGACGCAGACCTCGATCTGGTACATCGGCTCGAACGTGACGAGGTGGGTCGGTGCGGTGCCGTGCGCGGCCAGCCACTCGGCCTTCTCCTCGTCCGTCCAGTCCTTTTCGTCGTTCATCGCTGCTGTCCTTGGCTGCACGGTCGCCATCGCGCGCACACCTCCCTCGCTCCCGCCATGTCCTTATCAGGAGAAGTCCCGAAGGCGCCCAGTCCTACGGGTGTCTCCGACGATTGGTCTCTGTCTCACGCCTTATGCGTATACGGGGCGCTGGTTGCGGTGGATGCCGCAACAACGTTGCAACTCAGGTGCAGGAACCGCCTCCGCACCTCACAGCCTCGTCCAGCGGTCGTTGGACCGACGCGTTCGAGCGGCACCCCTCCTTCGATCGGCGTGACGAGGAGGCACGGGCGGCGAGTCAGGACGGCGAGTCAGGCCGGCTGTCCCGCCTCCCGTGTCGCGGTCGGCACCGCGGGAGCAGGATGAGTGACCAGCCAATCCTTCCACCGTGACCGCGTGCGCACGAGGATGATCACCCCGCCCACGACGAGCAAGAGCCCTGCCGCCTGCACCAGGTCCGAGCCGATGCCGGTGTCCTCTCCCAGCCACAGATGCTCATCGAGCCCACGAGCGATGCCCCACAACACCATGCCGGTGCCGAGCACGATCCCCGGCGGGTACCCGACGCGCCGTGTCCCGTCCCTCCAGCGATCGAGGTGTCGCTCGATGAGGATGAGGATGACGAAGACCGTGAAGTCCTCCATGGCCTGGAAGATCGGCACGGGCAGTCGCTTTCCTGCCTGGTCGGCGTAGTACATCCCGAACCACTGGTTGGTGGGATGCCCGCCACCCGCCACCATCAGCTGGGGCCCGAGCAGGCGCCCCATGGCCCAGCAGGCCATCAGGACCGGCACCGCCAGGTCGAGGGCGCGACCGAGTGGGAGTTCCGGGCAGCGACGCCGGGTCAGGACGATGCCGGTGGGCACGGCGGCCAGGATGCCGCCGAAGGACGAGAGTCCACCGTGCCAGACGGCGAAGACTCCGATTGGGTCGTGGCTGTACGGGCCGAGGTTGGTCAGCACGTTGAGCACCCGGGCGCCGACGATGGCGGCGCCGATGATCCAGAGGAACACCGGCGCGAACCACTCGGTGGGATAGCCGTTGCGCCGCAGCCGACGCTCGAAGTAGACGAAGCCGAACCAGAAGGTCAGGGCCAGCCCGATGCCGTAGGTGTGGACCTGGAGCGGTCCGATGTGGAAGTCGACGGGGATCGGTCTCATGGCTCGCCGGGGGCCAGATTAGGACCAGAGGCCCGAGTGGTCAGTCCGCGCCCTCGTGGAGAGCGTCAGCGATGCAGAGGAGCAGGCAGAAGGGCGGCGCAGTGGGAGCGGCAGGGGTTCCGGTGCGACCCGCTAGGGCCGGCCGGCCCCCACGAAGTCGCCGCCCAGGCGGAGCCCGGTGACCCAGACCGACGCACCGGTGTAGGGCGCCTCGATCATCGTTCCCGGCCCCACGTACATGGCGACGTGCTGGCTCCCCCCGGGGCCGTAGAAGAGGAGGTCACCCGGTTCCAGGTCGCTGATCGGGACGGGCGTCGAGTCCGACATCTGGGCGCCTGAGTAGTGGGGGAGGGGTACGCCCACCTGGCCCCAGGACCAGGCCGTGAGGCCGGAGCAGTCGAAGCCGGGGCTGGCGGAGCCCTTGGGCGACTCGCCACCCCAGACGTAGGGCACGCCGACCTGGCTCTCGGCCGCCTGCACGGCTCCTGCGCCGCCAGCCGCCGTGGGTGGGGGGGCCGCTGGGCCGAGCGCGGCCGCAGCGGGTGCGCCGCCCCCGCCCCCTGTCGTGGAGGCAGAGGTCGTGACGGCGGCTGCTGCCGCCTGGGCGGCGGCCTGTTGTTGACGCTGCTGCGCGGCCTGGGCGGCGGCGGCGGCCTCGGCCTGCTGCTGCTGCTGGACCAGCTGGGCGATCTGCCCCTGCTCCTGCGAGAGCGCGCTCTTCTGCTGCTGGATCGCCTGCGCGTTCTGGGCCACGGCGTTCTGCTCCGCGGTCACCTGCGTTTGCGCCTGCGACTGATCGCTCTGCAGCTGGGCCACCTGGCCGTTGAGCGAGTTTTCTGCGGTGTGCAGGTTGTCGACGGCGAGCGTGATGTCGCCCGAGGCAATCTGGTTGTACTCCGTGGTGGCGCCCAGCGTCTGTTGGTTGCCGCCGAAGATCGGGTTCTGTGCGGCTGCGGTGCCGTCGGAGATGTAGTTGGCCACGGCAGCCTTCGAGAGGGTGGCCCGGTCCGTACCGACCTGATGCTGAGCTGCTGCGATGTTGGCTTTCGTGCTGGCGATGTTCGAGTTGATCTGTGAGAGGTGGTACGTCGCCTCGTCGTACTGCTGGCTCAACGAAGACATCTCGTTCTGCGCCTGGGTCAGCTGCGACTCGATTGCGGCGGCCTTTGCCTTGGCGTCTGAGATGGCATCAGCGGCGACGGGGCGCGCAGAACCAAGCACAGTGCTCGCCAACACTGTGACGACGGTCAATGCGGGGATACCGACCCGCTGGAGAACCGAAGCGCTCCTGAAAGACCGCGGCGTGGAGTGGACATGAAGCCGCTCTACGTCAGTCACGATGGGCCTCATTCTTATAGGACGCCCCTCGGCGATTCAAACACCATCGGTGGGAAACACCCATGTGAGGTCGTACCGAGGGTATGAAAAGCCAGGTGGTCAAGCACAAGAAAGAAATTCGTACTTTTTGCGTCGCTGGGGCGAGAACGAAATCGAGAACGAAATGAGGCGTTTCGCACTACGGTCGAACGCATGGGCGAAATGATCGAATTTCCGAGCAATGGATCGACCGCGGGCGGATATCTTGCGTTCCCCGAAGGCGGGATCGGGCCAGGTGTGATCGTGATCCAGGAATGGTGGGGCCTCGTGGACCACATCAAGGACGTGTGCGAGCGCTTCGCCGCGGCGGGCTTCTTTGCGTTGGCACCGGACCTGTACCACGGTCAGCAGGTCCAGCCCGGCGAGCCGGACGAGGCGGGCAAGGCGATGATGGCGATGCAGATGGACCAGGCCGCACGCGACATGAGCGGGGCGGTCGACGAGGTGCTGCGTCGTAGCACGGGCGACCAGGTCGGGGTCATCGGGTTCTGCATGGGTGGTGGACTGGCGCTGGTGTTGGCCACGCAGCGTCCCGACGCGGTGGCGGCAGTCGTTCCGTGCTACGGCATCATCCCTTGGCCTGACGCACAGCCCGACTATGGCGCCATGACCGCTGCGGTCCTCGGCCACTACGCAGAGAAGGACAGCTTCTTCACGCCCGAGGCTGCCAACGCGCTGGCCGACGAGCTACGCGGGCTCGGCAAATCGGTGGAGATCGTGATCTATCCCGACACCGATCACGCGTTCTTCAACGACTCGCGGGAGGAGGTGTACGACCCCGATGCGTCGCGCGCGCTGTGGGATCGCACGGTCAGCTTCTTCTCCCAGCATCTGCGCTGAACCCACCGCGTCCGTCCACCCGCCGGGAGGCATCCGAGAGCCGGTTTGTTAGCCTGAGGTGATGTCCGCACGCTCACGTGATCTCCCCCGCCGGTCCTGCCTCTCCACGCCCGGTTCGAACGAGAAGTTCCTGGCCAAGGCCCCGACCGTGCCTGCCGATATGACCTTCCTCGACCTCGAGGACGCCGTCGCCCCGCTCGAGAAGGAGGGGGCCAGGCCCAAGGTCGTCGACGCCATCAAGAACCTCCCGTGGGACGACCGCGTCCTGTGCGTGCGCGTCAACGCGTGGGACACCGAGTGGACCTATGGCGACGTAATCGAGGTCGTCGGCAACGCGGGCGAGCGGCTCGACGAGATCATGTTGCCCAAGGTGCAGACGGCCGCCGAGGTCCAGGCGCTCGACATGCTGCTGACCCAGGTCGAGAAGAAGTCGGGCCTCCCCGTCGGGCACATCGGGATCGAGGCGCAGATCGAGACGGCGCGCGGCCTGATCAATGTCGACGATATCTGCGCAGCGTCACCCAGGCTCGAGACGATCATCTTCGGCCCAGCCGACTTCGCGGCCAGCGTCGAGATGCCGGTGCTCACCGGCGGCATCGACGTCCCCGAGTACCCGGGCGACCACTTCAACTACGTCTTCAGCCGCATTCTCATGGCGGGGCGGGCGAACGGTCTCCAGGTGATCGACGGCCCCTTTCTCAAGGTGCGCGAGCTCGACGCGTTGCGTGACTACTCGATGCGCACCCGCATGCTCGGCTACGACGGCAAGTGGGCGCTCACGCCCGACCAGGTGACCGTGCTCAACGAGGTGTACTCGCCGACGCAGGAGCAGTTCGACCACGCCTTCGACCTCTTGGAGGCGTACCGCAAGGCCACCGAGGAGGATCGCAAGGGCGCCGTCATGTTCGGCGACGAGATGATCGACGAGGCCAGCCGCAAGATCGCGATCAAGTTCGTCAGTCGGGGCGAACGCGCCGGCCTGACCCGCAGCGCCCACTGACGTCGCCCGTCACCGCTTGGCGCCCCGACGCCCGTCGCCGCTCGGCGTCCAGTCGTCGAATCGTTAGATCGTCGAATCGATCAACCGATCAGGCGCCGCGCGATCACCTTCAACGCCAGCGTCTCGTCCGCCCCCTCGAAGATGGACAGCACACGCGCGTCCACGAAGTAGCGACTGACCGAGAACTCTTCCGCGTAGCCCATGCCGCCGTGGATCTGCATGGCTTCGCGCGTCACCCACTCGGCGGCCCGACAGACGTAGGCCTTGACCATGGAGGCCTCGAGCGCCCCCTCGCCCTGCGCCATCAGACCGGCCACGTGGTACGCGCTCTGACGCGTCGCCTGGATCAGCACCGCCATCCGTCCCAGCTTCGCCTGCGTCAGCTGGTAGTCACCGATCGGCGACCCGAACACGACGCGCTCGGCGGCGTAGGCCGCGGCCGCCTCGTACGCCGCCTGCATCACGCCGAGCGCGCGCGCCGCCGTCTGCAGCCGGCCGTTCTCGAAACCCTGCATCTGCAGGTAGAAGCCCCGGCCGAGGCCGCTCTCACCTCCGACGAGGTTGGCCGCGGGCACGAACCAGTTCTCGAAGGCCAGCTCGTAGGAGTGCATGCCCCGGTAGCCGAGCGTGTCGATGGGCCGGCCCTCGAGCCGGCCCGGCGCGAGGTCGGCCGGACGTTCCGCCACGTCGTCGGGGCCCTGGGTGAGGAGGAACCCGTGCCCGTCGCCCTGGGACTTCTCCACGATGAACATGGAGATACCTCGATGCGCCAGCGACCGGTCCGGGTTCGTGCGGGCTAGGAGCATCAGGACGTCGGCCCGGGCCGCGAACGTGCACCAGGTCTTCACGCCGTTGACCACCCAGCCCCCCTCGACGGGCGTCGCCGACGTCACGATCCCGGCGACGTCGGAGCCGTAGTCGGGCTCGGTGACGGCCACGGCGGCCAGGATCTCTCCCGTGGCCAGCTTGGGCAGCCACTGCTTCTTCTGCTCTTCGGTGCCGCCGTAGACGAGGGCGCGGGTCAAGATCTCGGGCCGCGTGATGAGCGAGCCCCCGACGCCGAGTGAGCCCCAACTGAGCTCCTCGGTGGCGACGACCATGCCCATGTAGTCGCTCTCGCCCCCGGTGGCGAAGCCGCCGTACGCCTCGGGCACCGACAGCCCGAAGCCGCCCAGCTCCGCCAGCCCCTCGATGACCTCCTCGGGGATGTCGAGGTTCTCGCGGTGCACCTGCTCCGCGTGCGGGCGCACCTTGTCCTCGGCGAAGCGGTGGAACGTCTCGCGCACAAGCTCGAAGTCCTCACCGAGATGCCGCGGCCCCTCGGTCGACGCCAGCGCCGCCAGCACCGCGGGGTCGCGCTGGGCCTCCATGAAGGCGGCGGCCGGCTCGGCCCACCCCGCCTCGACGCCCCACAGCGCCTCGCGACCCGCCACCTTGCCGGCCAGGTCCGCCAGCACGTCGGCCACGAAGGCAGTGGCGATGGCCGCCTCGACTTGCCCCCGCTCGCCGTACAGGAGGGCGGCCCGCGCCGTCGCCACCGCGGCGGCCGCGTGCGCGACGTCGTAGGCGATCACCTGATTGGCGTCGACGCCACCGCGGCCGCGCAGCGAGGCACAGGCGGCGTCGACGAGATGCTCGGCCAGGTCGACCGCGTCGGCGGCCCCGGCCGGCGCGGCGGTGTCGGGCGTGGGCATCGGGTGTCCGACCCTACCGGCTGACCTCAGCTTCGAAATTCTCGTGTGGCCGGCGACTTTCGCACGCGGGGATTTCTCGCAGACAGCGATGTCTAGGGGCGACGACCGATGACGGTCACTAGTGGCGGCAGCACGACCGGGTCGTCGCCGGGGTCCACCCCGGTGAGCGAGCCGAGATACTCGGCGACCGGCCCCGGCCCGACACCAGCGGGCGCCTCGGCCCACGCGTCGACGACCTCGAGTCCTGCGTCGCGCACCAGGGCGGGCAGGATCGCCCCCACGTCGGGGTGCGGAGCGTCGGGCATGGACAGCGCAGCGCCCGCGATGCGACCGCCGGATGTGATCGGCTCCTCCGCGACCACCCACCCTCCGGTGCGCACCGCGGCGCCCATCTTCTCCACCACGTCCACGGGCTCGAGCACGTGCAGTAACAGGAAGCGGCAGAACGCGAGGTCCACCTCCTCGGGCAGCGAGAGGTCCTCGCCGGCCTGGGTCAACGCGATGACCTGGGCGTGCGCCGCCGCCGCCCGAGCCACCTCGTCGCGAGCTTGGGGGTCGCTGTCGACGGCGTAGACGCGGCCCTCGCGGCCGACCATCTCGGCCAGCGCCACCGAGACGTCGCCGCCTCCCGCACCGACGTCGACGCAACGCCAGCCCGCGCCCAGCCCGAGACGGACCAGTGCCGTGGCCAGGGGACGCCGATAGACGTCGTCACGGAGCCCTGTGAGCTCACTCACCCCGCCTGCCCGCGCCCACGTGCTCGCTCATGGGTGCGAACTCTACGGGTCGGGCGGGCTCGAGGTCGCCGACGGGTGGCCGGGGCGCCCGGGACCGCCGGCGCGGCCAGGGCAGAGCAATGGAGGGCAGGGCGGTGAGGAGGATGAGCGTCGTGACCACGATGCACGCCGGCCACCACAGGGCGATGTCGTGTACGGCGTGGCGGCCCAACAACAGGCTCACCGCCAGCGCCAGCGCGCACACCCAGAAGCGCGCTGCGCCGCGCCGCATCGCCAGCAGCAGGCAGAGCGCCGGCACCGGCCAGAGGTAGTACCAGTTCAACTCGGTCTCGAGGACGACGCGGACGAAGAACGCCACCGCGGCCATGGTGAGCACGGTAGGCAGGTCGTGGCGGCGGCGGCACACCGCCAGGGCCAGCGCGGCCGAGAGCACGATGGCCACGAGGCGGGTGGGACCACCACCGTCGAGGCCCGGCCCGATGTGCGGGGCGAGCCCAGTCAGCGGGGTGAACGAGTTGTAGGCGGGCTGGAACGGTTGGTGCACCATCACGAACAGGGTCTGACGGGTCTCGGCCAACAGGGCCGGGAGTACGACCACGATGCTCGGGACGAGGAGGCGCCACGACACTCGCGCCGCGTCACGCCAGGGCAGACGCGCCAGCACCGGCACCACGCCGAGGAGCGCGAGCGGCTGAAAGGCGATGCCCACACCGAGCAGCCAAGCGGCACGCGGCGCGGCGGACGCGCCGAGCCGGTCCATGGCCAGTGCCGCCCACACCACGAAGGCCAGCGCCAGACAGTCCTCCGGGTGCCCCCAGTACCCCGCCACGGTGGCCACGCCCAACGCGCCCACCAGAGCGAGGGCGAGGCGCTGGCGTTCCGAGAAGCGCCACGCGCGCGCGACCGCGTCGACGGCGAACAGCGCGGGGGAGGCCAGCAGGACCGCGGCGGGGCCCAACACGAACCACATGCTGAGCGGCATGCCCGGTCCATGGAGTCGGGGAGAGAGCCCGAGGGCGTGGCCCAGGGCCACGACGGGCGCAAGCGCGAGCTCGAAGGCGGGAGGCGATGTCAGGGCACCGTCGTGCACGTAGACGCGGGCGAAGTCGCCGTGGAGGATGGCCGTCGACGAGAGCGCCAGGCTCCAAAGGTCGCCCGGTGCGAGGAGCACGCCCCGGCCGAAGTGCCCCACGTCGTGACCCAGCAGGCTGAAGGCCATGACGGCGACGAGCATCACCATCGTGGCGAGGACGGGTGCGCTGCGGCGGTTCAACCAGACCGACAGTCCCTCCATGCGCCCTCCCGCATCGACGCCAATCAGGCGCACCGGCACCTTGCCGCTCTGATGGTTATCGGCCGTCGGTAGCGGACCGATAACCTCCCTCCCCGTGAAAGTGACGATGTTGCTGTGCGATGCGGCCCAGGTGTCCGACGGAAAGCTGTACATCCTCGGGGGCGGCTGGAGCATGACCGGACCGGACCCCGTGCCCTCTGCGGTCGCCCTGAAGATCGACGTGGACTGGCACGAGGCCGAGAAGCCGCACCACTGGGAACTGTTCCTCGAGGATGCCGACGGGCGTCCGGTCCTCATGGAAACGTCCGACGGGACCCAACCCGTGGAGGTGCGCGGTGAGTTCACGGTGAGCCAGCCCGTCGGGATCCCCGAGGGCTCGCCCATCGACGTGGCCCTGGCGGTCAACCTCGGGCCCATCCCGCTGTCGCCCGGCACCCGGTTCGCCTGGCGCCTGACCATCGACGGCGAGTCGCTCCCGGGGGCGTCGCTCGGCTTCACGACGCGCCCGCGCGCCGACGAGCCCCCCGAGCAGTGACGGTCTACGACAGGCCCTTCGGCCGCTATCTCGAGGACTTCGTCCCGGGCGACATCTACAAGCACTGGCCGGGCAAGACGATCACGGAGTACGACGACCATCTCTTCTGCATGATCACCATGAACCACCACCCGCTCCACACGAACGCGTGGTTTGCCGAGAACGAGACGGTGCAGGGCAAGAACGTGGTCGTGGGCAATCTCGTCTACTCGCTCGCGCTCGGCATGAGTGTTCCCGACGTCAGCGGCTCGTGCATCGCCAACCTCGAGGTCGAGTCGCTGCTGCACCGCTCGCCCACCTTCCACGGCGACACGATCTACGCGGAGACGCGGGTGCTCGAGGTCGCGCCCTCCAGGTCGAAGAACGACCGGGGGATCGTCACGGTCGAGACGAAGGCGTTCAACCAGCGCGGGGAAGAGGTCTGTTACTTCCGCCGCAAATTGATGGTCTGGAAGACCGCCGACGCACCGCCGCGTCGACGGCCCTACGGTGACGACGTCTGGGACTGAGCTCCCACCACTCTCCGCCGAGCGGGCCCGTCGGGTACGCCGCGCCGTCCTCGATTGGGGGGCCCAGCGGCGCCGGGATCTGCCTTGGCGGCGCACCCGCGACCCCTGGGCGATCCTCGTCTCGGAGGTGATGCTCCAGCAGACGCAGGTCGACCGCGTCGTGCCCCACTACGAGCGGTTCCTCGCCGCCTTCCCGGCGCCCGCCGACTGCGCCCGGGCGCGGCCCGCCGACGTCGTGCGCCTTTGGTCGGGTCTCGGCTACAACCGCCGCGCCCTCAACCTGCACCGGGCCGCCACCACCGTGGTGGCGGCGCACGAGGGAGCGCTGCCGGCGGACGACGCGGCGCTGCGCGCGCTGCCCGGTGTCGGGCCCTACACCGCGCGCGCCGTCCGCTCGTTCGCGTTCGGTGAGGACGTGGCCGCCGTCGACACCAACGGCGTCCGGGTGCTCGCTCGAGCGGCGGTGGGGGCGCCGCTGAGCCTGCGCGCCGCCATGGTGCTCGGAGACCGGCTCGTGCCCGCCGGCGCGTCGTGGGAGTTCAACCAGACCATGTTCGACCTCGGCGCGACCGTGTGCACGGCGCGGCGACCGGACTGCGCGGCGTGCCCGCTCTCCCGTCTGTGCGTCTGGCGGCTCGCCGGTGGTGCCGCGCCGGACCCGTGGCGGGGCAGCCCGCCGGCGCGGCCCCAGCGGGCGTTCGCGGGATCGGACCGTCAGGGACGCGGGCGCCTCCTCGAGGCACTGCGGCGCGGCAATGTTCCGGCCGCATCGGTGGCGGATGCTTGCGGGTGGCCCGACGACCCGGCGCGGGCGGAGCGCATCGCCGCCTCGTTGGTGGACGAGGGCTTCGCGCGTCGGTCCGGCGGGAAGCGGCCCGTCCTCCGGCTCCGCTGAGGCGCGGGGGGCGAGGCGGGCGTCGAAGAGGCGCGCGACGAAGAGGCGGGCGACGAAGAGGCGGGCGACGAAGAGGCGGGCTACCGGGGAGAAAGGAAGCCGAGGATGCGGGCGTTCACGACGTCGGGGCGCTCGACGTGGAGGAAGTGCCCGGTGCCGTCGACGATCTCCATCTCGGAGCCCTCGGCCAAGAAGTCGAGCGGCGCACCGATGGACGAGAGGAGCATGCAGTCGTCGTCGCGGCCGTGCAGGTAGAGGGTCGGCTTGGGCGTCCGGCTGCAGCGACGCCGCCTGCTCGTCGGCCAGCTCGGGCACCTGCAGCGACGGGTCCCACATGGCGCGGTAGTAGCCGATCGCGGCGAGGATGTGCTCGGGATCACCGATGGACTCCTTCACCTTGGCGACGTCCCACGCGCCGTCGTAGCCGGGCGACCAGTCGCGCCAGAGGCCGTCGAGGAAGGCGTAGTCGTCGAGCGGGAGCGCCATCTCGGCCGCCGGTGAAAGGAAGAAGAACATGTACCAGCTCCGACGCAACTGGGCGTAGGAGAACAGCGACATCCCGATGGACGCGGTGGGGGGGACAGCGGCGGTGACGGCGCGGCGCCACCGGTCGGGCTGGTGGGCCACGGCGCCGTAGGTGGCGAGGGCCCCCCAGTCGTGGCCGACGATGACGGCGTCGGCGTCGCCGCCGAGCGCCTCGTGCAGCGCGTTGGCGTCCCGCACGATGGCGCCGATCTGGTAGCTGCCGTCCGCCGGGACCTCGGTCGGGGCGTAGCCGCGCAGGAAGGGCGCCACGGCCCGGAAGCCCGCGTCGGCCAGCTCGGGGAGCAGGTGGCGCCAGGTATGGGCGGTGTCGGGAAAGCCGTGCAGGCACAGGGCCAGCGGTCCGTCCTCGGGCCCTGCGGCCAGGTACGCGAAGTCGATCCCGTTTGCCGTGACGCGGCGTTGATCCATGGGCTCATCCATGGTGGGAGAACGTACCGCTACTCCCCAAGGTCCCCCCGGCGGGTAACCTCGGGTGGGTGAACGTCACGTTCTACGGCGTGCGGGGGTCGTGCCCGTGTTCGGGGGATCGCTACCGGCGATACGGGGGGAACACGTCATGCCTCGTGATCGACATCGAGGGGGACAGCCCGCTCATCGTCGATCTCGGCACGGGGCTGCGTGCGCTCGGTGACGTGCTCCACAGAGAGGTGCGTGCGCTCGGCACGCCCATGCAGGCCACGGCGCTGCTGACCCATCTGCACTTCGACCACATCTTGGGCATTCCCTTCTTCGGCCCACTGCACGATCCCGGCGCCCGCCTCACCGTGTACGGCCCGGCCCAACCCAAGGCCTCGCTGAAGGACGCGCTGCACGCCGCCGTGCAACCGCCGGTGTTCCCCATCCACATGGAGCAGTTCCGCGGGGAGCTGATCACCGTCGACGTCGGGGCCGAGGACTTCTCGGTCGGGCAGGCCAAGGTGATGGCCCGACCGATCCCGCACGCCGGGGTGACCCTGGGCTTCCGCATCGAGGCCGAGGGACGCTCCGTCGCCTACATGTCCGACCACCAGGCACCGCTGGACCGTCGAGCCATCCCCGAGGCCGTGCTCGAGCTGTGCCAGGACGTGGACCTGCTCATCCACGACGGGCAGTACACCGACGACGAGTTCTCCATCAAGGCCGACTGGGGGCACTCGACCGCCGCCTACGCGGTGCACGTCGCCGCCGAGGCGGGGGTGAAGCGCCTCCTGCTCTCGCACCACGACCCCTCCCACACGGACCGGGAGCTGGACCGCATCTTGAACCAGGCGCGGCGGCTGCCCGAGGCGAAGAGCGTGGAGGACATCTCCTCCGCGCACGAGTCGCAGACGATCGACCTCGGCAAGGCATAAGGGCGGGCCCGGAGTTCGTGTCGGGCCTCGATCAGGCCCGGTTCCGCGAAGTGCTCGGTCACTTCGCCACGGGCGTGACCATCGTCACGGCGCTCGAGGACGGGCTGCCCGTGGGTTTCACCTGCCAGTCGTTTGCCGCCCTCTCCCTCGACCCGCCGATGGTCATTCTCGCCCCGGCGCGCAGCTCGACCAGCTGGCCGCGCATCGCCACCGCGGGCGCGTTCTGCGTGAACATCCTCGAAGAGCATCAAGAGGCGTTGTGCCGCGCCTTCGCCGTGTCGGGTGGCGACAAGTTCGGGGGCGTCGGGTGGACGCACGGGATCACCGGGTCGCCCGTGATCGACGGGTCGCTGGCGGTACTGGAGTGCCGACTCGGTGACATCTTCGACGGCGGCGACCACGAACTGGTGACGGGTCACGTCGTCGCCATGGACGTCGGCGAGGGGAGCCCGTTGCTCTTCTACCGCTCGGGCTTCGGCCGTTTCGCCCCCTGACGCGCCAACGGCTACCGTTCGCCGGATGCCTGAACTGATCCGCTCTTCCGTCATCGACGACGTCGTCGTCGTGCAGCCCGACGTGCACGGCGACCAGCGCGGCCGCTTCGTGGAGACCTACCGGCGAAACTGGTTCCCCGACGGCCGCGAGATGGTGCAGGGCAACCGATCCGAGAAGCAGGCGGGCGCGTTGGTGGGGCTGCACTTTCACCGGCACCAGGCCGACTACTGGTACCTGCTGCGCGGCAAGGCGCGCGTGGTGCTCCACGACCTGCGCGTGGGCTCGGCGACCGACGGAGCCACCGAGATGATCGATCTCGACGGCGACGTGGACAAGGGGGTCTACATCCCGCCGGGCGTGGCCCACGGGTTCGCGGCGTTGACCGACACACTCCTCACCTATCTCGTCGACAATTACTACGACCCCGAAGACGAGCTCGGGTTGGCCTGGGACGACCCGGCGGTCGGCGCGGACTGGGGGGTCGCCGACCCGATCCTGTCCGGGCGCGACCAGAACAACCCGCGGCGCAGCGACATCCCCGACGACATCAGGCCCCGCCTGGCTCACTGAGGCCCGGTCCGGCGGGGGACCGGAGGCCGACGGAACCGGGCCGAGGCGGAGTCCCGCGCACCGCGGCCCTCCGCGGCCGTCCGATCCTGTTGAATATGGGGCGGTGCTGCTAGCTGGGATAGTCGGTGTCGTGGTGGTCGTGGGCATCGTCGCGGCCGCGCTGCTCCGCCGGCGCTCGCAGGACGACGTGCACTCCGTCGAGCACTACCACCGCCAGCTGCACACGCTCGAGGAGATCCGGACGCATCCGGAGGACGACAGCCACAACGGGGCCGACGGCGCGAGCTATCCCGCCACGGCGTTCCGCGTCTCGGGCTCGTCCAACGTGCGCCTGACCGAGCCCGGCCGCCCCGTGGTCCCGCCGATCCCGCCCCCGCCCGTTCCGAACCCCGGCGAGCCGGTGACCTTCGACGACGAAGAGGCACCCGAGCCGATTCCCACGACGTTCATGACCGGCGGCCATGACCGGGCGATGCACGGCATCGACCACCGGCCGCGGCGCCTGGGTGGCCCCCTGGCTGCGGTCGCAGCAGTGCTGCTGCTCATCGCCGTGCTCATCGTGGCCGGGCTCCACTCGAATTCGCCCGGCCACGGCAAGGCGGCGAACACGGCAACCACGACGCCGGCCACCTCGACCCCGACGCACTCGCACGGATCGGACCGGCACCCCCCCAGGACCACCACGCCGACCACCGCCGCGCCGGCCGTCTCGGCTCCACAGTCGACGTCAGCGCACGCGGCCACCTACCAGGTGACGTCGTCCGCCTATTCGCTCGACCTGGCGGCCACGACCGGGGAGTGCTGGGTGGAAGCGACGAACGCGACGGGCTCGGTCCTCTTCACCGCCACGCTCTTCTCGGGCCAGTCCCACACCGTTTCCGCCAACGGTCCGGTGACGGTGATCGCCGGCGCGCCCGGTGCCTTCTCGGCCACCGTCAATGGCACGGCGGTGACGCTGCCTCTGGGCAATCAGGCGCCCTTCACGTTGCACTTCGCCACGGGGTCGACGGCTGGTACGCCTGGTGCGGCCGGGGCGCCGTCGGGCGGGACCGGGGCGCCGTCGGGCGGGACCGGGGTCGGCGCCGCCCCCACCCCGCCGGCGGCCTAAGGCCGGGGCGCAGCCCCCTCCACCAGCCCGAACGCGTCGAGCAGGAACGCGTAGACCAGGGCCTCCTCCTTCCAGGTTTCGTAACGTCCCGACGGGCCCCCGTGGCCGGCACCGAGCTCCGTGCGCAGGAGCACCCGGGTGGTGGGCGTGCGCGCGCGCAGCTTGGCGACCCACTTCGCCGGCTCCCAGTAGCCCACCCTCGGATCGTTGAGTCCGGCGGTGACGAAGAGACCGGGATACCCGCGCAGGGAGCCGTCGGCGTTCTCGCCACTGACATTGTCGTAGGGGGAGTAGGTCAGCATGCGTCGGTACGCCGACTCGTCGTCGAGCGGGTTGCCCCACTCCTCCCACTCGCCGACCGTGAGGGGCAACTCGTCGTCGAGCATCGTCGTCACGCAGTCGACGAAGGGCACCTCGGCGACGAGCGCACGGAAGAGCTCGGGCGCCTGGTTGGCCACGGCGCCGATGAGCAGGCCGCCGGCCGACCCGCCCCGCCCCGCCAGTGCACCGGGACGGGCGATGCCGGCGTCGAGCAGGTGCCGCGCACACGCGATGAAATCGGAGAAGGTGTTGGCCTTGTGCTCCATTCGGCCGCCCTCGTACCAGGCGCGACCCATCTCCCCTCCGCCCCGGACATGTGCGATCGCGAAGACGACGCCGCGGTCGAGGAGGGAGAGCCGGTGATGCGAGAACGTCGGGTCGATGGAGATCTCGTAGGCGCCGTACCCGTAGAGCAGGCAGGGGGCAGGAAGCTCGAGATCGGCGCGCTGGACGAGCGAGATGGGGACGCGTGTCCCGTCAGGGGCGACCGCCCACTGGCGCGACGTCCGGTAGCGCGCCGGATCGAAGTCGCCCAGCACGGGCTCCTGCTTGAGGAGCGTCTCGTCCCCGGTCGCCAGCTCGATCTGCAGCACGCTCGACGGCGTGACGAGCGACGTTCGTCCGATCCGCAACGTCGGCGTGGCGGGCTCGGGATTGACGCCGAGCCAGGTCGAGGATGGGCTATCGATGGAGGGCACGATCCACCCCGAGGCCAAGGGGTCGGCGTCGAAGGGGGCCTTGCCTGCGGGGAGGGGGAGCACGCGCACCTGCGTCTGGGCCTCGGCCCGCTCGCTCAGCACAAGGGCCCCCGCGAAGGCGTCGACGTCTTCGACGCGCACTCCGGGCCGGTGCGGGACCACCTCGCGCCAGCCGTCGGCCGTGCCCGGCGCGCCGTCGGGACCGGCGAGGACGCGAAAATCCTCGGCCTCGTCGTTGGTCAGGACCACGAACCATCCGCCGGCGTCGTCGTGCGAGAGGTGGTCGAGGGCGTACTCGACGCCCTCGCGCCAGCGGCAGGACCACCCACGGGTCGGCCAGCGGCGCGGCCGAGGGGATGGCGAGCCACTCGGTGGTGTTCGTGCTGTGCAGCCCGACGAGCACGAAGGCGGCGTCACGGGTCGACCCGGTGCCGAGCGCAAAACGGCGGTCGCCCTCCTCGTAGACCAGGACATCGTCCGCGGGGTCGGAGCCCAGGCGGTGGCGCCACAGCTGGTACGGGCGCTGTGCGTCGTCCAACCGGACGTAGAAGACGTAGTCGGCAGCGGCGGACCAGGCCAGGCCATATCCGACGTCGGCCACCGCCTCGGCCGCTGCCGACAGCCCGGTCTCGGCGTCGAGGGGGAGGAATCGCAGCTCGAACCTCTCGTTGCCGGAGCGATCGGTGGCGTAGGCCAGCCAGTCGTGGTCGTGGCTGACCGCAGCGCCGCCGAGAGCGAAGTAGTCCGACCCCTCGGCCAACCGGTTCTCGTCCAAGAGGACCTGCTCCTCGCCGCCGGGCTCGCCGGCCGGGGGAAGCTCTTCGCGGCCACGGGCGGGGCGGCGGCAGTGGATGGCGTAGTCCCGGCCCTCTTCGGTGCGGGTGTAGTACCACCACGGGCCGCGTCGGGCCGGCACCGACATGTCGGTCTCCTTGATGCGGGCCTTCATCTCCTCGAAGAGGGCGACCCGCAGGCCGTCAAGATGGGCCGTCTCCTGCTCGGTGAACGCGTTCTCGGCCCTCAGGTAGGCCAGGGTCTCGGGGTCGTCCCGGTCCCGCAACCAGAACCAGGGATCCTCTCGGCCGTCGCCGTGCGCCGTGACGACGTGCGGGCGACGTGGGGCGCTCGGGGGTCCGATCATGGACGCAGAGCCTGCCACGGCTGGCCACAGGGGGTGCCCGGCATTGGCGTTTCGGCTGGCTGGGGTAGTTGTTACTATCAACGTAGGGGAAATTCCGCATTTCCCCCCTACTTCAGGAGCCCCATGGCCACGACGGACCTCGACCTCGGTCGCTATCAACTCGGATGGAGCGACGCCGAAGACTATGTCTTCAAGCCCAAGAAGGGCCTGAACGAGTCGATCGTCCGCGAGATGTCCGAGATGAAGGGCGAGCCCGAATGGATGCGGGACTTCCGCCTTCGCTCGCTGAAGCACTTCGAGCGCAAGCCGATGGCGCCTTGGTTCGCCACCCAGATGCCGAACCTCGACTTCGACGACATCTACTACTACATCAAGCCGACCGGCGGACAGGTGAACGACTGGGCCGACCTGCCGGACGCCATCAAGAACACGTACGAAAAGCTCGGGATCCCCGAGGCCGAGCGCAAGTACCTCTCAGGAGTGACCGCGCAGTACGAGTCCGAGGTCGTCTTCCACCGCAACCGGGAGGATCTCGAGGCTCAGGGCGTGTACTTCTGCGACATGGACACGGCGGTGCGGGAGTACCCCGAGATCGTCCGCAAGTGGTTCGGCAAGATCATTCCGCCCAACGACAACAAGTTCGCCGCGCTCAACTCGGCCGTGTGGTCGGGCGGCTCGTTCATCTACGTGCCGCCCGGGGTGAAGGTCGAGATGCCGTTGCAGGCCTACTTCCGGATCAACGCGGAGAACATGGGCCAGTTCGAGCGGACCCTGATCATCGCCGACGAGGGATCGCAGGTGCACTACATCGAGGGCTGCTCGGCCCCGGTGTACTCCACCGACTCACTGCACTCGGCGGTCGTCGAGTTGGTGGCGCTCCAGGGTTCCCGCATCACTTACACGACGATCCAGAACTGGTCGACGAACGTCTACAACCTGGTGACCAAGCGTGCCCGGGCCGAGGCCGAGGCGCACGTCGAGTGGATCGACGGCAACATCGGCTCCCGCCTGACCATGAAGTACCCCTCGGTGTACCTGATGGGGCCGAAGGCGAGCGGCGAGGTGCTCTCCGTCGCCTACGCCGGCGCGGGTCAGCACCAGGACGCCGGCGCCAAGATGTTCCACATCGCCCCGGAAACCACGTCGACCATCGTGTCGAAGTCGATCTCCAAGGACGGCGGCATCACGACCTACCGGGGCAAGGTGCACGTCGACCCCGACGCTCGGGGCGCCAAGTCCTTCGTCCGCTGCGACGCGCTCCTGCTCGACGAGGAGTCGACGTCCGAGACGAAGCCCTACATGGAGGTGGGCGAGCGCGATGCCCGCATCGGGCACGAGGCCACGGTGTCGAAGGTCGGCGACGACCAGCTCTTCTACCTGATGAGCCGTGGCCTCTCGGAGCAGCAGGCCATGAGCATGATCGTGAACGGCTTCATCGAGCCGGTGACCCGGACGCTCCCGATGGAGTACGCCGTGGAGTGGAGCCGCCTGATCGAGCTGCAGATGGAAGGCGCGGTCGGCTGACCGTCTGCAACGCCACCTGCAGCATGGCACCATAGAGCCGTGCCGATGCGTGAGGAGTGCGTGCACTTCCAGAGCCGGACCTACGCGTCCGGCGAGGCGGCCCGCTTCTGTTCGTTGGATCTGGCACCGGAGGCGCCGTGGCGTTGCCCCGAGAACTGCCCGTCGTACCGGCGCCGCATGGCGGACGTGGGCTGGGTGCACGGGAGCCTCGTCGAGCCGGCCATCGAGGACGAGCCGGGCCCCGGCGGGCCCGACGTGGCCGAGCTGCTCGAGTCGGCCGAGGACATCGTCAACGAGGTGGCCCCCGACGTGCTCGATGAGGTCCGCGCCGAGGACGCCCGCAAGGAGCGCTCGGCGGGCCGCTGGTGGCGCCGCAAACGCTGAGTTCGGTTCGGTGGCCACTCGGGGCCTCCGCGGCTGTGGTCAGTAGATCGCTGGGTCCGTCTCTCGGGAGCGGTATGCAGCCTTGCGCATAGAGATTCGTGGCGAGGGACGACAAGTCAGGCAATTCGCAGTGTATATGGGTCGCGAATACCCCCGAACAGGCCCCTCTTGCCGGTGCGCAGACCGCATACAAATGCATCGACTCTGCATAGCCCACCACCGAGCCGCAGCACCCCGAGCAAATGCCTCGGGCGCTACCGGCCAGTGAATGTCGGTGGGCGCTTCTCCATGAAGGCACGGAACGCCTCGGCCAGGTCGTCTGAGTTCAGCATCCCGGCGTTCCAGGTGGCCACGTAGTCGAGCCCTTCCGCCACCGATCGCCCCTCGTTGGCGGCCAGCACCGCCTTGGTGCCCTGCACCGCGAGGGGCGAGTTGGCCGCGATCTCCGCCGCAAGGACCAGTGCCGCCTTCTGCACGCCCTCGGCATCCTCCGTCACGTCGTTGACGAGGCCGATCTCCTTGGCGCGCTCGGCCGAGATGTCCCTGCCGGTGAAGGCCAGTTCGGCCAGGTGCCCGGCGTTGATGATGGCGGGCAGACGCTGCAGGCTCCCGAGGTCGGCGACGATGGCGACCTTGGCTTCGCGGACCGAGAACACGGCGTCCGCCGAGGCGAGGCGGATATCGCAGGCGGCGATGAGGTCGACGCCCCCGCCGATGCAGTAGCCGTGCACGGCGGCGATGACCGGCTTCGGGCAGCGGGCCACGGCAGTGATCGACTCCTGGAGGCGGAGCACCTCGAGGCGCGCACCCCTGGCCCGGGCGGCCATGGAAGGGGCAGGCACCCGTGCACCGCCGCCGGTGTCGCCACCCGAGAGGACGTCGCCCATCGCCTTGAGGTCGAGCCCGACCGAGAAGTGGGGACCCTTGGCTGCGATCACCACGGCCCGCACGGACGGCTCGGCGCTGAGCGCCGCCATCGCGACGGGGAGGTCCCGCCACAGGTCCATGCCCATGGCGTTGCGGGCCTCGGGACGGTCCAGCCACAGCGTGGCCACCGGTCCGTCCTGCTCGACGCTGAGCACCGGGGACTCGAAATGTGCGATCTCACCCATGCCCTCGCAGGCTAACCGCCTGGTGGGGAGCCCGGAGGGGTCCCACTAGAGTGCATGGACCGTTATCGCTCCCCGAAATGAGGATCTCGACCTGCACACCTTCACTGCCGAGGCGTCCGCCGGCCTGGCCGGACCAGGCTGGCTGCGGGCGCGGCGCGCAAACGGCTACGAGGGTTTCGTAGCCACGCCGCTGCCGTCGGATTCCGAGGAGGTGTGGCGTTACACGCCGATCAACCACTTGGCCCTCGACGACCTCTCGCCAGCCCGCGGTCCGGACGACACTGGCTCCGCGGGCGCGCCAGACGACGGCGGCGGTGCCGGGCTCCTTGAATCCCTCACCGCCTCGCTGGGCGCGCCGGCGGCAACCGTGCTGGTGCACAACGGGACAACCGTGCGCTTCCAGACCGGGCCGGTGCCCGCAGGTTTCGCCTTCGGGCGCGCCGAGGACGTGTCGGGGGCACCCGATCTGCTCGGCGCGGTCCAGGAGGGCGGCGACGCGTTGGTCCGACTGAACGACGCCTTCGCGCCGGACCCGGTGTTCGTGGACGTGCCGGCCGGGGCGTCGGTGCAGGGTCCGCTCCTCGTCGTGCACTGGTGTGACACCGGCGTGGCCGCCTTCCCGCGCACCTGCGTGCGCGCCGGCGAGGGCGCCAGTGTGGCGATCGTCGAGGTGTTCGCCGGTGCCTCAGGCGCCGAGCGCACGCTGGTCGTGCCGGTCACGGAGCTGGCGGCCGCCGATGGCGCCTCGCTCGCCTACGTATCGCTCCAGGTGCTTGGCCCGGCGGCGTGGTCGATCGCCCGGTTGGCCGCCCGCGGCGGGAAGGCTTCGGCGTTGCGCACCTTCACGGTCGGGCTGGGTTCGTCCTATGGCCGGGTGCGAGCCGACGTCTCGCTGGACGGCAAGGACGGCACGTGCGAGGTGCTCTCGACCTACCTCGGCGACGAGACGCAGGTCCACGACCTCCGGACGCTCCAGGACCACGTCGCACCCCGGACGACGAGCGAACTGCTGTGCCAGGGCGCCGTCGCCGGCCGGTCTCGCTCCGTCTACAGCGGGCTGATCCGGGTCCACCGCGGTGCGGTCCGCAGTGACGCCCGCCAGACCAACCACAACCTCGTGCTCGACGAGGGCGCGTACGCCGACTCGGTCCCCAATCTCGACATCCTCGAGAACGACGTGAAGTGCGCCCACGCCTCGACCGTGGGTCCGATCGACGAGGACCAGCGCTACTACATCGAGTCGCGCGGCGTGGCGCCCGCGGTGGCAGAAGGCCTCATCGTGCGCGGCTTCTTCGATGCCATCATCGATCGCGGGCCCGTTCCCGAGGTGACTCCCCTCCTCGAGCAGGAGGTACACGACCGGCTCGACGTCGCGCTTGCGGACCGACCGGTTGCCGCCGGTGTCTGAGACCGTGGCGCTCTGCCCGTCCGATGCCCTCGCCCCCGGCGAGGTGCGCCGCTTCGACGTGCCCGGACACCGAATCGCGCTGGTGCGCATCGGCGACGAATTCCACGCGGTCGACGACGAGTGCAGCCACGAGGACTACTCGCTCTCGGAGGGCGAGGTCTGGGCTGCCGAATGCGAGATCGAGTGCCCGCGGCACGGCAGCACCTTCGACCTGGTCACCGGGGAGCCGTGCTCGTTACCGGCGACGCAGCCGATCGCCGTCTACAAGGTCGAAGTGGCTGACGGGACCGTCTCGGTGGTACTGCCGTGACCGCAGACAACGCCGCCAGCGGTGCGTACGCCGGGGCGGAGCACGTCCTCGAAGTGACGAACCTGCACGCGTCCGCCGGCGGACGCGAGGTGCTGCACGGCATCGACCTCTCCGTGCGCAGCGGTGAGGTCCACGTGATCATGGGCCCGAACGGCTCGGGCAAGAGCACGCTGGCCCACGCGCTGATGGGCCGGCCCGGCACCGAGGTGACCGCGGGATCGATCGTCCTGGACGGGCAGGAGCTGGTGGGCCTGCCGGCCTGGCGGCGTGCCCGCGCCGGCCTGTTCCTCGCCTTGCAACATCCCGTCGAGGTGCCGGGCGTCGGGCTGCACTCGCTCTTGGCCGCGGCCGCGGCCGACCCAGACGGCCACGCCGACGGCCACGGCCACGCCGCCGACCCCGGCGACACGCTCACGGACCAGATGGTGGACGAAGCAAAGGCCGTCGGCCTCGACACCCGCCTCCTCCGCCGCCCGCTCAACGTCGACCTTTCGGGGGGTGAGCGCAAGCGCACCGAGATGCTGCAGCTCGGCGTCCTGCGGCCACCCATCTGCATCCTCGACGAGGTCGACTCGGGGCTCGACGTCGATGCGCTCGGCGAGGTAGCGCGGTGGCTCCAGCGCGCCACCTCCGAGTGGGGCGTCGGCATCCTCGCGATCACGCACTTCAGCCGGTTCCTGGTGCAGCTCGAGGCCGACGTGGTGCACGTGCTCGTCGACGGTCGGATCGTTGCGACGGGCGATGCAGCCCTCGCGCTCGAGCTCGAGCGGACCGGGTACGTGGGCTACCAGGAGGATCGCTGAGACACGGGCGTTGAGGCCGGCCTGCCCCGGCGTCTCGCCTGCCGCCAATTGCGCAACCGTGCTTGGTACCGTCTGTCCACATGGCGAACGGTCGTCCGCCGGACGACGAGTCGGATCGCTCTCCCCGCAGAAGTCGGGGTCAGGCCGCGAACCAAGAGGGGTTGGCCGCTCTGGGGCGCCAGATGCGCTCGGGCGGCGAGCCCGGGGGCGTCGCGAACGAATCCGGACTGCGCGATCTCGGGTCCCGGATCGACGCCGACAAGTCGAGGCCCAGGTCGCTGGTGCGGCGCAGCGGCAAGCCGAAATGGAGCCGCGGCAAGAAGGCGGTGGTGGCCCTCGTCACTGTGGTCGCGCTCCTGGTGGTCGCCGTGGGCGGGGGATACGCGTACCTGTGGTACCGCTACGACCAGATCAGCAAGGTGCACATCAGCAACGAGGTGGCGGCGGCCAACGGGAGCCCCTTCACCATCCTCGTCATCGGTTCCGACTCCCGCGTCGGTGAGAGCGCCGCGGCCGCCCAGTCCTTCGGCTCCGCGTCCGAGGTCACGGGACAGCGCAGCGACGTCGTCCAGCTCTGGCGCGTCACGCCAGCGCAGAAGACGATTCAGATCGTGTCGATCCCACGGGACACGGTGGTCTCGATGCTGCCTCCGGACAGCTCGCAGTTCGGCACCTACAACCGGATCAACTCCTCGTACAACTCGGGCGCCAACCAGCTCGTGAAGACGATCACGGCCAACCTCGGGATCCCCATCAATCACGTGGTGCAGGTCGACTTCTCGGGCTTCCAGGACGCCGTGAACGCGCTCGGCGGCATCTATCTCGACTTCCCCTACCCGGCCAAGGACGCCTATTCGGGCCTCAACATCACCACGCCGGGTTGCCAGCTGCTCGGCGGAGCCCAGGCGCTGGCGGTGGCGCGGTCCCGCCACTACGAGTACTACGAGAACGGGTACTGGCAGTACGACGGCACCAGCGACTTCGGACGCATCCAGCGTCAGGACGTCTTCATCAAGGCGATGATGAGCGCGGCCAAGTCGAAGGTAAACCCGCTGACGGTCAACGCCTTCATCGGTTCCCTCCACGAGGGCATCACGATCGACGACGGGCTCGGCTTCAACGAGCTCATCAGCCTTGCCCTGACCTATCACTCCTACGACCCGTCCAACCTCCAAGGGGAGACCCTGCCCACCGAGGCGGCCAACGACTTCGGTGACCTGGGGGACGTGCTGACGGTGGAGCAGCCCGAAGCGCAGCAGATGCTGGTCGACATCTTCGGGTCCAGCCTGGAGACTCCGACCAACCCGCCGCCCGACGCCAACGGCGTCCCGAACCCGCCACCCACCATCACGCCGACCACGGCGGCGCCGGCCAGCCCTGCCGCATCGAGCTCGGGGACCGCGCCGACCACGACGCCGACGACCGCACCACCGCCTTCGTTCAATCCGACGACCTGTAGCCCCAGCTAGCCCCAACGAGCTCGAGCTAGCCCAGCTAGCCGCCAGCGAATCGCTCCGGGACCCGGAACGAGCCGCCCGGCGCAGGCTCAGGACGCCTCGGCGGCCACCTCGTCGAGCCCCTGCGCCAGCGCGTTCCAACTCAGGGTGGCGCACTTGATACGCACCGGGAACTTCACGACGCCCTGCAGCGCGGCCAGCTCGCCGAGCTGGTCGAGGTCGATCTCCTCGGGCTCGCCCACGACGACCTCGGCGCCGTTCCCGCGGTGGTCGTGGCCCCCGCCGCCCCCCTCGCCGGGCTCGTGCTCGTGCTCGAGGGACGCCTCGTGGATGGACATCATCCCCTTGAAGGTCGAGATGAGCCGGCGCACCTCACCGACCGGCTTCCCCTTGACCGCGGCGGACATGAGCGACGCCGAGGACTGGCTGATGGAACAGCCCGAGCCGCCGATCTTGACGTCGGACAGCGTGCCGTCCTCGACCAGCATGGAGAGCACCACTTCGTCGCCGCACAGCGGGTTGAAGCCCTCGACGCGGTGGGCCGGAGGCGAGTCCAGCTCCCCGCGGTTCCGGGGGGAGCGGTAGTGGTCCAGGATGATCTCGCGATAGAGCTCTTCGAGGTCGGCCATTAGCCGAACAATCTACCGGCTTCGTGCAATCCCTCGATCAGCACCTCGATGTCGTGTTCGTCGCTGAACAGGGACAACGAGGCGCGGGCGGTCGCCTGCACGCCCAGCTTGCGCATGAGCGGCTTGGCGCAGTGGTGGCCTGGGCGCACGCACACCCCGAACTGGTCGAGCACCTGGGCCAGGTCGTGCGCGTGCACGTCGCGGTAGGCGAGGGACAGCACCCCGCCGCGGTCGTCGCCCGCCGGCGGGCCGAAGACGCGGCAGTCCGAGCCGAGCTTCTCCTCGAGCCGGGCCAGTGCGTGGTTGGTGAGCGCCCGCTCGTGGGCGCGGATGCGGTCCATGCCGATCTCGTTCAGGTAGCCGATGGCCGCGGTGAGCCCGACCGCCTCGGCGATGGGCGGCGTGCCCGCCTCGAAGCGGGCCGGCGGCGGGGCGGCGCGGAACCCGTCCAGCTTGACGTCGAGGATCATGCCCCCGCCGCCGAGGAAGGGCGCCATCGACTCGAGGAGCTCCGCCCGGCCCCACAGCACCCCGATGCCGGTGGGCCCCATCGTCTTGTGCCCCGAGAAGGCGATGAAGTCGACCCCCAGCTCGGCCACGTCCACCGGTGCGTGCGGCACCAGCTGCGCGCCGTCGGCGATCACCACGGCACCCGCTCCGTGCGCCACGTCGGCGATGGCGCCGATCGGGTTGATGGTGCCCAGCACGTTGGACATGGCCGAGACGGCCACCACCTTGACGCCGTCGACCAGCCGCCCCAGATCGTCGAGCACGAGCCGGCCGTCGCCGTCGACGGGGATGTACCGGATGTCGAGCCCGCCGAGCTCCTCGGCCAGGATCATCCACGGGACCATGTTGGAGTGGTGCTCCATCTCGGTCAGCAGGACCGCGTCGCCCGGGCGCAGGTTGCCACGGCCCCACGACTGCGCCACGAGGTTGAGCGACTCGGTGGTGTTCTTGGTGAAGACGACCTCGTGCGCCGGGTCGGGCGCGCCGATGAAGCGGCCGGCCACGATGCGCGCCCGCTCGTAGAGCGCGGTGGACTCCTCCGCCGTGGCGTAGACGCCGCGGTGCACGTTGGCGTGCGTCGTCTCGTAGTAGCGCGTCATGGCGTTGATGACGACGTGGGGCTGGAGCGCGGAGGAGGCGGAGTCGAGATACACGATCGGGTGGTCGTTGACCACACGACCCAACAGCGGGAAGTCCTTGCGCAACGCCTCGGTGTTGAGCGGGGCGGGCACGGCCACGGTGGTGTCGTTGTCGGTCATCGCCACGCCTCGTAGCCCCGGGTCTCCACCTGCTGTGCCAGCTCGGGGCCGCCGCTCGCCACCACGCGGCCGTCGACGAGGATGTGCACGGCGTCGGGGACGAGCTCGGTCAGCAGCCGCTCGTAGTGGGTGATGGCGAGCACGCCGAGCTCGGGGTGCGCCTCGCGCACGGCGCGCACACCGCGCCCCACGACGCGCAGCGCGTCGATGTCGAGGCCCGAGTCGGTCTCGTCGAGCACGGCGACGAGCGGCTCGAGCAGCGCCATCTGCAGGATCTCGTTGCGCTTCTTCTCGCCCCCGCTGAAGCCCTGGTTGAGGTAGCGGCTGGCGAAGGAGGTGTCCATCCCGAGGCGCTCCATCCACTCGGTCATGAGCACGCGCACCTCGAGGACCGACACCTCGGTGCCCAGGCGCGCCGCCATGGCCTGGCGCAGGAACTGGGTCACCGACACGCCCTCGATGGTCTCGGGGTACTGGAAGGCCAGGAACAGGCCGGCCTTGGCGCGCACGTCGGTCGGCCAGTCCGTCACGTCCTCGCCGGCGAGCAGGATGCTCCCTGCCGTCACGGTGTAGGCGGGATGGCCCAGCAGGGCACCCGCCAGGGTGGACTTCCCGGCACCGTTGGGACCCATCAGGGCGTGGATCTCGCCCGCCCCGACGGTCAGGTCGACGCCGCGCAGGATGGCGCCGTCCTCGGCGGACACGTGCAGGTCGCGGATCTCGAGCAGCGGCGCGGTCTCCGGCATGCCTAAAAGCTTACCTTTTTGGTCAGGTTTTGTGGACAGGCCGCTTCCCGCCGCCCGCCGCACCTGGTTCCGGCGGCCCTCACCAACCCCGGTCGGCCCATTCCTGCAGGTGGGGGGCCTCGTTGCCGACGGTGGTGGAGTCGCCGTGCCCCGGCAGGACCAGGGTGTCGGGCCCGAACTTGGCGAAGATCCGGCGGTCGATCGACTCGATGATGGTGGGGAAGTCGCCGCCCTCGAACGACGTGTTCCCCGGGCCGCCGGGGAAGAGCGTGTCCCCGGTGAAGAGGAGGTTGGTGCCCTCCACGGCGAAGCAGATGGAGCCCGGGGTGTGCCCCGGCGTGGCCGCGGTCGTGATGCGCAGGTCGCCCACGCCGAGCGTCTCCTCGTCGTCGAGGATCAGGTCGTAGCTCGGCAGCATGCCTGCGTCGGCGCTGGTCACGGCGACCGAGTAGCCGGCGTCGCGCACCGCGGGCACCGCCTGGATGTGGTCCCAGTGCCCGTGCGTCTCGACGACCTGGCGCACGCCGAGCCGCCGGCAGATATCGAGGAGCGCCTCGTGCTCGTTGGCGGCGTCGACGAGCATGGCCTCGCCCGTGCGGCGGCAACGCAGGATGTAGACGTTGTTGTCCATCGGGCCGACCACGATCTGGTGGACCTCGGCCCGAGCGTCGCTCCAGATTTGCTCCAACTGTCCCATGGTCCCAGCGTGACACACCCGGGAGCCTTCTGGTCGCGGCGCCTCCGGGTCTGGTAGACAGCCGTGCTGGAGCACGCGATGCACCGCCGGCGGGGCTGCCCGGGGGGACCAAGAACACACCAAGCACACGAAGCAGCCGAGAGAGCAGCAGGCAGCAGAGCAGTAGAGGAGCGCTGGCAATGAATTTCGCCTTCAGTGACGAGCAGGAGGAGCTGCGCACGGCGGTGCGCCGCTTCCTGGCGGAGAAGTCGCCCGAGACCGAGGTGCGCCGTCTCATGGACACCACCGAGGGATACGACCCGGCGGTGTGGAGCCAGATGGCGGACCAGCTGGGTCTGCAGTCGCTCACCATCCCCGAGGAGTTCGGGGGCTCGGGCTTCACCTACGTCGAGCTGCTCGTGGTCCTCGAGGAGATGGGCGCCGCGCTGCTCTGCGCGCCGTTCTTCTCCTCCGTGGCCCTGGCGGCCAACGCGCTGCTCACCTCCGGCGACGACGAGGCCAAGAAGAGCTACCTGCCCGGCATCGCGTCGGGCGAGACGATCGCCACCCTCGCCATCACCGAGGACAACGGGAAGTGGGACTTCAGCGGGATCGAGTGCGCGGCGACGAAGAAGGGCGACGGCTGGGTGCTCAACGGCCACAAGATGTTCGTGCTCGACGGGCACGTCGCCGACCTCATCGTCGTGGCCGCGCGCACGGGCAAGGGCGTGTCGCTCTTCGCCGTGCAGGGCGACGCGCCCGGGCTGACCCGCACGCCACTGCCGACGATGGACCAGACGCGCAAGCAGGCGCGCCTCGAGTTCACCGACACGCCGGCCGCGCTGATCGGCACGGACGGCGGTGCCGAGCCGGGCCTGTCCAAGACGCTCGACCTCGCCGCCGTGGCGCTTGCGGCCGAGCAGGTGGGCGGCGCGCAGCACGTCCTCGACGCGTCGGTCGAGTACGCGAAGACGCGGATCCAGTTCGGCCGGCCCATCGGCAGCTTCCAGGCCATCAAGCACAAGTGCGCCGACATGCTGCTCGAGGTGGAGTCGGCCAAGTCGGCCGCCTATTACGCCGCCTGGGCCGCCGCGGAGGACTCCGACGAGCTGCCGGTGGTGGCCTCGCTGGCGAAGTCCTACTGCTCGGAGGCGTACTTCCACGCCACCGCGGAGAACATCCAGATCCACGGGGGCATCGGCTTCACCTGGGAGCACCCGGCCCACCTCTACTTCAAGCGGGCCAAGTCCTCCGAGCTCCTCCTGGGCGATCCCTCCTACCACCGGGAGCTGCTGGCACAACGCATCGGGATCTGATCGGCGGTGCCGGGGCCATTCAGGCTCCGCCCCGGACCGGCGGGGGAGCTGTCGACCTATGCGAGCGCGACGAGCCCGGGGTCGCCCGTCCGCGGCCACGTCGCTGCTCTGCCACGACCTGCCGCGGCCCAACGGCTCGGCGACGGATCTGGCGCTGACCTATCCCCAGCTCGCCGACCGGCTGGCGCGTGAGTCGGCCTGGCGCGTCGTCACCGCGGCCCTACGCGGCGTGGGCGACTCGACCGGCGACTTCTCGGCCCTGGGCTGGCTGGACGACCTGACCCACCTGGCCGAGTCCGAGGTCCCCGAGAGCGCATCACGCCTGGCCGTCGGGTTCGGCTTCGGCGGGGTGCTGGCGCTGCACCTGGCGGCCGGGGACGAGCGGGTGGCCGGGGTGGCCTGCATGGGCACGCCGGCCGACCTCGGGCCCCTGGCCAACCGGCCCGAAGAGCTGCTCGCCCGCTGCCGGCAGACGGGCCTCGTCGGCACTCCCGGTTTCCCCGCCTCGATCGAGGCCTGGGCGAAGGAGCTCTCGGTCCTCCACCCGGCCGAGGACGCCGCGCTGCTCAAGGGTCGGCCGCTCCTGCTGGTACACGGGTCGGACGACCCCGACGTGCCGCTCGGCGCCGCCCGGGCCCTGGCCGACGCCGCCACCGGGCCCTCGGAGTTGCACGTCGTGCTCGGCGCGGGCCACTGGCTCCGGGCCGACCCGCGGGTGATCGCCATCCTGGTCGGCTGGCTCGAGCGCCGCCACTAGCGCGGCCGCGTCGGCTCGGGCCCCCGCCTCGGCGCCATCGTGCCCCGCGGGCCGTCGGAGTGTTGACCATGTTGTTTCAATGCGTCGGCCGGGCCTGCCGACGAAGGGTGGGTGACCGACGCGCAGGGACGCTCGTTCGCCGTGCGCCGCGACGAGCCCGCCGCCGCGACGCCGACGCCGACGCCGAGGTCGGGCCCGCGTCACGCCAAGCGCGATCCCGGTCCTGCTCCCACTGTGCCGGTCAGCAGCGCCCCGCTCCTTGCCGGTGCCGCTCCCGCTGCCGCTGCCGCTGCCGCTCCTGCGACCGAGCCGGTCACGGTCATGCCGCCGGCGGCGCACTACTCAACGCTCGATCGATCTCGCGCCGCAACGACCGGGCCGCGCGGATGGCGTCGGGGGATTGGGTCAGGTAGCGGACAACCACAAAATGGCGGACACCGGCCGCGGCCAGGCGAGGAACGGTCTCCGGCGTCACCCCGCCCGTCACGAAGACGGGAACAGTGGAGCGTGCGCTGGCCAGACTGACGTAGCCGACCCCCGTCCCCTCGCGGCCGGGCTTCGTCGGCGTCGCCTCCACCGGCCCGGCCGAGATGTAGGTGACGTCCTCACCCGCCGCAGCCTCCAGGTCCTGCGGCGAATGGGTGGACAGCCCGACGATGGCGCGCGGGCCCAGGATCCGTCGTGCCAGCGCGGGCGTCGCGTCGTCCTGACCCACGTGGACGCCGTCGGCTCCCGCCTCGAGCGCCAGATCGGGCCGGTCGTTGAGCACGAAGGGCACCCCGAGGTCGCGGCACACCTCGGCCACCACGCGGGCGCGGGCCAGGAGCGGCCGCGCCTCGAGCTCCTTCTCCCGGAGCTGGACCACTTCGACGCCGCCCTCGATGCAGTCCGCCACGAAGGCGGCCAGATCAGGGCGGTCCGGCGTGCACAGGTAGAGGTGGCGGCCCGAGAGGTCGGGGCCCGGGCTCACGTCTCGGCGCGCGCCTTCGCCTTCAGGGCCCGCTTGGTCGCCCGGACCTCCTCGAGGCTCTCGGGGCTGGTGATGTCGGCCACCGACAGGTGCGTCCCCTCGCCTCCGTAGGGGGCGGTGGCGGCCTGCCACCCGTCGGGACGTACGCCCAGCTGCTTGCCCAACAACGCGGCGAAGATCTTGGCCTTTTGCTCGCCGAAGCCGGGGAGGGCCTTCAGGCGGCCGAGCAGCTCGGCGCCGCTGTGCACGCCCTTCCAGATGTTGTCCGCCTTGTTCCCGTACTCCTCGGCCACGGCGCGAGACCTCCTGCACCCGTCCGGCCATGGAGCCGGGGTAGCGGTGCAACGCCGGGCGTTCCTTGAAGACCTCGGCCAGCTTCTCGGGCTTCATGTCGGCGATCGTGGCGGCATCGAGGGAGCCGCCAAGCCGGCGTCGCAACTCGGCGGGGGAGCCGAACGCCTTTTCCATCGTGACCTGCTGGTCCAGCACCATGCCGATGAGCAGAGCCAGCGGATCCCGGCTGAGGAGCGCGTCGGCTTCGGGGTCGCCGGTGACGTGGAGATCTGTCCGTGCCATGCCGAGATCTTGGCACGGCGACGATGCCCCCCAGCGGGGCTCAACGTGCCCCCGGGCTGCGGCGCGGGCAGAATCTCGGCCATGCACATCCCGGCCAAGGTCGATTACGGGATCCGGGCGCTGCTCGCGCTGGCCGCCGCGGGCGTGCCGCAGACGGCGGAGTCCCTGGCCGGTGAGCAGGGGCTCCCGCCCCGCTTCCTCGGCGCGATCCTCGCCGACCTCCGGCGGGCCGGGATCGTGGCCAGCCAGCGGGGCGCCGAGGGCGGGTACCGCCTGGCCCGCGACCCCGACGCCATCACGATCGCCGACGTGATCCGTGCGCTCGACGGCCCGCTGGCCGAGGTGCGGGGTTTCCGGCCCGAGGCCACGAGCTACGACGGTGCCGCCGAGCACCTCCAGCAGGTCTGGGTCGCCGTGCGGGCCAGCCTGCGCACCGTGCTCGAACAGGTGACGCTGACAGACGTGATCACCGGCAAGTTGCCCCCCCACGTCCAGAAGCTGATCACCGACCCAGAGGCCTGGGTTGCCCACTGAGGCGGAGGGGGACGCGCCCGTCTGCGTCTCCGTCACGGACTACCTGTGGTTCGTCGACCTCGCGCTGGGCGAGATGGCGGGCATCGTCGAGCAACTCGGCGACGACCTGGCCAACCGGCGGCCGCCTTTCCGCGGCGCCAACTCGCCGTTCGCGATCCTGGCCCACTGCCTGGGTGTCTTGGAGTACTGGGGCGGGGCGACCGTGGCGGAGCGACCCGTGCAGCGCGACCGCGCCGCCGAGTTCACGGCCAGCGGCGACGTGGCCGGGCTGGTCCGCCGGGCCGAGCAGGCCCGCCGCCGCCTGCGCGAGGACATCGTGGGACTCGAGCCCGCGGGGTCTCCGGCGAACGTCCGGCGCGACCCCGACGACCCGGTCCCCTACACCGAGACCAAGGGCACGGTGCTCCTGCACGTCCTCGAGGAGTTGTTCCAGCATCTCGGGCACATGGAGCTCAGCCGCGACGTGCTGATGGCGGGGCACCTGCGATGACCGACCGCGAGCCCGTGCCCCTCGCCTGCGGGCTGGACGCCACCGGGCTCGCGGACCGGGTCGAGGAGTGGCGGGCCCTCGTGGAGGCCTCCGTCGTGTCCGTCGCCACCGGCCCGACCGCGGTGCGCCTGGTGCTGGTGGATACCGAGCCGGCACTCGTGTCGGCGGCGTCGCTGGCGCAGCGCGAGAAGCGGTGCTGCCCGTTCTTCGACGTCCACATCGACATCGAGACTGACCGGCGCACGCTGGTGCTCTCCGTGCCCGAGGGCGCCGAGGAGGCCCTGGCCTCGTTCGTGGCCGTCCTCAGAGGGTGAAGGGCGCGGCCCGTCCAGGGTCGATGCCGAGGTCCGAGATCGCCGCCGTCACCGTCGCGGTGTCGATGCGGCCGGCCCGGGCCAGCTGCTGGAGCACGGCGACCACGAGGTTCGCTGCGTCGACCTCGAAGTACGAGCGCAGGGCCTCACGGGCGTCGGACCGGCCGAAGCCGTCGGTGCCGAGCGAGGTGTAGGGCCGCTCCACGAAGCGGGCCACCTGGTCGGGCACCGAGCGCATGTAGTCGGTGATGGCCACCACGGGGTCCGGTCCGTTCCCGAGTGACGCCGTGATGTACGGCACGCGCGGTGCCGCGTCGGGATGGAGCCGGTTCCATCGTTCCACCTCGAGTGCGTCGGTGCGGAGTCCGGTCCACGACGTCACCGCCCAGGCGTCGGCCGCGACGCCGTAGCGCTCGGCCAGGATCTGTTGTGCCTCGACGGCCACGCTCCACATCGGCCCGGAGAAGCACAACGTGGCCCGGAGGTCGCCCGCAGCCTCGGGGGCGGCCGCGTAGCGGTAGGCGCCGTCGATGATGCCACGCCGGACGGCGTCGCCCTCCTCGCCCTCGGGCAGCTTGGGCATCGGGTAGGTCTCGTTGTAGAGCGTGAGGTACCAGAAGCGGTCCTTGGGCTCTGGTCCCAGCATCTCGGCGACCGCGGCTTCCATGATCGTGGCCACCTCGTAGGCGAACGAGGCGTCGTAGACCACCGCGGCGGGGTTGGTCGAGGCGAGCAGCGGCGACTGCCCGTCGTCGTGCTGCAGTCCCTCGCCCATGAGCGTGGTCCGCCCCGCCGTGCAGCCGGCCAGGATGCCGCGCCCGCGCATGTCGCCGAGCGCCCAGGCGAGGTCCCCCACGCGCTGGAAGCCGAACATGGAATAGAAGAGATACACCGGCACCATCGGCTGACCCCACGTGGCGTAGGCCGTGGCGAGAGCGATGAAGGTGGCCAGGGCCCCCGCCTCGGTGATGCCTTCCTGGAGCATCTGACCCGACGAGCTCTCCGCATAGTTGAGCGGCAGGTCGGCATCCACCGGCACGTAGTGCTGGCCCTCGGGGGCGTAGATCTTGGCCTCGGCGATGAGCGGCTCGAGGCCGAACGTCCTCGCCTCGTCCGAGACGATCGGCGCCACCAGCGGGCCGACGGTGGGGTCGCGCACCAGGTTGCGCAGCAGGCGGGCGAACACCATGGTCGTGGAGACCGACTGGGTCCCGGAGCCCGCGGCGAACTCCTCGAAGACCTTGGCGTCGGGACGCAGCGCCGGCGCCGGACGCACGACCCGGACCGGCAAGGGCCCGTCGAGGACGCGCCCGCGCGCCCGCAGGTACTCCATGGCGTCGGAGCCCGTTGCCGGGCGGATGTAGGGCGCCACCCCGTCGTCGAGCGCGGCGTCGGGGATGTCGTCGGTGAGGTACAGGCGGTCCCGCAGCGTCCGCAGCTGGGCCTTGGTCATCTTCTTGATCTGGTGTGTGGCGTTGCGCGCCTCGATCTCGGGGCCGAGCGTCCACCCCTTGATCGTCTTGGCGAGTATGGCGGTGGGGGCGCCGCGCTGTTCGGTGGCCAGCTTGTAGGCCGCGTAGAGCTTGCGGTAGTCGTGTCCGCCACGCGGCAGGGACACCAACTCGTCGTCGCTCAGATCCTCGACGATCTTGCGCAGCCGGGGGTCCGGGCCGAAGAAGTGCTCGCGGATATAGGCCCCCGACTCGACGGCCAGCTTCTGGTACTCGCCGTCGAGGGTCGTGTTCATGCGGTCCAGCAGGACGCCGTCGACGTCCTTCGCCAACAGTGCGTCCCAGCGGGAGCCCCAGATGACCTTGATCACGTTCCAGCCCGCCCCGCGGAAGACGGCCTCGAGCTCCTGGATGATCTTGCCGTTGCCGCGGACCGGGCCGTCGAGGCGCTGCAGGTTGCAGTTGACGACGAAGATGAGGTTGTCGAGGTGCTCACGGCCTGCCACGCCGAGCGCGCCGATCGACTCGGGCTCGTCCATCTCCCCGTCGCCGACGAAGCACCAGACCCGGCTCCCGCTGGTGTCGACGAGATGGCGCAGGTTCAGGTAGCGGTTGACGTGTGCCTGGTAGACGGCGGCGATCGGGCCGAGACCCATGGAGACGGTCGGGAACTCCCAGAATTCCGGCAACGAGCGCGGGTGCGGATAACTGGGCAGGCCGTTGCCGTCCACTTCGTGGCGGAAGTTGTCGAGCTCCAGCTCGGTCAGGCGCCCCTCCACGTAGGCGCGGGCGTAGATGCCCGGCGACGCGTGCCCCTGGAAGTAGACCTGGTCGCCGAAGCCACCGTCGGCCTTCCCGCGGAAGAAGTGGTTGAAACCGACCTCGTACAGCGCGGCCGAGCTCGCATACGTCGAAAGGTGCCCGCCGATTCCCTCGGTGCGCGCATTGGCCCGGGTGACCATGGCGGCCGCGTTCCAGCGGATGTAGGCGCGGATGCGGCGCTCCTGGTACTCGTCGCCCGGGAACCAGGGTTCGGCGTCGGCGGGGATGGTGTTGACGTAGGGGGTCGACACGGTGGCGGGAAAGTCCACCTGCTTGGTGCGCGCCCGCTCCAGGAGCTTCATGAGCAAGTAGCGCGCCCGTGCTCGCCCCCGGGCGTCGACGATGGCGTCGAACGAATCGAGCCATTCCTCCGTCTCGCCGGGGTCGGTATCGGGGACCTGGTGACTGATCCCGTCGAACAGCATTGTCCAACGGTACCGGGACCAGGGGGAAGACCAGGACCATGGGTCGCGGGTGTTACACATTTGTCATGCCTGTCCCCACAGACCGCCTCGTCGTGTACACGGACGGCGCGTGCAGGGGCAATCCCGGCCGCGGCGGCTGGGCCTGGGCCGTGCCCGACGGCCCCTACGCCAGCGGGGCCGACCCGCGGACGACGAACCAGCGCATGGAGATCACCGCCGCGCTGGAGGCGCTCCGGGAATTGGCGCCCGAGGCGGCCGGCGGCATCGACGTCGTGAGCGACTCCACCTATGTCGTGAAGTGCTTCACCGACGAGTGGTGGCGCGGCTGGCTGCGACGCAACTGGAGGAACTCGCAGAACAAGCCGGTGGCCAACCGGGACCTGTGGGAACCGCTCATCGAGCTCGCCGTGTCGTCAGATGTCGACATCGGGTTCCGCTGGGTCAAGGGGCACTCGGGGGATCGGTGGAACGATCGCGTGGACGAACTCGCCACGCTCGCGGCCGACCGCGGGGTTGGTTCGAGCGGTTGATCGGCGGCCGCCGCCGGCCTTCGGGCAGGTGCCGGACCGGTAGGCTGCGACGGAAGGACGCGCAGGCCGCGGAGTGGAATTTCGCTGGTGCGATCGAGATGTCTCGGGGGAGCCGACCGCGCCGCACGGACGTCGTGAGCACAGAGGAAGAGGACACGCGATGAGCGCTGAGGAAGAGTTCGACATCGTCGTGATCGGCGGCGGCCCGGGCGGCTATGCCACGGCCCTCTACGGCGCGGCGGCCGGGCTCTCGGTGGCGATCGTCGAGCGGGACAAGGTCGGCGGGACGTGCCTCCACCGGGGCTGCATCCCGGCCAAGGAATTCCTCGAGACCGCCTCCGTGCACCGGACGATCGTCGGCGCCAAGGAGTTCGGCATCAACGTGTCCGACTTCTCGACGGACTTCGCGGTGAGCCAGGATCGCAAGAACGCCGTCGTCGACAAGCTCTACAAGGGTCTGGCGGGGTTGCTGAAGGGCCGCAAGGTCACCACGCTGATCGGGACGGGGACGCTCCGGGAGGGGCGACGGGTCGAGGTGCTCGACGGGGAGGACGCCGGGCGCGTGCTCGTGGGCCGCAACGTGGTGCTGGCCTCCGGTTCGGTGCCCCACGCCCTGCCGGGCTTCGAGGTCGACGGTCGCTGGGTCATGACCTCGGACGAGTTCCTCGACCTCAAGGAGCTCCCTGCGTCGGTGGCCGTCGTCGGGGGCGGCGTGATCGGCTGCGAGTTCGCCTCTCTCTTGGCCGACCTCGGCACCAAGGTCACCATTCTCGAGGCGCTCGACTCGCTCCTGTTCGGCTGCGACGACGATGTCGTGCGCCTGGTGAACCGCGCCTTCAAGAAGCGTGGCATCGACATCCTCACCGGGGTCAAGGTGGAGTCGCACACACCGGCGCCGAACGGGAGCGTCACCACGGTGAAGGCGGGTGACCAGACCTTGGACGTGGAGGCCATCGTCGTGTCCGTCGGCCGGCGTCCGCGGACCGAAGGGTTGGTGTCCGACGGGGTCGGCGTCGAGATCGACGGCCGCGGCTTCGTGGTGGCCGACGAGTACCAGCGAACCGGCGTCGACGGCGTGTGGGCCGTCGGTGACATCGTGGCCGGCACACCGCAACTGGCCCATGTCGGGTTCGCCGAGGCGATCGTGGCCGTCAAGGGCATGCTGGGCGAGCCCGTGGTGCCCGTCGACAACGGCAAGGTGCCCTGGGCCATCTATTGCCACCCCGAGGTGGCGTACTGCGGGATGACCGAGGCGCAGGCCAAGGCCGCGGGGATCGACGTCGTGACCAAGAAGGACCCGTTCGGTGGGAACAGCCGGGCACAGATCATCGGCGACACCGAAGGCCTGGTGAAGGTGGTGGCCGAGCGGCGTCCCGACGGCACGGCCGGGAGGATCCTCGGCGTGCACATGTGCGGGCCCTGGGTGACCGAGCAGCTGAGCGGCGGCTACCTGGCCGTCAACTGGGAGGCGTTCCCCGACGAGGTCGCCCAATTCATTCAGCCGCACCCATCGTTGTCCGAGACCTTTGGCGAGACGATGCTGGCGCTGACCGGAAGGGGACTCCACCTTGGCTGACGTCATGATGCCGCAGCTCGGCGAGACCGTGACCGAGGGCACGATCACCCGCTGGATGAAGGGCGTGGGCGACGCGGTCGCACGCGACGAACCCCTCTTCGAGGTCTCGACGGACAAGGTCGACTCGGAGGTGCCCTCGCCTGCGGAGGGCGTCCTCACCGAGATCCTCGTGCCGGAGGGCGAGACGGTCGAGGTGGGCGTGAAGCTCGCCATCATCGGCGACGGTGCCGCGTCAGCCGCGCCGGCGACGACTTCGGCTGCCGCCGAACCTGCCGCGACCCCCGCACCCGAGGCCGCGCCACCAGCGCCACCGACGGCGCCACCCCCACCGCCCGCGCCATCGCCTGCAGCGCCGTCAGCGTCGCCACCTGCTCCTGCACCATCTGCCCCTGCGCCACCTGCCCCGGCGCCACCGGCGCCCGCCCAGCCGGCCCCCCAGGTCGGATCGGACGGCGGCAGCACGGAACCGCTCCTCTTGTCGCCGATCGTGCGCAAGATCCTGGCCGAGAACGACATCAACGAGGCAGAGGTCACGGGCACGGGGTCCGGTGGGCGCATCACCCGTGAGGACGCGCTGCGGGTGGTCGACGCGCGCCGGTCCGCCCCTCCGCCCCCACCGGCAGCTCCAGCGGCGTCACCCGCACCGGTCGCGTCGGTCGCGTCGGTCGCGTCGGTCGCCCCAGCCGCACCACCCCCCCCACCACCGGCGCGGATGGCCGCGCCGTCGACGCCGCCAGTGTCGATGGCGTCGTTCCGCGCCGCAGGCGACCAGCTGGTGCCGTTCTCCAACATGCGTCGCCGCACCGCCGAGCACATGGTGCGCTCCAAGGCGACATCGCCCCACGCGTTCATCGCCAACGAGGTCGACTTCGAGAACGTCGAGCGCGTGCGCAAGGCCTGGGGTGACCGCTTCAAGGCAGAGGAGGGCTTCAGCCTCACCTATCTGCCCTTCGTCGCCCGGGCCGCGGTCGAGGCCCTGCGCGACTACCCGCTGCTCAACGCCTCGGTGGTCGACGACTCCTTGCTCGTGCATGCGGAGGTGAACCTCGGGATCGCGGTCGACCTCGCCCACGAGGGCCTCATCGTGCCGGTGATCCAGCGAGCGGAAGAGGTCACGCTGCGCGGCGTCGCGCGGCGGATCCGCGACCTGGCCGAGCGGGCGCGCGCCCGACAGCTCAACGCCGACGACATCGCCGGTGGCACCTTCTCCGTCACCAACGACGGCCCGTTCGGGACCTACTTCACGGTGCCGATCATCAACCAGCCCCAGGTGGCCATCCTGGCCACCGACGGCATCGCGCGCCGCCCGGTGGTGGTCACGCAGGCGGACGGGTCGGAGTCGATCGCCATCCACTCGACCGGCATCCTCGGCGTCAGCTGGGACCACCGTGCCGTCGACGGTGCCTACGTGTCGCTGTTCCTGGCCCGGGTGGCCGAGCTCCTCGGGACGCGCGACTGGTCCGCCGAGCTCTGAGGGGCGGGACCGTGCTGCGCATTCGCTCGATCGGAGCCGTCCCGTACCACGAGGCGGACGAGCTGCAACACGCACTGGCCCGCAATTCCGACGACGACTACCTCCTGCTGCTGGAGCACCCGCACACCTACACGCTCGGGGCGCACGCCGACGCGCGTCATGTGCTCGTCGACCCGGCGTCGGTCGGCGCCGTCCTCGAGCGCGCCGACCGTGGTGGCGACGTCACGTACCACGGCCCGGGACAGCTCGTGGCCTATCCGGTCGTGACGGTGCCCGACGAGCCCGGTGCCGGCCCCGCTCACGTACACCGGCTGGAGCAGGTGGTAATCGACACGTTGGCCGACCTCGGGCTGCCCGGCGCGACGAGCGTCGGGGAGTTCCCGGGCGTCTGGATCGAGGCCGACGGTCCCACGCCGCGCAAGATCGCAGCCATCGGCGTGCGTACCCTGCGCGCCGGCACGGCGCTCGGGCGCCGCACGGTCCATGGCGTGGCGCTCAACGTGACCACCGACCTCAACATGTTCGGGCACATCGTGCCGTGCGGGATCGCCGACAGGGGGGTGACCTCGTTGGAGGCGGAGGGATTCGATCTCTCGATGAACTTGGTGCTCCAGGCCTTTGCGGCCCGCGCCGCTGCCGCCTTCGGTGGGGATGACGTGGAGACGGCCGGGGTGCACCACGGTCCGGCCGCCTCGGTCCCGACGGGGCAGGCGGGTTCGGAGCGCCCCCTGCTGCGTCGCCTGCGTCAGGCGGGGGTGAGGCCTGAGGACGGGCTGGAGATCACGGTGCGCAAGCCGCCGTGGGTGCGGGTGCCCGTGCGTATCGGCAAGGGCTACCGGCAACTTGGCTCGACCATCCACGACCTCGGCCTCGTCACCGTGTGCGAGGAGGCAGGCTGCCCCAATATCTACGAGTGCTGGGCCGACGGGACCGCGACGTTCATGATCAATGGCGACCGCTGCACGCGCGCCTGCGGATTCTGCCAGGTGGACACGCGCCACCCGCTGCCCTTGGCGCCGGACGAGCCGGAGCGGGTCGCCGCCGCCGTGGCACGTATGGGTCTTGGCCATGCGGTGGTGACGTGCGTCGCCCGCGACGACCTGGTCGATGGCGGCGCCGCTGCCATGGCGCAGACGATCGGCGCCATCCGGGCCTCTGCTCCGGAGGCGGCGGTCGAGGTGCTGATCTCGGACTGCCGGGGCGACGGCGACTCGCTCGACACGATCTTCGCCGCGCGGCCAGACGTGCTGAACCACAACATCGAGACGGTGGCAAGACTGCAGCGGGCGGTCCGCCCGTCGGCCGGCTACGCGCGCAGCCTCGCGGTGCTGGCGCGGGCGGCGCGGGCGGGACTGCTGACCAAGTCGGGACTCATGGTCGGTCTGGGCGAGCGCGAGGACGAGGTGATCGCCACCATGGCCGACCTCAGGGGAGTGGGCGTCTCCATCGTCACCATCGGCCAGTACCTGCGGCCGAGCCGCGACCACTTGCCGGTCTCTCGCTATTGGGCGCCCGAGGAGTTCGACCGCCTGCGCACGGCGGGCGTGGCCCTCGGGCTGGCCCACGTGGAGGCGTCGCCGCTCACTCGGTCGAGCTACCACGCCCGCGAGGCGGTGGGGGCGGCGGCGGGATCGGTGCGGGTGCCCTCGAACACCTGATCCCAACCGCCCCGCTCGCCACCGAATCTAGGGAGATGCGGCGCCGAGCCGTTGCCCGACGTGGAGCCAGACCGTCACGCCGCCGATGTCCTCGGGTTTTCCTATCGCTGCCACGAGGCGGCTGGTGAGAACGGCTGGCTTCTGTCGAATGGTCGAAACGCCATAATGCAGATCGCGTAGCGGCATGACCAAGACCGCGTCAACGTGGTACTTCCGCAGAAATCTCCGCAAGTCCGTCGTCATGTTGCTCTTCGGCGGCGTGACCCCGTAATAGACGCTGTCGAACAGAGCTTGGACCGATGTCGGCGTCAGTCGAGCGGGATAGGAAGTGCTTCCTTTCCCGTTGGATGAAGGGAACCACCCAAAGCCCCCGATCAAGTTGAAGCGCATACCACTGACGGCTTGGTCAAGCATGACACTCACGATCGGCCTGTACTGGAGTGCGTAGGGCACGTTCGATGCAAGGTCGGGGTAGGGATAGGCCAAAACCACACCGCCAGATGGCACTGCGTCCACGGCCGTCGAGGTGAAAAATCGCGGAACAGAGATCGCCGTTGTTCTTTGCGTCGTCCTTGGTATGAGAGGCAGGATGACGGCGAGCACCACAACAGCCATCGCGCCCGTAGCGAGTGGTATACGCCATCCACCGAAGGAGCGAGCGAGCAGCCTCTCCTGCAGCCGTTTCCACAACTCGTCCATTCCGATCCCGACCATCGCTGCCACGAAGAGGTCGGTAAAGAGAGCGAATCTCCTCGCTTCATAGCCGCTCAGTGCGGGCAGATGCGCGAACAAGGCGAACGGGAGCGTTATCGATGTCGTGTGACCGTCGATCGTGAGAGGGGTGCCCAGGGAGAGGACGAACGCGATACACGCCATCGCGCCGGCAAAGAGAATCTCCTTTCTGCTGCGAAGGAAGACTGCGAAGCAGGTGACAACGATAACCGTGGAGACACCGAGATAGTGAGCATTGTCAGTCCCTGCGATCAAACCCGGGACGAGCCATTGATACGCGTCGGCCATGAATGGCGACAACAAATCGGTGTTCAGGCTCGTCAACAACGACCGCGCTTGTGGTGATCCACTGATGCCTTGTGGGCCGGCAAAGGTGAACCACAGCGGATAGGCGAGGAGAACGCCGACAACACCGAAGGAATAGGCAACTGCGACTGTGGCGTACCGCCATCGCGCGGCGAACTGTTTTCGGGTGACGACCAGAACGACGACGATGCTCAGGACGCCGATCACAACGGTGCCGGCAAAAACTTCGACCCAGATGAAGAACTGCAAGACGCACAGAACTCCGAGAACGATCCCGGCAGAGCCCGCTCGCCATCTCTGACGAACAAAAATCTCGTGCACCACCATCAGGATCAGCGGTGGTAGTGGGACGAAGACAAGGAAGAGGTCCGAACCAAAGATCGAGGTGTAGGCGGAGAAGCCGTAGAGGAGCCCTCCTACGAAAGCAGCGGGCCACCAGCTGGTCCAGCGCCGCAGCACGAAACACATCGACGCCGCTGACGCCGCGAGGGCGACGCGCAAGAGAAGGTTGTAGGTGACCACCGGCCCGAAGATCTTGGTGATCGGGGCGAGGAGCACGCCGAGGGCCAACATCGACCCGTTCACGCCGAAATTCTGCCCGTACGGGTAGTTCTGACCTAGGGCTATAAAAAGGCTGTGTACGTTCGGCAGGGCATGAGCGGCCCACGCGAGCCACCAGATCTGCTCGACGGAGTCATTCCATTTGCCGCCCGCTATGCGGCTCGAACCAAGGGAACCAAAGCCATACGTGGCACCGGCGAGAACGAGATAGAGGGCACAACAGATCACCCCCGGCCGGATTCGCCGGATCGTGATCAGGTGTGGGGAGGGCTCTCGGTTGCCGGAGCCGACTTGCTCAGCAAGCTCGGATTGCTCAGCAAGGTCGGATTGCTCAGCAAGGTCGGATTGCTCAGCAAGCTCGGAAACCGCATATCCCGAAGCCTGCCCCCGGCCCCGTGGCATGCGCGAAATCTACCGTCCGCCGCGGGACCTGGCGAGGGGCCCCTTCTGGTCTCTGTTCACGGATGACTATTGACAGGCGTGGCGGACTTCATCGCAGCATTTCCCGCCGCTCTGTTCATCCCTTCGGAACGGCGTGCGGCCCAGCGGCGCCGTCGCGGCGACGCCGTAGCCACAGCGGCGTCGCGACCGCGGCCATCAGCACAGCCACCGCGAGAACGGCCCACCCGATGGACCAGGACGAGGTGCCACCTTTCTTGGTGGAGGCTGCGGTCGAACCTCCACCCGCGGTCGCTGTCGCACGCCCAGCAGCGGCCATCGCCCCCTGCTGCGCCAGCGCCACCCTTTCGGCGTCGGCGGGCGTGATGGCCTGTGTCTTCTCCGATGCGGCTGAGAAGAAGGAGAGCAGCGCCACGTCGGCGCCGCGGCGCATCGTGATGACCTCGCCCACACCGCTTTCTGCGGCGGGGAAGTAGGTCACTCTCTCGGCACCCGGGACGGAGGGGAGTGGCCCTCTCTGCAGGATTTCGCCGCGGTCGAGCGACTGCCGTGCCGTCTGTTCGAAGGCGACGGCACCCGCGGTGGTAGCGAAGCGCACGAGGAGGTCCTGCACCTGGTTGCGGCCCTTGTCAGCCTGCCACACCCGGTCGTAGGTGCTGACGGTCTTCGCCACCCCCTCGAGCGCGCCCGATGCTGCCGCGGGGTCGGGCGCGTCTGCTGCGAACGCCGACGGGTCGAGCGGCCCCTGTGCGGTGACGGTATAACCGGGGCCCAGGCCGGCGCCGAGGCCGGGGATCACCACGCCGCCGAGTGGTGCCGGCGAGGCCGCCGCGCCGACGGGCGTGGGACCCAGAGCGGCGAGACCGACGCACAAGAACAGGGCGATCCCGCCGATGGCGCAGCGCGCCGGCCGGGCCCGCGCCGGCATCACGCGACGAAGTATTTGGCCTCCGGGTGGTGGCAGACGATGGCGTCGGTGGTCTGTTCGGGGTGGAGCTGGAACCCCTCGCTGACCGTCACGCCGATCCGGTCTCCCCCCAGGAGCTCGACGACCTTGGCGTTGTCCGTGAGGTCCGGGCAGGCGGGGTAGCCCCACGAGTAGCGGCCGCCGCGGTACTGCTGACGGAACAGCCCGGTCAGGGTCGGCCCGTCCTCGTTGGCGTAGCCGAGCTCCTCTCGGATGCGCTTGTGCCAGTACTCCGCCGTGGCCTCGGCCATCTCGACGCTGAGCCCGTGGAGGAACAGGTAGTCCTGGTAGCGGTCCTCCGCGAAGAGGCGGGCCGTCTCCTCGGAGGCCCGGGCGCCGATGGTGCACAGCATGAAGCTGGCGTAGTCCTCTTCTCCGGACTCGACCGAGCGGAAGAAGTCGGCGATGCAGAGCCAGGGCTCCTTGCGCTGGCGCGGGAAGGCGAAACGCATCCACTCCGACGTGCGGGAATCGTCTTTCCAGATGACGAGGTCGTTGCCTTCGGCGTTGGCGGCGAAGTGGCCGTAGACGACCGACGGGACCAAGAGGTCGCCCTCGCGCGCGATGCTCAGCTGCTCGCGTAGCGTGCCCTTGACCCGGTCCTTGAACTCGGTGTCGTTCTCGCCGTTTTCCGGCCGGAATCCCCACTGGTTCCGGAAGAGGGCAGTGAGGTTGAGATACTCGACGATCTCGTCGATCGGGAGCCCGACCGCCACCCGCGTTCCGACGAAGGGCGGGACGAACAGCGGGTTGTCGGTGGCCACGTCGGAGCGGGCCGGCTGTCCCTCGACGGGCGAAGTGTCGACGTCGAGACGGCTGCGCCTGGGCACGTTGCGCTCGGAGATCTCGCGCCCGAACTCGGGGTCCTCCTCACCGGTGCGCTTCAGCTCGACGAGGCGGTCCATCGTCCGCAGGCCCTCGAAGGCGTCGCGCCCGTAGAACAGGCGCCCCTCGTAGACCTCGCGCAGGTCGCGCTCCACGTAGGTACGGGTGAGCGCCGCTCCACCCAGGAGGATCGGGATCGTCGACAACGACCGCTCGTTCAGTTCGACCAGGTTCTCGCGCATGATCAGCGTCGACTTCACCAGGAGCCCGCTCATGCCGATGGCGTCCGCCTGGTGCTGCTCCACCGCGGCGACCATCTCGTTGATGCCGACCTTGATCCCGAGGTTCACCACGACGTACCCGTTGTTGGTGAGGATGATGTCGACCAGGTTCTTCCCGATGTCGTGCACGTCCCCTTTCACCGTGGCCAGCACGACGGTGCCCTTGCCACCCTGGTCCGCCTTCTCCATGTAGGGCTCGAGGAAGGCCACCGCCGCCTTCATGGTCTCGGCCGACTGCAGCACGAAGGGCAGCTGCATCTCGCCCGAAGCGAAGCGGTCGCCCACCACCTTCATGCCCGCCAACAAGAAGTCGTTGACGATGTCGAGGGCGCCGAGACCAGACTCGAGGGCCTCGGTCAGGTCGGCATCGAGCCCGTTGCGGTTGCCGTCGATGATCCGCTGGCTCAGCCGCTTGTCCACGGGCCAGTCGGCGTGGTCGTCCGCCGAGGCCTCGCTGACCTTGACCCCCTCGAAGAGCGCCAGCAGCTCCTGCAACGGGTCGTAGCCGTCGCGGCGCCGGTCGTAGACGAGGTCCAGGCACACCTCCTTGACCCGGTCATCGATCCGCGAAAGGGGGAGGATCTTCGAGGCGTGCACGATGGCCGAGTCCAGCCCCGCCTCCACGCACTCGTGCAGGAAGACCGAGTTCAACACCTGGCGGGCCGCCGGATTGAGCCCGAACGAGACGTTCGAAAGCCCCAAGATCGTCGAGACGCCGGGCAGCTCCGTCTTGATGGACCGGATGCCCTCGATCGTCTCCACGCCATCCTGGCGGCTCTCCTCCATGCCGGTCGACAAGGGCAGGGCAAGGGGGTCGAACAGGAGGTCCTCGGGCTCGAGCCCGTAGCGCTCGACGGCGATGTCGCGGATGTTGCGCGCCGCCCGCACCTTCCATTCGCGGGTACGAGCCTGCCCTTCCTCGTCGATGCACGTGCACACGACCGCCGCGCCGAACTCACGCGCGAGCCGGAGGAAGGTGTCGAGCCGGGTCCCGGGCTCGTCGCCCTCCTCGAGGTTGACCGAGTTGAGGATAGGGCGCCCGCCGATCCACTCCAGCGCGGCGCGGACGACCGGGCCCTCCGTGGAGTCGACCATCATCGGAACCGTCGACTGCGTACAGAGCCGGCTGGCCACGTCGGTCATGTCGGCGACGCCGTCGGCGCCGGTGTAGTCGACGCAGACGTCGATGAGGTGCGAGCCCTCCTTGACCTGATCCTGTGCCATGGCGACGCAGGTGTCCCAGTCCGCCTCGAGCATGGCCTCGCGGAACGCCTTGGACCCGTTTGCGTTGGTCCGCTCGCCCACAACGAGGAACGAGGTGTCCTGGCGGAACGGCACCGAGGTGTAGATGGACGCCGCCGCCGGCTCGTGCACCGGTGTCCGTTCCGCCGGCACGGCGTCAGCGCAGCGCTCCACCACCGCGGCCAGGTGCTCCGGCGTGGTCCCGCAGCAACCCCCGATCGCGGTGACACCGAATTCCGTGACGAACCGGTGCAGGTGCTCGGCCAGGCCCTCGGCCGTGAGGTCGTAGTGCATCTGGCCGTCGACCACCGACGGGAGCCCCGCATTGGGGATGCAGGAGATGGGGACGCGGCTGGCCCCCGACAGGTGCCGCAGCGCCTCGCTCATCTCCACCGGACCGGTGGCGCAGTTGAGGCCGACGACGTCGACCTGCATGGCGTCGAGGACGGTGAGCGCGGCGCCGATCTCGGTGCCCGGCAGCATGCGTCCGGTCAGCTCGATCGTCACCTGGGTCTGGAGCGGGACGTAGCGCTCCAGCGCCACCATGGCGCGCCGGGCCCCGTTGATGGCGGCCTTGACCGAGAGCATGTCGAACTGCGTCTCGATGAGCAGGAGGTCGACGCCGCCCTCGAGCAGGCCGAGCGCCTGCTCCTCGTAGGCGTCGCGGAACGCGGCGTAGGGAATCTGCCCCAAGGTGGGGAACTTGGTGCCCGGCCCCATGGAACCGGCCACCCAGCGAGGGCGCTCGGGCGTCGCGAACTCGTCGCGCACCGTGCACGCCAGCTCGGCGGCCCGGCGCGTCAGCTCGCGGGCCCGGTCGGCCAGCCCGTACTCGGCCAGGACGACCGAGGTCGAGCCGAAGGTGTCGGTCTCGACCACGTCGCAGCCGACCTCGTAGAAGGAGCGATGCACCTGGGCCACCAGGTCAGGCCGGGTCTCGACCAGTACCTCGTTGCAGCCCTCGAGGTCGGGCCCGCCGAAGTCCGACGCGGCCAGGCCGAGCAGCTGCAGGTTCGTGCCCATGGCGCCGTCGAAGACGACCACGCGCCGGCGCAGTGCGTCGAGGTAGGGGGAGGCGGACGGATCGAGCCGTCCGAGAAGTTCAGGGGAGCGGTCCACCACCCCACCAGGATACCTGGGGCCTTCGCGGTCACCTGAAACGGCGCCGGTAGCATCCGCCGGGTGCAGCCGAAGATCTACACGAAGACCGGGGACGATGGCACGACGGGCCTCCTCTACGGGGGGCGGGCACGCAAAGACTCACGTCAGATCGAGCTGAACGGCGTCATCGACGAGGCCCAGGCGGCCATCGGGCTCGCGCGGGCCGAGACGCCGGCCGGCTCGGAGGCCCGCGACCGGCTGACCGCGTTGGCGCGCGACCTCTACGTGGTGATGGCCGAGGTGGCCACCGCGCCGGACAACCGCCACAAGCTCGCGGCGGGCTCGAGCCTGGTGACCCCCGACATGGTGGCAGCGCTGGAAGCGGGCATCGACGACCTTCTGGCGCGCTTCGCCATGCCGCGTGACTTCACCATCCCCGGCGAGAACCGGGTGGCCGCCGCGCTCGACCTGGCACGCACCATCGTGCGCCGCGCCGAGCGACTCGCGGTGGCCGAGCCCGTCGAAGGCTCTCTCGTCATGCCCTACCTCAACCGGTTGTCGGACCTGCTCTGGGCGATGGCGCGCTGGCAGGAGGGCGAGGCGCACGAGCTGTCGAAGAAGGGCGCCGTCTGAGCGGCCCGGGCTCGCGCCCGCATCACCAGCGGCCGTGGTGCACGCGGTCGGCGACGGGGGGCACGGGCCGGTCGAGCGAGGTGGAGCGGTGGGCCGCGCCGTCGGCCCAGCCGAGGGCCACGGCGCCGAACAGCCGCCAGCCCGCCGGGACCCCGAGGTCGGAGGCCAGCCGCTGCTCCCCCCGGAAGTTGCCGAGGATGCATGCCCCGAGGCCGGCGTCGACCGCGCCGAGGAGGACCGTCATGACCCCGAAGGCGGCGTCGCCGAACCAGTACGGGACCGTCCAGTCCTCGGGTTTGCGTCCGAGAGCGGGGTCGGCCTTGTCGGTCTCGGCGTAGCGGGCGACGTAGGCCGGGGGCGACGCATAGGCCAGCAGCAGCACCGGCGCCCGCCGCAGCCCCTCCGCCCACCCGGGGTGCGCGGCGCGCCAGGCATTGTCGGTGGTGGCATCCCAGTAGGTCGACGTCTCGTCTGGGCCGCACAGCACCACCCAGGCCGTGCCCCCGGTGTTGCCGGCGGTAGGGGAACGTAGCGCCGCGGCGACGAGGCGCTCCACCGTGGACGGGTCGACCGGCTCGGCCGAGAAGCTGCGGACCATGGCCCGACGGCGCAGCGCCTCGTGCAGTTCCACCGCCGCAGTCTCCCAGGCGGACGCGTGGCCGGGACCAGGGAATAGATGACCCCGCTGGTAGTGTTTTACCTATTCGTAGGGGCCGCGCCGTCGAGGGGTGGCCGCGTGAGGAGGAGCGGAATGCCCACGCCACGAGATCTCTTGAACCAGGCCAAGGCGTCCATCCGGGAGGTGGAGCAGGCCGACGCGCAGTCGCTGCTCGAGCAGGGTGGCGTCACCTTCCTCGACGTCCGCGAACCCGACGAGTACGAGCAGGGCGCCATTCCCCACGCCGTGCACCTGCCGCGGGGCAATCTCGAGTTCTCCGTCGAGGGCAAGCTTCCCGACAAGTCGGGCCCGATCGTCGTCTACTGCGCCGGCGGGGTGCGCTCCGCCTTCGCGGCCAAGACCATGCAAGACCTCGGCTACACCGACGTGCAGTCGATGGTGGGTGGGTTCAACAAGTGGAAGGACGCCGGCCGACCCTGGGCGGCACCCGAGACCCTGACCCCGGCCCAGCGCAACCGTTATCAACGCCATCTCCTTCTTCCCGAGGTCGGTGAGGAGGGCCAGCTGAAGCTGCTGACCTCCAAGGTGCTCCTGCTGGGTGCTGGCGGCCTGGGCTCGCCGGCCGCCCTCTACCTGGCCGCGGCAGGCGTCGGGACCCTCGGCATCATCGACATGGACGTGGTCGACGAGTCGAACCTGCAGCGCCAGATCCTGCACAACATCGACCGGGTGGGCGACCGAAAGGTCGACTCGGCCAAGAAGACGCTGACCGCATTGAACCCCGACGTGAACGTCGTGACCTACGACGTGCGGCTGGGCGCCGACAACATCTTGGACATCATCGACGGGTACGACGCCATCGTCGACGGGACGGACAACTTCCCGACCCGCTACCTGGTCAACGACGCCGCGCTCATCAAGCGGATCCCCGTCATCCACGGCTCGATCTTCCGCTTCGAGGGCCAGGTGACCGTGTTCGACCCCTACAACGGGCCGTGCTACCGCTGCCTGATTCCCGAGCCCCCGCCGGCCGAGCTGGCGCCCTCGTGCGCAGAGGCCGGCGTGCTCGGCGTGCTGCCGGGCATCATTGGTTCGATCCAGGCGATCGAGACGATCAAGGTGCTGCTCGGCCTGGGCGAACCCCTGATCGGTCGGCTGCTGTCCTACGACGCGCTCGAGGAGTCGTTCCGCACGTTCAAGGTGCGGCGCGACCCGGCCTGCCCCGCGTGCGGTCCCGACGCCGGCGAGATCGTGATCGCCGAGTACGACGAGCTCTGCATGCCGCACCGCCACTGAGCGACTGCGGCCGGCGGCGTACGCGAGACGTTCCGCCCGGGCCGACTAGTTCTCCGAAGCGCCGCTCTCCGCCGAGGCGGCAGGCGAGGAGCGGCGCCGCCCGATGACGCCGACGGCCACGATCCCGACGACGGCGACTGCGGCAAGGGCGATGCCTTCGGTGAAACGGGACGGCCAGTAGGTCAGCTCAATCACATGGTGCCCCGGGGGGATATGGGCTTGGAGCATCATGGTGAGATAGGGCGTCAAGGGAAGCGCTCGCCCGTCGAGGGTGGCATGCCAGCCGGGCACGGAGGCCACCCGCAACCGCAGAACCTGTGCACTCGAGGAGTCCGTCTCCACTCGGGCCCTGGACGGGCTCAACCACTGGAGAGGGACCGCCGTGCCGTGTGCGTCGACGGCCGGCCACGCACCAGAAGCCACCGCCGGGACCACGGTGGCCCTCGACGAGCCCGAGACCCGGTAGAGGTCCTCGTTCCCTAGCCGGATGGCGAGGGTGCCACCGGGAAGGCGGGACCCCGCGGGCTCGAACACATAGGAGACGCCGTAGCGGCGGGCGATGGTCGCGTCTTTGATGCCCGGGACGAAGTCGAAGAACTGCGGATCTCCAGCAAATGTGCCGTTCGTATGCAACCAGGAGGAGAACCACGACTCCGGGGTGATGGGGTCGTACTCCGCGAACTCGTCGATCCCGTAGGGAATGTTCGTGTCAGGAAGCAGACCGAGGCCCAATCCACCGAACACCGTGTTGTTGGTGGCCAGGCCCACCAGCGACGAGCCCACGACATGCTGCAAGGCGACGACGTTCGGGTTCTCTGGGTAGGGCGTCGAGCTCGACGAGGGCAGGGGTGCGTCGAGGACGACGAGGAACACGCTCTGGAAGACCAGCAGTGCTCCCGCGACCCCGGGGACGAGCCACCTCAACAGAGGCACTGGCCGCGTGCCACGCTCCGCACGCCGATCGAAGAGTACGAGGGCGCCAAAGAGGCCGAGACCGACGAGCGTCGAGGCGACAGGCCACACGAAGCTCTCGGCGCGTGCGTGGGCGGCGTCGCGCGGCAGGGTGCCGCGGCCAAAGAGCCACACCAGTGCCAGCACCACTGCTACCCCACAGGACGTGCCGAACGCCCAACGGGCGGCGCGTCGGCGCTCGGCCCGACGCAGGACGGCATCGAGGCCGACCCCCGCGAGCATGGCGAAGCAGAAGGCCGCAGGGATGAGGCACCGGTCCCAAGACGTGCGACCGATCGAGGGCAGCTGGGAGAGCAACGAATTCACGGGATGCAAGACGCTGGCCGCGAGCACCACGGCCGCTGCGGCGGTGAGAGCGGTGATCGCCGGCTGACGCCAACGGAGAGCGACGGCCACGACCGCGAGCACGACGGCGATCGCTCCGACCCAAACCCACGCCGCGGGGAAGTACCCCTGGACATTGACGAAGCTCCCCGCGAGGGGTTGACCCCAGAAGCTCTGGAAGATGAGCCCGAGGGGCTGGGAGACCGGCCACGGGCTGCCGTTGGGCGCGGCGTTGCGGACCGATTCGGCGGCCAGCTGGAGCCCGGGAAGTGTGAGCGGGGCGGCGAGGGCCCCTCCGGCGACGAAGGCGAGGGCGAGATCGACGACCGGACGGCGAAGGGGCCCGTCGCCACCGAGGATCCCCGAGCGGCAAAAGAGGAAGACGACAATGAAGGTGCCGAGGGCGAGGAGTATGAGGACCTCGATCTGTGGGTTGCCAGCCAAGATGGAGAACGCGAACGTCACGGCCAAGAGCACCACGGACCAGTACCGACGGGTGCCGCGCATGATGAGGAGAGCGGCTGCAAACTGCCAGCCGGCCCAGGACATCACCGACGTGTCCGGAAACCCGAGATAGCCGAAGAAGGGTCCGCTCAGCACCCATGTCGTCCCGGCGAACGCGCAGGCGACCGGGTGCAGGCGGAGCACCCGCCCGAAGAAGTATGCCCCCGTCCCCCCGACGATCAGCGTGACGAGAACTTGGACCCAGTAGACCAGCCGAAGAGGCGTGAGGTAACTGACCAGGGCCGGCAGGCTGAAGGCCCCGGACCCGAAGTTGAACGCCAGCGGCATCCCCAGTGCCTCGTCGTTGGCCCAGAGGGGCAGATGGCCGTGGTGGACCTGGGTCCAGGCCAGGGTGATCCACGGGGCGAGCTCGGAGTCCTGATCGCTGATCGCGCCGTTGTGCACGATCGTTCCGGGCTCCTGCAGCAGTCTGGAGGTATGTATGAAGTCGAACGCCCCGAAGTAGGAACCGCGCGTGAGGGCCGGCACGAGCGCCACACACGCCGCGGCCACGACCCAGAGGATGCCGGCAATGTCAGGCCAGTGTCGACGAAATCGCGAGGCCATCGTCGCGCTCTGAGCCCCATTCGGCCCACCGGCTGCATCCAGTTCCCACGATGGGTCATCGACCTTCAGCCCCACGAGGGCGGAAGCATAATGGGCGTCATTCAGCCCGTTCGTGAAGACCAGCAACGAAGCCCGGTTCATTCGTCGCAAAGGAGCGGCGGTACTGGTTCACTGCGCGGTGGTGCCGTGTTAGCGTCATTGGGGCCGTGGGATGATGACGTTTCTCGCATCGTCTTCGAACGGAACGGACATGGGTTGTCCGGATCTTTCGCATCGCAGGGGAGGTCCCGACGAGTGGGAGGTCGAGCACAGGCCCAAAGAGCCATGACCAACCTCGCCTTCTGGCGCGGCGCGCGGGCTTTCTTCCATGGCCATGCCCTCAGACACGGCATCACGATCGAGCGCGTGCTGACCGACAACCGCAACTGATCTCGATCCAACGGGTTCGCGGCCGAACTCGGGCGAGCGTCGATCTCGCACACCTTTCCCCGGCGCTCTCGACCAGTCACGAATGGCAACACCACACCGCCATCGGAGGGCCTCCGGTGAGCCGTGTCAGCAACCGGGCTGGTTGCTCCACCTAGGCTGTCCGCACGTCCCCGACCGACCTGCTCACGCGTCCCGCGCCCGAGGCTGCGCCGGCACCGCCGAGGCGATCGACGGAGCCGCCACCCCCACCGTGGCTGACCTCGCGGCGGGTCAAGCGCAACCGGCGCATGTGGGCCGTAGGTTTGCTGGTCTTCGCCCTCTTCCTCGCCTTTGTGTTCACCCGGGGCGGCGCACCTCCCCCCTCGGCGGCGGGGCAGCGTCGCGGCGGGGGGAGCGGGCACCACAAGGCGCCGCCGCCGCGCGCGGGCAACCCGCGCCTCGACGCCGACTGGGAGGGTGACGGGCAGCCGGTCACCTTCGCCTTCGGAGGCGACGTGCACTTCCCGACCGGAACCAACCTGGGCGACCGCCTGGCGGCCGATCCGGCCGACGCACTGGGGCCCACGGTGCCCGCGCTCCTCTCCGGCGTCGACCTGTCCATGGTCAACCTCGAGTCGGCGTTGACCGACGGCACCTGCCCCGATCCCCAGCCGAAGCAGTACGTCTTCGACGCGCCGCAATCGGCCGTCAGCGCCTTCAAGGGCGCCGGCGTCACCCTCATCACCGAGGCGAACAATCACGGCGAGGACTGCGGCGCCGCGGGGCTGCAGACGGCGCTCGCCACTCGGGCGCAGACGGGGTACACCATCCTCGGAATCGGCCAGAACGCGGCGCAGGCCTTCACCCCGTACACGACCACGATCCACGGCGAGCACATCGCGATCATTGCCGCCACACAGGTGATCGATTCCGACCTGCAGTCGGCCTGGACGGCCACCACCACACAACCGGGCCTGGCGTCCGCCTACGACGTCAACGATCTCGTCGCCGCCGTCGAGGCCGCCCGCAAGACTGCCGACACGGTGATCGTCTACGTGCACTGGGGGACCGAGCTCGACGCCTGCCCCAATCCGTTGCAGGAGCCGCTCGCGCAGGTGCTCGTGCAGGCCGGCGCAGACATCGTCGTGGGCACCCACGCCCACGTACTGCTGGGCGCGGGGTACCTGGGCTCGGCTTACGTCGACTACGGCCTCGGCAACTTCGCCTTCTACGACAACTCCCCACCCGAGAACGCCAGTGGATCACTGGTGATCACGGCGACGGGCCGCCACATCGACCAGGTCACCTGGCGGCCCGCCGTGATCGTGGACGACCTGCCCCAGCCGCTCGCGGGCGCCGAGGCGACCGCCGCACTGGCGGCCTGGAACCAGGCGCGCGCCTGCACCAACGTCTCCGTCGCCCCGGGGGGGCCGATCGCCACGACGCAATCCGAGACGTCGCCCGCCCCGGCGTCGGCGGTGCAGCAGCTCTCGGTCGACTCGGGCTAGACAGAGGGCATGACCCAGGCCGCCGCACCGCAAATGTTGCCGGTCAATGGTGTCGACCTGGCGTGGTCCGAACGTGGGCGCAGCACGGCGGCGACACCGACCTTCGTGCTGTGCCACGGCTACACGGGCTCGTCCCACGACTTCGCCCTCGAAGTCGACGCGCTGGCCACGGACCGGCGGGTGGTCACGCTGGACCAGCGCGGCCACGGGCGCTCGACCCGGACGGGGACGCTCGAGGGGTACACCGTCGAGCAGCTTTCGGCCGATCTGGGAGCCTTCCTCGATGCGGTGGGCGCGGGGCCGGTCGACCTGCTCGGGCACTCCATGGGCGGGCGCGTGGTGCTGGGGGTCGCCCTGCGTCGGCCCGACCTGGTCAGCTCCCTGATCCTCATGGACACCAGCGCGTGGTCCTTCATCCCCGACGACGAGACCATCCGGGACTTGCTGCAGTCCTGGATCGATGCGTTCGACCCGGCCCAGGGCATGCCGCCCACCATGAGCCTCGGCGGCCCCGAGGACGTGCTCATCGAGGCGCGCACGCCGGCGGCGTGGCGTGCGGCGAAAGACGAGATCTTCGCCGGCATGGACGCCTACGCCGTCAAGGCGCTCGGGCTGGCCCTGATGGGGGACCGGGATGCGGATGCCTCGTCGCTCCGCGCCGGGCTCCCCGCCGTCCGCTGCCTCACCACTGTCATCGCCGGCGAGCACGACCACCCGATGGTCGACCAGGCGCCGGCGCTGGCGACCGAGGTGGCGAACGGGCGGCTGCAGGTCATCGAAGGGGCCTACCACTCACCGCAGCTGACGCACGCCGAGCAGTGGCGGGCTGCGGTGCGCGCCCACCTCGCCTGGGCGGACGCGGAACGGGCCGGGCCGTGACGGACGACGCGCCACCCCAGGCCAACGACCGCATCACGCTCGCTGGGACCGACGTCGCCATCCCTCCGCTCGGCGTCGGGACGTGGGCCTGGGGTGACAAGGGCACCTGGGGCATGGGCGGCTACGACCCGTCGCTCACCGAGGCGAGCATCCGCGAAGCGTGGGAGGCGAGTATCGAAGCGGGCGTGGTCCTCTTCGATACCGCCGAGGTCTACGGCGGCGGCGAGAGTGAGCGCATCATCGGCCGCCTGCTGGCGGCCGACCCCGGGGTGCGCGACCGCGTCGTCATCGCTTCAAAATTCATGCCCAGCCCGTGGAAGGTCAACGTGCGCGCCGCGCTGCTCTCGGCGGCGCGCCACTCACGCGAGCGCCTGGGTATCGGCACCATCGACCTCTACCAGATCCACGGACCCATCTCGCTGCGCTCCCACGACGCGCTGGCCGAGGCGCTGGCTGCGGCCCATGCGGAGGGCCTGGTGCGCGCGGTGGGGGTGTCCAACTACTCGGAAAGGGAGACCCGCGCCATCGACGCGGCGCTGCAGAAACAGGGACTGCGGTTGGCAAGCAACCAGATCGAGTTCTCGCTGCTGCGCGCCATGCCGCTGCGGGTGGGCCTGATCGACAGCTGCCGCCAGCTCGGCGTGGTCCCGCTGGCGTACTCACCGATCGGACAGGGCCGCCTGACGGGAAAGTACTCGGCGGCCAACCCGCCCAGCGCCAAGCGCACGTTCTCCGCCCACCCGATGGAGCAGGTCGACGCAGTCGTGGCGGAGCTGCGGCACATCGGGGAGGCCCACGCGGACCGCACGCCGAGCCAGGTTGCGCTGGCCTGGCTGATCGCCAAGGGTTCGGTGCCCATCCCGGGGGCGAAGAACCGGGAACAGGCGGAGCAGAACGCCGGCGCACTGGGGTGGCAATTGACCGACGAGGAGTTGTCGCGTCTCGACGCGGCTTCCCTGTATGGCAAGCGAGGGCCGCGGGAGCGCGTCTGGCAACACGGCTGAGCCCGGCAGTACCGTCATGAGGTGATTGCCGTGCTGTACGACGGGGGTCTCCCGCCGCTGCGGGGGAGCCAGCTCTTCTCGACCCAGTTCGACTTCGTCCCGGTCGCGATGATCGTGGTCGCGCTGATCCTCTACCTGTGGGGCGTCCGGCGCAACAACGCTTTGCACCCGCGCCATCCGTGGTCGGCCGGGAAGACGGCGGCCTGGATCGGCGCGCTGGTGACGACGGGCATCTCCATCTTCAGCTTCATCGGCGTCTACGACGGCGAGCTCTTCTGGGACCACATGGTCCAGCACCTGCTGCTGATCATGGTGGCGGCACCCCTCTTCGCCATCGCGTCTCCCCTGGAACTGATCTGGAGGTCGACCACGGGCACCGCCCACGTGGTCGTCACCGAGAGCTTGCGCTCGCCGGTGGCGAAGTTCTTCGGCCACCCGATCGTCGCGTTCTGCCTCTACGCCGTGCTGATCCCGGTCAGCCACCTGACGAGCTGGTACAACCTCACGCTCGAGCACGAGAGCGTGCACAACGCCGAGCACCTGGCCTTCCTGATCGTCGGCTACCTGTTCTGGCGCCAGGTCTTCGGCAACGACCCCAACCGCTACCGCCTCCACCCGGCGCTCCAGTTCTTCTACCTGTTCATGGCCATCCCGATCGACACCTTCACCGGCCTCTCGTTGGCCGGCGAGTCGCACGAGATCTTCCCGGCCTACTTCGCCACCCACCGCACGTGGGGCCCGTCCTACGTGACCGATCTCCATGTGGGCGGGTCCATCATGTGGGTGGTGGGCGACACCCTGATGTTGTGGCCCATGATCCCGATCGCCCTGCGCTGGATGCACATGGAGGAGCGCAGCGCAGTGCGCATCGACCGCGAGCTCGACGCGCAGAGCCTGGCCGAGGAAGGTCAGCCCCCCAAGTCCATCAACTCCACCCGGACCCCGTCCGGGTCAGTGCAGTAGACGAACTCCAACGCCGCTCCGCCGAGGTCGATCTGCGTCCGGCTCGACTCGACCACGGCGCCACCGAGCTCGACGAGCCGGAGCGCCGTCGCCGGGACGTCGCGCACGCGGAACGAAAGGTGGGTCAGCCCCAGCTGGTTGACGGGCCGACGCTCGCGTTCACCGAACGGGGCGGGCTCGCTGAAGGCGAGGAGTTCGATCGCGGTCGCGTCGCGGCGGATGAACTGCGAGGTCACCGCGACCTCGGGTAGGTCCATGAGGCTGGCGAATTCGGACCCGATGGGATGGGACTCGGCTTTCTCGAAACCGAGCCCCTCGCAGTAGAAGCGCAGGGAGCGCCCGAGGTCGCTCACGCAGATGCCGAAGTGGGAGAAGGAGGGCTCGGAGCCGTTGCGCACGGCCCGTAGTCTGCCCTGTATGGCCCACCTACCCCATCCTCCGTAGCCTGGGTGACGTGACAGCGGAGAAGCAGGACCCCAAGGGGGGCAACAACCCCGAGCGCCGGACCGACTCGGGCATCGTGGTGCAGCCCGTCTATCGCGCCGCCGACCTCGACGACTGGGACCCGGCCGTCCAGCTCGGCGACCCAGGATCGTTCCCGTACACCCGCGGTGTCCACGAGGGGATGTATCGCTCGAAGCTGTGGACGATGCGCCAGTATGCCGGCTTCGGTTCGGCCGAAGCGACCAATGAGCGCTTCAAGTTCCTCCTGGACGCCGGGCAGACCGGCCTCTCCTGCGCCTTCGACCTCCCGACACAGATGGGATACGACTCCGATCATCCCCGGGCTGAGGGCGAAGTGGGCAAGGTCGGCGTGGCCATCGACTCGCTGGCGGACATGCGCCTGCTGATGGCCGACCTCCCCATGGGCAAGGTCACCACCTCCATGACGATCAACGCCACGGGGGCCATACTCCTCCTGCTCTACCAGCTGGTCGCAGAAGAGCAGGGCGTGCCGCGGGAGCAGATCCGGGGCACCATTCAGAACGACATCTTGAAGGAGTACATCGCTCGGGGCACCTACATCTACCCGCCCCGTCCCTCCATGCGCCTCATCGTGGACACGTTCGCCTACTGCGCCGAGCACCTGCCCAGTTGGAACACCATCTCCATCTCGGGGTACCACATCCGCGAGGCCGGCTCGACGGCGGTGCAGGAGATCGCCTTCACGTTGGCCAACGGCATCGCCTACGTCGAAGCGGCGATCGCCGCGGGGATGGACGTCGACGCCTTCGCGCCGCGGCTGTCCTTCTTCTGGAACGCGCACAACAACCTGTTCGAAGAGGTCGCCAAGTACCGGGCGGCCCGGCGGATGTGGGCCCGCATCATGACCGAGCGCTTCGGTGCCAAGGATCCTCGATCCAAGATGCTGCGCTTCCACACCCAGACAGGCGGGTCGACCCTGACCGCCCAACAGCCCGAGAACAACATCGTGCGGGTCACGGTCCAGAGCCTCGCGGCGGCGCTCGGCGGGACCCAGAGCCTGCACACCAACGGCTTCGACGAGGCGCTCGGACTGCCGACGACCCGGGCGGCGAAGATCGCTCTCCGCACGCAGCAGATCATCGGATTCGAGTCGGGCGTGGCGGACACGGTGGACCCACTGGCCGGCTCCTATTTCGTCGAGTCGCTGACCGACGACGTGGAAGCGGGAGCCAACGCCTACCTCAGCCGCATCGAGGAGCTCGGCGGCGCGGTGGCCGCCATCGAGGCCCGGTTCATGCAAGAGGAGATCGAGGCCGCCGCCTACACCTTCGCCAAGGCCGTCGACGACGGCGAGAAGGTGGTCGTCGGGGTCAACCGGTTCACCGACGCCGAAGAGGAGCCCGCGGAGGTCTTCCCCATCGACGTCCAGCTCCAGCAGCTCCAGATCGAGCGCACCCGCTCGGTGCGTGCCGAGCGTGACCGGGCGGCCGTCGACCGGGCCCTGGCCGACGTGGCCGAGACGGCCAGGGGTGAGGGCAACCTGCTCTTGCCGATGAAGGCGGCGCTCAAGGTCATGGCGACCCTGGGCGAGGTGTCCGACGTGCTGCGCGGCGAATTCGGCGTCTACCAACCCGGGGGCTGACGCGCCGTGGGGCCCGGATCGTTCTGGCCCCTCTTCGGCCTGGCCGTGCGCACACCCCGGCTGGAGCTTCGCCTGCCCCGCGAGGAGGAGTTTGGTGGCCTCGTCGCGCTGGTGGACGACGGTGTCCACGACCCCGAGACGATGCCCTTCTTCGTCCCGTGGACCGACATCGAGCCGCGCCGCCGTGCACGCGAGTCGGCGCAGTGGTTCTGGTCGCAGCGGGCCCACTGGTCTCCCGACAGGTGGACGTTCACGGGCGCCGTCTTCGTGGACGGGCGTCCGGTGGGCGTGCAGGACGTGAGCGCCCAGCACTTTCGCGCCGTCCGTTCCGTCGACACGGGCTCCTGGCTCGGCCTGGCCCACCAGGGGCAGGGCCTCGGGCGAGAGATGCGCCAGGCCGTGCTCCACCTCGCGTTCGAGGGCCTCGGTGCCCGGGAGGCGCTCAGCGGCGCGTTCGAGGACAACGCGGCGTCCATCGCCACCTCGCGTGCGCTCGGCTACGAGGAGAACGGGCAGGCCCTGGCGCCCCGACGGGACGGCTCAGGGCGCACGATCCGCTTTCGCTTGAGCCGGGAGGAGTGGGAGCGCCGCCGGCGCGCCGACATCGAGATCGTCGGGCTCGAGGGTTGTCTCGACATGTTCCTCGGCGATCCTTAACGCTCGGCCGACCGGTCACTCGCCCTGGTCGACCTGTGCCCGCGAGAACAACGCGTCGTCCCGGCGTCGGTCCGGGCGAAGCTGCGCCAGCTCGTCGCGGCGCTCCGGTCCTCGTCCCCCTCGGGACTCGACTCGCCGTCGGGCTGAGCCACCGCCGACGAAGGGTCGTCCCGCGCTCAGGCGTGCACGGCGGGCACGAAGTGCTCGACCACCGGGAACGGGTCGTAGAAGTGGTGGAGCGCGGCGCGCCAGGACTGGTAGGCCTCCGAGCCGCGGAATCCCTCGGTGTGATCCTCGAGGCGCTCCCATTCGACGAGGAGCAGGAATCGGCTCGGCCGCTCCACGCCGCGCTCGACCCGCAGCGAGCGGAAGCCGTGACTGGCTGCGATGAGCCCCTTCGCCTGCTCCATGGCGTCGAGGAACTCGTCCTCGCGCCCGGCGACGACGTCGAGCAACGCGTGCTCGGTGATCATCGGTCGAGCAGGCGCGCGCGCAGGGCGGGATCACCGGCCGCGTCGATGGCGGTCCAGGCCAGCGCCACCGCCCCGTCGCGTACGGCCGCGTCGGCAGAGGGGGTGACGCACGCCGCGGCGAACTCCCGCTGGTGGTTGACCGCGCCGTGGGTTTCGATGCCGATGAGCGGATGAATCGTCGGCACCGCGAGCGACACGTTGGCCATGTCGGTGGAGAAGGTCGGCAGGGCCGATCCTGCGTCGTCGGCCTCGAAGCGCCGGCCGAGTGCCTCGGCGTTGGCGCGGTAGGCGCGGAGGAGCTCGGGATCCACCTCCATGTGCGAGTACACGGGCGAGAGCTCCTCGTACTCGACCGTGCACCCGGTGGCGAGCGCACCGGCCTCGAAGCAGGCGTCGATCCGCGGCCGCAAAGCGGCGAGTCCGGCGACGGTGGGTGCGCGCACCATGTAGCGGGCCGTGACAGCGGCGGGGATGACGTTGGCGGCTGCGGAGCTCTCGATCACCACCCCGTGGACCTGGTCGCCCCGCGGCAGCTGCTGGCGCAGCAGGCCGATGGCCACCTGGGCCACCGTGAGAGCGTCCTGCGCGTTGACGCCCTCCCAGGGTGCGGCGGAGGCGTGCGCCTCGCGCCCGCGGTAGCGGACGTCGTAGTGGGCCACGGCGAGGCACTGGGCCGTGAGCCGCTCCGTCGGCCAGGGGTGCACCATCATGGCGGCGTGGACGCCCGCGAAGGCGCCCCGTTCGAGCATGAGGACCTTGCCGCCCCCGCCTTCCTCAGCGGGTGTGCCGAGCACGCGCACGGTGAGCCCGAGTTGGTCCGCCACCGACGCCAGGGCGAGGCCCGCCCCGACGGCCGTCGCCGCGATGATGTTGTGGCCGCACGCGTGCCCGACGTCGGGCAGGGCGTCGTACTCGGCGCAGACCGCCACCACGAGCTCCCCCTCGCCGGTGCGCGACTCGAGCGCGGTGGGGAGGTCGTACACGCCCTCGTCGACCTGGAGGCCACCCGATCGCATGGCCGCGGCCACCGCCTGTGCCGACGCCGTCTCCCCGAAGCACAGCTCGGGCGTGTCGTGCACGGCGTGGCTGAGTGCGACGAGCTCGCCGAGGTGTCGGTCGACGACCGCGGCGGCGGCTTCTTTCACCGAAGCCACTTCGCTCGGGCCGGTCGCCACCTACTCGATGACCGCCACGACGTCGCCGGCGCCCACCGAGTCCCCGGCGCTTACCCGGACCTCCTTGATCACGCCGTCCTTCTCGGCGGCCACGGCGTTCTCCATCTTCATGGCCTCGAGGAGACAGATGGACTGGCCCACCTCGACGACGTCGCCCACGGCGACCAGCACCTTGACGATGGTGCCCTGCATCGGAACCGTCACCTGGCCCGACCCGGTGCCTGCGACGGCGGACGCTGCCGCCCGTTTGTGCCGGGCGCCGGGGCGGCCGGGTGCCGCCGGGCCGAGGTCGGGGACCCAGAGGCGCACCGAGAAGCGGCGACCGTCCACCTCGGCCGTCACGTCCCGCTCGACGGTCGGCACCTCGTCGTCGGCCGGAGCCGGTGCCGATGCCGGGTCCACGGTCAGCCCGCTCAGGTCGAGGCGCTCCTCGACCCACTTCGTCGAGTGGGCGGCCGACGCGAAGTCGGGGTGGGAGAGGATCACCTCGTCGGCCGGAAGGGTCGTCGCCACGCCCGTGATGCGGGTCTCGCCGATGGCCCGCAGCATGCGGCGCCGTGCCGCCTCCCGGTCGGGGGCCCACACGATGAGCTTGGCGATGAGGTTGTCGTAGTACTGCGAGACGGTGTCGCCGGATTCGTAGCCGCTGTCGAGGCGGACGCCGGGCCCGGAAGGCTCGTGGAACGAGGTGAGCGTGCCCGGCGAGGGGGAGAACCGCCCGCCGCTGGGGTCCTCCGCGTTGATCCGCACCTCGATGGCGTGCCCGTCGCGACGGACGTCCTCCTGGGCGAAGTCCAGCTGCTCGCCCGACGCGATGCGGATCTGCCAGGCCACCAGGTCCAGGCCGGTGACCAACTCGGTCACGGGGTGCTCGACCTGCAGGCGGGTGTTCATCTCGAGGAAGTAGAACTCGCCCTCCTGGTACAGGAACTCGACGGTGCCCGCGTTGTAGTAGCCGCAGGCCTGCGAGACCGTGACCGCCGCCGCGCCCATGGCCTGGCGGATCTCGTCGGGGAAGTCCGGAGCCGGGCTCTCCTCGATCAGTTTCTGGTGCCGGCGCTGCGCGGAGCAGTCGCGCTCGCCGAGCCACAGCGTCGTGCCGTGCTGGTCTGCCAGGATCTGCATCTCCACGTGGCGCGGCCACGAGAGGTAGCGCTCGAGGTAGATCTCGGGCCGGCCGAAGTATGCCTGGGCCTCGCGGGCCGCCGACTCCATGGCCTCGGCGGCGTCCGCCGCCTGGGCGACGACCTTCATGCCGCGGCCGCCTCCGCCGTACGCCGCCTTGATGGCGACGGGCCAACCGTGCTCCTCGCCGAAGGCCACGACCTCGTCGGGTGACGTCAGCGGCTCCGAACGGCCCGGAACCCCGGCCACGCCGGCCCTCTCGGCCGCGAGGCGTGAGCTGATCTTGTCGCCCATGACCTCGATCGCCTCGGGCGGCGGGCCGATGAAGGTGACGCCGCGCCCGGTGATGGCACGGGCGAAGTCCGTGTTCTCGGAGAAGAAGCCGTAACCAGGGTGGACGCCGTCGGCACCGCTCTGCTCGATGGCGGACAGGATCGCCTCGGTGTTGAGGTAGCTCTCGCCTGCCGTCTCCCCACCGAGGGCGTAGGCCTCGTCGGCCATCCGCACGTGCAGGGCGTCCCGATCGAGGGTGGAGTAGACGGCCACCGTCCCAATGCCGAGCTCGCGGCAGGTCCGGATCACCCGGACGGCGATCTCGCCGCGGTTTGCAATCAGGACCTTCTCGAGCACGCTGAGCCTTTCTCCGTGAGGCGAGCCTTCACAATTGCACGCCCCGTATGGTGTCTGCCATGTGGGACGGGGAGTGGAACGTCCACTGGCTCGACGAGATCGGCTCGACCAACACCTACGTCCGTGACCAGGCGCGCCGGGGTGCTGCCGACGGTCTGGTGGCGGTGGCCGACCACCAGACGGCGGGCCGGGGTCGCCTCGACCGCCGCTGGGAGTCCCCACCGGGGGCGAACCTGCTGGCCTCCGTCTTGCTTCGCCCCGCCTGCGGCGGGAACGACGTGCACCTGTGCAACGGGGCGGTGGCGCTGGCCGGCGCCGACGCATGCCGCGGCGTCTCCGGTGTGGAGCCGTCGCTGAAATGGCCGAACGACCTGCTGGTGCGCGACGCCAAGCTGGCCGGCGTCCTGGCCGAGGCCGACTTCGCGCGAGAACCTGCGCCCCGCCGTCGTGGTCGGCATCGGGATCAACGTGGCCTGGCCCGGCCCGCCCGGCGCCGGGGGCACCTGCCTGAACGAAGTCGGTCCGGCCGCGGTCGACCGGCGCGAGCTGCTCGAACGCCTGCTGCGCGCCCTGTCGGAGCGGCGACCGCTCCTCGACGACGCCGGCGGGCGGCGCATGCTGGCCGACGAGGTGCGACGTCGTTGCGGCACGCTCGGGCGGACCGTGCGTGTGACCCTGGACGGGAAGGAACTGGTCGGCCTGGCCAGCACCATCGACGACGCCGGCCGGCTCGTCGTCGAGACGGCCGCCGGCCCCCGCGCCGTGAGTGCGGGTGACGTGGTGCACCTGCGCCCCCACCAGGGCCCCGAAGAGGGCCTGGGCCTGGGGCTGGGCTAACATCGCCTGCACTATGCGCCTTCTCGTGACGGGAGGTGCCGGCTTCATCGGGTCGAATTTCGCCCGATACTGGGTCGAACAGCACCCCGAGGACCATGTGGTCGTCTACGACGTCCTCACCTACGCCGGCAACCGACCCAGCCTGTCGGACATCGAGGACAGGATCGTCTTCGTCCACGAGGACATCTGCGACCCGGCGGCCGCCGAAAAGGCGCTGCGAGGTGAGGAGATCGACACGATCGTCCACTTCGCCGCCGAGTCGCACAATTCTTTGGCCGTGCTCAACCCGGGCCTCTTCTTCCGGACGAACGTCCTCGGGACGCAGACCATGCTGGAGGCGGCCCGCCAGGCAGGGGTGGCGCGGTTCCACCACGTCTCGACCTGCGAGGTCTACGGAGACCTGCCGCTCGATGCCGAAGAGGTCTTCCACGAGGACTCCCCGTACCGGCCTCGGACGCCCTACAACGCGTCGAAGGCGGGGGCCGACCATGCGGTCCGGGCCTACGCCGAAACGTACGGGCTGCCCGTCACCATCACGAACTGCGCCAACAACTACGGCCCCTATCAGTTCCCCGAGAAGCTGATCCCGCACTTTTGCGCCCTCGCGCTGGACGATCAGGCGCTGACGCTCTATGCCAGCACCGAGAACCGCCGCGAGTGGTTGCACGTCTACGACCACTGCACCGCCATCGACGCCGTGCTCGCCCGGGGGCGGGTGGGGGAGACGTACCACGTCGGCAGCGGGGTTGAGGCCTCCATCATGGAGGTGGCCGACCGCATCCTGGCGGCCCTCGGCAAGCCGGAGTCGCTCAAGACGATCGTCCCGGACCGGCCGGGCCACGACCGGCGCTACGTGCTGGACGCCTCGAAGCTGCGCCAGGAGCTCGGCTGGTCGCCGTCGGTGGACTGGGAGCAGGGCCTGGCGGACACGGTGGCCTGGTACGCGGCCCACCGGGACTGGTGGGAGCCCCTGCGGGCGCGGGCGCCCGTCTCCGAGGGGTCCTGGGGAACCGGAGCACGCTGAGCGGTGCGGATTCTGATCACCGGGGCGGACGGGCAGCTGGGCCGCGATCTCCAGGATGCCCTGGCGGGCCGGGTGCCCTTGGGCGGGACCCGGTGCGCCCTGGTGGGGCCCGAGGGGCCCCGGGCCGGGTTGGGCCACGAGGTGCTGGCCACCGACGTGGACACCATGCGCGTGGACGACCGTGACGCGGTGCTGGCGACGTTCCAGTCCTTCCGGCCCGAGCTGGTGCTCCACGGCGGCGCGTTGACTGCCGTCGACCTCTGCGAGACCGAGGTCGAGCTGGCGTTCGCCGTGAACGCCCTGGGCACCCGCCACCTCGCCGAGGCGGCGGCCCTCGTCGGCGCCCACATGGTCTACGTCTCCACCGACTACGTCTTCGACGGGACCTCGCCCCGCCCGTACCGCGAGTGGGAGGCACCGTGCCCGGCTTCGGTCTATGGGGCGTCGAAGCTGGCCGGAGAGCAGGAGTGCAGGCCGGGAACCACCATCGTGCGCACGAGTTGGGTGAGCGGCGCACACGGAGCCAACATGGTGGTCACCGCGCTGCGCCTGGCGGGAGCGGAGGGCGAGCTGCGTTTCGTGGACGACCAGTACGGGTCGCCGACCTTCACCGGCGACCTGGCCCCGGCCATTGTCACGCTCGGCCTCGACCGCCGACCCGGCGTCTTCCACGTCACCAACAGCGGCGCCACCACGTGGTGGGGCTTCGTGCGGGCCGTGCTGGCCGAGGCCGGCGGGGATCCCGAGCGGGTCAAGCCCATCACGACCGCCGAGCTGGACTCGGCCCGGTACCCCGCGCCGCGGCCCGCCAATTCGGTCCTCGACAACATGGCCCTCCGCCTGAGCGGGCTCCCGGCGCTTCCGGACTGGCAGGACGCCCTGGCCCGGCTCGTCGGGGTGCTCGGGGCGGACGCACCCCGCACGTGAGCCCGAACCGGGACGCCCGCCGTGCCGCCCACCGGGTGGCGGTGATCGGGGCGGGTTACGTCGGACTGCCCACCGCCGCCACGCTGGCCCATTTCGGCCACACGGTGGTTTTGGCCGAGCGTGAACCGTCGCGGCTGTCCGCGCTGCGGGCGGGCCGGATGCCCATCGTGGAGGTCGGGCTCGACGAGCTCGTGGCGAGCTCGGTGGCGTCGGGGCAACTCAGCTTCACGGACTCCGCCGTCGAGGCGGCGGCCGGGGCCGAATTCGTGTTCCTCTGCGTGCCGACGCCGCAGAGCGCCGACGGGTCGGCCGACCTCTCCTTCGTGGAGTCGGCGGCGAAGGAGATCGGGTCCCATCTGCGGGCCGGCGCCATCGTCGTCAACAAGTCGACTGTCCCGGTGGGCTCGGCGACCATGGTCGAACAGGTCATCGGCCGCCCCGACGTGAGTGTCGTCTCCAACCCCGAGTTCCTGCGGGAAGGCACCGCCGTGCGCGACAGCCTCACACCCGACCGCATCGTGGTCGGCGCGGACGATGCCGGCGCGGCGGCCCGGGTCGGCGAGCTGTTCGCCTCGACCTCGGCGCCACTGATCGTGACGGACGCCACGACGTCGGAGACCATCAAGTACGCGTCGAACGCCTTCTTGGCCACCAAGCTCAGCTTCGTCAACGCGCTGGCAGGGTTGTGCGAGGAGGTGGGGGCCGACGCGCGCGACGTGCTGCTCGGGCTGGGATACGACAAGCGCATCGGCTTCGAGTTCCTGCGGCCGGGGCCGGGATGGGGCGGATCGTGCCTGCCCAAGGACACGCGGGCCCTGCTGCACATCGCTGGTGAGGTGGGCTACGACTTCTCCCTGCTCGCGGGTGCCATCGCCTCCAACGACGAACAGCTGGCGCGGGTGGTCTCGAAGGTCGAGAACGCATGCGGCGGTGACGTCGACGGTGCGACGGTGGCGGTTTGGGGACTCACGTTCAAGGCCAACACCGACGACCGGCGCGATTCGCCCAGTTTGCAGATCACCCACCGGCTGGTGACGCTCGGCGCCACGGTAAAGGCCTTCGACCCCACGGTCGACCCACGGGCCGCCGTCCCCGACGACCTCCGCGGCCTCGATCTGCGCACGGACCCCTACGACGCCGCCACTCGGGCGCGGGTGTTGGTGGTGTTGACCGAGTGGGACGAGTTCCGCTGGCTCGATTTCTCGCGTGTGCTCGCGCTGATGGACGAGCCCAACATCGTGGACGCGCGCAACCTGCTCGACCCGGCCGCGGTCCGCCGCCTGGGCTTCCGCTACACGGGCGTCGGCCGGCAGTGAGGCGGGTGGTCGTCGCCGGCGGAGCCGGCTTCCTGGGCTCGCACCTGTGCGAACGCCTGATCGAGCGGGGCGACGCGGTGGTCTGCCTGGACGACCTCTCGACGGGGACGCGGGAGAACGTGGCGCACCTGATCGGCCAGGAGCGCTTCCGCCTGGTCGTGGTCGACGTTAGTGAGAAGGTCGAGTTGGACGAGGCGGCGCCCGTCGACGCCGTGTGTCATTTGGCCTCTCCCGCGTCGCCTCCGGCCTACCTCGAGCGGCCCCTGGCCACGCTGGCCGTGGGGAGCGAGGGGACGCGTCGCCTGCTCGAGCTCGCGCACCACCACGGTGCCCGCTTCCTCATGGCGAGCACCAGCGAGGTCTACGGTGATCCCGAGGTCCATCCCCAGGTCGAGTCCTACCGCGGGAACGTCGACCCGACCGGACCGCGCAGCGTCTACGACGAGGCAAAGCGCTTCGCGGAGAGCCTGACCATGGCGATGCACCGCACCCGCGGCGTCGACGTGGGCATCGCCCGCATCTTCAACACCTACGGCCCGCGACTGTCCCCGGGCGACGGCCGCGTCGTCTCCAACTTCATTGTCCAGGCGCTGCGCGGTGAACCGCTCACCGTCTACGGCGACGGGAGCCAGACGCGGAGCTTCTGTTTCGTCGACGACCAGATCAGCGGCCTCCTGGCCCTGCTCGATTCCCGCCTGGTCGGCCCGGTCAACATCGGGAACCCCGACGAGCGCTCGATCATGGAGCTCGCCCGGTTCGTGCTCGAGGTCACGGGCTCCCGGGGGGAGATCAGCCACCGGCCACTGCCGGAGGACGACCCGACCCGCCGCTGCCCGGACATCACCCTGGCCCGGACCGAACTGGGCTGGGAGCCGCGCGTCGACCTCCCGGAGGGGATAGAACGAACGATCGCCTATTTCGCGGAAAGGGTGAGACGCTGATGACGGAGCACGAGGTGTCCGAGACGGACGGGGAATCGATGGCCGAGGTGCGGACCTACACGAGCCTCTCCGTGATCACGCCCGTGTTCAACGAGCGTACGACGGTGGCCGAGATCGTCCGCCGCATGCGCGCCGTGGAGCTTCCGCTCACCGTGGAGATCATCGTCGTCGACGACGGCTCGACCGACGGGTCCGAGAAGGTGCTCGGCGCGTTGGAGGACTCCACCGTGCGTCTCATCCGGCACCCGGTGAACCAGGGCAAAGGTGCAGCGGTCCGCACGGGCCTGGCTGAGGCACGCGGGGACCTGGTCCTGATTCAGGACGCGGACCTCGAGTACGACCCCTTCGACTGGCCGCGGCTCTTGGACCCGATCTTGCGGGGCAAAGCGCGCGTGGTTTACGGCAGCCGCTTCACCGGGGAGCGCAAGAACATGCTCCCGGCGCACTGGGTCGGCAACCGCCTCCTCTCGCTCATCACCAACTTGCTGTACAGCTCGACCCTTTCGGACATGGAGACCTGCTACAAGGTGTTCGACGCCCAGGTGCTCGAGGGTCTCACCATCGTCTCGGACCGCTTCGAGTTCGAGCCCGAGATCACCGCGAAGGTGCTCCGGCGAGGGTTCCGGATCTACGAGGTGCCGATCTCCTATGCCGGGCGGGAGCACGACGAGGGCAAGAAGATCACGTGGCGCGACGGGTTCGGCGCCATGAAGGCGCTCGTCAAGTTCCGTTTCACCCGGGAGTACTGAGCGGAGGGTGTCCTGCCGCGTCGCCGCCGTCGTCGTCGACCACGACGGGGGGCCGTTGCTCGAAGGCTGCGTCCGTTCCCTCCTCGGGGACGGCGCCGCCCCGGTGGTGGTGGTCGAGAACGGTGCTGCGGGCAGCGTCGCCGCCGCACTGGCGGATCTCCGGGCGGAGGTCCCGTCCGGCCCGTCCGAGCCCGTCCGCATCGTGCGGCCGGGGGGCAACGTCGGGTACGGCGCCGGCGTCAACCGGGGCCTGGCCGCACTGGCGGGGGACTCATCCCCGCCCGAGTGGGTCCTCGTCTGCAACGCCGACCTGGTCGTCCACGCCGGCACGCTGGCCGCGCTGCGCCGCGCCTTGGAGTCCGAGCACGCCTGGGCGCTGGTGGGTCCGCGCATCTTCACCGAGACGGGTGAGGTCTATCCGTCCGTGCGCAACTTCCCCTCCTTCACCGATGCCGCCGGCCATGCGCTGCTGGCGCAGTTCAACCCCGAGAACCCCTTCACGCTGCGTTACAACCCCGGGACCCCCGAAGGGGACGTGGTCACCGGGGTCGGGTGGGTGTCCGGCTCGTGCTTCCTGGCCCGGCGCAGCGCGCTGGAGGAGCTGGGTGGCTTCGACGAGACCTACTTCATGTACCTGGAGGACACGGACCTGTGCTGGCGCGCCCACCACGCCGGCTGGGGCGTGGGCTTCGCCGGCACGGGCGCCGTCACCCATGTCCAGGGCGCCAGCACCGCCCGTCATCCCTACCGCATGATGATGGCGCACCACCGTTCGGCTCTCCGCTTCACCGTCCGGACCACCACGGGCTGGCGCCGGGCGGCACTGCCCCTGGCGGTTCTGGTGCTCGGAGCGCGCATGGTGATCGCAACGGCCCGGCTCGCGCTCGGACGCTGACCCGTGCCTCGCCGCGGGCTCCTCGTCGCCGCCATAGCGGCTATTGCGGCCACCGTGCTGGCGCTCGGGCTGGCCGCCGCGCTCAGCGGCCCTCGCCCGCCCCAGGTGCACGTCGAGCCCACCGTGAACTTCGCATTGCCTCCCGCCCGCGCCGGGTGCCGGGGCGCGCAGCAGGTTTCCGGCACCGAGCAGATGCCGCTGACCGTGAGCACCGTCGCCGGGCAGACGGCGGAGTCCGTCAACGTGTGCATCGGGGGCAGGGGACCGTTTCCCTTCGTCCTCGACAGCGGCGCGGGACAGTCGACCATCGACGCCGGCCTTGCTCACCGGCTGCACCTCGGGATGGCGGGTGGGGCGACGATGTTCGCCGGCGTCGGGTGCACCGGCACGGCGCAGCCGGTCTCCGTGGGGTCGTGGTCGGTCGAGGGCCTGGCGCTGGCGCCGCAGCAGCTCACCGCGGCGACGCTCCCGCAGATCGGCGGCAAGGGGGAGCCCGACGGCCTGCTCGGCTCCGATGTCCTGGCCCGCTTCGGGGCCGTCCGCATCGACTTCGCGGCGGGGACCCTGGCGCTCGGGGGGACAGAGGGCCCCGCGTTGCAAGGAACGACGCCCTACACGGGCCCGACCGGACCCGCCCCTGTGTCGCTGACGCACCTCCAGGGGACGAGCGTGCCGCTGACCGTCACCCCCCTGCCCGGCGACGTCTCGCTGAACGTCATGGTCCGGTTGGAGCGCGGGCCGCGGCGGAGCTTCGTCGTCGACACCGGCTCGTCGCAGAGCGTCGTCTCCAGCGCGGTGGCCCGTCAGCAGTCGCTCGCCGGCACCGACCTGGCCCAGCGCCAGGCCACCGTGTGCTCGATCATCACCGTGCCGCTGGTGCACAGCGGGCCGTGGTCCGTCCCCGGTGTGGCGCTGCATCCCCAGCTGATCGGCTCGACCGACTTCGGCGCGGTCAGCCTGGGCGGCACCCAGGGCCTGCTGGGGTCGGACCAGCTCCGGCGCTACGGCTGGGTGGTGCTCGACTACACCGGCGGGCAGCTGGTGCTCGGCTGAGGGAGAGCCGCGGCCTGGGCGCTCAGGCCCACAGGTCGCCCAGCGCGTCGAGGAGCTCCTCGGTGCCCTTTTGACGAACGGCGGGCGTGTCGGCCCCGTCGAGGAACACGCCCTGCTCGGTGAAGGTGAGCGACGTGCCCGACGCGACGGCGACGAATTCGACGGTGGTCACCGAGACCGAGATCAGCGCGTCGTCGGCCGTCATGGTGTAGTCGTAGACGATCCGCTCCGCCGGCACGATGTCCTGGTAGGTGGCCACGAAGGTGAACACGGGCCCACCCGGTGGGCCACCGCTGTTCGTCTCGGTCCCGCCGACCGTGAAGTCGAGCCGGTAGGAAGGGTCGGGGCTGTCCGCCGCCCCGAACCAGCGGGCTTTCTCCTCCCGGCTGGACCAGGCCGCGAACACCCGCTCGGGTGCAACCGGATAGGTCCGGGTGATGGTGAACGTGCCGTGTTCCGCACTGCGCGAAGTCATGTCATTGCTCCTCTCGATGTGGTGGGTGGGGTCGGTGCTGTTCGGCGGCGAGGTCCGCCTGCAGGACCTCGCCCAGCCGGTCGAGCCGGCGCTCCCACAGGGCGCGCTGGCCCACGAACCAGTCCTCGGCCAGGCGCAGCCCGACCGGCTCGAGCCGGCAGGTCCGGGTGCGCCCGACCTTCTCGGAGCGGACGACGCCGCAGGACTCGAGCACCGACAGGTGCTGCACGACGGCCGACAGCGTCATGTCCAGCGGCCGCGCCAGCTCGCTCACGGTGGCCGTGCCACCGGCCAGGCGCTCCACGATGTCGCGCCGGGTCGGATCGCCGAGGGCCCGGAACACGTCGTCGACCGGCTGATACTTGAGCATCCACTTAAGTATTGCCAACCGGCGGGCCTCGGTCAAGAGACGCCAGGCCTGCGGCGACGGCTACTCGGGGCCCGACAGCCCGAGCATGTCGGTGACGCCGTGGTCCCGACCCGCCGTGTACCCGCCGTCGACCGGGAAGGCGTGGCCGGTGACGAAGGATGCGTCGTCGGAGAGGAGGAAGGCCGCTGCCGCAGCGATCTCCTCGGGCTCGCCCATCCGGCGGCCGAGCTTGTGCTCGTGCACGATGTCGGCCAGAGCCTCCTCCATGCCGGGGCCGAAGACGGAGGCGGTCATCGGCGTCTTGATGAAGCCGGGGCAGACGGCGTTGACCCGGATGCCGCGGCCGGCGTAGTCGATGGCCATGTTCTTGGTCAGGATGACGACCCCACCCTTGGACGCGCTGTAGGCGCTCCCGCCCGCCGTGCCCTCCAGCCCCTCGATGCTGGCCACCGTCACCACCGAACCGCGCTGCCCGTCGGGCCGCGCCGCCTGGGCCAGCATCTGGGCGATGACGTGCTTGGCCGTGAGGTAGGTGCCCGTCAGGTTCACGGCGATGACGCGCGCCCATTCGTCGGCGGGCAGCGTGTGGACCGGCCCGCCTCCGGCGACACCGGCCGCGTTGACCAGGCCCTCCACCGTGCCGCCGAACGCGACGGCAGCGCGCACGAGCTCGGCCACGCCGGCCTCGTCGGTGACGTCGGTGTGGGTGAAGGCCCAACGCCCGGCCTCGTCCCGTCCCTCCGCGACTTCGTCCGGCGGGGCGACGAGGTCGGCTCCCATGACGAGCGCGCCCTCGTCGAGCAGGCGGGCGGCCGTGGCCCGACCGATCCCCGACGCGGCCCCCGTGACGATGTAGGTCCGACCGCCCAATCCACGCATGGCGCCCTCCCGGCTTGGTTGCGCCCGGCCGACCCGGGCTGATAGGAGCAGGTGCACTGTTCTAGCCCGGGCCGTCCCCGGGGCCACCGTCCCCCGGGGGGAGCCCACGCCATGAAGTTCGCGCTGTTCTACGAGATCCCCGTCCCGCGTCCCTGGGGGGAGGACAGCGAGCTCGTCGCCTACCGCAACACGCTGGAGCAGGCGGTCGCCGGGGACCGCCACGGCTGGCACGCCTTCTGGACGGTCGAGCACCACTTCCTGCAGGAGTACTCGCACTGTTCGAACCCCGAGGTCCTCTACGGGGCGATCGCGTCGCGCACCGAGCGGATCCGGCTGGGCTACGGCGTCCGCCTGATGCCCAAGCCGTACAACCACCCCGTGCGGACCGCCGAGTCGGTGGCCGTGCTCGACCTGCTCTCGGGCGGCCGGGTGGACCTCGGCACCGGACGCTCGGCCACTCGGGCCGAGCTCGAGGGCTTCGGCATCGACCCCGCGGAGAGCCGCCGCATGTGGCAGGAGGCCATCGAACACGTCGTCGGGTGCTGGACCAACGAGGAGTACGAGTTCGCGGGGGAGTACTGGCAGATGCCACGCCGGCGCGTCCAGCCCAAGCCGTGGCAGAAGCCGCACCCGCCGCTGTGGGGCGCCACCACCAGCGACGAGGGTCACGCGCAGGTCGGCGACCTCGGGCTCGGGCTGTGTTCGTTCGCGGTGGGGCTGCCGCCGTCGGAGGTGAAGCGCAAGATCGACGTCTACCGTGCCGCCATCGAGCAGTGCCGTGCCCCCATCGGTGCCTTCGTGCACAACGCGGCCGCCACCTTCACCATGGCCATCTGCGGGCCGGACCGCGACAGGGCGATCGCGGAGGCGCGTGAGTCGTTCGAGTGGTACCCCAAGACCGGCGCGCGCCAGATCGCCACGCTCACCGACTGGATGGCCGAGCGCCAGGAGGATCTCGGCACGTACGCCTACGCGGCCGACATGAAGAAGACCGACGACGAGGGCATGCTCGACCTGCTCAGCCTGGAGTACCTCATCGATGCGAACGCCTGCGTGCTGGGCACCCCCGAGGAGTGCGTGGAGGCCTGCCGCCGCTACGAGGAAGCCGGCGTCGACCTCCTGCTCTGCCTGGTCAACCCCTACAAGATCCCCCACGAGTCGGTCATGCAGACGATCGAGCTCATGGGGACCAAGGTGATCCCGCACTTCGCGGACTGAGGCGGGGACGGCGACCTCCCCGTGTTTCAAGCAGGATCTGCGAAGTGATCGTGTCCGAAACTGCGCCGGCACCGATTCTTCGAGCATCTCCCGAGGAAGACCGGTGGAGGCGCCTGGTGTTCTGGTCGCTCCTGCTCTTTCCTCTTTTCTACGCAGGAGTCGGCCAACTCCTCGGACAAGACACGAATTGGGACCTGCAGAACTACCACTACTTCGATCCGTACTGGGTCCTCGTCAATCACATGCGGGACACGAACCCCGCGCAGCTCGAGACATATTTGAGCCCGATCCTCGATATTCCGTACTACATCGGAACGGAACACATTCCGCCGCGACTCATGGGATTGGTGCTGGCGGTCATCCAAGGAACCGCATTTCCATTGCTCTACCTCATCAGCCGGCATTTCACAGCCGACCGTCTGGTGGCCTTGGGCTTGGCTGGTCTGGGCATGTTCACGGCCGGAGCCATCTCGGAATTGGGCAACATCATGGGGGATGCTCTCCTCGCCCCATTGTTCCTCGCCGCGATCCTCCTCGGCCTCCGCTCCTTCGACGCACTCCGGTCGCACGACAACAGGAGGGTTGGGCCGACCGCCCTGATCGTGGCCGCGAGTGGTGTTGCCGGGTTCACTGCAGGGCTCAAACTCTCGGAGTTGCCCATCGCAGTGGGGATAGCTGCCGCCTTCCCCTTGAGCCCAGGCTCCTTCACGCGAAGAGTGCAGAAGGCGGTCTGGGCGGGCGGTGCGTTGATCGTCGGATGCCTCCTCTCATACGGATGGTGGGGGTACGAGCTCGCAACACGGTACGGAAATCCGATCCTCCCGTTTCTGAATCAGATCTTCCATTCGGCGTACGCGCCGGCCATCGCCAATAGTGGAAACAAGATCGGCCTCGTCGACATCCTCTTCTTTCCATTCATCTGGACACTGCACCCTGCTCGTGTCGGCGACCCGCCGTTTCTCGAGGCGTCATTGCCGATCTCGGAGGTGCTTCTCATCACGCTGCTGGTGATTACCGTGGGCCGGTCCGTGCTCCAGCATCGACGCATCGAGATGTTCAACAGCGACAAGCAGCGCTACCTCGTCCTGATGGTGATTGTCTCGTACGTGTTATGGAGTGTGGAGTTCGGTATCTATCGCTACCTGATTTCGCTCGAGATGGTTTCCTTCATCTTGATCTTCGTGTGCCTCCAGGCCATCAGTGTGCAAATCGGCTGGAAACCACTGGTCACCGTCGGAACCATTGCACTCGCGTTGGTCTGCGTCCTCTCGGAACAGCCGATGAACTGGGGTCGTTCCGCATGGTCGGCGACCTATTTCAGTGTCGCTGTCCCCAAGTCGCTCGAGAGCGAGTCGGCAGCGTTCCTCATGTTAGGAACGAACCCGGACGCTTTTGTGGTGCCGTCCTTCCCTCATGGGGACTATTTCGCCCAGATCGAAGGCAGTCTTCCTCCAACGCCCTACGTCATGAGGCAGATTCAAAAGAACGTCAATGGCTACCGCGCTGTGTTCACCCTTTGGGAAAATCCAGTCCCGCAGACCCCGTCGGCATTTGCCGAGAGTGCGCAAAATTCCATTGAGACGTACGGATACCAAGTTGACTGGAGCACCTGCACTCGGTTCACGGCAACCGTCGGAGCCAACCCAAAGGAACTCCATACGTGCCGACTCAAGAAGGTGTCCCTCTCGACGCTGCCACCGGTGACGAGCGTCGTGACGCCGGCCAGCGGTCACGTCGTCGTCGGTCAGCAGGAGCTCGCGGCAAGGGCGTATGCCGCGGACGGCCTTCGAAGAGTGGAATTCTCCATCACCGGGGAAGGGCGAACCGTGGAGGTTCGAGCCGCTGACTCCCTCTATGGATGGCTCGGAGCCTGGAGCACGAAGTCGACGCCAAATGGCCTGTATACCGTGCGCAGCATTGCGTACAGCCGCAACGGCCTCGTGGACGACAGCGCCGCCGTCACGGTCGAGGTCAAGAACGAAGCCGCACCTCTCAGGGGATGAGCGCGATCTTCCCGACCGTGCGCCGGCCCAGCAGGTCCTCGAGCGCCCGCGCCACCTCGTCGAGCGGGTACTCGACCGGGCGGACAGGGTCGATCGACCCGTCCGCCACCATGGCCAGGAGGTCGGCTAGGAGCGCGCCCTGCCGTGCGGGGTGCTGCATGGCCCAGATGCCCCAGTCGATGCCGATGACAGTGCGGTTTCGCAGCAGCACCTGGTTGAGCGGGATCGACGGGATCGATCCCGCCGCGAAGCCGACGACGAGATAGCGCCCTCGGTCGCCGAGCGCGGCGCAACGACGGCTCGGCCAGCGCGCCGCCGACGGGATCGACCACCAGGTCGACCCCGGTGCCACCGGCCCAGGCCCGGGCGGCGTCCTTCACCGACTCGGCGGCCGGGTCGAGCGCCGCCTCCGCCCCGGCGGCCAGCGCAGCGCCACGCTTCTCCTCGGTCGAAGCCACGCCCAGCACCCGGCACCCGAGGGCGCGCGCCACGCCGATGGCGGCCAGGCCCACGCCGCCGCCGGCGCCCAGGACCAGGACCGATTCGTCCGGCTGCGCCGCCGCCCGCTCACGCAGGGCGAACAGGCAGGTGCTGTAGCTCTGGGTGAACGTGGCCGCTCGTGGCGCGTCGAGGACGTCGGGCAACGCGGTCACCGCGGTGGCCGGCGCCCCCACCTTGGTAGCGAACCCGCCCAGTCCCGCCGACACCAGGACGCGTTGGCCGGCCTCGAGCGTGGTCACCGCCTCGCCGACCGCCGAGACGCGCCCGGCGGACTCGGTCCCGGGCACGAAGGGGACCGCCGGCCGGATCTGGTACTGGCCCGCGACGAAGAGCGCGTCCACATAGTTGACGCCCGCCGCCTCGACGTCGACGACGACGTGCCCCGGTCCCGGCACCGGGTCGGGGCGCTCCTCCACCCGCAGCAGCGACGGCGGACCGAGCTCGTGGCAGACGACGGCGCGCACGGCCGACACGCTACCGTCGACCGGTGGACCCCTCTCCCGGCGTCGATCCCGGCGTGTCTCCCGCGGGCGCCGCGGCGTGCGCCGCGTGCGACCCGACGAGCTGGCGCGACTACCGGCGCTCGAGGCGGCGGCCGACACGCTGTTCGACCATCTCGGCATCGGGCCGTTGCCCGGACCGGGCGCCGCGGAACAGTTCGCGGCCGCGCTCGTCGTCCTCGTGGCGGGCGATCCGCCGGTCGGCCTCTGCTGCATCGACCGGATCGATGGCACCCACGGCACCGACGGCATCGAGGGCACCGACGGCGCCCATCTCGAGCAGCTCTCGGTCCATCCGGACCACGCCCGGCGCGGCATCGGGCGCGCGCTGCTACGCGCCGGGCTCGAGTGGGCCGGGGCGAACGGCTACGACGAGTTGACGCTGGTCACCTATCGGGACGTGCCTTGGAACGGGCCCTTCTACGCCTCCGAGGGGTTCGTCGAGATCGGCCCCGCCGACGACTGGCTCGTCGCGCACGGCCTCGAGGCCGAGCACGCGGTCATGGGGGAGGGGGGCACCCGCGTCGTCATGCGCCGGCGCCTGTGAGCTCGCCGTAGCGGAAGCAGCGCACCAGGTGGTCGTTGACCAGCCCGGCCGCCTGCAGGTGGGCGTAGCACACGGTCGGGCCCACGAAGCCGAAGCCGCGCCGGCGCAGGTCCTTGCTCAGGGCCTCCGATTCGGGCGAGACCGCGGGCAATTGCGCGGTGCGCCGCCGGCGGTTGACGATGGTCCGGCCGCCCACGAAGCCCCACATGTAGGCGTCGAAAGACCCGAATTCCTCCTGCACCGCCAGGAAGGCGCGTGCGTTGCGCACCGTGGCCTCGACCTTGGCCCGGTTGCGGATGATGCCGGGGTCCTGGAGGAGCTTCTCGATGCGGGCCGGCGTGAAGCGCGCCACCTTGGCGACGTCGAAGCCGGCGAAGGCCTTCCGGTAACCGGAACGGCGCTTGAGGATGGTCGACCAGCTCAGCCCGGCCTGCGCGCCCTCCAGGACGAGGAACTCGAAGTGGGTGGGGTCGTCGTGCACCGGCACGCCCCACTCGGTGTCGTGGTACGCCACCATCTCGGGGTCGGTCCCCGCCCACTCGCAGCGCGTCGGGCCGGTGGTGCTCACGACGCCACCGTCGCACGAAGCTGTGACGCGCCCACGCGGTAGAGGACGTGGCGCCGCAGCGGGCTGCCCTCGGGCACCCCGGGGTGGTCGAAGTCGCCCCCGGGGTCGTGCACCATGCCAAGGCGCCTCATGACCGCTTGCGAGCGCGTGTTCAGGGTGGTCGTGAAGGCGACGATCTCGTCCAGGCCGCCCGCCTCGAAGCCGTGGCGCAGCGCAGCCGAGGCGGCCTCGGTGGCGTAGCCGTGCCCCCACCGGTCGGGGTGGAGCCGCCAGCCCACCTCGACCGCGGGGGCGCACGGGAGTTCGGGTCGCACCCGGTGCAGGCCGACCATGCCCACGAAGGGCTCGCCCCCGGCCACCTCGACGGCCCACAGCCCCCAGCCCTCCCGGCTCAGCTCGGCCGTGTAGCGCGCCACCATGTCGTCGCTCTGGGTCCGCGTCGGCGCGGAGCCGAGCGACTCGACCACCAGCGGGTGGGTGTTCAGCTCGAAGAAGCGTTCCCGGTCCACCTCGGTGAACGGTCGCAGCACCAGCCGCGGTGTCGTCACCACGACGCCCGACGTCGCTAGGCCCCCTGCGCCTTGACCGCCGTCTCGGCCGCCCACCGATAGTCGGCCTTGCCTGAAGGGGAGCGCTGGATCTGCTCGACGAACACCACGTCCTTGGGCAGCTTGTACCGCGCGATGTGGGCGGAGGCATGCTCGACGATGGACGCCCGGTCGGCCTCGGCGCCCTCGGCCGGCTGCACCACGGCGACCACCTCGGAGCCCCAGCGCTCCGAGGGCCGCCCGGTGACGACGACGTCGGCCACGGCGGGATGCCCCGCGATGGCCCGCTCGACCTCCTCCACGAAGATCTTCTCGCCGCCGGAGTTGACCGTCACCGAGTCCCGGCCCAGCAGCTCGATCTCCCCGTTGGCAAGGTGGCGTGCCCGGTCCCCGGGGACGGAGTAGCGGACGCCGCCGATCACCGGGAAGGTGCGCGCCGTCTTGGCCTCGTCGCCGAGATACCCGAGCGGGACGTTCCCGGTCTGCGCCAGCCAGCCGTTGCCCTCGTGGCCCGCCTCGAGCACGCGGGTGAGCGTCTCGTCGACCACCACCGTGCCGGGCCCGGGGAGGAACGTCCCCACCGCGACGTCGTCGACGGAGGTGACGTGCATCTGTGCGCCGGTCTCGGAAGAACCGGCAGAGTCGGAGATCACGAGGTGGGGGATGCGCTCGAGCGCCATGGCGCGCACGGCCGGCGTGAGCGGCGCGCCGCCGTTTCCCACCGCGAAGAACGAAGAGAGGTCGTAGGACTTCTTGTCCAGCTGCAGGAGGAGGGGCCGCAGGACGGCGTCACCCACGATGGTCATGGTGTTGCCCCTCTCGCGCTCGATCACCGACCAGACGTCGTCGGGGACGACATGGCGCGTCTCGTCGGGGAAGAGCAGCGTCGCCCCCTGCGCCATCAGCATGAAGGCGGCCCACTGTGCCGCGCCGTGCATGAGCGGCGGCAGGATCATGAGCTTGAGCGGCTTGCTCTCCGCCAGGCGTTCGGTCAGCCCCTCGTAGCTGGTGACGATCTCCCACGTACCGACCTTGCGCCCGCCCATGGCGGCCATGAAGATGTCGTGCTGGCGCCAGAGCACGCCCTTGGGCATGCCGGTCGTCCCGCCCGTGTAGAGGATGTAGAGGTCGTCGGGGGAGGTCTCCACCGGTGGGCCCTCCGGCGCGGCTGCGGCCAAAGCCTCCTCGTACCACGCCGCCCCGGGGAGGAGGGGGTGGCCCGAGTCGTCCCGGACCTGGAGCAGCACCTCGGGCGGCGCGTCCAACGTGGGCAGCACCTCCGCCAGCGTCGGGGCGAGGGACGAGTGCAGGATCATCGCCCGCGGCCGCCCGTCGTCGAGCAGGTAGCGGAGCTCCTCGCCGACGTAGCGGTAGTTGACGTTGAACGGGGCCACCCGGGCCCGGTACGCGCCCAGCATCCCCTCGAGGTACTCGTTGCCGTTGTAGAGGGCGAGGGCCACGTGGTCCTGGCCCGACTCCCAGCTCCGGAGGCCCGACCGTTCGCGCTGCACGCCGAGCCCGCGCCCGTGGAGGTAGGCCCCGAGCCGTCTCGAGCGATCGGCGACCTCGCCGTAGGTCAGGCGGCGGTCGCGCCAGACGACGCACTCCCGTTCGGAGAGGCTCTCGACGAGCACGTCGAAGGCCTGGGCCAGGTTGAACTGGACGGTGGTCTGCTCTGCGGTCCTGTCCGGCACGGTCCCGCACTGTACCGGCGGTCCGAGCCGAGACCGAACCCGCCGAGGGTCACCGACACGGGCCGAGGGTCACCCGGAAAGAGTGCGCCCGACCTCCGACCGCACGCCGGCGCGCGCGGTGAGCCCAGCGTCATGAGACCCAGCGGCTGCGGACCACTTCTTGGGCGGCGGGAAAGTCACAATTGAGGTGGGAGTCGATCATCGCTGCCTTGACGCCGATCTCCTCGAGGGCATACCGGAGCATGCCGTTGAGCTTCGTCACGTCGTAAAAGAGCCAACACCAGCGCCGATCCTCCGGATCCACGTTGCGCAGCCCATGGATGTGGCGGGCAAAGAGCCCATAGGTCTCGTATTCGGTAGCCCCCGCCTGGGCCATCGCCTCCCACCAGTGCCCTCGCTTTCGCTGCTCGACGAATCGGAGCAGTTCCTCGACGACGCCTCGTTCCATCGGGACGATCCAGCTGGTGTAGAGGATCCTGGGATCGACCGTCTCCGGTGCGATGCCGAGAAGACGAGCAGAAGCATCTCGAAACTCGATGGAGGTCGGGCCGCTCGTCGAGTCGACGAGTTCGAGCAACAGGGGACGTCCTCTGCTGCTGCGGAAGTCCTCTTCGCCCATGTGCCGCAGGAAGAACACGTCACTGTCGACGCAGACCCACATGGAGGTGTCGACGGCCCGCCCGGCGCTCAGCTTCACGTACTGCTGCACCATCCAACCCCAATGCAGCCGCAAGAATCGTCGGCCAGTGACCCGGTGTCGGACGCGATCGCGCAGGGTCGGTCCACGAGCGAGTTGCCGCACCAACCCGCTCGGCAGGATCTCGGAATAGGTGCAGACCCGCAGGTCGGAATCGGTCGCAAAACGCTGGAAGAGCCCGCGGTCGTCGTCCGGGACCACGACCACGTGTGGAAGCTCCACACCACACGCCATCATCGACTCTCGCAAGAAGGCGAACCGCTCCACATCGGGCGCGTAGCAGGGAGTCACCACGGTTACATCCGTCGGCATCTTCCCATTTGCCCCTTCGCAGTCCCGGACGGATGCGACGCTACCCCGAGAACAAACCTCGGGATGATCCCTTCCCCGGGCTTGTGTCCGTCCCCCCACCGTGGGCAAAGATCACGGCGTGGACGTCCGCAACCCCGCCACCGGAGAGGTCATCGCCACGGTCGACGGGCTGACGGCCGAGGAGACCGATGCCGCCATCGCCAAGGCGGCCCGTGCCTGCGCGGCCTGGCGTGCGGTGGCCCCCGGCGACCGGGCCCGACTGCTGCGCCGCTTTGCCGACGCCGTGGACGCCCACCTCGACGAGCTGGCCGCGCTCGAGGTGGCGAATGCGGGCCACGTCGTGGGGAACGCGCGCGGGGAGGCGGGCAACGTGCGCGACGTGATCGAGTTCTACGCCGCCGCGCCCGAGCGCCACAGCGGAAGGCAGATCCCGGTGCCCGGCGGCATCGACGTGACCTTCTACGAGCCGCTCGGCGTGGTCGGCGTGATCGTGCCGTGGAACTTCCCCATGGCCATCGCAGGCTGGGGCTTCGCCCCCGCCCTCGCCGCCGGCAACACCGTCGTGGTCAAACCCGCAGAGGTGACGCCGCTCAGCGCTCTGCGCCTCGGCGAGCTGGCGCTCGCGGCGGGTCTGCCCGAGGGCGTCTTGCAGGTCCTCCCGGGCCAGGGCAGCGTCGTCGGGCGGCGATTCGTCGAGCATCCCGCCGTGCGCAAGATCTGCTTCACCGGTTCGACCGAGGTCGGGCGGGGCGTCATGGCGGGCTGCGCCGAGCAGATCAAGCGGGTGACCCTCGAGCTCGGCGGGAAGAGCGCCAACATCGTCTTTGTCGACGCCGACCTCGAGCTGGCGGCGGCGCGTGCCCCCTCCGGCGTCTTCGACAACGCGGGCCAGGACTGCTGCGCCCGGTCGCGCATCCTCGTCGAACGCCCGGTCTACGAGCGCTTCATGGCGCTGCTCGAGCCGGCGGTCCGGAGCGTGGTGGTGGGAGACCCTACCCTCGAGACGACCGAGATGGGGCCGCTCATCACGCCGGACCACCTGGCCACCGTCGCCTCCTTCGCGCCCGAGGGGGCGCCCGTCGCCATCCGCGGCACCTGCCCCGACGGGCCCGGCAACTGGTTCGCCCCGACGGTGCTGGCGCCGGTCGACCCCGGCGCTCGCGCCGCGGTCGAGGAGATCTTCGGGCCGGTCGTGGTCGTCATCCCGTTCGCCGACGAGGCCGACGCGGTGCGCCTGGCCAACGACACCCCCTACGGGCTCTCCGGCTCGCTCTGGACGCGCGACGTGGGACGGGCGCTGCGGGTGGCGCGCGCCGTGGAGACCGGGACGCTGTCGGTGAACTCGCACTCCTCGGTGCGCTACTGGACGCCCTTCGGCGGCGTGAAGCAGTCGGGCATCGGCCGCGAGCTCGGGCCCGACGCGCTCGAGGCCTTCAGCGACGTCAAGAACGTCTTCATCAGCTCGGAGTAGACCCGCCGCCGATTCCCGCACGAAGGAGAGACATGAGCGAGACCACCACGTACGCCCGCCGCCTCGTCGACCGCGTCGCTGTCGTCACCGGCGGTGCCGGCGGCATCGGCCGGGCCATGTGCGAGCGCTTCGCGGCCGAGGGCGCCAAGGTGGCGGTCGTCGACGTCGACGAAGAGGCCGGCGGTGCCGTGGCGGGCGCCGTCGGCGGCCTCTTCGTCCGCGCCGACGTGACCTCCTCGGAAGAGGTCGAGTCTCTCTACGGCGAGGTGGCCGCGCATTTCGGCGGGATCGACGTCTGCTGCAACAACGCGGGCATCAGCCCGCCCGACGACGACTCCATCCTCGAGACCGGCCTCGACGCCTGGGAGCGCGTGCAGCGGGTCAACCTCACCTCGGTGTACCTGTGCTGCAAGCACGCGCTGCCGCACCTGCTGGCGCGCGGCAAGGGGTCGATCGTCAACACCGCGTCGTTCGTTGCGGTCATGGGCGCGGCCACGAGCCAGGTCAGCTATACGGCGTCGAAGGGCGGCGTGCTCTCCCTCTCGCGCGAGCTGGGCGTGCAGTTCGCCCGTCGGGGCGTACGGGTGAACGCGCTCTGTCCGGGCCCCGTCAACACGCCCCTGCTCCGGGAGCTCTTCGCCAAGGACCCCGAGCGGGCCGCCCGGCGGCTCGTCCACGTCCCGATGGGCCGCTTCGGCGAGTCCGCCGAGATCGCCGCCGCCGCGGCGTTCCTGGCCAGCGACGACGCGTCGTTCGTCACGGCCTCGACGTTCCTGGTGGACGGCGGGATCTCCGCGGCCTACGTGACGCCGTTGTAGGGACCGCGCCGCGTTCTCGCGCCGCGCCCGGCAATGGCGGCTCCCGTCGGAGGGCCACGCGCAGGGCGCATGGGGAAGAGCTGGGGATTGTGGTGGCGACCCTTGGGGATGACCCGCAGAAAGGTGGGGAGAACGTCTGGATTTCGCGAATGGCCATTGACCCCCGATGGCCGGAAGCGCAACCTGTGTCCAGTTCGGAGACGAGAGCCCGCCGAACCTCAAGCGAGCACCGAGAGGTAGGAGCGAGGGAAGCCCGAGGGGAGGCCGCAAGGCAGCCCGGAGGGAAGCCGAGTGAATGCTGCAAGGCAGGATCGAGGGATGGGAGCGAGCCCCGCAAGGGGATGCGTGACCGGAGTGGGCACGAGGATCCGTACGGCGATTGTCCGTGGTGCGTCACGGTGGCTTCCCTGGAGTCGCCGGGTCCGGCTCGAGCGGGGGTTGTCCGACACGACCCCGGCGCGATGCCAGCGGGCTGTCGTCGGCGTCGCCCCGAGGAGCACGGGAGGCTTCGGCCGAACGGTTACTCGGGGCTACGTCGCGTCCGGAACCCGGTGCGCCGGACGTTGCCGGGGGCCCGAGTCCCGGTCTACGCGAGGGTGGGCCAGAGGCGGGCCGGGCGCCGGCCCGAGGCCACCTGGCGGGTCAGCTCCTCTTGGACCAGGGAGAGATCGCCGGGATGGGTCACCCCCACGCAGCGTCCCCCCGCCGGAAGGACGCTGAAGGGACTCCCCGCCAGCGACTGTGCCACCACTTCGGGCAGCAGCACCTCCGATTCCTCGGACGCGTCGACCGCAGCGTCCATCGCCGCCTGCAGCGTCTTGTGGAAGGCCGGCGTGAAGCCCCACAGGTTCATGGAGACGCGGTCCTCGCCCGACAGCGCCTCGGGCGTGCGCCCGTCGCCGGCCAGGAAGCCGCCGTCGGGCGTGGCGCTGACCTGGCGCCGCTCGTCGACGCCGAGGAGCATCCCGTCGGCGCTCACCCGACAGATGCCGCGGGTCACCGGCCCGTACCCGATCACGGCGTCGGCCAGCCGGTACCCGACCAGCGCATTGGTGTCGCCGTGGGTGCGCAGGTGCTCGGCCAGGAGGGCGCAGCCGGCCTGGCCGTAGACGTCGTCGGCGTTCCCCACGCCGTAGGGGGCGTCGCCGACGTGCTCGGACGCCGCGAGCACGGCGTGTACCGTGCCGAGCGGTGCCGGCTGGGTGGCCAGGCGCACGTCGACGGCCGCGGGCCACGTGTGCTCGACGTGGTAGCGGATGGCCGGTCCCGTGCTCGGCCCGAGCACCAGGACGATCGTCCCGAACCCGGCCGTCAGCGCGTCGGAGGCCACGAGGTCGATGACGGCCTCGCCGAACGGCCCGACCGGTGCCAGGGGCTTACAGCCGCCGTAACGCTTGGCGCGTCCTGCGGCGAGGATGACCAGCGTCGGCCCCGCCCCTCCCCGCCCCGCGCTCATGCGCTCCAGCGGAGGACCGCGCTCGCCCACGTCATGCCGCCACCGAACCCCGTCAGCAGCACGTTGTCGCCCTCGTGCACCCGCCCGCCCTCGATGGCTTCGCACAGCGCGAGCGGGATGGAGGCCGAGGACGTGTTGCCGTAGTGGTCGATCACCACGGCGGTGCGCTCCTCGGGGATACCCAGGCGCTGGCAGGCGGCCTGGATGATGCGCAGGTTGGCCTGGTGCGGGACCATGAGCGCGATGTCGTCCGGCCCCAGCCCGGCATCGGCCATCGCCCGCTCCGCCGAGTCGACCAGGACCCTGACGGCACGCCGGAAGACCTCCTTGCCGTCCATGAACAAGGTGCCGCCGTGCTCGCACTTGAGCAGGTGCTTCAGCGAGCCGTCGGAGTTCAGGTTCCAGCTGAGGAGGGAGCCCGGTTCCTCCGCCGGCTCGACCACGACGGCGCCGGCGCCGTCGGCCACGATGACCGCGATCTTGCGGTCGTCCATGTCGGTGATGCGAGAGAGCGTCTCGGAGCCGACCAGCAGCACGGGCCCCGAGCCGACGGCGATGAGCCCGGCCACGGTGATGAGGCCGTACACGAAGCCCGAGCAGGCGGCGTTCAGGTCGAACGCTCCGCCGTGCATGCCGATCCCGTGCTGCACCGTCGGCGCCGTGCCCGGAACGATGCCGTCGGGGGTGGTAGTGGCCAGGACCAGGTTGTCGATCTCGGACGCAGTGCGGCCGGCGCGCGCCAGGGCCTCCTCGGCCGCCTCGATGGCCAGGCCAGAGGTCGTGCCGCCGATGTGACGCTCGCGGATGCCGGTGCGCTCGACGATCCACTCGTCACTGGTGTCGAGGGTCACCGCCAGGTCGTCGTTGGTGACGACTTTGTCCGGCACGGCGATACCCCAACCGGTGATCCGGATCCCCGTCACGCGGCGGATCCGGCGCGGACGGCGTGGATGCCGACGAACCCGGCGTCGCCGTAGATGATCCCGCCGGTGTTCACGGCGACGCCCGTGCGCGCCGCGTCGACCTGACGCGCGCCGGCGCGGCCGCGCAGCTGGGTGGCCAGCTCGACGACCTGGGCCAGCCCCGTGGCGCCCAGCGGGTGACCCCTCCCGACGAGGCCGCCGCTCGGGTTGACGACGAGCCCCGGCGAGTCCACCCCGGTGGCGCCCGCCTCGGTGGCCGGCCCGGCCTCGCCCGGGCGGAAGAAGCCCAGCGACTCGAGGGCGTAGAGCTCCTCGGCGGCGGTGGCGTCGTGCAGCTCGACCAGGTCGGTCTCGGCGGGGCCGAATCCGAAGGCGTCCCACGCCGCCTCGACCGCCTGGGTCAGCCGGTCGTGGTAGTCGAGCAAGCCGTTTCCCGAGCGCGCCACCGAGCCGATGATACGGGGCGCCGCGGCGGGCGCACGAACGGCCGGGCCGCCGAGGATCACGGCGGCCGCGCCGTCGGTGAACGAGCTGCACATGAGGCGGCGGAGCACGCCGGCAACCTGGGGAGACGCCAGCACCTCGTCGACGGTGACGCGGCGCTGGAACTGCGCCTGCGGGTTGCGCGACGCGTGATCGAAGGCCTTGGCCGCCGCCGCCGCGATCTGGCGCATCGTGGTGCCGGTCTCCGCCATCAGGCGCCGTGCCCAGGCGTTGTTGAGCCCCATGAGGATGCTCCCGGCCGGGTTGTCCTCCCCGAAGCCACGGTCGTGCAGGTCGTGGCGGTACTCGGCGGGCAGACCGTCCTCGATCCCCGCGATCGTCTCGGCGCGGTCGCCGGTCCACATCTTCTCGACCCCGAGCGCCAGCACGGCACGGTCCTGCACGCTCGCCGCCATGGTCGCCAGGTGCAGGGCGGAGCTCCCCCCTGCGCACGAGTTGTCCACGTTGACGATGGCCACCTCGCTGAGCCCGGCCTTGCGCAGCCAGGTCTGCCCGCGCATGCAGCCCTGATCGCTGAGCCGGCCGGCCATGGCGTTACCGACGACGATCAGGCCGAGCTCGTGGGGTGCGATGCCGGCGTCGCCCAGCGCCTCGTGGGCGACGCCGTAGGCCATCGTGTCGAGCTCCTGGTCGCGCCGGCTCAAGTCGGTCATGCCGGTGCCGAGGATGGCGACGTCGGTCGCGCTCACGTGGGCGTGCCCACCAGGACCCGCTGCTCCCGCCCGGCGAATGCGGCCAGCAGCGCGCCGAATTGGTCGACGGCGGGGGATCCCGCCACCATGACGACGATGTGCGCCGCCCCCGCTCCTGCGAAGCGGCGCAGGCCGGCAGCGCAGGTCTCGGGCGAGCCGGCCACCAAGTGCCGCCGGAAGGCCTTGGCGGGCAGCCGGTAGAGGTGCGAGAGCCAGGCCGCTCCGCGCTCTCCCGCGTCGTCGTCACCGACGGCGGCGAAGACCACGACGGCCGGAACGACGGCGTCCTCGGCGCGGCCGGCCTCGGCCGTCTCACGTCGGAGCGCCGCCAGGGCGTCCGCGTAGTCCTCGGGGGTGAGGAAGAGCGGCACCCAGCCGTCGCCGATCGCGGCGGTCCGGCGCCGGGCGGCGACGCTGGCGCCCCCGAACCACAGGGGGATGGCGGGCGACGCGGGCGCCTGGACGTAGTCGGAGCCGGCGCCGGGGACGTCCCAGGCGGCCCGCAGCCGGGCCACCCCCTCGTCCATGATCCGTCCGCGGCGCTGGAAGTCGACTCCGGCCCGCTCGTACTCGCCTTCGTGGATCCCGACGCCCAGGCCGAGGACGAAGCGCCCGCCCGAGAGGTGCTGGAGGGCGCCCGCCTCCTTGGCCACGGCGTCCGGCTTGCGCAGGGGGAGCTGCAGCACACAGGTCCCGAGGAGAGGGCGGCTCGTGGTCGCCGCCGCCACGGCGAGCGTCGTCATCGCCTCGCCGATGGGATGGGGCCAGTAGAGGTGGTCGACGGCCCACAGCGAGTCCGCCCCCGTCGCCTCGGCCCGCCGGCAGAGCTCGACGAGGTCGCCGGCCGGCGTGGTCGTACCGCTAGTACTACCATCTTGCGGAGGGAGTTCTCCCTGCGTGGTAGGGGGAAGGACGAGTCCGACGGATGGGCCGCGCGCTCCACTTCCCACCCGGGTCACACCGACATAATACGCCGGTACGACCCCTCTGACTATTCCCGCTGCTCGCTCGGGCGGACGGCGCCGGACGCCCCGCCGGGTGCGCCCAGGACGGAGAGGGTGCAGCGCGCCTCGCAGACGGCGCGCCCGGCGTCGTCATGGAGGGAGATGCGCCAGACCTGCACGGTCCGGCCGACCCGGACCGGCGTGGCCTCGGCGGTGAGGTGGCCGTCGCGCAGCGAGCGGAGGTGGCTGGCATTGAGCTCGATCCCGACCACGCTGCGCTCGGGCCCGGCCGCCAGTGCCGCGCCGAAGCTGGCGGCCGACTCGGCCAGGAGGGCCGAGACGCCGCCGTGGAGGATCCCGTAGGGCTGGTGCACCCGCCAATCGACCGGGAGCCGCATGACGACGCGTGCGGGCGTGGCCTCGAGGACCTCGACGTCGAGCAACTCGTGGATGCTGGCCCTGCCGTCGGGAAGCGGTGACGCGGCGTCGCCACCGGGTGGTGAGGGAGGCGTGGACACCGCCGCAGGTTAACGGGGCACCGTTAACCTGACCGCGTGCCCGAGGTGGTCGACTTGCGCAGCGACACCGTCACGAGGCCGACACCTGCCATGCGGCGTGCGATGGCCGAGGCGGAGGTGGGGGACGACGACTACGGCGAGGACCCCACCGTCCGCGCGCTCGAGGAGGCGTTTGCCGAACGGGTGGGCAAGCCCGCCGCCCTGTTCGTGGCCTCGGGGGTCATGGCCAACCAGATCACGGTGCGCGTGCTCGCGCCGCCCGGGACCGCCGTCCTGGTCGGACGGCGCCAGCATCTCGTGGTGTACGAGTTCGGTGCGGCGTCGCTCAACGCGGGCGTCGAGCTGATCGGGCTGGACGACAGCGACGGCATGCTGCGCCCCGACGACGTGCGCGGGGCCCGGCAGGCCACCGAGTACCACCACCCGACGGTGTCGCTCGTGAGCATCGAGAACACGCACATGCCGGCCTGCGGGGTGCCGTGGACCCTGGAGGGACTCCAGGCCGTGGCCGACGCCGCGGGACCCGTCCCCATCCACATGGACGGGGCGCGCCTCTTCAACGCCGAGTCCGCCACCGGCATCGCTGCGGCGGAGTGGGCCGCCCCGGTGACGACGCTGATGTGCTGTCTGTCCAAGGGCCTCTGCGCACCGGTGGGATCGGTGCTCGCCTGCGGCGAGGACGTCATCGCCGACGCGCGCCTGGCGCGCAAGCGGCTGGGCGGCGGCATGCGGCAGGCGGGCGTGCTCGCCGCGCCGGGGCTCATCGCGCTGCGCGACATGGTGGCCCGCCTGCCCGAGGACCACGCCCGCGCCGCGCGGCTGGCCGAGGCCGTGGCGGAGCGGTGGCCGGCGTGCGGGTTGGACCCGGCGGACGTGCGGACGAACATCGTGACCTTCAGCCACGACGCGACGGACAAGCTGCGGACGCACCTGGAGGCGAACGGCGTCCTCGCGGGCGCCATCGCACCCGGGATCATGCGGCTGGTGACCCACCACGACGTCGACGACGCGGGCGTCGGCCGCGCGCTCGCGGCGTTGGGCGAAGCGCCGTGAAGGTCCGCATCGGGATCAGCGGCGGCGGGGAGAGCCTGGGCCCCGACGCGCTGCTCGCACTGGCCCAGGCGATCGCCGACAACGGGTTCGACTCCCTGTGGCTGCCCGAGGTGCTGACGCGGCCGGGACCCGACCCATTGGTCGGGTTGGCCTGGGTCTCCGGCGCCCGTCCCGGGCTCAAGATCGGGACCACGATGCTCCTGCCCGGCCGCAACCTCGTCTGGCTGGCCAAGGCGGTCGGCACCCTCGACACACTGACGGGCGGACGCTTCCTGCTGACGTTCGTGCCCGGACTCGGGATCGGTGGTGAACGCAGCGCCATCGGCATTCCGGCCGCGACGCGCGCCACGCTGATGGACGACGCACTGCCCGTGTTGCGCCGCCTGTGGGCGGCCGAGGTGGTCAGCCACGACGGCCCCGCCGGTTCCTTCGCCGACGTGTCGGTGTCGCCGCGGCCGGTCCAGGATCCCTTCGACGTCTGGCTCGGCGGCAACGTCCCGGCCGCGCTCGAGCGCTGTGGCCGTCTCGCCGACGGCTGGATCCCCGCCTTCTGCACGCCGGAGGACGCCGCCGCGGGCAAAGCGGAGATCGACCGGGTGGCCGCGGAGCACGGACGCGCCATCAGCCCCGAGCACTTCGGGGTCAGCCTGGCGTTCGCGCCCGAGGGCACCGACGTCGCGGCACTGGCCTCGTCACCGTTGGCCCGGCGCGCCCGCGGGCGTCCGCTCGAACGGATCATCCCGGTCGGGCTGGCGGGGCTGCGCGCCATGCTCGAACAGTTCCTCGAGGTCGGGTTCTCGAAGTTCATCGTGCGACCCATGACGGTGCCGGCGTCCTGGCCCGACGAGCTCGAGCAGCTGGCCGGAGCGGTCGGCGACCTGCAGACGTGATCGGCGCGGCGCGCCCGCCCCTACGCTGCAGCGCATGGCCGACGCACCCCTCACCCTCATGGCGGTACACGCCCATCCCGACGACGAGGCGATCGGGACGGGCGGCATCCTGGCCCGCTATGCGGCGGAGGGCGTGCGCACCGTCTTGGTCACCTGCACCAACGGCGAGTTGGGCGACGCACCGGGCGGCCTGAAGCCCGGCGACCCGGGCCACGACGAGAACGTGGTCGTGCCGCTACGCCGACGCGAGCTCGAGGCGAGCTGCGAGGTCCTTGCGGTGTCGCAGCTGGAGCTGCTCGGCTACCACGATTCGGGCATGGAGGGCTGGCCCCAGAACGACGCGCCGAACGCGTTCTGGCGCACGCCGGTCGACGAGGCCGCCGCGCGACTGGCCGACCTGATGCGCACCTACGCGCCGCAAGTCGTCGTGACCTACGACGAGAACGGCTTCTACGGCCACCCTGATCACATCCAGGCGAACCGGGTGACCCGCGCCGCCATCGAAAAATGCGGCATTCCGGCCAAGCTGTACTACACCGCGGTGGCACGCTCGAGGATGCGCGGCTTCCGCGCCACGCTGGCCGAGCACGGCATCGAGGCCGGGGTGCAGGAGATCGAGGACATGCCCGAGATCGGCACGCCCGACGAGCTCATCACCACGACGATCGACTGCAGCGCGGTCGCCGGCCGCAAGTACGCGTCGCTGGCGGCGCACGCGAGCCAGAGCGAGAACATCTTCTTCCTGCAGATGGGCGAGGCGCTCTTCGCCACGATGATGGGCTCGGAGAGCTTCGTGCGGGCCCTCGACTCGACGGACGCGCCGGTACCCGAGGACGATCTCTTCGCCGGGCTGCGCTGAGCCGGGCGGCCCGGAGCGGCCGTGCCGAGGCCGACGGCCCGAGCCGGGCCCGCGCCCCACCGGGAGAAGGGAGCGCGGGGCCCGGTCCGGAATGGTCCCTACGCCGCAGTCCCGGATCGAGACGTGCCGTTTTGGGCGCGGGGAGCCGAACGCGTGGCGCACAGCGCCACGGCGGCGAGACAGGAGGCCGCGGCGAGCACCTCGACCGTGAAGGCCTCTTCGGCGAAGGGGGCAAGCCACGACTCCTTGAAGCCGAAGAGCCCATAGGTGACCGAGACGAGGAACCCCGACAGTGTGGCCAGGGCGAAGCCGAGGCCCACCAGGGCGGCCCACAACCGACGCACCACGACCAAGGCCCCGCCGATCACCACACCGGCGAGGGACTGGAGCAGGAAGAGCGGTCCGATCGTGGGGATGGTGCGGTAGCCGTCGGTCTCGCTCCACAGGTGGAAGTGGATGACGGCGGACCAGACCAGGAGGACGCCTGCGGCGACGAATGCGGTCGTGGCGACCAGGTCGAGCGGCCGCCGGGACCGGCCAGGACCTCGGAGCAGCATGGCCCGGCGCGTCGGGGCGGCCTCCGTCGGGAGGGACGCCGAGTGGATGCCGGATGCGACCGTCTGCACGGCGGGGATACGGCCTGGGAGCGGCCGCGGATTGCGCCCAGAACAGGTGAAATCCCGGTGACGGGCCGAGCCGTACACCTGACGATGCGAGAATCGGGTGTGGCCGAGGGCGAATTGTCCGACGAGGCCCTGCTGGCCGGCATGGCCATCGGGGAGCAGCCGGCCGCCGTCACCTTCGTCCGGCGCTACCAGCGCCGCGTCTTCGGCCTGGCCTACTCCATGACCGGCGACGCCGGCGTGTCCGAGGACGTCGCCCAGGAGGCGATGGTCCGGGTGTGGCGGCACGCGCCCGTGTTCGACCCGAGGCGGGGTTCGGTGGCCTCGTGGGTCCTCACCATCACGCGCAACCTGGCCATTGACGCCCTCCGTCTCCGGCGTGCCGTTCCAACTGACCCGGACGACTTCGCAGCCAGCGCCATGCGCAGCAACGAGCACAACCCCGAGGACGCGGTGCGGCGGAGCGACGCACGCCACACCGTGCGGGCCGCGCTCGAGGTGCTGCCGCCGGAACAGCGCCGCGCCGTGGTCCTCGCTGCCGTCTACGGGAGGACCGCGCTCGAGATCAGCGAGTCCGAAGACATCCCCCTCGGCACCGCGAAGACGCGGATCAGGACGGCCCTCATCCGCCTCCGTGCCGCCGTCGAACATGCAGAGGGGGTGAGCGATGAGCGATGACATGCGAGAGCAGGAGTGCCGGCGGCACGCCGACGATCTGCCCGAGCTTGCGCTCGGCGTGCTGACCGGGCGCGAGCGCGCCGAGGCGCTGTCTCACGTGGAGTCGTGTCCGCGTTGCGCCGACGAGCTCGAGCAACTGTCGCGGGCGGCCGACACGGTGGTCCAGGCGGCGCCGGACGTCGAGCCGCCGGTGGGCTTCGAGGTACGACTCTTCGAGCGCATGGGCGTGACCGCAGAGCCGTCGCGCCCACGGCGGCTCCGGAGGATCCGGAGGATCCGGCCGGCCTACTGGGTGCCGGCCACCATCGCGGCTGCCGCCGCCGCGCTGGTCCTCGGTCTCGTGCTGGGCCTGTCCGGGTCGTCCCCGTCGCCCACCGTGGCGGCGGGCCGGACGCAGTCGAGGGTGTTCGCGGCCGACTTGGTGCAGAACGGGAAGACGGTCGGACGCGTCAGCGCCTTCAGCGGCGCAAAGCCGTGGATGTCGATGATGCTGGACGACTCGGCGGCACGCGGGATGGTCAACTGCGTCGTCGTGACCGACGACGGAATGTCGCACCACGTCGGCACGTTCGTCGCGAGGGAGGGCTACGGGGCCTGGGCGGCTCGCCTCACCGTCGAGCCCTCGCACATCCGCACCGCGGAGGTCGTGTCGCCCAGCGGGACGGTCCTCGCCTCCGCCGCGCTGGGCTGACACGCCTCGCGCTCAATACCGGTAGGTGTCTGGCTTGTAGGGCCCCTCGACGGGGACGCCGATGTAGTCGGCTTGGTCCGCAGTGAGCGTCGTGAGTTTCACGCCCAACGCGTCGAGGTGCAGGCGGGCCACCTTCTCGTCGAGATGCTTCGGCAGGACGTAGACGTCGTTCACGTACTGCCCGGTCTGGGTGAACAGCTCCATCTGCGCCATGGTCTGGTTGGTGAACGAGTTCGACATGACGAAGCTCGGGTGCCCGGTCGCGTTGCCCAAGTTCAACAACCGGCCCTCCGAGAGGATGATGACGGCGTGACCGTCGGGGAAGACCCACTTGTCGACCTGCGGCTTGATGTTCACCCGCTCGATGCCCTTGATCTTGGCCAGACCGGCCATGTCGATCTCGTTGTCGAAGTGGCCGATGTTCCCCACGATGGCCTGGTGCTTCATGCCGGCCATGTGCTCCGCGCGGATGATGTCCTTGTTGCCGGTCGTGGTGATGATGATGTCGGCCTCGGGCAGGATGTCCTCGAGCGTGGTGACCTGGAACCCCTCCATCGCCGCCTGCAGCGCGCAGATCGGGTCGACCTCGGTCACCACGACGCGGCCGCCCTGGCCGGCCAGCGACTGCGCACAGCCCTTGCCGACGTCGCCATAGCCGCACACGACGGTGACCTTGCCGCCGATCAGGACGTCGGTGGCGCGGTTGATCCCGTCTACGAGGGAGTGGCGGCAGCCGTACTTGTTGTCGAACTTGGACTTGGTGACCGAGTCGTTGACGTTGATGGCGGGGAAGAGCAGCTCACCCTTCTTGGCCATATCGACCAGACGGTGCACGCCGGTCGTCGTCTCCTCGGTCACGCCCCTGATCCCGTTGGCCACCGACGTCCAGCGTCCCGGGTCCTCGGCCAGGCTGCGCCCCAGCAAGGCCAGGACGACGGCAAACTCCTCCGACTCGGCGCTGGACGGGTCGGGCACCGAGCCGGCCTTCTCGAACTCCACCCCCTTGTGGACGAGGAGCGTGGCGTCGCCGCCGTCGTCGAGGATCATGTTGGGGCCGCCCTCACCGGGCCAGAGCAGCGCCTGCTCGGTGCACCACCAGTACTCCTCGAGGGTCTCGCCCTTCCAGGCGAAGACGGGGACGCCGGCGGGGGCCTCCACTGTGCCCTCGGGCCCGACGGCGACGGCGGCCGCCGCGTGGTCCTGGGTGGAAAAGATGTTGCAGCTGGCCCAGCGCACGCGGGCGCCCAGGGCGCGCAGCGTCTCGATGAGGACGGCCGTCTGCACGGTCATGTGCAGTGAGCCGGTTATCCGGGCACCCGCCAGCGGTTGGCTGGCCGCGTATTCGGCCCGCATCGCCATGAGGCCGGGCATCTCGTGCTCGGCGAGCTCGATCTCCTTTCGTCCGAACGAGGCCAGGGACAGGTCGGCCACCTTGTAGGGCAGGGGGGAAGTCATCTGCGAATGCTCCTTTGGGTCGGATGCACGTACGCGGGCGCGCACGAGAGCGGCGGGCCGGATGGCGGAAGCGCAACGCACGTGCTCCGACCTCTGTCGGAGGCCTCGAACCCACCACAAGAATAGAGCCTGGAGAGACCGTGGGCACAAACCCCCTCACCTCGTGCTCACGGAACGATCACGCAGCCGCGCACGGCCTCACGGCCAGTCGGGCCAGGGTGTGGGCTTCAATTAGTCTGTTGGCGCACGCCTCACCCGATGGCGTGCGCCCCGTACGGATGCGCCGCCGAGCCGGCCTCGGGGCCCGCCCCCGTAGCTCAGGGGATAGAGCATCGGTTTCCTAAACCGTGTGCGAAGGTTCGAATCCTTCCGGGGGCGCTTTCATCCGGGTTCCAGCGGTGCCGTCGTCGATGGCGAGAGGTTTCGCTCGTTCAAGGGGCCCACCTGATAGCGAATCCCCAGACGCCCGCGTGCGCCGTCGTAGAGACCTCGGCCGAGGGCTCCGAGGCATCTGATCCGGTCCCTTTTCTGACGTACGACGGCTCGCACGACCAGCCTGGTGATCTTCTTCGGGTAGCGGCCGACCCTGTGCATGACGTGAAGGTGGTAGTAGAGCATGTTGCGGGACTCGTAGTAGTACTTCCACGCAGGGATTTCCCCTCCCTGGCGGATGGCATCGTGCTGCACGACGGCCTCATCGATGATGTGACGCGGAAACCCTGCCTGGGGGATTCGCCATTCGCAGTACTCGGCGTCCTCGGCCCACCAGAAGAGTTCCTCCATCGGCAATCCCACCGTCTCCACGATCTCCCTGGCAATGAGGAAGCCACACCACGAGCCCCACTGGCCGACCAGGCCATCGGGCTGCATCGAGATCGGAAAGACAAACGCCGATGCGGGTGCGTCGCTCGCGGCATCCCACAGACGGCCGAGACACTTCGGCTCCGCGACGATGTCGTCGTCCATCACCCAGGCGTGGGTGAAGTCATCGGCCAAGAACTCTCGTAGGGCAATCGCCCATCCGCCGGCCGGTCCGCCGTTGATCTCCGACCGGACGACTCGCAACGACCGACCAGTCTTCGGGAGCAGTGCCGCGTCCACCGGTGGCTGGCTCGCATTGTCCACCACCAGGACTTCGTCCGGCCCCTCGGCTTGGGCGCCTATGGCAGCGAGGCAACGTGCCAGGGACTGGGGGGCATTGTGCGTCAGCACGAGCGCCACGATCCGGCGTCCTTGACGCTCTGACATCGTGGAACTGCCCCCTTTTCTTGGACGCTGTAGCTCACCCTGGGTAACGAGACGCCCACGGTTCGACCATCGTACCGGGCGAGAGGCGGCGCCCGACGACGCCGGCCGTCCTCAGGACACCGACGCCGGCTGTTCTCGCAGCTGACGAGAAGGCTGCCATCGATTCCCGATCAATTGCGGACCGTGACGGTAATGGGGGCGCTCTGCATGCTGTCGCCCTGTGCGTCATAGCAGACGCTTTGCAGCTCATACGTTCCGTTGGCAACGGTCGCAGTGTTCCAGTGAAAGAGCCAGCCGTCGGGCGTTTTGGTGGCGGTGCCGATGAATTCTGATCGCAGGGATCCGCCGGTGATGCGAAAGTCGACTCGGGCAACGGGCGAATTGTCCGATGCAGCATTTGCGTCCAGGTAGTAGCTTCCCGATACCGTCCTACCCGCAGCGGGTCGCGTCACCTCTGTGAACAGATCAGTCTGCCCCGCGGTTCCCGAGGCCGCGCTTGTCGGCGTATGGAAGAGGGCCTCGGCAAGGACCCCCCGGAGATACATGGAATAGGTTGCGGTGAGATGCTTCTGGTCGAGGTACACGTCGTAATTTCCGATGAGCGCCGTACAGGTGGAAGAGCAGAACCAAGGTGTGGTGTCGATGTAACCGGCTCCGGCACTCAGCGCAGCAGCGCGCTCGACTTGCGTGAATGGTGAAACGGCGACCGCACGCGGTGCCGAGCAGGCCTGCACATCGTCGGTGTGGGCCGCCAAACAGGTCGGTCCCGCCTCGGGAAGCACGGGGATGTTGCCCAGGATGACCTTGCGGGTCTTTGGTGATCTGATGTCCTTGAGAAGATCCACCATGCCCCTCTTCCATTCGTTCGGGGTGAAGTAGAAGGCGTCTGACTCCTGCGTGACCACCAAGAGCTCCGGCTGAGTCCGATCTATCCAGCGAATCGCCCATTGGTGCCATTTGGCGCACACCGTGTAGGGCGCACCCGTTGGCCCATAGCCCGGTGGAGTCGGGGGTGTCACCAGCTCCGCGGGGCAGCTCGGCTTGCCGAGATCGACGAGTTTCCAGTGCGCGTGCGCAGCAATGGAGTTGAGTGCCTCGAGCCACATCAGCGCATGAGAGTCCCCGAGAACCACCATCTCGCGCGTCGCAGTTCGATCACCGAGGACGCAGATCGGTTCGCTGGACTGTCCAGCCGTCGGGGTGCACCGATCGTTGGGATGCCCCCCCCAGTCGCTCGCCGCCTGAGCGAGGCCGGGCTCGATCGTGTCGGGGACGGTCGTGATCGACTTGGCTGCGGCGACCTCATGGAGCACGGCTGCCACATTGGGTGCGGGGGTGACGGTGGTGACGGCGTTGGAGTCCGATTCGACACTGATCACCAAGGAGAGGACGAGGACGGTCGCGAGCGCTGTCGCGAGACCCGCGGCGACGGTGGTCCTCGATGGCAGCTTCCAGTGCCGGATGGGGTTCTCGACGAGGCGGTAGGAGGCCATCGAGACCACGATGGCGAGGAGGAGCAACCAGAGGTTGTCCCAAACGGGGAGGCTGGACGTGCCGGCCTGCTCGGCGGCGATGATGAGGATCGGCCAGTGCCACAGATAGAGCGAGTAGGAGCGCTTGCCGAACCATTGGAAGGGCCCGAGCCCGAGCAGCTGCTCGGCGCCCAGGCGGGGTGCGACCACGCCTCCGGCAATGACGAGTGCCGCGCCGAGGACCGGGATGGCGACGAGCGACCCCGGATACGAGGTCTGGGCGGTGAAGGTGAAGGCGGCGGCCACGATGGCGGCCAGTCCGCTCCAGGTGAGCACCGCCGCGATCGACGCCGGCATCCGCCTCAGCCAGGGGGTCCCCACGGCGACGAGGGCCCCCAGGGCCAGTTCCCAGGCACGGGTGAACGGAGAGAAGTAGGCCGATGTGGGCTGTGCCGCGGTCTGCACGATCGAGAACCAGTAGGAGGCGACGATCACCACGACCAAGACGATCGCCATCTTCGCCTGGTGCGACAGACGACCCTTCAGCCTGGCCATGACCAAGAACAAGGTCGGATAGACGACGTAGAACTGCTCTTCGACCGAGAGCGACCAGAAGTTCTGCAACGGAGAGGGAGGGAGCTTGGCCGTGAAGTAGTTCGTCCCGACCGCCTCGAAGTGGAAATTGGAGAGGAAGACCGCCGCCCAGCGCCCGTCGTCGGCGACGAGGTTGCCCGACACGAAGCCGAGCGCGACGTACGAGGCGGCCACGGTCACCACGATGACCAGCGTTGCCGCAGGCAGGATCCGGCGAACCCGTCGGGCATAGAAGTCGAGGATCGACGTGCGACCCCTGGCCCGACGCTCCCTCAGCAAGAGCCCGGTGATGACAAAGCCCGAGATCACGAAGAAGACGTCGACGCCGACGAACCCACCGGTCACTCCGGGGATGCCGGCGTGATAGAAGACCACCAGCAGGACCGCGACCGCGCGAAGACCTTCTACGTCGGGTCGAAAGCGCCGGTCGTCAGGGGCGGTCCCCGCCTCGTTGCCGGACGAGAGAAATCGCTCGTCAAGTGCCAACGAGTTCAAGCCGACCATCCCCTCCCCGTGAGGGGCAAATCCTAATTGATGGCTCTCGTCCGGAGGGATCGCCAGAGCGTTGACCTCATCGGCTCTTCGTGGAGAACGTGCGCTCAGGGATTTGACCGGACGCAGAGTTCGGGAGCGACCGACGTGTCCGCCGGCGCAGTCAGGTCGGCGAGTGTCAGCGCAAGCCCCAGGCCACGAGTTGCGTGCGCCGTCAGTTCCCGCCCCAGCCGGAACCGGGTTGTGACGCGGTGACCGGTGAAGGACCACCGGTCGTGGGAGTCGTTGTCGGGAGTGTTGCCGGGATGGTCGCCCGAGGGATCCTAGAGGCGGTCGTCGTCGTGGACTTCAGAGTCGGCGAGATGTCCTGTGAGGGGGTAATGGACACATCCTGAAAGATGCCGTTCACGGCATGGAAGACGACGACGACCGCCGACACGCTACTGACAGTTCCGAGAGCACAGCTCGGTTGGCAGCTGTTGACGTTCAAGAGGCCCGAACCCTGTCCGCCGGTGGCTCCACCCCAGGCGTTCCAGGTGATGGCCGTCAGCGTGGTGGCTCCCGTCGCACAGCCGACCGTGAGTGCGGTCGGACGCACCGTCGGTGTCGATCCCGGCCCGCACGACAACACGGCGGGTTCTGCGGCCGCAGTCGACGTCGTGGACGTGGTCGAGAGCGTCGTGGTGGTGGACGCCGACCGGTGCGTGCCGGCGGTCGAGGTACCTGACCTCGTCGGAGGTGAGGACTTGGAGCCAACGGTGAACCCGACGGCAAACCCAACACCGAGGGCGACGAGGGCGAGTGCCACGATGCCCACCCTGACGACGGTGCTCCGTCGCACTGTGATGACCCGGGGGTCTGGTCTCGCCACGAACCGTAACGGTAGTTCGGGGTTCGGCACCCGGACCGACGGTCGGGCGGCTCGTTGTGCTTCCCGACGCGGTCGACCGAGAGCGCAGTCGTGGCAGTCCGAGTAATCGAGTTACGTCGGGTCAGGCCTCGCCGTGCAACGGTGGCGGTGCGTCCGCTCTGCGAGTGAGGGGACTCTTCCGGTCAGGTAACGGTCAGGATGACTGCGTTGGTCGCGGCCGCCCCCTCGGCATTTGTGAAGACGGCCCTGAACTGCCAGCCATTCAAGAATGCCGCCGGCTTCCCGCTGATCGTCGGCGAGGTCAACCCCGGCACGTCGATCCACGTGTTCCCCCCGTCAACCGAGATTTCCCACTGCACGGTGGGCGTCGGGGTGCCACTGGCCGCCGCCGCGAAGGTGACCGTTCCGCCCGCGGCCACCGACTGGTTCGTCGGCTGTGTCGTGATGATTGGAGCGCCGGGCAGAGGGGTGTACGCCCGGCAGGGCTCGCCCCGTAGCGAGTTGCAGGCCGGCAGTGCGGGCGTGTCGTCCACACCACTCACTTCGTTCACCACCAATGCCGAGGCGGTCGAACCCCCGAGACCGACGGTGGCTTGCTGGCCGTCGTCGATGGTGTCGAACTCCCAGATCGGACGGTCGCCGCCGGGGGCCGAGACGACCACTCGGAGTGCGGTCCCGACCCTGAACGTGTGCGCAATCGGGTCGATCGGAATCTTCACGAGGGTGTATCTCGTCGGTGAGAGGCTGCGGGACTGGAAGCCCAGGTACGTCGGGTCCGTGGAGAGCGCAGTGGAGTCGGGATTGTCGACCTGGTTGGAGCTGCGCAGGAACCCCGAGGTGACGTACTCCTCCTGGTCAGCAGTCGGCCGGACCTCGGTGATGGTGGCCTGGAAGTCCTCCACCGGCGTCCCCGATCGGACCCAGAGGTCGAGGGTGGCGGGCCCCACGATGGTGGTGTCCGCTTGGAACGGCGGGGTCTGGAAGGCAATGCCGTCGGCGGCGGGAACCGGTGTCCAGTCCCAGGCCGGATCGGCCGCCCATGCATTGCCGCCGGGCGACAGGCTGGTGGCGGGCCTCGCCGCAGGATCGAGGGTGAAGGTCGAGTCCGAGTGCACGTCGGGGTCAGTCGTGTGCAGCAGACTGTCGGCGCCGAGGTACAGGGTCGAGATCTGCCCGGGAGGCGGCCAGCTCGAGAAGCCGGCCGAGTAGGTCGACTCGATATGTCCCGCTCCGGTGCTGCCGGCGCCGTTGTCGAAAAGCACCTGGATCTTGGGTGTGTTCGCTGCGAAGTCCGCCCGCGCCGTCGCAAGGTCCGGTGCCTGGGTGAACCGGATCGCCGGGAGCGGCGCCGCGCCGGCGATGCCCGACGCGACGCTCGCGAATTGGTCGAGGAACACCGCGCCGAGCGCACTGGGCTGGGTCGGGACCTCGTCGGCCACATACAGGTCGAGGAACTCCAGCCAACGGGAGAGGGTTTGTGGATCGGCGGAATCGATGTGATCGCCGTTGACCATGTTGACGTACAGCGGAGTCGTCTTCGGGATGGCGTCGATGAGCGCAGGCCACTGGGGCCCGGTCTGCTCGTCCTGGAGGGCGCCCGAGAGGAAGACGGGGACCTTGATGGACGAGGCCCAGTCGATCATGGAGCGTCGGTCGAAGACGGACGGATCGCGGCCCGATCCGGTTCCTGGCGCGACGATCTGCGGGCCGACGAGACTTTCGAGTCCCTCGGCTTGGTCGTGGAGGGCCTGATTGTCAAGGCAGGTGGACGACGTCTGCCCGCTGTTGGCCAACTCCGCGTCGATCTCGTAATACGTCCACGGCTGGCCGACGTTCGTCACAGGGGTGGCGGCAAGCGGCACCAGATGTCCATCGCTGTACTCGGCAGCCGCCATGGCGTCGTCGATCCGCGCGCTCACCCAACTGGCGGCGAAACCGTCGTTGTATATGCCGCCGGGATACCCGGTCGAGAACAGGTCGTCGGTCGGGCTCATCGGAGCAACGGCGGCCAAGTCGGGCGGGTCGGTGCCGGCCGCCGGCAGCTGGGACAGGCCCGAATAGCTGATGCCGACCATGCCTACCTTGTGGTGAGCCACCCAGGATTGGTTGGCCACGATCTCGATGGCGTCGTACGCGTCGTAGTCGGACGGGTAGCCGAAGAGGTCGAACGCGCCACCCGAGCAGCCAGTGCCCCGAATCTGCACACTCACGGTCGCAAAGCCGACCATCCGAGCCAGCACCGAGCCGACTGCGGTGGCACTGTCGGGGAGAAGGTTGGGGTCTCCGCACTCCGAGCACGTCGTCCCGAGGGCCTGTGCGAGGTAGGAGGGGATCGGATCGGTCGGCCCTGCGGTGTCGTAGCCCGAGTATTCGATCACCGTGGGGCACGGATCGGCGGCCGAGCAGGTCTGGCCGTACGGGAACCTGACGGTGGCCGCCAGCGAGATGCCGTCACGCATGGTGATGTAATTCAGGCCCTGCTGCATCGGCTGGTCGTTGTAGAGCGCTGAGTTGGGCGCCGGGTTCTGTCCGGGCGCCAGGACCTCGAACGACTTGGTCGCCCGACCGGTGGTGGTGTCCATCCAGGAGTAGCCGGGACCCGCTGTCAGGTTCCGAATGATGAGCGATCCGAGCGAGTCGGCGCGACCTGGATTGCCGCTGACGGCAACCACCGAGTCGTCTCGCAAGAGGGCGACCTGATCCCCGGGATTGGCCCCGGTGAGCCAAGCTTCGTCGATTGACCCGTTGCCCGCCAGGGTCATGGTCGTACCGGGTGCAGTGCTTCCGGCGCCTGTGGCAGCTGCTCTGGCAACCGGTGGGCTCAGGGCCAGACAGAGCGCGGCAGTGGCGGCAGCAGCCGCGACGACGTACCGCGCGATCTGAAACCGATGTCTCACGATGCTTCCCCCGTCCGAAATGTCGCCACCGCAAGCTTACATCGGGCCTTCCTCCCTGCTCGAGGCGGTCGCCCGACGCGAGCCGGTCTCGGCACAGCGGTACATCCCCGAGCCGATGGTCACACGTGCCGAATCGTCCAACGCACAGCGACCGCCATGATCATCGTTCGGCGGCGCCACGGAGTCAGTGGATCAAAACCGAGCGGATTCCCCCTGGGAGGCGCACTGGGCTCAAGCCGCCTTTGTGGTAGATGTTTGGGACGCCGGTGACGAGGATCGTCACAGGGGTGGGCTGACGGGTGCCTAGGTAAAGATGTGAAAGTCGATTCGCGGGTCGTACTCCAATCCAATACAACGAGCGACATGGGTCCTGACCGCATTGGCATGGCTGCCGTCGTTGGAGCGGCCCTGGCGGCCTCGCTGGGTCTCTTGCCGTGGCTCGGAGAGTCGATGTTCGCCGACGAAGGTGCGACCCTCTATTCGGCCCACCTCTCGTGGTCAAACCTGTGGGCGCAGTCACAGCATGTGGATCTGGTCTTGTTGCCGTACTACGCGCTGATCCACTTCTGGCTGATGGTCTCGGGCAGCATCGAATGGGTGCGGGCACTCTCGCTCTTCGCATACTTCGGCACCGTCGTCGTCGTCGGTCTGCTCGGCCTGCGCCTCGCCGGAAGATGGTGCGGTGTCATCACGGCGGTTCTCACCGCCACCAGCACGCTTCTGGTCGAGAAGTCACTGAATGCACGGCCCTATGAGCTCAGCACCCTGTTGGTGGCGCTCTGTGCCGTCGTCTTGTTCGAGTGGCTCGGCGACGGCCGTACACGCTGGTTGTGGCTGTTTAGTGTGCTGGCCCTGTTCGCCACCGCGATGCAATTGTTCTCACTACTCGCTCCGGTCTCGATGCTTGTCTGCGTCGTGGTGGTCCGCCCAAAGCTCATTCGACAACGCCTGCGGCTGCTGCTTGCTCCCCTTGCCCTCCTCGCTGTCGCATCCGGAGCATGGGTGCTGGCAAGCGTCGGAGAGGTCGCTCAGGTGAATTGGATCGCAAAAGAATCCACCGAGAGCCTTCTGTTCGATGAGATCCGAGGTCCCGTCATCGGTCAGGCCTATGACCTCGTCATCCTTCTCATCTTGGCCGGCGCCGTGGTCAAACTCGCGGCGGCACTCGGGAACGGCCACCGAGATGCAGTCGTCGATCGTCTGAGCAAGGACCGGGACGTCCTTGCCCTGACGCTCGGCTGGACGCTCGTTCCCACGGCCCTTCTTTCAATCGCCTCGTTCGCCCATCCGATCTATTCGAGCCGGTACGTCTCGGCATCAGCTCCCGGAGCCGCCCTGCTTGCAGCCTTCGTCTGTGTGCGCACCTTCCCGAGCATCCTCGACAGCCGCCGCGCCTCGGAACGCCAGACGCATGGAAGACGGCAGGCAAGCGGGCTGATGGCGATCCTTGGTGTCGCAGCAACCGTTGTCCTTGTCATCAGCTATGTCGGCGCGGCCTCGACGCTACAGGAGGATTTGCAGAGCCCGGCACGCTACCTGGCTCAGCACGCGCAGAAGGGGGATGTGATCGCCCTGAGTGACCACGCCGTCACTTCGGTCATCGAGTACTACCTTTCGGGCGACAAACGGTCTCTACCCCTCTGGCCACAGCTGGGAGTCCAACAGCGGTATGTCGAAGGATTTGACCTGTCGCTGGATCCCTCTGGTGAGTTGCCCCGCCGCGTCTGGGTCTTGGCGGACGGTACCGTACCGGGCGTCCCATCCTTCAACAGAATGCTCGTGAAAGACGGCTACGCGGGAGAGACCTATGTCGCGTTCGACGGTTCCGCACTCGTCGTCTTCGACTCGATCTTGCCGACCACCACCGTGCTGACGCCCTCGAACGGGGCAACCGTGAGGGGGAGAGAGGCCATTCTCGATGCCTCGGTTCACTTTCACGGGATCGGCATCTCGCGGCTGCAGTTCGTGCTCAGCGGTGGACCGTATTCGAAAACGGTCATCGGTTCGGCTCCCTTCACCCACTTCGGGGCCGCCCTCGCCTGGGACAGCACCGGAGTCGCAAACGGCACCTACGAGCTGCAGAGCTTGGTCACCGGCAAAGATGGCAAGAGCACCTACAGCCCCCCCATTACCATCAAAGTCGACAACTGACTTGATTGTCCCGACGGGCTGAACCTCGCTGAGGTATCCCCCGCGCAGAGCTTCAGGTTGGCATTACCCCGGCAAGCAGCGGAGGCGGTCTCCTGTTCCTTTGCCGTCACCTGCTGAGAGGAAAGGGAAGGATCTCTCGCGGAGATCGCCGCCTTGAGTGCGTTTGGGGTGCAGGACGCCGCAACCACGCTGTCGACGTCCGGAACGCCCCGATGGGCGTCAGCGTAGTCCAGGGCATTCCGGCAGCCCTCTTCGCTGGGGATCTTGCTGATCGTCGTTGGTGTGCTCCGGGTCGTCGAAGTCGCCGCGGTCCGCGGGCTCGCCGAACATCCGCCGAGAAGCAACGCGATGCCCAGAAGTGCCAGGACCTTGGGGTGCCCAACCACTCTGGCACGGTAGCAAGTCGGCTAGGGCCGCTTTGGTGATCGGGACTTCACCCGGTTCTCAAAGGAAGAGCACCCTGTGCCCCACCGACGCGACGAGACGACCGGTTCTCCACCCGGCGACGCGGGCCCATCGATCGCGAAACTCGGGCTGTACGAGTCGTGGCGTCGTCACGATCACCCATGCCCAGGCCTTGGCAGCGAGTGGCAGGTCGCGCCGCAGGCCGCTGCCCCGGAAGCGACCGTACAGGACCGGGCCGCACCGTCCGTACGCGGTGTACCGGCTGAAAACCGCCCTGAAGCCCTGCTGGTCACGCCTGGCGAGCACAGCCCCCGTGGTCACGACGAAGCGATGTCCCGCAAGTTGTGCGCGCCAGGACAGGTCGAAGTCCTCTCCGGTCATCAGATCCTCGGCAAAGCCGCCGAGCTCTTCGAAGGTACGCCGCCGCAGGGCCACGTTGCCACTCCCCGCGGCAGGCAGAAAGGCGAACAGGCCCATCGCCGGCGGAGGAGCGTAGGAGACCGGCGCAGGAGCGGTCAGCCCGTTGAGCGACCAGAAGTCGAACACCCCGGCGGAGATGTCGGCTTCGGCCAAGGCCGACAAATGGGCGGCCAGCCAGCCTGGCTGTACGACGTCGTCGGCATCACAGAAAGCCAGGAGCTCGCCTTGGGCCTCCCTGACCCCCGCATTGCGGGTGGCGCCCGGTCCGCGGACCTTCGATGCGTCGACGAGACGCACCACGCCGCAGCGACCAATCCACTCCTCCACGACGGACCGACTTCCGTCGGTGGAGTTGTTGTCGGCAACGACCACCTCCCAGGGCACCGGGCACTCCTGTTCGGTCAGGGCCCGAAGCTGCTCTTCGAGCCAAGGCATGCCGTTGCGCACCGGGACGATGACGCTGATCACGGACGAGAATCCCTAGAGTGCCGCATTCCGTCTCCCGTGGAACGTCAGACCGTGCGCCGACGATGGTACGTGGGTCTCTTCCTCCAGAGAAGTGCTCGGGTCGATCTCCGCCGCAGGGGCGACCCGAGCACGACGCCCGCGACTGCTCATGGCGCGAGCTCGGCCAACAACGCGGACACTGTCCCGACGGTCCGGTCCAGGGAGAGGTGGTCCACCACCCAACGGCGAGAGTCCTCTCCCAGCTCCGGGGAATGCCGGCGCCAATCGACCAGGCGATCGAGGGCGTCGGACAAGGCTGCCGCATCGCCGGGAGGCACCAGGTGGTCGGGAAAGGCGGCCAGCGTCTCGGGCAGCCCTCCCACAGCGGAAGCGACCGCCGGAGTGCCGCAGGACATCGCCTCGATCACCAGCATCCCCTGGGTTTCGGAAACGAGACTGGGCAGCACGACCAGATCCGCCGTCGCCAGCAAAGGGGCCACGTCCAGCCGGCGGTCGAGCCACGTGACCTCCAACCCCTCGGACTCGCGATGCAGCGACGCGACGAAGCCGGCATCGGTGGCGGCACCGCAGATCACCAGGTTGGTGCGCGCCGCCATTCGGCGCACAGCCTCGATGAGGTGAGAAAGCCCCTTGGTCGGGTCCACCCGGCCGGCGTAGAGAATCATCGCGACGCCAGGGTCGATGCCGAGCGTTCGACGTTGTTCGTGACGCTCGGCGTCTGCGGCCGGGGCGAAGCGACTGGTGTCGATCCCCGTTGGGATCACCGACACCCGGCTGCCAGGCAGACCGGCGACCCGCATCCACCGCTCCGCCGTATCGGTCGATGGAGTGATCACGGCGTCGGCCTTCCGGATGAGGAAGTTCAGCCACCCCGGCTGACGGAAGGGGGGCGGCAGGTGCAGGTGCACGGCGACCGGAGCCCGCTTCACCCGCGAGGCCACGATGGCGGCCGGCAGGTCTCCGGGGTTGTGCAGGTAGACGACTTCGGCGTCGCTGCGTGCGATACCAACCAGCGTCTCCGCGCTTCCGAGACCGCTCGCGAAGGGCGCAGACCGTTGCAATCCCGAGGCCCGGACGGCTCGGGTGCTCGAGGCGAAGGCATTCCACCGCGGCCACAGGTCCCCTCGACTCACGTAGATGAGGTCGACGGCCCATCCCCTCGACGACAGCCCTTCGACGACCCTCAGCTGCGCAACCTCGGCGCCTCCCACTGCGCTCAGGTCGCCGGCAACGGTGAGTAGCCGTGTGCGGGCCAAGTCAGTTCTTCACGAAGACCGTGACGGCTTTGCTCTGCAGAGTCTTTCCGAGTGCATTCGACACAACAGCCTGTAGTTCGTAGCGGCCGTTCGCGACGCTCGATGTGTTCCAGTCGCAGGGAGTGCCTATCAAGCTACTTCCATGCGTGACGCAGACGGAGCGTTTGCTCAACCCTCCCCCCGAGAGCACAAAGTCGACACTGGCAACGGGTGAGTTGCCCAGGACCGCACCTGCAGCCAGCCAGTAGCTACCAGACAACGTCGCGCCGTTCGAGGGTCGCAGCACGTGGATCTCCAACTCCGGCCTGAAGTGTGTGGGCGGAGCGGTCGGACTGAAGAGAGCAGAACCGAGGGCTTTCTGGACGTACGTTGCATACGTCGCGCTGACATGGAATCGATCCATATAGACATCGTACGTGCCGACGACGGCGGTGCACAGGTTCGAACAGAACCACGGCGTTGGGTCGATATACCGAACATGGAGGGACTCCGTGACCGAGAATTCGGCTTCGTCAAATTGCCGATAGGCCTGGGTGACTGGCGTCGAGCAAGCTTGGACCGCGTCGAGGTGCGCCGACAAGCACGCGGGTGGCGATTGGGCAAGAAGCGGGATGTTGCCGAGAAAGATCTTCTCGATTCGTGAACTGGGTATCGCATGGAAGAGCTCTCTCAGCCCGTCGCTCCATTGCAAAGAGGTGAAATACTTTGGCCCCGGTGCAGCGTAGGTGCTGTCTTGGGAGACGATCAACATGCTGGGTGACAAGCGATTGATCGTCCGTACGGCCCACGCGTGCCAGTCGTCGCAGGCGATGTAGGGATCTTGCGCACTTCCGACTCCCGTGGGATTGGAGACCGTGATCATCGAGGCCGGGCAACCCGGCTTTCCGAGCACGAGAAGTCTCATGTGGGCATCTTTCGCAATGGAATCGAAGGCGGGTAGCCACATCAGCGCATGAGAGTCCCCGTAGACGATGAGGAGCCGACGAGCGTGGACATCGCCGAGGATGCACAGACTCTGCGTCGATTGTGTCGAACCCGCCGTGCAGGAGGCGGGCTCATCTGCGCCCCCCCAGTCGCTCGCCGCCTGAGCGAGGCCGGGCTCGATCGTGTCGGGGACGGTCGTGATCGACTTGGCTGCGGCGACCTCATGGAGCACGGCTGCCACATTGGGTGCGGGGGTGACGGTGGTGACGGCGTTGGAGTCCGATTCGACACTGATCACCAAGGAGAGGACGAGGACGGTCGCGAGCGCTGTCGCGAGACCCGCGGCGACGGTGGTCCTCGATGGCAGCTTCCAGTGCCGGATGGGGTTCTCGACGAGGCGGTAGGAGGCCATCGAGACCACGATGGCGAGGAGGAGCAACCAGAGGTTGTCCCAAACGGGGAGGCTGGACGTGCCGGCCTGCTCGGCGGCGATGATGAGGATCGGCCAGTGCCACAGATAGAGCGAGTAGGAGCGCTTGCCGAACCATTGGAAGGGCCCGAGCCCGAGCAGCTGCTCGGCGCCCAGGCGGGGTGCGACCACGCCTCCGGCAATGACGAGTGCCGCGCCGAGGACCGGGATGGCGACGAGCGACCCCGGATACGAGGTCTGGGCGGTGAAGGTGAAGGCGGCGGCCACGATGGCGGCCAGTCCGCTCCAGGTGAGCACCGCCGCGATCGACGCCGGCATCCGCCTCAGCCAGGGGGTCCCCACGGCGACGAGGGCCCCCAGGGCCAGTTCCCAGGCACGGGTGAACGGAGAGAAGTAGGCCGATGTGGGCTGTGCCGCGGTCTGCACGATCGAGAACCAGTAGGAGGCGACGATCACCACGACCAAGACGATCGCCATCTTCGCCTGGTGCGACAGACGACCCTTCAGCCTGGCCATGACCAAGAACAAGGTCGGATAGACGACGTAGAACTGCTCTTCGACCGAGAGCGACCAGAAGTTCTGCAACGGAGAGGGAGGGAGCTTGGCCGTGAAGTAGTTCGTCCCGACCGCCTCGAAGTGGAAATTGGAGAGGAAGACCGCCGCCCAGCGCCCGTCGTCGGCGACGAGGTTGCCCGACACGAAGCCGAGCGCGACGTACGAGGCGGCCACGGTCACCACGATGACCAGCGTTGCCGCAGGCAGGATCCGGCGAACCCGTCGGGCATAGAAGTCGAGGATCGACGTGCGACCCCTGGCCCGACGCTCCCTCAGCAAGAGCCCGGTGATGACAAAGCCCGAGATCACGAAGAAGACGTCGACGCCGACGAACCCACCGGTCACTCCGGGGATGCCGGCGTGATAGAAGACCACCAGCAGGACCGCGACCGCGCGAAGACCTTCTACGTCGGGTCGAAAGCGCCGGTCGTCAGGGGCGGTCCCCGCCTCGTTGCCGGACGAGAGAAATCGCTCGTCAAGTGCCAACGAGTTCAAGCCGACCATCCCCTCCCCGTGAGGGGCAAATCCTAATTGATGGCTCTCGTCCGGAGGGATCGCCAGAGCGTTGACGAGAGGGGACACGCCATCGGTTCGCATGCACGCCGAGGACCGGGGTGCGAGCTACTCCACGCTGATGTCCGCGAAGTTGGGCCAGAGACCGAGGTCGAGGTCCTTGACATGCTCGGACAGCGCGCGCACGTCTGGAGCGTACAGATCGATGAGACGTCGGCGGACGTCCTGCTCCAGGACAATGGTCTGGGCTGTGGCGTTGACCCTGCTGTCGATCCCTTCGACCACAAACGGCTCCAGCCCGAGGAATTGGTACGTGCGGGCGAGCTGGCCGGCAGGATCCGCTTTACAACGCTCATACTGCAGTATGAGGATCTGCTCCCGAGGAAAGTGCGCGGTCCACCGGCACAGAGCGTCGTGATACAGCCCTCGGGCGACTGCGTCCTGATATGTCTGGACCGTCAGCCTCCCGCGGTCGCGGCGTTGGTGTGCCAGACCTGACCGGAAGCGGTCGATGGGGTCGCGGAGAAGTACGAGCAGGCGGGTCCTGGGTGCGGCCTGCGCGAGCAGAGGGGGAACCCACGGAGTGTGCATGTAGTCGGGGGTCCATTCACCTGTCAGGCTGCCAGGCGGACGCGGGAACCAGTCGTGGTAGAGGGAGCAGTCCCGTGCCCCGAACGGGCGAGCGACGTACCGGCCGAAAAAGTGTCGCTCCTTGTGGATGTCGTTGCGCGAGAACACGTCGGGGTGCGCGCAGAGAGCCTCGTACCACCAGGTCGTGCCGGCTTTTTGGGCTCCAATACCCACGAAGTCGGGTGGTCCGGTTACTTCCCCGCTTCCCGCTGACGGTGGCGTGGGGTCGAAGCCATCCTCCCACGGCGCGTACTTGCCGAAGGCGTGAAGGATCGATCGCCGAGCCGTTGCCGGCAATTTTGCGAAGGCGGGTACAGCGATCCGCCGCACACCGCGTAACTCGTCCCGTTGGTGGTCGCCCTCTCGCGGCGTCGTCATCACCGTGGACAGACCCTGACCATTACTCGGGATCGCTGGTCCGACCTTGTGCGGCCGCTGCCACCGTCGCCGACACGTCGCTCATGGTCAGTGACTGCATGCCCTCCGCCACGGCTAGCCGGTCGAACTCGTCGAGCACCTGTTCGAGCACCGCGAAATTCTCGCGCTGGTGCTGGGAAAAATTGTGGGGGTGCCACCACAGATGGAAGATGCGCCCGTGCTGAGCCGCATGTCGAAGGCCGGAGCGCAGCCGAGCGACGCGGAGGGGTTCGAGCCGCTTTCGGGCGGGGTCGTACGGACGCAAGAACGCGCTGGCCGGCACGTCGCAGAGGCCCGACACGCGCAGGACGTCGCTCCACCCCGTCGTCGGAGGTGGCGAGATTCCGATATACGTGTCGGCCAATCTGGCCCCGCGATGGAGAAGGCTCTCGTCACCCGCCCGGTGAGCTCGATGGCCCCATGCCCGTTGGGGGCCGCGGATGCAGGTGAACCCCAGATCGAGGACCGCTTTCGCGTAGACGGGGTTCCACTGGTTACGGGGCAGCACCAGACTGGTCAGCGCCAGGCCGCGGCGGAGCGCAATGGCCTGGGCCGCTGCGAGATCCGCCCGGAACGTTGCCTCGTTCTGTCCGGCTTCGAGGCAGTAGTAGTGCGAGAACGTGTGTGACCCCACTTCCTGCCCGTCGCCGCCGCTGATCAGCTCGACGAGCGAGCCGGCCAGGTGCTCGGGGTCACGCTCCTCGTCGACTCCGACCGCCTCGAGATAGGGATCGAGCTCTCCGCGTCGGTACGCCGGACGCTCGCCCGGTAGGTAGGCATCGAGCTCGTCACGGGTCGATGCGAAGAGGAAGCCAACGGTCGCCCAGGTGGCACGGATCTGCCTTCGCGTGAACACGTCGAGCAAGTCCCGTACCGCCTTGCGGGCCTCTGGAAGGCGACCGAAGAGGGCATCGTCCGGCGTGACGTGGTCACGTATTCCCCAGTGCAGCTCGAAGTCCAGCGAGATCACCAGGGCTCCGGGCCGGTCTGCCATGCTCACCCCTCCCATCTCTTGTTGTGCCGATTCTCACGCGGACGCAGGCCTGACTCGAGGCCACGCGTGACCTCGTCCTCCCTGCGGCAACACCGATGGTAGTGGACGACTCGCGCCCGAGGTCTCGGGCTGGCGACGCGCCGAGCGTTCATCGCACACCGTCGCGCCAGCGACGCCACAGGTAGCCCCAAAGGGTGGGGTGGTAGTAGAGGCGCGACCCCGGTGCGACACTTGTGTGCAGTGGCTCGAGCTCCGTGCCGGACAGCAATTTGACGGTCTGGGCTCCGAGCAGCGGTAGGCCGTGCACCAGGTGCAGGTCGGGATAGGTCGCGATGGTGTCCTCATCGGAGATCGCGAAGGTGGATTGCGCGAGGACCCCCCCGGTGTCGATCCCCGGGTCAACAAGGTGAACCGTGGTGCCTACCCACTCAGGGTGTTGCTCGGCGAGCGCCCAGTAACCACCGTGCACTCCGCGGTAGCGGGGGGTGATGCCGGCGTGCATGTTCAGGACCGGGCAGTCGGCTGACGCCAACACGCGCGCGGCGATGATGCGGGTTCCGTGCACGACGACTGCGTCTGGTCGAAGGGAGTGCAGGAGCGCGATGGTCTCGGGGTCATTGACCGAGGCCACTCGGTGGGACGCAGATCGGCGCGTTGTGTCGACCGATGCCGCACCGAGGATGGTCGCCCGCCGGCGCGCGCCCAGGCGCCGGAGGACCGGCTGCAAGAGCGCGACGAAAAGGACCTGCCCAGCGGCGGTGAACCATCCGACGTGTCGTGCCCGTCGTCGGGCCATTTCGGCGCGGGACTGCGGATTCTCCATAATGACGACAACGTCGGGCACGAGGGAGGCGAGATAGTTGGCCACGATGTCCGTGCTGTATCCGGGTCCAGCCAGGAGCACGACTCTTCCAGCACCTTGGCGTGGGGGCGGTACACCCGTGACAACGTCCGGCGCCGACGGGGGATCCGAGGAGCTGGTCAGGTCGCCACCCGGAACCATGCCAGGGTGGCACGCAATCCGTCGGGAAGCGGCGTCGGCCGAACATCCGGGAAGAGCCGGCAGAGGCGCGTCCTGTCGGCCTGCGAGTGGGGCACATCGCCCGCCCGCGCCTCGACGTGATGGCGTTGCAATTCGTGCCCTGTTGCTTCTTCGAGCAGGGCAATCAACTCCAAGAGCGAAACCCGCGATCCGTAGGCAAGGTTGACCGGCTCGGCATCGACCACGTGGCGACGAATGGCGTCGGTGAGAACCGAGGCGACGGTCCCGACGAACGTGAAATCGCGGGTCTGCGTGCCGTCTCCGTGTACCGGCAGCGGTTTCCCGGCGAGGGCGCACGAGACAAAGGCCGGCACGACGGCCGCGTACGCATGCGAGGCCGGCTGGAGTGGTCCGAACACATTGAAGAATCGGAAAACGAGCGTCGGAAGGTCGAACGATCGGGCGTACGAGAGGGCGTACGCCTCGGTGGCGAGCTTGCTGGCCGCATAGGGGCTGACCGGCATGGGCACCATGTCCTCACGCTTTGGTAACGCAGGGTTGGCGCCGTATACCGAAGATGAGGAGGCAACGAGGACCTGGTCCGCGCCGTGACGTCGTGCCGCCTCCAAAACCATCATCGTTCCCGTGGCATTGACGTGGTGGGTAGCCATGGGATCGGCCAGGGAGCGGGGCACCGACGGGCGGGCCGCCAAGTGCACGACGGTATGGCTACCCGACATGACGCGGTCGAGGTCTTCGGCGTTCAGAATGGAGCCCTCGACGAGCTCTATGGAGGGGAAGTCTGCCAGGTTCTCTCGTGATCCCGTCGAGAGGTCATCGAGCACCACCAGCTGATCGACGAACTCCTCTCCCGCCAGCACGCGGCAGAGGTTGGCGCCGATGAATCCGGCACCGCCGGTGACGACCACCTTCACCGCTGGCGTGAAACCGTCACAACGATTCGACTCGCGGTCCCCGGATCCGGTTGCGGGTGTCGAGCACGTACCGTGCATGCTCCCGAACCAAGTCCATGTCGAAGTCGTCGTGGTCCGTTACCACCACGACTGCGTCGGCTTGCCCTACTTCGTCCGCAGTCAATCGGACCTGGCGCAGCGCCGTTGTTCCCGGTGTCACGTACGGGTCGGCGACCCTCACGTCGGCACCCAGCGCCGTGAGGTTCTGCGCGATCACCACGCCGGGGGATTCCCGGATGTCCCCGGTGTTCCGCTTGTAGGCCAGTCCGAGCATGAGCACTCGGGAACCGTTGACCGAGCGCCTGTCCCGGTTCAGGGCCAGAGTGAGCCGGGACACGACATAGTCGGGCATACGTGCGTTGATGTCGTTCGCCAGCTCGACGAACCGGAACGACTGTCCGATGCTCCTCCGCACTTCCCACGACAGGTAGCTGGGATCGATCGGCAGGCAGTGTCCCCCGACTCCGGGGCCGGGTGTGAACCGGAGATAGCCGAAGGGCTTGGTCGAGGCGGCGTCGATTGCCTCCCAGACGTCGATGCCCATGGCCTCGGCGAAGACCGCCAATTCGTTGACCAGCGCGATGTTCACGTGGCGGAAGGTGTTCTCCAAGAGCTTCGAGAGCTCGGCCTCCCGTGTGCCTGTCACGGGAACAGTGCGTTCGACCAGCCGATCGAAGAAGGCCCGTACAACGTCCAGTGACTCCTGGTCGATGCCCGAGACCACTTTGGGGGTATTGACAAAGTGCCAGGTGGCGTTGCCGGGGTCGATTCTCTCCGGGCTGTACCCAAGATGGAAGTCGTGCCCCGCCACCAGCCCTGATCCCTCCTCGAGGATGCCGGCCACCAGGCCTTCCGTCGTGCCCGGGTAGGTCGTCGATTCGAGGATGACCGTCGCCCCCGGAACGAGCGAAGCGGACAGCATCGTCGCCGCATCCGCGACATACGTGAGATTCGGCGTCCCCTCCGAGAGAGGCGTGGGGACGTCGATGACGGCCACGTCGAATCGGCGCGTGCGTTCAGGGTCGTCGGTGGGTTCGTACCGTCCGGTGGCGAGGGCCTGTGCTACCTCGTCGCTCGTCACGTCCTCGACGTGGGACTCTCCGGAGGCCAATCGCTTTATTCGCACGACGTCGACGTCGAAGCCGACGACGTCGAAGCCTGCCTCGACCGCCCGCATGGCAACAGGGAGTCCCGCGTAGCCCTGACCCACGACCACCAGCCGGTCCCCCTTTGGCGTAGCCATCAGGTACCGGCAGGTTCGGGCTTGAAGTCCGCCGACCCGCGGCGGTGGTGCGCAGTCGAATGTTGCTTCGTATGGTTCTCGTCGGCCGCCGCCGCGGGAGACGCGGGTCCGGATGGCTCGCCCTCGTGGGCGACTCCGGCGATGGCAAAGAGAAGTTGGCGCACCCTGCCCGAGTCACCTCGGTGCATGGCCTCGCCGAGTTGACCGAGACACGAGTCAAACCACGCCTGCGGCGCCGTGATGGGCAGCAGCCGCGAGATGGACGGGTGTTCGGTCTCCCAGACCTCTTCGTCCGACTCGCGGAGATCCTCTGCAAGTTTCTCGCCGGGGCGGATACCGATGACCTTGATCGGGATGTCCACGTCGACCTGGCCACCCGAGAGCTGGATCATCCGACGGGCGAGATCGATGATGGGGACCGGTTCTCCCATCTCGAGCATGAAGATGTCTCGGCCCTCTGACAGCAGTGACGCCTGGAGCACGAGTTGCACCGCCTCTTCGACGCTCATGAAGAACCTGGTCATCCTGGGGTCGGTGACCGTGACGGGACCGCCGGCCTTGATCTGGCGGGCGAAGGTCGGAATGACGCTGCCCCGGCTCCCCAGTACGTTGCCGAACCTCACGGCGCAGTACGCGCCGCCGTGTGGAGACCGATTCAACAGGACCTGTTCGGCCGCCCGCTTGGATGCCCCCATGACGCTCGACGGCCGCACCGCCTTGTCGGACGAGATCAGCAAGAACCGCGTCACGCCGACTGCGGCCGACGCGTCGATCACGTTGAGCGTCCCGAACACGTTGGTGCGAGCCGCCTCGATCGGGTGCTCCTCGAGAACGGGAACATGCTTGTGCGCAGCCGTGTGGAGCACGACATCGGGGCGGTACCGCTCGAAGACCTCGAAGAGTGTCTCACGGTCGTTGATGTCGACCAGGGCCTGGTGGCAGGGCCCGTCGAGGACGGACGCGGTGTCGTGAAGGTGGGTTTCGTCGTGGTCGAGCAGGATCAGCTGGGCGGGTGCGAACCCGGCGACCTGGCGGCAGATTTCCGAACCGATAGAGCCACCGGCGCCGGTGACCAGCACCCGGTGTGACTCGAGTGACATGCGCACCCCGTCGAGGTCGGTCGCGACCGGCGTACGGCCCAAGAGGTCCTCGATGCTCGGCTCACGTGCCCGTCTGATCGCGAACATGCCGGTGCGACCCGTGACCACGTCGTGCACAGTGGGCAGGACCTTCATGGTGATGCCGGCCGCCTCGGTCGTGTGGAGCACGTCGGCGATCATCTCCGGCGACGCGTCGGGTATGGCGAGGAGCACCTCCTGGAGCATGTAGCGGCTCGTCGCGGCCGGGAGGTCTCTGATGCTGCCGACGATGGGCACTCCGATGAGCGACATCCCGTGCACCGATGTGTCGTCGTCGAACACGGCGACCGGGATCAGTCCGGCGTCGGGATGACGGATCATCTCGCGCACTGCCGACGCCGCAGCATCGCGACTCCCAACGATCGCAACACGCAACCCACTGCCTCGAGACCCGCGCTGCCAGGCAAAGATGCGCGACTGGAAACGGATCAAGCTCATGCCGAGGGTGGCCAGGATCAAGCCGAACACAACCACTTGGGTGTGCACCACCTGATAACCGGCCAGTCGGATGATCGTGTAGATGACCAAGAGGACTGTGGCAACCGTTCCGCTCGAGAGAATCATCTGACGGGCTTCTTCGAGGCCGGCATGACGCCACATCCGCCCGTACAGGCCGTAGATCTGATTACAGATAAGGGTCACGATCATGACGATGAGTACGAAGAGCTCGAAGTGCCAGCCGTATGCAGTCGGGGCGACATTGCGCCAGTAGAAGACTTCGGCCGCGCTGTACGCCGCAATGACGCACGCGGCGTCGAGCACCATGAAGAGGAGCTGGGCGCGCACCCGGCTGGCCAGAACGGGGATCCTGTGGGAAAGACTCGTTGAGAAGCCCTCCGCGCGCGTGCCCGAAGTCGCCACAGGCTCCACACCACCCCGATCGGCCGCGGGATCCGTCATCGCGTCACCCCCGTAGGCGGCCGAAGAGCGGAACACTGCCGTCGCGCCAAAGCGTTGCCCTCCATCCATGTCCACATGATGGCCCCAACCCCTCGTGATTTACCGAAGCTCCTGTCGCCGAAACAGATGATTCGCTTCCCCGCCTCTCGAGATCCCAAGGAATCTAGCCCAGCGCTTCGCCATCTGTATTTTTGTCGACGACGGCCTCGATCCACAATGCCCTCGAATTGCGTGTCGGTGTCGGCCTCGCCGCTCGGTGGCAGCTCGCCGGCGATCCCCGGGCGGTGTGGACGCCGAATCTCGCCCCGCTGAGGAGCCGGCGCCACTGCAGGCCGGGAGTCGGCCCCGCGCCGTTCTGGCCTCCGCCCGGGCCGGCGAGTTGTGGGCGCATTGTCCCGGTTCGGTTCGGTCGGCTCTATTTTCGAGGGTGGGGCGCTGTCAGGATCCTCTAGGAGGGGAGGGGTAGCGCGGTTTTCCCAAACCCCCTGCAACGCCGGTGTACACCAGCTGACGATGTTTGGCGGGGATGCCAGGCTGGTATTTTTACGTGGCCATCGGCGTACCGCTGGTTGCGCTTCTCAGGGCGGGAGGAATGATGGAACTTAGCGACTACTGGTCTGCCTTGGTCCGTGGGTGGTGGCTGATCGCCCTCTTCGGCCTCGTCGGCCTCGCCGTTCCCTTGCTCCTGGCCGCCCCCCCGAAGGGTCACGTCTACGTCCACTACCAGTCCACATCCGTCATCGGGTCGCCACCCACCTCGAGCAATAGCTCGAGTCTCCTTGGCGGGGGGATCACCATCGGCCAGATCCTGTACTACGCCAGCACCGACGGCGTCATGACCGAGACCAGCCGTCTTTCCGGCCTCAACGAGACGTTGCCGGAGGTACGGGAACAGGTCGTTCTCACCGTGCCCGGGAGCGGGAACTCGGGGCAGAGCGATACCTCTCAGAACGGCGTGGTCGACGTCACCGCCGTCGGCGCGACTGCCGCGAATGCGCTCGCCCTCGACAAGGGTTTCATCGACGCAATCAACAGCTACACGAATTCCCAGGCGACGGGCGCGCTCACCGGCCAGGAACAGCAGACAGAGGCGACGCTGGCCACCGTCATGACCGACATTGCCACCAACCATCTGGCCCCTGGCCTCAGCGTCGCGGCTCTCGAAGTGCAGGTGAACGCCCTGCAGAACTACCTGGCGACTCTGGTGATCCAGCAACCGGGATCAGGCCTCCAGGTGGTACAAGCGCCCTCGGCCGTGTCCACGACCGCGGTGGTCTCGGGCACCCCCACTGTCGTCGACAATCGCACGGTGCGTGCCGCGGTCGGGCTGGTGGTCGGCTTGGTCCTGGGCGCACTGGCGGCTCTGGCGCTGTGGCTTCTGGACAGGCGCCTCAAGACGGCGAAACGGGCCCAGGTGGCCTTGGGCTATCCGGTCGTCGCCGAGATCCCCTTCGAAGCGAGCGATTCGACCGAGGCCTATCGCATGCTCTGGGTGACGGTCTTCCGCGAGCCCCTGCCTCTTCCGCCGGTGGAGCAGACCGAACGGTGGTACGAGGGGGAGGACCCGGTGATCGACCACGGCGTCGGGAGCCGGTCCGGCCAGGCGGGGAGGTCATGAGCGACCCCGTCACCCAGCCACCGCTCGATCGGCGTCCGGCCCGGCACTCGGACCGCCGAGTGGTGATGGTCGTCAGCGCGGGAACGGAGATGTCCCTGGCAGACGTGGTCACCAATCTGGCCACCGTCTGCGCAGAAGTCGGTCAGCGGGTCGCGCTCGTCAGCACGGCCGGCCTTGCCTCTCCCGGAGGAGACTCTGAACTGCCACAACCGACGCCATTGCCGTGGGCGCACTGGCCGACCCCCGGGAACGGCGCCGCGCTTCCGATCGAGGACGAGCGGGCTCGTCTCCTCACGGGGTCCTTGAACCCGACCGACGTCGAGCGTCTGCTCGGGGAAACCGGTGTCCCGGGGGTCTCGCTCTAGACCTGCGGTACTTCGTCGGACACCCCGCCCAGGTCGTGATCCGCGTCCCGGAGGTGCTCGCCGCGCTCCGCCAGGTCGTGGACGTGGTGTTCCTCGAGGTTCCCTCCTATCTCTCCGTACACCACGGGGCAGGGCTGACACCGCTGGCCGACGTGGTGCTTGTCGTGGCCGAACGAGAGACCACGACCGTCGGTGAGATGAAAAAGATCAGTGCGGCGCTGGGGCATCTGGGGGCACCGGTCGTCGGTATGGCCCTCACCGACGGGGGCATCGAATTCTATGACTGGGGTCGTGTCGACGCCGAGCTCGAATCCGGCAACGAGCGACCGGGTCACGCGCTTGACCCGACGGAACAGATACCAATCTCCGAGTCCTCTGCCGTCGGTCCTGTATCGCCGTTCGAGGAGTTCTCCGTGGTCGAGCAGACACCCCGGGAGAGCTGAGCGAGCGGGCCCGGCAAGCCCGAGGCCCAGTGGACGGCCGCCCGCCCGCTACGTCGGGGAGCTGCGCCGCCGGGAGCGCAGCGCCCGCCGCAAGGTGCGGACCCGCCCGGGCGTCTCGGTGCGCCGCCGGGCCGTTGCAATCTGAGCATCGATCATCGGCTGCAGGGCGTCTCGCCACCGCTGGGCCATGAGGTCGAGGGTGAATTCCGACTCGCACCGGGCGCGCGCAGCCACGCCCATGGCGGCGCGGCGATCCGGGTCGTCGAGGAGCAGTGCCACCGCGGCCGTCATCGCGGCGGCCGAGTCGTCGACGATGAACCCGGTGCGGCCATCGCACAGAACGGTCGCGGCCCCGGGCACGGACGTGGACACGGCCGGGAGGCCGCTCAGCCCCGCCTCGATCAACACGCCCGGCATGCCCTCACCGGTGGGCAGGCTGGTGAACACCAACACGTCCGAGCGGCGGAGGAGTTCGGGCACATCCGCACGGGGACCGAGGAGCTCGATGCCTTGGGCCGTCGCCAAAGGGCCCAGTGTGCCGGCCAGCGGCCCGTCGCCGACCATGACGGCGCGCACGGCGTGGCCCTCGGCCCTCAGGCGGCGTACGACCTCGACGAACCGATCGGGCCGCTTCTGAGGTGTCAGCGCACCAACGAATATGAGCGAGCGGGCGGCTGCCTCGGGCGGCCCCGATCGGGGCCGGAACCGGGAGGGGTCTCGTCCGTTGGGTATCACCACCGCCTTCCGCGGGAGGACGCGGAACCGTTGCGTGCACTCCTCGAACACCTCGTCGCCCACCGCAACGACGAGTGCCGCCTGCGCCATGATGCATCTCCACATCCGTTCGTGCAGCAGCGTCGGTGGTCCCGCGTAGGTCCCGATGACGCAATAGACCAGTGGGCGTCCCGAGCCGACGACCGCGGGGAGCGCATACTTCATTGCGTCACCGCCATGGGCGACGACCGCGGCCGGGTCGACTTGGGCGAGAACCCTGCGCAATTCGCGCGCGAGTCGCGGGTCGAATCCCTCGGCGGGACGGCTGCCCGCGGGATGTCCCAGGGCCAGGTCGACCTCCACCTCGGGCGGGCCTTCGAACAGGCCGAGCAGGCGGTGGCGGATCACTCCCAGCTGGTTGAGTCGGTCCACGAGAACGCGGGCCGCGCGTTGCGCACCTCGGCCGCGGGGTGAGGGGATGACGTGCACGACCAGCGGAGCGCCATCGTTGTCGAGATGCGGCGTCATCTCCGAGCGTCCTCTCCTGGTCCTGGCCGTGGCGACCGCACGGTAGCAGCGGACGTCGCGAGTAGCATTCGACGGCCTGGTTCCCGCTACGATTGCCCGTCCTGGGGGAGTGGGGACGATTGCTCGACCTGCTGCCCCCGTCGTCGAGCCCCCGGGGTGTGATGCAGACGTTGGGATTGGCCTATGAGTACCCGTGGCCGGCCAACAATGGGCCCGGTGCTCCGTGAGGTCGCTGCTGGTGGCCGACGACGTGCCGTGGCCACCGCTCGGGGGCGCGCTCATCCGCCTGGCCCAGGTCGTGGAGGCGGTGTCGTCGGTCTCCGACCTGGACCTGTTCGTCCTCCATAACCCGCACCACTCGAACGTCGAGGTCCCACCGACAATCTCCGTGGTGCGGTCGAAGGGCGTGCCGTACCCACGCGCGTCTGCACTCCCTCGATGGCGCCTCGAGTGGGCGACCCGCCGGGGCCTCCCGGTCGAGGTGGTCATGTCCCGAGCCGACCGCGGGCCCCGCGTCGCACTCCGCGACTGGGCCCGTCCGCCCTATGACGTGGTGTGGTTCTCGACCGCGCGCTCGTACGAATGGACGGGGCGGCCGGACCTCGGGCCGACCATCGTGGACCTGGACAACCTCGAGGATGTCAAGGCCCGGCTACGGGCCGAGCTCTTGGAAGAACAGCTGCGATCGGCTGACACAGACAGCTCGTTACGAAGCCGCCTGGCCCGTTACCAGATCCGGCTCAACGCCAGCGACTGGCGCCGGTTTCAGCGGTCGGTGGCGGCACAGGTTGAGCGGGTCGTGATCGCTAGCGACCTCGACGCGGCTCGATGCGGGCTGTCCAACGTCACCGTGATCCCGAACACGTACCCGCGACCACGGCGATCGGCTGGGAACCCGGCCGAGGGTGGGCCACCCGTCGTGCTCTTCCAGGCGCACCTCGGCTACCCACCCAACATCGACGCGGCGGAATGGCTGGCGATGGCAATCGCCCCGCGCATCCGCATGGCAGTCCCGGCCACAGAGATACGGCTCGTCGGCCGGCCCGCCACGAACGTCGAGCAGCTGCACCGGCCCGGAGTCCTGACCGTCGTGGGCCAGGTCCCCTCTATGGAGGAGGAGCTGTCACGGGCCTCGGTGGCCGTGGTCCCGATCCGCTATGGCAGCGGGACACGGGTGAAGATCCTGGAGTCCTTCGCGCACCGCGTCCCGGTGGTGTCCACGACCCTCGGAGCGGAGGGACTCGACGTCGAGGACGGCGTGCACCTTCTGCTGGCCGACGATCCAGAGAAGTTCGCCGCGGCCACGGTGCGGCTTCTGGGCGACCCCGGGCTGCGTGTGCGCCTGACCGAGGCGGCGGAGGCGCGCTACCTCGACCGCTACGACGGCCGCGTGGCCGATCAGGGAGTGCGACGCCTCGTCGAGGACGTGGCGCGCACGAGCACGCGTTCGTAGGCGGCCATCGTCTTGGACACGACGGCTCGGTCGTCGAACTCGGCCTCAGCCTTGCGCCGGCCCGCAATGCCCATGGCACGGCGGCGCGACGGGTCGACGACCAACTCCTCGATCGCCGCCGCCAGCCGCGCGGGGTCGTGGAGCGGGACGAGCAGCCCGGATGCTCCATGGGAGACGACCTGTCGGCACCCCCGGATGTCGGTGGCGATCACCGGCAGGCCGCACGCCGCCGCCTCCATGGCCGATCGGGGAAAGCCCTCGCGGTACGACGGCAGTACGAAGAGATCAAAGGCCGGGTAGATGTGCTCCATGTCGTCCCTGCTCCCGGCGAAGACGATGTGGGCCCGCCGGCGAGCCTCCTCGAGCTCTTCCGGAGAGATGGCGTCGGCCTTGTCCGGATCGGATCCTCCGACGACGACGAAGACCACGTCGGGATGCGTTTCGCGCATGCGTGCAGCCGCCGCAAAGAGCTCGCGGAAGCCCTTCTGCCACACGAGACGCGCCACCACGCCCACCACGACGGCGTCCTGCTCGAGCCCGAGGTCCACTCTCGCCTGTCGACGACTGTGCTCCTGTGCCTCGGATTGGAAGCGCCGCAGGTCGACGCCGTTGCCGAGCAGCACCAGCTTGTGGCTCGGCACGCCCAGGCGGGTCAACACCGCCAGGTCCTCAGGGTTCTGGACGAGCTCTGCCCCCGAGCACATCGAGGCGCCGCGTTCGAGGGCGTACACCAGAGCTTTCCGTGACGGCCGATCCTCTGGGCTGGCGTAGAGGCCGTGCACCGTGTTGACCACGCCGCGCACCCCGGCGGCACGAGCGGCCACCCTTCCGTAGACGCCCGGTTTGGGATTGTGGGTGTGGACGATGTCGGGTCTGAGCCGTCGAAAGAGCTGGAACAGTTCGGCGAACGCCATGATGTCCTGGCCGACCGCCGTGGACCGAGTGGCGTGGTGCAGGGGCTCATGCCGGATGCCCCATGACTCCAGCTGGCCTACGAACGGGCCGGGAGCCGACACGCCGACCACCTCCATCCCCGCGTCGGCAAAGGCGCGGAGCTGCGGCCCCAGCAGGAGCGCGAGGCTCATGTCGACCGTCGTGACATGGACCAGCTTCTTCCCGACCAGCGTGCTCAACGTGAACGGGCCACCTGCAGGTAGACGTCACCAACGGCTCGGCTGGCCTGTCCGATGTCGAACATCGGACTCCGACTCTTGGCCTGCCGACCCAGACGATCACGCAGTTCCGGGTCCGATGCCAACCGTTTCATGGCTTGGGCAAGGAGCGCGGGATCGCCGGGTGGCACGAGGAGAGCGTCCACTTCGTCTTCCAGGACCTGGGGGACTCCTCCGACGCGTGAGGCCACAATGGGCAACCCGACGCTGGTGGCCTCCATCAGCGCCACCGGAAGTCCCTCGTGATGCGACGCCAGAACGAACGCGTCGGAGCCCACCAGCAATTGCAGCACGTCATCGCGCTGACCGAGGAACTGGAAGCGATCGCCGAGACCCAGCTCGAGGTGACGAGCCCGCAGCGCATCGGCCAAAGGGCCCCGCCCCACTGCCGCGACCCGGATCGGGGGATCACAGTCCGCGACGGCCTTGGCCGCCTCCATCAGCACGTCGTATCCCTTCTCGGGGCGGAGGTTCGCCACGGTGATGAACAAGAGCTCGTCGTCATCGACGCCGAGCTCGGACCGCACGAGGGCACTGAGCTCAGCCCGTCGGGCGAGCAAGGAATCCGAGACGGCCAGGTCGACACCATGGACGACGGTCGTGGCCCGCTTTTGCAGCGACGCCGGCAGAGCGTCGTAGGACGCCTGTGAGACGGCGACAAGCTGTTCTCCCCGCGCCATCGAGCTCCGCAGCAATGCGCGGTTCACCAGGCGGGCGCGGTCCCAGAGGCTGTGCTCGGTGTACACGACGCCTGGCCGGGAGGAACGTGGCAGGGAAGCGACGACGAGCTGCCCCAATGCGGCTGCGTAGGGGAGGTGGAAGTGGACCACGTCGTACCGACCCGACAGAAGCCGTCGCCGGAGCGTTCCCATCCATCGCAGATCGGCGTTGTTGGTGGCACCGAGGGGGTGTACCGGCGTTCCGCCGGCCCGTATCGCCGGTACCAGCGCATCCTGGCTTCGCAGAACGTAGGCGACCTCGTACTCGAACCGGGATCGATCCACGGTCGCCGCCATGTCCACCAACAGGCGTTCTGCCCCCCCGTAGCCGAGGCACTTGATCACGAGGAGCACGCGTAGGGGTCTGCCGGGTGCCCGGAGCGGCATGCCGTCCTCAACGCTCACCAGGTGATCGTACCGGCCCGTGCTCTGACCGGCCGTTACGCAGGTGTTTTCCCGGTGCGCGATACTGTCACTCTTCCATGTCGGTGTGAACGAGGGCCTGCGTTCGCGGGTGGAGAGGATGATGCATTCGATGGCCTTGTCGACTCCCGCGGAGGGAGGGACGCCGTCGGCCTTGGGGAACAAGAGGGCAGGCGAGGGCGCCGAGGTGCCTGACGAGCCGGCTCCCGACCTGATCTATCGCCACCACGCCCGCTTCTGGACGTCCATCCGCGACCTCTGGACAAGCCGCGACATTATCTACACGCTGGCCGAACGGGACATCCGGGCCCAGTACAAGCAGGCCACATTGGGACTGGCTTGGGCCCTGATCGCCCCGGTCGCCATGCTCGTCATCTTCAGCATCATCTTCTCCCGCACCAAGGCCTTGGGTATTCCACCCGGGATCCCCTACCCGCTCTTCGCCTTCATCGGGATCCTGTCTTGGACGTTCTTCTCCCAAGCGTTGGGGTCCGGTGGCACGGCGTTGCTGACCAACCACGAGCTGATGAGCAAGACGCAGTTCCCACGGGAGTGTTTTCCCCTGGAGACGATCTTGGTGAACGCGGTAAACGGCGTACTGGCGTGGATCCCGCTGGTGGTGCTGTTCTTCTGGTACCACTTCGTCCCGTACGCGACGACCGTGTGGGTGCCACTCTTCATCGTTATCGAGGTGATGTTCACCATCGGCATGACGCTCGCGATGTCCGCCCTGATCATCCAGATGCGCGACCTGGCGCAGGTTCTGCCCATCGTCATCCAGTTGGGTCTGTTCGTCACGCCGGTGATCTGGGAGTTCTCTCTCATCCCGGCGAAACTCCGGATCGTCTACGGCTTCTTCAACCCCTTGGGGCCGGTGATCGACGACACCCGACGCGCCATGCTCCTCGGCCAGAATCCCGCATGGGCACCCCTCCTGGCCGCCATCGCCGGCACCGTCTTCTACCTAGTGGCGGGCTATCGGATCTTCAAGCGATTCGAGGTGAACTTTGCCGACATTGCCTAACGGGTCGATCCGCGTTGAGCACGTGTGGAAGAAGTTCCGCGCCGACCGCACGGCGCCGCTCTTCTACGACCAGATCCTCCGCGCGGGCCGGTCGCTGCGCAAGGGCGCGAAGGGCTACCGCTGGGTGCTGAAGGACGTCAGCGTCAACGTCGAACCGGGTGGGACGCTGGGGCTCATCGGCATCAACGGCTCCGGGAAGACGACGCTGCTCAAGATCATCAGCGGAACCACGTACCAGTCAGCGGGCGAGTGCCAGGCGGTGGGTCGCCTGGGTGCGCTCTTGAGCGTGACAAGCGGCATCCATCCCGACTTGACGGGACGAGAGAACGTCTTCCTCTACGGTGCCGTGCTCGGCATGCGCCGCAAGCTCTCGCACGAGCGATTCGACCAGATCGTTCAGTTCGCCGGGCTCGAGGACGCCATCGACCGTCAGGTCAAGTTCTTTTCCCTCGGCATGCAGATGCGCCTGGGCTTCTCCATTGCCGCCTTCCTGGAACCCGACATCCTGCTCGTCGACGAGGTGCTGTCTGTCGGCGACGCCAATTTCCAACAGAAGTGCCTCCGACGGATCGAAGAGATCGTGCGGCTCGGCACCACGCTCATCTACGTCTCACACGACCTCGTGTCGGTCGAAGCGACGTGCACACAGTCGCTGTGGTTGGCGGACGCGGTCGTACAGGCTGCGGGACCCACCAGGGAGGTGGCCTCCCTCTACCGCAAGTCCATCGAGCAGGACGCGTCGGTGGCCACCTCCAACGACGGCGTCGTCAAGCTGCTGGAATCAAGCATCACCGGCCCTGACGGCGGACAGGTCGTTGCGCTCGAGGACGCCGAGATCCGCCTGACGCTCAGTTCGCCCGAGTCGGTGGAGGCCGACTTCTTCGTCGGCGTCTCATTGGGCACGGCCTTTCCGATGTTCATCACCAAACACCACGGGCTCTTCCCGTCCGGTGACTTCGAGGTCATCTGCCGATTGCACAACGTCCCGCTGGCCAAGGGCCGCTATTCCGTCTGGACGGCGATGACGAGCTTCGGCAAGTGGGCCGACACCCCCCTGCTCCCGTGGAAGCCCGCGGTGGCCTTCGACGCCTTCGGTCCCGACATACTCGAGCCGCCAGAAGGCGTCATGGTTGCGACCCCTCTTCACGTCGGCACGAGTTGGAACGTCGAATGAGCGTCCGCTTGCACGCGAGGCACCGACGTGCGTCGTCGGGATGGCCTACGGAAAGAACGCCCGGAGGTGCAGCGAACCGGCGAGCCGGCCGGAACGAATAGCAAACGTCCGCACCCACTGACGACGACGGGGCCGCTGGACGAGCACGGGCAGGGCGATCGCCAACCAGACCCACGCTTTGGCTGCACCCCGGACGTCGCGTCGCATGCCCGCAGGGCGGTAGCGCACGTAGAGCCGCGGCCCGCACCGTCCGTAGGCCCAGGCGGCGCGGAACGTGGGTAGTCCCGCGGCACGCTCGCGCTTCTCCACGATGGCGTCGGCCGCCACGGCGAACCGGTATCCCGCCAGTTGGAGCCGCCAGCACAGGTCAACGTCCTCTTCCGGTGACAGGGTTTCGTCGAAGCCGTGTACGGCGTCGAAGACATCCCTGCGGACGGCAAGGTTGGCGCTGAGGCCGAAGGGGAGGAATCCCAGCTGACGAGTGGCCGCGGGAGCCGGAAGCGACTTCGGCGCCCCATCGAGGGCGCCGAAGTCGAAAACCCCCGCGACGAGCTCGGCGTCGCGAAGAGCCAGCAACATGGAGGCCACCCAGCCCGGTCGCACCACGTCGTCGGCGTCGCAGAAGGCCAGGAATCCGGCGCGGGCCGACCGGACCCCCATGTTCCGAGCCGCGGCCGCTCCTCGACGGGCCGAGGCGTCCAGCAGGTGGATGCGGGGGTCGCGCGCCGACCATCGCTCGACACACGAGCGAGTCCCGTCGTCGGAGCCGTTGTCGGCCACCATGACTTCCCATCCCGCCGGCACGTCCTGGGTCGACAGGGCCTGGAGTTGCTGTTCTATCCACGGCATGCCGTTCCGGACGGGTACCACCACGCTTATCAGCGGATGATCGTTCGCGCCCTGCTCGTCCGCCACACCGATGCCCTCCACGACCGTTGTTAGCCTATCGAGATGGGGACGGTGTGAAGAGCCATCCGAACGGATCCGATGAATCCGGTGCTCACGCGCGGCCGGTGCCGTCCTCGGTCTCGGCGGTCGTGCTCACGCATCGGAGGCCAAGACTGGCTACCGACGTGGTGCGCTCGCTCATCGCACGCGAAGGTCTTTCTCCCGCTCGGATCGTGGTGGTTGTCAACGGCTCCGGAGGCCTCGACGACGCTGCGTTGGAGTCCAGCATCCAACTGGTGCGACTGCCGCGCAACCTCGGGCCGGCCGGTGGTTTCGGTGCCGGCATGGAGGCCGCGTTCGCCGACCCCTCGGTGCAGTGGGCCTACCTGTGCGAAGACGACGTGGGGCTGTTCTCCCTCCCCAGTCCGCGGCTGGCCGACGTCGTGGGCCGGGCCGAGTGCCGGAACCGGCAGCCCGGGAGGCGCGTGGGCGCGGTGGTGGCCTACGGGCGTCGGTTTGTGGGCCGAGGGTCCCACACCGTCAACCTGGCCCCTCCCGCGGGGACCCCTTACGACCTGGTCCAGGTCGACGTCGCCAGCTGGGGGGCGACGTTGCTGGCACGACGCGTCTTCGATGCCGGCATCGTCCCCGATCCGGAGTGGTTCTTCGGGCTCGAGGACTTCGACTTCTTCTGTCGTGTCCGCCAGGGAGGATTCGACGTGTTGGTCGACGCTGCCTCGGCGCGGGCGGTGGCAGACCAACAGACGTCGGCCGGCCGGGCCGAGGCGCTTGGACGGCACCGCCCGACCGACGAACGCGAAACGTGGCGGTCCTATTACCACGCTCGGAACTCAATCCTGCTGGCCCGGCGCCACGGACGCCCCTCGTGGCACCTGTGGCATGCGGCCTACACCGCACGGCACCTGCAGCTCGCCACGGGAAGTGCCGAGCGCAAGGCGATCCTGCACGGCCTCTGGGACGGCATCCGGGGCCGCGTTGGTGAGAACCCCGGCTACGGTCGGACCGTGGGGGAGCTCTCCGAGGCGAGCGAGAATCCGGGTTCTCCGCGTGTGTGAAGGCTGGTCCGCGTTCTCCGCGTCTCCGCGTTCTCCGCGTCGGGCTCGGTCGCGTCGGCTCCGGTCTTCTCGCCACGGCTGGGCTGAGTCGGCGTGTGCGGGATCGCCGGGATCCTCGATCCGACCGCGTCGACCAGTACCGACCGGCTCGGCGCCCTGGCGTCGTCCATGGCTTCGTCCGTGCAGCATCGCGGGCCCGACAGCAGCGGCGTCTGGGTCGACGCCGACGCGGGAGTGGCGTTCGGTCACCAGCGTCTGGCTGTCGTGGATCTGGGAGTCGGCGGAGCGCAGCCGATGCTCTCGGGCGGTGGACGGTGGGTGACGGTCTACAACGGAGAGATCTACAACCATCCCGAGGTACGGCGTCGACTGGAACGTGCCGGGACGGTCTTCCGAGGGAGTTCCGACACCGAGGTGCTGGTGGCCGCCGTGGAACGCTGGGGAATCGATCGGGCCCTCGATGCCTGCGAGGGCATGTTCGCTGCCGCCCTGTGGGACAGGCAGGATCGTGAGCTCCACCTGCTGCGTGACCGTTTCGGTGAGAAACCCCTCTACTACGGCTGGGTGGGAGGGTTCTTCGCGTTCGGATCCGAGCTGAAGGCCCTGTGTGCGTTGCCAGGGTTCGACGCGGAGCTCAATCGCCGAGCCGTGACGAGTTACCTCCGCCACAACTGCGTCCCCGCTCCGGACACGATCTGGTGCGGTGTCCGCAAACTGACTCCCGGTCACCTGGTGACGTTGCGCACCCCGGCTCACGGTGTACTTCCCGAACAACGTTGCTACTGGTCCGCGGCCGAGGCGGTGGCCCGGGCACGAGAGCTCCAGCTGACCGGCTCGGATTCCGAGATGGTCGATCAGCTCGAGGAAGCCCTGTCGAATGCAGTGGCCGCCCGGATGGTTGCTGACGTTCCGGTGGGAGCATTCCTCTCCGGAGGGATCGATTCGAGCACCATCGTCGCCTTGATGCAGCGGCATGCCTCGGGTGCTGTCCGCACCTTTACGGTTGGATTCGCCGATCGTTCCTTTGACGAGTCATCCGAGGCGGCAGCCGTTGCCGCGTATCTCGGGACGGATCACACGGCGGTCCATGTGGGCGATGCCGAGGCGATCGAGGTCATCCCTCATCTGCCGGACCTCTGGGACGAGCCTTTTTCCGACGTCTCCCAGATCCCGACCTATCTGGTCAGCCGGGTGGCTCGCCGGGACGTCACCGTGTCGTTGTCGGGAGACGGTGGCGACGAATTGTTCGCCGGATACAACCGTCACGCCTGGCTCGATCGTGTGTGGGGCCGGGCCGCCGTCCTGCCGGCGGGAGCCCGCCGAACCGCCGGCTCCGCGCTGGGCCGTGTCCCGCCCGGCGTGGTCGAGCAGGCCGCACGAGCGGCGCGCATCCTCCCGGCGGGCTGGCGAGTGCGAAACCCCTCCTCCAAGGTGTCCAAGCTGGCCCGCGTCCTTACCGCCTCGGACCCCGAGGACGCCTATCGGGCTCTCACCACCCATTGGGATGCTGCGACGTCGATGGTGCTCGGGAACCAGGACAGAGGCGCGTCAGACGGTCAGCGCAGGTCTCCAGTCGCCGGTGGCGGGATCACGGAGCAGATGCTCTGGTCCGACCTGGTGGGCTACCTGCCCGACGACATCCTGGTGAAGCTCGATCGAGGGGCCATGGCGGTTTCCCTCGAGACCCGGGTTCCGTTCCTCGATCGAGGGATCCTCGATCTGGCCTGGCGGCTGCCCCTCGACGCCAAACTGCGCGCGGGCCAGACCAAGTGGGTACTGCGTCAGGTGCTCGAGCGGTACGTCCCAGCGGCGCTCGTCGAGCGGCCGAAGATGGGCTTCGGCCTGCCCATCGGATCGTGGCTCCGGGGCGTGCTCGCACCGTGGGCGGAGCATCTTCTGGACGAGCGAAGACTGCAGGGCCAGGGCCTCCTCGACCCCGTCCCGATTCGACGGGCCTGGGAGCTCCATCGCGCCGGCCGACGCGACCTGGGCTACGAACTGTGGGACGTGCTGGTCCTGCAGTCGTGGATGGACCGTTGGAGGCCCGGCTCGAGGTAGGGCCTCTCGGCGCAGGCATGCGCAGGTCACGACGGACTCTCCTCATCTCGCTCCGTCGTCGGCCCGGCAGCTCCTCCCGCAACGAAACCCCTGCTCCTCCTGTTTAGGCGCGCAGAACTTGCCTGAGTCGACGCCTAGGCGTCGATTTGTTCGAACTGTGTGTATCGATCAGTCCGGTCGGCTCTACCCGGCCCTGGTCGACGTCACTACCATGAGTGCGACGACGGGGCGGGGTGGCGGTGATCGTGCGGAGCGTGTCGGTGAGGCCACCTGTCTTCGAGCAACGATCGAGGACAGGTGGGGCGAGGCCAGAACTTCGGTTGGCGACGGGCCATCGGTGTGGGGACCATCTACGTTGGCCCGACATCCCGCTCGAAGGGTTTGGAGCGCACCGCACATGTCCGCGCGCGTCCGTCTGCCCCCGGCCTCGCGGTCGCGGTGCTGCAATCTCGCAGGTGATGGGCAGCAGGCGTTACTCTCCACCTGCCTTATGACCAATTCCGAGGAGATCAGATGAAGAGGCAGCGCGCTCCATACGCCAGGCGCTCGGTGTGGGCTGCGGTTGCAGTCCTTGCTGTCGTCGTCGTCATCGGCTGTGTGGTAGCTGGGTATGAGATCAACCACTTGCGGAATGAAGTCAGCGGACTACAGAACCAAGTGACCACGATGTACCAGTTGCTCCTCAAGTTGGGTCAGAGCAAATAGGTCGACAGCCCCTCCGCAGGCGTCTGCCCGGCCAGCGTCGTCACCCAGGCGACCGCTGCTCCGGCGATCGCTCCGAGTCCGCCAACGACGGTGAGAAGCCCTGGTTTCTCTCCTTGCTGCTCGACCGGATCACGGACAGACTCAACCGCGTGTCCAGTGGTTGGACGAGCGTCCGACCTTCTGAAAAGAAGTGGAGCGTGATCGTGTGATTGCGTTACGGCGAGAGAGTGTTCACCCTCCTGCCCAGATCCTCGACGAACTCGCAGCAGGGGATTGCCACGTGGTCGCAGCGCGGTGACCAACGTTCGGTCCCGAGCACGTTCCGGTCCAGCCGCACGGCGGCCTCGTCGCAGCGGGTTCTCACGGCCGCCGATCGGCGCAGTGTGGGGGTGGGCGCAGACTGTCGCGGGTCGAACGGCCACCGATTCGCTGCTCTCCGGGGGAGCGTTGGTGCTGTCGCCGCATCCCGACGACGAGACCATCGGCTGCGGTCTCCTCATAGCCGAAAAAGCGAACCGCGGGATTCCCGTCGCAGTGGCGGTGGCGACCGACGGGCGCGGTGGCTGGTTCTCGCCGATGACGCGACCGGCACCGCGCGACATCGCCGAAGTCCGCCACCGTGAGTGGCATCGGGCCCTCGACGTCCTGGCGGTACCGCAAGCGAATCGAGTCGAACTGGGTATTGCCGACGGTGAGCTGACCAATTACGAGGATGAGGTGGCGGACCGGATCGGTGACCTGTTTCGGAGCGTGCGTCCATCCCAGGTTTTCGTGACGAGCTCCGGCGATCCCCATCCCGATCATCGAACGTTGGCGCGGGCCGCGGCCCATGCGGCGGCTCAGACATACGGTTCGGGTCCTGGTGTTCGCCGACCCCAGTTCTTCACGTATCGGGTCTATCCCGGAGAAGGCTTGTGGCCGGAGGGCCGCCCGTCTCGGATCACCGTGAGCACTGCGGGCGCGCAGTTCTGCCGCTCGGTGGTCGGACTGGCCCGGCGGCGGCCTCTGCTGTTCCGGGCGCCCGGGTCCGAGCCGAAGAAGGCTGCCGCAATCGACGCCTACGACAGTCAAAGCAGGCTCCTGGGCGGCGAGCTCAGCTACGTCTGGGGCACCGCTGTGGAGCTCTACTGGCCGATGGACGTCGACGCCGATCACTAGTTGCCTCATCATCCGCGGTCTCCAACCATCTGGCGCCCCGGTCCTCTGGAGGATTCTCGTCGAGTCGCGGCGTGCTCGAAGACCGCGCCACCTCCGGTGACGATCCCGACGGACAGCAGCACCGACCCCAGATCATCGAGCGGGGTGTGCCAGAGCGCGCCGACCACGGCCAAAGCCATCAACAGGGTCCAAGCAATGCCGATCACGAACACGATGACGCGGGCTCGATTCCCGAGCAGCGGATAGAGCGCCAGCCACATGGCCAACGCCGTTGCACTCACTGCGGTGACGTTTCCGGATGGGAAAGTGGGCTCTCCATAGTAGCTGCGCTGGACCAGCGGTTTCGCGACGTGCTCGCTCACGAGCAGGGCAGTGGCGGCAAGCGCCGCGTAGACGACGACACGAAGAAGGGCTCGTCTGACAGCGCCGAGAGCGATGCAGACGACGAAGACGACGGCGATCGCCGGGACGGCCAGGATCTCGGCGAGCCTGGCCCAGGCGCTGGTCGTCGAAGGCGACCCCAGCCACCTGAACGCGGGGTCCTCGAATCCGTAGGGGCCGTGGCCGTGCGCCACCACCGAGGCCAACAGCGTGAAGGCGACGAGGCACGGCAGGGCGACGGTGATGAGCCTGGATGCTGCCACGCCGGAGGGTCCCACTGATCCAGCGTACTTGGGCGGTCTCCAGCGGCCCAGGCGCCGTTACCGTCTCGCGTGGCAAGGATCTCCATCAATCCTGCCTGCATAGCCGATCGATGCTGGCTGGCGTCGAGATCCAAGGGCCCGTCGAGGATCCCTGGCTCGGTGGGGGAAGGCTATTGCGCTGATCCCTGCGCGATTCCCTTGGCGAGAGCCTCGAGAAACGCGCGACCGTACCGTCGGTCGGGCTCCAAGTAGTTGCCCTCGGCCCACTCGTTCCATGACTTGACGAAGATGACACGTCGGCCCACCGGTTGCTCGGCGGTGACGTGTGCGACCGCTCGGGCCACCTGCGATTCGAACATGAACGGTTCCGCGCCGTGCAGAACGACTCCACCGGCACCGCTCCGCGGCGTGTTGTCAAAACCGGGCATCACCGTCGGGAAGCTCGGTCCATCGGCGATCCCAAGTGGCGTCCTCTCTGAGAATTGGCGATACGAACGCACCGGAGGTACTCCGACCTTCCTTGCCAGGCGTCTCGGCCAGTCGTGGCGTGCGATGATGCGCGACGGGACTCGTTCCGGGGTGAACGCGTCAAAGTCTGCGCTGCTGGAGCGTCCGGCCGTCTCCGTGCGACCGACGAAGAACATTCCTGGCAGTCCTGCGTCCACGGCCCAATTTCGCCAGAGGTCGAGGAAGCGTTGCGGCTCGGGAAGATCAGCCGGTTCGTAGACGAAGAACAGCGGCCGGCTATCGATGCGAAGGTAGCGCGGATCCATGAATGCAGGAAGAACGGCCTCAAAGTGGGCGCGGAGGTCCCGCTCTCCACCACCGTCCGGATAGGTCTGCTCAATGAGGACCCGGTCGGGTGCGCCGTGCCATATTCCCGACCAGGTTTGATTTGCCCACCCCAGACAAAAGGGAAGCTCGGGTCGTCCCAACTCCAGAACTTCATCGAACGGCTGCTCGAGCAGGCGGCGGCCGCCACCAAACCAATAGTGCCAGTAGCAGAATGCGGAGACACCGTACTCTGCTGCAAGCATCGCCTGGGCCTCCCGCGTGTCCGAGAGGCGAAGGTCGTAGAACCCGAGCTCACCCGGAAGACGAGGCTGATAGTGACCGGGATAGAGGGGCCTCGCGCGGGCGACGTTCGTCCACTCGGTGAACCCGGGTCCCCACCAGAGGTCATTCTCTGGAATCGGGTGAAACTGTGGGAGGTAGAACGCGATGACGCACACGTCGCTGCCACCAAATTGCCGTTCTGGATCAGTCGGCATTTTGCGTTCTCCGAAGCTCACTTCGACGAGAGCAAGTCATCCAATGGAACATCGTCAGCTCTGCGTGCGGGCGTTGCCGGCGATTTCCCGGACGAGAGCCTGGATGCGGTTGCGCGCCACGGAGCACTCGTAGCGCTCAAGATACCGTTCCTCGGCAGCGTCGACCAGACGCTTGCGGAGATCCGGCTCCGTCAGGAGTCGCTCGCATGCCGCTGCAAAGGCGTCTGGATGGTCGGCCAGGAGCAGATGGACCCCATTCTCGACATCCAGTCCTTCGGCTCCGATGGTGGTGGACACCACAGGCACTCGGTGGGCGAACGACTCGAGGATCTTCAGCCGCGTGCCGCTGCCGTAGCGAATGGGGACGATGGCGATATCGGCCTGGGCCAACTCCTGCTCCATCGCCGGCACTACACCCACCACGGTCACAGATGGCGGCTGGTGCCGGCGTTGCACGCCTGGCATGGGCTTGCCCACGAGTCTGACCTCGAGGTCGGAGATTCGGGCCCGGATCCGCGGCGCCACCTCATCGACGAACCAATCGACCGCGTCCATGTTCGGTGCGTAGTCGAAGGTGGCCTGGAACAGGACGACGGCGGGCTTGCCCACCTCGACGCGCCCGACGGCACGATGAGGCCGCGCATAGGTGTTCGGCACGACGACGGCATTTGCCAGACCGGATCTGCGCACGTCGAGTTCGCTGGACAGGACCACGCGGTCGACGTCACCGGCCACCGAACGCTGGAAATGCTGCCAATCCCGGGCATTCAATTGCGCTTGCGCCACCGCCATGGCCCTGCGCAACGAGCCAGCTCCGCTCTGTCGCGACCGCTGCGCCCTGATGAGCTGCGCCCACGATCGTGCCTTCGTGTCTTCGAGGTCAACCAGGTCGACGATCGTCGGACCGAGAGATGGCCGGCCCATCAGGTCAAACGTGGCGCCCCGCTCGAACCACACGACGTCGTACCGGCCCGATACCCACGACTCCAGTTCGAGTCGGGGGACGGCGTCGTGGCGCTGCATCGCCACCTCCAGGGGGATACCGCGTCGGGCCAGCCATGCGGCCCGCCAGCGGAGCTCACCCGGGGTACCGGGCTGCGCCACCGTCTTGAGCCTTTCCAGCGGCACCGTGGGGGGCAAGGTGGGCACAGACCGGCGGTCGTCGTAGAGGGCGAAGAGATGGGTCTCCCCGAGATCGGCAAGGGCCTCGATGGCCGTAGTGAGCCGGAGGTGGCCACCCTGGATCTTCGGCCAGGGGAAATCCGAGGCAACGATGAGGATCTTCATTGCTCTCTCACCCCTCGGACGACGGGGCTCGCGGATTCCGCCCGTCCACCATTCTTGTCACCCACGCCACACGGCAGACATGACCCTGTCTGCTGGCAGGACAGCGCTCCACCGAGAGAGCCGCGAAGCTTCGGTTCTTCCGCCACGGGCAGCCGCCGGCGATCGCCAAGATCCGGATCCACGTCACACGAGTCGGTGCTCGAGGGCTCTTTCCAGCCCGCCTTACGACGAGGCACCGTCGCGCGACATCAGGCGCTCGGCGCGCTGCCGCTCCGCTTTTTGAAGGCGGCCACACGCCGGAGCCGCCGGGCCATGCGCCAGCGCGTCGGTGCTCGCATCCCCTCGTACAGCTCGTACATGGCATCCAAATCCGTCTGCATCTCGACGAGCAAGGCCTGCAGTCGTTGCATCTCCGCGCGCATCCCCCTGGTGTCAGCCCGCGTGGCATCGATCCTCCCGCTCATCACGTGGGACAGAGCTTGGGTGGCGCCATCCCGCTCGACGAAGGTTCGTTTCAGCGCGTCGATCTCGCGTTCGAGCGAAGCGGCTTGCCGCCGATGGCGCAACACAGCCGTCGTCCACGCCGACTCCGCTCCCGGGGGCATCGACGTCAGCGGGTGATGTTGGCCTTCGAGATCCTCGAGGTGGCTCTGCAATCGGCTTTGCTCTTCGAGCAGGAACTCTGCGCCCCCGGATGCGCGGTGGCGGTCGAGCAGAGGGTCAATGGCCGAGGCCGCGGCTTCGACGTCCCACTGGGAGGCGTACGAAGCGAACTGGGGTAGCTTCCCCAGCCAGGTGGTGATGGCGCCCAGGGTGCCCGGGGGGTCCCCAACGATCGATTCGTAGGTGGTGACGAAGGTGTCCACGCCGATGAGTCCGGCCAGGCCTGATCGGTTGTACCTCTCCCAGAGGGCCACGCCGTCGGCCAGGGTCATGCCGTCCCGCGCTCGCAGAGACCGAGCCACCGAGAGGGGCGACCTCCAGATGAAGACCGCGGCGACGGGCTTCGGGAGGTGAGCCAACCAGTACCGCAGGAGCAGGCAGGAGCGGGGGTCCTTCCACGCAACCGGACCTGTATCAGGGAACGCCGCGCTGGCTGCTATGGCAGGGTCGCCGAGCTCGCCGAAGCTCGGATCGAGATCGGATTCTGCGAGCGTGTCGGGGTCCGGGGGACCGTCCCAGGTGCCGCCCCAGAGCTCCAACAGCCCGTCGTCGTGGAGCCCCATCAGCCGACTCTCCCAGTGCTCGGGATTCCCCTCGGCTGGCCCGTAGTACTCGTAGCGGTCTGCTGCGACGGGGAGTGCCATGCCGAGCCGCCCGAGGGCCCCTGTGAGGGCGGATGTGCCACTGCGGTGCATGCCGACCACCAGCAGCCATGGCCCTGCCGGCATCACGGGTTCGGCGGGGAGGGGCGAGAGAGCGCTCATGTCTTGCCAGTCTGGAGCACCGACGAGGTCGTGCAGCGGATCGAGCGTACACGCGAGGCGAAACTGCAGGTCGCTGAGCCGGGGCCGTCCACCATCCTCGGACCGCAACGAGTGGTCGGGCCGAGCAGAGTCCCGAACAGACATGCCGGGGACATGATGGGACGGGGTGGCCGGGTCAGAGCCGGCCCACCGCAGCGATGGTCTCGATCACCCGAGACTGGTCATCAGGTGAGAGCGCCGATCCCGTGGGCAGGCACAGACCCTGGTCGAAGACCCGGGCGCAGTGTCCGGGTCCCACAAGGGGGACCCCGGCGAAGGCCGGTTGCAGGTGAAGGGGCTTCCAGGTCGGTCGCGATTCGATGTCTTCGGCCTCGAGGGCCAACCGCAGGCATTCTCGATCTACCCCGAAGAGATCGGGATCGATGAGGATACAGGTCAGCCAGTAATTGGAGGTGCCAGAGGGGGTGCGCGGCATCGGCGTGATTCCGGGCAGGCCGGCCAGTCCCTCCAGGTACGCCCGATCGATCTGCTTCCGGCGCTCGATGCGGTTGTCGAGTCCGCGCAGCTGCGCCCTTCCGAGTGCGGCGAGCAGGTTGGAGAGGCGATAGTTGAATCCCACGGTTGTGTGTTCGAAGTGGGAGACCGGCTCCCTGGCCTGCGTGGCCAGATGGCGGGCTCGTTCGGCCAATTGCGGTGATCGGGTCACCAGCATCCCGCCACCACTCGTGGTGATGATCTTGTTTCCGTTGAACGAGAAGATCCCGGCGACGCCGAACGAGCCCGCTGCCTGGCCCCGGTACGTCGCGCCGAGGGCCTCGGCCGAGTCATCGATGAGCGGCACGTCGAACCTCTGGCAGAGCGCTTCCAGCGCCACGTAGTCGGCTGTCTCCCCGTAGAGGTCCACGGTGACGACCGCGGAAGGGAGCCGACCCACCGCGGCCCTCTCGGTCAGCGCCTCGTGGACGAGGGCCGGATCGAGATTCCAGCTGTCGGCAGAGCAGTCGATGAACACCGGATGTGCTCCCAGGTAGGTGACTGCCGCGGCGCTGGCGATGAAGGTCAGGGATGGAACCAGCACCTCGTCGCCACGCTCGACGCCGGCCAGGAGCAGGGCCAGGTGCAACGCGGCCGTTCCACTGGACAGGGCCACGGCGTGTGCCACGCCGGTCCTCTCGGCCATTTCGCGCTCGAAGGCGTCGATGTCCGGCCCAGTTGGTGCGATCCAGTTCGAGTCGAACGCCTCCAGCAACATCCGCCGCTCTTCGTCTCCCACCTCCGGCGGAGACAGGAAGACGCGGGTCACTGCGAGGCCCCGGGGGAAGCGCTCAATCCGCCGACCAGCGAGGCTGCACCCAGAACGACCAGGGCTACCGCCAGATCGATCACCACGGCCACTGTCATGGACGCATGGCCTACCACCGCCAAGACGGTCACCACCACCGCGGCCATCTCGGCGACGATGTAGGCGGCACTCGCGGTCGTGCGGGACATTCCTCTGGCCACCAGGAGGTCGTAGGGATGGGAGCGGTCCCCGCTCAGGAGCGAACGGCCGCCCCGACGACGCCGCACGATGGCACACATCACTTCGGCCGCCGGAACGGCGAGCAAGGCCAGAGCGGCGACACCGTTTGCACTGGCGACGCCGACAGCCCACGCGTCGGTGATGAGCACGGTCATGGACGCCCCGAGGAGGTAGGAGCCGCCATCCCCCAGATAGATGCGGGCCGGGGGACGGTTGTACCAGAGGAACGCGACCAGAGCTCCGGTCAGGGCGGCGGCCATGAGGCGTGCAGGACCGTGGAGGACCACGGCGAAGCCCACGGCGGCAGCAGCCGCGACCCCGGCGCAGAGCATGTCGAGGCCGTCGAGCAGATTGAATCCGTTGATCAAGACGACGCTGGCGACGAGGACGAGTGGGACACCGATCCAACCCGGCAAGTGGATCGGCTGGATGGCGGCGATGATCGCTCCCACACCCAGCTGGGCCGCGAGCCGTAGCGGCGCCGGAAGATCGAAGCGGTCGTCGCAGACCCCGACCACGAGCGCAACGCCCAACGGGACGAGGACGACGGGGCGACCGACCCATCCTCCGATGACCAGCCCGGCGAAGACAGCCACGCCGCCCAGGTAGGGCACGGGCGTGTCCTGGGTCTTGAGCGGTCCGGGGCGATCCATGACGCGCCAGCGATGGGCGGCTGCGATGCAGGCCGGCACGGCCACTGCTGTGGCCACCAGGGCCCCCACAGCGACGAGCAGGACCTCCATCTCACGTCCTCGCCGCGGGACGCGTGGTCCACTGCATGACGAGGGACTCGGTGCCGGCATGCAACTCGAACCGTTCAGCTGGTTCGAATCCAGCTCGCCGGTACAGCGCGATTGCCGTTTCGTTGCCCGCCGCGACCACGACGTAGGCGGTGTGCAACCCCCGCCGGCCGATCTCCTCGAGGAACCCCTCCACCAGAATCGAACCCGCCCCCCGGCCCCGGACGACCGAGTCGACCGCAACGGACAGGAGCTCAGCGCCCTCGCCAGCATGACCCGTGCCGTGACGAAGGGTCTCTGCGACCCGTCGCCAGGATCGGAGCAACCGGCCGCCGCAGGCCAGCGCGGCAGCTGCGCCGTCACGCCATACGAAGGCCCGGTAGAGGGCGCCCACATCCGTCGACCCCGCGAGGAAACCGACGGTGGTCGCGTCGTGCTCGACGACGAGCAGGAAGGACCCGGGGACCCGGACCACCCGCCGGTACAGCCTGCGCAGAAACCTCGGGCCCAGGATGCTCAAGAACCCCTCGTGAATCTGCCCCGCATGGAGGGCTGCGGCCGCGGTGGCGTCGTCCACCGTTCCGGTGCGAAGCACCACGCCGTTTTGTGAGTTCGAACCCATCGCCTTCGCCGTCGCCTCCGAACGCCTCCGAACGCCTGCGGTGACAGGCCGTCTCGTCACAATTGGTGATGCGACTGCGATGAAGGCAGCGTAGTTCGTCCGGGGCGGCGGGGACTGCCGCTGGATCCTGGCGCGGGCTGCGATGGCGAGTCGGAGCGAGCTAGGGCTACCATCCGGGTGTCTGTCGGGGTCGGAGCCCCCCTAGGGGGGGTGTTGGCCGAACGGAGGAGATGAGAAATGTCGGATACCGCCAAATGGGTCATCTGTGCCATATGTGCCGTACTGGGCATAGTTGCTCTGATCTATGCGGTGATCTACCTGGCCGTGCCGATCCACTCGTTGCCGGGCTTCGTTCCCGGGAAGACGGCCACTACGGGCCACTACCACAAGCGAGCCTTCGTCTCGGCCGTCATTGGCATCGTCCTGTTGGCCATCGCCGTCTATCTGGGAATGGCGACCCGGCGTTCGACGGCCGCTCACGCGGGATCAACTCCTCAGCCTGCGGGCGGATCCGTACCTGAGGACACCCCGTCAACGGATGCCGGCGGCGAAGGGGACGCGGTCCGGTCCTGACAGGGCAACGCGACCGGGTGAGCCATTTCGGCTCGACCGGAGCAGCCTCAGGCGAAGGCGGGAGTGATCAGGTGGCCGGAGCGATGCTGATCTCCGAGGCGATTGCCGGCCGCCAAAGACGCGCATCTCCCCCTAAGGGCCGGAGTCCTCAGCGGTCGTGAGGTGTGCCACCTGTCACAATGAGGGTTGGCGTTACCTCTACCACCGCCAAGGTTGGGCCTTTGTCCGTTGCACGACATGCGGGCTGGTTCGACTCGACCCCATTCCAACCGATGACCAGCTTGCCGACCACTACGGCGCACGATTCGAGTCGGGGAACTACGAACCTGCAAAGGCTGTCGAGCGCGTGCCGACGCTGCGGGGCGTCTTCGACGAGTTCGCGGCAAGGCCGTCCGGACGCATTTTCGATGTCGGCTGCTTCGACGGCGGCCTGCTCGACATTGCCGCTGACAGCGGCTGGGAGACCTGGGGTATCGATTACCAGGGTCCCGCAGTGGAGATCGCGCGAGAAAAGCATCCCGGAAGAGTTGCGGTGGGTGCGTTGGAATCCTACGAGCCTCCTCGCCGAGACTTCGATGTCGTCGCCGGGGTCGGCGTCATAGAGCACTTGCGACAACCCGATTCCTTCACGAAGTTCGCAGCCGAGGCACTGAAGCCCGGTGGTCTCCTCGTGATCCAGACTCCCGATCGTGGGTCGTTGCCTGCGGCGGTACTCGGCCGCTATTGGCCCCCTGTCGCCCCTCCGGAACACATCTGGTACTTCAACCGCACGAATCTGAGACGACTGCTCGGCGATGCCGGGTTCGAGACACTTCACGTTCGAGCCCACTGGAAACCTTTGCGGGTTGGGTACGTCTACGAGCAGCTCGGCGTCTTCGGCCCAGAGCTCCAACGCCTGGCTCGCCCAATTCAGAGGCTGCCTCGTGTTCTGAACTGGCAACTACCCATGTACGGGGGCGAAATGCTCCTTCTGGCAAGGCGCTCCCACCAGTGAGCATTTCAAGTCAGACGTAGCCCGGAACTGTCCTGCGGTAGGTCGCCGAGGTAGTTGTCGCACACGTAGGACGCGATGGCCAGCGATGCCGTCGCCGCCGGCGACGGTGCGTTGCGCACGGCGACAACGGGCCCACGTCGGTGGACAACGAAGTCATCTACCAGCAGCCCGTTGCGATCGACCGCTTGGGCCCGGATGCCGGCGGACCGGGCGCCCAAATCCGATGCCTGCAGCTCCGGTACGTACCGCTTGGCCCGGCGCAAGTAGAGCCGCCGGCTTGCGGAGCCGGCGAACTCGGAGAGACCGGAAGCCCAGTAGGTCCGGGCCATCCTGCGAAATCCTTCGTACTTGAGCAACTCGAGGAGGGCCGCCGCGTCGATCTGGCGCCTCCGGTAGCCCTCGCGCGCGAATGCCAAGACGGCGTTGGGCCCGACCGATACTGATCCGTCGACATGGCGAGTGAAATGCACACCCAGAAATGGCAGATTGGGTTTTGGTACCGGGTAGACGAGCGCTCGCACGAGATCCCTTCGACCGGGCACCAACTCGAAGTATTCCCCCCGAAAGGGGACGATGTGGGGGTCCTCTTCGTCGCCTGCCGAGATCGCCAGCCGGTCGCCGTGGAGGCCGGCACATATCACGACCCGGTCGAAGGTCAGCTGGCCGTCGTCCAGCTTGGCCCGCACCACGTTGCGTGTTCCACTGGTGTCGAGCGATCGGATCTCCGTCCCCAAGAGGATCGCTCCTCCGGCCTGCACAATGTCATCGGCCATCGCCTCGGCAATCTGGCTGAAGTCCACGACAGCGGTGGTCGGTGAATGGAGAGCCAGGACGCCGTCGACGTGTGGTTCGATCTCGACCATCCCTCTTCGATCGACGAGTCGCACGCTCGTCAGACCGTTTTGCATCGCCCGTTCGTGAAGGGACCGCAGAATCTCTGCTTCGTGATCATCGAGTGCGACGACGAGCTTGCCGCACTCGAGAAAGGGCAACCCGCGCTCCGAACAGAAAGACTTCAGCATTCGTCCGCCCGCTCGGCACAATGAGGCCCGTAGCGATCCGGGTGTGTAGTACAAGCCGGCGTGGACGACTCCGCTGTTCCTCCCAGTCTGGTGCTGGGCGAGGGAGGTCTCCTTCTCGACGACGACCAGGTTCACGCCGGGGATCCTGGCCAGGAGCTCACGCGCCACGGCCAGACCGATGATCCCACCTCCGATGACGCCGATTCGCATTGCGGTCTTCGAACCACCCACTCCCAGAAGAAGATAAGCCGAGGGGGAGCCTAACCAAGGCTTGCGGGCCCGGCGAATCCTGGAAAGACTGAATTGGTGGGAATGCGAGCAGCCGTCGCACGCGTTTGGCTGTTCAGCCACACTCCCGAGGGTCGGAAACTGGTCCGCTACGCCCTGGTCTCCGTCGTCTCGGCTGTGTTCGCCTTTACTGTCCTCACGGTTGTCTATGGAGTGCTGCAGCTCTGGACTGAGGTGCCCAGCGTTGTCGTCTCCAATATTGTGGCGACCTTCTTCAACTACTACCTCAATCGGCGCTGGGTCTGGGGGAAATCGGGTCGGTCCAATCTGTTGAAGGAGGTTCTACCCTTCTGGATCACGTCCATAAGCGGCATGATCTTGGCTCTGTACACCGCATCACTCGCACGTCAATTCTCCGACAGTCATCACCTCGGCCACTGGACACGCACCGTCGTTGTCCTGGGAGCGAATACCCTTGCGTTCGGGATCATTTGGGGAATCAAGTTCCTCATCCTCAACCGCATCTTTCGGCAACTCCCTGGGACGGAGTCGGTGGACGGCGAGTCGGATCCCCAGGAGCCGGAATGGAAGGGCCTACCGACATGAGATGCATGAGTCTGTCTGCCACGCCCTCCTCTCGATTCGTTGGGAGATCCATAATCCCTTGTCACAGGCCTGTTTGCTCGGTGCTAGCGTCCCCCCGGTGCAGGGTGGTGCTGTCGAGGTCGCAAGAATTTGTGGTGGAATTGGCGTAATTGAAAACCGGTTCGGCCCCGACGAATCGGGCCGACGCACCGTTGCCCTCGGCGACGGCGATTTGGGCGACGGTGGCTGCGGGGAGCGGATCGATGGTGGGGAGCGGTAACCAATCGACGGGTCGGGACAGCGGCGCGGTCTCCGAGCTCTCTGCGCGGCTGGTTGAACCCCTGTCTCTCGAGGACGATCCGGCACGCGTCGGACTGGTGACGAGTCACGTCGATCAGACTCCTTTGCCGCGACGGTTCATCGCGTTTGTCGCAATCGTCACTCTTGGCGGCTTCTTGGTGCGGCTCCCGTCGTTCCATGATTCGCTCTTCGGCGATGAAATCTCGACCTATTTCATTGTCACAGGACACAGCCTGTCACGCGTTCTTCGATTGGTGGAAAGCAACCAGGAAACCTCGCCGCCGCTGTATTTCATCTTGGCCTGGGCAACGAAGGGTCTCCTCAACAGTCCTGCTGAGTCGATCCGGCTGGTGTCCTTGATCACCGGGACGGCCGCGATCCCACTCACGTTCCTGCTCGGCCTGTGGACTGTTGGGCGGCGGGCGGCACTGGTCGGTGCGACCTGCATGGCTCTGTCCCCCTACATGATCTTCTTCTCGACCGAAGCCCGGCCGTTCATGCTGGTGCTCTTCTTCACCCTGCTGTCCTCGCTCGCGCTTCTGCGCGCGCTGGACAGCCGAAAGATCATCTGGTGGGTGGCCTACGCGGCCTTCTCATGTGGCGCCGTCTATAGCCACTACGTGGCTGTGTTTTTGCTCTTTGTGCAATTTGTATGGGCATTCTGGGCCCAGCCCAGCGCACGGAAGCCCCTCATTGTGGCAAACGTGGTTGCCGTACTGGGTTTCGTGCCGTGGATCAACGGTCTTCGGGAGGACCTGCACGCACCGAGCTTCATCAATGCTCTGGCGCCCCTCAAACCGAACGTTGTCGGAACCATTCTCGATACCTCGTGGATCGGTCATCCTTACCTGTACCTCAATCAAGTGCCCGGTGTACCTGTTGCCATACTCGCCGGAGTCGGCTTGGCGGTTGGATTGGTCGGGCTGCTCCTCAAAGCGAGGGGAGGGATGGGAATACGGGGCTGGAGCCTGACTTCCCGGACGAGCTTGATCGTACTCCTCGCCTTCGCGCCAGCCTGCCTCCTGATCCTGTACAGCGCCGTACGCACGAGCATCTTTGGCGGCCCGTTCCTCATCGCCGGCTGGCCCGGTCTGGCGGTCACCATGGGGCTCATCGTGACGCGGCCCGCGAAACCACTGCGGTACGTGGCGATGGCCCTCACGCTCGGGGCCTATGCCATCGGCGGGCTCATCATGCTCGGCCCGACAGCCCAGCGACCGAACGTCGACACGGTGGTGTCGTACATCAACCAGGTCGGAGCCCCGGGCGATCCGATCGTCAGCCTGAGTTTCTTTGCGAATCCGCTCTCTGAAGTCGATGTAGCTCTGGCTGACGATGGGGTCGCTGACCGATATCCGGTGCTCCGCCTCGGGTCCCCGCCGCTGCCGTCACAGCTCAAGCCCTACTCCGGCCCCAACCCACAACCTGTATTCTTCGGGCTCGCCGACGTCCCTCCTCAAGACGTGGCCGCTCAGGCGGTTTCCCTCGCACGACACGGCACGATTTTCTTCTTGTGGTACAGCACCTCGCTTTACCCGAACAATGCCCCCAGCGAATCAAAAGAGTTCTTGAGCGCCCTTCCCGCTCGGTACCACGTCGTCAAGCGCATCATTGTCTCTAACTTCGGCGGCGGGTTTTACGAGAAGCTCTACGTCATCAAGGACACCGGACTGCGTCGCTGAAGGACGCTTCCGGGTGCCGCGCCCCTGGGGCGCAGGAACAGCGTTCCTGGACTCGCTCAGAACCAGCGTACGCCGACTCGATGCAGCGAGGCACGGATCAGAGTGAGCATGTACCCTCCGAGTTCGTGGCCCAGGCGAAACTTGGACTGCTCGCGCACCATGGGCCCGGTGGGCACCCCAGGTAGACGAACTGTCTTTCCGCCGGCCAGGAGGACCTTGAAGGTCATCTCGGAACACACGGACAGCCGGCGTCCACTGATCCCGAGGGCCTGGACAAAGGTGCGGTTGAAGGCGCGGAAGCCATAGGTGCTGTCCGGGATGTCGACACCCAGCATCACCTTGATTGCTCGCTGGTACATCGCCTGATAGATGACGAACCGTTTGGGCACGTCTACGGCGGTGTCGTTGCCGTCGAATCGGGAGCAGAGCACAAGATGGGCCCCTCCGCGCAGCTCCGCCAACATCTTGGGTATGAGATCCACCGGATCCCGGGCGTCGGGCATCAAAATCACGCAATACCGTCCCTCGGCGTAGGCTGTGCCGAGGCGGAGCGCCGAGCCGAAGCCGCTCTGTGAGCGATCCTGAACGAGGAGACGGGTGTGGAGCAGAGGGTAACGCTCTGCGAGCTCGGCGGCCTGATCGAGAGTGCCGTCCCTACTGCCGGCATCGACGATCAGGACCTCTGCTGGCGCACCGGCCGTCGCCAGGGCGTTGTTGAGGTTTTCGAGGGTCTTGGCGATCGTCAGCGCGTCGTCCAGCGTCGGGATTATCACCGACGTTTCGATCGTGCTCAACGTTCGGCTACCTGCCACGGGTCCCAGTGACGAGCTGGGAAGCGAATGTCGTCTTCGAGTGATGCCTCGAGATTGGCGTCGGAGAGGTAGAGCAGCTTGGTCTGCGGCGCCAATGACATGGCTCCATTGGCGTATCCCGAAGGCACGACCAGGATCGAGTTGAGGTTGGAGTCCAGCACGTACCGATGCACCAACGCGTCAGTCGAGGGCGAATCCCAGTCGTCTACCTTGACGCAGCAGACCAGCGCCGCTCCGCTGACCGCCATGACCCACTTGCGTTCGTGGCGGTGAGCATGCCAAGCGCGCACCGTACCAACGGAGAAGTTCTCCACGAAGTACATCCGGCGACAGTCTCTGAGATCTAAATCGTTGGCAAAAAAGACGCGTCCTCGATCATCGGTTGACATTCCACCCGGTAGAAGCTGCGGTTCGTCGCTCATCGTGGACTTGCGTGTCGCGACAGACTGTGAGGCCTGCGGATCTCCCTTCCGAGCGGGATCTCTTCGGGGCAGAGATAGGGACGAAGTGCGTGCAGATTCGAGAAGGCAGCAAGGCTCATGTCCTTGACTCGACCGTTGTCGATGAGAGAGGCGATCTGGTCGATAGCGTCCTCCACCGAGTATTCCGGCTTGAATCCGAGCTCCGCGGTCGCCCGGTCGAAAGAGACTCGGTAGTTCCGGGTGTCTTGAAAGGGAACGTCGATTTGATGGATTTCACCGACGCCCACGCGTTCCACGACCCGCTCGGCGATGGACGCGATGGTGTCGTTCTCCGCACCGAGGTTGAATATGCCTGAGACTTGTCCGTTGATCTGCGGCACGATCGCCGTCGCCACGTCGCGGACATGGAGAATCGGCCGGTATTGCGCGCCACCGAAGACTTGGAGCTGTCCGACCAGTTTGGCCCGCATGACCAGAAGATTGACCACCAGGTCCATGCGGATCCTCGAGTAGGAGTCACCTACCCCCGCAATGGTCGCCAGCCGGAAGATGAGGCTGTCGGGCCGTTTGGCCATGATGACCCGCTCAGCCTCGAGCTTCCCCTGGGCATAGAGGGAGAGCGGATCGGTTGCGCTGGATTCGTCAACTTCCTGGTCGTTGGCTCCATAGACGGAGCATGTGGACGGAAAAACGATCCTGCCTTCGAAGGTTCGGCAGAGCCAATCAATTGTGTCAACGTTGATCTTCTGCGTGACGCCGGGATTCAGCGCACAAGCCGGATCGCCGACCAGGGCCGCCAACCAGACGACGGCATCAGCCCAGTCGAGATGGGGACGCAGTCGCTCTTGATCCAGCACGTCTCCGGCAATGAAGTCGACATCCTTGAGGAAGCGCTCCTCGTACAGAAGCAGGTCATAGACCCGTGTCTCGTACCCCGCCTCAATCAACTTGTCCGTCAACCAGCCGCCGATGTATCCGGCTCCTCCTACAACGAGGACGCGCTTCATCGTCACCTTTCCCAATTCGCCTCAGAGTACGGCCACGCGAGTGTATATCCGTTTGGGAGATCACATCGGAGCTGGTGGAAGCGGGCCCAGGAGGCCGGTGATCGCGCCACTCCAAGTGGTTCCGCTGCTCGGGAGGATCAGTGGATGCGCATCTCTGGCAGCGGCACGATCCAGTAGCCAGAGTAATTCGGCTCGTTTGCGCGAATCGCATCGAGATAGTTCCAGGCCGACACGAAGACGTAGTCCGGCTGGTGACGGCTGAATTCCTCCGGGCTGACGATCGGGGTGTGTGTGCCGGGCATCAACTTGCCATATCGGAGAGGAGAGGCGTCAACGAGAGCCTCGAGGTAGTCCATCTCGCACACGTTCACCCACATGGTCGCCTTACCGGCTGCGCCATATCCCCAGATAGACGCTCCGGTCGACAGCCGGCGCATCGTGTCCCCGAAGACGTCGATCCTTCTTCTGCAGTCGGCGGCGAATTCATCCCATGTCGTGGCGTCGTTCAGTGAGAGTTGCTCCTCCCACGCTCGGAGGTCACGAATCGAGGAGTCAACTCGCCGCCGACTCGATCGTGCGGCAGCGAGTCGCAGAGAGCCACCGTGCATCGGGATGCGAGTAGCCGAGACGGGTTCGAACCCATAACGCTGCAAGGCCTTGCCCAGTGTCCCGAGGGAGTAGAAGGTGAGATGTTCGTGGTAGAGGGTGTCCCACTGGCGTTGGAGCAGAAGGTCTCCTGCGTACATCACCTCGAGGCAGAGCACGCCGTCTGGAGCCAAGAGCGCGCTCGACAGCCTCGAGGATGGATTCCGGGTCGGCATTGTGGGCGAACACATTGCTGCCGGTGATCAGATCGACCTGTCCCATTTCGTCGCGGAGTTGGTCGACAATCTGCGGACCGAAAGACCCCGTTACGACGTTTCTGCCCTGCTGGCGCGCCATTTCGGTGATATTGGCCGCGAGGTCCACGCCAACGGAACGGATGGAGTGCTTCTCCAACGCAGCGATAAGTGTGCCGTCGTTGCAGCCGAACTCTATGACGGACTTGGGCTGGAAATTCTGGGAGATCCACTCGGCGTAGTCCTCAAAGTGCCGGACCAATCCAGGGATGGTCCCAGTGGCGAACGAGTAGTCCTGGAACAGGACGTCAGGGTCAACGGGTGAAACGATCTGGACCAAACCGCAGTTTTCGCACACGCTCACCAGCAAGGGATAGCGCTGTTCCGAAGCGATCTGGGCCTCGTTGAGAAATCCCCCGGCCAGCGGAAGCGGCCCCAGGTCGAAGAAGGGTCGGACCGCCCGCTCGGCGCAACCCCTGCACCTGTCTTTCAGTTCATTCGATGTCTTCACTTGGAGTTCTTCGTCGCTCGAATGCGCCGAACCTGGGCGCGCAATGGATATCGGAGATACGAATAGATCGATTTTGGAGTATACGTGAACGCCGATCCGCGCTGATCGGCTTGGCGCGCCATGAGGATGGTCGGGAACTCCACGGGTTCGACATCGGTCCGCAAGGCCCAGTCGAGCTCCTCGACGATGATCGGGAAACCCCTCTCCCGCAGGGGCCAGGAGAGGAAGACGTCGGTGCGAACGGCCCGAAACCCATTGGTGATGTCGCGGATCCGCGTTCCGAAGAGCCTGCGACCCACGACGTTTCCCGCACGAGAGACAGCTTGCCTCCAGAACGGGACCGATATCATTCCTCCACCGAAAACAAACCGCGAGCCCTTTATATACGAGTGTCCTTGGTTGGCGAGCTCTCCGATCTTGAGCAGATCCTCAGGAGGGTTCGTAAGGTCGCTGTCGATGAACGCGACGTATTCGAATCCCAGATCCGCGGCTTGTTGGGCTCCAGTCCGAAGAGCTGCCCCGTAGCCTTTGTTGACCGCATGCCGGCAGAGCAAGAGCAGCTCCAGTTCCTTTTCCAGGCGGGAGAGGATGGTGGCGGACGCATCGCTGCTGCCATCGTCGACTGCGATCACGATGGATCTTCCGAAGTACTGCTCTGCGACTGACGCAATGGCATACGAGGATCGTTCGATTCCCGATTGCTCGTTGTAGACGGGCACGACGGTGGCCAGTGAAGGCCAGCCGCCGTCGGGCCTCGACATTGCCGAGGTCGGGCTCACAAAAGGGAAAGTCCATCCTCTCGATAGGAGCGGGAGACGTCAATGTGCGAGTTCTCCGCCAGATGGCCACGAAGGTTGTCGTTCACCACCCGGTCGACCAGGTCCGCCACGAGGCGCTCGGCCGCATGGCCGTCACCGAGGCAGTGATCGAACGTCTTCCCCTGCAGGGAGTCCAATATGGCGAACAGCTTTTCCGCGGAATAGTCGTTCGGTCGAGATGGATCGAACTTGACGCTCGAGCCACAGTCGTAGACCTGGGGCCGTTCGGTCGCTCTGCGGATCTGCAACGACGGCACTCCCAATACCGCTGTCTCCTCGACAACCGTGCCCGAGTCGGTCAGGGCGCCCCGAGAATGGCCGAGCAGCGCGAGAAGCTCGCGGTACCCGATCGGGTCGACCATCGTGACGTTCTGTGGGAGACCGATCGAGAAATCCTTGAGTCGTTGCTGCGTCCGGTAGCTCGCCGGGAAATACACGGGCCAGGGGCTCTGGGCGACGAGATCCATGATCGCCTGAAGCGGCTCCGGCGTCTCGACGCTTTCTCGCCTGTGGCAGGTCATCAGGTAGAAGCGATCCGGCTCGAGACCGCGTTCCGCAAAAAATCCTGATGACGCGTACTCTTCGTACTCCTCGCGACGGTCGAAGTAGTAGTGGTTGAGCACGTCGACGATCAGATTCTGGATCACGACGATGTTGCGCGGGTTTATCCCCTCCCGTACTGCCTTGTTCCCTGTACTCGTCGAAGTAGGTGTAGATGACGTCAGACAGGTGGTCGATCACGGTGCGGTACTTCTCTTCCGGCATTCTCCAGTCGTAAGAGCGCATCAGGCCTTCGATGTGAACGATCGGTATGTTGAGCTGCGCGGCGGCAATGCACCCCATCACCGTGTTGGTGTCGCCGAGGAATACGGCGACGTCCGGCTGGAGTTCCTTGAGGACCGGGGACAGTCGAGAGATAACTGATGCGACGACCTCGGCATCAGTGCTTCCACCCGCGCCGAGCTCGATGTCGGGTTCTGGCAGCTCAAGATCCCGAATGAAGACATCTTTCAGATTGTCCGCGTAGTGCTGACCTGACCAGCAAAAGGTGAATTGGATCTCGTCGCGGTCCTTGAGAAGATGGATGACTCGGCTGGCGCGAATCAGGTCAGGCCGAATGCCCAGAGTCAGCAGTACATGACGCATGCGCAGGGAGTGTAATCAGCGCCGCGTCACGACTGGAAAAGAGGAGCCATGCCGGAGGCTTCCTCGTTTTGGCAGAAAGACGCCAACTCCCTCACCATCTCACCGATCGTGGGTGGCTGCGCGTATCCCGCCGCAGCCCAGAGCTGTTGATTGATCGTCGGGTGCAGTGTGCGAAGTGTACGGTCGACCGGGACCGGCGACGGCTCCGTCTCGACGGTGACGTCGTTCCTGCCAAAGGCCAGCAGACACAGAGCGATGAGCTCCGCCTTGCTGACCGCATCTTCCGGCACCACGTGCAGGACTGAAGGCAAATCGTCCCCGTGCCCCTCGATCAGCGCCGCGCACAGGCCTGCCAGGTGGAGGGTGGTGACCCCGTTCCAGCGGTGATTCGTATAGCCGGTGACGACGGCTCCGGGGCGCTCCGACAGGATGTTTCCGAGTAGCGAACCGGCCGGAGGGTCCTCGGGACCGATTATCGAGCAGCGGAGACTGAGGCAATTGGGAGATCGCGGCTCGCCGAGAGACTTGGATCGGGCATAGACGCCGACGGCGTCATGGGGCGCCTTCTCGTCGTACGGCGCGTCGCTTCCCGAGAAGACGCCGTCGGTGGTGAAGTGAAGAACGCGACTCTCTCGGCCCGCTGCTGCGGCGAGACGGTTCGGGAACGTTGCGTTGACGTGAATGGCCGCAGCGACACTGGCCGGGTCGCTTTCGTCGATGTGCCGGTCCAGTACGCCGATGGCGTTGACGATCCAATCGGAGCGGGTCGCCGCGAGCAGCGCTTCTACCGGGTCCACGCTTGCATCGAACACCAGGTCGGACGGGGCGACCCCCCTGCGAGCGCAACGAACCACCCGTAGCGTGCTCCTCGTGGACAGGACCCGAGAGATCATGGATCCGAGCATGCCGTCTGCCCCGAGCAGGAGCACACTCGTCATGGCTATTGACCTCTCGAGTGCGAGCCCGGAGGACTCGAACCAGTGATGTCACGCATCTACCTGGTGGGCGTCGCCTCGAGGATGAATTGGTAGCCGAACATTGTGGGCCACAGATTCGACAAAAGGCGGTCGATGAGTCGCAGCGTACGCCCGTTTGTCCCGTCCACACCAAGCGCGTCGAGCGGCAGACCCACTGGCTCGATGCGCCGGATGGAGAATCCTCGACGCTCAACCAGCTTTACCAGACTCCGGCGAGTGAAGAACCTCAAGTGGGTCGAATCGAGGATGCCTCGCTGGTCATAGTCGAACATCCCGAGGGTCGAACGGAACCGCGGATACCAATGGGCGATGTTCGGAACACAGAACAGGGCCGTGCCGTGGGGATCGAGCACTTCTCGGACCTCGGTCATCAGGGCCCCGGGATTCAGGACATGCTCGAGGACGTCCGCCACCAGCACGATGTCATAGCCCGAGCCAACCTCCGAGGGGATTCCTTCGTTCAGGTCGGCCCTGAAGAAGGCGTCGGTGCGCTCCTTCACTCCATCGAGCTCGTTCACGTCGACGCCGGTGACATGGTGGCCCATTCGTCGCAGACGTTCCGAGAGCAGGCCGCTCGAACATCCCGAGGTCGAGGATTCGGCTGGGCGGTCGGAACTGCAGGAGCTTCGAGATCCTGCCATGTGAGCTGTCGTCACTTGGCTTGAGTTGGTATTCCTCGCTGAGCGCGATGCGGCTTCCGTCGCCGAATCCCGCCTTCTGCAACCGGTAGGTGATGACGTCCTTGGTGACGTCCTTTGCGTACGACAGACCGTCGACGTAGCAGATCTCGTCGCCGTAGTAGGTGGGGATGGGGACCTCGGCGATGTGCAGGCCGGCGTCGTGCATCTGGATGATGATCTGGGTGTCGAAGTTGAACCCGTCCGAATTCTTCTCGAAAGGAATCTGCTTCAGCGCGCCAACCGAGTACGCGCGGTATCCCGAATGGAACTCGGAGAGATTGGTACCGAGCGCAGTATTCTCGAAGCGAGAAAGGATACGGTTTCCGGCGAACTTATAGAGCGGCATGCCGCCTCTTCGGGCGGCACCCTTGATCATCGTGCGCGAACCGAACACGGCGTCGGCCTCCTCGGCCAAGAGCGGCTCCAGGATTTCTGGGAGCGACTCGGGCGCGTACTGACCATCGCCGTGGAGCATGACCACGATGTCGAGCCCGTGTTCGATGGCCAGGTTGTACCCTGCCTTCTGATTACCTCCGTAACCAAGGTTCGTCGATTGTCTGATCAACGTGATCGGCAGGTCGGACTGTTGCTGGTATCCGAGACCAACCAGGTAGGTGGAGTCTTGGCTGTGATCGTCGCTCACGATCACCTCTTCGATTTCGGGCCTCAGCTCCGTCGGGGATGCGATCGAGCACCTTGGCCAGGGTCGACGCCGCGTTGTACGCCACGACGAGGACCCCGATCTTCTTTTTCTTCGTCTTGACGGATCCGTGTACGCCGTCCACGCTCGCCCTCCGATGTGCCGCCGTTGGGCCAGCATATCCATCGAGGGGAGAGAGCAAAAGGGGGTTCCGGTCCGACGAAGGGGAGGAAGGGGCCTCCAGGAGGCCTGCGGAGGCCTGCAGAGGCCGCTCGGTCGTTCGTCGAAAGGGGCCGGTCATTGGGTCCCCGACAATGCGTCAACAACCGCGGTCGCCTCCGACTTCAGTTCACGATCACGACCGTCCCATCGGTGCCGGCAAGGGCTGATTCCCTCCTGGCTCGAGCCACCCACGCGCCGGGGCACGCACGCACGAGGGGCGAAATACCCCACGCCCCGCCCGAGAATCGATCCGCGAGACACGTAGGATCCGTGCGGAAACGCTGGATGCACAGCCGCGTTCGTGCGGATGGGGTGCTGCACATGGAGATTACGAGAAGACAGCTGCTCGGCGCGGGGATTGGACTCGCTGGTACGGGTTTGATGGGCTCGAGCCACGAGGCACCGGGGGCCTTCTCTCTTCTGCAAAGGGCCGTGGGGCGACGGGTCACCTCCGGCCGAACCGTCACAGCCCGCTACATCAAGGGGGTGAGAAGGGGAAGTCTCCTGGTGGCCGTGGTATCGAGACTGTCGACCCGGACGCTCTCTCCGACCGTCGGACAGGTGTCGGATGATCAGGGAAATCATTGGCTTCAAGCGGTTGAGTTCTTTACGGCCCAACATTTTGGGGTGGACATCTGGTACTGCGAAGCCGCCGCGGTGGGAGCCGACCGACCGTGACCGGGACGTGTCTGGGTTATCCGGCCCGTCCAGGGACTGCCGGCATGAGAATGACGGTGCTCGAGTACTGGGGATCCCACGGATTCGCGCTTCGCGACCAGATTTGCCAAGCGGAGATCACCGGAACGATCGCAACCGCGACCACCAATTTCGACCTGGCGTCCAACGACGAGTTGGCGATTTCGGCGATCGTGGGAGACATGTCGTCGGCAACCGCTCCGCCCGGCTGGAATTCCAGGCTCGCCGACCCCAAACAGGGGTGTTACATCGCGGACACGTTGAGTTCAGGCGGTTCGAGCGCCGGATCACAGTTGAGTGCCACGTGGACCGGGCTCACGGGCGGACGCGCCGGCGCGGCAGTCCTTGTGACGTTCGTGCCGCGGGGCGTGCGGTCGACCAGCCGGCGACTCGTGCAGTCGTCCTACACGGACTCCTCGATCCTCCCTGCGGGAAGGGGTCATTCGAGCTGGAGGTCGCAGGCCTACCCCGTCAATCCCGTGCCCGGGAACACACTCGTCGCCTTCATGAACGGCTCGATCTATCACCCTCAGATCGATTGCGGATCCATAATTGGCGTGACTGACTCAGCCGGGGGTCATTGGTACAAGGCGGGGGAGTCCGGTGTGGACGATCACACGGGAATCAACATCTCATGCTGGATCTGTCAGTCTGCGGTCGGAGGGCCGACGTCGTTGAACGCGACGTTCTCCAATGCGAGTCAGCAACTGGCATGCCTGCTCCTCGAGTTTGCGAACCTTCCCAAGAAGCTGAAGGTGCGGAGCGTGAGCAGTCGGAGCTTCGGGGGGGACGAACCACCTCTGACGACGGTCGAGCCTCTCTCGGCCGGGGATATCGCCCTCGCCTATCGAACGTCCATCTACGTCTTACCAGCGGGGCCGGGCTCCCCGGCATGGAAACAGATGATGTCGGACACCACTGGGGCGAACGCATTGATGATGCTGGACACGCCGCCCGGCGACGTCACGGCGACGTGGTCGGGGGACGTCGTAACAGGCACGCTCGACATCCTGTTGGTTGGCCTCGCCGCGGGCGGCTGAACACGCCGCGATGATCGAGGACGTGCCTGAGGGTGCTCGACCATCTACGCGTTGGCTCTCCCCACGCATCACGGCCCGAAAGAGGCGCCCGCAGTCGAACGTGCAGTCGATCATCTCTTCAGCCGGCAACGAAACGGGCTGCCAATCTAGCGAATACTCCGTTTCGTGGCCTTCCTTCTCTTGACGCCCGACGCTTCGGTCTACGCGGGGGCCACGATCGTCGGCGCCTGTGCGCTGAACGGCACCACAACGGTCACCACAACGGGCAACTTCAACTCATCGGGCGTCGTCGCCGGCATGTACGTCAGTGGGACCGATATTCAATGAGGGACTCAGGTGCAATCGGTGAACTCGTCGACGAACATCACACTGACGAAGGCCGCGATCGGAACGGTGAGCTCTGAGGCCCTTACGTTCCTCGGTTGGATACCCAACAACTTTCCGTCAGCCAGCTATCCGGCGTTCTTCTAGCCCGCCCACACAAACCGACCATCGTCCCCGGCTTCGGTTGGGGGTTTTTCGTCGTTTCAGAGCCGACACGGCGCCAGCGGCGGCAGTCCCTCGGCGCGGTAGTGGCCGAAGGGACCGGGGGCGAAGACGTTGAGCTGGTCGGCCTTCATGGCATCGACGAACGACGGCGTCAGATTCGGCGGGAGGTGATAGTAGAAGAACCCGTCGAGTCCGGCACAGCCTGTCGGGGGGTCTTTGATGGTGACCAGCCGCGCCTCGTCATCGAGGGTCTGTCGGTAGGCGACGCTCTGCTCGATACCGTAGTGGGCCGAGAAACCCACCTGTATCGCCAGGAATGCGACCAACCCCACGATCGCGACGCGTCGCCATTCGAAGTGCGCCAGGGCGTAGGTGATGAGCCCGACCAGGGTCGCCAGTCCCCCCATGGAGTAGCGCGACACGAACGCGCCATCGGCCAGCCCGAACTTCACGCGCCCAAGACCGACGAACAGGTCGAACAGGAGCCCGAAGCCGATCAGGACGACGGGCAGGCAGTCGACGCGGCGCTCCCGTTCGCGCACGCCTCTGACCACGACATAGATCGCGGCCACGAGGACGATGGCCCCGACGAGCGTGGCGACCCATGCACTCTGTCTGATCGGCAGCCCGTCGCCGACCATCACGAGGAGGAACCGCGCCGTGATGAGCGGATGGGTCAGCGCGTAGGCGGGTGAGCCGGCCGAGGAGTTGAGGCCGAAGAGAGTCGAGGGAAACAGGTTGTCGGGGGACGGCGCGGTCGAGCGGTAGCCGACAAAGTACACGACGGTTGTGACTGCTGCGGCGCTGACCCACACTGCGACGCGGTTCCGGGACGGTCGGACCCACAACAGGCAGACGAGACCGAGCGGCCACAGGAGCAGTCCCTGGATGCTCGAGTACGAGGCGAGCACCGCACACACGACGGCAGCCCCAAGCGTCCATCTGGCCTCTTTGATCAACAGCAAGGCGAGCATGACGACGAACGCGGCCAGGAACAGATACCAGGCCAGCTGGATGGCCCACAGGGCACTCTCCCAGTCGGTGAGGCTGAACCACACGACCCCGGTCGCCAGCACGACCCATCCGCTTAGATACCCGAGGTAGGCGCGCAGCGGGACGAGAAAGCAGGCGAAGCCGGCGATGAGGACGGCGGCGCTGACGAACATCGTCACCTGCATGTTCTCCCTCGTCGCCACCCCGATAACCACGAAAAAGACGTTTGGGACGAGCATCCGGTTCTCGTTGTGCTGGGTCCAGAGCTGGTCCCAGGTGAGATGGCCGTGCAGGGCCGCGTGGACCAGCGGGACGGTCACCCAGTCATCGAGGGCGAGGACGTTGAGCGAGTAGTGGGCGACGAAGACGAGGTAGAGCGCCGAGAGGGCGAGCAAAGCTGCCGCGACGCCGGCCCAGTTCGTCGGCCGAAGGCCCCCGTCCGTCCTGGGGGCTCTCTGTGTTAGGAGCCCTTGCGAAATGTCAGTGTCACCCGCGCCTGGGAGCCAAAAGATTTGGTAGTGCGTCAGTTTAACCGCGTTCAAACTGACCCACTACCCGCGCCCCTTCGCGGGGACGCCCCTCAATTATACTTCTGACACCGCCGACGGCGCGGGGAGGGACCGGGCGTGGTTGACGGGGATCCAACGCAATTGAGTGGGTCTCCTTTGCTTGTATCTGTTTCGGCAGGCGGAGAGCGCGTCCGCGGCTGGTGGCATGTCGCAGGTGTTACGTGGCTCGTATTGGCGGCGCTGGCGGTGCTCGCTCCGGTCCTCGCCCACGGCTCTTCCTTCGGATCGTACGACGTGTTGTCCCAGTTCGGGGTGCTGCGGCAACCCGGTGTCGTCGTCCACAACCTTCAGGCCGGCGACCAGTCCGATCAGATCATCCCGTGGGCGACGTTGGCGTGGACGCAGGTGCATCACGGTCAGTTGCCGCTGTGGAACCCGTACGGGGCGCTGGGGATGCCGCTCGCGTTCAATTGGCAGACTGCTGCGTTCAGCGTGCCGTCGCTCGTCGGCTATCTCTTCCCGCTGCGCCTCGCCTTCAGCGTCCAAGTCGTCGTCACCTTGGTCATTGCCGGGACCGGTGTCTACGCACTGTGTCGCGTGTTGCGTCTGGGCAGCTTGGCATCCGTCTTCGCCGGTACCATATTCGAGTTGAGCGGTCCGATGATCGGGTGGCTCGGTTGGCCGCACTCCGCAGTCCTCTCGTGGTCCGGCTGGCTGTTCGCGGCAGCCTTGCTCGTCGTGCAAGGGCGACACCGACTTCGTTCGATCACCTTTCTGGCTCTCGCCATCGCGGCCATGGTCTATGCCGGGCAGGCGGAGGTCCTAACGCTCGGTGGACTTGCGCTCCTCGTCTTCGTCGTCGTCCTCCTCGTGCAGCAGGCCCCGATCTTGGGGGGGTCGGCCCCAATCCTCCGCCCGGTCGTTGACCTCTCTCTCGGCGTTCTCACGGGTCTCGCCCTTGGCGCGCCCCTCCTGTTGCCCGGCTCGCAGGTTGTCTCAGGATCCCAGCGCGCGGTCCCGGGCGGAGACCCAGCGGAGATCCTGAAAGGGAATCCGGCGCTTCCCCTGCACAATCTGGTGCACGTGCTCTTCCAGGGGTTCGACGGGCTGCCGATCGCCGGGAGCCATTGGTTTGGCTACATCGGCGGATACTCGGAAACGGCCGCCTACGTCGGCGTGATCGCGGTGGTGCTGGCTGTGACGGCCGTTGCGGTTCGCCGAGCGCGCCCCGAGGTCGTCGCCTTGGGTGCTCTCTGCATTGTGATGTTGGTGGTCGCCTTCCTCCCACCGGTCGTGGCGGTCCTCTACCGGCTACCGCTGATCGGCACGGTCCTATGGCAGCGCGCCATCCTCCCTCTGAGCTTCGGCGTTGCCGTGCTGGCGGGAGTCGGCATGGATGCACTGGTACGTGCGCACGCGGATCGTGCCGTTCGACGCTGGGCCGGTGGGGGTTTCGCTGCGGCCGCGCTGCTGCTCATCGGGATCTGGGTGTTCGGTCGAGGCGACCTCCCCGCGGACCAAGCCACCATCAGAGCGCAGAGCTTCATCTGGCCCGCCGTCGAGACGGCGGTCGGACTGGGTGTGGTTGCGGCCCTGACCTGGCTGCACCGGCGCCCCGATAGGGCAGGTGACCCAGACGGAGCGTCGCGCGTGACCGCAGGCCGGCTGGCCGGGGTTTCGCTGCTGGCCTGCGAGACCGCCTTTCTGGTTGCTTCCGGAGCACCCTTGTGGACGTCCACCTCGACGCCGTTCGCGCCGACGCCCGCGGTCGTGGCGCTAAAGAGTGCCGTCGGTTCCTCGCTGGTGGGGCTCGGTGCATCGTTGTGTGTTCTCCCGCCCGGCCTCGGCATCCCCGAGAACGCGCAACTCGCGTACGAAGTTCAAGAGTTGGCCCTCTACGATCCCATGATCCCGAGCGCCTACTACTCGTCCTGGCGGGCCGTCAGTCGTGTGTCGCCCGGGCTTCCCGACGACTCTGTGTACTGTCCCGGCATCAGCTCGACCGAGCTGGCCCGCCTCTACGGCGTCTCGTACGTCCTCGAGCGAGCCGGGACGCCGGGCCCGCGGGGGAGTGTCTTCGACCGAGCCATAGGGGACGAGGACCTCTATCGAATCCCCGATGCGGGGCTCGCCACGCTCACGCCTCTCACCGTTCACGACGAACTGCCGGCCGACGACACTCGCGGGACGCCGGTCACGGTGAGCCATGCCGATCCGGCATCTTGGATGGTGGTGTCCGACGCCGAAAGTCCACAGGTTCTGCGCCTCCGCCTGACCGCCGTTCCCGGCTGGCACGCCAGCGTCGACGGTCGGCCCGTCCCGCTGCAGCGCTTCGCCGGGGTGATGCTTCAGGTCGAGGTGCCGGCCGGGCATCACACCATCGAGCTCTACTACTGGCCCGCGACCTTCACCACCGGTCTTGTGCTTGCGGGGTGCGCGGCCGCCGGTCTCGTCGGCGCCGCGGCCTTCGGCTTGTTGCGTCGCCGGCGACACCCGAGCGATGCTTTGCAACGTCAGCAACCAGCCGCCGGCTAGGGCGACGATCCTTCGACCGAACCAGAGGACTGTGCGGCGGAACGCGGACCCGCCGCCCCCTCGGTCTCGGAGTCGGGCGTTGGGGACACCGCGCTCACTTGAGGAACCACTGATTGGGAGCTCATCTCGGACGCCGCCCCTCCAGTCCCCACGGCTTGGGTTACGGCAGGAGCCATGTACCTTCTTGCTTCGAGACGCTTGCTCCATCGCATCAGTGGGCGTTCCAAAAGGAACCACGACAAAATGGTGAGAGAGAGTGTGACCACGATCGCAACCACGACTCGAACGACATCATTCCAGTGTGGGTCGAAGAACCGGATGGCAAAGAACACTGGGAGATGCCAAAGGTAGAAGGCGTAAGAGACGATGCCAAGCGCGACAAAGGGCTTGAGCTCGAAGAGGTGACGTCCCGCCCACCGACCGTCCAGAATCGCCAGTATGAGGACGGCACACGCGAAATCGATCGCGACGAATCCTCCCCAATAGACGAACGGCCCTTCCTGGGTTGCAAAAGGAAGGCACGCCAGGAGAAAGGCGGCGGCGATCCACCCGGCGACGACAAGACCGCGCTTGGGTTCCTTGCCCCGAACCCAGATATGAGCGAAGAGTGCGCCCCAGAGGATTGAGTCAGCCCGAGTGTCGGTGCGATAGAAGATCGACCACCAGCGGTGCGTGTCCTCGTACAAAATGTACCTGTGGACGGCGATGATCGTGATCAGCGAGAGCAGGATGATAACGACCGTCCTCAGGCGCATACGGATCGTGAGGAGTGCGATCGTCAACCAGGGCCAGATGAAATAGAACTGCTCCTCGAACGAAAGCGACCAGAGGTGCTGGAATCCCGAAGCAAGTTTTGGACTGAGGGGACCCGAAGCTGAGGCTGAGTAGTAGTTCGAGTAGTAGAAGAGCACCGAAAAGATGGACGGTACCTCGGTATGCAACCACTGATGACTGAAGTAGGCGAAGAGCGCATTTGCGAGTACGACGATGTAGAGGGCAGGGAGTAACCGGAGTGCCCGACGCCGGTAGAAAGGGCCGATCCCTATCCCCCCGCGTCGCGCCTGTTCCTTTAAGAGCAGCGCAGTGATCAGGAAGCCGCTCAGAACGAAGAAGGAATCGAGAGACACCGTTGCCCCGGGGATCACGAGGAGCGTTGGTATCGGAAGGATCACGTCCATGTGGGCGACGAAGACGATGAGCACAGCGACGCCTCGAAGACCGTTCCATCCGGGCACATCGCCGAAGCTTCGTACTGGCAGCAGGGACGCGGAAGTACTTGTACTTCCTGAGAGGCCCGTGCTTGAGGTCTCCTCCATGCCTCTGCTTTCCCGCGTGGTGGCGTGCTCCGCTTGCAGTGGAACATTACAACCGGAGGTCAGCTAGTCGCCCTCAGTTGGTGGTCGACCCAAGGCCCGTTCAGTCGTCTTCGATTGCTGCTCCAGACTCCAGATTGGTAGCCTCCTCCCTCGTGGGCGGGCCACTGCGATGACGACGAGTAGCCCCAATTCCGGCCTCCAGCAGGTCCCCGAGGTACGCAGGCTCGGCCGGGAACCGGGTCTCGATGGGCTTCGCGCGGTGGCCGTCCTCATCGTCTTTGCCTCGCACGTCGAAGCCTTCCTTCCGCTCGCGACGCTCCTCGTTGTCCCGGGCGGGACGGTAGGCCTGGATCCATTCTTCATTCTGAGCGGCTTCCTGATCACCGCGCTGCTGCTCAAAGAGCAGTCGCAATACGGGACGATCATGCGGTGGAACTTCTACAAGAGACGAGCGGTGCGGTTGTTGCCGCCGCTGTTCTTTCTGCTCATCGCCAACGTCGCCATCGCTGTCGCGCTAAATGCCTGGTCCCGGCAAGAGCTCAACTCGCTTCTCTCGGTGACCTTCTACTACTCGAACTATTACCAGGCGAGCTCAAAGAGTTTGTTTTGTTCCAACTTGTCTCCGGGATATGAGCACCTTTGGTCTCTTTCGTTCGAGGAGCAGTTCTATTTGGTGTGGCCGTGGATCGTGATCTTCTTCCTCACGATCAAGCGGTCACTGCGAACAGTGACCATCGTGATTCTCGGCACCATCGCGGTGATCGGCATCCATAGGGGGCTCGGCTACTACGGGCCACAGTCGTGGTGTTACGAGTTTCACGCGACGCAAGATCGCGCCGACGCCTTGCTCTGGGGATGCCTCGCTGCTCACCTATGGGTCCGCGGTCGGGAACCGACGAAACTGATCCGGATTCTCATTTGGCCGGCGGCGCTCATTTTGCTCGCATGCCTGCCGTTCACGGACCTGACTGGCCCGTTCCTGTACAGAGGTGGTTTCGACCTTATCGACCTGTCGTCGGCGATCGTCCTGCTCGCTGTCCTGGGGGGAACGTGGTCCGGCCGCCGAATTTTCGAGTGGAAACCTCTCGCCAAACTGGGCCTGATCGCCTACGCGTTCTATTTGTGGCACGTAACCATCTTCGACGAAATCGGCCGAATCGACACCGGGTGGAACTACGAACTGCGAGTGCTGGTCGCCTTCAGTTGGACGCTCACGATGGCGCTGATTTCGTGGTTCCTTCTCGAACGACCCCTTCAGCGCTGGGTGCATCGGACGACACCGCGGTCACCAAAAGCGACTTCACAGGTGGCGGAGACGAGTTCGCAGCCCGATGCCGCCGATTCCAAACCGCTGGAGGTCGAGTACTCGAACGCGCAACCGCCGGAGCCGGAGATGACCACCGCGGAGCTCTCCGTTCCCTCTTCGGAGCCCTCCGAGCGCGCGCAGTCACCTCCCTGAGCGCGTCGAGCATCGATCCAGACGAAGTGACCAAGGTCCTCTTTCGTTACGGGCGGCTGCCCACGACGAAGGGATTGGTTGAAGTCGTTGGCGTGGTACCAGCGGTTATGGTGCGTGCCCAACACGGATGGTGGTCGGCAGAGATGAACGCGGATGGGAGGTGAGGTGAGTAGCCGGCGCGTGCTTCTCCATGCCGTTGGTATCGCATGGGTCATAGGCGCAGGACTGCTGACTCTGGCACCCGCGCCTTCACCACGGACTCTGGCTTGGTTCCTATGACATCTTGACCCGATCGGGCCTCACCCGGGCACCGGGCGTGACCGTGCGCAACACCGTGAGCGGGGACCAGATCGCAGAGATGATCCCGTGGTCGACCCAGGCATGGACGCAAGTCCACCACGGAGACGTTCCACTGTGGAACCCCTTGAGCGGTCTCGGCCTGCCCCTCGCGTTCAACTGGCAATCCTCCGCCTTCAGCCTGCCGGCCCTTGTCGGCTATCTCCTCCCCCTGCACCTCGCCTATACCGCGCAGGTCGTCCTCACACTGGTGATAGCGGGCACGGGAGCATATGTCCTTGGACGCGTTCTCGGCCTGGGTGTGCTCGGCTGCGCGACCGCCGGAACGGTTTACGAGCTGAGCGGTTCCTTCATGGGATGGCTGGGTTGGCCTCATGCCGGAGTGATGTCGTGGGCCGGATGGCTGCTCGCGGTGGCGATTCTCATCGTCCGCGGCCGGCGCCGCGCCCGCCACATACTGGAGTTCGCCGTTCTGATTGCCTTGGCCGTCTATGCCGGCGAGCCGGAGATCTTCGCCATACTCTTCGTCTCTCTCGTCGTCTTCGTCTTCACGATGTTGCTGTTGAAACTCAGAGTCGAGGACCCTTCTCTCGGCGCCTTTCGCCCTGTGATCGACTTGTCCGTTGCCACCGTCGCAGGCGCGGCGCTCTCGGCTCCTCTCGCCTTGCCGGGCTTGCAGGTGTTGAGCCGATCGACCCGCAGCAACGGAACACTCCTCGCGTCGACTGAGGTGGGGAGGGCCCTTCCCGCCCACGATCTGGTGCATCTGCTCGTGCAGGGCTACAACGGCCTGCCCGTCGCGGGGAACCACGTCTTCGGTGACGCGGTGTACACCGACACGGCTGCGTACGTGGGGTTGATCGCGGCCGTACTCGCGATCCTGGGAGTCGTCCGATGCTGGCATCGGTCGGAGACGATCGGCTTCCTCGTTCTCACCTTGGTGACCATGGCGATCGCGTACTTGCCTCCGGTGGAGGCCGCGTTCATCCACATACCACTGATCCAGACCATCGATTGGCACCGCGATCTCATGATCGTCGGCCTGTGCATTGCCGTCCTGGCAGGCATCGGTATGGATGCCTTGGTTCGAGAGGGTGCACTGAAATCCACGCAAGTTCTCTTGGGCGGGCTGCTGGCAGGGGGCATGGTGCTGCTCTTCCTCGCGCTGGTGTTCGGCACCTCGGGCCTGTCGCACCTGGACGCCGGACTCCGCCGGGACAGCCTCGTCTGGCCGTTGGTGACCGGTGGATTGGCCCTCTTGGTTACAGCTGTCCTTTCCGTGGCGACATCTAAGGGCAGAGCACAGCGGGCTCTCGGCGTCGACGGTGCTGATGCGCCTGTCGTAGCTCCCATCCCGGGCCCATTGGCCGAGGAGTCGGTGCGACAATTTCGTAAGCCGGCTGCGGCACAGATCGCCGGGGTGCTCCTCCTCCTGCTCGAGTCGGTGTTTCTCGTGGTATCGGGAGCCCAACTGTGGTCGTCGAGCCCGGACGGGGCGAGATCAACGCCGGCAGTCGCTGCCCTCGCTCGTGCGGTCGGCAGTGGAACCGTTGGTTTCGGGGAGTTCACTTGCTATGCGGGGCCGGGATTGTCGAGTCTGGGTGTTCTCCCTGAATCCAACATTCTGTTTGGGCTGCACGAGTTCGACTTCTACGACCCTGTCCTTCCGCGGGGATACTTCCAGTCGTGGTCTCAAGTGAGCACGGGGAGTCCTGGAGCTCCGATCTTCAACTCTTTCTGCCCTGCCATCACTACAGCCGAGCAGGCCCGGCGCTATGGCGTGCAGTTTGTGCTGGAACCCGACGGTGCCGCAGGCCCTACCGGCGCAGTTTTCGCCGCGAAGGTCGATGATGAGGATCTCTACCGCATTCCGGATTCGTCCGATGCAGTTCTGGTCCCGGCGACTACGTCGGGCTCATTGCCTTCCACCAATGCCCCTGGCACCCCGGTCGCGGTGGACCACCCCTCACCGTCCTCGTGGCGCATTACTACCTCGAGCGGAAGTGACCAGCTTCTACGCCTCCGCCTCACCGATGAACCCGGTTGGCAGGCGACGATCGATGGTCGACCGCTCCAACTCGAGCCCTTCGCGGGGGTCATGCTCCAAGCCCGAATTCCCGCCGGGCGCCATCTCATCCAGCTGCACTATTGGCCGACCCTCTTCACGGTAGGCCTGATCGTGGCGGGCGTATGCGTGCTGGCTTTTGTCGGTTACTTCGTGGTCGCTTGGGTAATGCAGCGACGACGCCCGCGAGAACAAGTGTCGCTGAAGCAGGCTCATTGAGGCGGAGTCTCCTTCTGCTTGGACCAGATTCCCGCTGGCGGCGGCGGCATCGGCAAGATATGCCGAGCGCCGCGATCTACGCTGGCTTGGTGGTCCGAGATGACCAGGCCGTAGTTGCTCGGCCCCAAGAAGTCGCGGGTAGTGCTATGTACCCAGATACCACTGGGTCGTCCCGAGCGGACCAGAAGTTCTTTGAATCCAGATCGATTGGTGTCCTCGCGGCATTGGTTCTCACCCCGCTGCTCTATCTCATTTTCGTCATTCACTATGCGGTCAACGTGCCTTCTGAAGACGATTGGACCGTTGTCCCAATCATTCATGCGGCACTCCACGATCAGCTGACCTTTGCGATGCTGTGGAGTCTCCATGGCGAAAACCGGATGCTCTTCCCCAATCTGGCTTTCGTGACGCTGGGCACGCTGTCGCATGACGACATCGCGCTCCTGCCAATGGCGAGTGCGGCGATCTTCATCGTGAGCTTCTTCGTATTCCTCGCTCTTCTTCGTGCGTATCGTCGCCGACCTCTGACGCCGCTTCCGATTCTCGTCTTTGGTGTGGTGTGGTTCAGCATCGCGGACTGGTCCAACGCTCTCTGGGGATTCCAGTTGGCCTGGTACCTCATCATTCTCTGCCTCATGGCGATGCTGTATCTCCTCATCGTTCGAACGTCAACACTCGCTATTGCGTTTGCGGTTGGGGCAGCCGTCTTCGCCTCATTCTGTTTCTTGCAGGGATTGGCCTTGTGGCCCGTCGGCGCCGTGTGCATTGTTTGGGCGTTGCCCGGCAGTCCGCGAACTTGGATACGGAGCAAGCGGGTACTCGTGTGGTTGGGAGCGACGGTATGCACGACGGTGGCCGCCCTCTGGGGGTTCGCCTTCAGATCGCTCGGCTGCTCCGTCAGAGGACATTTTCAGTACAAATGCCCAAACTCCACGGTTTCCGACTATGCGCTACAGCATCCAGTGAGAACGGCGGAGTTCGTTCTCGTCAACGTCGGAAACGTCATTCCAAACTCCGATGTCACGACTCTCTGGTTGAGTGGAGTGCTCGGCGCTGTTCTGCTCTCTCTGTCGGTCTTCGTAGTGGTTCAGTCCATTCGAGGCCGACGCCAGGGTTGGAACTGTCTTCCCGTGGCCCTCATTGTCTTCGGCCTGCTCTTCGATCTGTTCGTTGCGGTAGCTCGTGTCCAGTTCCTCACGGCTTCGGCACCGTCATCCACCTACACCATGGCGAACCTGCTCATTCTGCTCGCCATTCTTGCTTACGCATGGGATCGTTTTGAGCCCGCCCGAATTCGCAGATCGAGCGTTCGCGTCCTGGTCGTCTCTCTTGCAGTTGTCTTTCTCGTCGCCCAATTCACCGTGTCGACGCGTGCTGGAATCGTGAATGCGAGAGCGTGGGACCAACGCCTCAGCGTCAGCGCTCGCTTGATCGTGAACATCGATAAGGTTCCGCCCTCTGAGACGGAGTGCTACGACCTTTACGGAGTCTTGGCCTACGTGCTGTTTGCCCCTGGCGTTGCCGGATGGTACGGATTCACCGAAGACAGGGAAGACCACCTCAACGTGTTCTCGGCCGGGCAGCTGCAGAAGTACCGCGGTGAAGGTCTACCAGACATCTCTCCATGCACAGCGCGGCGCTGAGACTGACCGACGCTACCCCTTCAGGGGTCTCGCTGAGTTCGCACCGAAACATCTGACTGCCGCGTGTCAGAACAGGGTGCCCCAAAGGGTCGGTAGATGCACGACGACGTTCTCGCGCTGGGAACTTGTCACATTGATGATGATTCTCGGGTCGGTCCGACGATGAAAATAGGGAATCTGAATCAGCTTCCCGCCAGCCCGCTGTACGAAGACTTTCGAGTAACCGTTGTAGCTAATTGGAATCGCCAATTGCGTTGCACCCCGGCATCGCACTGAGAACGTGAGTTGTAACGTTTCAAAGGGCGCATCCGACGGCGCGTTGACTGTGCATGGGACCCGGCTGAGGGATTGTGCACCTGCCTGGTGGCGGCGGAGGCGTTTGTCGAGTGCTTCGACGTTCTCTACTTCACGGCCATTCGCCGTGTACACCTTTGGCGAATACACGTTGTAAAACAAGGAACCCCCGAGATAGGGGGGGTAAATTACGAAGCCATCGAACGTCTCGTAGTTGATGTCCGTTGGAGCGGTGAAGACCTTCATCGAGGGAAACTGTCCGGGTGCTGCGAGCAACCGATTTTCTCCGGAATAGGGCACGCTCGAAAAGATCGGCGACAGCAAGACGAAAGACACTAACCACAGGGCTACCAGAGTCCCCCAAAGAGCTCTGTTTGGATATCGAGCCACAAGTTCATCGGCGATGACCGTGACGAGAATGATCCCGATGGGAATGACGAGCGCAAGCATTCGCCAAGGAAAATTGGTGACCAGCAGGGGGGGCAGGAGCCGGTAGACGTCGTAGGAGATCCGCAATTGTAAAAAGAGGTAGACAGCCAAGCTCACCAGGAGGTAGATGACCAAGGGGTCGTCGATGTGACGAGGAAGAGTCAACCGCTGTCGTTTCCACAGTCGTAGGACTCCGAATGCGAGTACCGCAGCCAGGGCAGCCGCGATGGGCACCCAGATCGCGTAATCGATCTGCACGAAATTCTGATAGTTGCCAGCAAGCCAGTGACGGGTGCCGTCGTAGAAGTACGATCCGAAAGAAACGAAATTCTGAGAGATATCGAAGCCGAAGAGAGTATTTTTGGTTTGGGGATCGTAAGACTTAAAGAACAGAAGATCGGCCAGAAGCAGTGGTGCCAGCAAGAGGGCCGTTCCAGCCACCGACGCGATCAGTCTCACGGCGATAGACCGGAGACCTCGGAGCCCGGCGAAGGTGACGAACGTAGCTAAGGCTATGAACACCGTGAACAGCGAGAGAAGCGCGATCGCACTGTGGGTATTGACCAACAGCACCATGACCGGTATCACGATGTACGAAACGCGTTGGTTCTTTACCAGATTGAGGCACCAGTACAGCAGCCAAGGAACGATCATGAACGCAGCAAACTCACCCAGGTCTCCGTGCGGATCTAACCAATCGGTGAACGCATAGTTCGTAAAGAGGAAACCCAGGGATCCCGCCGTGTACAAGAGCCTGCTGTCGGTGACCACACGAAGGGCCCGACGCATGCCGTAGGCACCGATCGCGAGGAAGATGGCGATGGTAATGACTACGGAAAACTTGAGACCGCCAAATAGCGCATAGATGAAGCCGGCGACGTAGAAGAATGTCCGTTGGTAGTAAAGCAGCACTGGGGAACCCATCCCCAGCCCGTCGCTGCTCGACCACACCGGAAAGAGGTCGAGGTGGCGAATATGTGCGGCGTAGATTTGCACCAAGAGAAAAGGGCTGGTCGCTCCGCGGTTGAGGGGCCATCCGGAGCGCCTGAGAACGGGGGAGAGGACAATTACCGCAGCCACGACGACAAGGGCGGCGTATCCAACTTCGTATATCCACTTACGTTCGGTCCGTGATGGACGAGAGTCCATTCCGTCAGGTCGACCGGCTTCGTCGGCTTGCACAGGTCGGTTAGCTCACTCGGTTCCACGGTAGGTTTGCTGCTGCGCCACGCCAGCGATGCTACATCGGCATTCTGCTGCGAGTCCGATCGGCGATGGCAAAACAGGTGGGAATCCTCATCCTCTTGATCGACTGCCCCCCTCCACATCATCGAGGATTTCTGGATCAACGTCTCGCTGAAGATCGGTTGTAGTCCGGCGCCATCCTGGCACTCGCCGAGGATCTAATCTCGTTGCCATGACGGCTCGCTCAACCGCTCCGGCCGATCGTGCCGAGTGCCCTGCGGTTACCGAGTCAGCCAGGCCGGCCTCGTTGCTCGCTCGTCACAACGTCGTCCTTACGGGAACTGCCGCATGCCTTCCACCGGTGCTCTATCTGCTCTTCGTCAACCACTACGCGAGCAACGCATTGCTCTTCGACGACTGGAGGATGATCCCCTTCGTCCACGGGGCGCTCCACGGTGATCTGTCTCTGGGACAACTCTGGAGTCAATATGGCGAGCCACGCCTGCCACTTGTGAGGCTTGACCTTTTGCTCTTCGCCCAGATCGTGCATTTGAACACTCGGTGGGCGGTGTTCTTCAGCGCTGCGATGGTGATCACCGGATATGCCTTCTTGCTTGCGCTCTTCTGGCGCTACCTCGGAAGACCGCTCACACCGATACCGGTGCTGATTGTCGGGATCCTCTGGTTCAGCTTGGCAAACGTGCAAGGGGCACTGCTATCCACGTCGAACGGAATCTTCGTCGTGTTCGGCTTCATGGCGATGCTGTTCGCGCTCATCGTTCCCCAAAAGCACCAGACGCTTTGGATCGGCGTTGCCATCATCGGAGCGGTACTGTCCTGCCTCGGCGCCCTACAAGGCTTCATCGTTTGGCCGATCGGCGCTATTTACATCCTTTGGAGTCAGCGTCCAAGGGGTCAAAAACGCCTTCAGCTCGGAGTCTGGATCGCTGCGTTGCTCGTGATGATCGGTCTTTACTTCGTCGGCTACGACAGGCACCTGACGTCGTGTATCCCGGACCTTGGCTGTAGGCCCACCGAGCGCGTTGCACAATCCTTTCACAGCGGTTCGATACTTCCTCGTCCTCATCGGAAACGTCATCCCCGGGGCTTTCACCTCCGGTCAGTTGGGCGTGTATTTCGGGATCAGACCCACCAACGTGATCAGGTATGAGCTCGTCGGTGTCGTCCTCCTTGCGGCGGCTGTGTTCGTCCTTGTCCAATCCTGGCGCAAGAGAACGACATCGGAGCCCCTACCGCTCCCCTTCCTGTTGATCGCGTTCGCAGTGTTGTATGACGCCTCGATCACGTGGGGACGAGTTGGCGAAGGGCTCGGGGGTCCGGTGGGCAACAATCGTTATGCCTTACCGAACCTTATTCTCCTCCTCGGAATATTCATCTACGCCTGGATCCATGTTCCCGCCTTGGGCACTCGTTCAGTTGGGAGCCGCGCAAAGTTCCGTGCTGCTTGGGTGGCGTTCGTCGCGCTGTTGGTTCTGATCGGCATTCAGGCTGTGGTCGCCACAGACGTTGGTTTTACTGCCGCTCGAGATACCCAGGCGTACCAGATAGACGGGGCGCGCCTTGTGACCAATCTGAACCGCGTGCCCCGCCAGTATCGGCTCTGCGAGTTGACGCGTTATTTGATCCCCATCGGCGATGTATCCGATGCTGCGAAGGATCATCTTGGTGAGTTCAACCCACCCGCGTACCGCCGATATCGTGAGCTGGGACCACCCCCGCTGCTCCCGGCCTGTATCAGCACCCCTTGAGTGAGAGTGGGCACCCGACTCACACTGCACGCTGCGGGGTGAGCGTGGTCGGTGTACACCCGGCCGACTGGACGGCGTCGTGGCGCCTAACATGTCGAGATGCTCGCCCGACGAGACTTGCCGGAGGAGTACGAGGCATGGAACGTCGCGTGGGGTGCGCCATGGGGACGTCACGCGCTCGCCAGCCCGCTCGATTGGGGACGCGCGGAGAAGCTGGTCGAGTACGTGGAGCGCCTTCCGAGGAGGGTCAGGGTCCCGGTGTTGCGGAGTGTCCCGATGAACCGGGTTCGGGGTCCCTTCGCCCGCCAGCCGAACACCTCGACCAGGGGCTATGAGTATCCGTGGGCCTTCTACCAGGTCCAAGGCCTCGGCCCTTCCCGGATCCTGGAGGTGGGGGGCGCGCTCTCCGGGCTCCAGTTCGTGCTGGCCAAGAGCGGGCACGAGGTGCACAACGTCGATCCGTTCTTCGACTACGGCGACGGCCAGTACGAGGTCGATCCGATTGCCGAACATGAGGCGCTGAATCGAAGCTTCGGGACGAACGTCACCCTGCATAGGGCAACCCTCCCCACGGCCGATCTCAGGGGTCAGTTCTCGGCCGTCCTTTGCATTTCGACCATCGAACACCTCTTGGAGCAGGACATCGTCTCGACGTTGGCGACCGCCAAGGAGTTGCTGGCGCCAGGCGGGCTGCTCGTGCTCACCGTCGACCTGTTCTTGAACCTCGAACCGTTTTGCGACCGCAAGACGAACCAGTGGGGGAGCAACGCCTCGATCGCCTGGATCGAAGAGCTCGTGGGCTACGAGATGGTGGTCGGGGACCGGGCCGAACTCTACGGCTATCCGGAGTTCTCGGTGCCGAGGATCTTGTCGCGCCTCGAGGAATTCGCGGTGTCGACCCAGTATCCGCAGATGGCCCAACTGATCACGTTCAGGGCACCGGAGTGACGGTCAGTTGGCCGCACGCGTCGTGACCTCTTGCCTTGACCAGTCCTGAGCGCACACCGGTGTGGAGGGGCCGGCGCGTCCCGGAGCTTCCGGTGGTCTCCGTCTGCATTCCGGTGGTATCCGACCATGGCCTGATCGAAGGATGCCTCGACGCTCTTGCCGACAGTCGTCCTTCTGTCGACATCGAGGCGGTGGTGGTCGCCAACGGGCTCAGTGATGCCGCGTTCTCCTCGTTGGGGAGGCGCGGCGACGACATCGTCCTCGTGCGCAACGCGGTGAACGTGGGGTTCTCTGGGGGAAACAATCTCGCCGCCCGGTACGCCCGCGGCCGGTATCTGCTCCTTCTCAATGACGACAGTGTCGTCGAGCCCGGCTACATCGATCGACTGCTGAGCACCGTCGAACGGGACCCGTTGATCGCCGCCGCGGGTGGGCGGATTGTCTCGGCTGACGGCACGCTCCAAGAGGCCGGCTCCGTTCTCTGGAACGACGGATGGGTGGCGCATGTCGGGGAGGGACTTCCTACCGACTCGGCCGCATACGACTATGTCCGCTTCGCGGACTACATCTCGGCCAACGGCCTGATGGTGGACCGCCGCGCCTGGGACGCGGTCGGCGGCCTCGATGATCGGTACTTCCCCGCCTACTACGAGGACGTCGACTTGTGTCTGGCCTTGCTGGAGCACGGCTACCGAGTGGTCTACGAGCCCCGGGCCCGGCTGCAGCACTTGGAGAGTCAGAGCACGTCGACTCCTTTCCGCAATTTTCTGCTGGTGCGAAACCGCGCCGAGCTGGTGGCCAAGTGGTCGACCGTGCTCCAGAGTTTTGCCGATCATCCGGACCCGATCGATGGTGCCGCCATTGATGCCGCGGTCCTCCGTGCGACACGATCCGTCGGTCGGGTGCTGGTCCTCGAGGGTTCGGCGGATCCTACGGGTTGGCGCCTGCTGCCGACCATCGAAGCGTTGGCCAGCGCGGGTTGGTCGGTGATGGTGTCGGCGCCCGTCAGCGTGCGTCGGGCCGACAGCAGCGATGGGGGGATCGAGGACCGATTGGTCAACTTGGGTGTTGACGTCCGGCATGAACCCACCGAGGACCTCGTGTCGCGGTATCGGGACAGCCTCGACGCGGTCGTCGTGGCCGAGGAAGGCGCAGCCGTCGGGTTGCCCCTCCGGCGTCCCGATGGCAGCTCCATCCCGGTGCTCGGCCAGAGAGAAGGTCGGGACGACTCACTGGTTGTCCGCTTGTCCGCTGCAGTCCGGCGGGGTGTCGAGGGCCCACCCCCCGTTGGCTTGCATTCTCCCAGGAGAGCGACAGCCGTTGCGTCCAGCGCCGCCTGGTCCCCCCCGACCGAAAGACCGGACGATGCCTCACGTCGTGACCTCGAGTTCGCCGACGCCAACGCCAGGATCCTCAACGAGTATCGCGCCTACCTCGAAAACGAGCTGGCGCGCCTCGAAGCCGTCATCGACGAGACCGACGCCGCCTTCTCCAGGCTCGTCGCCTCCTTCGACGAGAAGGAACGGTATATCGACTCGCTGCTTTCCGTTCGGGTCAAGAAATGGATGGTCAGCAGGATTCCGCACCGCGGATCGTGATTGCCAGAACAGAGCCGGACGGCAACGGGCCGACAGGAGGCCGAACCGGGGCTCTGGTACCATCACCGCCGGTCAGAGCACGCGGATCACGGTGGAGGAGATGGCGGCGAGCTCGTGAGGATTTTGATGGTTGCCGAGGATTTCCCGTGGCCATCTCTGGGTGGAGGACTGATCCGGCTGGCCAAGATGGTCGAAGCGGTCTCTGCCATGGGGGAGACCGACCTCTTCTCGCTCTACGATCCGCAGCGAACCTCGCCAGCGCTCCCGTCGTCGCTGGACATGAGGAGAATGGAAACCGTCGAGTACCCCGACGTCCTGAATTCCCACTGGTGGCGTTCGTGGATGCTGCATCGGGGCACCCCCAAGGAAGTCTTCATGAGGAGCGACGACCGGTCGCCACGGATCCACTTCGATGCGTTCGCATCGGAGAGCTACGACCTGGTCTGGTTCAGTACGGCCGCCACGTTTGCCTGGATGGGACGACCGCAGCTGGGTCCGACCATCGTCGATCTGATGGACCTGGAAGATGTGAAGGCGCGTCAGATGTCGTCGCTCCTGCGTCGGCAACGGATGCCAGGTGGGCCCAGACAGGCCGTCCGCGTCCAGAGCCGTGCCGCCATGAACAGGGTGAACGCCCATGACTGGAAGGTCTTCCAGCGCTCGGTGGCGGCTGACGTCGATCGGGTGATCCTGTGCAGCGATGAAGACGTGCGGCGTTCCGGCATCCCCAATGCCGTGGCGGTGCCGAACACCTACGCTCGCCCCGAGCGAAGCCTGGGGCGCCCGGAGGTGGGCACGCCGCCCACCATCCTCTTCCAAGGGAGCCTCCACTACGCCTCCCAACATCGACGCCGTCGACTGGCTCGTCGACGACGTCGCCCCGCACTTGTGGGCGCAGCTGCCGGGGGCGCAGATACGTCTGGTGGGCACCACTTCACCTGGGGTTGCAGAAAGGCATCGTCCTCCTGACGTTGTCGTGGCGGGCAGGGTCTCCGAGATCGAGCCCGAACTTGCCCGAGCCGACATCGCCGTGGTGCCGCTCCGCATCGGCAGCGGCACACGGCTGAAGATCCTGGAGTCGTTCGCGCACCGCATCCCCGTTGTGTCAACCAAGATCGGAGCGGACGGTCTCGACGTCGAGGACGGAGTGCACCTCCTCCTGGCCGACCGGCCCGAGGAGTTCGCACACGCCTGCCGGCGACTCGTCGAGGACCGGGCGCTCGCCCGGAGGCTCGTGGACGCGGCAGAACGGCGGTATCTCGAGCGCTACGAGTGGTCCGTTGCCAGAAACGGGATCCAGAAGCTGGTCTGTGACCTGGTCGCATCCTCGGCGGGTGGGGTAGCCTCGGCGGCGGGAGCGGGTTGTCTGATGATTCGGACGGAGCTCTCGTGATGTACCGGGGCGGCGGCCGGAAGGGGCTGGAGACGCAATGATTGGCGTCAGAGCGACGGAGACGACTGGCGGGGTCGCGTCGCCGAGTACCCGTCTCCAGGTCACAAGCACGGGGCGGCCGGACCTGGGTCGCGGGCAGTCCCTGTGCCCAGGGTGGCGGAGTGCGGCGTGGCCGTGTCTGACACCGTGACGCTCGTCGCCGAGGCGCCGGTAGAAGGCGCGCGAACAGCCGGGACCGACGACCAGCGCGGACGACGCTCTCTACGAGGCCGGCCGTCGCCGCTTCACCATCGCAGTGCTCATCGGGATCGGCGTGGTCGTGGTCCCCTACCTATGGGTGCTGTGCGACCTCTGGACCCATTCGGCCGATCCGTTCCGGGGCGCCCCAACCGACTACTTCTACGACCTCCAGGCGCGCGCCATGTTCCACGGTCATTTGAGCCTGCCCAACGCAAAGTTGGGGATCGAAGGATTCCTGCACGATGGGCGGACCTACACGTATTTCGGAATTTTCCCGTCGCTCCTCAGGATGCCCATCCTCTTGTTGACGAGCAGGTTCGACGGCGACTTGACCGCCCCGTCCATGCTGCTGGCTTGGATGATGACCGCGCTCTTCAGCTCACTAATGCTTTGGCGGCTCCGCGTGATCACGCGGGGGAGAGCGCTCTTGGGCCGAGCCGAAGCGGCATCGTTCGGTGTGCTGATGGCCACGATCATGGGGGGATCGGTCCTCGTCTATCTCGCCGCCACGCCGTTCGTCTTCAACGAGGACTTCGCGTGGAGCGTCCCGCTCACGGTCGGCAGTATGTTCACCCTGCTGGGCGTCATGGAGCGGCCATCGACCGGACGGGTGTGGGCATGTGGCGTCTTGGTGCTCCTCGCGAACCTCAATCGCACACCGACGGGCTACGCATGCGTGATCGGCGCCGGCCTCGTCGCGCTCTGGTTCGCGTTCGGCCGAGGGGGAGATTCGAATCGGCGTTGGAGCCTGCCGATGTTTGTCGTCGCCATAGTGTCCTTCGGTGCGTCTGCTGCCGTCACCTACGCCAAGTTCGGTACCCCGGTCGGACTCCCCATGGCCGACCAGGTCTGGGCCCAGGTGAACGCCCACCGTCGGTACTTCCTGGCTGCCAACGGTGGCAAGGCATTCAGCCTCGGCTTCCTCCCTAGCACGTTGACCGCCTACCTGCAGCCGTTCGGGATCCGCTTCAGTTCGCTGTTCCCGTTCGTCTCGACTCCCGGAGCGCCGGCTGCGGCTATTCACGCCGTATTGGACGAGACCTATCCCACCGCCAGCGTTCCGGCCACGATGCCGCTGCTCTTCCTGTTGGCCTGCTGGGGCGTGATCAGTGCGTTTCGACCGAAGGCGCTCGTGCCGTTCCGATTGACGCGGATCGTGTTGCTCACCGGAGCGGCAGCCCTCACCGGCGTCCTACTGTGGGGGTACATCGGCGAGCGCTACCTGGGCGACTTCATGCCCATTCTCATCGTGGCCAGTGGGCTCGGTCTCATCGAAATCTGGCGACGTTTCGAAGGCCGGACGCGCAAAGCCAGGGGGAGTCTCCTCGGCGTCCTGTCCGTCGCCGCCGTCTACTGCGTGGTGGTCAACATGGCCATTGCGGTGTTACCGTCCGAGCAGTTCACGCAGGCGCAGGTGCAGGACTTCGTGTCGACCGAGAAGGCGCTCAGTCCCACGTCGCTCGCCGACAGCGTGCAGCACGGGACGACCCTTCCGGACTGGGCCCCGTACGGGCAGCTCTTCATGGTCGGCAACTGCTCGGGGCTCTACTTCGCGTCCGGCATCAATGAGAGGCCGGTGCCTGGGCTCCTGATCGATCACTACACGTGGATTCCGGTCGAGCAGGATCCGGCCTTCTCGCGCCAGAGTCTGGTTCACGTTCAACCGGCCCGCGAAGGACTTCACCAGGCCGGTGACCCTGATGACCTATGGCGCGTCCAGTCTTGTTCTGGAGCCTGCAGGTCCTGGCTACTTCACGGTGGTGCTCAAGAATTCGGGGACCTCGATCAGCTGGCCAGAATCGACTTCGCAGCGCAAGCCGATTTCGGTGCTCCACGAGCCGTTCCAGCTCCAAGTGACCACGGATCCCAATCTGCACCAGATCGTCGTCCTCTGGTTCGACACGTACTTCATTCAGCACTACATCGCAGGGTCCGGTCCTGCCGTGGTGCGCACAACCCCAAAGGCGACGGATGGCCATGTCCCCGAGGTGACGGTGGTCGAGAAGCCACTCTCGTCCAGCGTGAGCCTGTGCCGGAGCCTGCAGCGCGGCGCCTGACCGAACCGTGACCGATGGCCTCCAGGCCAGGGGAACCTTCTCCTGTGTCGTCGACGAACATCCCCGGTTTCACCTCGAAGCGCTCCGCTGGTTCGTGTCGCTCACCGCCATCGCCGGGGTCGATCCCCATGACCTGGCGGTGCACGTCGTGGGCTCGGACACCTCGGACGCCCTCGACCACCTGCGGTCTCACGGCGTCACGGTGCGCTCCGTCGATCCGTTCGACCCGAGATCCCCGCACTGCAACAAGGTGGCCGGTGCCTTGCGGATGGCCGACGAGCGGACGGAGGGCCTGGTGGTTCTCTGCGACACCGACGTGGCGGTGCTCGAGGACCCACGCACTCTTGACCTCCCGCCGGGGTCGATCGGGGGGAAGGTGGTCGACACTCCCGTCCCACCGCTCGAGGTGCTCCACGAGATCTTTGCGGCCGCAGAGGTGCCGGTCCCGCCCACCGTCCCGCTCCCTTGGGGCGAAGGTCAGGCGACCGTGGTCGGGAACAGCAACGGTGGCTTGTACCTGATCCCCGCGCCCCTGCTGGCCGTCCTCGCACCGGCCTGGGAGCGGTGGGCCCGCTGGTTGCTCGACCGCCGCGAATTGCTCCGCGATTGGGCGTTTCACCTCGATCAGGTCGCGATGGTCTTGGCCCTGACGGCGGAGGGGATCGGGTCCTTTGCGCTCGATGTCCGGTGGAATACCCCGGTCCACGATTTGACGAGGATCCCTCCGGATCCACCGATCCCCGCGGTCATCCACTACCACCAGGAGATCGACCACGAGGGGCGCATCCGCATGACCGGGTTCCCCTCGATCGACGGGCAGATCGCGCGGGTCAACGAGGCCATAGGTCGCCTGTGGCAGGAGGACTTTCCGAACGCCACGTTCTGGGAGTGGCGCTACCTGACGGACCCCGAGCTCGGGTCCGGGGTCGGCAGCAGGGGCGAGCCCCTCAGTGCCAAGCGCGACCTGTTGGCGACTCTTTTCGAGGCCATCGGCCCGGCCTCGGTGATCGATGTCGGCTGTGGCGACGGCGAGGCGACGCGCGATCTGCCGATACAGAGCTATATCGGCGTCGACGTGTCGGCGGAAGCGGTCCGCCGGGCCAAGGTCGGAAGACCTGGGGGAACGTTCCACGTCGGCCATCTCGCCGATTTCCCGGTCCGAGCCGATCTCACGATCTGTCTCGACGTGCTCATCCATCAGTCCGACGCAGCGTCCTATCGGGATCAGGTGGCGCGGCTCTGGGAGTCAGCGGACCGAGCACTGGTCGTCTCGGGGTACGAGCAGTCCCGCGGCACGGCGTACCCGATGGTCCACTTCCATGAGCCCCTGTCGGTGACCTTACGGGCGGTGGCCCCCGACGCCGAGTGCTATCCGGTGCGACAAGAGCACGGGATCACGACATTCGTGGTCCTCCGTCCGTCGCCGGCGCCGCATCCTCGCGACCTGCGGGCCGCCACCGTCGCGTCCGTCATCGACCGACATCCTGATCCGCTCGGCTTGCTCGTCCTGCGGCTCGACGGACAACGGACGCTCGGTTTCTTTCCCGATCATGTCCCCCGGCTATGGGAATACCCTGTTGCGGCTCGTCTGGTCACCGAGCACCTTCCGACAGGCAGCCAGGTGGTCGACGTCGGCGCCGGTATCACGCCCCTCGCCCCCTTCCTCACGAGCCGGGGATACCTGGTCGACACGGTCGATCCTTCCGAGATCCATCGAGAATGGCCTCCCGCCCAAGACTGGAACGAGTGGGGATTTCTCGACTACGCGGCGGCCGGGTTGGGTCACCGCTCGTGGAACTGCACCCTGAGCGAGCTGCCTGCGTCGACGGTGTTCGACGGGGTTTTCTCCATCAGCGTCATCGAGCATGTCTCCGCTGCGGTTCGGCGTGAACTCCTTGAGGCCATCGCGCTGCGTCTCCGGCCCGATGGCCTGTTGATCCTCACGGTCGATCTCACTCGAGGGAGCACGGACCTCTGGAACCGCAACATGGGAAAGACGGTCGAGGATCCCCGCCGACACGGAACGTTCCGGGACATCATCCGCGAGGGAAAGTCGGTCGGGTTCGAACTGGTCCAGAGCGACGTCGTGCGCGAGTGGGGTGACGCGGAGGTCGACATCGGGCTCATCGTCATGCGCCGCAAGAACTCGCTCGGGACGCCCTGGCGGCGGGCGTGGCGAACCCTTCGGCGGACGACGCAATGAGCGAGGGAACGGCCGGACCCTGGGTCGTCGTCGTCGGCATGCACCGGAGCGGGACCTCCGCGGTGACTGGGGCGATCGGGGCCCTGGGGTTCAACTCGGTGAGCGTCGATGACCGGATGTCACCTCACGAAAGCAATCCTGAGCACTGGGAGAGCCTCTCCATCGCCCTGCACAACGACGCCATCCTGGCGCACCTCGGGGGAACCTGGGATGCTCCTCCCGAGCTCCCGGACGGGTGGGAACGTGACAGGGGGCTGCCGGACCCGGCAGTGGCGTCAGAGCTTCTGGCCGCCGCCTATCCTCGCCCCGGCCCATCCGTGTGGAAGGACCCTCGCGTCTGTCTGACCCTCCCTTATTGGCGAGATCTGCTCGGGGCTCCGATGGTCGCCGTGCTGGTGTGGCGGGCGCCCTACGCCGTCGCGAGTTCCCTTCGACGGCGGGACGGCATGCCCCTTCCCGTTGGTCTCGCCCTGTGGGAGCGTTACAACCGGTCCGCCGTCGCCAACCTCGCAGAGACCGCGACCTTCGTGCTCGACTACGACGTCATGCTCGAGGACCCCCAGGCGCCGCTGTCGGGACTCACCTCCTGGCTCGCTTCGGTCGGAGAGTTCGACGGGATGTCTCCATGGGACGACGAGCGCGCCCGCTCGTTCGTCGATGCGAAGTTGCGTCATGAGTCGGTGCAGCCCTCCGACGGCGACGATCGCATCGTCCTGGACGAACAGCGTCAACTGCACCAACACCTGATCGCGGTGACGGGCAGCCACCGGAGACTTCCGCAACCGATGAGTGGGGAGTCCCCCTGGACCACAGCCATTCTGGAGGCCCGAGGTGACTCGAACCTCCTCGAGCTTCGGGCGTTGCAGCGGCGGTTGAAGCACGCCAGTGGTGAACGTGACTGGTATGCCAACGCGCTGGACGAGTCACGCGCCCACCTCGCCAACCTGAAAGCCACTGCCAGCTGGCGGATCACGGCGCCGCTGCGGTCCGTGGCCACGCGGCGGGCGAGCACCCGCGATCGACGCACAGAGGGGTAGGGGCGGATTGCGTTCTGTCATCGGTCCGCTCCGAGTCCGGCGCGAACCTCAATCTGCGGACTGGGAGCGCCCTCCGAGTTGTTCTTCGTTCCAGTTCTCGAGGTTGGCGAGCGAGATGCCTCTCGAATGCGAGAACACAGCGAACAAGACGACGAAATTGCCGAGCGCGATGAACGAGAGGATCAGCAGGCCGACGAGGGTGGCAGTGGCCCATCCCGGTATGGCCGTACCGGCGAAGACGCGGATTCCAAGGACCACCAGGGAGAGGGTGATGCCGAGCGCGAACATCGCCGAGAACGCCGTGAGTGCTCGCACCGCGATGCGGTCCATGAACGGCATCAGCATCCGAACGCCGTGCATGAACAGCCGAAGCATGTTCATTCGGGAACGACCCTCATACCGCTTTCCGCGGGGGCAGGGCACGGTGGTCACTGCCATGTCCAGGCTGACGAGGGTTGAGGAGTAACAGAGATCGAAGTACGGGTGTGTCAGCATCCGCTTGGCCAGCCAGCCACGATAGGAGGCGAAGTTTCCACTGCGCACCGTTGTTCCGGTCAGGGTGTGGAACATGGCGCGGAAGAAGAAGTACAGAACCCTGAAACGGATCGATTCGCTGCGCTTCGTCCGACGTGCGATGCAGAGCATGCCGCGCTCGTTCGCTGTCGTCATGAGCGGCTCCACGAGGCGCTGGAGGTCCTCGGGCCGATCCTCGCCGTCTGCATCCATCGTGACGATCAGGTCAGTGTCCAGCGCCTCTGGGAGTATCAGGCGTAGACCGTAGACAAGCGCTCGTTGGTGCCCCAGGTTGAACGGCGGCGTGATCACCCGAACGTCGGGATAGCCCTTGAGTTGGTCGATGTCGTTGTCGTAGCCGGCTGTATCGTCGACCACGACGAAATGCACGTCGTATGGCGCCACCACTGGCTCGGTCGCCAGAACGTCCAGAATCCGCGCGCGCAGTATCACGAACGATGCGACGTCGCGATAACAGGGGCTCACGACCCACAGCCTCACGTCACGCACGCTCCGCCAGCGCCCACGCCCGCAAGAGTAGTTCAGCTGGGAGCCCGGGACCGCATTGTCCCTGCTCAGTGGCGACGTTCACCCCGAAGTACTCCCAGGCGCCATCAGTGTTCGCTCAAACTCCGACAGAGCGACATCGGTGCTTTCGTTGGACCGGGCAGATTGGCGACGGTCACAGGCGGAGGCGGCGATCCTGGTAGCACCTTCGTCGTCTGCACCACGAGAGGTCCGTCGCCGGCCAGATAGTGCCCGAGCATCGTCTGTCCGTACCAATCGACGACGATGGAGTTGAGATTGGGGTCGGTCAGGACGGATATCTCGAGCTGCGCGTGGAGGAGGGATGTGGGCACCGCGAATGGCCACGAGAAGGCGGACGGCCAGCTGACCGAGGTGCCGGAGTCCTCGATCTGCAATCGCACCGTGCCCGGACCGGCGGGCTCGATGACCAGCGTGCTCTTCCCGTAGCGCATCAGCGGTACCGGGCCCGTGAGGTCGCTGACGGGCCGGTTGAAGGCGAATCCGATCCTGTGCGTGAACGCTGCGGACTGCTCGATCGGCTTCCACGTGTAGTGCTGAAGTTGCTGGCCTGGTACGTCGCGCATGTCGTTGCCGGTCGAGAGATAGAGCCCTGAGCAGTTGTCCATCGCGAAGATCGTTCCCGCCGGCGCCCAGTAGGGCAGCGTGACTCCTCGTCGGACGGCGTTCGCCAGTGAGTCGATACTGAACGACTTCTGCGTGGAGACGAACCCCGCGTCTTGTGTCATGGTCCAGGGATTCACGGGAAACGCAGCGATCGCCACATTGGCAGCCACGCAGTAGACAGCGAGCGTGACGACGCCACCCAGCACGAGTCCTCTACGTCGACGAGAGCTGTTCCCGAGGCGCCGCCAGACTTCGATGAGCCCGATGCTGCTTGCGATGACGAAGAACGGCATGAGATCGGACAAATAGCGCTGTGCGATGTACCCCCACAGCAGGACGCCAGCCGCACCGGCGGCGGCGCCGAACAGGATGATCCGGGTCAACCGCACCTGTCCCGGGCCCCTCGGCCGGAACGCGCTGACCACCCCCCAACAGGCCAGGAGAAGGAGGAGCGGGCTGACGTCAGTGAAGCTGGCCGTCGGATAGGACTGGTCCAGCACCGCGCCGGCCAGCCACCCGGCCGGAGCACCAGGCGGAGCGACGAAGGGGAAGATGCCCGAGAGGCGGATACCCAGGGGCTGGAAATAGGCTGCCAAGGTGCTGGGGAGGAACGCGAGACTGAACGCCTTGCCGCCGTTCGCTGCCAGGAAGTACCGACGGTGCGCGTTGACCGTGGTCCAGACCTGTTCCGCCATCGGCAGGCCCACCGGGATGCCGAACTTGGCGTACGTCACGACGCAGCCGAGAGCGAAAGGGACGAGGCCAGCCGCCAGCATGGGGACGAACCACCGCCGATTCGCCGCGCCGCCTCTTCCCAGCGCGAACCAGCCTGCGATCAGCAAGGCAGCGATCGAACAGGCCCAACCCGGAGGGGATCGGTCGAGCGTGGCGCACAAGATGAGCACGCCGCTGGCAACAACCCTGCCCGTCGATGGTCGCTCCAAGACGCCCAGGAGCGCGAAGAGGCTGCCGAGGGTGAGCGGGATGCTCCAGGCGACGTCCTCGTTGAAGACGAAAGGCGTTGCCGCCAGGTACATGATCACCGACCCGCCCATGATGGTGGCCATCAGCGCCCCGTACGATGCGGCCTCCGCCCGTCCGACTACGGCGTCTCCTCGCATGAGAATCCGAAGACGCCAAAGCATCAGGCCGCTGAAGATCGCCGTCAGGCACCAGGCCGTGAGGATGGAGGGTCCCGTCATCTGACCGTCGAGCCGGCTGGTCACGAGGAGGATGGGCATGCGAATGATGGAGGGGAACAGGCCGAAGTAGGTGTATTGGTGCCCGTCGTGGACGAACGCCTCGATACCCGCATAGCCGTTGGGCAGGTACAAGTGACCGTGAAAGAGCGCCCTTGCCTGTAGGTCGTAGAAGTTGTCGTAGCTGACGGACCGGAGGGGGTTCAACGAACCTGACCACAAGTCCCACAGCGCCCAGAGGTAGATCGGGAGGATGGCCACCGTTCCGAGGACGGCGCCGATGGTGAACCTCCGCCGGCTCAGTTGGGCGACTGATCGATGTTGCGCCCGTTCCGGCGCCTGCCGAAGCTCACCGCTTGGGAGGGATTCGGATGTTGGAGTGAGGGTGGCCAGATCGACCACTAGCTATGGCGGTCCTTCCGCCGGAATCGGTCGCGGTGGGCAAGGAGCTTGCTGGCGAAGTCGTCGGAGATGCCCAGGTGCCGCTTCACCCAATCGTACGTACGCAGGAGGCGGGTGTCGGCGAAGATGAGGATCGCGTGCGCACCGTCGCCCGGCCGCGATCGGTACTCGGTAGAACGCACCATCGGGTCTTCTTCGACACTGAAGTAGTACAGCGCCAAAGATCGTCTTGCTGTGCCCTCCGGGCAGAGCATCGGCTCAGGGTGACCGTGGAACGACGTCGGGTCCGTGGTGAAGATCAGCGCTCGATTGGCCACGGGACTGACCTTCTGGACGCACTCCTTCATGTCGGGGCTCCACAGTTCGAGGTCTCCGCCGTACTCGGGCATCCAGTCTTCGTTGAGATAGAGCAGGAGGTTGGCGCGCCGCTGCCACGTCCGATAGTGGGGATGGACGGTGAAATCGGCGTGGATGTTGAGGAAACCACCCCTGGTCGACTGGTGAAGACCCCCTCCTTCGAGGGAGGGATCCGCGATCAGGTCGTCTGCGCCCAGCAGCTGGCCGACGAAACGGACGAAGCGAGGGGAGTTGAGCTCTTCGAGGATCCGCTGCAGCGTCGGTCCCCACGTGCCGGGATCGGTGTTGCTGAATTTGCGCTCATTGACGTGCAGATAATTGGTCCACTGCTCGGGGTTGAGCGGTGGGAACTCGGCGATCGCCGCGTTCAACGCCTGGGGCTCGAGAAAATCGTCGATAACGATGTGCGGATATGGGGACGCAGTCTGGTATTGAGCTGCCAGGCGCACGACATTCTGTTCGAGATGATCGAAGTCGAGGACTGGTAGCGGTATCTCGGTTTCCGGTTCAACCGTCATGTTCTCTCTGCTCCCACGCTCTCTTTCGATCGGCCCGTCCGCCATGGTGCCGCCAAGGACGTTCTCGCTCTACCCCGGGTCCCCGTGGTCGGCGGCCAGATTACCGCGTCGCCGACAGAATGCGAGGTAGCGACCTCCGCATATTCCGTGGTGACAGGCATCCGGATGCCCGCGTGGAATGAGCGGTCGCGCCAACATCTCTCAGACCACATGCTCAGCGCCCGCCGAAACTGCTCACCACCGCACGGGTGAGGAAGAGGACGTACCCGCGGGAAAGAACCTCACTATGACGGACGAACAGGTCGGTTCGGTCGAGGCGCCGGTGTAACTTCTTCAGCCCTCGGTAGGGGATGGTGGGAAGTACATGGTGCTCGAAGTGGTACTCCATTCTCGCCCCGACGAGGTGGTTCTGCAGCCACCCTGCAAAGCTCGTCCGGGCGATCCAGTTAACGGTGTTCGGGGTGCGCAATCCCCGGTCGAAGTGTTCGGTGATCGTCTTCAAGCGGAGGATCATCGGGTACATGCAGACGATCGGGACGAGCCAGAAGACCGCGTAGAAGAGGATGCCACGGAGGACTCCCTGAAACAGGAGGAATTGTCCGAGCACTACCAATTGCGTGACGAACTTCCCAATCAAGAGTTGCGGTCTGGCCAGCAGGCTGGCCGGTGCATCCGAGGTCTCGGAGGTGCCCGAGATCCGGCTGGTCGCTCTCCGGAATGCCGTGACGCCGAGGAGATCCTGGACTAGGAGACTGGTGAGCGCACCACGCCGCGCCGGGACCAGGTAGAAGACCCGGTCGGGGTCCCTTTCCTGTCCCAGATAGCGATGGTGGAGGCGGTGTGTGGGACGGTACTCCTCCACTGAATTGATCGTCCAGAAGGCAATGCCCCAGTTGCAGAGTCCGTCGTTGAGCGAGCGTGGACCGGCCAGCAGGCCGTGTGCGCCTTCGTGCACGATCACGCCGAAAGCATTCATGCGTAGTCCCAACAAGAGGACCAGCAGGACCCCTGCCGGAATCGCCCAGGGAAGGGGCAGGCGGGGAAGGAGATTGACAGCAACCAGGAGGATGGCCACTTCGGCCCACAGCGTCCCGATGGCGACGTACGAGTCACGCAACGACGGCTCCGAGAGCTCCCGCAGCTCCTCCGCGCTGACCAGGTCCGCAAGCTGTTCCCGCCAGAGGCGCTCGCTGCTCGCTGACGCCTCTTTCCCACTTTGCGTCGGCATCCTTCGAGGCCCTCCCAGCCACGAATGTACAGTACTCGTCGATCGGCAATCAATCGGGCGAAGGGCCAGCATATGGAGCCGCCATCGGGCGTCGAGTCAGCGTTTCGGAGTCCCCCCGAGTCAGGGGGCTCCGAGGAATCCGTCCTGGTTCGCTGCCCGATTTGCCGCTCCGATCGCACCTCGCTCTACCGGACAGATGTCGAGGATCTCGAATACTTCGTTGTCCCGCCTCGCCATTTCCTGATGCAGAAATGCGGAAACTGCGGTTCGGAGTTCCTCACACCCCGTCCGCTCGAAGCCGAGCTGCCGCCCTTCTATCCGAGCGACTATCACGCCTACAACGAAAACCACAGCGGTGTAGCCCGGCTGCTCGTGCAGTTCAGGGCACGTTCGCGGGCTCGGTTCTACGGCCGCCTGATCCAGAGCCACCCCGGTCGAATTTTCGACGTCGGGACCGGCGACTGCCGGCATTTCGACGAACTACGCCGCTTCCTCGACCTGGAGTGCGCTGGCATTGAGATCCAGCCGGACGTTGCCGCCAAGGGCCGGGCTCGGGGTTACGACGTCCTCGAAGGTACCCTCGAGACCGCCGATCTGACCGACCACCTCGGAAGATACGACATCGTCTCCATGAATCACATTCTCGAGCATGTGGTCAGTCCCCATACGATGCTCGAACACGCGCATGATCTCCTGCGGCCCGGTGGCCACGTCATCGGCCAGTTGCCCACGGTCTCCTCCTGGGAGAACAAGCTCTTCGGTCACAACTGGGGCGGTTACCACTACCCGAGGCATCTCCAGATCCCGTCCAAGGTTGGCCTCGCCGGCCTCCTCGAGGACACCGGCTTCGCATCGGTCACGATCCGGTCGGCGCCCCACATCCAGACGACCATCTCGCTGCAGAACACGCTCGTCCGACGTGGTTGGCGACCTCGGATGCAGAATGGCAAGACGCCGGCCTACGGTGCCCTTCTCGTCGCCGCCCTTCCCTATGAATCTGTCGCGTGGGCATGCGACGAGGGAGGCATCGTCAACTTTCAAGCCCAGAAGCGATCTTCTTGACCTCTTCCTTAACCGCTCAGTGGATCAGGCTCTCACAGAGCGACGGCTGTGACGTGCGTATCGCCTGCACTCCCAGCGATTCGTCCGGCGAAGTAATGCGGCCGACACTCTGAATCGGTTCGGCAATCGGCAGCGTCGTGGCAAAGCTGCCCGTCCCGCTCATGCCTGCGGCAACCTCGTGCGTTTGCGGATCAGTTGTCACGCCGACGGTGTGGATGCCGGGAGCGGCGTGGAACAGGTGGCTCACCACCAGTGACCCCCCGTGGTAGACACCGAGCGTCATCAAGAGCCGGTCCGGGTCCCTCGTCGGCGCCTCGCTCAACTTCACTGCGTAGTTCCCCGCGCGCACCAGTGCAACCGACTGTGTCCCAGCTGATGTCGGGTCCTTGAGGGTCACGCGGAACGCATGGTCGAACGGTTGACCGAGCGCCACCGGCAGCCAGGTGGCGCGCTGGTATTGCTGGCTGGGCACGGTGATGAAGTTCTCCCCGGTCGAGAGATACAGGCCGCTGCAGTTCCCGATCACGTACAGCTGGCCGGCGGGACCCCATGGGGGAAGCGCGTTGCCCCGCACGACCTCTCCCTGCAGAGGATGCCCGGTCAGATCGCTCAAGGTCTTTTGGGCCTGGACATAGTTGACGACCTGCGTGGTGTCCCACTCGCTGGGGATCGGGCCGATGGCCATACCGACGTTGGCGACGACACTGAAGAGAGCCAGCACCGCAATGACTGTCAGCACACCGACGCGCAGGAGCCGCCTCCGCCCTTCCAGCCGGCGGAAGATGTCGGCCACGGCGACGGCGCTGGCCAGAACGAGGAAGGGCACGAAGTCACCCAGATACCTCGGTGCGATGTAGCCCCACAACATCAGCGCCGCGCCGGCACTCCCCGCGGCCAGAAGGAGGAGGCGGGTCCGCGCCACCTTCCCGATTGACTTGGGACGAAAGGCGGTGACGAGGCCCCAGATGCTCAGGAGGAAGAGCAGCGGCGAGGAAGCCGGAAGGCTGGCTGTCCGATAGAGCCGGTCGAAGAGCACACCACCCAACGCCGTCGGTGGACTCGCCGGGAGGGTGAGATACGGGAAGACGCGACTGAAGCCCAGCCCGCCGGGTCGAAAGTACGTCACGATGTTGGTCGGCACGAAGATCGTGCCTTCCTCTGCGTCGTGGTTGGCGGCGAGAAACTTCCGCCGGTACGCGTTGTAGTGCGTCCACACCTGCTCGAAGTTCGAGACCCCGAACAGGACCCCGAACTTGGAGTAATTGACAATGCAACTGACGACCAGCGGAATGACACCGGCCGCAAGTACCGGGCCGAACCACCGCCGATTTTCTCGACCACCGAGTCCGAGCAGGAACCAGAGCGCGATGAATCCGGCGCCGACCGCACAGGCCCACCCCGTGGTGGACCTGTCCAGGTTTGCGCACAGGATCAGCACGCCGCTTGCGATCACCCGGCTCCACGACGGACGTTCGATCACGCCGAGGAGCAAGAAGATGCTTCCGAGCGTCAGGCAGATGCTCCAGGCGATGTCCTCGTTGAAGACGAAGGGGGTTGCCGCCAGCAGCATCCAGATCGTCCCGCCCATGATCGCGGCCACGAGAACCCCGAAGGCGCTGGCTTCGGCCCTCCCCATTGCGGAGTCGCCACGAACCAGGAACCGGACCCGCCACAACGTCAGCGACGCGAACAACCCCGTCAGCAACCAGGCGAGGAGCATGTAGGGCGCGGTCAGCCGACCGTCCAGGCTGCTGGTCACCAACAAGATCGGCATCCGGATGATCGAAGGGAAGAGGCCGAAGTACGTATAGGTCCGTCCGTCGTACACGAAGCCCTCGAGACCGAGGGATCCATTGGGCAGCGACAGGTGGCCATGGAACATGGCGCGAGCTTGGAGATCGTAGAAGTTGTCTTGGTAGACCGCCGGGCGTAGGAGCTGGAAGGGGCCCCAGTCCGAGAAGAGGATCCAGGCGAAAGGCACTGCAGTGACCGCGATCGCGATCACGGCCGCCCAGGTGAACCGCCGCCGCCCCCGATCCAACTCCGACCGCGGTTCGCCACCGTCGGTCGTTGCGGCTGCCGCCGCACCCTCGTCGAGTTCGATCGAGTCGCCCAGCCCGCCCTTGGGGATGGCAACCTGCAGCGAACCGCCAGTACCTGCCACCACGGTGACGGAGTGTAGCCAAAAGCGGGTCCGTCCCAGCGGGCGCCCTCCGACGTTGCGATCTCCGTTGTGTTTCACCGCGGGTTGCCGCCGGGGCAGCGTCGGAACTCGGCCGAGTAGCCTCTGCCACCATGAAGACGGCCCTGGTGCGGCTGTGGCGCTTCTCTCGTACGCCCGATGGCCTCAAGGTGATCCGCTACACCGCGGTCTCGGTGATCTCCGCACTTACCTCGCTCGTCATCCTCACCATCGTGTACGGGGTCCTTCGGTTGTGGGGGGAGGTCTTCAGCACTTTGTTCGCCAATGTCCTGGCCGGTATCCCGTCGTACATTCTCAATCGCCGGTGGGTGTGGGGGAAGTCCGGCCGATCCCACATCTGGAGGGAGATTCTGCCGTTCTGGGTCATGTCGATAACGGGTATCGGCTTCGCCCTCTACACAGCATCTCTGGCCCACAATTTCGCCAACGCGCACCATCTCCAGCACCTGACTCGGACGGTGCTGGTCGTCGGAGCCAACATCGCCGCCTTCGGTATCTTGTGGCTCCTCAAGTTCATCATCCTCAACCGGCTCTTCGCACAGATTGCCGATGCCGAGGTCGGAGCCGAGGCCTGAACTGACGTCCCGAAGCAGAGGACGGCCGCGAGGTTTACGTGACCGACGGGCTCGAGGCCGACACGACGGGACGCGAGACGTCAGTTTCGTCTGCTTGGGTGCTTTCGCCTGAGGCCGGTGACGCCGGCTTGCGTCGCCGGACGACAACGGCCGCGACGATCAGTGCGAGGCCTGTGCCTGCTGCGACGACGAGCCCCTCAGTGAACCGGTCCGGCCAGTAGTGCAGTTCGACGACGTGTCTTCCGGGAGGAATCCGCGCCTGGAACATCGTCGAGAGGTAGGGCGTCAGCGCCAACGGCCGGCCGTCGATCGTGGCCTGCCATCCTGGCACCGAGGAGACGTGCAGCCGGAGAACCTGAGGGGTGGACGCGCCCGTGACGACGCGTAGCGCTGAAGGACCGGTCCACTCGACGGGTACCGTCTTGCCCGGCGCGTCGGTCGACGGCCAGGCGGTCGACGATGCCGGCACCAGAGTCGCCGTGCCGGATCCGGGGATGCGATACAGATCTTCGTTTCCAACCTGCCCCACGAAGACACTCCCGGAGGGAGCGGCAGCTCCTCGTGACACGAGCACGTAGGAGATGCCGTAGCGACGGGCGATCTTTGCGCTGGGTATGCCCGGAATGAATTCGTAGACGCTCTTGAATCCGGCGGAGGCGTGGTACAAGGAGCTCCAGTCGGTGAAGTAGGTCAACGGTACGATCGGGTCGTACACGGCAAATTCGTCAACTCCGTACGGGACATTCGTGTCCGGGGCCAATCCCAGACCGGACCCTCCGAATCCGTTCTTCTGGACACCCAGGCCGACCAGCGACGAGCCCACATCGCGTTGTAAGGCGGTGACCACTGGTGTCGGTGGGTACATGGACGAGCTCGATGAAGGGATCGGCCCGTCGTCGACGACGAGGAACACCGTCTGGCAGATCAACAACGCGCCCGCAAGACCGAACGTCAGGAGAGAGAGCCTTCTTGGATCCCATTGACGGCCGTGTGATCGTCGGTCGGTGAAGAGCAGGATGGCGAATGCCGCGAGGCCCACGGCAGTCGACACGACGGGCCAGACGAAGCTCTCCGCGCGCACATGCGCGGCCTGCGCGGGCAGGTTGCCCCTTGCGAACAGCCAGACAAGACCCAGCACCACCGCGATCACCCCGAAGGAACCAAGGGCCCACCGAATGGCCTGCCTGCGCTCCACCCGTCGGAAGACGGTGTCGAGCCCCACTGCCGCCAGCATGGCCAGGCAGAATGCCACCGGAATGAGCGATCGAGTCCACAACGAGCCGCCGATCGCGGGAAGCGCGCTCAGGAATCTGTCCATGGGCTCCAAGATGGCGGCAAGCATGGCGACCACTGCGCCCGCCGCGAGGCCCACCACCTCGGGTCGCCGCCAGCGAACACCGACGGCGACGACCGCGAGCGCCAGCGCGATGGCTCCGACATACACCCACTGTTCCTCGTAGAAGCCTTGTGCGTTCGCGAAGCTCCCCCGGAGCGGCTGTCCCCAGAAGCTCTGGAAGATCGTCGCCAGCACTTGGGAAGGCGGGTCCACGGGGAGCGAGGCGGCTGTTGTCCGGACCGAAGCGTTCGCCAGCTGGATGCCGGGAAGAACTAAGGGCGCGGAAAGGCCGACGCCCACGATGCTGGCCACGGCGAGATCGACGATCGGTCGACGCACCGGCCAATTCCCCTGCAGGACGAACTTGCGCCAAAGGAGCACGATCACCACAAAGACGCCGAGAGGGAGAAGGATGATCACCTCGATCTGTGGGTTGCCAGCCAGAATTGAAAAGGCAAAGGCCACCGCGAACAAGACGACCGACCACAACCGATGGCTCCCGCGGAGGATGAGCACGACAGCGGCGAACTGCCATCCGGCCCACGACATCACCGATGTGTCGGGGAGCCCGAGGTAGCCCCAGAACGGTCCGCTCAGTACCCACGTCGTCCCGGCGAATGCGCACGCCACCGGGTGGAGTCGCAACACCCGTCCGAAGAAGTAGGCCCCCGTTCCTCCGACACTGAGCGAGACGAGGATCTGAACCCAGAAGACAAACCGGAGCGGCGTGATGTAGCTCACCAAAGCGGGAAGACTGAAGGCCCCGGAACCGAAATTGAACGCCAGAGGCGTCCCGAGGGCCTCGTCGCGGATCCATAGCGGTACGTGGCCCTGGTGTACCTGTATCCATGCCGCCTGGATCCAGGGGACGACCTCGTCGCTGATGTCCGCCGTCACCGCATTGTGCACGATGGCGCCTGGGTGTGCCGTGAGGCCGTAGGTCGAGAGGAAGTCGAAGGATCCGATGTACGGCCCGCGAAGGAGCGCCGGCACGAGCGCCAGGAAGGCAGCGACGAGCACCCAGAGGACACCCACGACGTCGGGCCAATAGGACCGCGTCCGCTCTTCGATGGGAGCGAAGCTCTTCGCGCCAGGCTCCTCGGCCACCATCGATCCCTCCAATGAGCGGTCGACCCCCACCACCGCACTGGGATGGTAACGGGCGGCATCGGACCATGCAATCCGGGGTCGCCCGATGGGACACCTGTGGCGACGCCAAACGGATTGACTGGCTTCAAGTCCCGCACAGACGTATCGGCCCGGGACTGTTGCTTCCTTCATGTACCGATGCGACGAAACGCGCGCCTCCCCACTACACCAGTCCCTGAAGGGAGAACCACACGTCTGTTGGGGGCGATTCTTCGGCACAGAACGCTGTGTAGGATTTTACGATGACGGGTGATAACGGCGAAGGCGTTTCGGGTGGGAGGAACCTGAAACTCGCGCTCCGTCTGGCGGGGTTCGTCTTCGTCGCGCTGTGCATTGCCTTCGTCGTCCACCTGCTGATCCGAGATTGGCCCGAGACCTCCGACGCACTCCGGCACGCTACGTTGTGGTGGCTCGTGCCGGCGGCCGTCTGTGCGGTCGCCGGGATGTTGATCTTGGCCTGGCGGTGGGGGGCGGCAATCGTGGCGGTAGGGGGAGAACCTGCCGGTGTCCACCGTCTCCTCAGCGCGTTCTTCGTCGGAGAAGCCGGCAAGTACATACCGGGCGCCGTCTGGGCGATGCTCGGACGAGGTGAACTGGCCCGCCGCGAAGGGTACGAGCGATCGATCGCGTACTCCAGCGTTGCCCTCTCCGTGATCGGCTGTTATCTGGCAGCGGCGCTTACTGCGCTCATTTTGGCCGTCGTTTCCCTGATCGGGGGCTCCATCGACATGCCTTGGTGGCCCGTTGCCACGGTCGCGGCGATCGGCATCGCTGCCATCCATCCCGCAGTGAGTCGCCGACTCCTCGCGCTCACCAGTCGCGTGTTCGGGCGGACGCTGACGGTGGAGATCCCGAGTTGGACTCGCTGCTTGCGTCTGACCGGTACGTACGTACCGGTCTGGATCCTGATCGGCGCCTCCACCACGCTGGTGACGAAGTCGCTGGTCGCCCATCCGCCGATCGCACGAGTCGCGCTCGCCGCCGTCGTGAGTTGGATCATCGGGTTCGTCACTCCGTCACCGGGAGGGATCGGGGTTCGTGAGGCCGTCTTCGTGGCACTTGCCGGGGTAGCCGCAGGCCCGGCGGCCGCGGCTGCGATTCTGGCCCGGGTGCTTTTCGTCCTCATTGACGGCTCTGGCGCCGGACTAGGTTGGTTGGTCCTGCGGGGCACGGAACCCACGCGAGCGTTCGGGATGACGAGGAAGCGGACGATTTGAGCGTCGAAGAGGTCCATTCAGGGTCCGATGGTGGGAGGGCAGGTGCCGTCGCCGGTGCGGGCGGCCTCGCCGACGCGAGCGCTCGGCCGCAGACCCTCTCCATGATTGTTCCTGCGCTGAACGAGGCCGAGAATCTGGTCGAGACCGTCCCGCAGGCCATCGCAGTGCTCGAAGGCATGGATGTCGACTACGAGGTCCTCGTGGTCGACGACGGCAGCACCGATGGAACCCCTCGGGTCATGCAGCGCCTCTGTGCCGAGTATCCACATCTGCGCAGCGTCCGCTTGCGCCGGAATGCGGGCAAGGCCGCTGCCCTCTCCATTGGCTTCGATCTTGCGAAGAATGACGTCTTCGTGATGATGGATGCAGATGGCCAGGATGAACCGCGTGAGATCCCGGCGCTGCTGGCCAAACTCGAAGATGGGTTCGATCTGGTGACCGGACGTCGGGAGACGCGGCAGGACCGATTCTTGAAACGACACACCTCCCAGCTCTACAACGCCACAACAGCATGGGTGAGCGGAGTACCCGGCCGCGACTTCAATAGTGGACTGAAGGTCCTTCGTCGCGAAGTTGCCGAGTCAGTCGACCTCTACGGCGAGCTCCACCGCTATCTCCCGGTGCTCGCCGACTGGGCCGGCTTCTCGGTGACCGAGGTCGAGGTGGAACACCATCCTCGACTGCACGGCAAGACCAAGTACGGAGTGGCGAGGTTCTGGCGTGGCTTGTTCGACCTAGGCACCGTCAAATTCATCACGTCGTACAACCGTCGACCCTTCCATCTTTTCGGCGGTGTGGGCCTCGTCTCGGCACTCATCGGTACCGGTCTCCTCATCTGGATGTTCGTCCGCCACGTCATGGGTCTCCCGGTGGGGGACCATCCCGCCCTCATCACGGGTGTGCTCTTTGAGGTCGTGGCGGTGCAGCTCCTGTCGTTCGGGTTGCTCGGAGAGCTCCTCGTCTACCTGATCACGACGCGTGGCCGTGACGGGCCGCTGCTGCCGGCAGAAATCACGGAACGGTAAGGCCGCCGCCCGACTTCGTCACGAAGCGGAACTCGGGGCTGGGACGACTCGTGTCGCAGAGTCTCTGTCCACACCGAATGGCGTGGCCACCGCGACGATCCAGGGGAAGCACGAAGAGACGTTTGCCTCTCGGAAGTGTCGGCGCAAGAGGAGGCGGAGCGTCGAAGGCCGGAAGTGTTGCACGTGCTCCGGATTGTTGCCCCAGCGTCCGATGTCTTTTCCCCGGCATAGGTTGCCGAGTCGGAAGTAGGGCTCCCAGGGAACGGAGACGATGCAGCGCCCCCGGCAGATGCGGGCCAGCTCGGTCACTGCGCGTTCCGGCGCTTCGAGGTGCTCGAGAACCTCGAGGCACGTGACGACGTCGACGCTCTGGTCGGCGAAGGGCAACATACCGGCGTCGCCCCTGATGCCGGAGGCGGTGGGAAGCCGTTGCAAGGCTCGGGCGAGCTTGTCGTCGCGATATTCGACCCCGACCAGCAATCGGGCACGCGGCTGCATCGCCTCGAGGGCCAGGCCCTCGCCGATGCCGATGTCGACCCAGGTGCCACTGGTCGAACCGGTTGCTGCTCCGAGATGTCGAAGCATCCGAGCAATCAGTCTTCTCACGACAACGTTGCGGCTGGAGTACTTCGCCTCATCCTCTCCTGCCGCCGACAATGCGGCACCAGAGGGTAAACCGATGGGTTCCGGGGCCGTTCCGGTCATGGTCGGATCGTACAGGAGCGCTAGGTGTCGCAGGAACGGGACGCGTCGCCACACTGAGTTGGGACGCTGAGAAATCGCCAATGGCGACCAAATCATGGCGCGACCACCGGACTAGGGTCGGGCCGTGGTGGCGAGTCTCGTAGGACCGTTGGCAGGGTTGCAAGCCCGCGCCGGTATGCCACATATGGTGTGATGCCGGTCGCAGTCGATCGCTACACCATCACCGGTGACGAGGCGGGAACCCCGCCCGGCGACCGGAAGTTCCGGCCAGACGTGCAGGGAATGCGCGCCATTGCCATCCTGCTGGCACTCGTCTACCACGCCGGAGTGCCGGGATTCAGCGGCGGCTACGTCGGCATCGAAGTCTTCTTCGTCATCTCCGGCTTTGTCATCACCGGACTGTTGCTGCGCGAGCGCGAGGGAACTGGGACGAACTCCCTCCGCAGCTTCTACGGAAGGCGCGCTCGACGGATCATCCCGGCGGCCACTCTCGTCATCATCGTGACGGTCATCGTCACCTACCACTCGCTCGGACCCCTGATCGGCCACGAGACGGCGGTCGATGGCCAATGGGCAGCCCTCTTCCTCGCCAACTTCCACTTCGAGGCCGTCCATACCAATTACCTCGTCGCGCAGTCGCCGCCGTCGCCGCTCCTGAACTACTGGTCCCTGGGCGTCGAGGAGCAGTTCTACATCGTGTATCCGACGCTCTTCCTGCTCATCGGACTATGGGCACGGAGGGGATCGTTCAGGGCGCGTCTGACGGTGATCCTCGTCGCCGTGATCGTCGCCTCCTACACGTATTCGATCGTCTACACGTCGGTGGACGCTCAGGGCGCATACTTCTCATTGCTCACCCGATCATGGGAGCTCGCTCTGGGCGGCCTCATCGCCGTACATGGCCGCCATCTCCAACGCATTCCGCAGGCCTGGGCGGCAGTCGTATCTTGGGTGGGGTTGACGGTGATCCTGGTGTCCAGTGTCACGTTGACCGGGTCCAGCGTGTACCCCGGGGCCCTCGTGGCCATCCCGACCCTCGGAGCCGGGCTCGTCATCGCTGGCGGGGCGGCGCAGCCAGCGTGGGGAGTCGAACGCCTGCTCCGGCGCAAGTCGTTCCAGTTCGTCGCCGCCATCTCCTTCCCGTTGTACCTGTGGCACTGGCCGATCCTCGAGATCGCGGCGCAGAGCCGTGGGGTGGCGAGCCTGCCTGTGTGGGACAACATCTTGCTCTTGCTCCTGGCGGGCGTTCTGGCGACGTTGACCTACTACTTCTTCGAGAATCCGATACGTCACGCCCGCGTCCTGGCGCGGCGAAAATGGGCCAGCGTTGTCATGGGGCTGTGCCTCGTCGCTGCCACGCTTGTGGTGACCACATACGAGCAACACCGGCCCACGGTGGACCTCGGAGCCATCGCGACGGCCTCGTCGGGCTCCGACTGCCCGTCACCCGCACAAAGCCTCGTGGCGGGATTGAGATCGACCTATACGTCGGGACATCCCCAAAAAGCGGAGACGTCGGACTTGCAATCGGTGGTCGTAATCGGGGACTCGACCTCGTGCACGCTACTTCCGGGACTTCAGGCTGTGGGTCCAACTTACGGAATGCGGTTCGATACCGGTGCGGTGATCGGATGTGGGATCGTCAGTGGCCAGGTCGCGCCCCTCTACATCTACGGCGACGTGAACGTCTCGGCATATACGAAAAGATGTCAGGACGAAGCCAACCTCGCTGAAACCCAAGCCATCGAGCGCTATCGGCCGAGCCTCATCGTGTGGGGAAGCACGGACGAGAGCGCCTCGATCGTGGTCAAAACACGGTCGGGGAGCACGGTTCTCAGCTCGGGGTCTGCTGCGTGGAGATCCGTGATGCTCGAACGGTTGGATACACGCGTGAGAGAACTTGTCGGTACTGGAGCCAAGGTGATTCTCCTGTTGGAACCGCCGCCGGTGAACAAGACTGGAGGCAAAGGCCCGGTGGATTCCACCGATATCGCCTATGAGCGCATGAATGCGCTCCTGACTGAGGTGGCGGCACGCCACCCAGGCCACGTCGGACTTGTGGACCTGGAGGCGCGGGTGTGTCCTACCGGACCGCCGTGCCAGTTCGTGGTTGACGGGTTCGGCTCAACTATTGCGACGGCAACGCAGGCGATCAGACCTGACCTGGTTCACTATCTGCCGGCCGGCTCGCTCTGGGTGGCGAGGTGGTTGGTACCGCAGATCGCAGCGGAGGCAAAGAAGCTCTCGTGACGACTGCCGAAATCTCCTGCCGGGTCGCTGACCGGATTGCACCGTCGAAGTCTGTCGTGATGGTTCACTGGAGCAGCAACAAGAACTGTGGTCCCGATGTCTGTCACAGTCGATCCTGACACAATCGCAGGAGACCAGGCCGGAACCGCTCCGGGTGATCGCTCCTTTCGTCCCGATGTCCAGGGTCTCCGTGCCGTGGCGATCCTCCTGGTTGTCCTCTACCACGCCGACATACCCGGGATCAGCGGTGGCTATGTCGGAGTCGACGTCTTCTTCGTCATCTCCGGCTTTGTCATCAGCGGCGTCCTGCTGCGAGAACGCCAGGCGAATGGACGGACATCGCTGCGAAGCTTTTACGGACGGCGAGCGCGACGCATCATTCCGGCGGCCACGTTGGTCATCGTCGTCACAGTTATCGCGGCTTTCCACTTTCTGGGCCCACTGACCGGTCACGACACCGCGGTCGATGGCCAATGGGCCGCAGTGTTTCTGGCCAACTTCCACTTCGCCGCCTCGCAGACGAACTACCTCGCCTCGCAGCAGCCGCCGTCGGCGCTGCAGAACTATTGGTCGCTTGCCGTCGAAGAGCAGTTCTACATTATCTATCCGACAATTTTTCTCGTCACCGCTCGGTTAGCCAGGGGGATTTCGCTGAGGGCCCGGCTGGCCGTCGTGCTCCTCGCCGTCATCGTCGCCTCGTATGCGTTCTCGATCGTGTTCACGTCGACGAACGCGCCGAGTGCGTTTTTCTCCCCTCTGACACGAGCGTGGGAGCTTGCCCTCGGAGGGCTCATCGCCGTCGCCAGCCAGAGCCTCCGACGCCTGCCGCAGTCCCTGGCGGCACTGATGTCGTGGCTCGGACTTGGCGCGATCGTGGTGGCAAGCACCACCTTGACGTCGGCGAGCGTCTACCCCGGCGCCCTTGTGGCCATTCCGGTCCTCGGCGCGGGTTTGATCATCGCCGGCGGGGCAGCCGAACCGACATGGGGGGTCGAATGCCTCCTGCGGCAAAGGCCGTTCCAGTTGCTGGGACTCATCTCGTATTCGTTGTACCTGTGGCACTGGCCCGTCCTCGTCATCGCAACCCAGCACCGGGGTGCGACGAGCCTCCCCGTGTGGGACAACGTCGTGTTGCTTCTCGTTGCGACACTCTTGGCGATCGTCACGTACGTTGTCCTCGAGAACCCAGTCCGCCATTCGACATTCCTGAGACGACGACGTTGGGCCAGCATCGTCCTGGGCCTGTGCCTCGTCGCCGGCACGCTCGTGGTGACGACCTACGAGCAGCGCCGCCCTGTCGTAAGCCTGGGAAGCCTCGGGTCGCTGGCGTCTGGATCTGCCTGCCCACTACAACCAGAGAGTGTCGTGTCGAGCCTGAGGTCGACCTATGCGTCAGGTCATCCCCAGAAAAAGGAGAGTTCCGACCTCCAATCGGCCGTCGTCATCGGAGATTCGACGGCGTGCACGCTGCTTCCAGGACTCGACGCCGTGGGGCCGTCCTTCGGATTGCGATTCGAGAATGGTTCAGTCATCGGATGTGGGGTCGTCAGTGGCCAGGTCGCGCCCGTGTACATCTTCGGCGACGTAAACGCCGTGGCATATACGAAGCGATGTCAGGGTGAAGCCAACCTTTCTGAAACCCAGGCAATCGGGCGCTATCGGCCGAGCATCATCGTCTGGGGAAGCACCGAGGAGCACAATTCGATCGTGGCCGACACGCCGAGCGGGAGCAAGGTCCTCGTCGCAGGATCTCAGCAGTGGAGATCGGTCATGTTGCATCGGATGAACGATCGCGTCGACCAATTCCTGGCCACTGGCGCCAAGGTCATACTCCTTTTGGAGCCGCCGCAGGTGCACCCAAATGGAGCCATGGGCCCAGTGGATTCCACAGATATCGACTATGAGCACATGAATGCGCTCCTGACTGCGGTTGCGGCACGCCACCCGGGCAAGGTCGGAGTTGTGGACCTCGAAGCGCGGGTGTGCCCATCCGGGCCTCCCTGTCCGTTCGCGGTGGACGGGATCGGCTCGACCGTGGCGACGGAAAAGCAAGCGATCCGACCGGACTTTCTGCACTATCTGCCGGCCGGCTCGCTCTGGGTGGCGCGGTGGTTGGTGCCCCAGATCGCGGCCGAAGCCAAGAAGGTGTCGTGACTCCCCCAACCACGACCTGATGGCCACCCGGTGGCATAGTTGGGGGGTGGGGAGTGATACCTACTACGAGATCCTGGGTGTGTCTCCCGCCGCCACCCCGGACGAGATCAGGGCGAAGTACCGCAGCCTCATCCACCGGATCCACCCCGACCGCGACGGGCCGGCTGCACTCTTCCGCCAGGTCCAAGAGGCGTACGAGGTGCTGTCCGATCCTGTGTACCGGCGCTCCTATGACCGTTTTCTCGCGTCACGTGCCGGAGGCATTCCCACACCCGAGAATCCCAATGCCAGGTGGGAGGGCTCACGTGCCGCTCCCTCGGCCTCGGATCCGGGCCCGGCGAGCCCACACCGGGCCGCAGCGAACGGGTCGCGACGCAGACCGAGCCAGTCATCCGTCTTCACTTCAGTGTGGAATCGACATCCTGCCGGCACGATTGCGACGGCCGGCGCGGTGCTGCTCCTCTTCGGCTTTGCGCTGGCAGGGATTGGCACCGCCTTGCTCGTGCTGGGTGTGGTCGCGTTGATCGTCGCCGGCGTGGCCGGACTCGGCGGCCGGGGAGCGAAGGAGCGCGAGGCGTATCAGCGCTCCGGCATGACGGCCGTCGACGCGATGACCGGACGGCAATTCGAGGTCCTGCTCGAGAACTTCTTCGCCAACAAGGGGTACCGGGTCGGTCGGATCGGGAGTCGCGGCGAATTGGGGGCCGACCTGCTCCTCAACGATGCGCAGGGCCGGATGATCGTCCAGGCCCGGCGCTGGACGGGCGTCGTGCGCCATGAAGCGGTGCAACACGCAGTGGTCGCCATGGCCCGCTACGGGGCGGATCGGGCACTGGTGGTGACGCCGTCGGATTACTCCGAGCAGGCGGTGACGGTGGCGAACTCGAACGGTGTCACGCTGTGGAACAGGGCCACGTTGGCCGCCGAGCTGACTGTCTTCCGTGGCGAGCGGTTCCAACCTGGCGTCAGGCGCCTTGCCAGTCAGGTGGGCGCGGGGTCCCGCATCGGTCTCGGCCTCTTTGTTGCGCTCTTCGTGGCTCTGGTCGCCATGAGCACGAAGAAACGAAGAATCAGTTCGCCACCCTCACGGTAACGCTGTTACTCACGCTCTGCGCGCCGGCGGCGCTGTAGGCGACGCTTCGCATGGTGTACGTCCCGTTTGGCACGCCTGTGGTGTTCCAGGGCACGGCGCGGAGGCCGTGACTCGAGATGGTGGCGTCGATCGCCGTGTGCACCGGGCCCGCGATCTTGAACTCGACCTTGGCGATCCCGGTGTTGAACGAAGGAACCGAGATGAGCAAATCCGTACCTTTGAGGACTGCACCATTCTTCGGTCGGAACATTGTCATATTCGGCAGCGCGTTGTCCGCTTTCTCGAGTGCGGGGATGCCGAGTTGGGGCATCAGCCAGCGCGCGACCCAGAGTGATCCCTCTGAGTCGTAGTGCGCACCGTCTCCACGCGGGCCCAGGCCGTCGATGTTCTGCGGGCATGGTGGTCCGGAAGGACAGACATACGAAGCCAGATCGAGCAACCTGACGTGCGGCGTGTGGGCGGCGAATTCGTCCAGCAAGGCGTTCAGCCGGTCGAAGTCCTGGTCCTGCGGGGTCAGCGCCCCGGGGTTCCCGAGGTCGACAAATGCGGGTTGGGTCAGCATGACCAACGTGGCGCCGGAGGCGGTGAGTTGCCGGACGCGCTGTTGCATCCGGGTTTGGAGGACGCTGTACCACTGTGGCGAGCCCGCGGCAAGCACGCGCTGGTGCTTGCCGCTCCCGACCACCAACGCGCTGCGCTCCCAGGTACTCGACCACAGGACGACGTTCGGTCGCCCGGTTCTGAGCGCCCGCGCCTCGGCGGCGGATGCTCGGCTCTGACACAGTGCTGAGCCGTTGTTCAGGTTTCTGCCGTTGACGATGTCCGGCGCGACCTCACCGCTCACCACACCGCAGCCAATGACCGCGGCGTTCTCTATCTGCACCCCTCTCGGAGCTCCGACGGCCTCCAGCCCCGGCACCATCGTGCACGCCGTCGAGTCGCCGACCAGCAGGATTCGGGCGACGACGCGACGGCTCGCCGAAGGACCCGTACCCATCAAGCTTGCCAGCTCCGCTCTCGTGGGCGACGGGCAAGGGTCGCTTGTCTTGAGAGAGGCCAGGCCAGGCGTCGCCAGCGCGCCTTGCTCGTGCAGGTCGATCTCCACGGTGGCCACGGTGAGGCTCGAGGCGATGAGGCAGCCGCCCAGCACCAGGCTGGCCCAGCGTTTCGTGACGAGAAGCCTGCTGTGGCGGATGGGATTCTCGAGCAAGAGGTACGTGACGATCGCCAGACCCAGGGAGACGAGCAACCACCACAGCGATTCGGCCGTGGACAAGGTTCCGGTCCGGCTGTGTTGCGTCGCGATGGTGAGCACGGGCCAGTGCCACAGGTAGAGCGAGTAGGAGACCAATCCCAACCATTGGAAGGGTCGCAGCCGGAGAAGGCTCTCTGCTCCGTACGCGGGTTTGGCCACGCCGCCGGCGATCACGAGTGCCGCCCCCACCACTGGAACGGCGACGGCCCAGCCGGGGTACGCGGTGGTCGACGAGAAGGTGAACGCCGCCAGCACGATCGCGCCGAGGCCGACCCACGACAGCACAGCCGCGAGGCGCGCCGGCAGCCGGCGGATGTTGACCGTGCCGAGGGCGACCAGTCCCCCCAGCGCGAGTTCCCAGACCCGGGGAAGGGGCGAGAAATATGCGGCGGTTGGATTGTTTGTGGTCTGGATGATCGACGCCACGAACGAGACCACGACGGCAACGCCCAGCACGAAGCCGAGCCGTCGTCGCAACGACAGGCCCCGCGAGAGGCCGGCGACGACGAGAAAGATGGTGGGGTAGACCAGGTAGAACTGCTCCTCGACGGCGAGCGACCAATAGTTCTGCAACACCGACGGCGGGACTTGGGAGGCCAGGTAGTTGGTCCCCGTCGAGGCGAAGTGCACGTTGATGAGGAAGACCGACGCCCAACGCGCGTCACCGGCAGTCTGATTTCCGCTCAGTGGGCCGAGCACCACATACGAGGCGATGACCGCGACGACGATGACCAATGTCGCCGCCGGGATGATGCGTCGCACGCGGCGGCCGTAGAAGCTCAGGATCGAGGTCGAGCCGGTCGACGTGCGTTCCCGGAGCAGGACACCGGTAATGACGAAGCCGGAGATCACGAAGAAGACATCGACGCCCACGTAGCCGCCCCCGAGGCCTGGGACGTGGGCATGAAACAGGACGACGAGGAGAACCGCAACGGCGCGCAGACCCTGGACGTCGGGACGGAATTTTCGGTCCTCCGGCGCAGTTCCTGCCTCATCGCCCGAGAGCTGGAGGCGCTCGTCAGGCGGTGCCTTGTCGCCAATCACCATCTCGGGCGCCTAGGACCCGCACATTCTCTGTGGGTGACCGCGCGATGGTGGAGGAGTACCGTTGTGGTTCCGTCCAGCCGTCACGCGCGGACGTCTGCGACGAGCCATGGTGCCGATGGTAGCAAGCTCCGTTTGCGACGAGCATGTCGGCTCCTGCCGAGTCTCGTGCCGACTGCCCTCAATTCTCCACCCTCACGGTGATGGGCTTGCTGACGCTGCGCTGGCCGTCGGCACCGTAGGCGATGCTTCGGACGCTGTACGTGCCGTTGGGCACGCCCGTCGTGTCCCACCGGACAGCCGGCAAGCGGGCGTCCGCACTGACGGGGAGCATCAGGTTGCGCTGCGCGCCGGTGACCTGGAGCTCGATCTTGACGATCCCGATGTCGAACGACGCATTGGCCACGAGTAAGGCGTTTCCTTTCAGGGTCGCTCCGTTCGCCGGGAGGACGACCCTCATCACCGGGAGCGGATTGTCCGGTCTGTCGAGGGCAGCAATACCGACTTGGGGCAGCAGCCAACGTGCGACCCACAGAGAGCCCTCGGCGCTGTAGTGGGCGCCGTCTCCTCGCGGTGCGATGCCGTCGACGACCAGTGGGCACGGAGGGCCTGTCGGGCACACCCGGTTGGCGAGATCAAGCACTTTGACCTGGCGGTGGTCGGCGGCAAAGCGAGCCAGAAGGGCGTTCAGCTGAGCGAAGCCTTCGTCCTGTGTGGTCTGCCCCGCGTGGCTGCCGGTGGCGAACGGGGCTTGCGTCACCATGACGACCGTGGCACCGGACGCCGTGAACTGCCGAACGCGCGCGTTCATCCGTTGGAGCAGGACGGCTTTCCACGGCGGTGATCCCGGAGCAACGACCTTTTGATGGGGACCGTTGCCGACCAGCAAAGCATTGCCTTCCCAGGAGCTGGCCCAGAGGACGATGTTCGGACGCCCCGAGCGAATGGCCCGGGCCTCCGCGGCGTTGGCTCGGCTCTGGCAAGCTCGTGTCGAGCTGTTCACGTTCGTATCGTTGACGATGCGGGGTGCGATCTGACCGCTGACCACGCCACAGCCGATGACGGCGCCGTTCTCGACCCGCACGCCGACGGGAGTCCCCACGGCCTCGAGCCCCGGCAGCATGGTGCACGCCGTCGAGTCTCCGACCAGCAAGATGCGGGCGACGGTTCGATGCTCCGTGGCCGGGCCCGTCCCCATCAGATCGCGTACTGCCTGCCGCGTCGGAGCTGGGCATGCGGCGCCCGTCGAGAGTTTGGCCAAGCCCGGGGTCGCCAGGGCCTCTTGCTGGTGCAGGTTGATCGCCACGGTGGTGAAAGTGAGCGTTGCGGCGATCAGGCAGCCACCAAGCGCCAGGCTTGCCCAGCGCCTCGTGGCGAGTGACCTGCTGTGCCGAATGGGGTTCTCGAAGAAGTGGTAGGTGACCGTTGCCAGCACCCCTGCGACGAGCAATAACCCGATGTTGTCCCAAACTGGGAGGGTCGTCACCCCGCGGGCCTGCGCGGCGATCTGCAGGATCGGCCAGTGCCACAGGTACAGCGGGAAAGAGATGGCAGCGAGAAACTGGAACGTCCGGCGCCGGAGCAGGCGCTCGACACCCCATTTGGGCTGCGCGGCGCCGGCGGCGACCACGAGCGCAGCCCCGAAGGTCGGGATGGCCACGAGCGCGCCCGGGTACCGGCTCGACCCGGTGAGCGTGACGCTGGCCACCATGATCACGGCCAGTCCCGCCCAGGAGGCCAGTGCGGCCCAGGCTTGGGGAATCCGCTGGAAGAGGCGTCCGTGCACGGCGATGAGCGCACCCAAGGCCAGCTCCCAGGACCGGGTCAGCAGCGAGAAGTATGCGCCCTGCGCGTCCGACAACGTGTCGGTGATCGAGAACGCGTAGGAGGCGACGATCACGACGAAGAGGACGGCGGTGAGTCGCGTCCTGAACGAGCCGTTTCGGGCCCACCATGCGACGAGGAGGAAGAGGGTCGGATACAAGATGTAGAACTGTTCCTCGACCGCGAGCGACCAATAGTTCTCGAGGACAGAGGGTGGGAGCAGGGCGGAGAGATAATTGGTGCCGTTCGCGGTGAAGTGCACGTTGATCAGAAAGACCGAGGCCCATCGTCCGTCATCGGCGGTCTGATTACCGATCAGCGGACCGAGGACGACGTAGGAGACGATCACGGTGACGATGATGACCAGCGTCGCGGCCGGCATGATCCGACGGACTCGTCGGCCGTAGAAGCTTCGCAGGGACGTATGGCCGGTCCCTTCGCGCTCGCGCAACAACAACCCGGTGATGACGAAGCCCGAGATGACGAAGAAGACCTCGATGCCGACGTAGCCTCCCCTGAATCCGGGTACACCGGCGTGGTACACCAGCGCCAGGAAGATGGCGATGGCGCGCATGCCTTGGACGTCGGGTCGGAACTTCCGGTCGCCCGGCGGGGTTCCCGCCTCGTTGCCGGTGAGGGGGCGTCCGTCAGTGTGTGCCGTGTCGCCGATCGTCATCTGAGGTGCCTAGCGCCCGCGCATTCCGGGTCGTTGGCTTGACGCCCACGCTGACCCAAGGCGACGATGGTAGCAAGGTTGTTCCGCGATGATCAGGTCGGCTGTTGCGTCGCGCGCACGCCCTGCAGCTCCACGCGGACGCTGATCTCGGGATAGACGCGGACCATCAACATGCTGGGTGGCTTCATGCCGAACTCGCGAATGTCGAAGACGTCTTCTCCCGAGAGCGTGATGCCGTCCTCGCGCGCCTCGATCCGCATCCCGTGCGAAAACGTCCTCGTCTTGCCGTGGAAGAGGATCTCACCCGTCACCGCGTAGTCGGGGTGCGCGCCGTCCAGGGCGATGCTGGTGACTCGGCCGACGATGGTCGGGTGGCGCCGTGCGTCGATGCGCCGGCGTAGCTCGCGGTCGTAGAGCTGGTTGCCGGACGTGAGACGCTCCACGGCCAGCTCCAGCTCCCCCGACGCCGCCTGGTCCAGGTCGAGCGATCCGTCGGCGCGCGTGGTGGCCTCGAACCAACCGGTGATGCCGCGCGTCTCCGTGTTGATGGGGTGCAGGCTGGAGCGACCGCTGATCCAGACGCAGGACCGAACCGAGTCGAAGGTGTAGTGCGTGGGCGCCAATTGTGTCTTCCGTTCCCCGGGGGCTGCGTCCTCGCGGATCCGCTGCCCGCGAGCCCCGCATACTGGCATAGAGTCGCTGCATGGCCCGTTTGGAGATCCCAGCCGGCGAGGGTGGTGATGCCGTGCAGGTCTGGTCGCTCCAGCCCGAGCTGGGCGCCGCTGCGACGCGCTTCGTGCACGCGGCCTACAACAAGAGCATTCTCCCCACCCGCGTGCGAGAAGCGGCGAGGATGCGGATCGCCCAGCTCAACGACTGCGCCGTGTGCCTCGCCTTCCGGGCGGACACGGTCAAGGCGCAGGGTGTCGGCGAGGAGTTCTACGACGCCGTGGGGTCACCGGGCGATGCCGTGCTGAGTGAGCAGGAACAGCTGGCCGTGGAGTATGCCGAGCGCTTCGCCATCGATCACGCCAGCATCGATGACCAATTCGTGCAGCGCCTGCAAGGCTCGTTCAGCGACCCCGAGATCTTCGACCTGACCATCTGCCTGTCGGCCTTTCTCGGGCTGGGACGGACACTGCGGGCCCTCGGCATCACGGAGACCTCGCTGACCGACGTCTAAGGAGCATCGTCGTGTCCGGGTTGCGGCGCCTCGAACTGCTCGTCGCGCTCCCGAACCGCTTGCCGCAGTCCAATCTCGGTGATCCGCTCGGAAAAGGCCAAGGCCCCCGGCGCGCGATGTCCGACGGCGTCGTTCAGCGCGGCGAATCGCTGCAGCTGAGAACGCCCCATGAGCTCGACGCCCATGTTCACGACCCGTTTGTTGGCCACGAGCAGGTCGCGATCGATACGGGACATGCGCTGGGCCAACCCGAGCACGACCTCGTCCAGCGCATCGGGCGGCGCGGTTTCGACCACCAGTCCCAGCTCCCGAGCTTCGGCTCCCGAAAGGGTGTCGCCGGTGAGCATCAGTCGCTTGGTCCACTGAGGCCCGACGTTGTAGAGCCACATGTTCGTCGGGGGCACACCCATGGACCGGACGGGTGGGAAGCCGATGCGAGCGTCGTCTGCGGCCACGACGAGGTCGCAGTGCAGCGCGAGATCAGTACCGCCGGCGAGGCAGTTTCCGTGCACCTGTGCGATCACCGGGATGGCACATTCCCACAGGCGCCCCCATCCGGCGGCCAAGGCGAGCATTTCGGACACGTCGGCCTCAATGGCCTCGTGCGGCGCGAAGTCACCGGGGTCCGTGTCCTCGGCGATGAAGCCATAGCCGGAGGAGAAGGACCGCCCGGTGCTGCGGATGACGATCACCCTGATGCCCGGATCGGCTTCGGCCGCGGCGACAGCCGCCAAGATCTCCCGGATGCAACGGGGCGTGAGCGGGTTGTGCTGGACGGGGCGGTTGAGGGTGACGCGGCGGACGTGCCCGATCTCATCGACGATCAAGGTGGTGGAGTTCGAGGTCACGTTGCGCTCCCCGGATCGCTGCCCGGCACGAGTTGGGATTTGAGGACCTTGCCGCTCTCGTTCCTCGGGAGCGCGTCGGTCACGGTAATGCGGCGCGGCACCTTGTAGTCGGCCAAGCGCGAGCTGAGGAACGCGTGCAGCTCCTCGGCCGCAACGGGCCCGCGCAGCACTACCCACGCTGCCACGTCCTCGCCCAACACCGGGTGTGCCACCCCCGTGACCGCCGCTTCGGCCACCGCCGGGTGTTCGAACAACACCGCCTCCACCTCGCCCGGCACCACGTTGTGCCCGCCCCGGATGATGAGCTCCTTCGCGCGCCCGACGATCCAGAGATGGCCGTCCTGGTCCAGATAGCCGAGGTCCCCGCTCAGCAGCCACCCGTCGACCCACGTGCCCGCCGTCGCGTCGGGGTCTCCGAGATACGCCCGAGGGTGCCGTGACCCACCGATGCTGATCTGGCCGACCTCGCCGGTTGCCACGACGGCACCGTCGAGGCCGACGATCCTGACCTCGACGCCGGGGAGCGGGAGCCCCACCGATCCCAGATGTCTGTTCCGGTCCCCGAGGGGCATTGCGGTCACGGCCCCGAACTCGGTCATCCCGTAGCCGCACAGGACGTCGCCGTTGAGGCGGGCACCGAAGCGGCGCAGGGTTGCCGACGCGATGGGGGCACTGCCGACGTTCACGACGGCGAGGCTGGAGAGATCAGCCGTCTCGAATTCGGGGACGCCGACGATCAGCTCCACCATCGCGGGCACCAGGAACGCCGCGACCGGGCGTGCGCGCGCCACCTCCGCGATCCACCGCGCGGGGTCGAAGCGAGGGAGGAAGCATCCGGTGAGGCCACCGCGCATGGGTCCGCACACGAGCAGTGAGCCGCTGGTGGTGGCGAACGGCGAGCACGAGAGGAAGCCGAGCCCGAGCCAGGCCGACGGCACGCGATCGACCGTGGACAGGCCGCCGTGCCGCACCACGACGCCCTTGGGTTGGCCCGTCGTGCCGGACGTGTACATCACGTCGGCCACGTCGTCCGGGCCGAACGCCTGGGGCACATCGCTGTCGTCGGGTGAGAGCAGGTCGGCCCAGCGGATCCCCGCACCTCGTGCCGTGCCGATGACGGTGCCGACCACCGAGCTGACGTCCTCGCCGGGATTGCTGCACAGGACAGCGGACGCCGAGGCGTGTTCGAGGATCCGGGCGTGCTCAGCGCCCCCGAGCCGCGTCAGGAGCGGGACCGCGACCGCGCCCGCCTTGTGGATGCCGAGGTAGGAGACGAGCCATTCGTGCGGCTCGTCGTTGCCGATGAGCAGGCCGACTCCCGCCCCCGGCTCGACCCCGTGCTCGTGCAGGCCCCGGGCCAGCTGATTGGAGCGCCGGTGCCACTGCGCCAGCGTCAGCTCGGAGCCGTCGGCCAGGTTCCGCCAGGCGACGCCGTCGGGGAATGCGGCGGCAACCTCCCTGAGCAGATCCGTCTGGAGCAGGGTCATCCCAGCGCAGGGGACCGCATCAGTAGGCAGGCCCCCCCTCCAAGATCCGGCGCGGGTTGTCGACCAGCATCCGCCTGACGTCGTCGTCGCTGATCCCGCGTGCGCGCATGGCAGGCAGCACCTCCTCGGAGATGTACGTCCACCGCCAGTGCTGCGATGCATCCATGATCGAGCGGGGGAACCAGTCCACGAAGCACATGGCGTCGTGGGAGAGCACAATGCGATCGGCGTAGCCGCGCGTACACAGCCGTGCCACCGCGTCGACGCGGTCCTCCAGCGTGATGCCGGGCAGGCCGAAGTGGTCGAACCCGAGGTACGAGCCGTTCTCGATCAGCTCCAGGTGGTAGGCGGTGTTGACGGTGCCGCCGCTGTGGCCGATGACGACGCGTGCGAGGTCGACGCCTTCTTCCCTGAAGATGCGCTGCTGTTCGAGGCCCCACGGCTCGGGTGGGGTGGGGGTATGAGTCGTGATCGGGACGCCGGTGCTGCGGTGCGCCCGGGCGACGGCACGTAAGACGCGTTCCACGCCGGGGGTGATTCCCGGGCGGTCGGAGGCGCATTTCAAGATGCCCGCTCGCACCCCGGTCTCGCCGATCCCCTCCTCGATCTCCCGGACGAAGAGGTCGACCATGGGTTCGGGTCCGCCCAGGATGGTGCCGGGTCCACGGAAGTGGAAGTACATCGGGACTTCGTTGTACGTGTAGACCCCGGTCGCCGCGACGACGTTGATCTCGGGAACCTCCGCCGCGATCGCCGCAACTCGCGGGATAGAGCGGCCCAGGCCGACGACGGTCAGGTCGACGAGCGTGTCGATCCCGTGCGCCTTCAACTCCCGCAGTTTGGAAACGGCACGCGCCTGTTGCGCAGCCTCGTCCCACTCGTCGGCCGTCTTCTCGATTTCGGGGCTCAGCACGAAGATGTGCTCGTGCATCAGGGTGCGACCGAGGCGACTGCCGTCGATCGAGCCGAGGACCGTGTTGACCTGGGACATCGTCTCCCCTCGCCGCTCAGCGCCGGACCCCGGCCCGAGCGATCGTAGCGGCGCCCGACGAGTATCGGCAGGGGCGTTGGAGCACAATGTCTCAGCAGGACCACAGCGGGTGCTGCGACTGAATCGATCCCACCATGGTCGGATAGGGGCGTCCCGACAGGAGAGGTGCCCATCCCGTGACCGCGACCGGCCAGCAGGCCAACACCCCCGAGAACAGGGAGAAGGCCAACGCGCGTGTGCGCGCCTTGACCAGGGCGGCCATCATCGCGGCGAGCGGCGCGACCGTGTTCGTCGGCGTCGTGGTCGCGCGCGACCACCCTGGCGCGGCAACCTCGCGCGCCAATCGCTCGTCGGGCACCTCGACGGCCGGGACGACCACCAGCGGTTCCTCCTCCTCTGGGTCATCTGGCGACAGCGGCTCGGTGGGGAACGGTTTTTCGCGGCCGGCAACACCGGCAACACCGGCAACACCGGCAACACCGGCAGTTCCACGGCGCCGACGGCCAGCTCCTCGAGGCCCAGTGTGACCTCCGGTGGTACCTCGTGATCGCCGCCATCGCGGCGTCCGGCCCGGTGCTGACCACCCGCTCGTTTCGTGCCATCGGCACCACCGCGACGGTCGTGGTCCAGGACGGCACCGCCGCGGCCGAGGCCGAGCGGCTCCTTGCCGACGAGCTCGACGCCGTCGACCGCGCCTGCAGCCGCTTCCGCCCCGACTCGGAACTGGAACGCCTGCACGCCGCGGCCGGGCGCAGCGTCGAAGTGAGCCCGCTGCTCTTCGCTGCGCTCGCGGTCGCGCTCGACGCCGCCCGGCGGACCCGCGGTGCGGTGGATCCGACCGTCGGCAACGCGATCGCGGCCCTCGGCTACGACGCCGACCTCGACGTGGTGCGCGCCCGACCGCCGGCACCCCCGCGCGCTCTCGGCCCCGTGGCCGGGTACGAGCATGTCCAGCTCGATCCGTCGGAGCGTACCGTCCGCATCCCGCGCGGTGTCCGCCTCGATCTCGGGTCGACCGCGAAGGCGCTGGCATCGGACCGTGCGGCGGCCCGCATCGCTGCGGCCGTCGGCGGCGGCGTCCTCGTGAGTCTGGGTGGCGACGTCGCCGTCGCGGGCGCGCCGCCCGCACACGGGTGGGCGGTGGGGATCGCCCGCGAGTCGTCCACGCCGGCCGAGCGGGTCGACCAGGTGGTGGCGATCACCCAAGGCGGCCTCGCCAGCTCGGCCACGGCGGTGAGGGCCTGGCGTAACGGATCGCGAACCGTGCACCACATCGTCGACCCGCGGACGGGGGACAGCGCGGAGCCCTACTGGGTCTTGGTCTCCGCCACGGGCCCGGACTGTGTCACCGCCAACATCGCGACGACCGCCGCCATCGTCTGGGGCTCTCGCGCCCTCGACGAGCTCGCACGAAGGGCGCAGCCGGCACGCCTCGTCCGCTGCGACGGCGAGGTCTTCTCGGTCAACGGCTGGCCCGAGGAGGCGGCAGCGTGAACTCGACGGCCCTCTGGTACGCGACGCGGGCCAGCGGGATCACGGCCTTGGTGCTCCTGACGCTCACGATGGTCCTGGGGCTCGTCACGACGACGCGCGCCCGCGCCCGCAACTGGCCCGGCTTCGCCCAGCAGGAGCTCCACCGCCGCGTCGCAATGATCGCCGTGGTGTTCCTGGGTATCCACGTGCTGACCAGCGTGCTCGACACCTACGTCGATATCCCCTGGGCCGCGATCGTCCTCCCGTTCACCTCGAGCTACGGACGGTTCTGGATCGGCGTCGGCGCCATCTCGCTTGACCTGATGCTCGCGGTGTTCCTCACCAGCCTTCTGCGGGCCCGCATGCGTCCGGCCACGTGGCGCGCCGTCCACTGGCTCGCCTACCTGTCCTGGCCGATCGCCCTCGCCCACACCTTCGGGATGGGAACCGACTCGCGCGAGGGGTGGGTGATCGTATTGGGGGTCCTGTGCGTCCTCTCCGTCGGCCTGGCGCTCGCCTGGCGGCTCCGGGCGTTGTCGCGGCAGGCCGCCGAGCGCAGCGCGCACGCGTCCGTGCCGGGCATCCCCCCGACGCACCTGGCGCTACGGGGACGCGTCCGGGAGGGTGCGCCCCGTGCCTAGCACGAGTGAGGCCGCCGTCCCGACGATCAGCCGCTACCGGTTGCTCGGCCATCCGACCGACCTGGCCGGCCACGTGGCCGCGTTGGGCGCGCTCCCAATGCCCGGCTCGGACGCATCGGGATGGCGCGAGGCGTTCGTCTCCGTGTTGGAGGCCTCCGGGCTCGCCGGCCGCGGCGGGGCGGGGTTCCCGGCCGCGATCAAACTGGCCGTGGCACACGGGGCGGGCCGGGGCGGCACGGTTCTCGTCAACGCGATGGAGGGGGAGCCGGCCAGCGACAAGGACAAGCTCCTGCTCATCCGCTCTCCGCACCTCGTCCTCGACGGCGCACAGCTGATGGCCGCGGCGTGCGCCGCCTCTCGCATCGTCGTCTGCGTGCCCGAAGGCCGGGACCAGGTCGCGTCGGCCGTCACGCGGGGCATGGCCGAACGGGTGGCCGCGGGGACCGCACCGGTCGTGGAGAGTCTCGTGCGGCCACCCCACCGCTACGTCGCCGGTGAGGAGTCGGCGCTCGTCCACTGGCTCGGGTCGGGGCGGTCACTCCCGTCGTTCCGCCCCGACAAGGGCACCCCCCTGCGCATCGGGCGTTCCGGCGCGCTGGTGCACAACGCCGAGACGCTGGCGCACGTGGCCATGATCGCCCGCACCGGGCCCGACGTCTTCCGGGCCCACGGGCTCGTCGAGGACCCAGGCACCTCACTCATCACAATCTCGGGTGCGGTCGAGCACCCGGGCGTCGTCGAGACGGACCGGGGCACGCCGCTGATGGACATCGCGTCGCGCGCCGCGCCGCAGGGCCGGCCCCGCGCACTGCTCGTCGGCGGCTACGGCGGGGCGTGGGTGGGTCCAGACCGCTTCGCCACCCCGTACGCCTCCCTGTCGCTGCGCGCCATCGGTGCCACCGCCGGCGTGGGCATCGTCGTCGTCCTCGGGCCGGAATCCTGCGGGCTGATGGAGTCGGCCCGCGTGGCGCACTATCTGGCGGGCCAGAGCGCCGGCCAGTGCGGACCCTGCGTCTACGGCCTGCCGGCGATCGCCGACGACCTGACCCGGCTGGCCCGGGGCCAGGCCGATCCCGGTCTTCTGGCCCGCCTCCGGCGGCGGCTCGTCCAGGTGGACGGTCGCGGGGCGTGCCGCCACCCCGACGGGGCGGCGAACCTGGTGCGGAGCGCGCTCACCGTGTTCGCCGAGGACGTGCGCGTGCACGCTGGCGGAGCGGTGTGCGAGCACTGGGACCGCCCCTCACAGCTGCGCTTCCCCCACGTGGCGGGGTCGCCGGGACGGTGATCCGCATCCTGATCGACCCGGTCGCCTGCGACGCCTACGGATACTGCGCCGAGCTGCTGCCCGAGGCCATCTCGCTCGACGAGTGGGGCTATCCCGTGGTGGACGGGAAGCCGCTTCCCGAACCGCTGGTCGACGCCGCCAAACGCGCCGCCCGCGACTGCCCGCGCCGCGCCATCACCCTGCGGGAGCGCAAGAGCGGTCACTGAGCCGCCCGCCCTGAAAACGCCCGCATCCTTTCCCACGACGGGAGTCGCCGCTTGCTCAGGATCTGTAATCATGTAATATAGTAATATGAGCGAAGACCGAGATGTCCGAAGGGGACGGCGCCGGGCCGCCGCCCCGCCACCGTCGGGGCCCGAACAGGAACGGCTGATCGGCGCGTGGTTCGCCGGACGGGTGCCCGACACCTGGTTCGAAGACGGCCCGACGATCGCGATCGACGGCGACGAGATCCAGGTTGTCGGCGCCCTCGCCCCGCCGCAACTGGCCGATGGGGCCGGCGCCGACGAGGTACGAGTGGCCGAGCAGGCCCGGATCAGCGGGTTCCGCGAGGAGAGCCGGGGTGCCCGCATGCGCATCGCCGACGAGGCCCAGCCGGCCTTCCGGCGCAGCGTGTCGTGGGGCGCCGTGTGCGGCGACTCGAAGGTCCTCTTCACCACGGCCGGCGTTCCGGTCATGACGCGCCTTCGGATGGACGATCGTCGGGTGCTCGACACGCTGATCGACGCCGGCGTGGCGCGGAGCCGGAGCGAGGCGTTGGCCTGGTGCGTGCGCTTGGTGGGCGAGCACGAGTCCGAATGGATCCGGGAGCTTCGTGATGCCATGGCTGCGGTCACCGAGGTTCGCAACCGAGGGCCGAGGAGCAGCGAAGAAACCTGACACCCGGGATCCGCGCGACCATGCGGCATGGACCACGGCCACTTTCATCAGATCCAGGACGATCTCCGTCCGTCGTACCGCGCGCTCCGCGAGGCCATCCCCGACGTCATGGCCGGTTATGCGGCGCTCAGCAACGCTGCCATGGGCGAGGGTGCCCTGCCGGCCAAGATGAAGGAGCTGATCGCCCTCTCCATCTCCATCACCCGTGAGTGCGACGGGTGCGTCGTGGCCCACGCACGCGGTTGCGTCCGTTCCGGCGTCAGCCTCGAGGAGCTGACCGAGATGATCGGCGTGGCCATCAACATGAACGGCGGTCCGGCCACCGTCTGGGGTCCTCGTGCCCTGGCCGCGTACCAGGAGTTCTCCGGTGCGGCGCCGCAGGCGGGCGGCGCCTGAGACGCGCCGGCGGCGCGCACCCGCTCAGCCGGCGGCGGCGCGGACCGAGGTGAAGGTGCAGTCCAGGTGCTTGATCCCGTTGATGAATGGTGACAGCAGCCGGTCCGGCTCTCCGGTCGCCTCGATGTCGGGCAGCCGCTCGAACAGCAGCCGGAACATGACGCCGATCTCCTGGCGCGCCAGGTGCGCGCCCAGGCAGAAGTGCGGTCCCGCCGCCCCGAATCCGATGTGCGGGTTGGGATCGCGCCGGACGTCGAAGCTGTAGGCGTCGTCGAAGACTTCTTCGTCGCGGTTGGCCGAGTTGTAGAACATGATGACCTTGTCGCCCTCGTGGAGCTCGGTCTCCCCGAGCACCGTGTCGCTCGCCACGGTGCGGCGCATCCAGATGACGGGGGAGGCCCACCGGACGATCTCGTCCACGCCCGTGGTCGCGATCGTGGCGGGATCCTGCGTCCAGAGCGAGCGCTGGTCCGGGTGCTGGGTCAGCGCGAGCAGCCCGTGGCTGATGGCGTTGCGGGTGGTCTCGTTCCCGGCCACCACCAGCAGGATGAAGAAGGACGCCACCTCGTTGTCGGTGAGCGCCTCGCCGTCCACGTTCGTGTTGACCAGGGCCGAGGTGATGTCGTCCGTGGGTTGGTCCTTGCGGTACCGAGCCAGGTCCAGCATGAGCAGGTTGAGCTGCTGCGCCGCCGTCATGAACGCCAGCATCGGGTCCGCGCCCTCGGGCACGTACTCGGCGTCACCGTTGGAGAGGATGACGTTCGAGGCGCGGAACACCGTGTCGTAGTCGGACGGCCCGATGCCCATCATGGCGCAGATGATCTCGAGCGGCAGGCGCGAGGCCACTTCGGTCACGAAGTCGCAGCCACCCGATGACGCCACGCGGTCGATCACATCGTTGGCCACGAGCTCGATGCGGTCCTCGATCGACGTGATCATGCGCGGGTTGAACGCGGCCGACACGATGCGCCGCAGGCGGGCGTGGCGGGGGTTGTCCATGTTGATCATGGAGCCGAAGAAGTCGAGCATCTCGTCCGGCATGTCGATGATGGAGGTGGCGCCCCGGCCGGACTGGAAGATCTCGGGGTGCCGGCTGACCTCCGAGACCTGGGCGTGCCGAGTCAGGGCGTAGTAGCCGTTGCCCTCCGGGATGACGTAGGCGAGCGCCTCGGGGATCTCGGGCTCGGGGTAGAAGGGCATGGGCCGTTCGCGGCGCAGCGTCTGGAAGGCGCCCTCGCGTTCGTCCCAGGGACGGGCCCAGAACTCCGGGTCGGACAGGTCGATGTCGTCGGCCGCCAGGACCACATGCGGTTCCATCCGGCCCACCCTACCCACCTCCCTGCGGCACCCCCCTGGAACGACACCCGCACGGCCTTCCTACACTGCGGCCATGTGTGACACCCTCTGTGCCCCGGGTCCCGGCGGCATGGTGTTCGCCAAGAACTCGGATCGCCCGCCGGGCGAGGTCCAGGTCGCCCGGCCGTTCGGCCGGCGCGCCTCGGCGGGGTGCACGCTGCGCACGCAGTACCTCACCATCGGCGACACCGGCGCACACGCGACGTTCCTCTCCCGTCCCAGCTGGCTCTGGGGCGCCGAGCACGGCGTGAACGAACATGGCGTCGCCATCGGGAACGAGCGCGTCAGCACGACGCACGATGCCGCGGCCGCCGCGCCCGCGCTCATCGGCATGGATCTCGTCCGCCTCGGGCTCGAGCGCGCCCGCTGTGCCGCCGAGGCCGTGGACGTCATGGTGGGCCTCCTCGAGTCCTGCGGCCAGGGTGGGATCGCCGACGCCGCGCACGACGAGGCCTACGACTCGTCCTTCCTCGTCGCCGATCCGACGCAGGCCTTCGTGTTCGAGACCGCCGGCGTCGACTTCGCGGTCGCCTCGTACCCCGGTGGTGCCGCCATCTCGAACCGGATCACCCTGGGGTCCGAATGGACGCGTGCCTCGCCCGCCCTCGCCCCGAGCGCCGACTTCGGGCGCTATCGCGATGGGAACGAGGATACGCGCCACGCGGATGTCCGCCTGGCGGCCAGCCGCCGTTTCCTCGCGTCGACCCCTCCCGGCGGGCTCACCGCGGCGGCCACCGCCGCCCACCTGCGCGACCACGGCACCGGCCCCTGGGGGGCGCCCGGCACCGACGGGCCCGTCGAGGCGCCCCCGGCCCGCGTGGGCGAGGACTTCCGCGGGGTCAGTGTGTGCATGCACGTGCGCGGCCACAGCGTCACCGCCGCCTCGATGATCGCGGAGCTCCCGGCGGGCATCGCGGACGGCGAGCCTCTGCGCGTCTTCGTCGCGCCGGGGAGCCCCTGCGCGAGCATCTTCGTGCCGGCCTTCCCGCGCACGGCCACCGGTTCGCCGCCCCTCGTCCCGCTCGAGCTCTCGAGCGAGGACTTCTGGCACGCTGCCGACACGCTGCGCCGGCACGTCGAGGCCGAGCCCTCCGTGCTGGCCGAGGTGCGCGCGGTCCTCGGCCCCGTCGAGGAGGAGCTGTGGGCCGAAGCCGACGACGTGCGTGCTCACCCCGCTCGGGCGACCGCCGCCGGGGCCTCGTGGGGCAGCCGGGCGCTCCAGGCTCTGCGATCCTGCATCCCCTAAACGGGGCTCCTCCGGCGGTACGCTGCGGAAACACCCGCTGCACTCCTACTCGCCAGGGAGGACGACATGACCTACGTACTCACCGACGACGACATCGCGGTGGGCGATGTCGTCAGCGAACAGCTCGAGAAGCTCTGGGGGTGGTACCTCGTCTGGGGCATCATCGCCATGATCTTCGGCTTCTTCGTGATCAGCTACCGCCACGCCAGCGTGTACGCCATCGTGTACCTGGCCAGTGGCTTCTTCATCGTTGGCGGTCTCTTCGAGATCGTCGGGGCCCTCAGGATGGTCCGCCAGCGCTGGTTGCACCTCGTTTTCGGGGTCATCTGGCTCGGTGCCGGCATCGTGGGCTTCGTCTGGCCGCACATCACGATCTTCATCGTCGCCGTGCTCGTCGGTTGGGGCTTCCTCGTCCTGGGCATCTTCGACATCGTCGATTCCATCCGCAACCACTACATGCCCTACTGGTGGGCCTACCTCATCCGCGGCATCATCGCGGTCGCCCTGGGCTTCTTGTGCATCCGCCACCCGGGCGCCCCGTTGACCGCGCTGGTCGTCCTGATCGGCATCTTGGCCATCGTGTTCGGTGCCGTCGAGGTCATCGGCGCCTTCTCGGCCAGGCACGCCACCAAGTACTGGGAGAAGTACAAGACGCAGCAGAGCTGAGCGTCGCCGGATCCGCGGTGCGCCTCGTCAGTTTCTCCGTCGGTGCCGCGGCGCCCCGTCCGGGCGTCGTCGCCGGCGAGGAGGTCGTCGACCTGAGCGACGCCGTCACGGGCCTCCCACCGACGATGACGGGTGTGCTGGCGCTCGGTCCCGACGGCCTGGCCCGTGCCCGCGGGGCCGCGTCGACCACCGCGGTGCGCCACCCCGTCGACGCGGTGCGGCTGCACGCGCCCGTGCCCGACCCACCGGCGATCCTCGCGATCGGCATGAACTACCGCGCCCACGTCGCGGAGTTGGGCCGGGAACCGCCCGAGTGGCAGTACTGGTTCAACAAGCAGCGCACGGCCATCGCGGGGCCGGGCGATGCAATCGTGGTCCCGGCCGTCTCCGACATGGTCGACTACGAGGGCGAGCTGGCCATGGTCATCGGCCCGCGCTGTCAGCACGTCCCCGCCGCTCAGTTCCAGAAGGTGGTGGCCGGCTACACGGTCATCAACGACGTGAGCGCCCGCGACTGGCAGTGGCGCTCGCCCACCTTCACCATGGGGAAGTCCTTCGACACACACGCACCCTGCGGGCCCGAGCTGGTGTCCGGCGACGAGCTCGGCGACCCCGGTGGGCTCGCCATCCGCACCTGGGTCAACGACGAGCTCCGTCAGGACTCGAGCACCGACGACATGATCTTCGGTTGCGCCGAGATGATCGAGTACCTGACGACGGCCTTCCCACTCGAACCGGGCACCATCATCGCGACGGGGACGCCGGCCGGCGTCGGCGCCGGCTTCGACCCGCCGCGGTTCCTGCGCGACGGCGACGTCGTGCGCATCGCCATCGAGGGGGTGGGCCAGCTCTCGAACCCCGTGGTGCAAGGCGGCCCAACGGAGCCCGTCGGCCTCGACTGACCGAAGGCGCCGCTCAGGTGTCCGTCGCGCGCAGCTTCTCGGCCAGGCTGGCCATGACCTGGAGCGCGAACGTCGGGGTCTCGCCCACGAGGAACAGGAAACGGCGCTTGTCGATCACCGCGAGCTTGGACTCCACGACCGCCGTCGCCGTTGCGCTCCGGGTGGTGGCGTCCAGGAGGGCCATTTCGCCGAAGGTCTGGTCGGGGCCGACCGTGCTCGTGCGCCCGTTGTGCAGGCGCAGGTCCACTTGGCCCTCGATGACACCGAACATCTCCTGCCCGGCGGAGCCCTCTTCGAAGATGACGGTTCCCCCCGGCACGTCCCGGGTGTCGGTCGCCGCCCTGAACACTCCCAGCACCTTTACGGCCACGGATCGTCCCCTTTGCTCGTCGGGTTGCTCGTCCGGTTCCGTCGTCCGGTCCGAATCGGCAGCGAAATCCTGCCGGCGCTCGGGTACTAACCCCGGTTGTCCTGGGCCGATCGGGTCGACGAGGCAGCACTGGGGTCACGTGGGTGCGCCGGCACGGCACAATGGTTGTGTGCCGGACATCCAATCCGAGTTGAGCGACGCCGAGCGGGCCGAGCGCCTCGAGAAGCTGCAGGGGATCATGGACCTCATGCGGCCCGCCGTGCAGGCCGACGGCGGCGACCTCGTCCTGGTCCGGGTCGACGTCGAGACCGGCGTGATCGAAGTCCAACTCCAGGGCGCGTGCAGCTCCTGCGCCATCAGCTCGGCCACGCTCTCGGGCGGGGTCGAGCGCATCCTGCGCGAGCGCCTGCCCTGGGTGACCGAGGTCATCGGCGGGCTCGACGACTCGCTGAGCCTGGACGAGAGCGCCGCCCTCGGCTCCGGGGGCTACATCCCCTCTCTCTGAACCCCTTTCCCCGAGCGCCATCTGAGCCCGTGGCCTGGCTCCCGGGCGGCGCATCGGGCTTTGCGCAACCCCTGGGCGCCGATTGATTAGTTAACTCAACTAACTATAATGGTGACGTGCCCGCCCACCAGGCCCCCGAACTGACCGACGAGGAAGTGGCGGGGCGCCTGCGCATCGCGATCAACCGGCTGCAGCGTCGGCTGCGCCAGGAGTCGCTCGGCGGGCTGTCGCCCGCGCAGGCCTCGGCGCTCGGCTCGGTCAGCCGCCACGGCAACCCGACTCTGGGGGAGCTGGCGGCGATCGAGCAGATCCAACCACCGTCGATGACCCGCATCGTGGCGAACCTGGCCGATTCCGGAATGGTGACCCGGGTCGCCGACGCCAACGACCGCCGAAGCACGCGGGTGCGGGTGACCCCGGCCGGGGATCGCGCGCTCGCGCAGATACGAACGCGCAAGAACGCATTTCTCCTGCGCCGGCTCGGGGAGCTCGGCCCCGAGGAGCAGCGGCACGCCGCCGAGCTGGTCGCACTGCTCGAGCAACTGTTGGAGGAGGAGTGAGGCGCCGGGTCCGGGAGGCGGGCCGCCGGACCTTTCGCGCCATCTCCGTTCGCAACTACCGTCTCTACTTCACAGGGCAGGTCATCTCCGTCTCGGGCACGTGGATGCAGACGGTGGCCCAGGCCTACCTCATCCTCTTCCCGCTGCACGGCACCGGCCTCGAGGTAGCGATCGCCACCAGCCTGCAGTTTCTCCCCCTGCTGTTGCTCGGGCCCTTTGGCGGGCTGCTCGCCGACCGCCTGGACAAGCGCAAGGTCCTCTATGCCACCCAGGGCGCGGCCGGCGCTCTGGCGCTCGTCCTGGGTCTCTTGACGGTCACGCACACGGTCACCCTGTGGCAGGTCTACCTGCTGGCGACCGGCCTGGGCTTCGTGAACCTCTTCGACAATCCGGCCCGCCAGACCTTCGTCTCGGAGATGGTGGGGATCGAGCTCTTGCCCAACGCGGTGAGCCTCAACAGCGTCCTGATGAACTCCGCCCGTGTGATCGGGCCCGCCATCGGTGGGGTGCTCATCCTGACCGTGGGCGTGTCGACCTGCTTCTTCATCAACGCGGCGTCCTACGCCGCTGTGATCGTCGCACTGGCCATGATGCGCGCCGCCGAGCTGGTCAGGCGGCCGCGCGTGGCGCGGGCCAGGGGGCAGGTGCGCGACGGCTTCCGCTACGTGTGGGCCACGCCGGACCTGAAGATCCCGTTGATCTCCATGGCCGTTGTCGGAGTGTTTGCGTTCAATTTCACCGTGACCCTGCCGCTGCTGGCCAAGTTCACCTTCCACGGCGGTGCCGGGCTCTACAGCTGGTTCATGGTCGCCATGGGTGCCGGCGCGGTCGTCGGGGGGCTGCTGACCGCCTTCCGGAGCCGGCCCTCCACCCGGCTGCTCGCCTGCATCGGACTGGTCTTCGGCGTCGCCATCCTGGCCGTCGCCCTCTCGCCCACGGAGGGCTGGGCGCTGGCCCTGCTCGTCGTCATGGGTGCGGCCAGCATCTCGTTCGTCGCCACCAACAACGCCACGTTGCAGCTCCGCGCCGATCACGCCATGCACGGGCGCGTCATGTCGCTCAACGCGATCGCGTTCCTCGGCAGCACACCGATCGGCGCGCCCTTGCTCGGCTACATCAGCGACACCACCAACCCGCGGGTTGCCCTCGCGATCGGGGGCTTCGCCACACTGTTCGCCGCCATTCCGCTCTTCGTGCTCGGGGCGCGGCAGCGCCGCAGCGGGACAGAGGGACTGGTCATGCCTAACGAGGGCGGTGCCGTGACGGTGGGCAGCGACAACGTGGTGCCGCTCCCTGTCCCCGACGTGGGCGTCGAGGGCCGGATGCGACACTCGGGCTAGGCCGGGTGCACCACCTCGCGTGCCACGGGTGACATCACGGCGCCGAACTCGCCGACGAGCGCGATGAGCATGTCGTCGACCGAGATGATCCCGGCGAGCTCCTCATCCTCCAACACCGGCAGGCGCCGCGCCGTCGCCGCCTTGAAGACGTCGAACGCCTCGAACACGTCGGACGACCCCTGGATCGTCGCGGGATCCGCCGTCATCACCGACCCGACGTCGGCGCTGGGCGGCTTGCCCGTGCCCACGCCGCGTACGGCGATGTCGCGGTCGGTGACGATGCCCAGCAGCCGCCCGCCGTCGACGACGAGGAGCGACCCCACCCGGTGGCTGCCCAGCAGCTGGCCCGCCTCTTCCAGCGTGCAGGCGGTGGGGACGGTCACCGGTGCGGTCCTCAAGCACTCCCTTACCAGCATGTCTGCTCACCCCGTTCGCGTCTCGAGGCCGACGCCGCCCGACGGCCTCACTGTCTCAGTCCCCAGGCACGCTAGGGGAAAGTCACACGTCCCGGGCGTGCCCGACCGCCGCAGAACCTCCTCGTGCTGAACCGGGTAGTCCTCGCTTCCACCCGACCGCCACAAGCTCCTGCCGGTCGTAGATGCCGAGCTGGCGAAAGAGCGCCTGCAGTTCCTCCGAACAGTGTGCAATCTCGTCCGGACCCTTGGCCCACGGACCCGGCCACCGGCGGGCCGGTGCAGCTCGCGATCTGGGCGGCGCGGGAGCACAACGCTCGTCCCCCGCGATGATTACCCGACAAATGCTCCAGCGTCGGGCCGACCCTCGCGCTTGGGGCCATGCGGCGCTCGATTGCGTCATGCAGTGCACCGACGCCGCGCATCATCATGGAAACATGTGCCTTCACCGTTGTGGTCCTTCGGAGCGGACATAGCTGAATTCGGCCCTTGTATACCAACGGCCGTCAGGTAGGGTTATGTTGCGCAATTCGTCAGAAATGTTGACGAGATAAGCAAAGCAGGTGCGGATCCGTGGATCTATCCAGTCCTCGAAGCGCTGATGGATTCCGCAGTATGCCATCAAGACGATGGCTGCATCTCGTGGCGGTTCTCTGGTCCTTCGCTTTGGCGGGCATGCTGCTGGCTCCTGCGCTGTCGCGTGGTTGGATGATCGGTACTTACGATCTGCTGGCGCGAGAAGGTCTCCTGACTCGACCAGGTGTCGTCATACACGGGGACTACAACGACAGCGATCTCATATCCGAGATGATCCAGTGGACGACGTTGAACTGGGATCAGGTCCACCACGGGATTCTCCCATTGTGGAACCCGTACAATGGGGTAGGGCTCCCACTGGCTTTCAATTGGCAGGCAGGGAGCTTCGGGCTCCCATCGCTGATCGGGTATCTCGTACCTGTCCGCTTGGCTTTCACAGCCGGTGTTGTGGCCACTCTGGTTATCGCTGGTACCGGGGCCTACGTCCTTGCTCGCGTACTACGCGTCGGGTTTCTCGGTTCCATCATGGCCGCGACGACCTTCGAACTGGGCGGAGCTCTCGTGGGTTGGCTCGGATACCCCCACGCGCAGGTTCTGGCATGGGCCGGGTGGTTCTTCGCGGCCGGTGTTCTCGTTCTGCGCGGTCAACGTCGAATCCCAGCAATTGCTCTGCTCGCCGCGGTCGTTGCCGGCGCGGTGTACTGCGGCCAACCAGAGGTGTTGATCATCATCGTTGCGGCTACGGCACTCTTCCTGGCGGTGGTGCTCGTGCTCCGAGCCTTGCCTTCTCCAATGGGGTTTGAAGGCGGACCAATCTTGCGGCCGACGGTGGATCTCGGGATCGGATTCCTGGCGGGGCTGGGCCTCGCCGCACCGCTGCTCTTTCCAGCGCTGCAACTGACCAATCAATCCGTCAGAGCTACGGCAGCCGTGCCCTCATCACTGTCATTGCATGCCCTGACGTATCTCATCTTCCCCGGATACGACGGCGTCCCAGTGCCCGGAAATTTCGGGTTTAACTACGCGTTCTTCTATGAAGAGTACGGTGTGTACGTCGGGATCATCGCAATCGTCTTGGCGATCGTTGCCGTGGTTACCGGAGTGCGACGGCGGCGCCCGGAGGTCTTTGCCACCACTGCAGTCGCGATCGTGATGGGCAGCATCGTGTTCGTGGGACCCATAACCCGACCGATCTTCAGTCTCCCATTTCTTCACGGGGTGACGGCGACGCGTGCTCTGATGCCTCTGGGGTTTTCGCTGGCCATTCTCGCCGGCATCGGATTGGACGAGGTCATCCGGTCGCCCAGATCTCGCCTCGTTCGAGGATCTTTGCTCTCTGGCTTCGGCGCTGCGACCCTGCTGCTCGCGGGTCTCTGGCTCTTTGGGCGAGGCGGAGACTACGCAGGGCTCCCACGCGTTGTGTACGCATTCGCCGCTCACGTTCGAGCGGAGAGTTTCGCGTGGCCCGTGGCATGCGTGGCAGTGGGCCTCGGTTGTGCCGCACTTCTGTATGTGCGCTTCCATCTGCGGCTACTCGTGGCCGTCATCCTGTTGGTCTGCGAGACATGGTTCCTCGTCGCTGCGGGTTCTATCCAGATCGCCTCCAGTCCCAATGGATTCCCGGCTACCCCCGCCGTGTCCGCGCTCCAGCATGTGGTCGGCTCGGCCGTTGTGGGAACCGGACCGGGCTGCCCGGGCGGGATTCCGCCGGAGGTCAACATTGCCTACCAAGTGCACGAAATAAACCTCTACGATCCGATCGTGCCGAACGCCCTGTTTTCGGCATGGTCGCAAGCCGCCAAGACTCCCTCGGGATATCTTCGATTGAACACGTTTTGTCCGTGGATCGAAACGGCAGCGGAAGCCCGCCTTTTCGGCGTCAGTTACGTGTTGGTTGATGCGGGACAGCGAGGCCCAACCGGCGGCGTCTTCGTCACCCAACTGAAGGTTGAGCGCCAATCACCATCAGTTGCGCCATCTGCGCGCTCTCATGATGAGGACCTCTACTGGATTCCTGGGTCCGCTCAGGCAACCGTGATCACGATTCGGCCTGGCGGACCACTTCCTCCGGCGGACGCCCCCGGTACGCCGGTCGCAGTCCATGATCGGAACCCCGCTCGTTGGTCGGTGACGACAGATTCTCCCAAACCTGTAGAGCTTCGGCTTCATCTGACGGATGTGCCCGGTTGGCACGCATCCATAGACGGACGACCGCTCCAACTCGAGAGCCTTTCCGACATCATGTTCCAGGCGCGCATTCCCCAAGGACGTCATGTGATCGAATTGAGCTACTGGCCGACGTCGTTTACCGCAGGCCTCATCGTCGCCGGCGTCACCCTGTCTGCGCTTGCCGTGGCTTATGCCACGCAGTGGCAGATTTGGCGGCGTCAGAGGACTCAGACGAAAGACACCGCAGATCTCGTTGGTCCTGATCGTCTGCGCTCCGCCTGAATCGCGGAGCGTGAAGTTCACTGCCGGCCGCTGACCGAGAGAATCATGCCGATCGTTCCAGCCTTCGACGAGGCAGTTCGACCCTCGACGCGGGGGACCTGATTCCATCCCGAGATCGCTAGGCCGGCGTTGGCTCCTTGGGTAACCCGAGCGCCCGCTCGCCCACGATGTTGCGCTGGATCTCCGCCGAGCCGCCCCAAATCGTCTCGGAACGTGAGAAGAAGAAGAGCGACTGCAGGTTGTCGACCGGGTAGTGCACCGCCGCACGACGTGCCCCCGGGAGTTGGCCCCCGGGCTCGCCGAGCAGGATCTGGCCCTCCATTCCCAGGATGTCCATGGCCAGGAGCATCGTCTCCTGGTGCGCCTCGGACCAGAACATCTTGTTGCACGCCCCCAACTTGGCCGTGGTGTGCGTGCCGTTCAGGGCGTCGGTCAGCGTGCGGAAGCCGTTGATCTGCATGATCTTGATCTTCGACCACGAACGGGCCAGCCGCTGGCGGGTCAGGGAGTCGTCGTTGCGGCCCTTCCGCCGCGCCACCTCGAGGATCTCGTCGAACTCCTTGAGGAAGCGACGGTGGCCGGTCGTGGCCGAGGTGCCGCGTTCGAACCCCAGCGTTGTCATGGCGACCTTCCAGCCGTTGTTCACGCCGCCGATGACGTTGTTCGTGGGGCAGCGAACGTTGCTGAAGAAGACCTCGTTGAACTCAGCGGAGCCGTCGATCTGCTCGATCGGCCGCACCTCGACGCCCGGCTGCCTCATCGGCACGAGGAGGTAGGAGATCCCGGCGTGCTTTGGCACGTCGGGGTCGGTGCGGGCGAGCAGGAAGATGTAGTCGGCGTACTGGGCCTGCGTTGTCCAGACCTTCTGCCCGTTGATCACCCACTCGTCGCCGTCGAGCTCGGCTCGCGTGGTGAGGCTGGCCAGGTCCGACCCTGCGTCGGGCTCGCTGAAACCCTGGCACCAGGCGATCTCACCCTTGAGGATGCCCGGGATGAACGCCTGCTTCTGTTCTTCGGTACCCCACTGCAGAATGGTGGGTCCGACGAGCGTGTCGCCGAAGAAGTCCCCGCGCAGGGGCGCGCCCGCCCGTGCGAACTCCTCGTTGAGCACCACCTGCTCGATGAGGGAGAGGCCCTTGCCGCCGTACTCGGCGGGCCAGCTGGCGCAGATCCAGCCGCCGGCGAAGAGCTTCTCCGTCCACTCCTCGTTGAAGGCGTTGCGCTCCTCCGGCGTCATCGTGAAGTCCGGCTCGCCCCAACCCTCGGGCAGGTTGTCCTGCAACCATCGGGCGATCTCGACCCGGAAGTCCTCGGCCACCTTCGGATACGCGAGGTCCATCAGCTCACGGTACCCGTCCGCCGCACGCTCCGGCGACAGGCGTCCGTCGCCCTCTCGACAGGTTGCCACCGCACCCGACCAGGTAAGATGGTCCTGGCAACACGTTGCCGACCAACCCGCAGAGGCCCCATCGAGGGATGACGGAGAAGGAGGTGTGGCCATGTCGAGGGGCGAACCCCCCAGTAGCACAGCCGGAGCCTGCCCTCTCCCTGCCACCGGCTGATTTCGGCCGCAGGCGGCCCATGCGCGCGGGCATCCGCTCGTGCCCTGAGCCCCGATCGTGGGTATCGCAAGGAGGCAGACACCGGCGCTGAAACCCCGGGGTTCGCGCACGCCACGCGCCGTTCCGCCGATCCGACCGACCCGACCCGAACGATCCCCTGAGGACACGCCAGAGGAGGGAGCTCCATGGCCACGCCACCGTCGACGAGCACCGAGAGCCGCACGCGCCTCTTACCCGGGCGCGCCCGCGATCCCGAGGGGCCGCCGCATCAGCGCCGGCGACGCACGCGGCGCATCCTGGCGTCGGAAGGGGTCTTCGACTCCATCGTGTCGCTCGCCGGCCTCTTGGGCCAGCCCGTCCGAAACCAGAGCGGGCAGGAGATCGGCCGCCTCGATGACGTGGTCGCCCGCTGGGCGGACGGGCAGGTGTACCCCCCGGTCAGCGGGCTGATCATCCGAGTCGGTCGCCGGCTCGCCTTCGTCCCCGCCTCGGCCATCGACCGCATCGGGCACGCCGAGGTCGTGTTGCGCTCGTCCAGGCTCGACCTGCGCGACGTCATGCGGCGGTCGGGCGAGGTGCTCCTGGCCAAGGACGTTCTCGACCACCAGCTGGTCGACGTCGAGGGAGTGCAGGTCATCCGCGCCGCCGACCTCTACCTGGCCGAGGTCATCGGCCGCATCCGGCTCGTGGGTGCGGACATCTCCAACGCGACGCTGCTGCGCCGGCTCGGACCGCGCCGATGGCGGCCGCGTCCGACGCCCGACCGCGTCATCGACTGGGCGGCCATCCAGCCCTTCGCCGAGTCGGCGGATCAGGGGAACGGCGAGGCCACCCCCGTCCGGCTGAAGACGACCAACGAGGGCCTGCACCGGCTGCGCCCCGGTGAGCTGGCCGACCTGCTCGAGGACCTGCGCCGCGACGAGCGCCGCGAGCTCCTGGCCGCGCTCAGCCCCGACGAGGCGGCCGACGCACTGGAGGAGATGCAGCCCGAGTACCTCGAGCAGCTCCTGCGCGAGACTGACCCCGTGGAGGCGGCGCGCCTGCTGGCCGCCATGGAGCCCGACGAGGCGGTCGAAGCGTTGCGTGACCTGCCGCTCGCCGTGCGCGGCGAGGTCCTCTGGCACATCCCGGCGAAGACGGCCCTGGCCCTGCGCGAGCTGCTGGGCTACGCCGAGAACGAGGCCGGCGGGATCATGACGACGGCGCTCGTGACCGCCAAGTCGGGGGAGAAGGTCAAGAGGGTCACCGACCGGCTCTCCGAGTCTCGCGCCCACGACGTCGACCTCGAAGCGGTGGCGGTCGTCGACAGCGACGGCCGCCTCGTCGGCGACGTCCCCGTGCTCGACATCCTGCTCGCCCTGCGGGCCGACAGCGACACCCGCATGTCAGCCCTCCTCGGCGACGAGGACGTCGTGACGGTGAACCCGCACGCGAAGGCGGCGGAGGTGGCTGGACAGCTGGTCGAGGCCCGCCGGCACTCCCTCGTGGTCGTGGACGAGGAAGGCTGCCCGATCGGGCGCATCCTGGCCGACGACGTCCTCGACGCCCTGGTGCCGACCAAGGGCCGCTTCCACTTCCCGCGCCTGCTGTCATGAGGTTGATGGCCCCGCGCCGCCGGTGGCTCGTCTACCTGGCGGCCGCCGGACCTGGTCTCGTCGCGGCGGCCGCGGGCAACGACGCCGGCGGCATCGTGACCTACTCGTCCGCGGGGGCGCAGTTCGTCTACCGCACCTTGTTCCTGATGGTGCTGATCGCCGTCGCCTACGTCGTCGTCCAGGAGATGGTGGCCCGCCTCGCCGTGCACACCGGCAAGGGCCTCGCCGCGCTCATCCGCGAGGAGTTCGACCTCCGCCTCACCGCATTCGCCATCACCGCGTTCGCCATCGCGAATGTGGGGCTGATGGTGACCGAGTTCGGCGGCATCGCCACGTCCTTCGAGCTGTTCGACGTGTCGCGCTACCTCTCGGTCCCGATCGCCGCCGTCGCCATCTGGTCCCTCGTGCTCTTCGGCTCCTACCGCTACGCCGAGCGCATCTTCCTCCTTCTCACCGTTGTCTTCGTCGCCTACCCGATCGCCGCCGTCCTGGCCCGTCCCAACTGGCACGCCGTGGCGTCCAACACCCTGTGGCCGCATTTCGTCGCTTCGAAGTCCTTCCTGCTGTTGTCGGTCGCGCTCATCGGCACGACGATCACTCCGTACATCCAGCTCTACGAGGCGGGCGCGGTCGTCGACAAGGGCGTGAAGCCCGACGAGTACCGCTTCCAGCGCGTCGACGCCATCACAGGTGCCGTGCTGGCGTCCATCGTCGCCATGTCGATCATCGTGGCGACCGGGGCCACGATCGGCGGGACGGGCGTGCTCACCTCCGCCGCCACCGCCGCCGAGGGCCTCAAGCCGGTGGCCGGCGCCGCGTCCGAGACGCTCTTCGGGCTCGGGCTCCTCGGCGCGTCCGCCCTGGCTGCGGCCGTCGTCCCGCTCTCGACGTCCTACGCCGTGGCCGAGGCCATCGGGGTCGAGCGCTCGGTCTCCTCGAGCTTCCGCCAGGCGCCCGTCTTCCTGGGCATCTTCACCTTCCAGATCGTGGTCGGCGCCGCCGTCGTCCTGTTGCCCGGCAACCTCATCACGCTCATCCTCAACACCCAGGTCCTGGAGGGCGTCATCACCCCCATGACACTCATCCTGATCCTCGTGCTGGCCAACCGCCGTTCGCTGCTCGGCTCGGCCGCCAACGGCACCCTCGCCCGTTGGGTCGGTGGTGCGTGCATCGTGGGCGTCGCCGCCGTGGCGTCCGTCTACGTGGTCCTGACCCTGCTCAGCTGGGTCGGCATCGGCTGAGGCGACAGAGCCCGCCAGCCGGTGTCGTTTGCGTCGGACCAGGGCGTTCGGGGAGGCTATGCGGCCATGGTGGGTCGAGCTCGGACATCCATTGCCTAAAACGCCCCGCCAGAAGTGGATCGAGACCAAGGAGTCCTGGGAGCGTTCGCGGCGCATCGAGGTGCCCGCCCCGATCCCCGCCGCACCACCTGCTCCCGGGGGACTGCGCGTCGCCTACCTGACCTATCGGGGGAACCCGCGGTGTGGAGGCCAGGGGGTCTACACCCGCCACCTCACGCGCCAGCTCCTTGCGCTCGGCCACTCCGTCGAGGTCTTCTCGGGGCCGCCGTGGCCCGAGCTCGACGAGGGCGTCGGGTTCGTCCCGGTGCCCGGGCTCGATCTCTACCGCCAGCCCGACCCCTTCCGGGTGCCCCATCCGCGTGAGTTCGACTCCCGCGAGGACTGGATGGAGTTCGCCGTCATGTGCACCGCCGGCTTCGGCGAGCCCCTGGCCTTCTCCCGCCGCGCCCGCCAGCTCCTGGCCGGGCGCCGGGATGCGTTCGACGTGGTCCACGACAACCAGTGCCTGGGCAACGGCATGCTCGGCATGGTCGACGACGGCTGGCCCCTGTTGACCACGCTGCACCACCCGATCACGGTCGACCGCCAACTGGCGCTGTCGCACACGACCAACCCGTGGCAGAGCTTCACCACCCGACGCTGGTTCGGCTTTCTCGGCATGCAGGTCCGGGTGGCCCGGGCCCTGCCCGCCGTCGTCACGGTGTCGCAGAACTCCCGCCAGGACATCGCGGCGCAGATGGCCGTCCCTCCCGAGCGCATGACGGTCGTGCCGGTCGGGGTCGACCACACCGTCTTCCGGCCCAGGGACGAGGTGCATCCGGTGCCCGGCCGCATCATGGTCACCTCGAGCAGCGACGTCCCGATGAAGGGGTTGGTGCCGCTCCTCGAGGCCGTCGCCAAACTGCGGACCGAGCGCGACGTCGAGCTCACGGTCATCGGCCAGCCGACCGAGGGCGGCCGCGTCGACCGGGCGATCGCCCGTCTCGGGCTCGCCGATGTCGTCCACTGCGTGAGCGGCATCAGCGACGAGGAGCTGGCCCGCCTCTACGGCGAGGCCGAGGTGGCCGTCGTGCCGTCCCTGTACGAGGGCTTTTCGTTGCCCGCCATCGAGGCCATGTCCTGCGGGGTGTCCGTCGTGGCCACGACCGGAGGCGCACTGCCCGAGGTTGTGGGGAAGGACGGCGAGACGGGCCTGTTGGTGCCGCCCGACGATCCCGGTGCGCTGGCCGGGGCCATCGGCCGCCTGCTCGACGACCCGGCGCTGCGGGCGCGCCTCGGTGCGGCCGGCCGTGCCCGCGTCGTCAGCCGCTTCACGTGGCAGGTCACGGCCGCCGGCACCGCGGCCTGCTATCGGGCCATCCTGGACGGGGAGCCGCTTCCCGGCGCGCCTGCCGCCGCCGGCGCCACCGCGGCCACCGAGGCCTCCGCGACCTCAGCGACCACGTTCCCCTCTGCCACAGCTGCGAGCACCGCCACCGCGTCGGCGGCCCCGCAGGGCGCCGCCTGATGCTCACCGTCGACTACGACCGGCTCGGCGTCGCCGCGGGGGACAGGCTGCTCGACCTGGGCTGCGGCTTCGGCCGCCACGCCTTCGAGGCCGCTCGACGCGGCGCCTCCGTCGTCGCGCTCGACGCGGGTGCCGGGGAGGTGGCACAGGTGCGGGCCACGCTCGGCGCCATGGCCGAGGCGGGGGAGCTGGCCGACGGCCACTCGGCCTCGGCGGTGCAAGGTGACGCGCTGGCCCTGCCGTTCGCCGAGGGCACCTTCGACCGGGTCATCGCCTCCGAGGTCCTCGAGCACATCCCCGACGACGCGGCCGCCATGCACGAGCTCGCCCGGGTGCTGCGCCCGGGCGGGACGATGGCCGTCACGGTCCCGCGTTGCGGGCCCGAGGCCATCAACTGGGCCCTGTCGGACGAGTACCACGACAACCCCGGAGGCCACGTCCGGATCTACCGACGCTCCACCCTCGAGCGCCGGCTGCGCTCGAGTGGGCTCGTGCCCACCGGCTACCACTACGCCCACGGCCTGCACTCGCCCTACTGGTGGCTCCGTTGCCTGGTCGGGCCCTCCAACGACGCCAACCCGGCGGTGGAGGCGTACCACAAGGTGCTCGTGTGGGACATCGTCAAGGCGCCGTTGGTCACGCGCACGGCCGACCGCATGCTGAGCCCGCTCATCGGCAAGAGCCTCGTCGTCTACCTGACCAAGCCCGAAGCGTCCGTCGCCGGGCTGCCGGACGTCCGGCCGAACCTTCCCCGCGGCGTGCCGGGCCGGCGCGGGCCCACCACACCGACCCAAGGGGCCGCTGCATGACGACCGAGGACATCCGTTCCGCCGCAATGGCGCTGCCCGAGGTGCCCGGCATCCTCTCCCGCGCCGACGTGCTCGCCACCGGCCACGCCATCGCGGCCGTGCAGCGCGACGACGGCATGATCCCGTGGTTCGAGGGTGGCCACTGCGACCCGTGGAACCACGTGGAGGCCGCCATGGCACTGACCGTGTGCGGGCTGGTCGACGAGGCGATGGCCGCCTACCGCTGGCTGGCCGGGCGCCAGCTCCCAGACGGGGGCTGGTTCAACTACTACCAGGGCGACACGGTCAAGGACCCTCGCCTGGACACCAACGTGTGTGCCTACCTGGCGGCCGGCGCCTGGCACCACCACCTCATCACCGGTGACGTGGAATTCCTCGGCGAGCTGTGGCCGACGATCGAGGGTGGGATCGACTTCATCCTGCGCTGGCAGCAGCGCGACGGCTCGATGCTGTGGTCGCTCGACTCGGCCGGCCGGCGGGAGGGCTACGCGTTGCTCACCGGGTCGTCCTCGATCTACCACTCCCTGCGTTGCGCCGTGGCCGTCGCCGAGTGCCTGGCCAAGGACCGCCCGGACTGGGAGCTGGCGGCGGGCCGCCTGGGTCACGCCGTGGCGCATCACCCCGGGGCCTTCGCCCCCAAGATCGAGTTCGCCATGGACTGGTACTACCCGATGCTCTCGGGCGCGCTCGAAGGCGAGGCGGGCCGCCGCCGCCTCGCGGAGGGGTGGTCCACCTTCGTCATGGAGGGGCTCGGGGTCCGCTGCGTCTCGACGGGAGACTGGGTCACCGCAGCCGAGACGGCGGAGTGCGTCCTGACGCTGGACGCGCTGGGCATGGACGAGCACGCCCGCGACCTGTTGGCCTGGGGCCAGAACCTGCGGCTGCGCGACGGTTCGTATTGGACCGGGATGGTCTATCCGGAGGAGGAGACCTTCCCGAAGCACGAGCGCACCACGTACACCTTCGCCGCCATGGTCTTGGCCGCCGACGCGCTTTCGGGCACGACGCCGGCGGCCGGGCTCTTCCGCGGGGAGTGCCTGCCCGCCCCACTCGACTTGGCCGAACCGCATTGTGGCGACGCCATCGAGGGCTGCACCGCCGCCGACCCGGCACCTGGTTCCCGGCGCGGCTGAGCGCGCCGCCACCGGTTCAGCGCGGCGGCGCGACGCGGCGCAGGACGCGGAGGCTTCCGCACGCGCCGTCGTCGACGAACTCCGCCGAGGCGAGCGCGGCCTGGTACAGCTCGTAGGGCGGACGCCCGCCGTCGGCGGGGTCGGGGAACACGTCGTGGATGGCCAACCAGCCACCCACCGCGACGTGGGGGGCCCAGCCCCGGAGGTCGGCCCACGCCGGGGCGTCACCGTGCCCACCGTCGATGAAGCAGAACGCCAGCGGGCGGTCCCAGCGCGCCGCCAGGGTCGGTGAATCGCCGACCACGCCCATCACGCAGCCCTCGAGGCCGGCATCGGTGATCGTGTGCCGCCAGTGCGGCAGCGTGTCGATGCGGCCCGTGCGCGGATCGACCAGGTCGGGCTCGTGGTACTCCCAACCCGGTTGATTCTCCTCGGAGCCGTGGTGGTGGTCGATCGACACGACGAGTGCGCCGGTGCTCTCGGCTGCGGCGCCGAGGTACACGGTCGACTTGCCGCACCACGAGCCGATCTCGACGAAGGTGGCTGGCGCCGCAGCGCGCAGGTCGGCCAGGCCGGCTCGCCGCGCGGCGCGGAACAGCGCCTCGCCCTCGTCGTCGGGCATGAAGCCGCGCGTGCGGCGCGCCGCATCGAAGAGCGCACGCACGCGTGCGGAGCAGCCGCCGTCCGACGGCGGAGGTTGGGACATCAAGCGGAAGCGGTGGCCAATTCGAGCGTCTCGGCGAGCCCGGGCCGCTCGCGGGCGGCAAAGGCCACGTTGACCTCGAGCCGCTCGATCGACTGGGCAACGCGCCGCGGCCCCGAGGTGAGCGGGTGGGCGTCGAGAAACGCGACGGCGGACTGCGCGAACTCGGCGTCGGCGCACAGCGCCGGCAGCGACTCGATGATGCGTGGCGGCGCGTTCTTCGGGAAGCGTTCGAGCACCGCGTCCCAGCTCTCGGTGAGGCGGGTCCAGACGGCCTGGTTGCCGACCGGGTTGGCCAGGAGCGAGCCGAGCACGGCGAACCCGTTCTGGCTGCGCACCTCGGTCATCGCGAGATCGAACGTCCGCAGGCAGAGGTCCACGTCGGGGAAGGCGGCCAGCGCGCCCAGCGACCGCATCTCCTCCTGCGGCGTCGCGGCCTTGCGATAGCGCTCGAGGAGCGCGTCGTAGTCACGGGACCGCACCAGCTGCGCCACGACGGCGAGCGTGGCCGCCTCGATGTCGGCCGGGATCGGCTCGCCTGCGCCGCCACCGATCGGTGAGTCCTCGAAGCGCCGGGCCGCCTCCGCCCGCACCCCCTCGTCTGCCCCAACCGTGCCGAGGAGCGCGATGGCGAGCGAGCGCAGGGACGGCGTCCGCTCGCCATCGTCCGGGGCGGCGTCGAAGCCGAGGTGGGCGAACGTCGGGTCGACCAGTGTCTTGACCGCGCCGTGCAGCGCGGCCAGTTGTGCCGGCAGTGCGATCCGGTTGGTCAACACGAGGGCGCTGCTCACCGGGGCCCACGCTGCGGGGTCCGGCTCGAGCCCGAGCCGCGACGCCAGGACCAGGAACTCGCCGAGCGAAGAGTGTCCGGCCAAGGTCGTGGCCCAGGTGTCCGCCAGCAGGTTGGCCCGCTCGAGGGGGGTGAGCTCGGGCAGGTGTTCCGCCAGTGCGAGCCGGTGCCCGCTCTCGTAGCCGACCCGGAACATGCCCCAGCCGCCGGCATTGACCACGGCGAGGCCCTCGCTGGCCTCCGCGATCGGCGTGGGGGCCGTGTCGAGGACGAGGTGCCGAACCGGCGCCCCCGGCTTCCCTGCGCCGGGCAGGGCGCGGACGGCGACGGGGACGCGCCATTCGCTGCCGATGGAGGACGTCTCGCCGGCGGGCACGGGCCCGAGCGAGAACGGCTGCTGGCGCAGTGCGCCCTCGGCCAGGATCACGAGCGGGTGCCCGCCCTGGAGGATGAAGGTGTCCATGACGTCGCGCACCGGCGCGCCGCTCGCGTCCTCCAGCGCGTCCCACAGGTCGGCCGTCACCGTGTTCCCGTACGCGTGCGCCTTCAGGTAGGTGCGCACACCGTCCCGGAAGACGTCGGGTCCGATGTGCTGTTCGAGCATGCGCAGCACGCCGCACCCTTTCTCGTAGGTCAGCACGTCGAACATGCCCTCGGCCTCCTTGGGCGGACCGACCGGGTACTCGATGGGCCGCGTCGAGTGGAGGCTGTCCACGGCCAACGCCGCCTCCCGGGCGGGTGCGAAGCCGACCCAGCGGTCCCAGGAGGGACGGAAGGCGTCCACGCACAACGTCTCCATGAAGGTGGCGAAGGCCTCGTTGAGCCAGATGCCCTCCCACCACCTCATCGTGACGAGGTCGCCGAACCACATGTGGGCGAGCTCGTGGGTGATGACGTCGGCCACCCGCTCGAGCTCGGTGCGGGCCGCCTGCGTCTCGTCGACGAGCAGCGCCGTATCGCGGAACGTGATGCAGCCCAGGTTCTCCATGGCACCGGCGGCGAAGTCCGGGATGGCGACCAGGTCGACCTTCTCGCCCGGGTACGGGATGTTGAAGTACTCGGAGAAGAAGCGCAGGGCGAACGCGCCGACCTCGAGGGCGAACTGCGCCAGGTGGCGCTTCCCGGGCGTGCACACCACACGCAGCGGCACGCCGTCGACGTCGACCGCTGCGGTCGCCTCGAGCTTGCCGACGACGAAGGCGACAAGGTAGGTGGACATCTTCATGGTCGGAGAAAAGCGGATACGCCGCTTGGCGCCGACGGGGTCGACGCCGACCACCGGCGAGTTCGAGATGGCCTCCACGTCGGGCTCCACGATGAGGGCGACCTCGAAGACCGCCTTGCGGTCGGGCTCGTCGAAGCACGGGAAGCTCCGCCGGGCGTCGACGGACTCGAACTGCGTGGTCGCGATGGTCTGTGTCTCGCCGTCGAGCCCGGTGTAGGTCGAGCGGTAGAACCCACGCAGCTTGTCGTTGAGCGCCCCGGTGAAGCGGCAGCTCACCGTGGCGGGCCCGGCGGGGAGCGTCGACGCGGGGCGAAACACCACCTGCTCGAGCTCGTCCGCGAACCGCACGGTGCAGGGGACGATGCTCCCGTCGGCCAGGCAGACCTCGACGTCGCTCACGGCCAGTTCGGCCGCGTTGAGGACGATCTCCTCGACCGGCTCGAGGATGATGACGTCGATGGCAACCGTCCCGGAGAAGGAGGCAGAAGCCACGTTGGGCTCGATCTCTATCCTGTAGGTCTCCGGCTCGACGGTTCGCGGCAGGCGGAACGGCTCGGAGCCGTGCGCGACGGCGGGGGTGGGTCCGGACATTCGGTGAAGGCTACCCGCGGGACCGCGGGTAGCGTCTCGGACCGTGCCCGCGACCGACGCAACGAGCAATCCCGTATCCGCGAACGCCGTTTCCACGCACGATCTCGACGTGGTGGCCATCGGCTCACCACTACTCGACGTGATCGACATGGCGACGCCCGATCAGGTCGCCCGAGCCGGCCTGGAAAAGGGTTCGATGACCCTGATCGACCTCGCCGCGGCCAACGCGGTGCTCAGCCACATGGGCGAGCCCCGTTACGTGTCCGGCGGTTCGGTGGCCAACACGACGGCGGGCATCGCCGAGTTGGGCGGCACTGCCGGATTCGTGGGAGCGGTGGCCGAGGACGAAGCCGGCCGTACGTACGCCGAGCACCTGCGGGCATCCGGCGTCGAGTTCGAGCCGCACGTCAGCGAGTCGGCAGCTGGGGACGGCCTGGGAACGGGCCGCTGCATGGTCCTCATCACCGAGGACGCGGACCGCACCATGGGGACCTATTTGGGGGCGGCTTCCACGCTGTCACCCGAGGGTGTGCCGACCGCGTTCGTGGCCCGAGCCTCGATCGTGCTGCTCGAGGGGTACCTGTGGGACGTCCCGGCGGCCAAGGAGGCGCTGCGCCGCGCCGCTGCCGCCTCGCACGGCTCGGAGGGCTCGGTCGCCCTCTCGCTGTCGGATCCCTTCTGCGTGAGCCGCCACAAGCGCGAAATTCCTCGAGTTGCTCATCGACGACGTCGACATCCTGCTGGGCAACGAGGAGGAGATCACGATGCTCTTCGGCGCCGGCTCCGCCGAAGCCGCCGTGGCGGCGGCCGAGGAGACCGGGCTGCTCGTCGTCATGACCCGGGGGGCCCAGGGCGCGACCGTGCTCACGGCGCACGGTCCCGAGGACGTCCCCGCGGCGCCCGTGACCCGGGTGGTGGACACGACGGGCGCCGGCGACCTCTTCGCAGCGGGCTTCCTCTTCGGCCTGACCCACGGCATGGGCCCCGTCGAGAGCACACGCCTCGGCGGTCTCTGTGCGGGCGAGATCATCTCCCACACCGGGGCGCGGCCGGAGGCGGACCTCCGCGCGCTGGCGGCCGGCGCGGGTCTTCTCGCCGGATAGCGCGGATGAGCCTGTCGATCGGCATCGTCGGCCTGCCCAACGTCGGCAAGTCCACGCTGTTCAATGCACTCACCAACAACGAGGTACTGGCCGCCAACTACCCCTTCGCCACGATCGAGGCCAATGTCGGCGTCGTCGCGGTGCCCGACCCGCGCCTGCCAGAGCTGGCGGCGCTCTACGACGGCGCACCGGTCGTGCCAGCCACGGTCACTTTCGTCGACATCGCGGGGCTGGTGCGCGGCGCGTCGAGAGGCGAGGGGCTGGGCAACCAGTTCCTGGCGGCCATCCGAGAGACCGATGCCGTCTGCCAGGTGGTGCGCGCCTTTCACGACGACGATGTCGTCCACGTCGATGCCCGGGTCGATCCGGCCCGGGACATCGAGACGGTCAACACCGAGCTGATCCTCGCCGACCTGCAGACGGTGGAGCAGCGGCTGCCGCGCCTCGTACGCGAGGCCAAGGGCAGGTCCGAGCTCAAGCCGACGGTCGACGCGCTCGCCACCGCCGAACGCCTCCTCGGGGAGGGCCGGACCGTCTCGGACGTCGCCGCCGCCGGTGAACTGGACGCCTCGCTCCTGCGCGACCTGCACCTGTTGACGGCCAAACCGTTCATCTACGTCTTCAACGTCGACGAGGATGCCCTGGGGGATGCGGGCCGCACCGCCCGGTTGGCCGAGAGCGTCGCGCCGGCGCCGGCGATCGTGCTGTGTGCCCAGATCGAGGCCGAGGTGGCCGGGCTCGATGCGGCCGATGCCCGGGAGTTGCTGGCCAGCTACGGCCAGGCCGCCTCCGGGCTCGAGCAACTGGTGCACGTGGGCTTCAACACCCTCGGGCTCCAGACGTTCCTCACGGCCGGGCCCAAGGAGGCCCGGGCCTGGACCATCCACATCGGCGACACGGCCCCGAAGGCGGCTGGGGTGATCCATACCGACTTCGAGCGGGGCTTCATCAAGGCCGAGGTCATCAGCTTCGACGATCTCACCGCGTCGGGCTCGGTCGCCGCGGCGCGCACCGCCGGCAAGGCGCGCATGGAGGGAAAGGACTACGTCATGCGCGACGGCGATGTCGTCGAGTTCCGCTTCAACACCTGACCGGAATCCTCGCCCCTCTCAGCTCGCGGGGTTGCCGTTCTCGTTGGGACTGGTGACCGAGAACGAGGTGGTGATCTGTTGGCCGCGCGCGTTCAGCACGTACCACAGCCCGCCGTCCTGGTCGATGGCCTGGCCGGTCACCATCCCCGGCGTGACGTCCATGTTGTAGGTGTAGAGCGGGTGCCCGCCGTAGGAGAGCTGGGTCGACCCGTCGGGCCGGTGCAACGTCCCCACGAGGGAGGGGTCGACGCCCTTGCCGACCTGCACCGGTCCGGTCTTGAGCAGTGGCGGCCACTGCAGGACGCAGCCGTCGTTGAGGCAGGCGCTACGCGTCGGCGTGTCGGGCACGAAGTCGTAGAGCGTGTTGCCGCTGCCGGTGGCGATGATCGGCCCCACTGGGGAGTGCTGCAGCGTCAGGGTGAGCGAGGTGTTCGTCGTCGGCGGCGACGAGAGGGTCGTCACGCCCGAGTTGGAACAGGCACTGAGCGCCAGGGCGAGGCCGACGAGGGCTGCCGGGAGGACGTGGGCGGGAAGGCGCAGCGCGGCGCGCCTCACGAGCCCGACGCCGGCACGTTCGTGCCGAGAAGCCAGCTGATGGACGTGCGCGCGTCGGCGATCGTCCAGTTGGGCGGCTGCGGGTGCTCGAGGTCGTGCAGGCCGCCCTCGTCGAGCAGCGTGGTCAGCTTGGGATCGAGCTGGCCCTCCATGTTCGGCGCGGTCGCGTCGACGAAGCGCTCGCGTCCGGCGGGGTCGATGAGGATGTAGCCGTCCGTGTGCTCGACGTCGTAGGTCAGCGGCTGGCCGGTCCACCAGTCGTCCTTGGGCGGTTGCTCCTCGGGGATCTCCTGGTACTCGACGCCGAAGGGTTTCCAGAACGCTGCGATCTGCGCGGGGGTGCCGGTCCAGAGGTCCCAGTCGGCCCCGAACTCCTTCTGGTAGGCGGCGAGGCGGGCCACGGTGTCGCGGCCCGGGTCGACCGTCGCCTCCACGAACACGACCTTGCCCGCCTGCCCTGCTGCGCGCAGGTCGCGCTGCAAGGAGATGAAGGCGCCCGTGACGAGCGGACACTCGTCTTGGCAGAGGGTGAGGAAGGGCGCGAGCACGACGACCTTGCCGCGCAGGCCGGCGAGCGACACGCTCTGCCCCCGCTGGTCGACGAGCGCCACCCGCTGGGGGGTGGGGCGGTCGAGCACCAGACCCTGGCCCGGCGGCGGCGCGGCCGGGGAGGCGGAGCCGCAGGCGGCGAGCAGTGCGCCGACGGCGAGGGCGACAGCGAGGGTGAGGATGGCGCCGGGGACCCGGCGGGGGAGGCGACGGGTCAGGTGTCGTCCTCCCCCGGGGGCAAGAACGTAAAGGGGAGGTCGGCCAGCGTGATGAGCGTAGAGGCGATCCAGCGGGTGAGGCCGTCGAAGAGCGGCACGATGGTCGCCGGGTCCTCGAGCTGCTGCTCGCTGAAGCGGATCGAGCCTTCGTACGTGGCCTCGGCCGCCCAGCGCTGCGTGCCGTCGAGTCCGTCCGCCTCCGTTCGCACCTGCTCGATCGTCGTCGCCGTGCGCACGAGGTCCATGGGGTCGCCCAGCGGGCCGGTGGCCGGCAGGGCGGCCATCACCTTTTCGGTGTCGGGAGCCTCGGCCATGCGCTGCACGCGCAGGGCGACCTCGATCACCACCTCGGGCAGCTCGTCGGGCGGCTCGCCGATCGACCAACTTCGATACGAGGTCTGGCTCCAGGTGGGCCAGTCCACCGAGACGTCGGCGCGTACCCGGGGCGGCTGCTCCTCTCCCGGCAGGCTGTAGGAGGTCTCCCACGAGACGTCGCCGAGGAACACGTCGACCTGGAAGCGCTCCTCGACGGCCTGGCGCTGCAACAGCGCGCGGTCGAAGGAGCCACGGATGGTGCCGATGACGTCGACGAGGAGGTGGTCGAACACGCCGAACGAGGATAGGCCCGCCGGGGAGGCAATCGAATTCGCCCTCTGGACCGCTACGACGGCGGGTGGGGCCCGGCTGTTACCGTCGGCCAGGTCAGCCAGGGGTGAAAGGGAGTGAACAACGGGGTGAACAGCCGTGTGGACGGGGGGACGGCGTGGCTCGAGCGCAGGGTGATCGTGTACGCCCATCAGGGAGGCGCCTGGGAGTCGCCGTCATCGACCCTCCACGCCATCGAGCACGCGCGCGCGGCCGGGGCGACGGCGATCGAGCTCGACGTGCACGCCACGGCGGACGGCGAGCTCGTCGTCTGTCACGACGCCACGGTGGACCGGACCACCCCGGCCCACGGGACCATCGCCTCGTTCACGCTGGCTGAGCTGCGCGCCCTCGACTTCTCGTACTGGTGGATCCCCGGCGCCGACGTCACCCCCGGCCGGCCGGCGGGCGACTACCCCTACCGGGGTCGTGCGCCCGGGGACCCGTCGTTCGGCATCGCGACGCTGCGCGAGGTGCTCGAGCGCTTCCCGGGCCTGGTGCTCAACCTGGACATCAAGCAGACGGCGCCCGTGGTCGCCCCCTACGAGGAGGCGCTGGCCCGGCTGCTGGCCGAGTTCGGCCGCACCGACGACGTCATCGTGGCCTCGTTCCTCGACACGGCGACGGACGCGTTCCGCGTCCATGCGCCCAGCATGCCCACCTCGGCCGGCACCGTGGCCACGGCCGAGGCCTGGCGCGCCGCGCAGGCGGGTGAGGACCTGCCCGACTCCCCGGCGGTGGCCTTTCAGGTCCCCGAGCGCCAGGGCGACCTCGTCGTGGTGGACGGGCGGTTCGTGGCGGCGGCCCACGCTGCCGGCAAGGCGGTCCACGTGTGGACGGTCAATGACACCGAGTCGATGGAGCGACTGCTCGACCTCGGGGTCGACGGGATCATCTCGGACCGGCCGACCACGCTGTGCGAGGTGTTGGCCGCGCGAGGTGTCGCCTGGGACGGTTCGTGAACCCCCATGGGCTCACGAGCTGGCCGTACGCCCCGGGCTCAGCCGCGCCCGCAATTCGGCTTCTTGCCGTGGTTCGCCTTCTTCTTGGTGCGGAGCTTGCGCTTGACCGTTCTCTTCGACATGGGCGAGACAGGTTAGACCCACGAGGGGTGCGACTCCGCCGTTGTCACCTTGTCGGCCTGCTGGACCGGCCGAGAGTGCGGGTCGAGCCAACTGCCGAGCGTCCCTGAGCCCACGCGCCATGGCATCGACCTTGGGTCACGAATTCCTGGCGTCGAAGGCGCAACCGAGGGACACGTCCGCCGGACCACGCCATCGCTCCGTGCGTCGGCGCTCGACGCTCACGGTGGTCGCGTGGATCGCGGCGCCTCGGCTGGCGGCCGCGTTCGTCCTTTCCGCGGTCACGGAGCGCGCGGCGCCCGTGGGCACCGCCGGCCCGACGGTCCGCGGACCCGCGTCAGGATTTCTCAACTGGGACGTGGCCCACTACCTGGCGCTGGCCGAACACGGGTATGTGTCGTACCCCGACACCAATTTCTTCCCGCTGGACCCGCTCTTGATCCACCCCGTCGGCTTGGTGCTGGGGTTCCCGAACGCCACGATCGCCGTCGCTTGGACCGCGTTCGCCTTCGCGGTCTGGGGCATTCTCGACGTGGCGACCCGCCTGACGTCGTCGCGTCGCGGCGCCATCGCGGCCGCGCTGTTGTTCGCTTGGAGCCCGTCGGTGTTCTTCGTGACGGGGTATGCAGATTCCCTGCTCGTCGCCCTGACGGTGTGGAGCCTCCGCTTCTCCATGGACCGGCGCTGGCTTCCGGCGGCGCTGCTGGCCGGTGCGGCCAGTGGCGTCACGCCACAAGGCGGCCTCGCGGGGGTGATCGTCGTTCTCGGTATCCTCCTGGCCGAGCGCGGTGTCAAGAGGGTCGTCCGGGCGATCGGCTACGGGCTCGTCAGCGAGCTCGGCCTGATCGGCTTCTGCCTCTTCTGCTGGTCCCGCTTCGGGAGCCCCATCGAGTTCGAGAAGGCCGGCTCGACGTTCTGGCACGACCAGATCACGTACCCGCTCCACGTGACGTTTCGCGACCTGGGCTATGCGGGTCTCGGTGGGGGGTCGGGCCCACTCATCACCGAGTGGCACTTCATCTTCTTCTTGGACGCAGCAGCCGCCCTGGTGGCTATCGGCGCGGCCGTCCTGGCGGTCGGCCTGTGTCTGCGCGATCGTCGCTGGATCCTGCCCACGGTGCTCCTCGTCATGGGCGCGTTGTTGAACCTCTCGGTGATGGACCAGTGGGCAGACGGGGAAATCCGATTTATCGGGTGTCTCGTCGGCGTCTACCTGGTATCGGCCGTCGTCTTCGAGTACCTGGCGCGTCGCAGCCTCCTGCTCGTGGCCGCCGTGCTCGTTCCATGCGCCGCCCTGGCCCTGTACGTCGAGGGGCTCTTCCACATGGCCTACTGGGTGACCTGACGCCGGTAGCCTGCCTGGCGATGCGGTCCGGATGGCTGCTGCGGGGCGGCGACGTCGTGTGCGCGCTCGAGATGACCGACTCGTCGTCCGAGCGCGGCGCACTGCGCGGCCGCAGCGGCTGCGACGGTGCGCTGCACCTCGAGGGGGCCCGCACCGTGCACACGGTCGGCATGAAGTTCCCCGTCGACGTGGCCTTCCTCTCGCTGGATCTCACCGTGGTGCGCGTGGCCCGGCTCAGGCCCTGGCGGGTGGCGGTCGGCGGGCGGGGGGCCCGGAGCGCGGTGGAGACCGAGGCCGGCGCATTCGAGCGTTGGGGCGTGCGCGTGGGCGACCAGCTCGAAGTGCGCGAGGCGCTGAACGGCGCCCTGAGCGACGGGCCGTGAAGGCGGCGCGGCGGGGCCAGCTCGTGCTCGTGGCCACGCCGATCGGAAATCTGGGGGACCTGTCGCCCCGGGCACGCCAGGTCCTGGAGACGGCGGACCTCATCTGCTGCGAGGACACCCGCCGGACCCGCGCCCTGCTCTCGGCGGCCGGGGTCACGGCGAAAGGCCCCGCCGGCGACCGCCTGCTGTCGCTGCACGGCCACAACGAGGCCGCCCGGCTCGAGCGCGTCACCGCGGCGCTGGCCGTGGGCGACCTGGTGGCGGTGGTCAGCGACGCGGGCACGCCCGGCGTCTCGGACCCCGGCGCCTGGCTGGCGACGCAGGTGGCCGCGGCCGGGGGCACCGTGAGCACCGTGCCCGGGCCGTCGGCCGTCCTGGGCGCCCTGGTCGTCAGCGGGCTGCCGACCGACCGCTTCGCCGTCGAGGGTTTCCTGCCGCGTCGTGGCGGCGAGCGCGCCCGCCGCATCGCTGCGCTCATGGCGGACGAGCGCACCACGGTCGTCCTCGAGGCGCCGGGGCGCGTCGCCGCCACGCTGGCCGAGCTGGCGCAGGCCGACCCCGAGCGCCCGGTCGCCGTGGTGCGGGAGCTGACCAAGGTGCACGAGGAGGTGTGGCGGGGAACGCTCGGCCCGGCGGCGAGCGCCTTCGCGGCGCGCCAGCTGCGGGGCGAGGTGGTGTTGGTCGTCGCCGGCGCTCCCGCGCCGGCGCCGGCGGTCGACGACGACGTGGACGCGGCGGTGCGTGCCGCACTGGCCGACGACCCGACGGCGGGCCCGCGCCAGGTGGCCGACCGCATCGCGGTGCGCCTGGGGGTGCCGCGTCGGCAGGCGTACGAGGCGACGCTGCGCGTGCGGGCCGCCGACGGCGACGCGGGCCCGTCCGGCCGCGCGTGAACGCACCGGTACGCTACCGGCGGTGCCGCCCTACTACCTCACCACCCCTATCTACTACGTCAACGACGCGCCGCACGTGGGCACGGCGTACACGACCGTGAACGCGGACGCGCTCGCTCGGTGGCACCGACTCCTCGGTGACGACGTGTGGTTCATGACCGGTACCGACGAGCACGGGGCCAAGATCGTGGAGGCGGCGGAGGCCAATGGGACGACGCCCCATGAGTGGACGGACCGTACGTCGGCCCGCTACGTCGACGTCTGGCGCCGCCTCGACATCTCCTACGACGACTTCATCCGGACCACCGAGCCCCGCCACTATGCGGTCGTGCAGGAGTTCCTTCAGCGCATCTACGACAACGGGTACATCGAGCTCGGGCTCTACTCGGGCCTCTACTGCGTCTCCTGCGAGGACTACTACACCGAGGACCAGCTGGTCGACGGTCTGTGCCCCGTCCACGGGCGTCCCGTCGTCGAGATGCAGGAGAACAACTACTTCTTCCGGCTGAGCCAGTTCGAGCAGCGGCTCCTCGACTACTACGACGCGCACCCCGACTTCGTCCGCCCGGTCGCGAAACGCAACGAGGCGCTCGGTTTCATCCGGGGCGGTCTCCGCGACGTCTCCATCACCCGAACCTCGTTCACCTGGGGCGTGCCGGTGCCCTGGGACAGCGGGCACGTCTTCTACGTGTGGTACGACGCGCTCATCAACTACCTCACGGTGGCGGGGTACGGCGCCGACGAGGCGCTGTTCCGCTCTCGTTGGGGGGCCGCGCACCACCTCATCGGCAAGGACATCTTGAAGTTCCACTGCGTGTGGTGGCCGGCGATGTGCATGGCGGCGGGGCTCGATCCGCCACCCGAGATCTTCGTGCACGGCTTCCTGCTCCTGGGCGGTCAGAAGCTCGGCAAGACGATGATCGCGGCCGGGATGGCGGGCGAGGGTGATCGCCCACCACTGCGGATCACCGACATCTCGCCCCTGGCACTGGCCGACGACCTCGGCGTCGACGCGCTCCGGTACCTGCTGCTGCGCGAGGTGCCGCTCGGCGGCGACGGGGACTTCTCCTACGAGGGGATCCTGACGCGCTACAACGCCGACCTGGCCAACAATCTCGGGAACCTCGTCTCGCGCGTGACGACCGTGGTGCACTCGAAGTGCGGCGGCATCGGGACGGGCTGCGACGTACGGAGCGAGCTCGCTCCGGTGGCAGCCGGAGTGCTCGAGGCGGCGTCCGAGGCGTGGGCCCGCTGGGCTCCGCACGACGCGCTGGAGGAGACCTGGCGCCTGATCGGCGCCGCCAACGCCCGACTCGAGGCGGCGGAGCCCTGGAAGATGGATCCCGGGCCGGAGGTGGACGCGGTCCTCGGCGACGCGCTCGAGGTCTTGCGCATCGTCGCCGTGTTGGTGGCGCCGGCCATGCCATCGGTGGCCGGCGAGGTCTGGCGCCGCATCGGGGTGGCGGGGGACCCGTCGCGGGCGCGCCTGCCCGAGGACGCCGGATGGGGCGGCTATGGCGGCGGCGCAGAGGTGGTCAAGGGCGAGCCGCTGTTCCCGCGGCGGAAGACCTGAGGTGGCCGGCTGGTTCGACTCCCACTGCCACGTGCAGGAGAAATACCTGCCCGGAGAGGAGGTAGGCGAGGCGGCGGTGCTCGATGCGGTGCTGTCCCGGGCCCGGGACGCCGGCGTGGACCGGATGGTGTGCATCGGGACGGGGGTGGCCACGTCGGCGCAGGCGGTGGCGGTGGCCCGGGCCACCGCGGCGGCGCCGCCGGGGCCGCGGGCGTGGGCGTCCATCGGGTTGCACCCGCACGAGGCCAGCGAGGGGGTGGACGAAGTGGCCGCCCTCTTGACCGACGAGGTCGCGGCCGGCGACGGTGCCGTGGTGGCGGTGGGCGAGTGTGGCCTCGACTACTACTACGAGCACTCGCCACGCGACGCGCAGCGCGCCGCGTTCGCGGAGCAGATCGCCCTGGCGCACGCGCACCGTCTGGCACTGGTCATCCACGCGCGCGACGCCTGGGCCGACCTCTTCGACGTGCTCGAGGCCGAGGGCGTGCCGGAGCGCACCGTGCTGCACTGCTTCACCGGCGGACCCGACGAGGTTGCGCGTTGCCTCGACGCCGGCATGTTCGTCTCGTTCAGCGGCATCGTGACGTTCAAGAACGCGGCCGACGTCCGTGCCGCGGTCGCGCGCTGTCCATTCGACCGATTGTTGGTCGAAACGGACAGCCCGTTCCTCGCGCCGGTTCCGCATCGCGGCCGAACCAACGAGCCGTCGTATCTCCCGCTCGTCGGCGAGGCCGTCGCGGCGGTAAAGGGTTGTCCGGTGGACGAAGTCAGGGAACGCAGCGCCGCCGCGGCAAACATGCTGTTTTCCACAGGCAGCTAATTCTCGCGCTGTTGTGCGCAATACGAGAACCTTCTGACCTGGGTGTTTCAGCATGATTTTTTAGAGAAACGGGCAATGAACAGGGAGTTCATCTAAATATCGCGACGCACCGGGTGCCTGACCTGCGGAAAGAGCGTCGCAAAAGGCTCCGCGGAATTTCGGGTTTGCGTGGCCCACGATTGGTTATCTAAGTTCTCCAGAAACCCCTCGCCCCCGTGTGTCGGCGCGGGTGCACTGTGTCCCCGGAGAAGGGTGGAGCCCTGCGGAACCAGAGCACTGGGGGGAGACGCCTGGGCGTTGCTGCGGTCATTTGCGGCTTCTTGCTCGGCGCGCCTCTCCTGCTGTTGCAGAACCAGACGGCGCACGCGTCCCGTTCATCGGCCGCGTCGCGCACCGAGCAGAAGAAGGCCGTCTTCTCCTCGTCGCATGTCGACGGGGTGAAGCTGCCGTCCCACCTCGTCGCTTATCAGGCCGCGACGACGACGTCGACGACTGCCGCTCCGACGACCACGTCGACGACGGCACCGCCGACGACGACCACCGCGCCTCCTCCGACGACGACCACCACGACGGCGCCTCCGCCTCCTCCGCCTCCTCCGACGACGACCACCACGACGGCACCGCCCGACCCCACGGCCGAGGAGTCCGGCGAGGCGACCTGGTATTCGGCGGCCGCGCCGGGGTATTGCGCGAGCCCGACGTTGCCGTTCGGGACCGTGCTCACCGTCGTGAACGGCGCGACCGGCGCTTCGACCACGTGCACGGTGGACGACCGGGAGGGGGCGGGCTACCCGCGGGTGGTCGACCTCTCGCCGGGGGGCTTCTCGCAGATCGCCGACCTCGGCCAGGGAGTGGTGGACGTCACAATCTCCTGGTGACCCATTCCGGCGCCGACATCGCCCAGCTGCTGTCGGCGCATGGGCTGCGTCCGAGCCGGGCCCTCGGCCAGAACTTCGTGGCCGACCCCAACACGGTGCGGCGCATCGCCCGCCTGGCCGGCGCCGGCCCCGAGTCCGAGGTCCTCGAGATCGGTGCCGGCCTGGGCTCCCTGACCCTCGCCCTGGCCGAAACCGGGGCCAGGGTGGTGGCGGTCGAGACGGACCGCCACCTGGTGCCCGTCCTGCGTTCGGTGGTCGAGCCGGCCGGGGTCGACGTGGTCGAGGGCGACGCCCTCACGCTCGACCTGGCCGCGCTCCTGGACCGGCGCGGGGACGGGCCCTGGAGCCTCGTGGCCAACCTGCCCTACAACGTCGCCACCCCGCTCGTGTTGCGGGTGCTCACCGAGGTCCCCGTGGTCACCCGCCTGCTGGTCATGGTCCAGCGCGAGGTGGGCGAACGCATGGCCGCTCAGGCGGGTGGCGCCGCCTACGGCGCGGTGTCCGTCCGTGTCGCCTACTTTGCCCGCACCGAGGTGGTGGGCCGCGTCCCGGCCTCGGTGTTCGTGCCGCGCCCGCGGGTCGAGTCGGTCCTCGTCGCCATGGAGCGACTGCCGGCGCCGGCGGTCGACCCGGCCCTCGTCTCCTACGAGCGGCTCGACGCGGTCGTGCGGGCCGGATTCGGCCAGCGGCGCAAGATGCTCCGGCGTTCGCTGGCCGGCGTCGTCGAGCCGGACGCCTTCGCCCGCGCCGGAGTGCGACCGGACGCGCGAGCGGAGGAGCTGAGCGTGACCGAGTGGGGGAGGCTGGCGGCCCTGTGAGCGGCGGGCACGATCACGTTCTGGGTTCGGTGCCGAGGCGCCGGATGCTGGCACCCGCCAAGCTGACGGTCACGCTGCGGGTCACCGGCATCCGGGCCGACGGCTACCACGAGCTCGAGGCCGAGATGGTCACGCTCGACCTGGCGGACGAGCTGGAGCTCGACGAGGGCGGCGCCGGACTGGTCGTGGAGGTCGCACCGGGTCTCCGGGGGGAGGGGCTCCCGCTCGATGGCGGCAACCTCGTCACCCGCGCACTGCACGCCTGCGGGCGCCGGGCCGGTGTCCGCCTGGCCAAGCGGATTCCCCTCGGAGGCGGGCTCGGGGGCGGCTCGGCCGACGCGGCGGCGGTGTTGCGTTGGGCGGGCTGCGACGACCTGGCGACGGCCGCCACGCTGGGGGCGGACGTGCCCTTCTGCCTCGTGGGCGGCCGTGCCCGGGTCGAGGGGGTGGGGGAGCAGGTGACACCCCTGCCCTTCGAAGACCGCACCTACCTCCTGCTGCTGCCGCCCTTCGGCGTCGACACGGCGCGGGTCTACCGCGCCTGGGACGAACGGCCGCGTGACGAGGGACCGAACGCGCTGGCGGCGGCGGCCCTGGTCACCGAGCCACGCCTGGCCCGCTGGCGCGACGCCCTGGGCGAGCTGGCGGGCGCCGAGCCGCGGCTCGCCGGCAGCGGGTCGACCTGGTTCGTCGAGGGCGGCCCGTCCGAGGCGGGGACGGCGGCGCGGCCGGAGCTGCGGGTGGGGTCCTCTGTGGGGCGGCTGGTCCGGACGCGCACGGTCCCGGCCGGCTGGGAGGGGGAGTGAGGAGGGCTGAACGGGGGTTGGATCGCGCGGGCGGGCTACTTGCCGGCCCGGCGCTGCCAGCGGGTGGCCTTGAGCATCTTCTTGTGCTTCTTCTTGCGCATCCGCTTGCGGCGCTTCTTGATCAGGGATCCCATGCCGTGCGGCAGGCTAGCGGTCCACGGGTCCGACGGCCAGGTCGGTCCCGGCACGAGGAGGGCTGATGGGCTTCGAGATCGTCCGGCTGGACCACGTCCAATTGGCCATGCCGCCGGGTCGTGAGGCCGACGCCGAGGCCTTCTACTCGGGCCTGCTCGGGCTGGAGCGGGTCCCGAAGCCGGCGCCGCTCGCGGCGCGCGGCGGTTGCTGGTTCGTCCGGGGCACGCTGGCCGTGCACCTCGGGGTCGAGGAGGACTTTCGTCCGGCCCACAAGGCCCACCCTGCCTTCGTGGTCCGACACCTGCCCGGGCTGGTGGCCGCCCTCGAGGCCGGCGGGGTGGCGGTGCGCCCCAACACCGACCAGGCGCCCGGTGCCGGGGCCTACGTGGACGACCCCTTCGGGAACCGCATCGAACTGATCGCCGGGGACTGATGCCTTTCGGTGCTTCCCTCCGTGCGCCACGCGCCGTTGCCCATGGGGCGGGGGTGGAGGGGAGCACCGGCGGGGGCGGCGTCCGTTCTGACCGCCCCCGCCGGTGGGACCAGTGGCAAAGTGGCGGACCTCCTGCCACCGGGGGGCATTGGAAGTGTGCGCCACGGACCTGGGCGACAGGTGGGGGTTGCATAAGAACGCACGGAGAAGAGTTTGCGTCCGTCGCGTCCTCCCGCGCAGCGCCGCCGGGGGTGGTGGTCAGGCGTTGTCGTCGGGCGCACCTGGTTCCGGCACGGTCGGCAGCTGCAGCGACATGCGGGCCCCGCCCCCCGGGTCGTTCTCGGCCAGGATCGAGCCGCCTTCCGACTTGACCACCTGGGCCACGATGGCCAGGCCGAGGCCCGAGCCGGGCAGCCCGCGGGCGGCAGGCGAGCGGTAGAAGCGGTCGAAGATGTGTGGAAGGTCTTCCTCGGCGATGCCGGGCCCGTGGTCGCGCACGACGACCGTGCCGGCGGCGCACGTCACCGAGACGACCTGGCCCGGCGGGCTCCACTTGCGCGCGTTGTCGAGCAGGTTGCCCACCGCCCGGCTGAGCCGGTCGGCGTGGCCCTCGACCCAGCAGGGCTCGACGTCGAGTTCGAACGTGACGTCCCTCACCCGACCGTGCGTGGTCTGCAGCGTGACCGCTTCCTGGACCAACAGGTCGAGGCGGAGCGGCTCGCGGGGCGCCGGTTGCTGGTCGCCTCGAGCCAGCTCGGCCAGGTCGCCCACGAGGTCGGTCAGCTCCTGCAACTGGACGAGCACGTCGTCGACGAGGACGGAGCGGTCTTCGTCGCTGAGCTCGTCGACCCGCCGGATCACTTCGAGGTTGGTGCGCAGGCTGGTCAGCGGGGTGCGCAGCTCGTGCGAGGCGTCGAGCACCAGCTGGCTCTGGGCCCGGCGCGACGATTCGAGTGCTTCGAGCAGCCGGTTGAAGGTGCGGCGGAGACGGCCGAGCTCGTCGGGACCGCCGGGCGAGAGCCGGTGCGAGACGTCGGTCGTCTCGGCCAGATCCTCCACGGTGTCGGTCAGCGAGTTCAGCGGGACGAGTGCGGTGCGCGCCACGAGCCATCCGAACACGGCGGCGAGCAGGACCCCGACGAGCGCGACGGCGCCGAGCAACAGCGCGAGCGTCTTGAGCTCCGAGCTGACGTTGAGCAGCGTGGCGATCTGCAGCGCCCCGCCCTCGATCAGGGTGCCCGAGGAGACCTGCGTACCGGCCGGCAGGTGCTCGACGTACTCGCGCAGCTGGTTGCCGTCCACGGTGACGGTGGTGAAGTAGGCCGGTGCCAACTCGACCGCCACCAGCCGGACCTGTCCGGTGACCGGGAGCCCGCCACCGGCGACCACGGCACCGGTGGTGTCGATCACCTGTCCCACGGTCGCGGTGGTCGACCCGAATTGCTCGCCGGCCACGATCTTCTGTGCCGCGGTCGTGAGCGAGTTGTCGGCCGCCTGCAGCAGCGTGTTGCGGGCCAGCAGAAACGCGCCCAACGAGGCGGCCAGGACCGCGACGACGACGGCAACGGTCGTCGCCAGAACAAGCCTGGTGCGGAAGGTCACGCGTCCCGGAGCACGTAGCCCACGCCGCGCACGGTCTGGATGCAGCGCGGCGCACCACCCTCTTCGACCTTGCGTCGGAGGTAGCCCACGTAGACGGCGAGCGAGTTCGTGCCCGAGTCGAAGTCGAAGCCCCAGACCCGGTTGAGCAGCACCTCGCGGGTGAGCACCTGGCGGGGATGGCGCAGGAACATCTCGAGGAGGTCGAACTCGATGCGCGTGAGCGCGAACGTACGCTCGCCGCGCTGCCCCTCTCGGGTCGAGAGGTCGAGCGCGAGGTCCCCGACGCGGAGCAGGCCCCCTTCACCCTCGAAGCGCCGCCGCAGCAGTGCACGCAGCCGAGCCAGCAGCTCGGCCAGCGCGTAGGGCTTGACGAGGTAGTCATCGGCACCGGCGTCGAGGCCGGCGACGCGATCGTCGATCGCGTCGCGAGCGGTCAGCATGAGGACGGGTGTGTCGTCGCCGGCGCTGCGCATGCGCCGGCACACGGTCAGACCGTCGACGTCGGGAAGGCCGAGGTCGAGAATCAATGCGTCGGGCGGGGACTGCGCCAGCGATTCGAGCGCCTCGCCGCCCGAGGGCACGGCGGTGACGTCATAGCCCTCGAGGCGGAGGGCCCGATCGATCGAGCGACGGACGGCCGGGTCGTCGTCGACCACCAAAATGCGCACGGACGTAGAAGCTACTGCCGGTCCCGGGCGGGGCAGGGCCCGGCGGATGTCTAACCTCTGGTGGTCTCGCGACTCGGTCCGGGGTAGTTCAATCGGCAGAACGTCGGCCTTTGGAGCCGGATGTTGGAGGTTCGAGCCCTCCCCCCGGAACTATTGCTGTTAGCTGCATAAACGCCGTGCCGATGTGGAGGAGCGGCCCGAGCGTTCCACGAAGACCTGATCTGCCGCGCGCGCCCTCGTGCAGGACGCCGGCTGGTGCATCAGGAACGATCGACCGACAAGAGGTCTCGATCCGGCCCCGCCCCTTCATGTAGGGCCTTCGGGCACCGGAGAAATGTTGCTGTTGTCCAGAGTGGGCGGCTTCTGACCGAGAAGCCCGTCCTCTATTGCTCACCTGCCAGGTTATCCGTGCGGCGACCCATGATCCCGAGGCGATGCGCGACAGCCTCGATGCCAACGGCTGCCAGAACTGCGAGAGATGGTTCCGCGGCCACACGGAATCGCGTGCTTCCATAGGTCAACGCAACGTTGATCATGACCACCAGTATGGGGACCATCACGATCACAAGTCGCCGCCATGACGACCTGGCCAGCACAACGAGTCCAATGAGCACAAAGGGAATGAGCACCCAGTAGAAGATGAAACTGAGCTCTTCGACCGTTGTATTCCGGCCCTCATCGACCGCGATGATCCTGTCGTTGGAGTAATCCAGTCCCCACGTGGCGGCTTCCCGCGCCACCACGACTCGAGGGATCTGTCCGAGGTGTTGGCGGGCGTACGTTTCCGCGTCGCTTGTAAGTACCCTGTCCAATGCGACTTCTGTCCAGCCAGTTGTCGGGTCAGGTGGTCTTTCGTACTTGACGACAAAGGCGCCGAGAGCAACAGAACACGCACCGCTGAAGGCCCCATAGGTCGGGCTCGTTGGGTCGAAACTCTGATTGCAATAGGACCCCTCGAGCGTTCCACCTTGTTGGGTGGAGAGCACCGCGCCACCCAGCTGGACGTCATTGCGAATCAACCACGGACCTACGAGAACCAGCACTCCGGCAAGAAACGACAGCACCAAAATGCCGCGCATCTTCCAGGGGACAGAGGCGAACAAGAGGACCGGAACTCCCAAGAGCACGACAAAGTCAATGGCCTCGCTGCGGATCAGGACCGCGAGAGCGACCGTGACACCCAAGGTGGCGAACCTGACCCAGTTGGGCCGCTCCACGCAGCGGAGGGCCAGTAACAACATGAGTGGGATGACGATGAGGTAGATGCTCTCGCTGAGCAGAGAGCCAACGAGACTCAGCCAGAGGGGATTGATCGCTGCGAGAAAGGCTGCGAGGACACCGACAGTGGCTCCGGCCACCCTACGTCCCAACAAGCCCATCACCAAGACAGAGGTGCAGGTGACACATGCGAGGGCGAGTCGCTGGGCTTCGACCGAGTGCAGCCCGAATACATCGAATATCGCGAGCAGAGCGGGAAACAGTGGCGGATGGGCGGCTGTCGGAACCAGCTTGTCCGGGTGAGCCATGAACACCGCTGAGTATCCCTTGCCGTTGGCGAGATTAGAGCCTGTGGATCGAAAGAACCGTGCGTCACCCGGTACTTGGGGTAAGTCCACCAGGGTCACGAAGGCGATCCGAACGAGCAACCCGAGTAAGACCGCCAGTGCGAGCAGTGCACCGAATGATGCCCCAGGGCCTGCCTTTTTCGATGTCTTCGGTGCTTGAACCGGTGTCAGGGTCACCCCACAAGTTTCGCGGATCAGGGCCGGAGTTGCTGTCCGATCGGTCCGGCGAACTGCGCCACCCTTACGCCGTCACGCGTGTCTTGGCCACTCCCGGACGTAGGCAAGCCTCACAAGCCGTCATGTTCCCGTGTCGCCGATACCAGATGGCCGCTGTGATGACGAGAATGTATTGCGAGTACTGAGCGACGTTCGTGATCAGCGGGTACGGATAGCCAGACACGTACGAGGGAATCCGCAAATGGATGGCATCCAGAAGCGTCCCGTAGGGAGACCACATGAGCGATGCGAGCACGAAGGCTGCCGCCAGCCCGACCCAGAAAACGGCCTCCGTCCTCGTCGTCGTGAACCGGACTATCGACAAGACGAAGAGCGGCGCCAACATCACTTGGTAATGCGACCAGTCAATGGGGCTCACCATGACGGAAAAGGCGCAGGCAAACGCAAACGACTCCCAGCTCGCAGTGTCGTATCCGCGGAGGGCCTTCACGACCCATACGGCCAGGACGCCGATTGCAGCCCACGCCACCAGTTCCAACAGGGTCCAATGCGGCGAACCGAATGTTCGACAAAGGAGAGCCTGGGGTGAGAAGTTCACTCCTGCGCACGCCAGGCCGTAACGAGGTTTCGACTTGTCGGCAAAGTTCTCGATCGTCGGGAGCGGGTCGAAGGCGCCGAGGCTGTGCGCGTGCAATGCCAGCAAGCCCAGGGCACCGAGACTCAACCCGACCGCATATACACAGGCCCAGATGCCCGCAGGGCGGGTGGAGCGACGTGCCAATAAGACAAACGGCAAGAGAATTGCGAGCGGTTTGATGGCGACCGACAGTCCGATGAGTCCGCCCGAGAGAACGGTTCGGTCTCTTCGCAGCGCCGCGAATCCACCCAGCGCGAGGACGAGCACAATGATGTTGAACTGCTTCCACCACACCGTCGATAGGACCGGACCGAATGAGGCAAGTCCCAGAGCGACGATCCACACCCAAAGGGGCGATACCACGTCCCGCAGTCGTCGGACGACGACGGCGATCGTGCCGGCAACCAGGGCGACGTTAAGACCTGTGAGAAGGCGACTGGCTGCGGTCTCGTCCCACACTCGAGATGTGCTGGCCATTGCGGCGGCGAGCACAGGCGTGCCCGTCCAGGAGAACAAGCTCTCGGGATGCCCGGTGTCCCACGCAACCTGACCGGCGAGATACGCCAGCCCGAAGTCATAGGTCTTGGGATCGGAAAACGCCCGCCAGGCCCACAGGCCGATTACGAGACAGATTGCAATGGCACCGAGCGCAGTTCCGTAGACCCGATACCCTCTCCTGGCCGTGGATGTTCCCGCAGAGATCGAAGAGGCCATCGCCGAGGGCACGCTATCACCGGCCCCATTTGGCGCCCTCTGGGCTAACGGTTTGGTTGTCCTCGATCACACTCTTCTTCGCTGGGGCAAGCCGGCCACGTGGTTTCCATGAGCCCCGCCGCAAGCACATAACGTCCGCCCGATGCCGAAGGGGTCTTTTGCCTGGTTGGTTTGGGGCGCAGCAGTGGCGCTTGTGTATGCCGCCCTCGGCGTGCTGGCCTACGTCATAGGCCCGGCCAAGTCTCCCCTCACCGAGCATTCTTGTGCGATCGTCGGAACCGGGTCCGGTCGGACAACTCAAGGGGACTCTTCGGCCTTCCGGATCCTCGCCTTCACGGCACCGCCGACCGGCTCTGTCCTCTTCACCGACGAAGGACCAACGTCGCCCTTGCAATTCCACGACTCTCACATCTCGACGGTCACGTGTTCGGTAAATGGAGGAGCTGGATCCGTCACCGGCACGGCCGATCTGAGGACCGGGCCGTCTGACATCGTCGGATTCAGAATCGATCTGAAAGTGTCCGACGGGACGGGAGGACCTACGACCTTCCGGGTCCGACTGACGGACGGCTACGACTCGGGCACCGAGACGCTCAGAAGCGCAGATCTCTCTCTTACGAACCACAGCGTCAGTCGGCACAGTGTGGTGAGAGAATGACGCCCGGCAACGAGAACGTTCGATATGTGCTACTCCGGCCGGTCAAGCTGCGTCTCGGGGACGCCTAGGGATCCGCCGTATTCCTCGGCCTCGGCCCTTCCCATCGCCACGGACATGCCGAAAGGCTTCTCCAGCGAGGACGACAAAGGTCTCCTCTGCCGTACGGAAGCCCCGCCCGATCAAGCGATCGGGCTCACGCCCTTAGGAGATCGGCTAGGACCTGATCTTCTCAAGGAACTCAATGAGAGTCCATGTGCGGGGCTGTCCAGCGTTCACCTCTCCAAGGCTCCGGAAAAGCGCTGAGGCACCGGCCTGACGTCACCCGACGGCAACTACGAGATACAGAGCGCCGTCTTCGGGCAGCAGGGCAGATCGCGACGAGCTCGGCGGTTGCCGTCGAGCTTAGGAACGTGAAAAGCGGGCAGTGAGGAACACGTTGCACCGGACCCCGAGGCATGTCTGACCGTTCCTGAACGCCAGTTGTGTCCACTCCGCCAGCCCGTGAGCTCGTCCTTGACCTGGCTGTCGGGCGTCGGGCGCGCTCTTCATTCCCCTGCGGATTTGCCACGCTCTTCAGAAGGGTCCCCCCAGCGGCGATCGGGTGCCAGCTCAGCGGCACGACCGGGGCAGTCCGCGCAAAACGAACCGGGTAGGGTTGGGACGGACCGTGAGGAAATCGACAGCTCCCATTGCGTCACTGGTCGCGACGTTGATAGGCGTCGTGACGCTTGCACCGCTCACGGTGTCCTTGTCCGCCACTGCCTCTCCGAGCGCTGCGCAGGTTGGGATGACACCCCATGTTGGCTCCACGACGTGCGATGGAAGTCTGCCCACCGGAACGGTCGTCGGAATCGCCGCCACCAGTAACGACGGCGGATATTGGATCGCCAACGACCAGGGCTTGGTCGTCTCGTGCGGAGACGCACCCAACTTCGGGAATCTGCCGACGACGCCCGTTCGTCCCATCGTTGGCATCGCTTCTACACCTGACGGAGGCGGGTACTACCTCGTCGGTTCGGACGGTGGCGTGTTCTCCTTTGGGGATGCACAGTTCCAGGGGTCGGCGAGCGGGAAGCCGCTCAATCGGCCGGTCGTCGGCATCGCAGTGGACTCGGCCACTGGCGGTTACTGGCTTGTTGCATCTGATGGCGGCGTCTTCGCCTATAACGCACCGTTCGACGGATCGGCGGGCGCTCTGCGACTGAACCAACCCGTGGTCGGCATCGCGGAAGCCGACGGAGGAAGCGGCTACTGGCTCGTTGCGTCCGACGGCGGCCTCTTCGCCTACAACGCCCCGTTCTATGGATCAACTGGCTCCGTCCGGTTAAACAAGCCAGTCGTCGGGATGGGAAGCGACTTGGCGTCGGGCGGCTACTGGCTCGTTGCGTCCGACGGCGGCATCTTCGCCTACAACGCGCCGTTCTATGGATCGACTGGCTCCATCCGGTTGAACAAGCCAGTCGTCGGGATGGAGGCCAACGGCACCGGCACGGGGTATAGGTTCGTGGCGTCAGACGGCGGTGTATTCCGATTCGGGACCGCCGGCTTCTATGGGTCAGCGGTGGTTCCGCTTCCGCCAGCCACGAGCGTCATCAAGCCTTCGAATAGGGCGACGCTGTCACAATCGATCTACCTCGACGCGTACGCATCGAACACCGCCACCAGCGTCGAGTTTCGGCTCTTGGGCGGTATCTACGGCTTCTCGGGCCCGGTAATCTGCACCGCCGCGGCAACGCCCTATGGATGGATATGCGGATGGAACACTGCGACGGTCCCTAACGGTCCCTACGTTCTGGTGTCTGAAGCCTTCAACGCGGGTGGGAGCTCACTGAGTTTGCGGATCAACATCATTGTCGACAACTGACCGGTTCCTTTTTCCGGCTCGGCCGTAGCCGGGCTCCCGTGATCGAGGAGACATCGAACACGGCGTCGGAGGTTTGCGCCCTCCCTCCGGAACCCGGCGTTGGCCTGCATGGGCTCCCCGAACGGACGACGGCCGTGCGTGTCTCTCAGTGGTCAACCGTGACGCTGACGCCGGGGCTGGTGCCGCTGACCCCACCGGGGTACGAAGCGACGCTCGTCAGCGTGTAGGCACCGTCGAGAACGCCCGTCGTGTTCCACTCCGCCAGCCATCCGTAGGCGGTGAGGGTCGCCGTGGCGATCACCGAGTCGCTCAGGGAGCCCCCGGTGAGCTCGAACTGGACCTGGCTCACCCCTGACGAGGCCGTGGCGTCGAGGCCCTGGGAGCCCTTCACGGTGGCGCCGCTCGAGGGAACCAGGACGGACGTGGTCGGAGGTGCATTGTTCACGGTGACCGTGGTCCCGCTGCTGTAGGCGCTCAGGCCCGCCGCGTCGAAGGCCTCGCTCTGCAAGGTGTAGGTGCCGTTGGGAACGGAGATGGTGTTCCATCCGGCGAGCCATCCGTAGAGGGTCAGCGTGCCGGTGGCGAGCACGACGTGGTTCAGCGTCCCACCGGTGAGCTGGAAGTTGACCTTCGTCAGGGTGCCGTAGTCGGAGGCGATCGCGTCGAGGTACTGGCTCCCGAACACCGAGGCCCGGTTCGCCGGAAGGACCACGCTCGTGGTGGGCGGGTTGTCGACGAAGAGGGACGCCGAGGCCGTGTTCGTGAGCGGTATGCCGTCGAGCGATGCCGTGAGCGTCACGTCGACTTTCACCGTCCCGGTGACCGTGGACGGGACGGTGAAGCCGCCGGAGAGCGCGGGTGGTGTGAACACCCCTCCGCTGTAGCTCGCAGGCGCCACCTGCGCGTTCGTGACCGCGGGAACGGATCGTCCCTTCGAATCGACCACGGTGACCGTCACCGAGGGTGGAGCCCCCCCGCTCGACTCGAGCGAGGACTCGAGAACGTCCAGGGTGGCGAGCCACCAGTAGGTCGTCGCCCCTGCGGCGTCACTGACCGACACGGTCTGATTGGGATCGGCGATCGAGGCAGAGAGGGCCAGCGTCGGGCTGGGGGGGAAGAACGGGAAGCCGGAGTACTCGAACAGCGCGCTCCCCGCTCCCACGGGGGTGAACGACGAGAGGTCGATCATGGCCAGGGCGCAACCGAGAAGGCCGGAGTTGAACTCCTCCTGGGTCGGGGGGCACGAGGCGTTCTTGTCGACTGCCTGGAACGTGGGGACGGTCCAGGTGGTGTCGAGGTCCCCCGATGCGTTCGAGGTCGCGGTGGCCGCCGAGGAGAGATCGATCTCCTGGAGTGCCGTCAAGAGCGCCATCAGGCCGGCCAATGACGTGATCTGACCGGAGAAGAGCGGTGCAGCGGCTGGATCGATCGCCAGGACCAGGCTCGTGCCCACCAAGAGGTACGGATGCAGGGCGGGCAGTCCCGTGCAGTCGATCGTGATCTTGGTGCCCGCGGACACCCCCGTGATCAGCGGCGTGGAGCTGCCGTTGAAGGTGCAGGCCGGACCCGTGGCCGCGGCTGCGGCCGGCGTCGCGCCCCCGCCACTCAAGGCCGTCGTGCCGACGACGGCGGCCGCACCGCACGACAGCGTGAGCACTGACGCGACCAAGCAAACCCTCGCGAACCGAACGAGCGGCACCGTCCGCCCTCCCCTTCGTCTGGAGCCCGCCACCCCCGTGGAGCTCGTGATCGGCTAACAAGTGTTCGTATACCCGGCTCGGCGAAGCCGAAACAGGAGTGGCCTCTGTTCGATCAGCGCCCGGTGGCCCGGTCCTGCTCGGCGAGCTCCGCCAGGTAGGCGTTGTAGGCGGCCAGTTCGGGATCCTCGTCCTCGTCCGGTTCCAGCCCGGGACCGCCGGTCGGCGCGGCATCCGGCCCGTCGGCGCCCCGTCCGCCGGAAGCGGTCCCGGCCGCCACGGGCGGCGACGTGGCCGGAGAGGGCTCGTGGAGCAGGCGCCACCACATGTAGACGGCGTAGGCCGCGAAGAGTGGCCACTCGAACACGTAGGCCCAACTGAGCTCGTTCCCTCCGAGCGCGCGGGTGATCTGCCACACGCACATGGCCATGAAGGCGGGGACCACGACGAGGAGGACGGCGTGGAGCCGCAGCGCGCGCGGCGAGAGCCAGACCTCCTTGTCCATCAAGCGTTATCCATCAGGCGCCGCCGTAGAGGAAGCCGCCGATGATGGCCGCCAGCTCGAGCGGCCGGTCGCCCTGCACGCTGTGGCCGGCACCTTCCACGCCGACGACGGTGGCGGTGGGCTGGCGACGCAGGAGCTCAGCCACGTCGTCGTCGTCCACCACCGACCAGGCCAGGCCGCGGACGAGCAGGACAGGCACGTCGAGCCCGGAGACCGCATCCCAGAGGTCGCCGAATTCGGGGTGCGCACCCGATGGCTCGGTGCGGAAGCGGGCGTAGCGCCAGACCCAGCTGCCGTCCTCGCGCTGGACGGCGTTGTGCAGAATGCCGCGCCGCAGCGAGGACTCGGAGCGGCCCGGGTTGTGTTCCATGGTGCGCGCCAAGAGGTCCTCGAAGCTGCCGAAGCTGGCGGGGCCGTTGACGAAGTTGGTGATCGGCGCAGCCTTCTCGGCGTTGACGCCCGGCGTGACGTCCACCAACACCAAGGCGCGCACGAGCGCGGGGGCCTCTGCCGCCAGGGCCAAGGACGAGACGCCGCCGAGCGACATGCCCACGACACCGCGGGCGGAAGGAGCGAGCTCGGACACCACGGCCGCCAGGTCGCGTCCGTTGCTGGTGGGTGAGATCGCGCCGTCGGGGCCGCCGTCTGAATGCCCGTGGCCCGGGAGGTCGACAGCCAGGAGCGGCCGGGCCAGCGCGAGGGCGACGGTGTCCCAGGTGTGGGCGTTCTGCGCGCCGCCGTGCACCAGCACCAGCTCGGGGGGTCCGGTGCGGGCGCCCCACAGCAGGCTCGACACGCTGCGCCCGGGCTCGACCTCGACGTCGACGCGTTCCACGTCGGGGGGGCCGTCATAGGGGATGCCGTATTCGGACGCGTTCTCGTGGAAGAGCCCGAACTCGTCGTAGGGGATCCGCTCGGGCACGCATCGAGTGTCCCATACGCACGCCGGGCGCCCGGCCCGGCTAAGAATGCGCCATGTCCGACCGCCGCCTCTCCGCCGTGGTCCTGGCCGCCGGCGAAGGGACCCGGATGCGATCGGAGCGGCCGAAGCCCCTGCACCGGCTCTGTGGGCGGCCGATGATCCTGCACGTGCTCGACGCCATGGCCGAGATCGACGTGCGCCGGGTCGTCGTCGTGGTGGGCCACCGGGGCGACTGGGTCACCAAGACGCTGGTGCAGCACGCGCCGCCCACCCTGGAGATCGAGTTCGTGGAGCAGCTGACCCGGACGGGAACGGGGGACGCTCTGGCCGTCGGCCTGACCGGGCTCCCCGACGACGACGACGACGAGGTCGAGGACGTCGTGGTGCTCCCGGGGGACACGCCCCTGCTGCGACCCCAGACGCTGGCCGCCCTGGTTCGGGCCCACCGGGCCGAGGACGCGGGTGTCACCCTCCTGACCGCCGTCGTGGAGAACCCGACCGGTTACGGCCGGGTGGTGCACGGCAAGGACGGCGACGTGACCCGGGTGGTGGAGGAGGCCGACGCCACCGAGGACGAGAAGACCATCGACGAGGTCAACACCTCCATCTACTGTTTCCGCCGCAGCGTCCTGGCGCCGACCCTGCGCCGACTCAGTCCGGCCAACGCCCAGGGCGAGTACTACCTGACCGACGCCGTGGCGGTGCTCTCGAGCGCCGGCTACACGGCCCGCGCACTGGTCCTGCCGGACTCGATGGAGGCGGCCGGGGTCAACGACCGGGCCCAGCTGGCCGTGGCCGAGGCCGAGCTGCGCGACCGCATCAACGAGCGCTGGATGCGGCGCGGCGTCACCATGTGGGATCCCGAACGCACCTACGTGGACGCCGAGGCGCACCTGGCGTCGGACGTGTCGCTGCTCCCGGGGGTCATCCTGCGCGGCGCCTGCCGGATCGGCGCGGGGGCGGAGATCGGGCCGAACACCATGCTCACCGACACGACCGTGGGCGAGGGCGCGGTGGTGACCGAGTCGACCTGCACCCGGGCCACCATCGGCCGAGGGGCGCGTATCGGCCCCTACAGCGTGCTCGAGCCGGGTGCCGAGGTGCCGGACGGCGCGGCGCCGGCGCCGCACGCGGTCGTGGCGGGCCCGGGCGGCTGAGACCGGGGGTCCGAGCGCCGGTGCCCGAGGGCGGACGCCGGAGCAGGAGCGCCAGGCGCCGAAGGCGGGGCGGGTGCCGGCGCAGTAGCGTTGGGGAGCGTGGAGCTGATCCCGCGTCGTCGCCTGGAGCTGGTCTCGGGGCGCGCGCACCCGACGTTGGCCCACGACATCGCGGGCCACCTCGGCGTCGAGCTCGGCCAGGCGAACCTGCGCGAGTTCGCCAACGGCGAGATCTACTGCAAGTACGACATCTCCATTCGCGGCTGCGACGTCTTCATCATCCAGACCCACGCCAGTCCGGTGAACGATTCGCTGATGGAGCAGCTCATCATGATCGACGCGGCCAAGCGCGCGTCGGCCAAGCGCATCACCGCGGTCTGCCCGTACTACGGCTACTCGCGCCAGGACCGGAAGTCGACCGGGCGCGAGCCCATCACCGCCAAGCTGGTGGCCGACATGCTCTCGGCGGCGGGCGCAGACCGCGTCGTCAGCGTCGATCTGCACTCGGGGCAGATCCAGGGCTTCTTCGACACCCCGTTCGACCACCTGGTGGCGGCGCCGGTGCTCGAGGCGTACATGAAGGAGAACATCGGGGACGACGTCGTCGTGGTCGCACCCGACGCCGGGCGGGTCAAGGTGGCCGAGCGCTACAGCCAGCACCTGGGGTGCGACCTGGCCCTCATCCACAAGACGCGGCCGCTCGGCACGTACAACGAGGTCCAGGCGCGCCACGTCATCGGTGACGTCGAGGGCCGCCACTGCGTGCTCATCGACGACATGATCGACACGGCGGGGACGATCTGCGCTGCGGCCGAGCTGCTCGCCGAGTCCGGGGCCTCCGAGATCTGTGCCATGGCGACCCACGGCGTGCTGTCGGATCCCGCGGTGGACCGCCTGAAGGCGGCGCCGATCTCGCGGGTGGTGGTGACGGACACGCTGCCGGTGGCCGAGGACCGCACCTTCGACAAGCTCGAGGTGCTCTCGGTGGCCAAGATCATTGCCGACGCCATCGACGCGGTGTTCGAGGACACGTCGGTTTCCGAGCTCTTCGGCGGGGACAACCTGGTCTAGGTCCTTCCGCCGAGCCGTCTGCGGTGGCGCGGCCCCGGCGGTGCTCGACCCGGAGTGGTGCACCGTCCGCAGGTCCTGTGGTGCGATGGAGAGGTTCAGCGAGCCGTACTTCATTTCGATGTCATTCGGGTCGGTGTCCAGAGCCGCGGGCTGCTCGGTCAGGACCGCACAGGCGTGGAAGCTCGGGTCGCCGTAGCGGGCGGTGACGTTGTCGACGTCCACATCCTGGATCTCGCCCTTCCAGCCGTCCTGGTGGAGACCGACCCAGACCGGGTATTCGAAGACGATGAAATTCCCGATGCCGAGTTGCCGGCAGTTCGACTGGGCCATGACACGCGAGATCGCCTCGACGTCGGAGGAGATCTTCCGGACGTAGCTGGGGTCGGTGGAGTCCAAGAAGTACGGGGCGAGCGGATTCGCACCGTAGGTATCGCGCATGAGCGGGCGCTCCGAGTTGTCGAGGAGCTGCGGCAAGGCGGCCAGCGCGAGCACGACCAGGACGATCCGCAAGAGCCAGCGCGAGCAGCGACCGAGAACCAGGGCGATAATGGGAGACCAGGCGACGAAGAGCGGGATGAAGAAGCGCACCTCGAAGATCTGCCAGGTGGCGACGCCCGCCAGCAGCAGATACCCGACAGTCATGGCAACCGCCATCAGGACGACCAGCCGCATCCGCCGGTCGCCGCGCAGCATGAAGACGAACGCCGCCACGCCGACGAAACACATGAGGACGACCTGGAGCGGGTCGGCGCCCTCGTCCTCGCTGCGATCCCAGACCGCGAAATTGCGGGCGGAGAACGCGTCGTAGTACCCCGGCGTGTCGGGCCCGACGAAATAGTCGGTGTCGTCGAGGGGAATGCCGAACGCGCCGTAGACGTGGTGCAGGTTGTCCAGCACGAATCTGCTGACCGCTGTGGCGGGCCCATTCGACCCGTTGCCGAACATGAAGTTGGCCGCCGTGGCCTTGACGATGTCCGCGCCAGCCGCGCGCGGGGTCAGGTCCGAGGCGGTGACGGCCTGGGCATCCGGTCCCTCGAGTGATCCGAAGACCATCTGGTTCTGGTACAGGAACGGCCCGGCGACGACGACTGCGATCACCACGACCACGCCGGTGATAGCCGCTCCCACCCGCAGCTTGCCCGGAACCGACAGCGTCCTCTCCGTGCCAAGGCGCCAGAGGACGATCGCAGCGACGAGAGGGCCGAGCAACACGACGGTCGTGTCCTTCGTCATGACCGCCAACGAGGCCGACAAGCCCGCGAAGACCCCGTACGACCAGTTGCGGGGCGGCAGCGCCAACACGGCGTAGACCAAGCAGGCGCCGATGCCGGCGGCGAAGAGGTTGTTCTCGGTGCTGGTCGCCGACAGCACCAGCGAGGGGATCGTCACACAGATGACAGCGGCTCCGACTTGGACGAGCCGGTTCCCGCCCAGGAGGCGCGCGATCTCCGAAGCCGCGACGACGCAGACGAGGGCAGCGAAGAGTTGCACGAAACCGTCGGCGCGATCCCCGCCGACAAGGAGGTGGAAGTGCGCCAGGTTGTACTCCGAGAGAGGCGAATAGTCGACCTGGGCGGTGAAGTGGGCGGGGAAGGGCGCGATGTTGCGGTCCTGGATCCAGTGCTCGACGCGGGCGAGGTGGTAGTCCAGCGAGTCGGAGTTCGACGGGAGGTACACGACCCCCAGGTAGACCAGCACGCCGAAGTAGAAACCCGGAATCACGAGCCAACCGGCCTCCTCGGTGCGCAGGTTCCGCATGAGCCATCGGCGGGGCCGGGCGGCCGCGCCGGCCAGGTTGCTGGTGGCGACGCGCCCGAGCTCGCGCCAACACAGCAGCACCAGGGCCAGCGCCAGGACCGCCCAGGCCGCAACGACGACGCCGCGGGTGAAGTGGTTCCCCTGGCTGCTCAGCTCGGTGATCGCCAGGAGCAGTGCCTCGAAGACGACGAAAGCCAGGAGGAACGCGCCCCGGCGCGTCAGCGTCACATCGCCGAAGCGCGCACGCCGGCTCCAGATGAAGAGCCATAGGAGCACGAAGACGACGACGAGGAGGACGAGTGCCACGGTCGGGCGCGCGGTTCTCTCGGAACGGTTCTCTAGGAACGGGCAGGCAGGCTGGGCTCCCGCAAGGACGCCGGGAGCGGCGGGAAAGCCCCCAGAGCAGCTCGTGGGAGGGAGCGGTACGATCGCCCGGACCTGACCGTGTTCGGCTGCGAGCGGAGCGGGACCGGTGAGTTCGCGACACCCCAGCCCCTGCAATCAACACAGGGATGTCGCACCGCGACAATATAGTTATCGAGGTCACGAAGGTGGTGGCGTCTGGTTGCGGTCTCGAACGGCGCGCCACGCACGGTGCTCCAGGCGATCCGTGCGAAGGGGACCCGTGTGAAGGGGACCCGTGTGAAGGGGACCCGTGTGAAGGGGACCCGTGTGAAGGGGACCCGTGTGAAGGGGACCCGTGTGAGGTGGCGACCGGCCGTGGCGCCACCGGGACGGCCGGGCAAACGGGCGGCCGGGTTGCCGCCGGGTACGCTTGTTGCGCACCGTCGCGGCTTCAGGGCCCCGTGCCGGGTACCCGGGACTCAGCCTAGCCCCAGGAACGGACGCCGCGGGGGATATGGTAACCGGGGTCAGTCGGGTGATCTGATGGCGGAGGCACGCTACTTCGCCCGACCTCCCAGCCTGGAGGCACAGTTGTCGTTCATCTACGAGGTTCCGGTCGATCCCGACGCCGAGAACAACAGCCACGCCTTTGCCCTCGGCATGATCGGCTACAACAAGTCGGTCCTCGAGGTCGGGTGCTCGACGGGTTTCCTCACGAAGGTCCTGGTCGAGCACGGCTGCAACGTGGTTGGCATGGAGATCGACCCGGATGCGGCCGAGCTGGCGGAAGCCTGGGCCGAGCGGGTCGTCGTGGGCGACCTGGACGACGCCGACCTGTGGAACTACGTCAAGGACGAGTCGTTCGACGTCGTGCTCTTGGGCGACGTGCTCGAGCATCTGCGTGACCCGCTGGCCTCGCTGCGGCAGGCGGCGCGCAAGCTCAAGCCGACCGGATTCGTGGTGACGTCGCTGCCCAACGTGGCGCACGGCGACGTCCGGATCGCGCTGATGAACGGGAAGTTCCCCTACAACGACTTCGGCCTGCTCGACCGCACCCACGTCACGTTCTTCACGCTCGAAAGCATCCGCGAGCTCTTGCACGGGGCCGGTCTCGTTCCCGTCGAGACCCAGCGCGTCGTGATGCCCCTGTTCATGTCGGAGATCGGCGTCACGCGCGACGACGTGAGTCACAAGGCGCTGGACGAGCTGCATACCGACCCCGAGGTGGAGTCCTACCAGTTCGTCACGAAGTCGGTCCGTGACAACGGGTCCGAGGCGGTCCGCCAGCTGGCGGCCCGGGCGGACCAGCTGGGAGACCGCATCCACCACCAGCGGATGCGCATCGCCCTCCTGCGCAAGGGACTGATCGACAACAGCATCCTCCACGACGCCCTCGCCGAGCACAAGAGGTACATTGCCGCGCTCGAGGGCCACGCCGCGGGGCTGGAACACAACATCGAGGTCATGAAGGAGTCTCTCGTGATGGCCGACGCCAACTACCGCGCCGTGCAGGCTCGAGCGCGTCCCGCTGGGGCGTGGCGCCTACAACCGGCTCAAGCGGGCGTTCAAGAAGCCGGGCTGAGCGACACGCATTCGATGCCGCAACAGAACCCACCGATGGACACGCCCCTGCCACACCCACGCGCCGACGGCTCGCCGCACGTGCTCGCCTTCTACTTGCCGCAGTTCCACCAGGTGCAGGAGAACGACGCCTGGCACGGCTCCGGCTTCACCGAGTGGAGCGTCGTCGCCCGCAGCAAGCCGCTGTACCCGGGCCACCGACAGCCCGACCTCCCGGGCGAGCTCGGCTTCTGCGACCTCCGCGTGCCCGAGACCCGCTACCGCCAGGCGCGCCTGGCCCAGGAGCACGGGATCACGGGGTTCCTCTACTACCACTACTGGTTCGGTGGCCGCCGGATGCTGGGACGGCCGTTCGACGAGGTGCGTGCTTCGGGCCAGCCGGACTTTCCGTTCGCGCTGTGTTGGGCGAACGAGAGCTGGTACCGCCGGTGGCAGGGCTCCATCGACGAGATGCTGCTGGAGCAGGTCTACAGCGAGCAGGACGACGTGGCGCACATCCGCTGGCTCATCGAGTGCTTCAAGGATCCGCGCTACATCCGCATCGAGGGCCGGCCGCTGCTGGCCGTGTACCGCGCGCACTTCCTCCCGGACGCCCGGCGCACCGTCGCGGTGTGGCGCGCCGAGTGCGAACGGGCGGGCATGGAACCTCCCTGGCTGGTCATGTTCGAGACGGAAGAGGAGCTGTCGGATCCGGCGGCGCGGGACTTCGACGCCAGCGCCGAGTTCATCCCGCACCATCTCACCGCGCTGGTCCCGACCAAGCCGTTGCCCTTCGGCCCGGACCGCTCGCACCGCATGTTCGAGTACGAAGACGTGGCCCAGGCCTACCTCGCCCGTCCCGGGGTGGCGTGGCAGCGGTACCCCTGCGTGGCGACGGGCTGGGACAACTCGCCGCGCCGCCAGGCGGGCGAGGCGCTGATCCTGCACAACTCGACGCCGGAGGGCTACGGGAGGTGGTTGGCCGAGGCGGCGCGGCGGCAGGCGGCGTCCGCCGGGAGCAGCGGCGTCGTCTTCGTCAACGCGTGGAACGAGTGGGCGGAAGGCGCGCACCTCGAGCCGGACCAGCACTGGGGTCGGGCATACCTCGAGGTGACCCGGGATGTGCTGCAGGCGATCCCGGGGGCTCGCGTGCCTGCGCCCGCACCGGAGCCGGCCACGCATCCCCAGCCCGTCGCGACCGAGGACCTGTACCACGACCTCTACCAGCAGTTCGTCCTTCTCCAGCAATCGGCGAGCGGCTTCCTGGCGTACGCGGACCGCCGCATCGACGAGCTCAAGAAGCTCTACGACGCCAAGATGGCCTGGGCGACGCACAAGGGCGAACTGATCACGGACCTGAACGACTGGCTCTACGAGCAGCTCCGGCTCCAAGAGGAGCGGATGGAGGAGCTCGACGTTGGCGACATCCGGGTCACGGAGTGGCTGCGCGAGCCCGGGCGCCTCTTCGGGGTGGCCGCGGACGAGGAAGAGACCTCGGACGGCGCCCCTGCCGCGACGCCAGCGCCGCACCACGGGGCCCAAGGCGAGGACGAAGAGCCTCCGCCGAGTTGGCGGATCGACGCGGAAGACGGGGCGGGCCAGGTGTCGGTGACCGACCTCCTCGGGGACGAGGCGGCCGACGAACGGCCCCCGCTGCCCGTCCGCGACGAGGAGGACGAGCGCCGGCGGGACGACGGCATCGACGACCTGCCCCCCCGGCACGGCCCGGTGCCCCGGTGGCTGCTGGAGCGGGACTCCTCGGGGTGAATCCAGGGGCCGGTGGGACCGCCGCCGCGATTTCGCAGCGGGTCTCCGGCGGCTACGCTGAGAGGCCGTTCGCCGGGACGCCGAGGCCGTCCGCGGACGCCGCGCCCGCCACCTGAGGAGATTCCGCCATGGCCGAAGTCGTACTCGCCGCCGAGATCGGACGCCCCGTCGGTTCGCGCGCCGTGCGGCGGCTGCGCCGCGAGGGAAAGATCCCCGCTGTCATCTACGGACACGGGACCGACCCGCTGCCGGTGGCCGTCGTGGCCCGCGAACTGCGGATCGCCCTGAACAGTGAGGCCGGGGCCAACCAGCTCCTGTCTCTCGACACCGGCTCGGGCACCTACCTGGCACTGGCCCGGGAGATGCAGCGTCACCCCGTCGCCCAGACCGTCACCCACGTCGACTTCGTGATCGTCCGTCGCGACGAGGTCATCAGCGCGGACGTACCCATCGCGTTGGTCGGAGAGGCCACCGAGGTGCATCACGGCGACGGGCTCGTCGAGCAACAGATGTTCACCCTCGCCATCAACGCGCTGCCGACCGACATTCCCACCTCGATCGAGGCCGATGTCAGCGGGCTCACCATCGGTGGCCAGGTGCGCGTCTCGGACCTCTCGCTTCCGAGTGGGGTCACGACCGACGTCGACCTCGAGACCGCCGTGGTCATCGGGCAGCCGCCGCGGGTGGTCGTCGAGGAGGAGCCCGTCGAGGGCGAGGCCGAGGAAGGCGCAGAGGGGGAGGCCGCCGCGGAGTCGTCCGGGGAGGCGCCCGAGGGCGCGTCCGAAGAGGGCTAGGCGCTGCGCCGCCCCTTCGCCCGGACGGAGCGCCGGGGCACCCCGGCCGACCTCCTGGTCGTCGGGTTGGGCAACCCGGGAGCCGAATTCGCCGGGAGCCTGCACAATGCCGGCTCGGACACGGTGGAGCTGCTCGCGCGACGACACGGCACGACCCTGCGGGCGGAGAAGGGGGTGGCGGCTCGTTTCGGCGTCGCGACGCTGTCCGGACGTCGGGTGGCGCTCGCCGTCCCCACCACGTACATGAACGAATCCGGTCTGGCGGTGCGCGGCCTCGCCAAGCGGTTCGGGATCGCCGACCCCGCGGACATCGTGATCGTGCACGACGAGCTGGACCTGCCACCGGGATCGGTCCGGCTGAAGTCGGGTGGGGGCCTGGCCGGCCACAACGGCTTGCGATCGGTCCAGGCACACCTGCACTCGCCCGACTTCCTCCGGGTGCGCATCGGCGTCGGCAAGCCGCCGAGCGCCGCGCAGGGGGCGTCGCACGTGCTGCGCCAGCCGCCGAAGGCGGTCCGCGAGGCACTGGCCGGCGCGGTCGTGACAGCGGCGGACGCCGTGGAACGCCTGGTGGCGGACGGCATCGACGCCGCCATGCTGTGGACCCACTCCTTGCCGACCTAGCCCATGAGCTCCGTCAGCTCCGTCGCCAGCCCGAACCCCGCCGCCTTGGGGGCCATCCCGCGCGCGCTGCGGGCCGACCCGTCGATCGCACTCCTCGTCGGCGCGGCCGACGCGACGGTCGCCGTCCCCGAAGCGGCCCAGGCCGTCGCCGTGGGGGCACTGGCCGCGTTCACCGATCGCAGCCCATTGCTCGTCGTGACCGCGACAGGGCTGGACGCAGAGCGCCTCTCGGGTGATCTGGCCTGCCTGATCGCCGAAGCGGGTGACGGGGAAGGACCGCCAGGCGGGGGTGACGTCGCCGGTGCGCTCACGGCACCGGTCGCCCTCTTGCCGGCCTGGGAGACGCTGCCGTTCGAGCGCGTCAGCCCCGAGGTCGAAACGATGGGACGCCGCCTGGCCCTGCTCGATGCGCTGACCCGAGCCCCCGACGGCCTCCTGCCCGAGCCGCCCCGCGTCATCGTCGCGCCGGTGCGTGCCCTGCTCCAGCGCATCGGGCCGTTGGCGGGCGCGCCGCCGCTGCACATCCGGCCCGGCGAGCAGGTCGACCTCGACATCCTGTTGCCCGAGCTCGTCACACGCGGCTACCGGCGCGAGCACCAGGTGGAGCACCGGGGGGAGTTCGCCGTGCGCGGCGGCATCGTCGACGTGTTCCCGTCCACAGCGGACGAGCCCGTGCGCGTCGACCTCTGGGGCGACGAGGTGGATCGCCTCACGGCCTTCTCCGTCAGCGACCAACGGTCGTCCCGCGACCTCGACGCCGCCGTCCTCTACGGATGCCGGGAGCTCGTCATGGATGCCGCGCTCCGCGCCGCGGCATCGGCACTCACGGCCACCCGCCCTTGGGGTATGGCGGTGTGGGAGCGCCTGGCCGACGGCGAGCAGTTCGACGGCATGGAGTCCTGGCTTCCGTTTCTCGACGACGAGGCGCGGGTCCTGCCGGACCTGCTGTCGGCCCGGGCACAGGTCCTGCTGGTCGAGCCGCGCCGCATCCGAGATCGCGGCGCGCAACTCCTCGACGAGGAAGCGGCGTTGGCAGAGACGCTCGCGGCCACCTGGGGCGCGACCGAGGGCCACGAGAACCCGTTCCCGCGCCTGCACGTACCCTTCGAACGGCTCCTGCGCGACAGCCCGGCCGGCGTCACGGCGATGCCGCCCGTGCCCGAGGGGCCCTCCGTCGCCGCACTGGCGGTGCGGCGGTTCGACGCGGTTGCCGGCGACGCGGCCCGGCTGGCCGCGGGCGTGACCCGCCTCGTCTCCGAGGGGTACGCCGTGACGCTCTGTGCCGCGACGGGCCCGGGGGCGACGCGGCTTGCCCGCACGCTGGCGGAGGAGGGCGTGCACGCGCCGGTCCTCGACGTGGCGCCGGGGCTCCCGGGCGTCGCCGTGGTGGTGGCCCCACTGACCAACGGGTTCATCCTCCCGGACGCCAAGGTGGCGGTGCTGTCCGAGACCGACGTCACGGGGCGGCGGGTGCCGCACCGGCGGGCCCGCCCGCGGGCGCGTGCGGCTGACGGGTTCTTCGACGATCTCGAGATCGGCAGCTTCGTGGTCCACCGCCAGCACGGCGTGGCACGCTTCGAGGGCGTCACTACCAGGACCATGGGTGGGGCGACCCGGGACTACCTGATCCTGGCGTACCGAGGCTCGGACCGGCTCTACCTCCCTGTCGACCAGATCGAGGCGATCACGCCGTACTCGGGCGGCGAGTCACCGACGCTCTCCAAGATGGGCGGCGCGGACTGGCAGCGCACGCGGGCCAAGGCGCGCGCCGCCGCCAGCGAGGTGGCCGCGGAGCTGGTCCAGCTCTACCGCCGACGGCTGTCCGTCGAGGGCCACGCGTTCTCCGCCGACACGCCCTGGCAGGCGGAGATGGAGTCGGCCTTCCCGTTCGTCGAGACGGAAGACCAGCTCAGGGCCATCGCCGACGTGAAGCGCGACATGGAGGAGCCGCGCCCCATGGACCGTCTGGTGTGCGGCGACGTCGGTTTCGGCAAGACCGAGGTGGCGCTGCGGGCCGTCTTCAAGGCCGTGCAGGACGGGCGGCAGGCGGCGGTCCTCGCTCCGACCACGCTGCTGGCGAGCCAGCACGCGCAGACCTTCGCCGACCGCTACGCGCCCTACCCCGTCCGCGTCGAACTCCTGAGCCGTTTCCTGTCACCGGCGGAACAGCGGGCGGTCGTGCAGGGATTGGCCGATGGGAGTGTCGACGTCGTCGTCGGCACGCACCGGTTGCTCGCGCAGGACGTCCTCTTCAAGCAACTGGGCCTGCTGGTGGTCGACGAGGAGCAGCGCTTCGGCGTGAGCCACAAGGAGGCCGTCAAACGGTTGGCCGAAGGCGTCGACGTGCTGACGCTGACGGCCAGTCCCATCCCGCGCACGCTGGAGATGGCGCTGACCGGGATCCGGGACCTGTCCATGGTCAACACGCCGCCGGCGGACCGCCGTCCCATCCTCACCTACGTCGGCGAGCAGGAACCGTCCGCGGTCAGCGAGGCTCTCCGTCGTGAGCTGCTCCGCGAGGGCCAGGCCTTCTACGTGCACAACCGCGTTTCGGATATCGACCGGGTGGCACGTGAGGTGCGCGACCTCGTGCCCGAGGCGAGGGTCGCCATCGCCCACGGGCAGATGGACGAGGGGAGCCTGGAGACCGTGGTGCTCGATTTCTGGGAGCGACGCTACGACGTCTTGCTCTGTACGACCATCATCGAGTCGGGCATCGACATGCCATCGGTGAACACGCTGATCGTCGATCGGGCAGACCTGCTCGGGCTGGGCCAGCTCCACCAGATCCGGGGCAGGGTCGGTCGTGGCGGCCAGCGGGCGTACGCCTACCTGTTCCACCCGGCTGACCGGGCGCTCTCGGAACAGGCATACGAGCGGCTGCGCACCATCGGTGAGCACACCGAACTCGGCTCGGGATTCAAGATCGCCATGCGCGACCTCGAGATCAGGGGCGCGGGCAACCTCCTCGGTTCCGACCAGTCCGGCCACATCGCGGCGGTCGGCTACGACCTCTACGTCCAGCTCGTGGCGGAGGCGGTGGCGGAGGCGCGCGGAGAGCCCCGGCCCGCGCCCCCGAGCGTGTCGCTCGACGTGCCCGGGGACGCGCACCTGCCCAAGGACTACGTCGTGGCCGAGGACGCGCGGCTGGAGGCCTACCGTCGCCTGGCGTCGGCGTCCACCTCGGCCGACGTGGACGACATCGGTGCGGAATGGGCCGACCGCTACGGCCCCTTGCCCACGGCCGCCGAGGGCCTGCTCGCGCTGGCACGACTGCGGGCGAGCGCGCTGGCGCGTGGGGTCACGGAGATCGCGGGGAGCTCGGTCCGACCCGGCGGGACGCGCCAACCGGTGCTGCGGGTGTCCCCGGTGACGCTGCCGGCCAGCGCCCAGGTGCGGCTGCGCCGCGTCGCGCCGGGCGCCACCTACCGTGAGGAGCTCCGACAGCTCCTGGTGCCCCTCGCCGACGGCGCGCCGGCGGCGGACGTTGCGCGCCGCGTGATCGAGGACCTGATCCCGCCCGCCGATGCCGGTCCGGACGGAGACTCTGTGTAGCATGCGCGGCGCGTGAAGTGGCTCCTCGTCCTCCTCGTCCTCCTCGCGGGCGGCGTCGGCGCCGCCGCGCTGTCGGTGCCCACCAACGCGGCCGTCGTGAGCCTGCCAGGCGGCAACGGCACCGCCATTAGCCAGCAGTCGCTGAACAGCGATGTCGACGCGATCGCCGGGAGCGCGTTCTACCAGTGCTACCTGAACTCCGAGGAGTACCTCGACTCGCAGGGCCAACAGGAGCTGCCCCCGGTGACCGGGGCCGGTGTGGGCCAGAACCCGACGGACCACCCGACGGCCTCGACCGGCTTCGTGGCCAATTACCTCGACTCCGAGATCGGGAATGAGCTGGTCATCGAGCTGGCCGACCGGCGGCACATCAGCGTGACGGCGGCGCAACTGGCCGCGGCCCGATCCACCCTGACCACGGAGATCACTGGCGTCATGTCGGAGATCCTCCAGACCGCCCAGGGACAGGACCCACGCTACAGCTGCACCGTCAGCGGGAGCCCGATCAGCGGCCAACAGGTGCTGGACACGATGCCGGCGTCCTTCGTCGACGAGCAGGTCAGCTTCGTCGCCACCTTCGTGGCGCTGCAGGAGGATCTGGCCGGAGTCGGCTCGAGCGACGCCGACCTGCAGCGGTACTACGCGGCGCACCGGTCCCAGTTCGACACGGTGTGCTTCGACGCGGCGGAGTTCTCGAGCGAGGGCACGGGCACGACGGCTGCCTCCGCGGTGGACCTCGGGACGCCGTTCGCCCAGGCGACCGCAGGCGCCACCCAGCAGGGGACGATTCCCTGCGCCACTCTCACGCACGTCGCCGCCGAGTTCCAGACGAGCGTCTCGAACTTCGCGCACGTCGCGGTCGGCCAGGCGTCGGCCCCTATCGACCTCGGTCCGAACCAGAGCGGGAGCGGCGGGGACGTCTACCTCGTCGTGTCGCCGACGAAGCGGACGCCCACGACGTACAGCGCGGCCAAGGCGGACGTCTCCTCGGCGGTCCAGGAGGCGGGGGCCAAGGTGACGCAGACCGTCCTGACCGCGGCCGAGCGGCATGCCTCGGTCAGCGTCGACCCGCGGTACGGCACCTGGGTGCCCGGCACGGCGTCGGTCTTCGTCCCGTTCCCGCCCGAGAGATCGGACGTGCTCAATCCGTCGGCCAACCAGGTCGGCGTCGCGGTCGCAGCAGCCCCGGGCGGCGCGTCCACACCCAGCGGTTGACGGTGGCGCGGCTCCGCCCCCGCGTCACGGTCGTGGGTCTCGGGCCCGCCGGCACGGACCTCCTCGACGGCACCGCGGCCGCGCTGGCACAGGGCGATCGGGTCTACCTCCGGACGGCCCGTCATCCCGCGGCCGGAGCGCTCGCCGGCGCCCACGCCTTCGACGACCTCTATGAGGCAGCCGCCACCTTCGACGAGGTCTACGCGGGGATCGCGGAGGCACTCGTCGCGGCGGCGGTCGTCGCCGCGCCCGAGCCCGTCGTCTACGCGGTTCCCGGTTCGCCGCTCGTCGCCGAGCGCTCCGTCGAGCTCCTGCGCGCCGACGGACGGGTCGAGATCACCATCGTGCCGGCGCTGTCGTTCCTGGACCTCGCTTGGGCGGCGCTGGGCATCGACCCGCTGGCCGAGGGCGTCCGGCTGGTCGACGCCTCCGACTTCTCCGCCGTGGCGGCTGGTGGGCGCGGCCCGTTCCTGGTGGCGCAGTGCTGGTCGCCGCACCTGCTCTCGGAGGTGAAGCTCGGCCTGCCCGACGAGGTCGCTGAGGACGCGCCCCGCCCAATCCTCCTGCACCACCTCGGGCTCGACGACGAACTCGTGCAGCCCGTCGACTGGTGGGACCTCGACCGGTCGGTGAAGCCCGACCATCTGACCTCGCTCTACGTGCCTGCCTGGCCGGTGCCCGCCAGTCGTGCCGCGGGCGACGAGGTGGGGCGGCTGGTCGCGCTGATGGACACCCTGCGCGAGCAGTGTCCCTGGGACCGCGCCCAGACCCATGCCTCCCTCATGCCACACCTGGTCGAGGAGTGCTACGAGGTCCTCGACGCCCTGGCGGCCCTACCCGACGACGGCGCGGTGGCGCCCTCCCGTGCCGGCACGCACCTGGAGGAGGAGCTGGGGGACCTCCTGTTCCAGATCGTCTTTCACGCCCGCCTGGCGCACGAGTCCGGCCAATTCGACCTGGCGGACGTGGCGCGGGCTGTGCACGACAAGTTGGTCCACCGCCATCCTCACGTGTTCGGCGACGTCGACGCCGAAAGCGCGGACGAGGTCGCCAGCAATTGGGAGGAGATCAAGAAGAGCGAGAAGGGCCGCACGAGCGTCACCGAGGGGATCCCGGCCAGGCTGCCGGCGCTGATGCTGGCGACCAAGCTGGCCCGCAAGGCGCGCGCGGTGGGCGTCGACCCGCACGAGGCCGGCGTGGCCGAGAGCGTTGCCGCGCTCACGACGTTGGCGGCGCGCGCGGAAGCGTCCGACCCGCATCCCGACGACCCCCTCTCGGCCGACGACGGTGCCGTCGTGGGCCTGGCGGTGGGCGAGCTCCTCTTCGCCGTCGCGACCCAGGCGCAACGCGTCGGCGTCGACGCGGAACAGGCACTGCGCGCACGCGCGCTCTGGCTGCGCGCGGAGATCCGCGCCGCCGAAGGCGTCCCCGAACAGGAGATGGGCAGCCGCTAGGCTCGGATCCCGGGTCCGACCAGGGAAGGCACCCAAGGAGTGATTCGTGAGCACCATTGAGCACGTGATCGGGCGCGAGGTCCTCGACTCTCGAGGCAACCCGACGGTCGAGGCCGAGGTGCTGCTCGACTCCGGCGCCCGGGGACGCGCCATCGCTCCCTCGGGCGCGTCGACGGGCATCCGTGAAGCCGTGGAGCTGCGCGACGGGGGAGACCGCTACGGCGGCAAGGGTGTGCGGCGCGCCGTCGGGCACGTGAACGGCGAGATCCTCGATGCCATCACCGGGCTCGACGCGCTGGACCAACGCGGCGTCGACCGCGCACTCATCGACCTCGACGGGACGCCCGACAAGAGCCGGCTCGGGGCCAATGCGCTTCTCGCCGTGTCCCTGGCGAGCGCCAAGGCCGTGGCCGACGACCTCGAGGTCCCGCTCTACCGCTCCCTCGGGGGTGCGAACGCGCACGTCTTGCCGGTGCCGATGCTGAACGTGCTCAACGGCGGTGCGCACGCCAAGAACTCCATCGACTTCCAGGAGTTCATGCTGATGCCCGTCGGTGCCGCCTCCTGGAGCGAGGCGTTGCGGTGGGGGAGCGAGACGTACCACGCACTCCGCGCCATCCTGGCCGAGCGCGGGCTGTCGACCGCCGTCGGCGACGAGGGGGGCTTCGCGCCCGATCTCCCCCGGAACGAGGACGCGGTGAAGCTGCTCATGGAGGCGATCGAGGCGTCTGGCCGCGTGCCCGGCGACGAGATCGCGTTGGCACTCGACCCCGCGACCAGTGAGCTCTGGGACGACGGGGCCTACGTGCTGGCCGGCGAGGGCCGGACCATGTCGTCGGCCGAGCTGGTCGACTACTGGGTGGAGCTCGCCGACCGCTATCCGATCGTGTCCATCGAGGACGGGATGGCCGAGGAGGACTGGGACGGATGGGCGGCGCACACGAAGGCGCTGGGGGGGCGGGTCCAGCTGGTCGGCGACGACATCTTCGTGACGAACGCCGAGATCCTCGAGCGCGGGATACGCGACGGAGTGGCCAACGCCATCCTGGTCAAGCTGAACCAGATCGGCACGCTCACCGAGACCCTCGACACAGTGGCCCTCGCCACCTGCTCCTCCTACGGCGCCGTGATCTCGCACCGCTCGGGCGAGACCGAGGACACGACGATCGCCGACCTGGCGGTCGCGGTCAACGCCGGCCAGATCAAGGCGGGCGCGCCGGCCCGATCGGACCGCGTGGCGAAGTACAACCAGCTGCTCCGGATCGAGGAGGACCTCGGCGAGTCAGCGAGCTTCCCGGGGGCCGCCGCGTTGTCGGGTGGGGGAGGTGCCCGACGTGGCCCGGGCTAGCGCCACGTCGCGGCGCGGGCTGGCGAAGGAACGCCGCTTCCGTCTGCCCGGCCTGCCTCGTCTGTCGCGGACGGCTCGTGCCGCTCGCACGTCGACGCGTCCCGGATCGGCCAGCCGGTCGCGTCTGCTGTTCCTCGGCGCCGTCATCGTCTCGGCCGTCGTCTTGTTCGCCTGGTTCCCCGCCGGGACCCTCGTCAGCCAGCGCTCCTCGCTCGCGGGCACCGAGGCCGAGCTGGCCGCGCTGCACAAACAGGACGCGGCGCTGGCGCAAGAGCAGAAGAACCTCAGCGACTCGAGCGAGATCGGGCGGATCGCCCGTCAGCAGTACGAGTTGGTCACACCCGGCCAGCAGGCCTACGAGGTGCTCCCGCCGTCCGGCGCGACCTCCGCGGGCACACCGTACGCCGGGGATCCCGGTTCGGACGCACCCGTCACGCCGTCGGCGATCCCGGAGCTCCCCCCAGGGGGCGTGACCACAACGACGACGCCGCGCGCCGCCTCCCGCCGGGCCGCTCCGGCGAACACCTCCACCGCGGCCGGGTCCGGCCTGGTGTCGCGCATGCTGCACTCGCTCGAATTCTGGCGTTGAACCCGCGGCCGGTGACCGGATCGGCGGACCATCCCACCCTCGGCGACGACGACGAGGTCGTCGCGCGGCTCCTCGGTCGCACTCCCGCCGGTGGTTATGCCGTGGTGGTGCGACGCCGAGACGGGCAGCCCGTGGTGATCGAGAACGCGCCGCTCCTGCGGGACGGCAGTCCGATGCCCACGCTGTTCTGGCTGGTCGATCCGGTTCTGCGCGAGGCCGTCAGCCGCCTGGAGGCGGTGGGAGGGGTGCGCCGGGCGGCCGACGCCGTCCCGCCGGCCGCTATCGCCAGCGCCCATGAGCGGTACGCGGCCCGCCGTGACCGCGGCCTCGCCCCGGGGCACCAGGGCCCGACACCGTCGGGCGGCGTCGGCGGCACGCGCCGCGGCGTGAAATGCCTGCACGCGCACCTGGCGTGGTACCTGGCAGGTGGCGACGACCCCGTGGGCCAGTGGACCGCCGGGCAGCTGGCCGTGCGCGGCGCCGACTTCCTGATGGAGAGTGAGGTCATGCGCCAGGACGACGCCGGGCCCGTCGCTGCGGTGGACTGCGGTACCAACTCGACCCGGCTCATCGTGGTGGCGCGGGACGGGACGGTGCTCGAGCGCGAGATGCGCATCACGCGCCTGGGCGAGGGCGTGGACGCCGCCGGGTCGCTGGCGCCGGAGGCCATCGAACGCACGCTCGAGGTGCTTCGCCGGTATCGGGCTGCGATGGACGCCCACGCCGTCAGCCTGGTGCGGGTCGCCGCCACGTCCGCCGTGCGGGACGCGGACAACGCCGGGGAGTTCATGGCCCGCGTGGCCGAGATCACGGGGGTGCGCCCCGAGGTGCTGTCCGGGGACGAGGAGGGCAGGCTGTCCTTCGCCGGTGCCACGGCAGACCTGCCTCCGGCACTGGTCGGCGCCGGTCCGGTGCTCGTCGCGGACATCGGGGGCGGGTCGACCGAGCTCGCCGTGGGCCGGCCGTCCCCGCGGCGGCCCGCGGTCGACGCGGTCGCGATCCGGTCCCTCGACATCGGTTGCGTGCGGGTGAGCGAGCGTTGGCTGCGCGGCGACCCGCCCTCCGGGGGAGACCTGGCGGCGGCGCGGTCGGCGGTCGGCGCCCAGATCGGCAACGCACGCGCCGAACTCCCGGCGCTCGTCCCGGACAGCCTGCTCGTGGGCCTGGCCGGCACGGTGTCCACGCTCGCCTGCCTCCAATTGGGCCTCCGCACGTACGACCGGGCCCTCGTCCACCACGCCGTGCTCGAGAGGGAGGACGTCGAGGCGTGGTTGCGTGTCCTCGCCGCGGAGACCGCCGGAGACCGGCTGGCGCGCGCGGGCATGACCCCGGGCAGGGAGGACGTCATCGTGGGCGGCGTCCTGGTGCTGGCGTCGGTCATGGAGGAATTCGGCCGGGCACGCTGCCTGGTGTCCGAGGACGACATCCTCGACGGACTAGCCGGGAGCCTCCTTCGGCCCGCCCAGCGCAACGGGTGATGGAAGGTCGCAGCCGCGTGTCGATAGTCTCCGCCCCTTGTTGCGCCGCGGCATCGGCCGCGGCGACGACGCACGGACCCCTCGACCACGACCTCGATGCAACTGGCCAGCGTTGACGAACTGACCGCCGACAGGACCGTCGACCAGACCGAGGATTCGGGTCCGGGAAGACGGCGGTCGGCCGGGCACAACGAGCGTCTGCGCTCGATCCTGGTGATCGTGGCCGTCGTCGTCCTGGCGAACGCCCCGTACCTGCTGCAGCTCTTCAACCCCAACCCGATCAACCAGGTCAGCGGTCTCGGCACGACGGTGCAGCCCGGTCTCCTGCCCGGCCAAGACACGATCGACCCGAACATCGGCTTCACGGCCCAGGCCCTGGGCCACCGCGCCGCCGTCGACTGGCTGCACGGGCAGGTCCCGTGGTGGAACCCCTACGAAGGCGTCGGTGCGCCGCTGGCCGGAGAGATGCAATCCGCGGCGTTCTTCCCGCTGGACGCGTTCAACCTCTTGCCCGGGGGGCAGGTCTACTTCCGCATCACGTTGGAGATCGTCGCCGGGATCGCGACCTACCTCCTCCTGAGACGGTTGACCCGTTCGAACACGGCCGCCGTCGTAGGAGGGATCGCCTTCGGGCTCAACGGCACGATGGCGTGGCTCTTCCATGCGCCTGGGAACCCCGTCGCGTTCCTGCCTCTCCTCCTGCTCGGGATCGAATGGGCGCTCGACGGGGCGCGCCTGCACCGGCGCACCGGCTGGGTGCTCATCGCCGTGGCACTCGCACTCTCCCTCTACGCCGGGTTCCCCGAGATGGCGTTCCTGGACGGCCTTCTCGCCCTCCTCTGGCTCGTCGTGCGGTCGATGGGGTTGCCGCGCCGCGCCCTGGGCACCCTCGCGCAGAGCGTGGCCATGGGCGTGGGCACCGCCGCGCTGCTGGCCGCACCGATCCTCGTCGCCTTCGTCGACTACCTCCCGCATGCCAACGTCGGCGGCCACGCCGGTGCGTTCGGCCACACGTCGCTGAGCCCAAGGACGGCGCTGCCCGCTCAGGTCATGCCGTACCTGTTCGGGCCGATCTTCGAGTTCTCGAGCGCGCGCTCGCCGGACCTCGCCTCGTTCTGGGGCAGCATCGGCGGGTATTTCGGCGCGGCAGTCTGCCTCTCGGGCATTGTCGGGCTGGTCGGCCGCCCGTACCGGTCCCTCCGAGTGGCGCTGGGCGCCTGGATCGTCGTCGGCCTCGCCCGGCTGGTCGGTGTGGGGGTGGCCCTCGACGTCGTCAACGCCATCCCCGGTGTCTCCTCGACGGCGTTCTACCGCTATGCGCCCGCGTCGTGGGAGCTCGCGGTTGTCGTCCTCGCCGCCCTGGGGCTGGACGACGTGATCCGCCGGTCCGCGTCCCGCCGCATCGTCCTCGGCAGCGGCGCCGTCCTGCTCGCAGCCGTCTTCCTGTGCTGGCGCGCGGCCGAGCCGGTTCTCCGGTCGCTCCCCCGAGCGCCACAGCAGGGCGATTGGGTGGACGCGTCGGTGCTGTGGGCGCTGATCGTGATCCTCGGCATGGTGGGGCTCGCGTTGGCTCCAGACGCCGTCGGTCGCGCCACGACGGGCCGCATCCGCATCGGGGCGCTCGCCGCTCTCGTCGTCGTCGACGTCATGGCGATGTTCATGACGCCGCAGTTCTCCGCGCCGCGCCAAGCCGTGGTCGATGTCGCGCCGGTGCACTACCTGGCGCGGCATCTGGGCGAACAACGCTTCTACACTCTCGGCCCACTGTCACCCGACTACGGGTCCTACTACGGTCTGTCGTCGGCCGGGTTGAACGACGTTCCCATCCCCGACGCGTACGGCACGTACGTCGTGCAACGCCTCGATCCCAACGTGAACCCGACCACCTTCACCGGCACGACGAGGCTCGATCCCACCGGGAGGACGCCGGCCCGGGAGCTCGTCGACCACCTCCGGGCCTACGAGGCGGTGGGGGTCAAGTACGTTCTGCTGCCGTCCGGCACGACGTTGCCCGGCGGAGCGTCCCGGCTGCGCACCGTGTTCAGCGACGCCACGACGACGATCGTGGCGCTGCCGCACCCGGCCCCGTTGTTCTCCGCCGGCGACCGGGCGTGCTCGGTCCGGGTGACCGGCCAGACGACGGCCGTCGTGAACTGCCGCCGGCCGTCGGCACTGGTCTACCGGGAGCAGCAGATGCCAGGGTGGCACGCGACGGCCAACGGCCGCCCGCTCGCCGTGCGCACCGACGGCCCGCTCTTCCAGGCGGTGGACCTGCCCGCCGGTCGGTCGAGCGTCTCCTTTTCCTTCACGCCTCCCTACGCCGCGCTGGCGCTGCTCGCGGGGGCGCTCGGACTCGTCTGTCTCGTGCTCGCCTGGGCCGCGCCGCGACGACTCTTTCGGCGCGTGCGCCGGCGCCGGTCGCCTGCCCCCGGTCATGGCGTTCGCGGAAGCCACGGGACCGGCAATGCCCTGACGTAGGGTTTTTCCCGCTCGCCGAGGCCTCCAGCCATGGTCGTCCCGAGGGGCTCCGGTCACCCGGGAGCGCGAAATTGGCGGTGCTATCCTGCGCTTGTGTTGAAGGGCCGCGCGGCATGAACCGAGCGCGCCACGAGGTGCTTCCCCAGCTCGCTGCGCCCTCGTCCCAGGTCGACGGCATCTTCGTCGTCGGGATGTTCGCGAGCGGGACCGATCTTCTCGGTGCAGCGCTCTCTGCGTTCGGGCTCCGACGGATCGACAACGGCGCCGAAGGGGCGCACCCGTCTGCCCTCGCCGGCTTCAACGAGCAACTGCTCACCGCCGCCGACGGTTCGAGGCACGAGGGGCCGCCGGAGGCGGCCCCTCTCGAGCTGGCGCGCACCCTCGCCGGGTGGGCGGACGAGGCGCGGGAGAAGGTCGAGGCCGCGCTCGCCGCCCGGCCGTCGGGCGCTCCGGCCGGGCCCTGGGTGTGGGACGATCCGCGCCTCAGCTTCCTCGCACCGTTCTGGGCCGATGTCCTCGGGGTGCGTCCCGCCGTGATCCTGGTCCATCGCAGTCCCGGCCGGCTTGCCCAGGCGGCGCTCCCGCAGCTCGCAGGCGGGGAGGAGGCGGTCAAGCTCTGGGACCGCTACAACCGTTCGGCGCTGGTCTTGTGTTCGCAGTACCCGTCCCTCGCCGTCCCCTACGACGACGTCGTCGGACGTCCGAAGGCGTTACTCGACGAGATCGCGCAATTCCTCGGCGGCCTGGGGGTCGCCGTCGATGGCGACCTGGGTCAGGCCGCCACGCTCATCGAGCAGACCGCGCCGGCCCGCGACGACGAGGGGGCGGTCTCGGCCGTCGGTCCGCGGCAGCACACCCTGGACCGCCTCTTGCACGAGCTCGACGGCCGGCCCGCCGCCGTCCCCGTCGATGCCAGCGTTCTCGTCGACGTCACGGCCGAGTTCTATGACGCGGACTACTACGGCAGCGCGTACGACCAGTCGGGTGTGCCGTACTCGCGCAACGAAACCCTCTGGGTTGAGCTCTTCGACCGCATCGGCGGATCCATCGTCAAGACACTCCAACCGGCGAGCGCCCTCGACGTCGGCTGCGCCGTGGGCATGCTCGTCGAGGCGTTGCGCGCGCGCGGCGTCGACGCCCGCGGGATCGACATCTCCAGCTGGGCGATCGGGCAGGTGCCTCCCGGGCTCCGGCCCTTCTGCCGGGTCGGGTCCATCACCGACGAGATCGAGGGCCACTACGACCTCATCACCTGCACCGAAGTCCTCGAGCATCTGCCACCGTCCCTGGTCGAGGCGAGTGTCGGGAATCTGTGCCGGCACGCAGACATGGTGTTGTTCTCGTCCACCCCGGACGACTTCGACGAGCCGACCCACCTAAATGTCGAGCCGGTCGGCTACTGGGCCCAGCAGTTCCTGCGACACGGTTTCGTGCACGACGTCGACTACGACGCCACGCTCCTCGCCCCGCACGCAATGTTGTTCCGCCGGGGGGAGACGGACGCGGAGCACCTCGTCGCCGACTACGAGCGCGCGCTGTGGCGCTCGGCGACCCTGCGCGCCGAGCACGACGAGCTCGCCGTCCGATTCGAGGCGGTCGCCGAGGCGCGGGAGGACCTCTATCGGGACGCGGTCCGCCTGGCCGAGGAGCGGGACAACGCCGAGCGCCGGCGCTCGGCCGAGAACCTGGCCGCCTTCGAAACGGTGCGCCGGTACGAGGCGGATCAGCGGCGCCTGGCCGCACTGGTGTCGATGCGAGATGCCGAATTGGAGGCCGTCTACGGGACCCGCCTCTTCCGGTACGGCGGCACGCTGCGCCGCCTGTACGGCCGGCTACGCGGGCGAGAGGTGGCGACCGGCCCGGCCCCACCGCCCGTTCCGGCGGCGGTCAACCCGGCGGACGGGAGCTACGAGACCTGGATCGAGATGTTCGACGCGCTCGACGACGAGGGACGACGCCGCATCGAGAGCCACCTGCAGGCACTGCCGGAGCGTCCGCGCATCTCCGTCCTCATGCCCGTCTACAACCCGCCGGTCGACCTGCTGCAGGCGGCGATCGAGTCGGTGCGTGAGCAGATCTATCCGGATTGGGAGCTCTGCATCGCCGACGACTGCTCCACCGATGCGGCGGTTGAGCGAGTGCTCGACGACTACGCAGCCACCGATCCGCGCATCGTGGTCGTGCACCGCACCGAGAACGGCCACATCTCGGCCGCCTCGAACTCTGCGCTTGCCTTGGCGTCGGGGCGCTGGGTGGCCCTGTTGGATCACGACGACCTGTTGGCGCCGCATGCGCTGGCCCTGGTGGCGGTGGCACTGGCGGAGCATCCCGACGCGGCGATGGTCTACAGCGACGAGGACAAGATCGACGAGGCGGGACAGCGGCGTGACCCCTTCTTCAAGCCCGACTTCGATCCCTTGCTGCTCACGGGCCAGAACTTCGTCAGCCATCTGTCCGCCTTCCGCAAGGACCTGGTGGACCACGCCGGGGGGTACCGCGAGGGGTACGAAGGCAGCCAGGACTGGGACCTCACCCTGCGGGTCAGCGAGCTCGTGTCGGCGTCGCAGGTCGTGCACATCCCTCATGTCCTGTACCACTGGCGCGTGCACGCGAGCTCGACGGCGGCACTCGTGTCCGCCAAGCCGTACGCCGTTGACGCGGGCGGCGCGCCGTGGCCGATCACCTGGAGCGGACCGGGCGTGGCGGCCAGGTGACGCGGATCGGCAAGTCGGGTCACAACCGGGTGGCCTGGGCACTGCCCGACCCGGCACCCCGGGTCAGCATCGTGGTCCCGACACGCGACGGCCGGCTCCTGCAGCGGTGCATCGACAGCGTGCTGGCCTTGACCCAGTACCCCGACTTCGAGGTGGTGGTCATCGACAACTCCAGCGAGTCGCTGCCCACGTTGCAGTACCTCCAGGGTTACGACGACCGGCTTCGGGTCCTGCGGGACGAGCGGCCGTTCAACTACGCGGAACTGAACAACGCCGCGGTGCAGCGCTCCGCCGGCGAAGTCGTGTGCCTCCTCAACGACGACACCGAGATCATCTCCGGTGAGTGGCTCACGGAGATGGTGAGCCAGGTGATGCAGCCGGGCGTCGGCGCCGTCGGCGCCAAGCTGTACTACGACGAGTCCCGGATCCAACACGCCGGGGTCGTCCTGGGCGTCTACGGCGTGGCCGGTCACGCATTCCGCATGTTCGATCGCCTGTCACCCGGATACTTCGGCAACCTCCAGCTGGCGCACCGGATGTCCGCCGTGACGGCGGCGTGCGCCGTCGTGCGCCGGGAGGCCTGGGACCAGGTGGGAGGGTTCGACGAGAAGAACCTGCCGATCGCCTTCAACGACATCGACTTCTGCCTTCGCCTCCGCGAAGCCGGGTGGGAGGTCGTCTGGACCCCCTACGCCGAGCTCTACCATCACGAGTCCACCAGTCGCGGACTGGACACCATCGGCCCTCGGGCGGCGGCCTTCGCCCGGGAGGTCGGGTACATGGAGACGCGTTGGGGATTCGACGGCCTGCGCAGCGATCCCTACTACAACCCCAATCTCTCGCTCGACGCGGAGAACTACACGCTGGCCTGGCCGCCGCGGGTCCCCCTGGTGCCCGATCCGCCCGGGTGACCGGGTAACCGGCGTGCGGTGAGTCAGGCCGTCGCCAGGAGCTGACGGAGATCGGCGACGGGCCGGGCGGGATCGCCGTAGTGCGTGTCGGCGTAGCGTCGCCCCGCTTCTGACGCGATGGACCGGTTGGCCGGGTCCCGCAGGTGCGCAACGGCGGACACGAGTTCGCCCGGGTCGCCGAAGCTCGCCCCGCCCCCGGCTGCGGCGTGCGCGACGGCGGGTCCCGCCCCGGCGGGGACGACGATCGGCGTGCCGAACCGGAGGGACTCCACGCACTCACGTGCGATTTGCCGACCCGGTGCAAGATCGACGCACACGTTCGCGTGGGCAACGAGCCGCCAGAGGTCCATGCGGGTGTCCACCGGGACCATGCCCCGCAGCGCGCTGCCCTTCCACGCCCACGCCGCGGCATCCTCGACCACGACGACGTCGTCGTCGTCGAAGGCCCCGCCGATCCACGCCGCCGGCGGCGGTGGATCGTCGTGCCGACCCGATCGGTCCGACAGCACGAGCTGGTATCCGGTGAACCCGAAGCCATGGTGCCGGTGCCGTTGGGCCAGCGGGTTGACGGCGACGTGCACCTCGACCGACGGTTCGCCCCCGGCGTCCGCCTCGGGCACGAGGCGCAGCGGTCGGGCGGCCGGAAGGCGTCCCTCGCCGTCCGCCGACAGCGTGAAGACGGCGCGTGGTCGGACCGCCGCGAGCATCGTCGCGACCGGCGCGCTCAGCTCGTCGGCCACCACGAGCTGGCCGGGGCCGAGGTGCTTCGGCCACTGCAGACCGTCGCCCTCGCCGATGGCCTCGAGGTCGAACGCCCCGTCCGGTTGGCGCCCCCCGTCCCTTCCGGGCACGAGCACGGTCACCGGACCACAGCGGGACGCGGCGCCGGCGACGGCGCGGGCGACGTAGGACAGTTCCCCGCTGCGGTCGTGCCAGTGGCGCCCGACGACGACAGTGCCGCGGTCGCTCATGCCCGGCGGTCGACCGGTGGGTCGATCGTTCGCCGCAGGTGTTCGACCTTTTTCGCGCTTATGTGCTCAGGGTCGCGTACCACTGGTTCCACGTCTCCTCTTCCTCGGGCGCGGCCAGACCGCAGGACGGGTCGGCGCGAGTGAGGTGCGGGTTGAGGTAGGGGTCGCGAGACGCAATGTACTCCCGCCACCGATCGACGAAGTTGACGATGTCGCCCACGCCGCCGGCCGTTCCGCGGCTCGGCGACTCGTGATGGAGCAGCTCGGCTGCCGGCTCGAAGAGGGTCCGGTAGCCGGCGGCGGCGGCGCGCAGGCAGTAGTCCACGTCATTGAGGTCGACGCCGAGTGTTTCGTCGAAGCCCCCGAGCAGGTCGAACACCTCGCGTCGCGTGGCCAGGCAGGCACCGGTGACCGCCGCACACTCGCGGGTCACCGTGGCCATGTTGAGGTAGCCCGGTGCCTCGGCGGGGAGGCCCACCAGGGGATGGCCGGCGGCCCCGGTCAGACCGACGACCAGCCCGCAGTGCTGGAGGCGCCGGTCGGGATAGAGCAGGCGCGCACCGGCGGCCGCGACGTCGGGCCGGAGCGCCTGGCCGCACAACGCCGCCAGCCAACCCTCCCGGTGCGCCTCGATGTCGTTGTTCAAGAAGACCAGCACGTCCCCCCCGGCGACTCGAGCGCCGGCGTTGTTGAGCTGCGCCCAGTTGAAAGGGCGAGCATCACGGAGGACCCGGACGCCGGGTCGGGCGCCGAGGAGCTCGACGAGCGTCGCGGTCTCGGGATCGGACGAACCGTTGTCGATCAGCACGAGCTCCGGCGACTGGCCGCGCGTGGTCGCGGTGACGGAGTCGACACAGGTCCGTAGGAGGCGCGGCTCGTCCCGGAAGGGGATCAGGATGCTGACCGTCGTGCCGCCCGGGACCGGCCATCGCACGCGGAGGGCGCCCGGCGCTCCCGCGACCACGATCGCCGCCTCGTCCCGGCGGCGGACGGCTTCGTCGAGGTAGGGCTGGCCCGGGCGCGGCGCACGAGGACCTTCCGTCCCCCCATGACAGAGCACCTCGGCGACGTGGACGACGGTGTCGGCCAGCTCGCAGGCCCACAGCGTGAACTCGTGTTCGGCCGCCGCGGCGTCGGAAGCGGTGAGCGGCGGGATTCGTCGCGCCACATCCGCGCCGACCACGACCGGTCCCCCCAGGTAGCCCGAGCAGAGCTGGAAGTCGGGGGAGTACTCAGGCTTGAGGCGGGGCGCCGCGAAACCGCCGGCCGCGGTGCCCTGGTCCTCGTCCGCGTAGACGACCGCATCAGGCTTCGTGGCGCCACCCAGCGCCGCCACGGCGTCGGGGACCCACCGGTCGCCCGGGTGGACCAGGGCGACGGGGACCTCGTCGCACCCGGCGAGCGCCTGCCCCAGTTGCGCGCCCCCCGTGCTGCGGTCGGGCACGCCGAGGGTCCGGAGGCGGCGCCGGACCGCCCGGCGCCTTGCCCCGACGAGCTCCTCGATCTCGGGGAGTCGCGACTCGGGTGCCACGATGCGCAGCGTCCAGGCCTTGCTCGTCTGGTGCCGCAGGCCGTCGAGCGTGACGCGCAGCGCCGCCGCGGGTGCATCGCCCACGAGCAGGATCAGGCCGAGGGTCGGGCCGCCCAGCCGCGCTCCACGCGCCGGCCGCCTGAGGCGCCGTTCCTCGCGCCGGAGGATCCACGCCGAGTAGGCGCCGGGGTCCTGCGCGACGTCCGGAGGGAGGGGTGGCGGCTCCCTCGGTGCGAAGAGGACCCGCGGCACGCTGGCAATCTAGTGGACATCCTTGCCGGATTTGGCTTATTGGCGCAGGTCAACGTGGACCTGACACGATGCGCCCGTGGGGATCTCCGACCGCCTGCTCATGGGACCGGGGCCGTCCAATCCGTACCCTGAAGTCACGATGGCGCTGGCGGGACCCGTGCTCGGCCACCTCGATCCGCAGTTCCTGGCGATGCTCGACGACACGAACGACCGGCTGCGCCGAGTCTACGCGACCTCCAACGGGCTGACACTGCCGATCAGTGGGACCGGATCGGCCGGCATGGAGGCCTCCTTCGTCAACTTCGTTCGGCCCGGTGACCCCGTCGTCGTGGGGGTCAACGGCGTGTTCGGCGAGCGGATGTGCGAGGTCGCATCCCGGCTGGGCGCCGAGGTCGTCCGCGTCGAGGCCGAGTGGGGCACGCCGGTCGAGCCCGAGCACCTGCTGGCCGCCCACCCCGCGCCGTCGGTGATCGCCGTCGTGCACGCCGAGACGTCGACGGGGGTGCGGAACGAGATCGAGCCGCTCGGCCGGGGCAAGGGCGACGCGTTGCTCCTGGTGGACATGGTGACGTCGCTCGGGGGGATCGAGGTCGCGGTCGACGCCTGGGCGGTCGACATCGCCTACAGCGGGACCCAGAAGTGCCTGGGGGTCCCTCCCGGCCTGGCCCCGCTGACCGTCTCGGATCGGGCCCTGGGCCGCCTGGTGGAGCGCCCGCCGAGCTGGTATTTCGACCTCAACCTGCTGGCGCGTTACGTCAACGACGCCGCGGCAGGCGGTCGGGTCTACCACCACACGGCGCCCGTCTCCATGGTTGCCGCCCTCCACGCCGGGCTCGGCTCCCTGCTCGACGAGGGGATCGAGGCCGTGCGCGTCCGTCACGCCGAGTGCGGGCGGCTGCTGCAGGACGGGTTGACCGCTCTCGGCCTCGAACTGTTCGTCTCGCCGCCGTTCCGGCTTCCACAGCTCACCACCGTCTGGGTGCCCGACGGGGTCGACGAGGCCGCGGTCCGCCACGCGTTGCTCGGCACCTACGGGATCGAGATCGGCGCAGGCGCCGGCCGTTTGTCCGGCCGCATCTGGAGGATCGGTTGCATGGGCCACACGGCCCGCCGCCGGAACGTGCTTGCGCTGCTCGGCGCTCTGGGCGAGGTGCTGGGCGGATGAGCGCAGCGCGGGCGGTCCGTCACGCGCCGCTGGAGCTGCGCGGCAAGCGGGTGCTCCTGCGCTCGCTCACCGAGGACGACTTTCCCGCCTGGCACGAAGTGCGGTCCCGCTGCGCCGACTGGCTGTTGCGCTGGGAGCCACGGCCCAAAGGCGCCCCCGTCCCGTCCGAGGACCGCCCGAGCTTCGCGGCCCGCTGTGGCATCCGTGAGCGCGAGCGCCATCTCGGTACGGGGTACGGGTTCGGGATCTTCGCCGGCGAACGCTTCGCCGGCGAGGTGACGTTGTCCTCGATCCAGCGCGGGCCGTTCCAGAGCGCGTTCATCGGCTATTGGATCGACGAGGCGATGGCGGGACAGGGGCTGGTGCCCGAGGCGGTGGTGGTGACCCTGCGGTTCGCCTTCGAGGCCATCTCGCTCCATCGTGTCGAGATCTCGATCATCCCGCGCAACCTCCCCAGCCGGCGAGTCGTCGAGAAGCTGGGGATCCGGGAGGAGGGCGTGGCACAGCGATTCCTCGAGATCGACGGGGTGTGGGAGGACCACGTGCGCTACGCCATCACGGCGGAGGAGTGGGCCGTCCGGCAATCCGCGCTGGCTTCGGAGTGGCTCGGAGGCTGAGCCTCAGACCTCGTTGACGCCGATCACCGACGGCGAATGGCGAAAGAACTGCTCCACGTCGTGCTCGTAGGTGTACGACAAGGGCTGGCGGCCCGATTGCCGACGAAGTCGCGTCGCTCTGATGAAGGTTCGCACCGCGCCGGCACTGGTCGTGTCGTACGTGAAGCCGGTCGAGGCGAAGCGACGCGTGTCGACGCCGCGTCCGTAGCGCAGGAGGTCCTCGAGCTCTGGGGGCAGGTCGAAGAGCCGCGTCAGGGGTCGGATCTTCAGGGGGCTGTACGGGCAGATGGGGACCAACCGCGTCCCGCTGATCGCCGCCACCTCGCTCCAGGGAAGCCGGCCGTCGCCGGCGACGTTGAAGAGGCCGCCGATGCCCCCGCGGGTGACGTGCAGGAGCGCGCGCACCACGTCGTCTTCCTCGACGAATTGCAGGAGTGGGTCGAAACCGAAGATGGCCGGACAGAGAGGTCTCGACAGGTTGCGACTGATCGGGGTGGTCAGGTGGGTTCCCAGGACGTTGGCGAAGCGAAGCACGCTGACGATCGTTCCCGGGTTGTCCTCGGCGAAGTCCCGGACGAGCCCCTCCGCTTCGACGAGGGCTCGCTCGACGCCGTTCTTCACCGGGCTCGTGCGCGGGGTGTCCTCGTCAAAGGTGTTGGGGTCGCTGGCCGCGGAGCCGTAGACCAGGGTGGACGACTTGACGACGATGTGTCGCACCGACGAGCCGGCGGCGCCCGCGGCCGCCAGCAGGTTCATCGTGCCGATGACGTTGATCTCGTGCATCTGCCGACGTGGCACCGTCGTCGAGTTTGTGATCATGAAGGTGTGCAGGATGGTGTCGACCTGCGTCGCCTTCACCAGTCGGTGCAGGATCGAATAGTTCTGGTCCGCCCGCACGAACTCTGCGCGTTCGAAAGGCACGGACGGCACCTGGGTGCCCATGCCGAGAATCACGTCGGTGCTCGGGTCCGTCTCGAGCGCTTGGATCATCCGGCCCCCCCAGAAGGTGTCCGCCCCGGTGACGAGGACGCGCCGGCCCATCAGCCGAACCAGACGCTGCGGCGGTCGCGCAGCAGGTCGTAGACGGCTTCTTGGAGTTGGGAGCGGATGCGCTCGGATTCGTCCATGATCCGGCTCTTGGAGTAGCGGTCCTGGTCCGGCGCCACGTCGAAGCGAACCGGGTCGAGCACCCGCAGCTTGAACTTGGCCGGGAAGGGCAGCAGGGCGCCCAGCGGCCCGAGGGTGAGCAGGTTGGCCGTGATCGGGAAGTACGGCAGGCTCAGTGCCTTGGCGACGCTGGGGAGGCGGAGGACGATCGGCATCGCCTCCTCGGAGCCGACGACCGCGATCGGGATGACGGGCACGCCGGCGCGCATCGCGATCTCGACGAACCCTCCCCGGCCGAAGCGGCGGAGCTGGTACCGGTCCGTGAACGATTTCGACGGCCCCTTGGTGCCCTCCGGGAACACGAGGGCAAGCTGCTGCTGCTCCTTCAGGAGCCGGTAGGCGTTGGCGGGCCGCGCCGCGACGCCTCCGGCCCGTGCCCAGAGCGTGCCCACGACGGGCACCGTCCGAAAGAAGTAGTCGGCCAGTCCGTACACGGGACGCTCCAGCTCCTTCTCCACCCCGTGCATGATCACCGGCGCGTCGGACGGAATCGCGCCCGCGTGGTTGGCGACCAGCAGTGCGCCGCCCTTGGTCGGGATCTTCTCGAGGCCATCCCACTCGGCACGGAACCATCTCGAGTAGATCGGCTCGTAGAGCGCGCGGGCCACGGCGCGGGTGCGCTCGGACCGGCCCCACTCGTCGACGTCGGACAGGCGAGGATCCTCCTGGTCCTCCACGTCCTCGGAGGGCACGCGGATCGGGACGATGGCGGTCGACCGGTCCTTCTCATCGACCACCTGGCGCCCACTGGCCATCGGGCCATGGTACCGATCGGTCGGCCGACGGAGATCTGCCGTCGAGCTAGGGGCGGGCGGCCCCGATGAGGCCTTCGGTGAAGATGGGGGAGTACGAAACAGTGGAGCCCGTATACGGGGCTTGGATGACCGTGTCGGTCCCGTAGGGCCCCGAGCCGGTGTACATGACGACGTGATCCACCAGGTTGTCGCCGTCCAGGTTGTAATAGAAGAGCAGGTCACCGGGTTGGAGGGCGTCGAGCGACACGTGGGGCAGTGCGGGCCACTGCGCCTCGGTCGTCCGGGGGATGGAGACCCCGGCCTGTGCCCAGGCCCATTGGACGAGCCCGGAGCAGTCGAAGCCGACCCCGGCGGTCTCGCCGCCGAACATGTAGGGCACGCCGAGTTGCGAGACCGCCTCCTGCACCGCGGTCATCCCGCTCGACCCACCCGACGCGGAACCGCCGACGGGGCCGGAACTCCCGGCCGCCTGGTTCGCCGCGCTGGTGGCCGCCGCCCCGCTGGCGGTTCCGCCGACCGCGCCGGCGACCGTCGCCGCCGTCGCCGCCGCGGCCGCGGCCTGTTGCTGCGCGGTTGGGCTGGCGGCGCTCGCCGCAGCGGCCGCCTCCTGTTGCGCCTCCTGGATGGCCGCTTGCGCGACCTCCTGGCCCAGCTGCCCCTGCACCTGATTGAGCGTCGACCTCGTCGTCGTCGCCTCCGCCTCGTTCGCCTGGGCCAGTGACTTCGCCTGCGCCGCCTCGGCCTGCGCCTGTGCGGCGACCGCCTGCTGCTGGACCTGCTCGGCTTGCAGTTGCCCCTCGGAGTGCTCCAACGCAAGCTCGTCCTTGGTGAGGTTGCCGACGATTGCGTTCGTGTACTGGTTGCGCGCCACGTTCTGCGTCGCCGAGGACGAGAAGTAGGAGGCGAGGCCGGTCTCGGGTGTGCCGTAGACGTAGGCCTGAATCGCGTCGTCCGACACCAAACGCTTGTCGATTTCCACCGCCCCCTTCTCGTGGACGAGATTGGTCGCGATCGTCTGCAGCGAGCTCTGCGCGTTCTGCACGTTCTGCACCGCGGTGTTGTACTTGTCGTCGAGGACCGAGGTCTGTTGCTCTTCTTGCGCGAGGGTGCCTTCGATCTGGGCGACCTGCGATTGCGTGGCATTGATCTGCGATTGGTTGGGCGCCGGCCCCGGAAGCGTCGTCGAAGTGGTCGCGCCCGTCGGGCCGGCACCAGGAGCTGCCGCGGATAGCCATGCGCCGACGATCCCCGCGACGACCGCGACACGGGCAACATGGGTCCGCCTGCGGACAGTGCCCCGACAATTCACTGCACCCACGGGGGCAAAGCGTAATGGCTGCATGGGTGCAAACTCGGCACCCTCGTCGTTTCGGTCCGGTTGCAGGCCGTGCTCGCGCGGTGTGTGCGAAGCGCACGATTGACCGCGGCGGGTGCCCTTCGTAGGGTGCCGGCATGAACGGAGTGGTGTCGGTCTCTCAGGGGCGGCTCAGGGGAGTCTGGCGCGGCGACCTGTGGTCGTTCGCCGGCATCCCCTATGCGCAGGCACCCTGGCGCGCTTTGCGCTGGCGTCCACCCGTGGATCCGGAGCCCTGGAACGAGATCCGCGACGCGTCGACGTTCGGTCCCATCGCGCCCCAGTCGGCCGCCGTGGCCGGGATCACCAGTCCCTCGGATCCCGGAGCCTCCGAACCGCACAGTGAGGATTGCCTCACGTTGAACATCTGGACTCCGGACCTTCCCGCGATCCCGACCACCGCTCCTGGCACGGGACGACCGGTCATGGTCTTCATCCACGGCGGCGGGTTCACCTCCGGCAGCGGGTCTGTGTTCCTCTACCGGGGCGGCAACCTCGTGCGCAACGGCGACGCCGTGGTCGTGACCATCAACTACCGTCTCGGCGCCCTGGGCTTTCTCGGCCACCGCCGTCTCGCCGACCCGGACGGACTGGTGGGCAACTGGGGCATACAGGACCAGGTCGCCGCCCTGCGCTGGGTGCACGAGTCCATCGCGGCCTTCGGCGGCGATCCGTCCAACGTCACGATCTTCGGCGAGTCGGCCGGCGGCTTCAGCGTCGCCACGCTGCTCGCTGCCCCGGCGGCGGCAGGACTGTTCCGGCGCGCCATCGTGCAGAGCGGTGGCACGCACGTCCACTCCGTCGACGCGGCGGAGCAGTCGGCCGAGCGCCTGGCGGCGGTCCTCGGGGTCGCGGCGTGCGACCGGGCGTCACTCGAGCCGATCCCCGCGAGTGAGCTCGTCGCCGCGACCGAGGAGCTCGGGCGTCGTCGTCCCGATCCGGGGATGATCCCCCTCCCGTTCCTGCCGGTCGTCGACGGAGCCTTGTTGCCCGAACACCCTCTGGCCGCGGTGGCCAAGGGCAGCGCAGACCGCGTCGACCTGTTGATCGGCACGAACCGCGACGAGCTGACGCTCTTCGGGCTCGGAAATCCGGCGCTACTGGCGCTCGACGAAGTCGGCATGCGGCGCTGGGTGGCCAACGCGGTTCCGGACATCGACGTCGACGAGGTGGTCGACGCGTACCGGCCGGCCAAGCGGGCCCGTTCCGAACCGGTCGAACCGACCGACATCTGGGTCGCCGTCGGCACCGACGTCGTCTTCCGCTGGCCGAGCCTCCAACTCGCCGCGGTGCACACGGCGCGGGGCGCGCCTTCGTACGTGTATGCGTTCGAATGGGAATCCCCGGCCTTCGGGGGGATCCTGCGGTCGTGCCACGCGCTCGAGTTGCCCTTCGTCTTCGGCGCCGTGCACCTCCCCGCGGTCCAGGTGTTCTCAGGGAGCGGTCCGGCCGTCGAAACGCTGTCCCAGCAGATGCAGGGGGCCTGGCTCGCCTTCGCCGCGACCGGGGACCCGAGCCACGAAGGCATCGGGACGTGGCAGGCATGGGATCCACTGCGCCGGGCCACGTTGGTCTTCGGCGCCGACACGCGGCTGGTGGACGCGCCGCGCGACGAGGAGCTTGCCGTCCTGGAGCGACATCGCCCGCTCGTCTCGGGCGTGCCCGGCTGAGACCGGACCGGGTCGGGGTCACCCGTCAGCGGCCGAGATCGGTGTCCCAAGTCACCCGCAGCGGGAGATGACGGATACCGGCATGGCGGTTGCTGCGCGTCCATTCGGTCGGTCCGGCCAGATGGAACGACGAGAACGCCCGCAGAAATTCCTCGAGCGCGACACTGATCTCGAGGCGCGCGAGGTGCGCCCCGAGGCAGAAGTGGACGCCGTGCCCGAAGGTGAGATGCGGATTGGGGTCGCGCGCCAGCACGAAGGCGTCCGGGTCGGCGAACCGGCTGGCGTCCCGGTTCGCCGAGCCCTCCCAGACGACCACCTTGTCGCCGGACCGGATGGTCTGGCCGCCCAGCTCGCACCGTGTGGTCGCCGTCCTTCGCTTCGACGGCGACGGCGTCGTCCAGCGCAGGATCTCCTCCACCGCCCGATCCATGGGGACGCGGCCCGATCGCAGGAGGTCGAGCTGCTCCGGCCAGTCGAGGAACGCCAGGACGGCCCCGGCGATCGCGTTGCGCGTCGTCTCGGCTCCCGCAGAGAAGAGGAGGGAGAAGAACGCGGACAGCTCGTCGTCGCTCAGGCGGGACGGCACCGCGTCGGAGAGCTCTGCATGGATCACGGTCGAGAGCATGTCCTCACCAGGGTGCGCCCGCTTCTCCTCGATCAGCTCGGCGCCGTAGCGGTACATGTGGTCGACGGCCGACTGGCGTTGCGGGCTCATGGACAGGAAGTCGGACTCGTCCGGGATGTCGAAGATGTGCTCGACCGCGTCGAACAGGAGATGGCGATCGCCCTCGGGCACCCCGAGCAGGAGGCAGATGGCCTGCATGGGCAGCTCCGCCGCGACATCGACGAGGAAGTCGCACTCCGTAGCGACCGAGCCCAGAAGGAGGCGCATGCGTCGGCGCAACTCGTCCTCGAGGTCCCGTACCGCAGCCGGGGTCAGGCCGCGGGTCACCAGGCGCCGGATGCGGGCGTGGCGGGGATCGTCCATCATGTTGAGCACCACCCCGGCGACGGGCAGGTCCTGGATCACGGTCCCGCCGTAGGGCCGGTCGCCACCCGTCTCGGAGGAGTAGGTCACGGGGTCGTTGAGCACCCGGAGGACCTCGTCGTAGGTCGCTACGGACCAGAATCCCTCGCCGTCCGGGGTGTGGGCGGTGGGTTCGTGCCACCACACGGGCGCCACCTCCCTGTGCAGCCGGAAGACCGCGTGCGGGAAGCCCCCCGCGAAGGTGTCGAGATCGGTGAGGTCCACCTGTCGCAGGTCATCGACCATCGGGTCATCCTCGTGGTGGTATTCCACGCGGTCAAGAATGGTGCGCCGGGGGCGTAGCCCAATTGGCAGAGGCAGGGCGCTTAAACCGTCCCCAGTGAGGGTTCGACTCCCTCCGCCCCCACCACAGGTGTCATCGCGCGAAACCCCCTCTCGTCCGAGGGGGGTTCGCCGGTGCCGCCGGAGAAGTCAACTCGTAACTCACCTCTCACGTAGAAGGTGGGTTGGATGGTGTCGCGTTCTTTGACGACGAGGTCGCTGACGAAAGCGTGCGCTATGGCCTTGCGGTGCTCCTCGTTGCCGCGTTCGATCTCGTCGTTGAGAGTCTGTCGAAGGCCCTCGTGCTCATCTGGGCTGCGAGGTCGATCCATTCGAAGCCTTCGAAGAGGCCGCCCTTGGGCACCGCACCATGACGCCGCTGAGGGGATCGTGCGGGCTTCGTCGAGGTGCGGCTGCCGCCAGAAGCCGATCCGCGGACTCCTCGACGCTGGGGATCGTGACCCGAGCCTGATAGTGTTTATGACGTGACGTGCTATTGGTGGTTTGACGAGCCGGCCCTGGGCGGGCTTCGGAGCACCATCACGCACTGAACCACCCACTCCCAGGACCGGCTGAGAAAGGCAGAGGCGATCGCCTCTGCCTTTTGTTTTTGCCCAGAAGCGGCAAGCCGGGCGCCTGGTAGGTCGGTCGGCTTGCGGAAAGGAAATATCGTGGACCGGACCGATCCGATTCTCGACCGACACATCCTCGAAGTCGTCCCGCTCGTCTCACCGCGGACAGTCCGCGAGGCCGTGCCGCTCACCCGAGAGAACGAGGGACTCGTACGTACGAGTCGTGACGCCTTGGCGGACGTGCTCGACGGTCGAGACGACCGCGTAGTGGTGGTCGTGGGGCCCTGCTCGGTGCACGACACTGAGGCCGCGCTCGAGTACGCCTGCCGGCTCGAAGAGCTGGTCAGGGAGCTGCGCGAGGACCTGCTTGTCGTCATGCGCGTCTACTTCGAGAAGCCCCGCACGACCGTCGGCTGGAAAGGTCTGGTCAACGACCCACGGCTCGACGGGAGCCACCACGTCGACGAAGGCCTGATGGTGGCGCGCCGCCTCCTCGTGGCGATCCTCTCGCTGGGATTGCCGGTGGGCTGCGAATTCCTCGACCCGACCACCCCGCACTACATCGCCGACGCCGTGAGCTGGGGCGCGATCGGAGCACGGACCTCGCAGAGCCAGGTTCACCGCCAGCTTGCCAGCGGCCTGTCGATGCCGGTCGGATTCAAGAACTCGACCGACGGCGGGGTACAGAGCGCGGTAGACGGTGTCTCGGTCGCGGCTCGTCCACAGTCGTTCCTCGGGGTCGACGACGACGGGTCCGCCGCGGTTATCTCGACCAGTGGAAACCCGGACTGTCACGTGGTCCTGCGTGGCAGTGACGCCGGACCGAACTATGCGAAGAGCGACGTCGAGGACGCGCTCGAGCGACTGTCCAGAGCCGGGTTCAGACAGCGGATCGTGATCGACGCCAGCCACGGGAACAGTGACAAGGACCATCGCCGCCAGGCGGCTGTCGTTCGGGAGATCGCCGAGCGGATCAGCCAGGGGGAGCCAGGGCTCGCTGGCGTGATGCTCGAGAGCTTTCTGCTTGCCGGCCGTCAGGACCTCGCCCCAGGCAATGTCTCACCTCTCCGTTACGGCCAGAGCATCACCGACAGCTGTATCGGTTGGGACGAGACCTCCGAACTCCTGGTGACCCTCGCCAGAGCTGTTTCGCAGCGCCGGGCCACGTGAGAAAGGTGATTCAGGCGCAACGAGGACGGCGACGTGCGCGATGCTGCGTACCCCGTGGTGACGAAGCCTCGGTACACCTTGTAAGTGTCACTCCTCTGCGCCTATTCCGGCTGCTGCGCGGACTGCCAGCACCTCTCCCACGACGTCTTCCAGAGGTTGGAGAGCGTCGACGAGAATTACTCCGAGAGCAGTGCGTCTCTCGACGAGGAGGCCGTCCGCCTTCCGAAGCACCCGGCGTGCAGAATGCCGGCATGAGTGTTTCGGGTGTACTGATTGCAGAGAGTCTCTCGAAAGGTTCCCCACTCGAGGGGGTGACCCTTCATGTTCGTAAGGTAAGGCGGGGCGACGTGGGGGATGTGAGCGCTGGGCAGCCTCTCACGTGGACTTTCATTGAGTTCGGCGTGGACGATCAGGACCTGGCCGACCTCGTAGAAGGGCTGAGCCGCTCGCTTGACCCGGTTGGGGGCTGGTATTGCGACTTTCGGACGCCGGAGGAGACCTTCGTCGTGTTCGCGGGACGAGTCTTTCGGTATAGCCGTGGCGACCTGCAGGCTCGGGCCGAGGTCGAGGCGTACGCTCGATCCCTGGGCGTCCCCGAGGCACAGCTCGACTGGCCGGAGTAGACGGCATGAGTCGTGGACTTCTGGTTGTCCAAGCAGATCTTGTGCCGCGTCATCCAACGTTCGCCCTGTCGCCTACCGGCACATACGTGGCACGATCGACCCGCGTCGAGGAGGATGGGTCGCCGGCGGACCCTCCGTCGGGTGCGCTGGCGGGCCATTGCCATGACCGGAATCGAAGCTTCGACGTCTCCCCCTGCCTTGCCGCGCTGGTTTGGCCCTAGAGCCAGCCCAGATGATCCGGCCGTCTCGGCCCTGATCGACCGCGTCGCGCGCGGAGCCGGATGGGCAGACATCGGCGGTGGATTCAACCTCAACCTGTGGATAGACGCTGAGCCGCCGGTTGTCCTCCGGGTTCACAGGCCCTGGGTCCGCCGCGGGCGAGTCGCGGGACTGCGGCGCTTGCGGGAACGGCTCCAGCGGACGCAAGTCCGCGTCGCTCGGCCGATTCCGATTTCCGGCTGCGACCTCCTGAGGGTCGCTGATCGTTGGGCTGAGCTTGAGGAGTTCATCGATCACGTGCAGCCACGGAGGGACGAGGACTCCCACGTCCGCGTATTCGAGGAGCTCGGACGCGTTCACACTGCGCTCAAAGCAGTCTGGGAGCCCAGTCCGCCCGAACCCCTCGACGACCACCGAACCTTCGGCCAACTGCGTTACTCGGTCGGCTTCACACGCCGCAGGCTCGGACCCCGCAGCGAGCCGGTCGTGCATCGGATGCGCCAACTGACTGGCGAGCTCTCCAAGCTCCGGAAGGAGGTCGAACTGCCATGCGCTCCGATTCATGGGGACTACAAATTGGGCAACGCGGGAGCACTGTTAGACGGCTCATGGGCCACCTTCGACCTGGACTTCGCGAGGGTCAGGGAGCGGCTGTACGACATCGCGGCCAGCCTGCACCAGGTCGCACCGAGCGGCGGATTGCTCGAGCCGCAACGACTGCTCGACGCCTACGAAAGCACGGCTCCGGAACCGTTGACTCGCGACGAGTACCGATGGCTCCCCGGGGCTCTAGCCCTTGTACCCCTGCACTGGGCTGCCACCGCTGGGCTCGTGGGCGACGGCATCCGCGAGGCCGAAGGCGCGATGACCGCCGCCGAGGCCTGGTGGTCGCGCCGGGCTGAACTCTGGTCGTAGTCCGGCGGCCACGCGAGGGGGACTGGAGTTCTGAGGCTACGGAACCGCGCGGTATCGCTCCGAGTAGAACTGCCCCAGATCGCCGGGTCTGCGCCATTCGCGCCGAGGCAAACGATGCCTGGTACGGCCCTAGGTCCAGTCGTACTTGCCGGTAAACATGCCAGTCCCGTCGCGCAGTCGAGTTCAACCGCAAACAATCGGGGATCGTCGATGAGACTGGCCCGGACCTCTCCGGTTCGCCTGTGGTCGTCGCCAGACCAGCTCGACGGCGCCATGTCGTCGACCAAAGCATTCTCGTCTATCGAGAGGACGACAAGGTGGTTGATGGCAACGACGGGAGATCGGGCGGATCGCTACTGGGACCGGCTGGCGTTAATGGCTGTGGGGGACGAAGGCAGGCGTCGGACCGTGGAGCGTTCGCGGTTGTTCGATCAAGAAGCCGAGCGCAATGACCGGAGCCGACCGAGATCCCCCGAGGTCGTGATCGATGAGCTCCTCGGTCCCGGAACCCTCTGGCCTCCAAGTAAGCCTAAGGGAGGTGGCCTTCGCAGGTGTTCGCATCGCGGTCGCTGTTGGTCCCATCCGGACAGATCGCATTTGACCACTCGACGCCGAAGAGGCTGGCGCCCTTGAGGTCGGCGCCTTGGAGATCGGCGCCCGTGAAATTGGCGCCCGTGACGTTGTCGCCCCTGAGGTTGACGCCTTGGAGATCGGCGCCCGTGAGGTTGGCGCCCTCGAGGTTGGCCGGGTTCGCGTCGGTGCTGGCGAGGCTGGCCGCTTTCAGGTCGGCGCCTTGGAGATCGGCGCCGTGGAGATCGGCGCCGTGGAGATCGGCGCCGTGGAGATCGGCGCCGTGGAGATCGGCGCCTTGGAGATCGGCGCCTTGGAGATCGGCTCCGGCGAGGTTGGCGTTCTGGAGGTCGAAGTTGCACCCCTGCAGTTGGGCTCCAGGACCCGGTATGCAGCTACTGGTCGTGTCAGCCGATGCCTTCGCGATGGCGGTGGCCCCGGCAACGAGGACCACCAAAGCGACGACCAGGGCCAGGCCGAGCCGCGCTGCTCCCAGTCGTGGCATGTCCCTTCCCTCTGATCGCCGCCCCCCGGTGGGTATCAAGATCATAGGACTGATTCGGAAACACCGTTGGGTCGCGCCTCCTCTACCGGCGCACCGTTCCGCTCTATGTGGCTCCGAGCTCCGGGCAGAGAACTCTGTGACGCTGTTCGACCGACATGGAGGAGAGGTATTCACGTACCCGAAGGTCCATCTCTGCCGATGGGATCAGCCAGAGGGTTCGTTCATCGCTGGCGACGCGCCAAGGTCATCAGCATCCGACTGACGTCTGTCGGAGTGAGCTTGGAGAGCTTCAGTGATCCAGCAGCATCTCCCGACACCATGACGTGACATTCGCGTCGACCACTGCAAGGGTCCAGAAGGCCGCGAACCGTCTCCCCGCTGGCTCCAGGCAGTCCGCCAGATGGGCGTCCCCGCAGCCAGCTCATCGCCACGTCGACGTCCGCCGCCGTCGCCATGGGGGGATCTGCGGCGATCGGAGGTCCACGACCGCGGCAAGGGGTCGAGACGGCGGTCACGAGCCACACCGGACACTCCGATGTCGATGACATCTTCCCAGCCGTGGGCTCTCGTGCCATCGAGGCGGCAATGTCGAACCTCGTCAGCCAGGTTTGATGACCGGGGCCGCCGATGATCGATACTCACCGTTCGTCCTTTTGGGAACCAGGGACCCCCCCGGAGGACTCGAGCCAGGCGCGTCTACCGGTCGTCCGCGTCCCGGCGGGTCACCGGTGTTCGGTGCGGGTAAGCGGACCGGCGGGCCGTCTACCTGGGAAAATGGGTTCGCCTTCTGGCACTTCAAGACCACTTCCGGCCCGCGCCGACCGTTCCCCAGGCGTGAGGGACGACGGTGTCGAGGTGGCGGTCCTGGGCCCCGCCTTGGTGCGCGGGGCCGACTCGTCGTTCCACCGCGCCGCCGCGCTCGAGCTCGTGGTGTACCTGGCCTTCCACCGGGGTGGTGTCCGCCACGCGGAGTGGGCGCAGGCGATCTGGCCCGACCGACCGGTCACCCTGGCCACCGTCCACTCGACGGCGTCGGATGCCGCGACGCGCCCTGGGCGCCGCGGTGAACGGCGTGGCCCACCTTCCGCGGGGTGGTCGTCTGCGTTTGGGCGAGGCAGTCACGACCGACGTGGAGCAATTCGCAGACTTGGCGGCCGGGACCGACGACCCGGGCCGGTTGGCGCAGGCGTTCGCGTTGGTCCGGGGCCCGCTCTTCGCCGGCCTGCAGAGAGCAGACTGGGCCGTGCTCGACGGGACCCAGTCCGAGCTCGAGGCCCTCGTTGTCGGCGCGGCGCTACGCGGCGTCGAGGTGTGTCTGGCGCGCGCGCTGGTGCGTGAGGCCGAATGGATGGTCCGGCGTGCTCTGCTGGTGAGCCCGTACGACGAGCGGCTCTACCGCGCGCTGCTGCGCGTCACGGCGGCGCACGGGAATCGGGTCGGTTTGCGAGCGGCGATGTCCGAGCTGCTTACCATGGCCGGAGAGGGCCGGGGAGGGGCGGGCGGTCCGCACCTGCCGCTTGGCCCGCTGGACGGGCTCCATCCCGAGACGACGTCCCTCTACCGTGCCTTGCTGGCCGGGCCACCTGCCGCCGGAGGGCAGCCCGCCAGGCTGTAGGGTTGCCTCCCGCCATGGCGAGAAGCTCCTCTGGGAAATCGGTCGCCCGCGCCGCCGCAACGGGTGGCGGCTCCACCTATCGCGGGCAGATGCCGGTGAATTGGTACGCCGCACTGGTGGTCATCGTCCTGGTCGGGCTGGGATCGATCGCCCTCGCCAAGTACCACTACGACTCGAACCCGCCCGTCGTGGAGCCGGCCGTGGGGACGACGTGGAACACGGGGCTGGCCTTCGACGTCTGCGGGACGATGGAGCAGGCGCTGCCGGCCTCTCCGAGCACGGCCAAGACCGGTCTCACCACGACGGGGAGCGGCGTCTTGAAGATCGCGCCGAACAGCGCCAGCGAGGCGGGGAACAACGCCACCCTCGGCAAGTTCGCCCAGGGATACGAAGGCCTCACGCTGACCAACACCTCGCTCAAGTACCCCTCGGCCACCGTCCCCCTCTACAAGAACGGGCAGAAGTGTGGGAAGGGGACGCCCGACGCCGGCAAGGTCGGGGAGGTGCAGGCCCGATGGTGGGTCCTGTCCACCAAGGAGGGGAAGAACAACCAGCTCGAAGAGACGGGTGGCGCGACGACGGTCAAGCCCGCGGACCTCAAGTTCGTCAATCGGCAGCTGATCACGGTCGGATTCGTCCCGGACAACACGTCCTTGTCGAAGCCGCCGCCGTCCACGATCACCGCGTTGTTGCAGGTGCTGGCGGGCGGAAGCACGCCGGTCACCACGACGACGGCGGCACCCACGGCGACCAGCACCCCGGCACCCAGTGCGACCAGCACCACGGCACCCCCGACGACCACGTCGACGAAACCCACGACGACTACGACCAAGTAGTGACGAGGGAATGAAGGCGGTCGTCCTCGTCGGCGGCGAGGGAACGAGGTTGCGTCCCCTCACGCTTTCGTCCCCGAAGCAGATGCTCCCGATCGTGGGCGTACCGATGATCGAGCGTGTGCTCGGGCAGCTGGCCGCGCACGGAGTGGACGAGGCCATCCTCTCCCTGGGTTACCTCCCCGACGCCTTCATCGAGGCCTACCCCGAAGGACGCGTCGCCGGGATCAGGCTGACCTACGCCGTCGAGCCCGAACCGCTGGACACGGCCGGAGCGGTCCGCTTTGCCGCGGTGTTCGCCGGCGTCGCCGAGACGTTCGTCGTCGTCAACGGGGACGTCCTGACCGATCTCGACCTCACCGCACTGGTGGCGTTCCACCGCCGCGCGGCGCGGAAGGGACGATCGCCCTCCACCCGGTGGCGGACCCGTCGGCCTTCGGCGTCGTCCCGACGGACGCAGAGGGGAGGGTGCTCGCCTTCGTCGAGAAGCCGCCGCGCGACGAGGCCCCGACCAACGCGATCAACGCCGGCACCTATGTGCTCGAGCCCTCCGTGCTGACGCGGATCCCCGAGGGCGGGCGGGTCTCCATCGAGCGGGAGACCTTCCCGGCGATGGTCCGGGACGGCGGGCTCTTTGCCCGGTCCGACGACCGCTACTGGCTCGACACGGGCACGCCGTCGGCCTACCTCGAGGCGAATTTCGACTACGTCGAGCAGAAGCGGGGGCCGCTCGTGGCGCCGGGCCTCGAGGACCGCGGTGACCGGGTGTGGCTCGAGGGCGAGAGCGATCTCCAGGGCGAGATCGTCGGGCCTGCCGTCGTGTTCTCGGGCTGTGTCGTCGAGCCCGGGGCGCGGGTGGAGCGCAGCATCTTGGGCCGCGACTCGGTCGTGTCGGCCGGCGCAGCAGTCGCCGACTCGGTCCTGATGGAGGGCTGCCACGTGGCCGCGGACGCCAAGGTGTCCGGATCGGTCATGGGGCCACGTGCCGTCGTCGGACAGCGAGGTGACGTGCGGCCGGTCTCGGTGCTCGGCGCCGATGCCGTCGTGTCGTCGGGGACGCTGGTCGACGGCGAGCGGGTCTCGGGGTAGAAACCGTCCCATGCGCACACTGGTAACGGGAGGCGCCGGCTTCATCGGCTCCAATCTGGTGGACCGCTTGCTCGCCGAGGGGCACGAGGTCGACGTGGTGGACGACTTCTCCACCGGGTCGCTGTCCAATCTGGCCGAGGCGCGGGGGAGTGCCGGCCGCGCGCTGACCATTCACCACCTCGACATCAGCGCCCCCGCCATCGTCGAGCTCATGGGCCGCCGGCGACCGGAGCTCGTCTTCCACCTGGCCGCCCAGGCCGACGTCCGGGTGTCCGTGGCCAGACCCGCCTTCGACGCCACGGTGAACATCGTGGGCTCGCTCAACGTGCTGGAGGGTGCCCGCCAGGCCGAGGCAGAGCGCGTGATCTTCGCCGCGAGCGGAGGGACCCTCTACGGCGAGCCCTCGCCGGACGACCTCCCCGTGCGCGAGTCGCATCCGCAACAGCCGCTGTCGCCCTACGGCGTGGCCAAGAAATCGGTCATCGACTACTTGACGGCCTACCGCGAGCTCCACGCCCTCGAGTTCAGCGCCCTCGCCCTGGGCAACGTGTACGGCCCACGTCAGGACCCGCACGGCGAGGCCGGTGTCGTCGCCATCTTCGCCCAGCGCATCCTGCAGGGCGAGCCGGTCACCGTCTTCGGAGACGGTGAGCAGACGCGGGACTACGTCTTCGTCGACGACGTGGTTGACGCCTTCGTGCGGGCGGCGACCCGAGGCGGTGGGCTGGTCTGCAACATCGGGACCGGCGTCGAAACTTCGGTCAACCTGCTGCTCGCCACGATGACGGAGCAGAGCGGCGTCGAAGTGACACGCGTGGAGGCGCCGCTGCGGCCGGGCGAACTGCTGCGCTCGAGCCTCGACATCGAGCGCGCGGGCATCCAGCTCGGCTGGCGGCCCTGGACGGACCTGGCCGACGGGACCCGGGCCGTGCTCGAATCCGTGGGCGAGGGACTCGCCTGAGCGCGCCGGGAGGGAGCTAGCGGAAGAGGTCCTCGTCGGGAGGCCGGACGATCTCGGCCCGCACCGACGCCGGGCGCAGCCAACCCGGCGGGACCCCGCGCACCACGGCCACCGGGATGCCCCGGTCCTTGCCCATGACGAGCTCGGCGGCTGCGGCCAGCTCGTCGGCGACGCAGATTTCCGTGGCGACGAGCTCGCGGCCGGCCGCATCGACGGTCCCCTTGAGGTCGATCACGGCCGCCACACCGGCGCAGCCGATGGCGACGTCGGTGACGCCTTGGCGCCAGGGCCGGCCGAACGTGTCCGACACGATGACGCCGACGTCGGTGCCGAGCGCGTGCCGCAGACCGGCGCGGACGCGGCGGGCCGACAGGTCGGGATCCTCCGGCAGCAACGCCGCCGTCCCCGCGGCGACATTGGAGAGGTCGACCCCGGCGTTGGCGCAGACGAACCCGTGCCGCGTCTCACTGATCACGAGGTCACCGCGCCGCCGCAGGAGACGCGTCGACTCCTGGGTGACGAGCGCCGCCTTGGCCGCGGGGTCGTCGTCGTCGATCGGGACCAGCCTGCCCTCGGCCTTCGACACGATCTTCTGGGTCACGACCACGACGTCCCCGTCGCGCAGCGCGGGACGGCCCGGACCGGCCGGACGGACGGCGTCCGCGATCAACCGGGCGAGATCGGTGCCGGGCACCACCTCGCCGATGCCTTCGACCGGCAGGACGAGCAGCCCTTCGTCAGCCAGCGGCATCGACGACCGCCCCGGCCAGGAGCATCGCCCGCTCCGGCGTGCTCATCACGGCCGGTGTCACGACACAACGGACGCCTTCGGCCTCGACCGCCGGCGCGTCGGCCGCATCGGCTTCGTCCACGACGAGGGTGCCGACCCACGGCGCGTAGAGCCGGGCGACGCCCACCACGGACGCCTCGCTGCCCAACTCGGTCAGCAACCGGTCGGCCGGGCCCTTCAGCGCCGCCCCGGCGACGATGGGCGACACGGCCACCACACGGCTCCGGCGCGCGAGCAGCGCGTCGCGTACCCCCGGAACGGCGAGCAGGGGGCCGATCGAGACAACCGGATTCGACGGGCACACCACGATGGCCTCGGCCCTCCCGAGGGCGTCGACGACGCCCGGTGCCGGGCGCGCCGCCGCGGCTCCTTCGAAGCGGACGCCGCTGACCGCCACGCCGTGACGCAGCCGCACGAAGTAGTCCTGGAAGCTGACTTCGGTCCCGGCCGGGCCCAAGGCCGTCGCCTCGGCGAGGGTCACCCGTGTGCGCACGGGGTCGTCCGTCACGGGCAGCAGGCGCACCGAGACGGCTCGCCGTGCGCACAGTGTCGCCGTCACCGCGCTGAGGGGTTCGCCGGCACCCAGGAGCCCGGTGCGGAAGAGGTGCGTGGCCAGGTCGCGATCGCCCAGTCGGAACCAGTCCTCCCCGCCGATGCGGGCCAGCTCCTCCATGACGGTCCAGCTCTCGCCCGCCACACCCCAACCCGTCTCCCTGTTGTCCATTCCGGCCAACGTGTAGGTGATGGTGTCGAGGTCCGGGCTGATGTGCAGTCCGTGGAGCACCGTGTCGTCGCCGACGTTGACGATCGCCGTGATGTCCTCCGGAGGGACGACGCGCGACCAATCCGGTGAGCATCCGGGCGGCCCCGACGCCGCCGCACAGGGCCACCAGCACGCCGTGAGCATAGGAGCCTCGGACCGACGGGTCGGCCGTCAGCCCCTGGTACCATCGCCGCCCGCCATGCCCGCGCGCATCCCCTTGGAACGGCACGAGACGATCGTGTCGGTCCTGCGGGAAGCGGCACGCGTCAACGCCGACGTCGAGGCCTACGTCGAGCCCGGGCCCGAGGGACGCCGTGCACTCACCTTCGCCGCCTGGGACCAGGCTGCCGACGGCGTGGCCGGCCAGCTGGCCCGTCGCGGCGTCGCCAAGGGCGACGTCGTCTGTCTCATCCTGCCGTCGTCCATCGAGTACGCAGTCCTCTACGCCGCACTGGCCCGGCTCGGCGCCATCACGTCGGGCATCAATCCCCGCCTGGGGGCGGGCGAGATCGCGTCCATCGTGGAGCGGGCCGCACCGGTGCTCCTCGTGGTCGACCCCGCCGTGGCGCTGCCGGAGCTCCCGCCCGTCCCGGTGGCGGAGCGGGCCGAGGTCCGCGCCGCCTGGGAGGCCGGACCACCGACGCGTTGGCCGGCGCTGTCGCCCGCCGACCCCGTCGCGGTCGTCTGGACGAGCGGCACCACGGGAGAGCCCAAGGGCGCGTTGTTCGACCACGCCAATCTCGCCGCGGTGGCCCGGGGCACCGATGTGCTGAGCCAACCCGGCGACCGCCGGCTGTCGCCGTTGCCGTTCGCGCACGTGGGGTACATGACACGGGCCTGGGACGAGGTCGCCAACGCCGTCACCACCATCATCACGCCGACGCCGTGGCGGGCCGACGAGGCACTGCGCATCATGGCGGCTGAGCGGGTGACGGTGGCGCAGGGCGTACCGACGCAGTGGGCGCTCATGCTGGCGAGCGAGGAGCTGGACCGGGCCGATCTGCGCGCCTTGCGCGTCGCGGGCACGGGCGCGGCACGCGTGCCGGCGACCCTGGTGGCCGAGATGCGCGAACGATTCGAGGTGCCCGTGGTCGTGCGCTACACCTCCACCGAGGCGTCGCTGGGTACGGGCACGACGCCGAGCTCGTCCGACGAAGAGGTGGCCACCACGGTGGGGCGGCCGGTTGTCGGTGTGGAATTGTCGATCGTCGACGACGGAGGGCAACCCGTTGCCGGCGGCTCGGTCGGCCGGGTCCTCCTGCGGTCGCCCGCCACCATGCGCGGCTACTGGGGCCGCGGTCCGGGGCGCGGGCGCAGCGCGGCCGAGCTCGTCGACCTGGAGGCGACCCGGAAGGTCCTGACCGAAGACGGCTGGCTCACGACCGGCGACTTCGGCCGGCGCACGCCCGAGGGCAACCTGCAGCTGGTGGGTCGCGCCCACGAGCGGTACATCCGAGGCGGGTACAACGTCTATCCCGCCGAGGTCGAGGCGGCGCTGTCGGCCCACCCGTCGGTGGTCCGGGCCGCCGTGGTCGGCGTGTCCGACGACGTGCTGGGCGAGGTCGGCGTGGCGGTGGTCGTGGCGGAGCCCGGCGCCGTACCCGAGCTGGGCGTCCTGCGCGCACACTGCGCGCGCTCGCTGGCGGACTACAAGTCCCCCGACGCGCTGGTCGTCGTCGACGAGCTGCCGCTCACCCCGATGATGAAGGTCGATCCTGTCCGCCTCGGCGCGCTGGCGGCGCGCGGCGCCGACGAGCGGCGGTCCCGCCTGGCGCAGAATCGTGGCCCTCGGCCGGGGGTGCTAGGCAGTGACCCGATCGGGTCGGCCGACGAGAAGGAGCGTGCATGAGCCCTACCAAGCGAGTCGGCGAGTCCGATCCGAACCGGGGCACTGCTCCCGAGGCGGTGACCCCCGGCCGGTACTCGGGACGCGTCGCCGTCGTCACCGGCGCCGGATCGGGCATCGGGCGGGCCACGGCGCGACGGTTGGCCGCCGAGGGCGCGGCGGTGGCGTGCCTCGACGTGACAGAGGACGCCATCGAGGTCGTCGCGGCCGAGATCGGCCGGGAGGCGGCAGACGCCGGTGGCCGCGCCATCGCACTCTCGTGCGACGTCACCGACGAGGCGGCCGTGGAGAATGCGGTCGCCCGGGCCCGCGACGCGCTGGGGCCCATCACCAACCTGTGCAACATCGCCGGCATCGGTGGGTTTGCCCACACGACGGAGCAGTCCCTGAGCGGGTGGGACAAGATCATCGCCGTCAACCTCACGGGGACGTTCCTGATGTGCCGCGCCGTGCTGCCGGCCATGCTCGAGGAGGGTGGCGCGATCGTGAACACCGTCTCCACGGCGGGCGTCATCGGCCAGCCCTACTCGGCCGCCTATTGCGCGTCGAAGGGCGGGGTCAAGCTGCTGACCAAGGCGCTCGCCGTCGAGTACATGGCGCGGGGGGTCCGCGTGAACGGCGTGGCGCCCGGCGGCGTGGACACGCCGATCATCCACAACTTCGGTCCACCCGAAGACGCCGACTTCAAACTGATCGAGCGTCTCATGACGCCCATCGGCTTCGCCTACCCCCACGAGATCGCCGGCGCCTTCGCCTACCTCGGGTCGCACGAAGCGGACTACATCACCGGCGCCATCCTCTCCATCGACGGAGCGATCACGACCTGAGCGCCGACGGCAACTCCACCCCGGACACGGATCGGTCGCCCCTGCGGGTCGCGCTCGACGCGACCCCGCTGCTCGGCCTGCCGACCGGCGTCGGCGTCTTCTGCGCAGGCGCCCTCGGGGCGCTCGGGGCCCGCCCGGGGGTGGAGGCGCGGGCCTATGTCGTGAGTTGGCGGCGCCGGCGGCTGCTCGGGGACCGTTTGCCCGCCGGGGTGGACGCCCACCAACACGCCATGCCGGCGCGTCCCCTCCACGCGCTCTGGGCCCGGGTGGACCTCCCCGCCGTCGAGCGGTTCATCGGCACGGTGGACGTCGTCCACGGCACCAATTTCGTCGTTCCCCCGACACGGCGCGCCGCGGCCGTCGTCTCGGTGCACGACCTCACGCCGCTGCACCATCCCGAGCTGTGCGACGCCGCCACGCTGGCCTATCCGGGGCTGATCCGCCGGGCGTTGACGCGCGGGGCCTGGGTCCACACCGACTCCGCCTTCGTGGCGCGCGAGGTGGTCGACGCCTTCGCGGCGGATCCCGACCGCGTGCGCGTCGTCAACCCGGGCATCCCCGAGCTCCCACCGGTCCCGACCGCGGACGGCGAGGCCACCCTCGCCCGGGTCCTCCCACCGGGCACGACGCGCGTCTGCCTGGCGGTGGGGACAGCCGAACCGCGCAAGGACCTGCCCGGGCTCGTCCGCGCGTTCGGCGCCGTGGCGCAGCGGCACGCCGACGTCGTCCTCGTGCTGGCCGGACCACCGGGCTGGGGCGAGGACGAGCTCGCCGCCGCCATCGGCTCGTCTCCGGCACGAGATCGGATCGTCCGGACGGGCTGGCTCGCGCCGCGCGATCTCGCCGCGCTCATCCGGGGAGCGTCGGTGCTGGCCTACCCGTCGCTCTACGAGGGATTCGGGTTCCCACCGCTGCAAGCGATGCAGGCGGGGGTGCCGGTGGTGGCGACACGGGCGGGCTCGCTGCCCGAGGTGCTGGGCGACGGCGCGCTCCTCGTGGAGCCGCGGGATCCCGGCGCTCTCGTCGACGCGTTGCTCGGCTGCCTGGGCGATCACGCGCTGCGCGAGCAGCTGATCGCGGCGGGCCACGCGAGGTCGGCCGACTATTCCTGGGACCGCTGCGGTGCGGGTCTCGAGGCGCTCTATCGCGATGCTGCCCGGAGCCGTGACTGAGCCGCCGCCGCCATCGGTGCTCCTGGCGGTCGAACAGTTGCGCCGGCGTGTCCCCGGCGGCATCGGTGTCCATACCCGCGGCCTCCTCGGCGGGCTGGACCAGCTGGCCGAGGAGGGCGACCGGGTGGATGTCACGTTGATGGCCAGCCGGGCTCCGCGACGGCGTCCCTCGGACCCGCTCTCCCGTTTCGGGCGGCCGGTACGCGCGGTGCGCCTGCCCGGGCGGTTCCTGACGCGGGCCTGGGATCTCGGAATCGTCCGGGCGCCGGAGGGCTTCGACATCGTCCACTCGATCTCGCTGGCCGCGCCCGCCCGCCGCCGGTCCAGCCCGAGCCGGCTGGTCGTCACCGTCCACGACGTGGCCTGGCGGCGCCATCCCGAGGCCACCACTCGGCGTGGCGCGCGCTGGCACGAGGCCGCCCTGGCCCGGGCGCGCGCCCGCGGGGCGTCGATCGTCACGCCGTCCCGCCTCGTCGCCACCGACCTCGAGGCGATGGGTGTGGAACCGGCGCAGGTGACGGTCGTGCGGCCGGGTGCGGACCATCTCCCCGCGCCCGATCCGGTGGCCACCGACGCCCTCCTCCGCCGTGTCGCGGTGTCCGGCGAGTTCCTCCTCACCGTGGGCACGCTCGAGCCGCGGAAGAACCTCCACCGGCTCGCAGAGGCGTTCGGCCGAGTGCAGCCGTCGCTCCCCGCGCCGTGGCCCCTCGTGGTGGTGGGCCCGCCAGGGTGGGGCCCGAGGCCCGCGTCGCCCTCTCCGCGAAGGCATCGTCTTCACCGGCGCAGTCTCCGATCCGGTCCTGGCCGAGCTCTACCGGCGCGCCCGGGCCTTCGCGTACGTGCCGCTGACCGAGGGCTACGGGTTGCCGCCCCTCGAGGCCATGCGGACGGGGACGCCGGCGGTGGTGGCCGAGGAGGTGCCCAGCGTGCACGATCTCGGTTCGTCGGATCCGGCCCCCGCCCGCATCGTCGAGCCGCTCGACGTCGACGACATCGCTGCCGGCCTGGCCGACGTGTTGACGGACGAGTCGACCCGCGCGGATCTGTCCGAGCGCGGTGCCACGTTCGCGCGGGAGCGCACCTGGCGCGCCGCGGCCTGGGGGCACCTCGCCCTTTGGCGGTCGCTCCGATGACGGGTCGGCTCGCCCTCGGGCTCGACGTCTCGGCGGTCCCGGCGCGGCCGGCGGGTGCGGGCCACTACATCCTGGCGCTGGCCCGCGGCCTCGCGGCGCGTGAAGACGTCGAGCTGACGCTGATGGCGCGCCGTCACGACGAAGCCCGCTGGCATGACGTCGCCGCCGGCGCAACGGTCCTGGGGGCCGTTCCCGCCTCCCGGCCCGGCCGTCTCGCCTTCGAGCAGCTCGGCTTGGCCTCCGTGCTCCGCTCCGCCTCCCTGGAGGTGTTTCACGGCCCCCACTACACGATGCCGGCGCGCCCACCCGTTCCTTGCGCGGTGACCATCCACGACTGCACGTTCTTCGACCATCCCGAGTGGCACCTGCGCTCGAAGGCGGCGTTCTTCCGCCGCGCCATCCGGCACGCGGCGCGGCGGGCGGCCGTCGTGATCTGTGTCAGCCAGGTCACGGCCGACCAACTGGCGCGGCACTGCGACGTGCGCGCGCCGGTCGTCATCGCACCCCACGGTGTCGATCTGGCCCGTTTCACCCCGGACGAGCCCGGCCCGGGCGCGGACGATGCGGCCCTCGCCGCGCTGGGTGTCCCGGCGGACCGGCACCTGGTCGTGTTCGTCGGCACGCTCGAGCCGCGCAAGGGCATCGTCCCGCTCGTCCGCGCCTTCGGCGAGCTGGCCCGCTCCCACCCCGACGCGGTGCTGGTGCTCGCCGGACAGGCGGGATGGGGGATGGGCGAGACCGAGCGCGCCCTCCGGGGCGCCCGCCACCCGGGCAGCATCGTGCGCACCGGCTACGTGCCCGACCACGCCGTGCCCGCACTGCTCCGGCGGGCTGCGGTGGTCGCCTACCCCGCGCTCGAGGAGGGGTTCGGGTTGCCCACGCTCGAGGCGCTGGCGTGCGGCTCGCCACTGGTCACGACGGAGGGAACGGCCATGGCCGAGGTCGCCCAGGGGGCGGCGCTGCTCGCACCGGGCGGGGACGTCCCCGCCCTCGCCGGCGCCCTCGACGCCGCACTCGAGCAGGGTCGGGCGAGCCCGCGCCGGGCGGAGGGACTGCAGGTCGCAAGGGCCCACACGTGGGAGGCCAGTGTGGCGCGCCACCTCGAGGCATATGCGGTGGCCGAGGCGACACGGCGGTAGGGTTCCGCGGCATGCGGGCGCTCATCACGGGCGGAAAGGGCTTCGTGGGCCACTGGCTGGCCGCGCACCTCAAGGACTGTGGCGATGACGTTGCGGTCATCGACATCGAGACCGACGTGGCGGACGCGGCCGCCGTTCGCCGCGTCATGGCCGATGTGGCACCCGACGCCGTGTACCACCTGGCGGCACGGACGCACGTGGGGGAGAGCTGGGACGACCCGAGCCAGGTCCTGCGGGTCAACGTCCTCGGCACGGCGGAGGTCCTGGCGGCCACCCGTGCGCTGCGGCCCGAGGCACGCGTGCTCGTCGTCAGCTCGGCCGAGGTCTACGGCATCGTCTCACCCGCGGAGCTGCCGCTGGGCGAGGACACGCCGACCGCACCGGCGAGCCCCTACGCCGCCAGCAAGTTGGCCGCCGAGACGGTGGCGCTCCAGGCCTGGCGGGGCTACGGCCAGCCGGTGCTGGTCGTGCGCCCGTTCAACCACATCGGTCCCGGCCAGTCACCCAACTTCTTCGTCCCCGCGCTGGCCAAGCGGATCGTGGAGGCGGGCCGGTCTGGCGCGGCGTCGCTGCCCGTCGGCACGCTGACCACCCGGCGGGACTTCACCGACGTGCGCGACGTCGTCGTGGCCTATCGCTTGCTGGTGGAGGAGGGAACCCCCGGCGAGGTCTACAACGTCTGCTCGGGTCGCGATGTGGCGATGTCGGAGGTGGCGGCGCAGCTGCTCGAGCTGGCGGGCGCCGACCTCAGGCTCGACACCGATCCCGCGTTGGTGCGCCCGGTCGACGTGCCCGTCTTGCGGGGTGACGCCGCACGCCTGCGCGCCGCCACCGGCTGGTACGCGGCCACCCCGCTCGCGACGACGCTCGCCGACGTCCTGGCCTCGTGGGCCGCGGACTGACGGCGAGCGTCGGGCGGGGGGCGATGGGGCGTTCGCTTAGTCGCTGACGTGCCCGCGAATCTGGGTTCGAACCTCGCGGGCCTGCTCACGCGCCTTCGACGTCAGCTGGCTGACCGATTGCGGCAGCCTGTCCTCGAGCGGCTGGAGGGTGGTCTCGACGAACTGCGCGGCCGACTCGGCCAGGTCGTCGATCTGATGGATCCCCTTGGCGACCCCGTGGCGCACCTCGTCGATGCGATCGTCGAGGGAGAGGTCCTCGGACAGCCGCTGCTGGAGCTCGACCCGCTGCACCTGGACCCGCTGGTACCCCAGGACCCCGAGGCCGACCGCGACGTAGGCCGCGTCGCGGGCCAGGTCGGTCACGCCCTTCGAGAGGGCGGTGATGTTGGTGGGAACGTCTGGCATGGTGCTCTCCTTTTCGGTCTTTTCGCGGTGACGATCGGTGCGCACCCGGGCCGCCGGGCGACCCTGCTTTCGTGAACTAGAGTATAGCAACTGTTAAACAGTTGCAAGCACTCCCGGCGCAAATTCGTGACAAATCCGTGCCTGAGGGCCTGTTGGGCGACCCGATAGCCTCTGCCCTCTGATGGACCCCCAAGTGCCGGCCGTGGTCGCCGTCGTGGTCACCACCGATCCGGGCCCTTGGTTCGAGAGAACGCTGTCCTCCCTGGCCGCGCAGGACTACGGCGAGCTCTCGGTCCTCGTGCTGTCGAGCGGGGCCGACGCCGCGGGGGTGACGGACCTGGTGGGCCGCATCCTCCCCGACGCCTTCGTGCGCCACCTGCCCGGCCACCCGGGGTACGCGGCCGCGACCAACGAGGCGCTCGGCATGGTCGAGGGCGCCGCCTTCTACCTTCTTTGCCACGACGACGTAGCCCTCGACCCCGACGCCGTCCACCTGCTGGTGGAGGAGTCGTTTCGTTCCAACGCGGGCGTCGTGTCCCCCAAATTCGTCAACTGGGACGACCCGGGTCTGCTGCTGCACGTGGGAATGGGCTGCGACAAGACCGGCGCCGTGGTGGACCGCATCGTCCCCGGTGAGGTCGATCACGGCCAGCACGACGCGGTCCGCGACGTCTTCGTCGCCCCCGGTGGGTGCACCCTGGTGCGCGCCGACCTCTTCGCGGAGCTCGAGGGCTTGGACGGCGGCATCGTCGCGATGGGAGAGGACCTCGACCTGTCGTGGCGCTGCCAGGTCGCCGGGTCCCGCGTCGTTGTGGCCCCCGACGCTCGCGTCCGGCACCGCGAGGTCGTCGCCAGCGGGCTCGAGCCACTCGCGGTCGGTGCGGAGTCAGCGGGCAAGCATCCCGTCACGATGCAGGCGCTTCAGCGCCGGCACGAGCTCCGCGCCGTGCTCAAGTGCTACACGCCGATCCACCTCGTTCGGGTGCTGCCGCAGGCGGCGCTGCTGGCCTTCGGGGAGGTGGTCGTGGCGATCCTCGCCCGCGACCGCGACCGCGTGCGCGCCGTCGTGGGCGCCTGGAGATGGAATGCACGCCGGCTCAGGGAGTTGCGGCCCCTGCGGCGCCAGGTGGCCGAGCATCGGCTGTTCCCCGACGCCGAGGTGCGCCGACTGCAGATGCGGGGGAGTGCCCGTCTCTCGCGCTACCTGAGCCGGCTCTCCCACCAGGGGCTCGAGGCCGCCAACGCCGTCGCCGTCTCGAGGGGCGCCTCCGAGGACGAGCGCGTCGATGTGGCCGTCCTCACGGGAAGCGTCGGGACCGCCTTCAGCGAGGACGCCGACTTCGACGAGCTGGACGACCTCGGCCGCCGCGCCGGGCGGGACCGCTTCGGCCGCAAGATCCGTCCCGCCCCGCTCAGCACGGGGCGCCAGCGCGCGCTGACCGTGTTCGTCGCGTTCGTGGTCATCGCGGTGGGCACGCGTGAGCTGTTCTTCGGCAGCCTGCCGATCATCGGGCAGTTGGCGCCGCTGCCCTCGTGGTCGACGAGCTGGCATCACTTCTTCTCCGGCTGGCAGTCGGCGGGCGTCGGCACCACCGCGCCCGCCTCTCCGGCCTTCGGCATCTTCGGCATCACCGGCACGGTCCTCTTCGGCGCCATGGGCACGCTGCAGCGGGTACTCCTGCTCGGCTGTATCCCCGTCGGCGCCTGGGGGATGGCGCGCTTCATGCGGCCGTTCGCCTCGCCGCGGGCCCGCACCATCGCGGTCGTCTGCTACCTGGGCCTCCCGCTGCCCTACGGTGCCCTCGGCACGGGCCGCTGGGACGGGCTCGTGGCCTACGCCGCGTTCCCCTTTCTCGCGCTGCGCTTGGCCCGGGCCGCCGACGTGGAACCGTTCGCGACTCTCCCCGCGGGGCCCGGTTGGCGGAGCCGCCCGGCCGGCCAGATCGCCGTGCTCGGCGCCATCGTCGCGGCAGCGGCGAGCTTCGCGCCGGCGATCGTCCCGGTCTTCGTGCTCACCGCGCTCGCCTGGGCCGTCGGCGCGCTCGTCGTGGGCGAGCGCGACCCCGGCTGGCGGCTCGCGGTGGTGGCGCTCGAGTCGGTCGCGGTGGCGCTGCTCCTCGCCGCACCGTGGGTGGTGGGCACGGTTCTGGCCGGGCGGGCGTCCATCTCCATCTTCGGGCTGCCCCTGGCCGGTGCGACCGCCCCTGGATGGGGCGAACTGGTCCGTTTCGCGGTCGGGCCGGTCGCCCGATCGCCCATCGCGTGGCTGCTCGTCGCCGCCGCGGCGCTCCCGCTCGTCCTCGGCCGCGGCATCCGGCTCGCCTGGGCGGCGCGGTTGTGGGTGGGGGCACTGGCCTCGTGGGGCCTCGCCCTGGCGGCGGCCCGCGGGGATATGGGGTCCTTCGCGCCGTCGTTGACCGTCGCGTTGACGCCCGCGGCGCTCGCCGTCGCCGCCGGCATCGGCCTCGGCATCTCTTCCTTGGAGAACGACCTGGTCGGGCGCGAGTTCGGCTGGCGCCAGCTGACGGGCGTGGCCGCCCTCGCGTGCGCGGTCATCGGGCTGCTCCCCGTGGTGGGCGGCGCGGTCGGCGGCCGCTGGGGCTTGGCCACGCAGGGTGTGGAACAGCCGCTCGCCTTCGCGGCGAAGCCCGCGCCCGCCGTGACCCGTGTGCTCTGGCTCGGCGACCCGCGCGCGCTGCCGGTCGGCGGGTGGGCGATCGAGCCGGGCCTCGCCTATGCCGTGACCCCCGACGACCTTCCCGATGCCACGCAGGTGTTCACCCCGGCCGGACCCGGGCCGGCCGGCCAGGTGGCGCAGGCCGTCCGCCTCGCGTTGTCCGGCGGGACCGTCCACCTCGGCCGGTTGCTGGCGTCCACCGGCGTGCGCTACGTCGTCGTCGTCGACGCCGTGGCGCCGTCCATGGCGGGAACCGTGATCCCCTCGGTGAGCGCACCGCCGCCCGCCCGGTTGCAGACGCAGCTCCTCGAGCAGGACGACCTCCAGATGGTGCCGGGGCTGATGGGGGTCCAGGTCTACGAGAACAGCGAGGACATGCCGGTGACCGGGCAGCGCACCGCGCCGCTCCCCGTCGCGACGACGTGGACCTTCCCGGCCGCGGCGGACGTCGCCGGGTGGCAACCGGTGCTGGGCGACCTGTCGCAGGGAGCATCGGCGTCGGGCGTGGTCGGTGCCGGCATCGTCTACGCCGGCTACGCGCCGGCGGGGAGCTTCACCCTTACCGTCGGCGGACACGCCGTCGCGCGGCGGCCGGCCTTCGGGTGGGCCGCCCAGTACGCCGCCACCCCCGGCCCGGCGTCGCTCACGTTCTCCGGTTTCCCCTACGTCCCCTTGACGGTGGCGCTCGAGGTGGCCGCATGGGTCGTGCTGGCCGGCACGCTCGCGGGCCGTCGCCGGCGACCGTCCCTCTCCACCCCGGTGCGGCAGGAGGAGGCGTGAGTCCCGCCCACCACAGCCCGCAGCGACGGTGGCGCATCCTCCTCGCGGTGGCGCTCGTGCTCGTCGGCGTCGGTGTCGCCGCGGCCAGCCGCACGCCCGCGTTGTCGACCGTGGCGCCGACGCCCACGGCGCTGGTCGGCGCGCCCGACGCCGAGTCGTCCGCCTGGTACTGCGTCGGCCAGACGACATCGTCGGGCCTGGCGCCGGGCTTCCTGGTCCTCACCAACACCACGGCGCAGGCGGTCACGACCACGATCGCCGCGATGACCGACGGCGGCACCTCGACGCACGCCGCGGTCTCCGTGCCCGCCCACGGCGTCGTGACCCCGGCGATCGCCCCCTTGTCCTCGGGCTACTGGGAGGCCGAGACCGTGACCGTCGAGGGTGGCGGCGTCGCGGTCAGCCAGGCGTTGGACGGGCAATACGGGTGGACCCAGGTGCCGTGCCAGAGCAGCACCTCGTCACAGTGGTATTTCCCGGGCGGCACGACGTCCAACGGCGACGGCCTTTCGATGGTGTTGCTGAACCCGACCTCGACGCCGGTGGTGGTCGACCTCGGGTTCAGGACGCCGGCCGGTTCGCTCAACCCGATCAACTATCAGGGGATCGTCCTGCAGCCGGGCCAGGTGGTCGGCGAGAACGTGGCCTCCGAGGTCCAGAACGCGTCCACCGTGAGCTCGGTCGTCTCGGCACGTACCGGTCGTGTGGTGGCGTCCGAGGTGCAGACCTTCCTCGGCACGTCGATGGGCCTCGCCGTGGTGCCCGGCGCGGCGGCGGCGGACCCGCAGTGGTTCATCCCTCAGGCGCAAGAGGCGGCGGGCGCCTCGAGCGAGATCGACATCTTCAACCCGGGCGGCTCGCCCGAGTCGGTGACGGTGCACCTGCGCCTGCCCTCGGGACCGCTGACCCCGCTGAGTGACACGGTTGCGCCGGGCGCCACCTGGGTGCTCCAGACGAGCAAGCAGACGCGCATCCCCGCCGGCGCGACCTACTCCGCCGAGGTCGAGTCCTTCGGAGGCCCGGGCGTGGTCGTCGGCCGGACGATCGTCCTCGCCGCGACCGCTCCGGCGCCACAGGCGGGCATGTCGCTGGCGGTGAGCGGCGTCGGCGCGACGTCGCCCACGGGAGAATGGGTCGTGCCGCCGCCGGGGACGAGTGCCACCCCGGCGGTGAGCGGCGCCAGGCCCGCGATGCTCGCGCTGTGCAACGCCTCGGACGCCACGGAGCACTTCACGGCCGAGGCCGTCACCGCCTCGGGCGCGCGGATCGTCGGGGCGGGCACGCTCGCCCCGGGCGCCACCGCCGTCTTCTCGGGCGCGCCGGTCTTCGCGGCCGGGTTCGACCCCATCTTCGTGCGCGCCGACGGGGCGATGGCGGTCGGCGTCGACACCGCGCCAACGGGTGGGCTGGGAGTGGTGGAGATCTCCGGCATCCCCCTCGCCGCCCCCATCGCGCTCTGAGCCACGGCCGTCGCGCGCTCGGCGCCGGCGTCAGAGGCGCCGGCGCTGGATGCGCCGCCACAGGGCGCGGCCGCCGAGCCCGACCACGCCCAGGCAGAGCAAGGCGAAGAGCAGGGGCCCCGCGATGCGGATCACGCCCTCGATGCCGGCCACGAACCCGCCGATGCTGTCGTGCCAGGCCTGCACCAGCCCCGAGACCGGCACCGGGTTGGGGTGCACGGGCGCCGGGGCCCCGCGCTCGGTGAACGTCGTCGTCAGCGACGAGTAGGCGGTCTCGCTCGAGAGGACCTGCAGCTGGCCCTGCAGCTGCTCGATCTGGGATTGGATCGTGTCGAGCTGCGCCTGCACGGCGAGGACGTCGCCCACCGTCGTGGCCTTGGTCATGATCGTCAGGTACTGCTGTCGGCTGTCCTCGAGGGCGGCGATCCTCGACTGGAGGTCGACGTACTGCCCCGTCACGTCCGTGGCCTTGGTGGTGAGGCTGGTCGTGGTGCCCAACTTCTGGGCCTGGGCCAGTACCGTCGCGAAGCTGTCCACCGGGACCTGCACGGTGATGCTGCCCGCGGGCGTACCACCCGTAGCGGTCCCGGACTGCGACTGGGAGTTGGCCACGAAGCCGCCGGCGGCGTCGGCAATCGAGTCCAGTGCCGCCATGGATCGGCCGAGATCGCGCTTGCCGACGGTGATGCTCAGACTGCCCGTCTGCTCGATCTTGGCCGACTGGTCCACCGCGCCGTTCGGCAACGCCGGGGCCTGCGTCGCCGGCGTCGCCGGCGTCGTCGGTGTCGTCGGTGTCGTCACGGCGGGTCCCGCCGGCGTCAGGCCGAAGGGCGCACCGGCTCCGCCGTGGGACGCGGAACCGGGCGATCGGTTGGTGGTGCCGGAGCCGGCGGGGATTGTCGTCGTGGGCGCCCCGTGCAGCGGCGCCGTCGCCGGCGCCGGCACGGACCGCCCGGTGCGTGGGAGACCCGAGGTGAGGCTCGGGTGCGACGGGCTGCGCAGCGCGGCAGCCAGCACGCCGGCGAACACGAGCGCCGCGAGGAGGCAGGCCGCCGCGGAGAGGAGACGATGCCGACGCGCCACGCCGGCGAGGCGTCGGGACCGGTCCGTCGGCGTGGCGACCGGCGTCGCATCCCCGTTCGCGTCCTCGTGCCCGTCCCCGTCCTCGTCGCGGGCCTCCTCGTCCTCGTCGCGGGTCCCCGGCTCGGGCCGCCCTGCCGCCAGCGTCAGGATGTGCTCGGGCCCCGACGTGGGGACGTCGAAGGCGTCAGCCGCGCGGGCGAGGAGCGAAGCGAGGCGGTCGTCTTCGAGCATGGTCACGGTGACGCCCCTTCGATCTCCTCGGCCCGCTCGCCCCGCTCGGCCGCATCGGCTTGTTGCGCCTCCCCGCCGAGGGGTGCCCCCCCGGGATCGGCCAGGGCGGACAAGGCGGGGTCGGCCGCCAGGCGGCGGCGCGCCTCGTGCAGGCGAGACTTGACCGTCCCCTGGCGCCGCCCGATGGCCAGCGCGATGTCGCGCTCGCTCAGGTCGGCGTAGTAGCGCAGCACGACGGGGACGCGCAGGGAGGCCGGCAGGCGCTGCAGCGCGGCGAGCACCGTCTCGGCCACCTCGCCCTGTTCGGCCCGGGCCTCGGGCTCACCCCCCGTCGTCGCCGCGACCAGCGCCAGCATCTCGTCGCGGGCGCGGCGATCGCGGTGGGGGATCTCGCGGCGCAGCTTCGAGTAGCAGGAGTTGACCACGACGCGGTAGAGCCAGGGACGGATGTTCGGGACGGCCGAGAGGGAGTCGCGGAAGCGCCAGGCGCGCAGGTAGGCGTCCTGGACCGCCTCCTCGGCGTCGGCCCGGTTGCCCAGGATGAGGCAGGCCGTGCGGAACGAGGCGACGTACCCGTCCTCCAGCCATTCCACCAGCTGCTGCTCCACCATCCCTCTCCATGACGCCGCGCCGTCCCGTTCGGTTCGACTCGGTTGCAGAGCCGTTCAGACCGGTGCGTTTGCGATGCCGTCCCGCGCCACGGCGCCCCTCGGGATCGTGGGCCTAGCGGGTGGCGGGACCTTCTGGGGTGCCGGCGCCCGGATCGGCGGGTGGGGGCCACGCCGGCGGCGGCCACGACTCCTTTTCGGGGTGGCCCGCCTGCCCGGCTGCGGGCACTGCCGGCACGGTGGGCACCGCCGGCACCGCGATGGGGCCCTCGGACGGTGCCTCGGGCCCGGGCCCGTGTCCGTTGCCCGCGCCGTTCCCGCCGGCGCCGTTGGCACCGCCCATGCCGGCGGAGCCGTTGACGGGTTCCGGTGGCTTGATGGCGGCCTCGTGGAAGTGCGGCACCGCCTTGGCGCCCTCGTCGTGGACGGGAGAGCCGTGCGCCTCGTCGACCAGGCGCGCCACCTCGGCGCCGTCGATGATCTCGTTGTCGAGCAGCGCGCGGGCGATCGCGTTGAGGCCGCCCCGGTGCTTGCTCAGCACCTCCATGGCGCGTGCCTCCTCGGCCCGCAGGATGCGCTCGACCTCGTCGTCGATGATCTTGGAGGTGTCCTCGGAGTAGTCACGCGTGTGCATGAGGTCCTCGCCGAGGAACACCTGGCCCTGCGAGCCCCACGCCATGGGGCCGATGGCATCGCTCATGCCCCACTCGCGCACCATCTTGCGGGCGAGCTCGGTGTTGCCCACCAGGTCGTTGGCGGCGCCCGTGGAGAGGTCCCCGTAGACGAGCAGCTCGGCGCACCGGCCGCCCATGCGCACGCACAGTGAGTCCTCGATGTACTGGCGCGCGTGGATGTGTCGCTCCTCCATCGGCAGCTGATGGGTGACGCCGAGCGCCATGCCGGTGGGCAGGATGGTGACCTTGTGCACCGGGTCGGCCTGCTCGAGGACGTAGGCCAGCACGGCGTGCCCGCCTTCGTGGTAGGCGATGCGCTCCTTCTCGTCGGGCGAGAGGACCATCGACTCGCGGCGCTGGCCGAGCAGTACCCGGTCGCGCGCCGTCTCGAAGTCGGCCATGGCGATGTCCGCGCTGCCGCGGCGCACGGCGTGTAGGGCGGCTTCGTTGACCAGGTTGGCCAGGTCGGCCCCGCTCATGCCCGGTGTGCCCCGCGCCACGACGCTCAGGTCGACGTCGTTGGCCATGCGCTTGCCCTTGCAGTGGACCTGGAGGATGGGCAGGCGCTCCTCGAGATCGGGCAGCGGTACCACGATCTGGCGGTCGAAGCGGCCGGGCCGCAGCAGCGCCGGGTCCAAGATGTCGGGCCGGTTGGTGGCGGCGATCATGACCACGCCCTCGGCGGTGTCGAAGCCGTCCATCTCCGAGAGCATCTGGTTGAGCGTCTGCTCCCGCTCGTCGTGCCCGCCCCCGAGGCCGGCGCCGCGCTTGCGCCCGATGGAGTCGATCTCGTCGACGAAGACGATGGCCGGCGCCTGCTTGCGCGCCGTCTGGAACAGGTCGCGGACGCGGCTGGCGCCGACGCCCACGAACATCTCCATGAAGTCCGAGCCGCTCACGGACATGAAGGGCACCCCGGCCTCGCCCGCCACGGCCCGGGCGATGAGCGTCTTGCCGGTCCCGGGCGGGCCGACCAGCAGCACCCCCTTGGGGATCTTGGCGCCGATCTCCTTGAAGCGGGCCGGCGTCTTGAGGAAGTCGACGACCTCGCTGATCTCCTGCTTCACGCCGGTGTAGCCCGCCACGTCGTCGAAGGTCGTGGTCGGGCGGTCGCTGCTGAAGGTCTTCGCCTTGGAGCGGCCGATCGACATGATGCCCGACATCTGGCCCCGGGTCTGGCGGCCGATGAAGTAGATGAAGGCGGCCCCGATGGCGATGATGAAGATGTAGGGCAGCAGGTCGGCGAAGAGGTTCGAGGACGGGGTGGGGAAGCTGACCGCCACCCCGTCGTTGCGCATGGTGGTGACGTCGTTGGGCAGGGACGGGCTGGGACCCTGGACCTCGTAGCTGGTCCCGTCCTTCAGGTTCCCGGTGATCTCGCCGGTGGAGTTGGAGATCTTGGCCGTCGAGACCTGCTTGGACGTCACCTCCTGGAGGAACTTGGTGTAGGTGATCGTCTTGGCGTTGGTGGTCTTGATCGTGCCCACGGCCAGCAGGACGGCCACGATGCCGATGGCCAGGACGCCCCAGAGCCAGCGCCAGCTCTGCCCCGAGGGCGCCGACTGCGGAGGGTTGCCGTCCCCGCCGGAGGGCGCGTTCGGACCGCTCGGAGGCTTCTCCGTACGCTGCGGACTCACACTGCCATGCTAGGCGCCGCCCCTCGTTGGCGGTGACCGCCCCGTCACTTCGCTCGAAGGGGCCTCCCTGCAGGTCGTGGGCACTGTGGGCGCCGGTAACGTCTTGTCGATGAGCGAGATCGAGCCCGGTGGCGCCCCCCAGGGGCCGCCGAGGTCGCCCCCCCGGCCGCCGGGACCCGTCCCGACCGGCTACCTGCCCCGCGAATGGGTCCAGCAGGGGGCCGTGGTGCCCCCGCCGCCGGGTTACGCCGCGGCCTCGGTCGCCACTCCACCGTTGCCGCCGTCCCCACCGGCCCCGCCGTCCCCACCGGCCCCGCCGTCGGCCCCCGGGGCCGTCGAGGGCGAGGTCCCCTTCCTCGATACGCCCTGGGTCCCCCCCCAGACCAAGCGCCAGGCCGGGATCTGGCTGGTCTACGCCGTCGTCGGCTTCCTCGTCGGCCAGCTTGGTGCGCTGATCTTCGGCCTCGTCGCCGGCGCCATCGCGGGGAAGACGTCGGCGCAGATGCAGGCCATCGCCACCTCGTCGGTCCCGCCCGAGTGGTACGTCGTCTCCACGCTCCTCGGCCTGTGGATCGGCTTCATCGGCGCCCCCTGGCTGGCGAGCCGCGCCCAGGGCACGGGCAACTTCGTGCGCGACCTCGGCCTGCGTTTCCGGCTCATCGACCTCGTCGGCATCGGCATCGGCATCGGGGGACAGATCCTGGTCGCGCTCATGTACGCGCCGTTCCAGCACGACATCCACGACTTCAACGGGCCGTCCCAGAAGCTGACCGGCAGCGCGCACGGTGGCGGCTTCGTCATCATCGCCATCGCCACCGTCGTCTTCGCGCCCGCCATGGAGGAGCTCTTCTTCCGCGGTCTGCTCCTGAAGGCGCTCGTCCGGCTGATGACGCCGCTGCGGGCGGCCGGCGGCGCTCGTGCCGCCGGAGTCGTCCTGGCCGTCATCATCGACGGGCTCCTCTTCGGCCTGGCCCACGCCGAGTGGATCCAACTGGCCGGTCTCGCCGTCTTCGGCATGATCCTGGCCGCGGTGTCGTACCGCACCGGGCGCCTCGGCATGAACATGGTCGCTCACGGCACCTTCAACCTGGTGGCCATCGTGGCCATCGCCTCCTCCAACGGGAGCGTGCTCTTCCACTAGCTCCCTGCGTGGCTAATCCGAGTAGCGCCCGAGTAGCGCCCGAGCCGCCATGCGCCTCGTGCCGTCATACCAGTCGTGCGGTACGCCAGTCGTGCGGTCACGCCAGTCGTGCGGTCACGCCCGCTGCAGCGGCGACGCCGTCGCCTTTCGGGAGCGCGCGGCCGGCGCCCCTATGGTTGGGGTCCGTGAACCCCCCCGCGAGTCGAATGCACCAGGTTTTCAAGGCCTACGACGTGCGCGGCACGGTGCCGGACCAGCTCGATGCCGACATGTGCCGCGCCATCGGCCGGGCCATGGCCCGCTTCGCCGGCGCTCCCGAGATCCTCGTCTGCCGGGACATGCGCGCCACGGGCGTCGCGCTGAGCGCCGCCTTCTCCGACGGCGTGCGGTCGGAGGGAGTCGACGTCACCGACCTCGGCATGGCCTCGACCGATTTCCTCTATTTCGCGTCGGGACATCTCGACGCCCCGGGCGCCATGTTCACCGCGTCGCACAACCCGGCGCAGTACAACGGGTTGAAGCTGTGCCTCTCAGGGGCGCGGCCGATCGGCCGCGACACGGGCCTGGGCGAGATCGAGATCGAAGCGGAGAAGCTCCTGGACGAGCCCGAGCCCCCACTGACCGGGGGCTGGCGCGAGCTCGACCTCCTGGACGCCTGGGCCGATCACGTCCTCTCGTTCGTCGACGTGGCCTCGTTGCGACCGCTCAAGGTCGTGGCGGACACGGCCAACGGCATGGGCGGGGTCGTCGTGCCCACGGTGTTCGGCCGGCTGCCGTTCTCGGTCACCGTCCTCTTCCCCGAGCTCGACGGCACCTTCCCGAACCACCCGGCGGATCCCATCCAGCCGGAGAACCTCACCGACCTCAAGGCGGCCGTGCTCCTCGAGGGCGCCGACATCGGCCTGGCCTTCGACGGCGACGCCGACCGCGTCTTCCTGGTGGACGAGAAGGCAGAGCCGGTGTCCGGCTCGCTGACCACCGCGTTGGTCGCCGCGTCCATGCTGACCAAGCACCCGGGCGAGAAGATCCTCTACAACCTCATCTGCTCGCACGTGGTGCCCGAGGTCGTGACCGAGATGGGTGGCACCCCCATCCGCACCCAGGTCGGACACTCGATCATCAAGAAGGTGATGGCCGAGACGGGCGCCGTCTTCGGCGGCGAACACTCGGGCCACTACTACTACCGCGACAACTTCCGGGCCGATTCGGGCATCATCACCGCGCTGGTCGTCCTCGAGCTGCTGAGCAAGAGCGGGCAGCCGCTCTCGGAGCTGTTAGCGCCCTACCAGCGCTACGCCGACTCGGGCGAGATCAATACCGAGGTGGCGGACCCGGCGGCGACCGTCGCCGCCATCGCCGACGCCGAGCGCGCGGCGGGAGCCGCCGTCGACCTGCTCGACGGCCTCACCGTCGAGCACGATGCGTGGTGGTACAACGTGCGGCCGTCGAACACCGAGCCGCTCCTGCGCCTCAACGTGGAGGCGCGGACGCCCGCCGCCTGTGCCGCGCACGCGAAAGAGGTGCAGGATCTCATTGCCACCCACGCCCGCGCCGGGGCCAATGCCGGCGCCCGCACCGGCCGGAACTGACCACACATGACCCCACGACCACATGACCCGAAGCGACCGTATGACCCAAAGCGACCGTATGACCCAAAGCGACCGTATGACGAATGACCGGGATCCCCAACTGGCCTGCGTCCCACCTGAGGAGTACCGATGAGCCTTGATCCCCTGCTGCTCGACGTCTTGGCCTGTCCCGTCGACAAGGGTCCCCTGCTGTGGTTCGAGAGCGAGGACATCCTCTACAATCCACGGCTCAAGAAGAGCTATGCGGTGGACGACGGCGTGCCCGTCCTGCTCGTCGACGAGGCGGTCGACGTGGGCGACGCCGAGCACGAGCGGCTGATGGCCAAGGCCGAGACCGACAAGGTGCGGGCCACCGGTCCGGCTGAGGTGTGAACGACTGGGGCTACCTCGACACGCTCGGTGCGTGGGACGAGGCGGCCGGCCTTCCCGAACAGCTCACCCACGCGCTCGAGAACGCGCAGCGCTCCTTCCGTTCTCGCGGCGGGCTCGCCGTTCCCGCGTCGCCGCGTGCCGTCGTGGCGTTCGCCCAGGGCACGGCGGCCACCGCCTGCGAGGCGGCCGCGGCGTGCACCGCGTCCCGACTCGCCGTGCCGTTCGCGGTCGTCCGCGGCACGGAGGTGCCAGCGTATGTCGACGCCCACACGTTGGCCTTCGCCGTTTCGGCCACCGGGGAAGCCGAGGAGGTGCTCGCGACCGGTGCCGAGGCCGTGGCACGCGGCTCGTTCCTCGTGTCGATCGGCGCCGGAGACGCCGAGTCGTCGCTGTCTCGGCTCGCAAGCGAGAGTGGCCCGGCCGCTGCGTGGTGCCCGCTCGGTCCGATCGCCACGCCCCGCGCCGGCCTTGGCCCGGCCACGGTGACGGTGCTCGCCGCGCTGGCCGAGAGCGGGCTCGTTCCCGACCCCGCGCCGACCGTGTGGGCTGCCGCCGCGGCCCTCGCCCGTCGGCGTGATAGCTGGATGTCCCGCGGCGCTGCGCCCGAGGAGCTGGCACGACGGCTGGGACGCACCATCCCCCTGGTCTACGGCGCCGACGGTGTCGCCGCCGTGGCCGCCCGCTGGTGGAAGGCGGGCGTCAACCGCAACGCCAAGGCCCCGGCATTCGCCGCGTCACTTCCTTCGCTCACGTACGACGAGTTGGCGGGGTGGGGGCAGAGCGGCGACGTCACGCGCCAGACCATGTCGCTCGTCTTCCTTCGCCACGCGGGCGAACCCACGTCGGCGGGCCGGCTATTCGAGGCTGTGCGTGCCGCCACCGACGAGATCATGGCGAACCTGTTCGAAGTCCGCGCCGAGGGCGAGGACGACCTCGGCCGATTCTTGGACCTCGCCTTCCTCGGCGAACTCGTCTCGCTGCACCTCGCTGGGCGCGAGGGCGTCGACCCCGGACCCGCCCCTGCGGCCGAGGAGAGCCACGCGGGAGGGGCCACGCCTGCGCGCGAGCTGAGTCGCTAGCTCAGTCGCTCCACGATCATGGCCATGCCCTGGCCGCCGCCGACGCACATGGACTCGAGGCCCACCGTCTTGCCGGCGTCCTCGAGGCCGTTGAGCAGCGTGGTCATGATCCGGGCGCCGGTTTGCCCGAAAGGGTGGCCCAAGGCGATGGCGCCGCCGTTGACGTTGAGCTTGTCCCAGCCGATGCCGAGGTGCTTGGCGGAGGGGACCACCTGCGCCGCGAAGGCCTCGTTGATCTCGACCAGGTCGATGTCGTCGATCGTCATGTTCGCCCGGGCGAGTGTCTGGCGACAGGCCTCGATCGGCCCGAGTCCCATGATCTCCGGGTTGAGCCCAGAGACCCCGCTCGCAACGATGCGAGCCAGCGGCGTGATGCCGAGCTGCTTGGCCTTGGTATCGCTCATGACGATGACGGCTGCAGCCCCGTCGTTGAGCGGGCAGGCGTTGCCCGCCGTGACGGTCCCACCCTCGCGGAAGACGGGCTGTAGGCTGGCGAGTCCCTCGAGGGTCGTGTTCGGGCGCGGCCCGTCGTCCTTGGTCACCACGGTGCCGTCGGACAGCGTGACCGGGATGATCTCACGCTCGAAGAACCCGTTCTCCTGCGATGTGACCGCGCGCGTCTGGGACAGGAGCGCGAACTCGTCCATTTCTTGGCGGGACACCTTCTCGAACTCCGCCACGTTCTCGGCGGTCTGCCCCATGGCGATGTAGACGTCCGGTAGCCCTTCGAGCGGCGTCCAGGGCTCGGTCACGGCCGGCGCACGTACCTTCGTGCGCTCCTCCGCCCTGGCGAACTCGGAGTTGTGCGGGCCGGTGTCGGATGCGCCGTGCATGTAGCGGCTCACCGTCTCGACGCCCGCCGCGACGAAGATGTCCCCCTCGCCGGCGCGGATCGCGTGGGTCGCCATGCGGATGGTCTGCAGGGACGAGGAGCAGTAGCGGTTGACCGTCACGCCGGGGACGCCCTCGAGTCCCGCCAGGATGGCCGCCACGCGGGCCACGTTGTAGCCGGCCTCGCCACCGGGTTGACCACAGCCGAGGAGCACGTCCTCCACCTGCGCCGGCTCGAGCTGCGGCACCTTCTCGAGGACGGCGCGGATCACGAGCGCGCTGAGATCGTCGGGGCGGCATTCGACGAGGGATCCTTTGTTGGCCCGCCCAATCGGCGTGCGGCCGGTGGCGACGATGACGGCTTCAGGCATGTGTTGGCTCCTCGTGTCGATCGTGTGCAAACGCACGACGGCCCAATGGGCGGGTTTCCATATTACCCGGCGGTATGTCCGTGCGGCCCAGTCGACGACCGGGTCCGTTCGCGTCACCTCGAGGATCGCGCGCCGCGGGCGGATCGCCGTCGGCATTTCCTCTCCCTCGCGTGCGCGGCGGCCCTCGAGAGCCCGGATCGCTTCCCCTCTTCGTCTTGCTTCCTCTTGCTTCTTCTTGCCAGATCCTGCATTCGGAGTTGGTCTGGGAGAAGGTATTGGGAGTTGGTCAGGGAGTTGGCGGAGAGCCGCCAGCTGGAGCGCAAGATTGCGCGCATCCATAACCCCGCCCGGAAGACAATCTCGGCGAAGCCGAGGCGGACAGCGAAATTGAAGGAATCCTGGCAAGATGAGACTGTGGGGATGGCCTCGATTCTCCAGGGGCAATCGCGTGGAACCGATGATGCTCCGGATTCCGCGACCCGACAGACCGAAGACCCACATTCTCTGCCGACACACCGCTGGCGTAACTTGCTGCTTGCGGGAGGTTGCTACCTTCTTCTTTCGCTCGGAATGTGGTGGCACGTCTGGTCGAGCCACCCGACGTCAACCAGCATTTGCGGATGTGGTGACACATCGTTTTACACCTGGGTCCTCGAGTGGCCGGCCTACGCCCTCTCCCACGGTCTCAACCCGCTCTACTCGACGGCCATGGGCTACCCGCATGGAATAAACCTGCTGGCGAACACGGGCGTGCTTGCCATCGGGGTCCCGCTGTCGCCGATCACCTGGGCCTTCGGCCCGATCGCGACGCTGAACGTGGCGCTGACGCTCAGTTCGGCGCTCTCGGGCCTCGCGATGTTCGTCCTCTTACGCCGCTGGGTGTCGTGGGATCCGGCCGCTTTCGTCGGAGGACTGTTCTATGGGTTCTCGCCTTTTCTCTTGACGAGCCTCGACTACTCGCATCTGCAGATCACGATGTTGGCCGTCCCACCGCTCATCGTCGCCAGTCTCGATGAGCTCTTGATCCGACAGCGACGCCGCCCGATGGCCACGGGCGTACTCCTCGGAGTGTTGGTGGCGTTGCAGTTCTTCTTGGGGTCCGAAATCCTCGTCAACACGATGATCGGCGTGACTGTTGGACTGGCTTGGGTCCTCGTGTATGCCGTACTCCGGAGGCCTCAGGTCCTACGTGACCACGCCCGATTCGCCGCGGTGGGGCTCTCGGCCGGAGTGATAACGGCAACTGTGCTCCTGGCATACCCGACATGGTTCGCGCTCGCCGGACCCGCGCACCTCTCGGGCTCTATTTGGCCCTTGCCTTTGGATCAGTATGTGAGCCACCTGCAGCGCTATGTCATCTCGCCGCCCAGCTACGTCTACCACGGCTATGGATTCAACGGCTACGTCCTGTCGAGTCAGTATCTGGGGATAGGCCTGGTTCTGGTGCTCCTTGCGGGCCTCGTCGCCTGGCGACGTGACCTCCGACTGTGGCTGTTCGCCCTGACGGGAATCACGTCCTTGGCGGTGGCGGTGGGAACCATAAATTTTCTGATCGGGAATCTCCCGCTGTTGGAGAACCTCCTGCCGACTCGGTTCGATGCAAACGTCTTTCTCTGCGCGGCGATCATGTTGGGAATCGTTGTCGATCACACCCACGCCTCGGTGAATCACTGGTACACAAGGAGGAGCAGTGGAGCCCTTCACCGGCAGTCTCGGCCAGTTGCCCATTCCGTTCAGCGAAACGGTTCGCACTCGGTCGATCGTGCTCGGAAGTCGCGTGGTTGGGCTGGCGCCCTGAGTGGCTTGATTGTCGCGGGGATCGCCCTTGTCCCGATCGGCACCTATCTCTTTGCGAACGTTCCTATCCCCGTCCAGCCACTCGCAGTCCCCTCCTGGTTCCGAACGGTCGCTCCGCATTTGGGAAAGAGGGAGGTGTTGTTGGTGTTTCCGGACCAGGGCAGCCTGGAGAGCCCAATGACCTGGCAGAGCATCGATGGCATGCACTATTCCATGGTCGACGAAGGTGGTCCGGGTGGCTACGTGACGCGAGCCGGAGCAGAGGCACCAGGACTGACCGTCATCGAGGACGCCTCGTTACCTCCCTCCCTCTCTACTTCGTCGGGAAAGGCCGCCGCCAGCATCACTCCCCTCAAGATTGCCGCCCTCCGAAGTGCCCTTCATGAGTGGGGCGTGACCATGGTGGTGATCCCCGACCAGAGTTCTCTTCCGTCGAACGAGCTCCTTCCGTCGGTCACCGTTGCCGCCGCCTTGGTCACGGCGGCGACGGGGCAACGGCCAGTCTTTCAAGAGGGAGCCTGGGTGTGGAGCGCAGTCAATCGTGCCCGGCCATCCATTGTCACGACCAGCTCCAAGTTCTCGCAATGCACGCACGCGGGGACTCGAGGTGTCGCCACGGTCGACGCCGCACTTGCGTGCATTACGTCAAAGACACCCTTCCTGAGGGTCGTCACTTCGGTGGACGGGGACGCGGGGATATTGAGGCGCTTGTTCGTGACGACCGTGGCGACGACAGTCCCCGTGACAAGGGTCGATTTCCAGATCGCAGGCGGCGGCATCACCGGTTCGTTGACCGTTCCGGCTCACCCATTCGTCTACGGACCGCTCGCGGGATGGCAGGCGCCCTCGGACACGACCAGCCTGCCCAATGGCACATACGCGTTGAGCAGCATCGCCTATGACTCCGAGGGCATCATCGGCCGCAGCCCAGACGTCATGCTGCGCGTTGCCCACCCTTGACCACCTCATTCGATCACCGAGCCACTTCTCGTCTGGGCGGGGCGAGATCGGGTCCATCACGCGTTCGAGACCTCTGGGTGCGGAGAGGACCGCCGGCCTCATTGGCCGCCCGAGCGCGGAGGACTGTAACGTGTTCTAGCTGCAGCCGAGCCCTGATGACCGGCCGGCGACGGCACGGCGTTGACGTGGGACGATGCGCCAGGCACCCCGGGGAGGGACCGACCGATGGAGATTGCCTACACCGAGGAGCAGCAGGCGCTGAAGAGCGAGCTGCGTGCCTACTACCAGAACCTGCTGACCCCCGAGCTCGAGCAAGAGCTCTCGCATGCGGGCGGCATCGGCCCGGTCGTGCGCAAGGTGGTCAAGCAGATGGGCAGCGACGGCTGGCTCGGCATCGGCTGGCCCAAGGAGTGGGGCGGCCAGGGCCGCTCGGCCATCGAGCAGTTCATCTTCTTCGACGAGTCGATGCGCAGCGGGGCTCCCGTCCCCATGCTCACCATCAACACGGTCGGTCCGACGATCATGAACTTCGGCACGCCCGAACAGAAGGAGTACTTCCTCCCCAAGATCCTCGCCGGCGAGATCCATTTCTGCATCGGCTACACGGAGCCCAACTCCGGCACGGACCTCGCCTCGTTGACGACGCGGGCCGTTCGCGACGGCGACGAGTACGTCATCAACGGCTCGAAGATCTTCACCAGTCTGGCCGGCGACGCTGACTACATCTGGCTCGCCACCCGGACCGATCCCAACGTGCCCAAGCACAAGGGCATCTCGATGTTCCTGGTCCCGATGGACACGCCCGGAATCCGTGTGGTCCCCATGAAGCTGCTCGGGGACCACAACATCAATTACACGTTCTACGAGGACGTGCGCGTTCCGGCCACGACCCTGGTGGGTGGGGAGAATCAAGGCTGGAACCTCATCACCAACCAGCTCAACCACGAGCGGGTCACGCTGTGCTCGCCGGGGATCATCGAGCGCGTGCTGAGCGACGTTCGGTCGTGGGCACAGGCCACGAAGCTGCCCGACGGCCGGCGCGTCGTCGACCAGGAGTGGGTGCAGGAACACCTCGCCCGGGTGCACGCCGAGCTCGAGTTCCTCCGCCTGATCAACTGGAAGGTGGCCTGGCAGGGGACGCAGGGACACCTCGACGTCGCCGACGCCTCGTCGATCAAGGTCTTCGGCACCGAGTTCTACCTGCGGGCGTTCCGCTCCCTGATGGAGATCATCGGACAGGCCGGATACCTCACGCGAGGGTCACCGGCGTCGGTCATCGCCGGCCGGCTCGAGATGTACGCCCGCTCCATGATCATCCTCACCTTCGGCGGCGGCACCAACGAGATCCAGCGCGACCTCATCGCCATCTTCGGCCTCGGCATGCCGCGGTCGCTCCGCTGACCGTCGAGCCGGACCCGAACGAGCCAGGAGAAGCACATGGACTTCACGTACAGCGAAGAGCAGGAGGCCGTCCGTCAGCTGGCCGCGCAGATCTTCGGCGAGCGCTCCACCCACGACCGCTTGAAGGCGATCGAGGACGAGGCGGGTGACAAGGGTCCCATCGACCGCGACCTGTGGCGCGAGCTGGCCAACGCCGGCCTCCTCGGCATTCATCTGGGCGAGGACGTCGGCGGAGCGGGGCTCGACTTCGTGGCGGCCTGTCTGGTCATCGAGGCGGCGGGACGCACAGCGGCCTACGTCCCGGTGGTCGAGACGATGGTCTACGGGGCGCTTCCCATCGACCGCTTCGGCACCGACGCGCAGCGCAAGTCCTGGCTGAGCGGGGTGGCGGCGGGGGAGACCATCCTCACCGCTGCCATGGCGGAGCTGGTGGGCGAGGTGATCGTGCCCGGGGGCACGGAGCCCGCGACCACGGCGACGGCGCAGGCGGACGGGTCCTGGGTGCTCGCGGGGACCAAGGCCTGCGTGCCGGCGGCACTCGTCGCGGACGCCGTGCTGGTACCCGCGACGTGCCGCGGCGAGGACGGTGGCGTGGGCGGTGCCGGCGTGTTCATCGTCGACCCGCAGGCGACAGGGCTCACGATGACGACGCAGACGACGACCACGGGGCGGCCCGAGGCCATCCTCGAGCTCGACGGCGTGATTGTCGCCCCGGACGCGCTGCTGGGTGAGGGAGCCGACGGCGCCGCTGTCATCGTGTGCATCACCGAGTTCGCCACCACGGCCCTCTGCATCGAGGAGGCTGGTGCCTGCGCGGCCGCGCTGGAGCTGACGGCCGAATACACCAAGACGCGGGTGCAGTTCGAGAAGCCGATCGCCACCTTCCAGGCGGTGGGTCAGCGCGCCGCGGACGCCTACGTCGACACCGAGGCGGTCCGGCTCACGGCGTGGCAGGCGGCGTCACGCCTGGCGGCGGGCCTTCCGGCCACCGCGGAGATCGCGGTGGCCAAGTACTGGGCGGCCGAGGGCGGCCAGCGTGTCGTCCACGCCGCCTCGCACCTGCACGGCGGCGTGGGTGTCGACCGCGACTACCCGTTGCACCGCTTCTTCCTCCTCACCGAGCAGATCGAGCTGACGCTCGGTGGGGCCAACGAGAGCTTGCGCCGGCTCGGGAAGATCCTGGCGGACGAGCCCGTCTGAGGGGTCGCACTCGACCGGTCCCGAGGCCGACCTCAGGACCGAACCTATGTCTCGGCGTTGGCGAGCCCGAGCCCGTACCCGGCGAGGAACGTGCCCGCTTCATCGTGACGCGGGTAGGCGCCGGCCAACCGGTGGAAGGCGCGAGAGTGGTCCGGATGGGTGAGGTGTGCCACTTCGTGCACCAGCACTGAATCGAGTACCCAGCCGGGCACCGCGCGCAGGCGGTGCGAAACGCGGATATGCCCCGAGTAGTAGGAGCACGAACCCCAGCGTGCCGTCTGGTTGGTGACCCAGCGGACCGACGCCGGACGGACGCCGACGAGGTAGCGCTCGCTCAGCGCAACCGCGCGCGCCAGCAGCGTGTGGTCGTCGAGGGGCGTCTCGAACCGGGAGCGTGTGATCAGCCGGTTGACGAGCCAGTCGATGGTCTTCTGCCGCGACGCGACGTCGAGGTGGGCGGGCAGCGTGACGACGATCCGTCCGCCGACCCACTTGGCCTCCGACGTCTTCTTGCGGCGCGCGCTCGACGCGGACCTCGACCTCGAGCCCCGATGCGGTGCCGACGCTCGCAGGGGACGGGGTCGAGGACGGCGGCTCCGCCCCATCAGGTGGGCCCGAGACGCCTTCGGGCCCGGGCTCTGGCCGCGCCCCGGGTTTCTCGTGCGCAGGGCCCGCCGCGTCGATCGTGGAGACGTCGAACAGGGTCATGGACGGCATTGTGGTCGACCAGTGTGACCGGTGCGCGAATGCCTGGTCAGCGCCCGGGCAAGGCCCGGTTCAATTTCCGAGATTCCAAAGGGTGACGCCTCGACGAGGCGAGATCGGGGTCACCCGGACCGGCTTCCGATTCGGATCGCCTCCGGCCAGCTGCAGTCAGCCGCGTTGCAGCTCGCTCGCTCTCCCGTCCCTCGCGAGGACGGAGACGCGGAAGGCATCCGCGCCGTCGGTCGCGCTCGTCACGGCGAGTGGCACCGGCATGCGGAAACCGATGGCGCCTCTGGGGAGGCCGTCGAAGTCGACCTCGTCGTCGACGGGGAGGAATCTGAACCTGGTGGCCGCAGCGCCCGCGAACGTGTCCGATGTGACGACGGCCAAACCGCCCACCAGCCTTCGGTCGCGCTCGACGTTCGCGGCGACCCAGCCCTCCAACCACCGCACGCCCGTTGGGCTCACGGTGATCTCGTCCTCGTAGCCCCGGATTTCCGCCCGGTCCTCGCGCACGGGCGTCAGCAAACGGCCGATGGCTTGGGAGAGATGGATGACGGCTCGATCCAAATTGCGCACCACCGCCGGGAAAGTGGTGTCGTCGTCGTGCACACCCAGAACCGGTTCGCGGAACGATGCCATCTCCAGCGCTCCGCCGTCCCACGCGGCGCTGCGGCGACCCAGGGTGCGAAGCACGGCGTCGTCCGCCTCGGAGAGCCACTCTGCGATATCGACGAGGTCCCGTAAGTTCTCCGCGACGGCATGGTTCTCGAACTCGTAGGCCTGCGTCTCGCGCACCGACTGAATCGAAGACCGCATTCCCCTGAGGCCGGACGTGATGCTGGCGCGTTGCTTGGCCGGGGTGGTGGGGGGGCGGAGCGCGTGGCGCAAGCCGCGCTGGGGGCGCGGTGGACGCTGGAGCCCCACGGCGAGCTCGAAACACTCGACCGCCACCTGTGTGGCCAACGATTCGACCAACACATCGGGGTTTGCCTCGACGGTCCGACCCATGTCGACGGCGGCGGAGGCTGCCGCGGCCGCTTCCTGCCAGTCCCCGTGCAAGGCCGCCAATTGGGCCAGCCGGGTGGCGATGCCGACGGAGTCCGGGTCGAGTGCTGCCGCTCGACGAGCCAGATCGAGCTGCTCGCCCAAGGGCACGGCATCGCCGAACACGTCGAGGAACCAGGCGATGTCGCGTGCCACAAAGGGCCGCAGGAACGCGAACTCGGTCAGGTCCCGTTCGTCCTGCTGGATCCCCGAGGACAGGACGGTGTGTTCCTGTCCCGTGGGCACGAGGCGATCGGCGGGAGTGATGTGGTGACAAGCGACCCGGGACGCCAGCGTGCTGAAGGCGCTGTCCGAGGGTCCGTAGATGGAGCCACAGCGCGACATCACGTGGATGTCCGCGAACGCCCGCGACATGACGGGAAGTTGGTCGTATCCGGGGACGATGTCGGCCGCAGTCACGATGGAATCGAAACGACGTCGCAGCCAAGCGAGCAGCTTCGCATTGTCCGACAACACGAGCAGAGGCCTCGCTCCCCGAGTGAGCTCTTCGGCGGCGTGGGTGACGTAGGGAAGCGGCATGTACTTGCCGTAGTACATGGAGTGGCGCCAGTCACCCGAAACGATGTCTCCGCCCCGCACGTGCAGCGCGGAGACGACATCATCTGCATTCCAGGCGGAGGCGAAGTCGACGAGACGCTGTGCTTCGTCGCTCCACGCTATGGAGCGGAAGGCGTCGGCGAATCTGCTCGCCGCCTCGGCTGGGTCGTCGTCACGTGGGTGGACGATGTCGAAGGGATGCTGGACCTCCACGAGGACTTGGTCGTCCAGACTGGCCAAGAGCTCGCGCACGCCCGCTCGGTCGCGGAAGAGGATCTCACCTTCGGGGAGCACGGTGCGGCCTGCCACGTCCTCCTCGGTGAACATGAAGCGCTCGAGGAACGCGCGCGCGAACAGGGGCGTCGGGTCTGCGATATACGGGTCGCGGCCTTCGGGCCAGATGAACCGGAACTCGTACCCGAAGGACCGCGCCACGGCGATCGTGTTGGTGAGGGCCATCAGGCGACCCCCGAGCAAGTCCCAGCGCCGGCAGAAGAAGATGGGCGCGCCAGAGCCGTCCGTCACGCTGTGCCGCGTCTAGCCGAGCACGAGCTCGGCCATGGTGCGCAGGGTGGTCAGGTCGCCGTTGACCAGCATGGTGGTGGCACGCGAGGCACGCCAGGCCTCGAGGTCGTCGCGGATCTTCTCGACGGGACCGACGAGCGCGATGTCCTCGACCATGGAGGTGGGAACCGCGGCCGCCGCGTCGTCCTTGCGCCCGTCGAGGTACGCGTCCTGGATCTTGTGCGCCGCCTCCTCGTACCCCATTCGCGCGAAGACGTCGAAGTGAAAGTTCATCTCCTTGGCACCCATGCCCCCGATATAGAGCGCGAGGTAGGGACGAAATCCGTCCGCCGCGGCTTCGGTATCGTCATTGATCACGGTGGGCGCGAAGGCCAGGACCTCGAAGTCCTCGGCGCCCCGGCGTGCGCCCGGCCGCGTGAACCCCTCGTCGAGGGAGGCCTCGAACGACGACATCGCCTTGGGGGAGAAGAAAATGGGAAACCAGCCATCGGCGACCTCTGCTGCCAGCGCGACATTCTTCGGGCCTTCGGCACCCAGGATGATGGGCACGTCGGCTCGCAACGGGTGCACGATCGGCTTGAGCGGCTTGCCGAGGCCGGTGCCCCCCGGATAGGGCAGGGGGTAGTGGGGCCCGTCGTTCGTCACCGGCTCCTTGCGCGCCAGGACCTGGCGCACCACGTCGACGTACTCACGCGTCCGTGCCAGGGGGGCGGGGAAGGGCTGGCCGTACCAGCCCTCGACCACCTGGGGACCCGAGACACCGAGCCCGAGCACGAATCGCCCGCCCGAGAGGTGGTCCATGGTGAGCGCGGCCATGGCCATGGCCGTCGGCGTGCGGGCCGACAGCTGGCACAGCGAGGTGCCGAGGCGCACCTTCTCGGTCCGTGACCCCCACCACGCCAGCGGCGTCAGCGCGTCCGAGCCGTAGGACTCCGCCGTCCAGACGGAGTCGTAGCCGAGGCGGTCCGCTTCCATCACGAGCTCGAGAGCATGGGGAGGCTGGCCCGAGCCCCAGTACCCGAGCTGCAGGCCGATTTTCATCGTTTTCACGTGTGGCTCCTCTCTCGCCCCGCCGCGAGTGTGTCAGACCTTCTGGACGAAGTCCTCGGCGAACCAGCGCACCGCGCCCAGCCGGGCCGAGAGGGCGTCCTCGTCAGGCGTCCCCGGAGCGACGTCGACGAACATCCACGGGGCACACACAAAATCGGTCACGCCGGCGTCGATGAAGCGGCGGTACATGTCGACGTCGGGGCGTTCGTTGAGCGACAGGTAGATGCTGAAGTCACGGAGGTCGTCGCGTTCCGCCTTGGCCAGCGCGGTGTGCAGGTCGGCGAGATGCACCCAGGCCTCTTCTTCGCTATAGGCGCCCGCCGCGATCCAGCCGTCGCACAGCGCAGCGGTGCGGCGGAGTGCGACGGGGGAGTGGCCGCCGCCGATAATGGGCACCGGCTCGGTGGGGGCGGGCTCCATCTGGCATTCGGGAACGTCGTAGTACTCGCCGTGGAACTCCACCCACCCGCCGTGCCACAGCGTGCGCAGCGCGACGATCATCTCGTCGAGCCGCTTGCCCCGCGTGGCGAAGTCCTGGCCGGTCTGGTCGAACTCCTCCTTGCACCAGCCGACCCCGATGCCCAGCCGGACCCGGTTGTTCGAGAGCACCGCGGCGGTGCCGACCGACCGGGCGACACTGATGAGATCGCGGACCGGCGCGACGTAGACCGCCGTCGTGAAGAGCAGGTTCTGCGTCGCCGCAGCCATCGCCGAGATGCTGACGATGGCGTCGGGCCAAGGTGTGTCCGCTCCCCAGTCGGGGGCACCGTCCTCCCGCTTCGAATAGGTGTAGCGGGATTCGAGGTGCCGCGGGTTGAACAGGTGGTCCGAGATGTTCACGCCCCCATAGCCCAGCTCGTCGCTGGCGCGGACGAGCGGGAGGAGCTGATTGGTGGGGAGGAAGGCGACGGACTGATGGAAGCGGACTCTGCGCTCGGCCATGGGATCCTCAGCGCGCCCGGGCGGGCAGCGCCGTGCCCCCGACGGGTGCGGAGGGGTCGAAGGCGACCGGGATGTGCTTGGTCCCGTTGATGAAGTTCGACTGCAGGCGCTGCACCTCGCCGTCGAGGCGGATATCGGGTATCCGATCGAGCAGGCGGTCGAACATCACCATGATCTCCATGCGGGCGAGATTCGCCCCCAGGCAGAAGTGAGGTCCGCCGCCGCCGAAGGCGATGTGGTTGTTGGGGGAACGTGTCACGTCGAAGGTGTTCGGGTCGTCGAACGCCTCCTCGTCGCGGTTCGCGGAGGTGTGCCAGAAGACGATCTTGTCGCCCTCCTTTATCTCCTGCCCACGCACCTCCATGTCCGTGGTGGCCGTGCGGCGGAAGTGCATGACCGGCGTCACGTAGCGCAGCATCTCCTCCACCGCGCCGGGGAGCAGCGAGCGATCCTGCCGGAGCAGCTCCCACTGCTCAGGATGGTCGAAAAAGGCTGTCATGGCCCCCGACATGAGGTTCCGTGTCGTCTCGTTGCCGGCGACGATGAGCAGGAGGAAGAAGAGGTCGAGCTCGAGCTCGTTGAGCTTCTCGCCCTCCACCTCCGAGTCGATGAGCACCGATACGAGGTCCTGGCGCGGCGCCAGGCGGCGCTGCGAGGCCAGCTCTTCTGCGTAGCTGTAGACCTGCATGGCGGCCTCGCCGGGCTCGGCCTCGCCGACCTGGTACTCGGGGTCTTCGGCCCCGATCATCTGGTTGGACCAGTCGAAGACCATCCGGCGGTCCTCTTGGGGCACGCCGAGCAGCTCGGCGATGACGAGGAGCGGCAGCTCAGCCGCCATCTCGACGACGAAGTCGGCGGTACCGCGCTCGCACACCGCATCGATGATCCCGTCGGCGTAGCCGACGATCTGCTGCTCGAGGTCGCGCACCATCTTGGGGGTGAAGCCCTTGTTGACCAGCCGGCGATAGCGCGTGTGCATGGTCGGGTCCATGTTGACCATCATCAGTTGCTGCTGCGCGAGCTGGTCGTCGTCCATTTCGTGGAAGAGGGAGCCGCGACGCGCCGACGAGTAGTGCTCCCAGTCGCGGTTCACCTGTACGCAGTCGTCGTAGCGGGTGATGGCCCAGAAGCCGCCCCGAGGGGCCACCTGCTCGGGATGCCAGTAGACGGGCGCCTCGCGACGCAGCTCGGCGAACCACTGGTGGGGCACGCCCGCCACGAAGTTGCGGCCGTCGACGAGGTCGATCTCCTCGAGGCTCACGGGCCCCCCTTTCGGACACCCCGTCACTGTTTGCGGGATCCTGGACTTTTGCGCACGTTTCTAGAACGTGTGTCAGTGGATCATAGGCACGGCCGCCCCCGTGCCGTCACGGCCGGTGGCGCCACGGGGGCGGCACCTTGCGTCGACCTGGTCGCCGCGCCGCGAAGAGCGCAACGGGCTGCCTGCGGAGCACCACGCGGCCGACCCCGGCAGGCCGTCCCCACGAAATCCACGTCTCGCACGACCATCACGCAGGATGACCTGACCTGAGGGTTGCGGGAAGCGAGAGCGGGAGCGGGGCGGGTGCCGGCGGCGGAAGAATGCGTCCATGGACGAGGACCTGGACGAGGACCTGGACGAGGACCTGGACGAGGACCTGGACGAGGACCTGGATGTCGTCGGCGCCGTGGACGGCCGCGTCTCGACCGGGTACCTCCCCGATGACCCCGACGTGCGCGCTGCGGTCTCCGACGGATACGAGCGCTTTCGGCACCTCGATGTCGGGACCGTCTCCGATTACATCCCCGCTTTGGCCAGCGCTCGGGCCGACGCCTTCGGCGTCTGTGTGGCCGGCGTGCGGGGCGTCGTCTTCGCGATAGGCGATACCGACGTGGAGTTCACCATCCAGAGCATCTCCAAGGTCTTCGTCTTCGCGTTGGTGTGTGACGCACTCGGTCACCAAGAGGCCCGCCGCAAGCTCGGGGTGAACAGCACGGGGCTGCCCTTCGACTCGGTCATGGGCATCGAGCTCAACGCCACGCGGACGATGAACCCGATGGTCAACGCCGGTGCGCTGGCGACCACCAGCCTGGTCCCGGGCTCATCGGCCGAAGAGAAGTTCGACCGCATCGCCGACGTGCTGTCCTGTTTCGCGGGGCGGCGTCTCGAGGTCGACGAGGAGGTCTACCGGTCCGAGGTCGCCACGAACTTTCGGAACCGCGGCATCGCCCACCTGTTGTACGGCTACGGGCGCATGTACTCCGACCCCGAGCTCGCCACCGACGTGTACACGCGGCAGTGTGCCTTGCGCATCACGGCGCGGGACCTGGCCGTCATGGGTGCCACGCTGGCCGACGGCGGGGTGAACCCCCTGACCCGGGAGCGCGCCGTGACGCCGGAGTGCTGCCGGCGGGTGCTCGCCGTGCTCGCGACGTCGGGCCTCTACGAACGGTCGGGAGAGTGGCTCTACGACGTGGGGCTCCCTGGGAAGAGCGGGGTGAGCGGGGGTCTCGTGACCGTTTCCCCCGGGAAGGGCGGGGTGGGCACCTACTCCCCGCCGCTCGACAGTGCCGGCAACAGCGTGCGCGGCCAGGGCATCACGACCTACCTCTCCGAGCGGCTCGGCCTCAACCTCTTCTCCTCGGTTCCGCTCGCCGCGCCACCTCGCCGAGTGGAGCCCCCGGTGGTGATGCCGAGCTCGTGAGGTAGGAGCGGTCGGGTTGACTGGGCTCGAATACAATGATATGCTTGTAAAAGTAAGTACTTGTGCTAAGCCCTCGCAGAAAGGACGTCAGTCATGACCACGAACAGCACCACCACCAGCCAGAAGACGATCACCAGGGACTTCGAGTCCGTCACGGAGCTCACGGCCTCGCCCGATTGCGTGCTGGCCGCCCTGCGCACCCCGGAAGCCGTGGCGGGCTGGTGGGGCCCGACGATCGGCTCACTGACCGAGGGCGGGACGTTCTCCGTCGGCTTCGGTGGGCCCCGTCGGATCGACATGGTCGCCGCCGTCGTCGCACCCGGGCGCGTCGAGTGGCAGGTCGAGGCGGCGCCGCACACGCCGGAGTGGGACGGAACGACGATCGTCTTCGAGCTCGAGCCGGCGGGGCAGGGCACCACCGTGCACTTCCGCCACATCGGGCTCACGCCACAGCTGGAGTGCTTCGACATGTGCCACAGCGGGTGGACGCACTACCTGGCCAGCTTCGTCGCCTACGTCGACGGTGGCGAGGGCACTCCCTACACGGAAGATTGACGCGGTCGAGCGACCCGGTCTCCACGAGAATGGCGCCGTGACGACGGCGCACGGGGATCCCGAGATGCCCGCAGGAGCCGACGTGGTCCTGCGGGCGCTCGCCGATCCGCATCGGCGCGAGATCATGCGGCTCGTCCGCAACGACGAGATGCCGGCCGGACAGATCGCCTCGAATTTCGCACTGACCCAACAGGCGGTCAGCCAGCATCTCACGGTGCTCAAGCGGGCCGGTCTGGTCGACGAGCGCCGGGAGGGCACCCGTCGTCTCTACCGCTTCCGTCGCGAGGCGCTCGCTCCGGTTCGCGAGCTGCTCGACGAGTTCTGGCCCGAAGCCCTGGAGCGCCTGAGGGAAGCGGTCGAGCGCGACCATCCGAGAAAAGGAGCAACCTGACCATGTCCGAAGCGACACCGCCGGCTCCGCCGCTGCACACGAGCGTGCGCATCGCCGCCCCACCCGACGTCGTGTTCCCCTACTTCACCGACCCGGCGCTGGCGACCAAGTGGATCGCCGAGCGCGCGGATCTCGACGCGCGCCCGGGCGGCGTGTTCGCCATCGACGTCCGTGGCAACCCCGCCCGTGGCACCTTCGTCGAGGTCGACCCACCGCGCCGCGTGGTGTTCACGTGGGGCGTCGAGGGCGAAGCCGGCATGCCGCCGGGCAGCACGACGGTCGAGGTGGTGCTCGCGGCCGACGGCGCCGACACTGTGGTGACCCTCACCCATCACGACCTCCCCGAGAGCTTCCGCGCGTCGCACCAAGAAGGGTGGCCCGAAATGCTGGGCCTGCTGGCGGCGGTGGCCGTGTCCGCACCCTGAGGAACGAGCGCGTGCAAGCACGAGCACGCTGAGCCGACCCGGATTGCAGCCCCGCCGCCGGAAAATGTCGGGCGGAGCGGGGCGGCGGCCTCCCCAGGATCATCGAAACGAGAACGTGTTACAGTTTTGGAGCAGCGCGGCCTTGACCTGGCAGGGACCGCGGTGAGCACGCGAGGCTGCCCCACGATGTTCCTCGAAGAGAGCCCCGAACAGCAGCAGCTGCGCGCCGAGCTGCGCGCGTACTACGCCGAATTGCTGACCGACGACGTGCGGGCCGGGCTGGCGGAGGGCGGCGAGGGCGGCGACGCCTGGGGCGAAGTGGTGCGCCAGGTCGGCAAGGACGGGTGGCTCGGCATCGGGTGGCCGGTCGAGTTCGGCGGACAGGGCCGCCCGGCGACGGACCAGTTCATCTTCTTCGACGAGACCCGTCGGGCCGGCGCACCGTTCCCCTTCGTCACCATCAACACCGTTGGGCCGACGATCATGCGCTTCGGCACGGAGGAGCAGAAGTCCTTCTTCCTGCCAAAGATCCTCGCCGGCGAGCTCAATTTCGCGATCGGCTACACCGAGCCGGAGGCGGGGACCGACCTCGCGTCGCTCCGGACGCGCGCCGTACGCGACGGCGAGGAGTACGTCGTCAACGGCGCCAAGATCTTCACCTCGGGCGCGGACCAGGCCGACTACATCTGGCTCGCCACGCGCACCGACCCGGACGTGTCCAAGCACAAGGGCATCTCGATCCTGTGCGTCCCGACGACATCGCCCGGCTTCGAGTGGTCGATCATCCACACCGTCGGCGGACTGACCACGACGCAGACGTTCTACGACAACGTGCGCGTGCCCGTGACCAGCCGGGTGGGGGAGGAGAACGAGGGCTGGCGCATGATCACCACCCAACTCAACCACGAACGGGTGGGCCTGGCCGCATGGAGCGGGCTGGCCATTTCGCTCTACGAGGACGTGGTGGCGTGGGCGGCCGCGCAGGACGTCGGCGATGGGTCATTGCTCATCGAGCAGGGCTGGGTGCAGACGGACCTCGCCAAGTGTCACGCCGAGCTGGCGGCCATGTGGCTGTTGAACTGGCGCATGGCGGTGCACGTGGCCGACGGCGAGCTGACCGCGGCCGAATCGTCGTCGATCAAGGTGTTCGGGACCGAGCGGATCATCGAGGTGCAGCGCCTGCTGTTGGGGATCGTGGGCGCAGCCGGCTACCTCACGCCGGGATCGCCCGGTGCGGTGTTGCGCGGACGGCTCGAGGCCTCGGGACGCCAGGCGCAGATCAACACGTTCGGGGGAGGCGTCAACGAGGTGCAGCGCGAGATCGTGGCCACGGCCGGACTGGGGATGACTCGGGGGTCGCGGTGAGCGCGGGATCGGTGGCGTCGGGGCGCCTCGAGGAGCTGGCGGCGTTCCCGGACCACTCGGCCGCGCTGGCGGCATTGGTGGGCCAGGTCTCCGGCGCGCCGACGTTGTCGCCCGACGCGGTGAACGTGCCCATGATCCGCCACTGGGTCGAGGCGATGGGCGACGAGAACCCCGTCTACGTGTCCGACGAAACGGCCCGGGCGGCCGGGTTCGCAGAGCGGATCGCGCCGCCCACCATGCTGCAGGCCTGGATCATGCGCGGCCTGCGCGCCTCGATCCTCGTCGAAGAGGCGCGGGCGGCCGGCACGGCCCAGGGCGCCGGCCCCAACGACAAGATGATGGAGCTGCTCGACGACGAGGGGTTGACGTCCGTCGTCGCCACCAACTGCGAGCAGGAGTACGGCCGGCCGCTGGTGGTGGGGGACCGTGTGCTGGCGCGCTCGATGATCGAGTCGATCTCGGACCCCAAGCGCACGGCGCTGGGCACGGGCCGCTTCTTGACGACGCGCATGGACTACGTCGCGGTGCCCGACACCGACGTGCCGTCGGCGGACGCGGTGACGCCGGAGGTGGTGCAGGCGCTGTTCGACGCCGGCGAGCCCGTGGCGACGATGCGTTTCCGCATCCTCAAGTTCCTGCCACCCGAGCGCACGCCGGCACGCCCACCGCGGCCACGCCCGGCCATCACCCAGGACAACGCCTTCTGGTTCGAGGGCGCCCGCGCCCATCGGCTGCTGATCCAGCACTGCACGTCGTGCGGCACACTCCGGCACCCGCCGCTGCCGGCCTGCGGGGTGTGCGGGTCGCTGGACTGGGACACCGTGGAGTCGTCGGGCCGGGGGACCGTGTACTCCTACGTCGTCGTGCACTATCCCCAGGTGCCGGCGTTCGAGTACCCGTTGCCCATCGGTCTCGTCGAGCTGGAGGAGGGGACGCGCGTGGTGGCGAACCTCGGCGGCGTCGAGCCCGAGGACGTCTCGATCGGGATGGCGGTGCGGGCCGAGTTCGTGGACTACGACGAGGAACTGTCGCTGCCGGTGTTCATGCCGGTGTTCGTGCCGGCGGGTGCGGGGGAGGGTGCCTGATGGACTTCACCTTCAGCGAGGAGCAGCTGGCCGTGTCCGAGGCGGCGTCCGGGATCTTCTCGGGCCGCCTGGTCGAGCCCGAGCGCATCGTCGCCGTCGAGTCGGGCGTCGAGCGCATCGACCGCGAGCTCTGGCAGGCGTTGGCCGGTGCCGACCTGTTGGGCCTCGCCGTGCCCGAGGCGTACGGCGGCGCCGGTCAGGGGCTCATGGAGCTGTGCCTCCTCCTCGAGGCGCAGGGCAACGCCGTCGCACCCGTGCCGTTGTGGGCGACCCTCGTCCTGGGTGCGCTGCCCATCGCGGACTTCGGATCGGAGGCGCAACGGGCGACGTGGCTGCCCCGCGTCGTGTCGGGCGAGGTCGTCCTCACCGCGGCGCTGAACGGCGCGGTCGCGAGCCCGGCAGCCGTCCCGTCGGTGCGGGCGACGGCCTCGCCAGACGGCGGGTGGGTGCTCGAGGGGACCGAGTTCGCCGTGCCGTACGCCCATGCGGCGACCAGGGTCGTGGTGGCGGCCCAGGCAGACGACGGCGTGCTGCTCGCGCTGGTCGACCCGCAGGCCGCCGGAGTCTCGGTCGAGCGCACCGTGACCACGAACCGCGAGATCCACCCGCACCTGACCCTTTCGGGGGTGACCCTTGCGTCGGGGGACGTGCTCGTCGGCCCCGACCTGGGCCGCTCGGCCCTCGAGTTCACGCTGGTGGCCGCGACGATCGGGCTCTGCGCGCTGCAGACCGGGGTGTGCGAGGCGGCCTTGACCCGCACCGCGGCGTACCTGAACACGCGCCAACAGTTCGGCCGGCCGCTCAGCACCTTCCAGGGCACGATGCTCAAGGCAGCGGATGCCGCCATCGACATCGAGGCGATGCGCGTGACGTGGCAGAACGCCGCCTGGCGCTTCGACACCGGACGCGATGCGGCCGACGCGGCGCGGGTCGCCAAGTGGCAGGCGTCGGAGCGAGGGCAGCGGACGGTCCACACGACCCAGCACCTGCACGGAGGCATGGGTGCGGACATCTCGTACCCCATTCACCGCTACTTCCTCTGGGGCAAGCAGATCGAGCTCATGCTCGGTGGCCCGAGCGTGCAGCTGGCGCGCCTCGGTGCCGAGATCGCCGAGCAGGCGCTGGCCGTGGCGGAGGCGCAGTGACGGCCGCAGGCGCAGTGGCCCAGGGCCCGACCTACGAGCAGGTCTCGGTCGGTGACGAGCTTCCGACGCTCCTCCTCCCGATCACCCGGACCCTGATCGTGTCGGGCGCCATCGCCAGCCGTGACTACCAGGACGTGCACCACGACGCGATCCTGGCCAAGGAGCGCGGCTCGAAGGACATCTTCATGAACATCCTCACCACCAACGGCCTGGTGGGGCGCTACGTCACCGACTGGTCCGGGCCGCGCAGCCGGTTGTCCGCGGTGCGCATCCGCCTCGGCGCACCCAACCACCCCGACTGCACGATGACCCTGACGGGCTCGGTCACCGAGAAGGGTTCCCTGACCGAGGACGGCACCGGCGGCACCGTGACCGTGTCCATCCGCGGTGCCAACGACCTCGGTGACCACGTGACGGGCACCGTCGAGATCGTCCTCCCGTCCGGGGGGGCGCGCTGATGCCACACGCCTTCGCCGGATCGGTCGCCATCACGGGCATCGGTGCCACCGAGTTCTCGAAGGACTCGGGACGCTCCGAGCTGCGCCTCGCCGTCGAGGCGGTCGACGCGGCGCTGGCGGACGCGGGCATCGCGCCGTCCGAGGTGCAAGGAATGGTGACCTTCAGCTCGGACACCAACCCGGACATCGACATCGCCCGCAGCCTTGGGGTGGGTGAGCTCACGTTCTTCAGCCGCATCCACTACGGCGGCGGTGCGGCCTGCGCGACCATCCAGCAGGCGGCGCTCGCCGTGTCCGCGGGCGTGGCCGACGTCGTCGTCTGCTACCGCGCCTTCAACGAGCGTTCCGGGAGCCGCTTCGGCGCCGGCGTGCAAGGGCGGCCACCCGTGCCCAACGCCGAGAGCGCGCACATGGCCTCGTATCTGCCGGTCGGACTCCTCACCCCCGCCTCGTGGGTCGCCATGGCGGCGCAGCGCTATCTGCACCTCACCGGCGCCACGAGCGAGGACCTCGGGCGGGTGGCGGTGGCCGACCGCAAGCACGCGGCGACAAACCCCAGGGCGTGGTTCTACGAGCAGCCCATCACCCTCGAGGAGCACCAGGCGAGCCGGTGGATCGTCGAGCCACTCCACCTCTTGGACTGCTGCCAGGAGACCGACGGTGGCCAGGCCCTGGTCGTCACGTCACTCGAGCGTGCCCGCGACCTGCCGACGGCGCCGGTGGTCGTCCGGGCCGCGGCGCAGGGCTCGGGCAGCGGGCAGGACATGATGACCAGCTACTACCGCGACGACCTCCTCGGTCTGCCGGAGATGGCGGTGGTGGCCCGCCAGCTGTGGGAGACCTCGGACCTCGGCCCGGCCGACATGCAGGCCGCCATCCTCTACGACCACTTCACGCCCTATGTCCTCTACCAACTCGAGGAGCTCGGCTTCTGCGCCAAGGGCGAGGCCAAGGACTTCGTCCGCGACGGCCGGCTCGAGCTCGGGGGCGCCCTCCCCCTCAACACCCACGGGGGCCAGCTCGGCGAGGCGTACCTGCACGGCATGAACGGCATCGCCGAGGCGGTCCGCCTCGTGCGCGGCACGTCGGTGAACCAGGTGCCGGACGTGGAGCACGTCGTGGTGACCGCGGGGACGGGCGTGCCGACGAGCGGGCTGGTACTGGGCGTCGATCGCTGACGGCGTTGCCTCTGCCGAGGCCAGTCTCCGGTCAGAGGAGCCCGTCGCCGATCTCCTCCTCCAGCGCCGCCGCGTCGGCGGCCTCGAGCAGCTCGTAGCGACCGTTCTTCTCCCGCCGCCAGAGCACGGGGTCGGTGCTCCTCCACCGCTCGACCCGCAACGCCCGCTTGAGCACCTTGTTGGTCGCGGTAGCCGGCAGGGCCGCGCTCATGCGCACGAAGCGGGGCGCCCACTTCGTGCCGAGGTCGCCCTGCTCGGCGAGGAAGGCCCCCAGGCCCTCGGGATCGAGGGTGGCGACGCCGGGCCGGAGCTGGACCGCCGCCATCACCTGGTCGCCGACCACCGGGTCGGGCACCGCGTAGACGGCGGCGAGCACGACATCGGGGTGACGCTGCAGGATGCGCTCGATGGGCGCGGACGCGAAGTTCTCCCCGTCGACCCGGAGCCAGTCGTGGTCGCGCCCCGCGAAGTAGAAAAACCCGGCCTCGTCCCGGTAGGCCAGGTCGCCGGTCCAGTACCAGCCCTCGCGTAGCCGCGCCCGCTCCGCCTCGTCGTTGCGCCAGTAGCCCTCGAAGCCCGCGCCGCCACCCTTCGACACGAGCTCGCCGATGGCCTCGTCCGCGTTGAGCAGCCGGCCCTGCTCGTCGAAGACCCCGGGCGCGCATTCCGCGCCGGTGGCGGGGTCGAGCACCACCGTGCCGTCGGGGGCCCGGCCCAGCGCGCCGGGCGGCGTGTCGGCGGTGCGCGCCACCGTCGCCCCGCCCTCGGTCGAGCCGTACGCGTCGGTGACGGCGACCCCGAAGCGCTCGGCGAAGCGCACCACGTCGTCGGGCGTGCCCTCGTTGCCAAAGGCGCGGACGAGCGGGTTGTCTGCGTCGTCGGGGCGCTCGGGAGTGGCGAGGATGAACGAGAGCGGCTTGCCGACGTAGTTGAAATAGGTCGCCCCGGCCGCTCGCACGTCGGGAAGGAATCCCGAGGCGGAGAAGCGCCCGCCCACCGGCAGGGCGAAGGCGGATCCGGCCATGAGCGCCGGACCCCAACCGGCCATGAGCGCGTTGGAGTGGAAGAGCGGCATGGAGAGATAGCACACGTCGTCGGGGGTGAGGGCGTACATCTGGGCCACGATGGCGCCGATGCGCGCCAGGCGCCCCTGGCTGCACAGGCATGCCTTGGGTGCTCCCGAGGTGCCCGAGGTGAAGAGGAGGTAGCCGAGGGTCTCCGGCGTCACGGAACGATCCGCCACCTCGGTCGCTCGAACGTCGGTGAAGCCGGCGAGCGTCGTTCGGGCGCCCGGGGTGTCGAGCACGAGGACACGCGGGTTGTCGGCCCCCACTGTGCCCAGCCCGTCGCCGACGCGGGCGCCGTCGAGGAGTGGCAGGGAGGCCGAGTCGGTGACCAGGAACTGGCACTCGGTGTGCGTGAGGTCGCGTACCAGCTCGTCGCCCCGGTGGGTCGGGTTGGCTCCGACGACCACGGCTCCGGCGAGGGCGGCCGCCTCCAGCCAGAAGATGAACTCGGGGACGTTGTCGAGCAGGACCGCCACGTGGAGGGGTCCGTCCCGTCGTCCCGCCTGGAGCCAGGCCGCGCGCGCCGCGGCCTGGGCGACGACCTCGGCGTGGGTCAGGCGTTCGCCGCCCACGATCAGGCCGAGCCCGGCGTCATCGGCGCGGGCGAGCACCGCCCCCGCAATCGTCTCGGGGGGCGCGGCGGGCGCCGCCGGTGCGGCCGTTTCAGCCGGAGAGTTCATCTTCGTTGCATCTCCCGACGCGGCTGACCTGGGCTGGGATGCTCATTTCTGGAACACGTTGCACTTTATCTCTCCGCCGTGTTAGCGTCGCAGGACCGCCGCCGGAACGGACCGCGGCACCGTAGACGAGGACGTGCATTCCCATGGAATTCGGCATCTTCAACGCCGCCTGCGTGCTGCCCCGGTACGTCGAACGACACGGGGCCTCTGCGGAGCACGACCGCATCATGGACGAGGTGGCCTTCATCGTGGCGGCCGACAAGGCCGGCTTCAAGTACACCTGGGCCTCCGAGCACCACTTCCTGACCGAGTACTCGCACCTGTCCGCCTCCGAATCCTTCCTCGCCTTCGTGGCGGCGAAGACGAGGACTATCCACCTCGGCTCGGGCATCTTCAACATCACGCCCCCCGTCAATCACCCGGCTCGCATCGCCGAGCGGGTCGCCATGCTCGACCACCTCTCCGAGGGCCGCTTCGAGTTCGGTACCGGCCGTGGCTCGTCGACCACCGAGCAGCGCGGCTTCGGGATCGAGGACCCCGATCTCACCCGCGAGATGGTGGCCGAGACCCTCCCGCAGATCGTGCGCATGTGGAAGGACGAGGACTACAGCTACGAGGGCAAGTTCTTCTCCATGCCGACACGCAACGTGTTGCCCAAGCCGTACTCCAAGCCCCACCCGCCGCTCTGGATGGCGGCGGGCAGCCCGTCGACCTTCGACCTGGCCGCCGAGCTGGGCGTGGGCGTGCTCTGCTTCGGCTTCTCCACCCCGGACCAGCTGACCCCGCTCGTGGCCCGTTACAAGGAGAAGGTGCAGGACTGCACCGACCCCGTCGGCGGCTTCGTGAACGACAACGTGATGATCACGACGCAGATGATCTGCATGGAGGACGGGGCCAAGGCGCGCAAGACCTTCCTCGAAGCCGATTCCAACTACCACCTGAGCCTCGTCTTCCGGTACCTCGACACGTTCCCCAGGCCTCCCGGCATCCCGGAGTGGCCCGAGATCATCCCCGGCATGGACGCAGCCACGCTCGACGCCGCCATCGCGGCGGGCGTGACCGCCATCGGGACTCCCGACGAGGTGGGCAAGGCCGTCGAGAGCTTCGTGGCGACGGGTGCCGACCAGCTGTCGTTCGGGATGCTCTCGACCTCCATGCCGATCGAGGCGTGCGAGGAGGCTACGGAGACCTTCGGCAAGTACGTGCTGAAGGACTTCGACAAGGACCCGGAGCACCGCACCACCAAGCTGCGCCTCGCCGCCGGCGGGAGCTGAGCCCTCGGTCTACGTCTCGAGGACCAGGTCGCCGGCCGCCAGCCGGCGGTCGATCTCCTCGGCCAGCTCGTCGGGTCCACCAGTACCCGAATCCACCCGGTGGCGTTCGCCCACGCCCTGCCGCTCGAACAGCGTCCAGAGGTCGTCGACGACGCCCGAATCGGCCAGCGCGCCGGCGTGTTCGGGCTCGATGCGCCGGTCCTGGACGCGTCGTTGCACCACGCCGATGGGCGCGCGCAACACCGCGTAGTGGATCGTGACGTCGTGCCGCTCGCCGCCGCCGGCGGCGGCGGCGGCGAACAGGTCCAGCATGAAGGGGTAGAGGATGCCCTCTGCCACGGTGAAGTAGCCGCCCGAGGCGAAGGTGGCCACGGCCCCGGCCGCGGCTTGCAGCACGACCCTGTTCTGGGTGTGCGCCTCCTCTCGCCAGGGCTCCATGGCGCCGCGGCGCAACTTGGCGAAGAACCAGTCGAGGTCGAGGCAGGCCGAGGGCTCGTGGCGGTCCGCCACCAACGGCGCGACGGTCGTCTTGCCGGAGCCGGGCGATCCGGTCAGGAGGAGCAGCGGGGCCGGTGACACCGCTGCATCATCGCGTGGGCGGCTCCACCGGGGACGCGGGCGGTGGCGTCGGCGTCGCTCGCTCGGCGCGATCCATGATCTCGGCTGCGATGTCGTCGGCCCGGGTGCGGCGGTGGAACCACCCGGAGAGCGTGGACTTCTGGACGGCCCAGCCGACGACCGACCCCTGGTCCGTCGTGATGACGAGCCCGTACATCCCCGGCCTGGCCGCACGGATGGAGGCGTAGTCCACCGAGTGCTGCGCGAAGGCGCCCTGCACGACGACATGGTCACGGTCGAGCGCGACGTAGGGGACCAGGTACATGCGCCACACGCACGCCAGCACGCCGAGGCAGACGACCCACACCAGCAGCGCGCCCGCCACCTCGATTCCGATCGCGGTCAGGGACACGGCGAGCAGGAGGAAGAAGAGCGCGACGGCCACCGCGAAGTGGCGGATGGGCGGGGAGACCCGCCACACCTGTTGTTCTTCCACGGTCGTCACCGTACCGGGAGGCGGCATCGACACCTCAGGAGGCGGCCGCCATCCCCACTACGGGCTTGTTGAGGACGACCCCGCCCTCGGAGCCCGAGAAGTTCGCGGTGCCGTACGTGAAGACGCCGCCGTCGGAGGCGGCGAGCCAGTACCCCGCGCCGCCGGCCACCGCAGCCATGCCGACGACGGGCCGGTTGAGTGGCAGGCCGCCCGCAGAACCGAAGAACCCCGCGTCGCCGAAATCGAAGATGCCCCCGTCGGACGCGACCATCCAGTAGCCGAGTGCGTCGGGCGTCGCCGCCATGCCGACCACAGGCTTGTTGAGGTGCGAGCCTCCCATGGAACCGTGGAAGGCGGCGTCGCCAAAGCTGAAGATGCCACCGTCGGAAGCCACCAGCCAGTAGCCCAGACCGTCGTGGGTGGTGGCCATCCCCACGATCGGCGCGTTGAGCGGCTTCCCGCCCATGGAGCCGTAGAAGGCGGCGTCGCCGAAGCTGAAGATGCCCCCGTCGGACGCCACCTCCCAGTAGCCGCCCCCGTCGGGTGTCGCCGCCATCCCCACGATCGGCGCGTTGAGCGGCTTGCCGCCCATGGAGCCGTAGAACGTGGCGTCGCCGTAGCTGAAGATGCCGCCGTCGGACGCGACCAGCCAATAGCCGAGCTGCGAGGCGGAGGGGGCCATGCCGACGACGGGCCGGACCAGTGGCAGGCTGCCCGCGGAGCCGTAGAAGCCGGCGTTCCCGAACGTGAAGACGCCGCCGTCGGAAGCGACCAGCCAGTAGGACGAGTTCGGACCCGCCGCCGGTGGCGGCGACGGCGGGCCGGGGATCCCGGCCGAGCCGGAGAAGGCGGAGACCTGGTCGGTGCTCGGGGCGAGCAGGAGCCCGTCGCCCACCGATGGGGTGGGGAAGTGGTTGGCCTGGCCGCCCAGTGTCTCGGACCACACTGGCGTCCCGTTGGCCGGGTTGAGGCCGTCAAGATCCGAACCGCCGATGGACCACACGAGGCCGCCGGCGATGATCGGCGGGCCGTGGGCACCGCTCGAGGTCTGCCACTGCGAGCTCAATGACGGGCTCGTCTGGATCGCCTGCACCCCGCTGGCGCAAGGCACGTAGACGACGGTCCCGCTGATGGCGTCCCCGCCGTCGGCGTCGCTGCCGCAGGCCGCCATCTCCGGCGGCGCGGAGATCCCGCCGAGATCGGCCTGGTTCAGCAGGTAGGCGGTCGACGACTTCCCGACCTGGAGCACCGACCCGTCCGAGAGCAGCGCCGGCGCGGTCGATCCGAGGTCCTGGTCGTGCCCGTTGTCGAACGACCAGGTACTGGGCGCGAAGTACTGCGTGCGGGCCAGCCCGGGAGACAGCTCGAGGACCGAGTCGCTGAAGTCATAGGGCATCGAGGAAGATCCGTTCCCGGTGGCCACCCAGATGTTGCCCGACGCGTCCACCTCGGGGGCGGCGCCACCCATCCAGACCGCACCGTCGTGGCCGATCGGCACGGCCTGGTAGTAGCCGGCCGTTCCGCCCCCCTCGGGCACCGACACGACCCAGCCGCTGTAGGTCGAGCAGTCGCCGTCGTTGCCGCCATAGCCGAAGACGACGTTGCCGTTGCTCAGGTTCAGCCCGGTGCGCTGCAGGATCGCCGCGGCACCCTGCCCGGGCGGGTTCACGGGCTGAGCCAGGAGAGAGGCGCCGGTGTAGAGGTTGAGCCCGACGAGGACGTGCGCAGGCGCACCGCCGGCGAGCTCGTCGGCGACGGCGAAGATCTCGCCGCGGGCGGCGTCGACGACTGGTGTGCCCGTGATGCCCACAGTGGGGCTGATGTCACCGCACGGCAGGTCGCCCGATGGGACCGGGGTGCCGAGGTGCGTCGACCACAGGACGGCGCCGGAGTCGGCCGCGAGCGCGTAGATGGTGTCGTTCTCCGTCGCCACGAAGACGCGCCCGGTGGCCTCGAGCGGTTCGCCGTAGACCTGGCCGTCGAGGTGGGCGGAGGTCCAGGCCGGGTCAGGGGGGTTGAAGGTCACGCCCGAAGTGTCGGCACCGGTGCCGAGCGCGTTCCCGTGGTACACGGTCCAGCTCGACGTGGGGGTGATGTGGGGGCGGACGGTGGCTGCCGCGGTCGTTGCCGCGGTCGTTGCCGCCATACCGATGCCGATGCACAAGAGGCAGCTGGCGAGGACGAACGTTGCCACGAGCGTTCGCCCCGAGCCTCGGACGATGACGCCCCTCGGGCGACCCCGTCCTGTTCCCCGCCGACTGTGAGCGTTTTTGGCCACGGTGTGCCGATCGATGGGCGCACCGTATCCGTCGGGGCCCGACGGCGACAAGAGGCCTCCTCAGCGGTGGCAACCGCTCTCGGAGACGATCGCGGACGGAACGGGGGAGGGACGGGTGCTCTGGATGGGGCGCCCTCCTGATCAGGACTCGGCGTGCGCGGCGGGCTCCGCCTGCACGATCGCCGCCGCCCAGGTGTAGTCGGGCTTCCCCGAGGGCGACCGCTCCACCGCGTCGACCACGAAGAGACGGCGCGGCAACTTGTAGCCGGCGATCGACTCGCGGCAGTAGTCCTGGAGCGCCTCGAGCGACGGTGCCGTGTGCCCGACCCGCGGCTGGATGATGGCGGCCACCGTCTGGCCCCAGCGCTCGTCGGGCGCGCCGCACACGATGGCGTCCATCACGTCTGGATGGCTGCGGACCGCGGACTCGACCTCCTCGGGAAAGATCTTCTCGCCGCCCGAGTTGATGACGATCGAGCCGCGCCCGAGCAGCGTGATGCTGCCGTCGGCCTCGACCGTGGCGTAGTCGCCCGGCATAACGAAGCGCGTTCCCGCCACCTCGATGAACACCTCCGCCGTCTTCTTCGGATCGTTGTAGTAGCCGAGCGGGATGTCCCCCGAGCGGGCGATCTTGCCGATCACACCAGAGCCGGGCTCGACCAGATCGAGGTTCTCGTCGAACACGACCGTCCGCCCGAGCAGGTGCACGGTCGGGCCGCTCTTCATCGCGGTGTGGCCGGCGGTCACGACGCTCATTCCGTTGTTCCCGCCCTCCGACGAGCCGATGGCGTCGGTGATGACGAGGTTGGGCAGCTCGATGAAGAATTGGTCCTTGACCGGTGCCGAGAACAGCGCGGCCGACGACACCACGGCCAACAACGAGGACAGGTCGTAGTCGTCCTTGGCCTCCGCCAGCCGCTCCACCAGCGGCTTGCCCATGGCGTCCCCGGTGATCATCACGGAGTTGACCCCCTCCTCGCCGACGAGCCGCCAGACCTCGTGCGGGTCGAACCGGGCCATCAGCACGGTCTTGGAGCCGACGAAGCTCTGGCCCATCACGCACCACTGCGTGGCGCCGTGCATGAGCGGGGCCACCGGCAGGTGCACCATGGCCCCGCCGGCCCCCTTCGCCGCCATCACGGCCGGGTCCGTCACCCGCTGGTTGGTCATCGCGTCGGTACCGCCGCCGAGCGCGTAGAAGACGTCCTCGTGCCGCCACACCACGCCCTTGGGCATGCCCGTGGTGCCCCCGGTGTAGAGGATGTAGAGGTCGTCGCCCGAGCGCGGCCCGAAGTCGCGCGCCGCGGACTGCCCCACGAAGGCCGCCTCGTACTCCTCGGCCCCGGGCGCGGGCTCGGCGTCGGTCCCGTCCTCGATCACCAGCAGGTGCTGCAGCCCGGGCAGCTCGGGACGCAGCGCGGCCACGAGCGGCGAGAATTCGCGCTGGTACACCAGCGCCTTGAGATCCGCGTTGGTCAGCAGATACCGGAGCTCGTCCTTGACGTAGCGGTAGTTGATGTTGATCCAGACGGCCCGCAGCTTGAAGACGGCCCACGCCGTCTCGACCCATTCCACCGAGTTGTAGGCGTAGATGCCCACGTGGTCGCCGGGCCCGATGCCCCGCTCGGCGAGATGGTGTGCCAGCCGGTTGGCCCGGGCCTCCATCTCCGCGTAGGTCCTGCGCTTCCCCTCGGCGACGAGGTAGTCCCGTTCGGGGTAGGCGTCGACGGCCGCCTCGAAGAGGTCGGCGAGGTTGAACTCCTTGGACTGCGTGGGCATCGGCCTCAGGTTAGAACACGTTCTCGTTCTGCGGGCAAGCGCGTCGAGCCCGCCGAGCCCGCCGAGCCCGCCGAGCCCGCCGAGCCCGCCGAGCCCGCCGAGCCCGGCAGTCTGCCTGGGCGCGCCGAGGTCAGCCCGCCGCGTCGGTTCCGGCGCGCCCGTCCCGGCGGCCCCACCGCATCCGCCGGACCCGGGTCAGCTCGAGATGCCGACGATGGGCGCGTTGAGCGTGATGGAACCGGTCGAGCCCAAGAAGGGCGGTCCGTTGGTGGGCGGGAAGGCGAAGACGCCGCCGTCGGATCCGCTCAGGTAGTAGCCGCCGGCCGCCGTCGTCATGCCGACGATCGGCTTGTTGAGGTGGATCGAGCCGGTCGAGCCCTCGAAGGGCGGTCCGCCGCTGGCCGGGAAGGTGAAGATGCCGCCGTCGCTCGCCACGAGGTAGTAGCCCCCCGAGGTGGGGACGGCCATGCCGACGACCGGCTTGTTCAACACCAGCGAACCCGTCGAGCCGTAGAAGGCCGCATCGCCGTAGGAGAAGATCCCGCCGTCGGAGGCGACGAGGTAGTACCCCTTGCCGTCGGGCGTCGACGCCATGCCGACGATCGGCTTGTTCAGCGTCAGCGAGCCGGTCGAGCCGTAGAACGCCGCATCCCCGTAGCTGAAGATGCCGCCGTCGGAGGCGACGAGCCAGTAGCCCCCACCGTCGGGGGTGACCGCCATCCCCACCACCGGCTTGTTCAGGTGCATGCTGCCCGTCGAGCCGTAGAACTGGGCCGAGCCGTAGGAGAAGATCCCGCCGTCGGAGGCCACGAGGTAATACCCGTCACCGGCCGGCATGACCCCCATGCCGACGATGGGCTGGTTGAGGTGCTGGCCGCCCATCGAGCCGAGGAAGGGTGCACCGGCGCCGTAATCGAAGACGCCGCCGTCGGAGGCGACGAAGCGGTATCCAGAGCGGGCGATCGGGGCGGTCACCACGTAGGGCTGAAAAGGTGCGGCGTCGAAGGTTCCGAACGCGACGCATTGCCAGCCGGTGAGGCAGGTGACCGCATCGAGGCCGGCGGAAGCGGCACCCGGCGGTGCTGGCGCAGCGACGAGGGACCACGTTTGCCCGTTCCAGGTGAGTGCGACGGACGACGACGCGGGGTCCCCGGCGCTGCCGACCGCGCTGCAGGAGGTGGCGCTGATGCACGCCACCCCGTCGAGGTAGTTGTAGGTGCTGGGGTCGGCCTCCGGCACGGTCACGTTGCTCCACGTCGATCCGTTCCATTGCGCGAGCTCTGCCTGGTAGACGGTGCCGTTGTAGGAGTAGCCCGCCGCCACGCAGAACTGCGTCCCCGCGCACGACACTGAGTTGAAGAACCCGCTGGTCCCGGCCCCGGGGTTGGGACTCGGGACGGAGCTCCAGGCCGAGCCGTTCCAGAGCATGGCGAGCGAGAGGAAGTCGCTGCTGGTGTTCTCGTAGTCGCCGCCCGCCATGCACCATGACGCGGAGACGCAGTCGATGCCGTCGAGCTGCGACTGGAGCGCGCCGGCGGGCGGTGGGGTCGCGGACAGCGACCATCCGCCGCCGTTCCAGGTCTCCGCCACCGCGTTCCGGTCGCTGGATCCATTGAGCGAGTAGCCCGCCGCCACACACCAGGTGGCGGTCGTGCAGGACACGGTGTTCAGCACGGTGGAGTCGACGGACGGATTGGCGGCAGCCGTGACCCCAGACCACGTGGAGCCGTTCCACTCCTCCACCAAGGCCTCGGTGTTGCCCGGGTCCGCGCCGCCTGTCCCGACGGCCATGCAGAACGAGGGCCCGGCGCAGGAGACGCCATAGAGCTGGCTCGTCACCCCGGCAATGGGCGAGCTCGGGGCGAGGACCTTGGCGATACTCCAAGCCGAGCCGTTCCATTGCTCGATCAGGCCGAGGGCGTTCACACCCACGACCGGGGCGGTCTCGCTTCCGACTGCCACGCAGAAGGACGTTGTGGCACACGTGACGGCGGAGATCTGACTGGTAGCCCCTGTCACGATGGGCGGCGGGAGCGAGCCCAGCGTCCACGTGCTCGCCGTGACGAGGGCGGGGGGTGTGGGGATGGTTTTGGGCGTGTGTGTGGGTGTGGCGGTGGTGGCGGCGGTGACGGTGGCGGTGGCGGTGGCGCCAGTGGCGGCCGAGACGGCGACGAGCGAGGCTCCGGCTGCGATACCCGTTCCCGCAGTGACGACCCCGGCGAAGAGGACTGCCAGCGTGCGTCGCGTGAGGCCGTTGCTCGTCGATGACCGAGATTTCATGGACGTGTCCTTCCATCCGGGCGCGGGCGCTCGGAGCGTGGCGCGTCTCGAGTCTGTCTCAAAAGCCGAGCCGAGGCTGGGTCCCGGTCCGGATCGGGATCAACCCTTCCTCAGCTTTCCAGCCGACGCAGGACATGCGCCGCCGCCGCTCCGTCCCCCGGCCCGTCCCGATCCCGCAACCGTTCGATCACGGCCCGCCGGTGGGCCTCGTCCACGTTGCCGCCGTACTTGAACTTGGTCGAGACCGACTCGACCCGGATCTCGATCCCGAGGATCCCCAGCAGCTTTGCTTGGTGCGCCTCCGCCGGGTTCGCCACCGCCTCGGCAGGCTGGAAGGTCGCCAGCTGGCGGCGAAGAATGTTCCCCACCGCTCCTGGATTCGTGCGCTCGTCGTGCACCGTCGCGCGGCCGACGAGCTGCACCGCGCCGTAATAGGTCGTCGGGATCCCCAGCGCAGGGTCCTCCTCGCCGATCGCCTTCCACGAGGACGGGATGAAGGCCCAGTCGTCCGCCACGCTCAGCACCGCACGCGGGTTCTCGGCCAGCGCGTCGAACACCGGGTTCGCCCGCACGAGGTGCAGCCAGACCGTGTCGCCCTCGAGCACGAACTGCGTGGGCACCACGACGGGGACGTCGCGCTCGGGGGCTCCGGGTGCCACGAGGTGCCCGAACGGGTGGGACGCCACGAAAGGGGCGCCATTCCTCCTCGCCGAGGGTGGCGTCCGCAGCCGCGATGTACATCGCCTCAGTCTGGCGCGGCCTCGAGGTGCTCGATCGACTCGGCCCGGTGTCGCTTGTAGTCGACCTTGCCGTTCGGCGCCCGGCCGATGGTGGCCACGATGCGGACCCGCCGGGGCGCCTTGTACGACGACAGGCGGTCCTTGACGTGGCCGATCAGCTCGGCCTCTGTCGGCATGGTCACGCCGTCGGCCGGCTCGACGACCGCCACGATCTGCTCGCCGTAGGTCGGATGCGGAACCCCGACGACGACGGCGTCGCGCACGGCGTCGTGGGTCTTGAGCGCCTCCTCGACCTCCTCGGGGAAGATCTTCTCGCCGCCGGAGTTGATGCAGACCGAGCCGCGTCCGAGGAGGTGGATCGTGCCGTCGGCGTCGACCTGTGCGAAGTCGCCCGGGATGGAGTAGCGCACCCCGTCGATCTCCTTGAACGTGCGGTCCGACTTCTCCTCGTCCTTGTAGTAGCCGAGCGGGTTGCGCCCGCCCAGGGCGAGCACGCCCACCTCGTCGGAGCCCGGGGCCACCTCCCGGCCGTCCTCGGTGAGGACCTTGACGTCGGGGCCGAGGGTGAACGACGCCGTCTTGGCCGCCGCGCCGCCGCCCGAGACCGAGACGCCCATGCCGAGCGCCTCCGACGAGCTGAAGGCGTCGACGAGCAACATCCCTGGATGGTGCGCGAGCAGTTGCTGCTTGACCGGCTCGCTCCACATCGCGCCCGACGAGATCACCATGGCCAGGGAGCTCAGGTCCCACTTGTCGGGGTGCTCGTCGAGCGCGGCGAGGAGGGGACGTGAGAACGGGTCGCCCACGATGACCAACCCGTTCACCCTTTCGCTCTGGATGGTGTCGAGCATCTCCACGGGGTCGTACCGGCGGGAGGGCAGCAGGCACACGCGGCCCCCCTCGGCCAGGATCGTGTTGGCGGTGAAGGCGCCGGTCCCGTGCATGAGCGGGCACGCCGGCATCAGCGTCACCCCGCCCGGGCTGGCCTCGAGGGCGGCGCGCACACCGGCCACGCCGCCGTTGACGTCGTAGTGGCGCACCCCGCCGTCGATGAGCCGGGCGAAGAGGTCGTCCTGGCGCCACATGACGCCCTTGGGCATCCCCGTCGTGCCGCCGGTGTAGAGCATGTAGAGGTCGTCGCCGTTGCGTCCCCACGGCGCACGCACCCGGCCGACGGCGGATTTGGCGGCGTCCTCGTAGGGAGTGGCCCAGTCGGGGCAGGGTCCACTGCCGTCGTCGACCCAGAGCCAGCCCTTTACGCCCGGTACGCGTTCGAGGATCCTCTCGATGCGCTCGGTGAACGCGCCGTGGAAGACGATCGCCACCGCATCGGCGTTGTCCCAGAGATACGCGAGCTCGTCGTCGCCGTAGCGATAGTTCGTGTTGACCGGCACGAGCCCGATCTTCATGGCGCCGTACGTGGCCTGGATGTACTCGGGGCAGTTGTAGAGGTAGACCGCGACCTTGTCCTGCCGCGCCACGCCGAGGTCGAGCAGGAACTGGGCCACGCCGTCGGCCCCGCTGTCGAAGTCGGCCCACTTCAGATTGCGCGCACCCTGGGTCACGGCGACGGAGTCGGGTTGGACGTCGGCCACCGTCTCCCACACGTCCCCGTAGTTCCAGTCAGTCATGGTCCACCCCGTCTCCCGCCCGTTTCCCGCCCGTTTCCCCGCCCCGTTTCCCGCCCCATCTCCCGCCCGTTTCCCGCCCCATCACTCCTCCCGCTCATTCCATCGCAGCCCCATGTCCGTGTCGCCTCCCGCCCCCGCCGGGGATGCGCGAAGCGAGAGACCGAGCCTACGCTCCCCGCGTGGACATCGGCCTCCCCGGCGAAGACGACCCGCGCCGGCGACGGGTCCGGGCCTGGATGGCCGAGCACCCTCATCCCACGGGGCGCCAGCTGGCCGAGGCCGGCTACATGGTGCCCCACTGGGCGCCGCCCTACGGCCTCGATGCGGACCCGCCCACCCAGCTGATGATCGACGAGGAGCTCCGCCGGGCTGGGGTGCGCCGGCCGGTCAACCCGATCGGCATCGGCTGGGCCGGCCCCACCCTCATGGGCGCGGGCACCGACGAACAGAAGGAGCGCTGGCTCTGGCCGCTCCTCAGCGGCGAGGAGTTCTGGTGCCAGCTCTTCTCCGAGCCCGGCGCCGGGTCGGACCTCGCCGCGCTGACGACGCGGGCCGAGCGCGACGGCGACCACTACGTCGTCAACGGGCAGAAGGTCTGGACCAGCTACGCCCACATGGCGCGGTGGGGCATCCTCCTCGCCCGCACCGACCCGAAGGCCGCCAAGCACAACGGCATCAGCTACTTCGTCTGCCCGATGGACGCCCCGGGGATCGAGATCCGGCCACTGATCGACATGACGGGCGAACACGCGTTCAACGAGGTCTTCTTCACCGACGTGCGCATCCCGGCCGACCACCTCGTCGGACCCGAGCACGGCGGCTGGAACCTGGCCAAGGTCACGCTCGGCAACGAGCGGGTCTCCCTCAGCGGCGAGGGCGCGCTGTGGGGGATGGGTCCGACAGCGGACGACCTGGTGGATCTGGTGAAGGCCGCGGGTGGCGCGCCGGACCCGGTGCAGCGGGACTCCCTCGTTTCCGTCTGGATGGAGTCGCAGATCCTCCGCGTCCTGCGCCTGCGGATGGTCTCCGCCGTCCTGGCCGGTCGCGCGCCGGGCGCCGAGGCCTCCGTGCGCAAGGCCATCGCCGACGCCCACGGCCAGCACATCATGGGGTTGGCGCGCGACCTGGCCGGCCCCCACGCCATGCTTCTCGGCACCGGGCCGGTCGGCGGCTGGGGCGCCGACGGCGCCGACACCGGCGTCGCCACCTGGTCCCGCGGCTTCCTGTTCGCGCCCGCGCTCACCGTGGGTGGGGGCACCGCCGAGGTGCAGCGCAACATCGTCGCCGAAAAGGTGCTCGGCCTGCCCCGAGATCCCTGAGACTCAGAGCTCCAGCGACTCCAACGAATCCAGCGAATCCAGCGGCCCGGCGTGGGCGAAGCCCTGCCGGATGCCCTGGCCGGCCCGGGCCACGAGCTGCTCGGGCTCGTAGAGCATCAGATAGGCGTTGCGGGCGTGGTCCCGAGAGCGGTTCTTGAAGACCATGGCCAGTTCGGCCGGGTCGTCGGACTCGTCCTCGTGCACGAACACCTCGAGGATGGGTGTGTTGGTCATGAGCTGGGCGGTCATGATGCCGGTCGAGGCCTCGTGGGCGCAGACCTTGTCGACCTTCTCCCTGCCCGGCATTCCGAGGGCGACCACGATGCGGCAGCCGTCCTCCTCGATCAGCTTCTTGGCGGCCACCGCCAGGTCCTTGAACCCGGGCACGGTGCGCCGGATGGTGGCGAAGCGGGTGCCGTAGCCGGGGCACGAGGCCAGCTCGTCGAGGGCCTCGGCGCCCATGTCGTAGCGGGCGAACATCGTGTCCACCACCCCGATCAGGTCCATGCCCCATTCTCGCGCACGGGGTCCATTGGCCCGGCCGTCCCGTGGCGTCCAGAATTGCCTCCGTGACCCCTGATCCCATCCAGAACCCGACCCTCGGCCCCATCCCCTCCTGGATAGAGAGGGATGCCGCCGTGGTCTGGCACGGCTTCACCCAGATGGCGGCCTACGCCGGCAGCGCCCCGCTGGTCGTCGACCGCGCCGAGGGCAGGGAGCTGATCGACGCCGACGGCAACCGCTACCTCGATGCGATTTCCTCCCTCTGGGTCAACACCCTCGGCCACCACGTCCCCGAGCTCGACCGAGCACTCGCCGCGCAGGCGGCCAAGATCGCGCACTCCACGATGCTCGGCAACGGCAACACGGCCGTGGTCGAGCTGGCCGAGGCGCTCGCCGGCGTGGTCCCCGTCGACGAGCCCCACTTCCTCTTCGCGGCGGACGGCGCCGTCGCCGTCGAGCAGGCCCTCAAGATCGCGTTCCAGTACTGGGTCAACCGGAGCCACGACGCGAACGGGACCGATCCGGCCGCATCGGGGCGCACCCGCTTCCTCGCCCTGGGCGACGCCTACCACGGCGACACGATCGGCTCGCTCTCCCTCGGCGACGGCGGCGTCTTCAGCGCGGTCTTCGAGCCGCTCTGTTTCCCGGTGCTGCGCACCCCCGGCTATGCCGACCCCGGTTGGGCCGACAAGGCCAGCGCGGCCATCGAGGCCCACGCCGCCGAGCTGGCCGCCGTGGTGCTCGAACCGCTCGTGCAGGGTGCGTCGGGCATGTTGGTGTCCACCGCCTCGGATCTGCGCCAGGTCGGTGAGGCGTGCCGACGCCACGACGTGCTCCTGATCTGCGACGAGGTGGCCACGGGATTCGGGCGCACCGGCACGCTCTTCGCCTCCGAGCAGGCGGGCCTGCACCCCGATCTGCTGTGCCTCGGGAAGGGGATCACGGGCGGCTATCTCGCCATGTCCGCCACCGCGGCGGCGGGCCACGTCTTCGACGCCTTCCTTGGTGCCGACCTCGGGCCCGAGACCTTCTATCATGGGCACTCCTACGGCGGGAACGCGCTCGCCGCCGCCCTCGCGCTCGAACACCTGCGCCTCCTCGATTCCTGGGACGTCCTCGCCAACGTGCGCGCCCGCGCCGAACAGCTGAACCTCCTCCTCACAGAACGGGTCGCCGGCCGCGGCGCCGTGCGCGAGATCCGCCAACGCGGGCTCATGGTCGGCATCGAGCTCGCCCCGCCCGAGCCGGGATTGCGTTGGGGCCGCCACGTCTGCGCCGGCGCCGTCGCCCGCGGCGTGCTGTTGCGCCCCCTCGGCGACGTGGTCGTGCTCATGCCGCCGCTCACCATCACGCCCGACGAGGTGCTGCGGATGGTCGATGCCCTCGATGGGGCCCTCGATGACGTCACGGGCCCGGCATGAGCGATATGAGCGACCTCTGGGCAGCCAGGATCCGGGCGGACCTGGCCGCCGTCGTCGACGAGGGGCGCTGGCGCGCGCCGCGTACCTTCGACGCCCGCGGCCCGGCCGGCGTTCTCGAGGGCGACGACGTCGTCTCCTTCGCCTCCAACGACTATCTCGGCCTGAGCGGGCATCCCGCCGTGGTCGCGGCCGCGCACCACGCCCTCGATCGTTGGGGCGCCGGCGCCGGCGCCTCTCGCCTCGTCACCGGCAGCCGCCCCATCCACGGCGAGCTCGAGCGCGCGCTGGCGGAGTGGAAGGGCACGGAGGCGGCCGTGTGCTTCCCCACGGGTTTCGCGGCCAACCTCGGGGTGTTGGGCGCGTTGGGTGGCCCGGGCGTGCGCGTGTTCTCCGACGAGCTCAACCACGCCAGCATCATCGATGGGTGCCGGCTCTCCCGTGCCACCCCCGCCGTCTACCGCCACCGCGACACGGCGCATCTCGAGGAGCTGCTGAACGGCACGCCAGGCCCGCCAGGCCCTCCAGGCCCTCCCGGCCCAACGACCTCGCCGGCGTTGGTGGTCACCGATTCGGTCTTCTCCATGGATGGGGACACCGCCCCGCTCGACGACCTCACGGTGCTGTGCACCCACTACGACGCCCTCCTCGTCCTCGATGAGGCCCACGCCGTCCTCGGCCCCCATCCCGCCCCGGGTCCCATCGTCCGCGTGGGCACCCTGTCGAAGACGCTCGGGTCGCTCGGTGGCTTCGTGGCCGCCACGCGCGACGTCGTCGACCTTCTGGTCAACCGGGCCCGTCCCTACATCTTCTCGACGGCGCTCTCGCCGGCCGACGCCGCTGCCTCGCTGGCGGCACTCCGTATCGTGCGCTCCGACGAGGGCGCCGCCTTGACGGCCCGCCTCGCCGCGCTGATCGACCGGATGGCGGAGGCCGGACTCGTTCCGCCGGACCATCCGAGCCCGATCATCCCGGTCGTCCTCGGGAGCGAGGAGGCCGCGTCCGCGGCGTCGGCGTCGCTCCTCGCCGAGGGGCTGTGGGTGCCGGCCATCCGGCCCCCGACGGTCCCGGTGGGGACGAGCCGCTTGCGCGTGACGCTGTCGGCGGCGCACCGGGACGAAGACGTCGAGCGTCTGGTCGCGGCGCTGGTCCGTCTCCCATCCAGGGCGTCGGCGGAGGTTGCGTCGTGACGCTGCTGCTTCCGAAGGTGGTCCTCGTGCTCTTCGCCCTGTTGCACCTCCTGGCCGTCTTGTCTCACTGATCACTGATGACACCCGCTGCTTACTGATGACACCCGCTGCGTACTGATGACACCCGCTGCGCGGACGACGCGGCCGGGCCGGGTGGTGGCGGTCGTGGGCACCGGGACGGACGTGGGCAAGACCTGGGTCGGTGCACACCTGTTGACGGGCCTCCGGGCTGGGGGGTGCAGCGTGGCCGCACGCAAGCCCGTGCAGTCCTTCGACCCCGCAGATGACCCGGCTTCACGTGATGCCGCCGTCCTCGGGTCGGCGAGCGGTGAGACGCCCGAGACCGTCTGCCATCCAGAACGGTGGTACGAGGTCGCGCTGGCGCCTCCGATGGCGGCCAAAGAACTGGGCCGGCCGTCGTTCGCGATCGGTGACCTGATCGCCGAACTGCACTGGCCCGAACCCATCCAGAGCGGCCGGCCGGTGGACGTCGGGCTGGTCGAGACAGCTGGAGGCGTGCGCTCGCCGCTGGCCGCCGACGGCGACTGCCTCGATCTGTGTACCGCGCTCGCCCCCGATCTCGTCCTCCTCGTGGCCGACGCCGGCCTCGGGACGATCAACGTCGTACGCCTGACGGCGGATGCCCTGGCAGCGCTCGACGTCCCCGTCGCCGTGGTGCTGAACCGCTTCGACCCTGCGGTCGTCGTGCATGCGCGCAACCTGCATTGGCTGCGCGCATTCGACGGTAAGGAGGTCGTCGTCATCCCGGGCGACGAGGGCGCCCTGGTTGAACTGGTCCGAGCTCCACTCCACAAAGCTCCTCTCGACAAAGAGGTCGACGCTTCGACCTGACCACATCTGCCGACCGTTCCTCGGGTGTGAGCGAGGCAGTCAGATCGCAAGAGACCCGGGGCTTGCGGCGCCGTCCGCCATGCCGCAACTACGGCGCCGACGAGCGTTCGAAGGAGCTGGCGGCGCGGATCGTGGAGCGAGCCAGGCAAATCTCGTCGCTGCACCGGGAACAGCTGGCCGACATCGCCGAGTTCGATCGTGCGGAGGGTTGGCGGGGCGACGGTGCCGTCTCGATGATCACCTGGGTCACGGCCCATTGCGGCGTGAGCACCTCAACGGCGAGACAGTGGGTGCGTTCAGGCGCCAATCTGGAATCGTTGCCGTGCCTCGCCGAGGGTCTGGCGCTCGGGGAGCTGTCACTCGACAAGGTCGAACCGTTGGCGGAGGTGGCCTCGGCCGAGAGCGACGCCGCGCTACGCGAGGCGAGCTCCCACTGGAGTGTGCGCCAGGCGCGGGAGCTGGCGACGTGGCACCGCGCGCACAGGGAGGCGCAGGAGCAGGCGGCCGAGGCGGGCTCGTCGGGCGACACGGAGGCGGTCGCGGTCGCCGCCTCGGCGGCGCGGGAGTTCGAACGGCGCACACTGCGTTTCAACGACGTTCGTCGCTCTGTCTGGGTGGCGTTCACCAAAGACGATTACGCCGCCGCGAAATCTGCCCTCGTGCACCGTGTCGCAGCCGAGATGCGGCGACGAGGGGACAGTTCGGCTGACCCAGCTGACCCGGCTGACCCGGATGACCCGGATTCGGCTGAATACGTGCCCTTCGACCAACGGCTGTACGACGTCTTGATGGATCTCTTTGCCGAACGCAGCGCGCCCGCCGCGGAGGGGAGGCGCGGGTTTCGTCCCCGGGTCATCGTGCACGCCCCGCTCGAGGTGCTGCTGGGCGTTGGCTCGGCGGGTCGCGGTCGTTCTGGCGCCTCGCCCGGTGTCGAGGGTGTGGCCGAGATCGCCGGCGTGGGACCCATTGAGGGCGAGGTCGCGAGACGGCTCGCGTGCGACGCCGAGGTGGTCCTGTCCGTCGAGGGACGCGACGGGTCCATTCTCGAACAGGGTCGGGCGCGCCGAGATCCCACGACAGCGCAGCGCATCGAGATCGACCGCCGGGACAAGGGTTGTCGATTCCCCGGCTGCACCTACAACGAACTCACCGACGTCCACCACATCAAGCACTGGGCCGAGGGTGGCGCAACCGATTTGGCCAATCTCCTGACGCTCTGTGGCCGACACCACAACGCCGTCCACGAGCTGGGGTGGCGAACGGCCGGTAACGCGAACGCCGAGGTCAGGTTTACGAGCCCCCAGGGTCGGCTGATGACGTCGGTGCCGTCCCCGACCTGGCCGAGAGCGATGCGAGAAGCAGTCGATCGATCGCCGCCGGATCCACCGTTGCGGCGTTGAGGTGGTCAGCCAAGGTGGTCTGTTGAGGTGATCACGCGGAGCGGAGATCTTCGTGCGCGTTTTCGCGGCAACGGGCGATCCAGCCCGTCGGGATCACCGTGACGGCCATGCGCCGGCCGCACTCGGGGCAGAAGCGCGGAGGGTCCAGCGCGCGACCGCAGCCGGGGCATTCGCTGAGCGGCCTGCCGCAGCTCGTGCAGTGTGCCGGAGCCTGGACGGGCATGAGGGATTCTGGTCGCTCTGGTTTGGCGCGGGTCAGATGGCCGCGGTGAGGGCGCCGATCGGCATGCGCAGGTCGTCGAGCATCTGGAGGTCCTCATCGGCGGAACGGCCCAAGGTGGTCAGATAGTTGCCGACGATGAGGGCGTTGATACCCGCCGTCATCCCGATCGCCTGCAAGTCGCGCAGCGTCACTTCACGGCCACCGGCATAACGGAGAATGACCGACGGGAGCGCGAGTCGGAAGAGCGCGATCCAGCGCACGGCCTCCCAGGCGCCGAGGACGGGCTGATCCCCGAGGGGCGTACCCGGCCTCGGGTTGAGGAAGTTCAGCGGCACCTCGGTCGGCTTGAGTTCCTGCAGCTGGGTGAGGAGCTCGACACGTTGCGCGACGGTCTCGCCCGTGTTGATGAGGGCGCCGCAGCACAACTCCATCCCGTGGCGCTTGACGAGACGGCAGGTCTCGGCGCGCTCGTCCCACGTGTGTGTCGAGACGATGGTGGGGAAGTGGGACCGCGCCGTCTCGACGTTGTGGTTGTAGCGGTGCACCCCGCCCTCGGCGAGGCGTCGGGCCTGCTCCTCGGTGAGAATTCCGGCGCTCACCGCCACATTGAGGCCCGTCTGTTCCTGGATCAAAGGGACGAGGTCGAGGATACGGCGCAGGGTGCGCTCGTCGGGACCCCGGACGGCGAGCACGATGCAGAACTCGGAGGCGCCGAGCGCGGCGGTCTCCTTGGCGGCGGTGAGGACCTCGTGGGTATCGAGGAAGGGGGTGGCCTTGACGGGCGAGTCGAAGCGGGACGACTGGGAGCAGAAGTGGCAGTCCTCGGGGCACCCACCGGTCTTGGCGGAGAGGATGCCTTCGACTTCGACCGTCGGACCACACCACGCCAGCCGCACCTGATGCGCCAGTGCGGCCAGGTTCATGACGGCGCCATCGGGTAGAGCGGCGAGTGCGGCGAGCTCGGCGGCGGTGAGCAGACGACGTTCGTCGAGAAGCGCCGCCTCGGCTCCGGCGATCACCGCCCTGTCCGCCGGACTCAGGGCGACTTGGGGCGGAGGCGGCGGGCCGTCAGGCGGCATGGTGGAGCGGAAGGAAACGGGACTCGTGGTGGTCACGGCGCCCACGGTAGTGGCAGGGTGGTGACCCCCGGTAGCGGAGCGGGGCGATGGAAGGAGCCGCGATGGCCTGGGATTTCTCGACCGAGCCCGAGTTCGAGGAGAAGTTGGCGTGGATGCGCGCGTTCGTCCGGGACGAGGTCTTCCCGCTCGAGACGCTCGAACTGACTTACGAGCAGTTGCTCGAGGTGATGCGGCCGCTGCAGGAGAGGGTCAAGGCAGAGGGCCTGTGGGCGGCGCACCTCCCACCGTCGCTGGGCGGGATGGGTTTCGGGCAGGTGCGGCTCGGGCTGATGCACGAGATCTTGGGGCAGTCGGCGTTGGCCCCGGTGGTCTTCGGCAACAACGCGCCCGACTCGGGGAACGCGGAGTTGCTGGCGGTGGGGATGGAGATGAGTGGGGACGAGTCCCACCGGGAGCTTTGGTTGCAGCCCTTGTTGGATGGGGCGTTGCGATCGGCGTTCTCGATGACGGAACCGGCCACGGCTGGATCAGATCCAACGCTGCTGCAGACCTCGGCGGTACGTGACGGCGACGAGTGGGTGATCAATGGGCACAAGTGGTTCACATCCAACGGATCCGTGGCGGACTTCCTGATCGTGATGGCGGTGACGAATCCAGACGTTCATCCGTACCAGGGGTCGTCGATGATCATCGTGCCGGTCGTCACCCCCGGTGTGCGCATCGTGCGGGACGTGGCGACGATGGAGGACCCGGGGACGGAGTACGGCCGGTTCGGCAATCACGCCGAGATCGAGTACGTGGACGTACGGGTACCGGCGGGGAACCTCGTGGGTAACGAGGGTTCCGGGTTCGTGCTGGCGCAGCACCGGTTGGGGCCGGGGCGGATCCATCACTGCATGCGCTGGCTGGGGCAGTCGCAGCGGGCGTTCGACATGCTGTGCGAGCGAGCGGTGTCGCGGTACGCGCACGGGTCGACGCTGGCGGAGAAGCAGACCATCCAGAACTGGGTGGCGGATTCCACGGCCGAGATGTCCGCAGCCCGGCTCATGACGCTGCAGGCCGCCTGGAAGATGGATCAGGAGGGGGCGTCGGCGGCCAGGGTCGAAATTGCGATGATCAAGTACTTCGGAGCGAAGGTGCTCTACGACGTCATCGATCGCGCCATCCAGGTGCACGGGTCGCTCGGGTTCTCGTGCGACCTCCCGCTCGAGCACATGTACCGTGCGGCTCGGGCGGCCCGGATCTATGACGGGCCCGACGAGGTGCACCGCCAGACGGTGGCTCGACGCGTGCTCAAGGGGTACGTGCCCCACGAGGTGCCGAGCGAGCACATCCCGACCCGGCGGGCAGAGGCGCAGCGACGCTTCGCCGACCTCCTGGCGGACCTGACGGTGGATGCGTAGGCATCCGCCGAGACCGGCGTTTGGATAGGGATCCGCACGGTGGGAGCAAGGTGAAGGGAGTGCCGGTGTCGCGCCGGTCGGGATCGGCAGCGTTGATCTGCGCGGCAGCGTTGGGCCTGGCGGCGTGTGGGGCGTCGGGTTCGAACTCCTCGACCGGCACGACCCATCCAAAGCAATCGACAACCGTGACGACGGCGTCGACCTCGAGTTCGACATCAGGCTCGACCTCGACCTCCGCGAGCTCGTCGGCCTCGATGGTGTCCGCATCGCTTTCGGTTACGACGTGTCCGACCACCGTCGCTGTGACGACGACGACAACGACGGCCCTTCCATCCAGCGAAACGGTGAGTGTCCCGTCGGGACAGGCGGCGCATCTCGTGGTGTTTGCGGACACGCAGGGGATCATGCGTCTCGTTGCGCCGAAAGGCTGGACGTGCCGGGCCACTTACGGAGCAGACGGCAGTGGTGGCCTGGTGATCACGCCGCCGGGCGAGGCTGTCCCCGCGAACGTGGACACCGGATGGCATCCGGCCTCGGGGTCGACGACCCAAGCGATCGTCGGCTACGAGACCGGTGCTAGCCCAGTGCAGGGGGCGGCGCTGGTGTGCGCGCTCTTCACCGCGGCCGCTGCGGCCACCCAGCAGGGTCTCGGGCAGGACTGCGCTCACGCGCGGCCGGCGCGGGAGAGTGTCAGCGCCACCACGTCGACGGAGGCTGCGTTCGAAGACCCCGCGGGCGTGTCGGGGAACGGAATTCCGTCGGGTGGTGCGAACCCGGCGAATGGCGTCGTCCTCTACCAGCCGAAAGCAGGGGAGTCATCGGCCTACATCGCGACATGCACCCTGCCGACGGCCCAACATGACGTTTGCACCGCCGTACTGAACCACTTTGTGTCCCTCTACGGTTGAGCTGGCCGAGAAGTCCGCTCGAGATCGGCTGAGGTCGAATCGGAAAAGGCGGCAGCAAGCGGCTATTCAGGCGTGTGACAGACGGCCTCGACGTTGTTGCCGTCGGGGTCTCGTACGAAGGCCCCGTAGTAGTTGGGGTGGTAGCGCGGCCAGAGCTGTGGTTCGTGCAGGCTCTCGGCTCCCGTCCCGATGGCCGCATCGTAGAACGACCGGACGGCCGCCCGGTCGGGCGCCGCGAAGGCGATGTGGGTCTCACGGAAGCCGTTGCCGGTCAGCTGTTTCCCAATCCAAAAGTCGGGATTCGGGGATACGCCATAGCCAATGGCGTCCGCTCCGTCCGTCATGAGGCGGGACCCGCCGAGCGGGGCCAGCACGGCGTCGTAGAAGGCAGCACTGCCCGGAAAGTCGCTGCACTGGATGGATACGTGGGAAATCATGGAGCCGAGTCTGCCAGCGGGTCCGACGCAGCGGTGCAGCCGTCGTAGTCTGCCTCGATGATGCTGACCACGGACTGGTCGACGATCGCGTCGTTTGCGACCGCCCTCGGCACGCTCATTTTGGCACTCGCCACATTCGTCGCCGTGCGTTCCGCCAACAGGGCGGCCAGGGTTGCCGAAGCCGCGTACCAGGTGGCGTTGCGTCCCGTTTTGGTCACGTCGCGCTTAGAGGACCCGGTCCAGAAGGTCCGATGGATCGACGATCACTGGGCTCACTTGGATGGCGGCGGGGCCAGTGCTGAGCTTGTCGACGGTTCGATCTATTTGGCTATCTCCGTCCGTAACGTCGGGTCCGGGTTGGCGGTGCCGTTCGGATGGAGTCTCCAGGAGAGTACGCCGACGGTCGACATGATCCACGCCGCACCGGAGGACTTTCGTCCGCAGACCCGGGACCTGTATGTGGCCCCGTCCGATGTCGGGTTCTGGCAGGCCGCGATTCGAAGCGCCGAGGACCCTGACTACCACTGGCTCAACCGCAAGATTGTCAATTTGGAACCGTTCACGGTCGAGCTCCTCTACGGCGACCACGACGGCCGAAATCGCACCATCTCTCGTTTCGGCATGATCCCGTGGACGAGGGATAAAGAGGTCCGGTGGTACCCCTCGGTCGCGCGGCACTGGTACCTGGACAGACCAGATCCGCGCTGACGATTGGCAGATCAGAGCAGAAGACGAGGGAACCGCCAAGGGCCTCGTCAGCGAGCTCAGAGACGTCAGAGGGTCCGTCAGGGCCGAAGGCCGCGCAAGAGAGTGGCGCACACCTTGTTGAAGCCGGCCTCTTGGTCTTCGACGAAGCCGATGCCGATGAGCTCGAGCGAGACCCATCCGTGGATGTTGGACCAGATCAGCTGCGCGGTCTCGGTGGGATCGGCCTCGACGATCACTCCTGCTTCCATGGCCCGGGTGACGGCGGCGACCAGGCTCTCGAACGCGGCGGTCGCGACCTTGTGCGCTGCGTCGCTCGGTTCGTAGCCCTGAACGGTGTGCATGAACATGAGTTGGTACACCGGCGGGTGTGCCAACGCGAGCGCACGGTAGCGCCGCCCGCCCTCAAGGAGGGCCTCGTAGGGATCCTGGATGTCGGCAATGGTCGTGAGGGCCTCACCGAGACGTTCGAAACCCTGCATGAAGAGCGCGTCGACGATTCCGTTCTTCGAATCGAAGTGGTTGTAGACGCCCATTGGCGCAACGTGGGCGGACGCCGCGATCCGGCGCACAGAGAGGGCGTCCGGACCATCGGTCTCCAAGATGTCGGCCGCAGCGCTCAGGAGGGCGTCGACCATGTCGGCACTGGGCGTGCGTGTCCGGGGGGCGCGACTGCCGCTCGGTTCGCGGGTACTCGACCTGGTCGGGGTTGCTTTCGTCATTGGGCCTAGCGTACTGAAGAACGTCGTGCTATAACAATAGCACGACGTTCTATAAGTCGAAGGGAGCCCAGCGCCATGTCCCCAGCGTCTGTCCTCGAACCAACCCACACGGCCACCCCTTCAGATCGGCGCTGGATGGTGCTGCCGGTTCTGTGCCTCTCTGTCTTCCTCGTGGTGGTCGACAACACGATCGTCAACGTGGCGCTGCCAACGTTGAACCGCCAGTTGGGTGCTTCGATCACCTCGTTGCAGTGGATCGTCGACGCCTACAGCCTGGCTTTCGCCGGACTGCTCCTGGCCGGCGGCGGCATCGGGGATCGCCTCGGCCGCAAGGGGACCATGCAGGTGGGACTCGTTTTCTTCGGGCTGTTCTCGGCTGGCGCCGCCGCATCCCACTCGACGGGAACGCTGATCACCGCCCGGGTCCTCATGGGCATCGCCGCCGCCTTCGTCTTCCCGGCCAGTCTCGCGATCCTCACGAGCGTCTTTCCCGACCCGTCCGAGCGGCAGAAGGCGCTCGGGATCTGGGGTGCGACGTCTGGCATCGCCGTCGCCTTCGGGCCGGTCGTCGGAGGCGCCCTCCTCGAGCACTTCTGGTACGGGTCAATCTTCCTCGTGAACGTCCCGATTGTCATCGTGACGTTCCTGGCCGGGCAGGCGCTGATCCCCCGGATCCCGCGTGTATCCACGCACCCCTTCGACGTCCGGGGCGTGGTGATCTCGACGGCCGGCGTCCTGAGTCTGGTGCTGGCGATCATCGAGGGCCCGCAGTGGGGATGGGCATCGTTGGGGACGCTCGCCTGCTTCGCTGCTGCCGCGATCCTGCTCATCGCGTTCGTCCTACTCGAACTGCGCACGGAGGGCCCACTTCTCGACGTGCGTGTGTTCCGCATCCCTCGCTTCACGGGGGGCGCGCTGTCCATCTCGGTGGCCTTCTTCTGCCTCTTCGGCTTCATCTTCCTCATCACGCAGTACTTCCAGTTCGTCAAGGGGTACTCGACCCTGTCCGCGGGCGTGCACACGCTGCCCTTCGCCATCGTGGCCGCGGTGGCGACCCCGCTCGCAGCCGTGCTCGCACTGAAAGTCGGGACCCGTGCCGTCGTGGCCGTGGGTCTGCTGCTGATGGCCGGCGGCTTGGTCGTCGCCGCGTTCAACTCCGAAGTCAGCACCTCGTACTGGGGGCCGCTCATCGTGGCCATGGTGCTACTGGCGCTCGGGCTCTCCTCCATCACCGCGCCGACGACCGAGGCGGTGATGGGATCGGTGCCCGACGCGCAGCGCGGCGCGGCGGCCGGGGTTAACAACACCACACGGGAGCTCGGGGGAACCCTCGGCGTTGCGGTGTTCGGATCTATCTTCGCTTCGTCCTACGCCCCCAGGATCGCGAGTGCGTTCCGTTCGTTGCCCATCCCGGCGGGGCCCAAGGCCGAGGCGCACCAATCCATGGCCGCCGCACTGGTAGTGGTCCGGCACGCGCCCCACGCGGCGCAGCCCTACCTCGAGCAGGTGGCGTTCACCGCCTTCCACAGCGGGCTGTGGGCCGCCTGCCTGGTAGGCGCCGTCGTGGCGGCGGCGGGAGCGCTGTTGGCCTTCCGTCTCTTGCCCGGCCGCGCCGCCCGCGTCACGTCGCCCGCTGAACTCAACGACGACGTGGCGCCCTGCAGTCAGCTTGCCTCTGCGACGGTGTGACGACGGGAAGCGAACAGCGTTTCCGGCGAACCCTCCACGGATCAGGCGAACACGAGGGGTGCGCGCCGGACCCCCGCGATCACCGGGCTCGCCGTGCGCTCGACCTCACCGGCCAGCGAGACAGTCTCGAATCGGTCGAGCAGCTCCGAAAGCACGATCCGACCCTCGAGCCGGGCCAAGGCGGCGCCCAGACAGAAGTGTGGGCCGAAGCCGAAGCTCACGTGCGGATTCGGGTTGCGGTCGATCCGCAATTCCTCGGAGTCGTCACCGAACACCTCCTCGTCCCGATTGGCCGACGCGTAGACCAACAGCACCGGGTCACCCTCGGCAACCGAGACGCCACGGATGGTGGCGGCAGCGGTCGCCGTTCGCATGAACGAGATCACCGGCGTCGTCCACCGCAGCAGCTCCTCCACGGCGTTCGGCACCAGCGACCGATCGGCCCGAAGCGCCGCCCATTGCTCTGGATTCTCGGCGAGCGCCACCAGCCCGCCGGACACGAGGTTCCGAGTGGTCTCATTCCCGGCTACCAGCAGCTGGATGAGGAACATCGCCAGCTCCGCCTCGCTCAACTCCTCGCCCTCGCTCTCGCTCTCTGGATGGCTGCCCACGGTCGCCAGCACCGACACGAGATCGTCGGCCGGCGCCCGCCGCCGCTCCTCCGCCACGCCGATCAGGTACTCCCACATCTCGCCCTGTAGCTGGGCGCGCTGTTCCTCGGAGCGCTCGGACTCGCCCGGGATCACCGCCTCGGACCACTCGAAGAAGCGGGGCCATTGCGATCCGTCCACCCCGAGCAGTTCGCAGATGACCTGCAACGGGAACGGGATGGACAGCTCCTGCACGACGTCGAAGGCCACCCCACCCTCGATCCGCTCGAGCAGCGCCGCCGCCTTCGCCCTCACCCCCGCCTCCATCAGCCGCACCATCGACGGCTTGAACCCCGGCTGGACGAGGCGCCGGTAGCGCGTATGCCGCGGCGGGTCGGTGTGCATCATCGTCGGGGGGTCGTCGTAGGACGCCCCGATCTCGTCGACGAGGATCCCCCTGGATGAGCAGAACCCACCGGGGTCGGCGCCGATGTGCGACACCTCCGGGTGCGTCATGACCGCCCAAAAGCCGCCGCCCTCGCGCTCCACCCAACACACGGGCGCCGTCCGCCGTAACTCTGCATACAAGGTGAAGGGGTCACCGCCCGAATACAGCCCAGGGTCGAGCAGGCGGCCCGCATCGGCCGCAGTCGACCCTGCTGTTGACCCCGCTGCTGACCCTGCCCCTGACGTCATTGGGTTCAGACGATGATGCCGTTGGGCCGCGGGTCGCCCTGGGCCTCAAGCAGGGCGTAGTAGGCGTCGAGCGTGTTTGGGCCGTCCGAGACGGACTCGACCGACCCATCCTCGGCGAGGTTCAACAGCGCGCCCTCGATGATGAAGCACACGTCGGTGTCCCCGATGTTGTCCTCGGGGACGTGCAGGGTGTGTACCGAGTTGGCCGGCTCGAAGAGGTACGACCCGGACGTCACGTAGAAGTCGTACTCGAGGTAGTGCCACCGACCGGCCGAGGTGAATGCGTCGACGGACCCGGTGTGGCGATGGGTCTGGAGCTGCACGCCGGGCTTGAAACGGTTCAGGATGACCCAGGTCCCGTGTTGGACGTCGAAGCGGACCACCTTGAGCAGGACGCCGATGCCCGTGTCGGCCCATGGCGCGTCTTCGTCGCTGACGAGCCGGACCGTGTCCTTCGGGTTGGCGGGAGTGGCGATCGACATGGCAACTGCTCCTTTGGTCGCTCTGTGCTTCTTTGGTCGCTCTGTGCTTCTTTGGTCGCTCTGTGCTTCTTTGGTCGCTCGGAGTGACGCCTGGCCTAAGCAGGGATGGGTGCGAGCGTATCGAGGTCCAGGGCGGCCTCCAGGGCCGCCGCCGTGCGGAGGACAACAAGGTCCCCGTGCTGGGGTCCGACGAGCTGCACCCCGATTGGCAGGCCCTCACTGCTCAGGCCGGCGCATACAGAGGCGGCGGGGGAGCGGGTCATGTTGAACGGATAGGTGAAGTGCACCCAATTCGCAGTCGTCTCGCCGTTGACCGTGCTCGTGATCTCCCCGGCGTGCGGAGCCACGGCCGCGCAGGTGGGCGTGACCAGGATGCGGCACGTGCGGAACAACTCGACCAATTTCAGGTTCATGAGGTGGAAGCGGTCGAAGACCTGCAAGATCTGCTCGGCGGTGGTGGACTGCGCCACGTCGACGAAGTGGCGCAGCACGGGGTGCACCTCGCCCCAGCGCGGGTGGTCGAAATAGGGACGCAAGGTCCGGAGGGTGGCGGCCGCAGTCAAGGTGAGGAAATCATCGACGGGGTCGGCATCAAAAACCTCGTCGATGACGACGACCTCGGCGCCCAACGACTCGAGGCAGTTAACCGCCTTGGCACAGGCCGCGGCCACCTCGGTGTCGACCGTGGCGTATCCAAGAGTCGGGGAGTAGGCGATCTGGATCGGGACGTGGGGATCGTCGAGGGCGGCGAGCCAGCTCGCCTCGGGACGGGGGAGTGCGCGCAGGTCGGTCGGGTCGGGGCCCACGGCGACGTCGAGGGCGCGGGTGACGTCGGCGATGCGGCGGGCCATGGGACCGTTGGTCGAGAGGTCTATCCAGCCGGGCGGATTTGGGCCGCCGGCGGGAACCCTCCCCAGGCTCGGCTTCATGCCCGACAGGCCGCAGCAGGCGCTTGGGATCCGGATGGAGCCTCCGCCGTCGGATCCGGTGGCGAGCGGCACCATGCCGGCCGCCAGCGCGGCCGAGCTGCCTCCGGAGGATCCGCCCGGCCCCCTGGATATGTCGAACGGGTTCAATGACGGGCCGAAAATCGCGTTGGACGTGTTCCCCATCCAGCCGAACTCGGGAGTGTTGGTCTTGCCGACGATCACGCACCCAGCGGCTCGCATCCGCGCGATGAACGGGTCGTCGGCCGTGGCCGGCGGGTCGTCGGCGTGCAGAGCCGACCCGTAGGTGGTGACGTAGCCCGCAGCATTCTGCAGGTCCTTGACGCCCAGTGGGATCCCGCCCAGAGGCCCAGGGTCGCTGCCACCGGCGATCTTGGCGTCGATGGCGTCAGCCTCGGCAAGGGCCCGTTCCCCATCCACAGCGACGAAGGCGTTGTACGTCGGGTTCAGTCTTTGGATCAGATCGAGGGCGGCCTCGGTGAGCTCCCGGGCGCTGCGCTCCTTGGACCTGACCCAGTGGGCCAGTTCTTTCAAAGAGGTCGTGCGAAAGTCCATCTCTAGGGTCATGTTGTCCGCCCCCTTTCGACGGCTTGGTATTTCGACGGCTGCGTATTTCGACGGCTCGGTATTTCGGCGGTTCGGTACCCCTACTGCTTAACCGGTTATCCGGCCGAGGGTGAGAGGCCGGCCACCGCGTCGGCGAGGTCGATGCCGATCGGGATGATGGCCGGGGCGGGGATGGTGACCCCGTTGTCGACGTAGCGTTGCACGTGGGCCTTGCACTCAGCCACCGAGCCGTGCACGACCAGCTGATCGACCACCTCGTCGGGGATCGACTCGAGTGCCGCCTTGCGGTCGCCGCTCGACCAGGCGTCCCACATGTCCTGCAGGGCGGGACCACGCCCCAGCCAACGCTGGAACTCCGCGTAGGCCTCGACGTTGAGGTAGGCGGTGATCATCCGCCGGCCGATCGTGCGGGCGACGTCCGCGTCCTCCGTGACGATGACGAAGATCCGGGCGACGATCTCGCGAGGTATGCCCTGGGCCGCCTTCTCCACTTCGGCCACCGAGGTGGGCACGTCGTCGGCGCTGAGCCAATTCAGGATGGCCCCGTCGGCCTCTCGGCCTGCCAGGTGCAACATCCCGGGCCGCAGCGCAGCCAGGTAGATGGGTGGCAGCTGCTCGGGGACACGCGACAGCCGGAATCCCCTGACGCGGAATGTGGAGAATTCCTCGGTCACCTTCTCGCCGCTGAACGCCATGCGGAGGAAGCGCAGGATATCTTTCACGCGGCCGTATTGATTCTCGAACGCCAGACCGTTCCAGTTGGCGACGATCGCCTCCGAGGATGCGCCGAGGCCGCAGGCGAAACGACCGGGTGCGGCATCGGCCATCGCAGCGACACTCTGGGCCAGCAGCGCTGGGCCACGTGTGTAGGCAGGAGTGATAGCCACGCCGAGATTCAGCGAGGGCTCCCAGGCCGCGGCGAGCGCGAGCGGCGTGAACCCGTCGGCGCCGTCCACCTCTGCTGACCAGATGTCGGTGTAGCCGAGCTCTCGGATTCGGGTGAACCATTCACGGTGGGCGTGGAGCGGAATCCCGTCGAAGGGGATCGTGATGCCCGGTCGCGGGGTTCCGGCCGCGCTCACGCCTGCACCCGCTCGTCCGCCCCGGCGGATCCATTGGCATTGGCCGCGTCGGGATTGGGATTGTCACTGGCCCGGCCGCCGGGACCAAGCTGGAACTCCGCGTCATCGAACATCAGGGCGAGCTCGGTTTTCTCCTCCTCGGCGTCGTTCAGGGGGACGAAGACGCCCCAGCGCGCCATGCCCTCTTCCATGCGCCGGATGACCGTCTCGATCACGTCTACCCGTCCGTGGCGTTTGTTCTCCGACGAGATGACGTCCCAGGGGGCGAGCGGACCGTTCGTCAGGCGGAGCATGTCGGAGACGGCCTCGTCGTATTCGGCCCGTTTCTCTCGGTTGCGCCAGTCCTCGGCAGTCAGCTTCCACGACTTCAATGGGTCGTCACGCCGCCGCTCGAAGCGGCGCAGCTGCTCCTCGTGCGACATGTGCATCCACAGCTTGATGACGATCATTCCTTCCTCGGCCAGCGTGTGCTCGAAATCGTTGATCTCCTGATAGGCCCGCTGCCACTGCACTTCGGTCGCCAGGTTCTCCACCCGTTCCACGAGAACGCGCCCGTACCAACTGCGGTCGAAGATCGTCATGCCGCCCCATCCGGGGAGAGGTGGCCAGAAGCGCCAAAGAAAGTGATGGCGCAGCTCGTCGGGCGTGGGGGCCGCAAAGGGCGCCACGTGCACATGACGAGGGTCGAGGGGCTCGACCAACCGTTTTATCGCACCTCCCTTGCCGGCGGCGTCCCATCCCTCGAAGACGATGCACACCGGAGGACCGAGCCTCCCCTCGTTGAGCTGGCCTCCGTTGATCAGTCGCAGGTGCAACAGGCGGCGTTGCGCCTTGCCCAGGCGCTTGCCCTCCTCGTCTTTGGAGAGCTTCAGTGAGAGGTCGGAGTCCTCGAGCCGTGGGTACGTGCGCTCCTGCGCGTCAACCTGGCCAGACTCGACGGGCTCGCCCGGACGGACCGATGCCGCGGGCACGCTGGCACCCTGGTTGCGACTCGAGCCGGCGTCATGGCGGCCACTTTGACCTCCGTGATCGTGCTTGCTCACGTCGTCTGTTGTAGCCGATCCATCGCGGATGCGCTGACCTTCATGGAGACCGGAGCATTCGACGCCGAGCCGGATCCTGTTCGAGAGGCACGTGATGTAGTGGATTCGCTGGCTGCGGATGACCGGGATGACCGGGATGACCGGGATGACCGGGATGACCGGGATGACCGGGATGACCGGGATGACCGGGATGACCCGGATGAGCCAGCCATCGACTCGATCGCCTCCACGACCCTGTGCACAGTCGCGACCTCGCCGGCGATCACCAGCAACTCCCGGTTGGAGAGGCGTCCTACCCGGCCGACCTTTTTCCCGGATGGGTCGAAGATGCCGATCCGGGCTCCGACGTAGCGGGCCGAGTCGAAGGCGAGCGTTGCCACCTCGCGACGCACTGGTCTCGCACTGCCGCCGGACTGCCGCGCTGCGCACATCGCCTCGAGCTCCTCGAGCTCGAGCCACGATTCGTCGTTGTAGGAAAGCACCAGCAGGTCGCAGTCCACAGATTGGACCACCGACGCAAGCGCAGCGGGCATCGTCCGTTTCGAGTTGAACCCGGATCGTGTGGATGGGTCACGGGCATCCACCCGTTTGCGGGCGACCCCGTAGGCCTCTGGCGCATCCCAGGCGACCAACGTCTCCCACACGTGGTAGTTGGTGAAATACCGGTGTTGGTTGTACGGCGGATCCAAATAGGCCAGGTCGAAGTGCCCCAGCGCCGTCGCCGATGCGCCACCCGATCCGACACATGACGCCGAACCCGACGCCAACTCCACGGCGTCGCCCCGGATGGCGCGCCCACCTCCCGCCAGCAGCTCGGGCACCCGCAGCTCCAGGAGATTGAACGACCGGGGTGCCCATTGCTTTACGAACGCCATCTGCACGCCCGTCGTCGAGTCGACGCGGTCCGACGCCTCGATGAGCGACGTCAACAAGATGGGATACAGGGGTGACCCTGCATGCTCCGACTCGATGCGGTCGCGCACGGCATCGATCCGCATCGCATTGTGTGGTTGGAAGAACCGCGCCTGCCGGCTGAACGTCTCGGTGACGTAGCCGTCGACGCCGGGCAGGGCGTTGAGGCGGGTGACCGCCGCCCTGAGTGCGCCGGAATCGGTGGCGGCGGCATCCGTCTCCACATACGTTTGGGCGAAGACGTGCGCGTAGCGGGCGCTGTCGACAGCGGTGACGTGGACGCCCTGGGCCTTGAACGCTTGGGCGACGCGGGTGGTGCCCGTGAAGAGATCGAGCGCGGTGCGGGTATCGGCCGCCTCGCAGAGGCGGGCGAGGACGGGGACGAGGCGGCGCTTGGAGCCCAGGTACTTGATCACGCCGCAGTGGGAGGGGCGGTCGCCCGGGCCGTCACGCAACCCACCCTACGATGGGCCGCCATGGCGAGTGTGGACCATCCAGAGTCGGCGGATTCGCACTGGGTCCGCTGGCACGAGCCCTACGAGGACCCCGACTCCCCGCTGTCGCTGCGGCTGCGGCTCGTGCAGTCCATGGTGCGCGACTTCCTCGATCGATGGCCCGCCGGCCACTCGGGACCTATTCGGATCGTCAGTCTGTGCGCCGGACAGGGCCGGGACGTGATCGACGTCGTGTCGACCCATCCGCGGCGTGATGCGGTGTCCGCTCTCTTGGTGGAGCTCGATCCCGGGCTCGTGGACTTCGCGCAGGACCGCGCCGCCGCGGCCGGCGTGGCCGACCACGTGCGGGTCCAAGAGGGCGACGCCTCCCTCAGCGCCTGGTACGCCGAGTATCTTCCAGCCGACCTCGTGTTGGTCTGCGGCGTCTTCGGCAACATCAGTGGGTCCGACATCACCCACACCATCCAGGCACTCCCAGGATGGTGTGGGACCGGCGCCGAGGTCATCTGGACCCGCCACCGCCGCCCACCCGACGCCACGCCGGCCATCCGGTCCGACTTCGCCGACGCAGGGTTCACCGAGCTCGCCTTCGAGGCTCCCGACGGTTACGTGCTCGCGGTAGGCCGCCATCGCCTGAATGGCGAGGCGCCGCCGGGATCGTTCGACCCCGCCCTCAAGCTCTTCGAGTTCAGGGGCGACGGCTCCCTGCCGGCGTGAGCGCCGGCCGCGGGCGCCGGGGGGAGCAGGAGCCGGATCTCGACGATCTGCTCAACCCGCTTCCGGACCCGGACCCGGGCCCAGACTCCGGTCCGAGTCGGGGTCGGGGGCGGCTCGATCCCGCGGCAGCCCCATCCAGGCGATTCCGGCCGCATCTCCGTCGCCATCGCCGCGGTCCCTACGATCGCTCCGTCCGGCCCGATCGCCGGCCCCATCCGAACCGCGACCCGTTGCACCCGCTCGAGCTGCTGTCCATGGGGTTGCGGACCCTGCGGCTCGAGCCGGGACGCGTGATCGTCCCCGCGCTGGTGATCTTCGGCCTCGATGCATTCCAAAGCACCTGGTTCACCGACATCGCAACCGATCACCTCGGATGGGAGTCGGTCACCGACGTCGTCGTCTTCGGCGTGTCGTCGCTGGGTCTCACCTTCTACAGCGGCACGCTCGAACGCCTGGTCGGCGCGGTCGAGCGCAACCAGACGCCCCAACCTGTGAGCCAGGTGCTGGCCACGCTGCCGTGGATCCGCCTGATCCTGGCAGATGTGATCCTCGTCGTCGTCAGCGCGGTCGCCTCGCTCTTCCTCATCGTGCCGGGGCTGATCATTTCCACGCTGCTGGCGCTGGTGGGCCCCCTCATCAACCTCCTGGACTCTTCGGTCCCCGACGCCTTCCGGCGCTCGGTGCGCCTCGTATGGCCGCACTTTTGGATCGTCTTCGTCATGATTACCGTGCCCCTGGCCGTGGAGCACGAGCTCGTGGTCCTCATCGCCGACGTCGTCCCCCACGAGAACGTCTTCGCCGTCTTCTTCACCAACTTCGCCCTGGGCGCCTCGATCGGCCTCGTCCTCGGCCTGATCGAGGTGTCGCTGGCGGAGCGGCTCATCAGCGGAGCGCAGGGTCCCGGCCACGACGTACGCTCAGCGGACGTGGAGATGCCGGGCGGCACGGCGACGACATGACGAGGGGCAGGGAGCCCGGCTGGATCGCTGGGTGCCCGACGGTGACCGGGCGCACGGAGCCGGAGGATCGAACCGCTACATAGATACACCGATGGCGCCGATAGAGCGGATAGACCGGAGCTGACCGGAGCTGACCGGAGCTGACCGACGAGGAAGTACGAGACACCACAACAGAGCACGAGGAGGCCAAGGATGGAAGAGACGATCCACGGAACGACGATGCCGGTCCTCGAGCTCTCGCTCGCGGCCGACGAGGCGGTCGTCTCCGAAGCGGGCGAGTTCTCCTGGATGTCGGACGCAGTCCAGATGCAGACCAACACCGGCGGCGGCATGGGTGGCAAGGGGATCATGGGTGCCGTCAAGCGGGCGGTATCGGGCTCCAGCTTCATGATGACGACCTACACGGCGCAGGGCGGGCCGGGCTCAATCGCCTTCGCGTCGAAGTTCCCCGGCCACATCCTCCCAATCGACGTCGCGCCGGGCAACGAATTCATGGTGCACAAGCACGGCTTCATGGCGGCCACGCCGGGGATCGAGCTGTCGATGGGCTTTCAGCAGTCGTTCCGCGGCGGCATCTTCGGTGGCGAGGGGTTCATCCTCCAAAAGGTGGGGGGCACGGGCCGGGCCTTCATCGATCTCTCGGGCGAGGTGATCGTCTACGACCTGGCCGCCGGGCAGACGATGCGGGTGCACCCTGGCCACGCCGGGCTCTTCCAGGCGTCGGTGACCTTCTCGGTGCAAAAGGTGCCCGGCCTGGCCAACCGCTACATGGGCGCCGACGGGCACCACTTCGCGGTGCTGACGGGTCCAGGACGTATCTGGCTGCAGTCGATGCCGCTGCCGATCCTGGCCGGTGTCATCAGTGAGTACATGCCCGACCGCGACGACCACCATGGCGTCGAGGGTGCGGCCGCCGGTGTCGGTGCCGCCAAGGTGCTCGGCGACATGTTCAAGTAGACGCTGGGGCGGGCTGGTTCCACTCGATCCAGCCGGACCCGGCCCGGCCGTCGTCGGTGCGGCAGATCACCATGGCGCGGGGGAAGCGGCTGACCCGGGTGCCCGTCGGATCGTTGTCATCGCGCAAGAGGACGGGACCGAAGGCGACCGGTGAAACCTCGATGCCGATGGTGTCGTGCGCGGGGGCGGCCGCGATCTCGATGCGTGCCCTGGATGGGAACCCGTACTCCCCGACATCCTCTGTGACGCTCAGGGCTGTGACGGGATGTGCCGTCACAGGATCGTCCCCGTCGGGCGTCTGGATGTAGCCGAAGAAGACGGGCAGGCCGGGCATGCGGATGTCGGCCAGGTGGATGCGGGTGCCGTCGTCGAGCCGCATCGAGCACCAGCACCATCCAAAGGCCCACCAGTCCCGCACGCCCCAGCTGTGGTCGCGCTGGCCCTGTGCCTCGATCTCGTGGGTGGCGCCGTCGAGCGTGACGACGCCGGTGACGAGGCACGGGATCTCGTAGCGGGTCGTGAGCTCGTAGTGGTAGGGCGCGCCGTCGGTCGTCCAGGTCAGATCGAGGTCGAGGCGTGTCGGCCGCCCGGCGTCGCGCTCGCCCTTGGCGTACACCTCGCCGGGGTCGGCGACGGTGACGGCGGGGGCGCTCGCCGCGAGGCGGAACTCCTCGAGGGGACGGCGCAGGTCGATCTCGATGCGCGTGCCGGTGGCCGGGGAGGTGGTGGCTGACTCCGACACGAGGCCGTCGCCGGGGGGTACCGGCGCCCGGTAGTCGACCGAGCAGACGCCGGGATGGCCGGGACGTACGATCCAGGCCGTCCACCAGGCCACGCCGCGGTTGGGATAGAGCCCGAGGCGCAACCACCCTCCGAGCGAGCGGTCGGTCGTGACGAAGTCGCAGTAGTACGACTCGTTCCAGAGGTCCTCGGCGTCGGGCGCGTGCCGGCCCTCGTCTAAGGGCAGAACGTCGTGGGGCGCCCTCACCGATTCCGCCCGGGATGCATTGCGCTGGCTCCCGGCGGACCGGGCACCTCGACGACGGGATCGTCGCGGTCGTCGAACTCCGTGTGCAGCGCCTTCGACATCACGGCGTGCTGGAAGTACAGCGTGGTGATGTAGGTGAGCTCGAGGATGGCGAGGTCATCGAGGTGGCGGCGCAACTCGGCGAAGAGCTCGTCGGGCACGCGACCGTGCCCGTACACGAGGCAGTCGGTGTAGGCGAGCACGGCGCGCTCGGTGTCGTCGTAGGTGCCGGCGGGGGCGGTGGACCAGGCGGGGATGTGGGTGATCTGGGGCTCGGGCATATCGAGCTCGCGCATCGACTTGGCGTGCTGGCTGAAGACGAACTGGCTGCCGGCCGCCCAGCCGGCGCGGATCTGGCCCAGCTCGCGCAGCCGGGGGTCGAGCGTGCGATCGGGGGACTGGTAGAGGCCGAAACCTTTGACGCAGTGATCGAGGATGTCGGGGCTGTTGGCGAACACCGTCCACCAGTCGCCGGTGGTGCCATCCCAGCGACCGGGCTCGGCCACGGGGTCGCGTCCCTCGAAGAGCCACTCGTACATCGTGGTAACGATGGGCGCGGTGGCCTCGTCCTTGGGGACCTGGCGGAGGCGGGGCATGGCTTGGGGCGGATGCGGATGAGCGGATGGGCGGATGGGCGGATGGGCGGATGGGCGATCGGTGAGGGGGAGGCCGATTCAGACGGGTGTGGGCTGTGAGGGTAGTTCGGGTGCAGCGGCGGTGGCGGCCCGGGCCGGGATGTGGGATATGTCGGTGAGGGTGAACTCGCGCATCCAGCAGGCGAACTCGAGCAGGATGCCGTCGGGGTCCTGGAAGTAGATGCTGCGCACGAACACACCCGAGTGCATTGTGTCGCTGATGCCCCACTCGGAGTCGTCGTGGTTGGCGATCTCGGTGCAGTCGACGCCGGCGGCGATCAGGCGGTCGCGGTACTCCTCGATCTTCTCGGGCGCCACGTCGAAGGCCACGTGGTTCATGGAGCCGATGGCGCTGGTGAGGTCGCCCTGGTCCGGCCGCGCGGCCGGTGCGCTGATGCCGGGGACGCCGTCGGGCGCGTCGGGAAACCAGAAGAAGGCGAGGCAGTCCCCGCCGCCGCAGTCGAAGAAGAAGTGCTGGCCCATCCCGGCCGGCAGCTCGATCGTCTTGACCAGCGGCATGCCCAGCACGTTCGTGTAGAAGTCGACCGTCCGCTCCATGTCGCGGCACACGAGGGCCAGATGGTTGATCCCCCGGACCTCGAATCCGCCGGTGCTGCCTGTCATGCCGGGCCTCCTTGGCGCCACCTCGCCCAAGGATAGGCCGCAATCCTGCCGGCATCTCAGACCGTATGACCACTTCGAGCAAGTCCAACCGCCCGGTCGTCACGAGACGGGACGAGACGGGCGCGAGACGGGCACGAAAGGACGGCGTGGCATGGCTGAGACGAAGGAAGCAGACTGGGGGCGCCGGCACGCACGCCTGGGCCGGATCCCCGGGCGGCGCCGCAACGGTTCGGGTGGCTGGAACATGGAGGGGGTCCCGGTGAATGGGGCCCGACGTGTCGGGGGCCCGGTGGGCTCCGGGACCCTCTCCGCTATCGCACGTGGTGGCGGGATCACACGCGGTGGCGGGATCGCACGGGGTGGCGTCGCCGCTGTCGTCGCCGTCGTGGTCGCCGGCGCCGCACTCGCCGTGACCATCGCGCCCGCCACCACGGCCGGGGCCACCGGCACGCACGCCAAGACGGTCAGGGTGTCGACGACCAACGTGGCCAAGATCGGCACCGTCCTCACCACGGCGAGCGGCTTGACGCTGTACCGCTTCACCGAGGACCCTCCGGGGTCGTCGATGTGCATGGGGAGCTGCGCCAAGATCTGGCCGCCGTTCTTCGCGGCCCAGGGATCCCACATCTCGGCACCGAAGGGAGTGAAGGGGCTGTCGCTGATCAAGGTGGGGAGCCACTGGCAGGTCGCCTTCCACAAGGCGGCGCTGTACCGCTTCGAGGGCGACAAGAAGAGAGGGCAGGCCAAGGGTCAAGATGTGGGTCGTGTGTGGTTCGCCGTGCTGAAGAGCGGTCTCCCGGCTTCGACCGCGGCCGGCTCGGCGTCCACCCCGACAACAGGCTCGAGCCCGAGCACGACGCCGACCTCCGCGGCCGGCTCCTCGCCCGCGCGGCCGACCCCGACGACTCAGGCACCACGTTCGGTGACGGCGCCCACGAGCCCCGCGCCAGCGGTCACCCCCGCCACGTCGCCGCCGCCGCCGCCGGCCCCGGCCCCGGCGCCACCGACGACGCCGATGACCACACCCCCACCCCCGCCGACCACGCCCCCAACATCACCGCCGACCACGCCGACCACCTCCGGTGGCGGAGGGTACGGCTACTAGGAGCGAGGCCCGTGTCCCGGAGTTCACGGGGGAGCTGGGCGGTCGTCGTGGTGACGGCCGCCCTGGCCCTGGAGGGATGGCGCACCCTGGCCGCCGCTCCCGGGGGAGCGTGGCACGCCGTCGTGACGCAGGGGCTCGTCTTGATCGGCCCCGCGGTGTTGGCGCTGGTGGCGGTGGCACTGGTCTGCGAGCGGTTGTGGCCGGCCCAGGCCCGCCCGTTCGGCGCCGCCGGCCACCGCCAGGACGCGGCATATCTCGCGCTCTACGTGGCAGCCGCCGTCCCCGCGGTGACACTCATCGGCACCGGCGCGGCGGCGACGCTGGCCCGTCTGGATGGCGGGATGACACTCCACCCGTTCGCCGGCCTGCCCCGCTGGGCGTTCGTGGTGGCGGTACTGGTGCTCATGGATCTCGCCAACTGGACTTCGCACCTCCTCAACCACCACGTCCGCGCCTTCTGGCGCTATCACGCGCTGCACCACTCGCAGGAGGAGCTGAGCATCCTCACCTCGTTCCGCGCCCACCCCTTCGTGCACACCAGCTTCCAGCTGGCCGCATTGCCCCTCATCGTCCTGGGGACCGGCGGCGCCGTGCCGGCGTCGGTGCTCGTCGGCTACGTCGTGCTCAGCACGATGCCGCACACGAACGTCACCTGGTCCTTCGGACCACTGCGCTACGTGATCGTGACGCCGGCCTACCACCGGTTGCACCACGACCGCGACGACCGCCGCGGCGTCAATCTGGGGACCGTGCTCGTGCTCTGGGACGTGCTGGCACGGTTGGCCGTGATCCCGGCCCGCGGTCGTCGTGCGGCGCCCGTGGCGACGGGTCTCGGCGGCCGGCCGCTGCCGGTGGAGCAGGAGGCGGGTGCCCCGGGAACGGCGTGGACGATGGCGCGGCAGTTGTGGTCTCCCATCCAGAGCGCCCCGTGGGCGCCGGCCGGTGGCGGCGGTGGCGGCGGTCGTGGCGGTGGTGCGCCGGTGCCGGCGCTCGTCCCCGAGATGGCGGGGGCATCGGGTGGCTAGATGGTTGGGCGCGTCCGTGGCCTCCCGCCGGGGCGACTGGATGGCACTGGGGGCGGTGGTCCTCTCAGGCCTCCTCATGATCTGTTCGGGCCTCATCCACATCCACTTGTGGGACATCGCCTACCGGCACGTGGCAACCCTCGGACCGCTGTTCCTGGTGCAGGCGGTCGCCGCACTGGTGCTCGCCGTCGTGCTGGTGGCGACGAGGGTGGTGGCGGTGGCGCTCGTGTGCATCGTGCTGATGCTCGGCACGGTGGGCGGCTTCATCCTGGCCGACACCGTGGGCATCTTCGGGTTCACGTTGCCGGCGGTGACCGGATGGGCCGACGAGGCGCTGATCACCGAGGGGCTGAGCGCGCTGCTGCTGGCCGCGCTGGTGGTGCGGTCATGGCGGTCGTGGCGGTCGTCGCAGGCGCCGCGCGCCTCGGCGGCTCGGCGCGCGGCCGGTGGCAGCGGGATGGCGCCGGCCCGGTCCGACGGGGCGAGCCGAGGGTGAGCCGAGGGTTAAGCCGAGGGTTAAGCCGAGGGTTAAGCCGAGGGTGAGAGGTGGGCGCGGTGCCCGGGGCGGGGTGTGCCCGGCGCGCGTGCGTCGTTCAGTCGCCGGCGACGCCGACCATCGGCGCGTTGAGGTGCTGCCCGCCCATGGAGCCGAGGAACGGCGCGTCGCCGAAGGTGAAGATGCCGCCGTCGGCGCCTTGCAGCCAGTAGCCGGCGCCGTCGTAGGTGGCCGACATGCCGACGATGGGCGCGTTGAGCGCGGTGCCGACCTCGGAGCCGTAGGACGCGGCGTCGCCGTAGTCGGCTACGTTGCCGTTCGCACTGGCCAGCCAGTACCCGTTGGAGCTGTGGCTCGAGGCCATGCCGGTGATGCGGTAGCCGCCCGGCGCGAACGGCGGCGCGCCCTCGTAGCGCGTGTCGCCGTAGCTGTAGACCTGGCCGTTGGCGTCCACCATCCAGTAGCCGCCGGCGAGATAGCTCGATGCGGCCGCGGTCACCGGGTAGGCGAGGTTGGATCCGCCGGCCGATCCGTAGAAGGGCGCGTCGCCGAAGGCGAAGACGCCGCCGTCGCTGGCGACCAGCCAGTAGCCGCGGCCGTCGAGCGTCGGGATCATGCCGATGATCGGTTGGTTGAGGACCATGCTGCCCGTCGAGCCGTAGAAACCGGCGTCGCCGAACGCGAACACGCCGCCGTCGCTGGCGACGAGCCAGTAGCCCTGGTGGTCCGGGGTCACCGCCATCCCGACCACCGGCTGGTTGAGCCGCATGGATCCGGTCGAGCCGAAGAAGCCGGCCGACCCGAAGGTGAAGACGCCGCCGTCCGCGGCGACCTGCCAGTATCCAGGGGCGGGTGCCGGCGGTTGCGGGCAGACTGGGTTGGCGGAGGGGGTGACGGAGGGATTCGACGAGCTCACGGTGGGCGCGCCGTCGTCGGCGGCCCCGAAGGAGACGTCGGCCAGGTACATCGGCCGGATACCGCAGTCCAGGTAGCCGATCGTGGTGCCTTGCCACGCCGCGAAGGCCATCACGGTCTGCCCGCCGGGGAGGGTGTAGACGTCGGGTCCGCCGGGCCCCGACATGCCGGGCTCGGACCCCAAGAGGGGTGACGCGGACTGGTCGGAGCACGCGCCGGACGGGCCGTCCGGGCACGCGGCCCAGCCGATGGCGTAGGTGGACGCGCCCTCGTCACCGCCCGCGTAGAAGAGGTAGTACGCGTGCGTCGGCGTCTCGTACATGTCGGGTCCCTCGATGATCGAGCCCTGCCACGCTTCGTCGGTGGTGAGGAGCTGCGTGACGCCGCCGGCCAGCATCAGATCCGCGTCGAGGGGCTCCGCCCAGATGGAGGTCGACGCGCCGATGTGATTCCCGTCGTTCTTCCAGAGCAGGTACGAGCTCCCGTCGTCGTCGGTGAAGATGTCCGGGTCGATGCTCCCGCCCGAACCGGTCTGGCACTCGACCGGTTCGTCGTTGGTGTCGGTGTAGGGCCCGGTGGGGTTGGTTGCGGTGGCCATGCCGATGCACTGGTCCCCGCTGTCGGCGTCCGTCGCCGTGTAGTACATGACGAACTCGCCGTCCGCGCCGTCGTAGGCGACGCTCGGGGCCCACGTCTCGCCCGGCTGCGCCCACGACGGGAGGTTCGGCAGCGCGTCCACCCCGTTCATCTGGCTCCAGGTGACGCCGTCGGGGGACGTCGACACCTGGATGTTGATGGTCTGGCTCGGAGCGGCGAAGTTCTGCGTGGCGAAGCCGTAGTACTGGCCCCCCCAGTGGAGGATGCTCGGATCCGGGAAGTCGCCTGCGTGGACGGGAGCCCAATTGTCGGCGGCGGCCGGCGGCGCGGCGGCGATGGCGATGGCGATGCCGATGGCGACGGAGGCGACGGCGCAGGCGGAGACGACGAGCGCGGCCGCGAGCGCCCCGAGCGTGCGTAGGCGGTGGCGACAGGTAGGGGCGGGGAGCACCGTCCTCCTCGTCGGATGGGGTTTGCGAGTGCCAACTCTTCCGATCACGGCGGGTGCATCGTATCCAGCGCATCCCGCGATGCGGGGTCACGCGGTGCCGGAATTGTGAAAGCGTCCGTCGAGCCATCCAGGGCGGATCCTGGCGGTCGGGCTGTCGCAAGGACATCCGAGGCGTCGGGTAGGTTCCCCGACGATGCCCGAGCTACGCCAGCGGGCGGTGGACGCAGGTTTCAAGCTCCTGAACTTCACGCACAAGGCCGCGCTACGGGTCACGGGCGGGCGGTGGCCCCGGCTGCTCTACGGGATGCCGGGCGTCGAATTGCACACGATCGGCAACAAGTCGGGACAGCGGCGTTCCACCATGCTCGCCTCGCCCGTGCACGACGCCCATCGGGTCGTCCTCGTCGCGTCCAAGGGTGGTGACGACCGCCACCCCCAGTGGTACCGCAACCTCAATGCCAATCCCGACGTGGAGATCACCATGGATGGGGAGACCCGCAAGATGCGGGCCCGGACCGCATCGCCCGAGGAGAAGGCCGCGCTCTGGCCGGACATCGTGGCGGCCCACAAGGGCTACGCGTCCTACCAGGAGCGTGCGCACCGTGAGATCCCGGTCGTGATCTGCGAACCTCGGCCCGCCTGAGCCCCGAACCCGAGCGGATCCCCCCTCCCGCCATCCGCCGTCCTGCCGTCCGCGAGCCCCATCCTGCGGAGCCCAGTCCGCAACGGGGGCGGTACGATGCGCCCAATGTCCATGGAGCCCGCCGGGTCGCCGCTCGAAGATGCAGGCGCACCGGCCGGCACCGACGTCCCGGTGCCGGACACGGTGGATGCGGGCGACCCAGGCAACTCGGGCAACTCGATCAACTCGGGGGATGCGGCCTTCGACCTGAGCATGGCCGTCTCACAGCTCGCGTCCAACAGCACGGATCTGCGCATCATGCTGAAGCTCCTCGTCTCCCAGCTGGCCGACGCCCTGGGCGACCGCCTGACGGTGGAGCGGGCCGGCCGCTTCCGTAAGTCCGACGAGATCAAATCGGTGCGCATCACGCTCGCCGACGACACCCTCGATGCGATGGTCGACGGCGGTTCGGTACGCTGCACCATCGGCCATTCTTCCGGCGGGATCCGCATCCGCAGCGAGCAGGTCGGCATGGACGCGTGGCTCACCCGCCTGCTCAGCTCCTTGCAGGGCGAGGCGGCGCACAGTGAGCAGACGCGGCTCGCCCTGGAGCACATCGTGATCGGAGAGCAGACGTGACCGAACAACCCGTGGATGGGGCGGTCGAGCAGCCGTCCGAGGCGCTGGATCTGCCCAAGGACGCCGCGCACCGGCTCGAGGAGCTCGAGCACGGCCTCTTCACGTCCGACCTCTCGGTCAACGAGTTCCTGCTCGTCAAGGAAGCGGGCTTCCACCCCCTCGGCTTCGTGATGGGCTCGTCGATCTACCACATCGGCCTGCAGACCCGGAAGTGGGGCGCCAGCCAGGAGCTGACCAAGCTCACCGAGGCGATGTACACGGCGCGCGAGCTGGCGATGACCCGGATGGACGAGGAGGCGAAGGAGCTCGGCGCCGACGGTGTCGTCGGCGTGCGTCTCGACGTGAACTACTACGAGTGGGGCAACGACTCCGCCGAGTTCATCGCCTTCGGCACCGCCGTCAAGGCCGAGGACGGCACGTCCTATCGCAACGCGCTGGGCCAGCCCTTCACCTCGGACCTCTCCGGTCAGGACTTCTGGACCTTGATGCAGACGGGCCACGTGCCACAGGGCCTCGTCATGGGCACGTGCGTGTTTCACATCGCGCACCGCAAGCTGACGCAGGCACTGGGGTCGATGGGCCAGAACGTCGAACTGCCGAACTTCACCCAGGCGCTCTATGAGGCGAGGGAGCTCGCTATGACGCGCATGCAGGACGAGGCGAGCCGGCTCAACGCCAGCGGCATCGTGGGCGTGCGCCTCGAGGAGAAGTCGCACCAGTGGGGCTCGCACACCATCGAGTTCCTCGCGCTCGGGACGGCCGTGACCAAGGGCACGGGTGAGGTCACGCTGCCCAAGCCGACCACCATCATCTCGCTGGACAACTGATGCCCGGCGTCACCGACGGGCCCGACGAGGGCGGCCCGCCGCCCGGTTCTGCCGCCCTCGCTCCCGGCGGCCCCGAGGGGGACCTGCCCGAAGCCGCCGTGCGCCGACTCGAGTCGAGCACCTTCTCCTCGGGCCTCTCCGTGCCCGACTTCGCGGCGTGCCTCGAGCTCGGGCTCCAACCCGTCGCGCTGGTCCAGGGTTTCTGCGTGATGCAGTGGGGCTTCTACGGACCGGGCAGCGGATTCGGGCGCGGGCTCTCGCCGTACACCGGCTACAGCGGCTACGGCGGCTACGGCGGCGCCCAGACCCCCGGCGCCTACACCGAGACCTACCGCTGCCCGCACGGCTATGTCTCCGCCGAGCACCGGGCCTGGGGCCAGAACCTCGAGCAGCCCTGGGTCGAAGACGCCTGGGCCCAGGGCTACGGCACCGCCTACGACCGGATGATCGAGGAGGCCACCCAGCACGGCGCGCACGGCGTGATCGGGGTGGTCGACCGCGTGGGCAACGTGGCCGACACCGGGACGACCGAGTTCCACTTCTTGGGCACCGCCGTCGTGGTCGAGGACGGTCCGCCGCCGGCGGGCGGGACGCCGTGGAGCACGTACCTGGCGGGCCAGCGCCTGACCAAGTCGATCGAGGCGGGGTTCATGCCGATCGAGGTGGTCGCTGCGCTGGCCTCGGTGCGCGTCTGGGCCTACTGCATGACCGAGTACCAGATGGAAGGCAGGATGGGCTGGGGAGCGCCGAGCGGCCCGGGCCTCGTCGAGCAGGTGAGCAAGGCCCACATGGCCGTGCGCCAGCTGGCGCGCAAGCACGTACGCCAGAAGCTGTCCGGCGACGAGCTCCACGGCGCCCGCATCGAGGTGGTCAACCGCGAGCTCGCGCAGGGCGACGAGGTGATCGACTGCACGCTGCGGGGCAACCGCGTGCGGCGATTCAAGGACTTCGACCCGATCGAACCGCCGCGGCCCACGGTGCGGCTCGGATGAGCGCGGGCTGGACCACGTCGGCGCCCGTCCCGGACGTGCGGGCCGAGATGCTCCGGGGCGCCCAGTCCCTCGCCGTCCCCGCCCCGCCGACGAAGACCCGCGGCGTCACCTCCGACCTCTCGGTCGACGAGGCGCTCCTCCTCCATGCCGCTGGATGGGAGCCGCTCGACCTCGTGTGCGGCGTGGCGGTGGTCTCGATCCCCGTCGGCGTGTGGAACTGGGGGCAGGGCGCCGTGGGCCTGGCGTCGGACGCCCACAACGCGGCCGTGGACCAGGCGGCCCGGGTCCTGCGCGGCGAGTGCGGCCAGGTCCATGGTCACGGCGTGGTCGGGGTCCGGGTGGAGGTGACTGTGCGCACGTACCACATCGACGTCGAGCTGGTCGGCACGGCGGTGCGGCCGGTCGACGGCACCGACCCCCGGGGGAAGGACGCCGCCGAGGCCATGCCCTTCGTTTCGGACCTCTCGGCGCGCGACTTCACGCTGCTGCTGCGGGCCGGCTGGATACCCGTGGGGCTCGCCTTCGGCGCCTCTTTCGTCTACGCCCCGCGGCGCACGGCGGGCGCCGCCATGCGGCAGTCGACGCAGAACGTCGAGCTGACCAACTACACCGAGGCCATGTACTCTGCCCGCGAGTCGGCCATGGAGAAGATGCAGAGTTCGGCGCTCCAGGTCGGCGGGGAGGGAGTGGTGCAGGTCAAGGTCACCGAGGGTCCGATGAGCTTCGCTCGGCACGCGGTGGGCTTCACCGCGTGGGGCACTGCGGTGAAACTGGTCGCCGAGGAGCACCAGTTCGTGCGGCCCGAGGTCGTCCTGCCCCTCGACGACGCCGTCGTTACCTTCGAGGCCGGAAGTCTGCGCGGCGCCGGCCAGAACGCGAGCTGAGGAGGACGGAGCGGATGGGGACCCAGAGTGACGCCAGTGCCGGGCGGGATTGGGAGGCCTGGGCCCGCACGTTCGAGGGCGTCGACGGTCCGGAGGCCTTCGCGGCGCTCTTCGCACCGGGCGGCACGTTCCGCGATCCGGTGACGGCGTGGACGACCGACGTGCGCAAGGTGGCCCGCGACACCGACGCCATCTTCCCGGACTGGGACCAGCGCGTCGACCGGATCCGGGGCGGCGACGACTGGGCGGTCTTCGAGTGGACCGGCACGGCGACCTTCTCGGCCGGCCAGGGTGCGGGCATCCCGATCAGGATGGAGGGGGCGACGGTCATCGAGGTGGACGGCGACGGCAAGATCACCAAGTGGCGCGACTACCTCGACACCAACGAGCCGACGCAGCAGATCCAGGCCGGGATGGAGCGCTCGCTCGAGGGCGGCTGAACCCCGACGACGCCGGCCGCCGGCCGCCGGCCGCCGGTCGCCGGCCGGGCAGCCAGCCGAGCAGCCAGCCGCCGGGCGCCAGCCGGGCCGATCGTTACGACTCGCCCTGCTCCGCCACCGCCTGCACGTGCGCCATGCGGGCGTCACGGGCCTCGTCGAGATCCTGCGCCGCCCTCTCGTCGCTCGCCATCTCGGCGTCGATGTCGGCGTCGGCCCAGGCGATCACGCCCATCTCCTCGAACGCGGCGCGCAGCTTGGGTCCCCACAGGCCGATGTCGCGCAGGATGGGCACGATGCGCATGAAGAGGAAGTTGCGGAACTCGCGCAGCGACTCGCTCTCGTCGACGTAGGTGGTGAGCTCGGCCGGCAGCTCGAGGCGCTCGAAGACCTCTTCGCCGAGGAAGCGGTCGCGCATGAGGTAGCAGGCCTCGATGCAGAATGCCTCGCGGTCGTCGCGCTCGGCCTGCGAGAGCTGCGGGTAGTAGTCGCGCAGGGCGAGGCGACCGAACATGACGTGGCGGGCCTCGTCCTGCATGACGTACGCGTTGAGCGCCTTGGCGAGGGGATCGGTCGCGTTGTTGCGGATGATGCCGAACGCGGCCAGCGCCAGGCCCTCGATCAGCACTTGCATGCCGAGATAGGTCATGTCCCAGCGGCTGTCCTCGATCACGTCGTCGAGCAACGCCTTGAGATGCGTGTTGAGCGGGTACACCAGCTGCAGCTTCTCGTGCAGGTAGCGGCTGTACACCTCCACGTGGCGCGCCTCGTCGATGACCTGGGTGGCGGCGTAGAACTTGGAGTCGATGTCGGGCACGGTCTGCACGATCTTGGCCGTGCAGATCAGGGCGCCCTGTTCTCCGTGCATGAACTGGCTGAAGCGCCACGCCTCGACATGGCGCCGGAACTCGCCCTTGCGCTCCTCGGACATCTGGTCCCACCACTTCGTGCCGAAGATGGGCAAGATCTCGTCCGGCATGCCGACGGGATTGCGCAGGTCGACCTCCTGGCTCCAGTCGAGACGGTCGCTGCCGATCCATTGGCGCCGCGTCCCCTTGTCGTACAGGCGCAGCAACTGGTCGCGGCCACCGGTGTAGTCGAAGTCGAACATCGTGGTGGCGGGGGAATCGACGCCCCACTTCGGCTCGAAGGCGAGATCCGAATCGGTCGACGGGCTCGTGGTCATGCGGCCCCCTTTGGGACGGGCGTACTCCCAGACGACGTTACCTGCTCGCGCGGCGTCCGGTCCCCTGTGGGGCGACGCTCGTTCGGGCGGGCCGCCCCGCCTGCCCGCCGGAGCGGTGCCGGGGAGCCGTTCCCGTCGCCGACACCCGGCGGCGCCATCCAAAGCGCCGACACCCCGGCGGCGCTCAGCGGAAGTCGAACGCGACCTTGATGGCGCCGCTCTGCTCCTGCGTGGCCAATGCGATGAACGCATCGTGCCACTGGTCGAGCCGGAAGATGTGGGTGAGCATGCCGGTCATGTCGATGCGTCCCTGCTCGGCGAGGCGCAGGTAGTGCGCGATGCCGTGCATGCGGACGCCGTCGACTTCTTCCACCCCGAAGGCGTTGGAACCGACCCAGGAGATCTCCTTGAAGTAGAGGGGCGACCACTCCCAGCGCTCCGGTGCGTGCACGCCGCTCTTGACCATGGTGCCCCGCTGCTTGAGCAGCCGGACACCGATCTCGGCCGTCTGGGCGGTGCCCACCGTGTCGTAGACGACGTCGAACCCGCCGGGATGCGCCATGGGCAGTCCGCTGCCCCCGAACTTCTGCAGGACGCCGCCGGACCACGATGCCGCCTGCTCGAGCAGCTGCTCGAGCGGGAAGGGGTCGACGACGGTCGCGCCGAGGCGCTCGGCGAGCGCGGCCTGAGCCGGCCAGCGGGCGACGACCATGATCTCGACATCGGGGTACAGCGCGCGGACGATGGCGGTGGCACAGCTCCCGAGGGCGCCGCCGCCGTAGACGAGGACCTTGCCCCCGGGCGGCGGCGGGTGCCGCGTGACGGAGTGCAGGGATACGGCGAAAGGGTCGCCGAGAACGGCGACCTCGTCGCTCACGCTGTCGGGCACGGGGATCAGCATCGACTCGTGCGCCGGCAGGAACTCGGCGAACCCGCCGGGCGCGTCCTTCGACGTGCCCGTGTGGATGCCCGCCGCGATCGGCCCCTCGGTGAAGTGCCAACACAGGCTGTAGTCGCCCGCCACGCAGGAGGGGCACGGCGGGTCGATGCCCCGAGGCCCGCAGGAAAGCCACGGGTTGAGGACGACGCGCTGTCCGATCTCCAGGCTCGTGACGGCGGGGCCGACCTCGACGACGTCGGCGACGACTTCGTGGCCGAACACGGTGGGAAAGGAGAAGTAGCCGTTCAACGCGCCGTCGCCGAAGTCGTCCCCGAAGTCCATGAAGACCATCTTGGCGTCGGACCCACAGATGCCGGTCAGCCGTGTCTTCGCCACCGCCCAGTCGTCCCGGATGGGTCTGGGGCGCTCGAGCTCCTCCATCCGCATGGGGGTCCGGGACAGCCCGACCAGCAACCGGTTCGACTCGTCCGGGACGGTCCAGGGCTCGGGCTTCACGCCGTAGAGCAGACCTTGCATCGCTTCCCTCCTCGGTGAGACGGCGCCGCGTTCGCGGGAGTCGCGGGCCGCCACGCAGCATACGGGTCGGCCCGCCGGGCCTCACCTGCGTCGCTGACGTGGGCGCTCACACGAGATAGGGGCAGTGTCTGCACCCGGAGCCGCAGCAGTGGCCGCGACGGGCCAGATAGCCGGCCGTCAGGACGACCAGACCCGTCGCGGGGTCGACGTAGGTGTCGGAGCCGGCGCGCAACGCGTCGCCGTGGGCGTCGATGATTCCCTGATACCCCGGCGCGTCAGGGCGCAGCCGGTCGGGGTGTGGCTGGGAGAGCGGACGGTCCGCCAGCGGCTCGTCCATGGGGAGCGGGCCGTGGCGCGGCGGGTCGACGGGCCACGGGGCCCGCGCGCTGCGCTACCGCCTGGCGGTCCGGCGGGCCGAGGTCTTCCGGGCTGTCTTGCGCGCCGGTGCCCTCTTGGCCGCGGCCTTGCGGGCCGGAGCCTTGCGGGCGGGGGCCTTCTTCGCCGGCCCGCGCTTGGCCGCAGCGGGGGCTGCCACCTTGCCCGCGGCCGCAACCGCGGCGTCGTCCGTCGGGAACGCACCCTTCACGAGCTTCGGTGCCGTGGCCGGGGCGAGGACGGCGTCCTTGAAGGCCTTCACCGGGGTGATGCGTGCCTTCTTCGACGCCTTGATGCGGATGGCCTCACCCGTTGCGGGGTTGCGGCCCATGCGAGCCGCACGGTTGACCTTGACGAACTTCGCGAAGCCGGGAATGGAGATCGGCTCTCCCTTGGAGACGACCGCGGTGACGACGTCGGTGAAACCGTCGATGACGGTGACGACGGTCTTCAGTTCGACATCGGACTGGACCGCGACTGCTTTTGCTAGTTCTCGCTTGTTCATGGCGCCCATTGTGACCGACGCGCGGCGCGAATGCACAATTATCCGGGCACAAATGTCAGATTTTTCGACTCAGCGGCGCCTCGACCCCGGTGGCGTTCGCTCGGTCGGTGCCCGTGTCGGTCGGCGCTGGGCACGATGGGCTCCGTGTGCTAATGCGGAATTTGACGCCAGTAGGGCCGCTCTTCCGCCGCGCTTCTCGAGCAGGATGATCACCGTTCCCCACGGGTCTTGGCACCACGTGGTCTTCAGACCGGCCACTTCCGCGATGCCCTCGGTGAGGAACTGGACGCCGCGGGACTCGAGCTCTGCTCTGGTCGCGGTGATGTCGTCGCACACCAATCCAACGTGGGTGAGGCCGGCCCTCGTCACCGAGGGCCGGCCTTGTCCGGCGCGAGCGACGCCGGCCGCCGGATACTCCAGGAGCTCGATGACGCGGTCGTCCTTCCCAAAACCCACGATGGATGCCGTGACGACCACCGGTGACGGGACGAGCTCACCCATGTCGCGTTCGATCTGCGCACCCTCCATGCGGTAGGGGGGAGACAGCACGCGCAGGCCGAGAACGTCGGCGTACCACCGGGTGGCGGCTTCGACGTCGGGTACGCAGATGGCGGTGTGGGCCATGCCGGTCAGCACGCGGTCAACACGCGGTCAACGTAGGGCGGTGTCGGCGCGCGGAGACCGCCCCCGTGCGATCAGCTCCAGCGGGCGATCTCGTGCTGGAGGCGCTTGTTCCAGAAGCGGGCCTGGGCGCTCACCCGGCGGTTGACCTTGCGGAGGACGATGACGGTGACGAAGACCAGGGGCGCGAAGAACCCGGAGAACCCGCTCAGGAACACGGTGCGAGGCTTGGCAGGCATGGCCTCACCCTATCCCTGCAATTAGTGTGACGTCGCGGCATGCTGTCGCGGCCAGCGGCTTTGGCTGGAGCGATGAACAGGTGAACACGTCCCGATGAGCGACACGAACGCACAGGATTCACCGGACACGTCGGACACGTCGGACACGTCGGACACGTCGGACACGTCGAGCACACCCGGCCCGGCGGCCGGCGCGGATCGGCCCGCCAAGAACCGGCGGCACCTGCCCAGGCGGATCAGCGCGTGGGTGTGCATCGTCCTGGCCTCGTTGCTCATACCGGTCTCGATCATCTCGGTCTGGGCGATCCGGACCGTGACCGACACGAACCAGTACGTGGCGACGATGGCGCCGCTGGCGCGTAACCAGGTCATCGTGCAACACCTGGCGAGCAAGGCGACCGACGAGCTGTTCTCGACGAAGATCGTCGAGAACAAGGTGACGGCCGCGCTCCCTTCGAAGGCGAAGCCCATCGTGCCGGCGATCATGAACGAGCTGCAGGGCTACGTGTACCAGCTGGCACTGAGGGTCTTCGAGAGTCCCAAGTTCGGGACGCTCTGGGACACGCTGAACCGCCACACACACGACGCCGTGATCGACGTGCTCACCGGCAAGCAGTCGCCGCTCCAGCAGAAGGTCGAGAAGGGCGGCGCGATCGTGCTCAACGTCTCGCCACAGATCAACACCCTCATCGACCAGCTCAACAGCCGTGGTGTCACTCTCTTCAACCCGCTCAAGCCCATCCTCTCGAAGAGCGAGGGCCTCGGGGTCACGATCGTCTCGAAGCAGCAGGTCTCGAAGTTCTCGGGCTGGTTCAACCTCGTCGTGAAGCTGAAATGGATCATCCCGGCGATCGCGCTCGCCCTGGCCGCGCTCGCCCTCATCGTCGCGGTCCAGCGCCGCAAGACCCTGCTGCGCCTGGCCGTGGGGGTGGCCCTCGTGACCTTGTTGGTGCTGGCCGGGCTCTCCCTGGGCCGGATCACGTTCCTGAACCAGGCCGGCGGCCACAGCATCAACCGCCAGGTGGCGGGCGCGGTGTGGGACACCTTGTTGCGCTTCCTCAAGACCAACTTGCGCTGGGCCGTGCTGGCCTCCGTCCTCGTCGCCCTGGGCGCCTGGCTGGCCGGCCCCGCTCGCTACGCGGTGTGGGTCCGCTCGACCTGCGCCAAGGGGGGCCGTTGGGTGTGGGCGCAGGCCCGAGCACTGACCTCGGCGTCGGGCCGGGTCGCCGGCGAGTCGGCGCGGGTCCGCCGTACGGGGGCGTGGATTCTCGAGCATCTCGGCGGGCTGCGCGTCCTCGGGGTGGTCGTGGCGGGATGCTTCCTCGTCTTCGGCGGGAACTTCACCGGATGGGGGCTGCTGGTCATCCTGATCGTGCTTGCCGTGTATCTCGGCCTGCTGCAGCTGGTGGCGGCGTGGGCGCGTCGTGTGGCGACGACGACATCGGCGCCCGGCGCGGCCGCCTGAGCCCGTCCGAGCCACCCGAGCACCCGAGCAGCCGCAGCAGCCGCACCCGATCCGATCCGGATCGGATACCGGATTCTTAACCGTGGTTTAGGCGCGCCCCGTACGCTGCGTGTCATGTCGTTGCCGTGGCGCGTCGGGCTGGTGGCCATCGTGGCCGCCGCGGTCGTGGGCGGCTTCATGCCGCACGGCGTCCTCGTCGGTGCCGCCACCGGCACCACCGAGGCGGTGCAGATGGCCGAGTCGCCGCTGTCGGCTCCCATCGGCTGCCTGGACGTCACCTGTGGCAAGGGAAACGTGACGCCGTCGGCGCCAACGCCCGGCGTGGCGCTCGCCGCCGTCCTCGGAGCGGCCGCGCTGGCCGTGTTCGCAGGAGCGCGGATGCGCCGTCGACGCCTGCCGGGTGTCGCGTTGCCCGACGGGACCCGCGACCCGCTCTTCCATCCGCCCCAGTTCTCCTAGCTCGGACCGCATCCCGCCGCGGCTCGTCCGTTGCCCTCTTTGCCGGGGCCCTGGACGCCGTCCGCGTCCCAATGACCCGGGGGCCGTCGAGCCCTCGCCATTCGAGCTACCGCGCGCACCGGTGACGTGCCGGCGCCCGGTCCACCAAGTCGAGCAAGGAGAACTCGCAATGTCGAAATCCACGACGGGTCCGCGTCCGCGGCCCGGCACCACGAAGACCAGCAAGTCCACGAAGAAGTCCACCTCCACCGACCAGGCCGCGTCGGCAGATGGCAGGAGTCATCCCGCACAGGTCCGGTCGTTCCGGCGCCGCCACCCCGTCCTCTTCGCCCTGATGCCGGTGGGCCTGGTGGTTGCCGCCGTCGCCACGATGGTGGTGATCAAGGCCGCAGGTGGCCCGGCCGAGCCGGCGACAGCCGCGACGCATCTGCCGGCGGGCGGATCCAACGCCAACGCCACCGCCAACGCCGTCGCCGACCCTGGCACCGTGCCGCTGTCGCCGAGCGTCGTGGCCGCCCTGTCCGTGCCGGCGTCGACGCTGGAGGCGGTGGGCGCGCCCGGCTCGGTGACTCTCCCGAGCAAGGTCACGGGCGGGAGCGTGGCGAAGGATGCGGCCGGCAAGGTCGAGATCACCTACGTCGGCGCCGAGTACTGCCCCTATTGCGCCGCCGAACGCTGGGCCATCGCCGTTGCGCTCTCGCGGTTCGGGACGTTCTCGAATCTTTCGGGGACGCACTCGTCGAGCTCGGACGTCTACCCGGACACCCAAACGCTGTCGTTCTACGGGTCGACGTACAACAGCCCCTACGTCGACTTCCAGCCGGTCGAGGAAGCCACGAACCAGCAGGTTGGCGGCACTTACCAGGCCCTCCAGACGCCGACGTCGGCGCAGAACGCGCTGGTGACGACCTACGACCCCGAGGGCAGCATCCCGTTCCTCGACATCGCCAACCGCTACGTCGTCACCGGCGCGAGCTTCTCGCCCCAGGTCCTCCAGGGCCTGTCGCGCCAGCAGATCGCCGACCAACTCGACGATCCGTCGAGCCCGATCGCGCAGGCGGTCGACGGAACGGCCAACGCCATCACGGCCGCCATCTCGGCCGTGACCGGCAACCAGCCGAGCGCGGTGGGGAACTCGGCCACCATCCAGGGCATCGAGAAGCAGCTGGGGGCGTGACGGTGGCGACGACGCAGAAGGCGGAGCAGACGGCGAGGCCGCAGCGGGCATCGAGGCGGCCAGCCGAGAGGACACCGACGGCAGCGACGGAACCGAGAGCACCGAGAGCACCGAGAGCACCGGGAACGGGAGGCACCGTCCCGGCGTGGGCGCGGGCGGCGACCCTCGGGCTCGCGCTGACGGCCGTCGGCATCGCGTCGTACCTGACGGCGGCGCACTACGCCGATCCCACGGCGTTGGCCTGCCCCGACACGGGCATCGTCGACTGCGCGCTCGTGACGACCAGCTCGTGGTCGATCGTGCTGGGCGTACCCCTCGCCGTGGTTGGCCTCGTGTGGGCCGTCTCGATGGCGGCTCTCACCCTGCCCTGGGTCTGGCGATCACCCGCCCGGTGGGTCGATGGGGCGCGCCTCGGCCTGTCGGGCGCCGGCGCCGCCATGGTGCTCTACCTGGTGTACGTGGAGCTCTTTCGCATCGGCGCCATCTGTCTCTGGTGCACGGCGATGCACGTCACCGCGGTCTGCCTCTTCGGCGTGCTCCTGGCCGCGCGCGCCGCGAGGACCGGGTCGGTCGTCGCCCGCACCTGACCACGACCCGACAGCATGATCCCGCTGGAGCCGTCGACCCGCAGTTTCCGACCCGGGTGGCGCTCTCGTCGGCGCTAGGTGGCCGAGCGTTCGATCCAGCGCTCGACGGTGGCCGCCAGAGCCGGGAGCGGGAGGATGCCGGCGCGCAGCACCAGGTCGTGGAATTGCCTGAGGTCGAACCGGGCGCCGAGAGCCTGGGTGGCCGCGGCGCGGAGGCGGACGATCTCGCGCCGGCCCACCATGTACGCCAACGCCTGTCCAGGGTACGAGATGTAGCGATCGACCTCGGATTCGATCTCGATCCGAGGGAGCGGCGTGTGGATGTGCATCCAGTCGACCGCTTGCTGACGGGTCCAGCCCATCGCGTGCAGTCCGGTGTCGACCACCAGGCGGCACGCGCGCCACGAGTCGGCGACGAAGAGCCCCATCCGCGCCAGGTCGTCGCTGTAGAGCCCCATCTCGTCGGCCAGCCGCTCGCTGTAGAGGCCCCATCCCTCCGCGCACGCCGTGTCGAAGAGCACCCGTCGGGCCGGTGCGAGGTCCTTGGACTCCATGGCGATGGTCAATTGGAAGTGGTGACCGGGCACCGCCTCGTGGAACGCGATGTCCTCGGAGGCGTAACGGTGTCGCTCCTCCGGCTTCGACGTGTTGAGGAAGTAGGTGCCCTGGCGTGAGCCGTCGATAGCGCCGGCCATGTAGTACGCGGGCGCCATGCCGACCTCCTCGGCCTCGGGAACGGGCTCGACGAGGCACGGATCGTCGGGGACGACGGCGAACCAGTTGGGTGCCTCCGCCTCGGCGCTCGCCACCACTCGCCGGGCGTGCTCGAGCATTTCGGCGCGGTCCCGGTACCGGAGGTCAGGGTCGTTGGAGAGACGGTCGAAGATCCGGCTGAGGTCGGTGCTCCCCCAGAGCGCGGATCCGATCTCTTTGAGCTCCTCTCCGACCTCCTCCACGATGGTGCGGCCCATGGCGTGCAACTCGTCGGGGGAGTAGCCGGTCGAGGTGTGCAGGCGGGCCAGGAAGCGATACATCGACTCGCCGTCGGGCAAGAAGCAGATGCCCGGGTGATCGTCGTCGCGGGCGGCGGGAAGGACGTCCTCCCTGAGGGCGTCGCGGTAGGCCGCGAGACCGGGCCGAACCATCTCATCGATGGCCCTGGACACGTCACGCTCGAATCCCTCGTCCGCCGACCCGGGCTGGGCCATCCCTCCCACAACGGGATCGTCGATGAGCAGGTCGAGCTGCGCCATGGCGGACTCGACGAGACGGGCCACTGCGGTCCGGCCTGCCGCAGTGCCTTCCCGGTGCCGGAGCGCAGCCGTCTCGAGCATCCAGGGCAGGTGGGCGAGCCGGTTGCGGTAGCCGGCTCGACGTTCCTCGGTGTCGAGCTGGAGCTTGGGCAGCATGGTGAACACGGCGCCGACGGGTGCCGCGAAGGTGTCGCTGATCGTGAACTCGACCGCGGGCACCTCGGCCGCGTCCGCCATCGCACGGGCCATGCAACGGACGAAGTCGAGCGTCTGGCGCTCGGCCTCTCCGAGGCCGCCCTCGGAGGCCAGCTGCGCCCGCTCGGCGATCGACGCCAGTGTGGCGGCAGACTCCGCTTCTGCGGCGGCGCCGAAGTCGGGCAGCAGGTCGTCGTAGCCGGGGAACCCGTAGAGAGAACCGGACAAGGGGTCGGCAGCGAAGACGGACGCCAGCAGCTCCGCGGCCAGGTCGTCCGGGGACATCGGCGGAGGCTACCGCGGCCGGCGGGAACGACGACCGTTGCAGCGCTCGGGTTCATCGTTGTCCGGCCGTTGTGTTCGGTGGAGTCGAACGGCCCTACTTCGCCCTCGGCGCGGTCGTCACCATGGAAGCCTCGGGGGCGCGGTGGCGGAGGGGAAGGGGTTCACCGACACCGCGCCCCCCCTTCTCGTCGACTTCATCGTCGTGCCTGGCGCAACTGCCAGGGGCTGGCCAAACGGAGCGGCGGTCATCATCCGCTGGCACCATGCTCGCCAAGAGCACCGCACCTAGCATTGGCCAATGCCTCGCACCTCCATGCCCGCGGCGGTCTACGTCGGCGAGGGTCGCATCGCCGTCGAGGAAGTCCCGTGTCCGGAGCCGGGACCCGATGACGTGCTCGTCGAAGTCGCCGAATGCGGGATCTGCGGGTCCGATCTCCACATGGTCATGGAGCGCTACGCCAAACCGGGAGCAATTCTCGGCCACGAATGGTCCGGCACCGTCGTGTCGGCGCCGAGCGGCTCGGGCTGGTCTCCGGGTGATCGAGTGGTGGGGGACGCGACGCCTGGATGCGGCGCCTGCCGGCCGTGCCGACGGGGCCGACCCTCGGTGTGCCGCAACCGTGCGCCGGCGGACTTCGTGGGGTACCGCGGCGCGTTCTGCCAATACAAGACGGCGGCGTCGAACGGGTTGATCCGAATTCCCGACTCTCTGCCGTCGAGGGTGGCCGCGCTGGCCGAACCGACGGCCATCGTCCTCCACGCCTTGCGTGTCGGCGGTGTCGCCCCAGACGACCGGGTTCTCGTCACCGGTGCCGGTCCGGTCGGGTTGCTGATCGTCGCCGTGCTGCGCGCGCAGGGGATCGCTGATGTCACCGTGAGCGAGCCGTCGCCGGTCCGGCGCCAGCGGGCGCGCGACGTCGGAGCGACCAGGGTGGTCACGCCCGATGAGCTTGTCGAGCCTCCCCTGGCCGCGCCCGTCGCCGAACCCTATGCAGTGGTCTTCGAATGCTCGGGATCGGCCAGTGCGATCGAGGCCGCGCTCGGCCAGCTCGACTATGCGGGAACCCTGGTGATCGTCGGCACCGGATTCGAGCCGCCGCGGTTCAACCAGAACCGCATGATCATCTTCGAGCTCGAGATCGTCGGGGCCTACAATTACAACGACGATGGCTTCCAGCCGGCGGTGGACCTGCTCGATAGCGGGCTGCTGCCGGTCGAGTCATTGATCGAACCCGACGACGTTTCGCTCGGTGAGGTGATGGACTCGATGGAACGACTCTCGCGGGGCGAGATCCCCAGCAAGGTGATGGTCCGACCGGTGCTGTCGATATGAGCGGGACGGCCTTCTCCCCTCGAATCAACCACGTGGCGATCAGCGTGGACGCGGATATCCTCGATGAGGAAGGTCGCGCCGCGCTGTTGGACTTCTACTCCGAGATCTTCGGCTGGACCGAGGGCGACAACAGTACCGAGAGAGGCAACCCGCTAATCCTGTTCACCGGGGAGTCACGCCAGTTCCTCTATCTGCTCCCCGCCAGAGACGAATTCATGGTGACCCCGGACATGGACCACTTCGGCCTGGAAGTCTCGTCCAAGAAGAGCCTCACGGAGATCCTCGAGCGAGTCCGGAACTACAAAACCAAAGACGACAGGGTGCGACTGAGCGACATCGGCACCATGGTCACGCATCACGACGATGTCGACTACACACTCACGAACGCCTACGTCAAGTTCTTGATCCCACTATGGATCGAACTCCAACACGTCGAGCTCCGCACTCGCGCCTGATCCTGCCGAACCCGCCGCGGTCGCTGGCGGGTTTTCGTACTTGACGAGACGGTGGCCGAGGGCCAGGTCGTCACCTTCACGGCGGCGGCCAGCGGAACGCCCACGCCCACCGTCGAGTGGCAGGTCTCACTCGACGGCGGCAGCACATGGACCGACGTCCCGTCGCTGGATGCACCGACCATCACCGGAATACCGCCGCCTTCCTGGACTACATGAACAGATGGGAGTTCCGCGCCGTCTTCACCAATGGCGGCGGGTCGGTGACGACCACTGCGGCCCTCCTCACAGTGACGTAGCCCGACGAGCACGTGGATGCTCCGGCCGAGGCCCGCTGACGCGGAGTCCGGGGTCGAATGTCGTCGAATGATCTTCTCGGACGTGTGTCGGTCGGCGTCGGCCCGGCCCTCTCACTCCTAAGATCGCCAGGTCCCCGGCCCCGCCAGCCCGGATGGCACAGCGTGTGATGGCTCGCACAACCTGGTGAGAACAAGGGAGTACGCGATATGACCGTGATGCTGATCACCGGCGCCAACAAGGGCCTCGGTTACGAGACCGCCCGTCAACTGATGCGGCAGGGGCATTCCGTGTACGTCGGGGCGCGCAGCGTCGAGCGCGGAGAGGCGGCCGCATCGGAGCTGGGTTGCCAGTTTGTACAGCTCGATGTGACTGATGACGCGTCCGTCGAAACTGCCCTGGGTGTTCTCGCCAGCCGCGAGGGCCATCTCGACGTTCTTGTCAACAATGCCGGCATCAGCACGACGGCGGATGTCAACGGCCCAGAAGCGTTAAGAGTGTTCGACACCAATGCGATCGGTCTCGTCCGTGTCACCCAGGCCGCACTGCCGCTCTTGGCGAAGTCCGAGAATCCGGTCGTGGTCAACGTCTCGAGCGCATTGGGCTCGTTCTGGGCCGTCACGAATCCCGAGCGACGCCAATTTCACTTCCCCTCCATCGTCTACGGCTCGAGCAAGGCCGCCGTTTCCATGCTTACGGTCCAATACGCCAAGACGCTGCCAGAGATCAAGTTCAATGCGGTCGAGCCGGGCTTCACCGCTACCGACCTCACCCCCTTCAGCGGCGCGGGGCAGCCGGTCGAGACGGGCGCAGAGGTCATCGTGCGCATGGCCACCATCGGCAAGGACGGTCCTACCGGCACCTTCCAGGAGAACGGGGGCGAGCTCGCGTGGTGACCGTCAAAAATGGCGAGTGACTTGGTCACAGAGCAATTGTCGATCGAAGTCGTCGCCCCCGGTTCGGCTGGGATAGACCTCGGCTCCCCTCTCGGGCCCAGAGGAAGGTTCCTGGTCCGAGAGGAGTAGGTGTGCCCTCGCGTCGCCTGCCGCCGGTGGGGGAGAGCGGGGGGGCGGTCGTGGACGTCGACCCGAGTCCGGCCATCACCGTCGGAACACGCTCATGGCGGGTTTTCCCAGCTCAGATGGCATGTTCGACTCTCGCTAATTGGAGCCAGTCTCGGGGGCCAGGGAGCGTTAAGTTTGTCAACGTTGTGACAATTCCGCAGACGTGAGTTACCCATTCGGCAAGGTGGCAGTGCGTGTCGGCGGAGTCCTTCTGATCGCCGCCGTGTACTTCGTCGCGTTCGTCTACCGGGTCCCGGACCCCACCTTCCTGGACGCAGTACACCACGCCAGCAGGCCCTTGGTGTCGGCGAGCGCGCCCACCGCCTCGACGACGACCACGACCACCCGCCCGAAGGAGACCACATCGACGGCGGGAGCCCCTGCCCTGGGCTCGACGACCACCACCGCGCCGCACGGGCCGGGTTCGCGTTCCAAGTCCACCAAGAAGACCTCGACGCCGCGGCCGCCTTCGACTCTGTCGGCCACGCTCCTGGCTGGGCCGATCTTTGTCGGCACGACGACGGGCGCGCAGGCGCCCGCGTCGAGTACCGCGACGACCCGTCCTGTAGCGACGAGCACGAGGGGGCCGAGCGGCACCACGAGCACGACGAGCGCGACCAGCCCCACGACGAGCTCCACAACCACGATGACCACGACCACGACCACGACCACGACGACAACGACCACGACCACGACGACAACCACAACGACCATCCCGACGACGGGCGACACGGGCGACACGGGCGACACGGGCGACACGGGCGACACGCCCTGAGGCGTCGCTCCGCGGGCAAACGCGTGGCTTGTTGCGTCCGGTCCGGAGTCAAGGCTTCAGTCCCCTTGGCCGGTCCTTCTTGAACTGTTAGCTTGACGCGGATGGGGAGTCGACGAATGGCCGCCCTCCTGGGTGCGGTACTCATCGCCAGCGCTCTTGCCGTGATTGCAGCCGAGACGGCGACGGCTGCCCCGAGTTCGGATACGACGGTTACGACCATTTCCATGACGGCTGGCGCCTATAAGCCTCACGCCGCCCCTGGCACGACCGACGACTACCACTGCACACTGGTGAACCCTCACTTGGGCCGGAACTCATACATCGTGTCAAGCGAGTTTGTCCCTGGAAGTGACGAGGATCACCACGCGGCGCTCTTCCTCCTGCCACCGTCGCTGGCTGCCACGGCCGAACGGGATAACGAGGGGGGTAAGGGTTGGACCTGCTTCGGCCTGCCGCTTCCGAGTTCGGACCCAGCCGGACTTGCCGCAGTGCCACTCCTCACGTTCTGGGCCCCTGGCGCCGGGTTGGACAACTTCCCGAAAGGGACGGGCGTCGCTCTCCCGGCGGGGAGCATGGTCGTCATGCAGGTCCACTACAGCCTGCTCCTCGGCGACAGACCGGTGAAGAACGCGCTGATACTCCACACGGTGCCCGAATCAACCCCGCTGCTCCCGCTGCACCTCGATCTCATGCTCGCCCCACCCGACATCCCTTGTCCGGCGGGTGTCACTGGCTCACTGTGCAACCGTGCTGCGTCCCTGGCCAATTTGGGCCAGCGCTTCGGTTCTTCAGCTGTTGCTGAGGTCAACGGCATCGAAGCACTCTGTGGGAACAATCCGTCCGATCCGCCTGAAGGGGACTCGACGTCGTGCGTTTCACGAGTCGAGAAAAGTGGCTACATCGTCAGGGTGTACGCCCACATGCATCTCCTGGGTCAGTCCTTCCAGATGGTGCTCAACCCGGGAACGCCACAGGCGAAGACGGTCCTCAATGTCCCCAACTTCGATTTCCACGACCAGCGCTCCTACAACCTCGCCAAGCCCATACCGGTGGCCAAGGGTGAGCCCGTGCAGGTGACTTGTACCTACGACCCGACGCTGGAACAAGAACTTCCACTTCTGCGCAGCACGCCTCCCCACTTCGTCACGTGGGGTGATGGCTCGACTGACGAGATGTGCATCGGGATCGCCTGGACATCGAGCTTCCTCCCGGATCCTCACAATTCCATCTAGTCCTCAAAGGGATCGACGTGAGCCGACTGCCGGTCCGCCTCGCCCTGTCCAACCGGCTGGCTTCATGACTTCGAGTCAGAGCCAGGAAACGGCGACCAGTCCCCCTCCGCGTTCGTGGTCTGTCCCAATTCGATGAGATGGCCGTCGGGATCGCGGATGTAGCAACGAATCTCATACGCGTGCTGCTTGGGGGGCGTCAGGAATTCGGCGCCCCGGGCACTCCACTCCTCGTACTTGGCATGGATGTCCGTGACCCGGATATTGAGGAAGCTACTCACCCGGTCGGGGTCGCGGGGCGTCTCCAGAATCACGGTTGGCTTGTCGTCAGTCGGGTCTCCGCCGGCATTGATGACGATGAAGCTGTTGGCGAGTGCGACATTGGTCGGCTCCGGTCCGAAGACCACCGTGCCGCCGAGGACTTCGGTATAGAACCGCCGGGAGCGTTCGACGTCGTCCGACACGATGAAATGGGTCAAGACCATTTCTTCTTCGGACCCATTGATTCCAGCCAACTCGCACCTCCAGTGGTCGGGGCACATACCCGCCTACCACCGGGTCTGCAGCCGATGTGTTCAACGAGCGAAGTATCCTCTTTTTCCCACCCCACGACCAGAGGCCACCCGTCGGATTCCGATGGTCCCGCTTCCTCCGATGCCGACCCGGAGATGGACCCTGTCGTTTACCGGGCAGCGATCGGGGACAATCCCACCGAGAGTGGACGGTCTTTGACCTTGCCGAATCCCCCTGAGCTCTATCTGAATCCGCGCGCGTGTTCACGAAGGTTTCTGTCTCTCGCTCGCCACGGCCCAGCTCGCGAGAGCTCAGCGTTCTTTGATGGTCCGCTTGAAGGTGAGGGCGCTGCCCTTCGGCCATCCGGCGGGCAGGAACCCAGTCATGGGCGCGGCTCCCGACTCGGGGTCCCACTCCCGCCCCTCTCCGTCCTCAAGTCGCATGATCAAGCGAGGCTCGTCGCTTTCCCGGTTGGGCCGCCACGTCAAAACGACGGTCATCTCGGTCTCCTGCGAGCCCGCCTCCATGTGGAAAGCCTATTGCGGTGGCGCTCGGGGTTCGGCCGTCGAATGCTGCAGTCGGCCGGCGCATCGGGAGTTCACCCGACCCAGCCGTGATCAGGCGATATCCAAGAGTGCGGAACTACTTCACCACTCGGGACTAAGGGGCGGTCGCGAGCCAACGGAAAGCGAACCAAACGAGCCGCGGTTGCGTCAAGGAATGCGCCGCGAGGACCAGGTGGGAGCTGCCGAATGGACCGAGCAGAGTCAGGGCAGCGGAAGTTGCGAAGGACGGCGTGTTGCGGCGTTCTTCTCATGATCGTCCTGGAAACGGTGACGGCAGTTGGGGCTGGACAGGCATCGGCGGCAAGGCAAGGGCCGAGCGCTGCCGTTCCTCACGGTTGGCAAGCTCATTCGGCGTACGGGATCCAGATCGCCGTTCCCGTGCAGTGGACGGTGCGGTATTTCCAGAACTGCCCCGGTCGGGGACCGGGAACCCTGCTCATCGGAAACCCCCTGGTCTATGTGAACTGCGTGATGATTCCGTCGGACGCCAACATCGTGACCATGTCGAACGAGATGTCCCCGGTCCAACCTGACCAGGACACTCGCGTCACACATATCGTGATCGACGGAATGAACGTCACTCGGATTACCCGGAGCACCAGCGCCGTCACCTTGGACATTCCATCGAAAAACGCGGTGATTGGAGTGTCCGGACCCGCTACGGCTGCAGTCACCGAGACGGTGCGTCCAGCCACGGCGCGCTCGCTACCTGCTCCGGGAATGGTGAGGGGCAGCGAACGACTCGATGCCCTCGAACAGGTGAACGTGACCGGGCCCATTGGAGTCGCGCGATTCGATGCCGGCGGGTCGTCTCTCCCTCCGCTGCATGCCTATGACGGTGCCTTCTGGTCAACGTTGCGGCCGGGACGCTATGAACTCACGGGTCACGCTGGCAGCGCTCCCTGTCCACCGGTCGTGGTCAGCCTGGAGTCCGGACTCACCAGCACCGTGGCCATCATCTGCCAGGGGACCTAGGTGTAATCACCAGCCAGGTTGTCGACACGGCTGATCGGGGCCTTGCCTCCGAGGGCGGTGTGGCTGCGGTGGTGATTGTAGAGATGCAAGAAGAAAGCGAAGGCCTGCTGGCGGTCTGCCTCTGAGGAATAGGGCTTCACGTAGGCCCACTCCTCGAGCATGGTCCGGTTGAAGCGTTCGACTTTCCCATTGGTCTGGGGTCGATAAGGCCTGGTCCTTCGATGTTCGACCCCACCAAGAGCCGCTGCGAAGGACCGGCTGCGATAGCACGCACCGTTGTCGGTGAGCACCTCTTGGACCATGATGCCGTGGTGGGCGAACCACGTCCGGGCTCGACCCCAAAAGGCCACAGCGGTCTCCTTGCGCTCGTCGGCGAGGATTTCTGAATAAGCCAGCCGGCTGTGGTCGTCGACGGCCGAGTGGATGAAGCCGTAACCCCTCCGGCGAGGCCCAGAGCCGCTGAAGTCGACGCTGTTCTTCTTGCCTGCTTGGCGACCCAGGACCTTCCACCCCCCGCCATCTGGGATCTTGCCGAGCTTTTTGATGTCGATGTGGACGAGTTCGCCCGGACTCTCACGTTCGTAACGCCGGATCACCCGACCGCTCGGGCGATCCATCCATGAGAGCCGGTTGAGGCCCAGGCGCACGAGAACGCGATGCACCGTCGAGGGGGCGACGCCGAGGCGATAACCGATGCGAGCTGGTCCGAGCTTGAGCTCGGAGCGGAGTTCGGCGATCTGAGCCTCAACGCCAGCTGGTGTGCGATGGGGACAGCGGTGCGGCCGGCTGGAGCGGTCCACCAGACCCCCGACCCCCTCTTCGCAAAACCGCCTCCACCACTTGTAACCGGTGGCCCGAGAAATGCCCATCTCGGGCGCCACGTGGGCGATTGGCCTGCCTCCTTCGATGCGAAGGCACAAGGTCAATCGGCCAGTTGGGGTCAGACGAGCGTTAGCGTGCATTGAGCCTCCTGGGGTGAGTGTGGTTGTCTCAGCAGCTCCACACTGCTCCCGGAGGCTCACCTCATGGGCGGACCAGGATGATCAACAACGTTCGTGGTCATTACACCTAGGGCCTGCTGCCACGGCGGCCGACTCGCAAACGTGACCACGGAGGCGGGCGACCGTGTCACTCCTTCCAGGCCTTGCAAATCGGGAATGACCGAGCGGGCAAACCGGAGCGTGGATGAGCGAAACGAAACATGCCGAAACATGCCCCACTGACCAGAAATCTCGGTGGAGGCGATGGGACTAGAGCCCACGAGCCTTTTGACGGCCAGGCTTGACCACACCGTTCCCACGGCACGTACCCGCCCGACAACGACCCTGTTTCAGAGCCGGGCCGGTCTCGACGACTGCGACTCACATGGTGAACCGCAGGTTGTGGGCCAGCTGCCCGGCGAGTTCGTTGTTTCCTTGAAGCTCGATGTCGCCGGCTGCGAGGAGGGCGTCGGGGTCGGTCCTGCCGCAGGCGAGGAGCATGAAGGTGAGGAAGTCGGTGCGCACGACTGCGTCGGGCTGGTCGAGATCGTCGACGACGCGGGCTCGTCCGTCGACGACTGCTGCGAGGTGCGCTTCGATCGGGCCGGTGAGCTCGACGAGGACGCTGGAGCCGTCGGGTATCCCGGCTCGTTTCCCGACGATGTAGCCGAAGCTGCGTCGGACCTCCTCGAGAGCGAGTTCGGCGGCGGGGCCGCTGGTGTGGCCGGTCCGTCCGAGAGGTACTCGGATGTCTTGTTCGTGGACCCAGAAATCGAAGTTGCGGATGGCCATGAACCGCCCGTAGGTCTGGATCCCGACTGGGGTCCACGACACTTCGTCGAACAGGGTCGCATCCGCTGCGAGAAGCTCGGCGCGCCGCCCGGCGAGCGCGGTACGGAAGCGGCTGAGGAGCCGGTCGGGTGGCCAATGGTCCACTTCGTCGAAGACGTTTCCGACGATCTCGAATGGTGCCGGGGTGTCCCCCGAGGGCCGCCACCGGGTAAGCGCTTCTTCGATCCCGTCGAGGTGAGCGACGACGTGGCGAACCTGCCAGGCCGGGCAGAGCGATGAGACCCGCCATTCGCTGTCGTCGAGCTGGCCGAGGAGATCCACGACCGAGTCCATGCTCTCCAGCAGGCAATCGACTTCGTGGACACTCATCTACGGGTCTCCTTCGGTACCAGGGGTCCCGAGTCTGGCTGATCAGGCGGGCGCGCACCCGATCCGGGCCTGATCGTCACGGGCCGGCGTTCCAGTCCTCGTTCTTCTGGGCGGAGGACCGCGGCGACGGCCTGCTCGTTGCTCGTGGGTTCGAGGCTCGATCAAGGAACGGTTCGTCGACGCTGTGGCGGGACGGCGTTCCGGCACATCTGGGGAAGGGTTACCGAGGTCGGAAGGTGCTGCGCACCGCCCGCTCGGCGCGCTCGCATGCCCCTCAGGACTGCCCCATGCCGCCGGTGACGAACAGCTCGGTGCCGGTGACGTAGCTGGAGTCGGAGCTGGCGAGGAACAGGGCAGCGCTGGCGATCTCGGTGGGTTGGGCGAGGCGGCCGATGGTGGTGAGCGACACGAGGAAGTCGCGGGCTCTTTGGGGTCGGCCTTCGAGGGCGGGCGTGTCGGTCGGGCCGGGGTGCAAGACGTTGACCCGGATGCCTCTTGGGGCGAGTTCGGCGCTCCAGACCCGGGCGAAGGACTTGAGGGCGGCTTTGCTGGCGGCGTAGACCGACGAGCCGGGCATGGCCTTTTCGGCGGCGGCGGAGCCGTTGAGGATGATGGACCCGCCGCCGGTCATGAGCTCGGCTGCTTTCTGGGCGGTGAAGAGGGTGCCACGCACGTTCAGGCCGAAGAGCTGGTCGAAGCTGTCCGGGGTGACGTCGGCGAGAGGTTCGGCCAGGTTCCCGACGCCGGCGCTGGCGAAGAGGACGTCGAGGCGGCCGGCCTTGGCGCGGATGGTCGAGAACAGGTGGTCGATGTCGTCGAGGTTGGCGGAGTCGGCGACTACGCCTCGTAGCTGGGCGCCGACTCGTGCGGTGGCGGCGTCGATCGGCTCCGTTTTCCGGCCGGTGATGTAGACGAGGGCGCCTTCTTCGACGAACAGTTCGGCGGTGGCGAGGCCCATCCCCGAGGATCCGCCGGAGACCAAGGCCACCTTGTCGTGCAGCTTTCCTGGCATAGCGGCTGTCCTTCGGGAGGCTCAGGACAGGGCGGCGAGGGCGGCGATGATGTCGGCGACCTCGGTGCGGGCGGTGTAGTCGGGCTGGACGTCGACGAAGCGCACGACCTGGTCGTGGTCGACGACGAGGACGGTCGGCCGGGGGAGGCGGGTGGCGCCTTCGGCGTTGACCTGGGCCAGGTCGAGCCCGAGGTGCTGTTGGGCGGCCAGGACCTCGTCGGCCTGCTGGAAGTCGATGCCGATCCTCCCGGCCAGCCGGCCGCCGAGGTCGGACAGGACGGTGAAGGACAGCTCCGCCTTCTCGGCGGTGGAGAGGGACTGGTCGGGGGACTGCGGGCTGATGGCTACCAGGCGGGCGCCGAAGCGGTCGAGCTGGGGGAGGAGGTCGCGCTGGTAGGTGCGCAGTGCGAGGTTGCAGTAGGGGCACCAACCGCCCCGGTAGAACACGACGATGGCGGGGCCGGTCTCGACGATCTGCTCCAGGCTGACCCGGGTGCCGGTGGCGTCGTCGAGGTTGAAGGAGTCGAGCCGGTCGCCGACCTTGATGGCATTGGACGGTACGCCCGCCTCGAGGAGATCGGTGATGCTGCGGTCGAACACGTCGAGGACCTCGGCGGGCAGGTGGTCGGCGGCGGCTGCTTTGAGCTGGTCGGACTGCTCACGAATGGTGGTGGACATTGGGCCTCCCAAAGACGATAGTGGACTGTGTAGTCCAGTACATCGGAACAAGTAGTGGACTGTCAAGTCCAGTAGGCGGGATAATGGGAGCTATGGGAACCGCACCGACGACCGAGAGAGGGCGTTCCACTCGTCAGCGGATCGTGGAGGCAGCCCGCGAGGTAGTTGCCGAGAAGGGGGCGTCGGCGGCCAGCCTGGACGACGTCGGGGTCCGAGCGCCGGCGTCCCGCGGCCAGCTGTACCACTATTTCGACGACAAGAACGACCTGCTCAAAGCCGTCGCGGAGGTCACCAACGACATGGTGCTGGGCGGGCAGGCCGAGCTCTTCGCTGGGCTGGGGACCTGGGATGGCCTGGTCCGTTGGACCGACGCCCTCGTAGCCCTTCAAGAGCAGCGCGGTGGTGAGGGGGGATGCCCGATTGCCAATCTGCTCGGACAGCTCGGGGAACGGCACGATCAGATCCGGGTGGTGCTGACTTCCGGGTTCGATCGGTGGGAGGCCCATATCCGCGAGGGCTTGGCCGCCATGGTCGCTTCAGGCGAGCTTCGACCGGATAGTGACGTCGACTGGCTGGCCGCTTCCACGCTGGCGAGCCTTCAAGGCGGGCTTGTCCTCACCCAAGCCCGGCGAGATCCCCAAGCGTTGCGCCTCGCCCTCGACGGGGCCGTCGCCCTCATCGGCACGTACCGAACTGAGTAGCTTTGCGGCTGGTCTGTGAAGAGGGCTAGATGGATCAGGCGTACGCGTAGCTTGAGGGCCGTGACCGCTCGCTTGGATCCGTCCTGGTCGGTACCGGCCAACCCGTCGACCCCTGCGGTCGATCGCTGTGTCGATGTTTTCGTCCGGGCCCGACGGTACGTACGGATTCGAAGAGTTCCGGCGTGACCCCGAAGACATGGGGGCGTTGACCGCGGTCGCCTACTACTCGACCAGGAAGTTCCCGACGGAGGCCGATGCGTTCGCTGCTGCGCGTGTCATGGTCCCCTGGCTCGCCGCGGTGTCTGATCGAAAGTAGCTCGGTGTTCGGTGTGGCGGCAGCACGCCATCCAAGAGTGCTGCTTGACTGTACGGCAGGCGGTTGGGCGCCGGCGCGCTCTCCGAGCCGTCAGACGCTGATCGCTTCGGCGCGCTGTGCTGCTCGCAGCGCTTCCAGCTGGCGGGGTTCGAGCAGGCTGGCCAGTAGCTCGGCGACCTCGGAGATCGATCCGGGCAGTCCAACCGCGGCCATGCGGTTCATCTCGACCGGGTCGAGGGTAGGCCGGCGCGCGAGCAGCGAGGTGAGATTCTCGACGTCGAATCGGGAGCTTTTGAACGACACCAGAATCACCGTCAGCTCCTCGTCGCTGCAGCCCTGCCATAGGGCGGGCAGCGCCTCGCCTTCCTCAACAGCGAGATGCTCGAGGTAGGCGGCGGTGAACGCGGCGAGGGCCCGGTAGAGGCCATTCGGATCCTCCGAACCCGAGGCGTGGTCACTTGTTTGAGAAGTGCTCGACTCTCCCCCCATCTCCAGCACCGGTCTGGGCGATAGAAAGCGCGACGGCGTAGTTCTCGGGCGACAACGTCCAATCTCCTTCTGAGAGTTGCACCAGAGTTCGACACCCTTCACATGTTTCGGCCCTGAAGTTGCCGGCTTGGTCTATCTTCCGTCAACGCTATTCACTTGGAAGATTTGGTCAACGACGGCGTGGACGTCGCCAGTTGGCGGATTGGATGCCTACGGTGGTGGAGTCCTGTACCCATGAGAAAAGTGGGTAATCGGCCGCTCCAGTTTTGTTCCGTCGACAATGTGATCGACCTTCTCGTTGTAGAACGCGACGAGCCCTGCGATAGGGATGAGCTGGCGGGTCGGAAAGCTGTACATCCACGCGATATCCGCGTAAGTGCGGTCGCCGATCTCGGCAGTCCAGTATTCACTTGTGGTGCCTTTGTAGGGACAGCCCGTGACGGTGTCACTTGGGACCAGGTGGCTGAAGTCGACTTCGGTACGGTTGAGGTAGTAGCGCGTGGGCAACCCGGTTTCGAAGACCAGCACCGGCGAGGCGGACTCAGCCATAACTACGCCATCCAACTCGACCCGAACGTGGCGGGTCGAGCGCAGGGCGTCGACCCGCGTGTACGGATCGCGCGGATGCACAAAGATCTGCTCGTCCTCCTCGTACCAGGCGTCCACGGCGTCCCACTCGAACCGGGCATGACCGGCTAAGCCATAAAGGGCGCCCTCGCCATAGACCCTGAGCGCTCCAGGGCGCGATACTGTGCCCACAGTCAGGCCACACCGTCGCGCCGTACCGCGGCTCAGCCGTTGTTCGTGCTGCTCATCGACCAATGCCTCCGTATCCACATCGGCGATGGGTATGTAGTACTGGGGGTAGCGCTCCCATTCCCAGAGGTAGAGTGCCGACATGGTGTCAACCACCACTCGCCGGTTGAACACGGCGCGAATCCGTCGAGGAACTGGCGCAGTCTGGTTGACGACTGAGAGCGGGGGAGGATAATCAGGCGGAGGTCCGGCAGCCTTAGGCCGGTCAGTCTCAGATGGTTTAGTCACCATAGCGTCACGCCTTTCCAGTTCTCGATATATCTTCAAGTAGCCTTTGATTTGTCCTAGGTTGGCGACCGTCGAGGACGGCATAAGAAACAGGCGTCGCGGTTACCTTGGTGTCTTTTCTCAGCCCGGCAGATCCTCGGGCCGCTTCTTTGCCAACTCGCCCCTCAAAAGGCCCGTAGCCTGTCCCACCTCGATCATGTAGCCGTCGGGATCCCTCATGTAGCAACGGATTTCCGGACCACGATCGATTGGCGGAGTAACGAACTCAGCGCCCAGTGCCTTCCACTTCTCGTAACAAGCGTGGATGTCAGCCACTCTCAGATTTAGGAATATGGACGTTGAATCACCCGGCTCGTAGTTAACAACCGAAATTCCGGGCTTGTCGGGCGTGGGGCCACCACCAACATTCATGATGATCCATGAGTTCGCGAGCTTGACCATGCACGGATTCTCTTCGAGCACCACCGTCCCTCCAAGGACATCGGAGTAGAAAGCACGCGACCGCGCAAACTCCCGCACTGTTATGAAGAGGGTCATCAGAATTCCCTCTTCAGGAGTCGGTAGCTTGTCGAAATCAATGAACAGTTCTGAGTCTGGCACTGGCTTAACCTCCCAACGAATCAGCCCGAGAGCCTCGTAGCAACGGACGTAGGACCGTCGGTCCGGCCGTAATCGGCCACATAGAACGGTGATCAGTCCAGCCGCACCTATTTATCCTTCGCCGAGGCGACATGTCTATATCGAGCATTATCATGTCTGCCCGCTAAGAGGAAGGCGTCTCCGCTCGTCACCGGGATCTGCGGAACGGTAGAAGCGGTCGTACTCGGCTTCCGGCACGACGCTGCTGCCAGTCGGCAGGGAGTCCACCACGAACGCTGTCTTGACAGCCCAAGTCGCCAGCCTCGCCTGGAACGGGGCGACAAAAGGGTGGTCTTCCCGTCAAGGATCATCGGCTCGATCAGCGAGCCGACGTCCCCTTCTGTGCGAATCCGTCGGCACTAAAGCGGGAGGGCAAGCTCGTCGTTTCCGACACCAAGACATGTCTTCGTCGCCGCTCCGTCAACCTGCCGGCGCCGCTGGTCACGATGCGCTCGCAGAAGGCTCGACAAGCAGCCGAAGGGGGGGGGGATGGCAAGACTCGGGTGAGGCGTTCATGGCGACCGTCGGAACGCCGATAGATCCACTAGATCTCTACGGGAAGTTAAATCCGTCGGTCAGACATGAGCTCCGACATTTCAGCACCGCCTTGATGCTCGCGCAGGGCCTCACTGTCCGGGTTTCGAGGTCAAAGCGCCGTCAACCCTCAGGTGCCGAGGTTGCTGGGCTCGCAGCCCGGCCATTTGATGCAAACCCAGGCCCAAGAGCTGGAACTGGACGAGCATCGGCGTCCACCGGAAAGCCGTTGATTCCGATTGCTACACAATTGATATCCGACTCGCAATAGTCCGGAGCGTCTGAGTTTGCGATGCTCTGAGCCAGATTTTCGATGGCAAGGTCGGCGCCGGTCACGGTGTCTTCGACCGCTTGTGATGGGGGCAACTGGTTTGTTCCGCTTACCCCTGCGGCCGCTTCTATCTCGGCAAGAGTGAACCACGCGCATGTTCCATCGAGCGGAGGATCCGAACACAGGTAGTAGAGCGGTGCCGAACCGTCATATGGCACCTGGACCCACCCGACGAGGTCGAACAGGGACGGATCAGTCTCGTCCCTGAAGGTGAGGGCCGAAGGGTTGGACCAGTCCACCTGGTACTGGATCGGTGATGGTATCTGGCCCGCACCGGCAAATGCATAGAAGTTCCACAGGTTCGTGTCCGTGCTGCCGTCGGCATACGTGCCGTAGCGCACGCAGAGGCTCCCGTACCATTGTGCACCCTGAAGGTAGTAGTAGCAGTCGTCGCTGGCCCAATATCCATGACCACGTGGTAGCGCCGCCATGCCGACAATTGGTTGGTTCAACGGCGAGCCACCCAGCGAACCATAAAATGAAGACGCGCCATCCCCATACCCGAAGATGCCGCCATCCGAAGCAACCAACCAGTACCCGTTGCCGGAGAGCGTGCTTGCCACGCCGACGACGGGCCGGTTGAGGGGCGAGCCGCCATGGGAACCGAAGAATCCGGCATCGCCGTAGTTGAAGATCCCCCCATCGGAGGCCACCAGCCAGTAGCCCATCCCATCAGGTGTGGTGGCCATACCGACGATTGGCTGGTTCAGTGGCGAGCCGCCATGAGAACCGAAGAATCCGGCATCGCCGTAGCCGAAGATCCCTCCGTCCGATGCCACCAGCCAATAGCCGTTCCCATCAGGTGTGCTGGCCATGCCGACGATGGGCCGGTTGAGGGGTGAGCCGCCATGGGAACCGAAGAATCCGGCATCGCCGTAGCCGAAGATCCCTCCATCGGAGGCCACCAGCCAATAGCCGTTCCCATCAGGTGTGCTGGCCATACCGACGATGGGCTGGTTGAGTCGCGAGCCGCCGTGAGAACCGAAGAATCCGGCATCGCCGTAGCCGAAGATCCCTCCATCGGAGGCCACCAGCCAATAGCCGTTCCCATCAGGTGTGCTGGCCATACCGACGATGGGCTGGTTGAGTCGCGAGCCGCCGTGGGAACCATCAAAGGGCGCGCTGCCGTAATTGAAGATCCCGCCATCGGAGGCGACCATCGTGTAGCCGCCCGTGTCGAAGTAACTCGTGTGTGCGATAGCAGATTGAGTAAGCGAGGGATGAACAGTCGCCGCAGCTGGAGCGACAGTCAAGATCGACAACGTTGCAGAACAAAGCGCAGCCAGAGTGATCAACCGGATGGCACGCAGGTTTGAGTGCACAATTGCGAATGATCGTTGCGTGCCCCGATTCATGGATGCCCTTTCCACCTCGCGCGCGCCAATCGCCGCACTGCGCATCGTTGTTGCTTTCTTCCAGTCCAGCAACTTGACTGAGTCGGGTCTGAGGGAGCCCTGAGCTATGCCTGAGAGCTCCGAATCAGAGATCGACGAGTATCGACCCACGCTGTGAACCAGCCGATGCCGCTTCGCTATGAGCTAGGGGTGCTCGCTGCTGACCGAGCGAACTCAACGTCCGGCCAGTGGATGTCAGCGCTCGGCCACGTTCGTCGCAGCTCAAGATGCAAGGACAGGGTACGAGGCGAGTGTCGTCCTGATCTTTGCCGCAAAACGAGCACATCGACCTCCTTCGCACCAGTTTTGAATCGCATGCCTGTCGACGCGAAACGAGCCTTGGCTTAAACCTTGCCGGGCTCCGCAGTCAGCGCGTGCGTTACACCGGATTCAAGGGTGGGGATCTCCCATCGACACATGATCTGCGGCTCAGCGGTGTCCATGACCAACAGTTCTTTCCCAATGGGTACGCAGCAACGCGCTCGACATTCCGCTGACATTGCACCCGCTCAACGACCGTCGGCGCACCTGGCCGAGGGAGCTGACCTGCAAGGTTTTGGTGGTGGAGGCGATGGGACTTGAACCCACGAACCTCTTGACTGCCAGTCAAGCGCTCTACCAGCTGAGCTACGCCCCCAGTGGTGGAGGTCCACGCTAGCAGTCGGGCGCTGCAGCCTTGGGCCGGCTTCCGTCCGCACCTCCGCCGAACACGCTGCCGGCGGGCCACGAAACCACCCGTCACGTTGCTCAGGAACGTGTGGGGCGTCGCCTACCCTGGTGGCATGGCACGGGCGTACGACGTCGTCGCGGTGGAGCGCAAATGGCAGCGCCACTGGGCCGAGGACGGCACCTACGAGATCGAGAACGACGACCCGCGCGAGAAGTTTTACGCGCTCTGCATGTACCCGTACCCCTCCGGGCCGGCACACCAGGGGCACGTCCGCAACTACACCTTCGGTGACCTGGTGGTCCGCTACCAGACCATGCAGGGCAAGGGCGTCCTCAGCCCCATCGGCTTCGACTCCTTCGGGCTGCCCGCCGAGAACGCCGCCATCAAGACCGGTACCCATCCCCGAATCTTCACCGACGCCCGGATCGCCGAGCTCAAGTCGTCCCTCACGCGGCTCGGCGCCGTCTACGACTGGCGCCGGGAGGTGCACAGCCACGACCCCGAGTACATCAAGTGGTCGCAGCTGATCTTCCTCAAGTTCTGGCAGGCTGGCCTCGCCTATCGGGCCAAGGCACCGGTGAACTGGTGTCCCGGCTGCCAGACCGTCCTGGCCAACGAGCAGGTCCTCGCGGACGGCACCTGCGAACGCTCCGGTGACGTCGTCGAGCGGCGGGACCTCGAGCAGTGGTTCTTCCGCATCACGCAGTACGCCGACGAGCTGCTCCTCGCCCTCGACGGGCTCGAGTGGCCGGAGCGGGCCAAGGTCATGCAGCGCAATTGGATCGGGCGCTCCGAGGGAGCTGAATTCGACCTGCCGGTGGACGGGCGGCCCGACCTCATGATCCGCGTCTTCACCACCCGACCCGACACCAGCTTCGGGATGACCTATGCCGTCATGGCGCCGGAGCATCCCTTGGTCGACGAGGTCACGACCGACGCGCAGCGCCGGATCGTGGACGATCTCCGGAGGCGCGCCGCCGAGGAGACCGAGATCGAGCGGATGTCCGAGGGCGACCCTGCCGGCCTCGACAAGCGGGGCGCGTTCACGGGAAGCAACGTCGTGAACCCGTTCACCGGGGACCCCGTGCCGCTCTACGTGGCGGACTACGTCCTCATGGGCTACGGCACCGGCGCCATCATGGCCGTGCCCGCCGAGGACGAGCGCGACTGGGCCTTCGCCCGGTTGCACGGGTTGCCCATCGTGCGCACGGTACAGCCGCCCGACGACTGGGACTCCCAAGGGGGCGGCGCCTACACCGGTGACGGCGTCAAGATCAACAGCGGCTTCCTCGACGGACTCGACATCGCGACGGCCAAGGAGCGCGCCACCGAGTGGCTCGAGGACCAGGGCATCGGCGAGCGCAAGGTCAACTACCGCCTGCGCGACTGGCTGGTGTCACGGCAGCGCTTCTGGGGGTGTCCCATACCTGCCGTGTACTGCGACACGCACGGCCTGCTCCCCGTACCCGAGGACCAGTTGCCCATCGTGGCGCCCGACGACGTGGAGTTCCTCCCCACCGGCCAATCGCCGCTGGCCCTGCACAAGGGCTTCCTCCACACGACGTGTCCGATCGACGGCGGCCCGGCCCGGCGCGAGACGGACACGATGGACACCTTCGTCGATTCGTCGTGGTACTTCCTGCGCTTCTGCGACCCGTGGAGCACGACCAGGCCGTTCGATCCGGCCGCCGCCCGCCACTTCATGCCCGTCGACCAGTACATCGGCGGGATCGAGCACGCCATCTTGCACCTGCTCTACGCGCGGTTCTTCACCCGCGCCCTGATCGACGTCGGCCTGGCACCCGGCGTCGATCCCGAGCCGTTCAAGCACTACCTGGCCCAGGGCATGATCCGCCTCGATGGATCCAAGATGTCCAAGTCCAGGGGCAACCTCATCGCGCCCGAGCACTTCTTCGACACCGTCGGGGCGGACGCGCTCCGCCTGTTCCATCTCTTCGTCGGGCCCCCCTTCGACGACATGGACTGGTCGGACCAGACCGAGCAGGTCATCGATGGCTGCGGTCGCTTCCTCGATCGCCTCTGGCGGACGTCCGTCTCCGCGCCGGATCTTCGCAGCGGCGAGCAGACGGCGACCGACCTGGTCGTACGCCAGGCGGTGCACCGCACCATCGACGACGTCACCGGGGACATCGATCGCTGGTCCTACAACACCGCCGTGGCCCACTGCATGGAGCTGCTCAACCTGCTCCAGCGCTACGGCCGTAGCGAAATCCCGACGGCCGAGCCCGGCACGGCGCCGGCCACCGGCGGCAACGGCAAGGCGGGCACCGGCGCAGGCACCGGCGCTGCGGCCGCTCCCGCCGGCACCACCGATGCGCGCCCGCACGCCGAGGTGTGGAACGAGGCCCTCGATGCCATCCTCAGTCTGCTTGCCCCACTCGCCCCGCACGTCACGGCAGAGCTCTGGGAGCAGCGGCATCCTGATCGTCCCTCGGTCCATCTCCAGGCCTGGCCGAAGGCGGATCCCGAACTGGTCCGTCAGGACACGGTGACGATGGTCGTCCAGGTCAACGGGAAGGTGCGGGACCGCATCGACGTGGATGCGGGCATCTCCGAGGCCGACGCCGAGGCGGTGGCGCTCGCGTCCGTCAAGGTGAGCGGGGTGCTCGACGGAGCCACGCCCACACGCGTCGTCGTCCGACCGCCCCGTCTGGTCAACGTCGTCGTCTGACCCGGGGCCGGCCGGAGGCCCGGACGGGGAGGCGCGCCCGGACGGTCTCGCGGCTCAGCTGTGGAACCCGGCCAGCACGCCCTTCCACGCCTCGGCGTCGACCTTGTAGGGCGCGTAGAAGCTGAAGCGGTCGACCAGGCCCTCGAAGCGGTTGCGCACCTCGGACGCGACCCGGTCGAACGGGCAGACGACGGCGAAGGCCTCGAGCACGTCGTCGGTGATCAGCTCGCCCATCTTCACCCACTCACCGCGCTTCGACAGCGTGTTGAGCTCGCTCTGCAAGTCGCCCCACCCGTGCAGCTCGAGGACGGGCCGGTAAGCCGGGGTCGAGCCGTAGAAGGCGATCTGCTGTCGCACCGCCGCGTCGGCCGCCGCCGTGCTCTCCTCGTCGGTACCGGTGACCACGAAGCCCGGATACGACACCTCGAGATCGAGCCGCGTCTTGCCCACCTTGGCCGCGCCACGCTCGAGCGCAGGGATGCTCACCTCACGCAGATAGCGCTCGGTCGTGAAACCGTGCACCAAGAAGCCGTCGCAGACCTCACCGGCCACTTCGGTCATGTGGACCCCCACGCCGGCGAGGAAGATCTTGGGGTTGCCGTAGGGGTTCGGCCCGGGGTCGAAGAACGGCGTCATGAGCGTGTGCGTGTAGAACTCGCCGCGGAACTCGAGCTTCCCTCCGGTTTCCCACGCTTTCCAGATGGCGCGGATGGCGAGGATCATCTCGCGCATGCGGGGCGCCGGGTGGGACCACGGCATGGAGAAGCGCTTGGTGATGTGCGGCTTGATCTGGCTGCCCATGCCGAGCATGAAGCGGCCCTTGGTCAACAGCTGCAGATCGTTGGCGACGACGGCAAGCGTCATGGGGTTGCGCGCGAAGGCGACGGTGATGCCGGTGCCGAACTCGAGCTTCTCGGTCGCTCCGGCGGCGATCGCGATGGGGAGGAACGGGTCGTGGTTCGTCTCGGCCGACCACACGCCGTCGTACCCGCTCGCCTCCGCCTTGGCCGCCTGCGCCGCAATGCCGTTGGGGTCGAACCCGATCCCGCCGTCGATCTTCATCCGTCGTGTCCCTTCCGCCGCGCCATGGCGCAGTCCGTGTCGAGCGTTGTGGTGGAGGCCGCCGCCCGGGTGCCGCCGCCGGCCGAACCGGCGGCCCTCACTGTTCTTCGCCGCGCAGGAAGCGCTCCAACTCCGCCGCGATCTCGTCGCCCGACGGCACTTCATCGACGCCCATGGCGTTGCCTTCGGAGGCGTCGATGTTCTCCTCGAGCTTGCGCACCATGGCTTGGTGCTCGGCGTTGTCCGCGATCAACTGGTCGACCTGCCGGCGCGAGCTGTCGGCCGCCCGGCGCAGGGCAGCCGAGTCCAGCGAGAGCGCGCCGACGGCGGCCAGACCCTCGATCAGCGCAGCGCTCGCCTCGGGGAACGGCATCCCCGCCACGTAGTGGGGGACCCGGGCCCACAGGCTGACCGTCGGCGTGCCGGCCGCGCCGAAGGCCATCTCGAGCGCCGCCATCACGCCTGCCGGCACCTCGAGCTCGCCCTGCACGATGCCCACTTGCTCGATCAGCTGAGCCGACTGTGCCGGCGCGGTGGCGGCCAGCTTGACCGGGCGCGTGTGCGGCGCCGGGGCGGGGAACGCACCGAGGCCGACCACCATGCGGACGCGCCAGGAGCGGGCCAGCCCGACGACCGCGTCGGTGAAGGCGCGCCAGTGGAAATCGGGTTCGGGACCGACCAGGAAGAGGAGGTCGCGCCCCGACTCGTCCGTCCCCTGTCGCACGACGGTACGCGGCCAGGTGAGCTCGGTGGTCACGCCGTTCACGATCCGTGCCACGGGCCGCCGCGCCCGCTGGTCGAGGAAGTGCTCGCCGTTGAAGGTGACGACCGGCTCGCTGGGCCCGTTGCCGAGCAGCGAGGCGATGGCGGTCGTCGAGCCCAGGCCTGCGTCGACCCAGCCCTCGAGCGAGACGATCAGGAGCGGCTCCTGGACGATCGGTTCGCGGTGCACCTCGAAGATCTCGGTCATGCCGGAACCGTCGGGGCTCACCGCGCAGACTCCAGCGACTCGGCGGCCAATTCGAAGAGGCGGCCGATCTGGGCGGGATACCCGTCCACGCTCCCGGTGTCGCCCGCCCCGGCGCCGGCGACGTAGCGGGCGTAGACGCCCTGGAGGATGCAGCCCAGCTTCCAGTAGCCGAACGCCACGTAGTAACCGACCCCGGAGACGTCGAGCGTCGAGACGTCGTCGTAGCGCGCCAGCACCTGGGACCGGGACGCGAAGCCCGGCGCCGTCGTGGGCGAGAGCCCGAGAACGGCCATGGAGTCGCTCGGGTCGGCCCAGTAGACCATCAGCAGCCCGAGGTCGGCGAGCGGGTCGCCGAGCGTACAGATCTCCCAGTCGAGGATGGCCCGGACGCTGCCGTCGTCGGCCAGGACGACATTGTCGAGCCGGTAGTCGCCGTGGACGACCGAGGTCCGTTGCTGCTTGGGGATGTGCCGTGCCAGATCGTCGCCGACCCGCTCGACCAGGCCGCCGTGATCCACGCCCTCGACCTGCATCTGGTCGTACTGGGAGCGCCAACGTTTCAACTGGCGCTCGATGTAGCCCTCGTGCCGTCCCAGGTCTCCCAGCCCCACTGCGTCGGGATCCACCTCGTGCAACGCAGCAAGGGTGTCCGCCATGTGTTCGCCGATGGCGTGGCGCGTGGGCTCCGCGAACGCCTTCTCCGCCTCGGGTGCGCTGCGCAGGATGTGGCCTTCGACGAATTCCATGACATAGAAGGGGCGCTCGTTCACCGACTCGTCGGTGCACAGCCCAGCCGTTACGGGGACCGGGATCCCGGCCGGGCCGAGCGCGTGCATCAGGCGGTATTCGCGTGTCATGTCGTGCGCCGTCGGGAGCACGTGGTGCAGGGGCGGCCGGCGGAGGGCCCAGGCCCGTCCACCGGCGTCCTCGACCCGGAAGGTGAGATTCGAGCGTCCGCCGGCGATCAGGGAGAACGAGAGTGGGGGGATCACCTCGGGCAGGGTGGCGACCATCCAATCGGTGACTGCCGCCTGGTTGATGCCACGTGGGGCCTCTGACACGGCAACCGACGCTAATCGGTGCCGCGCGGCCCGAGCGGACCCCCCGTCGTCCGTCCCCGACCTGCTGGGGCTGGCGCCCGGTCCGTCCGCCGCTCCGTCTTGGCGGGGACACCCGGTAGCGTCGAAGCCGATGGATGTCACAGACGACACGTTTCAGACCGATGTGCTGGCTCGCAGCGCCACGGTGCCGGTCATCGTCGACCTGTGGGCGCCCTGGTGCGGCCCCTGCAAGACGCTCGGACCACTGCTCGAGAAGGCGGTGGCGGACACGGGTGGTGCCGTGGAACTGGTCAAGGTGAACGTCGACGAGAACCCGCGGGTTGCCCAGACCTTCCAGGTGCAGTCGATCCCTGCCGTGTTCGCCATCAGCGACGGCAAGGTGGTCGACCAGTTCATCGGCGCGCTGCCCGAGGCGCAGGTGACCGAGTTCGTCCGGCGGCTGGCGCCGGCTCCGAGCGAGGCGGACACCCTGGCTGCCCTGGGTGACGAGGCGTCCCTCCGCAGGGCGCTCGAGCTCGAGCCCGATCACGCCGGCGCAACCGAGGCGCTGGCCCGCATCCTGGTCGACCGCGGGGACGCGCCGGAGGCACTGGCGCTCCTGCAGCGCATTCCCGAATCCGAGGCCGGCCGCGCCCTCGCGGCGGAGGCGCGCCTCCTCGAGGCGGGTGTGGATGTCTCGGCGACCGGGCGCGCGCAGATCGAGGCCAAGCTCGACGAGCTGCTCGGGCGGGTGCGCGAGGACGACGCAGCCCGCCAGGAGTTCGTCGACCTCCTCGAGACGCTGGGTGCCGGCGACCAGCGCACGAACGAGTACCGGCGGGCACTGGCCGCGCGCCTGTTCTGATGGCGGCGCCGGGCGCCGGGTCGCCCGTCACCGACCCGGGCGCCGCTCTCCCCTGCGGTCCCTTCGCCGACGTCGCGCCCACGCTCGAGCTCGGCGGCCGCAGCTACGACCTCACACATCGGGCCCTGGTCATGGGGATCCTCAACCGCACTCCGGACTCCTTCTACGACAAGGGCGCCACGTATGCGCTCGACAAGCTCTACGCGCCGCGCCGAGCAGCTCGTGGCCGAGGGGGCCGACATCCTCGACATCGGCGGGGTCAAAGCGGGACCGGGCCCCGAAGTCATCGAGCCCGAGGAGCTCGACCGCGTCGTCCCGGTTGTCGCCGGCCTGGTGGAACGGTTCGACACCCCCGTCTCGGTCGACACCTGGCGCGCCGCCGTCGCCCGCGCCTGTTACGCGGAGGGCGCCGTCATGGGGAACGACATCAGTGGTCTCGCGGATCCCGACTACGCACCCGCCGCCGCCGAGCACGGCGCTGCCGTCGTCGTGACGCACATCCGCCTGCAACCACGCGTCGCCGACCCCGATCCGCACTACGACGATGTCGTGCGCGACGTCGCCACCTTTCTCTCCGAGCGGGCGGCCGGTGCCGGGGCCGCGGGCGTCCCCCCCGAGCGCATCGTGCTCGACGCCGGACTCGACCTCGGCAAGACGGCCGAGCAGTCTGTGGCCCTGCTCCGCAGCTCGCCGGCGCTGGCCGGCCTGGGTTACCCCTTGCTCCTCTCTGCTTCCAACAAGACCTTCCTCGGCAAGGTGCTGGACCTGGAACTCACCGAGCGACGCGAGGCTTCCATCGGCGCGGCGGCCCTCGGTGTTGCCTGGGGCTGCCGCATCCTGCGCGTGCACGATGTCCGGGGCACGTGCCGCGCCCGCGACGCCCTGGCCGCGATCAGCGAGGCCCAGTGACCGCGCCGCGTCACGAGTCGACCTATCTCGTCAAGGGGGACGACGCCTCCCTGGTGGCCCAGGAGGTGCGAACGCTGCTGGCCGACGTCGTCGGTGACCGCGACCACGCCCTCGTGGTCGAGGAGGTCGGTGGCGGCGCCGGCGACGATCTCGATGTGGGAGCGGTCGTCGATGCGTGCCTGACGCCGCCGTTCCTCATCGACCAGCGCGTCGTCGTGGTGCGTGAGGCGGGGCGGCTCCTCACGGCCGACGCGCCGCGGCTCGTCGAGGTGGTCGAGGCCCCCCTCGAGACGACGGTGCTGGTGCTCGTCGGCGGAGGCGGCACCGTCCCGGCGCCGCTCGTCAAGGCGATCAAGGAGCACGGCCAGATCATCGACGTGACGACGAGCAAGGCGGGAGAGCGGAAGGCCTGGCTCCACGACCACCTGCGCGGTGCGCCCGTGCGGCTCGAACCCGCCGCCGCCGACGTCCTGGCCCGCCACGTCGGAGAGGACCTCGGGCGCGTCGAGGGGTTGCTCGGGGCACTCGAGCGCGGCCTACGGCGTGGGGGCGCACGTCAGCGCCGACGAGCTCCTGCCCTATCTCGGCGAGGCCGGCAACGTCCCGCGCTACGAGCTGACCGATGCCATCGACAAGGGGGACCCGGGCCGGGCGCTGGTCGTGCTGCACCGGATGCTCGATGCGGGTGGCCTTGCCCCGATGCAGGTGCTCGCCACCCTGCACGGCCACTTCGCCAACATGCTCGCCCTCGACGGGGACGACGTCACCAGCGAGCGCGACGCCGCCGCTGTGCTCGGGACGGCGCCGTTCGTGGCCAAGAAGGCGCTGGAGCAGTCGCGGCGTCTGGGGGGCGCCAGGATCGCCGAGGCCGTCACCCTGATCGCGGTCGCCGACCTCGACATCCGCGGCGTGAGCGGCCTGGACCCCTCGCTGGTGATCGAGATCCTCGTCGCCCGGCTGGCCCGCCAGACGCGGCCCGCCCGCTCCACGCGTCCACGCTCCGGCGCCCGCCGTTAGCGCCCGCGCCGGCGCTCGCGCTCAGGCCAACGGCGAGGAGAACCACCAGCGGTGGTTCTCGGGGTCCCGGGCCCCGTACTCACGAAGGCCGTACTCCTTATCGGCCGGCGCGCCGTCGACCCGCGCGCCGGCGCCCACGACCCGGGCGTAGTGCTGGTCGACGTCGGGCACGACGACCGAGAGGCCGCCGTGGGCCGCGGTGGTGTCACGGGGGGAGACCATCTCGTGCTCCGGCGTCACCCGGTGCAGCCAGATCGGAGCGTCGCCGTTGCGCACCTCGGCGTGGACGACCGTGCCGTCGTCGAGGCGGTGCAGACCCCCGGAGCTCAGGCCGAAGGTGCCGACGAGGAAGTCGTGGGCCGCCTCGATGTCCGCGTAGACGAGGATGGGAACGACGGCGGTCCGGTCGGCGGCGGTCCGGTCAGCGGGGGTCTGGTCGGCGTTGTCGGTGTTTGTCATACCTCCACTATGCAGAGTCCGACACCACCGCGTCTTGGACAAACCTGACCTCGAGCACCAGGGAAGGCCGCAGGCTCGGGAGAGTGGCGCTACTCGGCGCCGGCCGTCTCGATGGCGGCCACCCGGCGCACCAGCCGAGACTTGTGGTTGGCCGCGGTGTTCTTGTGGATCACGCCCTGCGAGGCTGCCTTGTCGATCCGCTTGACCGCCAGGCGGAGCAGTTCGGCACTGTCCTCGGCCCCGTCCTCGGCGGCGACCATGGCCGACTTCGAGCGGGTCCGCATCTCGGCGCGCACCGACTTGTTCCGCAGCCGGCGCTTCTCGTTCTGTCGGTTCCGCTTGATCTGGCTCTTGATGTTGGCCACGTGTGACGATTCCTCGGTTGTGCTCGAAAGGGGCGGACAGCAGGACGGGAGCCCACCGGACCGAACGGCAACTGTAGCAGGTGGCGGCCACGATCCGAGAGGCACGGGCAACCATCTGCAGGCCCAATGCTCCTGGCCAGGGGACCGGGCACGAGGGCGGGACCGGTACGATCGACGGACCGTGTCGCCCGCCGCAACCGCCCGTGGACCCGTTGTGGTCGAGCGCATCCGCAATTTCTCCATCATCAGCCACGTCGACCACGGCAAGTCGACACTCTCGGACCGCATCCTCGAGATCACCGGCGCGGTCGACCCCCGGCTCATGCGGGAGCAGTACCTCGACTCGATGGACATCGAGCGCGAGCGAGGCATCACCATCAAGGCGCAGAACGTCCGGGTGGAGCACGCCGGCCACATCCTCCACCTCATCGACACGCCCGGGCACGTCGACTTCGGCTACGAGGTCTCCCGCTCACTGGCGGCCTGCGAGGGGGCGGTGCTCCTGGTCGACGCCTCGCAGGGGATCCAGGCCCAGACGCTGGCCAACTGCTACCAGGCCATCGAGAACGACCTCGAGATCGTGCCGGTGCTCAACAAGATCGACCTGCCGGCGGCCGACCCGTGCGCTGCGCCCTCGAGATCGAGCACGTGCTCGGCCTGCCGGCCGAGGACATCCTGCTCATCTCGGCCAAGACCGGGCAGGGCGTGCGCGAGCTGCTCGACGCGATCATCGACCGGATTCCGCCGCCCCAGGGCGACCCCGCCGCGCCGCTGCGCGCGCTCATCTTCGACTCCTCCTACGACCAGTACCGCGGCGTCGTCAGCTCGATCCGCATCGTCGACGGCACGCTGCACAGCGGGGCGCGGCTGCGCTTCATGCAGGCGAACGCGGTCCACGACATCGAGGAGGTCGGCGTGCGCACGCCCGATTCCGTGGCCGTGCAACAGCTCGGGCCGGGCGAGGTGGGCTACCTCATCGCCGGCATCAAGGACGTCGGCGAGGCCCGCTCGGGTGAGACGGTCACCGCGGCGCAGCACGGGGCGACCGAGGCGCTGGCTGGCTACCGCGACCCCAAGCCCATGGTCTTCTGCGGGCTCTACCCGGTCGACGGGGACGAGCTGCCCGACCTGCGCGACGCTCTCGACAGGCTCAAGCTCAACGACGCCAGCTTCACCTTCGAGCCCGAGTCCTCCCACGCCCTGGGCATCGGCTTCCGCTGCGGCTTTCTCGGCCTCCTGCACATGGAGATCGTGCGGGAGCGACTCGAGCGCGAGTTCGACCTCTCGCTCATCGCCACCGCGCCCAGCGTGGAGTACCGGGCCTTCCTCACCGACGGCACCGAGCTCGACGTCGACAACCCGACCGAGCTGCCCGACGCCACCCGGCTCGACCACATCGACGAGCCGATGCTCTCGGCGACCATCATCACGCCGAGCGAGTACACGGGCACCGTCATGGAGCTGTGCCAGGGCCGACGGGGTGAGATGACCCGCATGGAGTACCTCTCACCCGAGCGCGTCGAGCTCGTGTACACGATGCCGCTGGCCGAGGTCGTCATCGACTTCTTCGACCAGCTGAAGAGCCGCACCAAGGGGTACGCCAGCCTGGACTACGAGCCCGAGGCCTACGTCACCGCGAACCTGGTGCGGGTCGACATCCTCATCAACCACGCGCCGGTCGACGCGTTCTCGACCATCGTCCACCGCGGCAGCGCCGACGCCTACGGGCGCAAGATGGCCGAGAAGCTGCGCGAGCTCATCCCGCGCCAGCTCTTCGACGTCCCCATCCAGGCGGCCATCGGCGGGCGCATCGTGGCCCGCGAGACGGTCAAGGCCAAGCGCAAGGACGTGCTGGCCAAGTGCTACGGCGGCGACATCACCCGCAAGCGCAAGCTGCTCGAGCGCCAGAAGGAGGGCAAGAAGCGCATGAAGACCATCGGGAGGGTCGACGTGCCCCAGGAGGCCTTCATCTCCGCGCTGCGCCTGGGCGACGACTGAGCCCCGGGGCGCCGGCGGTGCAGCCCGCGGTGCAGCCCTGCGGTGCTCGGGGAACCGGGCCTGGCACTCGGTAGACTTGAGTGCCAGGCCCACCATGACTCCGCGTAGCGCTTCCGACCCGACCCCCGACGCCGACGGGCCGGACCGCGCCCTCAACGAGCGCCGGGCCGCCATCCTCGAGGCGGTGGTGACCGAGTACATCGGCACGGCGGAGCCCGTCGGCTCCTCCCACGTCGCCAGCGCACCGGGGGTGCGGGTCTCCTCGGCGACCGTCCGCTCCGAGATGGTGGCCCTCGAGCGCGACGGCTACCTCGTGCAACCCCACACGAGCGCGGGCCGGATTCCGACCGACAAGGGCTACCGCTTCTTCGTCGACCACCTCACCTCGCCGGGCATGCTCGGCCCCGTGCAGCGCCGGCAGGTGGCGCAGTTCTTCGCCCAGGTGCACGGCGAGATGGAGATCGTGCTCGAGCGGGCGAGCGGGCTCCTCTCGGAGATGACCTCGTACGCGTCGGTGGTGGTCGGCCCGTCCCACGAGACGGCCACCATCCGCTCCGTCCAGGTCGTCGGCCTCTCGCCCTCGCACGCGCTGTTCGTCGTGGTCCTCTCCGACGGCGCCGTGGAGAAGCGGACCATCGAGCTCGACGTGGAGCTGTCCGACGAAGTGCTGGGCCGGGCCGGCGCGCGCATGGCGACCCACCTGCGCGGGCAGACGCTCTCCGACCGGTGGACGGTCCCGGCGAGCGGTTCGGCCGAGGTCGACCGCCTGGTCCGGGCGGCCCACGGCGCCTTCGACGCCATGGAGGGCGCCATGGAGCGCGACCAGGTCTTCGTCGGCGGCCCGGCCCGGCTGGCCGAGTCCTTCGACGCGGTGGAGACGGTGCGCTCGGTCCTGGCGATCCTCGAGCAGCAGCTGGTCGTGGTGACGCTCCTGCGCGATGTGCTGGACCGCGGGCTCTCGGTGGCGATCGGGACGGAGCACGGGTTCGAGCCGCTGTCGTCGTGCGCCGTGGTGGTCGCACCGGTCACCGTCGACGGGGAGAACCTCGGCGCAGTGGGCCTGCTCGGCCCGACGCGCATGGACTACCCGCACGCACTGGCCGCCGCCCACGTCGTGGGCGAGCGGCTCGGCGAGCGCATCGTCGGAGGGCACGATGGCCGTCACTGACGGGCTCGGCGACCTCTACGCGCTGCTCGGGATCCGGCCCGATGCCAGCGACGACGAGATCAAGAAGGCGTACCGCGCCCGCGCCCGGGAGCTGCATCCCGACACCAACCACGGCGACGCCGAGGCCGAGGCGCGCTTCAAGGAGGTCACCGTCGCCTACGAGGTCCTGCGCGACCCCGAGCGCCGGGCCCGCTACGACCGCTACGGGCCCGAGGGCGTGTTCGGCTCCCAGGCCGGAGGCATGGGCGGCTTCGGGTTCGAGGCCGGGCTGGGCGACATCTTCGAGGCCTTCTTCGGCCAGATGGCCGGCGGCGGGACGCGCCGGCGCGGTCCGCAGCCGGGGGCGGACGCGGAGGTCCGCGTCGTCATCGAGTTCGCCGAGGCCGTGTTCGGGACGCCCAAGGAGATCTCGGTGCGCCTCCCGGCCACCTGCGCGACCTGCGCGGGACAGGGCACGGCACCCGGCACCGAGGCGGTCACCTGCGCCGACTGCCAGGGCTCGGGCGAGCTGCGCCGCGTGCGCCAGTCGCTGCTCGGCCAGGTCGTGACGAGCGTCGCCTGCTCGCGCTGCAGCGGGACGGGCGAGATGATCCCGAACCCGTGTGCCGACTGCCGCGGCGAGGGCCGTCGCATGGACGACGCCACGTTCACCGTCGAGGTGCCGGCCGGCGTGGAGGACGGGTCGACGCTGCGCCTGGCCGACCGGGGGGCCGCGGGGCAGCGGGGCGGGCCGAACGGCTCGCTGTTCGTGCACCTCGCCGTTGTCCCCGACCCGCGCTTCGAGCGCCAGGGGGACAACCTGCACACCACCCTGACCATCGGCCTGGCCCAGGCCGCCCTCGGCACCGAGGCCGATGTCGAGACGCTCGACGGGCCGCAGCACGTGACGCTCGCCGCGGGCACCCAGCACGGCGCACGTCGAGCGCATCCGCAACCACGGCGTCCCCCACCTGCGCGGCCGGGGCCGGGGCGATCTCTTCGTGCACGTGGTCGTGGCCACGCCGGCGGACCTGACCCCCGAGCAGGACCAGTTCCTGCGGCAGTTCGCCGAGTCCCGCGGCGAGGCGGTGTCGCCTCCCGGCAGCGGCGAAGGGCATGTTCTCGCGCCTGCGCTCGGCCTTTGGCTGACGCCGGCCGCGTACGCCGACATCGCGCGCCGCGCCGCCGCGGCGGCCCAGGTCTTCGTCGACGACCCGGCGCATCCCGTCCTGGCCGAAGAGGACGCCCATCACCTGGCCCGGGTGCTGCGACTGCGGCCCGGCGAGGAGGTCGTCGTCGCCGACGGGCGCGGTCGCTGGGCCCGCACGACCTGGCAGGGCCACGGGGAACTGGCGCCGCTCGACGCCGACGCCGACGCCGCCGCCGTGTCGACCGAGGCGCGGGCCGAGCCGGCACTCACGGTCGCGTTCGCTCCGGTCAAGGGCGAGCGTCCGGAGTGGGTGGTGCAGAAGCTGACCGAGTTGGGCATCGACCGCATCGTCCCGTTGCGCACCGAGCGCAGCGTGGTGCGCTGGAGCGGCGCGCGGGGCAAGGCGACGGTGGAGCGACTGCGGCGCGTGGCCCGGGACGCGGCGGCGCAGTGCCGCCGGGTCTGGCTGCCCGAGGTGACCGACACCATCGACTTCGCCGAGCTCGCGTCACTCGGCGGCCCCGGTCAAGTGGTGCTCGCGCAGCTGAGCGGCGACCGGCCGACGCCGGCTCAGCGCGTCGTCGCGGTCGGGCCCGAGGGTGGGTGGAGCACCGCAGAGCTGGACGTCGGGCTGCCCACCGTGGGCTTCGGCCTGAGCGTGCTTCGGGCCGAGACCGCCGCCGTCACTGCGGGCGCCCTGCTCGGCTCGATGCGCACGGGCACGGTGGCCGCAGCGGAGGACCAGCCCAGGTGAGCCGGGCCCGCGTGGGCAACACCCATCGTCACGGGAGCGACCCGTCGCCCGGTAAGTTCGGGCCAGTGATCGGGCTGAGGCAGAGGGACGGCGACGCCGGGGCATGACCGCGTGACCGGGGTCGAGACCCAGACGAAGCCCGACTGCCTCTTCTGCAAGATCGTGGCCGGCGAAGTGCCTTCGGAGCGGGTGCACGAGACGACAACCACCGTCGCCTTCAAGGACATCAACCCGGCGGCGCCCCTGCACGTGCTGGTGGTGCCGCGGCGCCACATCGACGACGCCTCGGTCGTGACCGCCGAGGACGGCCCGGTGCTGGCCGACATGCTGCTCGCCGCCCGCGCCGTGGCCGACGCCGCCGGGCTGGCCGATCCCGACCGCGGCTACCGGCTCATCTTCAACGTCGGCCCGGACGCGCTGAACTCCGTCGCGCACCTGCACCTCCACGTGCTGGGCGGCGAGCCGATGCAGGGGCACTTCGGGCTCGCATGACTGCTTCGTGACCACCACCTTGCGCGCCGAGTGCTTCGTCCCCGGCAACCACCTCATGGCCGGGCTCCTCGGCACCCGCGACGAGCACCTGCGCCAGATCGAGCAGGCGTTCCCGGACGACCAGGTGGTGGTGCAGGGCAACCGGATCTCCGTCGAAGGCCCCGACGCCGAGCTCGTGGTCCGTCTCTTCGACGAGCTCATCCTCATGGTCCAGTCGGGCAAGGCGCTCGACTCGTCGATCATGGCCCGCACGATCGACATGGTGCGCGACGACATCCGTCCGAGCGAGGTGCTGCGCTCCGAGGTCGTGCGCGGGGCCGGCGGCAAGACGGTGCGGCCGAACACGGCGGGGCAGAAGCGCTACGTCGACGCCATCTCGCAGAACATCATCACCTTCGGCATCGGACCAGCGGGGACGGGCAAGTCCTACCTGGCGGTGGCACAGGCGGTGCACGCGCTGCAGTCGCGGCAGGTGTCGCGCATCATCCTGACCCGCCCGGCAGTCGAGGCGGGCGAGCGGCTCGGCTTCCTGCCCGGCGACCTGATGGCCAAGGTCGATCCCTATCTCCGCCCGCTCTACGACGCGCTTTACGACCTGCTCGAGCCCGAGGGCGCGCAGCGAATGCTCGACCGGGGCACCATCGAGGTGGCGCCGCTCGCCTTCATGCGCGGCCGCACCCTCAACAGCTCGTTCATCATCCTCGACGAGGCGCAGAACACCACGCCCGAGCAGATGAAGATGTTCCTGACCCGCATCGGGTTCGGCTCCAAGTGCGTGGTGACCGGTGACGTGACCCAGATCGACGTGCCGGGGGCGCGCTCGGGCCTGGTCGGGCTCGAGCCGGTGCTGGGCGGGCTCGACGACATCGCCTTCGTGCACCTGAGCCGCCGGGACGTGGTCCGCCACAAGATCGTCGCCGACATCGTCGACGCCTACGAAGTGGCAGAAGGGCGGGCGGGTCACGCACAGTGACCATCGACGTGTTCGCCGCCGACGAGCAGCAGGCTCACCCGATGGACGTGGCCCGGTGGGCGGAGCTGGCCCGCCGGGTCCTCACGGCCCAGGGCGTCAAGGGGGAGACCGAGGTCTCGCTGCTCTTCGTCGACGAAGACGCCATCGCCTCCCTCAACGCGCAATTCCTCGGTAAGGAGGGCCCGACGGACGTGCTGGCGTTCCCCATCGAGGACGAGCCGGGGCCCACGGGTCGGTCGCCGGACTTCGGCGGGAGCGGTCCGGGGGTCCTGCCCGAGGAGGGCGCGCTCACGCTCCTCGGGGACGTGGTGATCTGCCCGGTGGTGGCGGCGCGCAACGCCCTCGAGCACGAGGTCTCCCTCGACGACGAGGTGGCGCTCCTCGTGGTGCACGGGCTGCTGCACCTCCTCGGCATGGACCACGAGGACGACGCGGCGGCCACGCGCATGGAGGCGCTCGAGCAACGGCTCCTCGAGCGCTTCTACCGGGTGCGCCGGGGGGCGTAGACAATGGGCGTGCCGACCCTGCTCGCCACATCGGGCTTCCAGGCCGAGGACGCCGTCCTGATCGTGGTGATCGTCATCCTGCTGGCGGGTTCGGGCGTGCTGGCGATGGCGGAGACCAGCCTCGTGCGGATGAGCCGCATCAAGGCGAAGTCGCTGGTGGACGAGAAGAAGCGCGGCGCCCGACAGCTGGCCCGGCTCGTCGAAAACCCCGCGAACTTCCTCAACCCGATCCTGCTGCTCGTCCTGATCTGCCAGCTGGTCTCGGCCACCCTGGTCGGCATCGTCGCCGAGCACCTCTTCGGCGGGCTGGGGGTCCTGCTCGGCATCGTCTTCGAAATCGTGGTGATCTTCGTCTTCTTCGAGGCGGTGCCGAAGAACTGGGCCGTGCAACACGCCGACCGCGCCGCGTTGCTGAGCGCCCCGATCGTGAGCACCCTGATCCGCTTTCCGCCCATCCGCTGGCTGTCGAAGCTGCTCATCGGCCTGGCCAACCGCATCATCGGCGTGACCGGGGACGACCAGGAGAGCATGCCGCACTCGTACATCACGGACTCCGAGTTGAAGGCCATGGCGGACGTCGCCCACGAGGAAAACGTGATCGAGGGCGACGAGCGGTCCTTCATCCACTCGATCATCGACTTCGGCGACACCGTCACCCGCGAGGTCATGACGCCGCGTCCCGACATGGTGACCGTCGAGGCCGAGCTGACCGTGCGCGACGCGCTGGAGGCGGCGCTCGGCGCCGGCTACAGCCGTATCCCGGTGGAGGAGGACGGCATCGACGACATCATCGGGATCGCCTACGCCAAGGACCTGGTGCGGGCCGAGCGCGTCGGCAAGGCGGCGCAGAAGGTGCGCGACAGCATGCGCCCGGCCAAGTTCATCCCCGAGTCCAAGGAGGTCTCGGACCTCCTGCGCGAGATGCAGGAGGAGAAGTTCCACCTGGCGATCGTCGTCGACGAGTACGGCGGCACGGCGGGCCTGATCACGCTGGAGGATCTCCTCGAGGAGCTGGTCGGGGACATCGTCGACGAATTCGACGTCGAGCAGCCGGCGGTCGAGCGCTGCGACGACGGCTCGGTGCTGGTCAGCGCGGCCTACTCGGTGGACGACGCCGACGAGCTGCTCGGTGCCGAGCTGCCGCACGGGACGTGGGACACCGTGGGCGGCCTCATGCTGGACCTGGTCGGCCGGGTGCCCGACCCGGGCGACTCGGTGGAGGTCGATGGTTTCCGCCTGACCGCGGTCGACGTGCGCGGCCGGCGCATCGGCCGGGTCCGCATCGAGCCGACGGGTGCACCGCGGGGCGACGACGAGGACGAGGACGAGGACGCCCCGCCGGCGACGAACGGCCGCAGCAGCGCCAACGGTCGCAACGGCGCCGCGCCCGACGGGAGCTGAGCCCGTGCGCTCGGGCTTCGTCGCCGTCGTCGGACGGCCCAACGTCGGCAAGTCCACGCTGGTCAACACCATGGTCGGCACGAAGGTGGCGATCACCTCGCCGCGACCGAGCACGACGCGCCATCGCATCCTCGGTGTCCTGCACGACGAGGCGGCCGACGCCCAGGTGGTCTTCGTCGACACGCCGGGCATCCACCGGCCCCGCAGCAGCCTGGGCACCCGGCTGAACGAGACGGCGACCGACGCCCTGCACGATGTCGACGTCATCGCGGCGGTCGTCGACGCCACGGCGGCGATCGGGCCGGGGGACCGCACCGTCCTGACCCGGGCCGTGCAGGCGATCCAACGTGCCGAGCGCGTTCTCGAGTCCGGCCGAGCCAACCGCAACGACCACGAGCACCACGAGGACCCCGCGACCCTGCTGCCCGGACTCGTCGTGGTCGTCAACAAGACCGACCGGGCCGCGCCGGACCAGGTCCTGGTGCGGCTGACCGAGGCGAAGGAGTTCGTCGACGGGCTGGGCGACCTGCCGACGGCGGAGTACTTCCCGGTGTCGGCGCGCACCGGGAAGGGCGTCGACGAGCTGACGCGGTTCCTGATCGATCGGCTCCCCGAGGGCCCGCCCTTCTTCCCACCCGACGTCGTGACCGACACGCCCGAGGCGCTCTGGGTGGCCGAGCTCGTGCGCGAGCAGCTGCTGGCCAAGACGCGCGACGAGCTGCCCCACGCCATCACCTGCCGGGTGACCGAATGGGAATGGCCGCACATCCGCGTCGAGATCATCGTCGAGCGCGACTCGCAGAAGGCCATCGTGATCGGCACGCGGCGGCGAGGTGCTCAAGGCAGGTCGGCATCGCCGTGCGCGAGGCGCTGCCCGAGGGCGCCTACCTCGACCTCCACGTGAAGGTCGAGAAGCACTGGCAGAACCGCGCCGAGATGCTCGACCGCCTCGGCTACTGAGCCGCCCGTCTCGCACGTTAGCCCGTCCAAGGCGCGCCGCAGGAACGACTCCACCTCGCCGCGGTCGACGCTGCGGCGCATCGGCGGCAGCGTCGCCAGCAGCACGCCGCGGTAGCGACGCGGTGGCCAGTCGGGGGTCGAGCACGGCGACGACGCCCCGGTCCTCCGCGTTGCGGATGAGCCGTCCCGCCCCCTGCGCCAGCAGGGTGGCCGCCCGTGGCAGGTCCACCAGCGAGAAGGCGCGCCCGCCCGCCCGGTCGCGCCGCGCCTGCAGGAGCGGGTCGTCGGGACGCGGGAAGGGGAGGCGATCGATGGTGACCAGCGAGAGCGCGCGGCCGGGAATGTCGACGCCCTGCCAGAAGCCGAGGGTGGCGAAGAGGCACGAGGTCTCGTCGCGCGGCGAACTCCTCGAGCAGGCGCCCCTTGGGCCGGTCGCCCTGCAGCAGCACCGCGTAGGGGAGCTCGGGGGCGAGCGCCTCGGCGGCCGCCTCGGTGGCCCGCCGGCTGGTGAAGAGGGCGAGCGTGCGCCCGCCCGCCGCCTCGAGCAGCTGGGCCAGCTCCTCGTGCAGCGCCTCCTCCGCGCCCTGGGCGCGCCGGTCGGGCAGGTGCCGGGCCACGTAGAGCAGCGCGTGGGCGCGGTAGTCGAAGGGACTGCCGACGTTGAGCTCCTCGGTCGCGAAGGCCTCGAGGCCGACGCGCTCGACGATGCGCGGCGGGATGGTCGCGCTGGTCAGCACCGACGTCACCTCGCCCCAGAGCGTCGACGAGAGCGCCGGCCCGACGTCGATGGGGGAGAGGCGCAGCCGCACGTTGCGCCGCGTCCCGTCGACCCAGGCCACCTCGCCGTCGTGCCGCGTCTCGAGGCGGTGCAGGTCCTCGGAGAGGTGGGCGGCCGCCTGCAGCGTGCGGGTCTTGCGGCTCGCCCGGTCGGGTTCGGCCGCCTCGCCCTCGCCCAGGAAGCTGCGCTGCGCCCCGCTTCGCCGCAACGCGTCGGTGACCCGCCGGCTCAGCTCGGCGGCCTGCGCCACGGTCTCGGCCAGCTCGCGGTCGTCGCCCGAGCCCCGACCCGGCCCACGTTCGTCGTCCTGGAGCACGCGCGTCCCGATCCGCTCTCCGAGCAGCGCACCCAGCCGGTCGCCGGCGGTTGCCAGACGACTCGAGCAGCGCCGCGTCCCGCAGTTCGACCAGGGGTCGGGCGGCGGTGACGAGCGAGCGGAAGCGTCCGGGCGTGACCTCGACCCCGAGGCTCGCGGTCATGACCTCCTCGAGCTCGTGTGCCTCGTCGAAGACGACGACCTCGTGCTCGGGCAGCACGGCACCGCCGCTGGCGAGGTGCGCACCGTAGAGGTGGGTGTTGACCACGACGATGTCGGCCGCCGCGGCGCGATCGCGGGCCGCCTCGGCGAAGCAGCGGCCGCCCTGCGGGCAGTTGAAGGCGCCGGGGCACTCCCGTGGCCCGACGCTGAGCATGTTCCAGGCGCGGTCCGAGGGTTCGAAGGCGAGGTCGCCCCGGTCGCCGGTGTCCGCGGTCTGTGACCAGGCGACGAGGCGGCGCACCTCCTCGACCAGTCCTTCGGGGGGCGCCTCGGCCCCCTCGCCGCCGGCGACAACTTCAGCCGTCTCGGCCTCGTCCGCCCGGCCGCCGGCCTGGTCGCCCAGCTCGGCCTGGACGCCACCGGCGCCCACCTCGCTGACCCGCTGGCGGCAGACGTAGTTGCTCCGCCCCTTCAAGACGGCGACGTCGAGCGGGACGTCCAACCCGAGCCCGGACTCGACCAGGGGGAGGTCCTTGTCGGCCAGCTGGTCCTGGAGGGCCTTGGTGGCCGTCGCCACGACGACCTTCTTCCCGCTCAGCGCGGCGGGGACGAGATAGGCCAGCGACTTGCCCGTCCCGGTGCCCGCTTGCACCACCAGGTGCGTCTGGGTGACCAGGGCCTCGGCGACGGCGCGGCACATCTCCTGCTGCTCCGGCCGGTGCTCGCCCCCCGACATCTGCGCCGTGATCTTGTCGAGCGCGTCGACGCCGTCGTCGCCGGCCTGGCGTGCATCGAGGGGCGACCCGGCGGCGCCGATGCCGCGCGCGCCGTTGAGGTCCGGTTCCTCGAAGACGTCGAGCGCGTCGAGGGGGTCGGTGTCCGGAGCCCAGGCTGCCTGGTCCTCGTCCTTGTCCTCGTCGGCCGCCATCGCGGCCGACGCTACCGCCGCGCTGTGCCGGGGCCCGACCGTGGTTCGGGCATAATTGCCGTCGGCGAGGGTCTGGGCGGTCGAGGCGGCGTGTCGGCGACCGGATCGAGGCGAGGCGGAATCGAGGCGGAATGCAGGAAGGCGAGGAGGCGGCCGCGTCCCCACCCCCGGCGCGGGGCTGGTACCCGGCCCCGGGACAGCCCGGCTACCAGCGCTTCTGGGACGGGCAGAAGTGGACGAGCCATCGGTACTGGGGGGTCGATCCCGCCGCTGCGGGCGGTGCGAGCACGCCGCCGGCCATGCCAGCGTCGTCCGGCGCGCCGAGGGGACAGGCCCCAGGTCCGTGGCGACCTTCTCCCGACGCCCCGCCCCAGTACCGGGGATTCTTCGACGTCCCGTTCAATCCGAGGAGCCCGTCGCGCTACGTCGCCTCCGCGTGTCTGTTCGTCGCCCTCCTCGTTCTCGCCTCCGCGTTCCGCGGCTCTGCATTCGGCGGCTCTGCATGGGGTCGCTTCCCGTGGCAGCTGGTCGCACTTTCGCTGGGGCTGACCGTGCTCTCGTTCGTCCTGTTTGGCTGGCGGCGCTGGCGCAACCCGGCCCGCTGGGCCGCGATCCGCGAGCCGATCCTCTTCAGCGCCAAGGTCTGGGTGCGCTTCGCCTACGTGCCGAACTGGATGTACCCCTCCATGGGGCTCGGACGCTGGGATCTCGCCGTGCGCACCGACACCTTCCAGATCACCCGCTGGATGTTCGGCAACCGCGACGGGGCATCGAGCACCTTCTTCAACGGGAGCGAGACCACCATGTGGCCGGCGTCCGTCGGCGGCCGGGACTGCATCGTCGTCTCGGGTCCGACCTACAACCGTGCGAAGGTCGAGTTCGCCTTCTCGGCGGGTGACGGGAACGCAGCGGCGTGGAACGCGCTCGCGTCGGCGGGGGTCATCGCGGTGCCGGGTCCCGCCAGCGCGCCGGGCGTTGCGGGCCCCCCAGGGCCGGCCCCCCCGGCGCCGCCCACCTCGGCCCGGGACGCCGCCACCGCACCGGCCAGCGGGTTCCGACGTGTCGGCGCCAATTTGGGATCGACCCCGCTCCCCGGCGCCCCCGCGGTGCAGGCGGCATCGCTCGGCCCTTTCGGACGCCCGCGCCGACGTGCGATCTCCACGGCGCAGGGGCGCACCGCGATGATCGCGGTGGGTGTGCTGTTCCTCGCGTTGTTCCCGCTCCTCACCATCCTCATGCGGGACGGTGTGGTGCCCTTGCCGGGACCGGCGGGCGTCCTGAGCCAGGGTGCCGTGCGCCAGGGTGCCGTGAGCCCGAATACCGAGGTCCAGACGACGCAGTGCGCCCCCAGCGCGACCCCGGGCGGCCCGGTCGAATGGACCGGCACGCTGACGGCCAACGCCGAGCTCGAGCAGCAGCGTTCGGTCGAGGTGCGGCTCGTCGCGGTGACGGCGAATCAGGCGGTGGCGGGGCAGACGGTGGTGAACTTCGCGATCACGGCGGCCTCGGGTCTCGTGCCGCTGGGTCCCGCCCAGATCCCGGTAGCCACGGCATCGGGTCCGCTCCAGTGTGAGGCCGCGTTCGTCTACCCGAACGGCCTGGGTTGATCGCTACGGAGCCCGGTTCTCTACCGCCACCACTACCTCAGCCGTATTCAGCAGAACCGAGTACGGCTCATCAGGGGTCTCGGTTCTTGACGGTGATCGGGACGCTCGAGCTGAGCCCGCTCGCCCCGCCGGCGTCGTAGGCGATGCTCTGCAACGAGTAGGTGCCGTTCGCAACGGTGGTCGTGTCCCACGACGTTGACCATCCGGCGAGTGACAATGAGCTGCCGCCGATCACAATGCTTTGATGGCTCTCGTCGGTGAGGAGGAATTCGACTTTCGTCACACGGACCCAGGCGCTCGCACCGGCATCGAGCACCGCTGTGCCCGAGAGGGTGGCACCGTTCGCCGGCAGTTTCACGCTCGTGACGATGTGTGGCAGGAACTCTTCGTGACTCGGCCGGCCGTGCCAATCGGCCCACATGGAGAACTTGCCTGCCGAAAGCGTGGGAGGGCCGAGGGCATCGTTGAACAGCTCCATGACCGGACCGCTACCGCCTGTGGAGCGATCGACGATGACCAATCGGACGTCATAGTTGGACAGCGAAGCCCGGGTGGAACGCACCAGCTCGGGGTCGACCGGCGGCGCCGGTCCGTAGAGTTGCCCGAAGCCGTAGAGCCCACTCTGGTTGGCGAGAAATTGTTGGAGACCGCGGGGCCTCATCAAAGGCGCACCGAAGGAGTATCCGCTCGAATCTGGGCGATACGCGTAGCCCCCGAGAAGGCGAAAATCGAAGCCGCCTTCGGCTTGCCAGAGCATTGGCTGCATTTGGAGAAATGTGTCATACGGATAGGTGATGGCCACTGGATTTCCTGCTGGAATCGCGTCGAGTAACTTCGCCGGCAGCGCCGTAGCCGGAAGTGCAGCATTCCCCTCTAAGTCGTCAGCTCCGTGGGCATATGGCCACTGCGGAAGTTGGGTGACCACGAGCACGGCGAGGGTTGCCCCGAGGAAGAACGTGCTGACCCATCGATCAGCCGGATGTCGTTGAGCATTGCCGTCGCGAATGCCCCGGGTGGAGGCTCGTCGCAAATCGTCCAGCCCGAACGCAATCACCGCCGCCAGGAAAGCACCCACTTCGAAGGAGATCCGGCTCGCCAAGATGTTGTCGAGTAACGGGAAATGTTCCAGCAGCACGAAGGGCAGCGGGATGTCGCTGAGATGATGGTCGACGGCCAGATCGGGTCCGAGCGAGAGGAGCGCAGCACCGACGAGGAGGACCGCCGTCAGCTGCATTCGCGGACTACGACGAGAGAACCACACGAGGATTCCCGCCAGGACCAGGAGCGGGACACCGATGTAACCGCCATCCTCGTTCGGGACACCCCCTACGTTCAGGCGCGCTCCAATCGAACGCATTCCCAGTGAGACCTTTTCCAGCGGCCCTGGGACCACAAAGTTGAGGAGGTCGTTGTGGAAGCCATTCGGAATGCCCACCGCGGTCCCCGTGGAGTGCTGAGGTCCGGCGAGGAGCATCCAGAGGGGATAGGCCAGCAGCACGATCGCTACCGCGAGAGCGACGCCGAATGGCTTCAAAGCGGTGCGCGCCAACGCCGCGACGTCGGCCCGTCGGTGGATCGCGACGCATGCCACTGCCACAACGGTGAAGATGGCGACTGTCGCAAGCACCTCCGGTGAGATGAGGTATTGGGCCGCGACGAGAAGGCCGAGTTGGATCCCGAGTCGGCGGGGCGACCCCGAACGCTGCATGATGGAGGCGACGGTCAACGCGATGAACGGCGGCAGCGGTACGAAGATAAGCTGCATATGGCCAAGGCCTTGGCTCACCATGTAGGGCGAGAAGCCATAGATCAGCCCACCGAGCGCGGCGCTCGGGCCCCACACCTTCCATTTTCGCAGTACCACGTACGCGGCGGTCGCCGAGAGCGGCATGCCGAGCAGCATGACGACATTCGCTCTGACCACCGGGCTGAGCACCGGAGCGAAGGGCGCGGTCATCAGACCGAGCAGAGGACTTGCCTGGTTCTGTGCCAGATTCACTCCGGTGGGCACGAATATGGCGTTGCTGAAGAACGGGTTCAGACCATGGGCGAGCGCATTGGGAATCCAATCGAGGAACCAGACGGACTGCGTGAAGTCCCCCTCGGCACTGAAGAGGCGTTGCGAGATCCCCGGGTAGACAGGCCAGTACGCAAAGATCCCGATCAAGACGTACACGGCGATCACGAACGCCGCAGGAAGCACCTTGCGAAGTGCGGAAGGGTCAGAAACCGTCTGGTCGGCCTGCCGGCGCGTCGTGATCACCGTGTCGACGGCCATCACGGATTTCCTATTCGCGAACCGTCACTATTCAGGTCAGATCGGCTCGAGCTCCGAAGCTCGACCTCTGACCTCCGGTCGTGTAGCGATCTGCTGCCTGGTCGAGCTGGACGACGCATCGCTCCGCCCCCATCGTGGCTACGACATTGACGCAGCCTGAGGCAGCGAACCTGTCTAAGGTTGCTCGCCAACTGTAGATCGAGCTCAAACGAACGCCAACGCTGTTCGGCGGATCGGGCGGCCCGCTGGGCCCGCCGGGCCCGCCGAGACACCGAGCAGCCGGGACCGCCTAACCGGCTACGAGGCCCGGTTCTGCACCGCCACCACGACGTCGGCCGAGTAGTCCTTGAAGGCCTGCTCACCGAACCCGGTCCACATCTCGACCGCCGGGGGCGGCATGTGCTCGAGCATCGCCGTCCGCTGCTCGTCGGTCATGCGCTCGCGGATCAGACCGAGGATCAGCCAGATCTTGTCGCCGTGGAAGTTGGCCATGCCGTGGGCGGGCAGCTGCCCCCACTCCTCGATGGACAGGTTCTCGGCCGCAAGCGGCAACACGTTCGTTTCTTCGTCGCTCAGGTGCTCGAGCAGGTGATCGTGGAGCGCGACCAGGTCGTCCCGTGCCGCCTGGTGCGCCGCGCCGTCGCCGCCCGGCCACGCCGCCAGCGACGTGCGGGCGCTCCCCAGGAGAGCCAGGGCCTCGCGGTGCTGGTCGTCCATGTGGTCGACCAGGGCGTCCTGGCCGGCGCAGCGCTCCTTGAGCAGCGGGAAGACCAGCTTCTCCTCGCCGTCGTGGTGCGCCTCCAAGAACGACAGGATGTTCTCGTAGTAGTTGGCGATCAGCGCGATCCGATCGGCGTCGTCGGCGGCCCCGCCGACCAAGTCGGGAGCTGCGTGCAGGGTGTCACGGAAGACGCCGTGCACGGCGTACATGTCGTTGACGTCGGGACGTGGTGTCGTGGATGGTGCGGGCATGGGGGCCTCCTTCTGTGGCTTCTGTGGTCGTCGCCAACCCCTGACCTCCCGGACGGGGACGCCATACTTCAACACGAATTGCCGGGGCGATGCACGGGCCGATGCACTGCCCGGAGCAGGGGCCGGTGCAGGGGACCGCGCCGAGCAGTGCGGGAACCCCTCACCTCGGGCCGCGGTAGGTTCGGCAGGTGACCACCACCGCCCGCCGGGAGGGGGGTGCAGAGGCGGAGGGCCCCGATCCCTCTCGCGACCAGGACTCCGAGCGGCCCGACCCGGTCCCCCCGGAGCTCGATCTGGCCCGGGTCCCCACGCACGTCGGATGCGTCATGGATGGCAACGGCCGTTGGGCCGCCGCCCGCGGGCTGCCCCGCACCGAGGGCCACGCCGCCGGTGAGACCGCGCTGCTCGATGTGGTCAACGGCGCCCTCGAGATCGGCGTCAAGTGGATCACCCTCTACGCCTTTTCCACGGAGAACTGGCGGCGGCCGCCCGACGAGGTGCGCTACCTCATGAACTTCAACCAGTCGCTGCTGATGCGCCGGCGCGACGAGCTCAACGAGAAGGGGGTGCAGATCCGCTTCGCCGGCCGCCGCGACTGGCGCGTGCCCCGCCGGGTGCTCAAGCGCATGGACGAATCGATCGAGCTCACCCGGCACAACACGCGCATGGTGATGACGATGGCCTTCAATTACGGCGGGCGGGCCGAGATCGTCGACGCCGTACGCGCCCTCGTCGCCGAGGGGACGCCGGCCAACAAGGTGGACGAGAAGGCGATCCGGCGCCACCTCTACTTCCCCGACATGCCCGACCCCGACCTGGTGATCCGGACGTCGGGCGAGACGCGCATCTCGAACTTCCTGCTGTGGGAGATCGCCTACAGCGAGCTGATCTTCCCCGACATCCTCTGGCCCGACATGCGCCGGCGTCATCTCTACGAGGCCGTGATCGAGTTCCAGCGGCGGGTGCGCCGCTTCGGGGCCGTCACCCCCTGAGCCGTCGCCCGGGCCGTCACCCCCGGACCCCGCCGGATGCGAGAATGGGGGGTCCTATGAGCCTCAGCCGGATCGCCGTGGCGGCCGGGATCGCCCTGCTCACCGCCTTCGTCCTGGTGGTGTACCTGGCCGGTCCCTACGGCCTGCGGACCGTGATCATCGTGGTGGTGACCATGGCGGCGCTGGTCGGAGCCGGCAACCTCCTCTACGGCCGTCGCTCGCACTACGCGGCGGCCCAGGCGCGCAACCGGCCGGATCAGGACGCGCACGACCGGGCGGCCGACGTGGCCGCCGACGCCCGCCGGGCCACGGCAGAGGCGGCCAGGCGGGGCGAGCGCTACTGCCCGCTCGACCCGGCCCACCACGAACCGGCCCACCACGACCCGGCCCACCACGACCCGGCCCACCACGAACCGGCCGCACCGCCCCCCGGCCCGTGAGCCTGTTCCGCGACAAGGGCGTCGTCCTGCGCAGCTACCGCCTGGGCGAGGCCGACCGCATCGTCGTGTTCCTGACCGAGCGCCACGGCAAGGTGCGCGCGGTGGCCAAGGGCGTGCGCAAGACCACGTCGAAATTCGGCGGCGCGCCTCGAGCCGCTGACCCACGTGGACCTGTTGCTCTGGCAGGGCCGGAGCGACCTCGACATCGTCAACCAGGTCGAGGTGCTCGATGCGTACCGCGCCGTCCGCGAGGACCTGCGTCTCCTTCCCCGCGGGATGTCGCTCCTCGAGGTGGCCGACCAGCTGGCCCAGGAGCGCCACCCCGATCCGCGCCTGTACGCCATGCTGACCGGTGCGCTGCGCGCGCTGGCGGACGACAAGGCCGACCCCGCGCTCCTCGCGTCGTCGTTCTTCTTGAAGGCGCTCGTCCTCGAGGGCGCCGGCCCGGTCCTCGATGCGTGTGCCGTCTGCGACGAGCCCGAGGGCACCGTCGAGCTCGTCGCCTTCGACCTCGTCGCCGGGGGCACGCTGTGCCGGGCCCATCGCAGCGGCCGTCCCCTGAGCCCCGCGGCGCTGGCACTGTTGCGCCGCATCCTGGGCGGCGACCTGGCCGCGGTGCTGTCGGGCCCGCCGCCCGCCGGGGCCGACGAGGCGGCCGAGCTCGCCACCGAGGCGATGGAGGTCCACCTCGACCGCCGCATCCGCTCGGTGCGCTCGACGGCCGGCCTTTGACCCCCTTCGGCGTCTACGTCCACGTCCCGTTCTGCCGGGAACGCTGCGACTACTGCGCGTTCGCCACCTACACCGACCGCGACCATCTGATGGAGCGCTACGCCGACGCGTGCGTGCGCGAGCTGCGGCGCGTCTTTGGGGCAGCCGACCTCGCGCGGCCGACCTCTATCTTCTTCGGAGGGGGCACCCCGTCCCGCCTCCACCCCGAGACCCTCTGCCGCGTCCTCGACGCCATCCCCCGCACGACCGACGCCGAGGTCACGGTGGAGTGCAATCCCGAGGACGCCGACGCCGCCCACCTCGAGACCTACCGGCGCGCCGGCGTGACCCGCGTCTCGTTCGGCCTGCAGTCGACGCAGGCCCACGTGCTCGCCGGCCTCGGCCGCCGCACCGTGCCCCACGCCGCCGAGACGATCTCCGCCGCGGTCGGCGCGGCCGGCTTTACGTCCTGGAACCTCGACCTGATCTTCGGCGCCGCCACCGAGAGCGACGCGGACTGGGCGGCCACGCTCGAGCACGTCCTCGGCCTGTCGCACCCGCCGCCCCACGTCAGCGCCTACGGGCTCACCGTCGAGCCCGGCACGCCGCTGGCTCGTGACCCGGCGCGGCAGCCGGACGAGGACGCGCAGGCCCGGCGCTACGAGCACACCGAGTCGGTTCTGCGCGCGGCCGGCTACCACTGGGAGGAGATCTCGAACTGGTCCCGGCCCGGCCACGAGTGCCGGCACAACCACCTCTACTGGGAGCAGGGCGACTACGTGGGCATCGGGTCCGCGGCGCACTCGCACCGCGCCGGTCTGCGCTGGTGGAACGTGCGGACGCCCGAGCGCTACATCGACGCCGTCGCCGCCGGGCGCTCGCCCGAGGCCGGCCGCGAGGAGCTCGACGCGGAGCAACGCGCCTTCGAGGCCCTGACGCTGTCCTTGCGCACGCGGCGCGGCGTGCCCTGGGAGTGTCTCGAGCACCCCGAGGAGCTCGACGGCCTCGTCGAGCACGTGGGCGAGCGCGCCGTGCTCACGGTGCGGGGGCGTCTGCTCGCCAACGAGGTCGGCGTCAGAATCCGCTCCGGTATCCTGCTGCGATGACCGAGACCTCCGAGGCGGTCGCCGACGCGGCGCCCGACGACCTGCTGGAGAAGGTGGTGCGCCTGTGCCGCCACCGCGGCTTCGTCTTCCCCTCGGCCGAGATCTACGGCGGCTTCCGCTCGACGTACGACTACGGCCCTCTCGGGGTCAACATGCTGCGCAACGTCAAGAACGCCTGGTGGCGCGCCATGGTGCAGGAGCGAGACGACGTGGTCGGGCTCGACGCCGCCATCCTCGGCCCGCCGGCCGTCTGGGAGGCCTCGGGGCACCTGGCCACCTTCACCGATCCCCTGGTCGACTGCAAGAACTGCCACGAGCGCTGGCGGGCCGACAAGATCGACGGGGTCTGCCCCAACTGCGGCTCGCACGACCTGACCGAGGCCCGCGCCTTCAACCTCATGTTCAAGACGCACGCCGGGCCGGTGGAGGACGAGGGCCACGTGGCCTACCTGCGCCCCGAGACCGCCCAGGGCATGTTCACCAACTTCGCCAACGTGCTCGGCACGACGCGCAAGAGGCCCCCCTTCGGCATCGCCCAGGTCGGCAAGTCCTTCCGCAACGAGATCACGCCGCAGAACTTCGTGTTCCGCACCCGCGAATTCGAGCAGATGGAGATGGAGTACTTCGTCCCACCCGACGAGGCCCCGAAGTGGTTCGACTACTGGCTGACCGAGCGCATGGACTGGTACCTCGGGCTCGGCCTCCCCGCCGAGCAGCTGCGGCTGCGCCACCACGAGCCGAGCGAGCTGTCCCACTACTCGCAGGCCACGGCCGACGTCGAGTTCCTCTTTCCCTGGGGCTGGGACGAGCTCGAAGGCATCGCCAACCGCGGCGACTACGACCTCTCGGCCCATGCGGCCAAGTCGGGGGTCGCGCTCGACTACTTCGACCCCCAGACCAACGAGCGCTACACGCCGTATGTGATCGAACCGGCCGCCGGCGCCACCCGAACGATGATGGCCTTCCTCCTCTCCGCCTACACCGAGGACGAGGTGGGCGGCGAGGCCCGCACCGTGCTGCGGCTGCACTGGCGCCTCGCTCCCTATCAGGTCGCGGTGCTCCCGCTGTCCAAGAAGGAGACCCTCGAGCCGCTGGCGCGCCAGGTGCTCAAGCTTGCTGCAGCCGCACTTCATGTGCGACTACGACGTCACGCAGAGCATCGGGCGCCGCTACCGGCGCCAGGACGAGGTCGGCACGCCCTGGTGCGTCACGGTGGACTTCGACTCGCTCGAGGACGACGCCGTCACCGTGCGCGACCGCGACACGACCGAGCAGGTGCGCATCCCCATCGCCGACCTCTTGGCCGAGCTGCGCCGGCGCACCGGCGAGGGGTAGGGAGTTGCCGCTCAGGCCACCCGGCGGTACTTGTGGACGGCCAAGGGCGCCAGGACGATCAGCAACCCGAGGCACCAGGCCAGCGCGGCCCACACCGCGCCGGTGTCCTGCAGTGTGCCGCCCACCATGAGGGAGCGGGCGGCGTCGACGACCTGGGTCACCGGTTGGTGTTGGGCGAAGGCCTGCAGCCAGCCCGGCATGGCGCTCACCGGCACGAAGGCGGACGAGGCGAAGATGAACGGGAACAGAATGGGGAACACCATCGTCTGCGCCGTCTCTGCGTTGGGCGCGGAGAGGCCGACCGTGGCGAAGCCCCAGCAGAGGGTGTAGCTGAAGAGCAGCACGATCAGCGCGCCGAGGAGGAAGAGACCGAAGTTCGTCGAGATGCGGAAGCCGACGGCGAAGCCCACGGCGGTGATGAGGAGCACGACGAAGACGTTGCGCACGAGATCGGCCGTCGTGCGCCCGCCCAGGACGGCCGAGCGGGCCATCGGCAGCGCCCGGAAGCGCTCGATCAATCCCTTGGAGAGGTCCTCGGACAGGCCGACCGCCGTGGTGACCGCCCCGAAGGCGACGGTCTGGACGTAGATGCCCGGGATGAGGTAGTCGACGTAGGGGACCGACGTGTGGATCGCGCCTCCGAACACGTACACGAAGAGCAGCGTGAACATGATCGGCTGCACGGCCGCGAAGAACACCTGCTCCTGCGTGCGCGTGAGCGCCTTCAGGTTGCGCCAGGTCACCGTCAGCGTGTCCTGCACCGCCCAGCCGAGCCGGTTGCCCGCGGCGGGAGCCGGGCTCTCCGTGGTGCGGGGGAGCGCGATCGTCGTCGTCATGCGGCGTCCTTTCCGTCGGTCTCGGCGGCGCGGCGCCGTCCGCCGCTGCGCGCCGCCCGCTCGTCCTCGGTCTCGGTCTCGGTCTTGTGGCCGGTGAGGCTCAAGAAGACGTCGTCGAGGCTCGGCTCGCGCAGCGCCAGCCCGCTGACGGGGATCTGGGCCGCGTCGAGCGCCCGCAACACCTCGGCGCCGACGGCCGGACCGTTCTCCACCGTCAGCTCCACCGTGGTGTCGTCCACCACCGGCTCCTTCGGGGTCAATGGGGCCAGGAGCCCGACGGCGATGGGCACGACGTCGCGGGTGCCGACGGTCACCGACACCACCGACGTGCCGAGGCCGGCCTTGAGCTCGGCCGGCGTGCCCTCGGCGATCACGCGCCCGTGGTCGACGACCACGATGTCGCGGGCGAGCCGGTCGGCCTCCTCGAGGTACTGCGTGGTGAGCAGCACCGTCGTGCCGTCTCGTACCAGCTCCGCGATCACGGCCCAGAGGTCCTGCCGGCTCTGGGGGTCGAGCCCGCTGGTGGGCTCGTCGAGGAAGAGGACCGGCGGGCTGGCGACCAGCGCAGCGGCCAGGTCGAGCCGTCGGCGCATGCCCCCCGAGTAGGTCTTGAGGACCCGGTTGCGGGCGTCGGCGAGGCCGAAGCTCTCCAACAGCTCGTCGGCCCGCCGCATCGAGAGCTTGCGGCTCAGGTGGGACAGCCGCCCGACCATGTAGATGTTCTCCCGCCCCGTGAGGTTCTCGTCGACGGTGGCGTACTGGCCGGCCAGCCCGATGAGGCGCCGGACCGTCTCGGGCTCCTTCACGACGTCGTGCCCGAGGACGGTGGCGACGCCCGAGTCGGCCTCGAGGATGGTCGAGAGGATGCGCACGGCCGTGGTCTTGCCGGCCCCGTTGGGCCCCAGCAGCCCCAGCACCGTCCCCGTCTCCACGGCGAGCGAGACCCCGTCGAGGGCCCGCACGTTGCCGCGGGGGAAGACCTTGACCAGATCCTGGGCCTCCACGGCGAGCGACGAAGTCGAAGAAATTCCCATTGGCAAAGAAACTTAGTGGTAAAGTTACTTACGTGTCAAGACAGTGGTCGCGGGCGGAGCTCGGAAAGCAGTTGCGCAACGAGATCATGGGGTACCTCGGGGCAGCGAGTGAGTTCGAAGGGGGACTGGCCAAGAAGCTGAAGCTGAGCCGGACCGACATGCGCTGCCTCGACCTTATTGGTCGACTCGGGCCGCTGACCGCGGGCCGGCTCGCCCAGGAGGCGGGTCTGACGACGGGCGCGGTGACCTTCATCCTGGACCGGCTCGAGGAGGCGGGCATGGTGGCGCGCCGGCGCGACACGGAGGACCGCCGCCGGGTCTGGGTCGAGATCGTGCCCGAGGCCCGACAGCGCCTGGAGGACCTGCAGCAGCCGGTGGCGGAGGCGATGCGACGCGTCTCGCAGCGCTTCGCCGCCGAGGAACTCGCGATCGTGCGTGACTACATGCGCCAGGCCAAGGAGGTCTTCCAGCGCCAGCTCGGTGGTGCCGGCGCAGCGGGGGGCGCAGCTGGCCCGAGCGGGACGTCGGGCCCGGCCAAGGGAGACACGCCACCGCCCGGGGCAAACGTCGCGGGAAAGTAGGCTGGCTTGGCTCGTCCCAGGTCGGGACGGGCGTGACCACCGCCACCGCGCTCGCCACGCGGGACGCCCTGTGCAGGGCAAGGAGGCCCGATGCCGTACGTCTTCGACTTCGACCACACGCATCCCCGCCCACCCATGGAGCTCAAGGACCTCCTCGGTGGCAAGGGCGCCAACCTGGCCGAAATGACGTCGGTACTCCAGCTCCCCGTCCCGCCCGGGTTCACGATCTCGACCGACGCCTGCCGGGCCTACATGGCAAGCGGGTGGCCCAAGGTCCTCGACGCCGAGGTGGCACAGGCGCGGGCGCGCCTGGAGACCGCCATGGACAAGGACATCGGCGACGCCGCCGATCCGCTCCTCGTCTCCGTGCGCTCGGGCGCCAAGTTCTCCATGCCCGGCATGATGGACACCGTCCTCAACCTGGGCCTGAACGACGAGTCCGTGGAGGGCCTGGCCAAGCAGACCGGCGACGAGCGCTTCGCCTTCGACTCGTACCGGCGCTTCATCGCCATGTACGCCCGCATCGTCCTGGAGTTGCCGGGCGAGGAGTTCGACTCCCTGTTCGACGCCGCCAAGGAGCTGGCCGGCACCGAGTCCGACGCCAAGGTGCCCGTCGAGCTCCTGCGCTACCTCGTCGACTCGTACCAGCAGATCGTCGAGCGCCACACCGGCTCGCCCTTCCCCCAGAAGCCGGCCGAGCAGTTGCGCGGCGCCATCGAAGCCGTCTTCCGCAGCTGGAACGGGCCGCGCGCCATCGCCTACCGCGCGCGCGAACGCATCGCGCACGACCTCGGCACCGCCGTCAACGTCCAGGCGATGGTCTTCGGCAATCGCGACGACAACTCGGGCACCGGCGTCGGCTTCACCCGCGACCCCGCGACGGGCACCAAGGGCGCCTACGGCGACTTCCTGGTCAACGCGCAGGGTGAGGACGTGGTGGCCGGCATCCGCAACACCGAGCCCATCTCGGCGCTGAAGAAGCAGTTCCCCAAGGTCCACACCGACCTGCTGAAGATTTTCGACCGGCTCGAGGGGCACTACAAGGACATGTGCGACACCGAGTTCACCATCGAGCAGGGCAAGCTCTGGATGCTCCAGACCCGCGTCGGCAAGCGCACCGGCACGGCCGCCCTCAAGATGGCGGTGGACATGGTCCGCCCGAGCGACCTCGGCATCTCCAAGGCCGAGGCGGTCTCGCGCATCACCGAGGACCACCTCGACGCCGTCCTGCACCCCCAATTCGCCGGCTCCGGCTACGCCACCTGGGCGAGGGGCCTCGGAGCGAGCCCTGGGGCCGCCGTCGGCCGCATCTACTTCACCGCGGACGACGCGGCTGCGGCGGCCGAGCGCGGCGAACAGGTGATCCTCGTCCGCAGCGAGACGTCGCCCGAGGACGTGCACGGCATGCTCGCGTCGGAGGGCATCCTGACGGCGCGGGGCGGCCTGGTGAGCCACGCCGCCGTGGTGGCGCGCGGCTGGGGCAAGCCGGCCGTCGTCGGCGCCGAGGTGTTGCGCCTGGGCGACCGCAGGGTGACCTCGGGGGACGTCACGTTGTCGGAGGGCGACTGGGTCTCCCTCGACGGCGGCGCCGGAATCGTCGTGGCCGGGCAGGTCCCGCTCACCGCGGCCGAGCCGCCCGCCGCCTTCGACACGGTCCTGTCGTGGGCCGACGACATCCGCAAGGGCCATCTCGCCGTCCGGGCCAACGTGGACAACGGCGACGATGCCGACAACGCGCGCCACCTGGGAGCAGAGGGCATCGGCCTGTGCCGGACCGAGCACATGTTCCTCGGCGAGGACCGCCTGCCCGTCGTGCGCCGCATGATCCTGGCCCACGCGCCGGCCGAGGAGGCCGCCGCGCTCGAGGAGCTGCGCCTGGTCCAACGCGAGGACTTCATCGCCATCCTGAAGGCCATGGACGGCCTGCCGGTGACCGTGCGGCTGCTCGACCCGCCGCTACACGAGTTCTTGCCCTCCACCGAGGAGTTGGCGCACAAGGAGGCGACGGTCGGGCTCAACCCCGAGGAGAAGCGCCTCTACGAGGCGGCACTGGCCTGGCGCGAGGCCAACCCCATGCTCGGGACGCGTGGCGTGCGCCTCGGCGTGATCAAGCCCGGCCTCTATGCCATGCAGGTGCGCGCCCTGATGGAGGCGGCGCGCCAGCGGGTGGCCGACGGCGGGCACCCCATCGTCGAGATCATGATCCCTCTCACCGTGACGCGGGAAGAGCTCGCGCTGGCGCGGAGCTGGGTCGAGGACGCCGTGGCCGCGGTGAACGCGGAGAAGGCGCCCCGACCCTCGAGGGGAGCGACGAAGACGGGCGGCGCAGCCAAGGCGGGGACGCTCGAGGTCACCATCGGCACGATGATCGAGACCCCGCGGGCGGCGCTCCGCGCCGACGAGATCGCCGAGGTGGCCGACTTCTTCTCCTTCGGCACCAACGACCTCACGCAGATGACGTTCGGATTCTCCCGCGACGACGTCGAGGGCCGGATGATGAACGCCTACCTCGAGCTCGGGCTCTTGCCGCGCAACCCCTTCGACGTCGTCGACTTCGACGGCGTCGGCGAACTGGTCAAGCTCGGGACTCAGCGCGGACGGGCCACCCGGCCGAGCCTCAAGGTCGGCGTCTGCGGCGAGCACGGCGGCGAACCGGCCTCCATCGGCTTCTTCTACGAGGCCGGTTTGGACTACGTGAGCTGCTCGCCCTACCGGGTGCCGGTGGCCCGTCTCGCCGCGGCGCAGGCGGTCCTGGCCGCCGCCGACCAGGTCTGACGGCCCGAGCCGCCCGGCCGGCCGGCGCCCGATCGGGCTTCGACAGCGCCGCGGTACCGTCAGGTCCGTGGGGATACCGGACGAAGAGGTCGCCCAGGTCCGGGCGGCCACCGACATCGTCGCCCTGATCAGCGAGCACGCCCTCCTGAAGAAGGTGGGTCGCCGCTGGAGCGGGCTGTGCCCCTTCCACACCGAGAAGACGCCGTCGTTCAGCGTCAACGCCGAGGAGGGCTTCTACTACTGCTTCGGCTGCCAGGCGTCGGGCGACGCCATCACCTTCGTGCGCGCCATGGACCACCTCGACTTCGTCGATGCCGTGCGCTTCCTGGCCGACCGGGCCGGCATCACCTTGCACGAGGACCAGGAGGCCGGTCGAGACCACAAGCGACGCTCGGAGCTGCTCGACGCGATGGAGCGGGCCGTGACGTGGTACCACGAACGCCTCGTGTCCTCGCCGGACGCCGGACCGGCGCGCGACTACCTGCGCTCCCGGGGCTACGACGGGGACGTGGTCCGCCGCTTCCGCCTGGGCTGGGCCCCCGACGACTGGGACGCGTTGGCCAAGGCGCTGCGCTTACCCGAGAACGTGCTGTCGGACTCGGGGCTCGGCTTCATCAACCGGCGCGGCCGAGCGCAGGACTTCTTCCGGGCACGCGTGCTCTTTCCGATCTGCGATCCCTCGGGACGACCCGTCGCACTGGGCGGGCGTATCCTGCCGCCTCGGCCTGGACAGGCGCCGCCCGAGCGGCCGGAACCGAAGTACAAGAACTCGCAGGAGTCACCCGTCTATTCGAAGCGCCGCACGCTCTACGCGCTCAACTGGGCCAAGCAAGAGGTGATCGCGCAGGGTCAGGTCGTCGTGTGCGAGGGCTATACCGACGTCATCGGCTTCTTCCAGGCCGGCGTGCCGTCGGCCGTCGCGACGTGCGGCACCGCGCTGGCCGAGGAGCACTTCACGCTGTTGCGCAACTTCGCCAAGCGCATCGTGCTGGCCTACGACGCCGACGCGGCCGGGCAGAGCGCGACGTCGCGCGTCTACGAGTGGGAGCGCAAGCACGAGGTGGACGTGGTGGTGGCAGAGCTGCCCGGTGGCAGCGACCCGGGGGAGCTGGCCCGCACGGACCCCGGAGCACTGGCGCTGGCCGTGAAAGAGGCGCGGCCCTTCCTCCAATTCCGGGTGGACCGGATGCTCGGCGCCGGCGACCTGACCACTGCCGAGGGCAGGGCGCGGGCCGCCGAGGCGGCACTGACCGCAGTGGCCGAGCACCCCGACGACCTGGTGCGCGACCAGTACGTCATGCAGCTGGCGGACCGCTGTCGCCTCGACACGGCCAAGCTCCGGGAGCGCCTGGATCACCTGCGGACCCATCCGCCGGCCGAGACATCGGGCCGCCGGCGGTCGCGGAGCCGGGACGAGGAACCGCCGTCGATCGAGTACCCCGAGGACGACGGCGAGCGGTTCGGCCCCGACGGAGATGGGGGTCCCGACGGTCTCACGTCGGCGCTGCGACCAGGGCCGGGACTCGAGGCGCTCAAGTTGGCGGTACACCAACCCGATGATGTAGCTGATCGAGTGCACGAGGTGCTCTTCGCCGAACCTGTGCAACGCCAGGCGTTCACCGCACTGTTGGAGAGCGAAGACGTGCATGAGGCCATTGAGACCGCGTCACCGGAGGTGGCCAGCCTGTTGCGACGCGTCATAGTCGAGGAACCCATGTCGGGTGACCCCGAACTGGGTGATCCGGTGGGTTCCGTGGTGACCGGGCTTCTGCGCGGCGCGACGCGACGCGCGCTCGCCGACGTCGAGATCGAGTCACGGGGCGGTGGCGACGCGTGGCAGACCCGATCCGCCGAGACCGCTCAAGTGCGTCTCTGGCTGGACCAACTCGGAGAATCTCCCGCTGGGCGCGACGCTGCCGATCGGTTGGTAGTTTGGTTGTCCGAACGGGACCGAGGAGCAGAGTGACCGAATTCGCAGGTCGGCAGTGAACGAAGATTCGGCGATCGCGATCGACGACGAGACCGTCGTGCCGCCAGTGTCGAATCACTTGCTCGCGCCGATCGCGCACGTCGCGCTTCCCCCAGGTGTGTCCCAGGTCGACTTCGACAAGGTGTTGGCGTTCGGTCGCGAGAAGGGTCACCTGACACAGGCCGAGCTGATCGACGCGCTGCACACGGTGGAGCTGACACCCGAAGTGTTGACAGCCGTGATCGACCGCGTCACCGCGGAAGGGGTGGCGCTCGTTGCGGACGAGGAAGAGGATCTCGTCGTCGAGGTGGCGCCCCGCAAGGCGACACGGAGCGCGGCGCGGACGAACGGCAGCGCCCGGAGCGACACGCAGCGGCGGGAATCCAACGGGAGGCGCTCGAGCTCCAGTGAGTCGGGTGGGAGCGCCGAGGACCCGGTCCACACCTACCTCAAGGAGATCGGGCGGGTCCCGTTGCTCAACGCCGAGCTCGAGGTCGAGATCGCCCAGACCATCGAGGAGGGGAACGACGCCGCCGGCAGGCTGGCCGCCCACGAACTGGCCCTGACGGGGGAGGGGCCCGAGAGCGACCTGCTCGACGCCGAGCAGCTGAGCCGGACCCGGCGCCAGATGCGGAAGGGCCTCAAGGCCAAGGACGAGCTCATCGAGGCCAACCTCCGTCTGGTCGTCTCGATCGCCAAGCGCTACCGGAACCGCGGTCTGGCCTTCCTCGACCTGATCCAGGAGGGCAACCTCGGGCTCATGCGGGCGGTCGACAAGTTCGACCACACGAAGGGGTTCAAGTTCTCGACGTACGCGACGTGGTGGATCCGCCAGGCCATCACGCGGGCGATCGCGGACCAGGCGCGCACCATCCGGATCCCCGTCCACATGGTCGAGACGATCAACAAGGTCGTGTGGGCGCAGCGCCAGCTGTTGCAGGAGCTCGGGCGCGAGCCCACTATCGACGAGGTGGCGCACCGCGTCGAGCTCCCGATGGAACGCGTGCGCGAGATCCTGCGCATCAACCAGGACACCGTGTCGCTCGAGCAGCCGGTGGGCGACGAGGACGACTTCAATCTGTCGGACCTGATCGAGGACAGGGGCGCGGTGGTGCCGGACGACGCGGCGACGCGTTCACTCCTCGACGCCGCGGTGCGCGAGGCACTCGGACATCTGTCGGAGCGCGAGCAGGACGTGGTCAGGCTCCGCTTCGGTCTCGACGACGGGAAGATCCGCACGCTCGAAGAGGTCGGCAAGGAGTTCGGCGTGACTCGCGAGCGCGTGCGCCAGATCGAGTCCAAGACGCTGGCCAAGCTGCGCCGGCCCGACGCCGCGCACCTGCTCCGGGACTACCTCGAAGAGTCCTGATCCGCCGGGCCTTCGGAGCTCCTCGGCTCCGTCGAGGATGCCGGCCGCTGCTATCGTTCGGAGCCGGTTTTCTCAATCCCTTCCGGGGTAGCTCAATGGCAGAGCAAGCGGCTGTTAACCGCTAGGTTGAGAGTTCGAGTCTCTCCCCCGGAGCATTTCTCTCCGTTTTCGCTGGTCAGCGGCGGTAGGTCCAGCACCTCACCTTCCACTCCACCTTCGTCGCGCGCCACGCGCGCGATCTCATGAGAAGACCGGGGCGACCGTGCCCTCCTCGGCCAGAAAGGCCGCTCTTGTGACCGAGCTTGCGGCCCCGTATGGCTCGAAGATCCCGGGGCTGCGGCACTTCGCGCGTGCACGACATGCTCGGGAATGCGCTCGTGATCGAAATGGGTGATCTTCTCGCGCAGATGGAAGTCCTCGAGCAGCGTGGGTCCGCCGCGTGTCCTTACCCACGAGGATGGTCCTCAGACCAAATTGTTTGCCGTTCCTCCCATTTCACCCGTTCGGGGTGAGGGTGTCTTCGAGAACGGCCGGTTCTTCGCAGCGAGCTGTGGTTTCTAGAGGCAGAGCTGGGCGAGAGGCCCGGTGTGGAATTGGTCGATCATTTCGCCGACGTCGCGATACACCTGACGCGCGCCGGCTTCGCTCAGTTCGTGGCGGCTGAAACCACCGGACTCGACGGCGACGCAGCCGATACCCGCGGAGCGGGCTGCCTTGACATCCCACACGCTATCGCCGACAGCCAGCGCACGACGAGGATCGATGGAAAACCGCTCCATGGCGCTGAGGAAGACTTCGGGGTCCGGCTTGGAGCGTTCGACGTCATCGACGGAAGTCTGACCGTCAATGGCATCATCGGCGTCGAGCGCCTTGCGCAACGTGACGAGTTCGTTATCGGGCGCCGAAGTGGCAAGCACCACCACCAAGCCTCGTGTGTGGACCCCCCGTAAGGCCTCAGCCGCTCGGGGAAACGCGAGGACATCGCCGGTGAGTTCCTGGTACCGCAGAGGCTGCCTCGCGGTCACTTCGGGGCTGTCATGACCGAGGAGCTCGGGGAGGAGCTGTTTTCCCCCCATACCGATAAGCCGATGGATGGCATTCATCGGAGCCCACTCTCCGGACTCCCGCAGAGCTCGCGACCACGCGAGTGCGTGCAGATAGTTGGTATCGCACAGTGTCCCGTCGACATCGAAGAGCACCCCGGGGCGGAGATGGTCCGTCTTCACGCCGGAGGGTCTTCGTCGCGGTTCGCCGCAGCCCGTTTTTCGCCTGTTGGCAGTCCATTGCTCTCGGTGTGGGAATCGGAGGCGGCTGAGCCGGCGTCTTCTTTGGACTTCTCTTCTCTCACCTCGCCGCGGGCTTCTTCGGCAACCCGTTCCCGATGTCTACGCACCTCGCAGCCTTACCCTGCCGGACGAGCCGTGAACCGCTTTCGGCGAGTGAGTTTTGGCGGCGACGCCGGAGCGCGAGGCAGCTCAATCACCCGATCGGGTGAGTTTTCATCCGCTCTCATCGGGGTAGGACACTTGTCGGGCTCGTCACGCGAGCGTCTCCAGATCCTGGTCCAGAGGCGGAAATCCCCGCAGGACCAGAGAGAGAGACGGTGGTCATGAACGTGAGCAAAGGTGCGCTGTCCACATGAGCGTCGCGACGCAAGGAAGTTCGAGTCTCATCGACGCGGTGCAAACCATTCTGTGTACGTCGCCCGCGCCCGTGCGTGCCATCCCCACACCGCCGCACGAGCAGTCGGCGTATCGAGACGTTTTCCATGGCAGGCCGCAGCTCCCGTCTCCCCGAGGTCCGATCAGCCACGCGGTGATCAAAGCACTTTCGAATCCGACTGGGGCCTTCAGAGCTCCGCGCGTCCGCACCGACGCGGTGCTCACCGACGAGGACCTCCAGTTGGCGCTCTACTGCTGTTACGAGCTGCATTATCAGGGGTTCGCAGGCGTAGGCGACGACTGGGAATGGCACCCCGGTCTCCTACAGCTCCGCAGCGTATTGGAGTGGACGTTCGAAGAGAGTCTGCGCCTGGCGCTCCCGAACGAGAGCAGTGTCGCACCAGCAGAAGTGCCGGATGTCTTGTGGCAGCTGACCCGAGGCAACGGGTTCTCTCTGTCGGGCTGGCTGCTGCAGCACGGGACGCGGTTCCATGCGCGAGAGATCTCGGTGCACCGGTCCGGCTACCAGCTGAAGGAGGCAGACCCCCACACTTGGGCGATTCCTCGCCTGAACGGTCGGGCCAAGGCTGCCCTCGTGATGATTCAGTCTGATGAATACGGCGGAGGAACGGAGGCGTCGATGCACTCGTCGCTGTTTGCCGACGCCATGACGTCCCTAGGCCTTGACGCCACCTACGGGGCATACCTCGATCGTCTGCCGGCAGTCACATTGGCCACCACAAATCTGATTTCAATGTTCGGTCTCCATCGACGCCTCCGTGGGGCTCTGGTCGGACATTTGGCAAGTTTTGAGATGAATTCGGTGGGTCCAATGGCTCGGTACAGCGCATGGCTCGAGTCGCTCGGCGTGCCCGACAGCGGCCGTAGGTTCTACGACGTGCACGTCGAAGCGGACGAGGACCACCAGTACATCGCCGTCAACGACCTTGTCGGCGGCTTGCTGGAGGCTGAGCCGGATCAAGCTGGGGCAGTCCTGTTCGGTGCCCGGGCCGTCGAATTCGTCGAACGAGTCTTCGCTGACCACGTCGTCTCCGCCTGGAGAGACAATCGGACCTCCTTGTGGACGCCATGACGGACGAGTTCCATGACGAGGCGTCCTACGGGGCGTTGCTGGCGGACGAGTACGACGCCATTTATGGAGATGTCTTCGACACCGACGGCGCGGTCGACACGCTGGCTCGATTGGCGGATGGCGGCAGGATCCTCGAATTCGGCGTGGGCACTGGTCGCATCGCCCTTCCTCTGGCCGAAAAGGGTCTCGATGTTTGGGGCGTCGACGGCTCGCCGAGCATGTTGACGATCCTCAAAGAGAAGCCGGGTGGCGACAAGGTCACGACCCTGTGTGGAGACTTTGCGACCACTGCCGCCGAGGGCAAGTTCGATCTCGTCGTGCTCTTGGTCAACACGATCTACGCCATGGGCTCCCAGCAGGGCCAGATCGAATGCTTCGAGAATGCGGCCCGGCACCTTGCTCCCGGTGGACGTTTCGTCATTGAGGCCTGGGTTCCCGATCCGCCCCGGGGCGATGCGCTGGGTCTCAAGGCCAGGCGTCTAGGTCGCGGTTTCGCCGGACTGGTCATACAGGATCATGATGCGGGCCGCCAGCTGCTGTCGACCACGCAGATCGTCATCGACGGAACCGGTCGCACGCGGAGCTTTCCCCTTGTGCATCGCTACGCGTGGCCGAGCGAATTGGACCTCATGGCTCGCCTGAGTGGGATGACGCTTGAGAACCGCTGGGCAGATTGGCACGGTCACCCGTTCGACGCTCGCAGCACGGACCACGTTTCGGTGTGGCGATCGCCATTGTCGTAAATGGTGCGGCCATGACTGCGAGGGATCACTGAGAGTGCCTGACCAGACGGAGACCGTGGCCTTCAACCGACGAATTCGGGTCGCAACCCACAACCGACGATTCGAGCAGACGACGTGAACACAGAGACCAGATGAGAGTCCTCGTGGCAGGATCGACGGGATTCGTAGGTCAAAAGCTGTGCCCGGCTTTGACCGAGGCAGGGCATGAGGTCCTGGCCATGACACGTCGGCCGGAGGGCTACCGCGGCGGCGGCGAGCCGGTCAGGGGAGACGTCGCAGACCCCGCCTCGCTCGTCGGCGCTTTGCAGGGGTGTGAGGCGGCCTATTACCTGGTGCATCGGCTGGGGGAGAAGGACTTCGCGCGTGCCGACGCCGAGGCGGCCGCGGCGTTCGGCCGTGCTGCCGACGAAGCCGGGGTCAGCCGGATCATCTACCTGGGTGGGTTGGGCGACACGGACGACGACCTGTCGGAGCATCTGCGCAGCCGGCGCGAGGTGGAGACTCTGCTCGGCGAGAGCGGCGTTCCAGTGACGGTACTGCGGGCCGGGATCATTGTCGGCGATGGCGGCATTTCTTGGGAGATGACGCGTCAGCTCGTCGAGCACCTGCCCGCCATGATCACGCCCCGATGGGTGCACACGAAGACTCAGCCGATCGCCGCCGCCGACGTGATTCGTTACCTCGTTGGGGTGCTCGAGACACCGGAGACGACGGGGCGAGTATTCGACATTGGAGGACCGGACGTGTTGGAGTACGTGCAATTGCTTCGTCGAGTCGCCGCCATCGAAGGCCGGCCTCTGCTGGTGGTGCCGGTCCCACTGCTGAGTCCGTCGCTGTCATCGCGGTGGCTCGCGTTGGTCACCGACGTCGATGTGGCGACCGGCCGTCGCCTGGTCGACTCCATGACCATCGAAGTGGTCGTGCGAAATGACAGCATTCGTTCCCTTGTGCCTTTCGAACCCATGGACTACGACGCAGCGGTGCTCGCCGCCCTTGGCGAACGGGCAAAAGCGCGGAGAAGTTGAGCCGACGAAGGTGACGAAGGCCAACTCAGACGACTCGTTCCCATCTCGCACATCGGCATGGGAGCCATCGCGGCAAGCCGTGAGTGCGCCTCGATCGACCTGTGGCTGCGACAAGCCGACCCGTCGGCGCCGGGTCCTGGCGGCTGCCGTGACACTGACCGGGACAGGACTCCTTGGCGCCTCGCTCTCAACGAAACCCGCGTCACGTGAGTTCTACGCCCTGACGTTCTCTGTCGCTGGGACGTGGCTGGTCGGCGGCCTGGCCGTTGAGCCCCTTCGTTGGAATTCGTTGCGGGGCGAACAACGCTCTTGGGGAAGTCTGGTGGCGGTGCCAGTTCTCACCGGCGCCACCGCGTTCGGCGCCTTCTTCGGTGCTGCTGTCGTCGCCCGTCACATTCCGGTCTTGAACGAAGCACTCGTTTCGGTCCTGAGTTACGCCGAGCGCGGCTCAGACTCGTGGGTGCTGACGACGACGCTCGCCAACGGCGTCGCCGAAGAGGTCTTCTTTCGCGGGTCCTTGTTCACCGCGCTCGGATCCCTCCACCCGGTCGCCGCCTCCACAGGCGTCTACGTGCTCTCGACCTGCGCCACCCGCAATCCAGCCCTGGTCCTTGCGGCCGGGGTCATGGGAAGCGTGTTCGCAGCCCAGCGTCGCGCCACGGGCGGTCTTCTGGCGCCGATCCTGACGCATGTGACCTGGTCGGCACTCATGCTGCGCTACCTCCCCGCACTCTTTCGCGAACCCTCGACCCGGGCCGGCAAACGCCGCCTCGGCCTGGACAGGTTAGGGTGTGCTGCGCCCGGATCACTTTCAGGCTGGCGTCGGCTCTACGGCCGAAGGGTCCGGTGCTCGTGAGCTCCCGCACCGCGGTGGTGTCAGCCCTCTGCACCTATTGCCAGAGCGCTCCACAACAAGCCAAATCTAGAGGCGCTGGACGGACCGTCCGTCGACGGCAGAGCAGCTCTCAGGACCGGTCGCAATACGGTTTACGAGCACAAACACTTCGCCACAGGGGGACTCCATCGCCGGATGGCAGACCTAGGCGCAGAAAGGCCGGTCTCATTCAGTTTGGACTCGGTACGGTCCGATGCGTAAAGGGTCGCTGCGGGACTCCCCTGCGCTCCGTGTCCTCGTTTACCTAACGGCGCCCCTTGACGCATCTCGGTGATCAGTGAGGAAGGTTTAGAAGAGTCAAGTCTCGCGCGCGAAGCATCGGAAAAGTACGGTCAATAGCGGTCCATAGCGGTATGAACAAATGGGGATCTAGCTGGGATTATTCAAGTTGGCGCTGTTCAGGATCTTGGTCCGGATCGTCCGCTAGGTTGAGAGTTCGAGTCTCTCCCCCGGAGCTTTCGTCGTCGTTTTCGCTGGTCAAGGCGTCCTCGAACGTGAAGGGTCTTGTCGGCAACGGGTTTGGGCGCGCTGTGGGCGCGATCTCCTCGGGCGGGACTTCCGGTAGTGGCACGAATGCAACCGTCGCGTGGGCCGCGGGCTGTTGTCCTCTCGGGCCTAGCGACCCGCTGCGGGTATTGGCGAAGACGATACTGACGTATAGGGCGAGCACGGCGATCTCCCTACCGACTCATAGGGGCCTCCCATAAGACCTGAGACGATGTGCCGCTGGGTCTGATGGCGACGATGGCCGTCCTATCCGTGTAGCCGTTCCCGTAGAACGTGTCTACGTAGATCGTGCCGTCGGGGCCGATCGCGATGCCGTTTGGCGAGAATCCGCTGATGCCGTCAAAGAGTCCTGGGAAGAAGGAAATGATCGTCTGATCGCTGGTGGGTGAGAGTCGAACGACACCCAACTCGTCCATGGCGACGATCCCTCCGTCGGGCGCAGTGACCAGACCGCCATCTCCGCGCGGATAGATGCTCTCTTCGCCGTAGGGTTCTGTGAGCACGCCGGAGGGTTGTACGACAAACACTGTCTTGGTATCGAACCCGAAGAAGTACAGGTTGCCTGCTGAGTCAAACGCGAGTCCGTCCACGCCATCGGCAGAGGCCGAGGCTGCCGGACCGCCCACTCCGTAAATCCCTTGATTGGGGCTGTCAGCGCCAACTACGACGCTCAGAGTCCCATCGGGATTGAGTCGAAGCACCTGCTCGCCGGTTGAGATGTAGAGCTGCCCGCCGGGACCGACGGCCACGTCGTTGGGCTGCACGTCGGCCTGGAGAGCTGGAGTGCCGTCCGAGACGAACCCACTGTCTGGAGCGATTCCGCTGCCGACGACCGTCGTGATAATGCCGCTTGGTGAGATGGCCCGCACCCGCTGGTTCCCTTCGTCAGCGAAGTAGAGCGTCCCGTCAGTTCCGAAGGTTATGCCGCCGGGTCGATCTATTTCTGCCATAGTCGCTGGACCTCCGTCGCCCGAGTTGCCCACTTGCCCGGTGCCTGCCACCGCGACGAATGCGCCATCGGGCAGACGTTCCAGTATCTGGTTGCGGGTCTGGTCGGCGATGTAGAGGTTGCCGTTGGGACCCACCGCCAGTGCCGTCGGGCGTTGCGGAACTAACGCGGATGAGACCGATGTGGTCGTGGTCGGACTGGTGGTCGTCGTGGTTCTGCTCGACGTACTGGTCATGTTGGGTTGCGTGGGCGAAACCGTGCTCCCCCTGGTGGCATGGTCGGGACTGACGCATCCCGACGGGGGTGCGCTTGATCCCTGCTGTCCGGGCATAAGCACCGTTCCGGCACAACCGAAGTTCGACAAGATGGTGTCTGCGGTCACTGTCGAGCCGTCTGGGAGGGTGTACTCGGTCTTTTGTTCTCGGATGTAACCACCGCTATCAACCGAAACCCACGTCGCCTTTCCGGCAAACCCACTGCTCTCGATAATGGCGTCGGCGGCACGGATCGTTGTGGCCTGCTCCGCGGTGAGTCCGCTGATGTCGGGGTCTTCGAGCCCGCTCTGGGACAGCTTGTAGATGGTCACGGGCACCCCACTCACGCTGCCGGTGCCCGCTGGCTGCGCCCCTTGGATTTCTTGAGCTTCGAGGTCGAGATAGCCAGTGCCACTGGCCAGCCCTTGCATGTCCAGCGCCCCTGCCACTTGCCCCACCGTGCCCTCAACGGAGCCCGCGTAGCCCGAAAGCGGCGCACCTGGTCCGGCTTGACCGGGTGCGGAGAGCCCGTAGTCACCGCCACCGATTTCCCAGACATCTGTCCCGTTGTCGTAGAGCGTGATCTTCCCGAGGGACCCGACATCGCTAACGGTCACCATGGCGTAGGGATTGGTGTCGACCGTGCCATGCCCAGATATGGAACCGAGAGCCAGCGGGGAACCGACCAAACAAGGCGTCGTCGTCGCCGGTCCGGCGCTCGTTCCAGGACATGTGGTCGAGGGCGTCGAGGTGTCGGTAAAGGCCATGTCGTAGCTGCCCGAGGCCACGGTCGCGTTGACGTCGTCGACGACGAGCTGAGCCAGGCGATCCCGCCCGCGCGCTTTACCAACGTGATTCGGGGTCCGGTGACCGAGACTCGGCACAAGTAGTGCGATACCCACGGCCAGCACAACGAAGAGAGCGAGCGCCCAGCGGACGGCATGAACGCGCCGTGTCCGGCCAGGGTGAGTCAGGCTGACTCCGCTCACTGCTATGGCGGAGCCGAGGCGACTTTTGACCCGCGCCATGGTGCGAGCATCAGGAGGGTCGATCCCTTCGACATATCGGCGAACTTCGTCCAGCTCGTCAGTCACTTGGGTTGCTCCTCTGCCACTGGGTTTCGCTGGTCCGATTCGACATACGTGCTGTATTGCCCGTCGGTGGCAAGAAGTTCCCTCAGATTGCGTCTCGCCCGAGATAGGCGCGAGCGCACGGTGCCGACCCTGACGCCGAGGGCACGGGCGATGTCGTCGTAGCTCAACCCAAGTCCGGCTGAGAGCACTAGGACCTCACGGTGCCTGTCATCGAGGGCAGCCAGGGCGCGCCGCACCTGGTGTATCTCATCGTTCAGTTCGGCACTGGCGACGACCTCATCCATCGCCTCTGGGGGCTCCTGGCTGCGTCCGTGAAGCTGGGTGACTCTGTGCACCATGGACGCGTGCCGTGTCTCAGATCGGCGGTGGTGCCGAATGACATTGGTCGCGATGCCGAGCAGCCACGGAAGTGCGTCGTCATAGCGGGTGTCGTAACGCTGCCGTGCTCGGAAGGCCGCCTCGAACACGTCGGCGAGTAAGTCCTCTGACGAAGAGCGGCCAACGCGGCTGGTCAGGTAGCGCAAGATCGACGTGGCATGGCGCTCGACGATCAAGGAGAAACCCTCGGGGTCGACCAGGGAGCGGCTAATGAGGGCGGCGTCCGTCCTGGTGCTCTCAGACGCCCCCGTGCCGCTCATGAGGCGATATTGCCCGAACGAGGCCAAAAGTTCCCGATGAAGACTCCAGCGGGCAGCCAGTGCTAGTCCAACCGCACTGCCAAGCTACTCCTGCACGGCACGGGCTATCGCCCTTTCGGGCCTAGCGGACCTGTTGGTTGTGGCGATGCCCTGCCCTGCCCATACCGGCACAACGGGGATAGGGGTGATGACCGTCAAACTTCATACGCCGGGTCGTTTCGGGGACATACAGTCGGTCGGAGAAGAGAATGTCGGGAGGGAGCGGAAATGGGACAACACTGTCGCCTGGCGGCGGTCATCTTGGAGGTTTCCGACCTCGACAGTTCGACGACGCTTTACCGAGATGCATTCGGTCTGGACCTCCATCCGGGTGACAATGGGGTTGACGATCGATGGATCGGCGGGAGACACGCCGAAATCTCTTGGCGAGAAGGGGCTTACCTTCATTTTGCCCTCTATCTGGCGAAGGAAGAGCCAACCTCTGGTGCGCAGATCACTCTGTCAGTCGAAGATATCGACATTGCTCATGCGACAGCAGTGCGTGCAGGTGCTCACGTCCTCCACGAACCGCGTACGGAGCCCTGGGGGCGGAGCGGACGCTACAAGGACTTTGACGGCAACGTGATTGAGCTGACTCAACACACATAGTCGTCCTTAATCCGCTTGGACCTATCCCATTCACCGGATACGTGGTAGCCGTTTGGATAGCGGTAGCTCGTTGACCCCTCAGGCAATTGCGGTTGCACAACATCTCGGCGTGTGCAACAAGTACCGAGCGCTCGTGGCCGACCGGGCGGCGTGCCAGCGGGCGCTGCGGCCGAAGAGGGCCAAGCTCGCTCAGTGCCGGCGTCTTCGAAGGATCGTCGAGCGCAAACTCGAGGCCCGGTGGTCGCCCCAGCAGATCTCGGCGTGTTGGCTCTGGAATACCCCGAACGCCCGGAGATGCAGGTGTCCCGAGACCATCTACCAATCACCTTCGTCCAGAGCCGTGGGGCGCTGCGCAAAGAGCTCCATTCGTGCCTGCGCAGCGGTCGGGCCTTGCGTCGGGCCAAGGCCTATGTCAACGCCAACCACATTGGCCAGGGCAAGCTCAAGAACATGGTGATGATCTCGGAGCGTCCCGCCGAAGTGAAGGACCGAGCCGTGCCCGGCCACTGGGAAGGCGATCGGATCTTCGGCAAGAAGATGACCTCCGTCGGGACCCTGGTCGAGCGTCACAGCCGCTACGTCATCTTGCTCAAGCTCCAAAATGGCCACGGCGCCGAGGCGGTGCGCAAGGCCATGACCAAGCGGATCTTGACGTTGCCCGCTCAACTGCGGCGTTCCATCACTTGGGACCAAGGCAAGGAAATGGCTGAGCACGTCCAGTTCACCGTCGAGACGGGGGTGCAGATCTACTTCTGTGACCCCAAGAGCCCGTGGCAGCGCGGGAGCAACGAGAACACCCGCGGCTTGTTGCGCCAATACCGACCCAAGTCCTCGGACCTGTCCCAGTGCACGCAGCGGGAGCTCGACGCCATCGCCCGTTCACTCAACACGAGGCCTCGACAGACCCTCGGCTGGATGACACCATCTCAGGCGTTCGCCGAGGTTGTTGCGTTTGACCGCTTGAGGCCAAACCGGGACTGGGACGCCCCTGACGGCATAACCGGGATACCCGTGGGAGGGGCCACTTGCTTCCCAGGAAGCGCGAAAGAATGGGCGGGTGATTGACGGGGTGCTCTTCGACTTGGATGGGACTTTGTTTGACCATCGGGGTGCCGCCGAACAGGCAGTGCGGCAGCTGACGGACCGATTCAACCCAGTCATCGCTCGCGAAGAATTTCTGGTCGCCTGGTTCGATAGCGAAGAACAACATATGGCGGAGTACCTGAGGGGTGAATGCACACACGCCGAACAAAGATGCCGCCGCGTGCAAGATGTAGCTCCCTTGCTGGGACTCGACCTGCCCAAAGTGGCGATGGAAGAGTGGTTCACAACGAACTACCTCGGCGGCTATGAAGCGGCATGGCGATGCTTCCCCGATGCCGGCGAGTCCCTCAGACGGCTGAACGACGGTCAACCGCCGCTTGTCACCGGGGTCATCACAAATGGGGACCCTGCGCAGCAGCACTTGAAAGCAGAGCGAATCGGACTTCTCCATATGCTCGGTCCGATCATGACGCCTACGGAGCTCGGCGTCGCCAAACCCGATCCTTCTTCGTTTCACACAGCCTGTCGCCGTTTGGGGCTGGCACCGGGACGGACGGTCTACGTCGGTGACTCCCTCGAAATCGACGCACGCGGTGCAAGTCGAGCAGGACTCATTGGCGTGTGGCTGGATCGTGCACTGTCGGACATTCGAGACACCAGGGACGAAGGCAACGTGCCGCAGATAATCAGGATCACCGACCTCACGGAGCTTCCGCCAATCATCCGATCACTCTCCGGGTGAGTGGTGGCCCAGACCGGCGAGACAGATCACCTTGACCCAACTGATTGAGTTGTGGTCCCGGAGATGGGGGCATTTCGTGAGCTGGCCCGCGAGATCTCAGAACAAATAGGAAAATATCCAGCGTGGCCGACAGCGAACGATCGACATACCCGAACGTACCGGGGAAGCACGCTTTCGAAGCCTTCTTCCGTCCTGAAGACAACATCGCCTACGTTCGAGGCAGCGGGCTCCTCGATGGGTTTGAACCGCCCGAAGGCATCGTTCTCTGCTACCAGCCGCAAGTTCTTGAGTACAGCCGGACCGTCGAGGATCTTGTCGATGTCCCATCAGATCCTACGTTTCGAGGTATCTTCACACTTCCAAGTACCGGACACCGTGTGGGAGTTCTGGGTGGTTTCGGGTTTGGTTCGCCGGTGGCCTCCCTCCTCATGGAGGACTTCATTGCGCTTGGTACGTCCAAGTTCATTTCAATCGGCACTGCCGGCGGGCTTCAGAAAACCTGCAGGGTGGGTGACATCGTTCTGTGCGAACGGGCGATCCGGGATGAGGGCGTCTCTCATCATTACGTGCCGCCAGGCAAGTACGCCCACGCCTCGCCGGAGCTTACGAAACGCATGGCCAACGAGTTTGCTCGCCGGGGTGTCACCTACGGCACGGGCTGCGCATGGACGATCGACACGCCCTACCGAGAGACGGCCGAAGAAGCTCGCCACTACCAACAAGAAGGTGTCGTATGTGTCGAGATGGAGGCTGCAGCCCTCTTTTCGGTTGCGACCTGCAGATCTGTGCAGGTGTCGAGCGCCTTCGTCATAAGTGACTTGCTGGCAGACGCGGTGTGGGAGCCACAGATGCGCAGCGAACCGACGATCGCCGGACTGCACATGCTCTATGTCGCCGCTGTGGCTGCGTTGCTGTCTTAACGTGATGTCGTCCATAGAATCTCAGCCCTGTCCCAGTACGCCGCCTGTGGCCTCAGGCGGTCAACGCAACAGCCTCGGCGAACGCCTGAGATGGTGTCATCCAACCGAGTGTCTGTCGAGGCCTCGTATTGAGCGAGCGGGCGATGGCGTCGAGTTCTCGCTGTGAGGCCTGGGAGAGGTCAGAAGACTTTGGCAGGTATTGGCGGAGCAGCCCGTTCGTGTTTTCGTTGCTCCCGCGCTGCCAAGGGCTCTTGGGATCGCAGAAGTAAACCTGCACGCCGGTGTCGATGGTGAACTGGACGTGTTGGGCCATTTCGCACCCTTGATCCCAAGTGATCGAGCGGCGCAGTTGGGCGGGCAGGGTCAAGACGCGTTTGGTCATGGCCTTGCGGACCGCTTCGGCGTTGTGACCGTTGGGGAGCTTGAGCAAGATGACGTAGCGACTGTGGCGCTCGACCAGGGTCCCGATTGAAGTCATCTTCTTGCCGAAGATCAGGTCCCCTTCCCAGTGGCCCGGGACAGCCCGGTCCTTCACCTCGGCCGGACGCTCCGAGATCATCACCATGTCCTTGATCTTTCCCGCTCCGATGCGATTGCCCTTGACGTAGGTCTTGGGCCGGCGCATGGCCCGGCCAGTGCGCAGGCAGGTATGGAGCTCTTTGCGCAGCGCTCCACGGCTCTGGACGAAGAGCGACTGGTAGATGGTTTCGTGGGACACCTGCATCTCCGGGCGATCGGGGTACTGAAGAGCCAACCACGCCGAGATCTGCTGGGGAGACCATCTGGACTCGAGCTTGCGCTCGACGACCCTTCGGAGCCGGCGGCACTCCGCCAGCTTGGCCCGCTTTGGTCGCAGCGCCCGCCGACAGGCTGCCCGATCGGCCACCAGGGCCCGATACTTCTTGCGCCCACCGTTGGCGTTCACCTCCCGACACAGCGTCGAAGGCGACCGGCCGAGGGACTCAGCAATGGCTCGGATGGAGTCACCCGCCGCCAACCCACGGGAGATCTCCTCGCGTTCTTCGAGCGAGAGTCGCAGGTCGGAGCGCTGGCGTGGGGTGGGGCGTTTCCCTCCGGCATCGGCAATGAACTTGCGCAACGACACGTTCTGCCGGCCCAGATGTTTGGCAATCCTCTTGATCGGAACCCCAGCCTCTCGCATGTCCCAGATCGTCTGGCGCTCTTCTTCGCTAAAGCGTCTCCACACCCGCACACCTCCTGATCGACGACATCACTGTTCGCGAATCAGGCTGCGTGTTGCAACGACGGCTTGAGGCCACACCGGGACTGGGTCACCCGTTTCCTCGCAGTCTCAGGCCTTCCCTTATGAACCTGGAGTACCCTTCGGCCATGTTGTCGAGAACGCGTTGCGCGTCAACGCTGGCGAGCCGTTCTCTCACTTTGACGGCAGCGTTGGTGCTGAGTCTGGCGATTCTCCCGGCGCTCGCTTCTGGAGCAGCGGCTACCAAAGCGCCGCTCACACCCCAGACGGCGCGTTGTGTCCACGTGATCCAGCACAAAGGCAAGGTCTCTGTAGCGACCATTCTCTACTGTGAGTCGTCAACGCTCAGCGTGACACACCCTTGTCCGTCAGGTTCGACCACCGTGTTCGTTACCTGGCACTCTCGCACGTACGCCCTAACGACTAACCGCCGCCCGAACGAGCTGCCCAAGCAGTACGGCATGGGGACGATTAGTCATTCGTGCGCCCACCGGAGCACAACACCCTCCCCGGTTCCGGTCGCAGCCCCACTCGACACCACGACGTCTCAGTCACCTCTGCCGACCACGACTGTTCCACCTCCACCTCCACCTCCGACCACCGCGCCCGCCGCCTCATGCACTCCGCTGAGTGACGAGGGGACCTGCTATGAGCCAGGGGAATACTGCCGAGACTCCGACCACGGTGCTTCTGGTGTGGCCGGCGACGGCGAACCGATCACCTGTCAGGACAACGATGGCTGGAGGTGGGAGCCGACTTAGCGGGCTTCTGTGACGTTTTCAGTTCGAGAGACAAGTCCCTCCGTCCGGGTTCGCCTGGCACCGTCCGTGGTAGAGCGGCTGTCGGAGCCAGAAGAGGCTGAGGCGACTGAACATCGGCTGCAGAGGTTCGGACCATGGTTGGCGCTGAATTCCCGAAGCATGGAGCGGTTTATCAATGATTACAGCATCGTTGAGGCAGTTCGTTTGCTTGAAGGCAGTTCCGTTGGGGGAGACTCACGCGCGCTGTGGACGATCATTGAGACGCGATGGCCGGTTCTTGCTGACTATCTCCGCGGCAACTCTGAGGCTATGGGAAGTGTTGGAGACTCCTGCGCCCCTCTTGGCCCTTCGGACGTCGCCGGCCTATTCAATGATCCCGATGTATGCCGAGTCGTCCAGTTTGAACATGGCGGATCGTTGACCTGCGCTCTCATCCGCACCTGCTGTGGAGCCCAGGGCGAGGGCTGAGGCGTTTCAAGCCCCACACAGAGGGCTGAGCTGTCAGCCATTGCTTCCACAAGATCAGCCCAGTAGAGCCAGCGACTTGTGCCGCCAGTTGTCGGAAATCAGAAGCCAGTCGCAGCGATGATCGAACCGTTCAGATGAGTCGCAGACATGCCCCCCTCATTGGGGGCGTCACCGTACGGATTCACCGTTCCGTTGGCCGAGGCGATCCAGTAGCCGTCTCCGTCAGACGTTGTGAAGATCGCCGTTGCCGGGTTCGTCGCTCCAAAGGCGCCGGTGGCGTTGCCGTAGTAGCGAGCGTTCCCGTAGCCGTAGACCGCTCCGTTGGCGGTGAGGATCCAATAGCCGCCACCATTCGGAGTCCTGACAGCAGAGGTCACCGGAGACCCAGTGTTCCCCGGGGCGCCATAATACGCGGCATCGCCAAAGCTGTAGATATTCCCGGTCTGGGTGACGAGCCAGTATCCGTTGCCACTGGCGTCGGGCATCACGGCAACTGTTGCACCTGAGCACGCCCCGATTCCTGGGCATGACCCAGCGAAGCGTGCGTCTCCAAATGCGAAGACCCCGCCATCGGACGCCACCATGAAATAGCCGGCGCCGTCATTGGACGGGACCATGCCAACGATCGGAGCATTCAGGCTGTTGGACAGGCCTGATCCGGCCGGGTGCACACCGAGACCGGGGATCGAGCCATAGAACTGGGTGGTTCCGAACGAGAAGACTCCGCCGTCAGAGGCGTCGAGCCAATATCCTGCGTTGCCTCTGGTGGGAACAATGCCGACGACAGGTCGCTGAAGGTTCAGGCTGCCGGTGGAACCATAGAACGGCGCCGAGCCAAAGTTGAAGACTCCGCCATCCGAGCCCACCAGCCAGTACCCGTGCGGTTCTGGTGGCGTCGGCGTCGGCGGCACAGGATTTACAACGACACTGGTCGAGCCCGAGGAGGCAGAGAAGATCGAATCACCAGGGTAGTCGGCACTGATAGTGCTCGTGCCAAGCGGGGTGCTCGTTGTCGTGCAGCGAGCGCTTCCCGATATGACCGGCGCCGCCGGACACAGGGTGGTGGAACCGGCACTGAAGTCGACGATGCCACTATCTGGATCTCCTCCATTGCCGGTCACGTTTGCCGTATAGGTAACCGATTGCCCATAGGTTGGAGCGTGGACGTTTGCCGAAACAGTCGTCACCGTTGGGACCGGTGGGAGGGCAATCGTGGGTCCCTGGGCAATGGTGACGTTGCCCAGGTTGTCGTTGACCTGGATCCGTGTCGAGTAAATGCCGTTTGCCAGTCCGTCGGGAATCGTGCAGACACTGTGATAGGTCGTTGTGCCAGAGACCTGCGTCGTACTCGTGCAATCGCTGAGCGGCAATTGATTTCCTCCGGGCTCGTAAAGGAGCACCGTGTTGTAGGTGATTGGCGCACCGTTGGTCACCGTCCACGTAATGGTCGACGGATCACCGGCGGTCACCGTCGAAGGAGACGCCACCGCCGAGCTCACTTGGGGTGCCGCAACGACGGCGCTACCTGTAACGGTAATCGTGGGTCCCGGAGCAACGGTGATGTTGCCTAAGTCGTCGTTGACCTGGATCCGTGTCGAGTAAATGCCGTTTGCCAGGCCGTCGGGGATCGTGCAGACACTCTGATACGTCGTTGTGCCTGAGACCAGCGTGGAACCGGTGCAGTAGCTAATCGGCAGCTGATTTCCTCCGGGCTCGTAGAGGAGCACGGTGTTGAAGGTCAGTGGAGCGCCGTTCGTCACTGTCCATGAGATCGTCGAGGGATCGCCGGCGGTCACCGTCGAAGGTGTGGCCAACGCCGAGCTGACTTGGGGTGCGGGGACAACCGTACTGCCCGTGACCGTGATGGCCGGTCCCGGAGCAAGCGTGATATTGCCCAAGCTGTCGTTGACTTGAATGTTTGTCGTGTAAACGCCGTCCGCCAGCCCATCTGGAATCGTGCAAGCACTCTGATAGTCGCCGTCGGACGAGGTCCCCGAAACTTGCGTTGTGGCGGTGCAGTAGCTGATCGGCAGCTGATTTCCTCCGGGCTCGTAGAGGAGCACCGTGTTGAAGGTCAGTGGAGCGCCGTTCGTCACCGTCCACGTAATGGTCGACGGATCACTGGCGGTCACCGTCGAAGGTGTCGCCAACGCCGAGGAGACCACAGGGGGAGATACTGCTCCTGCGGTCGATTGCAAGAAGAAAAGAGGAGCGAAGGCAAGGAGCGCAGCTATCCCCGTCCACAGAACGAAACGAGAGCGACTTCTCATGGCCTCTCAATATCGGCGGATCGCAGGGCAGGCCTTAGTTCCTGCGTCATCACCGCAGTTCCTCAGGCACCCCCACCCTTGTCGCCACTGAGACAAAGCAATGCCTCGTCGGCAAGGGCCGTGCCTTCGTCGGCGCGTCCCCCGATGCCTGCAGCCCGTCCACCAGTGCCGGGAGGCTCCAGGCTCGGGTCGGCCCGCCTGAGCGAACGAGGCGATCGCAGCATCCACAAGCCCGAGCGCCTCACCCGGCAACACCGGGTCTGGCGAGTGCGTCCGGCTCACCCGCCATGCGGCGATCGAGAGCGCAGCCCTAGACCGGCTTCCCCCCGACGCACCATGCGTTCGTCGGCACGCCCTGGCACGGGTTGGGCATCGTCGGGAGGTTGGTCGGCACCGTGGTCATGATCGGCGGCGTTGACGGTGTCGGGTAGTTGATCCCGGTGCACGAGACGCCGAAGCTGGGAGCGAACCCGGTCGCGCACAACACTTGCGTCAGGAGGGGGCCTCCCGTGTTGGCTGCCGTCGTCGTCACGCCGCAGCTGCTGGGGGGCTGGGCCTGCTCGAGGTTGGAGGGCGTCGAGCCGGCCGGAGCGGTGTTGCCGCCGAAGCAGTTCTGTGGTTCTCCACCGAAGAAGGTGATCTGCCCGTAGTCACCGTTCGTCGCATTGCCGTAGCCACCGTTGCCCGAGTACGTGTTGTTCAGCAGCGCGTCACCCTTGGGGTCGTAGATGCAGAACCCAGCCGTCAGCTGCCCACCCGAGCCGGTGCACAGCCCGGTCGGGCCCGGATCGCTGTCTGGATACGGCACGAACAGGGTGCCCCAGGCGTCATTGTTGGCGAAGGTGTTGTCCATGACCGTGTCGTTGGTGGCGCCCGACACCGTCATTCCCGTCCCGGGTGGCTCGCCGGACAGCCCGGCGCCAGGAGCCTGCGGGTTGTTGTTGTTGTGCGAGAGGTTGTCCATGAACACCCAGCACGAGTGGGTGTTGGTGAAGCCACTGACTCCACCGTAGGGACAGGCTCCGTTCTGCGGCGGTGGTGGATCGCCGGCGCTCTGCGTGTTGGTGTCGAGACCGTCGGTGTTGTCGTCGAACTGCGAATGTTCCATCACCAGCGTGCCGCCCGAGTTCGTGCCCGAGTAGCCGAGCGCGTTGTTCTCCATCCAGGCGTTGTTGATCCACGCGTCGCACAGCTGCTGGCAGGCGCCGATGTACATGCCCGAGTCGGCGAAGTTGTTCGCGTAGACCTGGTTCCACACCCCGGGTCCTTGCGACTCTCCCGAGAAGACGCCGTAGTTGCCGGCGGCCGAGCCGCCGCCGCTCACCGTGCCGTTGAAGGTGTCGGTCGTCGTCAGGTAGCTGCCCTCGTAGCCCTGCAGCCCGATCTGGCCGCTGTCGTCGCCGCCGTCCCACCAGATCTCGTTCCCGCCGTCGCCCGCCTGGTTTCCGTGGCTGTCCTCGACGAGTTGGAAGTTGCACACGGTGAGGTTGTCGACCGAGACGCCGTTGGCCCAGATGTCGATCCCGTTCCGGCCGAGGGGCGCGGCGGCGGAGTCCAATGGGCCGAGATCCTGGTCGGCGGCGTTGCTGCTGCATTGCGGCGCGCCGGGCTTGGTGCCGTCCACGACCACCGAGTTCCGGTTCATTCCCCGCAGGTGGATGTTGCTGGTGTGGATCTCGACGCCGCCGTACCACCCGAGGGAGACATCGTTTGCGGACGGCGGATTGATGTGATCGGCCTGCTCGTGGTAGTCGCCCGGGGCGATGAGGATCCAGTCGCCGGGCTGCGCGGCGTTCACGGCGTCCTGAATGGTCTGATACTGCCCCGGGATCCCGTCGAAGGTCCCGACCAACAGCGCGGTGCCTCCGATCGTCGGGCCGACGGGCGCCATGGCGACGACGGGCTTGTTGAGCGGTATCGATCCGAGCGACCCGCTGAACGGGGCGCTGCCGAAGTTGAAGATCCCACCGTCGGCCGCCACCAGCCAGTAGCCGTTGCCGTCGGTGGTGGCGGCCATGCCCACGATCGGCTTGTTCAGGGGCTTGCCACCCATCGACCCCTGGAAGGTGGCCGACCCGAAGTCGAAGATCCCCCCGTCGGACGCGACGAGCCGGTACCCGGCGCCGGCGGGCATGCCACTGATCCCCACGACCGGCTCGTTCAAGGGGGTGCCGCCCATCGAGCCCTGGAACGTCGCGTCCCCGAAGTTGAAGACCCCCCCGTCGGAGGCGACGAGCCAGTAGCCGTTGCCGGTCGGTGACGCGGCCATGCCGACGACGGGCTTGTTCAGGGGCTTGCCCCCCATCGAGCCCTGGAACGTGGCGTCACCGAAGGCGAAGATCCCGCCGTCGGAGGCGACGAGCCAGTAACCGTTGCCGGTCGGTGACGCGGCCATGCCCACGATCGGCGCGTTCAGGTGTGTGCCACCCATGGATCCGAAGAACGACGCGTCACCGAAGCTGAAGACGCCGCCGTCGGACGCGACGAGCCAGTAGCCGTTGCTCGAGGGCGTGACGGCCATCCCCACAACGGGGGCATTCAGAGGTTTGCCGCCCATGGAGCCGTTGAAGGGAGCGGCGCCCTCGGCGAAGACGCCGCCGTCGGAAGCCGCCATCCAGTAGCCGACTGGGGGACTGGAAGCGTGCGCCACGCCAGGCGACGCCGACGGCGTGGCCGCAGCGCCCGACGACTCCGTCACCCCGACCAGCACGGCGAGCACGAGCGTGGTCGCCGCGAGCAGCTGCGTCACAACGGATAGGCGACGCCTTTTCCAGTACGTCTTGACCACCCCATCACCCCATCTCGTACAAGCCACTGGTGGGCTTACTACCGATGGGATCTGTCGTCAATCGCTCTTCGTCACCGCGGCCCGATCGGCCGAGTGATCACGCACCTTCCGCGCTGACCGTGCGCAGGATCTCTTCGAGGCGGTCCAGCGCGAGCAGATGGCCCTGCCCCGGGCACTCGTGCAGTCGAGCCCCGGGGATCCGCTCCGCTTGGAGGCGTCCATGGGCAAGCGGGACGTTGCGGTCTTCGTCACCGTGCCAGACGTGGACAGGGACCGCGATGTCTTCGAGGCGGAATCCCCAGGGGGTCGCGAAGAGGGAGAAGTCTTGCGCCGCAGCGAGAGCACTGGTCGAGGGGGCGCGTCGGTAGGAATCGATATAGGCCGATCGCACAGCTGGGCGGCGCATGATGTCGATGTCCGAGGGGGCGGAGTGACCGGAGGTGACCTGTATCGACCTTTCCGGCCATCGGCGAAAGAGCGAAGCGTTGACCAAGAAGAGTGGGTAGGCGAGATACCGAGACCTGCGGGCCAGGCGGGTGATCAGCCGGTTGAGGCCCATCATTTCGTCTTCGGAGCCCGGTGCGGCCAGAGGACCCACGCCGCTGACGATCCCGGCCGCCCGTACCCGGTCGGGGAGGAACCGGGCGCATGCCGCAGCGTGGGGCCCGCCTCCCGAGATGCCGACGACGGAGAACCGGTCGAGGTGGAGGTGGTCGGCCAAGCGGGAGATGTCGGACGCCCAATCGGCCAACCGACGGTCCCGCTGGAAGGAGCTGTGGCCGTAACCGGGACGATCCACCGCGATGGATCTCACCCGAGCTGCTTCGACCGGGCCCTCGTCGAACGACACCTGGAGACGGGACCCGGGGCTTCCGTGGAAGACGAACACGGCCGGGTCCGCCGCGTCGCCGAGCTCGAGCCAGGCTAGCTCTCGACCGTCGGGCAAGCCCATGACCCGTGTGTCACGCATCCTCGACGACGGTAGCCCGAGAGCGGACTCGGCTCCCCTTTCGGGCGGGACCGCTACCAGCCCGTCGCCGCGACGATCGAGCCGTTGAGCGGGGTGCCGAGCATCGAGCCGTCGTTGGGTGCGTCGCCGAAGGCCTCGACCGAGCCGTCGGCCGAGGCCACCCAGTAGCCGCGACCGTCTGCCGTGGCAAAGATGGCGCTGGCCGGGTTGAGGCCGCCGAACTGCCCGGCGGGACTGCCGAACGAGGTGGCATCGCCGTAGGCGTACACCGCACCGTTCGCGAAGAGGATCCAGTAGCCCCCACCGTCGGGTGTGCGGACCGCGGACGCCACCGGCACGCTTTGTGGTCCGGGACCGCCGAAGTAGGGCGCGTCACCGAACGCGTAGACCGACCCCGTCTTCGTCACGACCCAATAGCCGCTCCCGGTGGCGTCGGGCATCACCGCGACCGCGGCTCCCGCGCAGCCCCCGATGCCGGGACAGCTCCCGGCGAACTCGGCGTCACCGAAGGCGAAGACCCCCCCGTCGGACGCCACCATGAAGTACCCCGCCCCGTCGGCCGACGGCACCATGCCGACGATGGGCGCGTCGAGGGAGCGGGGGAGGCCCGAGCCGGCGGGATGCAGACCGAGGCCGGGGAGCGAGCCGTAATAGCTCGAATCGCCGAACGCGAAGACGCCACCGTCGGACGCGTCGAGCCAATAGCCACCGCGGTCCGCCGTGGGCACGACGCCGACGACCGGGCGCTGGAGCCGGAGCGATCCCGTCGAGCCGTAGAACCCCGCGGAGCCGAAGGTGAAGATCCCCCCGTCCGATCCGACGAGCCAGTAACCGTGCTGGGGCGTCGGGGTTGGGGTGGGTGTCGGTGCGGGTGTCGAGGTCGGTGTCGTGACGACGGGCGGCGGCAGCGGCGGTGCGTTCACGGTCAGCGATGTGGTCCCCGACGACGGGGAGAAGTTCGGATCCCCGAAGTACGACCCCGTCACGGTGTCCGCGCCGGGGTCGGCGCCGGCCGAGGTACACGAACCGGAACCGTCCGAGAGGGTGGCCTCGCACTGGTCGGCGAATCCGTCGTCGAACACGACGAAGCCGGTCGGGGTGCCGCCATCGGACGTGACGGTCGCGTCGTAGGTGACGACGTCTCCCTCCGCGACGTCGGAGGGACTCACCGCGACGGTGGTCGTCGTCGGGCTGCGTGGTGGCGAGCCAAACGCGATGGTCAGCGAATTGGTCCCGATGGAATCGGGGTAGGCGAGGATGTTCCCCAGGTCGTCCGTCAGGTACACCGGCGTCGACACGACGGGCGACGAGGACGAGTCGGTGACGGCGGTGTCGTTGAACGTCACCGAGCCGAAATCGGCCAGCGGTGGCTGCACGAAGCCGACGATCTCGTCCTCCTCGATCCATTCGGCCGACGTACCGGGGCCGCTGTAGGAGACCGGGATGGTGGCCGTCAGGCCCGACGTCACGTCCGCCAGGGAGATGGTCCACGTGTCGGCCGGGGTGGCGTCCTCGGTGATCGAGGCCTCCATCTCGTCGCCCGGCGAGACCGCGTAGAGCGGGGTCGCCGGCTCCGGGTACAACTCGAACCAGGCCGTGTAGCCGGTCTCGCCCTCGATGGTGTTCTGTGCGGTGCCGGCCTGGATGATGGTCGGGTCCTCCACCCCGTCGAGGCCGATCCACGTCGAGGACCCCGCCTCGGTGTCCGACGGCTGCACCGCCGGAACGACCCAGGTGGCACTGATGCTCGTGAATTGGGGACCGGTGTCGATGAGCCCGGCCCAGTTCGTCGACTCGAGCGTCTGGTTCTCCTGCTCGCCCGGGAAGCTCGGCGTGCGGTTGTCCAACCAGTGGGCGCGTTCCGAGTGGCCCGGACCGAGAGACGACAGCGGGGACAGCGCCGATGTCGGCGCGAGGGAAGGACCGTCCTCCATGGTCGAAGGAGCTGGCCGGAGCGATGATGCGGCGTGCGCCGCCGGGGCGCCGGCCGTGGTCCCGACGCCGACCAGCACCAGGCCGAGCGCGAGGGCGAGAAGGGGGACTCGGAGTCGTCGTCCGTCGGCCCACCCCGATGAGAGCGAGAAGGATCCCATCGTCGACGTCACCGGCTCCCACCTTGCTCGGACCACACGGGTCGCGCGTGGCCGGAAATTACCCGAGTTGCAGCGGGAGGGGTCCAGAAAAGCGGATGGCGGCGTGAACGGCGGCTGAATTCCGTGATCCCCACGTGACCGGCTCGCCGGGCGGCCGGAGCGTGCCTGCGCCGGGCCGGGCCCCCGGTTCCTCTAGGTTGGCGGGTCGCTGAGCCGCAGCGGGGGCTGCAGGCCCGGCAGGTCGCAGAGTGGAGGAGCCGCGTGGACCGTCCCAACGTGCTGGTGATCATGACCGACGAAGAGCGGTATCCGCCGCCCTACGAGCCCGCTGCGGTCACGAGTTTCCGGCGCGCGCAGCTGCCGGCCCGGGAGTCGTTGCGAGAGGGTGGGCTCGAGTTCCACCGGCACTACGCGGGCTCCACGGCCTGCCTCCCCAGCCGGGCCACCTTGTTCACCGGGCAATACCCCTCGTTGCACGGGGCCAGCCAGACCGACGGCATGGCCAAGCAGGCGACCGACCCCGCCATGAGCTGGCTCGATCCCGATTCGGTGCCCACGCTCGGCGACTGGTTCCGGGCCGGCGGGTACGAGACGCACTACCGGGGCAAGTGGCACGTCTCCCACGCCGACCTCCTGATCCCGGGCACGCACGAGTCGCTCATGTCCTCGGACAGCGGCGGCGCGCTCATTCGCGAGAACCTCGACGCCTACCGCAGAGCCGACCGCCTCGACCCCTTCGGGTTCTCCGGTTGGGTCGGACGCGAGCCCCACGGCGCCGCGCGGGCGGACTGTGGGGCCGTCCGAGACGGCGTCTTCGCCGAACAGGTGATCGAGCTGTTCGACGAGCTGGCGGCGGCCCGGCGCGACGGGCCATGGCTCGCCGTCGCCTCGTTCGTCAACCCGCACGACATCGCCTTCAGCGGCTTCGGGTGGGAACAGATCCTGCAGCTCCCTCCGCCCGACGACTCGGTGCCCGACATCCCCGAGGCGCCCTCGCAGTCCGACTCGTTCGCCGGCCGCCCGCCGTGCCAGGAGGCGTGGAAGGTGCTCTGGCCCGAGATGCTCTACGAGCAGGCCGCGGACCTCGCCTACCGACGGCTCTACTACCACCTGCACAAACTCGTCGACGGTGCCATCGGGCGGATCCTCGAGTCGCTCGAGTCGTCGGGCATGGCGGACGACACGCTGGTGGTGTTCACCTCCGATCACGGCGACCTCCTGGGTGCCCACGGCGGCCTCATGCAGAAGTGGTACAACGCGTTCGACGAGGCGATTCGCGTGCCGCTGATCGTGCGGGGCCCCGGAGTGGCGCGCACCGACGCCGGGGTGACCGTGCCCACGAGCCACGTCGACCTCGTCCCGACGCTGCTCGGCCTCGCCGGCATCGACGTCGAGCGCGCCATGGCCGGCGCGGCGGTGCACCACGGCGAGACACGCACGCTGCCCGGTCGCGACCTCAGCTCCGTCATCACGGGCGCGGCCACACCCGAGACCGTCACGGCGCCCGTGTACTTCATGACCGAGGACGACGTCGCGCGGGGTTCCAGCGCGGTCAACCTCTTCACCGGCGAGCAGTACGGGACCACAGCGAGCCCGTCCCACGTCGAGTCGGTCCTCGCGACCCTGCCGACCGCCGACGGCGGGGCTCCGGAGCTCTGGAAGCTCAATCACTACTACGAGCGGCTCGATGAGTGGAACGCCGAGCATGGCCTGCCGCCGAACCCCTTCGCGGCGCCGCCCGCCGAGTCCCTCTACGAGTTGCACAACCTGAGCCGGGACCCCGAGGAGCGGCAGAACCTCGCCGCGGGCTCGGCGGACGTGTTGGCGCAGATGCAGTCGGTGCTCAGCGCGCAGCGGGAGGAGAAGCGGCTCCTGCCTGTGCACCACAACCCCGCCGCCTGACCGCGGGGGGTCAGGCGGGCGGCGACGAACGCGCCGGGCCGCGCCGCGTCATCCGACCGCCGCCCGGATGCGCGCCACGCCGTCGTCCGGCAGCGTGCCCCACTGCAGCGCGATCACGGCGGAGGCGTCGGGCTCCGGTTCGTCCTCGGGGTAGTCGGCGAGCGCGGCGTAACCGCCGGCCACCGTGCGGGTGCCGATGGCCAACGCGTGGTAGTCCATCTGCAGGAAGGCGGCCGTCACCCGCAGGAGCGGATAGGCGCCTCCCTTGTGCACCAGCGACCAGCGGTAGCGGTCGTCGAAGCGCTCCACGTAGACCTCGCTCTCGCGCTCGCTGGCGACGAAGATGGCCTCGGCGACCTCCTCGAGCGGGGAGGGCTCGAAGATGCTGCGGCTCAGCCCCGCCACCTCGGGCGCGGGCTCGCGCACGCCCTCGTAGGGATCCGACATGATGCCTCCATTGCCTGGCCTTACCACCGTGCCTCGAAGGTCGGTTGGTGAGCGTCGTCGGCCCAGGTGCCTCGGCTCGTCTAAATGGACGCGCTCAGTTTAGGAGACGGCACGGGGGCTTCGGTCACAGCGGCCGGCGAAGGCCGCGCCGCCGGTTCGGTCGCGGGGCCGTCGGTCCGAGCCACCCAGACCCGCTGGCCCGGCTCGAGGCGGAGGTCCGCCGCCGTGCCCCGGCTCAGCTGCACCCAGCAGTCGTCGCCGCCGGCCAGGGCGACGTCGACCTTCACCTCGAAGCCGAGATGGGTGACCCGCGTGACCGTACCCTCGGCGGCGTCCGCCGGGGGCGGCACGTCGCCGACCCTATGCACCGCCAGGTCGTGCGGGCGCACCCACGCGCCGCCCAGGCGTGTCGCCGGACCCAGGAAGGTGAGGACGAACTCGTTGGCCGGATGGTCGTACATGTCCGTCGGCGCGCCGACCTGTTCGAGGCGGCCGTGGTTGATGACGGCCAGGCGGTCGGCCACCTCCATGGCCTCCTCCTGGTCGTGGGTGACGAGAACGGTCGTCACGTGCAGGGTGTCGTGCAGGTCGCGCAGCCACTGGCGCAGCTGGGTGCGCACCTGCGCGTCGAGGGCGCCGAAGGGCTCGTCGAGCAGGAGCACCTTGGGCTCGATCGCCAGCGCCCGCGCCAGCGCCATGCGCTGACGCTGGCCGCCCGAGAGCTGCGAGGGATAGCGGTCGCCCAGGTGCACCAGCCCGACCAGCTCGAGCAGCTCGTCGACGCGCGCCGTGATCTCGGCCTTGGGGCGTCGCCGGATCTCGAGGCCGAAGGCGACGTTGCGCCGCACCGTGAGGTGGCGGAAGGGCGCGTAGTGCTGGAAGCAGAAGCCGACGCCGCGGTTGCGGGCCGGGGTGGTGGTGAGGTCCTCGCCGTCGATCCGCACGGTGCCGGTGTCGGGCGCATCGAGACCGGCGATGATCCGCAGCAGGGTCGACTTGCCACCGCCGCTCGGGCCGAGCAGCGCGGTGAGCGAGCCCGACGGCACCTCGAGCGTGACGTCGTCGAGGGCGACGGCGTCGCCGAAGCGCTTCGAGATCGATTCGACGTGGATGCTCATAGCGTGGACCTAGTGTGCCAGGCCGCGCGGTTGCGGTCGGTCACGGTCAGCGCCAGCAACACGAGGAGGGCGCTCAGGCAGAGGGCCACGGCGCCCACGTATGCCGCCTGGGGCTCGAGGTTGTCGATGCTGTCCGAGACGAAGAGCGTCAGGGTCTCCGTCTTGCCGGCGATGGTGCCCGAGACGATGGCCACCGCGCCGAACTCGCCCAGCACGCGGGCCGTGGTGAGGGTGATGCCGTAGGCGAGGCCGCGGCGGATGTTGGGCAGCGTGATCCGTCGAAAGACGGTGAGGGGTCGCGCGCCGAGGGTCCGGGCCGCTTGCTCCTGCTCGGTGCCGATCTCCTGGAGCACCGGCAGCACGGCGCGGACCACGTAGGGCAACGACACGGCGGCGGAGGCCATGACGATGCCCGGCACCGAGAAGATCACCGTGATGCCATTGCCGGCCAGCCAGTTGCCGAACCAACCCGTCTTGCCGTAGACGAGGATGAGGCCGAGCCCGATGACGACCGGCGAGATGGCCAGCGGGATGTCGACCAACGCGTCGAGCAGCCAGGCGCCGGGGAAGCGGTGGCGGGCGAGGATGAGCGAGACGCCGATGCCGAAGACCGTGTTGAGCGGCACGGCGATGAGCGCGACGAGCGCCGTGAGCCACAGCGCGTGCACGGCGTCGGGCGCGGTGAGGTTGTCCCACGCCGTGGCGAGGCCGTGCTGGAACGCGCGGTAGAACACCGTCGAGACGGGCAGGACGACGAGCAGGGCCAGGTACGCGAGCACGCCGAAGCGCAGCGGCAGGCGCCAGCGCGAACCCCTCACACCGACTCCGGAACGTCGAAGCGGCGCCGGGCCCACCCGACGCCGAGGAGGACGAGCAACGCGATGGTCACGAGCACGACGGACACCGCGCTGGCGTCGGGCAGGTCGTCGCTCTGGACGAGGCCGAAGATCCACGACGAGGCGACCTGGGTCTTGAAGGGGAGGTTGTTCGAGATCAGCACGACCGACCCGTACTCGCCCACGGCCCGCGCGAAGGCGAGGCCCGCGCCGGCCAGGACCGAGGGCAGGAGGCTGGGCAGGATGACCCGGCCGAGCACCTGGCGCCGCGTGGCGCCGAGCGAGGCGGCAGCCTCCTCGGTCTCGGCGTCGAGCTCGGCGAGCACCGGTTGGACGCTGCGCACGCAGAAGGGCAGCGTCACGAACAACAGCGCGGCGGCGACGCCGAGGCGCGTGCCGGCCAGGTCGACGTGGAAGGGGCTCTCTGCGCCGTAGAGCGCGAGCAGGGTGAGGCCGGCCACGATGGTCGGCAGCGCGAACGGGAGATCGATGACCGCGCCGACGAGTGCCTTGCCCCGGAAGTCGTCGCGCACCAGCACGAAGGCGATCGCCAGCCCGGCCACGGAGTTGACGACGGCCACGATGGCCGAGAGGGCCAGCGTCAGCTCGAGCGCGGCCACCGCTTGAGGATTGGTGACGGCGCTCCAGAAGGCGCCCCAGCCGTTGCTGAACGCCTGGGCCACCAGTGCGGCGAGGGGAAGCAGCACCAGCAGCGACAGGTAGGTGACGGCGAGCGTCGGCCCGCCGAAGCGGCCGATCCGGCGACCCACCCGGGCCAGGGCGGGCGAGGGCGCGGCGGGGGGGCGACCACGCCCTCGCCACCGGCCCGGCCGGCTCTCGCCGCGCGCGCGCGGCCCGTCCGGGAGCTCCAGGTCGGCGACGGTCACGCCCCGCTACTCACCTTTGCGCCCGCCCGCTCGGGGTCGGCGCTAGCCGCTCGCGGTGGAGACCCCGAGCGACTCCTCGTCCTTGGCCACGATGCCTGTCGTGGGATCGAAGAACTTGGTGTTCACCGCCGTCCACCCACCCAGGGTATTGATGGTGAAGAGCGTCTTCGGCTTGGGGAAGTTGAACTTGGCCGCCACCGACGGCAGGACGGGGCGGTAGCCCTGCTGGCCCCAGGCCGTCTGGCCGGCGGGGGAGAGCAGGTAGGCCAGGAAGGCCTTGGCGGCGGGGCTGGCGCTCTTGGTCACCGCGATGGGGTTCTGGATCAGGATCGTCTGCGGCGGCGTGACGACCTGGACGGCCTCACCCTGCTTCTTGGCGTACAGCCCGTCGTCCTCGTAGTCGAGCAGGACGTCGCCCTGTCCCGAGAGGAAGGTCTGCAACGCCGCGCTGGCGCTGGCGGGCTGGGCCACCGTGTTGTGCAGCAGCTGGGCGAGATACGCCTGGGCCTGGGCGGGCGTCTTGCCCTGCGCGGTCTCGGCCCCGTAGGCCGCCAGCAGGTTCCACTTGGCGCTGCCCGAGCTGAACACGTTGGGCGTGATGACGCCCACGCCCGGCTTCACCAGGTCCGCCCACGACGTGATGTGCTTGGGGTTGCCCGGGCGGACGATGAACGACACGATCGAGTTGGTCACGATGCCCTTGGTCGGCCCCTTGTCCCACGAGCTCGACACCAGCCCCGCCTTCACGACCTTCGCCATGTCGGGCTCGAGCGAGAAGTTGACCAGGTCCGCCGGCAGCCCGTCGACCACGGAGGTGGCCTGGGTGCCCGAGGGCCCGAAGGAGGGCGAGACCGTGACGCCCGCGCCCGCCTTGGTCTTGGCGAAGTCGGCGGCCAGCGCGGTGAAGGCCGGCTTGGGTGTCGAGTAGGCGACCAGGTTGACCGTGCCGCCCTGCGCCCCGGCGGGGAGTGCGCTCAGCACCAGGCCGGCGCCGGCCAGGACGAGCGCGCCGGCGGCGGCGATGGGGCGGATCCGGAGCGGACCATGGCGGCGCGCCGCCGGCCGCGTGGGCGTGTGACGCTTGGGTGTCGTGGTTTGCATGGAAAACACTTTATTGCATGCGGGTTTCTAAATTCCGTCGGATTGGTCAAGAATTGCCGAGAAGGGCAAACGCCCAGGTGAATGCCGGTGGGAGGGGAGGCTCAGGCCGGTCCGCCGGCCCGACGGGCGTCCCGCGCCTCGAGCATGGCCCGGTCGGAACGGGCGACGAGCTCTTCGAGCGAGGAGCGGTCGCCGGCCGGCCGCGTGGTCCAGCCGAAGGCCACCTCGACGCCGGCGCCGACGTAGGCCACCGTCTCGGGGGAGCCCAGGTGCCCGCGGATGCGCCCGGCGACAGCGGCGCAGTCGCGTGTCCCGAGGTTGGGCGCCAACGCCAGGAACTGGGTGCCGCCGATGCGGGCGAGCACGTCGCCCTTGCGGAAGGCCACCGACAGCGCCCGCGCCACGGCCTGGAGCGCGGCGTCGCCGGCCCCCTGCCCCAGGCGCTCGTTCAGGTCCTGGACGTTGCCGACGTCGACGCAGAGCGCCCGCACCTCGGCCTGTACTCGGTCCGCCCGTTGGAGCAGCGCGGTCCCCACGGCCAGCAAGCCGCGGCGGTTGGGGAAGCCGGTCAGCTCGTCGCCGCGCGACAGCTGGAGCAGGCGCGCACTGAGTTCCTCGATCTCCCGCTCGATCGCCAGGCGGCTCGACGGGTCGCGCAGGAGGGTGAAGACCTGCAGCGAGCCGTCCGTCTCGCGGAAGAGGCGCGACGCCATCTCGGTCTCCACGAAGCGCCCGTCGCCCCGGCGCAGGCGCGCCACGGTCACCATGGACCCCGTCCGGTCCCGCTCGGCCAGCGCGAGGTTCCAGCGCGGGTCCTCGGGATCGACCAGGCCGTCACGAACGAGCGCGGCAGAGCTCCTCGACCGACCGGTCGAGGAGGGCGCAGGCGGCCGGGTTGGCCGCCGTGACGCGCCCGTCGGAGGTGGAGAAGAGGACGCCGTCGGTGCTGTGCTCGAACATGACCCGGTAGGCGGCGATGCCCAGCGTGCCCACGTCCTGCGTCACCATGTTCGCTTCCTCCAACGCCGGCCCGACACGTTCTCCGGAGTCACACGTCCGAAGGGCGATCGTACCGAAGCGCCGCCGCGCGATGGTGGTTCCCTTTGTCGCCCCTCTACCCGAGACGGCTGTTGTAGCTCGACAGCGTCTGGTTGACGTTGGAGGCGGCGGTGGCCACCGCCTTGGCCGGCGACACGCCCTGGGTGAACATGGAGATCTCGGCGTTAAGGACGTCGGTGCGGACGTCGTCGTAGGGACCGATGACCGAGCCGGAGGTGGCGGGGGTGTTGGCGCCGTTGTTGATCTCGTTGTAGGCCACCTTGTACTCGGGGTACGTGGCCCACAGGTGCTGGATCGTCGCCGTCTGCACCGACGACTTGCGCACCGGGATGTACCCGGTGCCCGCCGCCCAGGTGGCCTGGCTCTGCGTGTTCAACAGGTAGGACAGGTAGTCCCAGGCCGCCGCCTGCTCGAGGGCCGGCACCTTGTTGGAGATGTACACGCCCGACCCGCCCGGCTCGATCCCGCCCTGGACCGAGGAGCTGTAGACGGGGAAGGCGCCGACGCCGGCCTTGACGCTGGAGTACTGCCCGCTCTGGAGCAGCTTCGTCACCGTGCCCAGGGCGGCCGACGTGTCGATCGTCATGCCGTACTTCCCGCTCCCCATGCCGAGCAGGTTGTCGTACTGGTCCGGGCCCGTCGACTCGTTGGTGGTGGCATCACCGGACTGCACGAGCTGGGCGAGGTCGGTGAAGACGGTCAAGGCGACCTTCGAATTGAACGCCTGCTTGGTGGCGCGGGCGCTCCGTCCGTTGCTGTTGTTGACGAAGAGCTGGTTGGCGGTGGCGAGCCACCCCTCGAATCTCCGAGGGGTCGAGCAGGAGGCCCATGCCGCTGCCCGTGGCCTTGAGCGCCTTGGCGTCGGCGAGCAGCTGGGTGAGCGTCGTCGGCGGGTCGGCGGGGTTGAGGCCGGCCTTGGTGAACGCGTTCTCGTTGTAGTACAGGATCGGGGCCGAGACGGCGAAGGGCAGCGCCCACTGGACGCCGTTCACCTTCCAGTAGGCCAGCGGACGCGGCAGGTAGTCGCTGGTCGAGTACTTGGCGGCGTTCATGCACGACTGCACGGGCAGGAAGGAGCTGGTGTCGATGGCGGCCTGCGTGCGCTGGTCCTCGAGCTGGACGGCAGCCGGCAGCTGGCCGTTCGTCAGGCCGGCCAGGTACTTCTCCCAGGTGTCGTCGTACCCCGCCTGCGTCACCAGCGTGACGTGGACCTTCGACTGGGACGAATTGAAGCTGCTCGTGATGGACTGCAGCGTGGTCAGGTTGGCCTCCGCGGCGGACTCCCAGAAGGTGATGCCCACCACGCCCTTGTGGTTGGCGAGCGCCTTGAGGTTGCACGAGGGGAGACTGGCCGCGCCGGCGGACGTGCTGCCGACGGCGAGCGTCACCGAGGTCGTGGCCGTCACGGCCGCTGCGGCGCAGAGCGCGGCGGCGGCGAGGCGGGAGAGGGAGCGACGAGGAGCGCGCATGGGTATTGCCTACCACCCGAGGGGGGGCCGAACCCGGCACCCACGTCGAGTTTGCCCAGTGTTCACCGTTCCCCTCACTTCACCGCGCCCGCCGTGAGGCTGCGCACGAGCTGCTTCTGGAACACGACCAGCAGGATCAGCAACGGCACGAACGCGATGACGGCGCCGGCGAGCGACACAGGGATCTGGCTGACCTGGGACCCGAGGAGCTCCTTCAAGCCGATCTGGATTGTGTAGAGCGGCGTCGTGCCCCCGGTGGACACCAGCGGCCAGAGGTACTGGTTCCACGCGCCGAGGAACGAGAACACGGCCAGGGCGGCGAGCGCCGGGCGGGCCAGGGGGACGGCGACCCGCGTCATGAAGCGCAGGTGCCCGTACCCGTCCAGGACGGCGGCCTCCTGCAGGTCGCGCGGGATCTGCAGGAAGGCCTGGCGGAGCAGGAAGATGCCGAAGCCGGTGGCCAGGAACGGGATGGAGAGTCCGGCATAGGTGTTGAACCAGTGGAGGGACGTGATCGTGTCGAGGTTGGTGATGAAGGTCACCTCGAGCGGGATCATCAGCGTGACCAGGCACAGCACGAAGAGGGTGCGCTTGAAGGGGAAGCGGAGGAAGGCGAACGCGTAGGCGGCCAGGATCGACGTGACCAGCTGCCCGACCACGACGATGGCCGTCATGATGATCGAGGTGACCATGTACTTCGAGATCCCACCCGTGGTCCACGCCGCCGTGTAGTCGTGCCACTGCGGGTGGGTCGGGATGAGCGGCGGCGGCTGCTCCACGAGCTGGTCCGGGATGAGCAGCGAGTTGACGATCGTCACGTAGATCGGGAAGAGCACGACGACCGCCGCCGCGGTGAGGATGGTGTAGCTGCCGATGGTGCGCAGCCGCCGCCTGGGCCGCCGCAACGGCGCGGCGCCTGCACCGACCGACGAGGCGATTGCCGGCGCGTCCTCAGCGGGCATATTGCACCCTCCGCTCCAAGAAGCGCATCTGCAGGATCGTGAGCCCGAGCAGGAGGAGGAACAGGACGGTGGCCATGATCGCCGCTGCGCCCGGGTTGTTGTCGACCTCCAAGGTGTTGATGATGTTGTAGATGAGGACGTTCGTGTGCAGGCGCACGGCGTTCTCCGACGTGATGAGGATGTCGACCGCGCCGAAGGACTGGAAGGCGAAGATCGTCCCGACCACCACGGCGAAGAAGATGGTGGGGGAGAGCAGGGGCACGGTCATACGCCAGAACCGGGTCCAGGCGCCGGCGCCGTCGATACGCGCCGCCTCGAGCAACTCGTCGGGGACCGTCTGCAGTCCGGCCAGCATGATGATGAAGGAGAGGCCGAGGAACTGCCAGATGGAGATCAACGCCACGGCGGGCAGGGCCCACGTCGTGCTCTCGAGCGCGGGCGGGTTGGGGTTGATGCCGAGCCACGGCAAGAAGCCCACCACCGGATTGAGCAGGGTCCCGAAGATCACCGAGGCAACGGCGACCGAGCTGACGACGGTCGACGAGAAGATCACCCGGTAGACGGCGATCCCCTTGAGCTTGCGGTGCGCGGCGACGGCCAGCAGCAGGCCGAACAGGAGGCTGATGGGCACCACGAGGAGCACGTAGAGGAACGTCGTGACGAGGCTCTCGGTGAACTGGGTCGAGGTGATCGTCGGGATGATCTGGCTCAGTCCGACGAAGTGTGCCGGCAGGCCGGGCACCGGGGGCGTCTCGTAGAGCATCAGCTTGAAGTTGCGGAAGAAGGGATAGAACGAGAAGGCGATGAAGACGGCCATCGCCGGGACCAGCAGCAGGTAGCCGAGGCCTGCCTCCCGGCGCCGTCGCGCCCGCAGCCCGTGCGTCCGTGCGCCGGTCCCTGCGCCCTCGGGCTTCGCCGTCGTGGTGTCGGTCGCCGTCACGGCCCGTCCCCGAGGCGCAGGCCGGACGTGGCGTCGAAGAGGTGGTAGGCGCTCGGATCGGGGTCGACGGCGATGCGGACGGCCTCGCCCAGCCCGGGCTTGGGCGCGTTCGGTCCCTGGCGCACGATGATCCGCGTGTCGTTCTCGGTGTGGCAGATCACGTGCGTCTCGGCGCCGAGCAGCTCGACGAGGATCACGGTCGCCGAGATGGGCCCGTCCGCGCTGAGGTGCAGCACCTCGGGACGCAGCCCGAGCACGACGTCCGGCCCGGCGCCGCGGATGGCGTCGGCGACCGGCGCCGGCAACGGCACCGAGGAACCAGGGAAGTCCACGCACAGGGTGCCGGACGTGCCCGGCGCGCGCGGTGGATCACTCGGCGCGCCGCCGCAGTCGACGAGGGTGCCCTCGAGCAGGTTCATTCCCGGACTGCCGAGGAAATGGGCGACGAAGGAGTTGGCCGGCCGGGCGTAGAGGGCCTCGGGCGTGGCCACCTGCTGGAGCTTGCCCTCGCTCATCACGGCGATGCGGTGGCCCATCGTCATCGCCTCGACCTGGTCGTGGGTGACGTAGATGGTCGTGGTCGACAGCCGCGACTGCAGCTCCGCGATTTCGGCGCGCGTCTGCACGCGCAGTGCCGCGTCGAGGTTCGACAGCGGCTCGTCCATCAGGAAGACGAGCGGCTCGCGCACGATGGCCCGGGCCAGCGCGACCCGTTGGCGCTGGCCGCCCGAGAGCTGGCTCGGCTTGCGGTCGAGCAGCGTGCCCAGGCCGAGCGTCTCGGCGGCGTGCTGCACCTTCGTCCGCCGCTCTTCCTTCTCGACGCCGCGTTGGCGCAGCGGGAACTCGATGTTCCTTGCCACCGTCAAGTGCGGGTAGAGGGCGTAGCTTTGGAAGACCATGGCCACGTCGCGGTCCTTGGGGTCGACTTCGTTGACCACGCGCGCGCCGATAGAGACGACGCCCTCGGTCACGTCCTCGAGGCCGGCGACCAGCCGCAGCGCGGTCGTCTTGCCACAGCCCGAGGACCCGAGCAACACCAGCAGCTCGCCGTCGGGGACCTCCAACGAGAGGTCGTCGACCGCGATGGTGTCCCCGAAGCGCTTGGTGACCCCGTCGAAGCTGACCTGTGCCAACGTGCTCCTTTCGGTCGGCCGGCGGCGGGCTTCGGTCGATCGGTGTGTCGCACGGTAGCGGGGCACGGGCGACCGGGCACGGGCGGCGGGCCGGGGCAGCGGACGCGGGCAGGCGGCTGGGGCAGCGAATGCGGGCAGCGGGCACGGGCCGCAGCCGGGGGGGGCGGACACCGAACGTTCAGGCGCGGCTCAGGTGGCCGGGATCCGCCACCCCATTGCTTCGGCGATCTCCTTGCAGGTGGGGCAGAGGCCGTAGCGGCCGGGGTCGCGCCCGGGCACCCACTCCTTGCCGCACAGCGCACGGACCGGCGTGCGGTTGACGATGCCCTCGACCACGCTCGGGCCCGTCGAGACGAACTCGGACCCGCCCTTGGGCGTGTAGCCCTCCAGCACGATGTGGGCCATCCGGTCGTGGTCGCCCTCGTCGAGGTCGGGCGCCGGTCGCGCCGGAGCCAGCGTCGTCGACCCTGCCTGCCCGGGGACGGGCTCGTCTGCTCCAGGCCCCACGGGTCCAGCGTAGACATCTGCCCAGGGCTCTGACCTGGTCCTGGCCGCCCCGCGTTTCCGCCTCCGCCTGACCTGGGGGCGGGCCCCTGCCCGCACGGGAATCAGGGCCGCACCCATATGGTTGACCAGTCAGAGGATATTGCCATTACGGCATTACAAAAGGACACCCAATGACGAACGAGAACGTGACACTCCCATTGCTTCCCCTCACCTCAGGTGTGGTGCTGCCCGGGATGGTCTTCACGATGGCCCTGGAGTCCGATGAGGCCCGGGCCGCCGTCGAGGCTGCCCGTTCCGCCGGAGGCCGCCTGCTGCTCGTGCCCCACATCGAGGGCCGCTTCGCCAGCGTCGGGGTGATCGCCGAGGTGCTGGAGGAGGGCGACCTGCCCGGCGGGCTGCCCGCCGTGGCCATCCGGGGTGACCGGCGCGCCGTGATCGGGACCGGTGTCCCGGGGACCGGTGACGCCCTGTGGGTCGAGGCCGAGCCCCTGGACGAGCCCGAGCCGACACCGGCCGCCAACGAACTGGCGCGGGAGTACCGCGCCGTGCTCGAGAACATCTTGCACACCCGGGGTGCTGGTCGCATCGCGGCCCAACTGCGCGAGGTCACCGAGCCGAGCCGCCTCGCCGACGTGTCGGGCTATTCGCCCGACCTGTCGCTGAGCCAGAAGGTCGAGGTCCTCGAGACCCGCGACGTCGAGACGCGGCTTCGTCTCGTGCTCGGCTGGGCGCGTGACACGCTCGCCGACCTCACGTTGCGGGAGAAGATCAAGAGCGACGTCGAAGAAGGCATGGAGAAGACACAGCGCGAGTTCCTGTTGCGTCGACAGCTCGATGCCATCCGCAAGGAGCTGAACCAGCTCAGCGGGAGCGAAGGGAGCGAGGACGACCCCGACGACTACCGGGCCAAGCTCGACAAGCGCGACCTGCCCGAAGCCGTCCACAAGGCCGTCGAGCGCGAGATCGACAAGCTCGAGCGCACGAACGACCAGAGCCCGGAGACGGGCTGGATCCGCACGTGGCTCGACACCGTCTTCGAGATCCCCTGGGGAGTGGAGTCAGAGGACCGGCTCGACGTCGCCGAGGCGTCGCGCATCCTCGAAGCCGACCACGACGGGTTGGAGGACGTGAAGGAGCGCATCCTCGAGCACCTGGCCGTGCGCAAGCTGCAGGCCGAGCGTGGGCTCGTGCCCGTGGACGGACGCGGCTCCGGCGCCATCCTGGCCCTCGTGGGCCCGCCGGGCGTCGGCAAGACGTCGCTCGGTGAGTCCGTGGCAAACGCGCTCGGTCGGAAGTTCGTGCGTGTCTCGCTCGGCGGGGTGCGCGACGAGGCCGAGATCCGTGGTCACCGCCGCACCTACGTGGGGGCCCAGGCGGGCCGCCTGGTCCGCGCGCTGCGCGAGGCCGGGACCATGAACCCGGTCATCGTGCTCGACGAGGTCGACAAGATCGGCTCCGACTACCGGGGTGACCCGTCGTCGGCGCTGCTCGAGGTGCTCGATCCCGCGCAGAACCACACGTTCCGTGATCACTACCTCGAGGTCGACCTCGACCTGTCGCGGGTGCTGTTCATCGCGACGGCCAACGTCGTCGAGACCATCCCCGGGCCGTTGCTCGACCGGATGGAGGTCATCCGGATCGACGGGTACACCGAGTCCGAGAAGGTCTCGATCGCCAGGCACCACCTCCTGCGGCGGCAGCTCGAGCGGGCCGCCCTGCGCGAGGACGAGGTGCAGATCAGCGACGACGCGCTCCGCGCCGTCGTCGCCGACTACACACGGGAAGCCGGTGTCCGGAATCTCGAGCGGGAGCTCGGCAAGTTGCTGCGCAAGGTGGCGACCAAGCTGGCCTCCGGCGAGCGTGAGGCTCCGGTCGCGGTGGAGAAGGACGACGTGCGTGGCTGGCTGGGCCGGCCGCACTTCTTCTTCGAAGCTGCCGACCGCACCAGCGTGCCCGGCGTGGTCACCGGCCTCGCCGTGACCGGCGCGGGAGGCGACGTCCTCTTCGTCGAGGCCAGCGTCTCCGACGGTCCCGAGGGGCTCACCCTCACGGGCCAGCTGGGTGACGTCATGAAGGAGTCGGCCGAGATCGCCCTCTCCTATGTGCGATCGCACGCCGAGGAGCTCGGGATCGACCCGGGTGCCTTCACCGGCAAGCGGTTCCACGTGCACGTCCCCGCCGGCGCCGTCCCCAAGGACGGCCCGTCGGCCGGCGTCACCATGACGACCGCGTTGGTCAGCCTGCTGCGCGGGGTGCCCGTGCGGTCGGTGGTCGGCATGACCGGCGAGGTCACGCTGCAAGGCCGGGTGCTGCCCATCGGCGGGGTCAAGCAGAAGGTGCTGGCCGCCCACCGGGCAGGACTCACGGAAGTCGTGCTGCCCGAGCGCAACGGCCCGGACCTCGAGGACGTGCCCGAGGAGGTGCGGAACGTCATGACGTTCCACCTCGCCGGCACGATCGCCGACGTCCTCGGGCCGGCGCTGTCGGGAACGGACGCGTCGGCGCAGGCTGCGGCCCCCAGCTCTGAGCTGGGCGCCGCGGCCTGAGGCCGGGCAGACTGTCCCCATGGACGACAAGGAGATCGTGCACCGCATCAGCGAGCTGGCGGCCGAGGAGCAGCGGCTCGAGGAGGCGCACGTCGGTGAGGGACTGAGCGGCGACGAGCTGGCCCGCAAGCGGGATCTCGAGATCACGCTGGACCGGCTGTGGGACATGCTGCGGCAGCGCCGCGCCAAGAGGAGCGCCGGCCAGGACCCCGACGCGGCCGAGGAGCGTCCGGCCGGCACCGTCGAGGGGTACTTGCAGTAGCCGGTCGGGTCGGCGTCGTCGGCTCGGCCGGCGTCTCCGCCCCGGCGTCTCCGCCCCGGAGACGCCGGCTCAGTCCGGCGGCATCCTTCGGTTGAGCGCAGGCCACGCCATGCCGGCAAGGCCGCGTAGGTTCGCGATGGTCACGTCGAGCCAGTCGAAGGAATCGCGCCAGACGGCGATCTGCCCGTCGCGCACCACGAAGCGTCCATAGACCCAGAACCGTGCGGCGAAGCGCCCGAAGCTGAGTTCGTCGACCCGGTCCGTCAGCACCACGTCACCCTCCGCGGCGACGTGGTTGAGGTGGACGTTGAAGCCCATCCGACCAGGCCGCAGAACGGGTCGGGCCACCTGCTCGAGACGGTCCTTGCCGTAGAGCGTCGGGAGCGAGACGTTCTCGTAGACGAGGTCGTCGGCGACGAGGTCGAGCGCCGCATCGACGTCGTAGCGCGCCAGCGCGCGCAGGAACGCCACGACGATGTCCACCGGTTCGTCGAGCGTCTGTGTTCGGCGTGACGGCTCAGGACTGGATGCGGTCGTCATAGGTCCCCATTCTGCGTCGTCGGAACATGGCGGGTCGAACTGCGGACCCCGGCCCGATCGTCGAAGTCCACCCTCCTCTCTCGTCAGCCCGAACCGTCAGTACGGCCGGACCGATGGCCGGGATAGGCCGACGGCAGCACGGCGACCGTCGCGTGGAGCTCCCGGTGCTGGCTGCCGGGACCGGGCGCCGTGCCGATGGTCGTGACGGCCAGCGCCGAGCTCGTCAGCACGTGGTCGATACGGATGACGGGGGGGAGCACCACGAGGTCCTGGGACCACGTCATGTCGAAGGGCTGGCCGCGGGCCGCCGCCGCGTCGGTGAGCCCGGTGCCCAAGATGGCGCGGAACCAGCGGTTCCCCCATGTCGCGTTGAAATCGCCCACCACGAGCAGCGGACCCGGATGGCGCGCCTCGAGCAGCTGGTGGACCTGCTGCAGCTCGACGTTCCACAGGTTCCAGCCGGGATTGACGGGAGCAGTGGTGTGCACGACCCACAGCGGGAGCGTGAGGCCCGGGAGCCGGAGCGAGGTGCGCACCAGGAACGGGAGCTGGCCGTACTCGGGCAGGAACGTGGAGGAGACCGACGTCGGCCCCAGCGGGTAGCGGCTGGCGATCACGAAGCCGCGGGATCCGGTGTCGGGGATCTCATAGGTGTGCGGGAGCGAACGGAACACCCCGGCCGACTGGAGCTGCGTGGTGTCTGAGGGTGTGATCTCCTCCATGGTCAGCAGGTCGGGCCGGTAGGCGCGCAGCTGTGGCACGTAGCCGGCCACCGAGGGGTTGGTGTAGGTGACGTTGGCGTCGAACAGCCGGAGCTTGAAGGCGTGCGCCGCCGCGGCCGGCACTGGCTCGGACGCGGTGAGCTCGGGCAGCCCGAAGGCGAGCTGCGCCACCACCACCAGCAGGCAGGCCCCCAGCAACGGCCACTTGCGCGTCACCGCGGCGCCGATGCCGATCACCCAGGCCGGGAGGTAGAGGATCAGCCCGAGGGCGTCGGCCCAGGCGAACAACTGGATGTCGTCCCACGCCACCAGCCGGAGCAGGGCGACGAGGAGCAGCACGGCCACGATCGCCCAGCCGACCCAGAACAGGAAGCGGCCGACGAGATGGGGCCAGGACTCGGCGGACGGTGGCCCGGTCCCCGCGGCGGGGACCGCCTCGGCCCCGGTCATCTCGCCACGTGCGCGCCCGCCCGACCCCGCCGCAGGCGGCGACGGACGAAGGGCGCCACCCCCATTAGGACGAGGACAGCGAGCGAGAGCACGAAGAGCGCGCTGTAGGAGCCGTAGCCTCCGTAGGAGAAGGCGACCGTGTGCACGCCTGGTCCCACCACGACACCGACGAGGGCGGGGGCGACCATCACGGTCGGGGCCGGCTGCCCGTTCACCGTCGCCCGCCAGCCGGGGTCGTACGACGCGCTGAGCACGACCGTGGCGCGCCGGTTCGTGCGGACCACGGCGCGGGCCCGACCGTTCGCCAGGTCGGCCGACTGGACCACGACCCGCCCCGGCGATCCCTGGAGGCGCGTTCCGGCAGCCGCCGTCGGCGCGGCAGCCGGGTTCCCGTTGAACGCAACGGTCAGGTCTCGTTGCTCCTCGAGGAGCGGGGAGCCGAGGAGCGTCGTGCTCCGCGAGCCGACGTCGGCTCGCGTTGCCTCGAGCACCCCGGTCGTGTCGTAGACGTGGATGTAGCCCGAGTCGGGGAGCGACCACAGGCAGTAGTACCCGGCGCAGCCGACCTTCTCGGCCGGCACCGGCGGTGCCATCTCCTCCGGCGTCATGATGTAGCCGATGCCGAAGAGTGGATAGTCGCCCGGGTTGGTCTCGTCGAAGAAGTACTCGGGGTCCGTCATCAGGGAGGCGGTCCGCAGGGTGTAGCCGACCTCGTCGATGTCCTTGCTCTCGAGGTACTTGTAGACGGGAACGGCGCCGACCACGAAGTCATTGCCCCAGTTGGTGGGCTGTCCCGCGTAGACGCGTCCTCTCGGGTGCGCACGCACGTAGTCGAGCAGCTGGTCGATGTTCGGCTCCTCCTGCTGGTCGGACGCGGCCTGGAAACCGATGTTGGTGGTGTTATGGCTGTCGTAGCTGTCCATCGCGTTCCACGCCGGTGCGAGCACGAGCACGAGCGCCACGATGCACAGACCCGCGATGATGCCGCGGCCCGCCGGCTCGGCGGCCCAGCCGCGGCGTTCCTCGGGAAGCAGACGCAGCACGCCGTCGCGCAACAGGCGTCCCAGGAAGACGATGCCGATGCCCGCCAAGAGGATCCCCGACAGCTGGACCCCCATCTGAAAGCGCCGGATGAAGACGTCACTGCTGCCGGGCACGATGTCGTAGAGCGCGCCGAAGGTCGTGCGTCCGAAGGACATCAACAGCGTGACCACCCAGATCGTGAGGAGGGCGCGCCCCGCCATGTGCGAACGCCACCGCCAGATACTGACGCCGATCCCCACGCCTACGAGGACCGTGACGATGGGCCAGCGGCCGTTGTCGTAGAGGTTGCCGGTGAAGAGCCAGGACAGCATCTGCCCGGCGCCGTAGCCGTTCTCGAGCCCCGTGCCCTCTAGCACCTGGTTCCGTGCCGCCCAGTGCGACTGGTCGAGCAACGGCACGATGACCCAGGCCGACGCAAGGAGCGCGGCCGCGCCCAGGATGATCGAACGGCCCAGTCGGCGCCACGCGTCCGACGGGGTGATGAACGGCCACACCACGAGCGGGACGAAGGCCAGGTAGCCCGTCTCATAATGCAGCGCGACGGTCACCATGATGAAGAAGACCGCGGGGAGCGCGAAGCGAAGCGACTTGAGGGCACGGTAGCTGAATCCCCAGGCGAGCGGAAGCGTCCACGAGGCCCACAGCTGTGTCCAGACGCCGTACCCCACCCAGACATAGGCCTTCGTCTCGTACCCGATGCCTGCGGCCGAAGCAAGGAACGGCGAGAGCGCGGCGGCGGATGCGGCGGTCCAGCGACTCAAGCCGAAGAGCCGGCCGCCCCAATAGACCGCGAGCGGCCACAGCGCGAGCAGCAGGTAGATGGACCAGCGGAACACTGTGTCGGGATCGGCGACGGTTCCGATGAGGCCCGCGGTCATGGACGGCAAGCTCTGGTAGTGCAAGAACTGTGGCGATCCGAGACCGAGGTAGGGAAACCAGCTCGTCAAGGGCAGATGCCCCTCACGGATGCGGGTCGCGGCGAAGCGCACCATCTGCTGGTGGAGCGAGCTGTCGTCGAGGTAGGGCACGGCGCGCAGCTCGGCGCGGAGCTCCCACAACCCCCATCCGGCTGCCAAGGCGACGAGGAGCCACGGACCGAATCGCTCCGTTTTCGGCCTGGAACGATGCCGCGCTGCAATCGCCGGTTCGTCCCTTGTCAGCGTCGGAGTTGCCAACTCCCCGGTGCCCGTCACGCCGATGCTCCGAGCTGTGGTCTGCAGTACGGCCTTGGCGGCGGTCCCGTTGTGGCCGTCGGCACGGTCGGCATCGTCGACCCGCGGGGTCGCGCTCGCGCCCGATGTCGTCCCGGCGCTCGCACCCCTGCATGTTGCCAAACCGAATACGCCGAGCGGTGGCGTGCCGTCTTGGCAGCAAGGGCCTGTGTACCCTCTCGCGACCCGTTGGGAATGCGCCGTCGCCGGCCTTGTGCCACCGACGTCCGCTGTTCCGGGGGCGAGAGCGCAGTGGCCACAGCAGATGACTCAGAATTCCCACCCTGACCTGCCGCGACGCGTGACCGTCCCCAAATGGGCCCGGTCCTCCGCAGAACTCCTGGCGTGATGCAGCCAGAGCGGTCCCGAGCTCCGGCGAGATGTCGTGCTCGAAGGAGCGAACGAGCCCTGAGGTTCTGTGGCGTCAGGTTGGTGCGAAAGGAAGCGCTACCGATTGTCGACGCGAACAGCCACCAGCGGGCTTCGAGCGACCCGCCCGAAGATGTCTTCGGCGACACTGCGGATCGTGTAAACCCCATTTGGGACCGCCTTCGTGTCCCAGCTTCCGAGCCAACCGAAGTAGCTGACAGATGCCGGGATGACGACCGGGTGCTCGAGCGACCCGCCGTTGATCTCGAACTGGACCCTCTCAACTCCCACGAGTTGTGAGGCCTTAGCATCGAGGTAGAAGCTCCCACGCACCGCGTTGCCTGCCTTGAGTCGTAGCACCGCGGTCGTGGGCGGGGGAAGTCGCAACCCGGCCGAGGATGTTCCGCGCCGCCAGACGACAATGTTGTTGTGGTGACTAACGATCCATATCTTGTAGGGACGATATCCATCGCGAAGGGCTGCCTCATCGATGGCAACCTGATCCAACGATCCGAAGTAAGCGGTGCTGCTGGTTCCGGTGATTAGCGCAGTCGCATGGGGAAGGTAGCTGATCACACCCGCCGTCCCAGCCCGACCAACGGGGGGAATCAACACTCCGGTTTGCGATCCGCGCGCCCATTGGAGCCCGTTCTCATTGAGGATCGCATCGTCGTGAACAAGGATCGTTCGATCTTGACCGACGGCGTCCGCGACCTGACTCGTGATCAGGCTGACGTCGGTCCGACTTGTGCCACCGGCGTAGACGACCTGGAGCCGATACGGTGGGCCCGGCAACCAGCTGCTCGTCGACGAAGTGAACTGGAATGCCAGTCCGACGAGCACGACTCCCGCCAAGGCCGCCAGTGCCGAGCGGGTGGCGAGCGTCGGGAACTGCCCGAGAACGGCTCCGCACAGCACGATCGCAACGACCACCACTGGAAGACCGAATGCGGTTCCTACGTTCGAACTCGTCGAAAGAACGAGAAACGTCACAATCGCCCAGGCCGCCAGCATCCAAAGATGGGTCACATTGAGCCGGCGCCGATCGAGGAAAACCGTGATCACGGCAGCCAGCAAGGCTCCACCGAGGACGAGCGATTGGACCCATCCGAGATAGGACACCTCGTCGTGGATTCGCTGCGAAATCGACGAAGGCGTCAATGTGAATCCACGGGAGGTAAAGCCTGATGACGGGCTATAGCCCGCATTGCGGAGATAGTTGATGGCATCCTGACCTGACACCAGCCACCACGGACCAGCCAAGAGAAGTACGACTCCGAGCGCCGTGAGGGCCGGCCATCTCACCAGACCCCCGTTCTTCCGGACGTCGACGGCAAAGTCAACCGCGACGACCAGCACGAGCGGGACGACATACACGGGCGCTATCGAACGTGACAGGGCTAACGCAGCCATAGCGATTGCGAATATCGTCGACCATCGCCAATCCCTCAGATGATCACTTCGGATGTAGGCAACAAAACACCAGATGACCGCTGCTGCCGAGGCAACCGCGAAGTTCAACATCACGGCGTAACTCAAAACCCCGGTATTGAGTCCTGCGACGAGGGCAACCACCATGGCGGCAGTCGGGGAGATCCACATCCTGGCCAACGCATAGCTGCCGGCGACGAGCAGGAGAAGGAGCGGCAACTCTATGGACAGGGCGCCGTACACTCCCCATTGACTGGCACCAACGGCCGCCATGGCCGGGACAAGTGGTGCGGTTTGTCCGGTCTGGAGAAATGCGCTGATTGGATCGCCATGGAGGATCGATTTCGCCGTCCACGCGTAAAGGTAGTCGTCAACGTTGGGCTGGTGAGCTTGCACGCGCCAGACGAAAAGAACGACCCACACGACGCCGACAAGGATCAGAGCGATGGCGAGGCAACGCGATTCTTCACGCCTACATTGCCTCACGGGCGGCAACTCTAGATCCGAATCGTCCCAACACTTGGGCACAATTGATGAGTCCGACGAGGCCGCGATCGTGACCGGGCACCGCGATCATTTTGTCAGCGTCATCCTCTGTGCAGCGGCCAGAGGTGTCGCTTTGTTCTGGCATGACGATGACCGTGACGGTCTCAACGATGACGATGCTGCGTCAGCATCCAGTGGTTAAGTGGCAGAGGATTGGCGGAGGTACCCTAAACGTCCAGCTAGGGGCTGTAGCTCAGTGGTCAGAGCAGAGGACTCATAATCCTTGGGTCGTGGGTTCGATCCCCACCAGCCCTACCAAAATCCCTGGTTGGATCAGGGTCTCTCCCGAGCGTCTTGTCCTTCGACTTGGCGCCGGACACGACGCTCGGTCAATGCCAGGCGGTTTCGCTCGAACGCGATGTGCGCGTCGCGATCCTCAGAATTGTGCATGTACCGGACGACCATCCCAGGGGAGGAGTGGCAATCGGGTATCCCTTGGTGGCATCTTCAATTGAGCCCCGGAGAGGTTTACGGGCGTCTCTCCGGTCTCCTGTGCGTTCCGCTCTAAAACTGGCGAGAGTTACTGGGACAGCTGCGCTCCTCACCGTGGCCAGGTTGGCGCATTCCTCACGACTCTTCGCCACTACGAGGAACTTCCGGCCAACGTAGGGCACCGGTCAATTGGACGCCTCTGGGCGGCAGCACCCTGGTCGTCAGCCTGTTCATCGCGGGCCAGTTTCTCTTTCTTGGGTCCCTCGTCTGGCATTACCTTGACGGGAGGGCTTCCATCTCCTCGACGTGGGGCAGGCTCATCCGACATGCGGTTCCACGTTGTCGTCCAATGTCACGTGTCGGGACGGCTGATTCGCCTATTCCCCGCCTATTGCCGTCTCTCGAAGACATAAAGGTGGTTCAAACCCATCTCGAAGCGGGAATCTCGCAGAAGCCGCATGAGTGGCGTCGACAGCTCCTCCGCGACGATGTGGGGATCGAAGCCATGATGGCTCTCGGCATCCATGCCGTGTAGTAGGTGCAGCCGGATACCGATATCCAAGAGGCGGTCCACCAGCGGAGCTGGAACGGTGATGATGATCCGGCCACCTGGTTTCAGCACCGCCCTCACCGTCTCGAACCACTTCTTGCGTATTTCGTCGGGCACGTGCTCGATGACGGCCAGCATCGTGATCGCGTCAAACCGGTCGGCAGGGTTGAGGGCTTCGGGAAATCTCCCTTGCCTGAACTCGTACGGACCGGCGGGCCAGTTGCTCGGCTCATCTGGATCGATACCAATGCCGGATTTCACCTGGGAGCTCGCCTGCCGAAACAGCGCTCCGTCTGCACAGCCGACGTCGAGCACGTGGGAGCCATCGGGCATCCACCGAAGCGCCTCGGCGATGCGTTTGCGTTGCAAAAGACGATCAACTCCGTTCATGTCAGAAACCTGAGGGAAGTCGTGTCCAGAGAACGGCCCCGCCGCCTTTCTGTTCTGGGAATCGCACCGAGAGGTGATGCGCCCTTGCCTATGCCCCTCGTCACGGGCGTCCGGCTGTCGTTGTGGGAGACCCGGTCGCCTTGGCCGGTCCGCGGGCAGCCCGTGCTCGTTGGAAGCGGCTGAGAATGCCGAAGGTGGCGACCGTCCCCCCGACGATGATCAGGCTCTGGGATAGCGACGCCAATCCGAATTGGCTCAGTGCAGAGTGGGCCTTGTCCCCCAGCCAGAGGACGAAGAGGAGCACATTGAGAGCCAATCCCAGAATCGCCATTGCAACTCCGACCCCAAGACAACGGTTGGGAAAACTCGGTTCACCGACAAAGGCGAATCTATGTCCGACGCCGGTCGGTGTGACCGACGAGGTGTGGGCCAGCACAGCGCCGGCGAGCACGGCCTCCATGCCAAGAACCAATGCAATTCCAGAGAAGAACACGGGCTGCCATATGTACGAACCGATCTGCACTCCGGCAGGATGGAGGAAAGAGACTCCGAGCATCACAGAACCCAACACGAGCAGCACCACGCCCGGACCGATGAGCAACAAGTCGGGAGCCAGCATGAAGATGAGCAGAAGGTGGCGCCATCCATCGGACCACGTTGCCAGCTTCGATTGACCGATACGGGGCCGGTAGCCCGTTTGGACCTCCTCGATGCGGAGACCAGCGCGGGCGGAGTTGATCAACATCTCGCTGGCGAGCTCCATGCCCGTCGATGTGAGACCCATCGTTCCAAGAGCGTCGCGACGGAAGGCGCGGAACCCTGATTGGCTGTCGGTCACAACCCGTCGGCCACATGCGCGCGCGGTCAAGAAGGTCAGGAGTGGCGTGCCCACGAAGCGATGAAGGAAGGGCATCGTGTCACGAGTCGCCGCATTGAATCGCGATCCAACCACCAGATCAGCGCGCCCGTCCATGACCGGCCGCACCAACTCGGGGATCCTCCCGAAGTCATACGTAAAATCGGCATCTCCCATGACCACGACTTCACCCTGTGACGCGTCGAAACCACTCAGCAGGGCGCTCCCATAGCCGCGTTGGGACTCTTCGAGGACCCGAGCGCCGCTCGACATTGCCACCTCCGCAGACGCGTCAGTGGAACCGTTGTCGACCACTACCACCTCGCCTCGAAGGCCTGATGCCGCAAGGGTCTCGCGGGCTTCGTGCACACAAAGACCCACCGATTCCTCTTCGTTGAGGCATGGCAAAACCACTGAGACGTCAAGCCGCGCATCGAAAGCCAAGTGGGTACCCCGTTCGAACCTGATGGACTTCCCGAATCCTCGCAGATATCTTATGCAGGCGGAGAGCCTCTCCTGAGATGAGGGGTTCCATCAATTCGCTCTCGGTGAGTATTGCGGTGATCTCGTACTCTTCTAAGCTTGGCGTTCTGAAATCATTGGGGGTGCAAACCACTGCAGCGGTCCGATCTCATAGACACGACGGTCGTCGAGACTGATCGCGCAGCCGACGACGGGGCCGCCGCCGGAAACCTCGCCACCTCGGGCGTAGCGATGGATCGCACCAGAACGGAGCGGCACTTCTGGTGGTGGCTTGCCCTCATTGCCGCCGTCGGGCTGTTCGTGCGCGTCTTCGTCGTGGTGCACTCGCGAAGCTATTGGGTTGGCGGGGACGGCCTCGCCTACGGCGTGCAGGCGAATTTTTTCGCCAAGGGCCATCTGTTCGTCAATGCCTTTAACCCGGCACGGCCGACGGCTGTCCACCCTCCAGCCTGGCCGGTCGTGCTCGGTATCGTCGCGCTTCTTGGCGGACACAGTTGGCTCTCACAACAGCTAGTGGCCTGCGTGATCGGGACTGGCACGGTCGTGGTGATCGGCGTAGCGGGCCGACGCCTCGCCGGTGCCCGTGTTGGCCTCATCGGCGCCGGAATCGGCGCGGTCTACGCAGGGTTGTGGATTTACGAGCGGGACCTCTTGTCAGAGACCCTGTTGTTACTTGGCATCGCCGTGACGCTAGCGCTCGCCTACCGATTTTTGGACTCGCCGACCCCATGGCTGGCCGCTGGGCTCGGGATCATGACCGGGCTTCTCGCGCTCACCCGATCGGAGGAGATCCTCGGCTGGATCTTCCTGGTGGTGCCGTTGATCCTGAGCGTGCGCACCGTTGACTTCCGGCGCCGAATGCGGTGGCTGACCATCGCGACTGCCTCGATGGTCATCGTGGTTGCCCCCTGGACGATCTACAACCTGCCTCGTTTCCAACATGTTGTCATTCTCTCGACCAACTCTGGTTCCGCCGTGGCGCAAGGAAACTGCGATCAGGTTTACTACGGACCGTACATCGGCTCCTACGCGTTTGGCTGTGTGGGCTTCGTCAACACCAACACCACCGATGAAACGGTGGCCAGCCCGATCCTGTTCCGAAAGGGCGCGACGTACGCCGAGCATCATCTCTCCCGTCTGCCCGCCGTGCTCTTGGCCCGAGAAGGTCGTTCCTTCGGATTCTGGAATCCTTTCCAACAGATCTCTATCGACAGTCGTTGGCAGGTCACCCCGCTCTGGGTGAACCGAATGGGGTTGTTCACGTATTGGCTCCTCCTCGTCCCGGCCGTCGCAGGTGTCGTGGTGCTGCGCCGGAGGCGCCGGGGGCTCTATCCGTTGCTCGCGTTCGTGGCAATCGTTGTCGTTGCGACCGCGACCACCTACGGCGAGACTCGGTTACGGGCCGCGGCCGAGGTTTCCCTCGTTCTCCTCGCTGCCGTCGGGATCGACGCTGGCCTTCGCTGCATGCATCGTCAAGGCGGATCGGATGTTGCGGCAGTCGACCGAGCGGCCATTCCGAGCGCACCACCGGACGCTGTCACGACATCAACTGCCACGGATCGCGCCCGTCCGGGCGGGAAGCCCGCGAGCAAATCGGGTGTTCTGCCCCGCATTGCTCTCTCCGTGGTCGCCGTCGTCGCGACTGTTTCCTTGTTCGCAGCCGGGGTGACGGCCATCGTGGGTGCCGCCACCCTCAATTCGCCGATCTTTGCCGTGCGGGTGGTGAAACCGTCGGACGGCGCCACCGTCGGTAACCCAGAGACCCTAGTCGCAAGCGCGACGAATCTCGCTTTCATCAAGTCGGTGACGTTCGAGACGCAGAATGGCCGCCTGACGACAGACGTCGGCCCGGCGAAAAAGACCGTTTACGGGTGGGTGGCGCGGTGGGATACGAGCAGAATCCCGGATGGTACCTACCGCGTCTGGTGCGTCGTGTCGTTTTCCTATTCCTTATTGAATCCCGCGACAAGTGAAGCGATACGTGTCGTCGTGACGCACTGATTGACGATCGCCCAAATGCCGAAGTGCCTGTGGGGGACGCACCTCTTCCCCGAACTGTCGTAGCCCTGCGAGTCCCTTGAGGTGGTCCGGAGTGGATCGCCGTGTTTCATGCGGACCCCGGCAATGCGGCTTCCACAAAGGGTCCGGGGGGAGGATCATGGCGATGTCGCCGCCGTCTGACGTGCGTCTTACGCGCCCCCGTTGTCTCCCGCCGTCCAGGCGACGGCCCCGCCGGTCAGGTTCTCCGCGGTCCAGCCCGCGTCGCTCAGGGCTTGGGCCGCGGCCGCCGAGCGGCCCCCGACATGGCAGGCCACCACGATGGTGCGATCCCGCGGCAGCTCGTCGAGCCGGTCGCCCAGCTCGCCGAGCGGGATGTGCACGCCGATCGGGTAGGCCCACGCTTCGACCTCGTCGGGCTCGCGCACGTCCAAGAGGAAGACCTCCTCACCGCGGGCGATGCGCGCCTTGACGACGTCGGGTTCGACCTCGGCGTAGGGCATCGACCCACCCTAAGGCCCCCACCGGCACCGCCGAGGGGCCGGTGGTGTGCCCGGGAACGGGCAGGCGCCCCGGTACGCTTGCGCGATGGCCCTGCCACGGAAGTTCCTCAACGACGACGAGGAGCTCCTGGCCGAGATGCACCCGCACTGGATCTTTCTCTTCGGCCCCCTCCTCTCCTCGATCGGAGTCTGGGCGGCCATCATCGTCCTGCTGATCCTGTGGCGGAACCCACCCGGCTGGACGAACTATCCGATCATCATCGTCGCCTTGATCCCGGGCCTGTGGCTCCTCGGGCGTTTCGTCCGCTGGAAGTCCTACGATGTCGCCCTTACCTCGACGCGCATCCTCGTCCGCCAGGGCATCATCGGCCGCGACACCGTCCAGCTCCGGCTCCAGCGCATCACGGAGGTGAACCTGCGCCAGACGCTGATCGAGCGCGCGCTCGGCACGGGAAGCCTCGTCATCGACGTGCAGGGCGAGGACGACTCGCTGACGCTCGAATACATGCGGCAGCCGGCCGTGGTCCAGCGGGTCATCAACTCGCAGATCAACGAGATCGTCGGCGGCGGCCAGCGCGAAGCGGTTCCTGAGGAGATGCGCCCCCGGGATTCCCACCCCAACGCGGACCCCGGCGCGCACGACGGACGCGAGACGGAGGAGGACGGCGCGCAGGACACGCCGCCCTTCGGGGTTGACTCGTCCCCGGGACGCGCCGGAACGGCCAGCGCCGCGACTCCATCCCAGACTACCGAACCCTTCGAGATACGCGACCGGCTCATTCAGCTCGACGACCTCCGCAGGCGCGGCATCATCTCCGAGGAGGAGTTCGCCGCCAAGAAGAGCGAGCTCCTCAACCGCATCTGACGGGCGCGGGGAACCTCGTGCAATGGAGGCCCACCGGGCGCAAGACTGTTCCGCGGCATCTGCCGCGGCGATTCGCACGACGCCGACGGCCCACGACAAAGCGCAACGCACAGTGCGCAAGCCACAGTGCGCAAGCCACAGTGCGCAAGCCACAGTGCGCAAGCCACAGTGCGCAAGCCACAGCGCGCAACGGACAAGAGGAGTCGCGAGATGCACGCAGCCGTGGGCCACGCGGACATCGACGGCGCGGCCGGATGCAACGGAGGGCCTCGATGAGCAGGTACCTCCCATGCTCGAGCAGCCACCCCGCCTCGAGGGGGCCTTCTTCGTCGCCCTCGACGGCGGTCAGGGGCTCGCGGTCCAGGTCTTCGACACCGAGGAGCAGGCCCGGGCCAGCGCGCCACCGGAAGGGACGACTTCACCCGGCGTCACGCTCTGGAGGGTCGAGTTCGGCCGGGCCATCGGCTCGGCCTGAACGGTACGGCAGCTCGACCGGGGCGCGGCCATGCGAGAAGGCGCCAATGCGGGCCCGGCTACCGTGGGCGGCGTGAGCGACCTGGGCGACACCGAGAGCAGCCAGAGCAGCGCGGGTCTGCCCCGGTACCGCTGCGACGGTTGCGGCAACCTGACCCGCTTCGACGTCACCGTCGTGCAGCGCTCCAAGGCCTTTCACCACTTCACCGTGGGCGGGGACCTCGTCATCGAGTCGGAAGAAGTGATGTCGCGCCACGTGGACGAGGTGGTGTGCCGCTGGTGCGGCCACGGGCGCAGCGTGGTCGAGATCAGCGACGAGCACACCGAACCGGGCGCGCCGTCGAAGGTGCCGTGACCGAGCCGCCGGCCGAGATCCTGCGCCGGCTGCGACCCATCCCGACCTCGGCCGGTCCGCCACGCACCCGCCCCCACGACGTCGAGGGTGTGCGCCCCGACGGCGCTGCCTGCCGGGTGGAGGTGATGGAGGCCGCCGCGCCGGTGCTGCTGCTGTTCCTGTCGGCGGGCTGCCTCGGCTGCCGCGACTTGTGGGAAGGCCTGGCCGAGCTGCAGGCCGGCCTGGGCGACGCCGCCCGGCTGGCCGTCGTCACACGCAGTCCGGGCGACGAGGACGCCACCGCCGTCCACGCGCTCCGCCGCGCCGCGGACGCGCCCGGCGTGGAGGTGGTGATGAGCACGCCGGCCTACCGCGACTACCGGGTGGCGGGCCCGCCCTTCCTGGCGGTCGCCGCGGCTGACGCCGTGCTGACCGAGAGCGTCGCCTGGGGTATCGAGCAGACCCTGGCCACCGCCCTGCGCTCCCTCCGTGCAGAGTCGGAGCCGTGACAGTCAGCGTTGTCACACCCTCCGGCAATGCTCTGCGTGCACAGAGAGGGTCAACGTCATGCCGACTTGCAGGGACACCGCGACCGAGCCCGAGGGCGGGCTCACCATCGACTGCGACTGCTGCGCCCTGCGGGACACGGATGCCTGCGGCGACTGCGTCGTCAGCTTCCTGCTGGGGCGCGAGCCTGACGACGCCGTGGTCATCGACGCCGAGGAGGCACGCGCCATGCGCATGCTCGAGCGCGCCGGGCTCGTTCCGATGCTGCGCTACAGCTCGCGGGCCGGCTGAATCGCGGCCGTCGCCGTCGCCGGCGCCGGCGCCGGCGCCGGCGCAGCGCGTCGCGTGCGCGGGGTGCGCCGGACGTTGCGGGCCGGCCGGTGCACGGTGAAGCGCCATCTCCTCGTCACGAACGACTTCCCACCCAAGGTCGGCGGGATCCAGAACTACCTCTGGGACCTGTGGGGGCGGCTCGACCCATCGTCCTACGTCGTCCTCACCGCCACCTCCGACGCCAGGGCCGCTGCGTTCGACGCGGCGCAGGCCGAGCGCGGCGTGCGCATCGAGCGCCTGCCGGGCTCGATCCTCTTCTTTCCCACACCGGCCACGTTGGCCGCCGTCCAGCGCGCCGCGGCCGCGCACGAGGTCGACCTGGTGCTGCTCGACCCCGCCCTGCCGCTCGGCCTCCTCGGCCCGCAGCTCGACGTGCCCTACGGCGTCGTGCTGCACGGCGCCGAGGTGACCGTGCCCGGGCGTGTCCCCGGCGCGCGCGCCGCCCTGGCGCGGGTGCTCAGGGGGGCGGGGCTGATCGTGTCGGCGGGGGGCTACCCCGCCGCCGAGGCGCGCCGGGCCGCGCCCGGCCTCGCCGCGCCCGTGGTCGAGATCCCGCCCGGGGTCGACGCGGCGGCCATCGTCCCGTTGCGCGCCGCCGAGCGCCGCACGGCGCGGGCACGGCTCGGCCTGCCGGTACGCGGTCCCCTCGTCGTCAGCGTCAGCCGGCTGGTGCCGCGCAAAGGGATGGACGTGCTCATCGAGGCCGCCGGCCGGCTCGCCCCCTCGTTCCCCGACCTCGTGGTGGCCATCGGCGGCCAGGGCCGCGAGCTACACCGGCTGCGGGGCCTGGCGGCGCGCAGTCCCGTGCGGGTCGAGATGCTCGGGCGGGTCAGCGACGAGGACCGGGCGGCACTGCTGGGCGCCGCCGACCTCTTCGTCATGGCCTGCCGCAACCGCTGGCTGGGACTCGAGCAGGAGGGGTTCGGCATCGTCTTCCTCGAGGCGGCGGCGGCCGGCGTGCCCGAGATCGCCGGCGAGAGCGGCGGGGCGCCCGAAGCCGTGCTCGACGGCGAGACCGGCCTGGTCGTCCACGACCCGGGGGATCCCGGGGCGGTGGCCGAGGCCATGCGCGCCCTCCTGGCCGATCCGGCCCGGCGGCGCCGGATGGGCCGAGCCGCCCGGTCCAGGGTGCAGGATTCCTTCAACAACGACGTTCTCGCTTCTAGGCTGGCTGAGGCGTTGGCCGGAGTGGCAGTCTGACGCACCGCCGCGCGGCGGGACTGGACAGGGAGGAAGCACGGATCGTGGCCGATCAAGCCACACAGCACATCTCGGTGACCGCACCGCCCGAGCGGTGCTTCGCGGTCGCGGCCGACCTCGAGCGGTACCCCGAGTGGGCCAACGACATCAAGGAAGTCGAGGTAAAGGAGCGTGACGACCAGGGCCGTCCTCTTCTCGTGACCTTCCGCGCTGCCGCCTTCGGCCGCAGTACCAGCATGACCCTGGCCTACGACTACGCCGAGGCGCCGCACGTCCTGTCCTGGAAGCTGACCCAGGGCGACATCACCACGAAGTGGGACGGCACCTACATCTTCGACGACGGCGAGGGTGGCGGCACGGACGTCACCTACCACGTCGAGGCGGAGCTGCGCGTGCCCATCCCGGGCTTCATCAAGATGCGAGCCACGAGCCGCATCATGGCGACCGCCATGCGAGAGCTGAAGGCGCGGGCCGAGTCCACGTCGTGACGCCAGACCGGGGCCCGGCGGCCACCGGCGTGACCTACGGCATCGACATCGGCGGGACCAAGGTCCTCGGCGTGGCCCTGGGCGCCGGTGACGCCATCGTCGCCGAGGCCCGCGTGCCCACGCCGACCGGGACCCGCTCCATCGTGGGCAGCCACGTCGCCGCCGCGGTGGCGCTGGTCGTGGCCCAGCTCGACACCGCGCTCGGCGCGCCCGACCATGCCGCCGACGCCCCGGTCGGCGTCGGCGCGCCGGGCATGGTGGACCGACGGGGCCGGCTCTGCTTCGCGCCCAACCTGCCCCAGGCCCACGGGGTGGACTGGACGCAGCTCATCGGCGACGAGCTGCCGGGTCGCGCGGTCGTCATCGAGAACGACGCCAACCTGGCCGTCCTGGCCGAGCACCGGCTCGGCTCCGCCCGCGGGTACGACCACGTCCTCCTGGTGACGCTGGGCACCGGAATCGGGGGCGGCATCGTCATCGACGGACGCGTCCAGGTGGGTGCGGCCGGCTTCGCGGGGGAGATCGGCCACATGGTCGTCGACCCGGCCGGACCGCCCTGCCCGTGCGGGCGCAGGGGATGCTGGGAGCGTTACGCGTCGGGAGCCGGTCTCGGCGTTCTGGCCCGGGAGGCGGCTCTGGCGGGCCGGCTGGACGAGGTGGTGCGCCGCGCCGGCGGGGACCCCGAGAGCGTGCGGGGCGAGGACGTCTCCGCCGCGGCGGCGGACGGGGACGCCGGCGCACGCGCGGTGATCGAAGAGGTGGGGGGCTGGATCGGCTTCGGCCTGGCCAACCTGGCCTGCGTCCTCGATCCGGAGTGCTTCGTGCTCGGCGGCGGCGTCGTCGAGGCGGGCAGCGTGCTCATCGACGCGGCCCGGGCGAACTTCGCGGCCCTCCTCGAGGGCGGCGAGCGGCGGCCGCAGGCCAGGATCGTGCCCGCCACGTTCGGCGAGCGGGCCGGCGCGGTCGGTGCAGCCCTGGCGGCGCGCCAAGGTGGGCTCTGGTGATCCGCACCGGCGTCGTGCTGCCCACCTTCCGGGACACGCCCGACGCGGCGTTCGCCGCCGCGGGCGAGGCGGTGGGGGCGGGGGTGGACGGCCTCTTCTGCTACGACCACATCTGGCCCATCGGCCAGCCCGAACGCCCTGCCCTGGCGCCGTTCCCCATCCTCGGCGCCCTGGCGGCCCGGTTTCTCCCCGACGCGGTGTCGGGCGGGCCGTTCTTCGGCACGCTGGTGGCGCGGGTCGGCCTGGTCCCCGACGCGGTCCTCGCCGCGCAATTCACCGCGCTGGCGCGGCTCGCGCCCGGCCGCGTGATCGCCGGGCTGGGCACGGGCGACCGCCTGAGCGAGGAGGAGAACCGCGCCTACGGGATCCCCTTCGAGTCCGCTGCCGAGCGCCGCACCGAGCTGGTCACGCTGGGGCGCGCACTGGTGGAGCAGGGCCTGACCGTCTGGGTGGCCGGTGGGAGCGCCGGCCGGACGGAAGAGGCACGGGCCGCCGGTGCCGCGCTCACCGTGTGGGACGCCAACCCCGACGTGGTCGCCGAGCGGGTGGGCGGACCGGACGGCATGGAGGTGACCTGGGCCGGCCCGCCGCCGCCGGCGACACCGCCGCTGGCGGCGCGGGTGGCGGCGTTGGAGGCCGCGGGTGCCAGCTGGGTCGTCTTCGGGTGGCCGGTCGACGTCGGGGAGCTGGTGGCCGCGGCGGCGCCGCTCGGGCACCTCCCCGGGTCCGGGAGGACACGGTCGGGGTCGTAGACTCCCCCGATGGAGTTCCGCCGCATCAACGGGTTGCCGCCCTACGTCTTCGCGACGATCAACGACCTGAAGGCGTCGTCGCGGCGAGCCGGGAGGGACGTGATCGATCTCGGCTTCGGCAACCCCGACCTGCCCTCGCCCGAGGTCGCAGTCAACAAGCTCGCCGAGTCCGCCCGCAACCCGCGCAACCACCGCTACTCCGCCTCCCGCGGCATCCCCAAGCTCCGCAGCGCCGTCACCGACCTCTACGCGCGCAAGTTCGGAGTGGAGCTCGACCCGGACACCGAAGTCGTGACGACGATCGGCGCCAAGGAGGGCTTCTCGCACCTCATGTGGGTGCTGGTCGGGCCCGGCGACACGGCCCTGGTGCCTTCGCCGTCGTACCCGATCCACATCTGGGGCCCGCTGTTCGCGGGCGCCGACGTGCGCCAGGTGCTGCTGACGGGCCCCGGGAACGGGTCCGACGACGCCCCCGACCCGGGCGAGGCGTTCTTCGACGGGCTGATCAACGCCTGGGAGGAGTCGTGGCCCAAGCCACGCGTCATCGTCCTCTCGTTCCCCCACAACCCGACCACGGCCTGCGTCGACCTCTCCTTCATGGAGCGCCTCGTCGCGTTCGCCCGCGAGCACGAGGTGGTGCTGGTCCACGACTTCGCCTACGCCGACCTCGGCTTCGACGGGTACGAACCGCCCTCCATCCTCCAGGTGCCGGGCGCCACCGACGTCGCGGTCGAGATCTACACGATGACCAAGTCGTTCTCCATGGCGGGCTGGCGCGTCGGCTTCGTGGTCGGCAACGCCGAGATCGTCCAGGCCCTGACCAAGCTGAAGACCTACCTCGACTACGGGACGTTCCAGCCGATCCAGATCGCGGCCATCGTCGCCATGAACGAGGCGCCCGACTACCCGAAGGAGATCAACCGGATCTACCGGTCGCGGCGCGACACGCTGTGCGACGGCCTCAACCGGATCGGCTGGCACGTGGCGCCGCCGAAGGGGACCATGTTCGTGTGGGCCCCGATCCCGGAGCCCTACAGGGAGATGGGATCCCTGGAGTTCTCGAAGTACCTGGTCAACGAGGCGGACGTGGCGACGTCGCCCGGCGTCGGCTTCGGCCCGGGGGGCGACGGCCACGTGCGCTTCGCCCTCATCGAGAACGAGAAGCGCATCGGGCAGGCCGTGCGCAACCTGCGCGGCGCGCTGACGAAGCTGGGCTAGACCGCTCGGGGAGGCCGCCCGAGCCCGCTCGGGGAGGCCTCAGGGGAGCCCGGCGCCGGGGACGCTCGTGCGGACCTTCTCGATGGCGCCGGTGCGGGCCGCCTTGGCCTTGGCGTCGTGGCTGTCGCGAGCGGTGACGAGGTAGAGGGTCAGCCGGTCGTCGTCGCCGAGCATGCAGGCGTAGCAGTTCTGCGAGGTACGCACGCGCTCGAGGACCTCACCGCCCTCGGCGACCCGGAGGCACTCGGGCGCCAGCGCGTTGGCCATCCAGACCGTGCCGTCCGCGCACAGGCAGATGCCGTCGGGCGCCACGCTGGCGGGCGCGGCCCATTCCCGGCGGTTGGTCAGCGTGCCGTCGGCCGCGCGGTCGAAGGCGCTGAGGCGCCCGCCCATGCTCTCCGCGACGATGAGGGTCGCACCGTCGGGGGTGATGACGGCGCCATTGGGGAAGGCGAGGTCCGACGCCGCCTCGCAGCTGCTGCCGTCGGGGTCGACCCGCACGATCGACGTCGACCGGATCGCGCTCGCCGGTTGGGAGCCGTCGTAGAGGCCGTCGAGGTCGAACCCGAAGTTGCCCGCGTAGGCCTGGCCGTTGTCCGCCACGACCATGTCGTTGGCGTGCCAGGTCGCCCATGGCGTCAGCGTGCCGTGGCGCACGATCGTGCCGTCCTCCTCGCGCCGCATGACGGCCCGGTCCAGCCGGGAGTTGATCAGCAACCGCCCGTCGGGCAGCCACCCCAGTCCCGCCGGCTCGCCGTCGAAGGCCACCTCCACTCGGCGGTCGCCCTCGGGCGCGACCGACAGGACGGCGTGGTCGTAGAAGTCGGAGAACCACAGCCGCCCGTCGTGCCAGCGCGGGCATTCGCCGAACAACAGCCCGGAGATGAACGGCTCGGCGGTCAGGGTCTCGCTCGTCACGGCGCGTGCTCCTCTGCGTGATGGTCGGGCCCGCAGTCCAGCACAGGTGACCCGGCCGGTGCGGCGCCCGCCGACGGGGGGTACGTTGGACGCGTGGCTTACTGGGTGCTCAAGGCGATCTTGACCCCGATCTTCTTCGTGTTGTTCCGTGTCAAGGTCGAGGGGCGCGAGCACATCCCCGAGCACGGCGCGGCGGTGCTGGCGGCCAACCACCAGTCGTTCTGCGACTCCTTCTTCATTCCGCTCGTGGTGGCGCGCCGGGTGACCTTCCTGGCCAAGGCCGAGTACTTCGACTCGTGGAAGACGGCCTGGTTCTTCCGGGCGGCGGGGCAGATCCCGATCCAGCGCGGCGGGGGCAGCGCCTCGGACCGGGCCCTCGAGACGGCGCGCACCGAGGTCCTCGGGAAGGGCCGGATCCTCGGGCTCTACCCCGAGGGCACGCGGACGGTGGACGACTCGGTGCACAAGGGGCGCACCGGGGTGACGCGGCTGTCCCGCGAGTGCGGCGTGCCGGTCATTCCGGTGGGGGTGATCGGCACCGTCGACGTGCAGCCGGTCAACGCGAAGATGATGCGACCGTTCCACACCGTCACGATCCGCTTCGGGGCCCCGATGCAGATGGACCCGCCCGAGAACCCGGCCGACCCGCTCGAGAACCACGATCACACGCAGTGCCGCTCCTTCACCGACCGCCTCATGCACGAGATCGCACGGCTCTCCGAGCGCGACTACGTCGACGAGTACGTGCCCTCGCGCGCGAGCGTGGCCCAGGCCTGAGCACCGTCCCCTCGCGCGGGCACTCCCCGCCTGCACGAAGTCCCAGGCGAGGCAAGTCGTAAGCAACTTGAAACAGGCAGTTCACACAGAACGCGTAACGTTCTGCCCATGGCTGGCTACGTCGTCCGGATCGCCCTGCCCGACCGTCCTGGAGCACTCGGCCTCGTGGCCAGCCGGATCGGCGCGGTGGGCGGGGACATCGTCGCCATCAACATCCTCGAGCGCGACGGCGGTCAGGCCGTCGACGAGTTCGTGGTCGAGATCGGCAGCCACGACCTGATCGAGCTCCTGCAGAGCGAGATCCACGAGGTGGACGGCGTCACGGTCATGGAGATCCGGGCGGCGGACTCGACGGCGTCGGCGGGCTGACGACGTAGGCGCACACGTGCGCGCCGTCCATGAGGTGCGCGACACGTCGGACGGTGGCGCCCGGCAGGGCGTCCCGGATGAAGGCGAGCTCACTCGTGCAGGCCTGGGAGAACCCGTGGGCCACCGTCAGGATGGCGCAGTTGTGCTCGGTGATCCTCCAGCTCCCGTCCGGGAGCCGCTCCGCCTCGGCCAGATAGCCGTCCTCGTCGAGGATCTGGGTCAGCGCGGCGACCTGCTCGTCGAAGGGGAGGTCCGCGGTGCGGGGAAGCGCGCCGGCGACGCGCCGCCGCCGGCGCTGTTCGAAGAGCTCGTCGACCTGGGCCGCCCCCGGTCCGCCCAGGTAACCGAGCAGCTCGGTCGTGAGGTCCCCGTAGCGCTTGGGGTAGAGCGCCTCGGCCGCCGACGTCAGCTCGTAGACGTGGCGGGGCCGGCCCCGCTTGGGCCCCTCGGGATGCGGCGCCTCGTCGCGGTGCGCCAGCAGCCCGTCCTCCTCCAGCCGGGACAGCTGCAGGCGGATGGCGGCCGGGGTGAGGGCGAGCGCCCGGGCGACCGCGGCGGCGTCGAGGGGCCCCTGACGCTTCACGAGGTTGAGGATGGCGCGCCGCGTCGTCGGCAGCTGCTGGAGCGGCGACTCCGTCGCCACAGTTTCGGTCGGTGCGATCTCTCCGGGTTCGAACACCTCTCTGGGTGCCACCGTCTCGCTCACGGCAGGATCAGGTGGACGTCGCCGAATTCGTGCCACAGGTACCCCTCGGCGAGTGCGGCCGCGTAGGAGGCCTCGAGCAGGTCGCGCCCGGCGATGGCCTCGAGCATGGCGAGGTGGGAGGCCTCGGGCTCGTGCCAGCCGGTGAGGAACCCGTCGATGGAGCGCACGGGATGTTCCGGCGATACGACCGTCTCGGTCCAGCCCTCGCTCGGGTGCACGTGCCCATGCTCGTCCACCACCGATTCGAGGGCGCGCACCACCGTCGTGCCGATGCCGATCACGCGCCCGCCGGCGCGCCGGGTGTCGTTGATGCGGTGCGCGGTGGCCAGCGAGACGCGGAAGTACTCGGCGTAAGGCGGCTCGTTCGCCTGCAGCGAAGCCACGCCCGTGTGGAGAAGGAGCGGGGCCACGCCGACGCCCTTGGCGACCAGGCGCGTGAGCACCTCGGGCGTGAAGGGCCGTCCGGCGCTCGGCATCTCGGCCGACCCGGGCTCGGTGGCGTAGACGTTCTGGTAGGCGGTGATCGGATAGTCGCCCTGCACGTAGCCGTAGCGGATGGGCCGGCCGTAACGGGCCAGGAAACTGTGCAGGCGCTCGGGCGTCTCGAGCCTCGAGACCCAGAGGCGGACGCCGACGCCGCCCGGCCCGGGGGAGTACGGGGCCAGCAACGCGACGTGCCCCCCGCCCGGCAGAGCGATGACGTCGCCCGGCGTCGCCCCGAGGTACGCCTGGCCCTCGCGGCGGACCTCCACCGTCCAGAGCCCGGCCGGGAGGCGGCTCGAGAGGTGGACCTGGGTCGCGGCGCCGTCGGGCGCGGTGCCGTCGAGCTCGGCGGCGAGCGTGCCCGAAGTGTTGATCACGACGAGGTCCCCCTCGTCGAGGAAGCGCGGCAGCTCCGAGAAGTGGGAGTGGACCAAGGCGCCGTCGGACTTGGTGGCCACCAGCATGCGCACGGCGTCGCGGGTGATGCCGCGGTACTCGGGAGGTGCCGGCGCCTCGAGCTCGGGCGGCAGCGAGAACGAGAGCGGATGCAGCTCGGGCAGCCGGGGCGCGGGGGAGTGCTCCAGCGCGGGGACGGTCAGGGCGCTCATGCGACCGCTCCCGTGGTGACGAGCTCGGTGGCGCGGTAGCGCCCGCTCGGGCGTTCGCTGCCGATCAGCGCGAGGAAGGCCGGGACGACGGTGGCGGGCTCGGGGCGGTCGGAGATGTCCTCACCTGGGAAGGCCGCCTGGTGCATCACGGTGCGCAGATCACCCGGGTCGACCGACCACACGGTCAGGGCGGGGCACTCCGCAGCGAGGACCGCACCGAGATGCTCGAGCGCCGCCTTGCCGGCGCCGTAGCCGCCCCACCCCTCGTAGGCCTCGACGGCGGCGTCGGACGTGATGTTGATCAGACGTGGGTGTGGCGCGTCCAAGAGCAGCGGGAGCGCGTCCTGTACGAGGGCGAGGGGCGCCACGACGTTCACCTCGAGGGCGACGCGCAACTCGCCCAGGGGGTAGTCGGAGAGCGAGGGGAGCGGCGACGCGCCCAGGGTCCCCGCGTTGTTGACGACGAGGTCCAGCCCACCCAGCTCGACCGCGGCGTCGGTCAATGCGTGACGGTGCTCGGGGTCGGTGATGTCACCGGGAACGGCGACGACGCGCGCGTCGGGCGCCGTCTGCGCCCTGACGAGGTCGGCCGCGGCCGCGAGCGTCGTGGCGTCCCTGCCGTCGATCACGAGCGACCAGCCCGCCCTCGCCAGCCCCTCCGCCAGCGCCTCACCGAGCCCCCTCGATGCCCCTGTCACGATGGCCACGCTCATGGCTGCCCACCCTTCCGAGCGGCGCGTCCGCTCCTCTGGGTCAATATAACAAGGTTTTCCTTTCTTTATTTCGTCGCCTATTTCTGGGTGGTCTGTTTCTCGCTGGGGCCGGACCCGGAGGTCGACCCCCCGGGTCATGCGGGCCGAGCTGGTGCGCTACAGGGTCTCGGCGGTGGCCCAGCCCATCGACTTCTCGACGGCCCGGCGCCAGGCCGCGTGGCCGGCGTCGGCGAACTCGCGCGGCAGCTGCGGTTCGAAGACGATCTCGGCCTCCCAGCGGGCGGCGAGCGCATCGAGCGACGGCCACACGTCCTCGACCAACCCGGCGATGGTGGCCGCGCCGAGCGCGGTCGACTCGAGGGTGCGCGGCCGGGCCACCGTCATGCGGCTCTGCTCGGCCTGCAGCTCGAGGAGGAGGTTCATGGCGGCGGCGCCCCCGTCCGCCCGCAGCGCGGAGAGTGGGCGCGACGCGGCGGCCATCACATCGGCCATGGCATCGGTCATGTCGCGCACCTGGAAGGCCATCGCCTCGACGCAGGCGCGCGCCAGCTGCGTTCGTCCGGCGCCGCGCGTCAGGCCGGTGACGATGCCGCGCGCGGTGGGGTCCCACCAAGGGCTGCCGAGCCCGGTGAGTGCCGGGACGAAGGTGACGCCGCCGCTGTCGGGAACCGACGCCGCCAGCGGCCCGATCTCCGCCGCGTCCGAGATGACGCCGAGCCCGTCGCGCAGCCATTGGATCGCCGCCCCGGACACGAAGGTCGACCCCTCGAGCGCGTAGGCGACGCGCCCGTGCGCCGCGTCGGCGCGCCCGCCGAGGTCCCAGGCGCAGCTGACGGTCAGGCCCTCGGGCGGGGACGGCCGATCGGGGCCTGCGTTGACCAGCGCGAAGCTGCCGGTGCCGTAGGTCACCTTGCCCATCCCCGGTTCGAAGCAGGCCTGCCCGAAGAGCGCCGCCTGCTGGTCGCCGAGCACGCCCGAGACCGGCACCCCGTCGAGGACGGCGCCGGCGGTCCCGAGGTCGCCGAGCGCGGCAGTGCCGAAGCGCCCGGCCGACGGCCGCACCTCGGGCAGCGTGTGCGGCGGCACGCCGAAGAGGTCGCAGAGCGCGGGAGACCAGGCGAGCGTGGCCGTATCGAGGAGCAGCGTGCGGCTGGCGTTGGACGGGTCGGTGGCGTAGGTGCCACCGGCGGTCCCGCCGGTCAGGTGCCACAGCACCCAGGCGTCCACCGTGCAGAAGGAGAGATTCGGGTCGTCGGCCCCGAGGGCGAGATCGCCGTGGCGCAGGAGCCAGAGCGCCTTGGTGGCGCTGAAGTACGGATCGAGGACGAGGCCCGTGGTGGCGCGCACGAGCGGGAGATGACCGGCGGCCGTGAGCTCGGCGCAGATGGCCGCGCTGCGGCGGTCCTGCCAGACGATGGCGTTGTGCAAGGGCCGGCCGGTCGAGCGGTCGAAGGCCACCAGGGTCTCGCGCTGGTTGGTGATGCCGATCGCCGCCACCGATTCGCCGCGTGCCGCCAGGCGGGCGCCCACCTCGGTCAGCGTGGCGAGGACGGCCTGCCATATCTCGGATGGGTCGTGCTCGACCCATCCGGGGCGGGGGAAGTGCTGGGTGAGCTCTCGGTAGGCCACGTCGGTGACCCAGGCCCGCTCGTCCACGGCGAGGGCGCGGACGCCGGTCGTGCCCGCATCGATGGCGACGACCTTGGCCATGGCAGGGGTCGACCCTAACCGCTGGCGGGGAACCGGCGCCGTGGCGAGGGGGTGGCCGAGGCGGCCTGGGAGGCGCCGCGCGGAAATCTTCGCGAACGGCCGGTGACCTGCAGGGATGCTGCCCTTGGTTGGTTGACAAGGGCGTAACTACAGTGCTGTAATGACCACAGCATCTCGTGTCTCGGGGGAGGGCCCGCCACTATATATTGTGGTAGAGGCGATTTCGTACCCCTCCCGGGCGCTTGATCGGGACAGGCGCCGTGAGACACCACCCCGGTGGAATGGGGCGGACTGACGACGCCCGAGGAGCAGGCAGCGACCAGGAACCAGCAGGCAGCAGTGACCCGGTACGAACCCCAGGACCGAACCCACGAGGAGGAACCCAGCGCCATGGCCATCGCCCCCCAGCGATCCGAGATCGGCATCCGCCGGCACTTCACCACCGAGGGCGTGCACCCCTACGACGAAGTGCGCTGGGAGCGACGCGACGCCCGCATCACGAATTTCCGCGACGGCGCGGTGGCCTTCGAGCAGTTGGGCGTGGAGGTGCCCGAGTCCTGGAGCCTGAACGCCACCAACATCCTGGCCCAGAAGTACTTCCGGGGGACCCTCGGCACCGAGGAGCGCGAGTGGTCGCTGCGCCAGGTGGCCGACCGGGTGGCTGACACGCTGACGGCCTGGGGCGTCAAGGACGGCTACTTCGTCGACGACGAGGAGGCCCGGGTCTTCAACCACGAGCTGAAGTACCTCATCATCCACCAGAAGGCGGCCTTCAACTCGCCGGTCTGGTTCAACATCGGCGTGCAGGGCGTGCCGCAGCAGGGCTCCGCGTGCTTCATCCTCGCCGTCGAGGACACGATGGACTCGATCCTCAACTGGTACACGGAGGAGGGCGTCATCTTCAAGGGCGGCTCGGGCGCCGGCGTCAACCTGTCGCGCATCCGCTCGTCGCACGAGCTGCTGAAGGGCGGCGGCACGGCGTCGGGCCCGGTGAGCTTCATGCGCGGTGCCGACGCGTCGGCCGGCACGATCAAGTCCGGGGGCAAGACGCGGCGTGCCGCCAAGATGGTCATCCTCGACTCCGACCACCCCGACGTCGAGGACTTCATCTGGTGCAAGGCGATCGAGGAGCGCAAGGCCCGCGTGCTGCGCGACGCCGGCTTCGACATGGACCTCGACGGGGCGGACAGCCATTCCACGCAGTACCAGAACGCCAACAACTCGGTGCGGGTGACCGACGAGTTCATGGAGGCCGTCCTGGACGGGCGCGACTGGAACCTGACGGCGCGGACGGACGGCTCGGTCGTGCGCACCGTGCCGGCCGGTGACCTGTTCCGCCAGATCGCCCACTCGGCCTGGGAGTGCGCCGATCCCGGACTGCAGTACGACACCACCATCAACCGCTGGCACACGGCGCCCAACACGGGCCGGATCAACGGCAGTAACCCGTGCAGCGAATACGTGCACCTCGACAACTCGGCCTGCAACCTGGCTTCGATGAATCTGCTCACGTTCCTCGACGGGAACGACGAGTTCGACGTGGACGGGTTCAAGGCCGCGGTCTCCGTCGTCTTCACCGCTATGGAGATCATCGTCGGCAACGCCGACTACCCGACGGACAAGATCGCCGAGACCACGCGGGCCTTCCGCCAGCTCGGCATCGGCTACGCCAACCTGGGCGCGCTGCTCATGGCCGAGGGCCTGCCCTACGACTCCGACGCCGGACGCGCCTGGGCCGCCGCCATCACGGCGCTGCTCACGGGCCACGCCTACGCGACCTCGGCCCGCACGGCCGCCCGCATGGGCCCGTTCGCCGGCTACCACGAGAACGCGGAGCCGATGCTCAACGTCCTGCGCATGCACCAGGCCGAGGCGGCCCGCATCGATGAGGACGTCGTGCCGCCCGAGCTGCTCTCGGCCGCCCAGGAGGCGTGGGACCAGGCGGTCGAGCTGGCGGAGGTCTACGGCGTGCGCAACTCGCAGGCGTCGGTGCTCGCACCGACCGGCACCATCGGCCTGTTGATGGACTGCGACACCACCGGCGTCGAGCCCGACCTCGGGCTGGTCAAGACCAAGAAGCTGGTGGGTGGCGGCACGATGTCGATCGTCAACCAGACACTGCCCCGCGCCCTGGCCAAGCTCGGCTACGGGCCCGAGCAGATCGAGGACATCGCCACCTACGTCAACGAGCACATGTCGATCGTGGGCGCGCCGCACCTGTCGCCTGAGCACCTGGCCGTGTTCGCCTGCTCCATGGGGGACAACACGATCCACTATCTCGGCCACATCCGCATGATGGGGGCGGTGCAGCCCTTCATCAGCGGGGCCATCTCCAAGACGGTCAACATGCCCGAGGACGTGAGCGTCGAGGACGTGGAGCAGCTGCACGTCGACGCCTGGCGTCTCGGCCTGAAGGCGGTCGCCATCTACCGCGACAACTGCAAGGTGGCCCAGCCGCTGTCGACGACGAAGAAAGAGGTTGGGCCGACGCCGACGGGCGAGGGCGGTGACACGGCCCCGGCCGGCTCGGACGCCGAGGCGCGGGACCGGGAGATCGCGGCCCACATCGCCGAGCTCGAGGCGGCGCTCGACCACGAGCGGTATGCGGGCGGCGTCGCCGCTGGTCATCGGCGCGGTGCGCGAGCGCTCTGCCGCGCAAGCGCAACTCCAAGACGTTCTCCTTCCGGGTGGCCGACTGCGAGGGCTACGTGACGGTGGGCGAGTACGAGGACGGGCGTCCCGGCGAGGTGTTCATCAAGGTCTCCAAGCAGGGCTCGACCCTGGCCGGGATCATGGATGCCTTCTCGATCGCCATCAGCCTCGGGCTCCAGCACCAGGTGCCGCTGGCCACCTTCGTGCGCAAGTACGCCAACATGAAGTTCGAGCCGGCCGGCCTGACGGACGACCCCGACCTGCGCCTCGTGACCAGCCTGCTCGACTACATCTTCCGCCGGCTGGCCCTCGACTTCCTGACGCTGGAGGAGCGGGCCGAGCTCGGCATCTTCTCCACCCAGGAGCGGAGCCAGCCGACGCTGCCGGGCGTCGAGGAGATGGCGACGCCGTCGCCCGGATTGGTCGACGACGGGCTGAGCGAGTCGACGAGCACGCCGATGGGACCGGCATCGCGTGAGGGTGCCACCGAGCCGCTGGCGCGGGCCGAACAGCGTGACGCGCCGTTCTGTTACAACTGCGGCAACACCATGCAGCGGGCCGGTTCGTGCTACGTGTGCGGGAGCTGCGGGTCGACCAGCGGGTGCTCGTGAGGTGAGCGGTAAGGGAAGAAGAACCCATCGGTCATAAGGGCCTCCGCCCGTGAGGTCGTCGTGCAGATGATCCGTCACCTGCGACCTCGGGCGGGCTATGGTGCCGCCTGAGGGGGAGAACGAAGGGAGTCCTTTTATGCCGGGCACCTATCCGTTGGCTGTCGAGATCCCGCCGGAACCTGCGAGGATTCCGCCGGTCAAGGTCCTGACGAACTGGTTGATCTTCATCCCGCAGTTCATCTGGCTGTACATCCTCAACATCGTGGCCTTCCTCGCGGCCATCGTGTGCTGGTTCTCCATCGTGTTCACCGGAAAAGCGCCAGAGAGCCTCAGCGAGTTCATTGCCGGTGTCATTCGCTATCAGTGGCGAGTGATCACCGGCCTCTTCGTGTGGGCCGAGCCGTATCCGCCATTCGCTCCGATCCCGCAAGGGTTCGCCGACCCGGGCGGCTACCCGGCAGAGTTGCAACTCACGCCGGTGAGCGGCGAGCGCAACCGAATCACCGTGCTGCTGCGGATCATCCTCTGCATCCCGCAGTTCATCGTGCTCTACTTCGTCAACATCGCCAGCGAGATCTGCCTCCTCATCTCTTGGTTCATCGCCCTGTTCACCGGGCAATGGAACCCGTCGCTGAAGAATTTCTGCATGGGCGTGTTCCGGTGGCAGCTTCGGGTGGGGTCGTACTTCCTGCTGCTGAACGACGAGTATCCGCCCTTCAGCCTGGAGCCCTAGAGGCAAACGGAGTCCCGGCAGAGAGCAGGGTCACCCCACATCTCTGTCCCGCTGACCGTGTGACACCTCAGGCAAGTCGCGTCCGGCGACGCAGGAACTGCGCGTCCGGTGACGCCGAATGACGCGGGTGTCGCCCGCCATGGCGCTCTGGCTCGTGTAACGGGAGTCCAATCCGGGTATGCCCGCGCACCGGGACCGCGTGTCTTCGGACGCGGCAGCCAGCGGATCCGCCGTGACAGCCCATTGGGGTGGCGTCAGTCGCAGAAGGGAGCGCACACAATGAAGGCAAAGGTCGTCGAGGACGCGGATGTGGTCACCTATGTCGTGGTCTGCGACTCAGGTGATGAAGCTGTCGATGTGTTGAACGAGTTCGCTCGCTCGGAGAACCTGGAGGCTGCGCAGATCACGGGGGTCGGTGGCTTCGAACATGCCACGATTGGCTGGTTCGACCGTCAAGCCAAGGACTATCGACGGATTGAGGTGGACCAGCAGTGTGAGCTGCTGTCATTGCTCGGCGATGTCGCCGAGGGACAGGACGGTCCGGTTGTGCACCTCCACGTCGTGCTCGGCCTCTCTGACGGCACGACACGGGGAGGTCACCTCCTCGAGGCTCGCGTGTTCCCGACCCTCGAAGCCGTCGTGACGGAATCCCCTGCTCGGTTGCGCAAGGTGATGCATCCCGACCAGGGGTTCGCTCTCATTGATCTGGATCAGTCCGAGTCGTGATGTGGAGAGGAGTGAGATGGCCATTCCGAAGCTCAATGACAAGGGCCGCATGGCTGACCTTCGACACGAGGACTTATCGAGGGCCGCAAGGCTGAGGCGGAAGGACGTCCCCCCTTCTACCGCGGAAGGTAGGCAGGAAGGACGGGACGGGAGAGCCGTCAGATCCGCTTTCGCACGCTCGCCGTCAGGATGATCGATCGTCAAGGGTCGTCGAAGTCGCAACGCAGCAATTGGTCGGCAGCGCCTTGCTCGGCATCTCTTCGCGACGTGAGCTGCGCGGCCTCCCCCTCTAGACCGCAGGAGCACGGCGCCCGAGCGCCGCTACGTCTTCAGCTGGAACTGGTAGGTGAACGGGGCGGACGGCGGCGTGAGCGTGGTCGTCCGGTGACCCGAGGTGATCGCGACCTTCGTCCCGCCGGCGCCGATGTCGACCTGCGACGCACCGAGGAGGACTTCCTTCTGGGAGCTGTTGGGCTGGAGGATGCCGGCGAAAGCGGGATGTTGGCCGGAGCCGCCGATGCTGACCCAGGATCGCCCGGTCGTCGTGGTGACGGTGACCTGGTACGCCGCGATGCCCACCTTGTAGGTCGCAGTCCCGTTCCCCGTCGAGACCGGAGTGATCAGGGGCGACGTGGGAGTGAGCGCGGCCTGATGGTGCGCCGGCGACGGCGCCGCGCTCTTCCCGCCGCCGCTCTTGTCGATGACGCCCGCCTGGACGAGCCCGAGCGTTACCGCCCCGGCGACCACGGCGAGTGCGACGATGACGACGGCGACGCGCAGAAAGGTCGACGTACGGGGCCGCGGGTACCCCCCGCGCCCGTGGCCGCGCCCGTGGCCGACCGCCGGGAACTTGTCCGTGTCGGCGTAGTCGGGGTAGGCGTCAGCGAAGAGCTGCCCCTGTCCCGCCGTGCCCGCCGCCCGAACCACGGTCGTGGCGGACGGGTCGGGCCGGAGTCCCGCTTCTTCGGCTTTCACGTCCATGGCCGGTTCCTTCGACCTCCCACGCCCCGAACTTGATATCCCCAATTATGCAGTCCCGGAGGCCCCATCGTGTGTGCAGGGCACGGAATTTCACGGTAAGAGCGGCAACCTTGCGGCAAAACCCTGCTGGGACGCGGGACGGGACGGCGATGGCGCTCGGCGGGGCGCCGGTTCAGCGACCGACGCTCCCGTCGAGGAGTTCGCGCGTGAGGTCCATGTGCCCGGCGTGCCGGGCGGTTTCTTCGATGAGGTGGTACACCGCCCAGCGCAGCGTGGTCGGTCGGAGGTCGCCGGAGGAGGGGAGGTCGAAGGAGGCCGCGCCGTCGAGCACGGCGTCCACCAGGGAGGTCTCGGCGCGGTAGAACGCGACGACCTCGTCCACCCCCCAGCCCTCGGGAAGCTCGAACATCTGGCCGCGCCATCCCATGTCCATGGGCTCCCCGGCAAAGATGGCCCGGATCCAGAGGCGTTCGGCGTAGCCGAGGTGGACGACGATCACCCCGAGCGAATTGGCGCCCGGCGCCGGTTGCCAGCGCAACTGTGCCCGGTTCAGCCCCTCGATCTTGTAGAGCGCACTGTCCCGCAGGTGTTGCAGCCAGCCCCGGGCCATCGCCATCTCGCCGAGGGGAGTGGCCTCGTCTGGACGCGGGACGCGTAGCTGGGGCGGCGTCTCCGGCACGGCCTCGTCGCAGTCGGGACCGGGCGCGCCCTACGGGATGCTGCACGGTCGTGGCGGTCGTCGCCGTGACCAGCGGTCCCCCGCAGACCGAGGCGTACCAGTTGGAGATGGTGGTCCCGTCGCTGATCAGCTGCGTGTTCTTGCCGAGGCTGCTGAACGACGTGACCAGGCCCTGGAGACTCGAGGCGTTCTGGATGTCGGTCTTGATCTGCTGGACGTACGTCAGCAGGTTCTTGAAGGCCGACTGCACGTTGCTCGGGGCTGTCTTGATGACCGCGAGCGCCTTCTGCACGTTGGAGAGGTCGCCGTTGTAGGCGCTGAGCAGGGACTGCTTGGCCTGGGCGAAGTTGCCCGACGCCAGGTCCTTCTCGAAGCCCTGGCCGGCCGAGGTCGAGCTGGTCTGCTCGGTCTTCACGTCCTTGCACATCGCGCTGTTGGGGTTCGAGCCCTTCACGGTCGTCGACGAGTGGTGCCCGTGGCTCTTGGCTGAGGCTGCGCTGATCGGGACGAGCGCCATCGCCAGTCCCAGGGCGCCGATGCAGATTCCCAGCCATCTCGAACGGTGTGTCACGGTCAGCACCTCCGGGTCTCGTGCGTCGCAATGATTCCGTAACAAAGCGTACAGCACCGGTTGCACAATCAGCGTGCAATCCTCAGGTTTTCGGGCCGCCGGCCCGTCCGTCCGACGGATGCTGTGCGAGGATGAGGCCATCGGCGCGCAATCCTCTCAGCGGGCGGGTCCCGAGCCGCTGGGGCCCGACTCCTTGGTCTGGCGGCTCGGCTTCCCACGTGCCGGATTGCTCGTGGCGGGCCGCGCGCTCCTGCTTCAGACGGCCCATCCGGTGGTCGGTGCCGGCGTACGCGACTTCTCCGATTTCGCGGCCGATCCGTGGGGCCGGCTCGAGCGCACGCTCCGCTCGCTCCAGCTGCAGCTCTTCGGCGGCGGCGCCGCCCGCGAGGAGGCGGGCCGCTTGCGCCGGTTGCATGCCAGCTTCCGGGGGACGGGTTTCGACGGCGCGCCCTACCGCGCTGTCGATCCGGACGCCTACGCGTGGGTCCACCTGGCCAACTTCGACTCCACGTTGGCCTTCCACCGCTGGTTCGGCCCGGCCCTGCGGCCCGAGGAGCAGGGACGGCTCTACGCCGAGTGGCGGCAGGTGGGCCGACTGCTCGGGATCGGCGACGAACACCTGCCGGCCGACCTCGACGGCTGCCGGCGTCACGTCCGCGCCGTAGTCGAGGGGACCCTGACGGACAACGAGACCGTGCGGACGCTGCTCGACAGCTTCCGGCTCTCGGGCGTCGGGCCACCGTGGCACCAGATGCCCGAGCCCGTCTGGCGGGCGCTCCGCCCGCTGGGCGCCTCGTTCGTGCACGACGCCACCGTCGGCACGCTGCCCGGGTCGTTGCGCCGCCGACTGGGCTTGCGCTGGACGACGGCGGACCGGGCGCGGCTCCAGGCCACGGCGGTCTTGGTGCGGGCGGCGTCGCTGCCGTTGCCCGACGGGATCGCGCACTACCCGATGGGCGCCCGCGCCCGGCGCGAGGCCCGACAAGCCGGCCGCCGTCGGACCGCGGCATGACCCTCCCTAATGGCCGCACCGGGCCGATCATCCGTCGGGGTCGGGGTTAGGGTGGGCGCCTGACGGGGCGTCAGAAACTGGGGGCGACGAGTTGGACGATCTGAGCGGCAAGGTTGCCGTGGTCACAGGGGGAGCGGCCGGCATCGGCCGCGGCATCACCGAGGCGCTGCTCGAGCAGGGTGCGCGCGTGGTCGTCGCCGACGTGGAGGAGCCGGTGCTCGAGACGGCGCTCAAGGAGCTGGCCGACGCCGGCGACGTGCGCGGCGTGCCGACCGACGTCTCCTCCGCCGAGTCGGTGGAGGCGCTGGCCGCCGACGTCTTCGCCCGCGAGGGCCGCTGCGACCTGCTGTTCAACAATGCGGGCGTGACCTCGGGTGGGGGCGGGCGCCCGTGGGAGCAGGAGGCCAACGACTGGGCCTGGTGCTTCTCGGTCAACGTCTTCGGGGTGGCCAACGGCATCCTGTCGTTCGTCCCGCGCATGATCGAGTCGGGCGAGCCGGGTGTGGTCGTCAACACCTCGAGCATGGACGGGGGCATCGCGCCCGTCCCGTACGCCTCGGTCTACGCGTCGAGCAAGGCAGCCATCTCCTGCCTGACGGAGGCCCTGGCGCACCAGCTGGCCGCGGCCGGTACCGCGCTCCGGGCCGCGGTGTTCTACCCGTCGGGCGGGCTGCTCGACACCGGCTTGTGGACGGCACAGCGCAATCGGCCCGACGCGCTGGCCCGCACGAAGCCACGCCCGCCCGCGCCGGGCACCACCTTCGAAGAGTTCAAGGTCCAACTCGAGGCAGCCGGGCATCCCGTCGACGTCATGGACCTTCTCGAGCTCGGGCGTTTCTGCGTGGCAGGGGTGCAGCGGGGAGACTTCATCATCGGGCACGGACTCGAGGAGGCAGCCGAGATGCTGCACCGTCGAGCCGACGCGATCGGCGCGGGACGGCTCCCGCCGGCCGCCCTGAGCTGATGACGACACGAGCGGCTGTGGCCGCGCTCGGAGCGCTACACCGTGGTGTCGGCCGACGGCCACGCAGGGGGCGACATCGCGGACTACCGCCCGTACCTCGCGAGCCGGTGGCACGACGACTTCGACGCCTGGGCGGCTGAGTACGTCAACCCCTACGCGGACCTCATCGCGCCCATCGCCTACCGCAGCTGGGACAGCGCCCGGCGCCTGGCGGAGACCGAGGCCGACGGCATCGCGGCCGAGGTGCTGTTCCCCAATACGGTCCCACCCTTCTTCAGCGAGGGGAACCTCGTCGCGCTCCCGCCCACGCCCGAGGACTACGAGCGACGCTGGGCCGGCGTCCAGGCGCACAACCGCTGGCTGGCCGACTTCTGCGCCGCCACGCCGGGCCGCCGGGCCGGCATCGTGCAGGTCTTCGCCAACGACATGGACGATGCCGTGGCCGAGGTGCGCTGGGCCGCCGACACCTTCGACCGCCCGTTCGGCGGCATCCTGTTGCCGTCCATCCCGCCCAACTCGCACCTGCCGCCGCTGTGGGAGGACCACTACGAACCGCTCTGGCGCGTCTGTGCCGAGCTCGACGTCCCCATCAACATCCACGGGGGCAGCGCACTGCCCGACTACGGGGAGCACGAGGCGGCGCGGGCGATGATGCTGATCGAGATCCCGTGGTTCAGTCATCGCTCGGTGTGGCATCTGATCTTCTCAGGCGTGCTGGAGCGTTACCCGACGCTCCGTTTTGCCGTTACCGAGCAGGGCGTGGCGTGGCTGCCCCGCGGCCTGCAGACGTTGGACTGGTTCTACGGCCGCATGACGACCGCGCACGCGGCGGAGGCCAACTTCTTCGGTGCCGCGGCCGCCAAGATGACGATGACCCCGACGGAGTACTTCGCGCGCAACTTCTGGATCGGCGCCAGCTTCCTGCGTCCCAGCGAGTCCCCACTGTGCCGCGACCTCGGCATCGGGCACGTCATGTGGGGCGCGGACTACCCACATTCGGAGGGGAGCTACCCCTATACGACGGAGGCGCTGCGCGTGGCGTTCGCCGACTACGCCGAGCCCGACGTGCGGGCCATGGTGGAGTCCACGGCGACCGGCTTCTACGGTTTCGACCTCGGGTTGCTGCGCCCGATCGGCGACCGCATAGGCCCGTTGGTGGCCGACGTCGCCCGACCACTGCCCCCGGAGGACTGGCCGACCGATACCACTTGCAACGCGTTCGACCCCACGCAGATCCTGCGGGCGTGGTGACGATGGGAGGAACCATGACGACAGTCCGCTACGGCGCCAAGACCGAGCAGGCGAACCGGGAGATCGAGGCCAAGAAGGCCGACATCTGGTCGCAGGCGGTGACGGCCCTCTACGAGACGGATCCCGAGATCGTGGCGGCGGTGCTGCCGGCGCCCCTCGAGCCCGGCGACCGGCCCCTGGTGCGCATCACGATCACACGGGTCGAGATGCCCGGCCTGCCCGTCTTCGGGGCGGGGTGGATCGGCGTCCAGGCCCGTCACGGGGACCGGCTGGGCGAGTACCCCATCTTCATGCCCATGACGACCGAGCAGTCGCTCACCGGGGGCCGCGAGATCAACGGCGAGCCGAAGAAGCTTGCCGAGGTCGAGGTCGTCCGCGACGGCGACGCGGTGTCGGCCCACATCGCGCGCATGGGGTCCGTCGTGTGTGAGATCACGGGGCGCATCACCGGGGCCCGGGACAACTATGAGCTCGAGAAGACCGACTTCTGGTTCAAGATCTCGCCCTCGTGCGAGGCCGCCGGCGTCCTGGACCAGGACCCGCTCCTGGTCTACGGCGAGAAGACCGAGAGGACACGGGTGCACGAGACGATCGAAGGCGAGCTCATCCTCAAGGAGGCGCCGCTGGACCCGGTGGCGGACCTCGTCGTGCGCCGCATGGTCGACCTCAACTGGACGGAACGGGCCTCCACCCAGGTCGGGCGGGTCATCGAACCCGTGCCTCGGGCCAACCTCGAGCCCTTCATCCACCAGCGCTACGACGACCTCTCGGTGCTCGGGGCGAAGCGATGAGCGACCGCTACGTCATCATCTCCGCCGACGCCCATGCCGGCCTGCCCGCAGAGGGGTACCGCCCCTACCTCGATGCGCAGTACCACGGCCAGTTCGACGAGTACCTGGCCGAACGGCAGGCCCACCGCGACGAGGCGCTGCAGATGAATTACGACTACATCATGGGGTGGGAGACCGATAACGAAGAGGGCCTGCGCGGTGCCTGGGACATGGAGCAGCGCGACAAAGAGCTCGATGCCGACGGCGTGACCGCCGAGGTCATGTTCGCCGACGCCGACGCCATCACGGGCATGGCCTCGCCGCCGTTCGGCGCCGGACTTGCGGCGGGCGAGATCACCGATCCCGAATTGGCCTTCGCCGGGGCCCGCGCCCACAACCGGTTCCTGGCGGAGATGTGTGCGCGCAGCCCGGAACGCCACGGCGGCATCGCGTTGGTGCCGATCACCCACGGCGTGGAGCGGTCGGTGGCCGAGATCGAGTGGCTGGCCACCCAGTCGGGGATCCGCGGGATCATGGTGCCCACGATGTGGCACGACCGCGTGCCCTACAACCACCCGCACTACGACCCGGTCTGGGCCGCCTGCCAGGACGCCGCGTTCCCCGTGCACACGCACTCGGGCGAGGCGCCCCAGGACGAGTACAACGAGAACATCGGCATCTACCTGGCCGAGGTCGTCTGGTGGGCCGCCAGGCCCGCGTGGCACTTGCTGTTCTCCGGCGCGTTCGAGCGCTTCCCGCGGCTTGAAGTTCGTCGTGACCGAGGCGGCCGCCTACTGGGCCGCCGACATGATGTGGAAGTGGGACCAGTACATGGGCGGTGGTCACACGACCAAGAAGATGGCGGCCCTGCTCAAGGGGAAGATCTCGAAGCTTCCCTCGGACTACTTCGGCCAGAACATCTTCATCGGCGCGTCGACCATGTCCCGGGAGGAGATCCGTCGGCGCCACGTGCTCGGGTGCGACGTCGTGATGTGGGGGACTGACTACCCCCACCCCGAGGGCACCTGGCCGCACACCCAGGAGCGGCTGCGCAGCGACTTCGGCGGGATCCCCGTCGAGGACGCACGAAAGCTGCTGGGCGAGACGGCGGCGCGCTGCTACGGCTTCGACCTCGACGCCCTGCGTCCGATCGCGGAACGCATCGGGCCCACGCCCGCCGACCTCGGCCAGGATCCCGCCGTGCGCACCGACCCCGAGGAGGTCCGCACGGCGCGCTGGTGGAAGGACGAGTACTCGGTGCAGTCGCCGGGCTGACCGGCCGGCCGAGCTCGCGAGACCGGACCGTGAACGACGCCCACATGGTGTTCTGCGCCAGCGAGGACTGGCGCGCCATCGTCCACGAGCAGATCCTTCCGGAGGCCCTCTGGGGGGTCGACCTCGGCGCGGCCGCGCTCGAGATCGGGCCGGGGCCCGGCTTCACTACCGACATCTTGCGCACGATGACGCCGCGCCTCACCGCGGTGGAGGTGGACGAGGTCCTCGCCGCATCCCTCGCCGCCCGCCTGGCCGGTGACAACGTCGAGGTCGTGCTCGGCGACGCCACGGCGCTGGACTTCGAGGACGACCGGTTTACGGGTGCCGCGTCGTTCCACATGCTCCACCACATCGCGCCGGCGGCGCAGCAGGATCGCGTCTTCACCGAGCTGGCGCGGGTCCTGGTTCCCGGGGGCGTGCTGGTGGCCGCCGACGGCGTCTACAGCGAGGGGAGCGCCGCCTTCCACGAGGACGACACCTACAACCCGATCGAGGCGGACGACCTACCGGCGCGGCTCGCCGGTGCCGGGTTCTCCCGGGTCGAGGTGCGGGTCCACGAGCTCGGGTGGGTCTGCACGGCCCGCGCTCCCGCCGGCTGACCCTCGCCGATCTGCGTGTATACGCCGAGCCGGCGGTATTCGTGCCGGCTGCATAGGGCTCTGTTGCCGCCCCATATACAGCGCGGACCAACTACCCCACGAAGCCGTATGCAGGTGAAACGAGGTCTCCCGACGTTCGCGAAGACGGAGCCGGGTGAGTCTCCCGCACGCCGCATATGCGGCCAGACCGGGACCCCCCAGAGCTGCCGTATACGGGCAGAACGTCGACGTCGGGTCCGACGGGGAACCCCGCCAGGCCACCCCAGCTCGGGGCCCGAAGACGGGGCCGGCTACGACGTCAGCATCCCGCAGGCGTCGTCGAAGGGCAGCAGGATCCAGCGGTCCTCCACCGGCACCCACTCCCACTCAGTCATGGAGACGTAGACGGTGCCGCACCGACCACCTCCGGCTGCACCGGGCTGCCGCAGCACGACGCGGTCGTCACCCGGCGAAGTCCCAGCTCTCTCCCTTCTCGTAGTGGTGCAACACGTTCTTGGCAATGAGGATGCGGTGGACCTCGTCGGGCCCGTCGGCGAGGCGCAGGGTGCGCGCGCCCAGGTACATCTGGGCCAGGGGCAGCTCGCTGGTGACACCCGCCGCCCCCCAGACCTGGATGGCGCGGTCGACCACCCTGCTGTAGGCGGCCGGCACGAAGACCTTGATCGCGCTGATCTCCGTCCGGGCCTGGGGATCGCCGCCGTCGACCTTCTCCGCCGCGTGGATCGTCATGAGACGAGCCGCCTGCAGGTCCATGTAGCTGTCCGCCACGAATCCCTGCATGAATTGCTTGTCCTTCAGCAAGCCGCCGTGCACTTCGCGGTGCAGCATGCGCTCCACCATGAGGTCGAAGGCCCGCCACATCTGGCCCACCGAATTCATGCAGTGGAAGATCCGGCCGGCGCCGAGGCGGTCCTGGGCGGCGCGGTGGCCGTCCCCGACCTGGCCGAGCGCATTCTCGAGCGGCACGTGCACGTTGTCGTAGCGCACCTCGCAGTGGTCCGACACGGACGCGCCCCAGATCCCGATGCCGCGCTCGATGATTACCCCCGGCACCGAGGTCGGCACGATGATCTGGACCATGCGACCAGGGCCTTCGTCGTCCTTGGAGTCCTTGGCCCGGCACATCACGATGAAGAAGTCGGCGGCCAGCCCGTTCGAGGTGAACCACTTGTGCCCGTTGATGACCCACTCGTCGCCCTCGCGGATCGCCGTTGTCTGGATCGAGCGAGGGTCGGAGCCCGCGTGCTCGGGCTCCGTCATGGAGAAGCCGGACTGCATGGTCCCCTCGACCAGGGGGAGCAGCCACTTCTGCTTCTGTTCCTCGGTCCCGTACTTGACCAGGATGGTCTGGTTCCCCGAGTTGGGCGCCACGACGCCGAAGAGCGAGGCGGCGCCGACCGCATAGGCGAGGATCTCGTTCATGTAAGCGTGCGCCATGAAGTCGATCCCCATGCCGCCGTACTCCGGCGGGAGGTGCGGAGCCCACAGCCCCTCCGCCTTGACGGTGTCCTGGACCTCGCGTCGCAGGGACCTCGCCGCGGCCCGCTCCTCTTCCGTGGCGGTGCTTCGCCGGGTGTTCCACAAGAGCGACTCGTTGGGCAGGATCAGCTCGTTGACGATGCGGGCGGTGCGGAGCCGGATGTCGTTGATGTGGTCGCTCAGTCCGGCGATGGGTGTCACGTTGATGGGCATGGTCGTCCCCCGTGCGTCGTGTGGCGTGGTGCAGCGTTCCGGGCGGAACCTTAGGCAGGATTCCCGGGCCCTCCCGCCGGCTCTGCCTGCCCGGCGGTCCGGGTTCGAATCTGCGTCCGCGTCCGCGCCACCCAGGGCGACGTCAGGGCACGTTCGTAGCGTCCCCGGCCGATGAAGCTGATCGCCCACCGCGCCAGCGCGCCGGCCCGGTTCTTGAAGCCGGTGAGGAACGTCACGTGCACGACCAGCCAGAGCAGCCAGCCGATGAAGCCGCCGACCTGCACCGGCCCGATCCGGGCAACTGCGGTGAAGCGGGAGATGACCGCCAGTGTCCCGAGGTCGCGGTAGTGAAACGGCTTGGCGTCCTTGCCCCTTAGGCGTCGGACGACGGTGTGGGCGGCGTGGGCGCCCGACTGCATCGCCACCTCGGCCACCCCCGGGAGGTCGTCCAGGGCCATCTGGTCGCCCACCACGAAGATCTCGGGATGACCCGGCAGCGAGCAATCGGGCGCGACCAGGACGCGGCCCGCCTTGTCCGTCTCGGCCCCCGCCGCCTCGGCCACCGTCTTCGCCAGGGTCGAGGCCCGGGTGCCCGGCCGCCCAGACCTTGGTGGCCGAGGGGATGCGCTCGTGCGAGCCGTCCGCCTTGGTGATCTCGACGCCGTGCTCGTCGAGGTCGGTGACCGTGGCGCCCAGATGGATCTCGACACCCATCCGGGTGAGCTTGTGCGCCGTCAGGCGCGCCACCCGCGACCCCATCGACCCGAGGAGGTGGTCGGTGCCCTCGACGAGGACGACGCGTGTCCGGCGTGGATCGATCGTCCGGTAGTTGCGCCGGAGCGCCCGATGCGACAGCTCGATGAGCTGGCCCGAGATCTCGACGCCCGTGGGCCCGCCCCCGACGACCACGAACGTCATCAGGCGTCGCCGGGCCGCGTCGTCGGCCTCCGCCTCCGCGAGCTCGAAGGCGCCGAAGATCTGGCCGCGCAGTGCCAGCGCGTCGTCGAGCGACTTGAGCGCGAACGCGTAGGGGCGGAACTCGTCGTGACCGAAGTAGGAGGACGAGGCGCCGCCGGCCACGATGAGGCTGTCGTAGCCGATCGTCAACGGCTTCCCGAACTCGTCGACGTGCACCACCCTGGCGTCGACGTCGACGTGCTCTACCTCGCCCAGGACGACGCGCACGGACCGGTAGTTGCGCAGCACGTCCCGGATGGCGGGTGCGATCTGGCCCTCCGAAAGGATCCCCGTGGCCACCTGGTACAGCAGTGGTTGGAAAAGGTGGTGGTTGGTGCGGTCGACGACGGTGACGCGGACCGGCTCTCGCCGGAGTGCCTTGACGGCGAAGAGCCCGCCGAAGCCGCAGCCGATGACGACGACATGGTGCGGACCGCCGGGCCCGCCGCGGTCCCTGCTCCCGCTCACAGAAGCCGGTCCACGACGGTCTCGACGTACGCGGCCAGCGGCATGGACCGCACCTCCTCGAGGGTGAACCACCCGACCGCGTCGGTGGTGCCGTCCACCTCGGGCCTGAGCTCGCCCTCCCAGGCGGCCACCCGGTAGATCAGCCGCACCGTGTGCAGGCTCGTCCCGTCGGGCAGGGTCCGCACGTCGGAGAGGACGTCGAGCAGCGGGCCGAGGCTGACACGGAGCCCCGACTCCTCGGCGATCTCGCGGCGCAGCGAGTCCGTCGGGCTCTCGCCGTGCAGGAGACCTCCCCCCGGGAGGAACCACCGCCCGCGCAGGGCGATGGCCGGTGCGGCTCGGGCCAGGAGCAGGCGGCCCTCGGCGTCCCGGCACACGCCATAGGCCGCGATCCGCTGGCGCCGCTTGTCGGGCGACTGGTCGGGCGACACGCCCTCGATGCTGGTCCCGGCCCGCTCGGGCCGCCAACTCGGCCGGAAAGTACCCTGGCCCGGGCCGTCACAGGGCGGGCCGTTGCTCGTCGGGAAAGGGGTGCGCGCATGGAGACCGCGGGCGAGCTCGAGGCGATCCGGCAGCTCGAAGTACGCCTACTTCCGGACGCTCGACCTCAAGCAGTTCGACGAGCTGGGCCGGCTGCTCACCGAGGACGCCACGGCCGGCTACGAGGACGGCAAGACCGTGCTCGAGGGCCGCGGGGCCATCGTGTCGTGGTTGGCCTCCGTCCTGAGCGACCCGGGCATGGTGACCGAGCACCACGGCCATCATCCCGAGATCACCCTCACCTCGGACACCGAGGCGGAGGGCACCTGGTACCTGCAGGACCGCGTGATCATCCCGGCCGCCGACCTCGAGATCGGCGGGACCGCCTTCTACGAGGACCGCTACCGGCGGACGCCGGAGGGGTGGCGCATCGCACACACGGGCTATACCCGGGTCTTCGAGGAGCATCGGACCCACTCCTCGCTCGAGGTGCGGTCGTTCACATCTCGTTTCGGCTCGCCGGGCTGAAGGTGAAACCGGGGTCGAGCAGCGTGGTCGGCGCGAGCGCGGTCTCGATCGCCTCGACGAAGTCGGGCTCGAGCTCGACGTCGAGCGCCTTGGTGTTCTCGGCGATCTGCTCGGGCCGGCTGGCCCCGACGATGGCGCTGCTGACATTCTGGTTCCGCAGCACCCAGGCCAGCGCCACCTGGGCCGGCGTGTAACCGGCCTCGCGGCAGAGCGCGGCGTAGACCTGCACCGGTTCGAGCACCTCGTCGCGCAGGAGCCAGCTCATCTCGTCGCCCTCGGGTCCCGTGGCCCGCGTGCGCTCGGGGTGCGCGCCGCCGCCGGGCAGGTACTTGCCCGAGAGGACGCCCTGCGCCATCGGGGACCAGACGATCTGCCCGACGCCCTCCTTCTCGGAGAGCGGGACGATCTCGGGCTCGATCACGCGCCAGATCAGCGAGTACTGGGGCTGGTTCGACACGATGCGGTCGAATCCCATCTCGTCGGCCAGCCGCAGCGCGTCCGCGATCTGGTCCGCCGTCCACTCCGACACGCCGACGTAGTGGACCTTGCCCTGGCGCACCAGGTCGTCGAAGGCGCGCAGGGTCTCCTCCAGCGGCGCCTCGTAGTCGTAACGGTGCGCCTGCAGGAGGTCGACGTGGTCCGTCTGAAGCCGTTCGAGCGAGGCGTGCAACGACTCGATGATGTGCTTGCGCGAGAGGCCGCGGTTGTTCGGGTTGGGGCCGGTGGGCCAGTAGACCTTCGTGAAGATCTCGATCGAGTCGCGGGGAACGTGCTTGAGCGCGCGGCCGAGCACCGACTCCGCCGCGCCCGAGCGCGTAGACGTCCGCCGTGTCGAAGGTGGTGATCCCGGCGTCGAGCGCGGCCTTCACGCACGCCGCCGCCGCATCCTCCTCGATCTGGCTCCCGTGCGTGATCCAGTTGCCGTAGGAGAGGGCTGAGACGAGCATGCCCGAGCGTCCGAGGTGTCGGTAGTCCATGGGCCCGGAGCGTACCCGGGTGCTCGTACGCTCGTCCCGTGGCCGGAGACGACACACTGCACGTCCACCGCGGACTCGATCTGCCGCTCTCGGAGATCGCCTGGCGGGCCACTAGCGCGGGCGGCCCCGGTGGCCAGCACGCCAACCGGACGTTGAGCCGGGTCGAGGTCTCCTTCGACGTGGCCGCCTCGCCGACCCTCGGCCCCCGCCAACGCGCCCGCCTGTTCGAGCGTTACGGCCCGGTGGTGCGGGCCGTCGCGTCGGATTCGCGCTCGCAGGCGCGCAACCGCGAGCTGGCGCTGGCTCGCCTGGCCGCCAAGCTCGATGCCGGGCTGCGGGTGCAGCCCGCCCGGAGGCCCACCAAGCCGACGAAGGGCTCGCAGGTCCGGCGCGTCGAGGCAAAACGCCGGCGATCCGAGACGAAGCGCCGCCGCCGGGCGCCGCGGAGCGACGACGACTGAGCCGCCGACCGACGACTACCGACCGACGACCGAGGACTCAGTCCTCGAACCCGAAAGGTCCGAGCGCCCCGCTCAGCCCGCTGTCGAGCCGGGCCAGGAGCTCGGCGTCCTCCTCGGCCCGTGGGCCGCGCAGCGCGGTGAGGGCGGCGTAACCCTGGGCCACCAGCGTGGCGTCCTCGGCCCCGGCGTCCGTCAGTCCGAGGTCACTCGTGTGGGGGAACGGGGAGCCGACGGTGAGGACGATCTCCCCCTTCTCCTCGGGCTCACCCTCCATGACGGACCGGGCCGCCTCGAGGGCCGCCGGACCCTCGATCTCCTCCTCGTTCGGCGCCTCCCAGTGCCCCGACCCGCGGGCGGACTTGATGAGCCCGGCACCGCTGACCCGCGCCCAGCGCACGCCCCGGATCTCGCCGAGCGGCAGGTGGGGCACGTTCAGGTTCAGCACGGTGCGCACCGGCGCCACCAGCAGCAGGGGGAGGAGCGCCACCGCGAGGTCGGCCGCCGACTCCCAGGGGTCGGGCTCCTCGCCCACGCGCAGCGAGACGGCGAGGGCGCTGATGCCCAGCTGGCTCGCGGTCAGCGCGGCTCCGACCGTGCCCGAGTGCAGGATCGACCGTCCGACGTTGACGCCGTGGTTGATGCCCGAGACCACGAGGTCGGGTTTGGGTCCCACCGCGCCGAGGGCGCCCGCGATCACCGACAGGGCCGGCGACGCGTCGAGCCCGTAGGCCTCGACCGCCTCGGCTCCCTCGACCGAGGCCCGTTGGTAGCCGATGGTCGTCCGGTCGGTCACCGAGCCGACCGCGGCACCGGCGCCGCTGTAGTTGGAGCTCGGGGCCACCACGATGACTTCGTGCGGGGAGCCCGGGCCGTCGGCTCCGGCCCCGTCGGCCCATCCCACCAGGGCCTTCGTCAGCGCGGCCAGGCCGGGCGCACCCACTCCGTCGTCGTTGGTGACGAGAATCCTCACTCGGGCCACGCTACCGGCCGGTCCGGGCGTCCCCGGGTCGGATCACCCGGCGTTCGTGACCCGATAACCGCGGCTTCACGGCGGGCTCGCGCGGCGCCCTCACCCAGGGAGAGGTCCTGGTCTGCTTCAATTCTCGCCATGCCGGCGCGGACCCCCAGGATCTCGGTCGCCTCGCCCACGGGCCAGCAGTGGCGCATCGGCCACGGGCACCAGGAGGTCGTGGTCTGCGAGGTGGGCGCCACGCTGCGGCGCTACGCCGTGGACGACGCCCCGGTGATCGACGGCTTCGGGGCCGAGGAGTGGTCCCATTCCGGACGCGGGCAGGTGCTCGCGCCGTGGCCCAACCGCCTGGCCGACGGCCGCTACGAGTTCAACGGGGTCAGGGCCCAGGCCGCTCTCGACGAGCCCGAACGCCGCAACGCCATCCACGGGCTCGTGCGCTGGCTGCCCTGGACGCTCCAGACGCGCCACCAGAACCAGCTCTTGCTGCGGCTGCAGCTCCACCCGTCGCCGGGCTATCCCTTCTCACTGCTGCTCGAGCTCGAGTACCACGTGGGGCGGGAGGGTCTCACGGTCACGACGACGGCCCAGTCGCTCGACGAGGGTCCCGTCCCGTTCGGGCTCGGATTCCACCCCTACCTGACGGCGGGTCCCGAGACGGTCGACGGGGCGATCCTGCACGTGCCGGCGCGCCACACCCTCGACCTCGACGACCGCGGGCTGCCCACCGGCGCGCTGTCCCCGGTGGAGGGCACCGACCGCGACTTCACCACGCCGCGCTTCGTCGGGCCGGCGGTCCTCGACACCGCGTTCACCACCTTGGTGCGCGAGGCCGACGGCCGGGCCCTGGTCGACCTCGACGCGCCCGGTGGTGCCAGTGGCGCGACGCTCTGGGTCGACCCGGGGTTCTCCGTACCTCATGGTGTACACCGGAGACACGCTGCCCGATCTGTCCCGCCGCCGGCGGGCCATCGCCATTGAGCCCATGACGTGCCCGCCCAACGCGTTCCGCACCGGTAAGGACGTCATCGACCTGCAGCCGGGCCAGGAGTGGCGCGCCGTGTGGGGCATCACGCCACGGTGACCGCGGTGCTGAGCGACGCGCCGCTCACCGGCCGGGTCGTCGCCGTGACCGGTTCCTCGAGCGGCATCGGCGCGGCCACCGCGCGCGCCTTCGGCGAGCTCGGTGCGTCCGTCCTGGTGAACTCGGCGCGTTCGGTCGACGAGGGTGAGGCCGTCGCCGCCGCGCTGCCCGATGCGGTCTACGTCCAGGGGGACATCACGGACCCGGCCGTGCCCGGGCAGCTGGTGGCCGCGGTCCTCGAGCGCTGGGGACGCCTCGACACGCTCGTGAACAATGCGGGGACGACCGCCGTGATCCCGCACCACGACGTACAGGCGGCCGGCGTCGACGTGTGGCGGGACATCTTCGAGGTCAACGTGTTCGGCACCTGGGCCATGACGGTCGCGGCCCTGCCGGCCCTCCGCGAGGCGCGCGGCTCGGTCGTCAACGTGGCCTCGGTGGCCGGCGTGCGCCCCACCGGTTCGTCCATTCCCTATGCCGCGAGCAAGGCGGCGCTCAACCACATGACGGTGCTCCTGGCCCGCGTGGTCGGACCCGAGGTGCGCGTCAACGCGGTGGCGCCCGGATTGGTCGACACGCCCTGGACGGCGGACTGGGACGTCGTGCGCGAGGCGGTGCAGCAGATGGCGCCGCTCAAGCGATCGGGACAGCCCGACGACGTCGCCCAGGTGATCGTGTCCCTGGCCGCGGCGGCCTACGTGACGGGTCAGGTCGTCGTCGTCGACGGCGGGCTCTCGCTCGCCCTGTGAGCCGCCACCTCCGGCGGCCCCACCATCCAGCGCAGCGCCCCGGTGAGGGCGCGCGTGAGCGGCGTGACCGCCGCGGTCTCGATGACGAGGTCCAAGGGGCCGGCCAGCGAGAGCCCGAGCGCGCGGCGGGCCCACGTCGGCAGGACGCCGACGGCCGCCGCCACGACGAGCGAGTAGACGGCGCGCTCGCTCGGCCGCCGGGCCACGCCGCGGACGAGCCAGTCCCGGGCGGCGCGCGCCTGCGGCCCGGCGTAGAGCTCGGGCCGCATGCGCAGCAGATAGCTCTCGACCTCGGCGGCCGAGCGCGGCACCCACTCGGCGCCGAGCGCGAGCGCGACCGGGGCGACCTGGTCGTAGTACTCGTCGCACTCGTCCGGCGTGAGCGGGCGCGGTCCGTAGCGACGCGACGACGCGAGGAAGCTCGAGACCTCGGCCACGTGGATGAACGTCACGAGCTCCGGGTCGTCAGCCGAGTACGGTCGGCCGTCGGGCGCGGTCCCCTTCACGCGGCGATGGACCCGGTGGACCTGTGCGATCGCCGCCTCCGCCTGGGCAACGGTACCGAAGGTGGTCGTGCCCACGAAGGCCGCCGTGCGCCGGAGGCGGCCGAGCGGGTCTTCCTGGTAGTTCGAGTGTTCGGCCACGCCCGCCATCGCGAGCGGGTGGAGCGTCTGCAGGAGCAGGGCGCTCGACCCCGCCGATGAGCATCGTCGGCAGGTCGGCGTGCACGCGCCGGGCGATCCCGCCCGGCGGCAGGTAGGCGTCGACGGGGTCGGTCGCGATCGGGGCGGGCCGTTCGCTGATCCCGATGGCGCGCCGCACGTTGCGCGCCATGTCGCCCCGAGCCGGCGCGGCCAGGCCGCCGACCAGCCGGAGTGGCGCAACGGCCATGGAGCCGCCGAGCGCCGTGGCCCGCTCCACGGGATTCAGGTTCGCCACGGCCAGAGCTTGGCATGCGACGCGTGGCAGAGTGCACGCATGCGCTTCGTCGTCGTGGGTGCCGGTGCCATCGGTGCGGCGGTCGGCGGCCGTCTGTTCCAGGCGGGCTATGACGTCACCCTCGTTGCACGCGGGGAGCACGGGCGAGCGCTCACCTCGGGCGGGCTCGTGCTCGAAGCCCCCGAGGAAACGGTCACGCTGCCCGTCCCTGCGGTCTCGGAGCCCGCTGAGGTGTCGTGGGAGGGCGACGCCGATGGAGAGGCGGTCGTCCTGCTGGCGGTGAAGGGCCAGCACACCGAGCACGCGCTGACGCAACTCGCCGCGGCTCCCCTGTCAACGGCGGTGGTCTGCATGCAGAACGGCGTCGAGAACGAGCGCCGGGTCCTCCGCCATTTTGCTCAGACCTACGGCATGTGCGTCATGTGCCCGGCGACCCAGTTGCGGCCGGGCGTGGTCCAGATCCACTCGGCGCCCGTGTCGGGGTTGCTCGACCTCGGCCGCTTCCCCTCGGGCATCGGCGAGCGCGGTCAGGCCATCGCCGACGCCATCGCCACGACGCCCTTCGAGTCGGTGGCGCGTCCCGACATCATGCGGTGGAAGTACCGCAAACTGCTCATGAACCTGGCCAACGCGGTGGAGGCGCTGAGCGGTCCGGAGGGAAGGTTCGCCCCGTTGGCGCGTGAGGCGCAGCGCGAGGGCAAGGAGGTGCTCGAGGCGGCCGGCATCGACGTGGCCAGCGGTGAGGAGGACCGCGCGCGACGGGGGAACGCCCTACAGATGGCGCCGACGTCGTCGGGGGAGTGGCGCGGCGGCTCGAGCTGGCAGAGCCTCGCCCGCGGCGCGGGGTCCATCGAGGCCGAGTTCCTCAACGGCGAGATCGTGCTGCTCGGAGGGCTCCACGGCGTGCCCACGCCGGTGAACTCCCTGTTGCAGCGCCTGGCGGTGCGCGCCGCGACCGAAGGTGCGCCGCCGGGCACCTGGGCCATCGAGGAGCTGAGCGAGCTGGCCGGGGTGCGCCACGGCGAGTGATTGGGCGCGGGCGCGCAACGCGGCACGCCACGCCGCCCACGGGTTAGGTGCGGCGAGCGGACCTCAGTCCGCGTGCAGCGCGGTGCGGACTTCGTCTGTCGGGTCGGGGAGCGGAGTTCCGGGCGCGTCGATCCGTACCCGGTGCACCGTTCCGGTGAACGGCGCCGGAGGCCTGTAGCGCGCCGACACCGGGAATCCGCCGTCGCATCCCAGGCGGAGCCCCGCCCCGCCGTGCTGGAGCGCCAGGGGCAGCATCCCCTCGACCGCGATCTCGTCGACCTCGGCCCCGTCGACGAGCAGGACCATGCGTCCGGGCGCGCCGCCGTCACCGACGCCGTAGAGGACGGAGAGCTCGTGAGGCCCCGCGGGGAGGCCGGCGGCCGCGGCGAGATCCAGGGCATCGGCGGCGCGGGCGAACGTGAAGTGCGGCCGGCCCTCCACGAGGTACAGGGCGTAGCCGCCGAACCAGTCGCCCAGTGCACAGACGACCCCGTCGCCGGCGTCGGTGTCCGGGTCGATGTCCGCCGTCATCCGGAACCCACCCCACAGCAAGGGCACCGACTCGTCGGTCACGGGCCCGGCGCCCGGGCGGAACGTGCGTGACGTCCCGGCGGGCCAGGTCGGCGGGATGAAGCTGGCGAAGCGGTCGACGAGACCGTCCGAGATCGGCAGGACGTTGTTGCGGGCCGCCTCGTTTCCCCAAAGCTCGATGAGCCGCTGCAACCGGTCCGGTTCTGCGCCGGCGCGGTCGACCGCTTCGGAGAAGTCGGTCGAAAGATCGAACAGCTCCCAGCGGTCCTCGTCGAAGCGGCGGCTCCCGACGGCCAGCTCCTCCTCGTCCAGGACGCCGGTGCTGATGTGGTTGGTCGTCGCCTTCCAACCGTCGTGGTAGATCGAGCGCGACCCGATCATCTCGAAGTACTGGGTGGCGTGCAGTTCCGGTGCGCCGGGGTCGTCGAGCACCGGGAGGAGGCTCACTCCCTCGACGGGCAACTGGGTGACCCCGTCCACTTCGCCGGACACCTCGAGGCCGGCGGCGCCGAGGATGGTGGGCATGAGGTCGATGGCATGGGCGAATTGGGAGCGCACGACGCCCGGCCGCGCGACATGGCCGGGCCAACTGACGATGAGCGGGGTCCGCGTCCCGCCCAGCCACGTGTAGCGCTTCCAGAGCTTGTGCGGTGTGTTGCCCGCCCAGGCCCAGCCCCACGAGTAGTGGTTGTAGGTGGTGAAGCCCCCCCAGTCGTCGTAGTGCGCCAGGTTGGCCGCCACGGACTCGCGCACGTGCGCCGTGAACCGGTGCTCGTTCATACTGCCGGCTGCACCGCCTTCCGCGCTGGCGCCGTTGTCCGAGAACACCATCACGAGCGTGTTGTCCAACAGCCCCAACCCGTCGAGGGAGGAGAGGACCCGGCCGATCTGCTCGTCGGTGTGGGTAAGGAACCCGGCGAAGACCTCCTGTTGACGGGCCAGCATGCGCCGCTCGTCGGCGGAGTGGTCGGCCCAGGCCCGGACCCACTCTGGCCGGGGGGTGAGCACCGTGCCCTCCGGCACGACGCCCGCCGTCACCTGCCGGCTGAACAGCTCGTCGCGCCAGGCGTCCCATCCCTTGTCGAAGGCGCCCCGATAGGGCTCGACCCATTCGCGCGTCACGTGGTGCGGCGCGTGCATGGCGCCCAGCGCGAAGTAGAGGAAGAACGGCTTGCCCGGCGCGCCCTGCTGCTGGTCCTGCACCATACGGGACGCCTGGTCCGCCAGGTCCTCGCTGAGGTGATACCCCTCCTCGGGACGGCGAGGAGGGTCGATGTAGTGATTGTCGCAGACCAGGTTGGGGGCCCAGTGGTTCGTGTCGCCCTGGAGGAAGCCGTAGTAGCGCTCGAAGCCGAGCCCGAGCGGCCAGAGGTCGAATGGCCCTGCCGCAGAGCGCTGCCAGCGGGGTGTGAGATGCCATTTCCCGACGGCCAGGGTGGAGTAGCCGGCGTCACGCAACAGGCGGGGCAACGTCGCCGCGGTCTTGGGGAGGCGGGCGCTGTAGCCCGGGAACGCCAGGGGGATGTCGGCCAGGAAGCCCATCCCGACCGCGTGATGGTTGCGACCGGTGAAGAAGCATGCCCTGGTGGGGGAGCACAGGGCCGTGACGTGATAGCGGTTGAAGGCGGCCCCCGACCCGGCGAGCGCGTTCATGTGCGGCGTCGCGATGTCCGAGCCGAACGCGCCGAGATGCCCGAAGCCCGTGTCGTCGAGGACGATGACGACGATGTTGGGCGCTCCCGGCGGGGGCTTTCGGTCGGCGGGGAAGCGGGGCGTCGACTCGGCCACGGTGAGACCGAGCTTCTGAGGATCGTCCATGGCCCGAGGGTAGACGGTGCCCCGTTCCCGAGTCGCTGCCCAGGGCTAACGTGGAACCGATGCAGGGCCACGTCCCCGGACCACCCCAGCCTCACTTCCCCGAGGGCCTCGGGCCGTTCATCGGTTACCTCGCCGTCCGCGAGCCGGGCCCGCTCGGGCAGCGGGCGCCGGAGGAAGCCGGCTGGGAAGAGATCGACGGCTACACACTCGACCAGTTCGACGACGTCGGAGAGTGGGAGCCGATGCACCGCCCGCTCCTCCAGGCCATTGCCGTCATCGTGTCCATCTCGCTCGTCGTCGCCGGCGCGGGCACGGTGCTCGAGGTGGTGCTCTCCGCGCACTGAGGATCTCGGCAGGCCGCGTCCGGCGCGGCGCAGTCAGCGCCCCGTCTTGCGGCGCACGTACCAGCTGAGGCCGCCGATCGCGACGAGGCCGGCGAGCACAGCGCCGGCGAACACCCACGGACTGGTCCCCTGCTGGTCGGCCGGCACGGTGGTCGTCGTGCGTGCCGCCGTCGTCGTCGAAGTTGCCGCGGTCGTGGAGGACGTCGTCGTGGGCGTGGGCGCCGAGGAGGCGGCGAAGGCGACCACGCGGTCGGCCGTCGGTACGAGGAAGAACCCGTCTCCCACCGACGGGGTCGGGAAGTGGTTGGCCGGAACGCCGACCGTCGCCTGCTGGCGCACCGCCCCCGTCAGTGGGTTGAGGCCGTACACGACGCCGTTCTGTCCGATCGTCCAGACGAGGCCGGCCGCCACCAGGGGAGGACCGCCGCCGGCCGATGCGCTCCACAGCAGGTGCAGCGTCGCCGGGGACGCCGTCGTGGTCACGGCGACCGGGCCGTCCAAGCAGGGGAGGTAGACCGTCGTGCCGCTGACGGCGACGCCCCCGTCGATGTCGTTGGCGCACGCGTCGCCGAGACTCGCCTCCTGGCTCCCGATGCCACCCAGGCGGGAACCGTTCAGCAGGTAGACGATGCGCGACTTGCCGGCGAGAACGACCTGGCCGTCGGAGAGGAGCGCCGGGGCGATCGACATGTCGAGGTCATGGGCGTTGTTGGCCGGCCAGCTCGACGGCGCGAAGTACTGCAAGAGGGTCATGGAGGGCGAGAGCTCCAAGACCGAGTCACTGTCGTCGTAGGGCTGGCTCGCCGAGTACACCGACCCGTTGCCCGCACTGACCCAGACGTTGCCTCCGGCGTCGACCACCGGTGCCCCACCGCCCATCCACACGGCGCCTTGGTTCTGACCGGCGGCGCCGTCGATGGTGAAGACGGCGGGGGTCCCACCGGCTTCGGGCACGGCGACGACACGCCCCCGGTACGTGGCACAGTCGCCGTAGTTGCCGCCCATCCCGAAGACGACGCGGCCGGCGTCGAGCGTGAGACCGGTGCGCTGCAGTAGTGCCGCCGGGGAGGCGCCGGCCGGGTCCACGTCCTGGTCCAGCTCCACCTTGCCGGTTGCCACGTCGAGCCCCACGAGCACGTGGGCCGGCGTGCCGCCGCGCAGCTCGTCGGCCACCGCGAAGAGCTCCGACCGGGCCGGGTCGATCACGGGGGTGCCGGTGATGCCGACGGTCGGCGTGATGTCACCGCAGGGGAGATCGCTGCTGGGTACCGGCGCCGCCAGGTGGGTCGACCAGACGACCGCACCCGTCGCTGCCGAGAGCGCGTAGACCGTGTCGTTCTCGGTGGCGACGTACACGCGTCCGCCGTCGGCCAGCGGCTCCCCGTAGAGCTCGCCGTCGAGTGCCGGGGAGGTCCACGAACGCGTGGATAGGTCGATCGCGGTGACACCGGTGGCGACGCCGCTGCCGAGCGCGTTGCCATGGTAGACGGTCCAGTCGCTCGCGGACGAGGTACCCGGCGTGGATGTGGGCGCGCCCGATGCGAACAGCGCGCCACCGCCTCCGACTCCGCCGAGGGCCAGAATCAGCATCATCGGCATCCCCACGAGCGCGCGCACGCCGACCGCCCGGCGTCGCGCCACTGTCAGCCTCGGGCTCGGGGCCGCGTCAGGCCGTCCCAGTCCGTCCCCGGCGACGGAGAGTGGAGTCGACGGCCACCGCGACGAGCAGGACGGCCGCGGTGGCGATGTCGGTGCCGGAAGTGCTGATGTTGAGCAGGGCGAGCCCGTTCGTCAAGGTGGCGATGACGAGGCCGCCGAGCAATGGGTGAATCGGCTTGCCGTGACCGCCGAAGAGACTCGCACCACCGATGACTGCTGCCGCAACCGCGTAGAGCACGTACGTGCCACCGTCGAAGCCGACCGAGAGGGATCCGAGTCGTGAGGCGTAGACCACGGCGGCCAGTCCGGCGGTGAAGCTGCAGAGTGCGAAGGCAACCGTGCGGACCAACGACACGTTGATGCCGGCCCGCCGCGCCGCTTCGGGGCTGGCGCCGATGGCGTAGATGTACCGGCCCATCCGCGTTCGCGCCAGCAGAAACGACGCGGCTGCCAGCACGATCACGACGCAGGGGATGACCCATGGCACGCCCTCGACCGGGGAGATGACCCCTCGGTTCAGGTTGCAGATGTAGACGAGGACGACGCCCGCGACGGCGACCGCCCCGATCTTGAGGAGCGTGATGCTGAGAGGCTCGGCGCTGAGTCCCTGCGACCGGCGCCGGGTCGTGCGCAGGACGGCCATCAACCCGAAGAGGCCCAGGGCCACGACGAGCACGATCCAGCCCACGACGGGGGTCATGTTCCCGCTGACGAGATCGTCGATGACGCCGTTGGAGACCGAGATGACGCCGCCGACGGCGCCTTTGTCGACGTCGAAGACATAAATTAGGACGCCTTGCCAGCCGAGCAGACCAGCCAGCGTCACGACGAACGAGGGGATCCTCAGTTTGGTGATGATCAACCCCTGGAAGGCGCCGATCACCGCGCAGGCCGCCATGCCCACGATGAGCCCCGCCCACCACGGCCAGTCCTGAGGTGAGCCGATGAGGGCCAGGGCGATGGCCGCGCCGACGGCGCCGACGAAACCCACGGAGAGGTCGATCTCGCTGAGGATCAGGGCATACAGCTCGGCAAGGCCGAGCAGGATGATGAAAGTCGCCTGGACGAAGAGGTTGACGATGTTGGTCGCCGTCAAGAAGGAGCTCGACTGCACCTCGAAGAAGATGCAGATCACGATGAGCCCGACGATGATCGGCAGCGCGCCGCTCTCGCCGCCCTTGATGCGCCGCCACCAGGCCCCGAGGTAGTCGCCCAGGGAGTCGGCCAGGACGTTCGGCGCCAGCACGACGAGCGCCTCGGCATCGAGGGCGTTGGCCGAGGTCGCTCCGGGATCGGGGTGCGGGCCGTCCGGGCTCTCGCCCGATGCCACCGGGTCGTCGATGGTGTCGGTCATCGCCTGGTCACCCCGTCGCGGCGCGGGTCGACTGCCCGGTCGTCATGTAGTCGACCACCACCTGGGCGTCGAACTCGGAGGCCGGGCCCTGGGCGACCAGGTGGCCCAAGTACAGGATGGAGATCTGGTCGGCCACCGCGAAGACGTCGTTCAGGTTGTGGGAGACCAACATCACCGCCGTGCCCTGGCTGGACAGGCGCCGGATCAGGTCGAGGACCTCGCGGGTCTGCGCCACCCCCAGAGCGGCGGTGGGCTCGTCCATGATCACCAGCTTGGCGGCCGACAGTACCGCCTTGGCCACTGCGACCGACTGTCGCTGGCCCCCCGACAACGAGGCGACCGGCTGGCGGATGGAACGGACGGTCGTCACGTGCAGGCTGGCCAGCGTCTTGCGCGCCTCGATCTCCATGGCCGACTCGTCGAGGAGGCCGAAGCGCAGCTTCTCGTGTCCGAGGAACATGTTCTGCACGATGTCGAGGTTGTCGCACAAGGCAAGGTCCTGGTAGATCGTTGTGATCCCGAGCGCCTCGGCGTCGTTCGGGCTGTGAATGTGAATCGGGGAGCCTTCCCAGAGGATCTCCCCCTCGCTCGGCGCCCACAGCCCCGAGATGGTCTTTATGGTCACCGACTTACCCGCGCCGTTGTCGCCCACCAGTGCGGTGATCTTGCCGGCGGGGACCGAGAGATCGACCTTGTCGAGCGCCTGCACAGCCCCGAACGCCTTGCTGACGCCCCGCAGTTCCAGGAGCGGTACACCCTCGGTCATCGTGACACCCCCTCCGGCGAGGCACCGGGTTCGGGTCTGGGCTTGCCGCGACCGGCCCCCCGCCCTTATCGAGTCGGAGGGCCGGTCCGGAAGCGTTGAACTGGGCTCGACACTACCGAGGAAGGCGTGCCGAGCGAACGAGCGTCAGCCCGAGATTCCCGCCGCCGAGCAGGCGCTGGCGTACTGACCAGCACAGAGCTGCGAAGCCGGGACGAAGTTGTCCTTGATCACCGTGGAATTCATGTTCTTGGTGGTGACCCATTCGGGGGTCAAGAGCGTCGAGGGGACGCTCACGCTGGAGGTGGTGTCCTCCGTCGCGCCGTTCACCAGTGCCGAGGGCGGCTTGGCTCCGGCCCTGAGGTAGAGGGCCAGCGCCACTGCTGCCTGTGCCTCGAGGTAGATGGGCTTGTACACGGTGCCGCACTGGTAGCCGGACAAGACGTTCTGCAGACCGGTCAGCGTGGCGTCCTGGCCCGTGGTCGGGAACGTCTTGGGCTTCACGTGCAGCGACTGCAGGTAGGTGATGATCGGCGCGCCGGTCTCGTCGTTCGGGATCAGCGCTGTGTTCAGGTTGTGGTGCGCCGTGTACACGGCCTGGAATTCGGTCTCCGCGGTGGGCGGGTCCCAGGTCCCGGCGGTGTGCGCCACGGCGGTCCACTTGCCGGACTTGAAGAGCGGGTTCAACACGGCGTCGTAGCCCTGGGCGAACAGCGTGGCGTTGTTGTCGGTCACCGCCCCGTGCATGACGACCACCTGTGGCTTCGAGACGTGCCAGGCCGCGACACAGCTCACAAGGCCTTGGCCCATGACCTGTCCGACCTTCACGTTGTTGAAGCTCACGTAGTACGCGCGGCTCCCACCGAGGGTCAGGCGGTCGTAGTCGATCACCTTGACGCCCCGCGTCTTGGCGTAGCTCTCGATCTGCGCCCCGACCCCCGAGTCGAGCGGGTCGACCAGGAGGACCGTGGCCCCGTTCGAGATGTCGGTCTGCGCGTCGGTCAGCTGGGTGGCGTCACTGCCGAGGGCGTTCTGCACGACGAACTGCGATGAGCTCAGTCCCGCCGTCGTGAGGGCCTTCGTGATGTCCGGCTGGTCGAATTCGACGTAGCGTGTCGAGCTCACCGTGTCGGGCAGGATGGCCGCCACCTTCCCCTTGCCGGCCTTGGCGAGCGACGTGAACTGCTTCATGATCGTGAAGCTGTTGTTGAAGGAACTTGTCGAGATGTTGGGCGGCCCGCTCGTGCGGACCGAGGCGGATGCCCCGTCGCACGCGGCGCCGACCAGCGTCAACGACAACAGGAGGGAGAGCCCCCCGAGCGTTGCTGACCTGCTCAAGCGCACCTTGTCTCCTTTGGTCCGGCCCGCCCGGGTCGAGCAGGCCCTGCTCCCGCGGTTCTACCCGCGCTTGGGCCCTTCCATTGCAGTTTGGTTGCAGGTTCGAGAAATTTCCGAGGACCAGGTCTTTTGCTGGGCGCGACCTGTGAAATCGGTCCGGTTCGGGCTCGACCCGAGGTCAGGTGGTCGTCGACGCGGCGACCCAACGGGCCGCGCCGGCGAGCCCGGCGTCGTCGCCGAGTGCCGCGGGCACGACGTCGAGGTCGTCCGGGAGGTGGGTCCGGTCGCGTAGGACGTGTGCGCGCAACGGGTCGAAGAAATCGGGACGGGTGCCTAGGCCTCCCCCGACGACGACGGTATCGGGCGAGTACGCCATCACGAGATTCGCGACGCCGATCGCACAGGCGCCGATCGCGTCGCGCCAGAGGGCCGCCGCCGCCGTGTCACCGCGCCCTGCGGCCGCGCCCACGCCGGCTGCGTCGAGCGATCCGAGACCACGCCTCATGGGCCAGGCGAGCGAGCCCGCTGCCCGAACCGAGTTCTTCGAGGGTCGAGGGAAGCCCTTCCCGCCAGGCGCGGCGGTCGATGACGGTGTGACCCAGCTCCGCCAAGGAGCGCCTGCCGTGTTCGAGCCGCCCGTGGTGGACGATTCCCGCACCGATGCCTGTGGAGATCGTCAGGTACGCGACGTCGACACCGCGCGCACCGGCGCCGAAGACCGCCTCTCCGACCGCGGCCAGATCGGCGTCGTTGGCGACCGCAACGGGCAGCCCGAGGCGCGCCGTCAGGCGATCGTTGGAGAGCACGCTGGGCCAGTCCGCATGGAGGTGTGGCGCCCAGAGCAGCTGGCCGGACTCGTAGTCGACCGAACCGGGCAGACCGACCACCGCGTGGCTCGGAGCACCGAGCGCACGTTCCTTGCTGACGGCCTCGAGGAGGTCGATCAACGCCGCTGGGACGTCCGCGTCCGTCGGAGTTGCGACGGCGCGCCGCAAGAGGACGGTGCCATCCGGACCGACCAGGGCGGCACGCATCCGCGTCCCGCCGACGTCGGCCGCCACGACGATGTCGGTGCTCATCCAGCTGGCCTACGCCGACATCTCCTCGGGTCCGTACCCGGCTTTGCGGAGCAGCCGACGCAGGATGACGAGTTGCTCGGGTTCGATGTCCTTGTGGTGCGGCGGTCTCGAGCGTCTCGGTGACGACGCCGATGGTCACGAGGACGTGGCCCTTGTGCGTCTCGTGCACCGTGGCCACGGACTCGAGCAGGGAGAGGACCGAGTGCCATTCGAGGTTGTGACTCAGAGGATGCTGGAAGATGTGCGCCAGCGTGTCTCGTTGATGGCTGTTGAGGTGTCCCGGCGCTTCCACGTGCGTTCCTCTCCACTCGGGGTCGAGCCGCGGATCCGGCTCGTCCAATCCTCGCATTTCCAGGTCGATGCCCGGAGGTGCGGGATCTGAGGCCTCCAGGACGCGCCGCATCGAGCGGTACTTGCTGCGCCATCGGGGTAGAGGGGACACTTGCTGGTCGCACCGGGGAGGTGTGCATGAGGTTTCGCGATCGGGAAGAGGCCGGTCGTCTGCTGGCCGGCGCAGTGCGCCGGGCCGGCCTCGGCGCGGCGGATGCCGTCGTCCTGGGGCTGCCTCGCGGTGGGGTACCGGTGGCGTCCGAGGTCGCCCGTGATCTCGGTGCGCCGCTCGACGTCATCGTCGTCCGGAAGCTGGGGGTGCCGTTCCAGCCGGAGCTCGCCATGGGGGCGATGGGGGAGGGTGGCGTCCGGGTGGCCAACATGGACGTCATCCGGTCGACGGCGCTCTTTGGGTTCGACCTCGATGCAGTCGAGCGGCGAGAGCGCAGCGAGCTCGAGCGGCGGGCCCGCCGCTACCGTGAAGACCGAGCCCGGATAGACCTGCGGGGTCGCCGTGTGGTCATCGTCGACGACGGGATCGCGACGGGCTCTTCGGCGCGGGCCGCCTGCATGGTGGCGCGGGCGCAGGGCTCCGAGCACATCGTGCTGGCGGCCCCGGTCGCTTCGCGGCCGGCCGTGTCGGCGTTACGCGACGTCTGCGACGAGCTGGTGTGCGTCGAGATCCCCGATCCCTTCCATGCCGTCGGGGAGTGGTACGGCGACTTTTCCCCGACGCCCGACGACGAGGTCGTCGATCTGTTGCGCACCGCACGAGAGACCGGCCACGCGACGGGAACTGGCCCTGCCTGAACCGGAAGCGGGCATCGGAGTTGGCACGGCTCAGGCGACCGTTCGGCGTACGGTGAAGCGGTCAGTGGTCTCGCACCCTCCCAACCATCTCGTCGCCCACGCCTGTCACCGGTGGTCCGCCGCCCATCGGGATCCACGCCGGATCACTCGGTGCGCGTCGGCGTGCAGCGACAGCCACATCGGCTGCCGGTGGGACAGGGACGCCCCATAGGTGTCGGCGCTGCCCACTCCGGAGCCGACCGATGCCGTCGGCCAGCTACGGCTGCACCGGTGGTCCGACCGGGCGATCGTGGCCGTCGCCATCACTGCGCTAGCCTCCGGCTTCGGTCAATTCGGCGTGGTGGCCGCTCTGGGGGACGTGTCGACGCAGTTGGGTCATGTCGCGCCCGGTGGATCGATCGCGGACAAGGTCGGGCTGTCCGGGACGAGCCTTGGCGATCGGATTGGCCGATCATCCGGCTCGCCTCGTTGGGCAGCCTTCCCCTCATCGGCATTGCGGACCGCTTCGGCCGCCGTCGCGTGATCCTGGCGGTCACGATGGCCGGCCTGGCACTCACTGCCGCGGCCGCGGCCAGCCCGGGCTACTGGTGGTTCGTCGCCATTTTCGCCTTCGGGCGCCCGCTCCTGAGCGCCACGAACGCGCTGGCCGAGGTCATGGCCGCGGAGGAGACCGCGGCTCGCGACCGAACGGCCGCCATCGCGCTCATCGCGGCGGGGTACGCAGCAGGAGCCGGGCTCTCGGCCATCGTCCACAGCCTCGCGGCGGGGGCCCTCGGCTTTCGCGGGATCTTCGCGCTCGCGCTCGTGCCCCTCGCCGTCGTGTACGCGCTGCGCAGCTGGGTCGAGGAGCCCAACCGATTCACGGTGGCACAGGCCACGGGGGACCATCCGACCCCGGTTCTGGGCGCGGTCGGTCCGCGCTATCGACGACGGGTGATCATCTTGTGCTCTCATCTTCTTCGCCATCTCGATCGTGACGGGTCCGGCCAACAGCTTCGTGTTCCTCTACGCACAGGACGTCCTGCACCTGGCCGGCTACGTGACGGCGCTGATGGTCGTGGCCGCTGGCATCTCGGGCGGGCTCGGCCTGCTCGTGGGCCGATGGCTTGGCGACCGGATCGGCCGGCGACCGACCTGCAGCCTCGCCATGGTCGCCATCGCGCTGACGCCGACGTTCGCCTACTCGGGCGTCGTCGCGCGCGCTCGTCGCCGGGTACATCCTGGGCGCGCTCAGCGGTGGGCTCCTCTCGCCGTCACTCGGCGCCTTGCTCACCGAGCTCTTCCCGACGTCCGTCCGGGCGTCGGTGACCGGATGGTCGGTGACGGCCGGCGTCCTCGGCGCGGTCTGTGGCCTCGTGCTGTTCGGGGCCGTCGCCGACGTCGGCAACCGCTTCGCGTTGGCGGCCGACATCACGTTCCTGCCGATGACGGCGACGGCTGCGCTCTTCTGGCTGCTGCCCGAGACCAGGGGACGGGAACCGGAGTCGTTCTGGCCGGCCGGGGCGTAGCGAGCCCGCGGGAGCGCTACCCGTAGGTGAACGTCACGGGGTTCGACGTCGCCACTCGGTGTGGTGATCACCACCTGCGCCGACTGTCCACCCGACATCGGCGGTACCGTCACGCTGCAGGTGTTCTGAGCGGGACAGCTCGTCGAAGCGACCTGACCGTTGAAGGTGGCCACGATCTGCCCGTCCGCGCTGAGGAAGTTCGCGCCGGCCACCTCGATGCCCTGACCCGCCGCGCCGCTCGACGGGCTGAGTGCCGAGATCACCGGGGGGCCGCCGGCCGCGGGGGCGCGGCGGCCGATGTGGGTGGCTGGGAGGACGTCGAGGTGGAGGTCGAGGACGGCACCGGACCACCAGCGTGGCCGTGCCCGACGGTGGTCGGCGCGTCGGCCGCTTGGCCCGGGGGCGCAGGAGCGGAAGCCGTGTGCGACGTGGACGACGGCCCCGGCGTTCCGCCGCCGCTGAGGGACACGGCGAGCGCGAACGCTGCCGCCAACACCAGCACCGCGGCGATGGCGACGGAGCGGACAAGCCAGGGACTCGGCCGTCCGTCCGGCGCGGGAGGTAGTGGCCGCGATGGCGCATCCGCCCGAGGATTGTCGTCGGGTGGACGCAGTGGCGAAGCAACGTCGGATGAGGGCCCGCCGGACGTTGCGCGGGCGCGCCGCACCGCGCTCTCCATCGCCCCCAGGGCCCGTCGCCCCGGTGTGCCCTGGGCCGCTTCGGCCCCGTGCCCTTCCGTCATCGATCCTCCGGGTCGGGATAGTTCCCGGTTTCAGCACCGTTCATGCGCGGGTCGGCCCGCCCGGCTTCGGAGCGGCAAGGTCGAGTGCAGGAAGCGGGGACGGAAGCCGCCGCCACACACGCCCGTAGGATTGCCCGCCAACAGGAGGAATCATGCGATCCGATCTCACGTCCGGACCCCTCGCCCCGCGCGGCGAGGACCCTGCCCGCAGTGCCCATCAGGATCCCCCCGCGGGTGCAGACCCGGTATCACGGCTCACAGACGGCTTCGGGACGGCGGTCCCTCGGGTGCGGCTCGCATTCTCGGACGGGACCGCACTCGGTCCCGTCGGCGCGCGCGGCAAGTCGGCGACGCGGGGCACAGGCGGGTGACGGCCCGCATCGTCGTCTGCGACGGTGACGAGACCGGCCAGGAGCTCCTGGAGGAGGCACTGCGGGTACTCGACCCGTCGGTGCTTGGGCTCGAACTCGAGCTGGTGCATTTCGACCTCTCGCTGGCGAACCGGCGGGCGACCGCCAACGCCGTCGTCCGCGACGCGGCCGCAGCGATGCGGGAGACGGGACTGGGCTTGAAGGCCGCCACCATCACGCCCGAGACCACCGGCGACGTGGGCAGCCCCAACCGGATCTTGCGCGAAGGCGTCGCAGGCTCGGTCATCGTGCGGACAGGCCGGCGCATACCGGGGGTCTCCCCGCCCGCCGCGGTCGTCCACCCGATCGTGGTCGTGCGGATGGCGGTCGGCGACGCCTACGGCGCCGAGGAGCACCGTACCGGCGAGCCTGGCACCGTGGCAGAGCAGGCATGGCGCACGGAGCGGATCGATCGTGTCGTTTGCCGGTCGGTGGCGGAATACGCGTTCCGCACGGCAGCCCAGCACGACGCCTGCGTGTACGGCGGACCGAAGTGGACCGTGTCGACGGTCTACGAGGGGATGCTCAAGGAAGAGATGGACGCAGCAGCGGCGCGGCATCCAGGCGTGCCGTACCGCCCCACACTGATCGATGCCGCCTACGCCGGGCTCGTGACCGAGTCCAGCTCGTCTTCCCTGGTCGTGCCCGCGCTCAATCGCGACGGGGACTGTCTCTCAGATCTCGTGCTCGCCTTGTTCGGCTCGATCGCCGGGGCAGAGTCGGTGCTCCTGGCGCTCGACGACGCCATGCGCCCGGTCGTCGCCATGGCCGAGGCACCACACGGCACGGCTCCGACCCTGCTGGGCAAGAACGTGGCCAACCCCATGGCGATGCTCTTGGCCTGCGCCGCTCTGCTCGACCATGCTGCGCACGGCGATGAGGACGTGGCCAGGGCAGCGGCCGCCATCCGCCTGGCGACACTCGGTGCCGCCGCTGACGGGATCCGGACTTTCGACCTGGGCGGTGAGGCGTCGACCTCCGAGGTCGTCGACGAGGTGCTGCGCCGCGTGCGCCGCGACCGCGAGGGCTGAGCACCCGGCCGCCCGTCCGACGTTTGCCGCTGGCGCGGCACGGGCATGTCGGGTAGCGGAAAGCGCCCAACCTGGCCAGGGGGCTGGCGCTCCTCGAGGCAGCGTTCCGTGAGGCGGCGATGCGTCGGGGGGCCAGCGGACGCGCGCGCGGCATGGTTCGCGTGGGCGCCGGCTTCGTCACGCGTTGATCACACGAGGAGACGCAAGCGCGACGAGGCCGGGAGGCAAGTGTCGGAACCGCGGCGAACGGGTGACGCGCCCGCGTGCGGCTCCTCGTCCTCCACAGCCTTTCCTCCGATGTGGATTGTCAGGCCGGCGCCAGGGGAGCGAACAGATCACCATGCTTGTCCACGCGGCGCAGGACTTCGTCGCTCGTGAAGCGCAAGACCGCCGGGTCCGCCTTCTGGACACAACGGTGCACCTCGTTCAGCGTGACCGGTGTCGAGACGGTCGGGAACGGCATGGCGCGGACCGAGTAGGCAGCGACCGTCGTCTTGGCCACGTGGTTCTGGCTCCAGTCAATGAGGACGCGGTCGCGGCGCAGGGACCTGCGCATGTTGGACACGACGAGATCCCGATGATCCGACTCCAGCTTGCGAGCGATCTCGTGCGCGCGGTCCCGCAGGCGGTCCCATGTCGTCCGCGGGCCGGTGATGGCGTAGAGCTGGAGGCCCTTCGATCCGCTCGTCTTGGCGAAGGCCTCCACGTCGTGGCGCGCGAGCTCGGCGACGACCCACTCCGCGACGACGCAGCACTCGACGATCGACGTGCCCTCGCCGGGGTCCAGGTCGAACACCATGTGGTCCGGGTTGGCCGGCAGCTTGCGACGGCGGCCCACGTGCCACAGCGGCACGTGCAGCTCGATCGTCCCCAGGTTCGCCGCCCACGCGAGAGATGGGACGTCGTTGACCATGGCGTACTCAATCGCTTCGTGCCCGTCGGTCGACGCGACAGTGACGGAGGACACCCAATCCGGGGCATGTGAGGGAATGTGCTTCTCGAAGAAGGACTTTCCGTCGACACCGTCGGGAAAGCGTTTCATCGTCAGTGGTCGCTCGCGGACATGGGGGAGCATGGCCCCGGAGATCCGGACGTAGTAGTCGATGAGTTGGCCCTTGGTGAACCCGCTCTGCGGGAACAACACTTTGTCGAGGTTCGACACCATCAGCTCTCGCCCTTCGATGACGGTCTTCACTCCACCACCACCTCTCCCGGCGATTTGTCGGGACGGAGCCCGCGCCACACGGGCTGGCGGAGGCGCCCAGCGGTGGTCCACTCGCTGAATCCGACTTCACCGACCAAGGCCGGACGCACGAAGTGCGCGCCCGCCGTCTCCCGGGCGGGCAGGGAGCCGGCGAACGGGCTGGTGCGGCGGGCGAGCGGTCGGAGTTTGCCCAGGAGCGCGCGGCGGGCGCTCTCGTTGAACCCCGTGCCCACCTTGCCCACATAGCGGAGGCCGTCGTCCGACGGCACGCCGAGCAGCAGGGCGCCAAGGCTGCCGTCGCGTTCTCCCCTTCCCTCGGTCCAACCACCGACGACCGCTTCCTGGGTGCGGACCGACTTCACCTTGACCCAATCGGGAGTCCGCCGGCCGGCGCGGTACGGAGAGCTCCGTCGCTTGGCCACGATGCCCTCGAGCCGGTTGGCGACGGTGGCCGACAGGATGTCCTGGCCGTCGACGTCCCGGAACGAATCGGTGGTGGTGAATGTCGCGCCCGCGAGCTCGAGTGACTCGAGCCGGCTACGACGTTGGTCGTAGGTCTCTTCGAGTAATGAGTGTCCGTCGAGGTAGAGGAGGTCGAAGACCACGAAGTTCACCGGGTCCCCGGCGGCCCGCCGTTGTGCCTCCCGACGGTTGGCCACGTGCATCCGGTGCTGGAGCCGGGCAAAGCTCGGCCTGCCGTCGTCGCCCAGGGCGACGATCTCGCCGTCGAGCACGCATGCCGTCATCCCGAGGAAGTCGCCGACGTCGGCCAACTCGGGGAACGCGCTGGTGACATCGAGGTCGTTGCGACTCTGCGCCCGCACGCGTCCCCCTTCCACGAAGAGGATGGTGCGCACGCCGTCCCATTTGATCTCGAAGGCCCACCCGTCACCGTCGGCCGGCAGCGGACCCGCCGTGGCGAGCATGGGCTTGATGGACGTGGGAAACGGATCGGCGCGGGTGGTCGGACCATGGCGATGGATCATCCAGTTCGTGTCCTTGGTCTGGAAGAGCACGAAGCTCCCGGAGACCCGCGCGCCGTGGAGGACGAATTTCACCTCGGTATCGGTCCACTTCTCAGAGTCGTAGCGACCCGTGTCCCAGATCGTCACCCTCCCGCCGCCATACTCACCACTTGGGATGTCGCCCTGGAAGGTGGCGTACTCCAGCGGATGGTCCTCGGTGTGCACGGCCAGATGGTTCTGTTCCGGGGTCTCTGGAATGCCCTTTGGGAGGGCCCAGGAGACGAGGACGCCGTCGCGCTCGAGTCGCAGGTCCCAGTGCAGGCTTCGGGCGTGGTGCTCCTGGATCACGAAGCGCTGGCGTGCCTGGCGTGCCGGAGATCGGCGGCCCATCGGTTCCGGCGTCTTCTTGGGATCCCGTTTCGTGCGGTAGGTGGAGAGGGAACTCGCCCGCTTGGTCGTTGTCGCCTTCTTCGTGGAATGTGGTTTCTGGGAGCGCGCGGCCACCGACCCACCGTATCCAGCGTTTCGGTTCATGCCCACAAGGGGGGGTATAGAGCGCGGAGACCGACCCCGGAGCCGGGCGTCAAGGAGAAGGCACACGATGCACGTACTCGAGCGGGTAGTCCGCTCGTTGGACCAGACCCAGAGGCGCTTCCGGCCGACGGCGTTCGCGTTCGGCGTCGTCAAGAAATTCGGTGACGACCGAGGCGGCTCGCTCTGCGCGCTCCTGGCGTTCTACGGCTTCCTGTCCCTTTTCCCCCTGCTCCTGCTCCTCGTCACGATCCTCGGTTTCGTCGGGGGTGGGGATCATTCGTGGGCGCAACGCGTCGAGCATTCCACGTTCTCCCAATTCCCGATCGTGGGGACGAAGCTCAGCAGCAGCATTCACGGGCTTCACGACCGCAACGTTGTGGGCCTGGTCGCCGGTCTGCTCGGAGTCATCTGGGGGTCCCAGGGTGCGCTGCAGACCGCCCAGTACGCGCAGGCGGAGATCTGGAACATCCCTGGCGTCGTCCGCCCGAACTTCTGGGTGCGGCTCGGGCGGACCGCGTCCATGACGGTCGTCCTCGGACTGTTCCTGCTCGCCAGCACTGTCTTGGCCGGCCTCGTCACGATCGGCCATCACGGAGCGTGGGCGGCAATGGGTGCTGGGCTGCTGTCGCTGGGCCTCAACGTCGCACTGTTCCTCGTCGCCTTCAGAATCCTGACACCGAGGCAGATCCCGTGGGGCGACATGGTGCCTGGCGCGCTGGCCGGCGCAGGGGGATGGACGATCCTGCAGTACATCGGCGGGCTGCTCGTCGAACACTCCCTGCGCAACACCAGCAAGGAATACGGTGCCTTCGCGTTGGTGCTGGGTCTGATCGGATTCCTGTACCTCGCCGCCGAGGTCACCGTGTACGCGGCCGAGATGAACGTGGTTCGGACACGCCATCTCTGGCCGCGTGCCCTGGTCCAACCACCGCTGACCACAGCGGACAAGGTCGTGTTGTCCTCGATCGCGCTCGAGGCCAAACGGCGCCCCGAGCAGTACGTGGCCACCGGTTTCGACGCACGGGAAGGCGACACGGTCGAGACGGCTGCCGACGCGGCGCGCGGGGAAGGCTAGAGCTCCTCGACCCGGGGTGGCCTTTTCCCGCCACGGGTCCACGAGCACGCGGCGCCGAGAAGGCACATGACGATGGCGAAGTTGAATGCGGTGTGCAGGCCTTCTTTGAAGGAATTGGTGATCAGGCTGGGAAAGAAGCGCTCGCCGGTGACGGTGGCGCGCTGGGCCGGGGTCAACTGCGACAAGACATGGGTGCCCAGCAGATGGGCGGCCGGGTTGTAGCCGAGGAACGCGGCGAAGAGCGTCGAGACCGGAGGCAGGTGCGAGATGGCCTTCGCCGTGGGGAGCGGGACCCCGTGGGCGCTCAAGCCGTTGACCAGTGCAGCCGGCAGGTGGTCGGAGAGGCCCACGATGATCAGGGTGAAGAAGATGCCGATGGAGAGCACCTGGGCCGAGTTCTGGAAGGTGGTGTTCATGCCCGACCCGGCGCCGCGGTCGGCTGCCGGCAGGCTGTTCATCACACCAGTGCGGTTCGACGAGCCGAACGACGACATCACGAGGCCCATGAAGAAGAGCAGGAGGCCGAAAGCGCGGTAGGAGAAGTCCACCGGGACCTGCTCCAAGAGGAAGAAGGCGACCGCGCTGCCGAGCATGCCGAAGGTGGCGAAGGGTCGTGAGCCGAAGCGGTCAGAGAGTATGCCCGAGAGGGGGCCACCGATCATGAAGCCGGCCGTGAGGGGGATGATGTAGATCCCGGCCCACAGCGGCGTCACGGCGAACGTGTAGCCGTGGAGGGGCAGCCAGATTCCCTGCAGCCAGATGATCAGCATGAACATCAGGCCACCGCGCCCGAGCGCGCCCAGGAAACTGGCAAAGACCCCAGCCGAGAAGGCGCGGATCTTGAAGAGCTGGAGGCGGAACATGGGCTCGTCGGTGTGCACTTCGATGAAACAGAAGAGGATCAGGAAGGCCACACCGGTGGCCAGCTCGGCCAGCACGGTCGGGTTGGTCCAGCCCATGGACGACCCCCCGTAGGGCTCGATCCCGTAGGTGATCCCGATCATGACCAGGATGAGCCCGATGGCAAAGGTGACGTTGCCCGCCCAGTCGATACGGGCCCGCGAGCCTCGTGCCACCTCGTGCAGCGAGAAGTACCCCCAGATCGTGGCGAAGAGCCCAATGGGCACCGAGACCAGGAAGATCAGGCGCCAGTTGATGGGGGCGAGGAGGCCCCCGAGGAGTAGCCCGATGAACGTGCCGCTGATTGCGGCAGCCTGGTTGATTCCGAGGGCGAAGCCGCGGCGGTCTGGCGGGAAGGCGTCGGTCAGGATGGCGGCCGAGTTGGCCATCAGCATGGCGGCTCCCACGCCCTGGAATATCCGCATGACGATGAGCCAGATGCCGCCCGCCGTTCCTGTCATCCACGTGATGCTCAGCAGCAGTGAGAAGAAGGTGAACACTGCGAAGCCCAGGTTGTAGATGCGGACGCGTCCGTAGAGGTCTCCCAGACGGCCGAGGCTCACCACGAGCACGCTGGTGACAATGAGAAAGCCGAGGATCATCCAGAGCAGGAAGAAGGTGTTGGACGGCAGGAGCGGGTCGAGGTGGATGCCGCGGAAGATGGCCGGAAGTGCGATGAGCACGATGGAGGCGTCGATCGTCGCCATCAGCATGCCCAGCGTGGTGATGAAGAGGGCGGTCCAGCGGTGGTCCTGGTTGGCGTGCTCGGGAGCGATGGCAGCACCGCGAGCGGACCCGCCTACCGGGGATCGGGGTGGGGTGACGACGTCGGTCATCGGCCTTTGCCGCGCGAGCCCCTGGCGTTCAGAGCTGCCAACTCGTCGTCCTTCCTCCGGTGCCTCGCGTGCTGTTGTGGACGAAACCGTTGTGGAATCGAGTATTCCGCTTTAGTATAACCGGAACCGATCGCTCCGTCTCGGGATTGACCGGACGACACCGCAATGGCCCGAACGCACACCAACTACGCAGTCACCTTCGCCGTACTCGGCACCGCCGCGCTCGCCTTCAGCTTGCTGCAATCGCTGATCATCCCGGCCATTCCCCAGTTGGAGCACACGTTGCACACGTCGGAGAGCGGCGCGAGCTGGCTTCTCACGGCGTACCTGCTGAGCGCCGCCATCGCCACACCGATCCTCGGTCGCGTGGGGGACATGGTCGGCAAGGAGAAGATCATCGTCGTCGTCCTGATCGCCCTCACCGTGGGGTCCTTGATCAGTGCGCTGTCGACCACCCTGCCGGTGATGTTGGTCGGCCGCGTGATCCAGGGCGCGGGCGGGGCCGTGTTCCCGCTCGCGTTCGGGATCATCCGCGACGAGTTCCCCGCCGAGCGAGTGGCGGGAGCCATCGGTGTCATGTCGGCCATTCTCGGCGCCGGAGCCGGTGCCGGGATCGTCCTGGCCGGGCCCATCCTCGTGCACCTGAATTACCACTGGCTCTTTTGGATACCGCTGATCATGTCGGCCACGGCCACGGTCGCTACCTTCGTGTTCGTACCTGAGTCCCCGGTGCGGGCTCCGGGGCGCATCAACTGGCTCGGGGCGCTGCTCATGTCGGGTTGGCTGGTGACAGGGCTGCTCGCCATTTCGTACGCGCCAACCTGGGGTTGGGGCGACTCGTCGGTCATCGGTCTGTTCGCCGCCGCCGCGGTGCTGATCGTGCTCTGGGTGGTCTCGGAGAACCGATCCGACTCGCCGCTGGTGGACACGAAGATGATGCGCATTCCCGCCGTCTGGGGCACCAACCTGGCGGCGTTGCTCTTCGGCTTCGGGATGTTCGCGATGTTCATCACGTTGCCGCAATTCACGGAGACGCCGACCAGCGCTGGCTATGGGTTCGGCGCGTCGGTCACCCAGTCCGGCCTCTACCTCGCGCCGTTTGCCGTCGCCATGGTCATCGTCGCTCCGATGACCGGGCGGCTCTCGAAGGTCGTGGGTTCCAAGATGGTGCTGGTGGCTGGGTCGCTCTTCGCAGCATCGAGCTACCTCCTCCTGGTGCTGGTCCACGACACGCAATGGTCGATGTACGCCGCTACGGGGCTCCTCGGCATCGGGATCGCCCTCGGGTTTGCCAGCATGGCGAACCTGATCATCGAGGCGGTGCCGGCAGAGCAGACAGGCGTGGCCACCGGGATGAACACCAACATCCGCAACATCGGCGCCGCGCTCGGAGCTGGGGTAGCCACGAGTCTCGTGGTGAGCGCCCTGTTGCCCGACGGGAATCCCAAGGAGCACGGCTATCTGCTGGCCTTCGCCGTCAGCGGCGTCGCTCTGGTCGTCGCGGCGCTCGCTGCGCTCACCATTCCGAAGCGGAAGACCTCCGTCGTTCTGCGCGAGAAGCACCCGGCGCTCACGGCGGAGGCCGAGGTCATCGTCGGTGCCATCGGGTTCGCACCCGAGGACCTGGCATGAGTTCGGCAGCGAAAGGTACGGAGGCGCCGCGGGCGCTGCGACGCGACGCCGAGGTCAATCTCGGGCGGATCCTCGTCGCCGCACGCGACGTCTTCGCCGAGCAGGGGTACGACGCCTCGATGGAGGCCATCGCGACCAGGGCCGATGTCGGGGTGGGCACCCTCTATCGTCGCTTCCCCAACAAGGCCGATCTCTTCAGTGCCGTCGTGGCCGCGGCCCGTCAACGCAACCGCGAAATCGCCGAAGAGGTGTTAGCCGAGGTATCACCGTCCGACGCCGTCTTCGAATTCGTGCGTCGGTGCATCGAGGTCCCGAGCGTGTGGCGTGCCACGATCTCCGCGCCGCCTTGGGGATCGAAGCGCGGGGCGGGTCTCGCGCAGATTGCGCCGCTGCTCGCGGAGATCGTGGACCGGAGCAAGCAGGCGGGGACGCTGCGCCGCGACGTGGTGGTGACCGACATCGTCGTCGTCCTGAAGGCCGTGCGCACGATCGCCGACCTCTGGGACACGCCGGCGTCGAAGCCGTCGTTGCGTTTTCTCGAATTGGCGCTCGACGGGCTGCGACCGGGCCACGATGCACTGGTGCACCCCCCGCTGAGCGTCGCGCAGCTGGCGAGGACCCTCGACCAGCGCTGACCGGTCCCGGCAGCCGGAAGGGGCGCCCGGCACCGCCCGCCGAGGGCCCTTACGTCGACCGCTTGTGACCGGCCCTGAGGGGCTTTGGCTTCATTCCTTCGTCTGTGGCGCGCGTTCGGGTCTCCAGAAGAGCGTGAGGAGCCCGGCCGTCCCCAAAGCGCCGGCACCGGCCGAGATGCCGAAGCCGGGCCAGCCCCACAGATCCTGCAGCGCGCCAACGTGGCCATCGATGCTCCACTGCCCCGGACCGAGTGTACCGACGACCACCGCCATGACGATGAGCGTCAGGACGTATTCATAGCCCTCTCCGGGGTTGAAGATGAAGAAGCCATTTTTCAGGTGGTTGGTGATCAGTGCCACCAACATGACGCCGACGATCCCTGCGGCACCGACAGGCGTGAGCAGCCCGAGAAGCAAGAGTGCCGCAGCGCCGATCTCGGTCAAGCTGGCGATCCAGGCGTGGAGGATGCCTGGACGCATGCCCAGAGACTCGAACCACCGGCCGGTGCCTGCGATCTTGCCTCCGCCGAAGATATGGCGGATCCCATGGGCAAAGAAGACGATCGCAAGCACGACGCGCGCGAGCAGCAGCGCCAGGCTCACCGATGAGGGCGTCAGGGTACCGAGGACCATGTGCATCAGCGCTACCTTCTCCTTGTGTTGTCTCGTTCCGCGTGCGTGGCGTGCTGAGGCTACTGAGGTCCGCCGGCCCTCGGCCCTCCTCCCTGTCGCCCAGAGCAGTGCGGCCCAGCTGGGTGCGGGGACCCGTCACCGGATAACAGATCGACCGTGCCCGATTCGGAACGGCACAGCTGGTGCCAAAACGGCCACCCTGTGGCCCCGGGGCCCCAACCCCCAACCTGCGGACTACGAGTGCAGGGCACGGGAGTCCATCTCGTCCATCAGGGTCCCCTGGCCTGCTCTTTCGTCTTGAGCCCCGTCCACAGGATCAAGGGTATCGCGACCCAATTTCGCAGTCGGCGGACCACATGGTGTGCCACCTCACGGGTACCATGGCGGATGGCGGCCCTGCGGTCCTGGCCTCACCGTTGTCTCCTGATGAAGGACCTACGGAGGAATCAAAAGATGGCCCGTGGCTGAGCTGACATCTTTTGAGGCCCCCGACGCCGCGGAACGCGAGGAACGCCGGCTCCTGGAATCGGTCCCGCTTTTCGCGGCGCTCACCCATGACGAGTTGACCTTGGTCCACTCCCGCTGTTCGCGGGTCCGAGTGCTGGCGGGTGACTGGCTCATGGAGGAGGGGGACCCGTCCGACGCGCTGTACATCGTCATCCATGGACGACTGAAGGCGTTTGGCGGCGGGGCGGCGGGACAGGAGATGTCCCGTGGGCATGTACTGGGGGAAATCGGGATTCTCACCGGCGAGGCCCGCACGGCGGGCGTTCGAGCGGTCAGAGACACCGAACTCTTGGCCCTGCCTCGGGAAGAGTGCGACAGGCTGGCAGAGACGAACGGGACATGGTTGCGACGGGTCGCCCAGGTCGTGGTCGAACGCCTCGTGGACAGAGACCGGCCTGCGGACAGCGAGCGCGTGCTCACGCTCGGAGTCTTCTCATTGGACGATCCAAAGACCGCGGTCGAAATGGCGAGAAGCCTGCGCGATACGCTCAACGACCGCGCTCCGGCGGTGCTGGAGAGTTCGGGCGACGCCCCTATGGCCGACAATCGTGCGCGCTGGGCCTATGGGCTCGAGAGCTCGTGTCGCTACGTCCTCTACGACGGAACGTCCGGGGCGGCGGAGTGGCGGGCCTGGTGCTTTCGGCACAGTGATCGTGTCCTCGTCGTGGGTGATGCCAGCCGGACGGCGGTTGGTCTGCCGGTGGATCTGGAAGGCGAGCTCGCTCGGCGCGAGGGGACGGGGACCGCGACCCTCTTGCTGGTCCACCCCTCCTCGGCAAGGCGTCCGAGCTCTGCGGCGCGGTGGTTGGCCGCCACCGGAGCGGCCCAACACCTCCATGTCCGCAGAGGGAACACGGTCGACCTTCACCGAGTCGCCAGGTTGCTGACCGGGCGTGGGTGTGGGTTGGTCCTCGGCGGCGGCGGACCCCGGGGTTTCGCGCACCTCGGAGTGATGAAGGCACTCGACGAATGTGGCATTCCGGTCGACGCGGTGGGCGGGACGAGCATCGGAGCGGTCATGGGTGCGCTACGGGCGATGGATCTCGACGACTCGACTCGACAGGAGCTGGCGATCACCGCGCTCGTGCACTCTGGGAGTCTGTTCAACCCTACCTTCCCGTTGCTCTCGTTCAGCTCGGCCCGCCGTGTCCGACAGCTTCTCGAGGACCCCAAGTACTTCGGCGACCTGACCATCGAAGAGTGCTGGGTTCCGTACTTTTGCGTCTCGGCGAACTTGACGCGCGCCGAGATTGTCATCCACGACAGGGGCATGTTGGCGAAGGCCGTGCGGGCAAGCATGACTCTCCCCGGTGTCTTTCCGCCGGTCCGCAAAGGTCGGGACCTCCTTGTCGACGGCGGCGTGCTCAACAACCTGCCCGTGGACATCATGCGGGACCGCCTGAACGGAGGCTCAGTGATCGCGGTTGACCTCTCGGTGCCGGTCGAGTTGGCGGCTCCCCCCCATTACCAAGAGACTCCTTCGGGCTGGAGACTGTTGGCGGAGCGACTCCTCGGCCGCGACCGATCGGCACTGCCGCCCGCTTTTGGGGTCCTGATGCGTGCCAAGGACCTGGCAGGGATCCAGGCACAGCGGGCCAAGCTCGACGCATTCGAGCCCGACCTCTTGATCCACCCCGACGTCGCGGGTTACAAGATGTTCGACTTCAAGACCACCCAACACCTGGTGGAAGTCGGATACCGGCACGCACTGACCCAGCTCGAACAGGGATCGTGGGCTCCCATGGATTGAGAGAAGCGTCTGGCACTCGAGCACTTCACAATGTCGGGCGGCTACGGCATGGCGAGGGTGCCGTGTGCGCGCACGGTTCGAGGCGCGTTTCGCCGAGCGCGCTCGTGTAAGGCGGCGACGGCCACTTGGCCGGCCTGGAGGCCCGCCTCCCTGGCCCGGTCGATCTGGTGGAACTCCAGCAAGCCGACACCACGCGTGTCGGGAGTGACCGTAACCGTCGCGATCTGTAGGGAGGCGTCCTCCTCGGAGCGCTGATCGGCCATCTGCATCACTCGCATAAGGGTCTCGCCGAGTGTCGGCGTCCGCGTCTCGTGGGGTCGTGACGAGGCGCCGCCGATCCGCACAGCGACAACAGGACCCTCAGGTACAGCGCAGTACGGCCCGATCGGACAGTTGTCCGTGAGCGTGCCGTCGACCAGTACTCGACTCCCGTCTCGCTGGGGTGGGAACAGCACCGGAAGGCACATCGAGGCGCCCACGACCTCGGCAGTGACGCCGCGCCGATGGTAGACGGGTCGGCGTTCGTAGAGGTCGGTGCTCACCACAATGAGCTCACGCTGCAGCTCCTCGAGATGGCTGGTGCCGAAACAGCGCCGAAGCATGGCTTTGCCACGTTCTCCGCGGGCAAGGCTGGTGAGCGAGAGGCGATAGTCGCCGAAGGGGTTGCGCTGCACGAATTCCTCGAACACCCGGGCGTCCACCTCTGCCGCACTGGCTCCAGTCGCGTAAAGCGACGCGATGAGCGCCCCCATGCTCGTACCCGCCAGCCGATCCACCTCAATGCCTGACGACTCGAAGGCCGCGAGGACGCCCAGGTGCGCCAGCGAGCGAGCGCCGCCACCGGCCAATACCAGGGCAACCGACTTCCCCGTCAGCCGGGCAACGAGAGATCGAAGCCCCGCCGGCCAAGCCCCCGGCTCACGGCCGAGGTGGTAGACGCGCCCGCACGCGGCACGCGTCGTGCCACCCCACAACTTGGTCCTGTGTCGGGGTCGCGCCGAGCAATACCACGTCGCAAGGAACCATGAGTCCCGGGACCGATGCCGGTACGGGCTCGGTGGCGACGAGGACGACACGGTCGGCCTGGCGCAGGCTGGTTGCTGACCAACCCGGGCTGGAACCGCCGACGAGGAGGACCCGGTCAGCTTCGGCCTCGGCGAGTTGCAGGGACTCAGGGCCAGCATCGTCCTCCAGGTGGACAACGGTCAGCTCGTCCTGCAGCGCCCGCAAGAAGAGCTCTGCGAAGCGCTGCATCGGGACCGCGGGACCGACTGGGATGAGCGCGATGACCTTGGGGGTGGGAGGTGGAGGGGGATCGATTGGACGGCTCGACTGGAGCCGGAACGCCACCCCCTTGGCGACTGCCGCCATCACGGCGGGATAGGTCTGTGCGAGTTGGTCGAAGCGCTCGCGATCGAGACGCACCAGGTTGCTATCCCGTCGGGCAACCACCGTCCCAGACCGGCGGGCATCAGTGAGGAGTGCCAATTCGCCCAGGGTGGACTCAGGGTAGAGCTCCCGGACCGATCCATCGGGCCACTGCACCTCGAGGCGTCCCGACCGCAGCACATAGAGGGAGTCCCCGGGCTCGCCGAGCCGGAACAGCGTGTCACCAGCAGGCAACACAACGGACTCGCCGGCCTCGAGTAGTTGCATTCGGACGTGTTCGGGGAGCAGTTCGAGAAAGTCGACCCCGGACGCCACCGAACGGGTGATGGTCGGGGGCTCTGTCAGTTCCTCCAGGAGCGGATCGCGCAACGAGGAGTCGGAGGAGTCCTCGACCGCCCGTACGCGTCCGAAGAACAGGGCAACCACTGCCGCGGCAGCGAAAGCTCCGGCTGCGAGCTTCCAGCCCTTGCGGATGTCGTCGGGGAAGGTGGTGAGTGTGGGGTGTGCGATGAAGATGGTCAGGATGGCGATCCCGAGCACACCACCGAGCTGGCGCGCGCTCGAGTTCACTGCGGACGCGGTCGCGTACCGCCCCTGCGGCACGGCGGCAAGTCCACCTGCGGATGCGACCGGAACAACGCACCCCACTCCGATTCCGCTCAGGATCTGTCCGGGAAGCCACTGGCCGAGGAAGTCGGGCTGCAGGCCAACCTTCGTGACATACCAAATGTAGGCAGCGCACCACACGAGAGCCCCCGGCACGACTATGGCTCTGGGTCCGTAGCGATCCGCCAGCCTGCCGGCCGGCACAGCTATGAGAGCCGCGACGACTGCGCCCGGGGCGACCGCCAGGCCTGCGAGCAGGAGGGAGTAGCCCCAGACGTAGTGCAGCCACAGGATGTGGGCCAACAGATAGGTGTAAAGACCCAGGCCTGCCGCGATCGTGACCAAGTTTGAGACGAAGAAGCCTCTGATCCGGAGCAGCTTCGGGTCGAGAATTGGGGACCGATGGTGGAGTGAGCTGTAGACGGTGAGTGCGGTGCACGCTGCTGCGACGACGAACGCCACGAGGTCCCAGGAACCGACCCAACCCTTCGAGCCCCCCTCGACGATCCCGAACGTCAGTGCCCCGAGCCCGAGGGACAGGAGCAGGGCACCACGCAAATCCGGCATCAACCTGGAGCCCGGAGAACGGCTCTCGATCACCATCCGGCGCGCCAGGAACCATGCGATGAGTCCCAGCGGGACGTTGATGATGAAGACGAGACGCCAGTTGTAGAGGTCGACCAGCGCGCCGCCGATCGGGGGGCCCAAGCCTGCGGCAAGTGCGCCAGCGGCGGCCCACATGCTCAGAGCGTGGCTCCGCCGTTCCAAGGGTGCCGCGTGGACGACGATGCCGAGGGAGGCGGGCACGAGCATCGCCGCGCCCATGGCTTGGACGACTCGGAAGACAATCAACATGTCAACCGTGGTCGAGGCCGCACACAGCGCCGAGGCGACCGTGAAAACGACCAGACCCATCTTGAAGAGTCGGCGTCTACCGAGCAAGTCGGCGAAGCGTCCGCCGAGCACGAGCAGCCCGGCGAACACGATGTTGTACGCGTTCAGGATCCACGACAGAGTCCCGACCGACGTGTGGGGGAACGCGCTCTGGATGCTGGGGAACGCGACGTTGACGACCGTCGAATCCAAGAACGCCATGAAGGCCCCGAATGCCGCCACGGCGATGACTCCGGTGAGTGCATACCGGCGGCCAGGCGGTCCCAGCTGGACCCGGGGAGCGGGCGCGAGGTGCGTTTCCATCGGCATCGTCATGTCCAACCGGCGCGCCTTCTACGCCGTTCCTCTTCCCGTATGTGACGACTCATCCTGGCTTCCCCCCACGACGAACGCCCGTTCATGGTACATGAAACCTCGCTCGCACCATCCCCGCACGGGGTCAAGATCCCGACGGGGTTGCACGAGGAAACGCGGCGCGCCGCACCGAGTATTGGGGTCCGGTCGGGAACTCGTGCGTGCAGGCTCTGAGGGGACGGTCCCGGCTCGCCTGAGTGCTTTGCGCAAGCGGCCACGCGAGCTGGTTGGGGCCGGTGCCGGATGCACGAGCGACGATCGGACTGGAGACGTACCAGGCGGCGGCCCGAAGACCGCATGAGCCGTCCTGGAGGCTCTGAACATGCGAGTTGTCAATCTAGTGTCGTAATCGCAGATCCCGCGCACTAGCGTTATGCCGTGGGGAAGGGCCCGGCTGAGGGAATCGAAGCCGCGGACGGAATGGCGGAGCACGAAGGCGCAGCGATAATGGCGGCTGACGAAGCAGCGGAGGCAATGGCGCAGCGCGTCCTCGTTGAGTCCCCGTTCGTCACTGTCATCGTCGACGCGCAGGGCGAGATCATCTGGGCCGGGGGTAACACTGTCGGCGTCACGGGTTACGAGGCGGGAGAGCTCGTTGGCACCAACATGCTCGAGCACATTGACGTCGATTGGAATCCGCTGGCACTCGACTCGGTCGCCTATGCCATGGCACACAGTGGGATCCGGCGCTCAATGTTGTTTCGTGCCCAGCGGAAGGACGGTACCTACTTCATCGCAGAGGTCACAGCGAATTCCCAGCTAGAGGATCCTGCCATCCGAGGGATGATCGCTTACATCCGACGGTGGGACGAGCGGCACCTGCTCGACCGCGTCCTCCAGGCGCTCGCCTCCGGCGAGGATATCGACCAGGTCTTCAATCTCCTGGTCGAGGTGGTCGCCGCCGAGACCCTTGAGTCCGAGGGCGTAATTTTTCGGGAGCCTGTCGACGAGCTGTTCACTCGCAGCGTGTGGGCGCCGACTTTGCCCATCGCGCTCACAACTGACCTCACGGGTGCTCCGTGGAAGGAGGCCGTCGCTTCCGGCGAGCCGACCTGGACCCGCACCGAAGCGCTTGGCCGCGAGTTCGGGACACCGGCCAGGTTCGCCGGGTACCACTGGGTGTGGTGTTGGCCCGTGACCGTAGGTGGTGAGGCGGTCGGATGCATCGTACTGTGGCGCCGAGTCGACGAGATCCCGGACTTCACATGCCGCATGTCGCTCGGGGCGCTCGTCCGCGTGATGCAGCTGATGCTTGAGCGCCAGGCCACGGCCCGGCAGATGCAGGCGCAAGAGGTTCTGGCCTCTCTCGGGACTCTCACCGCTGGAGTGGCACACGAGATCCGGAACCCGCTCAGCTTCATCAAGAACTTCGCCGAAGGGTCCAAGGAAACCGTCGCGGACCTTGGGACGGAGTTGTCCCGCCCCCAACCGGACACCGATGACACAGCGGACATGGTCGCTGACCTTGCCGACTCGCTCACCCTCATTGAGAAACACGCAGAGCGAATCGACTCGATCGTGAACTCCATGCTCGGGTACTCCCGGAGTCGTGCGGTCAACGCAGACGTCACCGACGTCTCCGGCCTGGTCAAGACGTTCGCCGATCTTGGGTACCAGGGATACCGTGCTGCCGGGCACGACGACTTCACTGCCAACTTCGTGGTGAGCGCACCCGAGAAGGTCGAGGTCGCTGTCTTCTCCCAAGAACTTGGTCGGGTGATGATCAACCTGGTCAATAATGCCTGTTCGGCGGCGCACGAGATGGTCAAAGAAGCGCCCGATCGCCGCGCCGAAGTGATGGTCGGGGTGGAGCGCGTGGGGGAGCACGTAAGGATCACCGTGCGTGACAACGGTCCCGGTATCCCCCCCGAGGTCCGCCCACACATTTTCGAGCCGTTCTTCACCACGAAGGCGCCAGGAGACGGCACCGGAATCGGGCTGGACATCTGCAAGGACATTGTCGCCGGGCTCCACCGTGGCGAGCTGTTCGTGGACTCCGCGGTGGGACGGGGCACCACTTTCACCATCCTGCTCCCGCTCTCGCTCCCGAACGGTTGGAGTCGGGCGGGTTCGGGAGACTTCGAAGATGTCGATGGTCAAGGCGACATGGGGCACCATGCTGATGTCAGCCACGTCGAGTTAGCCTCGGATGCCGTCGTTCCGGGATCGCTGACCCTGCCGCGAGACGCGTTGGACGATGATGGAGACAAGGGAGCGCACGGAAGACGATGACCGACGCAACCGGCCCGGAACCGACGGCCGACGGGATGCAGACGGCCGCCCCAACACATGACTCAGCGTTACATGCCAGTGATGTGGCAGACCTGAACCAACTGCTGCGCTCTCTCGCCAACGATTCGCCACTCATGTTCTTGGCCATACGAAATGACGGGACGTTGGCATTCATTTCTGGCGCGATGGAGAGGATCCTCGGCGCCTCGGCCGCGCAACGCCTCAACACCCAGGTGCTCGACTGGATCCACCCTGAGGATCACGAGCGGGCCATTCTCCAGATCGCAGCCACAGCGAATACAGGGCGGGCGCCGGGCATCACTCGGTTCAGGATCCGCCATGACGACGGCACGTGGCGGAGTCTCGAGCTCTTTGGGTCGCGCATCAGTGACGGGGTCGACGACTACCTCGGGGTCTATATCCGGGACGGGCAGAACCAAATCTTCTTGGAGGACGTGCTCTCGCTGCTGCTCAGCGGCGCGTCCCGCAGCGAGGCGCTCCTGCCTGTGCTCAACACCGTTCAGTGGCACTCGGCCGGTTCCCGGGTGGCGATCGCGTATTTCGACGGGAAAAGATTCCACGCGGTCACGCGAGAGCTGGCCGATCCTCTCGCTGGGGCCAATGTGCGCGGAATGGTAGGCGGCGAGCTCGAGGGGTCTGAGCTCGACCCGTGGACACGGTGCCGAGAGTCCCAGTCGGGCGTCGAGGGGACTGCCGAACAGCTCGACCCTGATCGGCGGGCTCTGGCCAACCAAGCCGGTCTCGATGCATTCTGGATCGAACCGGTGGTGTGGGCCGATGACCACCCGCCCGCCACGGTGACCATCTGGACGGCGGCGGGCTCTGGGCTCACCCCCCAAGTCCACAGCTACGGCATGGGTGCAGCCAGATACCTCACCGAGCTGATCATGCGCTGGACCCAACAGGGTATCGACCTCGACGTGGCCACGCGCCAGCTGGTGTCCCAGGAGAAGCTGGCATCCTTGGGAACGCTCACTGCCGGGGTGGCCCATGAGATCCGCAATCCGCTCAGCTTCATAAAGAACTTCGCCGAGGGGTCAGCCGAGACCGCAGTCGAGCTCACCGAAGCACTCTCCGGCGAATCTCCCGATCCTGCCGAGCTGACCGAATTGAGCGGCGAGCTCGTGGATTCGCTCGACGGTATCGCAAGGCATGTCAAGCGGATCGACGCCATCGTCTCGAGCATGCTCGGGTACTCCCAGGAGCAGGCCGGGCCGCCGCGGCTCACCAACGTCAAAGAGTTCCTCGATACATACGTGGACCTCGGCTACCAGGGCTATCGCGGCTCAGGGCACCGCGACTTCACCGCCCAGCTCCACGTAGACGCGGCAGATGACTTGGAGGCGGTCTTGCGAGCCCAGGACATGGGCCGCGTTGTCGTGAACCTTGTGGGCAATGCCTGTGATGCGTTGCACGAGATGGTGGTCCAAGGCATTGACCGTGTCCCTCAGTTGGAGGTCACAGCGCGGGGTGCCGGCAAGCGCCTTCGTATCATGGTGCGGGACAACGGAGTGGGAATACCGCTCGAGGCCCGTGAGCACGTATTCGAGCCGTTCTTCACGACGAAGGCCCCGGGCCAGGGGACGGGACTCGGGCTCTGGTTGTGCAGCGACATCGTCGCGCTCCACGGCGGCGAGCTCATGGTCGAATCCTCGCCTGGGCAGTCCACCACGTTCACCGTAGAAATCCCCTGGGTCAACGGCACCAAGTCTTGATGGCCACTCCGCCATCGCTGAGTGACGCGGTGTTCACCTTCAATGACGAGGTGGTGACGTATGCCGACGTCGTCTTGCTCGCGATGGTCACTGGCGAATGGCCGGCCTTCGCCGCACGCTGCGCCATGCATGCGGGGATCCCGCCGGCCTTCGACGAGTCCGCCGCCACCTCGTGGAGAGAGGATTTCCGTCGGGCGCACCAGCTCGAGGCGGTGGCGGACCTCGATGCCTGGCTTGGGCGCCGGCACCTCGACAGGGAAGCGTTCTTCTCTTTCAGTACGTGGCAAGCGGATGCGACCCCTGGACACATGACAGCTGCAGCACCGCGTCCGTCGGGAGGCGGCGGCACCCGGCCGCAGCACCTTCCGGCCAACTGGTGGGCCGAAGCCGTCTTTTCAGGGGATGCCGAACGCTGGATCTCGAGATTGCGTGCCTGGTTGGTGGCGACAAGCCTGGCGCCGAGTTCGCGGGCCGCCGGAACGGACGGGCCACCACGAGACGAACCGTCCGGTCCCCCGACCGTCTGGGCCCGCGCCGCCATCCCCGACGGACCCGACGAAATGGAAACGGCGGCGGGAGCCGAGCGAGCAGCAAGGGTCTTGCATCTGCAGCGATCTCATCGAGCTTGGCTCGAGGCGCTGACCGCGGACCCCGCGATCGAGCAGCGGATCCAGCAGAACCGTTTGGCATGGACCAGACTCGTCTTTGACGAGTGCGCGTGCGCGTCCGAAGCTGCCGCCCGCGAGCTCGCCCTGGCCGTGAACGACGACGGTGAGGAGCTCGGTACGGCCGCCCTGCGAGCTGGCCGGGACGTCCGCCGCCGTGACGTTCTTCGCCAAGATCTGCCGCAATCGCTCGCGAGCATCTTGGGGGGCCTTCCGCTTCGCCAGGCGAGCACTCCGATCACGAACGAAGACGGCTTCGTGGTCTGCGTCCTCGTGGACCGGATGGCACCTGAGCCAAGCGACTCGCAAGTGCGGACGATGGCCCGGGATGAGGAGGCAGCCGACCGCCTGGAGGTAGCGGTTGCCGGTCGCCTGGTAGAGGTAGGAGCCTGGTGAGTCCCGATCTTGGCCCGAGCTTGGAGAAAGCGAGCGGGGAACTCATCGGGTTCGAGATCCTGGGCTGTCTTCCCGAGCGGGTGCGCTCGCTCGTCGTGTCGCTTCTCGAGCCGCGCTCCTACTCGTTTGGCGACCTGATCACCGTCGAGGGAGACCCGTCCGACTGTCTGTTCCTCCTGGTCGAAGGGTCCGTCCGCGCACTCAAGGTCGATGGTGACAGCGAGACCAGCCTTGGACGCTTCGGTCCGGGCGACTTATTCGGGGAGACCGGGATATTGGAGGGTGTCCCGAGAACGGCGACGGTGAGGGCCAGCTCGGCTGTCCGGGTCCTCGCCCTCGATGCTCGGGTCACGACGGCCCTCATGGAGGAATACCCGGAGTTTCGTGCCGCCCTCGAGGGCAAACGACGTTCCCACATGCTCAACCGATTCGTGAGAACCCAATCGGTGTTCTCCACCCTCTCCTACGAGGGGACGTCGCGTCTGGTGTCAGCGATGGAACGTGTAGAGGTCGCACAAGGAGAGATCGTCTTCGCCGAAGGCGATCCATCGGATGGCCTCTTCTTGATCCACGACGGCAAGCTAGAGGTCCACTCGACGGAGAACGGCCAACCGATCGTCCTCCGGTACCTGCGAACCGGAGACATGTTCGGCGAGTCCGCCCTTGAGCCGGGGAAAATGAGGACAGCAGGGGTCACAGCGCTCCAGCCGTCGATCCTCCTCAAGATCTCCGCCGATCAACTGCATGAGCTGGCTCGTGAGTACCCGGATCTGGCCGAGAGAATCGATCAGCTCGTCTCCTCTCGCAGGCGTTTGGCCACAGTGCCGCTCGACTTTTCCGAGGAGCTTCTACCGGCCGATGTGGACAACGTTGCGGCACCGCCGAGTTCTGGAGTGTCGGATCCCGGTTTGGCCGACGCGCCAAATATGGGAGACGGTTCATCGTCACCTCCAGCGGTGACGACCGTGTCTCCCGCTACGAAGTGGTGGCGTCGCAGGAGATTTCCGTTCGTCCGTCAGCTCGACGAGATGGACTGTGGAGCTGCCTGTCTCGGGATGGTGGCGCGCTATTACGGGCGTGACGTTTCGCTGACCTATCTCCGACAAGAATCCGGAGTGAGCGTGAACGGAACGACGCTTCGAGGTCTCCAGCGCGGCGGCGAGGCCATCGGCATCGAGACCAAGGCGTTCCGGGTATCCCCGCAGAACCTCGGAGACGTGACGTTGCCCGCCATTGTCCATTGGGAGGGCAACCACTGGGTCGTGCTCTATGAGCTCGATGCCACGTCCGCCCGCATCGGCGACCCGGCGCAGGGCATCCGCCGACTGACCCGGGCCGAGTTCGACACCGCGTGGACGGGTTATGTGGCCGTGATGCTCCCGACGCCAGCTCTGGAAGAGGCCCCCCTCTCGAGCTCGGGCCTCTCCTGGGTGCTCCCGTTTCTGCGCCCTCATAAGGCCACCCTCGTCCTCGCCATGTTCCTGGCCCTTGGGGCCGCCTTGGCCGAAGTCGCCATTCCGATTGTGTCCCAGAAGATCACCGATGTCGGCATCGCGCACGACAACAAGGGCCTCATCTCCGTACTGGGAGGCGTCCTGCTGCTTCTCGCCGCGTGCAATGCGTTCTTGCTGTATCGTCAGCGGCTCGCTCTCACCCATGCGACCGTCAGCATTGACGTTGCGGCGCTCACCACACTGACCCAGACGCTGCTCAGGGTCCCTATGTCGTACCTCGAGACCCGCAAAACCGGCGATATCGAGCGGCGCCTCATCTCAATGCAGCAAGTCACCAATGCTCTGACGACCCAAGGGATCTCCTCGATCTCGGCCGTCGTGCAGTTGGCACTCATCGTGGTGGTCATGGTCATCTATTCGCCGATCCTCGCGGGAATCTTTTTGGCGATGGTTGTCATCTACATGGTGGTGATCCGCTACGCGTTCGTCAGGATTCGGCCCGTGTACGCCGCCCTGGAACATGCCTACGGACTCTTCTCCGGCAAGCAGGTCGATCTCTTCAAAGGGATGCAGTCCGTCAAGCTCGTTGGCCGCCGCCCGGGGATCCGCGCACAGGTGGCCGTTTCCCTTGAGACGCTGGGCGACAAGCGACGACTGGCCGCAATCGCCGGGGGACGGCTCAACGCAGCGATCACGGGGATCGGGCTCGGGGTCACCGCCGTATTCGTCTTCCTTGGTGCGATATGGGTCGTCGATCACCGTTTCACTCTCGGCCAGTTCGTCGCCTTCAATCTCCTGGTAGCCCTCGCACTTGTGCCTGCCCAATTGTTGGCGTCGATTTGGGATGACGTGCAAAAGTCCTCGGTTCTCCTGCACCGGCTCCAGGACGTTTTCGAGCAGGAACCTGAACAGGCCGATCGTTCCGGGACGCTCTTGCCTGTGCGAACCCTCGGTGGGCGGGTCGAGCTCCAGGGGGTCACCTTCGCCTTCGACACCGATGCCGCCGGTCAGGTGCGTGACGAGCGGAGCTACGTTCTGCGCGGCTGTGATCTGGAGGCCTCACCCGGCATGGTCATCGGTGTGGTCGGGCGATCAGGCTCGGGCAAATCGACCCTTCTCAAGCTCCTCGCCGGGCTGGTGGAGCCGACGTCGGGGCGCGTGCTCTTCGACGGCATCGACATGACCACCCTGGACTACGGGGCCCTGCGACAGCGTCTGGGCTTTGTGGAGCAGGCGCCACATCTGTTCAACTCCTCCATTGGGGAGAACATCGCCCTTGGCGACCCCGACCCGGATATCGCCCAAGTTCGCCGGGTGGCTGAGATCGCCGACGCGCACGACTTCATTTCGAGGCTCCCTCTTGGGTATGCGACTCCGGTCGGCGACGGTGGGTTGCGTCTCTCTGGAGGCCAGAGCCAACGGATCTCCATTGCCCGGGCGCTGTACTGGGACCCTGCCATCATCCTGCTCGACGAGGCCACGAGCGCGCTGGACTCGGAGTCCGAGCGCAGGGTCAAGCTGAGCTTGGACGCGGCGCTCGAAGGGCGAACGGCCTTCATCGTTGCCCACCGCCTGAGCACGGTGCGCGACGCCGACATGCTGGTCGTACTCGATGATGGGCGAATCGTCGAGCAAGGGAACCACGAGCAATTGATGCAACTCGACGGCCTCTATGCCTACCTGTACGCGATACAGGCACGACTCGGCTGAGCTCCTCGAGGACACCGGGTTCAATCCGGGTTGCAGTGTCACACACCAGTTGCTCCCTTCCCGAGTCCTGGTTAACCTTCCACAGGACGAGGAATCGCAGCGGGCGAGGCCTCGCGGAGGAGAGGAGAAAGACATGGGCGACAGCGAACAAGACCTCGAGGTGGGCGAGGAGCAGGCGGAAGGTGTTGCCGGCGGGCAGAAGGTCGTGATGAAGGAGGGTGACCTACAGCTCGCCGAGGGAGAGGCGTCCAAGGTTGCAGGAGGACGGAATCCCGTGGTCAAGCTCGAGGCCGACGAGAGCCAGCCCACGCTGTGACCTCAGCGTCGCACCGGACGCTTGCGTAGCCGCACAGAGCGGCTCCACGGAAGAACGGATCGTCCCGGACGCAGGTCGCCTGCGTCCGGGACAGGTCCCGCGTCGTCGCCTGGCGGCGTTGTGACGCGACGTCGGTTGAAGCGGACGGTTGACCTCCGCAAGAGACGTCCGGATGACACTTAGCATTTCGGACGCACGGTCACCTGGTCGCCTTCACGGGCGAATGTGAGGGTGTCCGAGGCGTAGCGCGTCTCGAGCTCAGCCACGGCATGGTCGGTTCGAGCCGGACTGTGGTGGGTGATGAGCGTGCGGGCCACTTCGGCGTTCTTCGCCAAACCGACGACGTAGTCGATCGTGGCGTGGCCGTAGAGCGTCGCCCGCCCCAGCTCTTCGGCGACGAATTGTCCGCCGTGGATCAACAGGTCGGAACCCCTGGCAAGGTCGGTCGCGGCGTCGTGAAACGCTCCAAACCCCTCGGCACCCTCGCCCATCACGCACGGGGAGTGGTCGGGCAGATACGCGACGGATGTCCCTCCGAATTCGACTCGGAACCCGAAGGTTCGGCCCCCTTTGTGCGGGATCTCTCGACACAGAACCCGCATCCCGGAATCATCCCGATATCCCTCGTCAAGCCCTTCGAAGCGCCATTCGCCGTTCAGGCCATGGCGGTCGATCGGAAAATGCGGCGGCGACATCATCGCGTCGATGGCCTCGGCGGCGTTCAGGCCCTCCTGACGCGGTACTACCACGGTGACGCGGGACCCGAGGGTGTCGCCACTGCGGAAGAACGGAAGCCCCCAGACATGGTCCCAGTGAAGATGGGTGAGCAGAATCGACCCGACGAAAGGCTGGCCGTCGAGCAGTTTCGTGACGTTCTGAATTCCGGTCCCGGCGTCGAGCAGGAGGCGTGGGGCCTGCCCGGCGAAAGCGATCGCCACACACGATGTGTGGCCACCGACACCGCTGAAGTCGAATCCCGGGGCGGGAAGCGAGCCACGTACACCGCACATTGTCACGTCCATCCCGCCAGGTGCGACAGCTTGTGTCGCCGCGGGTATGTGGGACATTGCCGTCACGCAGCGCCGGTACCGGGCTCGGACACCGAGGTGATCGCAACGGAGAGTTCGGTCCCCTTGGAAACCCCGTTCACCTTGCCGAACAGCTGCCGTGAATCGTGCGAGATGACAACCTCATCGAAGACCTCAGCCGCCAGCTCGGAGCGTAGGCGGATGGCCTTCGGCGAGGAGGCAACGATCGTCGCCGGCTCGGTCCGGGCGATCCGATTGTTGAGGACGAGTGCCACCGTCGCAGTGAGCGGAGGATCGTGGTCGACCATATCGAAGAAAGGGTCTGGCAGCATGATGTCGTAGGGCTCGCGCAACCCGATCAAGTCATAGACCTCGATTGGTTGGGTGAACCCCTTGACCCGGAGTTGGTTGGGCGTTCCGCGAGTAACAGCAAGGTTCGCCACAGCCTCCCGGGTGTCGTCGGAGATCAGGACCTGGCCGCCGATCGCCTGGTCCTCGATACGGGCGACGAGGTTGACCGATCGCCCCAGGGCGGCGTACTTCTGACGCCTGGTGGAGCCGATCGTTCCGACTACGGCATGCCCGGTGTGGATACCGATCCCGATGGCCATCTCGGGATAACCCTCCTTCCGGTGGTGCTCGTTGAGGCGGTCCATGGCAAGCATGAGTTCGAGGGCCACGCACACCGCGTGTTCTGGTGCTTTGGCGTCGGCAACAGGCGCGCCAAAGAAGACGAGCAACCCATCACCGAGGATCTCGATGATCGTACCGTTGTGCGAGAGGATCGTATCGGTTGCCACCTGAAGGTACCCGTTCAAAATCGACACGGCGACCTCTGGCTCCACGCTCTCTGCGAGGTGCGAGAACCCACGGATGTCCGCCATCAGGAACGTAAGGTCACGGCGCTCGCTGATGCCCTGACCCGACGGTGACGCGAGCAAGTGCGTCATGACGTCCGTGCTCACATGCCGACCGAAGACCTCTTCGATGAACCGGTTTCGGTCGGTCAACTCCTGGGCCCGGGCCACCGCGCGGTCTCCTGCCTTGAGCTGCCGGGTGATCGCCACCGCCTTGGACAAGGTGGCGCGCAGGTCGTCCACATCAAGCGGCTTCATCAGAAAGTCGAAGGCCCCCCGCATCATCGCGGCGCGGATGTTTTGTATGTCGCCATAGGCCGTGAGGACGATCACCTTGACGGGTCGTTCCATTGTTTCGATGCGCTCGATGACATCCAGCCCGTTCAGCTCGGGCATGTTCAGGTCGGTGATGACAACCTCGAGCGACGGATCCTCCGCCACTGCTGCAAGCGCTTGGCTCGGGTTGTTGAAGAACCGGAACTCCAAGCGACCTTCGCGGATGTCTCGACGGAACCGCAATCGGAACAGGGACTCCATATCGACCTCGTCGTCGACGACGAGTAGGTGAACCGCCTCGTCGGGCGCGACCTGGCCCGACCTCTCCTTTTGATCCTCCATCGCCTCCTCCTCCAGACGGGCGTGGACCCCGCGACCTGACAGTCGTCCGCTTCGAGGTCACGCCCGTTTCAAGTCTAGGGCCAGCTCTCCTGAAGGGCCAGGGGTGCAAAGGCCCAATCAGGTCGATTCGATTACGGACCGTCGAGCGATACGTCGCTTGTCCGGGTGCCGTGGAGCGCCGAGCGTGCTGGCCTCGACGCGAAGGTGCTCGGGCCGTTCTTCCCCTGGGGCGCCATGTGGACCCGACGACAGGCTTGCGCCGGTGGAGCTCCCAAGCAGCCCGATGTTTTGTGAACCCGTTGTTGGCATGGTCGCCCATGCCGGTCCTCTGTGCCCAGAAGTCTCAGGATCTGCTCACGGCCGCGAGGACGAGCATTCGAAACATCCGGCCATCTGTCCCAACCTTTGTGCGCGTGTGCGACAGTACCGCTCCGAGCGCGAGCACACGTGCCACAACGTCACCCGCTGGACGAGTTCATGGTGACTCGGTATGGGACAGCGAGCCCATCAAGGGACACAACTCAAGATGTCCAAAGATCGACCGAGCAACCGCCACCTGAGCGCGTCAAAAGTATATTCTCTTGGCGCCCGAGAAGGGGGTTCAGATGTCGGCGGAAGTACATTGACGCGGTTTTTCAAAAAGCTCGGCGACATCGTCGTCAGCCATCCGTGGTGGGTCATCGCCACGTGGATTGTCGCCGGTGTTCTCGTCATCCTTCTCTCCCCGTCACTGGTCACCTTTACGTCGAACAACAACTCGTCCTTTCTGCCGAGCAGTTACGAATCGGTGCAGGCCCAGAACGTCGCCACGCAATATTTCCCCTCAGTGGCGGGTGCCTCCGGGACCATCGTGGTCAGCGCCACCAACGGTGGGGTCCTGAGCGCGTCGGACCAACAAAAGGTCGCTGCACTGGCGACCTCGCTCACCGACGACAAGATTGCCTCGGTCGAATCGGTCACGACCTCATCGCTCTATCTCTCCTCTAACCAGAAGGTGCAACTGGTCCAAGTCGTCTTTTCCGGCCAGCCGGGAGACGCCGGGCCAAACGCGGCGGTTCCGATCGTTCGGGACAAGACCACCAGCTTCCTCGCTGGGTCCGGCCTCACGGGAGGATTGACCGGCAACGCCGCGATCAGCGTCGACTCCACCAATGCGTTCCACAGCGCTGAGGTGGTCATTACCATCGCCACGGTCCTCCTCATTCTCGTCTTGCTGGGCATCGTGTTCCGCAGCGTCTTGATTGCGGTGCTTCCGATCGTGATCATCGGGTTCGTCCATCAGGTGGCGCAGTCGATCACCGCCGACCTCGCCAGCTGGTTCCATTTCGTCGTGGGGCCCGAGTTGGCCCCACTGCTAGTGGTGGTGATGTTCGGCGTCGGCACCGACTACATCGTGTTCCTGCTCTTCCGCTATCGAGAACACGTGTCGGAGGGCGACAAACCGAGGGGGGCGCTGCTCTATTCGTTGACCAAGGTGGGTGAGGTCATCGCGTCCGCCGCAGCCACGGTCATGGCCGCATTCGCTGCACTGTTGGTGGCCAGCCTGGAGTCGCTGCGAACGCTGGCACCCGGTCTGATCGTCGGCATCGCCCTCATGCTCCTGGCCGCCCTCACGCTGGTGCCAGCCATCTTGAGCCTGCTCGGCATCAACCTGTTCTGGCCCGCCAAGCCGGCTCAGCGGGTGTCGACTCGGCGAACGCGATCGGAGCGAATCGGGGCCATGGTGGCCAAGCACCCGGCAATCGTCCTGGTCACCTGGGTTGTCGTGCTGGGGGCCCTGGCCTTCGGGGCCTTTGGGTTCAAGACGACCTACAACCAACTGGCGGAGCTTCCGGCGTCCACCCCGTCCCAAGTCGCTTACAACACCATGGCTTCGGCCTTTCCCGCTGGCTACTTGGGGCCCACCGAGGTTTTCGTCACCTCCGACAGCGCGACACCGCTCGCCCAGACCGACGTGTCGGCCCTGGCGTCAGCGTTGTCCAAAACGACCGGGGTCTCCGCCGTCGTGCCCCCCGAATACACGACGACGGGAGGACAGGCCCTCATCAATGTCCTGTTGACCGATGATCCTTACTCGATAACCGCTATCAACGACGTGGCCGGGCCTGTTCGCTCGACCGCCAACGCCTCGGCCGTGCCGGGAGCGAACACGGTCGTCGGTGGCACTACTTCTCAACTCGTTGACGTGCGGGCTGCGTTGCGCCATGACATCAAACACGTCTTCCCGCTCGCCCTTGGCATCGTGGCCGTCATTCTGGCGCTGTTGCTTCGGGCGCTGGTGGCGCCCATTTACTTGCTCATCGGAGTGGTGCTCACCTATGTCGCCACGCTGGGGGTGATCACCCTCGTGTTTATCAACGGCTTCGGATTCGTTGGGCTCGATTTCACCATCCCTATCGTCGTCTATCTCTTCGTCATGGCAATTGGAACGGATTACAACATCCTGATCGCTTCACGCCTCCGTGAAGGCTTTGAAGACGGTTTGGATCCTCGCGAGACGTCTCGGGTCGCCATTACGCACGGTTCTCCTGCCGTCGCTTCTGCTTCGATCATCTTGGCCGGCACGTTCGCCTCGCTCCTTCTGACCGGAATCCAGCTTCTCGAGGAGATCGGACTGGCGGTTGCTCTCGGAGTGCTTCTGGCCGCGAACGTCCTGGCTACTCGGATCGTGACGACGTTGGCCGCGCTCCGGATCTTTCACTTCTGGTGGCCGCATCGGGTACACAAGCAGACGGCGGCGAGCAAAGCAGAGCTGCTTCCTTTGTCTGCAGATGGCGCGTCGCCAACGCCGAACTTTTCGGGGCGAAATGACTCATGACGCCACCGCGTCCGCGATGACAGAGAAGCCGGGCCTCCCCGACCCTCTTACCTGGGCTTGTTACCTGGCCTATCTGGTGCGCCCCGGGGTGTGCAACTGACGGGGACCGCTTACACGCGGGCCTTGGTCTTCTGCTGTAGCCGTTCGTAGGGGGTTTGGCCGCCCAGGCCGCCGTGGGGGCGATGGTAGTTGTAGTAGTCCTCCCACTCCCGGAGCTTGTTGTTGAAGATCTTGGCGTCGTCGATGACGGCCCCCTCAAGGAGCCGGTAGAACTCCTCGGCGTCGATCCGGTGGGATCTCTCCACCTTGCCGTTGAGTCTCGGCGTCCGAGGCTTGATGTAGCGGTGTCCGACCCCTTTGTCGAGCACGTGGTAATGGAACGATGAGCCGAATTCGGGGCCGTTGTCCGTCTGGATCTGTTGGACGACGAAAGGCAATCGCTCGAGGACGTAGTCGGCGAACTGGATCGCCGTCTTCTGATTCAGGGCCGGATAGATGCGCAGCACCCGCAGCCTGGTGCAGTCGTCGATGGCCGTGAACTGGTAGTACTTCTTCTTTTGTGCGCCCTTGATCGGGGCGATGAACTTGACGTCGATCTGGACCTGGTGACCTGGGAGCTGCTTCTCGTAGCGCTGCCACCGTTTGTCGAGGCGCTTGTAGCGCTGTGAGGTCGGCAGGCGGTTCATGTCCAGGCGCTTCAGAATCCGCCAGACCCCCGAGTGAGAGATCTCCACGTCGTGATAGCGCTTGAGATACATGGCGATCTTGGCCGGCCCGAAGTGATCGTTCTGCCGCAGGTAGATGATCTTGCCGACCACGTCGACCTGGGTGGCCCGGGGGCTGAACTTGGGGCGCTTTGAGCGGGGTCTGAGCCCATCCTCGCCGAGTTCCTCGTAGCGCCTCCTCCAGCAGTAGAAGGTCTGGCGTGTGATCCCGTAGTAGCGGCAGGTCATCGCCACATTGCCGGTCACTTCTTCGGCGTGGTTGAAGATCGCCAGGCGGCGCTTCACCTCGCGAAACATCTGTGCCTCTGTCATCTCCGTCTCCTAGGAGTCAGAGGCCCGGAGTGTCAAGCATCTCCGTCAGTTTTAGAGAGTGCGCCCCGGGGGATTTGAACCCCCAACCTGCGGATTAAGAGTCCGTTGCTCTGCCGTTGAGCTAGAGGCGCATCGCACAGTGTAGGCCAGCGGCAGCTCACGATGAGCGAGGCGACGCGCCACGAAGGAAGACTGATTGCGGGCCCCGATGCCGTCGGTCCGGGCAAGCGCCTCGGACCGACGACCCCCCCGGGGCACCCCTGCCGTCTCCCAGAAAGCGGTGTGCGCAGAAAGTAGCACAGGCCGGTGGCGCAAAGAGAGTCGGATACACTCCCCGGCTGTTGTTGTGCAGCTGGTCATCAGCGTTGGCGCGGACGTTCGGGACGGCGCAGGAAGGTGGGCGGTGGAGCTCGATTTCACGAGCGATCAGGAGGAACTGCGCTCCTCGGTTCGTTCGTTTCTAGGTAAGGAATGCCCCATCGACGTCGTGCGCGGCGTCGTCGAGAACGGTGCGGCGCCCGAGAAGCTCTGGGCCTCGATGGTCGAGCTCGATTGGCCGGCCCTGGCGGTGCCGGAGGAGTACGGCGGCGTCGGGCTCTCCGTGGTCGAGACCGCAGTGGTCGCCGAAGAGCTCGGACGCGCCGTGGTGCCCGGGCCCCTGCTGGCGACCATGACCCAGTTCGCGCCCATCGTCCGCGAGGTAGGCGGTGCCGCACAGCGCCAGCGCTTCCTCTCGGCCGTCGCCAAGGGCGCCCTGAAGGGGGCCCTCGCGGTCGCCGACCAGCCGCGGGGGTGGACGCTGCTCGACGTGACCATGACGGCCGAGCGCGTCGAGGGCGGGTGGTTGTTGGACGGCGCCAAACGCGGCGTGGTCGCGTCCGGCGACGTCGACGAGATCGCGGTGGTGGCCCGGGCGGGCGACGGATGGGGTGCGTACGTCGTCCCCGGGTCCGAGGTGGGCCTCACCCCGATGCACGCGATCGACGCCAGCCGCCCTCTCTCGACCGCGACGTTCGACCGGGTCGTCGTCCCCGACGACCGTGCCCTGGGCGAACCCGGGAGCGTGGCCGCGACGGCGGGCATCACCCGCGCCCTGCAGGAGGCGACGGTGGCACTCGCGCTCGAGACGGTCGGCGCCTGCGACGCCCTCTTCCAAATGGTCCTGGCTTATGTGAAGGACCGCAAGCAGTTCGGTGTGCCCGTCGGCTCGTTCCAGGCCGTTAAGCACAAGATGAGCGACCTGTTCATCACCGTTGAGCGGGCCCGCTCGCTGTGCTACTACGCGGTGGCGGCCATCGACGAGGACACGCCCACCCGGTCCAGCGCGGTCTCCATGGCCAAGGCTGCCAGCGACGACTGCCGGCGGACCGTCTGCCGCGACGCCCTCCAGACCTTTGGAGGTATCGGGTTCACCTGGGAGCACGACTGCCACCTCTTCATGAAGCGAGCCGAGTCGAGTGGCGCGCTCTTCGGGGGCGCGGCCGAGCATTCGCTTGCCGTGGCCCGCGAGCTCGGGGTCCTGTCCGCCTGAGGGCGGGACCGGCGCAGTGCGGCCCGGCGAAGAGCTCATTGCCGCCCTCGGCCTCGCCCCCCACCCCGAGGGCGGGTGGTTCCGCCGGACGTGGGTGGCGCATGCCGCGCCCGGCGAACGGCCCGCCGCCAGCGCGATCTACTACCTCCTGCTCGAGGGTGAGGTGTCGGCTCCGCACCGCATCGACGCCACCGAGCTGTGGCATTTCTACGCCGGCCAGCCGCTCGAAGTGACGCGGGAGGCGCCGCACGGCGCGCGCGACGTGCAGGTCCTCGGCGCCGATGTCACGGCAGGACAGCGTCCCCAGCTCGTGGTGGAGGCGGGCGTCTGGCAGTCGGCCCGTCCCCTGGGGCGCTACGCCCTCGTGGGCGCGACGGTGACCCCAGCGTTCACATTCGAGGGCTTCGAGCTGCGGGAAGGGACCTGATCGGGGGACCGGTTGCTCGGAGGTCTGCTAGGCAGGTCCACGAACGCAGGTGCACAAGGAGGCCAGATGAGCCAGAGCGAGGAGCAGGGGCTGTCGGCACTGCTCAACGAGACGCGGACGTTCCCGCCTCCGCCGCAGCTGGCGGAGGCGGCCAACGCGCAGGCGGGCATCTACGCCGAGGCCCGGGCCGACCCGGTGGCCTTCTGGGAGCGGCTGGCCGGGCGCCTGACGTGGGCGGAGCCGTGGCGACAGGTGCTCGACTGGGACCCGCCCTTCGCCCGGTGGTTCGTCGACGGCAAGCTCAACGTCGCCGTCAATTGCGTGGACCGGCACGTCGACGCGGGCCTGGGTGATCGCGTGGCGTTCCACTGGGAGGGCGAGCCGGGGGACACCCGCACGATCACCTACCAGGACTTGCTGGACTCGGTCTGCCAGGCGGCCAACGCCTTGACTGAGCTCGGCGTGCGCGCCGGCGACAAGGTGGCCATCTACCTCCCGATGATCCCGGAGGCCGTCGTCTCGATGCTTGCCTGCGCCCGCCTCGGCGCTCCGCACACCGTCGTCTTCGGCGGCTTCTCCGCGGACGCATTGCGCAGCCGGATCCTCGACTGTGACGCCCACTTCGTGATCACGGCCGACGGCGGCTACCGCCGGGGCGCGCCGAGCGCGCTCAAGCCCGCCGTCGACGAGGCCGTACGCGCGTGCCCCGGCGTGGCACGCGTCCTCGTGGTGCGGCGCACCGGGCAGGACGTCGACTGGGACGACAGCCGTGACGTGTGGTGGCACGAGGTCGTGGACCGGCAACCGACGGACCACGCCGCAGAGGCCTTCGACGCCGAGCACCCGCTCTACATCATGTACACCAGCGGGACGACGGCCAAGCCGAAGGGCATCCTCCACACGAGCGGTGGCTATCTCACCCACGTGTCGGCGACGCATCATCTCGTCTTCGATCTCAAGCCAGAGCGGGACGTGTTCTGGACGGCGGCGGACATCGGGTGGGTGACCGGCCACAGCTACATCGTCTACGGCCCGCTGGCCAACGGCGCGACCTCCGTCATGTACGAGGGGACCCCCGATACGCCGGGACGCGACCGCTGGTGGCAGATCGTCGAGCGCTACAGGGTCAACATCCTCTATACGGCCCCCACCACGATCCGCACCTTCATGAAGTGGGGTGAGGAGTTGCCCGCGGCGCACGACCTCTCGAGCCTCCGGCTCCTGGGCTCCGTCGGCGAACCCATCAACCCGGAAGCGTGGATCTGGTACCGCCGACACATCGGCGGCGACCGGTGCCCGATCGTGGACACCTGGTGGCAGACCGAGACGGGGGGCATCCTCATCACCCCGTTGCCGGGGATCACGGCGACCAAGCCCGGTGCGGCCATGACACCCTTCCCGGGCGTCTCGGCCGACGTCATCGACAACGACGGCCGGTCGGTGGGGAACGGCCAGGGCGGCTACCTGGTGCTGAGCGAACCCTGGCCGGGCATGCTGCGCGGGATCTACGGCGACGACGAGCGGTACAAGGAGACGTACTGGTCGCGCTTCCCCGGGCGCTACTTCGCAGGGGACGGCGCGAAGCGGGACCAGGACGGCGATCTCTGGCTGCTCGGCCGCGTCGACGACGTCATGAACATCTCGGGCCACCGCATCTCCACCACGGAGGTCGAGCACGCGCTGGTGAGCCATCCCGCCGTGGCCGAGGCGGCCGTCGTCGGGGCCGACGACACCACCACGGGGCAGGCCATCGTCGCGTTCGTCACCGTCAAGGGGGGCAACGACGCGGAAGGCGAGGCCGGCGAGAAGCTGGTCCGCGAGCTACGCGAGCACGTCGCCCACGAGATCGGACCGATCGCCAAGCCGCGGCAGATCCTGCTGACGCCCGAGCTGCCCAAGACGCGCAGTGGCAAGATCATGCGGCGGCTCCTGCGTGACGTGGCCGACCACCGCCCGCTGGGCGACGTCACCACCCTCCTCGATCCGTCCGTCGTCAACTCGATCAAGGAGCACATGGCCGAGGGTGGCGGCGAGGACGCAGACTAGACGCCACCCGCAGCGATCACGCGGCCGCGTGCACCTCGAGGACGGTGGCCGAGCCCATGCCCCCGCCCGCACAGAGCGTGCCGACGCCGATGCCCCCGCCCCGCCGGCGCAGCTCGTGGATCAGGGTGACGAGGATGCGGGCGCCCGACGCGGCGATGGGGTGACCGAGCCCGATGCCGCCACCGTTGACGTTGACGACGTCGTGGGCGAACCCGAGCTTGCGCGAGCAGGCCACCGCCATGGTGGCAAAGGCCTCGTTGATCTCGACCAGGTCGACGTCGGACTCGCTCAGTCCCGCCTTGGCCAGCGCGCGGGGCACGCACACCGTCGGCGCCAGGCCGGTGCGGGCAGGCTCGATCCCGCACGAGTTCCACGAACGGACGGTCGCCAAGGGCTCCATCCCCTGCGCCTCGGCGTAGCCCCGGGCGACGACGACGAGCGCCGCGCCACCGTCGGTGATGCCCGAGGAATTCCCGGCGGTGACCTGGCCGCCCGGGCCGGTCAGCGCCGGCAGCGACGCCAGCTTCTCGAGCGTGGTGTCGCGCCGGGGGTGCTCGTCGACGCTGACCGTGACGGTCTCACCGCGCCGGGACGGCACGGTGACGGGCACGATCTCCTCGGCGAAGCGCCCGTCGTCGGTTGCGGCGATCGCGCGCAGGTTCGAGTGGTAGGACCAGTGGTCGGCCTCCTCGCGGGTGATGCCGCACTCGCGGGCCGTGTTCTCGCCGACCGTGATGAGCATGTTCATGTTCGGGGCCTCGGGCGAGTCCGGGTGGCTCGGGGGGCTGAAGCGCTCCATGACCCCGAAGGGGGCGGGCGACTTGGCGAACATGAGCGGGCTGCGGGTCATGGACTCGACGCCGCCGGCGACGACCGCCTCGGCCATGCCGGAGCGGATGTCGGCGGCCGCCTGCTGGACCGCCATCATCCCCGTGGCGCACTGGCGCTGGACGGCGCCGCCGGGCGTGTCGGGGGGGAGGCCGAGGGCGTTGGCGACGTAGCGGGCGGTGCAGCCCCCACCCTGGACCGCTTCTCCCAGGAGCAGGTCGTCGATGTCGCCCGCGTCGATTCCGGCGGTGGCGATCGCGCCGGCCACCGTCTGCATCCCGATCTCGGCCAGCGAGAGCCCCGCCAGGCTGCGTCCGGCGCGGCCGATCGGGGTCCGGATGGCCGCGACGATCACCGCGTCGCTGGCGTGGGCATCGGTCATGGTTCGCTCCTCACGGTTCGCACGAGGACGGGTGGTCGGGATGGGCCGGCGCCGCGCCACCTCCCGGTCGTACTCCGGGCGGCACGCAGCCCCGCTCACGCGCATTCGGTGGCCACTCCCTGGATTGATCGCGGGAGCGCAAGGTCATGCTGCAACGAACCTGACACCGGCGTCAACTTTTCGCGCCCACCAGCCGATCGGGGGGACCCGCTTTCGTGTTGTTGCATGTTGGGAACCGAGCGCTGACCTGGGGCCGCGCTGTGCCCGCCATGCGGCGCAGGCCTAGGACACCTGTCCAGCGATGGTGCGGGCGCATTCCAGCGACTCCGTAGAGGTGGTGTCGACCTCGAGGTCGTAGGCGACCCCTACATGCACGCTCGTCGACTGTGCGGCAGCCCCCCCGACCACACGGTCCCCGCGAGCGATCTCGCGGCGAGCAGCGACCTCGGCGTCGCAGTGCACTCCGACCCAGAACACAACGAGACCGGCAAGCCGTTCCCGTAGCCGCGCCTGGGACTCAGCTCCGGAGAGAAACACATCGTCGTAGACGATCCGCCCACCAGCCCGAGCCATGGCTGCAATACCTGCCATCCAGGCGGACGAGATCTCACGGAATCCTTCGCCGATCGTCACCTCGCCGTGTTCGCCGAACGCCACGCCGGCTTCGGAGTCCAGAAGCGAGGGTGGCAATGCGGCGAGAAGATCGTCGATGCTCAGACTGATCCACGGTGTCGGAAGAATCGCCTTGAGGCAACGAGCGATCGTGGTCTTGCCGGAGCTCGACGAGCCGTTGAGGACGATGACCTGAGTCTGCACCTCATCTCCTCCCTATCCGGCAGGGTCGCGACGGAGACTCTACTGATGCCCATCTGTGCAACGGAGCGGGGGCACCAAGGATCACAGCGTCATAGGAGTCCCCATGCGCGTAGGGTGCCAGCATGAGTACCTCCTATTGGCGGGGCGCCGCCGAGGACGCGGCCATGCAGGACGAGCACGGCTTCATCTGGAGAGCGATGCTCGACACCGTCGACACCGACTTGGCGGAGCGGCGGGTGCTCGACGCCGGCTGCAACCGTGGGGGCTTCCTGCGCCTGCTCGTCGACGCCGAGGGCATCGCCGAGGGTTACGGATACGATCCGGCCTCGGGTGCCATCGCAGATGCCCGTCGACTGGCCGGCGACAGACCGCTCACCTTCGAGGTCGCCGACACAGTCCCTGCCACATGGGGCGGCTTCGATGTGGCCTTCAGCCATGAGGTCCTCTACTTGCTGGAGGACCTCCCCTCTCACGCCGCACGCGTCTTCGGTGCTTTGAAGCCGAGTGGGTCGTACTTCGCGGTGATGGGAGTGCATGCGGGGAGTCCGTTGATGTCGGCGTGGCACGCGGCAGACGCAGTCGAGCTGGGTCTTCCTCGGCTCTACGACCTCGACGAAGTCGCGCGAACCTTCGAGGACACAGGTTTCTCCGTATCGGTGGCCAACTTGAAGCTGGGTTTCGTCCCGGTTTCGGCCCATCGGCACGGGCACGACCATCGGAGCGATCTCCCCGCGTGGTTGGACTATTACACCCGGGAGAAGGTCTTGCTGCGGTTCACTCGGCCGTCATCCTGACCAAGAAGTGCGAATGCGCCGACCCAGCGCACCGGGGGAGTTTCGCGCGAGCTCCTGCGTCATGTGGCTCTCGCGACCAGCTTTGCGTCCATTGAGCGTCAAACTCGAGGTTCCGTGGGCGCCGCGACATTCACTTCATCGCCGAAATTGATCGCCGCACAGAAGCCCTGAAGATACGCAAGGTCAGATGCACAAAGGTTCTCGATCACGCCAGTCGATACGGTCGTCATCGTCCCCAGAGACACGGTAACCCTCGAGGGGCGCAAGATCGTGAGGTGAGGGTCATCGGGTGCACTGATTGATGGGTCCCTAAGGGAATCGAGTTCGTCGCGGGCCGTCGCCAGGCGCATTAGTCCGTCCTGTGCAGTCGGCTGTTCTCGTCGAGGTAGCCCCTGGGGAGGCAGGGTCAGATCGGCCGGCTTACTCCGCGTGGCCGTCCTTCTGCGGCCCACGATCTCGCCTAGGGCGTCGGTCCGCCGAAGCACTTGTCGGTAGGCGCAGCGTTCACATGGTGGATGATCTGGCAGAACCCGGTGCCGGAGTTTCCGGCCGACCCGCTGTCGGAGATCCGAGTCCAAGACCAGATGCCGAGAAGCAGGAGTCCGAAGATGACAAAGAACGCGAAGATTATCCAAAGGCAACCCGGACCCTTCGGCTCAAGTCGGATCATGACGCGACTGTAGGCAGGAACCCAAGACCGACAAGCAGGTGACCCTGGACCGGATGCCAGTTTCGGCTGAGCGACTGAGGTTGTGCGACCCAACAACAAGGTCCGCCGAAGCCGCTGGCGTATCCGGCCATTTCTTCACCCCGAAATTCGTCTCATGGGCGACCGGTGTTGAAGTTACGACGGCATCCCTGGGGCGCCGAAGTGTCCCCACCAGGCCGGCGAAAGAGGGCACCCCGTTCGAAGACTCATACGTACAGGAGCACATCGCCGACATGAGAAATGTGAAGATGATCTTAGAACGTCATTTAGGTCAAACTGCGGCATCACAGCGGGGATGCCTCGACGGCCTGTCGTGGATCTAGGGTCCGCTACCGAAACAAGGAGGGACGAAAAGTGGACCGTGAGCAACTCAGAGCGACTCAGGCACCACTGAAGGCACAGTACCGGGACAACCCCGCGCGAGCGTTCATCACGCTTCACGCTGACGGAAGACTCGGAGATGAGGATGTCTCATGCTCGGTAGCGACGGGTCGGGCGATGGTGGAGGCTGGACTGCATCCTGCAACAGGTGGCGACGGTGGTCTGGCCTGTTCTGGCGACATGCTCCTTCAGGCACTCGTCGCGTGTGCCGGAGTGACGCTCCGATCGGTGGCGATCAACCGGGGGCTGACCGTCAGGGGGAGCATCCGGGCCGAGGGCGACCTTGATTTTCGAGGCACCCTCGGCGTCGAACGGGACGCCCCGGTTGGCTTCACGACCATTCGGCTTCATTTCGATCTCAACACCTCAGCCACGTCCGAGGAAGTAGCCGATCTCGTCTCCACAACTGAGCGCTACTGCGTCGTGCTGCAGACACTTGCAGGGACCCCGAAGATCACGGTTGGCTCTGAAGCTGATTCTGCCTAGCGACAGCCCTCTCCCGCAGCAGGGTGGCCACGGACACCTTAACGGCGTCCTCCTTGGTCACGCCTCGATCAACCTAGTCACAGACCCGGCATATTGGGACGCCTCTGTCCATGGATACGATTTCTAAGTATGCCGACGGTCTACGAGGCCATGGGTGGAGAAGAGACGGTCCTGAACTTGGCGAGGGCATGGCACGCCAGAGTGATGGCCGACGAGATCGTGAGCCATGCATTCAGCCACGGATTTCATCCAGAGCACACCGAGCGACTGGCCGCATATTGGGCGGAGGCGCTCGGAGGTCCGACGCGGTATTCGGATTGCTTCGCGAACGAAAGCACCGTTGTGCGTATGCACAGCGGGAACGGTCCACACGAGGAAATGGATCGACGAGCGGTCGCCTGCTTCGACGAGGCTTTGGTGGACGCGGGGCTCGACGGTCAAGATCAGCTGAGGCAGGTCCTCCACAACTACTTCCAGTGGGCAACCACGACCACGATGTCCCGCTACCACCGATCCGAAGAAGTGCCTGAGGGGCTCCGCATCCCAAAGTGGTCGTGGGACGGACTGGTTCGTGATCCCGGTTCGGACGAGGTCCGACAGCTATCCCCGCAGGACGAGGCGGGTGGAGACGTCTCTGTGTCCCGGCGATAGGGGATACCGCTATGAGTCGTCGTGTTACGCACGTTGAAGATGGATCTCGTCGCCCACGACATTTCAGTCCACCCGAGGTCAGTAAGGTTCGACGATGGACCAGAACGTGGCCGCGCGGTTGACTCTCGATGTCACCGAGCCTGCCGATGTGATGCTTCAGATCGCTACCGCCCACCCGACGCAGACTGCGGAATCCCTGGCGATCACCACGGACACAGCCATTCTTGAAGCGGTGGAGGTGGTGGTTCCCGGCTCGGGAAGAGTGCACCGTTTCCGAGCCGGGAAGGGGCGGGTCGACGTCGCGTATCGTGCGACGATATCTGGCAACGATCCTTCAGCCGTCGTCAGCGCCGCTGATGAGATTTGCTACTTGCGGCCAAGTCGGTACGCCGAATCAGATCGGTTGACAGCAGTGGCCCAAGCCGAATTCGCCGGCGTCGGACAACCCGAGGAGCTTTTGCCAGCCATTTCGTCGTGGGTGGGCACACGACTGTCATACGTGCCTGGGAGCAGTCGACCGACTGACGGGGCGGTTGAAACGCTGCTTCAAGGTCGCGGCGTCTGTCGGGACTACGCGCACCTAGTGATCGCGCTCTTGCGCTCGCTCGACGTGCCAGCTCGCCTGACTTCGGTCTATGCACCAGGTTTGGACCCTATGGATTTCCACGCCGTGGCCGAGGCGGCGATCCGGGGAAGGTGGTATGTAGTCGACGCCACGCTGTTGGCCCCCCGGAAGAGCCTTGTCCGGATCTGCACGGGACGGGATGCCGCCGATACGGCCTTCTTGTCTAGCTATGGCGGGAATGTCGAGCTGGCGGAGCTGGAGGTGTTCGCAGTCGTTAATGGTGAACTTCCGGACGACAATGTCAAGGAACTGGTAACCCTCGGCTGACACCTCGCATTGCGTTGATTTAACCCTAGAGCGCACCGTTCGAGCCTCCAGATCAGCCGGCATGCGTCCGGCTTGGAGCACGCCCTTGCCGGATGTAGTAGGCGGCCCGGTCAGTCCGGGTAGGGCAACTTGACCAGGGAACGACCGACCGCTAACACCTCGGTCAGATCGGACGGTGTGACACTGGCAGCGTCGTAGGGGTCGAGGGTCACGGTGACCTCCTGTGAGGACGACTCGTAGATATCGACCTCGGCGTGCCCGAGGGTCGTTGTGTCGAAGGCGGCCTCGCCCAGGCCTGACACGGCTGGGGCCGGTTCGCCGATATTCGACGGATCGGTCGCAACCCACTTGCTCTTGGACTCGCCGGGCGAACTGTAAATTACGTTCAGCTCGTTGCCGGCTTGGTCCGTGTAGATGCAGGCCGCCGTGCCGCCATTCTGAGAGTTCGGCCCCTTGAACGTCGTGGCAGTAGCTGTTGTGATGATCGACGATTTCGGGCATTCGAGCGGACCGACCTTCACGAATTGCGAGCCCGATCCGCCCTTGGTCGATCCCTGCTTCCCCTTGTGGTGTGACGTCTTGGACTTGTGACTGGCGGGCGAAGCCACCGTCGCCGGGACGATGGCCACGATGAGACTCAGCAGCAGCACACCACTCCCCACCCATGCCGCGTGCCGACTCATATGGCGAACCCCTTCCTGTCTGATGTTCAGTCGACGGACGTCTCTTCGCTCGCTCGGTCAGAATCCTGAATATAACTTGAGAACAACCCCCCCATGTCCAACGGCCGATGGCGGAGTCGGGGGTGCCCCATTCGTGCCGTTCGGGGGGTCCCAAACCGGCGAACGGGACAGGGTGAGCATGATGGACCGACACGCGTTGTGGGACCCCTCTGTAGCGATCTGACGCCTAGGGATTGTCGTCGGAGCGGAAGACCGGCCAGCAGATCTCGGTCACCCATTGATCCGGATCGACCGCATCATCCGCATCGACCAGGTAGTACTCGCGCAGCGGACCTTCAATACTGATTTCGTGGGTGGTCACGTAGGAGCCGAGCTGGCCGTAGGAGATGTCGATGTCTTCAAGCGATCCTCGATGGGTAAGGACGGCCAGCTCGGCTTCGGGGACGACAAAGGGCGTCACCCGCCCGATCGGGCGAGCCTCCCGCTCGATGGGAATGAAGACGGTGGCCTGGCCGCGGCCGTGCTGGAAGAGTTCGCTCGCAAAGAGCCCGCCGCTCGGTCCGGTGATTTCATATCCTTGAGCACGTACCACACCTCGCAGCTCGCCCAGGGCACCCTGCCACCAAGCGAGCACGTCGTCTCGGTCGACCATTTCTGCCACTCCGAGCGCAGCCATGGGTCGGGTCGTGCGGTGTTCGATGGCAACTACAGACTCGGGAGTGTCCAGAATGCCCCTCAGCGAGTCGACGGCGGTGTGAATCTTGCCCAGCTCGGTCTCAAGTCTGTCGAGGTGTGCGGAGATGACCTCGTTTCTGATCGACACGTCGGGCGCCGCCAACACCGCTTTGACCTCCCCAACCGGCATCTCAAGGTCGCGCAATCTGCGTATGACCTGGGCTTGGGGGATCTGGTCGGGGGAGTAGTAGCGATAGCCGGTTTCTGGGTTCACCTGGGCAGGCTCCAAGAGGCCGACTTCGTGATAGTGCCGCAGCGTCTTGACGCTCAGGTGCGTCATCCGGGAGAACTCGCCCACGGTCAGCTCCGCTGGCATGTCTCCAGTCTCAACCCTCCCCTTGCCGGAGAGTCAAGTCGGGGACGGGGCCTTGACTCTCCGGCAACCGGATCTCTCAGGCTGGGGTGAGTCAGCACCCCAGCCGAAGCGGACGCACTGCTTCGCCAGCCTGAAAGGAACATCACAATGACGAAGAACCCCGCCCTCACTCTCTCGGGCGTCGTGGCCGATCACTTTGCCGCGGTCGATGACTTCGACGAGGACGCCATTGTGGACACCTTTGCGCCCGATGCCCTCGTCAACGATGCACATCGAGAGTTCTGGGGCGCCAAGGCGATTCGACGGTGGGTTGCCAAGGAGTTGGTCGGTGACCACGTGACGATTGAGGTCACCGAAGTCCGTGATCACAACGGCCAGATCATCGTCGGCGGACGCTACGACGGGGACTACGACAAGACCAACCTCCCCGATGAGCTGATTCTGACGCACTACTTCACCGTCCGAAACGAGAAGATCGAGAGCCTCTTCGTCATTCACAACACTCCGGCCGACTATTAGCCTCACTATGTCGCTGGTGGCGCGACTTTCTGGTGTTAGCGAACCACCGTCACCTGCGCGCTCGTCGGAACCCAGAAGCCGTCGACCTTCGTGGTATCCCCGAATGTTCCGTCAGATCGTCAGCCAGGCACCGCCCCACTCCTGCCGTTCGGGGCGCCCCTAACCGGCAGCGAGGATTGAGTTGGCCGCTGAGTGGTCCACCACTTCGATGAATGGATTGGTCAGCGTGTGGGTGGGTGCCCAGGCCAGGTCTGACTCCAAACATCCGGCTGACGTCCTTTGGGACTGTCCTTCGTGCGATCCGTCGGCCTGGCCCGGTCACCCACTCGACACCCATCGGTCGGACGAAGTGACCTCATAGGAGCCTGCCTGTACAGGCCCGTCGCTGTCTTGTCCGTCGTCCCGCTTGGTGCGGTGCCACCCCAACCCAATCCAACGAAGGGATGACAGTGACCACTTTGCCACGAGGCATCACCGGCGGTGTCGATACGCACCTCGACGTGCACGTAGCTGCGGCGTTGGACGACCGAGGAGCCCTCCTTGGCGTCAAGAGCTTCGGCGCGACGACCGAGGGTTACAAGTTGCTGCTGGGCTGGCTGAGTGACTTCGGCCCGGTCGAGCTGGTCGGTGTCGAAGGGACCGGGTCCTATGGCGCCGGGCTCACCCGCCACCTCCGGGCCGAAGGGGTCCGCGTCGTCGAAGTCGATCGGCCGAATCGCCAACGTCGCCGGCGCAAGGGCAAGTCAGATCCCGAAGACGCCATCTCAGCTGCCCGGGCCGCCCTCTCGGGTGACGCCGCCGGTGAGGCCAAGTCCAGGGACAGAAACGTCGAATCCATGCGGGTTTTACGGGTCGCGCGGTCCTCGGCCCGCAAGGCCCGGACCCAGGCGCTCAACCAGATGCGCAACCTGGTCTCGACCGCGCCCGAGCCGATCCGAGACGAGCTCCGGGCCCTCAACGTGTTCCACCTCCTCGAGCGGGCCTCGACGTATCGACCGGGAACCAAGCGCGACATCGCCTCTTTGACCAAGTTCACACTCCGGATGCTGGCCAAGCGGGCCATCGTCCTCGAAGAAGAGATCACCGAGATCGACGCCATTCTCACGCCCTTGGTCAATGAGACCGCACCCCGGCTCGTCGCCACCCTCGGCATCGGGACCGACGCCGCTTCGACCCTCCTCGTCGCCGCCGGCGACAATCCCGGCAGACTTCACAACGATGCGGCCTTCGCCCACCTCTGCGGCGCCTCACCGCTCGATGCGAGTAGCGGCAAGAACCAGCGACACCGACTCAACCGCAGCGGTGACCGCCTGGCGAACTCTGCCCTCTGGCACATCGTGCTCACCCGGATGGTCTACGACCCTCGAACCACCGAGTACATCGATCGACGCAAGAAGGAGGGTCTGACCAAAAAGGAGGCGGTCCGATGCCTCAAGCGATATGTTGCCCGAGAGGTGTTCAGCCTCCTACCTCACGACAAACTTGGGCTTGACAGCCCATAGGAGCATCGAACGGGGACATCGGAATCCGGCCGACATCGCCTTTCCGGTCGGTCTCTTTATGGCGTCACGGCGAAGACCTTCCAGGTTCCGGGCACGCCCTTGAGCTGATGTTCACCTCGTTCAGAGAATGCGATGTCAGATCCGGCGACGAGGTCCTTGACTGTGCCTGAGACGAGGACCTCTCCGGGTCCGGCGATCGCTCCAACGCGGGCTGCGATGTGAACGGCCAGTCCACCGAGGTCATCGCCTCGCACTTCGCACTCTCCAGTATGAAGCCCGGCCCGGACTTTTATCCCAAGCGCTTCGACCATTTCGACAATGGCGCGAGCGCACCGTATTGCGCGGGCGGGACCGTCGAAAGAGGCGAGAAAGCCGTCCCCGGTCGTCTTGATCTCGCGACCGCGGAAGTGTCGCAGTTGCTCCCTCACCAGACGATCATGGCTGTCGAGGACGCTGCGCCAACGCTGATCACCCATTGAGGCGGCCCTCTCTGTCGAGGCGACGATGTCGGTGAACAAGACGCTGGTGAGTACCCGATCTACCTCGAATGACTGGCGCGTGCCGGTCAGAAACTGGGCAATCTCCGAAGCTGCGTCGGGCCCAAAGGGAGGGGTCATGTCGCCGCCCGACATTGGGACGAAGGCTGCTCCTGGGATGTGGTCGGCCACGTATTGCCCCTGCGAGAGGATGATGAATGGACTCTCGGTGACTTGGAGCACCAAGGTCGGGCTTTGCACCAAAGGCAGGAACGGGCGCACGTCCATGCTGCTCAAGAAGTACCGCATCAGCGCAGCCGCCGTACTGGGCGTGGCCGACGCCCGATTCATACGGGCCGCAGCCTTGAGGAATTCTCGATCACGCGCCTGTGTCGGATTCGTCGCGGTAATGAGGGCATCGCTGCCCCACGTCGACATCAGCATGTCGTAGATCGCGTCAAGCGTCGTGGGGTCTACCCCGATCGGGTAGTCCGGCGCCTCGATGTATCGCGCGGAGGTGTTGATGAGGATGAGCGACCCGACGCGCTCGGGATGCATGGCTGCGAACAGGACGGCCATCGGGCTGACCTCGTTCACCCCAACGAGGTCCACGGCAGTGGAACCAGTGGCATCGAGCACACCGGCTATGTCTTCGGCCAACTCCTCCCACGTCGGTATGGCTTTGAGAGATACAGCATCCGAGGCGCCGGAGCCCCTGCGGTCCATGTGTAGCACTCGTCTTAGTGTGGCCAGCTTCTCGAAGAATTTCCGCCGCCTGAGGAATCTGCCAGATGAGATCGACATGTCCTCCGAGGGAATTACAGAACAGGAGGTCGCCGGGGCCTTCGCCGAAGACCTGGTAGGCGACGTCTCCATCTCCGATGCTCACATACCGAATCTCGGGAGACTCCATAGAAATGACAGTTTGCCCTTGACGAGCGAGCCGTTACCACCGATCGGGAGCGCCGGGAGCAGGATTGCACAACGATTTGAAAGCTACGTTCCGCAGGAGCGCATATCACGCCCTGATCGGATACCGCATTTTCGCCTTCAGATCCCCTCACGGGTGCCGGTTCCGGAACGCAATCCTCGACTCCCAGGACTATCCCCATGGTGCCTGCTTGAGACTTGATGCAGACACTGCGGCTGATCCGTAGCGTTGAGAAGTCCTGGTGGGGTCGCTCGCATAGTGCCTGCCCCCGGCATCTGTCGGGTGGCTTTCGTTCGAAGAGCCTCCCGCCAGGGTTTCGCCATGGGGTGGCTCAAAAGAGGATCGAGCACGAACCGTCCGCAAGCAGGAGTGCCCTCCGTGGTTCCGCCACGACCAAGGAGGAAGTCATGCATGTGGTAATCGGCGTCGATCCGCACAAGGCCTCGCACACAGCGGTGGCCATCGATGAGGCCGAAGACGAGCTCTCGAGCGTCAAGGTGCGGGCCACCCGGCGCCAGGTCGAACAGCTGGTCAGTTGGGCCAAACCGTTCGAGAAGCGCACCTGGGCCATCGAGTCGGCGGGCGGGTTGGGCTACTTGTTGGCCCAGCAGCTTGTCGCCCGAGGCGAGGAGGTCCTCGACGTGCCGGCGACCTTGGCCTCTCGCGTCCGGGTGCTCGCCACAGGGCACTCGAACAAGAACGACCCCAACGACGCTCGCTCGGTCGCCATCGCCGCCTTTCGGGCCCCGAACCTGCGCAGCGTCGAAGCGGCCAATCACTGCGAGGTGCTCCGGCTCCTCGCCGAGCGCAACCGGGACCTCGGCAGTCATCGCACCCGGGTGATCTGTCGTCTTCATGCGCTGATCGCCGAGCTCGCACCGGGCGGAATTGCCAAGGAACTCTATGTTTCTGACGCCGAGCGGCTCATGGCCAAGATCACGCCCGAGACGCCGGCCGAGCAGGTCCGCTACGACCTGGCCCTCGAGCTGCTCGACGACGTGCGCCGGCTCGACGCCCAGACCAAGGAGTCGCACCGCCGGATCCGCCTCGCCGTCAAGGCATCGGGCACGTCGCTGACCGACCTCTATGGCGTGGGCCCGATCATCGCCGCGCAGATCATCGGTTACGCCGGCGACATCGGCCGCTTTGCCAACGGGGATGTCTTCGCCTCCTACAACGGCACCGCCCCGATCGAATGGTCCTCAGGAGCCGTGTCGTGCACCGGCTTTCTCGGCGCGGGAACCGACGGCTCAACCACGCTCTCCACATGGCTGCCATCACCCAGATCCGTAATCCCGGGACACATGGACGCATCTACTTCGAGCGCAAGGTGACCGAGGGAAAGACCAAGAAGGAGGCGCTCCGCTCGCTCAAGCGCCAGATCTCTAACGCCGTCTACCGCCAGCTCGTCCTCGATGTCGAAAGGGGTCCGGGAGGACATTAGGAAACGACTCGTTGCCTGCGTGGCCAGCTCTGCATCCTGAAGGCCGGCTCTTCGGCGAAGTCACTCCCGGACCATCTCAAAGCTTACGCATCTGTACCGTCTCGTGACGGGCCGATTTCGTCGCGCCCTTCGGCCGCTGGAATTGGGGTCTTGACACAAAGAGGATTCGCACGGTGGCACCCCATCCCGGTGAACGGGGTCACGCTGTGGCAACTCTCCACTCGGCGTAGGGTGGGTGCGGGGACAAGCATGCTCGTCCGCAGGCCGAGAGGACCTTTCCGGACCCTACGAACGCATGGATACACCCCCAAGGAGGACCATGACCTCTTCTCAGTCTTTGGAGGTTGCCGCTCAACTCGACGAACACCATGCGCCCGAAACAAACGGCCGAATACCAGTCTGTAGACGGTGTGGGGCTCGTACAGACAGCCCAACCGGACTGCACCACGTCCTCCAAGAAGGTCGGGTAAAGCGGTCGAGCGATTGGCTCATCGCTCAATCACGGCTCCGGGACATTGCGAACTCCGCTCTGATGCGGGGCAAGACGTCCGGAGGTTGAGTCGGGACATTCTCGGCGTGCGGGGGCATGGCCGCTCTACCCAGATCCGCCCCAAGCTCACACATGAAGCCGCAGATACCTGCAGTGTGCACAGCGGAACCCGACTGCTTCACATCGGAGCATTTCCAAGTTGGAGATGTCGTCGCCGAACTCATCCAGAATCTCCTTGGCACGCGACGCGTCGTGCGCATGTTTGATGGCTACGGCCATGAAGGCAACGAGGTCGGGTAGCGGGGTCCAAAGGGTGCCGCCGCACATCGGACAGGTCGCGTTTGGGGTTTTCTCGGAGATGTACGCCTGAGCCTTTTGCACAATCGCCGGATCCATACCGCCCCCCAGCTACAATTCCTAGTGATCGTACGCTCCGAAATGCACCACTTGGTTGCTTTTGAGGTTCGGTCCGGTTGGTTTCGTTGTCGTCCCGGCGAACGGGGGCAGGTGCTGAGACGCCTAGAGGGCTTCCGCGTCCCCTCATCGGTATTCAGCGATTCACCCAGAGCCGTCGTCCCCAATGGATAGTCGCAGGGAGCGGCGTGCCATCCTTTCCACAGATGTCGCCGTGTTTGTCCGTATGTGACCAGATACAGAAATGGACCAGTGATGTGTCCATTCTGTGGGGGCCGCCCTCCGGACCTCAGGTGACCGGCTCGGTCACGGTTCCTTAGGCGAGGACCATCCCAGTGGATGGGTCCGAGCCTTCCGTGAAAGCCGTATCGACCTCTCGTAGCTGATTCTCATGCGTAGTGTCCCACTGAGGGTGGTGCCCTAGTCGTGCCGATAGGGGGCGGCCCATCCCAGATCGAGCTAAGGGGTACGTAGAACGCCGACCGAACTGCTCGGTGTATCGTCGCCCGCCATGAGCTCGTCGAACCCGAGTTCGGCCATCAGGCCAGGAACGTGACGATGTTGATGGACGACCACCTGGCTCGCATGGCCGACGAATTCGGCGACCGGACGGCGTTCGAGGTCGTCGACGTCGGGACGATGACGTTCGCGGAGTGGGACGGCGCGGCCAACGCCCTGGCAAGGAACCTTCTTTCCCTCGGCCTGGAGCCTGGCGCCCGCGTCGGCATCCATCTGCACCCCGACCTCGCGCTGCGATGGCTGGTGTCCTACTCGGCGGCCCATCGGGCCGGAGGCGTCGCGGTGCCCATGAATCCCCGCCTGGCGCCGGCCGAGGTGGCTCACGTGCTCTCGCACTCGGGTGCGCGCGCGGTGGTGGCCGACGGCGATCTCGTGGCGAGCGACCTCGAGGTGGCGGGTGCCCACGTCGTGGCGCTCGTCGACGCCGGCGCCGGCGGCGGATCCCCGGCCGGCACCGGTGACCGCCTCATCGACTGGGGTGCCGCAACGGCCGGAGACCGGTCGCATTTCCAGGCCCCGCGGGAGCCCGACGACCTGGCCGACATCCTCTATACGTCCGGGACGACGGGCCGGCCCAAGGGGGTGGCCGTGCGCCACTCCAACGGCTCCATGATCGGCAACGTCGAGCCCAACTGGTCCGGCGGCGGCTGGCTCCATTCCAGCCCGCTGTTCACCTTCGCCGGCATCGCGCTCGTCTACACCCCAATGAAGCTCGGCCTCCAGGTGATCTACCAGCCGCGCTTCGAGGCGGAACGCTGGCTGCGCGTCGTGGAGGAGCAGCGGCCGGTTGCCGTCTTTCTCGTCCCGGCGATGGCCCACCTGCTCATCGACCATCCGCGCTTCGACGAAGCCGACCTCTCCTCGGTAACGATGTGCTCGGTGGGCAGTGCGCCCCTCGCGCCCTACGTCGTCGAGCGACTGCAGGCCAAGATGCCCGACGCCCTGGTCTCGAACAATTACGGCATGACCGAGGCGGGGTCCGCGTACTGCATCATGCCGCAGGGCGAGGCGGTCAAGCGTCCCGGCTCGGTGGGGCAGATCGCGCCGCCCGCCGTCGTGCAGATCGTCGACGAGCACGACCAGCCGCTCCCGCCAGACGTCGTCGGCGAGGTGCGCCTGCAGATGCCCGGACGGCAACGCGAATACTTCAACGATCCGGATGCGACCGCCGACACGTGGAAGGACGGCTGGCTGATCACGGGCGACCTCGGCAAGCTCGACGCCGACGGTTACCTCTACATCGTCGGACGTTCCAAGGACGTCATCATCCGCGGCGGCAACAACGTGCACGCCACCGATGTCGAGCACGCTCTGGTGCAGCACGACGCCGTCAAGGAGGTCGCGGTCGTCGGCACTCCGCACCCCGTGCTCGGGGAGGACGTCGTCGCGTTCATCGTGCTCCGGGCCGGCGCGCAGGCGGACGCGGACGACCTCCGCGCCTTCGGGCTCGAGCATCTGGCCGACTACAAGGTGCCGCGCCAGTTCGTCTTCGTCGACGCCCTCCCGCGCAACGCCACCGGCAAGGTCGTCAAGCCCGAGCTCAAGGCCCGGCTCACCGGCACCACCGCCTGAGCCGTTCGCCGGCAGCGGGCTCGGCGACGGCAGGAGGTTGGACCCCGGGGACCCGCGGCCACGGCTAGGGACACGTGGGTGCGGGGGACGCGTGACGCGCCGATGGAAGTCTCGGCGATGGATCGCCCGGCCGTTCAGGCGGCCACGGCGCGTCTCGTATACTGAGAGATCATGACGGACGCGAGCGTGACCGCTTCCCGGCTCTCCCGGGCCCACGAGGGTGGTAACTCCCTGGGGCAGTCGCGCGCCGCCCTGTCCGAGGTACAGATCTGCGGCATACCCAAGGCGAGCCTGCTGGAGGTGGCTTCGACGACGTAAGCAAGGACTTCCAGAGTCCCGACGTCGTGGAGCCGCTTCCCAAACGGGGAGCGGCTCTTTTGCGTTCGGGCGGCTGGCGTGCCCACACCGAATCACTGGAATGGACGAATGGAAACGACGATGTACGAGAACACTGCGAATGCCCACACCGCCGCCAAGCAGCTGTGCCGGCGTTGCCAATTCCATCCGGCCTCGGCGCGTCTCGGGGGGTACTGCTCGTGGGACTGCTACGAGGCCGACGACGAGGAGGACGAAGGGGAGGACGGGAAGGCTGCCTGAGCGTGGCCGCCGTGAGGCGCCGCGGCCGTCGCGCCGTCGGCGCCGCGTGCAGTCACCCCCCGCTCCGGGTGGAAACCAGTGTCGGGGTGCGAGCCGCCGGTCCGTCATCGAGCGCAGGTGCAGGTGTAGGTGCAGGCGTCCTGTCCGCCGTAAAGCGGTGTTTGCGAGCCAGGGCGGGCCGCTCGACGAGTCGCCACGAGAGCTCCGCCGATGCGCCCGTCGCCGCCAGTGCCAGCGGTACCCCGACCAGACCCATGCCGGCGAGCCAGGTGAGCCACGCGTAGTGCCACAGGTAGAGGCCGTAGGACCGGCGCCCGACGAATCCGGCCACCGGGGTCCCCACTAGGCCCCCGGTGACGTGCTCGCCCAGATATGCGATGACCAGGAGCCCCGAGGCAAGTGAGACGGCGACCCAGGTGCCCATGAAGACCGGGGCCGATACCGGATGGTCGAAGGCCCACGAGCCCCAGGCCAGGACGAGCATGGTGCCGGCCACGGTGGCGCGTCGCCACTGGCCTTGAACGATGCCGAGCCACGGCGGCTGCCGTGACCACAGCACGGCCAAGGCGGCGCCGACCAGGAAGGCACCCGCCCGCGTGTCGGTGCCCATGTCGACGGCGAGCGAGATCCCGGCCCCGCCGCGCAACCCGACGTCGACGAAGGAGGCGAGCGCGGCGGCGGCCGCCACCCAGCCCAGCGCGACCCGGCTCCGACGGGCGAGGAGCACGACGACGACAGGGGACCAGAGAAGGTAGAACTGCTCTTCCACGGCGAGGGACCACAGGTGGCCCAGCGGGACGTACGACGTGAACCAGCCCTCGATGTCGGCCCAGTTCGTGACGTAGACGAGGGCGGCCCCCGCGCCCTCCAACGCGGCCCACGGGGAGGTGCCCGCCGCTCGCGTACCTCCGGGCACGGTCGTCGTCCACGGCGCGTGCCCACGGGTCGCCAGGACGACGGCCAACCATGCCACGAGGAAGAAGACGAGCGCCGGCAGGAGACGGAGGGCACGGCGGGCGAAGAAGTTCGCCAGCGAAATGCGGCCCGTCGTCGCCCGCTCCTCGAGAAGCAGGGCCGTGATGAGGAATCCGCTCAGCGCGAAGAAGACGAACATCGCAGCCTGACCCATGGCGATGGGCAGGGTCAGGGCATGGGAGAAGAAGACCACGGTCCACGCGACACCGCGGATGCCGTCGAGCGCCGGCCTGCGTCCGAGACGCCGCGACGTGGTGGCTCGATCGGACATGCATCCGAGCTATCAGGTGAGCCTGGGAGGCAACTCCAACCCGTGTGGGAGCACCGTGTGCTGCGCATGGGAATCACATGAGAATCCGACGACACGCCGGTTGTGTCGTGGATTCCGGTGTGGGGCGACCGGCGATCGCGCGACGCGTCGGCGCAGAACGGGCGGAACTAGCGGTCCGCCGGCGCGGCCAGGCCGCCCCAGCGCGGGTCGGCCTGACCCGACGCGTAGGCGTCACGGAGGTTCTGCAGCCAGCGCTGGCTGTCCTCGAGGCCGCCCGGCCGGTTGCGCGCGAGCCAGAGTGCGCGAGAGCGCTCGCTCAACGCGTCCAGCTCGGCCCCGAGTTTCGCCCGTTCGCCTTCGGGGACCGATCCGATCGATCCGTCGCCGCGGAGCCGGGCCCGGGCGTCGCGCACCAGGAGCGCCACGAGATCGATACTGAATCGGACTTCATCGGCCAGGGCCGACACGTCGTCGCGGGCCGGCACGGCACGTGCCACAGCGGCGCGCGCACCCTCGAAGCAGGCGTCGACCGCGTCGAGCTCGCGTGCGGTGATGCCTTCGGTCAGACCCCGGCCGAGGGGAAGCTGCGGGTAGTAGAGGTTCATCACCAGCGTCGACATGTTGGGAAACTGCGGCGTGACGAGCCGGTGGGCGTCGCCCAGGGCCACGACGGCGTCGGCCATCCCGCCGGTCGGGTCCTCGAAGACGTGCGCACTCAATGCCGCCGACAGGTCGATGTCCTCATTGGCCGACAGGCACCACGAGACGGCGGCCCCGAAGGCCAGGACCGGTTCGCTGATCACCCACTGCTGCAGATGGCCGTTGTCGCCCCAATCGGTGTTGAGATAGCCCGCGCCGCCGTGGGCGAGTGCCGCGGCCGCAGCCCGACGGCAGGTGGTGCGAGCGTTGCTGAGCCTCCCCAGGATGCTGAGCCAGCTCGAGGTCCCCGGTGCGACCCAGAAGGGCACGCCCGCCGATTCCAGGACGGCACAACGCTCGTCGAAGGGATACCAGTCGTCGTAGCCCCACTCGCAGACCGTCACTCCGGGTGGGAGCAGCCCGACGAGGTCGGACCGCCCCGACACCATGTCGCCCCACATCAGCATCTCCCGGCCGTCGAGCTCGGGCAGCGCCCGCAACGTCCGCACCCAGGCCAAGAAGTCGTCCATGCGCGCCTGCGGCAGCTCCCAAGCCTCGTCGAGACCGACGTGGACGCGGCCGCTGGTGAAGAGCGGCAACAACTCTGCCAGGAGCTCGCGGACAAGTGCGAGCGAGCCCGGATTGCCTGGCTCGATGGTCATCGGCTGTCGCGTGATGCCAAAGGGGTCGACGAAGCCGTCCGGCGCGGCGGCGAGTGGCCGGTAGCGCGCGTGGCCGAGCCAGCGGTTCATGTGGCCGAGGCAATTCTGGTTCGGCACCAGCTCCACGTGGCGGGCGCGGCAAAAGTCGTCGAGCTGTCGTATCTCGGCGGCATCGAGCGGACTGGCCGCGGCATGGACGTCGGGGTGGCCGCGGTAGGCGAAGGTGTGCTCTGAATAGAGCTGGACCTGGTTGATCTTGAGGGCGGCCAGACGGTCGATGACGGCCTGCAAGGTGTCGATCGTCGGCACCTTGTCGCGCGAGATGTCAAGCATCACGCCCCGCACGAGGAGATCGGGATGGTCCCGGACGACGCCGACGGGGAGGGCGCCGTCGTGGAGGCGGCGCAGCTGCCGCAGGGTAGCCTCGCCGTAGAACAGGCCCGCTTCGTCGCTGCCGCTGAGCTCGACCCCGGATTCGGTGATGTGCAGCTCGTAGCCTTGCGCGCGGCAGTGACCGGTCGAGCCGGCGATCCGGTGCGCCGGCGCGGACGAGCGTCGGGCCGAGCTCGACGGCGCGCGGCACTGGGATCAGATTCACCCGAGCTCCTTGCGATAGACGAAGTAGACCTCGCTGACGCGCCCGCCCACGGCGGCGTAGGGCGGGATCGGGCCGACCCAGACGACGGAGACTGCGGTGGCACCGCGGCGGCGCAGCTCGTGCAGGGCGCCCAGGAGCACGCCCTTGCCCCGGCTCTGGCCCAGCAACTCAAGGCGTACCGCCACCGGGCCGAGCAGGCCGCGCCGGTTCACTTCGAAAGCGCAGAAAGCCGAGATGGGCCCGCTGTCGTTCCTGTCGCGCGCGATGACCAGGTTCCCCCTGTCCAGCGCGCGCAGCACCTCGAGCCGCCAGTTCGGCCAATTGGCTGCCATGAACTCGTCGAGCTCGCCCCGGTCCGAGGGGCCCGCCATGCGGTGCCCGCCCGGGTCCTCGGGGAGATCCGCCAGATCGACGTCCATGTTGAAGTTGGTGTCGGCCCGGGCGTAGTGGCGGCGTTCGAACAGACACAGCAGCGCCGTCTCGGTGCCGGGGACGCCGGGCCAGAGGAAGTAGGGCGGATCGGCGCCGGTGATGAGGCAATGGTGCCCGGCCTGGCGCGCCCAGTCCTCGGCGGCCTGCACCAGCGCGTGGCCGAGGCCGCGCCCGCGGGCGGCCGGATCGACGGCGAGCAGGCGGATGTGGGCGCCGTCGTCGCACGCCACCACGGCGACGACGCCGGTTGTGGGGTCACCCAGGACGGCCGCGGGCTGATCGGGAGCGAAGAGCGCACCGTCGAGCTCCTGGCGGGACGGTGCATCGGCCACGGCGCGGGCGCACAGATCCGCCAGGGCGGCGAGGTCGGACCGGTCGAGCGAGGGTCTGGTGCTCACGAACGCCTGCGCGCGGTCGTCGGCTCGTCGGAGGGCACGGCGACAGGCTAGGACGCGGCCGTCGCGCTCAGCCCGGCTCGTCGCCGAAGCGGAGCCGGGCCAGCTGAGTGGACTGTGCCACGAGCTGGCCGCGGTCGTCCCACACGACACAGGTCTCGTCGACCAGTCCGTCGGCGACCAGGTTGGCGGTCATACGGATCGCCAGCCAGCCCGCCACCGGGCGTGCGCGCACGTAGGTGGACATCTGGAGCGTGGGCACCCAGCCCGTCGAACCGATCATGAGCGTCGGTGGTGGGATGGCGTCGACGAAGAAGAGAAGCGAGAGCGGGTCGGGCGCACCCCCGTCCGCGAAACGTGTCCAGCCGCGCAACTCGGCCGGGAGGCCAGGCGGGGGAGGTGCGTCGGAGAAGGGGAGGGCGACGGGATCGAGGCGCAAGTCGAGGATCTCCATGAGCCCCACGTGCATGCCGCCGGGGACGCGAGGCGGCAGGCGCACGCAGTCCTCGGGGGCCGGTGCGTGAAACGGCGGCGTGCCGTCGTAGCGGATGGCGGGGGCCGTGGGCACTGCGCCGATCACAAATACCGCATCCACCACGTCGGCGCCCTCCTGCACCAGCACCGCGCGCACGTGCGCCGCCGAGCGCCCGAGTCGGAGTAATTCGGCCCGAACGGTCCCGGGTCCGAGGTCGGGCGGGCGGAGGTAGGTGACGGTCGAGGACATCACCTCCCAGTCGGCGCCGCGCCGGTCGCCCTCGTCTCGGACAACGGCACGGGCGGCGCGACCGAGGAGCGCGAGCAGGTAGCCGCCGTTCGGCTTGTCGCCGACGGTCCACAGCGGGTGCACGTCGGTCTCGAACACGCCCGGCTTCGGCGACGGGCGGATGGACGTGGCCACGTCGAAGGAGAGGTCGGCGGCGCCCCGCATGCAGGCGACCCTACCGGCGGCGATGATGGCGCATGACCTTCGACATGGAGGGCACCTTCGGGGGCGACTACCTGTTCTTCTACGAGGAGTCGATCGACGACGCGCACTCGGATGCGGACACGGCCGAGATCCTCGGCCTCCTCGGCCTGGAGCCCGGCGCATGCATCCTCGACGCGCCGTGTGGACATGGACGCATCGCCCGGCGTCTGGCTGCCGCCGGCATGGACGTGACCGGCGTGGACCTCACTCCCGCCTATCTCGAACAGGCCCGCGCCGACCCGGCACCGCCCCGGGGCTCCGTCACCTACCTGGAGGGAGACGTGCGGGCTCTGCCGGTGGACGGGCCGTTCGACGCGGTGGTCTGTTGGTTGAACTCGTTCGGCTACTACGAGGACGCCGACTGTCACCGGGTGCTGGCCGAGTTCCGCCGGGTGCTCCGACGGGGCGGAACCGTGGCCATCGACACCATGCACCACGACGGGGGGGTCCGCCACTTCACGCCGGCGCCCGACGCCGTGGTGGTGCAGCGCGGGCTGGACACGATGGTGGAGCTGTCGGCCTTCGACCCGGTCACGGGGCGGATGGTGATCGAGCGGACGGTGCACCGCGATGGTGCGCGCCGGCAGGCCTCCTACTTCGTGCGGCTGCCGACGCCCCCCGAGTGGGTGGTGTGGCTCGAAGCCGCGGGCTTCCGCGACGTGCGTTTCCGGGCGGGAGGCGGCGGGCCGCTCGAGCTCGACAGCTGGGAGATGGTGGTCGTCGCAACGGCGGGCCCGGAGGACTGATCGCGTCCCCGGTATAGAGTGAGGTGACACGCCTGGCAGCACGCGGTCACCCGGGAACCCCCTGGTCGCGGCCGATGCAGAGGCCGTGAGGACAAAGATCGCACTGCAGGGTCCCACTTCGGGTCGGGGTCCAAGGGAGAGGGCATGAACGTCGATCCGCAGGCACCCGCCGGCATCGCCGCCTGGGGCACGTACCTGCCTTTCTGGCGTTTGCAGCGCGCCGCGATCGGCTCGGTGCTGGGCGGCAGGGGCGGGCGCGGCACGCGCGCCGTCGCCTCCTACGACGAGGACACCACGACCCTCGGGGTCGAGGCGGGACGTCGCTCGCTGGCCGTGGGCCCGGGGGCCGCTGCCGTGCAGGACCTGTTCCTCTCCACGCCGGACCCGCCGTATCTCGACAAGACGAGCGCGACGACGGTGCACGCGGCGCTCGGGCTGGGTCGGGGCTGCGGCGCCTACGACTTTGCCGGCTCGTCGCGCTCGGCCGTGGGATCGCTGCTGCAGGCGTTGGCGGTGGCCGAGTCCCGGGAGACAGCGGGCGGGGGACGCACCACGTTGGCGGTCGTCTCCGATCTGCGCACGGGACTGGCCGGCTCGGCGGAGGAGCGGGACAGTGGCGACGGCGCGGCCGCCTTCGTGTGCGCGCCCGAGGGAGCGGTGGCCGAGCTCATCGGACGGGGTGCAGCCAGCGACGAGTTCCTCGATCGCTGGCGCGTGCCGGGTGAGGCCGACTCCCACGTGTGGGAGGAGCGGTTCGGGGAGGAGCTCTACGTGCCGCTGGGCCGCGAGGCCTTCGCGGCCGCGTTGAAGGACGCCGGGCTCGCCGAAGGCGACGTCGACCATGCGGTGGTGACCGGCCTGCACGTTCGTGCCGTCAAGGCGGCTGCCGGCGGGCTCGGTGTGCGCGACGGCGTGCTCGCCCCCGATCTGACGGCAACGGTGGGCAATCTCGGCGCTGCGCAGGCCGGCGTCGCTCTGTGCGACGTGCTGGAGCGGGCGCGGCCGGGTCAGGTCATCGCGGTGCTGTCGCTGGCCGACGGTGCCGATGCCTTCGTGCTGCGGACGACCGCCGCGCTGGCCGACGCGCAGCGGGCCCGTGCCGAGGCGGGAGTGCCCTCGGTGGCCGAGCAGGTGGCGGCAGGGCGGGACGACCTGCCCTACGCGTCCTTCCTCACCTGGCGCGGGCAGATGCGGCGCGAACCGCCCCGACGTCCCGACCCGGAGCGACCCGGCGCGCCGACGGTGCACCGATCCGAGGAATGGAAGTACGCCTTCGCGGCGAGCCGCTGCCTCGCCTGCGGGTTTCGCCACATGCCCCCCACCCGGGCCTGTCTCAACTGCCACGCCATCGACCAGATGCAGGCGGAGCGACTGGCCGACGTTCCCGGTACCGTGGCCACGTTCACCATCGACCACCTGGCCTTCTCCCTGTCGCCCCCGGTCATCGGTGTCATCATCGACTTCGACGGTGGGGGGAGGTTCCGCTGCGAGATGACCGACGCGCGGCCGGACGAGTTGCGCATCGGCGACCGGGTGACGATGACGTTCCGGCGCATCTGGACCGCGCAGGGCGTCCACAATTACTTCTGGAAGGCTCGCCCGGCCACCGCCGGTGCGGGTCAAACCGACGACGGGGAGCGAGGAGAGTAGGGCGATGGCGAGCAGTGGCATCCGAGACGAGGTGGCCATCATCGGGATGGGTTGCACGCGCTTCGGCGAGTTGTGGGACAAGGGCGTCGACGACCTGTTGACGGACGCGGCGACCGCGGCGGCGGCGTCGGCCGGGCTGTCGATCCACGACCTCGACGCGTTCTGGCTCGGGACCATGACGTCAGGCGTGTGCGGGGTGACCCTCTCGAGGCCGTTGAAGCTCGACTACAAGCCGGTAACCCGGGTCGAGAACTACTGCGCGACCGGCTCGGAGGCCTTTCGCAACGCCTGCTACGCCGTGGCCTCGGGCGCCTACGACCTGGCCATGGCCATCGGGGTCGAGAAGCTCAAGGACACCGGGTACTCGGGGCTGACCGGGATCCGCGCCGTCGGGGACGGCACCGACCCAGGGCTCTCGTCGCCCGCGGCGTTCTCGTTCCTGGCCCCCTCCTATGCGCACAAGTACGGCGTGGACAAGGACCAGCTCAAAGAGGTCATGAGCCGGATCGCCTTCAAGAACCACCAGAACGGCGCGCGCAACCCGCGGGCGCAGTTCCAGAAGGAAGTCTCCATGGAGACCATCGCCAAGGCGCCGCTCGTGGCAGGCGATCTCGGCGTCTTCGACTGCAGCGGGGTCTCGGACGGCTCGGCCGCTGCCATCATCTGCCGGGCGGAGGACGCGCACCGCTACTGCGACAACCCGCTCTACGTCAAGGCGCTGGCCTTCGTGGCGGGACCGGCCGCCGGGCCCATCGACCCGGCCTACGACTACACGACCTTCGAGGAGGTCGTGCGCTCGGCCGAGGACGCGTACGCCCAAGCGGGGATTACCGAGCCGCGTGCGCAGCTCGCGATGGCCGAAGTGCACGACTGCTTCACCCCGACCGAGCTCGTCTTGATGGAAGACCTCGGGTTCGCCGAGCGCGGCACGGCTTGGAAGGAGGTGCTCGAGGGCACCTTCGACCGCGACGGCGATCTGCCGGTCAACCCCGACGGCGGGCTGAAGAGCTTCGGCCACCCCATCGGCGCGTCCGGATTGCGCATGCTGTTCGAGTGCTGGCTGCAACTGCGCGGCGAGGCGCCACCGGAACGACAGATCGCCACCGTCGGGCCGGGCCGCACGTTGGGACTGACCCACAACCTGGGCGGGGCTCCGGGTGAGGGCGTCAGCTTCGTCGGCATCGTCGGCACAGAGCTCGGCTGATGACCGCGGCACACACCGGCGCGCCGGGCGACGACCTCCTGGCGGAGACGGAGGACCAGGCCGCTCTGCGCCAGCTGGCGCGCGAGGTAGCCGATCGCGAGGTGGCTCCCCGGGCCCACCAGGCCGACGAGGACGGCGCCGTGCCGGCCGAGGTGCGCAAGGCGCTGGCGGCGGCGGACCTGCTGCGGATCACGGTCGGGGAGCAATGGGGTGGCATGGGACTGGGCGACGTCGAGGCGTCCATCGTGCTGGAGGAGATCGCGCGGGCCGACGTGTCGGCGGCCATCTGCTGCCAGCTGACCTTCAACGGGCCGCCGCGGGGCATCGAGCACCTCGGTCCGGACGCGATGAAGGAGCGCTGGTTGCCGGCGGCGGCCGACGGCGACGCGCTGATCAGCATCGGGATCACCGAGCCCGATGCCGGCTCGGCGGTGCAGAACATGCGCGCCGCGCTGGTCGAGGACGGGCCCGGCCGTTGGAGGCTCAACGCCTATAAGAACTACTCGACGCTGGGCGACGTGGCCCAGGGCGTGCTCGTGTGGTGCCGCTGGCCCGGCGGGGAGCGTGCGAAGGGGATCGGTGCGGTCATCGTGCCGACCGACCGCGAGGGCGTCTCGGTCACGGGCCGGCACAAGGGCATGGGGATCCACGCCGCCACCGAAGCCGAGCTCGCCTTCGACGGGGTCGAAGTCACCGAGGACGACGTGCTCATCGCGGGCAACCCGGTCGACACGTCGGCCTTCAAGGTTCTGCTCTCGCACCTCAACCACGAACGGTGTGGCAACGCGTCGATGTGCGTCGGTGCCGCGCAGGGCGCCCTCGAACATGCGGTGCGCTACATGCACGAGCGGGTGATCGGCGGGCGACCGCTGGCCGATCTGCAGGGGCTGCAGTGGAAGCTGGCGGACATGGCGGTACAGCTCGAGGGCGCGCGGCTCTTGCTGGCCAGGGCTGTGCGGCTGGCCGGGCCGGACGGCACCCCACCCGCGCTCGAGACGGCGATCGCCAAGACCGCCGCCAACTTGGCGGCCAAGTTCGTTTGCGACGAGGCCATGCAGATCCACGGCGGCTACGGCTACTCGCGCGAGTACCCGCTCGAGCGCGCCTACCGCGACATCCGCGGTCTGTGCTTCGGGGCGGGCACGGTCGAGGCGCAGCGCAACTACATCGGGTTGCGGGTGGCCGCAGGGGCTCGGACGGGTTCACCGGGCTGGCGCGAACCGCTGGCGTAAGGGGCGACCGCCACACTCGGGATCCGCCCCCGGGCAGCAGGCGTGACCTAACTTCGCGTCGAGCGAGCCTCGACGCAGAGGGCGGGGCCGGATGCGATTGGACAGGTGGCCCCATGCGAATCTTTCTTCGGCTGGCCCTCATGGCGAGCGCGCCGGCCTTGGTGGCGCTGCCCTTGGCAAGCACTGGTTCGAATGCCGCCGGTGCGTCCACTACGACGGCTCAGGTGTCTGCGACGAACTGGTCACTCATGCCGAACACCCAGTCGGTTTCCCCGTCCACGGAGGCGTTCGCCTCGAGTGTGTCGTGTGTCACCTCGACGTACTGCATGGCCGTCGGCTCGGGCTTCCTCTTCGGTGGCGCCTACTACGCGGAGCTCTGGAACGGCGCCACGTGGTCGCCGGTCACCTTGCCCAGCACCGGCGGCGCGGCACCTTCATTGGCACAGGTGTCGTGCGTGTCCGCGTCCTTCTGCGTCGCCGTGGGCACCACCGACCTCGGCAGTAGCGGCGCCGCGACATTGATCGAGCAGTGGAACGGCACTGCGTGGACCATCGTGCCCGGGACGCCCGCGGCCACTACGGCCCTGCTCGGCGGGGTGGCGTGCACCAGCACCACGTACTGCCTCGCCGTCGGATTGACCGCCACGTCGAGCACGTCCGACCAACTCCTGTCCGAACAATGGAACGGCACGACATGGACAGAGTCCAGCCTGCCTGCTCTTCCCAGCGGCACGGTCGTGGAGCCGCTCAGCGTCTCCTGCGGTTCGCCCAGCAGCTGCATGGCCGTGGGTCTCTCCGGCCCGGAGATGGGTGGAGGTGGCGCAGTACAGGCGTGGTCGGCCTCCTGGAACGGAACGTCCTGGACGTACCCGGTCGTCCCCAGCGGCAGCGGTGGCACCACGTACCTGGCGGACGTGTCTTGCGCCGGCATGAGCTACTGCATGGCCGTGGGCTTCTTCGAGCCCACCGCCAAACTCGATTCTGAAATCAACGTGGTCGTCACCTGGAACGGCTCGAGCTGGTCGCCGGCGGCGCCAGGACCGACCACGGCCCCGGGCAACATCTTGGACGGCGTCAGCTGCTTCAGCGCGACATCCTGCACCGCGGTCGGGGCCAACGCGCTCGGCGGATCGTCCGCCTCTCCCCAGGTGCAAACCTGGAATGGCGCCTCCTGGAGCAGCCAGAGCACGCCTGCCGCTCCGGGCGCGCCCGAGTCGCTCCTGGGCGGAGTCGACTGCATGACGAATTGGTCGTGTGTGGCCGTGGGCGCTGCCGTGGCGGGGAGCCCCGGGAGCGAACCCCACGCATACGAGGTCGACGCATCGATTGCCCGTTCGGGGTACCGCTTCGTCGCCGCCGACGGTGGGATCTTCTCCTACGGTTCGGGCGCGCCCTTCCTCGGCTCCATGGGCGGTCAGCACCTCAACGCGCCGATCGTCGGGATGGCGGTCATGCCGGCGGGCGATGGCTACTACCTGGTGGCCTCCGACGGCGGCATCTTCAGCTACGGGAGCGCACAGTTCTACGGCTCCATGGGCGGCAAGCCGCTCAACAAGCCCATCGTGGGGATGGCGGTCACCGCCGACGGCGGGGGTTACTGGTTGGTCGCCTCCGACGGCGGGATCTTCGCCTTCGGCGACGCCCAGTTCTTCGGCTCCATGGGCGGCAAGCCGCTCAACAAGCCCATCGTCGGGATGGCGCCCACCCCCAACGGCATGGGCTACTACGAGGTGGCCTCCGACGGCGGCATCTTCAGCTTCGGCAGTGCGCCGTTCCAGGGCTCGGCGGGCTCCCTCGTCTTGAACAAGCCCGTGGTCGGAATGTCGGTTCCGGCGAGCGGCGGCTACTACCTGGTCGCCACCGACGGCGGAATCTTCTCGTATCCGCCGTCGTTGCCCTTCTACGGCTCGGCCGGCTCGCTCGTGTTGAACAAGCCGGTCGTGGGGATGTCGGCCGTGGCCGGGGGGTACTACCTCGTCGCTGCCGACGGCGGCATCTTCTCGTATCCGCCGTCGTTGCCGTTCCTCGGCTCCATGGGTGGCATGCCGCTCAACGCGCCCATCGTGGGCATGACGAGCTGAGCCGGGTTCTTCGCCGGAGGATTGCTCCCCTCCGAAACAGGCGGAGGTCCGGCGGGTTCTTCGCCGCCTGTACTCAGCGCTGCATGGACTTGGTCTCGACGAACTCCTCGAGACCGTACTTGCCCCGCTCGCGACCGATCCCCGACTGCTTGTAGCCACCGAACGGCGCGCTGGGGTTGAAGTTGCCGCCGTTGATGTCGACTTGGCCCGTGCGCAGCTGGCGAGCCACCCTCTCGGCCCGGGCGGGGTCGGCACTCCACACTGCACCGGCGAGGCCGTAGGGGGTGCCGTTGGCGATCTCGATTGCCTCCTCCTCGGTGTCGTAGGGGATGATCGAGAGGACGGGACCGAAGATCTCCTCCTTGGCGATGGTCATGTCCGGGGTGACCTCGGAGAAGACCGTGGGCTGAACGTAGAACCCCTTCTCCAGGCCTTCCGGCGCGTCGGCACCGCCCGCCACGAGCTTCGCGCCTTCGTCGACACCCTTGTTGATGTAGCCGCGCACCCGGTCGCGCTGGACGGCAGACACCAGTGGCCCGAGCAGCTTGCCCTGCTCGAAGGGGTCACCGGGAGCGAAGCCCGCGGCTGCGCCGGCAGCGAGCTCCTCGACCTCGGCCAGCTTGGCGCGCGGGACGATCATGCGGGTGAGCGCCGAGCAGGTCTGGCCCGAGTTGAGGTAGCAACCGAACACCCCGGCCGGAACGGCAGCGGCAAAATCGGCGTCGTCCAGCAGGATGTTGGCCGACTTGCCGCCGAGTTCGAGCGCGACCCGCTTGATGTCCTCGGCGGCCAGTTCCATCACCCGGCGTCCCGCCCGCGTGGAGCCGGTGAAGGAGACCATGTCGACCTTGGGATGGGAGGCGATGGCCTCGCCGACCACCGGGCCGACGCCGCTTACGAGGTTGAAGACGCCTGGCGGTAGGCCGACCTCGTCGATCACGTCGGCCAGGATGAAGGCGTTGATCGGCGCAACCTCACTCGGCTTGAGGACCACCGTGCAGCCGGTCGCCAGCGCAGGGGCCACCTTGAGGACGACCTGGTACAGGGGGTAGTTCCACGGGGTGATGGCGCCGACGACGCCGATCGGTTCGTGGACGACGAGCGAGTTGCCGATCTCCTCTTCCCATGCGAAGGTCTCGGCTGCCTTGGCGGCGTCGGCGAAGGCACCGGCGGGAAGGCCGACCTGGATGGAGCCCGACAGGGTCATAGGCATGCCCACCTCGTGGCTGATCACCTGGGCCAGCTCGTCGGTGCGGGCGCCGAGAGCTTCGCCGATGCGGGTGAGGAGCTTGCCCCGTTCCTCGTGCGACGTGGCGGCCCACCCGGGAAAGGCGGCTGCCGCGGCCTGGACCGCCTTGTCCACGTCCTCGGGTGTGCCTTCCGGGATGGTGGCGAAGACCTCCTCGGTGGCCGAGTCGATGACCTCGAGCGTGCCGCTTCCCGTCGAGGGGACCCAGGCCCCGTTTATGTAGATCTTGTCCCGCACGAGCATGAGTGCCCTCCCTCGCTGGTTGGTGTTCAGCGGTCCCACCCTACCGAGGGCGGGGGAGGGGTGCGCCGGAGCCGGGCGGCCGGCCCGGGTCAGCTCTTCTTGCCCAGCAACGGGTGATCGCCCATGCCGACGGGCTGGAGGTGCTGGCCGAGCACCTCGTGGAAGTGATCGGCCACCTCCCGAGGCGTCCAGCCGCCCTCGCGCCACATGGCGGCAATCTGGCGAGGTGTCTGGAACAGCGTGTAGGCGAAGCCGGTGCGACCGAGCACCTGACCGTTCACGTACGAGGCGCCCTCGGAGGCGAGGAACGCGATGAGCGGGGCGTTGAGTGCCGCGTCCTGGTCGGCGGGGGGCTCGCCCCCGGCGTAGAGGCCCTCGGTCATGCGGGTGAAGCCCGCCGGCGCCACGGCGTTCACCGTGACCCCGTACTTGCCCAGTTCGAGCGCCCACACGAACGTCATGCCCATGATCGCCGCCTTCGCCGCCCCGTAGTTGGTCTGTCCGAAGTTGCCGCGCAGCCCGGCGGACGACGTGATGTTGACGATGCGGCCGTAGCCGGCGTCCCGCATGATCGGCGCCGCGTGGCGAACCGTGTTGAACGTGCCCTTCTGGTGCACGGCGATCACGGCGTCGTAGTCGGCTTCGTCCATCTTGACCACGGTGCGGTCCCGCACGATGCCGGCGTTGTTCACCAGGATGTCGATGGATCCGAAGGCGTCGACGGCGGTGCCGACGATCTGCCCGGCGCCGTCGAAGTCACTCACCGAGTCGTAGTTGGGCACCGCGCGGCCGCCCGCCGCCTCGATCTCCTTGCACACCAGCGCAGCAGGGTCCTCCGCGGTGCCTTCACCGCCCAGGGTGACGCCGACGTCGTTGACCACCACCTTGGCCCCCTCCGAGGCAAGGCAGAGCGCGATGTCCCGCCCGATGCCTCTGCCTGCTCCCGTCACCACCGCCGCACGACCGTCGAGAAGTCCCATGGAGCGAGACAGTACCGCGGGACCCCCCTTCCCTGACAGCCGTGTCAGCCATTGCGGCGGGCGTTGTACGATCGGGGCCACCACGGGGGACGACGGTCGCCCCACGAGCGCGAGGAGCATCCTGGGCCATGGCCACCTTCATTGAGAACGCACCCGAGCAGATCGTCGCGGCGGCCCAGGAGCTCTTGTCGAAGGGTCTCGTCGAAGGAACCTCCGGCAACATCTCGGCGCGCATGGAGGACGGCAACATCGCCGTCACACCCTCGTCTCTCGACTACCGGGTCATGACGGTCGACGACATCGTCATCGTCAATCCCGAGGGCGAGGTCGTGAAGGGGGAGCGCGGCCCGACGTCGGAGAAGTACCTCCACCTCGCCGTCCAGAATGCCTACGAGGACATCGGCGTGTGCATCCACTCCCATGCGGTGTACGCCACCATGTTCGCGGTCGCCCACCAGGACATCCCGAGCTGTATCGACGAGTTCACCGTGTACCTGGGTGGCGACATCCGCTGCACCGAGTACGCGCCGAGCGGATCACCCGACCTGGCCGAGCAGGTGGTCAAGGCGCTCGAGAGCCGCGGCGCCGCGCTGATCGCCAACCACGGAATGGTGGCGGTGGGGACGACGATGGCGAAGACGATGCACAACACCGCCCTGGTGGAGCGTTCGGCCATGATCATCTGGGGCAGCAAGCAACTGGGCGGCATCTTCCCGCTGCCCGAGAAGGTGAACGCCAACTTCGCCAGCGTCTACCCCTACATGCGCTAGGCGGACTCGTGAGCGACGGGGCCATCCGCGCCCGGCTGTCCGAGCTGGGTCTGACACTGCACGGGCCCCACCCGCCGCACGACCCGCTCGACGCGGTCGTGGTGCACGACGGTGTGGCACGGACGTCGGGACAGCTGCCGCGCATCGCCGGCGAGCTGACCTGTCTCGGGCGCCTGGGCGACGACGTCGGGGTCGAGGAGGGTCGTGCGGCGGCGGCGGTGAGTGCGCTCAACGCGCTGGCGGTGCTGGAGGTGGCCCTCGGATCGCTCGACCGCATCACGCGGGTGCTGACTGTAACGGGCTACGTCGCGTCGACGCCCGATTTCCACGACCAGCCCACCGTGATCGACGGTGCCAGCCGCGTGCTGGCCGACGTCTTCGGGGAGGCGGGACGGCATACGCGTTCCGCCATTGGCGTGGCGGCGCTGCCGCGCGGCGGAGCCGTCGAGATCGAGGTGACGGTGGCGGTCGCCAACTAAGGGGAGACGAAGTTCTCGACCATCGCAGCGCGCGCTGCGCCGGCCTGGTCCCAGTACCCCGGGACCCCGGTGTCGCGCAGCGCGGTCACGGCATCGACCGCGTAGCCATAGGCCGCCGCGGCGACGGCACCACCGACGGAGATGCGGCTGACGCCGAGCTCGGCGAGCGTAGCCACACTCGGGGCGTTCGGCGTCACGAGCACGTTGACAGGACGATCTACCGCGGCGAGCAGCTGGCGCAGTTCCGTGGGATCCACCACTCGTGGTGCGAACAGCACGTCGGCACCGGCCTCCTGATACGCCTGCAGCCGCGTGATCGTGTCGGCCAGATCCACCCGGTGGTGGAGATAGTTCTCCGCGCGGGCCGTAAGGACGAACGGCACAGGGCCGCGGTGGGCGGCCTCCGACGCTGCCCGCACGCGCTCGGCCGCGTGCGCGACTTCGTAGATGGGCGCGTCGTGGTCCCCGGTGAAATCCTCGACCGATCCACCGGCGAGACCCTGCCCGATGGCCGCCGTCACGGTGGCCGCCACGCCCGCGGGGTCGTGGGCGAAGCAGTTCTCGAGGTCGGCCGAGACGGGCACGTCCACTGCGGCGACGAGCTCGCCGCAGTGGGCCAGGACCTCGTCCCTCGTCATGGCCCCGTCGAGCCGGCCGCGGGAGGCGGCGAAGCCGCCGCTCGTGGTCGCCAGGGCTTCGAACCCGAGCGAGGCGAACAGGACGGAGGATCCGACGTCCCAGGGGTTGGGCATCAGGAGGGGGGTGCCGGGCACGTGCAGCGAGAGCAACCGTCGGGCCCGTTCCGTCTGACTGGATCGAGGGATTTCGGAGGTAGGTTGAGGGGCCATGGCCGCACCGTAGCGGTGCGGTGCTCGGTGGCGTGCCTGGCCGTGGCCGCCGGGGACGGAAGACCTCGTTGCCCGGTTGCGACGAGTGACACAGGGGTATAGACCGGCCTGGACGCGCGCAAGGGGAGGCAAGAGGGAGGCAAAGGCGCCGTCGTCCTGACGAGAGAGCTCGCCTTCGTATGACCCAGCGGACGGTCCCCCGCCAGAACTCCCTTCCCCTCCACTGGTGGGGGCCGTTCGCTGACCTCCACCGTTGGGCGCCCGCCCGCGTCAGCGCACGGGCTCGGGGAACTCCCAGTACTGGAATTCGATTGTCATCGGCAGGAGATAGCGCACGTAGAGCGAGTGGATCTTCACGACTTTCTGGTCGTCCATGTGCAGGTCGATCAGCTCCATGCGGTCGTCCGACTTGCGGAAGACCTCCGCCCGCTCCTGGATCCCCTTGAGCTCGTCGAGGGATCCGACGGCGAAGCCGTAGTGGTCCATGCGGGGACAGCGCATCGGATCGTCCTCGGCGATGAGGAAGATGAACTGGTCCCAGTGGACGCAGCTGAGGATCAGGCGCCGCCGGTCCTCGGTCATGACCTCCATTTCCTCGAAGCCGAGCACCTCGTCGAAGAAGCGGCAGAGGTCGGTGCGATTCTCCGCTCCCAGCTGGTCGGCGGGCAGCGACATCGCAACGTGGTTGAACCGCGGGTTTCCGGTCGGGTAATAGGGATGTGTCATCAGGACTTCACCTCCGGTACCACCATCACCTTGCCGGCGATGCGACCGAGCGCCAGGCTCTCGAGCGCCCCGGCGATGCCGTCGAGCGGGACCGTTTCGGGCTCGATGAGCAAGTCCGCCGGGAAGCCATCGGACGCGAGGAGCTCGAGCGCCCTTTCGAAGCCGTGCAGGTCGTAGACGAACGATCCCGTCACGGTGAGCTCGTTGAGGATCATGCGATTGATGTCGAAGGTCGGATGGTCGATGCCGGCGCCGACCATGACCAGGATGCCGCCGCGCCGTACCTGGCAGAAGGCTGCCTCGATGGCTGCCCGGTGGCCGGAGCACTCCAGCACGACGTGGGCGGCTCGGGGCGACTGCCGATCCGGCTCCCAAGGGGGGAAGACCTCGAGTTCAGCCGGGTCGATCACCTGGGCCGCCCCGAGGGCGGTGGCCAGTTCGCGCCGTCGCTCGTTCGGCTCGACGGCCACGACGTCGTCGAACCCCATTGCCTTGAGGGCCGCAATACTCAGCGCCCCGATCGGACCCGCCCCGAAAACCATCACGCTGTCGCCGGGAGTGACGCCCGAGCGCGTGATGCCGTGCATGGCCACCGAGAGCGGCTCGGCCAGGGCCGCATGGCGGGGCGCCAGGCCCTCGGGCAGCCTCAGGACGCCCGCCGCCCTCGCCACGATGTACTCGGCGAAGGCGCCGTCCGTGTGCTCGGTCGTCATGGAGTGGCGGTTCTCGCATTGCGACGGCTTCCCCTCCTGGCAGCGGCGGCACGTGCCACAGCGTGGGGAGGCCCCGCCGACGACCAACTCGCCCACGGACCAATTGGTGACGTTGTCGCCGATCGCGGCAATGGCCCCGCTCCATTCGTGCCCGGCCACCACGCCGGGCGGCAGGCCCCAACCGTCGCGTAGCTGATGGATGTCCGAGCCGCAGATGCCACACGAGTGCACCCGGACCACGACCTGGTCCGGGCCCGGCTGGGGGACGGGCCGCTGTTCGACGGTCACCACCCCGGGGGACCGGTAGACGGCCGCCGCCATGACGTCGGGAAGTGACGTGGCCGATGCTGTCCCTGACATGGGCGTCAGGTTAGGCGTTCGATCCCAACCAGGCGAGCCCTCCGGCGAGGTGGCGCAGGTAGACGGGCAGCTCCCAGGCAAGAGCAAAATGGCCGAGGGCCGTGTAGAAGCTCCGGGCGGGGCCATCCTCGATGCACCAGGCCAGCGGGAACCCGCAGTCGGGCACCCGACCGCCGGGAACCGACAAGTCCACCTGGTCGTCGGCCAGGCGCAGCAGGACCCGAGCGTCCGGCCGCAGGTCTCGGAAGAGGTAGACCTCGTCGTGCCAGGACCATTGGGTGCCGAGGTGCGCCGTCGCAGGGTGGCCCTGGTCGACCACGTCGATGGCGAAGTCCTGGGTCCACGGGTGCCCGTCGAAACGCCCGCCCAGGAGCTGGCCGTAGCCGGGCCAAGTGTGGTTGGCGTCGGTGGCCGAATGCACCCCGAGGACCCCCAGGCCCCCGGTCCGCCATGCTGCCTGCGCCACCTCCTTCTGCTCTTCGGACCACGGCGTCTCGCCGATGGTGAAGAGGGCAAGGACGCGTGCCGCTTCGAGGACGTCGGGCGAGAGGTCGCGGACGTCGCTCACCGGGACCGGCGTGAGGCCGGCCAGGTCGGCGAGCTCCGACAGCGCCGTGACGGCCTGGGGCAGGGTCGCGTGCACGCCTGCCGGTCCGTCCACATACGGGGCGACCTGGGTGACGATCAACATGTTCCCGGGCACGCGGTGAGTGTACGGCTGGTGCAGGGCCGGTGCCCGGTGGTCGAATGCACGAGATCGAGGAGCCAGGGGAGCCGAGGAGGATGCAGGTGGACAGTGAGACCGAGAGCCCGGACGACATCGCCGCAGCGCTCAGTGCGCTGGGATCGGCCACGCTCGGTGAGTCGGGCGGGAGGGCGGCGCACCGCCGCCTCAGCTCCGCGTGGCCCGGCGCGACCCTGGCCGCGCCCGCGTACCCCGTGGGCTGCACGCCGGGCGACAACTTGGCCGTGCACGTGGGCGTGACCAAGGCACCGAAGGGCAGCGCGCTGGTCGTCGACGTCGGCGATGTCGCCGACCGCGGCTACTGGGGCGAAGTGCTCACGACGGCGGCCGAGGCAGCCGGGCTTGCGGGGCTCGTGCTCGATGGGGGCGTGCGCGACGTCGCGGCCCTGGCGGCGCACGGGTTCCCGGTGTTCTCGGCGACCATCGCACTCACCGGAGCGACGAAGGACAAGCCGGGCACGGTCGGGTTGCCGGTCCGGGTGGGCGGTGTTTTCGTCTCAGCGGGGGACTGGGTCGTAGCCGACGTGGACGGGGTCACCTTCGTGCCGAGGCGGGCGCTGATGGACGTGCTGGCGGCCGGTCGGGCCCGCGAGGCCAAGGAGGCCGGCTTCTTCGACTCCCTGCGCGCGGGGAAGACCACGGTCGAGCTGCTCGGCCTCGACGCGTCGTTGGTGCGGGAAAGCGATCGTTGACGCCGCCGGTCCGGGGGTGCCGCGGCAGTGGCACAATGCATCCATGCCCGATGAAGCCACCCAGGACCAAGCCGACGCCGAGCGGATCGAGGTAGAACGGACCATCCCGGCCGATGCGGCGAGGATCTTCGCCGTGCTGCGCGACCCGCAGGGCCACGTGACGATCGACAGCTCCGGCATGCTGATGGACGCCACGGGCGAGCCGGCGTCGAAAGCAGGCGACACGTTCGTCGTGCACATGGACCGCGAGGCGCTCAACGACTATCCGATGGGGCTCTACGACGTGACCGTCGCCATCACGACCTACGAGCAGGATCGCGAGATCGCCTGGACGATCGAGGGACAGATCAAGCCGCAGATCGGGCACGTCTACGGCTACCGCCTCGAGCCCGCGGACGGCGGCGGCACGATGGTGACCTCCTACTACGACTGGTCCAACATCGACCCGCAGTGGAAGGAGGCGAACATCTTCCCTGTCATCTCCGAGACGGCGCTGCGGGCCACCATGGGAATCCTCCAGCGGACGCTGGCTCGCTCGACGCAGTGGTGATGGCGGACATCCCGTCCCGCTGACCCTCGCCCCCTACGAGCAGGACGCACAGTTCCCGGCTTCGCCCCCGACCACGAGCTCGGCCGAGGCCGACGTGTCGGATCCCGCCCCGTTGGTCAGCACGACCCGATAGCGATCGGACTGCTCGACGGTGGTGATGGGCGACAAGGTCAGGGTCGGCGACGTCGCACCGGGAATGTCTTGGAACTGCGCCCCGCCGTCGGTCGACACTTGCCACTGCGCAAGGGTGTCAGTCGGCTGGAGCGGCAGAGCCGTGAACGTCGCGCTGCCGCCCGGCACCGCGGCTTGATCGGTCGGCTCCCGCGCGATCTGCGGGAGATCCTCGGACGCGGGCTCCTCGAGAGTTGCTGCACCGCTCGCACCGCCCGCAGCGCCCGACTGGGACTGGATCGCCGCCAAGCCCACCACGGGGGCGTTCAGCGGCAAGCCTCCCGCCGACCCGAAGAATCCCGCGTCGCCGTAGCTGAAGATCCCTCCGTCGCGCGCCACCAGCCAGTAGCCGAGTCCGTCCGCCGTCCGGTCCATGCCCACGATGGGCGCGCTGAGTGTCGTGCCGCCGGTAGAGCCGTAGTAGCCGACGTCCCCGAAGCTGAAGATTCCCCCGTCCGCGGCAGCCAGCCAGTAGCCGCCGTCGTCGGGCGCCGACGTCATGGCGACGATCGGCTTCTGGAGCGGAAGGCCACCCGTCGATCCGAAGAACGCGGCATCCCCAAAGGCAAAGACGCCACCATCGGAGGCGACGAGCCAGTAGCCGCCACCGTCGATGGAGGACGCCATGCCGACGATCGGCTTGTCCAACGGGATGCCGCCCGTCGAGCCGTAGAAGGCAGCGTCCCCGAAGGCGAAAATGCCGCCATCGGAGGCGACCAGCCAGTACCCCCCGCCGTCCGGTGTCGGTGTCATTCCGACGATCGGCGCGTTGAGATGCATGCTGCCGGTGGAGCCGTAGAAGACCGCGTCACCGAACGCGAAGATCCCCCCGTCCGAGCCGAGCAGCCAGTAGCCGGCGTCGTCTGGTGTGGCGGCCATGCCGACGATGGGTGCGTTCAGGGGCAAGCTTCCCGTGGACCCGTAGAACTGCGCGCCGCCGTAGCTGAAGATGCCGCCGTCGCTGGCGACCTCCCAGTACCCGGGCGCGGCGAGTGGCTCGACCGAGACGACGAGGCCGGCAATGCCGGACAGGAAATTGGAATCGGTGACCGCGACGGTCACCGCGTACTGACCCGAGACGGTCGGAATGCCGCTGATGGTGCCGCTCTGGGACAGGCTCAGCCCGGGGGGTAGCGAACCGCCCGCCAGAACCCACGAGTACGGCGCCAGGCCCCCGGTGGCCGAAAGCGTGTTCGAGTACGGCACGCCGATCGTCCCGACGCTCACGCTGGTCGTGGTCACCGACGGCGGAGCCGCCAGGGTCACGATCGTGCCCCCGAAGCCCGAGTCGGCGCCGGTGGCAACGCAGTTCGCCGAGGTGGCACACGACACCCCGAGCAACGATGCGACGCCGGACGGGGCCGGATAGCTCGACCAGCTGCTGCCCTCATCGGTCGTGGTGGCGATCGTCGGGCCGCCCACGACGGTGCACGACGAAGGACTGCTGCAGCTAACCGACGTCAAGGTCGTCGTTCCGGCCGGCGTCCCATGGTCGACCCACACCGAACCGCCGTCCGCGGTGCCGATGACGTGCGAGCCGCTGGCCATGCAGTCCGAATCGGTCGGGCAGGAGATTCCGGTGAGCGTGTCGACGCCGGCCGGCAAGGACTGCGGTGTCCAGGTCGTCCCGCCGTTGGTCGTCCCGAGAACGACGGCTCCGGGTCCACCCGAGGCAGAGCCGACTGCAACGCAATCTCCAGCGTCCGCGCAGGAGATGCCGGTGAAGTTGGTCACTACCGCCGGGAAGGCCTCCTCGGACCAGACGGCGCCTCCATCGCTCGTGCCGAGGATGCTGGGTGCAGCCGCGCCGAAGTCACTCACCGCGTGGCAGACCGCCGCACTCCAACAGGAGATCGCCGTCAAGACGCCGACACCCGAAGGGACGGTCTGTGCGGTCCAGGTGGATCCGCCATCCGTCGTGTTGACGATGACGGGACTGCCGAAGATGCCGAAACCCACGCCCGTGCAATCGGAGGAAGTCGGACAGGAAACTCCGTTGAGACCGCTGACGCCAGAGGGGATGGAGTCGGGAGTCCACGAGTAGCCGCCATTGGATGAGCGCCAGGATCGGTGTTAATACCGGCTCGCGAAGCACATCCGCGTGGCTCGGACACGAAACCGCATTTAGTTGGCTCGTGCCCGCCGGGTGGCGTCTCGGCACGTCCACGACAAGCCACCGGTCGTCGTCGCCATGATCGTCGAACCCGCTGCGTTGTTGCCGCTGTTGCCCACTCCAACGCAGTCCTCCGTCGCCGAGCACGAGATGCTCGTCAGGTCAACCGCATTCGCTGGCGGCGCCTGGGATGTCCAAGTCGATCCAGTGTTCAATGTACCGATGACATAGGGGGAAGAGCTGAGGTTTGATGCCAACCGCGATGCACGTGGTTTCTACCGGGCAGACGATCGCGTTGAGTTGGGTACCTGGCGGAATCGAGGCTGGAGGAGTCCAGGCCGAGAGGTCAGTCGTGCTCAATGAAGTACCACCACCACCTTCAGCAACACCTGCCGCAACGCAGGTAGTGGAGTTCGCGCATGAAATCGCAGTAAGCGAAGTGACGATCGGCTCGGCGAGTGACGACCAGTGCGTGCCGTCCTGAGTTCCAACTATCGCGGGCGATGAGTCAAGGACTCCGACCGCCAGGCAAGTTGTTGTGCCAACGCAAGAAACGCTCACAAGGGAATTCAGCCCAACAGGTGCGGATTGGGACACCCAGCTAGAGCCGTCGGTGGTTTTGACTATTGAGGTCCCGCCGACTGCGGTGCACTGTGAGGCTGACACACACGAAAGGGATAGAACCGGAATGTCGGAGTCCTGCACGACCCAGCTCGCCCCACCGTCGCTCGACTTGATAATGCCATCGCCTCCACCCGCGTAGCAGACGCTCGCAGACGGGCACGACACCGCCGACAGCGTCGTCACCCCGGCGGGGGGCGACGAAGCGGTCCACACAGAGCCACCGTCGTCGGTCACGATGATCGAGGCGAAGTGCCCGCCACCGTCGTCGCCGACGGCCACGCAGGTGGCCGTGGCAGCGCTGGTGCTCGATGCGCACGAGACGGCTCGGACGTTGGCCAGCGGCGAGAAGCTCGCGGTGGTCTTCCACTGCGGAGTCGTGGCCCCGGCAGGCCCGGCCGGGAGCGCCGCCCCGAGGAGGCCTATCAGTCCGAGGACCGTCGTCGCGGAGAGTGCCGCGAGGGTGATCCCTGTGACCCTTCGCATGGTCAACTCCCTCCGTTCGGGGGGGGGATCCGACAGACAGCAAAGGGTATCTGCCGGCCCTCCGGAGAGCACCTGGCTCATTTGTCGGCAGGGAACGGTCGCTGCTATGTCGGTTGCGGCACCTACCTCGAGGGTCCCCGGAGCACGATGTTCGGCGGGGTCCTCCCCGCCAGGACGTCGACGACGCCTTGGCACGCCAGCCTGGCCATGCGCGTGCGCGTGGCGATGGTGGCGCTGCCGACGTGGGGGAGGAGGGTGGTCCGCGGCGCCGAGAGCAGCCGTGGGTTCACCGCGGGCTCGCCGTCGAACACGTCGAGCCCCGCCGCGAAGATCGTGCCGGCCTCGAGCGCGTCCACCAGGGCGTTCTCGTCGACGACCGGGCCGCGGGCCGTGTTGATCAGGACGGCCGTCGGCTTCATGCGTGCCAGCTCCGCCGCGCCGATCAGGTGACGGGTCGCGTCGCTGAGCGGCACGTGCAGGCTGACGATGTCGGACCTGTCGAGCACCTCGTCGAGCGTCGCCACGTAGCCGTTCAGGCCGGTGTCGTTGCGGGCGGTGTGGATGACCTCCATGTCGAAGCCGGCGGCGCGCTGGGCCACCGCCTTGCCGATGCGCCCGAAGCCCACCAGCCCGAGCGTGGCGCCGTGCACGTCCCGTGCCAGGTGCGTCCCGAACCCCCAGCCCTTCCACCTGCCCTCGCGAAGATCACGCTCGGCGTCGGTCGACAGCCGGGTCGCCGCCAGGATGAGGAGGAACGTCAGGTCCGCCGTCGTGTCGTCGAGCACGCCGGGCGTGTTGCAGACGGTGATGCCCCGCTCCTGCGCCGCGAGCGACGTCGATGTTGTCGTAGCCCACTGCGGCGTTCGCCACGACCTGCAGCCGGCTCGACCGTCCGGACTCGAGCACCGCCGCGTCGATGCGGTCGGTCAGGTGGCAGACCATCCCGTCGCAGTCGCCGGCGAGCGCGACCAGCTCCACGGGCGAGAGGGGGCCTTCGGCGGACGACGACCTCGTGACCGGCATCGAACAGGGGATCCGTGCCGCCCTCGGTCAGTGGGCGGGTGACGACGACGCGGGCCACCTAATGCGTGGTGTAGTTGATGGCGCCGGCGCCCTTCACGCCGATGGCGAAGCAGAAGCAGTGGATCGGGGCGTGGTCGCTGACGGGGCGGAGCGAGTGCACCTTGTCGGGGGGGATGTAGACGAGGTCCCCCTGGGAGATGGGACGGTCTTCACCGTCGATCGTCATGATGCCCTTGCCGTTCATGACGTAATAGAACTCGTGGGTGGGATGGGAATGCGGGTCCACCAGCCCGCCCCCGGGGACCTCGAATTCGTTGACCAGCTCCAGGTAGCCGCCGTCGGTGATGTCCTTGAATTCCCGCGACTCGATCATCCACCAGACCGGCACGGTGCCGTTGTGCTCGACGACCGGCGCCTTCGCCTCAATGCTGCGCACGTCCATCCTGTGGGCCTCCCAAGGTTTCCTAGACTGACTGCGATGTCAGGTTACGCCGCGGGGCGCCGGGCGCGCACCGCCGTGTGACACGGGCCGACGAGGCGAAGAGGTGCGATGTCAGCGAACGGGTCAGCCGGGGAGAGAGTCATGGTCCCAGAGCCTCTGACCGACGCTGCGTGGACGCCTTTCGGGTGGCTCCCTGTCGCCGACGTCGACCCCCGTGACGGCGAGCAGCGCATGACGTTCGAGTGGCAGGACGCCCATGTGAACCTGATCGGGCACGCCCGGTCCGAAGTGCCGCAGACGGACCGTGGACTGCGGTGCGAGATGCTCTTCCGGCACGACACGCACACGCAGGCGCTCATGCCCCTGGACGTGCCGGCGGTGATCGCGGTGGCGCCCTCGGGCGTGGAGTTCGCCCAGGAGGGGGACGCCGCGGCGGTCCGGGTCTTCCGGATCGAGCCGCTCGAGTCGCTCGTGCTGCACCGCGGGACCTGGCACTGGGGCCCGTTCCCGGTCGATGCGCCCGAGGTGCGGCTCTTCAACGTCCAGGGGCTGCGCTACGCGGAGGACAATCGGTGCGTGGATCTGGCGGCGAAGGGCCTGTCGATCGACGTGGACCTGACGTGAGGCGGATGACGGGGACGAGCGCAGAGGGAGGGTCACCGCCCGGTGGCCGACCTCGTCGATGCCGTGACGGCGCGGCCGACGGGAGAGGACTCCTCCGGACGACCGACGTTCACGACCACCACCCCCGACTGGTGGGCCGGTGGCCGCACGTTCGGCGGCTGGTGGTCGCCCAGGCCCTGAGTGCGACGCTTGCAGACGGTTCCGAGCGGGCTCGACGTCCACTCCCTGCACGGCTACTTCCTGCGGCCGACGGGATCGCAGGCCCGCACGGTCCACACCGTCGAGAGGGTGCGGGACGGTCGCTCGTTCAGCACCCGGGCCGTCGTGAGCGCAATCGAAGGGAGGGAGACCTTCCGCATGACCACGTCCTTCCATGCGCCGGAGGAGGGCGACGAGTACCAGCTGCCCGCGGGATCGGAGATCCCGTCGCCGTGCGACCTCGCCCGGGTCGAGGCGCCGTTCGTCTTCGACGTCCGCGAGCTCGGGGCGCACGGAGCGCCAGGAGGACGGAACCTTCGCCTCGACGCGGCGCTGTTGGTTCCGCGTCCGGGAGCCGCTGCCCGACGACCCGGCCGTGCACGCGTGCCTGCTCGCCTACTTCTCGGACATGACCGGTGCCGCGTTCCGGCCGGGGTCCATGGGCGCCTGGGGGACCCACACCGACACCAGCCTCGATCACGCCGTGTGGTTCCACCGTCCGTGGCGCGCCGATGTCTGGAGCGTCTTCGATCTGCAGGCCCTCGTCAACGCCGGGGGGCGCGCCACGATTCGTGCCACCATGCGCGGCGACGACGGCACCCTGCACCTGAGCATGGCGCAGGAGCTGTTGATCCGCCGACCTCGACGAGCCGCGCCACCTCGAGCCGCCGCGGTGGGTGAGCCCGGACGTACCCGAGATCCAGGGAGGGAACGATGGGCCTACTTGACGGTCAGCGAGCGATCGTGACCGGTGGCGGTTCCGGCATCGGCCGCGGCACCTGTCGTCGCATGGCGGAGGAGGGGGCGGGCGTTGCCGTGGTCGACATCGATCGAGAGTCCGCCGAGGCCGTGGCCGCCGAGATCGGCGGGGTGGCGTTCGGCGTCGACGTCGGTGATCCCGACGCCGTACAGGCGACCGTCGATGCCGCGGCCGCGGCAGCTCGGCGGCTTGTCGATCATCTACAACAACGCCGGGACGTCCGCCTTCGACCGGCTGCACGAGCTCGATCCCGCCGAATGGGAACGGGTGCTCCGCGTCAACCTCACTGGTGTGTGGGCAGGTATCCGTGCCGCGGTGCCCCACATCCGCGCCGCGGGCGGTGGCTCCATCGTCAGCACGGCGTCCATCAGCGGGACCCGGCCGGCGGCGGGGGAGGGTCCCTACTCCGCCAGCAAGGCTGCGGTGGTGGCGCTGACCGCGTCGGCCGCGCTCGAGTACGGGCCGGCGATCCGGGTGAACGCGGTCTCACCGGGGATGATCCGGACCACCATGACGGCTCCGTGGTTCCAGTACATGCCCGACCAGGAGGAGCGCTTCGTGAAGGGGACGCCGGTGGGGCGCGTCGGCGAACCCGAGGACGTGGCCGACGTGGTGGTCTTCCTCTGTTCCGACCTGGCGCGTTTCGTGACGGGCCAGAACATCGTGGTGGACGGCGGCCTGACGTTGCACGGCTCGGGCGTCGACACGATCTTCGACCGCGTCTGGCGGGTTCGGCGCACGATCTCGACCGGCCCGTGGCGAGGCCCGAGGAGCTACGCGTTCGGGTCGAAGAGCGCCCGGTAGAGCATCGTGGTCAGCGTGTCGATGGCCGCATCGTCGACGGGCTGGCCGACGAACTCGCGGAGGTAGTGGAAGCGGTCGAGCATGGCCAGCGCAGCGAGTGCCGCCGTGCCGGCGTCGAGGTCGTGGCCCGACGAGTCCGGCCCGATGCGCACGCTGAGCGCGTAGGAGATCCTCGAGAACGTGTGACGGATCGTGCGACCCAGCTCCCGGTCGACCGTGGCCAGTTCGGCCCAGACACGGAAGAGCGGCGCGTAGCGCGTCCAGAGGTCCGAGTAGGCCTGCACCCAGCCGCGGACGTCCTGCCACCTCGACAAGCCACCCGGATCGGGCAACGTGCTGAACGAGTCGTAGACCTTTTGCGAGTCGGCGGCCGCCTCGACGACCAGGGCGCGCAACAGGTCCTCCTTGTTGGAGAAGTAGAGGTAGAAGGTGCCGTGCGATGTCTTGGCGATCTCGACGATGTCGTTGACCCTGGTGGCGTGGTAGCCGCGCCGGTCGAAGGCGACCATGGCTGCGTCGAGCAGCCTGCGCATCGTGCGCCTGCCCTGGCTGCGCAGGACGCGCTGGCTGGCTGGTGCCCCGACGGCGTCCGCATCGTCCCGGGGCGGGGCCCCGGGACTTCCGTCCCTCTTCGCTGTCGATCTCGACCGGGTCGAGCCGTTGGGCGAGCCTGCCCGCGACGCCGAGTTGGAGGCCTTCCCCCCCTTGGGTCTCGCTTCGGGTCCGGGCTTCTCGGGCCGCGCCGGGTCGCTCACGGACGCTCGGCGATCCCATGCCCGGTGCATGGTAGTGCCGGCCTCGGTCGAAATGGCTAGCCTGACACGATGGTCAGGTTTCCGGGGGACGAAAATTGACGGCTGAGCTGGTGTTTTGCCGAAAGCCGACCCGCCAGACCCCGGTTCCGTGACCGCGGGCGGTTCCGCCTCCGCCGGGCCGGTCGTCACCTCGCTGTCCGACGCCGTGGCGCAGAACGTGCAACCGGGGGACGCGGTGCACGTGATGATGGGGCACAGCCGTTGGACGGCGGCGGCCCGCGAGCTCGCCCGTCAGTTCTGGGGCACCGACCCGGGCTTCACCCTCGTGATGACCAGCCTCGGCGCACTGGGGGCGGCGTTCTTCCGGGGCGGGCTTCTCCGCAAGGTCGTGACCGCCTACTCCGGGAACAGCTTCCCCACCTACACGCCCAACCCCGTCTTCCGGGAGGGCTACGAGTCGGGCACGGTCGAGGTGGAGCACTGGTCGATCCTCACGCTGTCGCAGCGCCTCGAGGCGGCGGCGCGCGGCCTGCCGGCGGCCGTGACGGGATCGCTGGTCGGGTCCTCCATGGCGGAGAACGACGCGTTCAGCGTCGTGGACTCCCCGTTCGGTCCGCTCGGCCTCCTCGAGCCCCTGGCGCCCGACGTGGCACTCGTGCACGCCGCCGCCGCCGACCCCGCCGGGAATCTGGTGTTCTCCGAGCCGCTCCTCGACGGCGTGTGGGGCGCCTGGGCCGCCCGTCGGGGCGTGGTGGCGACGGTGGAGCGGATCGTCGACGACCTCGAGGGACTCGGCCATCGGGTGCGGGTGCCCGGCCATCGGGTGCGCGCCGTCGTCGAAGCGCCCTACGGTGCCCATCCGGGGGGGTGCTACGCGCCCGGCCTGCCCGTGCGCAGCTACGGCGAGGACATCGCGCACTGGAGCGCCGCCGCCGACGCCGCCTTCAAGAACGAGTTCGACGTCTACGCGCGGGACTGGGTGCTGGGTCCCCGGACCCACGAGGAGTACCTGGCCCGTGTCGGCACCGAGAAGCTCCACTGGCTGGAGGGACGGTCGGACCCGATGTCGTGGAAGGCGGACGCCGACGCGCACCCCGTCGTCGACGATCCCGCCGTGACCCGGTGGGAGCAGGCCGCCTCGTTGGGAGCACGAGAGGTCGAACGGGTCGTGGCCGAGGTCGGCGCCGACGCCGTGCTGGCGGGAGCGGGCGTGGCGAACCTGGCCGCCTGGGTCGCCGTCGGCCGGTCGCGGGCGTCCGGGCAGCAGGTGATGCTCACCGCCGAGCTGGGGTTGTGGGGCTACGAGCCGACGCCGGCAGACCCGTACATCTTCAACCAGCGCGTCTTCCCGTCCACCCCCTACCTGTCCGATGCCTCGGCCGTGTTGGGGATGGTCATCGGCGGACCCGGGACCAGGACCGTCGGCTGTCTGGGGGCGGCCGAGGTCGACCGTCATGGCTGCCTCAACTCGACGGAGCTGGCCGGACGGCCGGTTCCTGGTGGGCTCGGGAGGCGCCAACGACGTGGCCAGCCGTGCCACGGCATGCGTCGTCGTGACCCTGGCCCGCCCGGAACGGCTGCCGGAGGCGGTCAGCTATGTGACGTCGCCCGGGGCAGCGTGTCGTCAGCGTGGTGACCGACAAGGGCGTTCTCAGGCGGGACGACGGGGTGCTCCGCGTGGCCGCCGTGCCCGCCGGTGACGGCACGGTCGAGGAGCGCGTCCGCACCTTCATCTCGTCGTGTGGCTACGAGCCCGACGGTGACACGGCGGGTGGAGGAGTTGCCGGCCGTCCGTCCGGAGGAGGTCCGGGCGCTCCGCGAGTTCGACCGGCAGAGGATCTTCTTGGCATGACGCGACCGAATCGAACGAGGACGAGAGACGACCGATATTTGCCAGACAACGGCCAGGTATGGGTGAATGAAAAGCTGATCAGGCGACGTCAGAAGAAGCGCGAAGGGTGACGCAATGGCCGTGAGGCCCTTTGGCTACAGTGACCAGCATCCCGGGGGGGATGCACCAAACGGATGAATGGGGACGGCATGCGAATGACACATGGAATCAGGGCGCTGATGGCGACGGCGGCGCTGACGGGCATCGGTCGTTGCGGGCGTGACGGTTGCTCCGGCGGAAGCCGGAGCGGCGGCGTCGACGAGCAGTGCCCCGGGGGTGACCTCGAACTCGATCACGGTCGGGACGATCTCGACCCAGACGGGAACCCTGGCGTCGAACTTCTCTTCGCTGATCTACGGCGAGAAGGCCTACTACCAGTACATCAACGCCCAGGGTGGCGTGAACGGTCGCAAGATCAACTACAAGTACGCACTCGACGACGGCGGGAACCCCACCACGTTCAACCAGCTGGCCAACACGCTGATCAATCAGGACCACGTGTTCGCCGTGACGGGAGTGGCCACGGCGTTCTTCTCGCCGAACCTGTTCGTCGAGTCAGGGATCCCGACCTACGGCTACAACGTCACCGGCAACTGGGCCGGCCCGGCGAACCTCTTCGCCGCGGGCGGTTCCGTGGAGTACTACCCGGCCGGAGCGCCGGAGGACTCCTTTGTGGCGCGGCAGACGCAGAAGAAGCCGTCCATCGCGTTCGTCGCCTACGGGATCGCGGCCTCGGCGGCCGCGTGCCAGTCGGAGCAGGCCGCTTTGGCGGCCGCCGGCTACAACATCAGCTACTCGGACCTGAAGGTGGCCTACCCGGGCTCGACCGTCGCCACCGACGTGCAGCGCATGAAGCAGGCCGGCTCCAACATGGTCATCAGCTGCATGGACGTCCAGGGCAATGTCAACATGGCCAGGGCGATCCAGCAATACGGGCTGAAGATGACCCAGCTGTGGTTCAGCGGGAACGACCAGTCGACGCTCAACACGAACGAGAGCCTGATGCAGAACGTCTATTTCGGCATCTCCCACGTCCCCTTCTCTGCGCCGCAATCCCTCTACCCGGGTCTCAAGCAGTACGTGACGGAGATGAAGAAGTACGAGCCCGCCTACGTCGACGACGAGATCGCCATCCAGGGTTGGGAGTCGGCGGCGCTGTTCGTCCAGGGCGTCAAGATGGCCGGCAACAACCTGACCCAGGCCAACGTCATCAAGGAGGACAATTCCTTGACCTCGTTCACCGCCGACGGCCTCCAGTCCCCGGTCAACTGGAAGAGCGCCGGTCACAGCGGCCATGCGCCGCCCTACTGCGTTGCCTACATCAAGGTGGTCCAGGACAAGTACGTCGCCACCCTCAACCAGGGGGAGAACGTCTTCAACTGCTTCGAGTCGATCAGCCCGAAGAAGAACCCGGTCTTCCCGCTGCCGCCCGGCACGCCCGCTCCCGCCTGATCGCCGCGAGCCGGTAGGGCGAGGGCAAGGGTCGGCACAGGTAGTCGGGTACCGGGATGGAGCAATTCTTCGGTTTCGCGCTTCCCGGCATCCCGTACGGGTGCACCTACGCCCTGGTCGCGGTCTGCCTGGTCCTGACCTACCAGGCGACCGGCGTCTTCAACTTCGCGTTCGGCGCGCAGGCCTTCGCCTCGGCCTTCATCTTCACGTACCTGACCGAGTACCACGCGTGGTCGGGCTTCGAGGCCTTCTTGGTCACGGTGGTCGTGTCTGGGCCCGCTGATGGGCTGGGCCTTCGACCGCCTGCATCTTCCGCCATATCGCGAATTCGAACTCGACGGCGAAGATGGTCTGCAGCCTGGCCCTCCTCGTCGGGATCCCGAGCCTCCTCCCGGTCATCTTCGGGCCCCAGAACCTCGACGCCACCGTCACGATCCTGCCGTTCTTCAACCCGAACGTCGTCTACTTCACGATCGCCGGGACGCCGATCAACGGGATCTACCTCTCCACCATCTCGGTCACGGTGGTCGTGCTGATCCTGCTCACGATCCTGTTGCGTTTCACCAACCTGGGCCTGCAGATGCGCGCCGCAGTGGAGAGCCGGCGGCTCGTGCAGCTCGACGGCGTCAACGGCAACGGCGTGGTGGCCGTGGCCTGGATCGTGTCCAGCTTCATGGCCAGCCTCGCCGGCGTGCTGTTCGCCCCGGTCTTCGGTGCGTTCACCTCAGAGGACTACGTGACGTTGACGGTGACTGCCATCGCGGCCGCAGCCTGCGCGCTGTTGCGCTCGCTACCCATCGCCGCCGGCGTCGCGATCTTCATCGGGGTGCTCACCACGGTGCTCCAGGGCTACATCCCGACGGCGAGCTTCTTCTACGCCGCCATTATCCCGTCCCTCCCCTTCCTCTTCTTGGTGGCGGCCCTGCTGTTCTTGCCCGGGATGCGGGCGCTCGACGCCAGCCGCGACCCGCTGGCCACGATCGACCCGCCCCCGCCCCCCATCGCGGCCTCAGGCGCGCGCCCCGAGCATGAACCGCATCATCCGGATCCTGTGGTGGATCCTGTTCGCGGGTTTCTGCGTGTCCATGCTCACGTGGATACCCGACGCGTGGACGACCGTCTTCAACAACGGCCTGACCCTGTCGATCGTCCTGCTCTCCATCACATTGATCACGGGCATGGCGGGCCAGCTCTCCCTGTGCCAGGCGACCCTGGCCGGGGTGGGCGCCTTCACCGCGGCCCAGCTGGCCAACCATCTCGGCCTGAACCTCCTCCTCGGGGGACTCCTCGGCGCGCTCCTGGCCGCCGCCGTCGCGGTCGTCCTGGCCCTCCTCTCGCTGCGCCTGCGCGGACTGGGCCTGGCGCTGATGACCCTCGCGTTCGCGCTCTTCATGGACGCCACCGTGTTCAACGAGGTCTCCATCACCGGTGGGCCCGAGGGCGTGAGCATCCCGGCCAAGTGGCTGGGCACGAGCGAGTTCTTCAACTTCGACGGCCATGCCATGTTCCTGCTCTCGCTCGGCGTCCTCTTCATCGCCGTGATCGTCGTGCTGCTCGTCCGCAAGGGGACGGTCGGACGCAACCTGGCCGCCATGCGGGGCAGCGAAACCGCGACGGCCGGCCTCGGCGTCAACCCGTCGTGGCAGCGCATCATGGTCTTCGCGCTGTCGGGGGCCGTCGCCGGGGTCGGCGGACTGCTCCACAGCCTCGAGCAACAGGTCGTGAGCCCCACGGACTGGAACGCGGACTTCTCGCTGGTCCTCGTCGTCCTCGTCGTGACGACGAGCGTGACCACGGTGGAGGGCGCCATCCAGGCCGGCATCGGCTTCTTCGTCACCGAGCAGATCCTCACCACGGTCCTCCCGGCGCGCATCGGTGCCTCGAGCCTCACCGTCGTGTTGTTCGCCTTTGGCGCTCTGACCTACGCGCAACATCCAGAGGGCGTCCTCGAATACCAGAAACGGCGTTCCACCTTGCGCTTCGAGCGGCTGTTCTTCAGTCGGGAGGCAGAAGCCGAAGACCGGAAGGCGGCAGCCGCCATTCGGACGTCCGGGGCCAATGGCTGAGTCGCTCCCCCTCCTCAGCCTGCGCGGCGTGTCGAAGTCCTTCGGCGGGATCCAGGCCGTGCACAGCATCACGTTCGACGTCGAGGCGGGCGCGAGCGTCGGCCTGGTCGGGCCGAACGGGGCCGGCAAGACGACGCTCTTCAACTGCGTGTGCGGGCAGCTCAGGCCCGAATCGGGCGACATCGTCTTCGACGGGAAGCAGTTGGCCGGCATGCCCACCTTCAAGCGGGCACGCCTCGGCATCGGCCGGACCTACCAAAGGGTGGAGGTCTTCACCGACATGTCGGTGCGCGACCATCTCATGGTGGCCGAGCGGGCCCGGCGCGGCGAGCATCGGCTGTGGCGAGACCTGTGCAACCTCAGCAAGACGACCAGGGACGAGGTCGACCGGGTCGACGCGATCCTGGAGCTGGTCGGCATCACGCATCTGGCCGACGTCTCCGTCAACGCCCTCGGGCTCGGCAATTGCCGGCTGGTCGAGTTGGCGCGTGCGCTGGCGACCGAGCCGAAGATCCTCCTGGCCGACGAGCCGTCGTCCGGCCTCGACCTGCACGAGACGGCGGAGCTCGCCGCCGTCCTGCGCTCGGTCCAGCGTGAGCGGGGTACGGCCGTTCTCCTGGTCGAGCACGACCTGTCCATGGTGGCCGAAGTGGTCGACCGCACCGTCGTCATGGACCTCGGTGCGATGCTGGCCGAGGGAACCTTCGACGAGGTTATGGCCAACCCGGCGGTGCGCGACGCCTACCTCGGCCAGATGGGGATGGCGTGACGGCGACCGTCGCGGCGCGACCCGAGGGCGCGGACGTCCTGTCGGTGCAGAAGGTCTGCGCAGGGTACGGGCCGTACCGTGCCCTCTTCGACGTCTCCTTCCGCGTGCCCGACGGGGGCGTCGTCGCGCTCGTCGGCTCGAACGGCGCCGGGAAGTCCACCGTCGCCCGCACCGTCACCGGGCTGGTGACGGCAACGCAGGGCCAGGTCTTCTTCTCGGGACAGGACGTGACGCAGCTCCCGGCCTTCAAGATCGCCCGCCTCGGCATGGCCCACGTGGTCGAGGGGCGGGGCGTGTTCTCGAGCCTGACCGTGGAGGAGAACCTGACCCTGGCCTTCCGGCAGCGTGAGGGCCGGGGCAAGCTCAAGGAGAACCTCGAGCGCGCGTACAGCGCCTTCCCCATCCTCGGCGAGCGGCGCAGGCAGATGGGCGGCACCCTGTCCGGCGGGCAGCAGCGCCTGCTGTCGCTGGCCAAGGTGCTGGTCGTGCCCTCCCGCGTCCTCGTGGCCGACGAGCTGTCGCTCGGACTGGCACCCGTCATCGTCGACCAGGTGTACGAGGGCCTCAGGGAGATCAACCGCAACGGCACCGCATTCGTGGTGGTCGAACAGCAGGTGCACCGGGTGCTGGAGTTCGCCACGTGGGCCGTGGTGCTCGATCACGGGAGCGTGGCCTACGAGGGCGACCCCTCCGGCGCGGGAAAGGCGGTCGAGGCGATGATGGCCCGCCGCGAAGAGGCGGCCGCGTCGGGCGCCGCGGAGGCGTTGGTGGCCCAGGACATGGCCGAAGCGGCCGCGAAGAGGATCGCCGGCACCGTCGCGGACGACGATGGTCCGGACGGCCAGGTGACTCCGGGCGCCTAGGGTACTGGTCCCAGCAACGACCCGAGGAGGCAGTCTGATGGGAGAGCCGGTGATCGTCGACGTCGTGCGAACCACGTTCGGCAAGAGCGGTGGGGCGCTGGCCAACTGGCACCCGGCCGACCTGCTGGGGTTCGCCCTCACCTCGTTGCTCGAACGGACCGGCGTGGACCCCGAGCGCATCGACGACGTCATCGGCGGCTGCGTCAGCCAGGTCGGGGAGCAGAGCACGAACGTCGCCCGGAACGGCTGGGTCTCGGCGGGCCTGCCGCAGTCCGTGCCGGCCACCACGGTGGACCGCCAGTGCGGCTCGTCCCAGCAGGCCGTGCATTTCGCCGCCGCCGGGGTGGCCGCCGGCCACTACGACCTGGCCATCGCCTGCGGCGTCGAGGTGATGAGCCGGGTGCCGCTGGCCTCGAACGCGCGGGGCGGCACGGGGCCCTTCCCACCCTCGTTCATGAAGGCGGTCGACGACCGCCTGTGGACGCAGTTCCGGGTCAGCCAGGTGCTGGCGGAGCGCTACGGGATCACCCGCGAGGAGATGGACGCGTACGCGCTCGAGTCGCACCGGCGAGCGGCGAAAGTTGGGACACCAAGCACTTCGAGCGCGAGGCCATCCCCGTGCCGATCAAGGCGGAGGACGGGAGCCTCACCGGCGGACTTCCTGCGCACCGACGAGGGCATCCGCCGTGGCTCGACGATCGAGAAGCTCGCGGCCCTGCCGCCGGCACAGAGCTGGGAGCCCGACACCGCGCCCTCCATCACGGCCGGCAACTCCTCGCAGACCACCGACGGCGCCGCCGCCATGCTGATCGCGGACCGGTCGGTGGCGGAGGCGCTGGGCCTCCCGGTGCGGGCCCGCCTGGTGCACTTCGCCGTGGCGGCGGAGGACGCCGCCATCGTGCTCTCCGCCCCGGTGCCCGTGACCCACAAGCTCCTCGAGCGTTCGGGCATGAAGGTCGACGAGTTCGACGCGGTGGAGTGCAACGAGGCCTTCGCCGCCATCGCACTGATGTGGCAGAAGGAGTTCTCCTACGACAAGGAGCGCTTCAACCCGCGGGGCGGTGCCATCGCCATCGGGCACCCCCTCGGCGCCAGCGGCGTGCGCCTCATGGGGACGCTGCTCAACCACCTCGAGGCGACCGGCGGCCGCTACGGCTACCAGACGATGTGCGAAGGCGGTGGCCAGGCCAACGGCACCGTCATCGAGCGCCTGGGCTGACCCCGGTCTCGCTCCCCGCCGCGGCCGACTGCTCGGCCAGCAACGGCTGGACCTTGCGCGTCACGACGAGCCACTCGACCACGAATGTCAGCCCGGGGACGAGTCCGGCGCCGAACATCAAGATGATCCACGGGATGTGGAGCCGCGCCTTCAGGGCGAGGTATCCCGCCACGACCAGATAGACGATGTAGAGGTAGCCGTGGGCGACGCCGAAGATGGCGAGCTCGGCTTTGTAGCCGCCGAACGCAATGTGCAGACCCGTGAAGAAGAAGAGCGGGATGATCAGCACGCCGACGATGTTGGCCATCAGCTGATAGCGGAAGAGCGCGCCGCGCAGTCCCCGTTCGAGGACGCGCGTCACGGCGCGCGGCGGACGACGACCGACTCGCGGTTGCGCCACGTCTTGGCCCCGTTGGCGGCCAGGTCGGCCAAGCGCGCGTTGTAGGCCGCCAGCTCGGGGTCCTCCTCGAGGGCGGGTCCCGCGGGGCCCTCGGCGAGGGTGCCGGCGGACCAGGTCGAGGCGGCCTCGACCTGCGCAGCCGCGTCGTTCTGCGCCTCTGCCTGCTGGCGACGCAATCCCTTCATCCCGACCGTTTCGTAGTCCGTGTGGATGAGCATCCACCAGAACCACAGGCCGAGGAGCCCGAAAACGGGCCACATCACCGAGTAGAGGTAGCTCAGTTGGTTGCCGTCCTCGGCCCGCGTCACCTGCCACCACGCTGCGACGGCGCAGCCCGGTACGACGACGAGCACCGCCACATGCAGCGACAGAGCCCGCTTGGACAGCCACCGTGCACGCACGTCGGCCATGTTACCGGCCCCCGTTCGGGCGGGGTTTTCGCCACTAGGGTGGGTCGGTGCTCCCCGCGGTCACTCGACCCGAGCCCCCCTGGACGGGGGACGAGCGCCCCATGCTCACCACGTGGCTCGACTACCAGCGCGCCACGCTCTTGTGGAAGTGCGAGCGGCTCGACGGCGACGCGTTGGTGCGCCGGGGCGTGCCGCCGTCTCCGCTCAGCCTCCTCGGCATCGTGCGCCACATGACGGTCGTCGAGTGGAGCTGGTTCGAACGTGTCTTCTGCGGGAGCGGGCAGCCGTCGCCGATCTCGCTGGCGCAGGATCGCGACGCGGACTTCAACGACCTCGACGCGGCGCGGGCGATGGACGACATCGAGGCGTTCCAGCGCCAGTGTGACGCGTCGCGTCGCATCGCCGACGCGGCCCCGAGCCTCGACCAGGTGGCGGCGTCGGCCAAGGTGCAGGCTTCGCTGCGCTGGATCATGATCCACATGATCGAGGAGTACGCGCGGCACAACGGGCACGCCGACCTCCTGCGCGAGCGCATCGACGGGGCGGTGGGGGAGTGAGCGGCGCGGACGCGTGCGATGGGAACGGTCTCCCGGCGAACGGCCGGGCCGGAGCCATCAGCACCGTCCACCGCTACGAGTTGCCGTTGCCCCGGACGGAGGTCTGGGGGCTGATCGGTGAGGTGGGCAACTACCGGGGCTGGTGGCCCTGGCTGCGCGCGTTCGAGGGCACGGCCCTGGCGGAGGGCGAGGAATGGCGGTGCGAGGTGCGGCCACCGGTGCCCTACCCCGTGCGGTTCCGGGTGGCCATCGGGCACATCGAGGCTCCGGCGTTGGTGCAGGCCGAGGTGCGCGGCGACGTCGTCGGGGACGCCCTCCTCACCCTGGACGAGGCCGCGGGTGGGTGCGTGGCCACGCTGCGCAGCTCGTTGGCGCCGGGGAACGCCGCACTCCAGCTCGTCTCCCGTTTTGCCGCGCCGATTGCCAAGTTCGGGCACGACTGGGTCCTCGACTCCGGGGCCCGGCAATTCATCGCCCGGGCGGTGGTCCCCGTCGCGGACGACTAGACACCCCGGCATGAAGTTCTCGGTCCGCCAGATCCTGGCCTCGGCCGCCGGTGCGGTCATCGCCGCCCTCATCGCCTCGTCGTTCGGCGTCAAGGGGACGATCGTCGGGGTCGCCATCGGCTCGGTCGCCGCGACGACGGGCACCGCCCTCGTCGCCCAGTCGATCGATCGTGGACACAAGGCGGTGCGGCAGGTGGTCCAGGACCCCAAATCCCCACCGCTGCTCCGCCGCCTGGGGTCGACGGGGACCGCCGGGGGGAGCTCCGACGACGCCGACGACGCCGCCTCGGCACCCACCGAGGCCGTCGCGTCGGCGCACGATCCGACCGCGGAGATGACGTCGGGGGCCGCGACTGCCGAGGAGACCCAGCGCCTCGAGGTCCGGGCCGCGGCCGGTGCGCCGGCCACCGAGCGCCTCGCGGCCAGCGCCGGCCCGGGCCGACCGTCGTCCGGGCGCGGCGCCGCAACGGCCGGAGGGTCGAGGCGGTTCACGTGGCGGATGATCGCCGGGACGGCGGCGATCGTGTTCGTGATCGCGCTCTTGTTCATCACGGCGGTGGAGCTCATCTCGGGGCAGCCGCTGGCGGCCATCTTCGGCGGCCCGGACAGCGGCACCACGCTCCACAACATCGTGTCACCGTCGCCACCGCCGGCGTCGACCACCACGACGTCCACCGTCCCCGCGACCAGCACCACCACGTCGACCACGACGAGCGCCTCGACGAGCACGACGACGACCACGACCGCGCCGAAGGCGACCTCGACGACCGCCGCCCCGACCTCCAGTACCACCACCACGACCACCACGGGGCCGGGGTCGGCGAAAGCGACGACGACCACCTCGGCCGCTACCAGCCCTTGAAGTCGGCCTCCCGGCGCTCCACGAAGCTGGCGATGCCCTCCTGCGAGTCCATCGTGTGGGTGACGATCTCCTGGCCGAGCGCCTCGTCGTAGAGGGAGGTCGCCCGGTCGACGTCGAGGGCGCGGTTGGTGAGCCACTTGGCGATCCAGATGGCCTTGGTCGGCGCCTTGGCCAACCGGTCCGCCATCTCGGCGACCGTGGCCCGCAGCTCGGCCCGTGGTACCAGGCGGTTGACCAGCCCGATCCGGTAGGCCTCGGCCGCAGGGACGTCGTCGCCGAAGAAGAAGAGCTCCTTCGCCTTCTGGATCCCCACCAAGCGGGTCAGGATCCAGGCCCCGCCGGCATCGGGGGCGATGCCGCGCCGGATGAAGACCTCGACGAACTTGGCCTCCTCGGCCATCACGACGAGGTCGCAGGCCAGGGCCAGGTGCATGCCACCCCCGGCCGCGGTGCCGTTGACCCCGGCGATCACGGGTTTCTCGCAGTCGAGGATGGCGGTCACCAGGGCCTGCCAGCCGTCCCGGATCATGCGGGATCCTTCGCCGGCGACGTTGTCGGGTGCATCGTCGGGCCTGGGACGCGCCGCGAGGCGCCCGCCGCGCAGGTCCGCACCGCTGCAGAAGGCCTTGTCGCCCGCGGCCGTGATGACGACGACGCGGACGAACAGGTCGCCCGACGCATCGCGTACCCACGCCGCGACCTGGTCGCGCATGTGCTGGGTCAGGGCGTTCCCGGCGTCGGGACGGTTGAGGGTGATCCAGCAGATGCCGTCGTCGATCCGCCGCGTCAGGTCGTCGCCGATCGGGTCTGCCGTCGTGGTCGTCTCGCTCATCGGTCTCCTTGCGCCTCGGGCACGGCCGCCGGGATGGCATCGGATCGGCCCGGGTCGTTAGGCCAGCACGACGAGGCCGTCCGCCGCAACTGCTGGTGGATTCGGGGGCCTTCGTGGCCGAGAGCGACGGCCGAGGCCGCCGCGGGCCCGCCGCGGCGGTCCTCGTAACCTGGCCCCGATGCCCGCGCCCTACGACCTGTCCCGAGAAGAGCTGGCCCGGATCCTTCGGGACGCCCCCGCCTACCGGGCCCGCCAGGTCTGGGACGCGCTCCATGCCCGGCTGCAGCGGCCCGAGGAGATGACCGAATTGCCTGTCGCGCTGCGCGGCGAGTTGGCCGAGGCGCTGCCGCCGGCCCTCCACGAGGTGTCGCGCCGGGAGGCGGACCGAGGAGAGACGACCAAGTGGTTGTGGCGGCTGCACGACGGCGCTCGGGTCGAGACGGTGCTCATGCGCTACCCCGACCGCGTGACCGTGTGCGTCTCGACCCAGGCCGGCTGTGCCATGGCGTGCCAGTTCTGTGCGACGGGCCAAGCGGGGTTCCAGCGCCACCTGAGCCAGGGCGAGATCGTGGAACAGGTGGTGGCCGCCATGCGGGAGGCCAGGCCGCGGCGCGTCTCCAACGTCGTCTTCATGGGGATGGGGGAACCCCTGGCCAACTACGACCGGGTCTGGGGCGCGGTGGTGCGGCTCCACGGCGACATCGGCCTCTCGGCCCGCCACCTGACGCTCTCGACGGTGGGGATCGTGCCCGGCATCCGCCGCCTCGCGGACGAAGCACTGCCGGTCAACCTGGCCGTGTCGCTGCACGCGGCGAACGACCGCCTGCGCGACGAGCTGGTGCCCATCAACCGTCGCTATCCGCTGTCGCAGCTCGCCGAGGCGTGCGCGGCCTACGTCTCGGCGAGCGGCCGGCGTCTCTCCATCGAATGGGCGCTGATCGGCGGCGTCAACGACCGGGGCAGCGATGCCGCCGAGCTGGCATCCTTCGCCCGTCCGCTCGGCGCGCACGTGAACCTGATCCCGCTCAACCCGACTCCGGGCTATCCGGTGGTGGGCTCGTCGCCGGACCGGGTGCGGCATTTCCGTGACGAGCTGCGCGCGCGTGGAGTGAACGCGACGATCCGCGTCACACGGGGGGTCGAGATCGATGCCGCGTGCGGGCAGCTCGCCGCGTCGGCCTCGAGCTCGGCAGGGGTTCTGCGATTGCTCCCGGACGCCCCGGCTCGCTAGAACATCGTTATGGCACGCGCGCCGCGTTCCGGGGTCACGCGCCCCTCGGTGTACTGGTTCCTCCTCCTCGACGGCGGCATCGTCGTCCTGGCCAAGCTGGCCCTCAGCCGAACCGCCTACCGGAAGGCGGGCGAGATCGCCGGCGGTGCGTTGCCGCCCCGCGAGGTGCTCCAGTCGATGCTCGTCGGGACCGCGATCATCCACACCGCCGAGTCCCTCGTCGCCGGGCGCCTGGCTCGCCGCCGGGGCCTGCCGGCCCGGGGCTGGCGACTGCAGACGTTCATCGTCGGCTTCCCATCGCTCCTGGCGTTGCGCAAGAGCCGGCGCAAGGACTGAGGGAGCCCGACTTTCCCCGCCTCCTGCGACCGCAGGTGGGTCAGCGGTTCTTCCAGTTGGGTGCCCGCTTCTCCGCGAAGGCGAGCGGCCCCTCCTTGGCGTCCTCGCTGCTGAAGACCTCGCCGGAGAGCTCGGACTCGATCCGGTAGGCCTCCTTCATGTCCGTGGCCAGGCCGCGCAGCGCGGACTCCTTCGTCTTGCGGATGGCGAAGGGCCCGTTCGCCGTGATGCGGCGCGCGTAGTCGTAGGCGCGCTCCATCAGGTCGGCGGGCCGGCACACCTCGTTGAGCACGCCCATCTCGTAGGCGCGCTGCGCCGGTATCTGGTCGGCGCAGAGGAGCAGCTCCATGGCCGCGGGCCACGGGACCTGACGGGGCAGGCGCACCGTGGTGCCGCCGCCGGCGAACAGGCCGCGCTTGGGCTCCATCACGGCGAAGGTGGCGGTGTCGCTGGCCACCCGGAGGTCGGTGCCACCCAGCATCTCCATGCCGCCGGCGACGCAGGTGCCGTTGACGGCCGCGATGATCGGCTTGTAGAGCTTTGTTCCCCGTAGGACCGCCTTGACGCCGTCGTCGAGCCTGTACCCCCCGAGCTCGTCCGGATGCTGCCCCGCCTGCATCTTGCTCTGCAGCTCGGTGATCTGGGGGATGTAGGTCTTCAGGTCCGCCCCGACGCAGAAGTCCTTCCCGACGCCGGTGACGATGGCGACGTAGGCGTTGTCGTCGTCACCGAAGCGGTCCCAGGCCGAGCGCAGCTGGAAGAAGTGCTCCATGTCGAGCGAGTTGCGCGCCTCGGGACGGTTGATGGTGATGGTGACGATGTGGTCGTCACCGGCGACGTAATCGATCGGCATGGGCTCCGCTGCTCGGCTGTGGTGGGTGGGACGGCACGGTCGGCGCGTGGTGGACCCGCGCCGCAGACCTCAGTCGTCGCTGAGGCGCGTGGTGAAACTGCTGACGCTCACGATGCCCTTGTCGTTGACGCTCGTCTGCCCCCGCGCCCGCGAGACCAGCGCAGTGTCGACGTCGGCCGCCTCGGCCCGCAACGCTGCCACGGTGCACTTCTCGCGTGCACGCACGCTGAACGGGTCGAACTGAAAGTGCTTCATGGCGTTGCGGTGCGTGATCTTGTCGATGTCCTCGTCCGACACGCCGTCGAGATACTTCATGAGCAGCTCGGGGGACTGTGGCCACGTCGAATCCGAGTGCGGGTAGTCGCACTCCCACGTGATGTTGTCGATGTTGAGGAACTCTCGGCTCTGGACACCGAAGGCGTCGTCGATGAAGCAGGTGATGACGCGGTCCTTGAAGACCTGGCTCGGCAGCTGGTCTCCGAAGTCCTGACCGGTCCACTTGCGGTGGTGCTCGTAGACGTAGTCGATGCGCTCCAGGGCGTAGGGGATCCAGCCGATGCCGCCCTCGGAGAGGGCGAAGTGCAGGTCCTTGTACTTGCGCAGGACGGGCGACCAGACGAGGTCGGCGGCCGCCTGCACCATGTTGATCGGTTGCAGGCTGATCATCACGTCGATGGGCGCCTCGACCGAGGTCATGAGGATCTGCGAGGAAGAGCCCAGGTGCATGCAGACGACGGTGCCCTCGTCGGCGCAGGCCGTCCAGAAGGGGTCCCAGTGCTCGTTGTGCAGCGAGGGCCAGCCGAGCTTCTCGGGGTTCTCCGAGAAGGTGACGGCGTGGCAGCCCTTCTTGGCCACCCGGCGCACCTCCTCGGCGCCCAGCTCGGGGTCCCAGATCACCGGGATGGAGAGCGGGATGAAGCGGCCGGGCTCGGCCCCGCACCACCGGTCGATGTGCCAGTCGTTGTAGGCGCGCACCATGGCGAGCGCCTCGTCCTTGTCCTCGCGCCGCGCGAAGAGCTGGCCGCAGAACTGCGGGAAGGAGGGAAAGCACATGGATCCGAGCACGCCGTTGACCGACATGTCGCGGACCCGCTCGTGCACGTCCCAGCAACCGACCCGCATGTCCTCGAGCGACGTGGGCTCGATCCCGTACTCCTCGGGCGGCCGCCCCACCACCGCGTTCAGCCCGACGTTCGGGATCTGGTTGCCGTCGTAGAGCCAGACGTCGGTGCCGTCATCCCGGCGGACGAGCTTGGGCGCCTTGTCCTGATACTTGGCGGGCAGCAACCCGTCGAACATCCCCCTGGGCTCGATGACATGGTCGTCGACGCTGACCAGGATCATGTCCTCAGTGCGCATTCCGTCCTCCCCTTCTGCACGATCTGCCCCGGGGTGTGCCGCGGCATCTCCGGCGTTTCCCTGACACCGACGTCACCCACTGTAGGCGCCTGGTCCACCGGGAGTGCGAAGCGGGGGAGCGAAGGGCAGCACGGACACCGGCCACGCGGGCCGAAGAAAGGGAGCCTCAGCCGCCGGTGGGCGTGGTGGTGGCGGGCGCCGGCGGCACCGGCTGGCCCTGGTAGCCCTGGAGCAGGCCGGGCAGGGGGTTGGCCGGAGCGGCCAGGTCGGGCGGCTCGGCGAAGGACAGGACCGAGGGGTCGAGGAAGTCCTCGAGCGTGGCCGCGTTGGCGTCGCGGTAGGTCAGCGCCGGGAGGTTCCATTGGCGTTCGATGGTGGCCAACACCGACGTGTGGTCGTGCACCACGTTCGTCACGGCGTGCGGACGGGCATACGGGCTGACCACGACCACGGGCACCCGGGGTCCGTAGAGGTCGTAGCCACCCGGCTGGTCGCCCGGCCCGATGTCGGGCGGGATGGCGTCGGGCGCAACGGCGGCCGGCGGCGCCACGTGGTCGTAGTAGCCGCCGTGCTCGTCGTAGAGCCACACCAGCAGGGTGCGATCCCAGGTCGGTCCCGCCATCACGGCGTTCACGACGCTGGCCACGAACTGCTCCCCGAGCTGGATGTCCTCGGGGTTCTCCTCGGACTGGCACGTCGTCTCGATCGCGAGGTCGGGCGTGGTCGCGAAGGTCGGCACGGGCTGGGGCAGTGCACCGATGACGCTCGGGACCTCGCCCTGCACGGCGCCCATGTTGCAGTCGACGAGGCTGACGGCGGGCAGCGTCCCGGCCGCGGCATCCGCGAAGAACGCCGCGATGGAGGTGAGGTTGGCCGGATGGCGGAAGATCGTGTCGAGGATGATCGCCGAGGTCGGCGCGTCGCTGAAGTAGTTCGTCCAGCTGATGCCGTGTCCGCTGAGCTGGTCCCAGATGGTGCCGTTCGCCGGGTAGACGTCGATGTTGTCGATGTCGGTCGACACGATGCCGGAGGCGGTGCCGGCCATGAAGAAGCGACGGTTCGGGTAGGTCTGCGCCGGTGCCGAGCAGAACCAGCGATTGGCCAGCGTGAAGGTGTTCGCGAGCGAGTAGTAGAAGGGAAGGTCGTCCTCGGTGTAATAGCCCATGGAGCCGGGGCCGGTGCCGGCGAAGCCGTCCATGGCACCGCCATCGATCTGGAGATGCGTGTCGTCCCAGGACTGCGAGCCGCTGTCCTGGGCGCCGATGTCACCGGGCTGGTGGTACACGTACATGCGCTCGTCGTCGACGGGGTTCCAGTTCACGGGCACGCCCGCCTTGTCGAAGGTGAACCCGTCGGCCAGGGGCTGTCCACTCACCGGCAGCATGCCGAGGTAGTTGTCGAACGAGTGGTTCTCCTGCATCACCAGCACCAGGTGGTCGAAGGGAAACGCGCCGGTGAACTGGCCGGCGGGCAAGGAGGGATAGGGCAGGGCACCCGGGCCGCGCAGCACCGCTGCGCTGGCCGCGCGCTGTCCCGTACCCCTCGTCGCGGCCGCGGCGCCCAGGCCGAGCGCGGCGGTCGCACCGACACCGGCGCGCAGCACCGATCGGCGGCTGTAGGTGCGGCGACCGTCCCGACTCAGGCGACCGTCCGAACGCATACGACGACTCCTCTCAGAACCCAGGGTGGCGACAGGTGATCGGTCAGTCCGGCGGAGCCGGCCGTGGCGGCGAGGACTCCTGGACGGGCATGACGTTCGCGGTCGGGGGCGGGTAGCTGAATCCCTCGTCGAAGGTGCCGGTCAGGGCGTTGACGACGACCTCCTCGTCGACGACGGGGACGACCAACGACGCGACGGGCAGCGTGGGGGGCGCCGGTTGCGCCGGTTGGCCGAGCGCGAGCGCGCTGGTCAGGTCGCCGACCGTGCTGCGGCGCCAGGCCGACAGGTTGGGCACCGGTACCCCGAAGAGCTTCTCGATCAGGAGGAGGGTCGAGGTGTGATCGAACACCTCCCCTGCGCAGTAGCCACCGATGGTGAAGGGCGACATGAGGAGACACGGCACCCGGAAACCGAGGCCGACCGGCCCGACACAGCCGCTGGCATCGGCCGGGAGGGGGACGGCGGTCAGGTACTCGCCTGTGGTGCCCGCCGGCGGCACCGGCGGCGGGACGTGGTCGAAGAAGCCGCCGTTCTCGTCGTAATTGAGGATGAACAACGTGTGGGCCCACACCTCGGGGTTGGAGGTGAGGGTGTCCAGCACGGACTGGACCAGGTTCTCGCCCCACTGCGGCGCGGTGGCCGGATGCTCGCACTGGGTGACGGGCCCGTGGATCCAGCTCACCTGCGGCAGCGTCCCCGCCGCGACGTCCGCGGCGAAGTCCGCCGGGTAGTTCGGCGCCATGGCCTGGGCCTGCAGCTGGAGGCCGCGCGCCGTCTCCTCGGTGTACGCCTTGAAGTAGGGCAGGGGGCTGAAGAGGGCGAGGCCGGTCGGGTCGTTGTAGACCTTCCAGGTCACGCCCGCGTCGAGCAGCTGCTCCGGCATCGTGGTCCACGTCAACGTGCCGTACTGCTGCGGCCGGCCGGTCGTCTGCGTCACGAGGACCGGTCCGCCGTTCTGGCCGGCCGGGTCGATGGTGCCCGACAGCGCCATGACCCGGTTGGGGTCGGTCGGACCGAGCACGGAGCAGTGGTAGGCGTCGCAGATGGTGAAGGCGTCGGCCAGCGCGTAGTAGAAGGGCAGCTCGGACCGGGTGAAGTAGCCCATCGTCGTCGCGAAGTTGGAGACGCCGTCGGCCGCCAGGTGGGCCTGCACGAAGGCGTCCATGTTCCCGTTGTCCCAGCACTGGTGCTGGGGTCCCCAGTCGTGGTCGATGTCGTTCGTGCAGTCACCGTTCTCGACCGGGAATTGCTGCTGGAGCTCGAAGGGCTGGAGATAGCCGTCCGGGTCGACCCCGATCCCGGGGGCGTACCCGAACTGGTCCCACACCGGGACGCGGCTGCCGTTGACCCGGGTGCGGAGGACGTTGGGGTCCGAGAAACCTCGGACACCAGACAGCGTGCCGAAGTAGTGGTCGAACGACCGGTTCTCCTGCATCAGGATCACGACGTGACGGATGTCGCTCAGCGTCGGGGAGCCGGTGGTGTCGATGGCCAGAGCGCGTTCGATCGATGCGCCGGCGGGCGAGGAGAGCCCCGCGGCCGCCCCCGCGGCGCCCAGGGCCAGACTCCCCTTCAGCAGCGACCGCCGACTGAAGCGCCGGCGCGGCGACCGGTCCGGCCCGCCCCCCGGACCGGTCGCCTCGGCGCCGTCGATGCCACCGGCCCCATCGAACTTGGGGACCCGTCCCCCGCGACCTTGCTGCGATCCCATGCAGATCCTCCTCGCCCTGCCCGTCGTGCCCGTCGTGTCCGTGCGCCCGCTCGGGGCACACGGGCGCGCCGGGCCGTGCACGATGGGGTCGAGTCGCGGCCGCCGGCGGCCGGGAGGAGCGTTTCCCCAACGACCGCTGGGGAAACCGGCGCGGGAGGAGTTTTCAGTCTCCGGTCACGCGCTGGCTACCTGGAGTTCGGGTTCCGTCCCGGACTCGACACGTTCCGCGCCGGGGGCGCAGATGCCGCGGCGGGGGAGGATGATGTCGTCAATGATGCCGTAGTCCTGCGCCTCGCCCGCCGACATGAACCGGTCGCGCTCGATGTCCCGGGACACCTGCTCGACCGGCTTCCCCGAGTGGTAGGCGATGATCTCGGCCATGCGGTGGGTCAGGGAGAGCACCTCGCGCAGTTGGATCTCCATGTCCGAGGGCGCGCCGCGGGTGCCGGCCGAACCCTGGTGGATCATGATGCGCGCATTGGGCAGCGCGAAGCGCTTTCCCGCCGCGCCGCCGGCGAGGATCATGGCCGCGGCCGACATCCCCATGCCGACGCAGATGGTCGAGACGTCCGGCTCCACGTGCTGCATCACGTCGTAGATGGCCATGCCGGCGTAGGCCACGCCGCCTGGGGAGTTGATGTAGAGGTAGATGTCGCGTTCGGAATGCTGGGCCTCCAGGAACAGCATCTGGGAGATGATGAGGTTGGCCACCTGGTCGTCGACCTCCTGGCCCAGGAAGACGATGCGCTCGCGCAGCAGCTGGGAGTAGAGGTCGAAGGCGCGGTCGCCCCGGTTCCCCTCCTCGATGACGGTCGGCACGAGGACCTGACGCAGGCGGTCTTCGCCGGGGGCGGGTGGGCCGGAGGAAGGACTCGTGCTGTGCAGCAGGCTCATGGCGGTGCGCTCCTCTCGCCCGTGCGGGCATCGGTGCTTTTCACGTTATATCAGATATGAGATAATTGGGTCACCATGAGCGCACGCCGCCATCCGACCGTGTTCCCCGGTTTCAAGGAGATGGCCGAGCGGCGCCACTCGGTCTCGGGCCAGCTGACCACTCTGCGCCGCGAGCTGGGGTTGTCCCAGGCCGAGGTGGCGGCCCGGATGGGCACCTCGCAATCGGCGGTCGCCCGCTTCGAGGCCGGCGACCTCGACGCCAGGCTCTCCACGGTGGAGCGCTACACCTCGGCGCTCGGGGCTCGACTGGAATGGAGGATCGAGCATGGACGGACGTGACGGGCGGAGCGGACGTGACGGGCGAGGCGGACGTGACGGACGAGCCGGCGCCGACGACCCGCCGTGGGCCTCACCACCTGCTCCCCCGGGGACCGGTGGATTCGGTGGAGGGCCCGAGCAGCTGTCCGACCTGTTGGCGCGCCGCCTCTTCGAACAGCGTGTCGTGCTGCTGACCGGCGCCCTCGACGAGGTGTCGGTGGCGCGGGTCTCGGCCGAGCTGATGACGCTCGATGCCGACGGCGACGACCCGGTCACGTTGCGCGTCGACTGTGGCGAGGCCGACCTCGCGCCCGCGCTGACCCTCATGGACGTGATCGAGCTGATGGGCGTGCCGGTGCGAGCGCTGTGTCTCGGCCGGGTGGGGGGCGGCGCGGTCGGCGTGGTGGCCGTGTGCAGCCACCGGACGGCACTGCCGAGCACGCGCTTCTCGTTGTGCGAGCCCACGACCCAATTCGAGGCGCACGCGCGGAACGTGGCCCAGTGGGCCGAGCTGCGCGCCGGCGAACGACGGCGCTTTTGCGAGCGCGTGGGCGCCGCCACGGGTCACCCGAGCAGCGCGATCGAGGAGGATCTCGAACGGGGCCGATTCCTCAGCGCCCAGGAGGCCATGGCCTACGGGATCCTCGACGACGTGTCCCGCTCCGGCGCGGCCATCCGGACGCTCCCCGGCGCCCAGGGTGCCGGGAGCGGCTCCGGGCAGCCGCCGATGGGGTTTCGTCCGCTGCGCTGATCCGTGGGCACCCCGGCGCCGACCTGCGCCGACACGGCGAGCGCACTGTGCCCGAGGCGGCCACGGTGCCTACGATGCGGCAATGGCACCACCTGCGGCCGCCTCTGACGCCGCCTCTCAGGGATCGACCGGCGGTCCGCGGCTGCCACCGCTCGCCGCGGGGGAGTGGGACGAGGTCCTGACCCGCGTGCTGGAGGGATCGCCGGGCGGGACCACCGAGCCGATGCACATCTTCACCACGCTGGGCCGAGCGGACCCGGAGCTCTTCCGGCGCTGGTTGGGCTTCGGCGGGGCGCTGCTCTCGGGCACCTTGCCAGGCCGCTTGCGTGAGCTCGTGATCTTGCGCACGGCGTTCCGCTTCGGTGGCGCGTACGAGTGGGCGCACCACATCGAGCTGGCCGAGCTGCAGGGGATCGCGCCCGAGGAGATCGCGGCCCTGGGCCACGACGACGGACCGCGCCGCCCCGAGTGGCCGCGGTTGGAGTCGGCCGCCTTGCGCGCCGTGGACGAGACGACCGTCGATGGCTCGGTCTCGGACGCGACGTGGCAAGCGCTGGCGGACGGGTTGCGAGAGAGCGAGCTGATCGAGCTCCTCATGCTGATCGGCCACTACCAGATGCTGACCGGCGTGCTCGGTTCGCTCCGTGTCCAGCTCGAGCCGTCCGCCCTGGCACGCGCCCGCAGTATCCCGGGCGGACCGACGGACTGAGGACGGACGAGTCAGCCGTGCTGGTGTGCCCATGACGCCGCTCCTCCAGGGCCGGTGCATCACGGTCGTGGGCGCCGGGACGCAGCCGTCACGCGACCCTGACGCTCCGCTCGGCAACGGCCGCGCCATCGCCGTGCGCGCGGCGTGTGAAGGAGCGACCGTCGTCTGCGTCGATCGCGACGAGGGCGCCGTCGAAGAGACGTGGCGCATGATCACCGAGGAGGGCGGCAAGGCGGCCATCGTCGTCGCGGACGTCACCACCGAGGAGGGCTGTCGGCTGGCCGTGTCGGAGGAGCCCGGACTGGCGCCCGACGGCCTCGTGCTCAACGTGGGCACCGGGTTCGGCATGGGCGTGGCCGGGACGTCACCCGAGGAGTGGGACCGCACCTTCGCGCTCAACCTGCGTTCGCATTTCATGCTCGTGCGCCGCGGCCTCGTGACCCTGCCCGACAATGCTTCGATCGTCTTCATCGGGTCGATCGCCGGCATCAGGCCAGGGAGCCGCATCCCGGCCTACGACGCCTCGAAGGCGGGCCTGATCGGGCTGAATCGCCATGTCGCCGTCGAGGGTGCCCGCCGGGGCATCCGGGCCAACGTGCTGGCGCCGGGCCTGATCGATACGCCGCTCGGCCGCGCCGCGTCGGCCGGCCGTCCGTCGCGCACCCGCACGCCCGTCCCGCTCGGGCGCCAGGGAACCGCCTGGGAGGTCGCCGCCACCGCGGTGTTCCTCCTCTCCGACGAGGCCAGCTACATCACCGGACAGGTCCTGGCCGTGGACGGAGGGCTCACCCTGGTATGAGTCCGCACTCCGCCCAGCCGCGTTCGGGCCCGCACGCCTCGCCGCACCGGCCCCGGCTGGGCCGGCGCATGGCGCGCTTCAACCATGCCGTCACCAACAAGGTCTCGGTCCACGTGGCGGGCTGGGCGCCTGGCCTCGGCATCGTCATCCACGTCGGCCGGCGCACCCGCACGGTGTACCGGACACCGGTCAACGTCTTCCCGACCAAGGACGGCTTTCGCTTCGCGCTCACCTACGGCCGCGACGCGGAGTGGGTGCGCAACGCACTGGCCCACGGCGCGGTGCGCTTGATCACGCACCGCCGTGAGTACGAGCTCATCGATCCGGAGATCGCGCACGATCCCCATCGCCAGCACGTCGGTTGGCTCGGCCGCGGCTTGCTGCGGCTCATGCGGGTCTCGGACTTCTTGGACTTCCGGCGGACAGGCGTCGGTGGTTGACGCGGCAGGCGGCGACCGCGTGAGCCACTCGGAGTCCGAGCCGACGACCAGCGTCGCCGATCTCGTCGTCCGGTGTCTCGAGAACGAGGGGGTCACGCACGTCTTCGGGATCCCCGGCGAGGAGAACATCCATTTCGTCGACGCGCTGTCTCGCTCCTCCATCACCTTTGTGCTCGTGCGCCACGAGCAGGCGGCCTCGTTCATGGCGGAGGTCTACGGCCGTCTGACCGGCTCGGCGGGCGTGTGCTCGGCCACGCTCGGGCCGGGCGCCATCAACCTGCTGCTCGGCGTCACCGACGCGACGACCAACTCGACCCCGGTCGTCGCGCTCTCGGCCCAGGTCGGGCGCGACCGGGGCTTCAAGGAGTCGCACCAGGGCATCCCCCTCGTCGAGATGTTCGCCCCGGTGACCAAGTGGGCGGCCATGCTGCCGACGGCCGAGGCGGTCCCCGAGATGCTGCGCAAGGCCTTCAAGCTGGCTCAGACCGAACGACCGGGGTCCGTCTACCTGGCGATCCCCGAGGACGTGGAGGCGGAGCCGGCGCCGCCCGACGCCGCGCCCCTGCCGGTGAACATCCCACGGCCGGACGAACCCTCGCCCTCGCAGATCGAACGGGCCGCCGCCGTCTTGGCGTCTTCGCAGGCCCCGATCATCTTGGCCGGCCACGGCGTCGCCCGCGCCGGTGCCGGACCCGCGTTGCGGGCCTTCGCCGAGACCCTGGGTCTGCCGGTCGCGACGACGTTCCACGGCAAGGGTGTGCTGCCCGACGACCATCCCCTGGCGCTCGGTGCCGTCGGGTTCATGGCGCACGACTACGTCAACTTCGGGTTCGACCGGGCCGACACGATCGTCGCCGTGGGCTTCGAGCTGCAGGAGTTCGACCCGGTGCGGATCAATCCCGACGGCACGAAGTCGATCATCCACATCCATCGCTTCACGGCCGAGGTGGACCGTCACTACAACGTGTCGGTCGGGCTGCAGGGTGAGATCGGTCACACCCTCGAGTCGCTGGCGGCTGCGGTGGGACGGCGCTTCGAGGAGACGCCCGGCGAGTGCCGCATCCGTACCCTCCTGGCCGACGAGCTCGAACAGGGGCGCCACGACGACCGCTTCCCCTTGGCACCGGCTCGGATCGTCGCCGACACCCGTTCGGCCATGGGCCGGGGCGACATCGCCCTCGTCGACACCGGCGCGCTCAAGATGTGGATGGCGCGTCTCTATCCGACCTACGAGCCCAATACCTGCCTGATCTCCAACGGCCTCTCGACGATGGCCTGGGCCGTTCCCGGTGCGCTGGGTGCCACCATCGCCCGGCCGGAGGCAAAGGTGCTGGCGGCGACGGGCGACGGGGGCTTCCTCATGAACTCCCAGGAGATCGAGACGGCGCTTCGTCTCGGCCTCGCACTCACCATTCTCATCTGGGTCGACCACCACTACGGGCTGATCAAGTGGAAGATGGACCTCGAGCTCGGCCACGACGTGGCCACCGGCTTTTCGAACCCGGACTTCGTCGCCTACGCCGAGAGCTTCGGCGCCCGGGGCTCTCGCGTGGCGTCGGCCGGCGACCTGCTGCCGATGCTCACCGACGCCTTGGCCCGGCCGACCGTCTCCGTCATCGAGTGCCCGGTCGACTACTCGGCGAACCTCGCGCTCACCGACGCCCTCGGGCGCCTCGACGAGCCGATCTGACGGGTCCCACTGCGGCTGGCTCCGCGGCAACGCGGGAGGAGGCGCTCCGGGTCGCCGGCCCCCGCGGCGCACCCCCTCAGGCGATCACCTCCATCCGGAGCCCGGTCTCGTCGGGCTCGCCACCGAGCTGGAGATGCGTGCCGCCCGCGTAGCGGCGGGCCGTCCACGCACCGACGATCGCGTCGAGCACGTCGTCGGGCGCCGCACCGGCCGGCGGGCGCGCCACGTGTTCGGCGGAGTCGCAGAGGTCGCCGAAGACGGGTCGTAGTGTCGCGAGACGTTCGGCGCGTCCCTCGGTGGTGCGCTTCGCATGGCGCATCGGGGCCCCAGCGAGCACGGCGAAGCTGAGCTCGGGGCACATCTCGACGAGACTCGCCTGGAGGCCCGGGACCGCTGCGAGCACACGGTCCACCTCGCGGATCTTGGGCAGGATGTTGAACAACTGCTTCGAGATCGCCTTGCCGCTCGCGGCCCGCGAGCGCACGCAGGCCTCTTCGTAGTCGTCCGCCGCGAGCACCGTGCGCGGTGGGGATGGGAAGACAGAGCCGCGCCGGGGTCCGAGCATGCGCCGCGCCGCGACGTCGCACGCGCGTGGTCCTCTGACCGCCAGCCCGATGGGTATGTCGACGCCGGCGGCACGCAGGCGCCCTGACCGCAGGTCGTCGACGATCGCCTCGAGGCGATCGACGACGCGGATCTCGAGACGGGGACGGGGAGAGGCACCGGCGGACAAGGTGGCGACGACCCAGCCGGCGCGGCAGCCGTCGAGACCGGCCACGAGGGCGTCTGCGGCCGGCGTGTCTGCGGTTGCCAGCGGGGTCTCAGCTGCCATCGCCCCACAATGGCACCGGGCCCACAATGTCCCCGGATGCACGCGGCGCGCCGAGGAATCTGGCGAACAGGGGCAACCTTTCCGGCCCCCGGAGGGGTTGAAGGAGTCATGGAGATGCGGCAGGCGTCATGAGCGGACGCCGGACCCGAGACGAGTTCGATCGATTCGTCGGTGAATCGGTCGACGGGCTCCTGCGTGCCGCCTACCTCATCGTCTGGGACGTGGCGGAGGCAGAGGACCTGGTGCAGGAGTGCTTCTTCCGGTTGGCGCGCCGATGGACGCGGGTGCGGCGGATGGAGCATCCGCGGGCCTACGCCCGCCGGGTGCTGGTGAACCTGGCCCTCGATGCCAGCGGGCCGAGCCGCCGCCGTTCGTCCGAGCTCGGCGGCGGAATCGAGCGCATGGCGGAGCGAGCCGACGACGACGCGGCCCGGCTGTTCGGGCGGGTCGAGGCAGGCAACGACTTGGAAGGTGCGCTCGGGGAGCTCGCTCCGCGGCAGCGGGCGGTCTTGGTGCTGCGCTACTTCGAGGACCTGCCCGAGGCACAGGTCGCTGCGCTGATGGGCTGTTCGGTCGGCACGGTCAAGAGCACGACGGCCCGTGCCCTCGAGCGGTTACGCGGACAGGCCGGGTTGCGAGACGACCAGACCTCCGTGGCGAACGGGCCCGACCCGACGGCCGCGATCGGAGCAACCACGAGCACGAGTGACACGAACGACACGAACGACACGAACGACACGAGTGAGAGGAGCGTCACGGGATGACGACGGAACTGGAGAACGGCGTGCGAGAGGCCATGAGGGCACGGGCGGGCGCGCTGCCGAACACAGCGCTCGCACGAGTGCGCGCCGTCGACTACCGGCCGCGTCCGCGCCGTCTGCCGGCCGCCGCCGCGCTGGCCTGCGCCGCCACGGCAGGAACGGCGGTCGCCGTCATGGTGGCCGGCGGCACACCTGCCGCCTATGCCGGATGGAGCGCCACGCCGACGTCGGCGTCCACGCCCTCGCCGCAAGCAGCGGCGAGCTGCCAGGACCAGCTGGCGTCCTCGCCAGCCGGCCCACGCGGCCAGCTGGGCTCGGGGCCCTGGCAGAACGTGCTGACCGACGTGCGCGGCCCCTTCACGGTGTCCCTCTTCCAGGACGACGGCGCCTACGCGGCCTGCTTCACCAGTGCGTCCTTCACCGAGGTGAACCAGATTGCGTCGAGTGGTGGCGCGGGCGTCTCGGGTACCCAGGTGGGTTCGGCGCGCGGGACCGCGTCCTCGAGCGGGGGAGGCCAGGGCGCAGGCCTCTCCAGTACCTCCGTGAGCCGAACGAGCTCGGGTGACCTGGAGAACGTGATGCAGACCCATCTCTCGACGTCGGCAGACGGTGCCTACACGTTGGTCGACGGCCGGACCGCCTCCGGCGTCACGGGCGTCACCTTGGTGCAGCAGGGCGGCCAAGACGTCGTGGCCACGGTGGACGACGGCTGGTTCATCGCGTGGTGGCCCGGTGACGCCGCGGCGACCTCGGTGCAGGTGGCCACGGTGTCGGGCACGGCCAGCGAGCAGCTCGAGCCACTTCCGATGCCAGAGCCGTCCGGTCCGGGCTCGCCCTCGTCGGGTGGACCGGTCAGCGGCTCGGGTTCGACGGGCAACTCGGGCGCGGCCTCGGGCGGCTCGGGCAACAGCGGAGGCGCCGCCGGCTGACGGAAGGCCTACGCGAGGGTGGCGTGGTTGACGCCCTCCGAAGGTGTGATCGTCACCCTGCGCCCGATGAGCTCGTCGGCCTCGGCTCCGGCGAGCACCGCCGCGCCACCTTCCAAGAACGCGTAGCACCGCCCGGCCTCACCGCCTGAGCCCTCGCCGACGTCGCACACGAGCAGCGCCCGCTCCGGTTGTCCGTCTCGCCCGTGCAGCACCGAGTAGGTCGCCACCGTGGCCGAACCCTCGGGTGAGCCGGCGATCCCGACGGGCGGTCCCGCCGCCACGTACGGCGCCGGGTCGGCCACCACGCCGGTCCCCGGGGAGGTCGACCACACGCCGTAGGCGTGCTTCTGCATGTGCATGCCGACGCCGCTGACGACGCCGAACGCGCCGGGGTCGGCGCGCAGGCTCTCGGTCATGGCCGCCAGGGAGTGCGTCATGTAATTGGACCCGGGACCGCCGTGGTAGGGCAGGCCGCCGGTCACGGTCACCGAGGACGCCCGGGCGTCGTCCTCGGTGATGCCGAGCGCGTCGAGAGCGAAGCACACGGAACTGGCGAAGCACGAGTAGAGGTCCAGGTGGGCCACGTCGTCCGCGCCGATGCCCGCACCCGCCAACGCGGACCCGGCCGCCGAGGCCATGGCGGGGGAGCGCCACAGCTCGGGATGTCCCGCCACGTGGACGGGATCTTCGGCGTAGCCCCAGCCGCGCAGGTAGACCCGCCGGTCCTCGGGCACGCCGAGCGCGTCCGCCTTCTCGGCGCTGGCCACCACGACGGCCGCTGCCATGTCGACGTCCATGATCGAGGTCATCAGCTTCGTGTACGGGTAGGCCACCATGCGGTTGTCGGGCGTGGGCGTCTCGATCTCCGCCACGCCGCGCGCCGTGGGGAACCAGGCATGCGCTCGGTTGCGCTCGCCCGCGGCCACCGCGGTCATGGCCGACATGATCCGGCCCAGCGCGTCGCGGTGCTCGCCGAGCGCGCGTCCGAGGTGGGCCCGCCGCGCGTTGTCGAACAAGGCGAAGGTCAGGTACGCCTCGAACACCGAGTGGCTGATCTCCGAGGGGTCGAAGTCCATGTCCATCGGGAAGGGGCGCTTCTCTGCCGGCTTGTACGACCACTGCGGCCTCTCGCCCGCCTTCTTCAGCCGGCGCACGGTGGCGAGGGCCTCCGCGCCGGTGAGGAGCGCGAGGTCGAGGCGGCCGGCCCGGATCTCCTGCGCCGCCTCGGCGGCCAGGACCAACGGCACCGAGCCACCGATGCCCGAGTAGCGGCGCCGTGCGGGGGACGCGCCGAGCCGCTCGGCCAGCCGCGCCGGCGCGTCGTCGTACTGCCACGACTGTGTGTAGACGACGTCGATGCTCTCGAGCGCCCCCCACAGGGCGTCTGCGCCGAGGCGGGCGCCGGCGTCGGCCGCCGCGGCGCGGGCCACCCGCTCCCACATGTCGAGTGGCTCGGGGGCCAGGCCCCCGGCGTCGCGCACGTCGCGCGTCGTCGGGGTGCCACGTGTGGCGCGCCACGCCGATGATGCAGGCAGCCCGGGGATCGGCGGCGCTCACGGTTCGAACGGGGCGACGGGGCGACGGGGCGCTCAGGCGCGGGACTTGCCGGGCATGGCGATGGCCCGGTCGGCGATGATGTTCTTCTGGATCTCGGTGGAGCCGCCGCCGATGGTCGAGTAGCGCTGAAAGGCGTAGTGCCGCGTCCACTTGCCGCGGTCGACGGTGTCGGGCCCGCCCTTGGCCAGGACGCCGGCCGGTCCGAGCAGGTCGACGGCCAGCTCGGACAGCGTCTGCGCCATCGACGACCACGAGAGCTTGGCGAAGGGCACCTCGGGCCAGTTCTTCTCGCCCTTCATGATCTTGGACAGCGCCCGGAGCGACAGCAGGCGGGCCAGTTCGATCTCCGTCCACATCTTGGCGATGCGGTCACGCAGCGACGGGTCCTCCAGTGCGGCCGGGTTCACGGACTTGGCCGCAGCCACGACGGCGCGCAGGTCGGCGGCCAGGATCGCGATCTGCGACGCGATGCCGACGCGCTCGAAGCCGAGGGTGCCCATGGCCACCATCCAGCCGGCGCCCTCCTCGCCGAGGCGCCACGCGGCCGGGATGCGCACGTCGGTGAAGAAGATCTCGTTGAAGAGCTCCTCGCCCGCCATGTCCTTGATGGGCCGCACGTCGATCCCCGGCGTCTTGAGGTTGAGGACGAAGGCGGTGATCCCCTCGTGCTTCTTGCCCCGCTCGATCGCCGTCGGGTCCGTGCGCAGGAGGAACAGCCCCCACGTGGCCAGGTGGGCCGAAGAGATCCAGATCTTCGAGCCGTTGACGACGTACTCGTCGGTCTCGGGATCGTAGATGGCCGTCGTGCGCAGGTTGGCCAGGTCGTTGCCGGCCATGGGCTCGCTGAAGCCCTGGCACCAGTGCTCCTCCGCCTCGAGGATCGACGGCAGCCACTGCGCCTTCTGCTCCTCCGTGCCCCACTGGATGATCATCGGACCGATCTGCCAGATGCCGTTCGTGTTGAACGTGCCCGGTGTCCGGTACTCGGCCATGACCTCCGAATAGAGCAGCCGCTGCATGGCGTTGATCGTGCGGCCTTGGGCGTACTCGGGGCCCCAGTGGATGGCGGCCCACCCGCCTTCGTGCAGTTTGCGCTGCCACTTCTGTCGTCGCTGTTGGCTCGCCTCGCCGCTCAGCTGCACGTCGTCGCCGAGGGCCTCAGCTTCCAGGAACGGCGGCAAATTCTCGTCCAACCAGGCCCGCAATTCGTCGCGGAACTTCTCGTCCTCGGGTGCCAGGGCGAAATCCACGGGGGGAAGGGTAGCCGCGGCAGCGTGTACTGTGACGCCGATGTCAGGGTTCTCGCCCTGACCCGGCCGCGTGTCCCGGGATCCGGATTTCGGGGGAGAGCAGTGGACTTCACCTACGACGACGAACAGCTCGCACTGCAGGAGGTGGCGCGCACCGCCCTGGAGCGCGAGTGCGGCGGCGAGTTGCTGCGCCAGCTCGCCGACGACGACGCCGGCATGACCCCTGGCCTGTGGTCCACCCTGGTCGAGCTCGGCTGGACCGGTCTCCTCGTTCCCGAGGACCACGGCGGCGTCGGTGCCGGGCTGCTCGAGACGTGCATCGTGCTCGAGCAGATGGGGCGCATCCCGATGCCGGGTCCGTTCTTCTCCTCCGCCGTGGCCGCCACGCTGGCCGCCCGGGCTCTGGGCGCCACCGAGCTGCTGGGCGACCTGGCCGCCGGTACCCGCCACGGCACCGTGGCCGTGGGCGAGCAGGGTCACGGCGAGCCGCTCGGCACCGTGCGCGCCCGGGCCCGCCGCAAGGCCGCGCAGTGGGTCGTCTCGGGCGAGAAGCCCGTCGTGATGGACGGCCACACCGCCGACTGGGCGATCGTCGTGGCGCGCGGCGAGGAGGGCGTGCGCTCGTTTCTGCTCGAGTCGCCGGCCACCACGGCGTCCGCCACGCTCGTCCCGTCGCTCGACCCGACCCGTAAGCTCGCCCGCCTCGTCCTGGACGAGACGCCGGTCCTTCCGCTCGGCCCCCCCGGGAACCAGGCCGGGTTGTGGCACCGCGTGCTGGACGACATCGCGGTCGGACTGGCCGCCGAGACGGTCGGCGCCGCCGACCGGGCGCTGGCCGAGGCCATCGCCTACACCTCCGAACGCATCGTCTTCGACAAGCCGGTGGCCACGTACCAGTCGATCCGCCACCGCCTCGTCGAGATGTTCCAGCAGGTCGAGATGGCCCGGGCCGGATTCCAGTTCGCGGCCTGGGCGTCCGACACCGAGGCCCCCGAGCGCGAGCGGGCGGCGGCCATGGCGGCCGGCTACGCGGCCGACTCGGGTACCCGGGTGACCGGCGAGGACATCCAGATGCACGGTGGCGTCGGTTTCACCTGGGCCAACGACGCCCACTTCCTCTTCAAGCGGGTCAAGCAGAACGAGGTCCTCTTCGGTGGCGCCGGGTCGCAGCGGCACCGGCTGGCCACGATGTTCATCGAGTCTGCGTGAGCCGCGGCGGCCCGGGCGTCAGCCCGAGTTCCTAGAGTCTTCGGCGTGACTCCGTCTCCGGGTTCCTCGTCCCGCTTCACCCTGAGCCCCATGCCGGCCGACCTGGGCGAGCGCTACCTGCGCGAGGGGCTGTGGGACGACCGCACCCTCGGCCAATTGCTCGACGATGCCCTCCGCGAAGACCCGGATCGCCGCTTCCGGATCTGGTCGCCCACCGACCCGTACCTCGGGACGGTCGGCGAAGTGTACGGGGAGGCGCTCCGGGTGGCCGAGGGCCTGCGTGCCCAAGGGCTGGGCCCCGGCGACATCGTCGCCTTTCAGCTGCCCAACCGGGTGGAGGCGGCCATCACGTTCTACGCCTGCGCCATCCTCGGCGTGACCATCGTGCCGATCGTGCACTTCTACGGTCCGAAGGAGGTCGGCTTCATCCTGCGCCAGAGCGGGGCGCGCGCCCTCGTCATCGTGTCGTCGTACGGCAAGCGCGACTTCCTGGCCGAGCTCGCCACGGTCCGCGACGGGCTGCCGGACCTCGAGCAGGTGTTCGTCGTGGGCGACACCGGGGGCGCGCCCGACCTGGTGCCGTTCGAGCCGCTGCGTTCGGCCGAGCCGATGGATGGCCCGATCGAGGTCGATCCCGAGAGTCCGGCCGTCATCGGCTACACGTCGGGCACCACGGCGGACCCCAAGGGCGTGGTCCACACGCACCGGACGCTCGGCTGTGAGGTGCGCCAGCTCTCGGGCCACCAGGCGAACCGCGACCGCGCCGGGCTCGTCGGCGCTCCCGTGGGCCACGCCATCGGCATGCTCGGCGGCCTGCTCTGTCCACTGGTCGGCGGGAAACCCATCTACATGATCGACGGCTGGGACCCGCCGACGGTGCTCGACGCCATGCTGGAGGAGGACATCTCGGCCGGCAGCGGCTCGACCTATTTCTTCACGAGCCTCCTCGACTGCCCCGGCTTCGGGCCCGAGCACGTCGAGCGGATGCACTTCATCGGATTGGGCGGCTCGCCCATTCCCAACGCCGTGGCCGAGCGGGCCGACGACCTCGGCATCTCCCTCGTGCGCTCGTACGGCAGCACCGAACACCCCTCGATCACCGGATCCGAGCACGAGGCTCCGCGTGAGAAGCGGATCCACACCGATGGTCGCCCGCTCGACGGGGTCGAGATCCGCACGGTCGACGAGGACGGCCACGACGTCGGCGTGGGCAAGCCCGGTGAGATCCTCTCCCGCGGGCCCGACCGCTTCGCCGGCTATACCGACCCCGCGCTCACGGCCGAGGCGATCGAGGACGGAGGCTGGTTCCACACCGGAGACGTCGGCGTGATCGACGCCGACGGCTACCTCACCATCACCGACCGCGTGAAGGACATCATCATCCGGGGCGGCGAGAACGTGAGCGCCGCCGAGGTCGAGCAGCTCCTGGCGCACATGGTGGGCGTCGCGGAGGTGGCGGTGGTCGCTGCCCCGGACGAGCGACTCGGCGAGCACGGCTGCGCCTTCTTCCGCATGCAGCCCGGCTTCGAAGCCCCCGATCTCGAGGCGGTGCGTGCCCATCTGGGCGCCGCCGGCCTGGCCCGCCAGAAGTGGCCGGAGGAGTTGCGCGCCGTCGAGGAGCTGCCGCGCACGCCCTCGGGCAAGGTCCAGAAGTTCGTCCTGCGCGAGCGACTGCGGGCCGGCGAGTAGCCCGGCCGGGCAGCGGCGGTTGCAAGAAGATACGCTCGTCGGCGCGGGGCTTGCCGGCGGACACGAGAGAGGGTGCAGACGTGCACAACCGGATTCCCAGGCAGTACCTCGACCTTCTCGGTGCCGTCCCACTCTTCTCGTCGTGCTCGCAATCCGACTTGCGCGCCATCGCCAGGCTGGGCACGCCCATCAAGGTGGATGAGGACACCTACCTCACGACACGTGGTGAGCCGGGGCGGGAATTCTTCCTCGTTCTCGACGGCGTCGCGTCGTGCAGGATCGGCAAGAGGGAGGTGAAGCGATTCGCCACCGGCGGGTACTTCGGCGAGTTGGCCCTCCTGACCGGCGGCGTCCGCACGGCCGACGTGGTGGCGGTGACGCCCATGGAAGTCTTGGTCCTGGACTCCCGGGAGTTCCGCTCGATGCTGGCGACGTCGCCGAAGGTGGCGATGAAGATGCTGGTGAATCTCGCCGAGCGGCTCACCCTCGCGGACGCGCAGTACACGCACTAGCGCGCGACCGAGGCCGCGGAGTCGCTCGGTCGCTTAGCGGCTCACCGCGAACTGCGCTTGGAGGCGCACCTTGCGGCGCACGCTGAGGAGATAGAAGGCGCCGAGCGGGAACCCGAGACCGAAGACCGTGGCGGCGAGGAGGACGAGGACCCAGGCCGCCTTGTTCGAGCCGGCCGCGAAGAAGGCGACTGCCGGCCGACTCAGCGCGTCCACGATGGCCCACAGCGGGATGAGGAGCGACGCCGTGAGGACCAGGACGACCACGAAGAGATCAGGGCCGAGCACGTGTTCGCACCTCACTTCCTCTCGCTGCACACAGCGTAGGGCAGCACGGGACGGACGGTGGCAGGTCGCCTAGGCCCGGGACTCGAGCAGCTCCTTCATCAGGCGCATCTCCTTGTCGATCTGTGCCTGGCTGCCCGCGGCAGCTGCAGCCATCACGTCGTCGGGGAGCCCCTCGGGAAGGGTGACCCACAGCGTGAGGACGGCCTCGCAACCGCCGCCGAGAGGATGCACGACGAATTCCTCGTAGGCTCCGTGTCCGCCCGACATGCCGGCGACGACGAGCGTGGGCCGTTCCGCCTCGACGAGCCACAGCTCGACGGGATGGCTCGTGCCGGGCTGGCGCTGGTCTGCGAGCTGGAAGGCATAGCGCGCCCCGGGGCCGAGGACGGCGCCCACGCCCGCGGGATCGCCGTCGCGCACACGCGTGACGCCGCTGACGTCGGAGTTGTACTCGGACAGGTTGGCGAAGTCGAGGCGATAGCCCCAGACGGCGTCGGCCGGCACGGTGAAGACGGCCGACGCCACTGCCGTCGGCGGAGAGTCGGGCGTGTGGGCGGGCACCGGCTAGGTCGGCGGGCTCAGGATGCGGGCCGCCTCCTGGGCCCGACGCAGGGACAGGGCGGTGGTATCGGCCGCATCGTCCTCGCCGAGCACGCCGGCGGCGTACGAGACGAAGACACCGACCACCATCGCGCCGAGGAGCCGGGCCACCTCGGCCGCGCCGCCGTGCTGCACCAGGTCCGGGCGGTTGGCGGTGACCCACTCCTCGATCGCGTCCTGGAACGTCGCGAACAGGTCGAGCCCGACGGCGCGGGCGGTCGACTCGCCGCGGATGGCTTCGCCGACCATGAGGCGCACGAAGTCCTGGACCTCGAACATCGAGGCCATCATGTCGGAGAGCAGATTCGACAGGCTCGACCACTCCGGTGGGCTAGCCGTACCGGCGACATCGGGTTGTGCGTTCGTGATGGGGACCAGGCCCTGCTCCACGAGCACCGACTCGAGGAGGTCGCGCTTCGAGGGGAAGTAGTGGTACAGCGAGGCGACGTTGAGGTCCGCCGCCGAGGCCAGGTCGCGCATGCTCGTCCCGTCGACCCCGCGCTGGGACATGAGTGACAGCGCGATCTCGAGGATGCGCCGCCGGGTCGCCGACCCCTCGACGTGCCCGGTCCCGGCGGACGCTGCTGCGCCCCCCGCGTCCGTCCGGCCACCCTTGGGGTGGCTGTCGATAGCCATGTGCCTTCCCATTTCTCCGCCATGGGGCCTCGGAACACCGAAACCCGTGCCGACTGCTCCTTGGTGCCGCTCCTTCGTGCTCCGTGCCTCCTCGCGCCCGGCGCGACAGACGTGACCAGGTGAGCGGCGCCCTGACCCGACGGCGCAGCCCTCGACGCCCGAACGGGCGTTTGATATACATGACAGCCGTGTCAGTGCAGCAACCGGCGGACAACGGACCCTAAATCTAGGGGGGAAAGTAGGCGAGATGCCAGGACGCAGCACGGCCGACGAAGCCGCCATGGCGCCATTCGACCCGTTCGAGCTGAAGGACGTGGTCGGAGGCAACCTGCGGGACCCCTTTCCCATGCTGCACGAGCGGTGCCGGGAGTCCCCGGTGCACATCGGGGTGCTGGACCTGGGGGAGGGCAACCAGATCGGCGACCCGGACAAGCCGCTAGTGACGGTCTTCGGCTTCGACGAGGTCGTCCAGGTGCTGCGGGACAACGAGACCTACTCCTCGAACGTCTACGCCGACGTGATGGGGACGGTGATGGGCCGCACCATCTTGGAGATGGACGAGCCGGAGCACCGCGGTATCCGGGCCCTCGTCGCATCGAGCTTCAGGTCCAAGATGCTCGAGCGCTGGGAGGAGGAGCTGGTCTCCCGGGTCGTGAACGAGCTGATCGACGGCTTCATCGACGACGGACGCACCGATCTCGTGCGGTCGGTGACCTTCAATTTCCCCGTCCAGGTCATCGCCCGCATCCTCGGACTGCCCCGCGCCGACTACCCGAGGTTCCAGCGCTGGGCGCTCGAGATCACGAGCGTGGCCGCGAACTGGGAGCGCGGCATGGCGGCGTCGGCTGCGCTGCGTGACTACTTCGCCGAGGTCATGGCGGAACGGCGTGCCGCGCCGGGTGACGACCTCATCAGCGACCTGGTGCGAGCGGAGGTGGAAGGGGAGCACCTGAGCGACGAGGAGATCTATTCCTTCCTCCGCCTGCTTCTCCCGGCGGGCGTCGAGACCACCTACCGCGCCTCGGGCAGTTTGCTGTTGGCGCTGCTCGGCGACCGACCGCAGTTCGACGCCCTCTACAACGATCGTTCGTTGTTCCCCCAGGCCTTCGAGGAGGTCGTGCGCTGGGAGCCGCCGGTGACCCTGATCCTGCGGCGGGTCACGCGCGACACGGAGCTGGCCGGTGTGGCCATTCACGCCGGAGCGGATGTCGCCCTCATGATCGGGGCGGCGAACCGCGACGAGCGCAAGTACACCGACCCCGACCGCTACGACATGTTCCGCGAGCAGCGCCAGCACGTCGGCTTCGGCTTCGGCGTCCACGTGTGCCTCGGCATGCACCTGGCGCGTATGGAGTCGCGCGTCGCCATCAACACGCTCCTGGACCGTCTGGGACCCTTCACCTTGGACCCCGACGCCGAGCCACCGCACATCGAGGGTCTGGCCTTCCGCTCGCCGCTGTCGCTGCCGGTGGTGTTCACCCCCGGCGGCTAGGTTCGTCACATGGGCGGAGGACCAGGAAGGCCTGGCGCGGCGTCGCTCCAGATCCGGATCGACTGGGACCGCTGCATGGGGTCGGGCAATTGTCAGTTCTGGGCGCCGGACTCCTTCGATTTGAGTGAGGACGGCCACGCCGTGGTCACCGACCCGGCCGCCACCGACGAGGAGCGCCTCCGCGTCGCCGCGCGGGGATGCCCGGTCGGCGCGATCTCCCTGTGGCGCGACGACGTCGAGGTGCCGCTCGAGGAGGGTGCATAGTGCCGATCGCCGTGAGCGAGGACCACGAGGCCCTGCGCATCGCCGTGCAGCGCTGGGCGCAGACCCACTGTCCGGCCAGTGTCCCACGCGCCGTGGCCGAGCGCGAGCCCGACGCCGACCTGCCGGAGGTGTGGGAGAAGATGGCGGCCCAGGGTTGGCTCGGGTTGCACCTCCGCGAGGAAGACGGCGGGCAGGGATTCACGCTGGAGGAGCTCGCCGTCGTCGTCGAGGAGCTGGGCTACGCGTTGCTGCCCGGGCCCCTGCTGCCGACCCTGGTGGCGTCGGCCGCGTTGGAACGGCACCACGGCAACGGCCCCGGCGCGGCGCTCCTGCCCGCCCTGGCCGACGGCTCCGCGACGGCGGCGGTCGCGTTCGGCGCGGCGCCGCTGGCCTGCGAACCGGTCGCCGGGGAAGGCGCCGGCGCAGTGCGGATCACCGGGACGGCGCGCCCGGTCCTCGGGCAGCCCTCGGCCCGGCTGATCCTCCTGCCCGTGCGGGGCGGGGTGGACGGCGACGAGCGCGGCGTCCGGTGGTGCGCCGTCGACCGTGACCGCGCCGGCGCGGGGGTGGGGGAGCTGGCGCTCGAGCCGCTCGCGGCGCTGGACGGCACGCGGACCGTGATCAGCCTGGAGACGGCAGCGGGCGGGGTCGTGGTGCACGCAGACGCGCTGGCCTGGCTGCCCGACGACACTGTGCGCGGCCTCACGCTGGCCCTGGTGGCGGCCGAGAGCGCGGGGATCGCGCGTTGGTGCCTGGAGGCCGCGTCGGACTACGCCAAGGTGCGCGTGCAGTTCGGGCGGCCCATCGGCCAATTCCAGGCGGTGAAGCACGGGTTGGCGGACATGCTGGTCGCCGTCGAGCAGTGTGCCGCCGTGGCCTGGGACGCCGCGGCCGCGTGGAGCCAGGAAAGCCCGGACGGCTGGGGACAGGACGGCGACACCGCGCACGACCGGATGCTCAGCGCGCGCATCGCCGGCGCCGTCGGGCTCGATGCGGCCGCGCACTGTGCCAAGCAGTGCATCCAGACGCTCGGCGGCATCGGCTTCACGTGGGAGCACGACGCGCACTTCTACCTCAAGCGGGCGATGGCCAACCTGCAGCTGGCCGCCGGCGGGGATGTCGGCGCGCTGGAAGATGCCGCGGCGGAGCTCGCAGTCGAGGGCGCACGGCGCAACCTCGCCGCCGAGTTGCCCGCAGAGGCGGAGTCGTTGCGCGACGAGATCCGCGCCGCGGTGGAGCGCGTGGCCGCCACGCCCCCGACCGAGCAGCGCGCCGCCTTGGCCGAGGCCGGACTGATCATGCCGCACTGGCCAGCGCCCTGGGGCCGTGGCGCGTCCCCGCTCGAGCAGCTCGTCATCGACGAGGAGCTGGCGGCAGCCGGCATCGTGCGGCCGCACCTGGCGGTGGGTGCCTGGGCACTGCCGACATTGATCGCGTACGGGACGCCGGAGCAGCAGGAGCGCTGGGTACGGCCGACGCTGCTGGGCAGGCTCAACTGGTGCCAGCTCTTCAGCGAACCGGGAGCAGGTTCGGACCTCGCCGCGCTGAGCACCCGGGCCGAGCGTGTGGAGGGCGGTTACGTGCTCAACGGGCAGAAGGTCTGGACCTCGCTGGCCCAGATGGCCGACTTCGGCATCTGCCTGGCCCGCACGGACCCCGAGGCGCCCAAGCACGCCGGCATCACCTACTTCATCGTGGACATGCACGCCGAGGGGCTCGACATCCGCCCTTTGCGCGAGCTGACCGGTGCCGCCATGTTCAACGAGGTCTTCTTCAACGACGTGTTCGTGCCGGACGATGCCGTCGTCGGGGCGCAGGGTGACGGCTGGCGCATCGGTCGCACGACGTTGGCCAACGAGCGCGTCTCCATGTCGTCGGGCGCGTCCTTCGGGAACGGAGTCGAATCCCTCATCCGCACGGTGGCCGGTCGTCGCTCCCGCGGCGAGCCGGTCGCGCCGAGCATGCAGACGCGCCTGGGTCACCTGATCGCGGAGGCGCAGTCGATTGCGCTCCTCGGCCACCGCTCCACGCTGCGCACGCTCTCGGGGGTCGACCCCGGCAGCGGCTCGAGTGTGCGCAAGCTCCTCGGGGTGGAGCACGAGCAGCGCGTGCAGGAGATGGGCATGGCGCTCTACGGCGCCGACGGTGCAGTCCTCGACGGCAAGGCGCAGCGGTGGGAGGAGGGGTTCCTCTCCACGCGCTGCCTGACGATCGCCGGCGGCACCAGCGAGGTACAGCGCAACGTCATCGCGGAGCGGATCCTGGGCCAACCCCGGGACCCCGAACCGGGGGGCTGAGCGGGCCTGTCCGCCCGGTCAGGCGGTGCGCGTGTCGCGTTCCGCCGGCTCGCTGGGCGCCTGACGCCCGTGTCATAGTTGGCCGTGCGCCTCGCTCCCGACGACACGGTGCTCGCCTTCCGGCGCGACTTCGAGGCCTGGTTGGAGGGACACCTGCCCGCGCGCGAGGTGATGGAGCGTGACCCGCGCCGCAGCTCGGGGAACCTGCCGCAGTGGGCTCGCACGTTCCAACGAGAGCTGTTCGAGGCGGGCTACCTCGTGCCCGGCTGGCCACCGGAGCTCGGTGGACGCAACGCCACGCCCGAGGAACAGATGGTCTACTTCGAGGTGGTCACCGAGCGCATGGTGCCCCGCTCGCTCAACCCCCAGGGGCTCTCGATCTGTGCCGCCTCCGTCGTCGAGTACGGATCCGAGGCGCAAAAGGAGCGCTACGTCGTGCCGACGCTGAAGGGTGAGATCACGTGGTGCCTGGGCATGAGCGAGCCCAACGCCGGGAGCGATCTCGCGTCGCTGACCACCCGGGCCGAGCAGCGCGACGGCCGATTCGTCGTGAACGGGCAGAAGGTCTGGACATCGGGCGCCCACGAGGCCGACCTTTGTCTCTGCTACGTGCGCACCGATCCCGACGCGCCCAAGCACCGCGGCATCAGCGCGCTCATCATCGATATGCGCACGCCGGGTGTCACGTGCCGGCCCCTGCCCGAGCTGACCGATCCGCACCACGTCGACTTCAACGAGGTGTTCTTCGCCGATGTGGAAGTGCCCGAGGAGAACCTGCTCGGCGAGCTGCACCACGGTTGGTCCGTCAGCCAGGGTGCGCTGCGCCACGAGCGCGGGATGCTCTGGATCAGCAACGTGGGCAAGATGGAGCGCACGCTCCGGGGCCTTCTCCGCCTCGCGCGGCGTTCCGACGGGCGAGGCGGCACCCTCGGCGCCGACCCTCGCCTCGCGGAGGCAATCGGGCGGATCGCCACCGACGCGATGGCCGCCCGCTGCCTCGGCTATCGCGGCTTCGCCAAGGCCACGCGGGGCGAGATGCCCCCCGAGCACGTGATCTTGAAGTTGTTCAGCAGCGAAGCCGAGCAGCGTGCGTGTCTGGTCGGGCAGGAGGCGTTGGGGATCGACGGCCTCGACGTCGACGGCCCCGGGCCTAACCGCTTCACCGCATGGGACGACGCGCACTTCGAACCCTTCGCCGTCGACCAAGGCGCCATGGGGTCGTTCTGGAACGGCGCCTGGCCCGTGCAGTATCTGCGCTCCTTTGCCGACACCATCGCCGGCGGGACCTCCGAGATCCAACGCAACATCATCGCCGAGCGCGTGCTCGGACTCCCCCGCAGCTGACGGCCCCGTCGCGGTCACCCGCCGAGCGCGTTTGCCCAGCAGACGTTGTGCTTCCGTTGTCCCGGTGCGCCCGCGACCCGCCTTCGCCTCAACACGCGCACAATCACCGCCGTTGCGCAGGGCGTCGTTGCCGTACACCCCCGTGAGAATTTTTCGTGTTTAGTCCAAATGTCCCATTCCTTTCGTGACGCTGCGTACCGATAACTGACTACTCGGAAGCGATGTCAAGAGGGGGAAGACAGCGTGCATGCCCGTGCCCGTCGTCGTGTGGCGACACTTCTGCTGCCCATCGGCGCCATGATCATGAGCACCATCGCAGTCGGCCTCACCAGTGCACCCGCCGGCGCCACGGGAATCCTGCCACCGGCAAATCCGGGGTCGAACATCGCGCCGGCCAGTAGCGACTGGCTGACGTCGATCAACGATGCACGGGCCCAGGAGGGCGTCGGCCCGATGGCCGTCTCCGAGTCCAGCCTCGCCAGCCTGCCGCCCGAGCAGCAGGTCTTCACGGTCGTGAACGCCGAGCGCATCGATCGCGGCCTGCCGCCCATCGACTACATGACGTCGCAGCTGGACGCGTACGCACAGGCCGGGGCGAACTCGGGCGCCGACCCGTCGTTCCCCTCCGCCGTCACCGGTGGTGCGCCGATCACGTTCGGCGGTGCCATCTGGGCCGGCGGTCTCTCCTCGACGCTCGAGGCCGACTACTACTGGATGTACGACGACGGTTGGGGAGGCTCCCAGACGACGAACGCCGCCTGCAGCCTCGCCACGTCTTCGCAGTGCTGGGGCCACCGGGACATCATCCTGCACGAGTTCCCCAACTGCCCCGGCGGCGCGCCGGTGCTCTCCATGGGCGCGGCCGTCTCGTCCAGCGGCTACGCCGGCGGCTCCATCGCGGCGATCCTCGTCAGCTCGTGCGCGCCACCGACCGACATCACCGTGACGTGGGGCCAGGTGGCCTCGGAGGTCGACTCCGGGTCGACGACGGTCGGCATCGCTCCGCTGACCAACGGGACCGGTTACTGGGAGGTCGAGGGCAACGGCACGGTAGCTGCGTTCGGGGCCGCCCAGAATCTCGGCTCGCTCTCTGGTCCGCTCAACTCGCCCGTCGTCGGCATCGCGGCGACGCCCGACGACGGTGGCTACTGGTTGGTCGCGGCCGACGGCGGGATCTTCAGCTTCGGTGACGCGGCGTTCTACGGCTCGACGGGATCGTTGCGGCTCAACAAGCCGATCGTCGGCATGGCGTCGACGCCCGACGGCAAGGGCTACTGGCTGGTCGCCGCCGACGGCGGCATCTTCAGCTTCGGTGACGCGGCGTTCTACGGCTCCATGGGCGGCACCCCGCTCAACCAGCCGATCGTCGGCATCGCAGGCGATCCCGCGACCGGCGGCTACTGGGAGGTCGCGGCGGACGGCGGCGTCTTCAGCTACGACGCGCCGTTCTTCGGGAGCACGGGCAGCATCCGCCTCAACAAGCCGATCGTCGGCATCGAGTCGTCGCCCAACGGCCAGGGCTACCGGTTCGTGGCCTCAGACGGCGGGATCTTCACCTTCGGACAGGCGCCGTTCGACGGCTCCACCGGCAGCCTGTCCCTCGTGGCGCCCGTCGTGGGCATGGCGCCCGACGACGCCACCAACGGCTACTGGATGGCGGCAGCCGACGGCGGGATCTTCACCTTCGGCGGCGCGTCCTACATGGGCCGCCTGATCAGCGCCACCTAGCAGACGTCGGGGCGCGGCATCACACGATGCCGCGCGCCGTCAGGTCGGCCAGCTCCTCCTCGCGCAGGCCCAGGAGGTCACACCAGACCTCGTGGTTGTGCTGGCCGAGGCGAGGGGCCCCCGATGGGGTCCCGCCTGGCCGCCGCTGCAGGCGGGGGAAGGGGGCCTGCTGGCGCACCGCGCCGATGACCGGGTCGTCCACGGCGACGAGGTCGCCGCGCTCGGCCATGTGGGGATCCGCGAAGATGTCCGCGGCGCTGTAGGCCGTCCCGACCGGCACGTCGTGTTCGACACAGCGCGCCGTGATCTCCTCGGCCCGTAGCCCCGAGGTCCACTCGGCCACCATCCCGTTGATCTCGTCGGCGTGCGCCGCGCGCTCGGCGAGGGTGCCGAAGCGCGGGTCCCGGGTGAGCTCCGGCCGGCCCATGGCAGCACACAGGCGGGCGAAATTCGCGTCCGAACCCGCCACGATGCACACGTAGAACCCGTCGGCCGAGGGGTAGTTGTCGAGGGGGGCCGAGTGGGACAACCGGTTGCCCTCGCGCTGGCGCACGATGCCGAGGCGGTCGTAGCCGGCAAGGGTCCACTCGAGAATGCGCAGAACTGAGCCGTAGAGCGGCGCGTCGATCACCTCGCCACCCCCTTGGGGTGCGCGGCCGTCCGGGGCGGCGTCTCGACCATAGAGCGCCGAGACGGCGGCGAAAGCCGCGAAGACGCCCGTGAGGTAGTCCGAGACCGTCACGCCAGGGCGGACCGGAGGGCGGTCGGGGTCGCCGGTCAGGTGGAGGAGGCCGCCGAAAGCGATGCCCAGGCGATCGAGGCCCGGCCGTGGCGCGTAGGGGCCCGACTGCCCGAACACGCTGATGCGCACGTACACGAGCTCTTCGGGCAGGTCGGCGGGCCCGAGCCCCCAGCGCTCCATCGTCCCGGGGCGAAAGTTCTCGCAGAGCACGTCGGCCGTGGCCACGAGGCGGCGGAACAGATCCTTGCCCTCGGGTTGTCGGAGATCGCACGTGACGCCGCGCCGGCCGCGCCCCTCCACCGACCACGAGAGCGAGTAGTCGGGGCCGTCGTCGACCGGGACGAAGGGGCCCATCGTGCGCATGAAATCGCCCTCGCCGGGGAGCTCGACCTTGATGACGTCCGCCCCGAGCTCACCCAGCAGTCCCGCACAGAAGGGCGCGGAGATGCGCGTGCCGACGTCGACGACCCGGATCCCTTCGAGGGGTCCCCGTCCCGCGGTGCTCATGTCTTCGGTTCCGGGTGTCCCTTGTCCCGCTCGGCAACGACGTCCTTCATTGAGCCCTTCGCCTTGCGGGCAGCCAGGGCGTCGAGCGCGGTCGCCGTGTTGTGGACCCAGTGGTGGGCCATGAAGTGGTACTTCAACGCGTCGCGCTTGCCCATGAGTGTCCCGGTGTGGTTCAGCGAGTCCTTCACGGTCTGGGCGGTGACGGGTGGGACCAGCGCCACCCGATCGGCCAGCTCGCGCGTCCGGGCGGCCAATTCGTCACGCGGGACGACGCGATTGACCAAGCCCAGCCGCCAGGCCTCCTGCGCATCGATCGTGTCGCCGGTGAAGAGGAACTCCTTGGCCTTTCGTATCCCGAGCTCCCATGGCTCGACGAGCAGCTCCACGCCGGCGCCCGTCAGGCGCAGGACGGGGTTGGAGAACACGGCGTCGTCGGCGGCCACGATGAGGTCGCACATGGCCGCCAGCATCAGGCCGGCCGCGACGCAGCTGCCCTGGACCGCGGCGATGGTGGGTTTGCGGAAATCGTGGATGCGCAGGCACCGGTCGAAGTACATCGTCTTCTCGTGCTGGAACTTGCCCTCGGGCGTCTCGCGCCGGGCCACCCACGGATCCGCACCGTCACCCCCGACGATCGCCTTGAGGTCGTGGCCTGAGGAGAAATGCCTTCCGGCGCCGGCCAGGATCACCACCCGCACGGCGTCGTCGGCGTCGGCGAGGTCGAAGGCCGCATCGATCTCGTCGATCATCCTCGAATTCTGGGCGTTCGCCACGTCGGGACGGTTCAATGTGATGGTCGCCACGGCACCGTCGGTCTCGTAGCGGATCGTCTCGAAGCTCTCTGCCATGGCATCCAGTCTGCCCGTGTCGCTCACCGTGTCGCGCCGCGTCGCCTTCCGAGGACTACCCGCGTGGCAGACCGAGCACGCGCTCGCCGACCAGTGTCCGCTGGATCTCGTTGGTCCCGGCGAAGATGGAGGAGGCCTGGTAGTACAGCCACGACCGCTGCCAGGCGCCACCGGCGGGGTTGCCGGGCGCACCCTCCCACAGGGGCGCGGCCGGGCCGAGCACGTCCAGTGCCGTCTGGTGGAGCCGCTTGGACATCTCGCTCCAGTACAGCTTCAGGGCGCTCCCTTCGGGACCCGGGGCCTCCCCCTTGGAGAGGCGAGTCAACGAGCGCCAGTTGTGCAGCTGGAAGAGGCGAACCTCGGTCGCCGCCTGCGCGAGCTGCTGGCGGAGGCGCCAGTCGTCGAAGCTCCCGTTGTCACCGGCGAGGCGGAGCAGCTCCTCGATGAGCTGCGAGTGGATGACCAGCTGGCGAGGATTGATCCCGCGCTCGTGCGCCAGGGTAGAGCCGGCGACGGTCCACCCCTCTCCCTCGGGGCCGACGCGGCGGGGCGCGGGCACGAACACGTCGTCGAGTTCGACCTCGTTGAACTCCGCCTCACCGGTCGACTGCACGAGAGGATGCACGACCACGCCGTCGGCGTGCATGTCGACGATGAGCGCGGTGATGCCCTGCTGCCGCTTGGGCGCGTCGGGGTCGCTCCGGGTCAGGCACAGGCCCCAGTCGGCGAACTGGGCGTACGAGGTCCAGACCTTCCGGCCGGTGACCCGGTACCCGCCTTCGACCGGCACGGCACGGGTGGTGAGCGAGGCCAGGTCGCTCCCGGCGTCGGGCTCGCTGAAGAGCTGGCACCAGAGCTCGGCCGCCGAGAGGATCCGCGGCAGGAAGCGCTCCTTCTGTTCGGGCGTCCCGTGGGCCAGCAGCGTGGGCCCGACGAGGTTGATCCCGATGCGGCCCACCAGCTCGGGGGCACGGGCGCGGGCGAGCTCCTCGATGACCACGTAGTTCTCGAGGGCACCCAGGCCTCGGCCGCCGTACTCCTCCGGCCAGGTGATGCCGACCCATCCGTCGGTGGCGAGGGCGGCCTGCCAGCGCCGCCCGAACGAGACCGTCTCGGCCAGGTCCTCGAAGCGCGGTGGGAGACCGACGCCGTAGGGCCAGGGGAGGTGCTCCACCAGCCAGGCCCGGAACGCGTCGCGCAGCGCTTCCTGCTCGGGCGTGGTGCGCAGATCCATCCGGCGCAGCATGGCACAGCGGGCCGCAATCGGTGACACCCGTGTCAGGGATCGTAGACTGCGCCGCCGTGGACTTCGACCTCTCCAACGACCAGCAGGCCCTGCGCGACGCGGCGGCGACACTGCTCGACGGCGTGGCCGGCCACGACGTGCTCCGGGCCAGGGTGGGCGAGGGCGCGATCGTGGGCACGCTGCCGGGCGCGGGCGAGACGGCCGACGGCGCAGCAGGCGGGCCGTCGGCGTCCGGGGTGGCGCGGGGCTACGACGCAAAGGTGTGGTCGGCCATGGCGGACCAGGGATGGCTCGCACTCGAGCTGCCCGAGGACGAGGGCGGGCTGGGTCTGGGCATGGTCGAGGTCGCCGTCCTGTGCGAGGAGATCGGCCGGCGGCTGGTGCCCGCGCCGTTCCTGCCGTCGGTCTTGGCCCTCGGGGTCTTGTGCGGACCCGAGGCACGGGCCGACGCCGGCACGAAGGACTGGCGCGAGGCCCTCGGGCAGGGGAGTGCCGTTGGCTGTGTCAGCTGCGGTCCGGGAGCCGACCGCATCGAGGTCGCCGACGGCGGTGCGACCGGTCTGGCACGCCTCAGCGGTGACACGGCACCGACCGCCTACGCGCCTTCGGCCGAGCTGGCGGTCGTCGCCGCCGCGGACGGGGTCTACGGCGTCGATCTCGTCGCAGAGGGTCGCCCCGATGCCCTCCCCGTCATGGACCGCACACGGGAGCTCGGCGTTCTCCGCTTCGACGGCACGCCGGCGCGGCGCCTGGGGGACGCGCGTGCGGCCGAGCTCCTCCTGGACCGGGCGGCCACGCTTGCTGCGGCGGAGATGCTCGGCGCCGCGGACCGCGTCCTGTCCATGACCGTCGAGTACGCCAAGGACCGCGTCCAGTTCGGCAAGCCCATCGGCTCGTTCCAGGCGATCAAGCACATGCTGGCGGACGCGCTCGTCGACGTGGAGGGGATGCGCTCCACCGTGTACTACGCGGCGTGGTGTGCCGCCGCCGACGACGATGAGCGCTCGCTGGCGGCCAGCATGGCCAAGGCCTGGTGCTCGGATGCGTCGCGACGCGTGATGGGGACCGGGCTCCAGGTGCACGGCGGCATCGGCTTCACGTGGGAGCACGACATGCATCTGTTCGTCAAGCGGGCGCAACTCGACCAGGTCAGTTACGGCGACGCAGCCTTCCACCGGGAACGCATCGCCGCGATGCTGCGGGAGCGGCTCGACGCGGGGTTGCCGCTGTCCTGAACGCGGCGCTACGAGACCGAGGGTGCGGGTGGGCGTGCCGTTGATCCGGGTCACGATCGAACGCGTCGCCCTCGGTGCCGTGGGCCACCGGAGTTCCGTTCGCGAGCCTCTGCGGCGGCACCACGACGGTCAGGCGGACGCCCACGAGGTAGCCGCCTCGGACGACGACCTTCTCACGCACCTGGCCCTGCGCAGTGGTGGGGCTGGGTGCGCAGGAGGAGGTGGCTGTCACCGAGGGGATGCGCGCGGAGTAGTCGGCCAGGCTCTCGGTGCGGACGAACGCGCCGCCGCTCGTCGTCCACGGTGTCGAGCCGCCGACGATGGCGCCGTACTCGCTCAGGGCGCAGGCGACGGCCGCCGGGCTGAGGACGGCCAGCAGGCTGTTCGAGGAGCCGACCTGGTAGACGGCCATGCGGCTCGGTGGCACGTAGCGGACCTGCCGCACCTGACTCGCCGGCGTTCGCGCCTGTCGCAGGGGGACTGTCGACCAGGTTCATGACGAAGGACGTCGTCACGTCCGGACCAAAGGTCCGGCCCGAGGCGTTCTGGACGGTGGTCGTGGCGCCGCTCGGCGCGGAAGCGGTGCCCAGCACGGCGAAGACGGCGGTCAGCACCACGAGGACGGCGAGCAGCGCGAGCGGGACGAGGTTGCGACGGGGCACGGGTCAGACGCTAGTGCGACCGCGTCAGGTGGAGGCGCGCGGCGGCGCAGGGCCGCGCGGTCGGCTTTGCCCGAACCGAGCAGCGGGAGGCGCTCGAGCCGCTCGACCCGCTCGGGCGTCTTGAACCTCGCGATGCCCCGCTCGGCGAACCAACGCTGGCAAGTCCTCGAGGTCGAACGGCGCGGCGGACTCGACGAAGGCGGCCACCCGCTCGCCCATGAGCGGGTCGGGGTAGCCCACGGCCACTGCGTGGTGCACGGCAGGGTGCGCCTCGAGCGCGGCCTCGACCTCCGAGGCGGAGATGTTCTCCCCGCCCCGGATGATGACGTCCTTCAGGCGCCCGACGATGCGCACCCATCCGTCGCTGTCCACCGTCGCCAGGTCGCCCGTGCGAAACCAACCGCCGCGCGCGATGACGCCGCTGGTCTGAGCGGGGTCGGCGTAGCCCGCGAACATCTCGGGCCCGCGCACCCACAGCTCACCCGACGTCCCGGCGCGACGCCTGGTCCCGGTCTCGGGATCCGACACGCGGAGCTCGACGGCGCCGACGGCACGTCCGTCGGTGTCCCGCGCCTTGTCGAAGGGGTCGTCGTCCGTGCTGGTCGTGACCGTCGGGGCCTCGGTGGAGCCGTAGGTGCGCTTCACTCGGCACGCAAAGGCGCGCGCCGTGTCCTCGACGAACGCCGGCGTCACCGATGCGCCACCGCTCGAGACGAGACGGATGGACGTGACGTCGGCGGCATGCCCGTCGGCCATCGCGCGCGCCATGGCGATGAAGAAGGTCGGGGGGCCGGCCAGGAACGAAATCCTCTCACGCGTCACCAAATCGAGCGCCTGTTCGGGATCGAAGCGCCGGACCAGCACCGAACGCATGCCGGCGGCCCCGGGTACGAGGACGCCGTTCAGCAGGCCGGAGATGTGCGCCATGGGCGCGGGCATGAGCACGGCGTCGGCCGCTCCGAGGCCGTGCACGCGCGCCATGAGGGAGGCCTTCCAGCTCAGCCCGCGGTGCGTGTGCAGGACCGCTTTCGGCACGCCGGTCGACCCGGAGGTGAAGAGGACCAGCGCGACGTCGAAGGGTCGGCTGGGGGAGGTGCCGGCACCGACCGCGGGCCCCCCGAGCGAACGGGCCAACGCATCGGGATCGGAGATGGCGTCCGGGGCCAGCTCGAGGACGAGCGCCGGTTCGATCTGGCCGAGCGCCCCGTCGATCTCGGCCGGACCGAAGGAGTGCAGCAGCGGCGCCGCCACGGCCCCGAGGCGCCAGCATGCCCGCGTCAGGACGGCCGCCGCCAGGCTGTTGGGTACCTGCCAGGCGACCGCCTCGCCGCGCGCCACTCCCCGGGCGCGCAACCCACCGGCGACGGTGGCGACGAGCGCCTCCATGGCGCCGGCACTGAGGCGGGTGTCGCCGTCGACGACCTCACCTCCGTGGGCCGTCGCGAGCGCGTCCAGCGTCGGCACGTCCCAGGGGCCGCCCGGCCTGCGGTAGGCACGCGCCTGGCTGGGTACCCAGGTCGGGCTGAGGCGGGCTGTCACGGCAGGGCACCCTATCCGGACCCCACTAACGTGACGCCGATGTCAGGACGGTCGACGGGGCAGGCGTGGACCTCGCGCTGAAGAAGGAGGACGAAGAGTTCGCCGCGTCGTGCCGCGCGTGGTTGGCGGCGCACCTGCGCCGGCCGCCGGCTTTCGTCGACCTGGCGGACGAGGTGGCGTGGGGACGCGAGTGGCAGGCCACGTTGGCGGCCGACCGCTGGGTCGGCGTCCACTGGCCGAGCGAGTACGGCGGCCGGAGCGCGTCACCGGTCCAGGTCGCGTTGTACCAGAGCGAGTACGCCCGCTCGCAGGCGCCGCAGCCGGTGAACCGGGTCGGCATCAACCTCGTCGGCCCGACGCTGCTGGCCCACGGCACCGAGGACCAGCGACTGCGCTATCTGCCACCGATCCTGGCCGCCGAAGAGATCTGGTGCCAGCTGTTCAGCGAACCCGACGCCGGGAGCGATCTGGCGTCGCTCGCGACCCGCGCCATCCCCGTCGACGGCGGCTTTCTCGTCACCGGCCGCAAGGTATGGACGTCCTACGCGCAGTTCGCGAGCTGGGGGCTGTGTCTCGCCCGGACCGATCCGGACGCCGCCCGCCCGCAGCAGGGCATCACCGCCCTGATCGTCGACATGGCCGATCCCGGCGTCGACGTCCGGCCCCTGGTGCAGATGACGGGCGACGCGGAGTTCAACGAGGTCTTCCTGACCGACGTCTTCGTCCCGGCCGAACACGTGGTCGGCGTCGAGGGGCAGGGCTGGTCGGTGGCGGGTTCGACACTGGCGCACGAGCGCGGCACCAATTTCCCGTTCAAGGAGCAGGTGGTCCACGAGACGTACCTGGCCCGGCTCTACGACGAGGCGGGACGGAACGGCGCGCTCGAGGACCCCGTGGTGGCCGATGCGCTCGCCCGCGCCTACGTCGACCTCGGCGTGCTGCGGCTGCACAACCTGCGCACGCTGACGCGCCTCGGGCGGGGGGAGGAGCCAGGGCCCGAGTCGAGCTGGGTCAAGCTCGCCTGGACGACCATGACGCAGGGCCTCTCCGAGGCGGGCCTGTTGGTGACCGGGCGCACGCCTGCTGCGTCCGAGTCGGGACCGTGGGCACGCCAGTGGCTCTGGAGCAAGGCGGCCAGCATCGCGGGCGGCACCTCGCAGGTGCAGCGCGACATCATCGCGGGCCGGATCCTCGGCCTGCCCCGCTGACGGACGACACGGCGCGTCGACACGGCGCGTCAGGTTGCGGCGTGATCCGCCCTCGAGCGATGGCGGCGACGGACGTGGACCACGGTGATGAGCACGCCGACGGCGAGGCCGACGATCAGCGTGCCGATGTCGCGTGGTGAAGAGTTCCCCGTGCAGAGCCGGCCCAACCCGTAGGAACTGGCCGCCACCGAGATGGAGAAGGCCAACGACGCCACCAGGTTCCACCAGACGAACTGCCCGTGCTTCATCTTGGCCGTGCCCGACACCACGGCTGGCGTGAAGAACACCGCGAGGCGACCCCAGCGGGCGTAGGCGGACTCGCCTCGGGCGACCATGCGTTGCCGGCCGGCCTGGTGCTTGCCCGGTCGCTCGACGAGCAGTTGTCTGCCCCAGCGCAGGCCGATGGCGTAGCCGACCAGGCCGCCCACCTCGCCCGCCACCGTCGCCACGACCAAGACGAGCGAGAGGTTCAGGTTTCCCTGGCTGGCCGCGACGCCGGCCGCACCCAGCGCGGTGGCACCCACGAAGGGCACGCCGGCCCACGACGCGGCGACCGCGGCAAAGAGGAGGACGTACTCCCACCATGTGGTGACGAGGTCGAGTGACGCCAGCAGCGTCACGTGGCGGGCGAGGGGTCCGCTGACGCCTGCGGCGTGTCGCGTGGCGCCTCCGATCCCGCGAGCAGAGCGATACCGACCATGGCTACGACGAGACCAAGGGCGGTCGACCCCGAATGCGCGGCGCCGTTCTTCGCGAGGGCCTCTCCGTAGACAGCGATGCCCAGGACCACGCTGGTGAAGAGCGTCACCGAGTTGCTCGACGCCATGGCGGGAGCCAGCACCCCGGTCTTGAGTGCCGACTGCTGGAGGGCGAAGCCGGTCACGGCGGAGATGACGAGGACGTACACCGACCAGCTGGTGAGCAGGGCGAGCACGCCGCTGCCCACCTCGGTCACGAAGGTCTTGGTGACGGCGGCCTGCAGCCCGTAGCCGAGGCCAGCGGCGGCGCCGAACGTCAGGGCCCTGGCGGCGCCCCTGAAGCGCAGGCCGACGCCGAAGAGGATGGCGACCAACGCACCGATGGCGAGGGAGGCGGTCCACCACGCGGCCGCGCTCGGGTGCGAGGTCCCACCCTGCGGCTGGCCGGCGGAGACGAAGAACACGAGCCCCGCCAATGTCAGGCACGCCCCCGTGAACTCCCGCCGCCCGATGTGCTGCGCGGTCAGCACCGCTCCCAGCGGCAGGGCGATCACCAGGCTGAGCGCGGTCAGGGATTGCACGACGACGAGCGAGGCGCGGTCGAACGCCGCAGCCTGGACGATCCAGCCCGATGATTGGAACACGGCACCGGCCAGCCACACGGGCCGGTGCAGGATCTGCAGCAAGAACCTCGGGTCCCCCTCGCCCGCCACCGTCGCCAGCGTGCCCCGTTGCTGGAGCACGGTGCCGAGCGCGAACAAGAGCGCGGCCAGAACGGCCAGGGCCTCACCCATGCGGCCAGGTTAGTGAGACACACCTCCGACACTGTGGTGCGACCTAACCTGGCCGCATGCGCGGAAAGGACCTCCTGGCCCGCCGGGCCGCGAGCAACCTTGCCGCGGTGAAAATGGACCTCGCCGCCGCCAGTACGGAGGACGACGCCGACCGGGTCAAGCTGCTCGAGACCCTCATCGCCTCGGGAGGCCAGATCCTGCTGTACCGGCCGCAGCTGCAGCACTACGCGCTGCTCCTGGGCAACATCGAGAGCGCCGAACACGTCGCCGTCGTCGTGCCCGGGGTCGGCGACGGCACCAACCTCTGCGAAGACTGGATCCCCGACGCCCGCAATCTGTACGAGGCGGCGGAGGACACTGCAGTCGTGCTGTGGAAGGGCTACGACAACCCGGTCGACGTCCTCGCCGCCGCTGCGGGGTCGATCGAGTGCAACGAGGACCTGATGACGGCGGCGAACGACCTCACCGCATTCGTCGACTCGCTCTCGCTCGACCCCGCGCAGACTCTCACCGTCGTCGCGCACAGCTTCGGCTCGATCGTCGTGGGCGCCGCGCTCGCCGAGGCCGGCCTCCACGTCACCGATGTGATCGTCGCCGGGAGCCCGGGCATGACGGTCGACCAGCTTCGGGAGCTGCACGTGCAGCAGTCACACTTCTTCTCCGAGCAGGCGCCGGGCGACGCCGTCGCCGAGCTCGGCGTCTTCGGTGCGGCGCCCGCCTCCCCGACCTTCGGCGGGACCAGGATGAGTACGAACGCGCCGGACCATCCCCAGGTCCTCGCGCACTCCAGCTACTTCGAGCCAGGTTCGGAGGCGCTGGAGAACATGGTCGACGTGGTTACCGGCCACTACTCGCGTGTCGAGCCGCACCGGCCCGCCTTGCCCGAGATCGCGGGCGGACTAGTCGCCTGGCTCCTGCGCATGCCTGCGGCGCCGTTCTGCCTGGCCGGCCGCCACTACCGCGGGCCCGGCTTCCGCATCCTGGTGAACTGGTGTCGCCTGGTCGATCTCAGCGCCAGCGAGACCGGGAACCTGGTCTGTGAAGTGCTCGACGAAGGCGAACGCGCCCTGCTGTGGGCCGCGCACCGCGTCGGGTGCGATCCCAGACGCGCACTTCGAGCCGGCCTACGACCCGGACTTCGGGTCGTCTGCCGATGCGGCCTCGGGTGGTCCGGATGCCGGCGCGGACGCCGGTCCGCGCGCCTGACGCGCCTCGACCGGGCGCAACCGCGGGAGTCCCACGTGGCCCCGAGGGCCAGAAACCTGACAGCGGTGTCAGCAAACGGGGGACGCCCGAGGCTACGTTGTCCCGATGCCCATCTGGCTCACCGAGCGGCAGTACGCGACGCTGCGGGCCGCCTGCGCACAGATGCTGCCTTCCCACCAGGGGGCGCCCGGAGCCGAGGAGGCGGGCGTCGTCGACTACATCGACGGCTTCCTCGGCGCGTTCACCTTCGACCCGCCGCGTATCTGGGCGGGCGGCCCGACCTCGGGGAGGCACGGCGGCGGTGCCGACTTCGCGACCTTCCACCGGCTGTCGCGCCTGGACGAGTTGGCCTGGCGCATGCGGATCGAAGGGTCTCAGGGCATCCCCGAGCGGGAGTTCAACGGCCCGGTCGTCGGGCTGCAGGAGCGTTACCGGGAGGGCCTGGCCGCGCTCGGCGACGACTTCTCGGAGGTGGACGGGAAAGAGCAACGCCGCCGCCTGCGCGCCGACGAGGCGTTCTTCGACCTGCTGTGGGAGCACTGCTGCGAGGGCATGTACGGCGCGCCCGAGTACGGGGGCAATCGAGACGGGATCGGGTGGGCGTCCATCGACTACGAGGGCGACGTGCAACCACGCGGCTACAGCGACGCAGAAGTGTCGCAACCGTGAGCGACGTCACTCCTGACGCGATCATCATCGGCTCCGGGCCGGGCGGTGCCACCGCGGCGGAGGTGCTGACCCGCGCCGGATGGTCGGTCGTGATCATGGAGAAGGGGCGCAACCACCTGCTCGCGCCTGACGACCCGACGAAGCCCGCTGGCGACTACTCGAACGACGAGATCAAGTTCATCTCTCGTTACTTCCTCGGGCCCGACCCGCTGATCGAGCCGCGCGCCTTCCGGCGCAACGCTGGGGAGGGCGAGCACAGCCACGTGGGCGAGGTGAATTCCATTCCGACCACGGTCGGTGGCGGCGGGACGCACGCCGACGGCAAGGTGCCCCGTTTCCGCGAAGAGGACTTCCGTCTCTTCTCCACCTACGGGCCGCAGGAACACGCGGCGGTCGAGGACTGGCCGCTCGAGTACGACGAGCTCGAACCGTTCTACGCCGAGGTCGAGCGGGCCATCGGCGTCGCCGGTCGGGCGGGGGCCAATCCGTTCGCGGCCTGGCGCTCGGGGCCGTATCCGATGCCGCCGGGTGCGCCCATGTACGGCGCGCGTGCTCTCGTCGGCCGCGGCGGAGAAGGTGGGATTGCATCCGTACGAGGCGCCGACGGCGGCGAACAGCATCGCCTACGACGGCCGCCCCGCCTGCAACAACTGCGGCTTCTGCGCCTTCTTCGGTTGTCCCATCCATGCCAAGGGCGACCCCGTTGCGCTCCTCACGCGGGCGATGGCGACCGGCCGGGCGGAGCTCATGGCCGAGACCTACGTCAGCCGGATCGCGATCGAGGGAAACCGGGCCACCGGCGTCGAGTTCATCGACGCGGACGGCCTGCGGCACACGATGGACGCCAAGCTCGTCATCGTGGCGGGCGGGGCGATCGAGACGCCGCGCATCCTGCTGCTCTCGGGCCTCGAGCATCCCGCGCTGGGCCGACACCTCATGTGCCACTTCCAGACGATCGTGGTCGGGCATTTCCCCACCATGCGCCTGCACCCCCAGAAAGGCCGTGCGGTCACCCACGTGCACGACGATGCCATGGTGCAGGACGAGCGGTCGCGCGAGGCCGCCCTCGGGGCGGGGCTCCCGTGGTTCCGCGGGGGCCTGGTCGAGCACAGCGGCGGCGGCCTGCCGATCATGGAGGCGCGGCACTCGCCCTGGGGCAAGCTGCACGCGCAGACGATGCGAGAGTCGAACCTGCGCGAGCGCATGTGGGCCTTCATCATGCAGGGCGAGGACCTGCCCTACGCGACGAATACGGTGGACCTGAGCCCGTCCATCCGCGACGCTCGCGGCTTCCCCGTCGCCCGAGTCACCTACGAGCCGGGGCGTCACGAGCTGGCCGCCTCCAAGTACCACGGCAAGATCCTGCAGTCGGTCCTGGAGGAGATGGGCGCGGAGTGGGTGCTCCACACGTCGTCGCCCGGCGTCTCCTACCACGGCATCGGCGCGACCCCGGTGCCCGAGAGCCGGCACGTCATCGGCACGGCCCGCATGGGGGACAACCCCGACACGGCCGTCGTCGACCGGTGGGGGAGGGTGCACTCGCTCGACAATGTCGTCGTCGCCGACTCGTCGGTGTTCGTGACCTCGACCGGCTACGGGCCGACGCTCACGCTGGTCGCCTTGGCGGCCCGGGCCGCCCACCACCTGGCCGGCACGAAGCCGGCTGCCGCGGCGCCTGACTGATTGCGCACGACGCGGCCTGATCGCGGATCGTCGGTGCGCAGCGTCGCCCGACGCGAGACGCTCAGCGCACCCCACGCGTCAGCAGCATGGTGCCGGCGATCGGGCCGCCGCCGTTGGCGACGGCGGCCACCTCGGGGTCGCGGCCACCGGGACGGACCACCTGGCGCCGGCCACCCTCGCCGCGGAGCTGGACGCAGGCCTCGTGGATGAGGCTGAAGCCGTGCAGGCGCCCACCCGAGAGCTGGCCGCCGTTGGTATTGAGCGGCAAGAGGCCGTCGCGCGCGATGTTGGCACCCCCCTCGATGAACGCCCCGCTCTCCCCGCGCCCACAGAAGCCGAGCGCCTCGAGCCAGACGACGGTGAGGATGGAGAAGCCGTCGTAGAGCTGTGCCGTGTCGACGTCGGAGGGCTTCAGCTCCGTGCGCTCCCACATGGAAGCGGCCGCGTCGCGGGCGGCCATGGAGGTCATGTCGTCGAACTGGTCCCAGCTCGGACGCCCCCGTAGCCCGGTGCCGAGGGCGTTGATCTGGACGGCGGGGTGGTCGAGGTCGGGAGCGAAGTCACGGTGCGAGACGATGACGACGGTCGACCCGTCGCACGGAGCGTCACAGTCGAAGAGGCACAGCGGCGTTGTGATCATGCGCGCGGCGAGATAGTCCTCCATCGACATCGGGTCGGTGTAGATCGCCTTGGGGTTCAACGCGGCATTGGCGCGGTTGTTGATGGGAATGGCACCCAGCTGCTCGCGGGTCAGCCCGAATTCGTACATGCGGCGCTGGGCCACCATGGCCAGCCAGTTGGCGGCCGAGACGGCGCCGTAGGGGAGCGACCATTGCATGAAGCTGCCGAAGCGGGGCACGCCGCTGCCACCGCCACCACCACCGATGCCCTGGCGGCCTCCGGCGCCCTGGGCCGAGCCCTCGGTGACCGTGCGGTAGACGAGGACGTGGCGGGCGAGCCCCGCGGCGACGGCCAGCGCCGCCGTATGGACGGCGCGCATCTGCGCTGCGCCTTCGCCCCCTCCGTCGTGCCAGTTGAGCGACAGGCCCATTGCGTCCTGCACCTCGGGCGACGTCGGCCCGGCGAAACCACCGGTACCCGCCCCCATGCCTGGATAGGTCGAGAGGCCGTCGATGTCGTCGCGCGTCAGCCCGGCGTCGGCGATCGCGACCTCGGCCGCCTCCACCGTGAGGTCGAGGTCGCTTCGCCCGAGCCGACGGCCGACGTCGGACTGGCCGATGCCCGAGATGATGGCCCGGCGCTCCAGTGGCTCCTCGCCGGCGCGCCGGGGGCTCACGCCCCCACCACCGGCGTGAAGAGCGGCAGCCAGACGTCTTCGACGTGCTCGAACACGACGCGCACCGGCATGCCGATACGGACGTCGTCGGGCTCGACGTCGACCAGGTTCGTCGTCAGGCGCACATCGGGCTGCTCGTCGATCGAGACCCAGGCGATGATGTACGGGTCACTGCCCGGGATCCACTGCTGGTAATTGACCGTGAAGCTCTCGACGCGTCCGCGCCCGCTGACCTCCTGCGGCCCGAGGTCGCGCGAGAGACAGCGCGGGCACACCGGTCCCGGCGGGTGGATCAAGAACCCGCACGCGTTGCAGCGCAGGAAGCGCAGGACGCCGTCCTCGCCCGACGTCCAGAAGAAGGCCACGTCGTCGCTGAGGCGCGGCAGGAGACGCAGCACCGGTCCGTTGGCAACCATGGTGCGGCATGTTGACACAGCGGGCGCAGCCGGCGCCTCTCGAGCGTGGCGCGTCGGGCTGGCGGGGCGACCGCTCAGCCCTCGAGCACCCCGGACTGGACCAGCGCGGCCCGGGCGCCGTCGACGCGCCGCACGTGCCGGGCCACGAACCCCGCCTGTGTCGCAGCCTCGACGTTGACGAGGTTGTCGTCCAGGAACAGCACCCGCTCTCGCGGGAACGGCAGACGCGCCGCGACGGTGTCGAAGATCTCGCGGTCGGGCTTGACCACACCGAGCTCGAAGGAAAGAAAACGGTGCTCGAAGGCATCGGTGACGGCGATCCCCTCGTAGTTGGCCTCCCACTGCACGGCGTTCGTGTTGGAGAGGCAGCCGACGGGCACCCGCGCCCCCACCTCGGCGACGAAGTCGAGGGCGCCGGGGTAGGGGAGGCCGGGCCAGCCGGCGAACTCGGCGAGGAATTCGTCCGGCGTGAGGTCGAGCCCCCAGTCGGCCACCAGCCCGGTGGCGAACTCCCGGGGCGTGCACCGCCCGGCCTCGAAGCGGCGCACCCAGCGGCAGCTCAGCCAGCGGGCCCAGACCTCGTCCTCTGTCGCCAGCCCGCTCAGCTCGCGCATCGGGCGCACACCACCCGGGTCGATCAGCACCCCGCCGAGGTCGAAGAGGACGAAGTCGATCGGAGGGGCCACGACCTGCCAATCTACGGGGTAGGGGACGACGGAAAGGGAGGATCGCGTGAAGCTGTCCATGACGCTCAATTACGCCGGGGGCCACGAGGAGTCGGCGAGGCAGGCCGCCGCACTCGAGAAGGTCGGCCTCGACGTGGTGTGGGTCGCCGAGGCGTACAGCTTCGACGCACCGAGCTTCATGGGCTACCTCGCCGCCAAGACCGAGCGGATCGAGATCGGGTCGGCCATCCTGCCCCTCTACAGCCGCACACCCACGCTGCTCGCCATGACCGCCGCCGGCATCGACGCGCTCTCGGGCGGCCGCGCCATCCTCGGCCTCGGTGCGTCGGGCCCGCAGGTGATCGAGGGTTTCCACGGCGTGCCGTACGATCGGCCGCTGGGCCGCACCCGCGAGATCATCGAGATCTGCCGCGACGTGTGGGCGCGGGAGGCACCGCTCGTCCACGACGGCGTCTCGTACCACATCCCACTTCCCCCGGGGGAGGGCACCGGGCTGGGGAAGCCGCTCAAAATCATCAATCACCCGGTGCGGCCGCGCATCCCCATCTGGGTGGCGGCGCTGGGCGAGAAGAACGTCGCCATGACGGCCGAGGTGGCCGACGGCTGGCTGCCGCTCTTCTTCGTGCCCGAGAAGGTCAAGGAGGTCTTCGGCCCCTCACTCGCCGAAGGGCGGGCGAGGCGTGACGCCTCCCTGGCGCCGCTGCAGATCGCGGCCGGCGGCCTCTTCGCCATCGGCGACGAGTCGGAGGTGGCGCCGCTGCGCGAGCTGAGCCGCCCGGTGCTTGCCCTCTACATCGGTGGCATGGGCGCCAAGGGTCGCAACTTCTACAACGCACTGGCATGCCGCTACGGCTACGAGAAGGAGGCGGCCGAGATCCAGGACCTTTACCTGGCCGGGCAGAAGAAGGAGGCTGCGGCGCTCGTCCCCGCCGAGCTGCTCGAGGCGACGTCGCTGTGTGGCCCAGAGTCCTACCTGAAGGAGCGGGTGGCCGCCCTGGCCGAGGCGGGCGTCACCCACCTGAACATCACGCCGGTCGGTGCCGATCCGGTGGCCGTGGTCGAAACCCTGCGAAGCTGGGTCTAGGGAGGAGCACGATGCACGATCTGGTCATCCGGGGCGGCACCATCGCCGACGGGTCGGGACGGCCCACGATCACCGGCGACGTGGCCGTCGACGGCAGTCTCGTCACCGCCGTGGGCGGGGTCGACGGCTCGGGTCGTCGCGAGATCGACGCCGAGGGCCTTCTCGTCACGCCCGGCTGGGTGGACATCCACACGCACTACGACGGCCAGGCCACCTGGGATCCCGAGGTCTCGCCCTCGGGCTGGCACGGGGTGACCACCGTGGTGATGGGCAACTGCGGCGTCGGCTTTGCGCCCGCCCGCGCCAGCGACCGGGCCTGGTTGATCCAGCTCATGGAGGGCGTGGAGGACATCCCCGGCACCGCGCTGGCCGAGGGCATGAATTGGAACTGGGAGACCTTCGGCGAGTACCTCGACGAGGTGGAGCGCATCCGCCGTGTACTCGACGTCGCCAGCCTCGTCCCCCACGGCGCCCTGCGCGCCTACGTGCTCGGCGAGGGCAGGGCCAACGACACGGCCAGCGCGGAGGAGATCGCGGAGATGGCGGCGATCGTGCGCGAGGCCGTCCACGCGGGCGCCATCGGTGCCTCGACCACACGCACGATCCTGCACCGGGCCAAGGACGGCGAGCTCGCCGCCGGCACCACGGCGGCGGCGGAGGAATTGATCGCCATCGGCGAGGCACTGGGCAAGGCGGGCCACCGCGTCTTCTCGGTGGCCAGCGACATGTGGGACCTCGACCACGAGATCGCCTGGATGTCGGAGATCTCCGTGCGGGCCGGCGTGCCGGTCACCTACCAGGTGCTCCAGGCGGACTTCAATCCCGAGCTGTGGCGCGAGTGGATCGACCGCGGCGTGGCCGCCAACCGGCGCGGTGCCTGGTTGGTGCCACAGGTGGCGGGCAAGCCGACCTCGCTCATGGTGGGGTTCCAGTCCGTCGTCCATCCCTTCGCCCACCACCTCGCCTACCGGGCCATCGCCGACCTGCCCCTCGACGAGCGGGTGGCGCGTCTGCGCACGCCCGAGGTGCGCGCCGCCATCTTGGGCGAGGAGGTCGAGGCCGGCGGCTTCGTGAGCCTGTTGCGGGCCAATCTGCACAAGCTGTTCCCGTTGGGCGACCCACCGGATTACGAGCCGCCGCCCGAGCGCAGCATCACGGCGCTGGCCGCCGCCCAGGGCCGCACGACCGACGAGGTGCTCTACGACCTGATGCTCCAGCGCGACGGGCGCGAGCTGCTCTACCTCCCGCTGCTGGACTACTCGGCCAGCAACCTCGACGCCGTGCGCGAGATGCTCGTGCACCCGGCCACGGTCCTGGGGCTGGGGGACGGGGGCGCGCACTGCGGGGTGCTCTGCGACGCCAGCCTGCCCACCTTCATGCTGACCCACTGGGCCCGCGACCGCAGCCGGGGCGATCGGCTCCCCGTCGAGACGGTGGTGCACCTGCAGACGCGGCGCACGGCCGAGCTCTACGGCTTCCGCGACCGCGGCCTGCTCGCGCCGGGGTATCTGGCGGACGTGAACGTGATCGACCACGAGGCGCTGGCCCTCGAGGCGCCCGAGATGGTCTACGACCTTCCCGCCTCGGGCAAGCGCCTGGTGCAGCGGGCCCGCGGCTACGTGGCGACGGTCAAGGCGGGCCGCGTCGTGCGCGAGCACGGCGAGGCGACCGGCGAACGGCCCGGTCGGCTCCTACGTGGACCGCAGCCGCAGCCGCCCGGCGCCTGAGATCCGGAGCCGCCCTCAGGTGGGGCCGGCCGCATGCAGCGCGTCGGCGAAGCCGCGCACCACGAGACCTGTGATCAGTTCGCCCTCGGTCTCGAAGACGTCACGCACCCTCGAGGTGGACCCACCGAGATGGACGTCGATGTCCACCGTGACGGAAGATCCGTCCATCTGCAGCGGTCCCGGGTCGGGGCGAAAGTCGGCGTACCCGAAGGTGTGCCCGCCGTAGTAGGCGAGGATGGCGTCGCGCCCCTGGCGTCGGTCGCCGTCGACGTCGAACGTGGCGTCGGGCGCGAAGAGCCCGCGCAACATGTCGGTGTCGTGCGCCGTGACGGCCGCGAAGTAGTCGTCGATGATCCCCGCCGGTGCGGGGCGTCGCGACGGGAGGTGGTAGAGGTGCCGGGCGTTCAGCCCGAGCACCTTGGCCTGGGTCGCGGTGGGGCAGGGTGCGATCGTGGCCCGGAGCGCGTCGACCGCGCCCGGGAACGTGGCGTCGTGGTGGGGGTAGTCGCTGCCCCAGACGACGCGGTCGTCGCCGACGAAGGGCACCAGGGCGGGCAGCGTGCGCTCGTCCACTTCGAAGCTGATGGCGCACTGGCGGGCGAAGTACTCCGAAGGGCGCAGGGCCAGGTCCGGGCAGAAGCCGCCGAAGGACTCCGCCTGTTCGTCGAGGCGTTCGAGCCAGAACGGGGCCCAGCCGCCCGATGACTCCAAGAAGACGACACGCAGGGCGGGGTGGCGTTCGAGCACGCCGAACGCGATCAGCTGCGCGCAGGCCAGCATCTGCTCGAACGAATGCGACACCGCGTGGAGGATGAGCGGGTTGAAGGGACGGTCCGACCCGAGCGTCGGCACGATGACCGAGCTTCCCTCGTGGACGGCGATCGGCACCCCGAGCTCCTCGGCCGCGTCCCACAGCGGGTCGTAGACGCGGTCGGACAGGGACCGGCCGAGGCAGGGGTTCGGACGGACGAAGCCGGCCACGAAGCCCAGCTCGTTGACCGCCCGCCGGAGCTCGTGTACGGCGCCAGCGGGGTCCTGGAGCGGCAGCATGGCGGCGCCGAAGAGGCGGGTACCGTCGGCGGCGCAGTAGCCGGCGAGCCAGTCGTCGTAGGCGACGGCCAGCCCGACGGCGGCGTCGGCGTCCTCGACCACCGAGAAGTACAGCCCGATGGTCGGGAAGAGCACAGCTTGGTCGATGCCCTCCGCGTCCATGTCGGCGAGACGCGTCACCGGGTCGGACCCTCCGGGCAGGGCGTCGGCCAGCGGCCGGAAGGCCGTGGGATCGTCGAACGTCGACCCCGGCCGGGCCAGTGTGCCGAGCGGGACGGCCAGGATCTCGGTCCCTCCCACGGTCACGTGCTCGTAGCCGTGCGCGTCCGCGGAGATCACGGGTTTGTGGGTATCTGGCAGCGCCGACCAGGCAGCCAGCGCCTCCACGACGTGGCCGTCGGCGTCGACGACCGGCCCCGCCCGGGGCGGCAGCGGGAGGTTCGCCGGCCGGCCCGCCGTCACGTCAGGTCGCCGGCGCCGGGGTGCGCCAGTCGTCCACCTGCGGCAGGGGATGCCGGAAGAGACGGGCCGCGTTGCCGCCGGCCACCGCGCGCAGCTCCTGCTCGGGCAGCGCTCCCCAATTCTCGGCCAGCACCCGCTGCGTGTCCGGCCACGACGAGTCGGCGTGTGGGTAGTCGCTCTCCACCATGATGTGGTCGACGCCGATGACGTGCCGCTGCGCCACTGCGGAAGGGTCGTCGATGGAGCAGAACCAGAAGTTCCGCCGCAATACCTCGCTCGGCAGCAGGTCGGTGGGCCACGAGTTGCTCTCGGTGCCCGAGGCGGAGTGCCCGATGACGTAATCGGAGCGGTCCATCAGCATCGTGACCCAGCCGATGCCGCCTTCGGAGAGCGCGATGTTCAGCTTCGGGAACCGCAGCGGCACGCCCGACCACAGCCACTCGCCGGCGGCGAGCAGGGCGTTGACCGGAAAGAAGGTGGGGAGGATTTCGAAGGGCGGGTCGAACGAGGCGAGGGGTGCCCAGCCCGACGCACCGGTGTGCAGGCACACGACGGTGTCGGTCTCCTCGCAGGCGGCGAAGAAGGGGTCCCAGGCGCCGCTGAAGATCGACGGCAGCTGCAGCCGGGCGGGGAACTCCGGGAAGCTGATCGCCTTGAACCCGCGGGCCGCATTGGCGCGCACCTCTGCCGCCGCGATCGTCGACGTCGGCGAGCCACGGCAGCTGCAGCGGGATGATGCGCTCGGGCCGGAAGGCCGCCCACTCCTCGAGGTGCCAGTCGTTGAACGCCCGCAGGCAGGCCAGGCCGAGCTGCTGGTCCTGAGCCCGCGAATAGACGGCTCCGCAGAAGCCCGACACGAGCGAGGGGAAGCACAGCGAGGCCCAGAGTCCGGCCCGGTCCATGTCGTCGATGCGGGCGGCGATGTCGAAGCAGCCCGGGGCGCATCTCGTCGAAGCGGGCGGGATCCATGCTCCACTCCTCGCGCGGCCGGCCGACGACCGCATTCAGCCCGACGTTGGGGTACCGGTTCCCCTCGAAGATCCAGGCCTGGGAACCGTCCGCCTCCTCGACCACACGCGGCGCGCCCTCCTGGAGGACGCCGGGGAGGCGGCCCTCGAAGAGGTCGGGGGGTTCGATCAAGTGGTCGTCGACCGAGATCACGGGGACGCGGATCGGCCGCGGCTCGGGGTCGGGCAGCAGGGTGGCCCGCGGCGTCTGTCCCGTCTCGACGGCTCCCACGAGAAGGTGACACTATCGTCAGGGAAGTCGGCCGGCCCGGGGAGAGCCCATGACCACACACGTCGAGGACGTCACGACCCGTCTCGGGCTCCTGATCGACGGCGCCGTCGTCGCCGGTGACGAGGGGACCTATCCGGTCACCAACCCGGCCCGGCCGTCCGAGATCGTGCTCGACGCGCCCTCCACCTCGCCGGCCCAACTGGACCGGGCCGTGGGGGCCGCACGTCGCCGCGCAGCCCGACTGGGCCGCCCAGTCGATGGAGGAGCGGGCGGCCCGGGTCGTCGCTGCCGCCGAGGCCGGTGTCGCCCTCGCCGAGGCGCAGGACCTGGCCCGGTTGCTCACCCGCGAGCACGGCAAGACACACCTCGAGGCCATCTTCGACACCGCCACCATGGGCGGCATGGCCGCCGCCTTCGCCCCTGTCGTGGCCGAGGCCCTGGCGGCGCGGGAGCTCAGCGGCGGCGCGACCCGCGTCGAGTGGGTGCCCCACGGCGTGGTGGCCGCGATCCTGCCCTTCAACTGGCCGGTCTCGGTCATGGCCAACAAGATCCTTCCGGCGCTGCTCGCCGGCGACACGGTGGTCGTGAAGGCGCCTCCGACGTGCCCCGGCGCCGTTCTGCTTGTTGCGGCCGCCATGGCCGGGGCGTTGCCGCCGGGGGTGCTCAACGTGGTGAACGGCCCGGACGCTGCGCTGGGCGCGGCCCTGGTCGGGCATCCGGGGGTCGACATGGTGTCCTTCACGGGTGGTGTGGGCACCGGCCAGGCCGTGATGGCCACTGCGGCCGCGACCACGCGCCCGGTGGTGCTCGAGCTCGGTGGGAACGACCCCGCCATCCTGGCCCCCGACGTCGTGGGCGACCGCACCCTCGCCGACCGCGTGGTCGAAGCCGCCTTCGTCACCTCCGGCCAGGTCTGCATGGCGATCAAGCGGCTCTACGTCCACCGCGACCGCATGGACGAGACGGTGGGCGCGCTGGTCGACCGTCTCTCCGCCGAGGTCGTGGGCGACGGCCTGGCCGAGGGCGTCACGATGGGGCCCGTGCACACGGCCGCCGCGCGTGACCGGGTGGAGGCGATGGTGGCCGAAGCTGCGGCCGCCGGGTCTCCCGTGTTGCGGCCGGGCCGCATCCGCGAGGAGGACGAAGGCAGCGGTGGGTACTTCGTGTCACCCGCACTTGTGCTCGCGCCCGGAGCCGACGCCAACATCGTCCGCCAGGAGCAGTTCGCGCCCGCCCTTCCCGTGATCCCCTACGACGACATCGAGCAGGCCGTCGGCGCGGCCAACGACACCGACTTCGGCCTGTGCGCCTCGGTCTGGAGCAACGACGAGAGCCTCGCCGCCGAAGTGGCAGCGCGGCTCTCGGCGGGCACCGTCTTCGTGAACACGCACGGCATCTCGTCCATCGACATGTACGCACCGATGGGAGGGTGGAAGCAGTCCGGCTTCGGTGTCGAGCTCGGCACCGAGGGCATGCAGGCTTTCGCCCGCCAACGGGTTCGGGTGCGGCGGCCCGGCCCCGCCGTCCAGGGGGAGGGGGCATGACGACCGCCATCCGTGGTGGCACCGTGGTCGACGGCACGGGGGCGCCGCCCGTGCGCGCCGACGTCCTCATCGAGGGCGAGCGCGTGAGGGCCGTCGGGGGTGGAGCGGCGCGGGCCGACACGGTGATCGATGCGGACGGGTTGCTCGTGGCGCCCGGCTTCGTTGACCTGCACACCCACTACGACGCCCAGCTCTTCTGGGACCCCAATGCCAGCCCGTCGCCGTTGCACGGCGTCACGACGGTGCTCGGCGGCAACTGCGGCTTCTCGTTGGCGCCGCTGGCGCCTGAGGGGGCTGACTACATCGGTCGGATGATGGCCCGCGTCGAGGGTATGCCGCTGCCCGCACTGCAGGCCGGCCTCCCTTGGGACTGGGGCTCCTTCGGGGACTGGCTCGGGCGTCTCGACGGCCGTATCGCGGTCAACGCCGGCTTCCTGGTCGGGCACTCGACGCTGCGTCGGCTCGTCATGGGGGAGCGCGCCGTCGGGGGAACCGCGACCGCGGCGGACGTCGACGCCATGGAGGCGGCGCTGCACGCCGCACTCGAGGACGGGGCCCTGGGGTTCTCGACCTCCCAGGTGCACACGCACAACGACGGCGATGGTCAACCCGTCCCCTCGCGCGCCGCGGCGCGGGCGGAGATGGAGCGCCTCGCCGCCGCCGTGCAGGCCCACGAGGGCACCACCGTCGAGCTCATCGTCGCGGGGTGCCTCAACGGCTTCACCGAGGAAGAGGTCGACTTCCTCACCACCATGTCGCTGCTGGCCGATCGCCCCGTCAATTGGAACGTGCTCGGCGTCTCGGCCATGAACCCAGACGGCGCCTGGAGCCAACTGGCCGCCGGCACGGCGGCGGCCGAGCGCGGCGCCACCGTCGTCGCGCTCACGTTGCCCCACTCCATGCAGCTCCGCCTGAGCTTCGAGCACGGCGCCATCCTCGACGGCCTCCCGGGCTGGCGCGAGGTGTTCGCACTTCCGGTGGACGAGCGCATGGCGGCGCTCTCGGATCCCGAGACCCGACGCCGGCTCGACGCCGGCGCCCAGTCCGACGAGGCGGGCATCCTGCGCCATCTTGCGCAGTGGGACCGGCTCGTCTTCGACGAGACGTTCGCCGCGGAGAACGCCGACGCGCAGGGTCGCTCGGTGAGCGAAGTGGCGCGCGCTCGAGGCCGCGCGCCGTTCGACGCGTTGCTCGACGTCGTCGTGGCCGACCGGCTCCGCACGGGCCTGCGCCCTCCCATCCCGACGTCGGAGGACGACTGGGTGCTCCGGGCACAGGTGTGGCAGGACCCCCGCGCCATCGTGGGCGGCTCCGACGCGGGTGCCCATCTCGACACGATGTGCGGCGCCATCTACTCGACGTCGATGCTGGGTGACGGCGTGCGGGCGCGCGGGCTGCTCAGCTGGGAGCAGGCGGTGCGCCAACTGACCGATGTCCCGGCCCGGCTCTATGGCCTACGCGACCGGGGTCGCCTCGTGCCGGGCGCCTACGCGGACGTCGTGGTGTTCGACCCGTCCAGCATCGGCCACGGCGCCGTGCGCACGCGCAACGACCTGCCCGGAGGGGCGAGCCGCCTCTACGCCGAGGCGACCGGTGTGTGCCACGTCTTCGTCAACGGCACCGAGATCGCCCGGTCGGGCGCGTTCACCGGCGAAGTGCCGGGGCACGTGCTGCGCTCGGGGCGCGACACGGACACCGTCCACGCCGGGTCGGACTGGGCGGGGGCCGCGGCCTGACGTGCCGCGGCGGCCGCCGGCACGCCCGGCGGCAAACGGTCAGAGCAGGCGCGTCTCCAGCGCCGTCTCTCGCGTCGTGTCGCCCTGGCGCGTCAGGGCGTACGCCACCTTCCCTTCGACCTCGGTGAACGCCTCGCGTAGCTCGGTGCCGGCGAAGACGAGCCCGGTGCCGTTCTCGGTGGCGTAGCCGTCGGGCAGCGTCCCCTCGGCGATCAGGCGCTGGATCAGCGGCCGGCGCTGCTCCTCGGCGTCGTGGTGGGGGCTGTTGGAGTACGGGAGGAACGCCAGGCCGTCGGTGACCGGTCGGAGGTCGGGCCCGAACGAATCGGTCGTCCCGCCGACGTGCCAGCACAGCGAGCCCGCCGAGACGCCCTTGAGCACCACACCGGCCTCCCAGCACTCCCGCAGGATCACGTCGAGCCCGTGGAGGCGCCACAGGGCAAGCAGGTTGGCCGTGCTCCCGCCGCCGACCCAGATCACGTCCTGGGACAGCAGATGGGCGCGCACGTCGGGATAGTTGGGCATCGGGAACAACGTCAGGTGCGAGCTGACGAAGCCCAGCTTGGCGAACGCGTTGTGCGCGGCCGCCAGGCGGGATGCGTCGTCGCCGACCGCCGTCGCGATGATGCACAGCTTCGGGTGGGCGCCGGCCCCGGCCAGGTCTGCGGCCAGCCGGTACGACGGGCCCGGGCGGAGGTTCATGGGGTCGGGACCCTCGGGCTGGAACCCGATGGAGGTGGCGATGATGGTGGGCTGCCGGGCGGCCACGTCAGTCCGACAGGACCTCGGGGTTGACGACGTGCAGCGGTCGGGCCCCCGCCAGGAGGCGGCAGAGGTCCTCGGCGATGGTCCGCGTGTGGTTTGACTCGGTGTTGTACGTGGCCCCGCCGATGTGCGGGGTCAGGACCACGTTGGGGAAGGTCGTCAACGGATGGTCCACCGGGAGGTGCTCACCCTCGAAGTGGTCGAGCCCGGCCGCGGCGACCTTGCCCGACTCCAGCGCGGCGACGAGCGCGTCGGTGTCGTGGATCTTGGCCCGGGCGGTGTTCAGGTAGACGACGCCGTCGCGCATCTTGGCGAAGGCGTCGGATCCGATCATCCCCGTCGTCTCCTCGGTCACGGGTGCGTGCACCGAGATCACGTCCGCGCGCGCCAGCAGGTCGTCGAGGCCGCTGGTGGCATCCGGGGCGTAGGGATCGTAGGCGATCACCTCCATGCCGAGGCCTTGCAGGCGCCAACGCAGCGCGCGCCCGACCGCGCCCAACCCGACCAGCCCGACCGTCTTGCCGGCAAGCTCCCAGGCCCGGTAGCGCTGGTAGGGGATCTTGCCGTCGCGGTAGATCTCGCCTTCGCGGACGTCGCGGTCCGCGGGGACGACGCCCCGCGTGGCCGCAAAGAGGAGGGCCACGGCGAGCTCGGCCACCGCATCGGCGTTACGGCCCGGCGCTCGCAGCACGGGGACACCGGCGGCGGTGGCGGCCGGCACGTCGACGTTGGTCGGGTCGCCTCGACAACTGCACACGGCGATGATCGGTTGTTCGTAGAGCTCGGCACCGCAGACGTCGCTCTCGACGATGACGATGGAGGCTTCCTCGGCGGCCACCCGCTCGGCCAGTTGGGTGGCGTTGTAGATGCGCAGGGCGGGTTGATCGAGCCAGGAATCGAGGACGAGGTCCGCCAGCTGGTGCAAGAGGTCGAGCCCGGGTCCGGCAACGGCTGCCGTCACCAGGGCCTTCGGCCGTGGTCGTGTCATGGGTGCGTACGTCTCCTGTGCCGTCGAGGGTCGTCCATAATGACGTGATCATGACACGTGTGTCAGATTCATGAGCATGACTCCCCAATCGGTCACCGTTGGCGTCGACGTCGGGACGACGTCGGTCAAGGCGCTCGCCGTCGACGCAGCGCGGCCGAGTCGTCGCCCGCAGCCGAGTGCCACACAGCGTCGTGGCACCCGAGCCCGACATCCTCCGCCACGACGCCAAGCGGGCCTGGCGGGTCGGCCCGCGCAGGGCCTTCGAGCAGGTGACGGCCCAACTCGACGGTGGGAACGGGTACACCCTCGCCGGCGTGGCCGTGGCCTCCATGGTGCCCTCGCTGACCGCGGTCAGCCGCCAGGGGGTGCCGCTCCTGCCCGGCCTGCTCTACGGCGATCGTGAGGGGCGGCCGAACGGCGAGGGGACCTACGATCATCTCCTTCTGCCCGGCACGATGCCGGACGCGGAGGGGTTCCTGCGCTGGGCGGCCGACGCGGTGCCCGATGCCCGGGGCTATTGGCCGTGTCAGGCGGTGGCCACGTACGCGCTCTCCGGCATCCCCGCCGTCGACACCGGTGTCACCGCGGCGCTCGGCGCGTTGCACACCCACGGGCGCTGGAACGCCGACCTGCTGGCGTCGCTCGAGGTGTCGGAGTCACAGATGCCCACCGTGGTGCCGATGGGGCAGGCCGCCGGCGCCGTGGCGGGGAGCGACGCCGTGATTACGGGCGGCACCATCGACGCGCTCTGCGACCAGATCGTGGCCGGCGCGACACAGCCGGGCGACGTGTTGGTGATCTTCGGTGCGACGCTCATCGTGTGGGCCGTCTGCGACGAATGGCTCGTGGCACCGGGGCTTATCAGCTACCCGCACACGACCGCGGAACGCTTTCTCATCGGCGGCCCGAGCAACGCCGGCGCCCTGTTCGTCGACTGGGCCCGTGGGCTCCTGCGCGGCACGCCCCGCCCCGGTCCCGACCGCGAGCGATTCGAGCCGCGACTCGGTGAGCCAGGACGGGTTCCGGTGTGGCTCCCCTACGTGCGGGGGGAGCGCACGCCCTTCGAGGATCACACGCTGCGCTCGAACCTCTACGGACTCGATATCGGCTCCGGTGCGGAAGCGCTGGAACGGGCCGCGTACGAGGCCAGCGGCTTCGTCATCCGACGCATGCTCGACCGTTCGGGCGTCAAGGCTTCGCGGATCGTGGCGAGCGGAGGGGGTTCGCGGGTGACGGCGTGGATGGCGGCCGTGGCCGACGCCACCAGCCTCCCGGTGGACACGGTGGCCGTGCCCGAGGGTGCGGCACTCGGCGCCGCCTACTTCGCCCGTATGGCCGCAGGCCTCGAGACGTCGCTGGACGACTCCGTGCGCTGGTCGGGGGTCGGGCGTCGGATCGAGCCCGACCCGGCCTGGGTGCTCGCGGCCGACGAGCGCTACGCCCGCTTCAGCGAGCTGGGCACCGGGGCCTGAGGGCGGAGCGGGATCGCCCGCGCTAGACGTTGGGTGTGAAGGCGACCTTGAGTGCGCCGCTGCGGTCCTGGCGAGCGAGCGCCTTCAGCGCCGGCCACCATTCCTCGAGCGCGAAGCGGTGGGTGAGCATCGGCGTGATGTCGAGCCGGCCCTCTTCGACGAATTGGAGGTAGTGCGCGATCGCGTGCTGGCGCACACCCTCGAAGTCCTCCATCCCGAAGGCGTTCGAGCCGGCGATCGTGATCTCCTTGAAGTAGATCGGCGTCGACTCCCACCGCTCGGGCGTGGCCACGCCGGTGTACACCAGCCGCCCGCGCTCAGCGAGGACGCGGACCCCCACCTCGAGGGTCTCCGCCTTGGCGATGGAGTCGTAGACCACGTCGATGTGGCCGGGGTGGGCCACCGGCAGGCCGTCGAGCGGCGCGTGCAACACCGCGCCGGACCAGTCGGCGAGCTCCTCTACGAGCGCGAGCCGCGGCTCGTGGGCGAACACCCGAGACGCACCGAAGCGCAGGGCCATCTCGCGTTGGGCCTCGAAGCGCGCCACCACGCCGACTTCGACGCCCGGATAGAGGGAGGCCAGGATCGCCACGCTGGTGAGGCCGAGCGCGCCCGCTCCGTAGACGAGGACCCGTCCCGACGGTGGCGGAGGATGTCGGACGATGGCGTGGAACGACACCGAGAAGGGATCGGCCAGGACGGCGGCCTCGTCCGAAATGCCGTCCGGCACCGGGATGAGCATGGAGTCGTGGGCAGCCAGCTGCTCGGCCCAGGCGCCCGGGGCGGCGGTGATGACGCCCACGTGGACGCCCGGGCCCAGATCGCCTTTCGTGAAGCTCCAGCACAGGCTGAGATCACCCGTCTGGCAGGGCGGGCACGGAGGGTCGATACCGCGCGGCCCACACGTCAGCCATGGGTTGAGCACCACGCGCTGGCCGACGTCGAGGCCACGCGCCTTTGGGCCGAGGCCAACGACCTCTGCGATGACCTCGTGCCCGGGGACATGCGGCAGAGAGGAGAAGGCGGCCATCGGGTTGTCGATGTCGCCGGTGTTGAAGTCACCCAGTACGAGCTTGGCGTCCGACCCACAGACGCCCGAGAGGATCGGACGCGTGACGACCCAGTCGGGGCGGACGAGGCGCGCGTCCTCGATCTCGTGGAGCCCGAAGGGGATGCCGGCCAGCATCGTCTCGAGCTCGTCTTCGGGCGTCGGCCGGGCCTCGTCCTTCGCGGGCGGCGCGCCGAACAACAGGGCCTTCACGATCCACCCTGCTCGGCGATGGCGCGCATGCCGACCATGAAGGCGTCGATGTCCGCCGTCTTGGCCTCGATGACCGCCTTCAAGTCAGGCAGGTAGTGCTCGAAGCGGTCGCTCTCGATGGCGTCGACCAGGGCACCGGCGATCGCCTCGGGCGGCTCCTTCGGTCCGTCGTAGAGGGGATCGTCGTTGTCCGGTTGGTCCCAGATCTCCGTGTCGATGGCGCCCGGGAGCACCAGCTTGACCACGACGCCGGTGCCGTCGAGATCGATGGCCATGGACTCGCTCCAGCCCGCCAGCGCGAACTTCGACCCCGAGTACGCGGCTTCCGCCGTGATGCCGAGACGTCCTCCAAGGCTGGACACGTTCACGATGGTCCCCGAACCCCGCTCGAGCATCCTCGGGAGGACCGCCAGCGAGATCGCCACCGGTGAGAGGTAATTGATGCGCATAGTGCGCTCGACCTCGCCCATGGTGAGGCGGGACACGTGGCGCCGCATGGGTACGGCGGCATTGTTGACCACCACGTCGAGCCCGCCGAAGTGGTCCCAGATCTCGAGCACGAGCCTGCCGGCAACCGACGGGTCCTCCAAGTCGGCCGCCCAACGCGCCGATGCGGGCGCATGGGGGCGGCAGTCCGCCAGCACCTCGTCGAGCCGGTCGGCTCGCCGCGCCACCAGGGCGACGGTGTCGCCACGGGTCGCCAGCTCGCGGGCCACGGCGGCGCCGATGCCCGACGACGCGCCGGTCACGAGGACCGTGCGGCCGTCCGCGTTCGTCCCAGGGCTCACTCTTGAACCTCCCCCGTGCCAATCCTGCGATGGGTCCGAGCGTCCCACCAGGAGGACGCCGGCATGCTTCGGGGTGAGCGAGGGGTTTCGAACCCCCGACCTCCAGGACCACAACCTGGCGCTCTAACCAACTGAGCTACGCCCACCGAGGAGCACAAGTGTGACACAACCGCCCGCGGCCGACGACACGCCGGAGTGCGAGGCGATGGGGCGGTGCGGGCACATGCGCCCGCAGATCGAGGCTGCTATGTCAGGCTGTCTGTGCGCCGGCGCAAGCCGGCCTGCCCCGGTGGCCGAGCGGACTTAGGCAACGGACTTCTAATCCGTTTCACGCAGGTTCGAATCCTGCCCGGGGCGCACTGTGATGTCGCGAGACATCGTGGACATCTGAACCTGCAAGAAGGC